>NZ_JBCNMT010000015.1:0-14221 GCF_039594775.1 Pedobacter sp. | reverse complement strand
CAATTTTACAAATGCTAAACATTAATGCTGTATGTAAAATGCTATTTTTGAAAATGAGTTCAAAAGCAGAAATTTTATCAACAATTATAAAGAATAGGAGAAGTATTTTTCCTGAAAGCTACATACAACAGGAAATTCCAACTAATATCATTGAGCAGATTTTAGAAAGTGCTAATTATGCACCAACCCATAAATTAACACAGCCTTGGCGCTTTACAGTCATCAGAAAAGAAGGCAAAGCCAAACTTGGTGCTGAGTTGGGTAGGATTTATAAAGAAACAGTCCCTGCCGAAAAGTTCCTTCAGAAAAAATACGACAGTTTTGGACAAAAAACATCGCAGGCTGAGGTGATTGTTGCCATCAATATTCAATTTCATGAAGATAAAGTGCCAAATTGGGAAGAAATTGCTGCTGTTGGTTGTGCCGTACAAAATATGGCCTTAACCGCTGAAGCTTTAAACGTTGGTGCTTACTGGAGCTCACCTCCATTGATTGACCACTTAGGAGATTTTTTAGGCTTGGCCGAAAATGAGAAATGCTACGGCTTGTTCTATATGGGCTACCATAATGCCGAACAACGTGAGGCTAACCGCACGCCAATGGCCGATAAGGTGAAATGGATAGAAGGATAACAATATTTTTATAGCATTTAGTTAGGGAGAATGTTCGATGTTCTCCCTTGCTGTAGCTCCTAAACAACTAACCAACCAAAAAACCAACCAACTACCCAATTGATGCAACTAAAAAACGAACTCTATCAGCTTTGCTTAAATTTTGTAGAACAGCGCATTGCCACGGCGAACGAAGCTTTATTACAGGCTCAGGAAGCTAGTAATGATGACACCAAAAGTAGTGCAGGGGATAAGTTTGAAACAGGTCGCGAAATGGCTCAACAGGACATTAATCGTAATAAGCAGTTGTTGGCTGACGCGCAACAGCAAAGGGCCATCTTACAATCTTTAAAGGATATAGGAGACACACACACTGCTCGAAATGGTAGCTTGGTCATCACCAATCAAGGGAGTTTTTACATCAGTATTAGTGCAGGTCAATTACAATTGGAAGGTAAAACTTATTTTGCTATTTCAGCAGTATCGCCAATTGGTAAATTGCTGATTGGTAAACCTGTAGGTGAACAGATTCTTTTCAATGGAAAAACATACCTTATTCAGGAAATTGCTTAAAGGTAATTAAGGAGAAAACACAATCACATGGACAAATAGGGGTGTTATTATACAATTATAGTAGATAACAATTAAAGATATTAATACTATTGAGTTTGCTATGTGTCTATGTGGTTCATTTAGGCAACTTTTCACATTTAAGTTTAAGCCTTTTTTATTTCATTAATAATTGTTTTACTTAAAACTCTTTTTAATGCTATGCAATAGATTTTTAGCCGTATAATTTCCTGGGTCAATAATTCTCCTAATGGTGTATAGAGGATAGTTTTCGTCTCTTTTGGTAGAAAGGATAAAAGCTGCTTTAAAACCGTGTTCCTTTAATTTTGGCAAGGAACTGCTTTTGTAAACTCCGTAAGGATAAGCGAAGTATTCAACTTTTTTACCCGTAATTTTTTCCAATTTTTGAGTGGGTTCGTCAATCTGTGTTTTCCAATCTTCCTCATTGAACTTAGCAAAGTTCTTATGGTCGTAGGTATGGCTGGCAATCACGTTACCTTGGTCAGAAAGCTCCTTGATTTGTTGAGCGTTCATGTAGGCAATTCTTCCTTTTTTGCCAATGGAAACCGTCATGATGAAATAGACCCCCTTAAAGCCATACTGTTTTAAGGTAGGGTAGGCCACGGTATATTGGTCCAAGTCCGTATCATCAAAAGTGAACATAATTGGCTTTTCTGGAAGTTTTTTACCGTAAACCAAATAGTCATAAAGCTGGTCGGGAAGTATCGATTGATACCCGCTATCGGCCAACATTTTAACGTGTTCTTTAAATTTAGCAGGAGAGATAATATCATCTTTTGCTCGTTTACCATCACTCGGTAGCCATTCCCTTATTTGGTGGTAGCACAATACTGGTACTTCTTTTTTGGCTAAAATAGTCGCTGCATCAGCCGCTTTTAAAGTGTCGGTTTTTGGCGCAGCGGTAACAGAAGAAGTATCGTTAGTTTTGGTGGTAGCGCTTAAACTGCTTTCGCCGGAAGAAGATTGGCAGCCCGAAAATAGAAAGGGGCATAAAAATAATGCCCCAACTAGAAATTTTTTCATTATTAATTTAGCAAAATGTGCTTAACAAAAATGTGGTTTAAATCATCTTAAAAGCTTTTTACAATATTATTGTGCAAAGTTTTAGGGCTCCAATGGCCGCTGGCAATAATTCTTCTAACGCACATTAAAGGATCATTCTCATCACGTTTATCAGCCAAAGCGAAAGCCATTTTAAAGCCTCTTTTCTTTAGCTCTGGAAAGCCTTCTTTGTTCCATAAACCAAATGGATAAGCGAAGTACTCGATTTTTTTACCAGTAATTTCTTCCAGCTTTTTGGTTGGTTTATCTAATTGTTCTTCCCAATCTTTACCTGTGTATTTTTTAAAGTTTTTATGGTCGTACGTATGGCTACCAATGGTATTGCCTTCGTCAGCAAGTTCTTTAATCTGTTCTGCACTCATGTAATTTACAAACTTGCCTTTTTTGCCAATGGAAACCGTCATGATGAAATAAGCAGCTTTGTATCCATATTTCTTTAGGGTTGGGTTAACCACAGTATATTGATCTAAAACCGTATCATCAAAAGTAAGCATAATAGGCTTCTTTGGAAGTGCTTTGCCCTCGTTTAAATAAGCATAAAGCTGATCAGGCAAAATGGTGTGATAACCACTGTCCGACAACATTTTCATTTGGTCTTTAAAGTTTTGTATCTCTACGGTATAGTCTTTGCCCATGGCACCATCCGTAGCTCTCCAGTTACGTACTTGGTGGTAGCATAAAATTGGGACCTGCGGTCTTGCCAATATTGTTTTCGCATCAGCTACCTTAATATTTTTAGTATCAACAGGGGTGCTTTGATTTTCAGTTGGTTCTGTATTGGCCACATTAGTTACGCTATCCTTAGTTTCACTAGTTTTGGCAGTTTGTGATTTTGATTGGCACCCAGCTCCATAAACCAGTGCCAATGCCATAAGAGGTAAGAAAAATCTTTTCATAAAGTACTATAAATACGAACAAAACTAAGCAATAACATCAGAATTGATAACGGTGTTGATAAATATTTGCGTATCCTTTTAAGAAGTATAAAAGTGTTGAAATAAACTCACTCAATTATTACATAAAAACCGTTACGCTCACATCTTTTTGATTTAAATTAGCTCATTCAAATTTCTATTACTTAACTAACTAAATAAATGAAAAAACTCTACTTGTTCTCACTGTTAGGCTTGTTTTCAGGGGTGGCAGCCAATGCACAAACCAAAACAATTACCACTACAGAAACGCTTCAGGTACCACAAAAAGCTAACTACCAGATGGCGGCCCGTTTTTCGCCCAGTAAACTGCGAAAAATGATTTATTCGACCAGTGTTGACCCGCATTGGTTAAAACAAAGCAATCGTTTCTGGTACGAATATGAAACACCTAGCGGGAAGAATTGGTACATCGTTGAACCTGCTTCGAGAAATAAAAAGCAACTTTTTGACCCAGCAAAGTTGGCTGCGGAAATCACTTTGATTACCCGTGATCCCTTTGATGCGCAACACCTTCCGATAGAAAACTTAAAATTCAGCAACGATGAAAAGTCGTTGACTTTCGAGATAAAAAGTACTATTGATGAAGTAAAACCAGATAGAAAGGATAAGAATGCAGCCGATTCAATGCAGAAGAAAATCTTCAAATTCCAGTATGAACTAGCTGGTGGAAAATTATCTGAGATCAAAGATTTTAAAAGACCCAAAGCAAAGCCAAACTGGGGAGCGGTAGCGCCAGATTCGTCTGCCATCATCTTTACCCGTAACTACAACCTATTTTGGATGGATAAGGCCAACTATCAAAAGGCTCTTAAAAATGAAGAAGATAGCACCATTGTGGAACATCAATTGACTAAAGATGGGGTAAAATCATACGCTTTTGGAAGCGATGGTAGCGGCGAGAACAATGAAGAAATAATTAAAAATGATAAAAAGCGTAGAAGAGCATTTGTGCTTTGGTCGCCAGATTCAAAATACTTTGTCATACAACGTTCAGATAGCAGGAAAGTAAAAGATCTTTGGGTAATCAATAGCGTTAGTGCAGGTAGACCAACTTTGGAAACTTACAAGTATCAAATGCCGGGCGAAGCCGAAGCTCCACAAGATGAAGTTTGGTTGTTTAATTTCGCCCAAAAAACGAGTAAAAAATTAAACGTTGCGGCTTTTAAAGACCAAAGTTTAAATACTTACAGCAAGCCAGCATTAAGCACAGATAGAGATAATGAATTCCGTCCAGCGGTTTGGTTAGGTGATAATGGTAAATTTTATATGAGCCGTACCAGTCGTGATTTGAAGCGTATTGATGTTTGTGTGGTAGACGTAGCGAGCGGTACGGTACAACCTTTGATCGAAGAGCGTTTTAATACTTATGTGGAAGTGCAACGTCCGGGTTTGGTGAACGGTGGTAAAGAGCTAATTCATTGGAGTGAGCGTGATGGCTGGGGCCATTTTTATTTGTTTGATGAAAACGGAAAGCTGAAAAACCAAATCACCAAAGGTTCTTTCCATTGCGAGGATATCGTAAACATCGACGAAAAAGCTAGAGTACTTTATTTTACGGCTAATGGTCGTGAGGCTAAAGAAGATCCGTATTATTACCACCTGTACCGCGTGAATTTTGATGGTTCAGGCTTGAAATTGTTAAATGCTGGCGATTTTGACCACGCCTCGAGTATGAACGATGATGCTCGTTACTTTGTAGATAATTATTCAAGAGTTAATACCACTCCAAAATCTACTTTGTACGACAACAATGGTAACAAGGTGATGGAGTTGGAGACTACTGATTTATCTTTATTGATGGCTGCGGGTTATAAATTTCCTGAACCATTTAAGGTAAAAGCTGATGATGGTGTGACCGATTTGTATGGCGTAATGTACAAGCCTTTCAACTTTGATCCAACCAGAAAATACCCTGTGATTGAGTATGTGTATCCAGGTCCGCAAACAGAAGCGGTAAATAAAGCTTTTGGCCGTAGCATGGACAGGATGGACCGTTTGGCGCAATTAGGTTATGTGGTAGTAACTGTAGGTAATAGAGGTGGCCACCCAGCACGTTCAAAATGGTACCATACTTATGGTTATGGCAACTTACGTGATTACGGTTTAGCTGATAAAAAAGCAACCATAGAGCAATTAGCAGATAGGTATTCATTTATTGATGTTAATAAAGTGGGAATCACAGGGCACTCTGGAGGTGGTTTTATGTCAACTGCAGCCATGTTGGTATATCCTGATTTCTTTAAAGTAGCAGTTTCTGCAGCGGGTAACCATGATAATGCGATATACAACCGTTGGTGGAGTGAAAAACATCATGGTGTGAAAGAAATCGTTTCCCTAAAAGGAGATACTTCTTTCAAATATTCGATTGATAAGAATCCAGATTTAGCGAAAAACCTAAAAGGACATTTGTTGTTGATGCATGGCGATATTGATAACAATGTACACCCAGCTAATAGTGTTAGGGTAGCTAATGCACTGATTAAAGCTGGAAAACGTTTCGATTTTATCATTGTACCAGGTCAACGTCACGGTTTTGGCGACATGACCGAATATATGTTCTGGCGGCTAGCTGATTACTTCAATAACTACCTGTTAGATGATTTCTCTCAATCAACCAATGTCAACATGACGGAAATGGATAGGGAAGTAGAGCGTAAGAATTAAGAATCAATTTATCAATAAAAAATCCCCAACGACGTAAGTTATTGGGGATTTTTTATTTGTAAAGTAAATAAGATTGACCTTAGCTTAGTTTACTAAATGAACTAAGTTGTCTTAGGTGGTTTAAAAAATGAACCAACCATCAATGCAATGGAGCCAGTGAACATCATTTGGCTATGCTTAAACGAACTAAAATGCCTTAGGTGGTTTAAAAAATAAACCTATTTCACCAACATCCTTGCCAACTCCGTGCTATCCCCGTTAAAAGCATTAAAATCCACCGCATGGCCAATACCATTAATTTTAGCTTTATCAGAGTGCTGCCAAAATTTCCAAAGGTTTTTATCCAGGCTCAATTTAGGTTGATAATAATGTGCGATCCATAAATGATAATCTTCAAATTCACCAGCCAAGTAATCTTTATAGAATTTTAATCCTGTATAAATAATTGGTTTCACCTTGGTTTTCATCTCTATATAATTGAGGAAATCTGAAAGTTCAAGACGCATTTTAGCAGGGCTAACCCCATCCAAACTTTCAATATCTACCACGGGAGGCAAATCACCTTTCTCAATATTCACTACCTGTAAAAAGAATTTTGCTTGTGCTTTCCCATCTTTTTTTGGCCTAAAGAAATGGTAAGCACCGCACATTAAACCTGCCTTAGGTGCCTCTCTCCAATTGCGTTTAAAATAAGGGTCAACCAGTAAAAGCCCTTCTGTAGCTTTAATAAAGGCAAAACTGATCTTCACCTCATCCTCTTTCATTTCTTTCACCTTAGGCCAGTCAATTTTGCCCTGGTAATAAGAAACGTCAATGCCATGCACGGTATGCTTTTTAGGTATTTTGATGTTGAAGCTATGGTAGGTTCTGTAATTTGGATCCTGTCCATAATCTTTCACCCAGCGCCAAGCGGATACAAAACCACTCAGGATGTAGCCATAATAGAACGGAGAGAGCAGTATAAGTAATAAACCTGCTACTGCCACTTTTAAAGCCATTGGAAAAGATTTTCCTTTCTTTTTGCCTGGAGTGGATGGTCTTGGCTTTACTTTTCGGATGGGGGATTTTCTTTTCTCTGGTGGCATAATACGGATACAACAAAGTTGAAGAAAAGTAGGAGAATAAAAAAGCCCCGATTTTACTCGGGGCTTTTTTATTCTATGAAAAATGGTTGAAATTATTCTTGATGACCACTAGCTTTTCTTCCTAAAACGGAGTTTTTCTTACCGTAGAAGAAGTAGATGGCTACACCCAATGCCATCCAGATCGCTAATCTAATCCAGGCCTCTATAGGTAATGAATACATTAAGTAAACACAAACAACGATACCTAAAATTGGCACTAAAGGAACTAATGGAGTTCTGAAAGGACGCTCTCTATCAGGATCTGTTTTACGCAAGATCATTACACCAATACAAACCAGTGAGAAGGCTAGCAAGGTACCGATAGATACCATGTGACCTAAGTCGGTAACTGGAACAAAGCCAGCAAATAAACTTACGAATACCATAAAGAAAAGATTGGTTTTGTAAGGAGTTCTGTATTTAGAGTGGATGCTACCAAAGAATTTAGGCAACAACCCATCTTTAGACATCGTATAAAATACTCTCGACTGACCCATTAACATCACTAGGATTACTGAAGTATAACCAGCCAAAATAGCAATGATTAATCCCATTTGCAACCAACTGTAACCTGTTACTTTAAATGCGGTAGCAGCAGGTGAAGCATCGCCTTTGAAAATTTGGAAAGGAACCAAACCTGTCATTACGTGAGCAAATAAAACGTATAATACGGTACAAACGGCTAATGAACCCAAGATGCCGATTGGCATACCCTTTTGAGGATTTTTAGCTTCTTGAGCAGCAGTAGAAACCGCATCGAATCCGATAAAGGCAAAGAATACCAAGGCAGCACCCGCAGCAATACCAGAAATACCAAATTCGCCATAAACACCAGTATTTTTAGGAATATAAGGAGTGTGGTTTTCAGGATTGATGAATTTCCATCCTAAAGCGATGAACAAAATCACCACCGCTACTTTAACAATTACCAAGAAGTTGTTAAGGCTTGCCGATTCTTTTGTACCACGTAGTAGCAATAAAGAAAGCAATGAAACAATCACGATAGCGGGAAGGTTAATACCTCCACCTTCAACTTCTGCAAATGATTTGGTTAAATAAAAAGGAAGTTCTAAGCCAAATTCGTGCAATAGTTTATTGAAATATCCAGACCAGGATACACCCACTGTAGCGGCACCTAGTGCATACTCTAGTACCAAATCCCAGCCAATGATCCAAGCCATAAATTCGCCCATAGTTGCGTAAGAATAAGTGTAGGCGCTACCTGCAACAGGTATCATCGACGCAAATTCTGCATAACATAACCCCGCAAAAGCACAGCCTATGGCAGCTAATACGAATGATAATGTTACAGCGGGTCCGGCATGTTCGGCAGCAGCTATACCTGTTAGCGAGAATAAACCTGCTCCAATAATTGCTCCAATACCTAATGCAACAAGACTCTTATTGCTCAAGGTACGCTTGAGAGTGCCTTCGCCACTTTCTGCCGATTCGGCAACAAGTACATCAATAGGCTTTCTTAAATTCATAAATTAATAATTAGTTGATTAGTTAGTTTGTTGATTTAAAAATTAACGCACCAAACCTAAAAAAAAATATCTACAAATGAAAAAGGGATTTTTTGCAAAATCCCTCTTATTTCGTAATAATTTAGTTTTTGATTACTGTATCGATTTCATTTACCAAAGTATCTATACTTTCGTTACCGAGAGAATCAACACTTTTTTGTATTCTGATTTCTTTTTTAACTTCTATGTCGCTGTTGTTTGTAGCATTTGCCGGAATAGCAATATAAGGCGCAATCACTAATGAAACAATCGACATCAGTTTAATTAAAATATTCATGGATGGACCAGAAGTATCTTTAAAAGGATCACCGACAGTATCGCCAGTTACAGACGATTTATGGGGTTCCGATTTTTTATAATACATCTCACCATTAATTTCTACACCTTTTTCAAATGATTTTTTGGCATTGTCCCAAGCACCACCAGCATTAGATTGGAAAATACCCATCAATACGCCCGATACCGTTACACCTGCTAGTAAACCACCTAATACCTCTGGACCAAACAAGAAACCCACAATTACAGGGGTAATTAATGCAATTGCACCAGGCATCAGCATTTCTCTGATAGAAGCCTGTGTAGAGATGGCCACACATTTTTCGTACTCAGGTTTTGCCTTGTACTCCATAATGCCAGGGATTTCTCTAAATTGGCGACGAACCTCCTGTACCATATCCATGGCTGCTTTACCTACCGCTTGGATACATAGTGCAGAAAATACAAAAGGGATCATACCTCCAACAAATAGACCCGCTAAAACAGGGGCTTTGTAAATGTCAATGGCCGAAATGCCAGCAATGCCTACAAATGCAGCAAATAAAGCCAAGGAAGTTAAAGCCGCCGAAGCAATTGCAAAGCCTTTTCCGGTAGCAGCAGTAGTATTGCCTACAGCATCTAGGTTATCAGTGCGCTCACGTACTTCTGGAGGTAATTGACTCATTTCCGCGATACCGCCTGCATTATCAGCAATTGGACCAAAAGCATCAATAGCCAATTGCATGGCCGTAGTAGCCATCATACCTGCAGCAGCAATTGCCACTCCATACAAACCTGCAAAATAATAAGAGGCCATAATACCTCCCGCTAATACCAAAATCGGAATTACGGTAGATTTCATTCCTACAGAAAGACCTGCAATAATGTTAGTGGCATGACCCGTGGAAGATTGTTGGATGATAGAATTAACAGGACCTTTACCCATAGCTGTGTAATATTCGGTAACAATACTCATAATAGTGCCCACTACCAACCCTACTACAATGGCGTAAAATACGTTAATGCTCGAAAATTCGTAACCACGTAAACTTAATGTTTCGGGCAACATCCATTTTACTAAAAAGAAGGATGCAATGCCAGTAATAATAATTGACGACCAGTTACCTAAGTTGAGCGCATTTTGAACGTTAGATTTTTCGTCTTTAATGGTTACAAACCAAGTACCAATTATCGAGAAGATAATACCTAGACCGCAAATGACCATTGGCAATAAAATAGGCGACATTCCACCAAAATTATCGGTTACAGTAATTTCTTGTCCTAGTACCATGGTCGCTAATATGGTGGCTACATAAGAACCAAATAAATCGGCACCCATCCCGGCTACGTCACCCACGTTGTCGCCCACGTTGTCTGCAATGGTAGCAGGGTTGCGTACATCATCTTCAGGAATGCCTGCTTCCACTTTACCTACCAAGTCAGCACCAACGTCGGCAGCTTTGGTATAGATACCGCCACCCACACGAGCAAAAAGAGCGATAGATTCGGCACCTAAAGAAAATCCAGTTAACACTTCAATAGCAGTTTTCATTTCGTTGCTATTGGCATTTATCACATTAAAATATTTTAGGAAAACAATGAATAAGCCGCCTAAACCTAATACCGCTAAGCCTGCAACACCTAAGCCCATTACTGTGCCGCCGGTGAAGCTCACTTTGAGAGCTTGTTTCAAGCTTGTTCTGGCCGCCTGTGTGGTTCTAACGTTGGCCTTTGTGGCTACTTTCATTCCTATGTACCCTGCTGTAGCGGAAAATACAGCACCAAAAATAAAGGCAATGGAGATGATCCAGCTTGAATGGATAGCTTTGCCATTTACCTCTGTTACAGTACCAGAGTAAGCTAATAAAGCGCCGGCCAATACCGCGAAAATGCTTAAAATTTTCCATTCAGCTTTCAAGAAGGCCATAGCGCCATCTGCAATGTAACCGGCCAATTCTTTCATGTTCGCATCACCGGCATCTTGCTTGTTTACCCAGGCGCTTTTTACCGCCATAACCAAAATGCCTACTAAGCCAAGTAGAGGAACGGCATAAATAAGATTGTTTTGTAAAAAATCCATAGTTTAAATTTATATTTAGTTGTTTAGTTGATATTCAATACACAAGGTAGAAAAAAAAATATTTGATTGTCAATATATTTTGTGCTTTGCTCCGAAAAAAACTTTAGGAAATCCAGTGTAGCCTTAACTCCCAATAAACCAAGCGTCAATCAAAGTCCATGTATCCGTTTGCATGGAGGGTATTGTGTTTTGTTATTGTATCGATATAGTTATAAAACTCAAATAAGCCAAACCGTAAAGTAATTATTAATATGCTTTTTCTATATTAGCTAGTAATAACCAAAAACTAAACTAAACAAATGGAAAATCAACAAGAGGAAGTCTCTTCTAAACGTAAATTGGGTCTTTTTGATGGCGTAATGCTAGTGATGGGTTCTATGATCGGCAGTGGTATTTTTATTGTGAGCGCCGACATTATGAGGAATCTCGGTTCTGGATATTGGCTAATTGTGGTTTGGCTGATCACCGGAGTGATGACCGTGGCAGCTGCAATTTCTTACGGAGAACTTTCTTCCATGTTCCCCAAAGCGGGAGGACAATACACTTACCTGAAAGAGATTTTTGGCAAAATGATGGGCTTTCTCTATGGATGGGGCCTGTTTGCGGTAATCCAAACCGGTACTATTGCCGCAGTTGCCGTAGCCTTTGGTAAGTTCACTGCCTACCTGATACCTGCGCTAAATGATGCCGCCCCAATTTTTCAAAGCGGAGGATATAAAATTACCTGGATACAGATTTTAGCCATTGGGGTTATTCTGTTGCTCACCTATATCAATACCAGAGGAGTAGAAGGGGGAAAACTGTTACAGAATATCTTTACAGGATCTAAAATTGTTGCGCTAATTGGTCTAATTGTTCTAGGTTTCCTTTTGGTAAAAAGTAATTTTTGGAGTGAGAATATGAGTTTTGGATGGGATGCTTTCAACAACCTCAAAACAGATGCCAGCGCTAACCTGCTGAAATCGGGGTGGGAATCTATTTCGGGAATGACCATATTAGGTGGTATTGCGGCCGCGATGGTGGGTTCGGTATTTTCTAGTGTGGCTTGGGAAAATGTGACCTTTGTTTCGGGAGAGATTGAGAATCCTAAGAAAAATGTAGTGCGTTCAATGGTTTTGGGAACTACAGCGGTAATGATTCTTTATCTGTTGGTTAATTTTGTATACCTCAATGCGTTAAACAGAGATGCTATTGCATTTGCGCCTAACGATAGGGTGGCAGTAGTGGTTTCAGAGCAGATTTTTGGAAGCGGAATAGGTACTATCATTATGGCGGTATTGGTCATGATTTCTACTTTCGGTTGCGTGAACGGAATTGTGTTGGCGGGTGCTAGGGTTTTTCAGACGATGGCCAAAGACGGAATGTTTTTTAAAGCAGCTTTACATAATAATAAAAATGGAGTTCCTGCAAAATCACTTTGGATGCAAGGCATTTGGGCTTCTGTACTATGTTTAAGTGGACAGTATGGTAACCTTTTAGATATGATCTCTTTTGTAATTGTATTATTCTATATGATTACCGTTTTTGGAGTGATTTATTTGAGGATAAAGAAACCTGGTATAGAAAGACCATACAAAACATGGCTTTATCCAGTTACGCCAGTTATTTATCTGTTAATTGGAGCTGCTTTCTGTATTCTGCTCCTGATTTATAAACAGCAATATACTTGGCCTGGATTAATAATCGTTTTACTTGGCCTTCCTATTTATTTGTTAATCAATAGAAAAAAGGAAGCCGCTAACAATTAAGGCTTAACCAAAAAAAAGGAGGAAGGGAGTATCTTAAGTGATGTTCCCTTTCTTTTTGTCATTCCGAGTTTCGAGGAGTCTCTATACTGCTTTTATTTTTTAAGCCAAACCTACGAGGTTTTCAATAAAATTAACGCTAAACCCTTTGCGTTCTTTGAGAAACTTCCTCCTGTCTTTACGCTAACTTTCCAATAAAAGCCCTGCTTCTTAAAATCGTAAATCTAAAATCGTAAATCTAAAATCTATTTTCTGTATTTTTGTGGCAATGGGAACAGCATTGGATTCGGGCATAAAGGGTTATAACAACTACGGGACCTACTTACGTGAGCACTATAATGGTCAACGGGTGTTTAAAGTAATTGTTGATGGCGGCTTTACCTGTCCCAATCGTGATGGTAGTAAGGGCTATGGTGGCTGTACCTATTGTAATGTCGATTCATTTACACCTGAACTTTCTAGAAAACTTCCAACCATTCAAGAACAATTGATAGAAGGCATGCGAAGGGCACGTAACTCTTACCGTGCAGAAAAGTTCATTGTTTACTTCCAGCCCAATACCAATACCTACGCACCCACACATTATTTGAAAATGATGTATGATGAAGCCTTGTCTATCAACAGTGAAGAAGTAGTGGGGTTTGCGGTGGGTACGCGTCCGGATTGTATTGATGCAGAAAAAGTAGCGCTATTGGAAAGTTATACTGATAGATATGATGTGGATTTGGAAATGGGGATGGAATCCATATATGATGAAACATTGGACCAGATTAACCGTGGCTGTAGCCATGGAGAGTTTGTGGAAGCTGTAAAGCTGTTGGAAAATACAAAACTTAATCTTTGTGTGCACACTATTTTCGGTTTTCCTTGGGAAACCAGAGAGATGATGCACGGTTATATTCATGAAATCAACAGGTTTCCGCAAATTAAATTTGTGAAATTTCATCATTTGCACATTGTGGAAGGTTCTATTATGGGCGTTAAATACAAGAAAAATCCTTTTAAGCTATTCAGTTTAGAAGAGTATACTGATTTGCTTTGCGAATTAATCCCGTTGCTACGTCCAGATATTGTGATCCAACGTCTTTTTGGTATTTCTGATTGGGATTTGCTGATTGCGCCAAACTGGGGTATCAAAAAATCGTCGATACAATCTTATATTGATAAAGAGATAGAGCGTAGGGGCATTATCCAAGGCTCAGCCTATCAAGAAATCTAATTTTTCTAATTTCATAAAGCAATATTCCATTCTATCCATTTAGTTGGACGGATATTCTAATGGTTCATTCTTTAATAAGGTAATGGGAAGGGCCATCTATAAACTTGAGTTCGGCTATTATTTTAGTTGATTTTAAGGCAAGAGGTCGGCTTTGTTTTGCTGAATCTGAAATAAATTACCTTCGGTGAGCTCGCCAAGGCTCGGTTTATTGCATAGCTTTCCGCTTCGCTAGCTGCCTACCCAGGCAGGTAGGCCAGGGTGATATTAAACCGGCGGTTCGTCATGCTGTCCGAATATTCGGGGTCAGTATCGGTTTTTGTATGTAGTTTTTATGTAATATCTATGGCTTGAATCTATTTTTTTTTTGGATTTTCTATTTGTTTTTATGTGTGTTTTTGGTTTTTATGAT
>NZ_JBCNMT010000014.1:0-38292 GCF_039594775.1 Pedobacter sp. | reverse complement strand
TATTTATTAATTTTAATATAAAAGAATAAAAAACAAATAATTATTATTAAAAGAGCTCGTAATTAGGGAACAAGTTTTTGGCCTAGCAAATTTTATTAGACTATAACTCGTTAATTTCTGTATTTTTGCCACTATGAGTTTAAACGTAAAAAGTCCAAAAAATTCGTTTACGGTGATGAATGAGCTCGTGCTGCCTAATGACACGAACACGCTAAATAACTTGATGGGAGGCAGATTGCTGCATTGGATGGATATTGCCGCGGCCATATCTGCCCAAAAACACTGTAATAGAATTGTGGTAACGGCCTCGGTAGACAACGTTTCGTTTAAACAACCTATCAAACTTGGCGATGTGATCACCATTGAAGCTAAAGTAACCCGTTCATTCAATACTTCAGTGGAAGTGCGCTTGGACGTATGGGCAGAAAACATCCCTTCGGGAACAAGGGTAAAATCTAACGAGGCCTACTACACCTTTGTAGCGGTTGACCAAAGTGGACGAACCATTCCAGTACCTGAAATTAAACCCGAGACCGCCGAAGAAATCGAACTTTACGAGGGCGCATTACGCCGCAGGCAGTTACGTTTGGTATTGGCGGGAAAAATGCAACCTGATGATGCCATAGAGCTTAAAGCTTTGTTTGCAAAAAATTAACACCTTAATAAAAGGTCGAAAAGGAAAGGATATATGACGACCTATACCATACTTATTGTCTTAAGCGCCTTAGTCATCTTCTCATACTTATTTGATTTGGTGGCCAGCAGAACCAAATTACCATCTGTTTTGCTGCTGCTAGTATTGGGCATCGGCCTGAGAATTCTAGTCGACAAGCTACAAATTCATACTTTTAGCTTTTTACAAATATTACCCACATTAGGTACCGTTGGACTTATTCTGATTGTTTTTGAGGGTTCGTTGGAACTGAAATACGCAAGGGAAAAGAACAAAGTCATTAAAGGAGCATTTTTATCGGCGTTGCTGATTTTAATTGCAACAGTTGCTGTAATTACCTTTATCATTTACCAAATTACAGGACAAACGCTTTACCTATGCTTTGTAAATGCCATTCCTTTTAGCGTCATCAGTTCGGCTATTGCCATTCCTTCCGTTTCCAACATCAATAAGAAAAGCAAGGAATTTGTGATTTACGAAAGCTCGTTCTCTGATATCCTAGGGATTATCCTTTTTAACTTTGCTGTGGCCAATCAGCATATCACAGTTGGTTCTTTTGGACAATTAGCCATTAATACTATCCTTATCTTGTTATTATCGGTAGTAGCCTGTATTACGCTGCTATATCTCATGGGCAGGTTAAGGCATCACATCAAGTTCTTTCTGATCATCTCCATTTTGATTATGGTTTATGCCATTGGGCAGTCCTTCCACCTATCGGCATTGGTCCTTATTTTGTCCTTTGGCTTGTTCCTTAACAATGCCGATGCCATTAAACACGCTTGGTTCAGGTCGGTCTTTATCTACAAAAACTTATCTAACGACCTTACCCAACTACACCAGCTTTCCGCAGAAACGGCCTTTATCATCAGAACTTTCTTTTTTGTGATTTTTGGTTTTACGATGAACATTTACGAGCTGGACAATTTCAATATCATTGCCAATGGTATCATTATGCTGGGCAGCATTTATGTCATCAGATTTGCTTATTTATATTTCTTTAAAAGGGAACATGTTTTGCCCGAAGGCTTTGTCACCCCAAGGGGCTTGATCAGCATTTTGCTTTACTACAATTTGCCTCAACACATGAAGTTGGCCGAAATTGGCACGCCGTTCCTGTTTATGGTGGTTTTGGGCTCTAGTTTAGTGATGAGCATCGGCCTAATGTCGACCAGAAAAAGACAAACTGCTCAAACCGAAGCGGGACATTAACCACCGTTCACATGCTGTATGGGTTCAAAATAATTGAGGTATTTCTCTAATTTCTGATAGTTTTGTTTGAAATACTCGACATTACCATTTACTTTCAAAGTCAATTTTCCGGCAGCAATTTCCGAAACGCCACCAACCACAGCTCCTACTGCGGCACCACTAGCGGTGAGCGCTGCAGTAAGTTTCAACATATCTTCAGTGGCATCGCCGTTTTCATCTAAAGACCAAATAGCAGCTCCTGCTACCAAACCTAATAAGGTACCACCAGCTACCGCTTTCCCAAACGTTAAGCCTCGTTTCCTTACTTTAATTTTGATGATATCCGCAGTTCTAAAAATGATATAATTGCCTTGATAGTCTTCAATCCCTATCCCTTCTGGGCTCACTTTTTTCAACTGTCCTTTGGTGGTTTTGTAGCGATAAGAGGTCACTTTTACTTCGTAATCTCCAACATTTGCCACTTGGGCAAAGGAAAATTGCGACAACAGAATGCTGCACAAAAGCAGGATCAATATCTTCATTATAACACGATGTTTGGTTGGCTGAAAATATCAATAGCAATGCCAATACCACACGTTCATTACCGAATGTTTAGATTTTAACAAACATTAACATTCGGCATATTTGCACTAGCTTCCCATCTCCAAAATCTTATCAAATTCAGTTGCTTTTAAAGGCATTACCGATAAACGACCTTGACGCACCAAAGAAATATCTTTTAAGCTTTCTTCTGCTTTGATTTGTTCTAAGGTCACTGGATTTTTTAAAGATTCAACCGGAGCTAAATCTACCACTACCCAATTAGGGTCTGAAGTTGTTGGATCTTGGTAAAATTCTTTCACCACCTTGGCTACACCTATCACGTTTTTACCCTCGTTGCTATGGTAAAACAAAACCAAATCTCCTTCTTTCATCGCTTTCAGGTTGTTACGTGCCTGGTAATTACGCACACCATCCCAAAAGGTACGTCCATCTTGGTTAAATTTTTCCCAACTGTATTTAAAAGGTTCGCTTTTTACTAGCCAATATTGTGTTTTGCTCATGATTTAATGTATGCTAACTTAATGTAGCAAAAATAACAAACTCAAACAAACACTTAGCATATTTTAGCTATTGCTAATAACATCTTAAATGGAATATTAAAAAGATGCGCCACTTGATTCATTTCTTTTATACAACCAGCATAAAATAACCCGATAAAATGAATACTAAGTTAAGCGCACCTTTTAAGTTGAACGCTATTTGGTGATAGGTTTATTGCTTAATGTAGCGGTGGTTACAATACTTCTCCTGCCTGAGGCAGTAACCACCATACATTTCAAGGTTATTTCTTTACCTGCGGGAACCGTAACTTTAATTGGCGATTGATAGTGTTGATCCACATCACTTGGCTCATATCCACTTAGGGAATAATATATCTTGGCATTCTTCACAGAAGGCTGCAAAGTAAACTCAAAGCGATCTCCGGTGTAAGTTTTATTCTCAATTCCTATCACCTCTGGTACACGATAGGTTTTTCCGGCTTTGTCCAACAACTCCAGATGATGGGGAACTCTTACCTTCGAAAAGTTATCCCAGTCTTTGTTTTCTAATTTTGTCCAAGCAATTTCCGATAAGGCATAAACCCTTGGCAAAATCATATACCAAGCTTTAGCAGGGCTTTTCACATACTCTGTCCATAAGTTAGCCTGCACGCCAATTACATATTTTTTCTGTTCGGCAGTTAATGTATCGAGGGTTGGATTAAATGAATAAACGTTTTTCAATGACGAATGACGGGTGGGGCCATGGCTAATGGTAATGGGTTCCTCTGCCGACACTGCTTCTCTATGATCTAAATAAAGATGTGAGCTAGGCACCATGATCACGTCATGCGATTGTTGGGCTGCAGCAATTCCGCCCTTTACTCCTCTCCAAGCCATTACCGTAGCGTTTGGTGCCAAACCACCTTCTAAAATCTCATCCCAACCAATCATCTTACGTCCTTTTGCATTCAGGTATTTCTCCATTCGCTTCACAAAATAAGATTGTAGCTCATGCTCGTCCTTCAAACCATTATCTTTGATTCGTTTTTGGCAATAATTACAGGTTTTCCATCTGGCTTTGGGGCTTTCATCACCACCGATATGGATATAGGTTGAAGGGAATAATGTCAATACTTCATCTAACACATTTTGGAGAAAGGTAAAAGTTTCTTCCTTTCCGGCACAATACACGTCTTCAAAAATACCCCATTTCATTGCTGCCTTATAAGGTCCGGGATGATCGCCACATCCTAATTCTGGATAGGCAGACAATGCCGCCAATGAATGTCCTGGCAATTCAATTTCCGGGATTACGGTAATGTATTTTGAGGCAGCATAACGCACCACTTCTTTTACTTCCTCTTGAGTGTAATATCCACGATAAGGCTCATTGTCGTAAAAATGCTCTTTATCTCTAAGATGGTTCAACAAAGTACCTTCCCTGCCAGAAGCGATGCTTGCCAGTTTGGGATATTTCTTAATTTCAATTCTCCAGCCCTGATCTTCGGTTAAATGCCAATGAAAATAATTCAGTTTATAAGCAGCCATCACATCGATGTAAGCTTTGATGAACGACATTGGAAAGTAATGACGTCCTACATCTAACATTAAGCCTCTGTATGGATAGCGAGGTTCATCTTTGATGGAAACAAAAGAGATGGCATTGCCATTAGCCGCTGTAATGATTTGCGATAAGCTTTGCAGTCCATAAAAAATCCCTCTTTCAGTTGAAGAAAGGATCCGCACACCCTTTTCATTAATGGCTAATTGGTATCCATCGGCCACCATACCTGCATTGTTTTTTAAGGTTAACGATAGTTTTTGGCCTTTACCTGCTGCCGATGTGTTTTTTGCTTGCGCCAACACTTGCTTTGCAAATTGTGAAATGGTGTTAGGGTTTGCTCCAAATCCTTGCATTACAACGCCAGCACTAGCTGAAAGCTTAATATTTCCCTTTCCCATTTGAACATGTTCTGGCTTGGGGATAATGGATTGTACGGGATCTTGAGCTTTTGTCTGTAATGTCGACACACTTACGATCAAACCGGTAAGCACCAATATAAATTTATTCATCATAGTATCACAAAGGTTTAACATGGGTTATCGTTCAAAACATTACCCATTTGGCGGACCAAACGACCCGCCATTGTTTAGGTTTAATTTTATTTATTGTATTTAAGCGAAATATGACCAAAGTAGGCAGCAACAGTGGTGCTATAAGTACCGCCAACATCACTGGTTGCACTTCCTACGTTCTTATTTTTTGCTCTTATTCTGATGTATACATTGGTTAATCCCAATGCCGAATTAGGGAGGTTAAAATTCATCACCTTATATCCCGGTACTTGGGTCAACAAAGTACTGGTCCAGTTCACTACATCTTGGAAAGTGAAATCTGCCACATGGTTCCAAGTGCCGCCGTCCATATTAGAGGTGGTTGACCACTCAATTGCCCATTCTCTAGGTGCTCCGGTAGCTACCATGCCTTCAAGTTGTAAAGAAATTGGTTTAGTTATGTTGGTGGTAGCAACTTGGATCATTAATGCTCCGCCTCTATTTTTTGAAGTGTTCCACCAGCCCCTGGCGGCAAAAGCACCATTCGTGATCTGACCTTTTGCACCCGTAGGATCTGGCACCAATGCATTAAAGTCGTTTGTGCCGTATATTCCCGCAGCGGCGGTATAGTTCAAATCTGCAAACTCGCTATGGCTAATTTTTCCAGTGCCTATAGTTGGCGTTAAAGGATTGCTCGCTAAGGTAGCTCCCGTTTGCAATTCGCTTCTGAACCTATCCCACTCTACCAATACATTTGAAAAACCTTGATCTCTATCCTTCTTCAGCTCGATATCGCTTTGCGAGAAATGACGAATGGCGTATTTACCTATATTGCCACCATATCTAGCTAAATTCTCATAAACAATCACTCCACTAATATCTCCCGAGCCTTGTGGAACTTGTTGTCCGTTACGGCGATAAGACACTCCTGAATTGGTTAACATATACATGCTATTTCCATCAATGTCCCTGATATTTGTTGGATAGCAATCGGTTCTAAATTCGTAACCCTCGTTAATGTTGTAATAAGAGCCATTAGAAACAGAAATTTCAACATCCTTAAGTTTCACATAGGTATATACATCGTTATCTACCAGGTTTTTCATGTAAATTTCCCTAGCGACTAAAGGCGTACTGTTCTCCACTTTTTCCATCACGTTTAATGAAGGAATGTTAGAAATAGTAGTAGTGGCAGGATTGGTTGTTTTGGTAATACTGGTGTTTTTTAGCCAGAGCTTTATTTTTTCGTTTCTGCTAAAAATATGGTCTCCAGCGGTCTTCATCCGCAACCTGATGCCTGAACTGCCATCCAAACTTTGTACGTAAACTGTAATGGCATTTTCGGTTTTATCGATGACATGCTTGTTACTGGCCGAATTAGGATTTAAGGCAGTATTCGGATTTCCCTTATCTACCAACACAATCCCTTCAATGTAAATATCTTCGGTTACTTCTCCGGCAGGCAACGCTTTCACGTAACTGAAGTCTTTTTTCACGGCGTTTTGGTATTCGCCAACTGGGCTTTGGGTAATGAGAATCGAATCCTTTACGGTAGTGCCCAAGGCATCCAAATACGACAATCTTAACAGGGCTTCACGTGGCTGGGGAGAGCTACTGCTGGCCACATCCATTAACAAATAGGTACCATCGTAGGAAATGCCCGACAACCAATTTTCTTGGCCTGCGGTGCGATATACCGTTTCCTTTTTAATTTTATCAAAAGGAATGTTGGTATTCAGCACTGTTTTCATTTTTCCAGCACCGGCTACGGCATTCATGTTGGCATCTACTAAATCTATTGCTGGCGTTAAGCCCCGTTGTTGAATAAAAATAGTGTCGACAATGCCTTTGGCTTTTACATAAATTTCAAGGGAACGTGGCAATTTGTTCTTGTTGGAAGTTACGGTAGCCAGAAATTCCGATTTACCAGAGCCACTGGTTTTATTGAGTTGAAGCCAATCGTTAGCGCTTGTAGCCAGTTCCCATTGATCATCTGCATACACCTGTACTCTAGTGGTTGCGGCCGAGTCAGCCAACCTTACAATCCTGGCATTTAGCGCCAAATCGGTACTAAACTCTACTAATTCCTTTTTTTTACATCCCCAAACTGCTGCGAGGATCAAAAGGAGGCAAAAGGAAGCCTGTGCATATTTTTTCTTAGAAAACAAAAAACGTTTCATGTGCTCTTTATTTTAGTTCGATAGTTATTGGAAGATGGTCGGAAAATTTCCGAGTAAAATCATCCCTGATAAATTTTCCAGCTACTACTTTTGACTTTAGGTCTTTAGAAACATAGATATAGTCGATACGATGTTTGGCCGGATTGATTTCTGCAGCATTCGCAGGGTCTTTTTCAGCCAAATGCTTGATGATGTCTACCAAACCAAAATCTAAAATGCTTTCCTGTACTTCAAAATCCAATTCGTTGCCGTTAACCAAATTATTATGGTTCTTATTTTTAGCTTGGGCATCTTTTAGGCGCTTTAACAGTTGTCCATCTGCATAATTTGCTTTATCAAGCGGCGAGTTAGAGTTAAAATCACCCATAACAACAAGCTTTTTTGTCATTTTCCGCTCTTTTATTTTTGCCAAAATCGCAGCTATCTCTGTTCTTCTCGTCAAGTAATTATGTGGATTTAAATGTAACACCACAATGTTGTAACCATTTACCTCGGCTACAATATAGCCATGGGTAATGCCTTCGTTTATCTTTTCTACATTAGTAATGGGATAGCGGGAAGTTAGGGCCGTTGGGTATCCTTTTTCTTTTACCAACACACTATAGTTATGTCCATAACTTTTGGCCAATGCTGCCAAACTTTCGGCAGTAAACTTGTTGGCTTCTTGTATGGCAAAAATGTCGGGATCTTGATTTTTCACCCATTCTACAAATTGCTGTTTACCTTTGGTGGTATCTGTTTTCATTCCCTCCAAAATATTGTAGCTGAGTATTCTCAGGTTGTATTGTGCAGCAGCAAATTGATTTGAAATCACCATAGCAATCATGACTAGGGCAATTTTTATGATATTCAGTTTTTTCGTTTCCATTATTTATAGGCGTTATTGTGTAGTTTACCGTCTGAGCGCAAAATCTCATTGTCGGGTATTGGATAATATTCATGATAAGGGCGAACATTTTGCTTAATGTCCACAAACTCATTGGCTACGGTATTCATGATGGATTCGTACCAGATTCCCCAACGTACCAAATCCCATTTACGACCATACTCTCCCATCAATTCTCTAGCTCTTTCTTCCCTTACTTCCCTAAAAAATTCTACTTTTCCGGGGTATGAGGTGAGTTCCAAGTTGATACTGGCTGATGAAGCTTGGGAAGCCCTTCTTTTCACTTCGTTAATGCTACTCATGGCTAAGGCTACATCATCAAGTTCATTGGCGCATTCGGCCATCAACAACAGCACATCGGCATACCTAAACACTTTTTGGTTATTGCCATCTGCAAGATTATCCATTCCTGGGCACCAAAATTTTGCACCCATCCAGGGTTTTCCGGTACCATTTCCTGATTGTGGACGGGTAAAGTTTTGTCCATTGTAGGTGTAAGCTAAAATGATATTCCTACGCGGATCCCACACATGATAAAGGCTCATGAAATAAGCTGATGGGCTTACCGAGGTAAATGGATTAGCTTTATCGCCCAACTCTGGAATGTTAATTCCGTTGTAAGTGCTGGTATTAGCGGTACGTGGTGGTGTAAAATAACAGGCCACCTGGGTAGTTTTCTTTAAACCAGAAACCGACCAAGTGTATTGCACTTCAAAAATCGACTCGGGCTTATTTTTATTCCTAAAGTAGGTATCTTCTAAAGGATATTGCGCCAAGGCCCCATAAATAGTCTTCACTTCGTTCAAAGCTGCCAAGGCTGTTCCATAATCCTTCTCCCACATCGCTAACTTAGCAATAAGTACATTGGCCATTGATGAAGAGATACGGTTATTTGGCACTTCGGAAGTACGTAATTTAGGTAAAGCATCGACATAGGCCTTTAACTCAGCAATCAGAAACTTGCGGGTATCACTAGCACTCATTCGTCCTAAAGCGTTCACTTTTTCCAAGGTGGCGAGGTTCGCTACATCATCAGTATAGAAGGGCACATCGCCAAAAGTAGAAGTTAAAACATAGTAATAAAGCGCCCTCAATACTACAGCTTCGGCTATTAGAGCTGGCTTTCTATTCTCCGCAATTGGCGCTCCTTTAATCCCTTGAATAGCAGCATTGCAGTACATTATCCCTTGATAGGCCGAGGTCCAGAGCCCCTTGCCCATTCCCGGATTAGCAGGTGACAGTTCGAAACGGGTTTCATTATTCTGGTTGTTCAAAAATGCCAAATCAGTTACTCCTTCATTGGCAAGAATCAACCCTTGGTTAAAAATACTGGTCAATGGGTTATGACAGCCATTTAAAGCGGCTACGCACTGCGCTTCATTTTTATAAAATTGGCTTGGCGAAACAAAATTTTCAGCTTCCTCTTCCAGCATCTTCTTACATGAGGAAAACACAAACACAAAAGCCAATATCGCGATGTAATAATAGTTCTTTTTCATTTTGGTTTCTTTTGGCTTAAAACTTAAATTGTGCACTAAACGTTAGGGTACGACTGTTGGGGTAAGCTCCATTATCCATTCTTCTGATGGTTGAACTACCACTTTCTGTAGAAACTTCGGGATCATATCCGTTATATTTCTTTAGCAAAAAGATGTTATTGCCCGCAGCAGTTAAAATGATAGATTTCAATTTATTATTGGTCTTTTTGGCCAAATCGAAAACATAGCTCACTGAAGCATTTTTCAGACGTAGGAAACTTGCGTCGTAGATGAATCTATCATTCGGGATATCATCTTTGGAATCGGCTCTTGGAATATCAGAATTTGGATTTCTGATCGGATGCCATGCATTAACCATATAACGATATTGGTTAGAAAGATAGGTTCCAGTACCCATAAACAACTCCGTTGGGTTATAAATTTTACCACCGAGCGAATAATTGAAGTAAATATTAATGTAAAAACGTTTGTAACGGAAACTGTTTTGCAAACCTCCATAAACAATAGGATCTGCATTGCCCATATAAATCAGGTCATCGTTGTTAAGCACACCATCATTATTTTGGTCGATATAACGTTGACGACCCGGGGTATAAAATGGTGTAGACGAAGACACATACTTCTTATCGATTTGATTTTGAGTTATTTCTGCTTGGTTTTTCCATACACCCGCGTACTGCATACCCCACAAAGCGTTTAACGGTCGACCGGCCACATAGCCATACATCATATAGTTACCGCCATAAGGGTTGATGTAGGCTGAAACACGTTCAAGTCCGCCGATGTCATCTACCATTTGCTTGTTATGTCCAATGGTAAAAGTGCTGTTCCAATAAAAGTTTTTGGTCGTGATATTTTTTGTACCAAGGGTTAACTCCACACCGTCATTTGAGGTTTTGCCTATATTAGCTAACCTGTTGGTGTAACCTCCTTGGTTAGGTAGTTGTACAGTGAGCAACAAATCTTCTGTTCTGGAGCTATACAACTCAAGGCTCATGTCAAGCTTTCCTTTGAAAAAAGCCGCGTCGATACCTAAATTAACCGATTTTGTCTTTTCCCAAGTTAGTCCTTCGTTGGCAATTCTATTCGGTGTATAAGATACTGGAATAACGCCACCAAAAATATAACCGTTAGAATTGGAACTTAATCTGGCTAAGGATTGATAAACGCCAACGGCATCATTTCCTGCCACACCAGCACTTAATCTGATGGATAGTTCATCAATTGCTCGCACATTCTTTAGAAACTTCTCAGACTTCACATTCCATTTAAAGGCTGCCGAAGGAAAGAATCCCCACTTATGGTTGGCTGCAAAGTTAGATCCGGCATCAAACCTTCCTGTGAGGGTTAGATAGTATTTACTGTTAAAATTATAATTGATTCTACCTAAATGCGATACTCTACTCCTGTTTTCTAAACTTGAAGTAGCATTCAATGTTTCTTTTGATGGTACAGCACCCAGATCATTGGTATTCACATCATCTATAAAATAACCGTCGCCACTGGCTGAAAGATCAGAATACCAGTTTTTTTGTAATGTAAAACCATACAAGCCTTCGAAGTTGTGCTTACGGTTCCATACCGTATTATAGGTGACGGTATTTTCATTTAAGATGTTATTGGCCCTGTATGCACGTTTGTAAGCATATGCTCCTGTACTTTTACTGGCTCGCGTAGGTAAGGTAGAAGGCGAAAAATTGTCGTCAAAACGGTTATAATCATACAAGGAAACACTGCTTCTAATTACCAAACCTTTGATGGGAGTGACTTCGACAAAGCCCATTGGCGATAAGGTTTTCTTTAATTGGTCTCTTCTGGTAAGCTTAGATATGGCTAACGGCGAATCGAACAAGGTGCCAGAATACCATTGCGTATTCCAATCATTAAAACTGCCATCGGGTTTATAGGCAGCTATGGTAGGTGCCAAAAAGATTGTTGAACGATACCATAAGGTTTGCGTTCCAATATCGGCCTTGTTAATTTCATGATCAATGTAAGAGTAGTTGATCCTTAAACCAGCTTTCACAAACTTGCTAAAGGTTTGGTCGAGGTTTAAACGCAGTTGATAACGCTGCAAACCACTGGCAATGATGATTCCTTGGTTATCGCTATAATTCGCTGAAAAATAATATCTGGTCGATTTATTTCCTCCGCTAACGGTTAACGTATGGTTTTGATAAGGTGCGGTTCTGCTTAATTCTTTGGTCCAATTGGTGCCTTCGCCCAAAGCTGCTGGATTTGGATAAGGGTAATCTTCTAATGGTTTAGTTTGGTTGGCTGTGCTTGAATTGAAAAAACGATCATTTTGCAGTTCGGCAAATTCTTGTGCGTTCATTAAGTCTAGAAAGCTAGGCAATTGCGACACTCCAACATCGGCACGATAAAGTATTTCTGTTTGTCCATCCTTACCGCGTCTGGTAGTGATTAAAATTACCCCGTTACTTCCCCTAGAACCATAAATAGCAGTAGAAGATGCATCCTTAAGTACCTGTATCGACTCAATGTCAGCAGGGTTAATATCGTTCATGCTGCTTACTGCATCCATCACCCCATCTACCACATATAAAGGTTCATTGGTTGCCGAGATAGATCTGGTACCACGGATACGAATAGAAGTACCAGCACCTGGCTCTCCGGAAGTTGAAACGACTTCGGCACCCGCAATACGACCCTGCAACATTTGATCTACCCTTTGTACGGGAATGTCTTGCAGATCTTTCACACTCACGGTTGAAACCGCTCCGGTAAGATCTTTACGTTTCACCTCACCATAACCCACAACCACCACTTCATTCAATTTATTTTGGGTTTCAACCAGCGTAAAGTTCACGGTAACTTCTTTGCCACTTTGTACTACTACCTTTTTGGATTGGTTTTGAAACGAAATATAACTAGCTTCCATGGTGTAGGTTCCCGGGCGTAGCATTACCGTATAAGCGCCATTATTATCGGTGTTCAATATCCTATTGATTTCCGCAATACGCACCGAAGCACTCGGCAAGGGCAAACCGTTACTGTCGTAAACTTTACCACTTACCTTATATTCCTGCTGCATTCGCGAAAGCAACACTACACCATCTTTTTCCACAAAATCAAAATGATTGGTGTTCAGTACTTTTTTTAAGACTTCACGTAAAGGAACATCATCAAAACTTTGATTTTTGACCTTTACCTTATCCAAAGACAGTTCACTGGTAAATCCAAAATCAACCTTGGTTCGTTGTTGCAAATCAAGCACCACCTGATGCAGGTTCCGATCGACATAGTTCGCCGTCACCTTCTTTTCCAAAAGCTGCGCATGCCCATTGGTAGCGTGCAACAGCGGAGCTGTGATCATCAACACAGCATAAAGTATAGATGTTATTTTCATATACCACTTTAATTGCGGTAAAAAGTTCATATGTTTTTTGGTTACGCCCCCAACATAGCCAAGCCGCCGCATTATGTTTTATGCGTTATCTTCACTATTTTTGAGGTATCGGTTAAATAAATAATTTGTTTAACTGCAGATAGCAGCAGCAGGGTCCAATCTAATGCTGTATCGTCATAGAGCAGGTACTTCATGTACCTGTTTTTTTTTAGTATAATATTACCGAGCGGCCCTCCTTTCTAAATTTTCTGTTCATCATTTTCGATAATTGTGCTAAAGTTTTAGAGGCTGGCCTAGATGACCTGACCGTAAAATTGTATTGTTGGGAAAGAATATTCTGATCTTTAGTAGATAGTTCTAAGCCATAGCAATTGTAAATAGCATTCTGCAACTCTTCAAAAGAGGCTTCGTTAAGCGCTATCACCCCATCTCTCCAGGTAGCTTTGTGATTAGATTGCAGATCGTCGACTTTACGGAAAGAACGAGTGTTTTTATTGTAAATAATTTCTTGGCCAGGTGTAAGTGTGGCGAGATTTTTCGATTGTTCATTTACCATTACTTTTCCAGTGCTCACGGCTACTTTCACTTCTCTAACAGCCTTATACGCACTTACATTAAAAGAGGTTCCTAAAACTTGCACCCTTAAATCGCCTACTCTGATCTTAAACGGACGCTTCACATCTCTTGTCACTTCAAAAAAAGCTTCACCGTCCAAATACACCAGTCTTTCGCGCTGATTTTTAAAAGTTACCGGAACCGAAACACTCGAATTTGCATTAAGATAAATAGTGGAACTATCCGGCAATAGCAAGCGTTTAAGCTGATTGGTACCTGTACTGTATTTTACAAATGATTGCGCCGGTGCCTGAGGACCGGCTTGCTCCAACTTTTTAAAATAAAAAAGCCCAGCAGTAGAAATAAGCAATACGGTAGCGGCCAGCATCGCAATACGTCCCCATGTCTTGGGTTTACTGCTTGGAGAAGGTTGATGAATAACATTGGCAATGATTCTATTTGCCATCTGTTGTTCCTCATCCTCGCTACGAGTATCTTTATGTTCATCTTGATCCATTTCGAGGGAGCCCAATAGACTTTCTACGAGATAGCGTTCAGCGGGGGTAGCCGTTCCATCAAGATATTTTTCGATTAGTTTTTTTAGCTGGTAATCTTTCACTTTTATTGTCTTTCATATACTAGGATACACGAGCAACAAAAAAGTATATTAAAATTTTAAAAAAAATTAAGAAAGGTATAGGGACGATAAAATATAGAGGAGCAGAAAGTGACTGATATCCGGATGTCTGGTTACCAAAGCTTCCCTAATTCTACGTTTAAGTTCCATGTTGTAGGTTTTCACCGTTTGCTCAGCCAAACCCAAAGCGGCAGCAATTTCCTTGATGGAATGGTCTTCTCCTCTCAAAAGAAAAATTTTTTGCATATGCTCTGGCAAAGCCGATACTGCTTGCGAAATGGTGGTACGCACATCAAAAGCTTCCATCATATCAACCACAGAATATTCTATTTGCTGCATTCGTTCGCTAATGTGCGCTAAGGCCCTGTTCTGCAAATCTGCTCGCATTAATTTACGTAAGAAACGATGTTTAAGGGCTACATAGAGATATGATTTTAAGGAAGTTTTGATGTAGAGTCTATGTCGATTGGCCCATATTTCCGAAAAAACATCCTGTATTAAATCCTCTGCATCTTCTGAGTTTTTTGTAAACCGATACGCTGCTCGGTACAACTCTGGGGTGAAATGACGAACAATACCAGCAAATGCCGTTTCATCATCTTCCTTAAGCCTGTTCAGCAATAAGGAAGCATCAAATTCGGGATCAAAAGCAACATTTTTCATTATCGTTTCAAAACTCGTCATTATTTACCTTTTAAGGCCACTACAGCGTATTAAGGAACTGTTAATTAATTGTATCCTCTAAGTGGCTACATTGATAAGCTATTGGCAATAGCATATTTGGTTAAAAAGTAGGCGTTACTTTCATTTATAAAACTAGAATAAAAAGAATAATAAAACAAACAAAACCCAACACAAAAAAGAAATACAACGAAACAAAGTGTAATTAATAGCAAATTTTTCTCCCCAATTAAAAGCTACTATAGATAATTTTTTTTTACCACAACCAGTATAGTTTCCCATTCGTTTATGCGTATTCAAAAAACTATTTTTGCAGAAAATATCCCCGTCCATGAAGTTAAAAAATATCCCTCCCGTACCCGCAGTTTTGCTTTCTATCATCAGTGTACAGGGAGGTGCCGCCATTGCAAAAGGTATTTTCCCTATCATGGGTGCAGCAGGTACCGTAAGTTTACGGATTGTACTTTCTGCCATTCTTTTATTGGCCGTTTACAGGCCATCGTTTAAAACCATTACCCCTATTCAATGGAAATGGGCAGCTATTTATGGCTTGGCGTTGGGTATCATGAACACTACTTTCTATTTATCACTGTCCAGAATCCCTTTGGGACTAGCGGTTACCTTAGAGTTTTTGGGCCCTTTGGTATTGGCCATCTCCACCTCAAGAAAAGCGATAGACTTTTTATGGGCATTTATGGCGGCCGTGGGCATTGCCTTAATTGCGCCATGGCATAGCAATAGTGATATTGACCTCATAGGTGCTGGTTTGGCTTTATTAGCGGGTGCTTTTTGGGCCGCCTACATCATCCTTGGCAGCAAAGTAACCAAGCTAATGGACAGCGGGCAGGCGGTAAGTATCGGTTTAATTTTTGCCTCATGTATTGCTTTACCGGCCGCACTCATTGAAGGCAATTTGGGCAACATTAGTCCAAACGTATTTCTATTAGGGATGGGCATTGCCTTATTATCAAGTGCTATTCCCTACACGCTCGAAATGAATGCGCTCAAACATATCCCCGCCAAAACATTCAGTATATTAATGAGCTTGGAACCCGCAGCAGCAGCGCTTTGCGGCTTGGTATTTTTGCACGAACATTTGAGCATCTTAGAATGGACTACTATTGCTTTAGTGGTTGCCGCTAGTACAGGCTCTACGCTTACAAAAACTAAACCATCTAGCAACATAGACGTATAACTACTAAATAATCAAACTATTAAATTTGGAGATATGGTCACAAGTTTTTTACCTTTAGCAAAAAACAACCAATTTATATCAATACAAACTAGAATGAAAAAGAAATTATTGGCGCTATTAATCATAGGCTCAGCTGTTGTTGGAACTTCTTGTAAAAAGCTTGAAAAGGCAACAGATCAAAACATTACCTTAACCACTGCAGACGTAACGTTGAATGTTGCTTCCCAAGGTGTTTCAGCACAAGAAGTAACGCTAAATTCAGTAGTAGCCACCGCTGATTTAGATGCTTTAATTAAACAAAAAGCATCCGGCTTTGGCTTGAAAAACATCAAATCATTGAAGATAAAAACATTGACCGCCGAAATCACCGCAGGATCTGATGCCACCAACAGTTTTTCAAATTTACAAGGAATCAGTGCGGTATTAGAAGGCGCAGGTAAAACCTTTACAGCTAGTTATGCTGGCACACCTGCCGCTCAAACTACAAAAATCAATTTAACTGTTGACAGTTCTGTTGATTTGAAAGATATACTTTCTAGTGCTAGCTTAAAGTATTCATTAAAGTCTAAAGTAGTTACCGCATTAACTAAAAATTTAACGGTAAAATTAGTAGCAACCTACGACGTTGTAGTTGGTCTTTAATAAACTAAACTATATTGGATAGGTCAGCACAAAATGCTGGCCTATTTTTTTGCCTAAAAAATAAACGGCAATAAAAAAGGAGGTACTTTTCAGCATCTCCTTTTTTATTTATAAGAACCTCTTCAGGTTTCCTTTCGGCTTTTAACTCAATTAACCTTCTTGGTGCAACCAAGCTTTCTTAGCCAATAGTTCTTCTTCTGTTTCACGGATATCTTCATCGTCTACACAGCAATCTACCGGGCAAACCGCCGCACATTGAGGCTCATCATGGAAGCCCTTACACTCTGTACACTTATCTGAAACAATATAATATACTTCATCAGAAACCGCATCCTGTGCAGCTCCAGCGTCTATTTGGTTACCTCCAAAATCAATAATACCATCTAAACTCGTACCATCAGAAAATCTCCAAGCAGTACCAGCATCATAAATTGCATTATTAGGGCATTCTGGCTCACATGCCCCACAGTTTATACATTCGTCTGTTATTTTAATTGCCATCTTTCGTCTATTTCTAAAATGCTAAGCTTAACTTTGCAGCGCAAATATAATACATAATCCATTTATAATAGTTCTAAATATGTCATCACTTCGCAAAGAACAGTTAATTTCTGCTTTTAAACAGCTAGGTTTATACCTTCAACAGCTCGACGAAGCCTTAATTGCTACCATTAATACAGCTAGCAATGCAAATGCCTGGTTTACAGCTACCGAGGTAAATAAAGCTATTAAAGCTTTAGCCGAAATGCTTGATGAACTGGATTTAGAAAAATGGTTTGAAACTGTAGAAGTTGCTAAAATCCCAAAAACCATAGGTCTTATCCTTGCAGGAAACATTCCTTTGGTGGGTTTTCATGATGTGATCTGTGTTTTGGCTACGGGAAATATTGCACAAATCAAGTTGTCTTCTTCAGATAACAAGCTACTCCCCTTTTTGCTTAATCGTTTATGCGACATTTTACCTGAACTGAAAAACCACATTGTTTATGCTGAGCAGCTAAAGAATTTTGATGCGGTTATTGCAACGGGCAGCAACAACACTTCCAGATATTTTGAATATTATTTTGGGAAAGTACCCAACATTATCAGAAGAAATAGAAATAGTGTAGCCGTTATTACCGGTAACGAAAGCAAAGCAGAAATTAAGGCACTAGGCCACGATATTTTAGATTATTTTGGAATGGGTTGCCGAAGTATCTCTAAAATATTCATTCCTAAAAATTACGAAATCAAGCACTTTTTTGAGCCTTTGGAACCGTTCCAAGACATCATCAACCACTTTAAATACAACAACAACTACGATTATAACAAATCAATCTACCTGGTAAACCTGCAAACGCATTACGACAATGGATTTCTGTTGTTAAAAGAGGATGAAGGCCTTTCTTCACCTTTGGCAGTGTTGTATTATGAAACATATGATAATATTAATGAGGTAGCCGAAAAACTGACACAACAGGAAGAGCAAATCCAATGCATTGTATCGAATACCGTTGTACAAAATTTACAGGTTTTACCATTTGGGCAAAGCCAACATCCAAAACTTTGGGACTATGCAGATAATGTAGATACTGTTGCGTTTTTAAATGGATTAGAGCTAGGGACTAGGGACTAGGGACTAGGGACTAGGGACTAGGGGAAATTGTTTTATGGTTAGATTGTTTTATTGCTGAAAAATTTTTCCCTAACTTGTATGTCCAGTTCTAAACGACTTTCCAACTTTCCAACTTTCCGACTTTTTACTTTTTACTTTTCCCTTTTAACTTTTTACTTCTTACTTTTGAAAGATGTATATCATCAAAGTTAAGGGCATCGCCAAAATACCAGACTACGTACAACTTAGAGATGAAAAGTTTACGCTATTGGCTTATTTTAGGGTAGATAGACCTGATAAATCACTAGAAAAGCTGGGCTTTGGAGATAAACAGGAACAAATAATGAACATTATAAACGAGTTGCCTTTTGGACAGGTAACCAAATTAGATATTTAACATGGCCGAAAACGTAATTACCTTAAACAATGTTGATGTTTTTCAGCAGAAACACCTTGTACTTTCTAACGTTGACCTCAATATAGCCAAAGGCGAGTTTGTCTTTTTAATTGGGGCTACAGGTTCAGGAAAAAGTAGTTTGCTAAAAATCATTTACGGCGATTTACACATTGGTAACGGTGAAGGCAGTGTGGCCAATTTCAACCTTAAAACACTTTCTGACAAAGAGGTACCTTTCTTAAGAAGAAAACTGGGAATCGTTTTCCAAGACTTTCAATTGTTAAGCGATAGAACGGTTGAACAAAACTTGGAGTTTGTGCTAAAAGCTACAGGTTGGAAAGATAAAAACCTGATCATTGAGCGTATTAAAGACGTTTTAGAAAAGGTTGGATTGCGCTCGAAAATCAAAAAGATGCCCCATGAATTATCAGGTGGTGAGCAGCAACGTATTGTTATCGCAAGAGCGTTGCTGAACAATCCAGAGATTATTTTAGCCGATGAACCTACCGGAAACTTAGATCCAGAGACTTCAGAGGAAATTGTGATGCTGTTGAAGCAAATTAGCCAAAACGGTACCGCAGTACTTATGGCTACCCACGATTATCATATCATTCGCACCTTCCCTTCACGCATCATTAAATGTGAAAATGGTTTGGTGCACGAAGATGCTCAAATTGCCTAGGCATTTTCTGACAAAATTTTAACTTTCAGCCATTCTGTTAGTGCATAACCTTACAAAACTGACAGCATGGCTGTTTTATTTGTATTGGCAAAACTTTTGAGAATGAACCCAAAAAACAAGTTTACAGATGTTTAATAAGAAGAAAAAGGAAGAAGAAGCTGTAGTGGAAAATCAAGCTACAGAAGAAACTAAAGAGAATAACTCCACTGAAAATACAGAAAATGAAGCTACTGTAAATGAAGCTGCTGAAGAATTATCGGCAGAAGATAAACTAAAACAGGAAGTAGCTGAATTGAACGATAAATACCTACGTTTATTTGCCGAGTTCGACAATTTTAAACGTCGTACGCAAAAAGAACGTGTAGAACTTTTACAAACTGCAGGAAAAGATGTAGTGGTTTCGCTATTGCCTGTTCTTGACGATTTTGAGCGTGCCATTAAAGCCACAGAAAACACTACGGAAGTAGCGCCTGTTCGCGAAGGCATTGTATTGGTGCAAACCAAATTGAAAAGTATTTTGAACCAAAAGGGCTTGAAAGAAATTGAAAGCATCAACACGGAGTTCAATACTGATTTGCACGAGGCTATTACCCAAATTCCTTCGCCTACCGAAGAACAAAAGGGAAAAGTAATTGACGAATTAGAAAAGGGATACACGCTTAACGACAAGGTAGTTCGTTTTGCCAAAGTGGTGGTTGGAGCATAAGACAGTTTTGAATGAGAGAATGACAGAATGAGAGGATAAACTCAACCATTCAAAATTCAATCATTCAATCATTAATACAAAAATGAGCAAAAGAGATTATTACGACGTACTTGGAGTTGCTAAGGGCGCTTCGGCTGAGGAAATTAAGAAAGCCTACCGTAAACTAGCAATTAAATATCACCCTGATAAAAATCCCGACGACAAATCTGCAGAAGAGAAGTTCAAGGAAGCTGCAGAAGCCTATGAGGTTTTAAGTAGCCCTGAAAAGAAACAACGTTACGACCAATTTGGTCATGCAGGTGTAGGCGGAGCTGCTAGTGGCGGCTATGGCGGTGGCGGCATGAACATGGAAGATATTTTCAGTCAGTTTGGAGATATTTTTGGTGGTGGCGGCAGTCCTTTTGACAGCTTTTTTGGAGGCGGTCAATCCAGAGGTGGCGGTGGTCGTAGAGTAGCCAAAGGCAGCAACTTACGCATTAAAGTAAAACTTACGCTTGATGAAATTGCTAAGGGAGCCGAGAAAAAAATCAAGGTAAACAAGCAAATCAGCTGTAAAGCTTGCGATGGTACTGGCGCAAAAGATAAATCGTCAGTAAGTACTTGTAAAACATGTGGTGGTAGCGGCTCGGTAAGACGGGTAACCAATACTATTTTGGGGCAAATGCAAACTACAGCCACTTGTCCTACCTGTCATGGTAGCGGTCAGCAAATTACGGCTAAATGTAATGTATGTCATGGCGATGGTACCGTACGTGGTGAAGAAACCATCTCTATCAATATTCCAGCTGGGGTAAGTGAAGGCATGCAGTTAAGCATGGCAGGAAAAGGAAATGCGGCACCTAATGGTGGTATTCCCGGAGATTTAATCATTTTGATTGAAGAAGTACCACACGAAACGTTAAAAAGAGAAGGTAATAATATCGTTTACGATTTGCACATCAGTATTCCTGATGCAGCGCTTGGTGCTAGCGTAGAGGTTCCTACCATCGACGGAAAAGCAAAAATCAAGATTGAGCCAGGAACGCAAAGTGGAAAATTACTTCGCTTAAAAGGCAAAGGTATTCCTGAAGTAAATTCATATCACCGTGGCGATCAAATTATCCACGTCAATATTTGGACGCCTAAAGCGCTAAACAGCGAAGAAAGAGCTTTATTGGAAAAATTGAAAGAGTCTGCAAACTTTAAACCGCAGCCTGGTAAAAACGATAAAAGTTTCTTCGACAGAATGAAAGAATATTTCGAGTAAGCATATTTAAAGTATAAAATATCAACGCCATGTTTTAAAAAACATGGCGTTTTTTGTTGGTGTTATGGAAAGAAGCTTGTTATTTTCCCAATAGTCCATGTTTGATTATTATATTATCAGTTTATGGCCATTTGACTATCTTGATGTATGGCTGACCCTGAAATAAATTCAGGGTGACGCTAAACCACGTTCCGTCATACTGAATTTATTTCAGTATCAGTTCTATCAACTGATTGTGATTTTTTATTATTTCTAGCTTCCTTCTACCGAAATCAGCTTAGTCTATTTGACATAATCTAGAACAATGCCCCTATGTGTCTATGTGGTTATATTTTATTTTTAACAGCCTAAATGAACCACATAGACACATAGTGAATATAAATCGTATTTAAAAACCTCTCTGTCTTTCAGACATCTCTCCCAGGGGGAGAGAGAAAGCATAATGCCTAACAAGCCACACTATTCTCTCCCTCTGAGAGAGATGCCCACAGGGCAGAGAGGGCCTTCTATCCTACCCACCCTCCCAACAGCCTAATTTTTAAACAATCCGATAGTGTACTTTAAACACAATGATGAAGAAATTTTTCATTTCATGACCCTTTATTGACCCTCCTAAGGCGCTTTCTTCACCAAAACTTCATGATTGTGAAAGTACTTTTGGCTTTGATGAGGAACAAGAATCATCGGTTTTAAAGAGTTAAATCGCTAACAAGTAACAAGAACAATGAAGAGAAATCTAATGCTCACCGGTTTATGCACTATACTGCTTTATTATAGCTGCACCCAAAAAAAAGAAGAAAAAGAAGAAGAGACCAATTACACGGCAACGAGTCCACTAACGCTCGATACTTCTTTCACCAAAGAATACGTTTCCCAAATCCGTTCGGTACGTAACATTGAAATCAGGGCGCAAGAAAAAGGCTTTTTGCAAAATATTTACGTAGACGAAGGTCAAACGGTAAAAGCAGGACAATTGCTTTTCAAGATCATGCCTAAAATGTACGAAGCCGAAGTAATGAAAGCAGAGGCAGAAGTAAAAGCTTCGGAAATTGAATTGCAGAATACACAGTTGCTAGCTGATAAAAATGTAGTTGCCAAAAATGAATTGGCCATGGCAAAAGCCAAACTGGAACAAGCTAAAGCAAGTAAAGCATTAGCCAAATTACATTTATCTTTTACTGAAATCAGAGCGCCTTTTGACGGTACCATTGACCGTTTACCAAAGAAACTGGGAAGCTTAATTGATGAAGGTGAGTTACTAACTACCCTTTCTGACAACAGCCAGATGTTCGCGTACTTTAATGTTTCAGAACCCGAATATTTGAATTTCCAACAAGCAAAATCAAGTCACAATAAATCTGTTAGCCTAATATTGGCAAATGGCGAAACACTCGCTGGAAAAGGCGCTGTAGAAACTATCGAAGGCGAATTTGATTCGGAGACAGGGAACATTGCTTTCAGAGCAAAATTTCCGAATCCAAATAAATTGTTAAGAAACGGCGAAACAGGAAAGGTACAAATGGTTATTCCACTGAAAAATGCGTTAATCATTCCTCAAAAGGCCACTTACGAACTACAGGATAAAATCTATGTTTTTGTCATCGATAAAAATGGCGTTGCCAAATCAAAAGAAATTAAGATTGGTGGTGAATTACCAGACATCTATGTAGTGTCGAGCGGCTTGCAGCAAGGCGATAGAATCGTACTTGATGGCGTACAAAAAGTGAAAGATGATGATAAAATCAAATTCAGCTTTATCGCACCTAAGGAAGTATTAAACCAATTACAGTTAAAAGCAGAATAGGCTCCTTTTCCAAAAAATTATGTTTAGTAGATTCATAAAAAGACCAGTTTTATCGATAGTCATATCACTGGTAATCGTATTTATGGGCGTGCTGGCACTTGTTGGCCTACCTGTAACACAACTTCCAAATATTTCGCCGCCAATGGTAAACGTTGTGGCCGAATATCCAGGAGCAAATAATGAGTTATTAATTAAAGCGGTAGTTATTCCCTTGGAAAGAGCCTTAAATGGTATCCCAGGAATGAAATATATGACCTCTGATGCTGGTAACGACGGCGAATGCTCCATCCAAATTGTATTTAATTTGGGTACCGACCCTGACCAAGCTACGCTTAACGTACAAAATCGTGTGGCGGCCGTAACCAATAAATTGCCTCCTTTGGTTATCCGCGAGGGGATTAAAATCAGTCGCGAACAGCCCAACATGTTGATGTACGTGAACGTTTTCAGTAAGGACCCGCATATGAACGAGAATTTCTTGTACAACTATGCCGACATCAACTTACTGCCAGAGCTAAAACGTGTAGACGGAGTTGGATTTGCCGATATCTTGGGTAACCGTGAATATGCCATGCGTATTTGGTTAAAACCAGATAAAATGCTAGCCTATAAAATATCTTCCGAAGAAGTTTTAGAAGCCCTTAACAATCAAAGTTTAGAGGCATCGCCAGGTAAAACAGGCGAAAGTTCGGGCAAACGTTCAGAATCTTTTGAATATGTATTGAAATACCCCGGTCGTTTCACCAATGAAGATGGCTACCGAAACATCGTTCTAAGAGCAAGTGCCAATGGCGAATTATTGAGGTTAAAAGATGTTGCCGATGTTGAATTTGGCAGTTCGATGTACGATTTATATTCGCACATTAATGGTAAACCTTCGGCCGCTATTGTGTTAAAACAATCATACGGCAGTAATGCGCAGGACGTAATCGATAATGTGAAGAAACGCATGGAGGAAATTAAAGCCACTTCGTTTCCTAAAGGCATGGATTATGAAATCAGTTACGACGTTTCTAAATTCTTGGATGCTTCTATCGAGAAAGTAGTCCACACCCTAATTGAAGCATTTATCCTCGTAGGTTTGGTGGTGTTTATTTTCTTGGGCGACTGGCGTTCAACTTTAATTCCAGCCATTGCGGTACCTGTTTCCTTGATTGGTTCCTTTGTGTTCATGCAATTTTTCGGCATCACCCTCAATTTGATTACCCTTTTTGCTTTGGTATTAGCCATTGGTATTGTAGTGGATGATGCTATTGTGGTGATTGAAGCTGTACATGCCAAAATGGAAGCAGACAAGCGCTTGTCGGTACTTAAAGCTACACAACTAGCCATCAGCGAGATTGGAGGCGCTATTGTGGCCATCACCTTCTTAATGGCTTCGGTATTTATTCCTGTAGCCTTTATGTCGGGACCGGTGGGTGTATTTTACCGCCAGTTCTCCATCACCATGGCCACATCCATCATTTTATCAGGTATTGTAGCCTTAACTTTAACTCCTGCTTTGTGTGCTATTATGTTGAAGAAACATGGAGCCAACCATCACCAAAAGAAATCAATTATTGACAAAGGTTTAGACGCATTCAACAATTGGTTCTTCAAGTTAACTGGTCGCTACCAAACGGTAATGAACAAAGTGGTGACCCGCAAAATAGCAATATTTGGCGTATTGGGAATTTTCTGCGTGGCTACCTACTTCTTAAGCAATTCTGTACCGTCGGGCTTTATCCCTAACGAAGACCAGGGGATGATTTATGCCATCATCCAAACGCCTCCGGGTTCTACCTTGGAAAGAACCAATCAGGTTTCCGAAAAACTAGAAAAAATGTGTGAGGAAATTGAAGGGGTAAAATCAGTATCGGCCCTAGCGGGATATGAGGTATTAACGGAAGGCACAGGTTCTAACTCGGGTACTTGCTTAATTAACCTAAAGGATTGGAAAGATCGTAAAAACAGTGCTCAAGACATCATTAAGATACTTGAAGAAGAATCTAAGAATATACCGGGGGCAATGGTTGAGTTTTTCCAACCTCCAGCTATTCCTGGCTATGGTGCCGCTGGTGGTTTTGAGTTGCGCTTATTGGATAAAGCAGGTAGAAATAACTACGTAGAAATGGAGAAAGTGAGTAAGGATTTTGTGAAAGAGCTGAACAAACGTCCTGAACTGCAATCGGTGTTTACTTTTTATAGCGCTAGTTTCCCTCAATACATGCTAAATATCGACAACGATAAGGCGCAACAAAAAGGTGTAACTCCAGAAAAAGCTTTGGAAACTTTATCAGATTTGATTGGCAGTAACTACGAAACCAATTTCATCAAATTTGGTAGACAGTATAAGGTAATTGTTCAATCGTTACCGCAATATAGAGCCTTGCCAGCTGATGTGATGAAACTGTACGTGAAAAACAATAAAGATGAAATGGTACCTTTTTCGGCATTCATGACTATGCAAAAAGTATATGGCCTTTCAGAAATCACTCGTCACAACATGTACAACTCAGCGGAGGTTAACGGTTCTGCAGCCGCTGGATACAGTTCTGGCGAAGCCTTAAAAGCGGTAGAAGAAGTGGCAAAGAAAACATTGCCTAGAGGTTATGGCATTGACTGGGCAGGTATTTCCAAGGATGAAAGCAATAGAGGCAACGAAGCCATTTACATTTTCTTAATCTGTTTAGGTTTCGTATACCTGGTACTTGCCGCACAATATGAAAGTTTCATTTTACCATTAGCGGTAATCGTTTCTCTACCTGCGGGAATATTTGGAGCATTCCTTTTCTTAAAGTTATTCGGACTGGAAAACAACATTTATGCCCAGGTTTCGATGGTGATGTTGATTGGTTTGCTTGGCAAAAATGCCGTATTGATTGTGGAGTTTGCCGCTCAGAAACATGCAGAGGGTAAATCTATATTGGCCGCCGCAATGGAAGGTGCAGTAGTAAGGTTCCGTCCTATTTTAATGACTTCATTTGCATTTATTGCTGGCTTAATTCCATTGGTGTTTGCTACAGGTCCTGGGGCCATCGGTAACCGTACCATTGGTTCGGCTGCTGCTGGTGGTATGTTGTTGGGAACTGTGTTTGGTGTAATTATCATCCCAGGTTTATACTATGTTTTTGGCACTATTGCCAGTAAGCGCAAGCTGATCAAAATTGAAGATGAACATCCGTTAACTGAAGAACTTGAAAACAATGCTTAAAAATCATCATAAAATATTAGGACTCGCCTTTTTGGGTATGGTGTACACTAGTTGTAAAGTACCGGCCATTGTTGAAAAAAAGGAGAACAAAAATGTGCCCGCCAGTTATCAGGGCAATAGCGATACCGCCAATATTGCCCAAATGAAATGGAAGGAGTTTTTTAAAGACCAATATCTTTCTAACTTGATTGATACTGCCCTAAAAAACAACCAGGAACTGAATATTACCTTACAGGAAATTGAAATTGCAAGAAACGAGGTAAGAGCTAAAAAAGGTGAATTATTGCCTAGCGTTGGCGTAAAAGTGGGTGCTGGACTTGAAAAAGTGGGAAGATACACCAGTCAAGGTGCTGGCGATGCTTCTACAGAAATAGATAAAGGCAAGGAAATGCCAGAACCCCTACCCGATTACTTGGCTGGTTTGTATGCCAATTGGGAGGTTGACGTATGGCACAAATTGCGTAATGCCAAAAAATCGGCTTATGCTAAATACCTATCGTCGGTAGAAGGCAAAAACTTTGTAACCACTGCTTTAGTGGCCGAAATTGCTAATTCTTATTATGAATTGTTAGCGCTTGACAAGCAATTGGAAATGGTGCGTCAGAATATTGAACTGCAAAACAATGCCTTTAATGTGGTTAAGATACAAAAAGAAGCTGCCAGAACCACCGAGTTGGCTGTGCGTAAGTTTGAAGCGGAGGTATTGAATTCTAAAAGTCTTGAGTACGATATTTTACAGAAGATTACCGAAACAGAAAACAAGATTAATTTCTTGTTGGGCAGATATCCGCAGCATGTTGATAGAGACAAAAGTGGTTTTGACCAAGACGTACCTACCAACTTCAAAACAGGTATCCCTTCGCAATTACTGGCCAACAGGCCTGATATTAAACAGGCAGAGTTAGACCTATTAGCGGCGAAATTAGATGTAAAAGTAGCTAAAGCTCAATTTTACCCATCATTCGGAATTTCTGCTGCATTTGGCTTCCAAGCTTTTAACCCTAGCTATTTGGTTAAATTTCCAGAGTCGATGCTGTACAGTATTGCAGGTGATGTAGCTGCTCCTTTGATTAACAGAAATGCCATTAAGGCTACTTATTTTAGTGCCAATGCGAAACAAATTCAAGCGGTTTACCAATATGAGCGTAGCATTTTAAACGGTTATATCGAAGTAGCTAATCAACTTTCGGGCATTAGTAATCTGGAAAAAAGCTATAGCCTTAAATCAAAACAGGTAGAAGCATTAAATCAATCGATAAATATTTCTAACGACCTTTTTAAATCGACCAGAGCCGATTATTTAGAAGTGTTAATGACACAACGAGATGCATTGGAAGCGAAATTAGAGTTGATAGAAACCAAAAAACAACAGCTTAATGCCATGGTGAAAATTTACCAGGCTTTAGGCGGTGGATGGAATTAATTAGTTGAGACGGGTTTAGCTAATTATATTTACTAGTTTAAAAAGTCCTGCATTTGCGGGACTTTTTTTGTTGATTAAATCCATATAATTCTTGGTTTGGCTGGTTTGTGTTATCTTGCAAATTCACCAAAACCTATCTTATGTTTAAGAAAGCGCTTACTCTACTCATTATCCTATCAAGCTTTATAGCACAAGCGCAAGAAAAAACTGGCGCTCAACAATTTTGGGATTTGTTAAAGCAACATTGCGGTAAGGCTTATGAAGGGGAAGTAATACAAGGCATGACCGATGCTTTTAAAAATGGCCCTTTGGTGATGCACGTAAGATTATGTAGCGATACGCTAATTAAAATTCCCTTTTTTGTAGGCGATGACAAATCTAGAACTTGGGTATTGAAACTAGAAAATGATAGGATTTTATTGAAACATGACCACCGCCATGCTGATGGGTCGGAAGATAAAGTAACCCAATATGGTGGCTGGACCACAAATACAGGTCAAGCAGGTATCCAGATTTTTCCAGCAGACCAAGAGACAGTTAATCTTTTACCTGCAGCGGTTGGTAATGTTTGGTGGATTACTAATGATAAAACCCATTTTACTTACAACCTACGTCGCATAGGTACCGACCGTTTGTTTACTGTTAAGTTTGACTTGAACAAACCAATTGCTACGCCATCGGCTCCTTGGGGCTGGAAGGATTAATAAATACAGCACCGCACGTCATTTCGACCGTAGTGGAGAAATCTTTGGACATACTATAAAGAATAATTTCCGTTCTTCAAACTTGTTTCATTATCATACAAAACTCAACCCTTAAACAACACGCCTGACCACGAAGTGGTGACATTATTATAACTAGCTATGCAACAATGGATAGACAAACCCTGAAAGGGTGACATAAAGCCCAAACATTTCCTTGCATATAAAAAAGCCCTATCAAGTTTTAAAACTTAACAGGGCTTTACATAAACGTACAACAATTATAAATTAAAGTAGAAGATATTAGGCACTATGTTTTTTACAGTCCCAGTTTCTCCCGTTGCTTCAACGTCATTAACCAACAGCTTATCAACCTTATATTTTTGACCACCTACCATAGTCGCTTTCAGCTGACGAGGAGTTCCATTACCTAATTTGATGTAGATGTTTGGTGGATTTTTTGAAGATAGCAAGTCCAATAAATAAGAAGAACGCAATTGGTAAAACTCAACCTTTTCAGTAGTTGAATTTCCAACCGCAAAAGGTTGGTTAATATTAAATTCTATTTGCTGTTCTGCTGTACCATTTTGATAATACAATTTAATATTACTTGAAGCAAAATAGCCGTTAGTAGCTGGATTCAACATATCCACTCCATTAGCCCCTTTAATAACTAGCAATATGGGAGGTGTTTGCACTGGTGAACAAGCGCAAAGACCATCACCAGTATCCATTTTTTTACATCCAAGATTCGCAACAAAAACGACAAAAAGTACAAATAGAATTTTCTTCATGAGAATTTAGTTTAGTGATAAAAAACATTCGTTTAATCCCCTATACGTCACAATAAGCTGTTTCGCTACAAATCAATTTGATAAAACCTTATCCATCACTTTGCGTTGTATCATCATGAAATGGAATATTGGTTGCTCAGGCTTTTATTACAAAGAATGGAAGGACTTTTTTTACCCAAAAGATTTGGCGCAAAAAGACTGGTTCAAATTCTACTGTGAATACTTTAACACCATTGAAATCAATGCTAGTTTTTATAAATTACCTACCGAGAAATCACTGGAGAAATGGTTTAACGATAGTCCTACTGACTTTATATTTACCATGAAAGCACCTCGCCTTATTACCCATTACAAACAATTAAAGAATTGCAAAACGGACACTGCGAATTTTTATCATTTGCTCAACAATGGACTTAAAGAAAAATTGGCTGGTGTGTTATTTCAATTTCCACCATCATTTCATTATACGGAAGAAAAACTGGAGCGACTGCTGCAAACACTCGATTCTAGTTTTAAAAATGTAGTGGAATTTAGACATGCATCTTGGTGGAACGAAGATGTATTTACTCAATTGAAGGCTCACCGTATTGTTTTCGCTTCACAAAGCTACCCCAAAGGGTTACCCGAAGAAGTAGTTGTTACCGATTCCGCTATTTACTATCGCTTTCATGGCAAACCCGTACTTTACAAATCAACCTACGAGCTTTCTGCCATTAAATATTTCTTCGAACAAATTCCTGAAACAGCTGAAGAAGTTTTTGTCTATTTTAATAATACTTGGGGTTTTGGAGCCATCGAAAATGCGAAACAATTGCAGGCTTTGGTAAAGTAAGATTTACTTTCTTGACTGTCAATATAATCTCATACATTTATGTTAAAATCTATTTTCGTACATAAAACGAATACCCAGTAGAGAAAAACGCTTGTATATTAAGAATATTGGCATGCCATGAAGACAAATAAAACGCCCAAACCTACTATCGACGAAACAGGCTTACCTGATAATTTAAAAGCTAGTATTGAAAAGTTATCAGGTTATGCGATGGATGATGTTAAAGTGCATTACAACTCTAATAAGCCTGCTCAACTAAATGCTCAGGCTTATGTACAAGGGACGGATATCCATCTAGGTTCCGAACAGGAAAAACACTTGTCACATGAAACTTGGCATGTTGTAAAACAGAAGGAAGGTAGAATAAGTCCTACTACACCAACGAAAGAAAATATCAGCGTAAATGATGATAATGCATTGGAAAAAGAAGCAGAAATCATGGGACAAAAGACCACTAAAGGTAAATCGTCATCAAAAAAATAAAGCTTTTAACCAACAACATTTTAGATCTTAAGCTTTCTTACCAGTTCTACTCAATATAAAAACCGTAGAAATGATGCATAAACTCCCTATCCAATCAATGGCATAAAAAGGTACATGAAGCCAAGCCACCGAAAGTACCGCAGCAGAAAGCGGTTCAGCAGAAGCCAACAGGCTCGACTTTTGACCACCAATTAATTTTACAGCTGTAAGGTAGGTGTAAAAGGCAATGAGCGTCCCAAAAATGATGATAAACGCTGCCGAAACCAAACTATAGCCATCCCATACCCCTTCTACTTTCCAAGGTGCATGAATAAAGGAAAAAGCGATACCACCAATAAACATCCCCCAGCCTACTACAATCGTCGAATCGTATTTACTTAGTAATGTTACTGGCTGCAAAGTATAAATAGCCAAGGCAAAAGCCGAAGCAATGCCCATTAAAAATGCCATTTTAGAAATAGAGAGCTTGCCCATATCTCCATGGGTAACCAACAAAAAAGTTCCCAAAACCGCTAATGCAATAGCCAAAATCTCAAATTTGCCAGGCAACTTTCTATTTTTAAAGCCTAGATAAATGGCTATCAACACGGGACCAGCAAATTGCAATATAGTAGCCGTAGCCGCATTAGAATGTTTAATAGCTGCAAAGTAAGTATATTGAACGGCAACCATTCCAGTGATGCCAAATACCACCAACTGCAAGGCATTTTTTTTATGCTTCCAAATTGACATCGTTTGACGGCTATTGGTGGCGTAAGCATACAACAATAAAATTACTCCGGAAATGAGCATACGAACGGTAATGAGCCACTCGACATTTACACCGCGTTGCTGAAATAAAAATTGGCCAAATGTTCCCGATACACCCCATAATGTAGCGCCAGTAATAGCCAATAAAAATCCTTTTAATTGTTTATTTGCTTTTGGTTTTTCAGCAGTTTCATTCATCAACAAAACAGGAGTATCTTCTTTACTTAACAAAACTGGTTCTTTGGTAGATGTAGGTTCTAACATGATTTTAATTTCTTTAATGCAAAAATAGCACACCACACACAAATCATTTCCTTAATTTAGGGCATCATTTTGCAATTTTGTTTCACATCAACATCAATTATGACCGAACTTGATTCTTTCGACATTTCCATCTTGAACCTTTTACAAGCCGACAACTTCACTCCTCAGCGTGATATTGGCGATAAAATTGGATTATCAGCAGCGGCAGTACAACGCAGAGTAAAAAGGCTTACCGAAACAGGTTTTATTGTGTCGAACACTTCGATATTGAACAGCCAAAAGTTGGGCAACCTCATTACCATTTGTGTAACGGTATCTATGGAAAATGAAAAGATACAAGCCATTGATGAAGCAAAATCTATTTTTAAAAGCTGTCCAGAAGTACAACAATGTTATTATGTGACGGGCGATACAGACTTTATTCTGATTGTGGTAGTTCCTTCTATGCACTACTACGAACAACTTTGCAGAAGGTTGTTTTTTGCCAATACCAATATCAAAAGATTCAGAAGTTTTATTGCAACTGATTTGGTTAAAATTGGCGCTACGATTACACTGGACCATTTGAAAAAAACTCGATGACGGGAATCTCTCAGGCCCAATAATAGACAAAAACAAAACAATGCTAAGGCACTATATAAAACAAATTATATATTTGAAATCCTTATTCGAATCTATAATAAAGCTAATTCACAACTTAAATGTTATTTAACTCGTTAGATTTTCTGTTATTCTTCGCAGTTATAACATTCGCATATTATAAATTACCGCATAAATACAGATGGTTGCTCCTTCTAGTCGGAAGTTGCTATTTTTATATGTCCTTTATCCCCATTTACATCCTAGTACTGGGCTTCACCATCATATTAGATTATTGGGCAGGAATTTATATTGAGAAATCTAACAATAGAAATAAAAAAATCTTTCTAATCATTAGTCTTGTAGCGAATATTGGCGTTTTGTGTGTATTTAAATATTATAATTTCTTTATTGATAACATATACAATCTTGTAGAACTTTCAAACAAGAGTGCCTCATTACCTCATCTTTCTATCATTCTTCCAATCGGTTTATCATTTCATACTTTTCAAGCGATGAGCTATTCAATAGAAGTATACAAGGGAAACCAAAAAGCGGAAAAACATTTTGGAATATATGCACTTTATGTAATGTTTTATCCACAGCTAGTGGCTGGCCCTATCGAACGTCCGCAAAATATCCTGCCTCAGTTAAAAAATGAAATCAAATATCAATCTGAAAACATTTCAAATGGAGTGCAGATTATGTTATGGGGTCTCTTTAAAAAGGTAGTAGTTGCAGATAGATTGGCAATCCTAATTGATAATGCTTATGCAAATCCAGCGCATCATAATGGCTTCACGTTATTAATAGCTTCATTTTTCTTTTCGATACAAATATATTGTGATTTTTCCGGTTATTCAGACATGGCTATAGGATGCGCAAAGACATTGGGAATAGATCTTATGAAAAATTTCAATAAGCCGTATTTTTCAAGGAGTATTAGTGATTTTTGGCGGAGATGGCATATATCTCTGTCAACATGGTTTAGGGATTACGTTTACATTCCTTTAGGGGGTAGCAGAAATGGGTATTGGCTAACTTATAGAAATATAATAATTGTATTTCTTATCAGTGGATTATGGCATGGGGCCAGCTGGACATTTATTGCATGGGGTTTTATTCATGGTATTCTACTAATTATAGAGCATCTCTTCAAATTAAACAAAGTACTAAATTCTAGCAATCGCCTGTTAAGCTTTCTTCAAATTGTGATTGTTTTCCTGATTGTTTCATTTGCTTGGATTTTTTTTAGGGCTGAAAGCGTAAGTGATGCTTTTCTCATCTATAAAAAGATATTTACTAATCTTCAATTCAACACCTCTTCTATAAAGGAATGCATACTATTATTTAAAGGTGATGCCACTTCTCTAGATTCGTTTATTATTTGCATATTTTTCATCATTATTTTATTTCTTTATGAAGGCAAAACCAACATTACAAAAAAATTAAGCTTTTCAGAAAATGAAAAAAGCAATTATACACTTTTAGCTTTTGTAGTTCTATCAATATTATTTTTTGGTTACTTTAATAGTAGAAGTTTTATTTATTTTCAGTTCTAAATGAGAAAAATTGCAGTTATCATATTTTTCATATTTATAACCTTGCTAACTATAAAGTTTTTTTATGGACATAAGCTTTCTATAAAAACTAATGGAATTTCTGGTTTACTTGCAGAAAAAAAGATTGACTACTTATTTATAGGTAGCTCTCAAACCAGACAAAGTCTCAATCCTAAAACCTTGGTCGATAGCTTAAGCAACCCATATATTCTAGCCTACAACGGGAATAGCCTATATTACAGTTACTTTTTACTTAAAATCCTAATAGAGAATGATAACCTTCAGACCAAAAAAATCATCGTTGAAGCTTATCCCTTTAGAATATACCAAAAAACTAGTTTTTCTGACCCTCGAATGTTCAACTCTCTAAGAGCTAAAGAAAAAATTGCATTCTTACATTATTCTAATAATATTCTTTCCGCCTTAGACATATACGAACTGCTAGTTATGAGTGGAAACGAGAGCATGCTTACATACCCCTTGTTAAATCATTTTCATACTTCATTGTCATATAAGGGAGGCTACATTAATAAACAAGTACCTGGTTTAACACCTAAAGAGTTCTTAGATTTAAAATCTCCACTAAACAGAAAAACTAATCGGGACAAGAACAACTTGCAATTAACTGCACTAAGTAATATTATTGCCCTATGCAAAAAACACAATATAAGTTTATGCTTTTTGGAGCCTCCTGTGCCAGCTCATATAGCAAGTTCAGCTATTTTTAAACACTCACATCTTGAGACAAAAAAATTCGTCAAAAAGAATAACATTCAATATTTGGATAATGACAATTATCACTTTAAAAATAACAATCCATTGATGTTCAATGATGCAGTTCATTTATCTACATTAGGAAGAGATATCTATACTAGAAGTATAATAGGATTAATCAAATAGCCGTTTTTACAATTTGATTAAAACTTCGTAACAAAAAGGCTTTTTTACTATCTTATTCTCGAAACTAAACAATAGATATGTTAAGCGTAAAGAATATTGTAAAACAGTATGCTACGCACCGTGCCCTCAACGATGTAAGTCTTGAAGTAGAAAAAGGCAAAATTTTTGGGTTATTAGGTCCAAACGGTGCTGGTAAAACCTCCCTGATTAGAATTATCACCCAAATTACAGCTCCTGATAGCGGCGAAGTATTTTTTAATGGCGAAAGACTAAATGCCAACCACATTTCACAGATTGGTTACTTACCCGAAGAACGTGGACTTTACAAAAAAATGGAGATTGGTGAACAGGTACTTTACCTCTCTAAATTAAAGGGATTGAACAGTTCTGAAGCTACCAAACGGATTAAATACTGGTTTGAAAAACTGGAGATGAAGGACTGGTGGAGCAAAAAGGTGGAAGATTTGAGTAAGGGAATGCAGCAAAAGGTACAATTTGTAGCTACAGTATTACACGAACCTGAATTAATCATTTTAGACGAACCTTTCTCTGGCTTCGACCCTGTGAATGCCGACATTATTAAAAACGAGATTTTGGAGCTGAACAAAAATGGTGCAACGTTCATCTTCTCAACCCACCGTATGGAAAGTGTAGAGGAACTTTGCGATAACATTGCCCTCATTAACAAATCTAAAAAAATATTGGATGGCGCTGTTGACGAGATCAAAAACACCTACCGTAGTAATGCTTATTGGATAGAATACGAGGGTGATTACCAGACCACCAACAATGATATTTATGAAGTATTGCAAACCGAAAAAGTTAAAAACCATACTTTAGTTAAACTGCAGTTAAAACCTAATCGCGTAGCCAACGAGGCCTTATCACAATTATTACCTCATGTAAATATTCACCGTTTAGATGAAGTCATTCCTACCATGAACGATATTTTTATTGAAAAAGTGAAAGGACAAAACCATGAATAAAATCTTACTCATTATCCAAAGGGAATATTTTTCAAGAGTTAAAAAGAAATCGTTCATTGTAATGACCTTTTTAACACCTTTATTAATTGCCGGCGTTTATGCGCTCATTGGTTATTTCACTTATAAGGGAATTAAAGATACCCACGATAAGGTTGCGATTGTAAGTACCAATAAAACTTTAACAGAAAAGCTTACCGCCAACCAAAACGTTTCCTACACTTATATTGACAAAAGTTTAGAACAGGCCAAAAAGGAGTTGGGCAAAGCTGATTACGACTATATTCTCTATTTACCCGAGTTTAGTTTGACAGCTCCAAAGGGCATAGAGCTTTTTGGTGCCAAACAGCCGGGCATGTCGCTAAACCGACGCATTTCTGGCGATATTGAGGAACTCATCAGAACTCAAAAACTTAAAGAATCAGGCATTTCGCAAAGCGATTTGGACAAGCTTAAAACCACCGTAGATATTTCGACCAAAAAAATTGCCGAAACAGGCAAAGAAGAAGAATCGAGTGCTGGGGCAAGTACTTTTATCGCATTTACGGCAGGTGTGCTCATGTTTATGTTCATCATGATGTATGGCATACAGGTGATGCGTGGGGTTATCGAGGAAAAAACAAACCGTATCATAGAAGTCATTGTCTCTTCTGTAAAGCCTTTTCAATTAATGATGGGCAAAATTGTTGGGATTGCTTTGGTGGGTTTAACCCAATTTATGTTATGGATTGTACTTACGTTAGCCATCAGCACGGCAGCAGTGAGCTTGTTCACCAACAAAGAAGATATTAAAGAAATTACGGCATCTGCCCAAGCACAAACACAAATAAGCGGTGCTGAGCAGGTAACTTCGACAGCTCCGCAAGGTCCTATTGCCGATATTCAAAAAAGCTTAGCTGGTTTGGATATAGGCAAAATTATTGTAGTGTTTTTGTTTTTCTTTTTAGGTGGCTATTTATTTTACAGCGCTCTTTATGCTGCCATTGGCTCTGCCGTGGACAGCGAAACAGAAACGCAGCAATTTATGCTTCCCGTGATGCTGCCCCTGCTATTGGGTTACGCATTATCACTCAGTGTGGTTACTAACGACCCTTATGGCAGTACAGCATTTTGGTTGTCGATGATTCCTTTTACCTCTCCTATTGCCATGGTGGTGCGTATTCCTTATGGTGTACCTGGTTGGGAATTGGCCTTATCGATGGCTATTTTGGCAGTTGGTTTTGTAGCTACGGTTTGGATTGCTGGACGTATTTATCGCGTAGGTATTTTAATGTACGGTAAAAAAACTACGTTCAAGGAGATGTTTAAATGGTTTACTTATAAAAATTAGGAACTAGGGATTAGTGGCTAGGAGTTAGTTTAAAGTTCAAGACGCTATTAAAAGAGGATTTGAAAAGCAGGGCTTATACAGCTATTTTTGGCTAGCCCTGCCAATCGCTCATACTGCACAGGCCTTAGCCACAGGGCCGGTATCCGCTAATGTCAGGTTTAGTTGGCAAAGGCAACACCTTAAAAGAAAAGAGAATCAAAATACATGAAAGTTGCTGCCATAGACCTAGGTACAAACACCTTCCATCTCATTATCGCCGAAAAGACAGCTAGCGAAATGAATATCCTTTATAAAACCAACAAGCCTGTAAAACTTGGTGAAGACATTACCCTCGAAAATAAAATTATCCCTACTGCTTTTGAGCGTGGTATCAATTGCTTAAAGGAATTTAGCATCACACTACAGGAATACGAGATTTCTAAAGTAAGAGCCGTGGCTACTTCTGGAGTTCGCAGTGCCAGTAACGGTCAAAAATTTATTGAGACAGTTAAACAACAAACAGGAATTAGCATTGAAGTGGTTGATGGCAATGAAGAAGCGCATTTGATTTACGAAGGCGTAAAAGCCAGTGGTGCTATTAAAGGCAAATCCTTGATCATGGATATCGGAGGCGGCAGTACTGAATTTATTTTCTGCGACGAACAGGGTTTCTATTGGAAAAAAAGCTTTGACATTGGTGCCGCCAGATTGATGCAGAAATTCTTCAAATCGGACCCTATTAGCATTACCGACCAGCAAAATATCCAAAACCATTTGCAAGTGACTTTGACGGAATTAATCACCTTTGGTAAAGATTTCGAAGCCGAAACATTGATAGGCTCAGCAGGTGCGTTTGAAACTTATTCAGTCATGCTCAATCCTTCGCTAAATATCCATCAAGTTTCCAAGGCTCCCATTGACATTAACGCCTATTATCAACTGAGCGATAAATTAATAGTATCAACCCATGAAGAACGAAGCGAAATGCCTAATCTTATCCCATTAAGGGTAGATATGATTGTGATGGCATCACTGATTACCAATTATGTCTTAGCCAACCTTGGTCTTAAGCAAATTACCCTTTCTACTTATGATTTGAAAATGGGAGTTTTGCAAGGGATGAAATAACATTATAATTTTCACCACCTAAGACACCTTAGCTCATCTAAGGCAAAGTCCCATATTTACAATAAACATTAAGAAATGAAGAAAATTAAGAAAATAGCCAATAAAACTTAATGTTCCTTATTACCTTAACAGTTCTAAAAACTAAAATGTCCTGTCGCTAAAAACTAAATTTAACACCTAAAACACCTAAGTCCATCTAAGGCACAGTCCCCTAAAATGTTCTAAGATGTCTAAGGTGCTTAAAAAACAAAACGCACGCCCCTTAATTTCTTAATGGTTAAAAAAACTAAAATATCCTAAGGTCGCTAAAAAACTAAATTTAACACCTAAGACACCTAAGTCCATCTAAGAC
>NZ_JBCNMT010000013.1:0-47730 GCF_039594775.1 Pedobacter sp. | reverse complement strand
CCTCTTCCCATTCCGAACAGAGAAGTTAAGCCCGCCAGAGCCGATGGTACTGCGGTAACACGTGGGAGAGTAGGTCGGTGCCTATCCTTACAAGCCCCCTTCAGAAATGTCGGGGGCTTTTTTTGTGGCCTGACTTTTAGGAAATATGCTCATACGGGCAACAGCGGGGCAGCGTCCCGTTACCGCAGGCCCCCTAATCCCCCGTGTGCGGGCAATACAGCCGCCGATGCCCGTCATTTCTGTTAATTTTTGTTAAAGTTTTTTTCTAAACCGCACTGTAGCTTCTTTTAATGGTTATTTTTGTATATTAAGATATACACTGAAAGAGTTAAAATGAGAGTTTATAGAATAATTATAATCGCTTTTGCCTTATTGGTTTCTTTTAATCAAGGCTATGCCCAAGATAAAAATGTCAAATTACCTCCCAATTGGTTCAATTTAGATTTAACAGCTGATGGCTATTTCGGGATCAGTACCGAGAAAGCTTATACAGAGCTGTTAAAGAATAAAAAGCCCAAGCAGAAAATTGTGGTGGCCGTTATTGATGGGGGTACAGATATTAAGCATGAAGATTTAAAGGATGTACTTTGGACCAATACGAAAGAAATTCCTGGAAACGGTATCGATGATGATGGTAATGGATACATTGACGATGTGTATGGATGGAACTTTATTGGTTCGAAAAATGGCAATTTAGCTTATGATAATTTAGAGTTAGTAAGGATAAAACGTAAGCTCGAACCTAAATATAGATCTGTTATTAGGAGTACAGTTTTAGATAGTGCAGAGAAAGAAGAATATGCGCTGTATAAAAGAGTAGTGTCCGATTTTGGGAAGAAATATGATGAGGCTAGTGCTGCATTTCCTATCTATATCGCCATAAAAAAGGTAATGGATTCGGTTGCGATGGTTAATCAGAAGAAAATCCCATCACTAGAAGATATGGAGAAATATAAGGCTGATGATGAGTTGGAGGAGTATATTAAAAAGATTGTTCGTAAAGGATCTAAAGATGAAGGAAGTATAGAGAAATTTTACGAAAGCATTCAAAAAGGACATAAAGAACTTGAACAGATGCTGAAGTATAACCTAAATGAAAAATATGATGAAAGAGCAGCGCTTGTTGGTGATGATTATGCAAATTCTAATGAGCGTATTTACGGTAACTCAGATGTGATTGGCCCTGATGCAGATCATGGTACACACGTTTCGGGAATTATTGGAGCAAATAGAAATAATGATATCGGCATTAAAGGAGTTGCGAATAATGTAAGCATTATGACCATCAGAGTGGTTCCACAAGGGGATGAGCGAGATAAAGATGTAGCCAACGGAATTAGATATGCGGTAGATAATGGAGCGAGAGTAATCAATATGAGTTTTGGAAAAGGATATAAGTGGGATAAAAAAGTAGTTGATGAAGCGATAAAATATGCGGAAGCAAAAGGGGTATTGTTAGTACATGCTGCTGGAAATGATAATCAGAATAACGATATAACAGATAATTTCCCGAATAAATATTACGACAGTCCGGAAGCTGAAGCTTATGCGAAAAAAAACAAACCGCAAGTGAGCATGTTTCCTCCAATGCCGCCTACTAATCGAATGAACGGTGGTCCGGCTCCAGCTCCCAAAAAAGATCCTTTTGCTAAGCCTGTTTTAGATAGCGCAAAATATCAACTTCCACATGCTAAAAATTGGATAGAGGTAGGTGCTAGTGCATATAAAGATAATGACGACTTAAAAGCTTCTTTCTCTAATTACGGTAAATATAATGTAGATGTATTTGCTCCAGGTTTTATGATTAATTCTACAGTTCCCAATTCAAAATATGAAGAGTTTGACGGCACAAGTATGGCAGCTCCAGTAGTTACTGGTTTAGCGGCTTTGATTTTGAGCTATCATCCAGAGTTAACAGCGGTAGACGTGAAAGATATCATCATGAAGGCGGTAACCAAAGTTGTGCGAAAAGTGAAATACAAAAATGATAAAGATGAAACCGTACGTGCTAATTTTTCAGATTTATGTGTGAGTGGCGGAATTGTCAATGCATATAATGCCTTAAAGCTGGCAGAGAATTATAAATCTTCTGCTAAATAATTCATATAAAATTGTAAATCCTCAGCTTAGCTGGGGATTTTTTTTGCGTTCTAGTTTTAATCCTTTTTCCATTATTGATGTCTATCTAAATTCACCACAAATGTAAACCACCACAAATGAAGCTATTTTACACTCTTTTGCCCATATTTTTATTGAGTATTGGCGTCAGTGCCCAAAAACTGCCAGATGTGCAAGTTAAAGGTATTTTGGTACCAAGTACTGTTCGTATCGATGGAAAGAACCTGGAATGGGACGCTTTTGCAGCAGAAAACAAAAGAACAAGTTTGTTATATACCATTGCTAATGATGACAAAAATCTTTATCTGGCCATTAAGGCAAGTGATCATGAAACCATTACCAAAATTATGGCGGGCGGAATTTCATTTACAATTAACACCAAAGGGAAAAAGAGAGAACAGGATGCATTTGTGATTACCTATCCACTTATTGTAAGGGCAAGTGGTAATCGAGGGAATATGGGGCAAAATAGACAAAGAGCTGGACAGGAACAGAGCCAAAAGGAAAGAGATTCGATTACGTTAGCGCAACGTAAAACCCAATTAGCCTCAGTAAAGGAAATTAAAGCCTTAGGATTTAAACAAATTTCCGATACCTTAATCTCTATTTATAACGAGTACGGTATTAAAGCGGTTGCTAAGATGGACGAGCAAGGGGCTTATATTTACGAAGCAGCTATTCCATTATCCTTATTGGAAATTGCCGCAGGTAGCACTAATGAAATAGCTTATCAAATCAAACTTAATGGTCTGCCTAATAACGGTAATTTTGCGATGAGAGCTAATGCAGGTCCTGCTTTTGGTGGTGGGAATGCTAGAGCTGGTAATTTTGGTAGTGGAGCGAATACGAATGCTGCTCGCCAAGATTTAATGACAGCTACCGATTTTTGGGGTAAATATGTTCTTCAAAAGTAACCTGTAGCTGCTATGAGAAATCTTAAGAATTACCTGTGTGGACTGGCGGTAGTTGCTATTTTGTTGTTAGCCAATTTAAAACTGCAAGCACAGAGTACACCTAAAGGTAAAAATGTTCCACCTCCAGTAGCTGTTAGGGAAATTAGTGGTATTGTAAAAGACACTACCGATTTGGGTGTTCCAGGAGTTACCATCAGGTTAACGTCGGAGAAAGATACCTTGGTGACCAGTACTAATCCAGATGGGATTTTCGTCTTTAAAAATGTAAAATCTGCCACTTATACGATGAGTTTTACAATGCTTGGTTATAAGCAGCAAATCAATAAATACAAGCAAAATGATGCCATTCCTAGAATTGTGATGGATCCTATTGTTTTGCGTTCTATGTCTAATACCCTAAATGAAGTAGTTATTAATGGAACTCCTTCCATTACCTATAAAACAGATACGGTGGAATATAAGGCCAGCGACTACATTGTAAGAGAAAATGCTACGGTTGATGAGCTCCTAAAAAAAATGGAAGGCATGGAAGTGGGTACAGACGGCAGTTTGGTCCACCAAGGAAATAATGTAACTAAAGCGAAAATAAACGGAAAGGTCTATGCTGGGGGAGATATAAGCACGGCTATACAAAACTTACCTGCTGAAATTGTAGATAAGATCCAAATTGTAGATGATTATGGCGATCAAGCAGCCAGAACGGGTATTAAGGACGGAGATCCCGAAAAGATATTAAATATTGTTACTCGTGCTGATAAATCTGTAGGAAATTCTGCTAACATCACCGCTGGAGGAGGTAGTAATGAACGATATGAAAGTTCGGTGTTTGGAACAAGGCTTAACGGCAATCAGAATATTGCGGTAAATTTAAGGCTAAACAACACCGTAAATGGTGTAGCAAATACGGGTACTATGGGTGGTGATGCGATGCCGAGTAATGGCGGAGGCCGAGGCAATGGAGGAAATACTGGTGGTGGTCGTGGAGGAGCAGCTAGTGGTGGTTCAGGCGGTAACAATGGCAATTCTTCGGGCGGAAGTGGTGGTACCACTAATACAGGTTCTTCAGCATTTTCATACAGAGATCAACTTGGTAAAAAAATACAAATCAATACCAACTATCGCTATAATTTCAGTAATGTAAATTCATTAAACAGTAGTTTATCTGAAATATACAGTACCAATGGAACTATTTTCTCGACCAATGAAAGCGAAAGGGATAATAAAACCAAGGGCCATAATTTTAATTTCGAACTAGAGGCAAATATCGACAGCAATAACTTTTTAAGGGTTACGCCAGAAATTAGCTATTCTTCTACTACTAATAGTAGCCTATCCAGCATAGGACAATCGGGGGCATTAATCACTCAAAATCAATTAGGCAATAGCTCAGGTAAAAACACCAGACCTAATATTGGTGCTACCGTATTCTATCAACATATTTTTAATAAGCCGCGTAGAAATTTCTCAGCTCAATTTAGCTTTAACACGTCTGATCAAGAATCAGATCAGGAACGAAATACCAAGTTCTATAAGGATGATATTAATGTGCTCGATTCTTTGGTGCATCGTTTAATTGAACGAAGAAACTTGACCAATAATTACCGAGGGAGTTTAACTTACGTAGAGCCCTTGGCTGCAAATAGTCAATTGGAATTTAATGGTCAGATTACCTACAATGGCTATGACAATAGGGCAATTACGAGCAATATAGATGCCTTGGATAATAAGCAAGTGGTAGATTCCCTCAGTAATATCTACGATTATTCTTTTACACAAGCTCGTATCGCCTTGAATTACCGTTATGGTTTATCAAACACCTCAAAGGTGCGGTTTTCAGTGGGAATTACTGGGGTACCTGCAGTGTTAAGCGGCACAAAAGTAAGTCTGGGAACGACTACCAATCGTAATAGTTTTAATTTGATTCCTATCGCCAGGTTTCAATACGCTTGGTCGCGAACCCATAGTATACAAATCAATTACTCTGGTAATGCAAAGGAACCAACTTTTGATCAAATACAACCAGTTAGAGATGTATCAAATCCACAAAATACGATTGTAGGTAATCCAGATTTGAAGGTTACTTTTAACCATTCTATTAACACCAGTTATAACAATTACATCGCCAATCAAAAGCTCAATTACTCCGTTAATTTAAATGCAACTTTTATTGATAACTCCGTAGTGAGCAATATGGTGCAGATTTTCAATAACAATAATCAACTGTTGCGCAATGAAACCCATTACGTGAACATGAATGGCAGCTATCGTATTGGCGGTAATTATTCGGTAAGCAAGCAATTGAACAACCGCAAGTACAACCTGTCTTTAAGCGGAAATGTAAATTACAATCATGGCGTTTCCATGAGTAATAACTTGGAAAGCATTACCAGTACCTGGAATATTACCGAACGTTTTGGACCTCGTATCAATCCAAATGAATGGTTGGAAGTGAATCCTAACGTGTCATATAATATTACCAAATCTCAAAATACCATTAGTACAAACAGGGTGAATACTAAAACTTTGGCCTTTAATATAGATGGTCGTTTTTACATGTGGCAATCGCTTATTTTTGGTTACAGCGCCAGTAAAAATTTTGTAAGTGGAATCGACGCCAATATCACCAGCAACCCATTAGTGATTAATGCCTATGTGCAGAAAGAATTTTGGAAGCGTAGGGCATCTATCACCTTTCAAGCTTTTGACCTTTTGAAACAAAACAATTTTGTAAACCTCAATGTTACAGATTTGGTAAAGACGGAAACTCGTACCAATGCTTTGAGCCGATATTTTATGTTGAGGGCTAATGTACGCTTACAAAAATGGACAGGAGCAAGAAACCGTAATGGTAGACCAATGATGCGTAGGGGAGATGGTAGCTTTTATCAATAACAAGCTACTTTAATCCCGCTTTTTCTTTTATGATTAGTGCACGTTGAAAGAAACTTGACCTCTTGATTTTCTCTTCGGCTTCGTTAATGGCTTTCAAGAGGTTGTTCTCATTATCAATGATTTCTTCTAGAGCGCTGTTAATGATAGACCAAACGGGAAGCATTTTTACAATCAGCTCTTCGCCTTTTGTACTTAAAGAAATAATTCGTTTGCGCTCATCGGCCTTGTCCTTTTTGGATTGAACAATTTTTTCTTTTTCTAATTCTTTTAACAGACTGATGGTTGATGGATGGCTATAGCCAATTTCCGTTGCGATTTCGACTACGCTTAGTTCTTTTTTCTGATGAAGTGTGTAAATAACTGGAAACCATTTAGGCTCAAAATTGATGTCGTATTCCTTGTATAATAAGGCACCGTCTTTACGTAACTGTTCACTCAGTACTTGTAAACGAGTTGATAAAGCTAAAGCACCTACACTATTGATAATATTCATCTTTTACCTATTTGAATGATAAACGACAAAAGACATTATCTACGGGCATAATTGGAAAAGCTTTTGGTAATTCGCTCTTTTCAATCAAAGAGAAGCCATTTTTTTCATAAAAGCGTAACGCTGCTTGTAAAACATCTTTTGTTCCCAAGTATAAGCTTTTTAAGCCAATTTCTTTGCTATAGGCCATTAAGGTATCCAATAAAAGCTGTGCAATCCCATATTCTTTGCCTCGATATTCTTTCTTCACAAACATTTTTCTAATGGCGCCAAAGTCATCACTGCACTTAATCAGACCTATGGTCCCCACTAATTCCCCATCAATTTTGGCTCCCCAAAAATGACCTCCGCCATGATGGTAAAATTCTTCAATGGTTAAAAGGTCTTGTTGGTCTTTGATCCCGATGGCGATATTGAACTCATTTTGTTGTATTGGTAAAATGATGTTAATCACAGCCTCGCTGTCATTATTGTAGATTGGAACGATGTTGATATTCATAATGTATAAAACTACGTAGTTAAATACATAAATTCAAATATTTTTTAAAATATGATGGATAATCACAATATTTCGTTAATGTTATGACATTTTCTATGTGTCTATGTGGTTATATTTTTTAATTAAATGAACCACATAGACACATAGGGGAATTAATCTATATGAAAAAGGCCTGAATAATTTTCAGGCCTCTTGTATTTTGATTAGATTTTAGAGAATTCTCTGAAATCCTGACCATCTTTAATGGCCAATAAACTTTCGTAAATCAAGCTGATTACATTGTCAACATCTTCTTTGTGTACCATTTCCACGGTAGTGTGCATGTAACGTAAAGGCAACGAGATTAACGCTGAAGGAACGCCTCCATTAGAGTATGCGAAAGCATCGGTATCAGTTCCTGTTGAACGTGATGAGGCTTGGCGTTGGAATGGAATGTCGGCTTTTTCGGCAGTTTTGATTAACAATTTATTCAAATTTGTTTGTACAGCAGGAGCATAGGATACCACTGGGCCTTTGCCCGCTGATAAATCGCCTTGCGTAACTTTGTTAATCATTGGAGTGGTGGTATCGTGGGTTACATCGGTCACGATGGCTACGTTAGGCTTAATACGATCAGCAATCATTTCGGCACCACGTAAACCAATTTCCTCTTGTACCGAGTTCACTATATACAAACCAAAAGGTAATTTTTTCTTGTTCTCTTTTAACAAACGAGCTACTTCTGCAATCATAAAACCGCCCGCACGGTTATCTAGGGCCCTACCAACATAGTAACGGTCGTTTAATACCATAAATTCGTCTTCGTAGGTAATTACACAGCCTACGTGTACGCCCAGGGCTTCAACTTCTTCTTTAGTGGTACATCCACAATCCAAGAAAATGTTTTTAAGCTCTGGAGTTTGTTCTTTTTCGCCATGACGGGTGTGGATGGCTGGCCAACCAAAAACCGCTTTTACATAGCCTTTTTCAGTATGGATATTTACACGCTTTGAAGGTGCAATTTGGTGATCGGAACCTCCATTACGGATAACGTAAATTAAACCATCATTGGTGATGTAATTCACATACCAAGAAATTTCATCGGCATGTGCTTCAATGACTACTTTATATTCGGCTTTAGGATTAATTACGCCTACAGCAGTACCATAGTTGTCTACAAAATGCTCATCAACATAAGGTTTTAAATATTCTAGCCAAAGTTTTTGACCTTCCCACTCATATCCAGTTGGTGCAGCATTATTGATATATTTCTCGAAAAACTGTAGCGATTTTTTGGTAACTACAGGCACATGTTTTTTATTTTCGTCTTTTTTCTTTGCCATAGTTTTTAATTTCTGTATGCTGGTAAATGTACATATTAAAGACTTATGATGGAACCATTTTCTTGATTTTTGACAGGAAAATCATTATATTAAACAAACTCTAAAACTTATCATTTATGAACGTAATCAAGATTTTTATTCCAGTAGCACTTTTTGTTTTAATGGTGATTGTAGCTTTAATGTGGGGCTTGCCAAGGTATAATGTTTGGCAACAAGAAATGGCAGGTAAAGCCGAAATGGCGAAGGCCGAACAAAACCGTAGAATTTTAGTAGAAGAAGCCAAAGCTCGTTTGGAGGCCGAGAAATTAAATGCTGCTGCCGAAATAGAAAGAGCCAAAGGGATGGCGGAAGCGATGAAAGTGGAGAACGGTACCTTATCTGCTACTTATAACCAGTATCTGTTTATTAGAACTTTAGAAAAATTAGCAGATAAAGGGAGCTTGCCACAAATTATTTATGTACCCTCGGAAGGTTTAACTCCTGTGATGGATTTGAATAAAACATTGCCTAAAAAATAAGCTGCATTTTAATGTAGTCTAATTGGTTTCGTTGATAAGGTGCTCCTTCCGTAACGAAACCAATTTTTGTATAAAAGCCAATGGCGTTTACTCTGGCATTGCACCAAAGTAGTTTTACTGGTTGTTGCTTACAATAATCTATTAAGTATTGCAGTAGTAGTTTACCTAAACCATTTTCTTGCTTATTAGGAAGTACAGCCATTTTTCTGAATTGTGCGATGCCATCCTTTATGAATAAGGAGACTACTCCAGTAAGTTCATGATTAAAATACAGTCCAAAGTGAGTGCCTTCAAAATCATCAGCTAACTCCATTTCCGTGATTTCCTTTTCAGGATACATGGCCTGTTGTCTAATTCGCCAAGTAAGCGAAGGAAAAATCTGTTCTATTTGGATAATTTCACTCAAGAGTTTAAGCTTTTTTATACCACTGATAAATCAACATGTTTAGGATGATGATTGCAGTAACGCCGTAGCAGAACATGGCCCAACCACCTAATGACCATAGCCATAAACCCAAGGCCGAACCGCAAGCAGCGCCCACAAAACTCACCGACATGAAAATGGTGTTTAGCCTGTTTCTGGCTTCGGGAACTAAAGTGTAGATACGGGTTTGGTTGGTGACGTGGATGGCCTGTTGCCCAATGTCTATCAAGATAATACCAACAACAAAAAGGAATACGCTATGGCCAGTGAAATAGAATAATGCCACACTGATCAATTCCAAGATAAAACCTATCATCAAGTTTTTTCGAGGATTTCCCCCACCACTTAATTTACCTACCAATGGCGCTGCCAAAGCACCTGCGGCACCTGCGATACCAAATAAGCCAATTTGATAAGCACTAAAATGATGTGGTGGATTGGAAAGATAAAGAACCATGGTGGTCCAAAAACCCATGATGACAATAAAGGCAAAGAAGTTGATGATGGATGCTTCCCTTAAAACGGGTTGGGTTTTAATATAGGAGAACATAGATCGCATCAGCTCTTTGTATCCACCTGTAAAGGTAGGACGGCTTGTTGGAAATCGTACCGCCATCAGCATCACTAGCAAAGTACAAACGCCGGCAGCAATTAAAAACATGGCACGCCAGCCCAGCAAATCACCTACTGTACCGCTAATGGCTCTTGAAGCTAAAATGCCCACCAATAAACCACTCATTACGATGCCTATGTTATGGCCTCGGCTTTCATCATCGCTTAAAGAAGCGGTGAGAGGGAGAATGAGCTGGGGGACAATAGAGCAAGCACCAATTAAAACACTAGCTATTTCGAGCACCAAAAAGCTGTGCGAAAAGCCAGCAATTAACAGTGATATGATCGCCAAAGCGGTGATGACCAAAATTTGTTTCTTGCGTTCAAACATATCGCCTAATGGCACCAAAAGAAATAGACCAATGGCATAACCAGCTTGGGTTAAGAAAGTGATGCTTCCGGCATCGCTTTCAGCCAGTTTAAACTCCTTGGCAATTAAAACGACCAAGGGTTGGCAATAATAGATATTGGCAACGATAAGACCTGTGCAAAAGGCCATTAAAATTACATCGGCACGTTTTAATGCTTGCATTTTATCCTTAAAGTGGGATATTCCCGTGTTTTTTTCTTGGCGTGTTTACTACTTTGTTTTCGAGCATTTTGAAAGCCTTAATTAGTTTTTCACGAGTTTTAGATGGCTCAATCACTTCATCAACAAAACCACGCTCAGCAGCACGGTAAGGATTGGCAAAAATATCTGAATATAATTTCTCCTTCTCCAACCATTTTTCTTCTGGGTTTTCGGCTGCAGTGATTTCTCTTTTAAAGATGATTTCAGCAGCTCCTTTAGCACCCATTACCGCAATTTCAGCACTCGGCCAAGCATAGTTCATATCGGCACCAATGTGCTTGGAGTTCATCACATCGTAGGCGCCTCCGTAAGCTTTACGTGTAATTACCGTAATACGAGGCACAGTGGCTTCACTAAAAGCATACAATAGTTTTGCTCCGTTGTTAATGATTCCGTTCCATTCTTGGTCGGTGCCAGGCAAAAAGCCAGGAACATCTTCAAAAACTAACAAAGGAATGTTAAAGCAATCGCAGAAACGTACAAATCTGGCCGCTTTTACAGACGCATTATTGTCTAAAACTCCCGCCAAATAAGCTGGCTGATTGGCTATAATACCAATACTACGACCAGCTAACCGAGCAAAGCCCACTACGATATTTTCTGCGTAAGCGGCATGCACTTCCAAAAAGCTATCATCATCGGTAACTTGTACAATCACCTCTCTAATGTCGTAAGGTTGGTTGGCGTTTAAGGGGAGCACCTCGTTTAAACTAGATCTTTCTTCATTTACTGAGTCATAAGCGATAGCAGGAGGTATTTCTTCACAGTTTTGAGGGACGTAGCTCAGTAATTTTTTAACATGGTTAATGGCATCAATTTCATTGGCACAAGCAAAATGGGTAACTCCTGATTTGGTTGCGTGGGTACTGGCACCGCCTAACTCTTCTGAACTCACTTCTTCGTGGGTAACTGTTTTTACTACGTTTGGTCCCGTTACAAACATATATGAGGTATTTTCAACCATCAAAATAAAATCTGTAATGGCGGGAGAATATACTGCTCCCCCCGCACAAGGTCCCATGATGGCCGAAAGCTGTGGCACTACTCCAGAGGCTTGTACGTTACGGTAAAAAATATCGGCATAACCTCCTAAAGAAACAACGCCTTCTTGAATACGGGCACCACCACTGTCATTTAGGCCAATGATAGGTGCGCCATTTTTCATGGCCATGTCCATAATCTTGCATATTTTTTCTGCGTGGGTTTCAGATAAAGATCCACCAAAAACGGTAAAGTCTTGAGAAAAAACATAGGTAAGTCGGCCATTTACTGTGCCATAGCCAGTAATTACACCATCGCCAAGGTATTTCTCGTTTTCCATCCCAAAATCGGTACTGCGGTGGGTTACCAACATGCCAATTTCCTCAAAACTACCTTCGTCCATTAAAAAATGAATACGCTCACGGGCAGTTAGTTTACCTTTTTTATGTTGGCTATCAATACGAGCTTGTCCACCACCCAGATGTGCTTTTTCTATTTTATCTTTTAAGATTTGGATTTTGTTGTTCATCGGTTTATATGGTTTATAGATTTGGTTAAAATTTAAAATAATGAGCTACCAGCGATATTGGAGGCGAGTAGTAAATACATTATCCTTAATGTCATTTTGGTAATTGGTTAGCTGTGTGCCATTATTATGTACATGTTCGTTATAGATCGTAAGTTTTAAACGACCGTTAAGAGCGTAGGTTACGCCGTAGCCTAAAGTACTAAATTTAATGTCGCCGGCAGTGGTGTTACTGCCTACTTTTCCGATTTCAGATTCGTCTACATCGGTGTTTGGATCATAAACATCATAGCCAACAATGGCCGTTAATTTGGTGTGGGCAATTTGTTGGGTAAACCAGATGAAATATCCATTGAAATTTCTAAGATATAAATTGGTAGTAGGTTGGGTAGCAAAACTTTGACTGGCTGCTAATCCCGAAATACTAGATGAGGCCGCTACGCCAGGTTGTTTCCCTTGGATATATTCCGACTTGAGTGTTGTACTCCCAAAGGAGTTGTTGTATTCTAATTGAAGATTGGCCCCATAATAATCTCTTCGGAAATTATAACCTACATTAGACTCATCTGTAACACTTACAAAGCCATTCTCAACAGGTTTCAAGTAAGTGTCGGTATTGCTCCTTACGGTACCTTTATAGATTGAGGCGCCAAATCCCACATGAAGTTTTTTATTGGTTAAACTGTCAAACTTAAAGTTGAGGTTTCCAATAATGTCTTTGTTTGAATCATAATCTCGTGCATTTAAACCACTACCGTTAACTACGGCTAATTCTGCAGTGATAAAATGAAGAATTTTTTTAGGCCTGTAGCTGATCATTGCTCCTAAATCCCTTTCTCTAGGCATTAAAGTTTGAAAAACACGAGCCCTTTCTGGAAAATCCCTGTAGCCTGATGAGTAGACAATGGAATAGCCAAAAGGCCGATTGAATAGACCTGCAGTAAAAAGTAATGACTTATCTTGCGGATTATGGAATTGAATGAACGCATCCATGATTCGAAGACCATCTTGGGTGCCATCAAGCTGAAATACTACGGAAGAAAATTTATCTACACGGTCTACCTTTAAGCGTCCGCGTCTTAGCATAAAGCGACTACTGGAATTTGGACTAAAGTCGCCCCCAGACCATGAGAATATACCTGGGGATTGAGCTACTTGGAACTGTGTTTGCAGATATCCAGTAATCTTAATGTCGTGTATATCATAGGATGAAGGAGCATTGTTATTCTGCGCCAACACAAAGAGAGGCAATGTAATTAGTAAACAAATGAAAAGAATCCTCATTAAATTTTGCTTCGATATGTATAAGAAAAGCTCAAAAATAAATAAAGTTTGAAAATGCCCAATAATTTTGATTTCCGCGCTATAAAATCTTTATATTACAAATTTATTACGCAATAAATTTTGAATTTAACGTTTTTCGGAATTACTTTTGGGGAAATCTAAAAAAGAAGATTTAACAAAAATGAAGCTAAGAAAAAAATATGAGCTTTGGATAGTTGCCATTTTTATGTGCGTTTTCGCATCGAAGATGGTAATTTCTGCTGCACCTATGTTTTTCAAGCATCTGGACGAAGATTTTATGGTTTCTGTAATCATGCAGTTGGAAAATGAAAACAACGGCGATGAGAAAGGAAAATCAAGCGTGAAGTTTGTAGACTATAAAATGATGTTCCAAAAAATTGATCTTAACTATGTCCACTTAGATTTAGATTGTGGCGTGCCTAGTAGCTTTATTGAGCACTCACGACGTTATGTGGATCCATACCATCCTTCGGTTCCAACACCGCCCCCTAATTTCTCTTAAGTTTTACCCGTACTATTTCCGTATGCTTAATACGGAACTGATTTGATAAAAAACTTTAGAAATTAACATAATTCTTTATGAAAAATTCGAATTCGGCTTCTATGGGAAGCGGAATAGGAAAATACTTGCAAAAGAGGAATTTAAAAGCCGATTTGCCCGCAAGTATTGTAGTGTTCTTAGTGGCTTTGCCACTGTGTTTGGGAATTGCTTTGGCTTCTGGTGCACCTTTGTTTGCCGGTTTGCTTACTGGGATTGTAGGTGGCGTAGTAGTGGCTTCCATTAGTGGTTCGCAGTTAAGTGTGAGTGGGCCTGCCGCTGGTTTAACGACCATTGTTTTGGCTTCTATTACCAGCTTAGGAAGCTATCAGGCGTTTTTAATGGCCGTAGTTTTAGCAGGTGTATTCCAACTTATTCTGGGATTAATCAAGGCTGGTACCATTGGTAACTATTTCCCTTCAAGTGTTATTGAAGGAATGTTGGCAGGTATTGGTATATTGTTAATTATGAAACAGTTGCCGCATGCTTTAGGTGTGGATAGCGATTTTTTTGGTGATGAAAGCTTTTTCCAAAAAGATGGGGAAAATACTTTTTCAGCATTAGGGAATGCACTTCAACACTTTAGCATAGCTGCTATTGCAATTAGTGTACTTTCTATTTTGGTATTGGTATTTTGGCCTAAATTTAAGAAACTGGCGGTAGTTCCTGCTCCTTTGGTAGTGGTTGCTTTAGGCATATTGGGAGCCATCTTGTTTAGCGGTTCATCAAGTGCCTTAAAAGATAGCCAAATGGTGAAAATCCCAGAAGTAAATAGCGCAGCGGAGTTTTTTGGCTTGTTCACCATGCCTGATTTTTCTACCATTTTAGACTCTAAGGTACTAATGGTGGCACTTACTATTGCAGTAGTTGCTAGTTTAGAAACCTTATTGAGTTTAGAGGCGGTTGATAAAATCGATCCTTTGAAAAGAGTATCGCCAACCAATCGAGAATTGGTTGCGCAAGGCGTAGGTAATATTACGAGCGGTATGTTAGGGGGCTTGCCAATGACGGCTGTAATTGTACGAAGTTCAGCAAACGTTAATGCTGGAGGCCGTACCAAGGTTTCGGCTATTTCACATGGTTTATTGCTATTGCTATCATTACTATTCATTCCTTCGATCATCAATATGATTCCGTTATCTTGTTTGGCAGCCATTTTATTGGTTACTGGGTATAAGTTAGCGAGAATATCTCTGTTCAAGCACATGTATCACAAAGGTTGGGACCAATTTATCCCGTTTGTAATTACAATTGTAGGTGTAGTAGGTATTGACTTGTTGAAAGGTGTTGGTATTGGTATGGCTGTTTCAATTTTCTATTTATTGAGAACTAACATGCGCAATCCCTTCTTTTACCGAGTACAAGAGGAAGGAAACAAAAAGAACATCAGGATCAAGCTCGCGGAAGAAGTATCATTCCTAAACAAAGCTTCTATTCAGGTGTTGTTATCTGGAATTCCAAATGAAACTAATGTGATTATAGATGGCGCTAATTCTAGATATATCGATCCAGATGTGTTGGAAGCAATCCACAACTACAAACATAATGCTTATACAAAAGGGATTATTGTTACTTTAGAGAATATTAAGAAAACTTACTCGGTACCAAAAATTAATACAAAAATTGTTGAACAAAATTAAAAATAGAGATAAAATAATGAAAGCACATACTTTAGAAACGCAAGCAACCATCACTCCTGAAAGGGCACTTGAAATACTAAAAGAAGGTAATGAAAGATTTGTGCAAAATTTAAAAGCCAACAGGGATTTACTATCACAAGTAAACGATACAAGAGCAGGACAATGGCCATTTGCCGTAATATTAAGCTGTATCGACAGCCGTACCTCTGCAGAGTTGATTTTTGACCAAGGATTGGGTGATATTTTTAGCGTGAGAATTGCTGGAAATTTTGCGAACCAAGATATTTTGGGGTCTATGGAGTTTGGCTGTAATGTGGCAGGTTCTAAACTGGTTGTTGTTTTAGGGCACTCTAAATGTGGTGCTTTAAAAGGAGGGCTGGACGCAGCTGCAATTAGAGAGATGGGAATGGAAAACCTTACACATTTGGTAAATCATTTTAATCCAATTATTGAGGAGATCATTAATGAAGGCGAAGAGCGTTCGTCTAAAAATGATGATTTGTTGGAAAGATTGAACGTACAGAATGTGAAGCAAACCATTGCAGATATCCGCAGTCAAAGTTCCACTTTAAACCAATTGGAAAAAGACGGTAAAATTAAAATAGTAGGCGCTAATTATAATGTAGAAACCGGCGTTGTAAGCTGGTTATAACATTTAATTGCTTGAAAAATTTTTAATCAAAGATTTGGATGCCAAAGCTTCAAGTGCTGAGGATGTTCCTACTTTGTTTAAAATTGACGCAAAATAGTTGTAGGTTTAGTAGTATATAATGTTGGAGAGGGTGCCTGGCGTTTGGGCATCCTCTTTTTTTATGTAATTATTAGCCACATAGACACATAAGGGTGCATTGAAAAGTCGTACAGAGCTTAATAAGTTGTTTTTTGAAAAGCAGGGACAGCAACTTCTATTAAAGCAAGTCGGGCTTTACGCTACAATCTTTTTGACCGCTTTTCTGTCATTCCGAGGAACGAGGAATCTACTTCTGATGTGCAAGAACTTACAGATTCTTCGCCAACGCTCAGAATGACAATCAAAAGAACAAAAAGGATTTTCGCTGCGATCCCATTTATGAAACTCAAGCAAGTAAATTGAAAATCAACGAAGTTAAGCCTAATGATTATTAATGTTATTGAACCTGCTATGTGTCTATGTGGTTCATTTAATTAGCTTTTGCGCTGAATTCACAATGAGAAATATAAACACATAGGCACATAGGGAGATTGTTTTCATCCCTTAAATAGTAAGTAGAAGTAATAACTTTCTCTATTTTTTGCGTTGAATTAAGTAGTAGCATCCATATAGAAACAACATCCATATCGGAATTAGCTCTACAGACATTTTTAATCCTGTAAGCCACATTACGATCAATATGCCCGCTAAAAAGAATAGGCAGATGTAATTACTAATCGGATATAGAAATGATGGAAACTTCGTTTTTTGCGATTGATGTGCTTTCCTGAATTTAATATGGGTATAGCTAATCATCAACCAGTTGATCACAAGTGCCGATACTACGAGCGACATGAGTATGCTTAGCGCTTGTTCTGGGATAATTTTGTTGATTATAATACAAATAGCGGCAAATACTGCAGAAACTAGGATGGCCATTACGGGCACGTAGTTTTTGTTTAGTTTAGATAGAAACTTTGGCGCATTGCCTTGTTGTGCTAATCCGTAAAGCATACGGCTGTTGCTGTAAACACTGCTATTATATACAGATAGTGCTGCAGTAAGTACAATGACATTCAAAACGTTGGCAATTAACTTCGTAAAGTTGATGTTCTGGCCAAAAAAATCAAGTTGAAAACCATTAAGTCTTTCAAAAACCATCACAAATGGACTGCTGCCGTCAGTAATGCTTTTCCATGGTGATAAAGAAAACAAGATGATCAAGGCGCCAACGTAAAAAATTAAGATCCTATAGATAACTTGATTGGTCGCCTTGGGTATGTTCTTCTCAGGATTTTCAGCTTCTGCGGCAGTGATGCCCACAAGTTCTAATCCTCCAAAAGAGAACATGATAAGTGCCATGGCTGCTAAAAGTCCTTCGTAGCCCCCAGTTCCATTAGCGCTAAGCCAGCCTTTTGGAAAGAAGCCGCCGTCGTTCCACAGATTCTTTATTGTTGCCTGTTCTCCACCTGTACCGCTTAACAACAGGTAGCCACCAAATATAATCATCGCTATAATAGCAACTACTTTCACAATGGAGAACCAAAACTCTGCCTCGCCATAAACTTTTACAGAGGCAAGGTTGAGCATGTTGATCACTACAAAAAAGAAAGCACTAGAAGCCCAAAGCGGTATTTCTGGCCACCAAAACTGTACATAAATGCCAATTGCTGTTAGCTCAGACATGCTTACCAAAATATAAAGCATCCAATAATTCCAGCCAGAGGCAAAGCCTGGAAAAGGTCCCCAATATTTATAGGCAAAATGACTAAAACTACCCGATACTGGTTCTTGGACTACCATTTCGCCAAGCTGACGCATAATGAAAAACGCAATGATGCCAGCAATGGCATAGCCTAAAATAACAGATGGTCCAGCCAGTACGGCTGCAGGACCAATGCCCAGGAATAAACCAGTACCAATTGCTCCGCCTAGGGCGATTAGCTGTATATGTCTATTTTGTAAGCCTCTTTTTAGATCGTTTTTATTGTCGGTATTTTCCAAGGTTAATGATTTTGAAGTTGTCGAGTTTTATTTTGGGTGCTAAAATACTCTTTTGAATAAAGAAAGCCCCAAAATTTTGGGGCTTTCTGTTGCTATATGTTTAATAAAAGAATAAACTAATTAAAGTCAAGATTAGTCTTTTGCTAAAAACGGATAAGTATAATCCTTTGGTGGATCGAAAGTTTCCTTAATCGTACGTGGAGATACCCAACGTAATAGGTTGATCATTGAGCCTGCTTTATCGTTAGTGCCGCTACCTCTAGCCCCGCCAAATGGTTGCTGGCCTACTACTGCTCCAGTACATTTGTCATTAATGTAAAAGTTTCCGGCTGCATTACGTAATGCATGAGTAGCTTTGTCAATCGCATAACGATCTTGGGCAATTACCGCACCTGTTAAGGCGTAGATAGAAGTGGTGTCGATGATTTCTAAAGTTTTATCGAAATCTTTATCATCATAAACATATATCGTTAATACAGGGCCAAACAGTTCTTCGCTCATGGTCTTATATTTCGGGTCGTCTACCACTAAAACAGTAGGTTCAATAAAATATCCTTTGCTCTTGTCGTAGTTTCCGCCAGCAATAATTTCAACACCTTTGGCTTTTTTTGCTTCGTCAATGTACTTCGCTAGTTTGTCAAAAGATTTTTCATCGATTACTGCATTGATGAAATTGCTGAAATCTTCGGTTGGACCCATTTTCAGGGTTGCCAAATCTCTCAATAGATATTCTTTAATTTGAGGCCATTTGCTTTTTGCAATGTACACCCTCGAAGCAGCAGAGCATTTTTGACCTTGATATTCGAAAGAGCCTCTCAAGATTGCGGTACTTGATACTTCGGCATCTGCTGAACCGTGAACTAGGATGAAATCTTTACCACCAGTTTCGCCTACTATGCGAGGGTAGGTTTTGTATTTGTGGATGTTGCTGCCGATAGTGTTCCAAATGTCTTGGAAAACTCCAGTAGAACCTGTGAAGTGAATGCCGGCAAAATCAGGGTGAGCGAAAATCACATCGCCAGCATCAGGACCTTTAGCATAAACAAGGTTGATTACGCCATCAGGCAATCCGGCCTCTTTAAAGATTTGCATAATTAAGCTTGCCGCATAAATTTGTGTATCGGCAGGTTTCCAAACTACTACGTTGCCCATCATGGCCACACATGAAGGTAAGTTCCCGGCAATGGCTGTAAAGTTAAAAGGAGTTAATGCAAAAACAAAGCCTTCCAATGGGCGTTGCTCTACTCTGTTCCAACTACCCCTTGGAGAAACTGGAGGTTGTTGCTTGTAGATTTCGGTCATATAGCTTACGTTAAAACGCAAGAAATCTATCAATTCGCAGGCAGAGTCTATTTCAGCTTGGAAAGCATTTTTGCTTTGGCCTAGCATGGTTGCCGCATTTAATTTGTATCTGTATGGGCCTGCAATTAAATCAGCAGCTTTTAAGAAAATAGCGGCTCTTTGTTCCCAAGCTAAATTTTCCCAATCGGCTTTTGCAGCTAATGCAGCATCAATGGCTTGTTGTACATGTGTTTTACTGCCCCTGCTAAAGGTGGCTAAAACATGTTGGTGGTCGTGAGGAGGAGTGATATTGATTTTCTCATCGGTGAACACCTCTTTGTTTCCAATATACATAGGGATGTCTGTTACTTTAGATCTTCCCTCGGCTAATGCCGCTTTTAATAATTCTCTTTCCTTGCTTCCTGGTGCATAACCCAAAATGGGCTCGTTAACAGGGGCTGGAACGTTAAAAAATCCTTTAAGCATAATAAGTAGTAATTTTCACAAATATAGAGGTTTAATTTTGATAGCTGGTTATTGATGGGGAATGATTATAGATTATTATGATGCGATTGCTAAATATCTCGAATGGTGGTTACTATCAGTGTTTTGTATGGATGAAACTGATTTGTGAATAGAGGGGGTAGTAATGCGATTTTAAAGTTGTTTGAATAAAAAAACAATAAAATAATCCCCATTTTTTTGGTGTAAGCCAAGATTTATCTATTAGAGAAAAAAGTTGTAACGTAATCTTTCTTTTTTTATTGTGATTATGTTTAATTTTATTTTTAAATCGCTCTCTCATAGATAAATAGTTCTTTAACCAGATAAATTATGAGAAAAACTCTACTCAGAGCACTACCTATGCTGTTTGTTGGATTGTTAGTTGCCCTTCAGGGCATACATGCGCAAACAAATTATTACGTAGACCCTGTTGTAGGGAATGATGCCAATGCTGGAACATTAATAGGGTCACCTAAGCGGAGTATTCAAGCCGCTGTGGATGCTGCTGCTTCTGGGGATATTGTTACGTTAGCCGATGGTACTTATTCGCCTGTAGGCGCTGTTGCTGGATATTTTGTGAATATCAACAAATCTTTAACTATTCAGGGGACTTCCAGAGCAGGTACTATTATTGATGGAACGGTGGACAATTATATTACGGCTACGAATTACGGATTTAGAATTGCTGCCAATGATGTTTCGATTTCTAACCTTACGGTAACTAATTTTGAAAGAGGTATAGGGTTAGATGTAAATGCTACAAACGTTTTTGTGAACGACGTATCGTCTAGCGGAAATTACCGATATGGTTTTTATGCCAATAAAAGTGCTTCCAACTTGATCATAAGGTTTTCAACTTTTAACAACAATGGAAATAAAGGTGGTGTTCCAGTGGCAAGCAGCGCCAGAGGGATTATGTTCCAAAGCTCTACTGCAAATTTTGAGGGTGTTGAGGTGAGTTATAATGACGTATCCTTTAACCAATTGGTAGGGATTGATTTTGCTGAGTCTGCATACACTAACGGGATTAAAGTAATAGAGAATACTGTAAGTTCAAACGGAGATTCGGGTATTGGAATGTGGTTAGGTAACAACAATCTGGCATCAGCTCAAACTTCTATTTCTAGAAATATTATCACGTTAGCCAATAACTCTAGGTTCGGAATTGAAATCAAAAATGTATTGGCGTCGGGTGCTAGCTCAGGAAACGGTGCGGTGGTGGTTTATCAAAACACAATTACCCAAACGGGTACTCCGACTGATACTAGAGATTTTGCCGCCATTGCTGTGCTGAGAAGAAAAGATATTTACGCAAACATTAACGACCAGCCTTTTGGTGCGTACATCACAAGTAATATCATTTCAAATATTAAGGGCTCGGCACCTAATGAGGGGGATGGTTTTGGTATTGTGGTGGGCGGTACGGGACACACCATTATTGGGAATACAATTACTGGAACAGAGGTGGCTATACAATTGCAGAAGGGTAATATTGGTTATAATAATAATGTTGGTAATAGTCCAAGTGTCCCAGGAGATGCCAATACTTTATATTTTGATAGGGATAACTCGGCTGATGCCTGCGCTTATTTGAGTGGAAATAACCTGAGCTCAAATGCGACAGATTTCAGAATGGTAACCAGTGCCGTTGCTTCTAGTCCAGTTGCGCCAGAATTAGTGGCGAGTAATACCGCCACTTCGGTGCGTTTTTGTTCTATTCAATCGGCTATTGATGCTCCTTCAACACTTGCGGGCAATACCGTCAATGTTTTTGAAGGGACACATAGCTTAACTACGGGGATCAATATTACGAAAGGAATTACTTTGCAGGGTAATGGAGGTTTTTTGGCAAATAAGCCAATCATTACTGGTGGTGACGTCGCAAATAAAGCACTGATTTATGTAGCGGTGCCGAATGTGACGATTTCGAACTTACACCTTCGGTTTCAAGAGAGTAATTTTAATAATGCGACCACTACGACTACGGCGGGTTATGGTATCAAATCAGGGCCAACAGGTAGTTTTAATAATTTAACCATTACCGATAATTTAATAGAAGGTACCAATACCAGCTATGTATTTAATAGTGCGGCAATCTTTTTAGGTGTTCTAAATACCAATGGAAACGATAAGGTGACCATCTTAAGAAATACCGTTGGGCATACCGTGGTGGGTAATGCTTTGGGTAGGGCTGTAAGGGCATCTAATATCAACGGGAATATAGATGACAATAATTTCAAAGCTCATTACGCTACAATACAAGCGGGAGATATGAGCGGCGGAGCACTGATTGTAAATAATAATACCCTACAGGGTAAGTTGGCCATGAACGGGTATGTCAGTCCAGGCAATAAAATCACGAACAATGTCATTACTTCGGGCGGAAATGCTGACGAAATGGGGCAAACAGGTGCCGACAGACAGCCAGCACTAATTGAGGTAATTTCGACCATCAATCCTGGTTCAACAGTTGAGGTTTCAGGAAATACCTTGAATGATTTTAAGCTTTTGGGAATGGCGGTGTTTTATTCGAGCAATGTGAGTGTCATTAACAATACTTTTAATCCACTTTCGGGAAGTTCAAATACGGTTGGGCTTTATTTCGATACCAAAACAACAAACTCGGGAACTCCCGGTGCAAAATCGTTTTCAAACTTAATTGTAAAACAAAATACCTTTAATGTGCCTACTCCTTTGGGTGCGGGACACGTGGGCATTAAGTTTGCCAATTCTTATAGCGATGGAGCTTTAGCCCCACTAACAGGTGCTGTTATTGGTGGCCCAGGTACTGCCGCTAATATTTTCTCGGCTAACCTGAGTGAGTACATCAGGCTTGACGACAGGCCGGCAGGAACTACGGCAGCTGACCCAATTTGGTCTTCTCCGTATTATAATTCAGCTGCGGTTACCAATATCTTGCCTTTCTCTTCAAATATCGTTGCGGAAATGAACGTTTATGGCACTTATGATACCAGAACGGATAGGACTCAAGCTTCTTTTACAACAATAAAGGCTAAAATTCATGACAAGGGCGATGTGCCGGGTTTAGGCGAGGTGATTTTGAATCTTCCGGTAAGAAATGTGAATACGACCGAAGGTTTCGCGACAATACAAGAAGCTATCGACAACTCGAATACGCTAAATGGACATGTGATTAATGTTGAATCAGGAACTTTTACGCTCACTTCTGCAATTGTAGTAAATAAGGAGGTAACGTTAAGAGGTAACAGCATGATTTTGTCCGACAAGCCAATCATCAATGGTAGTACTGGACCAATAATTACTACGGGAGATAGAAAAAATGCACTTATTGAAATTAATGCCCCAAATGTGAAAATCAGAAACTTCGAGTTCCAGATTAATCAGGAGCCAACCTATATTGGTATCGCCAGTACAACCACTGATAATTTCAATAATCTAGAGATTTCCGACAATGTGTTCAAGGGCACCAAGACGCAGAGTGTAGGTGGTTACGAATGGTATAGTCACGCTATAAGATTGGGGAGGAATGACGTTGGTGTTCCGAATAATGCGATTAACGTAGTACGTAATACCGTCACCTATGCTAATTTATTGGCTCCCGAATTGTTTGGAAGAGGTATTTACGCATATAATACCTATGGGATTATTGGTGGCTCGCCTGCTGATAAAAATAATATTGTTGCGGTGTATGGATTGCAGGCAGGCAGCATTGGAGATGGTGTTGGTAATAACTTCGAGTTCTCCTATAATGACCTTCCAGTTGGTTTAGTGTCTGTACTATATGCAAAGGTGGGTAATCATAAGATTAACAATAACAACATTGGTGCTGGCATTCCAAGTTTGGGCCAGGCAAACTTAATTGTAAGAATGTTGGAGGTGAAAGGAAGTAGAACGGCAAATGCAAACATCGAAGTAGCCAATAATGTCATTACCAATTATGCTAATATTGGAATTTTCGTACAACGTTCAAACAATGTAAGTATCAAGGGCAATACTTTAACACCATTTACAGGAGCTACAGCCTTCAGTTCTATTGTGTTTTCAAGTAAAGAGGGAACTACAGGGGCGCAGAGCCCGGTTACTTCAAATAATCTGTCTATTACTGGTAATACCTTTAATGGCACAGGAGGTGTTGGTATAAGTTTCTATAATCATAATGGGTCTGCTGCTGTAAAACCTATTTCCAACGTGAAAATCGGTGGCACTGATATCGATAAAAATATATTTGCTGCTAGTTTGGGCACGTATGTCTTTTTGGATGGCACAACTTCTGGAACTTCGGCGGCCTATGGAACGCTTTATGATGTGGCACAAGATGGAACAAATACTACCAATATCTTCCCTTTTAATGGCGATATAGATGCTTCCTACAATGTATTTGGGGCTATTAATAGTGGAACGGAAACCAATTTTGATAACTTGGTGGGCGTTAAGGCCCAGATTGTAGATGGCGTGGATAACGGCTTGACGGGATATGTGAACATTCAGCCGCAAAAAGCCTTTATTGGAACTTTAGCAACCTTGGACAACGCTTTAAAAACAGTGCCTGATGGATTTACGGTAGTGTTAAAAAATGACCCAGCCATATATGCCACTTTAGGCAATAGAACGCTTAGCAATGCGCATACTTTTGCCATTGACAATAATGCTGTTAGCGAAATTATTTTTGGAGATGTTAGCTTGTCGGCTTTAGCCAAAACAATAACTTTTAACCAGCCGGTAAAAGTAACAGGGAATTTTGTGGTGACCGAAGGTAAGGTAAATGCTGGGGCAGGGTTAACACTTGATGCTGCTAAAACTATCAATTTTGATCTTAGCAAGCCGCAAAATTTCATCAACGGGAAAATTAAATTACTTAATGTAGCCAACGGTACTGCAACTCGTTTGGTGATTGGTAAAGGTACTGCGTCTACGGCCATTGGGCTAACGGATGTTGTAGGTACAGCTTCCGATTTTGAGCTAGAATATTTTCCAATGTCTTATGTTAATGTCACTAATTTTAATCCGGCGGCATTGGGTTATGTTCATAATAAGGAGTATTGGACGATTAATAAGCTGAGCGGCAATGCCCAAGCTAAAGTAGGATTAACCACTTACGATTTTACAACTTCTGGCTTTTCGAGTTTTGCTACGCTGGATGCTGTGGTGACAAGGTTTGATGTTGGTGGTAATGAATGGGTGACTGCTGGCAACGATAGCTATTCCGTGATTGGCAGCACTGGAATGATTACTTCTGGCCTGAACACTGATTTTGGTACATTTACCTTTGCGAAAACCCCAGGAGTGTTGCCAATAGCCTTGGTTGATTTTACAGCGAAAGCCTCCATTAATGGAGCATTAATTAAATGGACGACAAGTTCAGAACAAAACAATGTGAAGTTTGAAATAGAAAAAAGCTTGGATGGTAAAAACTTTAGCGTAATTGATAGCAAACCGGGAAAAGGTAATTCAACTTCTTTGTCTAGCTACGAGGCGATAGATGCCAGTTTCAGGCAATCTGCCTATTACAGATTGGCCCAAATTGACCGTGACGGAACTCGAATAACCTTTGATAGGCTTACCAGATTTGTAAAAGGCCTTGAGCAAGAACTTTCTGTATTGGCATACCCTAATCCGGTTACCACTAAGCTTTATGTAAGTTTAGAGTCATCAACCAAAGAGCATGTTAAATTGCTGCTTACCGATATGGCTGGAAGGACCGTAAAAACAAAAAATGCAGATAATTCTGGAGTGGTAGAGTTAGATGTGGCTGGAATTGGTTCTGGTTCTTATGTCTTGCAAATCATTAAAGATAGTGGGAATGTATCAAAAAAGATTGTGAAACTTTAATCCATAATTAATAACAGTAATGAAAAGGAGGGGCCTAGCTTCTCCTTTTTTTTGTATAAAATGATTTGAAATTTTAAAATATTAACACTGTTAATTATATTTGCTTCGTCATGAGCGAAACAAATACAAAAAGCAAGCGCCTCAAACATAAAGAGGACCTGAGGAGAAAGATTTTAGAAGTGGCCAAAGAGCTGTTTCTAAAGCATGGCTATGATTCCATTTCTATTAGAAAAATTGCTGATAAAATTGGCATAAGCCCTACCACCATTTACCTCTATTATCAGGATAAAAGCGATGTGATCTATGCCCTGCACCAAGAAGGGTTTAAAATGCTTGCTACGCAATTTGCGGTGCTCAGAAATGTAGAAGAACCTTTCGAGAGATTGAAGGCAATGGGTAGGAGCTATATTGAATTTGCAATAGAAAATCGTGATTTTTATGAGCTTATGTTCATTATGCGGGAACCCATTGAGTTTGTAAACAAGAATTACGCCTGTGAATGGGAAGAGGGTGGTGCGGCCTTTGAAGCTTTGCTGGTTACGGTTGCCGATTGTAAAGCAAAGGGTTATTTTAAGCAGGCAGATTTGCACGCTATGTCGTTGTATGTTTGGGCTACCATTCACGGTATTTGCTCGTTAAAGTTGCAAGGACATTTGGACCATGTGGTGAATGCCCACTTTCCAGAAAAGGAACAGCAACTTAGTTTGGAGATGGCTTTTGACACCTTGGTGTTAAACTTGAAAAGTATTCAATAATGATGTTAACACTGTTAATTAAAATGAAAAATATTTGCTTGATGTTGATGCTTGTTTTTGCTGCTTTCTCTGTGAATGCGCAGCAAGTATTGCAAACATATATTGATACCGCTTTTAAGAACAACATGGTACTGCAGCAAAAAAACGTATCGTTAGAAAAAGCGCAATATGCTTTGAAAGCGGCTAAAGGATTGTTCCTGCCTTCGGTGGCTTTTCAAGCGGGTTATCAAACTGCCGATGGAGGTCGTAACATTCCATTACCCTTGGGAGATTTGCTCAATCCAATTTACAGCACTTTAAATCAAATTACTGGCGCTAATAATTTTCCAACCCTGCAAAACCAGACTATTAATTTCTTACCTAAAAACTTTCACGATGCCAAAGTACGTACCACCGTGCCTATTATCAATACCGACATTATCAATAACAAGCGCATTACTGAACAGCAATTAACTTTAAAGGAATTTGAGGTGCAAATTTATAAGCGTGATTTGGTGAAGGAGGTGAAAACAGCCTACTACAACTATTTAAGTGCGCTTGCTGTGGTTGATGTTTATAAGTCTGGATTGCAGTTGGCTAACGAAGGTCTTCGGGTAAATCAAAAACTGCTGGAAAACGGAAAGGGCCTACCTGCCTATGTGCTCCGTTCGCAAAGTGAAGTGGAAAGCGTAAGGGCTACCTTAATTGATGCAGAACAAAAAGTAAATAATGCTCGCCTATACTTTAACTTTCTTTTAAACAGAAATGCCGACGATGCAATTACTGTAGAGAAAGATGATAAAAATGATTTGGCTAAAGTGCAGGGCTTGTTGGCTAGTTTGGATATTTCGGGACAACGAGAAGAGCTCAAAGCATTAAATCAAGTGGTGGGCATTAATAAAACGGTTCGAAAAATGAATAGCCAGTTTGCAGTACCGAGATTGGGAGCCTTTTTGGATTTGGGAACACAATCAGAAGGATTTAAGTTTAATTCCAATACCCGCTACTATATGCTAGGTCTGCAATTGGAAATCCCGATTTTTTCTGGGAATAGAAATAATAACCGAATTAATGAAAGCAATTTGGACTTGAGGAATGCCGAACTCAATGCGAATCTAGTAGCGCAACAATTAAGTCTATCTGCGAAAACCGCACAAAATAATTTACGCTCAGCCTATCAGACCTACCAATCATCCCAAAAACAATTTGAAGCAGCCTCTACCTATTTGCGCTTAATAGAGAGAGGGTATCTGGCAGGAGCAAATTCCTTTGTAGAGACCATCGATGCACGGAACCAATATACTTCGGCACAAATACTAGTGAACATTAATTTATACAAGGTGCTAATGGCCATGGCCAATATTGAACGCGAAACAGCATCCTATACGCTAAACTAAATTATGAAAGTAAATATTATACAAATCAGCCTCAGCCTTGCCTTACTTATGTTATTTGCCTGCAAAGGAAGTGACAAAAGAGAAAAGGCAATCGTTCAACAAGATACTATTCCGGTAAAGGTAATCTCGCTTTTGGCCGAAAATGCAGATGGAGAGGTGGCCACTTCTGGTTATTTCACCACCAACGATGAAACATTGTTGTCTTTTAAAAACGGTGGCGTCATTAATCGCATTTATGTGAAAGAAGGAGATAAGATAAGTAAAGGACAAGTACTGGCGACGGTGAACCCTACGGAAATTAGCTCACAAGCCCAACAAGTTCAGCTTTCCTATCAAAAAGCGTTGCGTGATTACGAACGTGCCGACAAACTTTACAAAGATAGCGTAGCTACTTTGGAGCAATTGCAAAATGCCAAAACAATGCTCGATGTTGCAAAGAAACAATTGCAATCTGCCAAGTTTAACGAAAGTTATACCTCAATCAACGCAACAGCGAACGGTTACGTGCTAAGAAAGCTGGCTAGCGAAGGTCAAATTGTAGGTCCTGGTACACCAGTGCTGCAAATTAATGGTGCTAGCGAAGGTAATTGGGTGTTGAAAGTTGGTTTAAGCGACAAACAATGGTCGGCTTTAAAAGTAGGAGACAGGGCTGTGATTACTGCCGATGCATTGGCGGGCAAAACCCTGCAAGCCAAAGTCAGTAGGAAATCAGAAAGTATTGACCCGCAAAGTGGAACTTTTGGTTTGGAGTTGTCCTTAGCCGAGCCAGTAAAAGGCTTAGCTGCGGGAATGTTTGGTAAGGCGAATATCTATCCGTCGAAAAAACAAAGTGCCTATGTAATCCCATATGATGCTTTATTGGATGGTGGCGAAAATGAAGGTTATGTATTTGTAACCAACGATAATCAAGTGGCTAAAAAAGTGAAAGTGCAGTTGGGAGCAGTGCAAAAAGATAAAATTTCCATCACGGGTGGATTAGAGGAAGCCAGTTCTGTCATTATTTCTGGTAGCGCCTATCTTACCGATGGCTCAAGAATAAAGGTGATTAAATAATATTTTTTACGCTTAAAATCGACCGAAAGCAAATGAAAATCTCAGATTATGCAGTAAAAAATTATCAGTTCACCTTAATCATGGTGTTAATGGTAATGGCCTTGGGAATCACTACCGTTTTTAACATGCCAAGGGCCGAAGATCCTGATATGAACCCGCCTAATTTTCCAGTAGTGGTGGTATATCCAGGGGCGAGCCCTAAAGATATGGAAGAGCTGGTGGTGAAACCACTGGAAAAACGTATTTACGGATTAGACGATATCAAGACCATCAAAACCAACATTAGGGATGGTTTAGCCGTCATTATTGTGGAGTACAAATATGGTGGTAATGTTGATGATAAATACCAAGAGCTGGTAAGAGAGGTGAATAGCGAAAGACCTAGCCTGCCACAGGAAATTTATAGCATGGAGGTGCAAAAAATAACACCATCCGATGTAAATATCCTGCAAATTGCTCTGGTATCGGAAAATGCCTCTCGCGACAAACTCAAAAGTGCTGCGGAAGATTTACAGGATAGGCTCGAAAAAATACCTTCACTCAAAAACGTGGAGATTATGGGTTTGCCCGATCAGTTGGTCAAAGTGGATTTAGACTTGGAGAAACTGGCGCTGTTACGTATTCCAGTAACCCAAGTTTCCAATGCCATACAAAGTGAAGTGGCCAATATTCCTGGAGGAAGCATTGATGCTGGTAATAAATCTTTCAATATTAAAACCAGCGGCAACTATCAAAGTTTAGACGAAATCAAGAATACCATTGTAGCCAGTGCCTCGGGCAAAAATACCATACTCAAAGAGGTGGCAAATGTGTATTTTGATTATTCGCAAGAGAAGCACATTACACGTTTAAATGGTTTCCGAAGTGTATTTGTCGTGGCGGCACAAAAAGCGGGCAGCAATATCACGAAAACCCAAGAAGCTTATTTGCCAGTGCTTGATTCCTTCAAGAAAACTTTGCCCAGCAACATCGACCAACAGGTAATGTTTGACCAGGCCAACAATGTCAATACTCGACTTGGCGGTTTGGGCTTCGATTTTCTGATTGCCATCTGTTTGGTGCTCATCACCCTATTGCCGCTTGGTACCCGTGCTTCATTAGTGGTAATGGTATCCATTCCTTTATCCTTGGCTATTGGGATTATATTGATTAACCTGCTTGGTTTTAGTCTTAACCAATTGAGTATTGTGGGCTTGGTTGTTTCTTTGGGGCTACTGGTTGATGACAGCATTGTGGTGGTGGAAAATATAGAACGATGGATGCGTGATGGCCACGACCGGCTTACGGCAACCCTAATGGCCACCAAGCAAATTGGATTGGCCGTATTGGGGTGTACTGCGACCTTGGTGATTGCCTTTATGCCCTTAATGTTCATGCCAGAAGCTTCGGGCGAATTTATCAGAAGTTTACCTGTAGCGGTAATCTGTTCGGTAATTGCCTCCATGCTGGTGGCTTTAACCGTAGTGCCTTTTCTATCGAGTAAACTTTTAAGACCACATGCTGATGTAAATGGCAATATCTTTTTGCGTACCCTGCAAAAAATCATCCATGGTTCTTATGCCAAATTATTGGATAAAGCTTTGCATAGGCCTTACTTAACCATCTTGATTGGTGTGGGTATTTTCTTGGGAGCATTAGCTTTAATTCCTGTCATTGGTTTTAGCTTGTTTCCTTCATCGGAAAAACCACAATTTATCATTACGGTATCTACGCCTTTACAATCGAACTTGAAATATACCGATTCGATTGCCAAACAAATTGAGAAGGAAATCAAGGATATTCCAGAAGTAAAATACTTTGCCTCAAATGTAGGTAAGGGTAACCCGAGGATTTACTATAATTTGCTGCAAACCAACGAACGTAGCGATTTTGCGGAAATTTTTGTACTGCTTCATCCAGATGTAAGGGCCGATAAAAAAGTGGCACTTATTGAAAAATTGAGAGCTAAATGGTCGCCATATTTAGGAGCCAAGGTAGAAGTGAAAGATTTTGAACAAGGCCAACCAATCATTTCGCCAGTAGAAGTACGGGTGTTTGGTGAAAACTTAGATACCTTGCGTCAACTGGCAGGGAGAGTGGAGGACCTGTTGCTTAAAACCGAAGGCACCATCTATACCAACAACCCATTGAAGAATTTAAAATCTGACATCAAGGTAGACATCAATAAAGAAAAAGCTTTGGCCTTGGGTGTGCCCATGGTGAATATTGACCGCACCGTAAGGATGGCCATTGCAGGTTTTGAAGTGGGTAAATACTTAAATCCAAAATCAAGTGGCGACGATTATAGCATTTTGCTTACCACTAAATATTCATCGGAGCCAACTTTGGGTGTTTTTGATAATCTTTACGTCAATAACGTACAAGGAACAGCTATTCCATTGGCGCAATTGGCAAGTTTAAAACTCGAAACTTCAGCACTAAGCATTAACCATCAAAACAAGGTGCGCACCATTTCGGTGAATTCATTTGTTCAAAAAGGTTATTTAAATGATAAGGTGATTAAAGATGTAGAGGCCCAAATGAAAAAAATGAAACTTCCCGAAGGCTATCATTTTGAAATGGGCGGCGAAGTCGAAAGTCGTAACCAATCCTTTGGTGGTTTTGGCAGCATTATTTTGGTTACGCTGTTCATGTTCATTGCGGTGTTGGTATTGGAATTTAAAACCTTTAAAAGTACGCTCATTGTACTATCGGTAATTCCGTTGGGTATAGTTGGGGCTGTACTTGCGCTAATGGTTACTGGAAACTCACTTTCATTTGTGGCTACCATCGGGATTGTAGCATTGGCGGGCATTGAGGTGAAAAACACCATTCTATTGGTTGATTTTACCAATCAGTTACGAGCAGAAGGTAAACCGCTAAATGAAGCGATTGAAGAAGCAGGAGAGGTGCGTTTCTTGCCAATTATTCTTACTTCGTTAACGGCAATTGGAGGTTTACTACCTATTGCCTTGTCCAGCAATCCGCTGATTTCCCCTTTGGCCATTGTCATGATTGGAGGCTTAATCAGTTCAACCCTGCTTTCTAGAATTGTAACGCCAGTGGTGTACAAATTGATGCCGCCAAACATTAAGAAAATGGAAGATTAATTAAATCGCTGTAACTTTAAGCATAGCGCTGATGAGGCGTTCCAAAAATACAAAGCCTTTGACGGATAAGTCAAAGGCTTTGTTGTTAGTTCCCCTCTCTGGCTACGCCATCTCTCCCAAAGGGAGAGAAAAGAAACACCGCAACTCTCTCCCTTTGGGAGAGATGCCCAAGGGGCAGAGAGGGTTCGTAATATTTGATAGTATTATCTCTCGCTTCGTTCTTCCATGTTTAAATCGGTATCAAACGGGCTTTTTGTAAACGGATAAATGGATTGTTTGATAAATCCTTTGGGATAAGAGGCTTCATGTACGCCAGTTCCCGCTGGCCATTTTTTGTCAGGCAAATAATAGGTGCCAAACATCATATCAATAAAAGGAAAGATGGAAGCAAAATTATGTCCGTAATATTTTGGGTCTTCACAATGGTGCCAATGGTGGTATTGAGGTGTGGTAAAGATGTATTTGATGAAACCAAAGTTGATACGCGTATTGGCATGGATAAGTACCGCATGTACAGCTATAAACACAATGTATACGTTAAACACCGTAGATGAAAAGCCTAGAATGTAGAGCGGAATAAAAGTCATCGCCCGAGTGAAAAAGATATCTATAAAGTGTGTTCTGCTACCTGCAAGCCAATCCATGTTTTGAGTGGAATGGTGGATAGAATGGAAGCGCCATAAAAATACCTTGGTATGAAAAAAGCGATGTGCCCAATATTGGAACAAGTCGGTAGTGAAAAATGCCAAGAACAACGCGAGGATAAATGGTAAACCTTGTACCCAAGTATGTAAATTTTCTAATCCAATCCAACCAAAGAATAGTACCGCAGGTTTTTGGGTAACAATACCGAAAAACTGAATAAATAAATGGCTAATGACAAAGTAGGTTAAATCGGTACGCCATTCCTCATGAAACTTTGTTTGTGATTTATTTTTAGGGAAAAATAGCTCCAAGGGAACAAAAATGGCCACCATTAACAATAGGTCTAAAATCATCCAATCCAAACCAAAATGCCAGTCTGTTTTCACAACATCTCTGCCGTTTAAGGTCAATGCACCTAAAATAATGGCCAAGCCAGTAATGGCAGTGCCTGTTAAGGCTAATTTTATTTTCTTGCTTAATAATAAACTTAGGGCAGCAAAGAAGAATGAAGCGATTACGCCGAAAATCATCAAGGCTTCCGCAATGCTTTTGGTGTAAACTTCCCTAAATTCTGGGGTCGTCAATTGCTCTGGATATCTGAAACAGAATACCGCAAGCAATACCAAAACGGCTAAAAAAATAGAAAGATACCCACTAATTTGCCCTTGCCCTACTTTAAGGCGTTTATTTGTCGTCATATGGTTTGAAGTGTTTGTTTCAATAATAGTAAAATTGCAGCAGATTTTAAACCGTTCCAATAAATGACCCATAATTGGCGGTAAGAAACTGTTTAAATTTCATTCAAAGAATGACACGAATGGCGAGGACGCCATTCTTTGGGCCAAGGCGACGTTTGGCGTCCTTGCCAAACACCACTTGTAAAAAAACAGATTATTTTCAAACAGTTTCTAAGCCTCTCCCCAAAAATAAAAGCACAACATGGGCTAACCTTTAGTGCAAATATTCAGTATTTTTGTGCTGCTTATATGTTGAAATACCTACGCCTATTACTGTTGCCTTTTAATTTGGTGTATGCCTTGGTGGTATACCTGCGCAATAAGTTTTATGACTGGGGTGTTTTTAAATCGACGAGTTTTGAGATTCCGATTATCTGTGTAGGCAATTTGGCCGTTGGCGGTTCGGGAAAAACACCTACTACCGAATATTTGGTGCGCTTATTTAGCGAATACAAAATTGCCATTTTAAGTAGGGGCTATGGTCGTAAAACCACTGGATTTATTTTAGCTGGGCCAAAGGCTACTGCCGAAACCATTGGCGACGAACCTTTGCAGTACTACCACAAATTCAGAAACGTTACCGTTGCCGTTTGTGAAGATAGGGTGAAGGGTATCCATGAACTGAAAGCCAATCATGATTTGATTTTATTGGATGATGCCTTTCAGCACCGAAGGGTTAAAGCAGGATTTAATGTGTTGCTATTTGAATTCGCGAAGCTGCAAAACATGCAATGGCTATTGCCAGCAGGAAATTTGCGAGAACCATTTTCGGGCATTAAAAGGGCACAAGCAGTATTGGTGACCAAATCTCCTGTTGAAATCACACCGGCCACGAGAAAAAAAATGTTGGACAAACTTCAGTTACAGTCCAATCAACAATTGGCTTTTTCGCACATCAATTACCAAAAACTAAGGCATCTTTACACAGCAGAAGAAACAGCATTTGAAAAAGACCAGCACCTGTTTTTATTAACTGGAATTGCCAATCCAACGCCGCTGATACAGTATCTGGAAGAAAAGCAATTGAACGTTCATTTGTTCGAATATCCCGACCATCATCATTTTACGGAAAAGGAAATAGCACAGTTGGTAACTGCCTATCAGCAATACCCAGCAGCAAAAAAAATAATCGTGACCACAGAAAAAGATGGACAACGCTTATTAACTAACAATTTAAGAGATTTACTATTAAATTTGCCTGTATATTATCTGCCCATTGCCATTGAAATCAATGCAGAAGACAAGGCAATTTTTGACCAAAAAATATTAGACTATGTTGCAAGCACTAAATGATTCGATAAAATACATTAAAAATAAAATAGGTGATTTTGAACCTGAAATAGGAATTGTACTAGGCACAGGATTAGGTGGCTTGGTGAACGAAATTGAGGTCGCACACAGTATCATGTATGCCAGTATTCCCAATTTTCCTATTTCTACGTTAGAGTTCCACTCAGGTAAATTGATATTTGGTACCCTTAAAGGTAAAAAGGTAGTCGCCATGCAAGGTCGTTTGCATTTTTACGAAGGCTATAGCATGCAGCAAATTACCTTTCCTATTAGGGCCATGAAACTATTGGGTATCCAATACCTTTTTGTATCTAATGCTGCGGGTTCCCTAAATCCTGAATTTAAAAAAGGCGATTTGATGATCATTAACGACCACATCAATTTACAGCCAGAAAGCCCGTTGAGGGGAATCAATAACAGTGATTTTGGTCCACGTTTTCCCGACATGAGCCAGCCCTATCAAAAAGAGCTGATCGCAAAAGCAGTAAAAATTGCCGAGGAAAAAAATATTACCTGCCATCAGGGCGTTTATGTTTCGGTAACAGGGCCAAATCTAGAGACCAAAGCCGAATATAGATATTTACGTATCATAGGCGGCGATGCAGTAGGAATGAGCACAGTACCTGAAGTAATTGTAGCCAACCACATGAGTATTCCCGTTTTTGCCATTTCAGTATTAACAGATGAAGGTTTTCCTGAAGATTTGAAGCCTGTAAGTTTAGAAGAGATTATAGAAACTGCAGCCAAAGCAGAACCCAAAATGACCGAAATTTTAAGCCAGCTTATTTCAACTCTATAATGCAGAAATTATTTGTTGCTGTTTCTTTCTTCTTGCTGTTAGGTGTTGCCAAAGCTTTTGCGCAAGACCTAAAAACATCCATTGCGGGTAATAAAGAGCTCGATTCGCTTCGTAAAAAAGAGCAAAATTCACGTGACTCGGTTGTATTTAATGCCAAGTACATTAGATATACTACTCGTAAGCTTACCAAAGACAGCATACAAACTATTCCATTAGATACTACGCTAACGGGAATACAACAATTTAGCCCCATAGCACAACCCCGTAGACCAACCGTAGGTACAGGATTGGTAGGTTTGGCCGCCACATCATTGTTATTTGAGCCGGTAAAAACCATTGGTTTTGAAACAGGTTTTCACTCGTTAGACTATTATAAGTTTACCCACGATGACGTAAAATTTTATCGTGCACGTACGCCGTTTACCAGCCTGTCTTACATTAGTGCCGGCGACAATGTGCAGTTGCTTAAAATTATCCATTCCCAAAACATAAAACCCAATTGGAATTTTGGGGCCAACTTTAATCGTATTGGTGCAAATGGTTTTTATCAGCACCAGCGTGGCGACGACCTTAATGGTGTGCTCTTTACTTGGTACCAAACCAAAAATAAAAGATATAACATTTGGGTTGATGCCGTTTTTAATACCTTAAAGGCCGAAGAAAATGGCTCCATTCTTAAGGATAGCATTATTTTTGCCCCAGCAGGAAATAACTTGGCCACTAAGGAGGCTGAACCTGTACGTTTCAAAAATGCACGCCAACTTTATAGAGACAACTCACTCATGATTAGGCAAAGTTATTTTGTGGGCCGTATTGATAGCACCGAGAACAGTAACAACCAAAACATATTACCTACCAATAAAATTACCCATACGCTAACCTACACCAATAGCTCTTACAGCTTTAAAAAAGACGAAGAAGATGCTTATAATGTATTGCCTGCACCACGTAACCTTAGTACATTCACTAATGACACTACTAATGTAAAGCACCTGCAAAATGAGTTTATCTATAGCTTCTTCTTAAGGGCCAAAAGCAGTTCGGTAATTAAAAACGAATTGAAGATAGATGCGGGTATCAGGTACGACATGTATACCTTTAAGCAACAGATGTTGCAAAAAGATAAAACCCTGTTCTACGCTCGCGATTTTAATGCACAAAACACCACTATATTAGGAGCATTGGGTTATCGTTTCAGCAACAAGGTAGATGTAAACCTAGATGTGCAACAGATTTTACAAGGCTTTAACGCAGGCGATTATTTGTACGAGGCCAAAAGCAATATAGCATTAAGTAATAAGGCGGGAAAAATTGTCATGAGCGCCTACACCCAAAACAAATCTCCGGAAGAAATTTACAACCGTTATTTTGGGAATTACTACGATTGGAACGAGCGAGCTAATCTATCTCGTACAAAAACTACCAATTTTACCTTCACTTACCTTAACGATTTTCTGAAACTTGATGCCAGCGCAGCCTATTACCTAATTAGTAACTATCTGTATTTTGCACCGTCGCCAACGGTAGCCAAGTCTATTATACCTGTACAAAATAGCAGTGAAATTAGTCTCCTGCAAATTAAAGTTGGTAAGCAGCTAGATGCAGGGAGCTTTCACGTCACTGCATATGGGGTTTATCAAAAAACAGACCAGCAACGCATTTTACGTATGCCAGAAATTTACCTGTTTGCTAGTGTATATAAAGACCAAACTTTTTTTAAGTTTCTGAAGACCCAAATCGGCTTCGATGTATTTTATAACGATACCTACTTGGCTAAATCGTATGCTATTGCTGCTAGTCAATTTTATAATGGTGACGACATTACCTTTAGCTCAAAACCAGTGGTTGATGCTTGGATAAAAGTAGGCTTACGCAGGGCCAATCTTTTTGTGAAATACCAGTATGCTAACCAAGGCTTATTCAACAGGGGTACTTATACTGTAAACCGTTATCCGATGCCTGATCGCTTATTGCTTTTTGGCCTAACTTGGAATTTTTATGATTAATTAAAGCACCCTTATCATTCCGAGCGTCCTTGTCATTCCGAGCGTAGCGAGGAATCTCAAAAGAAATGGCACAGACTTAACGAACTTCCAAAAGCTTTGCAAGTCGTATAAAAGTTTAACTACTTTTTCGACTGTATGAATTCATCTCTTGCTAATATTTCGAAAAGCAATTTCAAAATAGCTATTTACGGATAGCCCTGCTTTACGCTACAATCTTTTTGTTATCGCTCATAGCTGTACATTTCTGTCATCCTGAGCTTGTCGAAGGATAATCATGGCAAGAACGCTTCGACAAGCTCAGCGTGACAAACAAAAAGTATTTTCGCTACAATCAGGTTTAGTTCGCAGCTACAGTATCTCTTTTTAAGATGGTAGGTGCTTAATTTAAAACTGTGAGGTTTTTTCGTTTGCACAGCCTCATATGGAACTTCAATTGCCTCAGTGTCATTCCGAGTGTAGCGAGAAATCTCTAGAAACAGCGCTTGTGGATAGCACAGACTTACGAAGTTTTAAAACTTCGTAAGTCTCAGTAAGCCTCATAAAAACCATAAGTCTTATAGAAATATACGTTATTTTTTTGAGCGCATGGCTTTTACCACTTTCACCGCTTGCTGGTCTAGGTAATCGCGGTACTCCGGAGTGTTGCAGCCGTATAAAGCAATTTTACCTTCGGCATTATGATGTATGCCCCAACCGTAACGTTTACCCAACGCCGATGCTCTTAAACAAGCTTGACCTTTGGAGAAGAAATTTTGTCTTGCTTCCTCTAGTTCATCCCTAGTAATATCATTGCGCTGTGCAAATAACGTAAAAAGCACTTCGTCTGAGGTGTACCGATAAGGATTTTTACCAATCATTTCCAGCTGTTGCCCGGCGGCCGTTTTTTGCCCTCCTTTCTCCGCAGGAATTTCTCCCTTTGAAGCAGGACAGTCATCTGCAATGGCAATAAAGGTGTTGTAGTAATTAGTGGTGTGAGTTTTCATTTTTAGTGCTACTTGCAATTTTACCAGCAAAATAGGCAACAGGTAGATAAGCACCAATGAGGTCAACAAGGGTAAACCAAATTGGTGAAGGTACCATCATCACCATATAAACACCACCAGCTAAGAAAAATAAGCCAATAAACATGGCCAAAACCATTTTATGGGCAGCAATTCGAGCGCAAATATAAGCGCCAACAAAAGTTCCAATAGCATGTGCCAAAAACGGGAAAATATAATGTTTGGGCTCAAACAAATGCATACTTGCTTTTAGACCTTCAACAGTGGTATTGTCGGCACCCGCTGGTAATGGAATAATGCTCTGGCTTACCATAATGATGGCCATGTTAACCATACTGCCAATCACGAGGCCAGCAATCACAGCCAATATATTTTTTAAAATTGGATTCATCACATTTTATATTTGGTTCTTATTATTTCGAAAGTACATTGATAGCTTCCAATTTTGAATTTACGAAATTGATTTGGCCAAGCTGATTACTTTCTGAAATAAAATTGCTCATACTTTTGCTGGGATATTTGCTAAAATCGCCAACAATTGCCAATCGCATGCGATAATTAGAAAATTTCTGTAAAATTTCACCTGCTATTTTAGTGCTTAGATCAAAGAATTTAGGTGTGATATTTTTTTCGTAAATAAGGGCGCTGTCAAAACCCTGATAATAGATGTTACCAATTAAATCTACACCATCTTCAATACTATTGATCACTAGCTCATCGGCTACTATTTCTGCTATATTTTCATTTATACTGATGATATCCATACTTCAAATATAAGACTAGAAGTAAAATACTGTACAAAAAAAGAGCGCCCATAGCATTAAACCATGGACGCTCTTATGATAGGCAAACTATTAATTAGAACGAATAGCCAACAGTAAAGCCCCAAACTCTATTGGTTGCTTTGCTATCACCATTTCTACTGTCTTTAGGAACCAAGTTGCTTAGACCTAGGCCATAGTTAGCTCCCAATGTAAAACCGTTATTTAAGCGATATCCTAACCCGAAGTTAGCTCCAAAATCGGTGCTACTCATATCATCATCGGTTTTATTACCAAAGTTCAAATTGTTGGTCTCACTGCTAGAAGTACTACCTGCAGGAGTGGTCACCGTTGTATTGGTTTTGGTTTTACCGTCAATGTTGAATCCTATATATGGCCCTGCACTAATTTGTAAAGCCCCAGAGGTTCCAGTAGGAATACGAAGCACAGCATTTACTGGAACTTCAATAGCCATTACATCGGTTTTTATTTTACCGCTGGTAGTGGTACTTCCCGAAGTACTGCTACCTTCAATTTTGGTACCCTTGTTTTGCAACGAAACTCCTGGTTGGATAAAGAAGTTATTACCTACTCCAAAATCCCCGAAAACTGTGACATTATAGCCCACGTTTTGTTTAGTGTTGTCGTTTAAGGTACTCGAACCATCAAAACCGCTATATCTGATGGTACTTAAGTTTACTCCAGCTTTAACTCCGATGCGAGCATCACTACCACTCATGGTAGTTTGGGCAAAAGCTGCACTAGCAGAAAATAAAAGAGCGCTTCCTAATAATATCATCCTTTTCATAGCAATTCATTTTTATAGTTGAAACCATTTTCAACACTTGCTAAAGTCCAAAAGCTATGCCAATTATGATTTTAAAAAGACCTGAAACACACTTAAAACATGCTAAAAGCTCTATTTTAAGCATGTTTTAAGTGAAAAATACAGGAGTGCCAAAAAATGTAACAGGGTGTTTACAAAAGCAGACAATTTGTGCGGCATTCTGGAGAAATCTAATGATTAAACAGTGCCAAAAATGTCGAACTATTTCAATTTAATTTCCCTTTGGATATTGATTTGTTCCAAGAAATATTCATCGTGTGAAACCACAAGTAAAGTGCCTTCGTATTCATTAATGGCCGCAGTTAATATCTCTACGTTCTGTATGTCGAGATTATTGGTTGGCTCATCTAAAACAATAAGGTCAGGTGCATGATTACCCAAGGTTAGGCAGCATAACATTAATCTCATTCTTTCGCCACCGCTAAGTTTTGCACATGGTTTGTCCCAATTCGATTTCCCAAATAGAAAGCGGTTGAGCCTTGTTTTTACTTCGTGCTCCTGTAACGTTGCAGTATTAAAGTGCTGCGCCTGTTCATAAATATTTAGAAGCGGATTAATGAGCGAATAGTCTTGGTCAATATACGCGGCATTTACCTGCGTGGCCTTTAGTTGTCCTACACTAGTCTTCAAATTTTCCAGCAATAAATGAATTAAGGTTGTTTTCCCAGAACCATTTGAGCCTTTAATGGCTAGCCGTTCTCCACTTTTTATTTGAAAATGAAGGCTTTCTTGCCAAAGGTTTTGTTGGTTATAGCAGTGATTAAGGTCAATCGCTTCGAACAATACTTTGCCCTTATGCAGTAGGCTGTGGTTAAAACCGAACTTCATTTTATCAGCATCTGGTAATTGGCTGCGCAATGTACTCAACTCTTGAGCTACTCCGTCAACCTTATCGGCGTGTACCTCTTTCATTTTAGAAGTACTATTTTCCGCGTTATTGCGCAAGGTATTCATCATGATGCGGGCTACACCGGCTTTTTCCTGTTTCTTTTTACCCTTTGCGTCCTGCTTTTGCTGCCGCTCTAGCGTTTCTCTTTCTTTTTCCTTCGCTTTGCGAAGTGCCTTTTCTTTACTGTTGATGTCTTGCTCCAAAGCATTTTTGGCAAGTTGTTTTTGCTCCGTGTAAAAATCATAATTGCCACCATAAATGCTAATGCCCTGTGGACTGAGTTCACAAATGGAATCTAGAAGATTTAATAGTTGCCTATCGTGGCTAATCACCAGTAAGGTGCTTTTGGTACGTCGTATAAACTGATATAAAAGTTGCCTTCCGGAAATATCTAAATGGTTGCTGGGTTCGTCAAGTAAAACCAATTGCGGACTATAAATATTAATACCCGCTAAAAATACCTTGGTTTTTTGTCCGCCACTTAAGGAGGCCATGGATTGCTGTAAGTCTATATCCTGTAGCTGCCATTGGTCTAGAGCTTCCAAACAACGTTGTTCAATGGTCCAATCGTTGTCAAGGTTTTCAAAGTATTCGTCGTTGGCATTGCCATTTAATATTTCCAGTAATGCGGTGAGTTTGTCATTTACCCCCAAAGCCTCGGCCACCGTACAATGGTTATATTGACCAAATATTTGCGGCAGGTAGTAAGGAACAGTCTCTAAGTGTAAATGTCCAGCATTGGGCATTATTTCACCAGCTATTAGTTTGAGTAGGGTTGATTTTCCTACACCATTATTGCCAATTAAGGCTATTTTCTCATGTGGATTTACTGTAAGATTTAAATTGCTAAACAGTAATTCCTTATTAGGATGTCTATAAGTAATTTGTTGTAAGCTAAGCATGAAATTTCTTTCTTTAAAGATGAATGGATAGCAAGGCAGATGTACTTGCGGTCTTTAACGAAATAGAAAAGAAATTAATCCTACATGCTCATGTTTTTTGATTTTGGAGCTGCAAATATAATAAAAAGTGTTTAATGCGAATAATTTTTGCTTGAAATTGGTTTTGACAGCTCAAAACCTAGACTCCCTTTTATTTGTTCTGCGTTGATTTTAGTTCCAAATTGCCTATTGGTAAAACTGACAAGTGATAAGGTTAACAGGCAAATGATGACCAACAGACCGAAAAAGCTTTTTGGAGTATAATAGTCTATTATGCTTGCTCGCCATAATAGGTAAGCTATTAAAAAGGAGAGCATAATACCTATGGATATAAACAATGATAAAAGCCAAAAAGGAAAAGTTAATAAGGCAATATAAGGCGCCTCCAATACAAACCATAGGAGTGTTGGTACAAATAGGGCATAGAGAATAATGATAATTTTAGGCCGCTTTTTACCAGCTTCGTCTAGGAAACGCAAACTATTGGCGGTTACATCGAAAATATCCAGTAAGCTCATGTAAAGGCTTTAAGTTTTCTGTGGTTTTTTCTTCGCCGCAGGAAACAGCACATTATTTAAAATGAGACGATAGCCCGGTGAAGTGGGATGCAGGTTCAGATCGGTAGGTGGGTCGTTTACCTGATGCTGATAATCTTCCGGATCATGCCCGCCATAAAAACTGAACTGTCCTTTACCTATTTCACCGTGCAGGTAGCGCACTTCGGCACCGGCTTTATTTTCACCAAGTACGGTAATGCTAGGTTTAACCAAACTTTTACGGAAAGCGGTGGTTTGCCCCATAAAGCCTTTAATCACCTTTTCATGGTTTTGGGTAAGCATGGTAGGTACCAAATCCCACTTGGCAGAGAAATCAAACAAAGTGAAATAATCATTGCTTTCGTTAAAGCCGGTACGGGTTTGGGTTACATCTATATCCGAAAACTCATAGTTATAAGGGTTCATGTCGAGCTGAAAGTTGGTAAAGGCAACGCTTTTTCCATAATCAATTTTAGCTTGGGCATTGGCATCCATCCCATCGCCGTCAAACATGCTTTCTAAAATATCTACGCCTTCGGCCGCTAAGGCAATATCAAAACTGTCGGTACCCGAGCACATGGCAAACAGGAAGCCTCCTCCAACACAAAACTCCTTAATGCGTTTGGCTACGGCCAGTTTCATTTGAGAAACTTTCTTAAAGCCATTGCGTTTTGCCGCTGCTTCTTGGTATTTAACGTCTTCCTGATACCAGGTAGCATTTCTGTAGGAAGACCAAAATCTGCCATATTGCCCGGTAAAATCTTCATGGTGCAAGTGCAGCCAATCGTAGGAAGTCAATTTATCTTTCAGGATTTCATCATCATAAATAACATCGTAGGGGATTTCGGCATAGGTAAGCACTAGGGTTACGGCATCGTCCCAAGGAAGTTTGCTTTTTGGAGAGTAAACAGCGATTTTAGGGGCTTTTTCCAGTTTTACCATCTCCATATTTACGGCGGGATCGCTAATTTCGTTAAGCATGGCGTTCACTTTTCCATCAGGTAGCACTTCATAAGAAACACCTCTGATTTTACACTCATCTTCAATAGCCTTAACCTGTTTTACCAAAAAACTACCTCCACGGTAATTGAGTAGCCAGTCAACTTCTACCTGTTGCTTGATACACCAATAAGCAATTCCGTAGGCTTTGAGGTGGTTCTTTTGGTTCTCATCCATGTAAATTAAAATGGATGCGGCTTTGCCTGCCAAATGAAATAGCAGCAATAGCACCAATAGCATATATTTTTTGCCTAGCATATACGAATGTAACTTTTTTAGCCCGATTTTAACATATTAACGTGAAAGTTGAATGGGATTGTATTGTTAAATTGTTTGATAACTGTATTGTTCAGGAGTGGCTGAAATTCCATTTACAGACCTTATAGGTTTTAAAGTTCATAAGGCCCAAAGCAAAAGCCCCATTATCTTATCATCTCATCATCATCTTATCACATTTAATTTATTTGTTTAAATTTGCACTCTTATATAAAAAATAGAAAATGGGTAAAGCAATTATAAAAACGGTAAAAGGCGACATGACCGTGGAGTTTTATGAAAAGGATGCTCCTAAAGCTGTTGCAAACTTTAAGAAATTGGCTAAAGAGGGCTTTTACGATGGAGTGACTTTCCACCGTGTAATTCCTAATTTTGTGGTACAAGGTGGTTGCCCTAACTCTAAAGATGGCGCCGCTGGTATCCCTGGTACTGGTGGTCCAGGCTATAAAATTGATTGCGAATTAGATGGTGATAACCAGTACCACGATAGAGGTGTGCTTTCTATGGCACACGCTGGTAGAAACACAGGTGGCTCTCAGTTTTTCATTTGCCACAGCAGAGATAATACCGCACATTTAGACCGTAACCACACTTGTTTTGGTAAAGTTGTTGAAAATGTTGACCTTGTTGATGATATTCGTCAGGGCGATAAAATTTTGACGGTAGAAGTAATTGAAGACTAAATGCGTTGAGCGTTTGGAGTTTGGCGTTTTCAAGCGCTTTACACCTACGTTAGCCGCTTAACAAATAAAAAAGATGAATTTAAGAGGAATTGTATCTGTTTCTGGTAGACCAGGTCTTTTTAAGCTGATTGGACAAAATAAGGCTGGATATGTTTTGGAAAGTCTTGATGCACAGAAATTAAAGATTGTAGCCAACTTGTCGAATACTAAATTGGCTTCGTTAGAAGATATCACCATTTATGGCGAAGACGATGAGTTGAAGCTTACAGATGTATTGGCCAATATTGCAGCAACCAAAACTGCTGTGCCAGATTTAAAGGCTGACGGAAATACGTTGAGGAGCTTCTTTAACGAAGTGGCTCCAAACCACGACCAAGAGAAAGTTTATGCTTCGGACATGAAGAAGATTTTAACTTGGTATAACTTGTTAAAGGATATGCCTTTGTTTACAGAAGCTGCACCAGGTACTGAAGAGGCTGCGCCAAAAGTGGAAGATAAAGTTGAGGCTAAGCCGAAAGCTGCTCCTAAAGCGAAAACAGCTAAGGCACCAACTGCTAAAACTGCGGCTCCTGCCAAAAAAGCAACTATGCCAGCTAAAAGAGGAGCTTAATCTTCTAAAGGCTTTTGAAATAGAAAGGTGTCAATCCGAATAGGGTTGGCACCTTTCTCTATTTTTATGCGAAGAAATACTTGTAAATGTACCACAGCACTACTAATGCTACTGCGATGATTAATATGGCATTGATATATTTTTTCTCTTTAGAAGTGTCGGTCCTGAATTTATAATTCCTCTTATAATCGCTTGGTAATTTCATAATGCCTCCTTTTTTATATTGTGATGTTTTGGTTGGGGATATTCCATAATATTTTTGCAGTAAATAGCTTATTCATGATGATAAGGTTCGTTTTTCAATATCGTAAACGCACGGTATAACTGTTCCACAAAAAACAGCCGTACCATTTGGTGTGAAAAGGTCATGTCTGACAGGGAAATGCTGCTATTGGCTCTTTTGTAAACGCTTTCATCAAAGCCATAGGGACCGCCAATAATAAACACCAAGTTTTGCACGCTGCCCACCATTTGCTTATTAATGTACTGCGAGAATTGCACGGAGCTGTATTTCTTGCCTTTTTCGTCCATCAGTATTACCACATCGCTATTGTTCAGCTGTTTTAAAATTAACTCCGCTTCTTTTGTTTTTTGTTGTGCCTCGGTCAGGTTTTTACTGTTCTTAATGTCGGGAATAACCGTAAAACTGAAGTTGATGTAGTGCTTTAACCGATTAAGGTATTTGTCAATGCCCTCAATTAGATATTTGTCTTCAGTTTTGCCGATGGCAATTAGGCTAATCTTCATCTAGTCTTTTATCTTTACAGCTTACAAAATTGCTTTGTTCAAAAAGGGCTGGGCGAAACAAGTGTGCTGTTTCTGCGTCCATATTCAACAAGCGTTTATAATTTCTTCAAAGATAATGTTAAATACCGAGCAAGATAGATTAAAACAATACGAAGGTTCAGCAAAGTTACAACAGGAACTTATTTCAGCACTAAAAAAGCAGATTGACCAGCTGTCGATGGTTAGGGTAGCTTTGCTATTGGTTGAAATTGGTTTTTTTGTGGGCTTAGCCAGTTCAAACACTGATACGGCTATTGCCATTTGGAGTGTGCTTCTGCTGCTGCCAATTGCTGTGTTTGTGACAGTAGTGAAGCGACAAAACAAATTAGAAAACCAATATAATTTTCATAGAAACTTACTTTGGATATTTGAAAACGAAATAGGCATGCTCCAAGGAAAGCCAAACGGCTACGATGATGGGACTGTATTTGAAGATGAACAGCATCCCTATCTTTCTGATTTGGATATTTTCGGTAGGTCATCTTTATATGCTTTGGTGAACAGAGGCGCAAGCAAAATTGGGGTGGAAACCCTAGCCAAGCATTTGGCGACCGATAGCAACAAGGAAACCATTTTGGGACGCCAACAGGCTATCGCGGAATTAACAACACATATTGATAGTACGTTCGATTTTAGGGCCAACTTAAGAGGACATGAATTAAATAGGATTGAAGAAATTCAACATAAATTAAACCATCAGTTAGTAAAACAAGTTGCTTTTACAGCTAATCAGTTTTTACAGTTTTACGTGAAATTGGTGCCCTATCTCATGCTGTTGCTTTTTTTAGCAGGCTTGGTTTTTGGCGGCAAGGTATGGGGTGTTTTTGGTTTAATGGCTTTTGCGAATGCAATGCTCACTTATCGATACTCAAAACAGATTACACAAGTTTATTACGGCTTTAGTGGAAGCTCTAATTTGTTGAGCAGTTATGCTGAAGCCATAGCATGGACAGAGCGGTATGATTGGAAAAGCAACTATATTAAGGGCCTGTTCCATACACAGGAAAAGGTAAGCGGACATATTAAAGCCTTGGCAAAAATTATTGTGGAGTTTGATGCCAGGTTAAATTTCCTATTATACGCCATCCTAAATTTCTTTTTACTATGGGATCTGAAATGTTGTATTAAGCTGGGACACTGGAGTAGTCATGCTGGCACAAAGGTAGCAGTTGGGTTAGACCGTATTGGTTATTTTGAAGAGTTGATTTCAATGGCTACCCTGCATTATAACCAGCCGCAATGGGTTTTTCCACAAATAAATGAAGGATTCTCGTTAATGGCTCAAGCCCTGGGGCACCCCTTAATCCCTGTTGAAAAACGCGTAGATAATGATTATGTGTTGGAGAAAAGCCCTACGGTGGATATTATCACGGGCTCAAACATGGCAGGCAAAAGTACTTTTCTGCGTACCGTGGGTATCAATATGGTGTTAGCTTATGCTGGAGCTCCCGTTTGTGCTACGCAAATGGAACTATCTATTTTTAAGCTGCTTACCTACATGCGGATTAAGGATAATCTGATTGAAAATACGTCGACCTTTAAAGCGGAGCTGAACCGACTTAAAATGATTTTGAAAGAGGTGGAAGTGCATTCGAATGCTTTTGTACTGATTGACGAGATGTTGAGAGGAACCAATAGTAAGGACAAGTTTGATGGTTCAAAAGCCTTTATTGAAAAACTGATTGTGCTACAAATACCCACTTTGTTTGCTACACACGACTTGCAACTTTCGGAGCTCGAACAAAAGTATCCTGCCGCTGTGCGCAATTTCCATTTTGATATTCAGTTGATAGGTGAGGAAATGGATTTTGATTACTTGATGAAGCACGGACCTTGTACTAAGTTTAATGCAGCGATTTTATTGAAGCAGATAGGGTTGGGGTAGTTTTTTTTCACTTTAGATGTTTATTCTTTTACCACCTTAGACATCTTAGAACATTTTAGTTTTTTGGCATGCGCTTAGGTGAATTAGGGTGTCTTAGATGTTTAATTTTATTCTTTTACCACCTTAGACATCTTAGAACATTTTAG
>NZ_JBCNMT010000012.1:0-69720 GCF_039594775.1 Pedobacter sp. | reverse complement strand
TATTAATTTTTTTAAATAAGTTTAGATTGTTTTTTAATAAAATAAACTTAACCTAGACTTTATGAAGAGAATTTTACTTTTAATGTGCTTTGCTATGGGCTTTTGTACGAATAGTAAAGCGCAAGGCATTTTGGTGAACCGTTATTATAATAGTGGTTTGACCAACGGTGTAAATGACGTGGTGGAACTGGTGGTATATACGGACCACCTCGATATTAGAAATTACATTATCAAAGATTATGGCAATGGTGGTACCACCTTGGATGACGGCGGTGGGAGATATCGTTTTAAAGCACTGAACTTATGGAAAAATCTCCGCTCGGGTACTACTATTGTGTTACGTAAGTTAAGCGATGCCGAATTGTTGACTTATACCCCTGATGTGGATGCGTCTGATTTCAAAATAAGCGTTGCCATTAATGATGAAGCTTATTTCGCCAACATGGATAACAATAAAACATGGAACTTGACTTTCCATGAAGCGGTTTCCATTAGGGCAGATACAGATGCAGCGGCTCAGGCAAATGGAGGAAATCTTGCCGTTCATACCTTAGGCTACGGAGATTTCTTTAACAAATCGGCTTGGCATGGCATCCCTGGAATTAAATCTTTATATAATGGAAATAGTTTGTTGGTTAATGGTACGGTAGGCGTTGCTTATTTAACTTACCCTAATTACCAAAGTTACGGTACGCCTTTCGATTCGAATGCAGACTTGATTTCGTTGCCATCCTATTGGAATAAAGAAACCACATTGATGACTGGTTTCCCGGCAGGAATACAGGTTTTTAGAACCACTACACCTTATATGGGTCGCCAGATGAATGCTTACTGTGTAGTGTTCGACCCTAGGCTGGTAGAATTTAAACCTACGCAATCGGCTAGTTTAAAAACGCCAAAAGCTTTTGTAGAGGCCGAAAGTGGAACGGTTTACGCTTGCTTGAATGCTGGCTTTTTTTCTACCGTTGCCTTAAGCACCCTTCAATATAATGGAACTACCTATGCAAGTAATGTGGCCTCTTTGAATAGAAGTGTTTATAATAATCAAACCAATACTTATTACCCAACCCGAGGTACGTTTGGTTTGTCATCGATGTTGAAACCAGACATTACTTGGACTTACAGAATCAGTAACGTCGTCTATTCTTATGCCATACCATCGCCAAATGACGTTAATGCGGCACCTCAACCTGCTCCTTTGGCAGCTAACGGTACCATTTGGAATGCCATTAGTGCGGTAGGCGGTTCTCCTGTTTTGGTAAAAAATGGCTTTGTGAATATAACGGCAGCTGAAGAACTTGCCGATTTGGATAATACGTCTCAACGCGGAAGGTCAGCTATCGGTTATACGGCTGATGGCAAGGTGATTTTGTTGGCTGTAGAAGGTGGAAATACAACGGTTTCGCCAAGTGTAACGGGGTTGAACCTGAATGAACTCGCCAATTTAATGAAGGATATGGGCTGTGTTGGAGCGCTCAATTTAGATGGTGGTGGTTCTACCGCTTTGCGCATTAATAATCAACCTACCGTTCGCCCGTCTGATGGTGGCGCAGAGCGTACCATGCCAGGTGTTATCTTAATTAAATCAAAAAACTAAACAATCATGAAATTCAAAATATACTTTATTGTTTTACTGGCTTTTGCGGTGAACCTTGCAAAAGCACAAAAAGCAGATTCTTTAAAACTGCTAATGGATGTGAGTGGCGGAAATGTAGGTGCAAGCACGCAAAGCGACGATGCGGTACCGGTAACCATCAGTACTTATGACAAAGTAAGTTGGGGCGATGGTTATGGCGTAGCTAACAGGGCTTTTATCCAATCGCTACGAAATACGGTGCTGCCCATTACCTTGTTTAAATTCAATGCCAAAAAAGATGCCGATGCCGTAAACGTGACTTGGTCGACCTCGATGGAGCGGAACGCCCTGCACTTTGAAGTGTTGCGCTCTACCGATGGGAAGAAATTTGAGCGTATTGCTACCGTTGGCGCCAATGGAAATACCAATACCTTGCAGAACTATTCGTACAGAGACCGTAAGCCTGAAAACGGGACCAACTATTACCAATTGAAAAGCGTGGATAGGGATGGTACTTTTTCTACCTCCATTGTGGTTGCTGTGCAGTTTGATATGAATAAAACAGATATGGTTGTAGTGGCAAACTCGGCTAACCAAAATATTAAGCTGAGTGTTTATTCGCCCGTAGCTACCGCGGCAAGTTTTTCTATTTCTGATGTGAACGGACGCGTTTTGTTGAGGGTGAAAAACCTTGCCATACAAAAAGGAAGTAACGTGTTTGAATATCCATTGAATGTTCCCGCACAGTTGCTCATTGCTGCACTGACTTCGGCCACGGAAAAAAACGCTTTTAAATTTTACTATTAGGTTTGATTAATTCTTCGTCATGACATTTCGCTATTTAGCTCTCATCATGTGTTTGATTTCACTTTCTTGTTCAAAAAAGAGTGGGGGTGATCCGATAACACCGCAACCTGTGCCTACTAATTCATTTTATGTAGGTGAGGTAAAGCCTGCGGCTTCAAAAAGTTGTTTCGCGGGAGCATATTATCGGAAATTGGTGTCGAGTGTTGATGAATGGGGAGGAATCGGTGGGCAGTTAGTTTTGCCCACCATTGTTTTTGACCCTTCGAGGATCAATCCAGCTAAACCTGCGCAGTTTTTAGATAATCCTTCCGTTTACATGGGTGGAAACATGGGCGGACAGGAAACAGACATTGGCCTTACTTGGGAGGTGATCAAAGATGAGAATGGAAATGTAACAGCAGATAGGAGAGCCTTTAGGCCATTTTTAAGAAGAACAGCCCATAGTGGTAGCGGACAGGTAGCGCTATATGAAAATGCACCTGCCGAAGCCAGGTATTACTGGTATCAAGGAGATGAAGTGACGATGTCGGTAAAGATTGTAGCCAATGGAGTTTTAAGGTTCACGGTGGAAGGAGCTGGAAAGAAGTTTGAACGTGATTTTGACTGTGGAGGTTACACTTTTGCAGGCAAGGGCGAGTTTAAACGAGTGAATGCCATCGACCAAGTGTCTAACGAAGGGAAACCAGTACAAACCACCAGAACCAAGGTAACGGGCGGTGAGTGGAAAGCCAGTTATCTGTATCGTATCATAAATGGTCAGTTGCAGGAAACACCTTTTCATGATGGTCGTTACACCGATATGAGATGCCCAAGTGCCAATTATTTCTCTGTTTTTTCTACGCAAACAGACCGCTCAAAAGGAGCGGAGAAGATTGAAATCAACGGAGCGGGAATATAACTTAAAAAAGTGTTGAAGTTATATACATAAAACAGCGTGTCACGTTGAGCTTGTCGAAACGTTTTTAAACAAATGGTCTTCGACAGGCTCAGACTGACAGGTGAGAACTTTTACCGCATTTAAATAGCTTCTAATTATTCCTCGCAATTAAAATATGGACTAAATGATGTTGGCAATGCCATACGTAAATCCCGATATTTTTTTTCAGTGAAATACGTTCGTTGCTTTCTGGGTGGATAAATGTTCTTTCCAGCTGTTGTTCAGATAAGCTGGTCAATAGCGTTGTCCATTTTTCATGGAGACCTTCTATAATTTTTAAAGAACCTTCAATAGGGTAGTCTTTGGCATCTGGCAATTCGGCCCATAGGTTTTCCAAATAAGGTTTAATGGTAGGCGTATCTTCTGTTAGGGTCAATTTAAACCTGATTAAGCTGTTCATATGGCTGTCGGCACAATGATGCACCACCTGTTTGATGGTCCAACCGTTAGATCGATATTGCTTTTGCAACTGCTCTTCGTTCAATCCAGCGGTAGCGCTTTTTATCCGCTCTGGGAAATGCCTAATGACCTCAATCCAATTTTTAAGATGCTCTGTGGTAATGATTTCTGGTTCTTGAAATTTTCCAATCGGGAACTTTAAATTTTCGAGGTTTTGTTCCATGGAGCTTAGCGTTTAATGCTGTTGATATTGGCGAAGCCTACCAAGTCATCATAACGAGCTCCCGGTCTTCTGTGGTAAGCAAATACCTGATAGGAATTTTCGGTTTCGAAAAAAGAACCTTCAAAAACAGTGTCGTTGAACTTCCCATTCTCGTCTACCCAAACATATTTGAAATCGTAAAGTCCCTGTTTTAATTTAATGTTGCCATAAAACCTTCTTCTTGATGATTCGAAAGTCAATTTGTTATCGTCAGTAAGTGCGTAATTGTTGAACCTTCCAAATACATATGCATTTCCTTTTGGTGTAGGAAGTGGTGCAGCCAAGGTAAACAACATATAAGCGTAATCGCTATCCGTTACATTGTCCCTGCCATCATTATTTCTAATGAAGAAATTGCCATTTTCATCAAATTGGTTACTGTATCGGTTGCTGTTGTTGGGTAGGTCGATGGATAAAATTACGTTTTGTGTACTATCTCTGTAAATATCGGCAACGTGTTCAGCTTTGTATCTAAAACTGCGGGTATCAAACTTTCTAAACTCATTTCCGGCCCAAAATTGGTTGGTATTAATGTCGTTGTAAACCAAAGTTCCTGGTTTTACAAAGGAAGGTTTGGTATTGACAATGGCCGTTTGCGGAATGGCATTTTGCGTTACTACCGCTTTAATTTCCTGATAAGGATTATTGATGGGCGTTTGATGAAAGATACTGAAGTTAATTTTCTGCTTACTATTTCTATCGGTCACATCAGTTGCCGGAACTACCTCTGCACCAATATTAACGGTGTTGTTCAGTACGTAAAAACGTTGGGTAATCACGATTTTGCTGGGGTCATTATCTTCATAGATCTTTAAAATATAATTACCACCAACTTTGGGCTTCATTTGGTCGTTAGGGAAAGTAAGCTGATAGTGCGTAAACTTTACCAGAGTGTTAAACGAATAGCGATAGTTGAAAAGAATATCCTGTTGTACGCCTTCCAGGTAATCCAAAAGATTCATTCTCGAGGGTTTCCAATCCCAAGTACAATGTTCAATGGTATAACTGTAGTTCTTTTGTCCACCACGTAGATCATCAAAACCAAAGCTAAGCGTTTCTGAGCTTTTTAAGTTAATTACAGGAAGTGACTGCTCTTTGCTAGTGTTGTAGCATTCTACCGTTTTAATATAGCTTTTAAAGATTTGATTTTGGTATTCTGTTTGCGCTTTTGCACTAGCTATTGACCATACAGAAAGGACGCAGATGAGCAGCTTGTATTTCATTTATAATCGTTTATCCCAAAGGTAACGAAATCATCTAGAAATAGGCTAGTTATTTTTGCCTGTAAAGCCGTCCATTAATTTCATGGTTTTCAAGGCTTCTTCGGCTGAACAAGGATTTTCGCCTTCTCCTCTGAAATAAGCAACTACTTGCTCAATCATAGGTTGTTCTACATGCGGTAAATGTTCAAAGTTGATGGTTTCCTCTTCGCCCTTAAGGTTCACTTTGATGAATTGTCCAAATATCGAGAAGCTGATTTTGCCCTTTGAACCGTAGATTTCGCAACTATCTGTTTGTTCATTTTCTGGAGCAGAAAAGCACCATAAACCATTAAAAACTACACCGTTTTCGAATAAGATATGGCCTGTCACCAAATCTTCTACAGGCTCGTTGGGGTCCTTTTTATTGGCTAAGCCATTAAATTGCTTTACCTCTCCAAAATAATAGAGCATTAAATCCAACTGGTGTGGGGCAAGGTCGTGAAATAAACCACCGCCAGAAATTGCTGGATTTATCCGCCAGTTTTCTTCGCTATTGGCAATGATGTTGCTGGCTTTGGGCTGTAGCATTTTCAAGTCTACAAAACGTACCTCGCCAATGGTGTTTGCGGCTAATAGGGATTTTATTTTTAAGAACAGCGGTTGTGCTCTTCTGTAATGTGCGACCACCAATTTTACACCATGTTTGTGTGCTGCATTAGTCATGTTTTGTGCAGCTTGGCCGTTCAATGCCATTGGTTTTTCTACATAAACAGGTTTGCCAGCTGCGAGTGCTGCAATGGTATATTCCTCATGTTGCAATGGGGGAGTGGCAATGTAAATGGCATTTACTTCAGGGTCGTTAATTAAATCTGAAGCATTGCTGTACCATTTTGGAACACCATGTCGTTTGGCATAGTCTTCGGCCTTGACAGCATCTCTGCGCATTACGGCAACTAGCTTGGAGTGCGGTACTTTGTTAAAAGCTGGTCCACTCTTTACTTCAGTGACGTCACCACAGCCAATAATTCCCCATTTGATTTCGTTCATGACGGCGGTGTATTATCCTTCAAGTTCCATAATTTCCCCTGCAAGGGTTTCCCATGTTTGCTGTGCAGCATCAAGTAATGCCTTTTCAGACTGATATTTTTGATTTGCCTCTTGAAGTTTCTGAGGATTACTGAAAATTTCTTCCTTCGCTAATTCGGCTTCACAAGCCTTAACGCTGGTTTCAAAAGTGGCAATTTCCTCTTCGATACGTTTAAGCTTTTCGTTCAGCTTTTTTAATTGTTGTTGTACGTTGGCTGGCGCAGGTTCGGCAACTTTTGGCTTTTTCTCCTCCTGTTTTACAGGAATAGGCTTTGGAACAGGTTTTATACGTTTAGCATCCCATTCCTCAAACTCTGCATAAGTACCTGGGTATTGCTTGATTTTTTCATCTTCAATAAACCAAATTTTATTGGCCACATTGTCCAAGAAATATCTATCGTGGGATACCGAAATAAAAGTACCTTCATATTGCTGTAAAGCTTGAATTAAGATATTTACCGACTGAATATCCAAGTGGTTGGTAGGCTCATCCAGCATCAGGAAATTGCTGTCTGCTGTTAATGATTTGGCCAGCGCCACCCTCGATTTTTCACCCCCAGATAGTACCTTGATTTTTTTGAATACATCGTCTCCCGTGAACAAGAAACAACCTAAAATACCTCTCAATTCGGTGTCGGAATGTTTAGGTGCAAAAGCTTGCAGTTCTTCTAAGATACTGTTCTCCAAATGAAGCGATTCTAATTGATGCTGCGCAAAGAAAGTAGAAGTTACATTGTGTCCAGTTTCGCAAAGCCCTTCATCGTACTTTTCGGCACCAGCAATGATACGTAACAAGGTCGATTTACCTTTACCATTGGCACCAATCAGCGCAATTTTGTCGCCTTTTTCAATCACGGCTTCGGCATCTTTCAATATCCTTACATTCGGATAAGCTTTAGAAATATGTTCTAAACGTACCACATGTCTGCCCGAAGGTTTCGAAAATTTGAAACTGAAATTTACCGTTGGGTTATCGTCGTCTACATCATCCACACGCTCCATTCTATCAAGGGCCTTCATGCGGCTTTGTGCCATTTTGGCTTTGCTCGCCTTTGCCTTAAAACGCTCAATTAAACGCTCTTCTTGCTTAATTTTGGCTTGTTGGTTTTTAAATTCACCACGTTGGATTTCGGCCCTTAGTTCTTTCTCTTCCAAATAGAAAGTGTAGTTTCCGCTATACATGGTCAACTTGCCCTTACGACTTTCTACAATTTTATTGGTGATTTTATCCAAGAAGTACTTATCGTGAGATACAATCACGATAGCACCTTCAAAGCCTGCCAAATAAGTTTCCAGCCATTTAATGGAAGGTAAGTCCATGTGGTTGGTAGGCTCATCCAGTAAAAGAATATCAGGGTCTTGTAAAAGGATTTTGGCCAACATTACACGCATGCGCCATCCTCCTGAAAAGGTGTTCAATGGGCGTAACTGGTCTTCGGCACTGAAACCCAGACCCGCTAAAACCTCATTGGCTCTGTATTCAATGTTATAGCCGTCCAAAGCATCAAACTCATGCTGTTTTTCGGCCAATTTATTCAAAACATCTTCGCTATAGTCCGTTTCAATAACCTTTAAGAGTTCTTCAATTTCATGGTGCAATTTGTTCTGACGGTCAAAAGCTTCCATGGCCACGTGTAAAATGGTATTATGGCTATCGTACGAAAGCAGATCCTGGTTCAAATAGCCAATGCGTAAATCTTTGGCCATTGAAATGCTGCCCGAATTAGGCGTGTATTCACCCACAATTAATCGTAACAGCGTAGATTTTCCGGCACCGTTTGCACCGATCAGTCCCACTTTATCGCCTGGCTTAATGTGCCAATCCGCTTCGTCGTATAAGGCCCTAGAGCCAATCAAAAAACTTAAGTTATTAATCGAAATCATTATGCCGCAAAGATAGCAATAGATTTACGATTTTAGGCTGTTGGGCTTATTAAACAAAAAGTGTTCACGAAACCTCGTAGGTTTTTAAAACCTATGAGGTTTGAAATCGGGGTTATTTAACTGCGGGTTGTGCTATCTCTTTGTAAAACCTTAGGTTTGATTTGCATGTTGTATATTAAACCTATGAGGTTTTGTTCTAAATAAAACTACTCTGGGAATTCAATCTTAAAACCTATGCCTCTAATAGAATCGAAACTTATTCGAGAATCGTGTTGGAAGTATTTGCGTAAACGGGTCATAAAAACATCAAGGCTTCTGCCCAGAAAATAATCATCCTTGCCCCAAAGCTTTTCCAGAATATCCTTACGGTTAATCACTTGATGGTTGTGGTTTAAAAAAAGCGATAATAATTCGGCTTCCTTCTCGGTAAGTTGAATAATGGTATCGTTAAAAATCAATTGATATAGCGCAGGATTAAAAGCATATGCTCCAAGATTAACCGTTTTGATTGGGGTAGTACTGAGTTGTCTCCTTAAGATGTTGTGTATCCTTAGTAACAGCTCCTCGGGTTCGCAGGGTTTAGTAATGTAATCATCGGCACCAAGTTTTAAGCCTAAAATCCTGTCGATACTCTGGCCTTTGGCGGTTAAAAACAAAAAAGGTATTTCGTGTTGCTTTCGGATGGTTTTGGCCAAGGTAAAGCCGTCCATTTCCGGTAGCATTACATCTAAAATGGCCAATTCGTTATTTCGCAGAGCTTCGGTATCTTCCAAGAGCGCTTTAGGATGTGTGTACCATTTCACCTCAAAGTCAGAAGACTCTAGGTATTGTTTAAGCACCATGCCTAAATCAGCGTCGTCCTCAACCAATAAAATTTTAGTGCCCATTAGCTAAAGTAATTTTAAATGTTACCCCATTTTTCGGATTAGAAGACACTTTTATACTGCCTTTGTATTTATCAACCGTTTGCTTTACGATGTACAATCCAAGTCCAAGCCCGTTAATTTGCAGGTTTTCCTGTCGGCTTACCCTGTAATATTTTTCAAAGATATGTGCTTGTGCTTCTGGTGGAATCCCAATACCGTCATCGCTCACTTGAATGGTAATTTGCTGATTGAAATTAAGGGTTAAATCAACCGTTGTTGCAAGATATTTTGCAGAGTTTTCGACCAAATTGCCAATCACCTGCTCCATGTCTTTTTGTGAAAGTACATGGTTGAATTGGAAATTTATTTGAATGTTGAGTTGTAATGAATCGTATTGTGCTTTTAAATTCGATAGGTAACGTTCAATGTCGCTCAGCAATGCGATATGACTTTCGTTATTTTCACTATTGATAGAAGAAATGACCTTTTCTAAGCGTTGCACCTGTCTTTCTAATAAGGCTTTGGTTTCACTAGCGGGTGTATTAGCCAAAGTGAACTTTAAAGTAGTTAGTGGTGTGTTTAACTCATGTGCAATAGAGTCGATAGAAGTGTAAAGTTGAGCTACTTTCTCTTGTTGTAACCGCAAATTTTTAAGTGTTTTCCAGAATAAATAAATCAGTAAAGCGATAATGGAAATGCTAATGAGCAACAAAGGAAGCAGATGTTTGAAAATCAACATTCGTAGATTAAGCAGCTCTACAATTGTTCTTGATTTGATGGTGTAATGGTAGTTTTGGTTAAGCTTTAGCTCTGTATCCTTTTCCGTAAGGTTCGAATTCCATTTGCCGATATTAAAAACAATTCCTTTTTGAATATCCTTTTTAGATTTGAATAGGATTAACGGCGATTTTGGGGACACCAATTCCTTTCGTTCCGTTTCGTCATATATAGAGTAGATTTCACTTCGTAGGGCAATGTCGTAAACCGTATTTTCAGTTTGTTTTTCTAGAAGTTTATCGATGTTATCTTGAAAGTGCTTTTTGAAAGCATACCATTGCTTCAACTGATGGATCTGTAAATTTCTAAGGCTGTCGTTATCGTCTAGTTTTTTTAATCTCTTGATCAAAATTTCTTCACTGGCTTCATCTTCAAACCTATTCAATTTACTCAACACACTATCTGCAATATTTTTTGCATGCCTGTTCAATTCCTTTTCTTCAAAACGGTATGAATTGTATAGGTAATAGCTTTGCAAGCCAATGAGTACCAAAAAGCTGGTCATAAATAGCAAGGTGGCACTTAGTTTCTTATTCATATCCAAAAATACAAAGCTAATCTTCTTTTCCATGGCATTAACTCATCGTTAACCTTTCATTAACCTAGCCTTTTAGTGTTTTAGTAGAGTTTTGTGGAAAAATATTTAAAATGAGACCATACATCACTTTTACCTTATCTCTATTGTTGCCCGTAGCTGTTTGGGCGCAAACTCCAGAAAAACCTAAAGAAAAAGATACCACAATTGTGTTGAATACTGTGAGCGTTTCGGGCAAAAAACCGTTGTTAAAACGCAAAGCCGATAGGTTAGAATTCAACATTGAAAATACGCCATTACAAAATCTCAGCGGATGGGATATTCTGAAGAATACGCCAAATGTGGTGGTGAAGAACGAAGAATTGACCATACGTGGCAGCTCGCAAATTTTAGTCACCATTAACGATAAAAAGACATTGATGTCGCAAGAGCAATTGAAAGCATTTTTGGAAAATACAGATGGTAAAAATATTAGTTCCATAGAAGTAATTACCAATCCGCCCGCCAAATATGAGGCTCAAGGTGGTGCGGTACTTAATATTAAAATGAAGCAAAATAAACTGTTAGGTTATAAGGGAACCTTGTCGTCAAGGTATCATCAATCCATTTATGCTAAAGGCCGTTTAGGTTTGGCGCAGTCTTTCAATACAGATAAACTGCAGGTGAGTGGTAATTACGATTTTGTTTCGGGCAATTACGTACGTAAAAACTTTGATGTGGTGATTTTCGACAATAACAATACCCGCTGGGAAAGTGATATGGTTAGAAAAAGTGAATCTCATCAACAACATCTCTATAATTTTTCATCGCAATATAGTTTAGATAGTCTTACTACTTTTCAGTTTGGTTTTGATGGGAATTTTAATCCTAATTTGGTTGGTAGATACAATGTGCCTACCAATATTTATAATACCCTAACCAACCAATTGGAATCTAATTATGTAACTCTAAACCAAAGAGACCAACGCTATGGTAATTTTAATGCCTACTTGGTGCTCGATAAAAAGTTTGGGAGCCATAACCTTACTTTAAGCAATAATTATAGTAACAATACTCACAAGGAAGACCAAGATGTAGCCACTACTCTGCGTTTCATTAACCAGCCAGAAGAATATCGTCGTTTTGCGAACAATAACAAACAGCATATTAAACTTTTTGCCACGCAGTTGGATTATCGTTTGGCCAAAAACAGTTTTATCATTGAGAGTGGTTTGAAATACAGCCATGTGAATAATCGTAACGATTTACGCTTTTTAAGTGAAAATGGAGGATTGCTCGTTTTTGATCCAACAAGAAGCAATCTGTTCAATTATGATGAAAATATTTATGCGGCTTACATTTCTTCGGAATATAAATGGAAAAAATGGGAAATGAAGCTGGGGCTGCGTTCGGAAACGACCCAGATCAACACCGATTCGGATAATCCATTGACGCAAAATGCCAATACCCGTACAAATATTTTCCCTACTTTTTATTTAATGCATCAATTGAATGAAAACCAACAATTAGGCCTGTCTTATGGAAAACGGATCAATAGGCCAAATTACAGTTTCCTCAATCCATCTAAATCTTATTACAACCTGTATGCCTATTTTCAGGGCGATGCCAATTTGAAATCGACCATGTTCCATAACATTAGCCTAACCTATACGCTTAAGGACTGGAATTTTGAAACTTATTATAGTTATATTAAAAATCCATCCATGGAGATTTCTATCCAAAATCCAGAAACATTTGAAACCAAATATCATTACACCAATATCAGTAAAGGCGAAATTGTGGGAGTGAATATGTCCAAGAGCTTCAGTATCACCAATCTTTGGAAGTTGAACCTATTTGTGTTGGGAGAATATAATGAAGATTTTTTTATGGGAGTTGATAACCAACTGTATAAAAATAATGTGTTTTTTTATAATGCTAACATCTCTACACAAATTACTTTGGATAAGGAAAAAACATGGGATTTGAGTGCCAGCTATACTTATAATTCAAGATCGGTGCAAGGTTCGTTCTCCATCAGTCCTTCGCAGCGCACCAATATTGTATTGAATAAGAAGATGTTCAATAAACGTTTTGAAACTGGTTTGATATTGAACGATATTTTTAAGACGGACAAAAACACGATTTCTACTCGTTACGCCAACCAAAACCAATATTTTAAGGATTACCGAGACACGCAATATTTCATGATCAATTTAAAGTTCCATTTTGGGAACCAAAAGGTGAAAGACGCCAAAGCGGCTAATAAAACCGAGGAGCAAAAACGACTGTAAGTTAAGTAGCCACAGATGCACAAATGAGATTGATTTGTGTATTTGTGGCTTAGAAATGATGTGGACTTACTTGGTACCGTTGAATAGAGCGAAAATCCGAAGGATTTCAATGCTTATAGAAAAGAAATATTACGTATGCTATGCGACTCTGTAGGAGTCGTATATAGATTATTTTGTTGTTTTATAGATATTTGGCCTCTTCGAGGTCTATTTATCGCCCCAAAGGATAGGTAAATAAAAAAGCCACAGATGCACAAATAAGAATAATCTGTGTATCTGTGGCTTTACTAGAAAAGAAAGACTTACTTGCTATCCGAGTCTTCCGTTTCGTCTAATTTTCCTTCTTTGTTGCGTTTTAATTTAACCACGGGTTTTTCTTGGGTACCTGTAACGCTCAACGGAATGCCAATGATACCGAACGGAGGTAAGCCCAATCTGCCACTTAAATTCAAACGGCCGTCAAAGCTCACTTGGCCTTCAAAGCGAGGTCTAAAACCTGCAATTTTCATTTTGGTACGCTCGATGGTAATGATGTTATTTTTGATAGTAGTTTTCACCACTACATCTTTCAAATTTGGATTGGTTAAGCTATCACGTTTAGTCTCTTTACTTACCGCATTCATCATTTTAAAACCAGCAAGCTTTACATCTTTTAAAGTAAGCGATCCACCTCCTTTAATGGATGGGAAAACCGGATACATTTCATCGTTTAAACGACCCGTTAGTTGATAGTCTAAACCAACAATCCCTTTTACTTTGGAAGCAGAAGTGGCCATTTCCCTGAACAACTTAATTTCTTTGTACGCTTTTGCGATATCAAATTCCTTAGCGCTTAATTTGAAATCGAAATTGGCAGATTTTGTACTTGTGCTTTGATAGTTTGCATCCATCATCACCTTAGCGCCAATAATATCGAACCCTGTTTGCGATAAACTTAATTTACCATTGTTAAGGGCCATTGTTCCCTTGGCATTTTTTAGGTTAAGACCACTGTAGGCAACGTCATTAGCACTGGCATTAAAAGTTACGTTTAGGTTGGCGGGAATCAAAATTACACCTTTAGCTGCAGGAGTAGAAGGGCTATTGCTGCTTGAGGCATAAACCATAAATTCATCAGCAATGATTTTATTGCTGTGTAGTGCAAAGTTCCCAGTCAGTTTCTCCCTTTCATCAAAAATGAAATTAACATAGTTGTTTAGATTACCGTTCAGCTTAAAATCAGAACCGCCATAAGAAGCGTTAAACTCATCAAATTTTAAAGCAGCTGAAGTGAAAGAAAATTTTCCATTTTTAATGATGAAAGGATTGGGGAACATATCCGTTAAGATATTCAGGTCCTTAATGTTCATTATTCCTTTATTGCTCAAACGGTTGTAGCGTCCAGCCAGAGCATCACTTTGTAGGCCTTTGAAATTGACATTGGTGTAAATAAGCCCATGTACTTGGTATCCAGGAATAGCAAATACCTTATAAAGCTTGCCTATGTCCAAAGTTCCTTTAGAACTGATGTTATAAGAAACATTTTCAAAATTGCTTACATTGGCCTTTAGCAGAAATGGTTGCCCTGCCATTTCAAAAGAAATGGGTTTAATATTTAATAGGGTTCCTTTTAAGGTGCCATTGTTATTGGTGACCAGAGCATCAACATCTATTTTTTCTATGGCTTCATTAAAGTTTGCGGTTTTAATATAGCCTTTGTTTAATTTGATCAGGGCATTGGTTACCGGGAACATCTTTTTCTTCTTATCATAAGAACCCTTGCTATTCATATCTATGGAAAGCTTGCCATCCAAAACCAAATCTTTGATAGGGTAGAAGTTTTTGATTTCCGCAAAGTTGATTTCAGTTCTTAAGCCTAGATCTAAAGTGATGTTGTTAATAGTTTGCAGTTTCAAGTGGCCCTTGATATAGTTAGATAAAGCATTTACATCAATATTGGTAATGGCCAAAATAGTGTTTTTGTAATCGCCATTGCTGTTGTTACCTATAAAGTCAAAATTGATTTTATCAATAGGGGAGGGCAGCGAAGCATATTTGAAATAACCATTGCTCAACTTGATTTTTGTATCAAATTTGGGAACGGTAGCAATTACAGTATCTACTCTTCTGATCCCACTTTTAACCACCTTTTTGCTATATTTTCCGTTAGCATCAAGCGACATTACTAAACGCCCCTTTACTACGGTACTGTCTAGATTAACCACTTTTGCCCATTTTTCCAGGTCAATATTAGAACGGGTTTTGGTAAAGATTTGAGGCTCTTTTAATCCTTTTATTTTGGTAGTCGAGGAGAAATAATCTTTGCCGATATTAAAGAACAAACTATCCATGTTAAGGTCTAAACTATCTGGATTTAAGCTAGGTATCTTTGTTTGTAAATTTAGAAAAAGGTTTTTAATAGATTCGGGAGCATTGGGATTGGTAATCTCGCCATCGCGTATCTTCATGTTAAAAGTTAAGCTTGGCATGGTGTTGCTCTCGGCAATATATTTTCCAATTAATGAGGCATCAATTTCGGCATGGCCTTTAATCTTTGTACGCTCTAACTTGTCTGCAATTTCTGGTGGTAGGGCAGTAAAAATATTATGCAGGTCGGTTTCCTTCGCTTGGGTCTTAAAATCCATATCATATCCATCTTTTAGGAAAGAAAAACGGCCTACAAAACGGATAGGTAAGGAGTTGATTTTAATGTTGTTTTCATCAAACAACAAGTCCAAAGAGGTGGTGTTGATTTTGGTGATAAGCTTTGCGTTTAGCTTTTTGTGAAGCAGATAGGGGGTGCCTGCGTAATATATATCGGCATCTTTTATGGAAAGTTTGCTTTTTAAATCAAAAATCGCTTTGCTCAAATCGCCGGTCCCACTGTAGTCAACACCTTTGGCGTCAATCATCATTGGTATCGATTTGTCGTTGTAAACCAAATCACTGTTTTTGATGTAAATACCTTCAATTTTGATAGCAGTACTGCTGGTGTCGGTACTTTTTTTGCCATCGTCTTTACTTTCGTAAACGTTATAGTTGGCATGTCCCTGCTCATCAGATAAGATATTGATTTTGGCATGGTCCAAATAAAATTCGTCGACCTTTATTTGTTTGCTGAACAAGGAGAACAAATTAATGCCTAGTGCCATCTGCTTTGCATAAATCAAAGTATCATTCTTAAAAGGTTCGGAACCCTTCAACAGAAATTCATCTAAATTGAGCGTGAGGGATGGGAAATGGGAAAAGAAAGACAGTCCAGTGCCTTTGAAGCTAACTTGGCCCTTAATATTCTGATTAATGGTTTTGGTGATTTGTTCATTAATCGTTTTTGGAATAAGGAAAGGAACAATAAACAGTAAAGCAATTAATGAAACAATACTGATGGCGAGTATTTTAAAAAACTTTTTCAATATCAAATAGAATTTTTTGGCGTCGGCTGCAAAGATACTCTTAAAAGTGATGACGTAATAATATAGCTATAGGTTTTAACAAAAAAATAACGATTAATTTGGAAGTGTGAAAAATAATGACGTATATTTGTACTGTAATAAATAAAATTACAGAATGAATAACGGCAGATTTGCAATTTCCTTACATATTTTGGTTTTACTTGATAAAGCGAAAGGAGAGTTGCTATCATCTGATTATATGGCTGGGAGCATTAACATCAATCCCGTTTTGGTAAGAAAGGAATTGGTTAACTTGCGTGAGCATGGTTTTGTGCTTAGCAAAGAGGGGAAAAATGGAGGAAGTACATTGGCCAAAACTGCGAACAAGATTACTTTAGGTTCATTATATCAAAGTGTAAAGGGAAATTACTTACTGGGAAACCATAAAAATGATCCAAACCCACTTTGTGAAGTGGGGAGGGACATTAATAGGCACTTGAACGATTTGTATGATGAAACGGAAAAGAGATTAATTGATGAATTAAATAAACAGACCCTTGCTGATTTTAGCAACAGGTTTGCTTAATATTTTTTTGATTTAAACTGTAATAAAAATAGTTACAAATAAACAATAAACAATAAACAATAAACAATAAACAATAAACAATAAACAATAAATTCAATTTAACATGAAAGTAGCTGTCATTGGAGCAACAGGTTTTGTAGGACAAAACTTGGTAAAAGAATTAGCCGAGAGAGGTCATGAGGTATTGGCAATCGCAAGAAACATCGATAAAGTGGTTTCAAGGCAAAATGTGGAGGCAAAAAGTGTAGATGTAACCAATCAACAAGCTTTGGCTGATGCCATTAGTGGTTATGATGTGGTAGTAAGTGCCTTTAACGCGGGCTGGACTAATCCTAATATCTATAGCGATTTTATTAAGGGTTCAGAAGCCATTCAAGCAGGAGTGAAGGCATCAAACGTAAATCGTTTAATTGTGATAGGTGGGGCAGGTAGTTTATTTGTTGATGGCAATCAACTGGTTGATGGTGAGAATTTTCCCGCTGAATATAAGGCCGGGGCAACGGCAGCTAGAGATTATCTGAATGCACTTAAAGAAGAGAAAGTGCTAAATTGGACCTTCTTTAGCCCTGCGATAGAAATGCATCCCGGTATCACTACCGGCCGTACCGGAAAATATCGCTTAGAATTAGAGAATCCGGTTTTTGACGAAGCAGGTAGAAGTATACTTTCTGTAGAGGATTTGGCCGTTGTAATTGCAGATGAGGTAGAAAGCAATGCACACCCACGCCAACGTTTTACAGCTGCTTATTAATTTTTTGGTTTTATAATTCATGAATAGGGCCATGCTATAGTAGACGAGCATGGCCCTTTTCATTTCCCTTGCCGTCATTTCAACCGTACGGGAGAAATCTAATGATAGCGCATCCTACTCAATATTTACTCGAAAATAGCCATGAGCTGGATTTCTCCTTCGTCGAAAAGACGGGAGTGATAGGTTGGTGCAAATTGCACTAACCATTTGCCGTTTACCATGCTTGCTGAAACTGTTTGTCTAAAAATAAATTAAGAAAATGTTAACACTTGCTTTTTTGCTATCTTCGCATCATGTATCGTCTGGTAAAACCTATATTCTTCAAGTTCGACCCTGAAAATGTACACCATTTTGTGGTAAAGCGTTTAAAATGGTTCAATGATTTTTTTCCATTTGGCAAATCAGTGCTGAGGGGGAGTTACGATGTTAGCTTTAAAGGATTAGAGCGAGAGGTTTTTGGGTTGAAGTTCAAGAATCCGGTAGGTTTAGCCGCAGGTTTTGATAAAAATGGCGAATATGTTGAAGCCTTGAGCAATTTGGGCTTTGGCTTTGTTGAAGTTGGCACGGTTACGCCACTTCCACAGCCGGGAAATGATAGACCAAGGATGTTCCGTTTGCCAGAAGATGCCGCACTGATTAACCGAATGGGTTTCAACAACAAAGGCGTTGATACCATGGCGGAACGTTTGCGCTTGTTAAAAGACCGCCATCCAGATATTATTGTAGGTGGAAATATTGGAAAGAATAAGAATACGCCAAATGAAGATGCCGTTTACGATTATATCAAATGCTTTGATCGCTTATTTGATGTAGTTGATTATTTTGTAGTGAATGTAAGTTCTCCAAATACGCCAGGATTGAGAGCCTTGCAGGAAAAGGGACCTCTAATGGAACTTTTAAATACCTTACAAAAACGTAATTGCAAAAACAATATCTCTAGACCAATATTATTGAAAATTGCGCCAGATTTAACTGATGAACAGTTAGATGATATTATTGAAATTGTAAAAGAAACTGGTATTGCAGGAGTAATTGCCACTAATACCACTATTGGCCGCGATGGATTATATTCGCCAGAAAAGCTAAAGGGCGAAATGGGAGGTTTGAGTGGCAAGCCGTTAACCAAACGTTCTACCGAAGTAATTCGCTATCTTTCAGAAAAATCAAATAAGGCATTTCCAATTATTGGGGTAGGAGGTATCCATTCTGCCGAAGACGCCAAAGAAAAATTGGATGCAGGAGCAGCCTTGGTGCAGTTATATACCGGTTTTATTTATGAGGGACCTGGGCTAATTAAGGATATTTGCAAATCCCTAAATTAGTTTCCGTCGCCTTCTAAATGGTTTTTTAGGCTGGTATGCAGAATATAATTCCAGCCTTCAACAAAATTTTCCTTCGCAAAATCAGGTCCGCCTTCTTCTAAGGTGTGGACATTGGAATGAGTCAATCTAACAAGTGTCTGTTCACCTTTGTCCATCAGTTGCCATATTACTTCAGAATTACCAGGATAGTTATCATAGCGCCAAGTATGGGCTAACTTTTCCTTTTCCTTTACTTCAGTAATCTCACATAAGTGCAAATATTTTGGCCCTTCATCAGGCCCGCCCATAAAATCGAATTTAAAACCTGCTATAGGCTTAAAACTTTCGATGTTAAAATACCATTTATTCATCTCTTTAGTATCGGTAAGGGCGGTCCAAACCTTATTAATCGGAGCATTAAAAGTACGTTCAACTAAAATATGATCCTTTTTCATTGATTTATTGAGTTTCAGTTTACTATCCTTTTTTAAGATTAACAAAAACAGATGGTTTTTGATTGCTTTATTTTTAAGTGATTGATAATCAAACTAGCTATAAATATTCTATTTTATTATTTGGAATTAGTCTAAATAATTTGATATTTGTATGGTCAGCTTTTAATAGATATGTGCAAGAAAACCATTATCGCAAATTCGGGGGATATACAGATAACCCAATGTAATAACTGTAGAATGATTAATATTTGGAAACCTGGTCTATTGCTTAGTTTTTCCTTTAATCAGTTCTATGAGTTTACGAAAGTGGCTAAAAGGCTCAACTTTGATAAGTATTTTGAGTATGGTCCAGATGGAAGTAGGATTGTGATATTGTCAACCCCTTTTCCTGATATCTGCTTAAAGTTTACCCGAGCGGAGCTGAATGATTTTGTACACGCTATTGACGAAGCGATGTATATGCACAAGGTTTACGAGCTTGTGCATGGTTAAAATTGGTTGTAAAGAAAAAAGTCCCGCCATGGCGGGACTTTTTTAATTTTTTGTAATCTAAGATTACTTAGCTAAAGACGCTAATACTGCGTTGTTCTTAGCTAATTGATCTTTTGTAGATTGCTTAGAACGGCTACCTAATTCTAGGTTAGTTGCCAATTTCAAGTTTTTTACTTCTAAACGAGAAACAGTTTTGTTGTATCTGTCTTTTCTTTTTAATCTGGTAACTGCCATGATAATGAGCTTTATTTCTTTTTAATAATTTTAACCTTGAGGTCGAGAGCGGATTCGAACCGCTGTACAAGGTTTTGCAGACCTCTGCCTAGCCACTCGGCCACTCGACCCTTCTTGTTTTTCAAGGCTGCAAAAATAACAAATTAAAGTAAGCTTGCAAACTATATCGCTTAAATTGTTTAATTATTTTAGCTAAAAATTATTTTCTGCTAATTTCACTACAGAAGATTGCCGCTGATACTGCCACATTTAGAGATTCCGCTTGCCCAAAACGAGGGATGGTAACTGGAACGGTAATTTGTTCAATAAGCTCTTTTCCAATACCATGGCCTTCATTGCCCAATAAAATCAGCCCTTCGTTGCCCCAACTGGTCTGGTATATGTTTTCGCCATCCAGCAAAGCACCGTAAATCGGTAGTTTTATATTTTTTAGAAAAGGAACTAGCGAAGTGTAGGTAATATTCACCCGGCATAACGAACCCATAGTTGATTGTACTGTTTTTGGATTGTAAGCTTCCACAGTATTTTCTGAGCAGATAACGTTTTTAATACCAAACCAATCGGCAGTTCTAATGATGGTACCAAAGTTGCCTGGGTCTTGTACGTCGTCCAGTACTAATGAAAAGTTATTGCGCAAAGCATTTGGATCTATCTCTTTTTTAGACGGTATATGTACCAATGCTAGGATATGCTGTGGCGTTTGTAAGGTGCTAATCTTTTGAAGCTCAACATCGGTTACTTCAAATAAGTTTATATTTGCACTAACTTTAGGTAAAGCGGACGATATTTTTGAGGTGTAGTAAATGCTATGTGTTTGATAGTCAGAATTTAAAAATTCTATGATAGATTTTATACCCTCAATAATGAAAATTCCGTTTTCTTTACGGTACTTTTTTTGATGAAGTGATTTAATAAAACTGATTTGAGATTTTGAAAGCATATACTAACAACAATAAACGGGACATTCAACTTCTTGCAATATTACTATTTATTCTTGTTTTTATCGCAGGATGCGCTTCAACAAAATATATAGAAGACTATCAGGCTATTGTTAAAAAGGTAGAAATCGATAGTATCGATAAAGCTTATGAGGAAGCAGCTTATGCCTATGTACAAAAGGATATCAAGCCAATTGAAGGATTGGGAATCAATGTAGGTATTTATAATATATTTAATACCAAAAATGGTAAGTATAGGAAAAACAATATCAAACCTTTAGGTAGCCCTCCGCCCATATTGGATAGTACTTTGGTCGAAATTTCAAGAAGTCAAATTGAGAAATTCCTGAAAAGTAAGGGCTTTTTTAATGCAAAAGTAAGTTCGGAAATCAATGTTAAAAATAAGAAGGCCAAGCTAAAGTTTATTGCTAATACTAGGCAGCCTTTTATGGTTGATAAAATAACCACTCAAATCCCAGATGAAGCGGTGAAATCATTATACTTGGGAGCAAAACCTAGGTTCTCTAAAATTAGCGAAGGAATGCAGTATGATGAGGATTCGCTGGCTTATGAAAGAGAAGAGATTTATACCTTGATGAGACGGAATGGCTATTACGATTTTGTAAGGCCTTATGTGAGGTTTGAGCCTGATTCGAACAAGAATAATAATAAGGTAAGCGTAAAGCTGATTATCGAAAATCCAATAGATAGTACCAAAAGGCATACCAAATATCGAATTGGAAAAACAGATATCCTAATAGCGCCTAATACAGAGGGTTTTACCGATTCTATTACCTTTAATAAGCGTACCATAAATGGAATCCGTTTTACGGACCTTTCAGGGAAGTTTAGAAGAAATCCTATTACCCGCTACGATTTCATCAAGCAAGGGACTACCTACAATATTGATAACGAAGCCTTAACCTACGACAGACTTTATGAGCTAAATATCTTCAAAAATGTGAAGATAGATTATCTGAAAAATAAAGATACTGCAGACGTGATAGATCCGGTGATTATGCTGATTCCCCAAAAAAGGATGAGCAACCGTATAGAGGGAGAAATACCTTTCAACAATGCCACTGTTGGTTTCACCTTGAGTAACACCTACACCAATAATAATTTTTTAAAAGGCGGAGAGAAATTTCAGTTTCAGGTGAAGGGTGGTTTGCAATCTAGATACACAGGTGTAGGCAATATTTTTTCTGATATCTACCAGAGAGATTTCTCGATAAGTGCAAGTTTAACGGTACCTAGGTTGTTGGTGCCTTTTGGAATACCTTTGATGGGTAAAAATGGTATTCCGTATACTACATTTTCGAGTAGCTATTTGTATGCCTTACAGAAAGATATTACGGTTCGTAGAGTTTTCATTAACTCCATTACCTATGATTGGGTAGAGACCAAGTCTAAAATCCATTCATTCACGCCACTTAATTTCGAGTATCGTTTTGGTAGTGTGTTGATCGATACTCTTAACGAACAAAATATAGAAACCGTTGTAAATAATATTTATAATCTTCTATTGCTCGATAGAAAGAATTTTACGCTTGGAATGAAATATGCCTATTCCTTAAATGCCGATAAATTGCTGCAAAATAGAAGTTTCGTTTATTTCAGGGGAAATATGGATATCGCTGGAAACTTACTGCAAGGTATTACCAGGCTAATGGGCAAAAAAGGAGGTCCTGAGAGCGGACGTGTTTTAGGCTTGCCTTTTACCCAGTATGTGAGGCCAGAAATAGATCTTAGATGGTATAAGAGCGTGGGAGCAGAATCACAACTGGTAACTCGTTTTAATGTAGGTGTTGGATATGCTTATGGTAATTCCACCGCAATACCTTATGAAAAATTATTTTATGCAGGGGGTTCAAGCGGTGTAAGGGCATGGCAAGCTAGAACTTTGGGCCCAGGTAACTATAATCGTGAAGTGATTCCTACTCAAGAAGCTAGGGCTGCGGCCTTTGGTTTCGACCAACTGGGACAAATGCGTATTGAGGCAAATTTGGAGTATCGTTTCCCTTTGGTGCGTAAGTTCTTTGGCGGAAAATTAAATGGTGCAACATTTTTAGATGCCGGAAATATCTGGAACATTGCTCCAAAAAATCCTCAGCCTGAAACTTATTTTAAGTTTGACCAATTAGGGCAACAAATAGCTTTGGGCACAGGCTTGGGCTTTAGATATGATGTGCAGTTTTTTGTTTTTAGGTTTGATGTTGGTCTGAAATTAAAAGACCCTCAATTTGTGGGGGATGAGCAATGGGTAATCAGTAAATTCTTTAGTGGAGGAAAAGCCTTTAAAGCCAATTACCTAGCTACGCATAGCCCAGATAGATACCGGTTTTTGCAATACAATTTTGGTATCGGAATGCCTTTTTAATTAAAAAAAACTATTGGGTAAAGCTAAAGTTATGGGATTCTTCTCTAGGTTATTTCGTAGACAGAAAGATACAGAAGCGGTGATGAAAATAGACTATTATGAACTGGCTCAAAAAGAAATAAGAGGTAATCGCTTTTATACAAATGCACCTAAACATTGGGTGAAAATTAATGACGGCTTTTTAAAATTGGATGATAAGTTGTCAGTCGATTTTGATGGTATAGATGCTGAAAAGGTTGTGAATAAAAGAAATGCTATGTTTAACTCACTAGCATTGATGAATATTATTAGTGAATATTTTTCAAAACTTGCAAACGAAAAAGTTTATTTAGATTTTACAGATGCGATGTTGGGGTCGGCAGAAAGATTCGCAACAAGTTGCTATGTATATAAACTTTTTGACAAAGGGATTTTTATTATTGATGGTGTGGCTATTTGGAACTATGAAAAATATGCTATCATTTTGCTGACTAATGATACACCAATGAGCTACATCAATGAATTGAGAACCTATTTTGTTAACGACGGCTATAAGGATTTAATTTACTATGCTAGAAAAGACCCTCATCTTGTTGAAGGTACTAAAAAGTTGGAATTTGAAAATTTTAATGAAAAATGCTTTCGATATGATGCTGATAATCAGAGTTTAGATAAACGTAAACATAATGAATATGCATTGTGGTGGGCTGGAGAACTTGAAAAAGACGCTAAATCATCAATCTTATTAAAAGATATTGGAGTATATTTAGATTTGCTTGAATTTTATAATTCTTATTTACTGGGGTTTTTAAGTTTTGCTTTTGGTCTAAATAGAGAGGGCGCACGGACAAAAATGCCAGACCATGAGGAGGTCGTTATAAATGGACCAGAAGGTGTAGAGATTATAATTACCCTGTCGGAAGAAAAGGGTATATATTTCCATTTTCCAAAGCATCCCAGATATGAAAAATATCGAAATGCATTTATAAAAGTATTTGTTAACTTTTGTTATAAGATTAGAGAACAAATAATTGAAAATGACCTCCCAAAAGATGATTTTGATCAGCAGACTACGCTAGAGTGGTATAATCAATTAATTGAAAAAGCTAAAGAACATAATTCTGAAGTAAAAGCGATAGGTGTAATGATGAAGAAAAACAGTAATTTTCCAGGTTATAATTATTACGAGAATTAAACGCTTTTTAAACCAAGTTCTTTAGATAATCAAATATCGTTTCGAAATAGGTAGAAATATTTAATCCTTTGCTGTAACTGAAAAAGAAAAAAACAAGGAATAGGATGATTCCCATGTAAATAAACTTCTTAAAGGCAAAAGCTAAAATAAGGATGATTAATGGAATGATGATGAAGAAAACACGGCTGATGGTAATTGGATTAAGGTCGCTGGCTTTTTTATAAATGTATAGCAGCTTACTGTGCGTTCCGCTTTCATTTTCGTGTTTAATATAAACAAAGGTCGATTTATCTATGGGTAGCGGTAAAATAGAAACACCATCATGAAAGGTCAATTGCTGGGTAAAGCCACTAACGCTAAAAGTGTAAGTGCCATTAATGTTTTCAATTGGATTGTCTAAACTATCGGTGGCAATAACGGCAATTTTACTGTTTTTCAATAAGCTTTCTTTTACTATAAAGTGATTAATGCTGGTGTTTTGTGCAAAACAACTGCTTGAAATAAAAAGTAAGCAAAAAAAGAAGAAGTGTTTCATCTATTATTCTAAGGAGCGTTTGTTGTAAATTAAATATCCAATATGTAAAAGTACGCCATGCCTGCGTTTGCTTTGGTCGTACAAATTGTAGCTTAAGCTAATTGGTCCTAATGGCGATTGATAAACTAAGCCTGCGGTACCTGCGTAGCGCCATTTGCCCAATGTTTCTTCAAAACCCACTTGCTGCAGTCCAATTTTTTTAAATTCCTGATAAGGTAAAAATACATAACCTTCTATACGCAAGTCAAATTTTCTTTTCAGATTTATCACATTTTTGATGCCACCTGCAGCGTAATTAAAAGCTCTGAAATTTTCCAGAAAGATAGATTTACTATCCTGAATAGGGTAAAACGCAGGAGCGGCCAATAAACTAGCGTAAAAATTGTTGAATAAAGGTTGATTAGAAACTACTCCTTCTACCAAATAGCCCAAACTATATCTGTTTGTATGGAGGAAATAGTATTCGTAGCTAAATTTCGCGTGTACCCAAGACCTGAAATTTCTGGAAACCGTTGGACTGGAACTGACTCCTAATTGATTGGATAGAATGTTGCCAGGACGGTAATTTTCCTTTCCTGTGGTATAATTTACACTTAATAATATGTTTTGTCCAGCGGTTGGGTACTGTTTTCTGTTAAGCGAGTTTTTCTCTAGGGTAAGTCCTGTTCTAAAGCCGTTAAAAACAGTTCTATCCAATAAATCCCCTACCACAAAAGTATTGGTTGGACTATAATTATCGCCGTTGTTGATAAAAGCGGCATTGAGAATAATTCTTGCATTTTTGTTAAGCGGCATACCTAGCTTAAGGTCAATTTTTCGGTCCGATTGGTCAATGTAGGTGGGCGAGGGATTCTCTACAAAAATTTTACTGGTATTGTAAAAATTCCAGCTATTATAGGTTAACTCGGCGGCTAAAAACAACGGGAGTTTGGTAGGATAGTCGACACGACCGCTTACTTGAACCGATTCGTAAAAACGGCCCGAATAAAAACTTGAGGCAAAAGTGTAAGCTTTTCTGTTGAGATAATTGTATTGAATACCTAGAAACACATTACTGATGGGCCGAGTTGAAATATTGCCGCCAAAATCTATTTTTAAACTCTTTCGCTGTTGAGCAAGTATCTCAAAATCATAACTATCTGAACCAGCATCGTAGCTGATTTTTGGATAAACCGTTTCAAAAACTTCATCGGCCACAAGTTTGTAATATCCACGCTTGATATCGCTTAAGTTAAAGGTTTTCTGATCGCTTTTGAAGAGTCTTTCTACGTATTTTTTCTGCTGAGAATTAACACCTTTTACGATGATATTATTAAAAATTAACTCCGATTTCTGTGCGTTAAAATTAGTCCGTTTTTTTTGCAGCTCTTGTGGTGATACCCGACGATTTATCGCTTCTTTGATTTTGTCCATTTCGGCCATGGTAGCTTCATAACCTTTTTTAATGAGTTCATCTGCTGGGAGGAAATTTGTGGAGCTGTAGTCTGCTAAATTAGGTTCAATGTAAACACCATTTTCACCTACCAAGGTCGAATCGGATTTAGAAAGAAACATGTATACCAAAAACCTATTCACCAATCGGTCATCATCTTTTGGGTATTCATTGAATGTTTTAGAGGAAACATTGGCGCCGATGATAAAATCAGGCTTGAATTCATTACGCATTATATCGGCGGGGAAATTATTGTATATTCCACCGTCAAATACAAACTTTTCATCTAGCTTGATGGGACGATAAATAAGGGGGACAGTCATACTGGCCCTTACCGCTTCAGCCAAACTCCCCTTGCTTACAGTAATACTCTTTTGTGATAATACATCCGATACCATGCAACGGAAGGGGACAAATAGGTTGTCGAAATTATCTTTTGCGATGGCCGATGCTTGAGAAAAAAACTCCAATAAGGCAAAATTCAACGGAATATCATTCACCAAATTTGGTCTGAAACTGAGCCGTAGGCTCGTGTCGATGGCCATTTTAGCAGTAATGATAGATGGGTTTGGCACTGATTTCTGAAAATAGAAACTATAATCACTTTGATAACGTCCGTTTACCCAATCCTGAAAATCTTTGCTTGTAGCAATTTTTTCAATTTGAGCGGGCGAATATCCGGCGGCATACATGGCACCTACAATAGCGCCCATAGAAGTTCCCGTAATGTAATCAATGGGAATATTGTTTTCTTCTAAAGCTTTTAAAGTGCCAATATGAGCTAGTCCTTTTGCACCACCACCACTAAATACCAATCCAACTTTTTGTGCGCTAAGTTGAAAATAGATAATCGTTAGTAATATGAAGAATATACTTTTACGAAGCATGGTTCATAAAAGTACCTATTTCTTTTGGTTTTTAGTTAAGAATAAAGATGGAATACGTTAAATAAGTGGCAAAACTTACCCATAAAAAATAGGGCAGAAATAACCAGGCAGCCAGCTTGTCAAAACGATAGAAAATGAATGAGTTGATGATGATGAGCACTAGCAGTAGAATAATTTCAATTAGCGCAAAGCCAATTTGGTGCAGTTCAAAAAATATGAAAGACCACATGAGGTTAAATAACAACTGCACCAAATAAATGATGACCGCCCAATGAAACCATTCAGCAGTTTTACGCTTTTTCCATACTCTAAATGAAGCGATACCCATTAAAATATAAAGAGTAGTCCATACAGGCGCAAACACCCAGTTAGGCGGATTGAATGATGGCCTATTAATGGTAGTGTACCATGTTTTTACAGATTCCATAGTAAATTGACTACCAATAAAACCTATTAAAAGTGGTATTGCAATACAGATAAAAAAGGCAATGATATTTGTGGATGAGCTTTTCTTTGTCATTTTGGTTGTTTACATTGAACTTAACAATGATTTTGATAAAGTGTTTAGAAGTAGATTGAAATTTTATTCAAATAAAGTATAATAACGGCAGGGAGCGGGGACTCCGTTATTTTGTATCATGGTGAGGTCTAGGTATTCAGGCCCAACCAAATCTTAAAATATAGCTTGGTTGCGTAAGGTTTAGGCTCAACGTCATGCTGAATTTATTTCAGCATCTTTTAGTATGAAAGACCCTGAAATAAATTCAGGGTGACGACCGACATAGCATTGTTGTTGATATGAGCTAAATGAGTTAGCTTTTTTTCTCTTTCTTCTTTCCGAAATTCCAAGGACAGTGCTTGCATTTGTTTTTACAGCAATAACCACGTTTAAGGTGATAGGCTTTTGTAAACACCATGAGGCCATCTTCGTTAAAATAAAAGTCTTCCCCTTCTTTCATTAATTTAGGATTTTAACTTCCAATTGATTTAAAAAGTGGGCTTGTAGTTGTTTACCATCACCATGTAAGGTCCAAACTTCTTTAGGTTTAACTTCTTCAATGGTTTGTATGATACCCTTCCAGTCCACATGGTCAGAAATGTATAGTGAATGTCCATTGCCTTGTTGCAAGTGTTTCCATCCTGTAGCAAATACCCTAACCACATTGATAGCCCTAATATAGCTATTAAACACCATAGGAGGTACTAAATAAACATTGCCTTGTAGTTGTTGCTTCATGATTTTTCTATCATAAATCTGAAAGTTGCCAAGCGAAACATCAAGTTGTTCATAAATATGTACAAAGGGCATTATACTATGATGTACAAGGATTTTTTTATCAGGACAATGTTGAGTCATTAGGGAAATAAGTCGCTGGCTTTTTCCTAGCGCATATGCACCGAGCATAATGTTGCTCTCAATATCGTTCAATTTCTTGATTTCCTCATCGGCTGCTGGGTGCGAAACCGCAGGATTGGCGAAGGTGGTTTCTGTGATCAAAACATCTGCCTGCACAAATTCAATAGGCTCACAAGTAACATCGGCTTCCAATTTATAATCGCCAGTATAAAGGTAGCGAATGTCTTTATATTCCATCAACACCATTGCAGAACCTAAAATATGTCCGGCGGGATAAAAACTTATTTTAACGCCATTTAATTCAAATGGTTCGTGATAAGACTTGATTGCGAATTCGACAGCTGCAAACTTCTTATAGCGATGTTGCATGAAGAGTTGAGTGGCATTGGTACAATACACATGATGGTTGCCGCTCACGGCATGGTCTCCGTGGGCATGGGAAATTACAGCATGTTCTACAGCTTCTTGAGGGTCAAGGTAAAAGTTGCCATAAGAGCAATATAAACCTGTTTTGGTGAGTATAATGAAATCTTGGAGTATCATGGGAGTTACAGTTTCAAAAACTGTTGGTGTAAGTCTAAAACTTGTAAAATAATAGAGGTATTTGGATTGTTTTGAATGACAAAATCTGCCATTTTTAATTTTTGTTCATCGGTAAATTGCTTATTCATGCGAGCTAATACCTGTTCTTCATTTACCTTATCTCTTTGAGTGACCCAAGCAATTTTCAAATGATGGGGAGCTGTTACCAGTATATTTTTGTCGCACATTTTATAGGAGCCGCTTTCAAATAAAAGTGCGGCTTCTTTTACAGAGTAAGGAGTATTTTTAGGAAGTTCAGCATCCCATTGGTCAAAGGCTCTAAATACCGCTGGATGTACGAGTGCATTTAATTTGGCTAGCTCTTTTTCGTCGGCAAAAACAATATTGGCAATGTGTTTATTGTTTAAGCTGCCGTCTTCAAAATAGCTTTGCTCACCAAAGGCTTTCTTAATACCATTGATGAGGATCGCATCAGTTGTCATAATTTGTTTCGCAACTGTATCCGCATAAAAAACAGGAATCCCCAAAGTTTCAAACACTTTGCATACCGTGGTTTTGCCACTTCCAATTCCACCAGTTATTCCAATCTTTAACATTATTTTTCGATGATAAAGTCAACATTGCTAGGAACAATGCTTACTAGTTTTGAAAATTCAGGTAGCTTCGTGATTTTTACTGACAGCTTATGATGACCACGTATTTTCCATTCATTTAAATCAATAGCGGCCTTTAGCAAATCTTCATCTGCTTTGGTATAGTTGGATAAGGCTACCAATAAGGTGATCTTTACTTTTTTAGGGTATAATTTGACATCATGGTATTCCTTGTTGTTAAGAATACTTAAGGGCACTTCAATGGTTTTCTCCGTAAACTCATCTACAGGGATTTTAACGCCGACACTATTTGGGTATATACTTACGTTGCTAATGGCATTCTTTAAAATATTGACCCTTGTATCTACGCTACTTTTGATATCACTAAGTTTTAAGCTATCCGTATGCCATACATGTATTTTTTCTAGCTCTTCATGTGGACCAGAAATATTTACGTAGGAGGGAGTTAGTTTAATTTCTTTAGCAATGCCATATTGTGGCGCAAAAGTGAGCTTAGAAATTAATTTTAGTGGCACCCGTTTATTGGTACGCCTCGAGAAATCGAAATATAGTGTGTCGGGCTTAATAGAGATTATCTTTTGTGAAGTTTCTAACTGTCTGTTCACCTGTTCAAGCTGTTCCGAAAAAACTACGTAACTCCTGCTGTTTAGTTTTTGTAAACTTACTGTAATAGAAGGAGGTTTTATTCTGAGTCTGGCAAAAAGTAATTGCCAGCCCGTTCCTTCTACTTTTAAATCGACGGTATCAGGTTGGAGGGCCTTAAAAGCTTTTCCCTGTGGTTCATCTTTATATAACAATTCCGTTTGCACGGTGTATGGATACTTTTTGTTGAGTGCCATAAACAGCCATGCCCCAACTGCGCATAAGGCGCAGATTAAAATCGCTCCAAAGCGTTTTTGTTCAATTCGGGTAAGTTTAATAAAGGGCATGTGGTAAAATTACAATAAAAAAGCCACTCCGGATAAAACGAAATGGCTTTTGGTGTTTTTTAATAGTGATGCAGAATTTGAGTAGATTTATCTGCATCAAAAAATAAAACTATGCTTTTGGAGCTGCAGCTTTAGTTGCTTCTAATGAGATGGCAGATTTATCGAAACGGATTTTGGTACCGCCTTCTACCTCGATTAAAAAAGTGGTTTCGTTAGAACCTACAATTTTACCATGAATGCCTGCAGTAGTTACAATTTTATCGCCAATACCTAGTTCTCCAACTAATTTTTTATGCTCTTTTGCTTTTTTTACTTGTGGTCTGATCATGAAGAAATAAAATACTACCATGATTAAAACCATAGGGATAATGGTTCCCATAAGGTTGTTGCCTCCAGCGGCCTGTAAAATTACTGTTGATATCATTATCTTGTTTTGTATGTTAATTTTTGAACTTGGTTAATTGTTTTGTCAGTTTTAGCTTTCCAATTGAAATGATGGACGGAAAAGGGTTATTTTTTTTCCTTAACATTGCCCACCAAATGAAGTTCTTCAAATTTTGGGTTTGCGTTTGAGGTAATTGTTACCACTTTATCTTGTAGACCAAGCTTTCCGGTACTGTCAAAAACTACCTTAATTACTCCTTGTTCTCCGGGTTTAACAGGCTCCGAAGGGTATTCAGGTACTGTACAGCCGCAAGTTGCAGATGCGTTGGTGATGATTAAAGGTGTTTTGCCGGTATTTTTAAACTTAAATTCGTAGCTTACTTTTTCGCCTTGGGTAATCTCTCCAAACTCGTACGTCGCTTTTTCTACTTGTACTTTCGGAGCATCAGCTTTAGCAATTACAGGAGTTTCAGTGGAAGGACTATCAGTAGCTGTTGTGCCGCTGCCTTCACCACCTTTACTTTGGCATGCACCAAGGGCTGCCGCACATAACGCAATTAAGAAAAGTTTTTTCATTTTAAAATATAATATTTGGGACTTCGGGGTTATTCTTCAATTAAACCTCTGCCTACTTTTTTAATACTATTATTTCTCTTTAAATCGTTTAAAATTTTGTCTAATATACCATTTATAAAAGTATTACTCTTCGGAGTACTGTAATCTTTTGATAGTTCAAGATACTCGTTAATGGTTACTTTTACGGGAATAGAAGGGAAGTTCATCAATTCGCAAATGGCCATTTTCATTAAAATAGTGTCCATTAAAGCAATACGCTCCGATTCCCAGTTCTTTGTCCTTTCGGCTATTAGTTCCTGATATTTATCGTCGTTTTTTAACGTGTAAGTAAAAAGGTCTTTTACAAATGTGCTGTCTTCGTTCCAATCTGCACTGATTGGGGTTAACTTGTTGTCTAATGGATTTTCAGATTCGAAGTTTTTAATGGTTTTGGCAATCATGCCTTGCATTACCTCACGATCTACTGGCCAGTTAATGAATTTATCTTCAAAAGCTTGCACTACGTTTACGTTTTTCAACAGCATTTTACGGAAAATGAACTTGATGATCTCTTTTGAGCTTTCCAAGGTTTCTTCAAAATCTTCAGCCAAATATGCTTCGTATTCTTTAGTTTCCTTTAACTTGTTGAAAATCGATTTTACCAATTCAGGGTCCGAAAACCAGTTGATTTGGTATTTGTTTACTGCAGCAACATACTCAGGGTTGTGCTTAAGCACGTTAGTGAACTTGTTGTGTAATAATTTTTGATTTGGATTTAAATCTTCGGCGGTTGGCAAATGCTTATTTGCTCTCTCCAGGGCGTCGTGTGCTGTATATTCTGTAACGTCTACTATAAGTGCTAGCATAGAAACGTACATCTGATATACTTCATCGATACTTTTCATCAATAGTTTTTGACTACTAACGGTATCTTTTTTTTCGGTGTTTTGCCAAGCGAAGATATTTTGCAGGGCTTTAACTCTTAAGTGCCTTCTGTTTAACATGAATGTAAGAACGATTGCGGTATAATTACCTTTTGTGTGTTATTTGTTATTAATTAATATGATGATTTGATTTTTTTAATGTCTTCGATGCGTTTTTCTGCCAAACGTGCAGCAGCCAAGTTAGTCGGAATATTCTCCGATTTCGACAACTTGATTACCTCTTTTGTTGCTTCGTAAATGTTCTCGGTAAGTTGTATGGTGCGCTTTCTGCCAAAGCCTGTAAGCTCTGAGTAACAGCTAATAATGCCGCCAGCATTGATCAAGTAATCTGGAGCGTACAAAATACCTTTATCATGTAATAATTGTCCGTGCACTTGCTCATCAGCCAATTGGTTGTTGGCGGAACCGGCAATAATGGCAAACTTCATGGTTTTAATAGTTCTGTCATTTACCGTTGCGCCCAATGCGCATGGAGCATAGATATCAGCGCCTATCGTAAAGATTTTATCCGCTTCAATGGCTTTCGCCTTGTATTTGCGAGCAATTACTCGCATACGGTCTTCATTAATGTCAGTCACGTAAACCTCTACATTGTCGTTTCTTAGCAATTCTACCAAATGTTCGCCTACGTTGCCTGTACCTTGTACCACTACAGAGCGACCAGCTAACTCATCTGTGCCAAAAACTTCTTTAACACAGGCTTTTATGCCCAAATAAACACCTTTTGCTGTAAATGGGGCTGGATTGCCTGCGCCGCCTAAGGACTCGGGAACTCCGGTAACATGTTGCGTTTCCATACGAATGTACTCCATGTCGCGTACGGTAGTGCCCACATCTTCGCCTGCAATAAACTCACCGTTAAGGTTTTTAACGAAACGTCCAAAACTGCGCATCAGTGCTTCAGATTTCTGTCTTCTTGAGTCGCCAATAATTACCGCAGTGCCACCGCCAACGTTTAATCCAGCAACGGCAGCTTTGTAGGTCATGCCCTTTGATAAACGTAATACATCCTCCAAGGCTTCGGCTTCAGAACTATAATTCCACATCCTTACACCACCTAAAGCTGGGCCAAGTGTAGTGTCGTGAATAGCAATAATAGCTTTTAGTCCAGTAGAAGGGTCGTTGCAGAATACTACTTTTTTGTGGCCAGATTGGCTTAATTGCTCTAAAATAGAAGGGTTAGAAGAACTTATTTCTGGCATACAAAACAATGTTGAAACGTACCCTGCAAAACTAAGACAAAAAAACCATTAAATCTAAGCGTATTTTAAATAAATGGAATTTAGCCGCCAATTGGCAATGTGGAATCTATTGCATTATCCAGTGCAATTAGAAAGGAAGAGAAGAAGAGGGTATCAAAACCGCTAACTCAAGTAATTTCTATTAACTTTGTTGTACAATGAAACACTTACGATATCTCAATAAGTACTTTCTGAAATACAAATGGAGGATTTTGCCGGGCATTTTATTCGTCATCATCTCAAATATCTTTGGCGTAGTGCCAGCTCAGGTTATTAGGAACGCTTATGATCTAATTGTAGAAAATGCTGCCATTTACAGATTGTACGAAGGGTTTGATAGGCAGGCGATTATCTATGAGATTTTTAGCTATAGTTTGTTTTTCTTTGGTGTGCTCATCTTGTTTCTGTACCTGCTGAGAGGCCTGTTTTTGTTCTTTATGCGCCAAACGATTATCCTTATGTCAAGACATATTGAGTTTGATATGAAGAACGAAATTTATGCGCATTATCAAAAACTAAGTTTAGGATTTTATAGAAGAAATAATACCGGCGATTTGATGAACAGGGCCACGGAAGATGTGAACAGGGTTCGTATGTATGTTGGGCCGGCCATTATGTATGCGTTTAATACTACCGTGCTTTTTCTGTTGGTTATTTACTTTATGTTTTCGGTAAATGCAACTTTGGCCATTTATGCTTTATTGCCTTTGCCAATTCTAGTATTGGCTATTTACTATGTAAATACCATTATTAATCAAAAAAGCGAAAAAATACAGGAACAATTATCTCGTCTATCGAGCTTTGTGCAAGAGCGTTTTTCAGGTATTCGCGTCATGAAATCATATGTGCGGGAAGCTCACGCTCAAACCATATTTGCCGAGGAGAGCAATGCCTATAAAAAGAATTCGATGGGTTTGGTGAAAGTGCAAGCATTTTTTTATCCAACCATGCTGCTTTTAGTGGGAATCAGTACTATTTTGACCATCTATATTGGAGGCGAACAGGTAATTGATGGGGCCATCACCCCTGGTAATATTGCCGAATTTATTGTTTATGTGAATCAGCTTACTTTTCCGGTAACCATGTTGGGGTGGGTAACTACGCTCATTCAACGTGCAGCTGCTTCCCAAAAACGTATTAATGAATTTTTACAATTGCAACCAGATATAAACAGTGGGTACCAGGAAATTGATTTGAATGGAAACATCAGCTTTAAGAATGTAAGTTTTACTTATGCGGATACTGGAATAGAGGCCATTAAAAATGTGAGCTTTGAAATAAAACAGGGGCAGTTTGTGGCCATTATTGGTAAAACTGGCTCGGGCAAATCTACCTTGGCCAATTTACTGATGAGGATGTATGATCCAACCTCCGGTGAAATCTTAATAGAGGGGCAAAAGCTTGATACGCTCAACCTGCAAACCTATCGTTCACAAATTGGTTTTGTGCCACAAGAAGTATTTTTGTTTTCGGATTCGATAAAAAACAATATCGCTTTTGGCCTTGATGCCGTTACGGACGGGCAAGTAAGTCAAGCTGCTAAAGACGCTGCGGTTTATCAAAATATTATAGGTTTTGAGCAACAATTTGAAACGATGTTAGGAGAGCGTGGCATTACTTTATCTGGTGGACAAAAGCAAAGGGTTTCTATTGCAAGAGCTTTGATTAAGTCGCCTCAAATGCTGATTTTTGATGATTGTTTGTCAGCCGTAGATACTAAAACTGAAGAAGAGATACTTAGCAATTTGGGCAGATTAATGAAAGGAAGGACGAGCGTGCTGATTGCGCACCGTATTTCGACCATTAAAAACGCCGATAAAATATTGGTATTGGATGACGGACAGATTATTGAAGAAGGAACTCATGAAGAGTTGTTGAACAGTGGTAAAGCTTATGCGGAGATGTACCAAAACCAACTTTTAGAAGAAGAAAATGTATAAAATATTAAAAAAACGTTAATTACTGTCATTTCTATTTTGAAAGTTGATAATTATTACATTATATTTACCCCAACCAAAACCACACTACACACAATAAAAAAATGGGAGATTTCGACAACAAAGAGAGAGAAGAGGTTTTTTCTAAGAAAGTGAGAGCGGGTAAACGCACTTATTTTTTTGATGTAAAAGCGACGCGTTCGGGTGATTACTATTTAACCTTAACAGAGAGTAAGAAAAGATTAGAAGACGGTGTTTTCGTTAAACATAAAATTTTCTTATACAAAGAGGATTTCGAAAAGTTTGCAGAAGGTTTAACCGAAACTGTTGATTATATCAAATCTCGTCAAGAAGTGGTAGAGAAACGCTATGAATATTCTGATAACCAAGAATATGCTGCGAAATCTGATGATGACTTCACTTTCTAAAAATTAAAGGAAAAAAGACATATAATCCTTCTCGAAAATCGGGGAGGATTTTTTGTTTATAAATGTTTGAAAATGAAAAAAAGACTATCGTTGCTAACATTAGCACTATGCTTGGTAGTTAATTTATTTGCCCAAAAGCAAGAAAAGATAGATGCCAAACTGAATAAAATGATTGCCGAATTGGTGAAAGATTTTAATGGTGAAGTTGGTGTTTATGTGAAATCATTGAAAACAGGGAGGATAGCTGCTTATCATGCAGATACTATTTTTCCAACGGCAAGTATGATCAAGGTGCCCATTACCTGCGGCGTTTTTGACAAAATAGAAAAGGGAGAACTTGCCTATAATACCCAATTGACTTATAAGGATAGCTTGCTATACGCTGGGGAAGATATTTTAGGTTCTTTTAAAAATGGTGAAAAGATATGGTTAGCCAAAGTGTTAATGTTAATGATCACCACCAGCGACAATACAGCCAGTTTATGGTGCCAAAGTTTAGCTGGCACGGGAGTAGCGATAAATCAGTTAATGGCGCAATATGGCCTAGAGCATACTCGTGTAAATTCCCGAACACCAGATCGACAAGCTAACCAGCGTAAATACGGATGGGGGCAAACCACGCCTAGAGAAATGGCTACTTTATTAACTTTAATTAGAGAAGGCAAAATGATCAGCGAGGCAGCTTCGGAACGGATTTATAGAAATTTAATTCGTATCTATTTTGATAAAGAAGCCCTATCTGAAATTCCACCATATGTGCAAGTAGCTTCTAAGTCTGGTGCTGTTAACGCTTCGCGTTCAGAAGTGGTGTTGGTAAATGCACCGCACGGAGATTATGTTTTCTGTATCATCACCAAGAACCAAAAAGATACTTCTTGGAAGTATGACAATGAGGCCGAGGTGTTGATACGGAAAACGAGTAAATTATTGTGGAATTATTTTGAGCCTAAAAGCAATTGGCAACCCGCTAAAGGCATCGAAAAATATCATTAACGTCCCGCTAATCCACCTACTATTGCAAATAGGAAAATAAGGATATAGAAAGCAATGACGATAATCATCATGATACCATAAAACTTAAAAAATGATTTAAGCTTACGAATACCAGTTTCCAAACTAAGTTGGTCAGCATATAAAACGCCTTGTTTTGCTTTAACCGCGTAGCTGAAAAGCATTAAGCTAGGATAAAGAAATAATAGAGCATAAAGTATCATTATAAAGGTAAATACACCGCTCCCCAAACCACCGTACATTTCCATGCCAGGCATTTGAGAAAATGTGCTAAATAAAGCTCCCATGCCTAGGGCCATAATAACCATTAAGCCTGAAAAGATAAAACCTACAATGCCCAGGAATTTAGTCCATCCAGCCATATCATATAAATAGCTGCGCATGTTTTCAGTTACGATTAATTGAGGTGGATTTCCTTGTTCACCTACTGTTGTTGTTTGTTCGAAGTTATTTTCCATAATTTTATTTGATTCCTCTAAGCTAAATAAATAGTTACATTACTACAAATGACAATGTAAAGCCTTTATTGATGCACTAATGGCCAAAACGTAGTCATTTTATTGCCAACTGGTATTGGAGAGGCTAAAATCGTAAATCTATTTGTTATCTTTGCGCCTTGAAAAACTTGATGGATAGACTTTTGTTCAATCCACTTAAATCATAAATCTAAAAATCGTAAATATAAAATGGCATTACAATGTGGTATAGTAGGATTACCTAACGTAGGAAAATCTACTTTATTTAACTGTTTATCTAACGCTAAGGCGCAATCTGCTAACTTTCCTTTCTGTACCATAGAACCGAATGTTGGTGTAATTACCGTGCCTGATGAGCGTTTAAATAAATTGACGGAATTGGTAAAACCACAACGTGTAGTCCCAAACACTATTGAAATTGTGGATATTGCTGGTTTGGTGAAAGGAGCATCAAAAGGGGAAGGTTTAGGTAATCAGTTTTTAGGTAACATTAGGGCCACCAATGCCATTATTCACGTATTGCGTTGCTTTGACGATGGTAATATTATTCACGTTGATGGCTCGGTAGACCCTATCCGCGATAAGGAAATTATTGATACTGAATTGCAGTTGAAAGATTTGGATACAGTGACTAAGCGTATTCAAAAGATAGAAAAACAGGCTAAGAATGATAAAGACGCAAAAAGGGAATTTGATCTTTTATCTACTATAAAAAGCCATTTGGAAACAGGTAAATCTGCTCGTACAGCGCCTTTAAGCCCAGAGGATTTTGAAGAAATTGAAGGTTTAGGTTTGTTGACACAAAAACCTGTAATGTACGTTTGTAATGTGGACGAAGCTTCGGTAGTAAGTGGTAATAAGTATGTTGATTTAGTAAAACAGGCAGTAGCTGACGAAAATGCTGAAGTACTGGTAATTTCGGCTAAAATTGAATCAGAGATTGCTGAATTGGAAAGCTACGAAGAGCGCCAAATGTTCTTGCAAGATTTGGGCTTAGATGAATCAGGAGTAAACAAACTGATTAGAGCTGCTTACCGTTTATTGGATTTATACACATATTTTACTGCTGGCGTACAAGAGGTTAGAGCTTGGACCATTACCAAAGGTTTTACAGCACCACAAGCAGCAGGGGTAATCCATACTGATTTTGAAAAAGGTTTTATCCGTGCAGAGGTAATTAAATATAATGATTTTGTAACCTTAGGCTCGGAGAATGCTTGTAAAGAAGCTGGTAAATTAGGGGTAGAGGGTAAGGCTTACGTGGTAGAGGATGGTGATATTATGCACTTTAGATTTAACGTGTAATATCGGAAATATCTTACGGCCAGTTGGCCGTATTTTCTTCAAACCTCGTAGGTTTTTAAAACCTACGAGGTTTTTTATGGACAATAGTTTGTTTAAACCTTTAACGAGCCTCTAAAACCACGAGCGGCATAATAAGATTCGGCGCCATTGTGATAAAAGAATACACGTCCAAAGCGCCAATCGCCAAAAATAGCGCCGCCTAGTTTTCTTACTTCAGGAGGGGTGGCCAACCAACTGGAGGTTTTGGCATCAAAGTTCCCTAGTTGTTGCAGTTGTTGATATTCCTCTTCGGTAAGTATTTCAATACCCATTTCGGCAGCCATGCCAATGGCACTATGTTTAGGTTTGTGTTCTTTCCTTGATTCTAAAGCCTCGGGGTCATAGCAAATACTTCTGCGGCCTTTTGGACTTTCGGCTGAACAATCAAAGAAAATATATTCGTCTTTGGCTTCATTGTAGCCTACTACGTCGGGTTCGCCACCCGTAACTTCCATTTCATCCAAAGCCCATAGTTTATCAGGATTGGCTTCTAATTTCTGTTGTATTTTGTCCCAAGATAAACCTTCGTGGCGATTCATGTTTTTCGCAAAGCGATTTTTTAAGATGCTAAGTAGTTCTTCGCTTCTTTCTGTAGGTAGTTTAAGTTTATTGCTCATAACTCAGGTTTTAAAATGAAGTGGTTGAAGGTGTCAATTTTCGACTAACTGGCCTCAAATACCAAGATATAATGGTTAAGACTAAAAGTAATAATGATGGGGCTATATCACCAAAAGAATCTTTCATGATGAGGTGTGAGATAATGGCTCCAGACATGGTAAAGAAAAAGCCTGCATAAGCCCATTCTTTTAATAAAGTAAGTTTTGGCAAAAGAACTGCAATTACACCTAGGACTTTCCATATCCCCAATATCATCAAGAGGTATTCTGGATAACCCAAATGCTTCATCATTTCTATTTCTTCCTTTCTTTTTATCAATTGAACAATGCCAGTGGACAGCATTCCTAAAGATAGCCAAAGGGTGGCTATCCAATAAATGATTTTGTTGCGTTTTGACATAAAATATTATTTAAATTGATTGAGTACTTTTTGTAATAGGTTGTGTGCCATATTGATGCCTTGTGCAAAAGGTAATTTCAGCATTTGGTCGCGGTGGCTAACCGATTTATAGATGACATGCATGGTGAGCTTGCTGGTGTTGTTATCCAAAGCCTCGAAGTTTAGAAACTCCAACTGTACCGGAAATGGTGTGTTTTCCATTTCAAATGTTCTGATGATTTGTTGGTTTGGGCTGAATCGATGGATTACACCATTGGCACTAAATAGCAGATTGCCCTGTGGGTCTCTTTTTTCAAATTGATAGCTGCCATGTGGCTTGTTTTCTAGTTTAATGACGGTATTTCCCATCCATTGTTCTACCAGTTCAGGCTCTTCATAAGCCTTAAAAAGTAAGGTTAAGGGAAGATCAAATTCACGGGTAATGGTAATCTCTTGTTTACCGTCTTCGGCATGTATTTTGGTTTTCAGTTCCATGGTTTTATGATTTTTGTTGGTAGGCTTTCATAACGGCTTCTAATTTGTTAAACCTATCGTCCCACATTTGTCTAAAAGGCTCAATAAAGTCTGCTATTTCTTTCATTTTTTGAGGATTTAACTGATAGAAGATTTCCCGACCATTTTGTGCCTTGCTGAGCAATTCGCATTCAGTAAGGATTTGTAGGTGTTTGGATACGGTTGGTCTGGCGGTATCAAAATTTGCGGCTATGGTTCCTGCAGTCATCGATTGAGAGGCAACCAAAATAAGGATTGCTCGTCTGGTGGGGTCGGCAATGGCCTGAAATACATCTCTACGTAAATTCATTATGAAGTCATTTGACTACAAATATATATGTAGTTATTTGACTACGCAAATATTTTTTTTAATTTTTTGGTTGGCCCCAGGTGGAGACTTACGAAGCTTTAGAAACTTCGTAAGTCTGAGCTTGAGTAAAAACCTCGTAGGTTTTCAAAACCTGCGAGGTTTGATTTAGTTAGGTTGGTTACGTGAAAATTGTACAGCAGTTGCTAACTCAACCTGATTGTAGCGTAAAGCAGGGCTGTTGCTGAAATTGTTTTTCAAAAACTAGAGCAAAACGCCGCTCAAAAACAATAGGGCAAAAGAGAAATAAATGATAAGGCCAGTTACGTCAACCAGTGTGGCTACAAATGGAGTAGACGACGCGGCAGGGTCGGCACCTAGGCGTTTGAGCAAAAGTGGGAGCATGGAACCCATGAGCGTACCCCATAGCACTACACCAATAAGAGAACAGCCTACTACTAGGCCAATACGGATATAATGTTCGCTAAAAGGCATGATGATATGCCAAGCGAAAATAACGCAGAAGCTTAATAGGCAAAGGGTTGTGCCAAGAAAAATGCCTGAGATGATTTCGCGGCGCATAACGTTCCACCAGTCTTTAATGGTGACTTCGCCAAGGGCCATGGCTTGTATGATGAGGGTTGCGGCTTGCGAACCGCTATTTCCTCCGCTAGAAATAATTAATGGAATGAAAGTAGCCAGAATAACCACTTTGGCAATCTGGCTTTCAAAATTGGACATGGCGGTAATGGTAAGCAACTCGCCAAAAAACAGGACAATAAGCCATACTACACGTTTTTTGTAAAGTTCAAATACCGATACATCTAGGTATGGTTCGTCAAGAGCTTGCGTACCACCCATTTTATGCATGTCTTCGGTGTATTCTTCATGGGCAATCCATAAAATATCATCCACCGTTACTATCCCTAAAAGCACATTTTGATCATCTACCACCGGTAAAGCTACTCTATTGTTCATTTTGAACACGTTAATGGCTTCTTCTTGAGGATCGTTTACGTTTAAGGAAATTAGGCGATTGTCTGTAAGTTCCCCAATCTTCGCTTCTGGGTCTGATAGTAGTATCTCACGGATACGAATGTCATCCAACAGGACACCATCTTTGTCGATTACATATACTACGTCAATGGTTTCAGAGTTTTTGCCATACCTGCGAATGTGCGATAGTACCCGGCTTACCGTCCAATCCGTTTTTACGGCAATAAAATCTGGTGTCATTAAACGGCCCACACTATCTTCTTCGTAACCCAAAAGGTTAAGTGCTTCTTTACGGTCGTTATCAGGTAAAAGCACCAAAAGCTTTTTTACGGCCTCGCCTTGTAATTCTCCAAAAAGTGCAGTCCTGTCATCAGGAGGTAGTTGCCTAATGATTTCGGTAAGTTTGTTGGCCTGCAGTTTTTTAATAATACGCTCTTGGGTTGGAAAATCGAGGATACGGAAAACGTTTACAGCACGTTTAATGGATAAGGTCTCGATAAATTTAACTGCGTGTTGAGGAAGTTCATCAATAAGCTCTTCCACATCAGAAATGTTGAGCTCATTGAGGTAGGCTTTTAGTTGCCTATCATTCTCGTTTTCCAACAAATTTAATACTTCTTCTACTTGCAGTTCTTCCATAAGCGTTGGATTTTTGGGGTTGTACTTTATGGGCGTGTAAAGGTGCGTTTTTTATTTTAAAAATTGGGTTGGTACGGGCATTTTTTTGTGTCGTTTTGCTTTGTTTTTTTGAGATTCCTAGTAGTTAAATATCATTTTGGGGATTTTGTTTGAAGGTTGTTTGAAAAAATGTTTTGATGGTTAAGTGTAAGAGTTCTTTTAAGTAGATGATGGAAAAGGGTTTGGTAACATTGGTAAATAAAATTTCTTATCCTTAGGCTTATAATTATATTTGCACACTTTGTCCCCGTAGTTCAATGGATAGAATGTCAGATTCCGGTTCTGATGATATGAGTTCGAATCTCGTCGGGGACACAAAAGGTTGGTTTTGATAAAAGCCAACCTTTTTTATTTCTATCATTCCCCATCTGTCACTACAATTTCATTCAGCTAAAACCATAGCTCATATTTAAAAATATGCTGATATCACCTTTAAAATAGTTGTTGTAGCATTTCTATGATTTACTTACGTATACCGTTGAAATTAATATTATGAAAAAAAACAATTATCTAGCAATCTTGATTTTGGGATTGGTTGTAATCACTTCCTGTAAAAAATCAATTCGGGCAGATGAAAAGCCTGAATTTCAAAAATATTCTGAATTCATTATCCAAACAGAGGAAACATCAAATGAAATGGAATTTATAGGTAGGTATATCCCTAGCAATATTGCACAGTACCCTGATGATGGACTCTATTTGGGTAAGGGGTTAATTAGGAGAAGAGGAACTGGGAATGGTCAAGAGATTACCATAGATTTTGGAGCTGGTGGTATTTGCACAGATGGTAAATTTAGATCAGGTAAGCTGCTTGTAGAATTCAATGAAACAAATTTTGATACCATGGTAAGGTCGCAAACTTATCGGCTAGGTGAGATTGATGTAAGGGGAAATTATAGCATTGGTTATGTTCCGGGTTCTGATCGTTTACGTTTAAATTTTATTGCATTGAATGGTAAATTGACTAAGGAAGGGCAATATACCTTAGATTTCACCCTGAGCAGAGCCAGTGAATTTGTTTCGGGGTTTGCTAGCCCTAATGATATTACCGATGATGTTTTTAATCGAAAGGAATTAATTTATAATCTAACGTTAAATACCAACGGTAAAAATTCATTATTAAAAGTAAAAGGCTTGGGCGAATCGAAGCTCCAATTTTCTTGCACTAATCGCTATTATCCGGTTACTGGTCAATTAATGGTCGAAATGGCTGGTACTGGAGCAACCACGACACAAAATTCTTTTAAGCTTACCTTTGGTACTGGTTCATGCAACGGCGTGCCGGTAATCAATTAGATGATTTGTAGTCATGAATAAGCACTGGAACAAGCATTGGGGGGTATATTTTTTGGCAGTTATCGTACTCATTTTTATGGTGGTGTACTACGTAGCCTGTTAAAATTTACAGTTACGTAGTGTTAAGCAGCCCTTTAATGGGCTGCTTTTGTTTGAAGCTAATGGTAGCAGTTTAACGATATTATTTGTCGTTCGTCTGATAATCATCAATTTATTGTTGCCTCCAGATATTTTTGCTTGAGGAAAGGTCTATTCCATTGGGTAATCGAATGGAAATCATTGATTTTCTGTCAAATCCTCAAAATAAATAATGTAATGAAGAAAATTTCGGTATTGGCACAGTTGATTTTGGGCGTAACTTTTGTTTTTGGAGGAGTTAATGGATTAATGATTCCTTTAGGTTTTGAAGCGATTGTTCCTGTAAATCCTCAATCTAAATTTGCAATCTTGCTTTCCCAAACTAACTATATTTTTATTGTACAGAAAGTAATTGAATTGCTTGCTGGGATATGTCTATTGATCAGAAAATTTCGTCTAGCAGCTATTCTGGCGCTTACTCCCATTGTAATCTGCATAGTAATGTACCATTTATTTGATGATATTAAAAATATCGTCATCGGTATAACGGTTCTTTTATGCTACGTGATATCATTATTCAATTATGCTGATCGAATTAAATGGATATTGAAAGATGAAAAGTAGTGTTTGTTGTTGAGCGCCATAAAACATAGATTAAACGATTGCAATAGCAGTTGAAAGAATTAATTAAATACGCTTTTTGATTGCTGTTATTTTTGAGTAGTTAATAGTTAATTTACTACATAGATTTTTAGATTTTAGGTTAATGAAAATCTTTTTTTTAGTAGTAGTGATGTCTGGATGGACAATTATTGGGGCTGCCGATGGATATACTCTGCAGCCTCTTTATAGGACAGTGTCACTACAGCAAGCAAATTTTACGGATAAGCCTTGGAAGCTTAAAGCACTTTCGGCATCACCAGCCATTGATTGGGATATGGACGGTAAGTTGGAGACAGATATCTTTCCTAAAACGGAAGATTGTGAGCGAGATGATCTCATGATTTTGAGGAAAGGTGGTATCGTAATTAAAGATACTGGAAAGAAATTGTGTGAAGATCAGGAAGCTGGTAAGCAAGAGGCCGGTACTTGGACTTACGATGCCGTAGCAAAACGACTCACCTTAACGGAAAACGGTAGGTCACAAGCGTATAACTTATTGGAAGCTTCGGCAAGCAGATTGGTGCTGGTCTATAAGTGGAAAACTCCCAAAGGAAAAACACATGAGATAAAGGCAGTTTATACGCTTTAAATCATCAGATTTTTAATTTCTGGGAGGTAGCTTCTTCCAATATTAAACTCTGTATCATCGGCCAATACCAAGAAAGTTTTGCCAATATCGCGGTAAAGTTCCTTGATATAGGTTAGATTAACTACTACAGAACGATGTATGCGTACGAACTTTTTAGGGTCAAAACGTTGTAAAACAGCACTAATCCCTAGCGAACTCAGATACGAAGTGTCGGGCGTAAATATTTGAGTATAATCTCCATCGGCCTTGAGATACATGATATCCTCTACAGAAACGCTCTTGAAGCGTTTTTGGTGTTCTACAATAATTCTGTCCAGATAGTGTTGTTGTGATGGAAGTGTATTTAAGGCAAGCTTGGCTAAAGAAATGGCATTTGCCTGTAAGCGCCCCATGGTGTTGTCGAAACGTTCTTTAGTATATGGTTTAAGTAGGTAATCTACGGCATTCAGCTCAAAAGCCTTAATGGCATACTTGTCGAAAGCAGTAGTAAAAATCACATTGGGTACGTGGTCTATTTGGTGCAATACCTCAAATCCGTTAGCTCCTGGCATCTGAATGTCTAAAAATACAAGATCAGGTTCCATCATATTAATGTATTTGATCGCCTCTATGCCATTGCTGCATTCACCAGCTACAAAAAAGTCTGGGTATGATTCGAGATATTGCTTCACCAAGTGCCTGCCGTGGTCCTCATCATCAATAACTAATACAGATTTTCTTGACATAACTATTTTTTAGTGTATCCCAAGATACAGATTATGCGAAATAAAAATAAGTTTTCCGTCAATCGGCCATATGGTTCGATAAATGACATTAATAGTCGATATAAGACATATTAAAGTAAAACGCTCATTTAATTATTATTGATTAAAATTGTATTGAAATACTTATCAATGTTACATTTCATCAGGCGTGATGCCACTAGGAGGGAAATACTCCTTTTTATTTTTGTACTCATCGCTATGAGTGTGCTTTATGGAACTCCGCGTTTATTCTCGTTGGGCTTCAGTTGGGCATTTCTGATTGAGCTTGGGGTCGATTGTTTGATCATGACTATGGCTTGCTTGCCGATTTGGTGGTTGCATTTTCGCAAAATGAGCAAAATCCCCATTAAAAGGAGATTTGCTCTGCATCTATTTACGGCATTAATTTATTATGCTTTGTGGGTACTGCTTTATTATTTTTATAATAAGGCGGTGGGCCTACCAATCATGACCCGTCAACAGGTTTTTCAAAATATAGGGCCTAACTTATTATTTTATGTGCAAGTATTCAGTTCGCTACACATCGATTTATTTTTTAGAGAAAGAGAACAGCAATTGCTGCGGGAGCAGGCTTTAAGAGAGCTTGCTCATAAAGGAGAAATTAGTGCTTTAAAGGCACAGATACAACCACATTTCCTATTCAATACCTTAAACAGTATTAGTGCATCTTTACCTCACGAGCAGGAACCTACCAGAATATTGATTGCACGTTTGGCTGATACCTTTCGGTACGCCTTACAATCAACCCAGCAGGAAAAAGTACCCTTGAGCCAGGAACTTGAATTTATGGTCACTTATCTTTCACTGGAGCAGGCAAGGTTTGGTAAACGACTTCAGATAGATATACAAAGTTTCCCCGAGGCTGAACAAGTGGAAATACCGCCCATGTTATTGCAGCCTTTGGTAGAAAACGCAATCAAACATGGGATAGAACCTTCTATAGCAGGAGGTTTTGTCCATATAAAATGCAAACGTGAACTTAATAAAACCCATATCATCATCGAAAATACTGGGCAACCTTATCGAGGTAACCTCGATGATATATTTAACGGCGAGGGTGTGGGCCTGAAAAATACAGCGAAACGTTTAGCGCATGAGTTCAATGAAAAGCTTCACATTTCAAGAAATGAACAAGGTTGTTTAAAGATTGATTTCTATGTAAGCAACTAGCCTTTTTGTAGGCAATAGATTTAGACCCTTCTTTTTTGCATTTTAACTTCTATAGTTGCGCTTCGTAGAAAAAGGCGTAGTCGAGCGTGGATCACTTTTAGTTTTGCTCGCATGAGTACTAGAGATTTAAGCATCAATTTGATAGCATTGTTGTGCCTTACGACCTTGACTTGGTGCAGCAAAAGTGGAGGAGCATCTCTTGAAGAAGAAGAAATTCCTTTTACCTATTTGTCTAAAATAGAGAATGAACCTGGCTTTGGAGATAGTGACGAAGAACCAGTTGGAACCCCATTTAAATTGCCGGCCGGCCTGCGTTTTGTACAACGCCCCAACCATCCTTTTGATCCTGATATCAAGAAATTGCATGGTAACATGAATACCTTCTATGTGGATATCAATATTGTTGCCGATAGCACTTGGAAGGGTGGAGAAATTTTCTTTCCAGCAGGGCTAGTGGTGATGAATGTTGCTCCTAGCAGAATTCAAAATGGAATGTTGATGGATAGAGAGCCTATTACCATGCCACCTTATGGAAATACTGGGGGGAACGACACCACCACCTTTTACTTGGGAGTGGCTTGTATGAATGAAGGCAAGGGTCTCCCTTGGGAAGAGAACAATGCACCTGATACACGGAATTATCCTATAGGGAAGGGAATGCATATCCCCAAGGTAGTTACTAAAAATGAACAAGTGCTAAAATTCCTTTCCTTATTAAAGAACAAACCTCATTTAAAGATCAAACAGCATTACAATCCTATGGATGCCTATAGACCAGATTACGTACAACCTGCGTGGATGGAACCTTATTCAGTCATTCAAACCATGTTTTGGAAACTGACCGACGAAAACGGCCTTTCTGAAGCAGACCTTAGGGAGCTCATGGAGGCCATCAAAAAATAACATTTATCAATGCTGCGATTCCGTATTGTGCGTAGCAATCATCTTAATTTTTAATAATATGAAAAGACTTCTACTTGTAGCCATGTGCTGTTTATTGGGAATAACCCAATTATACGCTAAAATTTTCCGTGTAAACAACAATTACATGGTTTCTTCAGCCTACATCAATGGCCAACAGGCACATGATGACGCCCAACCTGGTGATACGCTTTATTTTGAAAGCAGTTCCATTACCTATACGGCTTTTAATATTAGCAAAAGGTTGGTGGTGATGGGGCTGGGTTCTTTTTTAGATAGTTATGAGGGACATCAGCTCCCTGGTCTTCCCGGAGCTACCATTGCGCTAATCAATATACGTAATGGTGCTAATAACACGGTTATTGCAGGCATTAAAGCAGACATTGTGGTAGATGGCGTAGCTCAATTACACCTTTTCAGAAACTATGGCCGAATAGATATGACTGGGTGTGCCAATGCTTTGATATACCACAATTACATTACGAGGCTTAGGATTGATCAGTCCAATTTTATCGCAGTAACGAACAACATCATTGCTGGAAATATAGAAAATGGCTCCGGTATACAGGATGTGACTATACATCATAATACCATTAATGGTAATGTATTCACTTGGAACTCAAATATGAGTAATAACATTATTGTTCAAGGTACTGCTAACCTACGTAGCAGCAACTTTAACAATAACGTGCTCACTGCCAACTCCTATTTTAAAGCAGGAGTAGAGGTAACTGCTGATAACGACAATAATGTTTTTAACGCTCCAATGGCTAATATATTTATGGCAACCAGTATTGATGACAGATACTTTCAGCTGAGCGCCATTAGTCCCGCTAGGGGAGCAGGCCTAGGAGGTTCAGATTGTGGAGCCACCGGAGGTGCCGATCCCTATGTTTTTGGAGCATTGCAGCCGCCTATTCCCTCTATTTACAGACTGGACGTACCTGGCATCGTTAGCGGTAACTCAATGCAGGTAATCATCAGCACCAAAACAAATAGATAAGCATATGCACAGAAAATTAATCATGTTTTTATGCTGCTTTGCAGTGGCGAAGGCTGGTGCTTTTGCGCAAACCACCATCCTAAGGATTGAGTATTTTTTTGGGATGGACCCAGGTTTTGGTTTAGCTACACCAGTTCCATTAGTGAGTGCCAATGAGATCAATAATCTCACCTTCAATGTAGATGTTTCTGCATTGCCCAAAGGCCTTCATTTTTTTACGGTGCGTAGCCAAGCCGCTACCGGGCAGTGGAGCGTAGTCAGCAAAAGATTGGTGTATAGAGAATTATCGTCAACCGTGGCATTGACTAACATTAGTTATTTAGAATATTTTATTGACACTGATCCGGGGCTAGGAAATGGTGCTAGGATATCGGTTGTTGAAAATGCTAATGTGGAGGATGTTGCCGCTAACATTGATATCAGCACCTTAGCTGAAGGTGGGCATTATTTCTATGTGCGCAGTAGGGATATCGAAGGGAAGTTCAGTACCACCAGTGTTAAATATTTCGAGATTGATAACATACTGCCATTAAAACTGCTCGACTATAGTGCAGACGTGGATGACCGATTTGTAAGACATTTTTGGACCACGGCCAATGAAATTGGGGTTTCGCACTTTATAGTTGAACGTAGTGTAGATGGCATTAGTTTTACTGCTGCTGGCAGGGTTGAAGCCAAAAATGGTACCGCACAACAAAGCTATTTCTTAAAAGAAACACTACCACCAGGTTTGCTTAATGCGTCTACCATTTACTATAGGTTAAAAATGGTAGATAAGGATGGCGCTTTCAGCTACAGCAAAATGGCTAGCGTAGTGCCTAAAAAACTGGAGAGGCTTTCTGTAAGCCCCAATCCCGCTACCGACTTTGTAAATATCGCTATCCCCAAGGCAAAAATGGTAGCCATCAGTTCTATTACCGGACAAACATTATATCGTGCCACCCTTGACACCAGCGCAGATACGCATACCCTCCGATTTAACAAGCTGCCAGCGGGAACTTACCTTTTAAAGGTGGTAAAGGAAAATAACGAGACCGTAGTGGAAAAGTTGCTTATCCAATAACGACTTAAATAGCAAAATATATCCTCAATTTTTATGAAGCACATCGTTAAACTTGCCAATGGTAATAGGATCATCAGCGAAAATACTTGTGAATCCTTTTACAGTCCAACGGATACCGGTCATTTTTATACGTTACGTTTCGTTTTTAATGGTTTGGAAAGTTGTACAGTTGGACGTAAAAAGATAGACATCTTTCCGGATAGCTTTGCATTGTTTAATGTTGGTACGGTTTACAATGCTTCGATAAATCATGCCAAGCCAGTGTCTACGCTCTCTGTAGCCATAAAGTCGTCGTTGGTCGAAGATTTCAATTATGCTTTTAACCGAAACGATGATGGGCTTTTTGGGGGGACTGGTAGTATCAGACCCCTCTTTATGGAAACCCTATATCCATTTAGCGGTGCCATGTGGTATAACATAACTGGCCTTAAAAGACACATAGATAGTGGATTGCGTGATGAGGCTTGGATTGACGAATGTTTGAACCGCTGTTTGTTGGATTATCATAACATCTATCAAAATGAAGTGTTAAATAGATTGAACAGGCTCAGTTCACTAAATCCAGCAACCAAAAAGGAGCTATTTAGAAGATTATTGCTAGCTAGAGAATTTATCAGCAGCAATTTTAACAATAAAATTTACCTGGAGGACATTTCTACTTATTGCTGCCTTTCAGTTAACCATTTGCTGCGCACATTTAAAGCCGCCTATGGAATTACCCCTTATCAATATTTAACTCAAGTGCGTTTACAAAGAGCAAAATTACTGCTTGTAGGTACTAGCTATCCTATAAAAAAGGTAGCTAGTAATGTAGGACTTAAGGATACCAGCGCCTTTATTAGGCTATTCAGTGGCCAAGAAGGAAAAACACCATTGGAATATCGGAAAACTACCATAGAAAACAGCTTGGTAGAAATGAATTTTATTTAATCACGTATGTATTAAACCGCATATAATCAATTAACTAACCATTAAATTATGAAAAAAAAATTACTGTTATTAGTAGCCAATTTTTTGTTCTGCTTTGCGCTATTTGCCCAAAATAGGACAGTAACAGGCATGGTGGCATCCAACGAGGATGGCTTGCCCCTGCCAGGCGTGAGCGTGAAGCTAAAAGGCTCAAATGTTGGCGTATCAACGGGATCCAACGGTAGGTTCTCGTTATCTGTTCCGATGGGTATTATTTCATTAGAGTTCAGTTCTGTTGGATACGCAGCGAAAACAGTGACGATAGACAAGCAACAAGAAATTAATGTTCTGCTCGAATCTGATTCGAAAGCCTTAACTGAAGTAGTAGTAACCGGGTATGGAACTGTTGCCAAGAAAGATTTTACAGGTTCAGCCTCGAGGGTAACTGGCGATGCCATTAAAGATAAGCCTGTACAAAGCTTTGGTCAGGGGCTTACCGGACAAGCCGCTGGGGTAAACATTGTGCAACCAAATGGTTTGCTCAACAACCCGCCGGTAATCCGTGTACGTGGGGTAAGCTCCATCTCGCTCAACTCTTTCCCACTGGTTATTGTGGATGGTATTCCGTTTCCTACAGGCGATATTTCTACCAACTCAAGCGCCAATAATCCTTTGGGAGACATTAATCCAGCGGATATCGAATCTATTGATATCTTAAAAGATGCAGCCTCAACAGCTATTTATGGATCTAGAGCTGCTGCTGGTGTTTTGGTTATTACTACCAAAAAAGGAAAAGCAGGCTCTTCAAAAATCACTTACGATAGTTGGATAGGTTCAATCAAAGCTACCAGGTTGCCTGAATTACTTAATGCACAACAATATATGGATGTAAAGAATACTGCCGTAGCCAATGCCCTTCAGGTTAATCCTGCTGCTATTAGCGCTACTCAGCACGTAGGGGGTAAAAGCTTTTTCCCCAATTATCATCCGGATGGATCCATGGTAGATACCCGTTGGTACGATGAGGTGTATAGAACGGCCTATTCCCAAAACCATAATGTGAATATCTCTGGAGGTTCGGAAAAAACTTCTTATTTCCTTTCGGGCGGACTTAGCGATCAAAATGGTTTTTTAAAAGCCAACAGCTTTAAAAGATATACTGGAAGGGCAAATTTAACCCATAAAGCAACTGGTTGGTTAAACTTGAACTTGAATATGGCTTTCACCAATTCAGATAATAATTCTCCAAACAGCGGTTCGGTGCCTGGTGCGGCTTTCAACTCCTCGGGTCTGGGACGTATTGCCTTTGCACTGTCACCTAACCTCGCCGTAAGAAATGCCGATGGTAGCTATAACTATACCCTGAATAGCGTAGGAAGTGGGAACAATCTTATTGGTACCTCATGGTCGCATCCTTCAGTAATCGTAGAGCAGGATAGAAATATCTCCGAGACCACCAGGTTTTTGACCAATTTAGGTGCTGAGGTTAAGATTATAGATGGATTGAGTGTCAAGTCTACCTACTCTTGGGATAAATCCTACACCGAAAATATCAGGTACTGGAACCCTTTCCAAGGGGATGGTAACTCTGCCGGAGGAAATGCTTTTAATAGCCTGATTAGAAGAAATAATTGGAACTGGATCACTACTTTACAGTATAAGAAATCATTTGGCGGTCACCATTTTAATGCTCAAATTGGTTCCGATTTCCAGAATACCAGAACCTTAAGCTGGGGGGCATTACGTACGGGATTATTGGATCCAAATTTCTTTGATAACTATCAAGGTACTTTCGCCAATATTGTGGCAGCAGGTAATTCCATCTCGCAAATTGCGTTCGAATCCTACATTGCCAATGCTTCGTACAACTACAAAGGGAGATATTATTTGAGTGGAAATTTTAGGAGAGATGGCAACTCGGGCCTGGCTTTTAAAAACAGATGGGGCAATTTTGGCGGAGCATCCGTGGCTTGGGAAATTGCTCAGGAAGGTTTTTTCAAAAACTCGGCATTGGGAAGCAAGGTAAGTAGTTTGCGTTTAAGGGCCAGCTATGGTACCGTAGGTAACGGAAATGTGGGTCCATATAATGAATTTACTACGTTCGGTTCAGGATTGTACGGCGCTTCGGCACTTGCTTGGGCGTTTAACCAAGCTGGAAACGGTGTGTTGAGCTGGGAGGTAACTAAGCAAACAGATATTGGTCTTTCGGCAAGTTTGTTTAGTAACCGTTTAACCTTTGAAGTTGATTATTTTAATAAACATGTAGATAATTTAATTTTAGCTGTTCCGCAAGCAGCCTCAAAAGGTATTCCGGGTAATAGCATACTCCTAAACGTGGGAAGCATGTATAATCGAGGTTTTGAATTTGCCGTATCAGGTAGTCCTGTAAAAACGGATCGCTTTAGTTGGAACGCTAATCTGAATTTTACTTCTATCAAAAATAAAGTGGAAAGATTGGCCAGTGGTATACCTAATATTATTGGTTCTACCGGTGGTTTGGAAAGTGCAAGTATTACAGAAGCGGGGAAAAGCGTATCGGGTGTTTATGCCGTTAGAACAAAGGGAGTTAACCCGGCAAATGGACGTAGAATATTTTTAGATGCCAATGGTAGAGAAGTACAATATTTACATCATGCAGGAACTACTGCATGGACGTATGTAGACAACGGTGCCATAGCACCTGCAATTACTGCTGCTAGAGATGCCGTTTACGCAGGAAATACCATGCCCACTTGGTACGGCGGTTTTAACAATACCTTAAACTATGGAAATTTTGATTTAGCCTTCAATTTTACCTTCACCGGTGGTAACTATATCTACAACGGATCAAGAGCAGGTTTGCTAGATCAACGTTTCTGGAATAACTCTACAGAAGTGCTTAATGCTTGGACCACACCTGGACAGGTAACCAAAATTCCTAAAGTAATTTATGGCGACAATATCTCTAACGGATCTAGTTTTCCAATTACGGATAATGTGGAAAAAGGCGATTTCCTCAGATTGCAGACCGCTACGTTGGGCTACAAATTGCCTACTTCTATTTTTGGCAGAACCGGAATTAAAAGTTTGAGGGTTTACGGACAGGTCACCAATGCTTTCATCATTACTGGTTACACTGGTGTTGATCCCGAGATTTCATCTAACGGAAATTCAAATTTGGCAGCTGGTATCGAACGTAACAGTATCCCTCAAGGAAGGTCCTTTACTTTTGGCCTTAGTTTAGGATTATAACACTTAACTCATTTGATCATGAATACTTTTTTTAAAAAAACATATCATCAGCCTTTGGCAAAATTTGCCATATTGGCACTCTCCTTAACACTAATCGTTAGTTCGTGTAAAAAAGATTTTTTGGTAGCAAAGCCAGAACTATCCCTAATTGATAAAGACGCATTTACCTCGCCAGAGAGGATATTGGCACAGGTAAATGGTTTGTACGCTACGGCTAAGTCGGGTGCCTTATTTGGTGGTCGCTATCTTATTTATAATGATATCAGGGCAGAGGAGTTTCGTGTAAGAGAATTTAACTCCAACACGGGAGCAACCGTCCACAACGCCACTGTCCAATCTTCAGATGCCAACCTAGGGAATATCTGGACAGCAGGTTACCTAGTGATCAATAGGGTAAACTATTTTTTGGAAGGGCTGGAAAAAAACAAAGCCATTTTAAGCTCCGCAGTGTATGAAAACTATAAAGCAGAAGCCAGATTTTTGAGAGCCTACACCTATTTTGGCTTGGTACAGATTTTTGCTAAACCCTATGTGCTTAACAATGGCACGTCCAGAGGTTTACCAATCCGCCTGAAAGCCGAGCTTACCGAAGAAAACAATACCCTTAAAAGCTCAACGGTAGCACAAGTGTATACCCAGATATTGGATGATTTGAATGAAGCCGAACAAAATCTTCCAAATACCTATGGAACTGCTTTGCTTAGAACTACACGTGCGCATAAAAATACCGCAATTGCGGTTAAAACCCGTGTGTATTTGGCTATGGGTAATTATGCAAAGGTGTTGGAAGAGGGAAATAAGATTGTTCCCCAAACAGCTCCTTTCGAAAATACGCAAAGAGTGTCGCATGCGCTTCAAGCTAATATTGCCAATGTATTTGTTGCGCCATTTACTACTTCAGAATCTATTTTCTCACTACCCATGGATGCTACCAATCCTCCGGGTACGCAAAACCAACTAGGTTATTATTTTAATGCAGGAAATTTGGAATACGTGATCAACACCACGGGTTTCGGAATTTACTCAGATCCGGCATGGCCAGCTACAGATGCCAGAAGAACTGCTTTTATACAGGAATATTCTGCTTCCATTGGTTGGTATACTAAAAAATATTCAGGTACGGCACCTTTCGTAGATTTTGTTCCACAGATCAGATATGCAGAAGTACTGTTGAATGTTGCCGAAGCCGAAGCATTAATTGCTGGTGGTAATTTGGTAAGATCAAGAGCGCTGTTGGATGCCGTAAGACACCGTTCTGATCCAAACTATAACTTTGGAGTTCTTGCGACTGGTGCAGCTTTAGAAAAAGCCATTATGACGGAAAGGAGAATAGAATTCTTGGCTGAAGGAATGAGATACAATGACTTAGCCAGAAAAGCAGAACCAATGCTTTCTATCGGAGCAGGGTCGTTAATCCAAGTAGCGGATCCAAGATACACCCTGCCGCTACCAGATGTAGAGACTTACTATAATCCAGCGGCGGAATGGTAAGCATTTAAATTAAAAGCTGCTGCGAAATGAAATGGAAATGCTATCAAAAGGCAAAATGAAACCCATTTGTTTCGTAGCAGCTTTTTGGAGTTTAATACAAACAATAATTATGAAATATTTGCTAGCCGTTTTACTTTGGATTTCGGCCTATACTGCGAGTGCACAGAATCATAAAGTTCACCAATCGGAAAGCAAAAGGGAATTTACATTGATCTATGGCCATAACGTTTATGCTGATTTTCTTTTTTATCTGTTTTACAGAAACGTGGGCAATTACCCAACACTCTTAAAAGCAGTGCCTTTAACCGCTGTATCTAACTATCATGGAGCGGCGATAACACTTACCGAACGTGCAAATGTGATACAGATTAAGAATTATCGAGCCTTGTATCCCTTGCTTGAACCCTATAAACAAGCAGATCATGGAGTAGAGGAGAAACCTTTGAAGCATCTTTCTTTTGGTGAACCTCTACCAAATTTTGATACGCTTAAGATCATCATTAAACAAGGTGAGAAATTTTTTCCTTTATTTGAAAAGTTTTGGAAAGACAGTATAGAACAAGCCGAGTTAAATACAATTTCGGTTTGGAAAGAACAGGCAAAAACACTAAAAGTAGTGGAAAAACTTTTTGCGCTACTTAGAATAAAGCCAAAATTCGATTCCTTGTTTGTTGGTGCAATTGCATTACATACTGCTGGTAGTGGCCTAGTTGATCAGCCAAGCATTCATACCCAACTATTCAAAAAACCAAATTTGCCTTGGTTCATGGGACACGAGCTTACGCATTTGCTAATAGGACAATACACTGGTGAAGACTGGTCTAATCAGAAAGACTTTGCAGATATTATGAAATATTTGAAAGATAACGAAATTAGCTATTATGAAGTGGAAGAGAGTCTCTGCCTTTTTATACAGGTAAAATTGTCGCAAACTTGTGGTTTGTTGGCTGAAAACTATAAAATTTCTACCTATTTGCCAGACCATTTGTACAGAAAGAGAATAGTACGGATATTGGAAGATCATTGGACTAGCTATGAAAACAATACTACAAAATTCCCAAACATTGTAAAATATCTGAAATGGTGCGTTGAACAAGCACTCCATTCAAATATTAGAAAAGACTAAATTATAAACAGTTTTCTATTTTTCTTCTTTGCGGATAACATTGTAATGCGGAGAAAGAATCTCTACTTCAGCCTCATTAAAGTTGTCTTGAATGTTCTCCAATAAGTTACTATAGATGGCTGCTTGCAGATTGGCTTGTAGTGTATAAGCGTTGATCTGGTAGCAAATGCTGAAATCATCAAGGTTGGTTTGTAAAACAAAAGGTGCAGGTTCCTTTTCAATATGAATGGTAGCTAAGGCAGCATTCGTTAAAAGTTCGTATACCTTTTTCCAGGGAACATCATAGCCAATGGTTACGGTATAATGCAAGATCAGTCCTGGTTCGTTCTTTTTTGTTCTAGCTGAGTAGTTTACTGTGCTTGATGACAGTACCATTGAATTAGGGACCGTTACATCTTCGTTTTTAATAGTTCTAATGCGGGTAACCAACATCGTTTTCTCAATCACATCTCCTGTAACTTCTCCAATTTTAACCCTATCGCCAACCTTAAAAGGCCTCATGTAAGTAATCACCAGCCCAGCAACTAAGTTGCTTGTGGCACTAGAGGAACCTAAAGAAAGTAATATACCTAGAAATACAGATACGCCTTGAAATGCTGGTGAACTTGAACCGGGTAGATAGGGAAAAATAACTACCAACATAAAAGCATAAAGAACAACTTTTAGGATGTTGAAAGTAGGCATGGCCCAATCTTGGTGGAAGCCTCTTATTTTAACATTGCCCACCCTGATTTCACGAAAGAAAAATTTGATGGCCTTTAAAATGTATTTAAAAATAAAGTATACGACAATGATGGTGAATAGATTAGGCAGGTAGTCAACAATAGCTTTGCTGGCTGCTCTGAGTGGACTCAATATCCATTTGAGGAGCGTGTTGGTCCAGCCTTCTGTTTCAGGAAAAATACTGAAAAGTAAGGGCAAAGAAAGATAGATAACCAACAGGATAACAATAATCTTTACAATGCCGTTGATCTTTAAAAGAATTCCTTCGAGGTATTTGGGAGATAATATTTGCGTTTTCTTGATTACCAGCCCATTCTCCATTAATGTTTTTTGATTAATAAGGTAGTTTGCTGATTTTCTAAAGAAATAGTTGGTAACTCTGATAATGATGACCAACATCAAGATGACCAATAGGGATAGGCCAATTCGCTTGGCCCAATTCATCAAGCTATGTGATTTCTTCTCGCTTTCTACACTGTTTTTGATGATGTTTAGATAATCTTTAGCAAGATCTCCATTGCTTTTTCCAAGCCACAGTCCATCTAAATTTCCAACAGTTAAAATGATGAGCTTTTTCTTATAAATAATGTCGTGGCTATCATTTAGTGAATTGATACGTAAGGAATCTGGGTTGTAAAAAGCGTCTTCATATATTTTATTTATTTTTTCGGATATCGATTGTGCCCTTTCCTTGGCATCAAAAGAACCAGTGCGGGTATAGATGTAAAATAGCGTATCTAAATTTAAGATTACTGGATAGCCCTTAGTTGTTTTCTTTAAACTGGCTATTTCCTGTAGTTGTGAAACCTTGCGCAAGGAATCGGTTCTTTCAATTTCCCTTAATTTTTTTTCTAGCTCTAAAGTTTTTTGAACATTGCCACTGGCTGCTTTTAATTCTCTTTCTAAACGTTCTTTAATTAAAGAATCAACATTTGCCTGTTGTTGGTCCCGTATTAAGACCGCCTCGTTAAGATCTGAATTCCTTTTGGCAGTGTCGGTTGGTTTTTGAGCATAGGCAATACCATTAGCTAAAAAGAATATAAAAAATAGAAGTAAAGAGCAACAAGGCTTTTGAACAATCATTGGCGAGCTGTTTGAGGTAAGCCTAATATAACAATTTACACTATAATAAATCTTATTCCTTTGGTGCTTTTTTAATTGAATGTACAGGTTGCTCACTTAATTCTCGCTGTTTTGCAGGATTTTTGGTTTTCACCTGTTTTGTTTTTACCTCGTAAATTTCATTTTTAATGCTTTTTAGAGGTTTAACATTATTGTTTGTATTTTCCGAATCGGTATTGCCGCCCTTTGTATTTCCTGTAATGTTCATCTGTTATTGGGTTTTGGTTTATTTAATAACAGTAAAGGAGACGGAATGTTCTACTTAGGGATAGGCAATAGAAACTAGGGCATCGGCTACACTAACTTTTTCATCACTAAACTACAGCCATAGTGAAGGCCATCATGGGAAGCAATAAACTTCACCGCATCTTGGATGTTCTCAAGTTTTAAACCCTTATAAGTGCTAATGGTATAAGGAAAATAGTTGTTGAATTTGTCAGTAGCCAAATCACTTTCCAGTTGATCGATAACAGCCAATAAATCGTGTTTAAGCTGTGCTATTTCTTCCGCAGAAATGAAACTTTCGGGTTTGGAGCCATTTCTGTATTTTTCTACTAAACTAGGATCTATGATTAATTCGTTGTTGCTTAACTTATAGCATAACAATTGCTGGCTTACAATTAAATGGCCCATTTGCCAAGCAAGGTTATTGTTAAAACCCGTAGGAATTTTATTTAACTGTTCAGTCGTTAAATCTTCAACCAATGCTAGCAGCGCTTTTCGGCTACCTCTGATAATTTCTAATATTTTGTCCATCGTATAGCAAATATAAGAGGCTGCGGTTAAATAAATATGGAGGATGGATTACTTTTTTTGTTTAGCATTTTTTTGCTTTCCAAGCCATAGCAAGCCATCTATGATCAATTGGTTTTGATGCTCATTATCAAAAGTATTCGATAAGGTTTTTACGTCTTTGCCATACTTATGTTCATAATCCATATCGTTATGGCCCATGTTCACATAAATCATTTTGTAGTTCTTATTGGTCCAAGCCACAGGGTAATCACCTTGGTGCCATATTTCATGGGCTTTAGGTCCTGTGCCTAATGGAAAGCTGGTAGAATCTACGCTAAGTAAGATGTTGATATTTGGATTGGTACGCAAGTTATTTTCCCATTTATACCATTCATTAGGTTGCGATTTGAATGTTTTAGGTAGGTTTTTGGTGGCCTCGTGTTTGGCATCAACACGTAGCATAGCCGAAGTAGGTCGCCAGGTATTTCCGCTATATTGACCGGAACCTAAAAACTCATCGTGGTACCAGTTCCAATTTTGAGGAAAAGCCGACTGGTTGAGTGCAAAGGCCGAGAAGTGAAATCCCATCCATGCACCACCATTTTTCATATAATTTTCAAAAGCCTCGCGTTGGGAACTGTCTTCTGGTCTAGTATCCAGAAAAAGCACAACTTGGTATTTAGCTAAGAAATTGGCATTCATATTGGTCCAGTTACTGGTGGTATCATACTCAAAATCATGTTTTTTAGCCATTGCGGGAAACCATTGGTTAGCTTCTTTGACAAAACTTACATGGGCCATGTCATTTTTGCCTGTAAAAAAGGCGATGATTTTAAATTTGCTGGACTTTTGTGCAATAGCAGAAAAAGAAAAACAGAAAATCAACAAGAAAAGTAAGATTTTTGGAGAAGTGGGATGGTTCATGAGCAATAACGGTTAAAAATAAAAAAGGGCAGTGTTTACACCGCCCTTTAAATATATAAATGATTAATTTATTTTGCCGCTGTTGGTTTAGCATTTTTCACATAAGTATCTAACCATTTATTGGTTTCCCAAATCATGTGAAGGATGTTTTCTTTAGCTCTGTAACCATGCGCCTCGTAAGGTAGGTAAACAAAACGTGTAGTACCACCATGACCTTTAATGGCATTAAATAAACGTTCGCTATTGATTGGGAAAGTACCTTGGTTATCATCCATTTCACCGTGAATCAATAGGATAGGAGTCTTAATTTTATCAGCATAGCTAAATGGACTCATTTCATAGTACAATTGAGGTGCTTGCCAGTAAGTACGGTCCTCATTTTGGAAACCGAAAGGTGTTAAGGTTCTGTTGTAAGCACCACTGCGGGCAATTCCTGCTTTAAATAAATTGGTGTGTGCCAATAAATTTGCAGTCATGAAAGCGCCGTAGCTATGGCCACCAACAGCCATTCTGTTTCTGTCGCCAACTCCCATTTCGCTTAATTTGTTAATGGCGGCTTCAGCATTTAGTTTCAACTGCTCCACAAATGAATCGTTAGGTTTTTTACCATCTTTTGCAACAATTGGCATTTCTGCGTTATCTAATACCGCATAACCTTGTGTTACATAAAAGATTGGTCCTCCAGAGCTGATAGTGATGAATTTATTTTCAGAACCCCTAATTTGAGCGGCATCACTTGCTGAGTTAAACTCACGTGGATAAGCCCATATCAATACAGGAAGTGGGCCATCTTTATCTTTGTTATAACCTTTTGGTAGGTATAAATCACCAGTTAAATCAATACCATCAGCACGTTTGTAGGAGATTTTTTGTTTGCTCACGCCATCCAATGCAGTATAAGGATTGGTGAAGTTGGTGATTTGTCTGTCAGCTATACGAAGCATTAAGTTTTTAACGAAATAGTTAGGTACTTCTGTTTTACTTTCTCTACGGGTTAGCAGTACTAATTTTTGTGGGTCTAATACATCGGTAACGACTTCAAAAGTGCCTTCTTGGCAACGCCATAATATTTCCGATTTTTTAGTGTTCAGGTCAAATTTTGCCAAGAAAGGTAAATCGCCTTTTGGAGAAGCACCAGTTGGGTTATTCAACAAAAGCTTGGTGCCATTGTCGGTTGTTAAAATTACTTGACGACCAAATTTGTTTTTCTCGGTTACTGGAGAACCTGGATTGTTGTAGGCGTCGGTAGTGTTTAGTTCATAAAGTGTTTCTAAAGTGCCGGTGGTAGGGTTAAAACGACTTAATTTACTGCTTTGTTTAATTCTGGAAATTTCTCTAACCAAAGCTAAGGAGGCATTTCCCCAACTTACACCTGCAAAACGTGTTTTGGTTTTGAAAAGTTCTTTGCTGGCCCCAGTGAATGGTGCTTTCAATTCATAAACAGCATCATGGAATTCTACATTTTTCTTGATTAAACCACTGTCTAATGGCTGTGCCCAAACAATAGAAGCAGCTTCATCATCTCTCCAGTCGAAACCGCGAGGTACATTTTGCACGTTGTCGTAACCCGAAGGGCGAACCTCGCTAGAAGGTAATTCTGCTAATACTTTAACCGTTTTTCCTGCTCTATCAACAATCTTAACCGTAGATGGGAAACCATAAGCAGCCACCAAATAAGAGAATGGCTTTTTAATGGTACGTACCATCATGTAGTTTTTATCTGGCGATAAGCTAACGGAGCTGTAAATAGCAGGTGCGCCAATTGGAGTTTCCACACCAGCTTTGTTTTGAACCAATTGCGAAGTCGCAAAAAACTCAAACAACTGCTCATCATAAGGTGATTTGATTAAATCCTGGATGGTAGCACTAGGCGCTACTTTGCCCAAGTTTTCTTGTACAGTTGGTCCTTTTGGTGCTAATGGGCGTTTTGGCGCAGCACTTGCAGGTTTGGTAGCCACTTGATAAATCAAAGTATTGTCGTCTACCCATACCATACCAGCGCCCAAAATAGCATTTAAAGGCTGTTTGTTAATTTTAGTAGCTTTTGCAGTGGCTACGTCAATTACATATAAATCAACTCTGTCTGGAGCCGTTTGGGTGAAGGCAATTTTAGTTTCACTTGGATTCCAACGCACATTGCCCGCATATAAAGTGGTAGGAAGACCGGTAATGGCACTTGTTTTTCCTGTTTTGATATTTTTTAAGCTAAAGCTGTTCACATAAGTTTGACGGCTTGGCGAGTAATTGTTTGGATTAATACGCATGCCGGCAATTTTATATTCAGGCATTGCCAGTTCTTCGATAGAAGGATAAGGATTACGTTCACTAAACAAAATCCATTCTGCTTTGCTATCGATGCTAACCCCTGGAGTTGGCTTGGCTAACAACAAATCTGCCATCACTTTTGACGGTGTTTGGTAAGTAATAGCATCTTGAGCTAAAACAGTCCCTCCAAAACCCAAAAGGAATAGGTTAAGTATGATTTTTTTCATTTTCAACATGTAAGTTTAATTGATAGGATAAACTTACGCAGTTTAAATGATTTTAGCTTTTTGTATCAAAAATTTTGGATAGCATTTCTAGGTAAATGAATATTGTCACTTAATGTTGTTGAATTTTTATAGATATGGCTATTTTATTTTTTGCCTCCGTTAAAGTTAAATTTAAGGTTAAGCCCAGCCGAGCTAATTCTTAGATTCTTATCGCCCATGGTACCCAAGGCTGGTTTATAATAAGGTTCAAAAATCAAGGTGTTTCTTCCTAAGTTTTGGTTGATTCCAATGGCAATAATGGCACTATTGGCAAAATCGAAGCCTCTGAAAGTGCTTTTTTCAGTTTCTTGTCGTTGTTGGGCTTCTCCGTTTTTAACTTCAAAATTGCTCCAATTGTAATTGTAGGTGTATTTCTGCGATAGGTACGAAGTAGAATTTATCCCTGTAGAAATATAGAAATCTTGCTTTTTGGTAGGGTAAAATTTCACAGCCATAGGGAGGTCAATGGTCAATAATTGCCCATTGAAACTCACATCGTTAGTGGCGGTAGCTGAATATACGCTGGTAGATGGTGCTAAACTCATGGCATTATCCCTAGCCGCAAACATCGAATTTGAAACCGTTACCGGAACCTGGTTTTCATAGCTCACCTTATTTTGGCTAATGCCCGCACCAAAGCTCAAAACAATATTTTTAGTCACTTTCACATTTGCATTTAAACCAACACCAGCGCTTAGCTTTGCTTCATTTTTATCATGGTAATTGAAAAAAGTCCCCGTAAAAACATCAATGGTAGTTTTCGAAGTGCTGTTTTTTTCGGTGTTCTTATTTTTATTGTTAGCTAATTTTTCGCTTTCCTTATTGAAAAACTCTTCGGTAGATAATTTAGTTGGAGGAGTTTCCTTTTCTATGGTGTTCTTAGGGGCATCTACTTGAACAGTTCCTGCCACCTGATTGGTTTCAACTTTGTTATTGGCTACCATATTACCATTGTCGACCACTATCGGAGGATTGTTTTTGGTCACTTCGGTAGGAGGGGTTGTATTTTTCTCAGGTTGCTTTTCCCCAACAGGAATATTGTTTGCAATAAGAGGAATTTCATCAGCGGCTGATACACTAAATTGCTTGGCCTGCTGGCGAGACTTTTGTATGCCAGAATTTTCGTTAGCTACCGCATTATTGGTAGCAAGGGAATCATTTTGTGGTGTTATCTGATCAATAGTAGCTTTAGAGGGTATTTCTACTTTTTTGTTTTTAGCGTTTTGTAAAATCGTCTTTTCAGTATTAAATACCTCTCCAAAATATAATCCCATTATCAAAAGTAAGCTCGCAGCAATGCCACTTAACCACCAAATAGGTAGTTTTTTATTTTCCTTTGCAGGGAATTTTTTGCGCAAATCGGCCCAGCCCTGTTCGCTCAGGCCGTCGTCGTAATCGTTAAAAACGACTTTTATTTGTTCTATTAGTTCTTCGTCACTCGCTTTCATCGCTCTTTTATCTTGTGTAAATGGAGTGGGTTGCCAATAATTGCTGTAAAGCTTGCTTTGCCCTGGTTAAATACGTTCTCGAAGAACTTTCAGGGATGTTCAGCATGCTGCCTATTTCTTTATGTGAGTAGCCGTCAATTTCATAAAGATTAAAAACGGTACGCTGCAATTCATTTAAATGCTTCATTAGTGCTAAAATATCTTGAGCGCTAAGTTTGTCAATTACAGAAGTATGGATGCTTTGCGGGATGGTATCTGTAAGTTCCAAAGCCTCGCTAAAACGCATCGACCTTCTTTTGTGGTCTAAAGAAGTATTTACCAGAATCTTTCTGAACCAAGGCTTGAAATCATTTTCTTCGTTGAAGCTTCCAATGGATTTAAACACTTTGATAAAACTGTCATTGGCAGCCTCTAAAGCGTCGTCCCGATTATTCAAGTAGCGAATACAAACTCCCAAAGCATAGCCATAGAACTGTTTATACAGCAATTCCTGATAACGAAGGTTTCCCTGTTTGCAGTAAGATATCAGCTCATTAAGGCCTTGCTTTTCACGCATGCACTACCGTTGTTTTGGCTAAATTATATTCTTCTTAGGGCTATAAAAATAAGCTATATACCTCTTTTTCGCACAAAATGATATCAAATATCATTTTGCATAACATAAATAAAATTAGTTAATCGCTACCTATACGTACGTATTTTTAAAAACGCTACAACCGTTGAAGTAAAATTCGGGAAAAGCCTTATTTTTCTGTTAAACAATTAATATCCGTAAATTTGTCCCTCAATTAAATTTTTAAGCGTGTCGTTAGAGCAGTTAAAGTTAAGTAAGCCTTTGGTTTCGGCCATGAGCGCCTTGGGCCATTTGTCGGCAAAGGAAATGCAATTAAAAACCATGTCTCGTATTTTGGGCGGACAGGATATTATTGCCATTGGTCCCGAAGGAAGTGGTAAAACAACCACCTATGTGTTGGCAACTTTAATGCGTTTAAAAACAGGGGGAGGCGATGCGCCAAGAGCGCTTATTTTAGTTCCCTCAAAGGAAAAAGTGTTAGAGGTGTTGGAATACTTCAACCAATTGAATAGGAATAGTACCTTCAAAATAGTAGGCATTCACGCTGATGAGCCCATTGATGAGCAGGTAGAAGAGCTGACTGATGGGGTGGATATTGTGGTAGCTATACCTTCCAGAGCTAGGGCCATTTACCTTAAATTGGGTTTAAATACCAACAAAATCCAAATGATGGTAATTGATGATGCAGGCGATATGGTGAAGCAAGGTTTGCAATTACCCATTAACGAACTGGCCAACAGTATCCAAAAGTGCCAGCACTTGGTGTTTACGGAGGTCATGCATGACAGATTGGATAAAATGATTGCCGATTTTATGTTCATGCCAACGACCGTTGAAGTAGAAGAACTATCAGAAACTACGGTAGAAACTTATCCCCAGCTCGTATACCCTGTACCTAATTTCCGTACAAAACTGAATTTGCTCAATTTGTTGTTACAGGATACCGAGGTATTTGATAAAGTAGTAGTTTTTGTAAATACTCGATTGACTGCCCAAACCCTTTCAAAAGACTTATTTGATGGTAAAGCTAATGACGTTTTTGTTTATAAACCATTATTTTTTGATGAGGCTGGCTTTGAAAGTTTAGAAGCTTTTAAAGTAAATGACAGGGCTCGTGTGCTTATTGTGGCCAATGAAAACTATGAAGAAACAAGCTTGACCAACATTCCTTTTATCATTCATTTTGAGTTACCAGAAGACAAAATGCTTTATATCAATAGGGTGATTAAAAAGGATGAGGTGGATTTGGTTGCATTGAACTTTATTACCGACTTAGAATTACCTCAACTTCGTAAAATAGAACAAGCCATTGGTCATAAATTGGAAGAAGCGGAATTGCCTGAAGACCTCAAAATTGAGGACATGGGTAAAGCTACTAAGCAGAAAACTAAGCGAGCAAAAGAGCTAGAGCGTCAGCAGGCGGAAGAAGAAGCTTTTAGGGAGGCCGCATTCCAGAAAAAGAAGGAAAGCAATGCTAAAACAACCAATTACAGCAGCGGTGAGAAAGCAAGGATGAATAAATTGCGCAACCATTAAGCTTCTACAATTGTTCTAAAAGTTAGATTTATTCTTGGTATAAAGGCTTTTTTAGTGGGAGGTAGGCGATGCAGCCAATGGGTTTGTGTGGTACCTTTCATCATTAATAAACTGCCATGCTCTAAATTAAGCGAGATAATGGTTTTATCTTCTTTGTGCTTAAACGCAAATTTTCTTTCCGCACCAAAACTCAAAGAAGCGATTGCTCCATTTTTCTTGAGGTCTTTTTCGGCATCGCTGTGCCAAGCCATACCCTCATTGCCATTATGGTAAAGATTGAGCAAACAAGAATTAAAAGTTTCACCAGAAAGCTCCTCGGCTTTTTGTTTTAAAGCAAGAAGCGCTTTGGTCCAGGGTAGGGCAGTTTTTGTAATGTTCGAATAGGTGTACTCAAATGGTTTCTCTCCATACCAAGCTACTTTCCGTTTGGTGATGATCAATTTTCCAAAAATTACAGCCTGGTCGTTTTCCCAAAAAACATGCTCGAGCAGGTGATGGTAGTAAAAATCGGCTTCGGCTTTGCTGAAAACTTTGCCGTAGTAATTCACTGTTCCCTCTTTTGGAAGGAGATTGGTTGTTGCGTCACGCTCGTTATTGAATAGGTCTGTCATTAGGAGCTAGGAGTTAGTGGTTAGGTATTAGTAACTAGGTTCTAGGAGTTAGTGATTTGATGAGTCCGTTAAGTATTTTGGCAATTTCTTCAGACTGTAATAGAATATCCTTAAAGGTGATTTCATTAATGTAGTTTAACCTTAACGCTAAATAGAGCATTGACCTTACTTCACTGTTTGAGGCTAATGCGATGTATAAAAATCTTTTAAATTCAGGTTTCGTGCCTCTGTCAAATCCTTCCGCAATATTGTTTGATACAGAAACAGAAGCTCTACAAATTTGACTTCTAAAATCCCAATCAAAATTATTCTTGAAATCTTTGTAAATAACAACTGCTAGGTCTTGCGCTTTTTGCCAAGCCACAATATCTTCAAAACATTTAATAGCCATAGGTAGTGGGTTTTTGTTAAAATTGAAGTTACAAAAAGCATTAGAGATTCTCCAACACTAACCACTAACCACTAACCACTAACCACTAACCACTAACCACTAACCACTAACCACTAGTTCCTAATCCCTAACCCCTAGTTCCTCCTTAACAAAAGCTTGTTCCCAACCAATAATGGCCGTTTTACGGGTTGTGCCCCACATGTAGCCACTAAAAGAACCATTTCCTTGTATTACACGATGGCATGGAATTAGAAAAGCAATGGGATTGCTTCCTATGGCGGTACCTACAGCTCTTGAAGCATTCGGGTTTCCAAGACTTTCGGCAATTTTGCCATAGGTAGAAAGTTTGCCCATTGGGATTTTGAGTAGTGCTTCCCAAACCTTCAGCTGAAAATCAGTGCCCTTTAAATGTAATTTAATATCCTGTAATTTCGACCAATCGTTTTGGAAAATAAACAAAGCGTTTTGTTGCATCACATCTAAATGCTGTCTATAGTTGGCATTTGGAAATTTGGCCTTCAATAACGCCAGTGCTTGACTTTCATCTTCATAAAAAGCCATGTAGCAAACACCTTTGGAAGTAGAAGCCACCAACAAGTTGCCAAAATGACTACTGGCAAAACTATAATTGATAACCAAATCAGCACCACCATTTTTATATTCTGCTGGTGTCATGCCTTCAATGTTTACAAATAGATCATGTAATCTACTGGTTCCCGAAAGGCCGGTTTCAAAGGCTACATCAAATAGGTTTGACTGTTCTGTTTGTAGTAAGCGTTTTGCATAACCTACGCTTACATATTGTAGAAACTTTTTTGGACTAGTGCCTGCCCAATCAGTAAACAATCGTTGAAAATGAAAAGGACTTAGGTTTACGTTTTCGGCCACTTCCTCTAAATCAGGTTGATTTTTAAAATGTGTGCTGATGTAGTCAATTGCTTTAGCTATTCTTTCGTAATTAAGCTGTTGTTGCGTTTTCATGTGCTTTAAATTTATACAAATATCCCAACAGTATGGCGTTTATTAAATCCGAAACTTGCTTTGTTGAAAGTCTTTTTTTTGCAACGGGCTTACAAATGTTAATTTCGTTATTGTGAAAGACCAGTTGATTAACGAAATCAAAACAACTTTGCAAAAAAGCAAGGTAGCAGAACTAGCCGCCATTTCTATGCAAAATGAAATGGCGATTAAAGATATTATTGACCTTACTTTTCATCCAGAGGAGAAAATTAGCTTCAGAGCGGCTTGGATTTTAGAGAATGTTTATGAAAACAACCCAGGGAAATTTGTACCTTTTATTATTTATTTCCTCGATGGTTTTTCGAAGCAAAATAATTTATCGGCACGTAGGCATTTTTCGAAAATACTGGCACTGCTCAGTAAAAAGAATGCATTGCCAGAAATAAAGGAAATCTTAATGAATTATGATACCGAAAGGCTAGTGGAAACTACTTTCAGTTGGTTAATTGATGAGCAAGTGCCAGTCGCCATCAAATCAAATTGTTTGAATATTTTGGCCAATTTCAATGCCGTTCATTCATGGATTAAGGACGAGCTCTTGCAAACCATGGATTACTTGGTGGACAAAGAAAGCATCGCTTTTTTTGCAAAGGTTAAACAAATCAGAAAGCAGCTCAAGGTAAAGTAGCTACTCTTCTACGTATTCTAAAATATCTCCTGGTTGGCAATTTAGTGCTTTGCAAATGGCTTCTAAAGTGCTGAAACGTATTGCTTTTGCTTTTCCGGTTTTTAAAATGGAAAGATTGGAAAGAGTGAGTTCAACTTTTTCTGATAGTTCATTAAGCGACATCTTTCGCTTTGCCATCATTACATCTAGATTTACAATGATTGCCATAGTTTATACAGTTAAATCATTTTCATTTTGGATTTCTACTCCCTTTTTGAAAATGATAGCAATAATATAAATTACAGCTCCCATTAAAATAAAGGCTTGACTGTCCGTCCAAAATTGGTTCAAGTTGTCGACTATAAAACCGTGGTGCATTAAATTTTTAATTAATTGTCTGCCAATATAACTTAATAGTCCAATTGAAATAGTATAGTAACTAATTTGTGAAATTTGTTTCGCAACAAAAGTATTAAACGGCTTTGATAAATCCATTTTATGCATTAGTCTAATAACTACGTAAAATAGGTAAGCTTTTAGGATTGAAATGATTAGAATGAAGCTATAAATATTAAAAAAAACTAATTTACTGTCATTATATATTTCAGATAAGTCCAACTTTTGATAAAGGTTTTGGACAAATTCAGGCTTGTATAGGCTAAAAAAGAAATTTACTACTAAACCTCCAGCTTCAATGGCCAAGCCTACAAAAATGAGCCAAGCAACAATGTATAAGCCCCAGAATACGAAGTTTTTTGTTTTCGACATTATTATAAATTTAAAATTAATATTTCAAATATA
>NZ_JBCNMT010000011.1:0-104511 GCF_039594775.1 Pedobacter sp. | reverse complement strand
TCCGCTAGGGATATCAGCCGTTTCGCTAATGCTGCCCGTTCCGTTGGCTGTGCCTGTCGCACCACCTGCGTATACGGCAGTCCAAGTACCCGTAACACCAGTAGGCAAGGTATTGGTAATGGTTGAACCAGGTGCATCACTTGGTCCAGCGTTGCTTACCGTAAAGGTGTAGGTATTGGTAGTACCCGGGGTATAGGTGGTCTTGCCATCGGTGTTGGTCACCACAAGATCAGCAATTCGGTTAGGCGTATCCGTATCCATTGCCGAATTGTTGGCAGGCGTTGGGTCGGTAATGCCCGCACCAACTGCCGCAGAACCTGTGTTCACAAAGTTGCCCGTGAACGATGATGGCACGTTAACCACATAGGTATAGGTTACCGAACCTCCGCTAGGGATATCGACCGTTTGGCTAATGCTTCCGCTGCCCGATGCCGTGCCCGTTGCACCGCCCGCATATACGGCCGTCCAAGTACCTGTAACGCCCGCAGGCAAGGTATTGGTAATGGTTGAACCTGGTGCATCACTTGGTCCATCATTGGTCACCACAAAAGTATAGGTATTGGTAGTACCCGGGGTATAGGTGGTCTTGCCATCGGTGTTGGTCACCACAAGATCAGCAATTCGGTTAGGCGTATCCGTATCCATTGCCGAATTGTTGGCAGGCGTTGGGTCGGTAATACCCGCACCAACTGCCGCAGAACCTGTGTTCACAAAGTTGCCCGTGAACGATGATGGCACGTTAACCACATAGGTATAGGTTACCGAACCTCCGCTAGGGATATCGACCGTTTGGCTAATGCTTCCGCTGCCCGATGCCGTGCCCGTTGCACCGCCCGCATATACGGCCGTCCAAGTACATGTAACGCCCGCAGGCAAGGTATTGGTAATGGTTGAACCTGGTGCATTACTAGGGCCATTGTTGGTGACTACAAAGGTGTAGGTATTGGTGGTACCTGGGGTATAGTTAGTTTTACCGTCGGTATTGGTTACCGCAAGGTCGGCAGTTGGTACTGGAGTTACGTTTACAAACTTGCTATCGTTGCTTGTATTTGAGTCGCCAAGATGATTGGTTGAAGCCGTATTCCTGTATTCAGCAGCCAGTTTGTCGGCTAGAACCTTAGCGACTATTTGCAATGATACGGAAGTAGAATTCGTTAGATTCCCTACCGACCAGTTGCCCGTAGTAGAACTATATGACCCTGTTGCTGTTGTATGAGAAACATACTGATAGCCCGCAGGTAGTAAATCATTAACAATCACGTTTGCAGCTGGTCCACCGTTATTTTTCACCGTAATGGTGAAGGTCACATTTGCACCTGCATTAGGTGTAGCATTGCTCACCGTTTTACTTACTACTTCTATTTCTGGTGCAGTAAGCGTAATTGGCGTTGGTGTCGAATCGTCAAAGGGTGTTCCGTTGCCATTGCCATCCGGATCGGTGCTGTTATTTGAATCGTCTGAAACGGCAGCCGCATCTGGCGTGATAGTGGTAGCTGTAGCTCTAGCCGTATTGTTCCTTAAACCAAAACTGCCGTTGGGTACTATGTTAACAGGAATGGTAATTGTTCTACTTTGCCCTACTGCCAAACTGCTCGAAGCTGCTACCAAAAGGTTGGTATTGGTGCTTCCATTATAGGAAGGATTTATGGTCAATCCAGTTCCACCAGTAATGGTGATATTCGCAGCATTTACAGAAAAGGTCATTGGTGAAGGAAATGCCGTTGACAATACATCTGTTACTTGGACGTTTTGCAAATCCAACTGACCAAAGTTCTTGATGGTAATTACATAATTCACATTATAACTGCCATTACTTTGGAACGCTGGTGTAGAAGCCGTTTTTCCAATACCGATCATCGGGAAATTAATGACCGTAGGTTTGTCATCGGCTTTGGTTACGGTAATACCACTATTGGAATAATCGCTTACGGTTTTTCCAAGTGCGGTACCTCTTGCAGTTGCAGAGTTGTTCCCTTTATAGGTATTTTGCGAATATGCTTGAGAGAAAGCTAAAATAGGGAATATTAACGTGATGAACGCTCCTTTAGCAAACTTTGAAATTCGGGTTTTATTAAAATTTATCATTGTCGCTAAGGTTAGATGAGTTTAACATTAAGTACAAGCGTAATGGTCTGTTGACTTCCTGCGGCTAAAGTTGAAGCAGCAGCATTTAGCAGATTCTTATCGCTATTTCCGTTGAAAGCACTATTTACCGTTAACGTTCCAGCCCCAGTGGTGATACTTGTAATCGTATAGGTTTTGGGACTAGGGAAAGTCAATGTCAAATCGTCTTCTACCTGAACATTTGAAAGCGCTTGATCTCCGTTATTGAGTACGTTAAACGTTAGGGTAACATTATAGCTTCCGTCCGACTGTAGTACTGGTGTACTTGTTGCTTTCGAAATGGCGATATCACAAGATTTAATGGTAACCGTCATGTCGGAAGTACTATTGGTACAGCTGCCATTGCTGCTGGTCCAACGTAAAGTGTAAACACCTGCAACAAATCCGTTTACTGCCGAAGTTGGTGAATTAAGGTTTGCAAACACTGGATCAATTGCGCCACTTGGTTTGTTCACTACAGACCAAGTTCCAATGCCCGAAGTAATGGCGTTAGCGGCCATAGTTACTGGTTCAGAAAGACAAACCTCTTGATTTGCTCCTGCTACTGCGGTGGTAGGTTGGTTAGAAACAACAATGGTTAAATCTGCAGATGATTGACAGTCGGCAGCGGTTTGATTTGAAGTAGGGACTATGGTCCAACGAAGCACATAACTTCCTTGTGCCAAGCCTGTAACCGTAGCGGTAGGTGAATTGATATTACTGAAGTTGGCTGCAGTAAGGGTAGTCGGCCCGCTTACAAAAGTCCATGTTCCTGTTTCGGTTCCAGAAGGAGCATTTCCCGTTAAGGTGGTGCCCGTTGTAGGCGTTCCTGGGAAACCGGTGTTACATACCTGTTGGTTAGCACCAACGGCGGCAATGGTGGTAGGTACACTAGTTACCTCTACCGTAACCTCATCTGTTTTGGAAGTACAGGTAGGCGAGCCGTTTGAAATGGTCCAACGGAAAACATAGGTGCCGGTAATGGTGTTGTTAACTAAAGTTGTTGGAGAGTTAATGGCACTAAAGGTAGCGTTTGAACCTGCAGGTTGTGAAACAATGCTCCAAGTTCCTAGACCTCTACCTGCAGCTGGTGTCCTTGCAGAAAGTTCAACTTTGCTGGTACAAGCAGAATTTTGGTCTATGCCCGCATCGGCATCATCAGGCTCGTTATAAATGGTGATTTTTACGATATCTCGGTTGGAATTGGCACCGGTACAATTACCACTGCTTACCACCCATTCCAGCATATAGGTTCCAGCTACCAAATTACTAAACGTTGTGTTAGCAACTTGATCATTCAAAAAAATTGGATTTGGGCTGCTCGCAGGTTTTTCAAGAACAGCCCATTTACCCGTACCCGAAACCGGAGCTACAGCGGCCAAGGTTACCGAATTAACCTGCGCAGTGGTTAAGCTGCAGTAATTCTGATCCGGCCCGGCGTCAGCGGCAGATGGTAGCGCCGAAATATTTACAGTCATGTCATCGCTTGTTGCAGGGCAATTACCTGTAGCTGCAATGGTATACCTAAACTGGTAAGTACTACCTGGAGTTAAATTTGTTACAATCGCCGTGTTTGGAGAAATAGTATTAATCGTAGCGGCTGGCCCTCCTATCTGAGTCCATGTACCAGTACTTTGATTAGTTCCCGTTAGGGTTGTTGAAGTCAGGGCACAAAGGTTTTGATCTGCTCCGGCATTGGCGTTACTGGTTACCCTAACCACTACATCATCTGTAGAAGGGGTACAGTAAATACCGCCACGTACGGTCCATCTAAAAGTATATTGACCAAAGATTAAACCTGACAAGTTCGCATTGGGAGTATTAACGTTTGAAAAAGTAGGGATATTTGGTCCACTCACCACAGACCAGTAACCAGTACCAACGGTAGCAGGAGTTGCATTAAGGGTAGTTGTGGTTGAATTACATACCTCAAAATCTGCACCTGCGATTGCGGTTGATGGTGGCTGTGAAACGTTAATTGTAACATTACTTGTACTAGAAGTACAGGTTCCGTTTGATATGGTCCAGCTGAAAATATAACGTCCTTCTACGAGCCCAGTTACCGTAGTGTTGCGCAATGACGGATCTGTAATTATAGCGCCACCAGGCCCTTCTGTTTGCGTCCAAGTACCTGTGCCTATCGTTGGCGAGTTACCATTTAGGGTTACTGAAGTACCACAAATGTTTTGACCAGCTCCTGCATTAGCAGTAGTTACCGCAGCTGAGATAGTAATTTTGATACGGGCAGTTGTTGCTGTACACCCGTTACGTGATAACTGCCATTGGAATTCATAGGTTCCATTAACCAAACCTGTTATGGTAGTGTTATATAAAGAAGGATCTGTAATTGTTGGCGTATTGGGACCACTAATTAACGACCATACACCTGCTTCGCCATTTGTTGGCTGGTTACCGGCCATGGTGATGTTATTTGTGCCACTAGGTAAACAAGTTGTACCCGTAGAGATGGCCGCTGTTGCTTGTTTGGCACCAGCTGTACCTGAAGTTTCGATGACTACATCACTTGAAGAACTACCACAAGCATTGCTAATGGTCCATTTGAAGGTATATGAAGTACTCGCCAACAAGCCATTTACCACCGCTTTTGGTGAATTAGCATTGGGAGAGAAGGTTACTTCGGGTGCTGCAACATTCCCCACCGTTCTTACTACTGTCCACGTACCCACTTCATTTAAAACAGGCTGGTTACCATCTAACAATACCGGTGTACTGTTGCATACGGTTTGCGGGAGACCTGCTGCCGAAGTAGTTGGCGATGGTGCTGCCACGACTACTTCTACATCTGCTTGCGTATTTGTACAAGCTCCTTCCCCACCCGAAACAATCCAACGGAACAAGTAGGTACCGTTGACCATGCCATTAACAGCCGTGGTATTGGATAGTGGGTTAACAATATTAGCCGTATTAGGACCGCTTACCTGACTCCATTTACCAATACCCGAGGTTGGCAAGTTACCTGCCAAATTGGTATTGAATACATTACAGGCCAATACTTGTTTGGTACCTGCATTGGAAGCTGTAGGGGCATAAGAAACCACAATAGCAATATCTGCATAAGCATCCGCACACCCCCCCAATCCATTATCTGTATTTTGACGATAACGCAATATGTAGGTACCAATCTTATCGAAACCTGTTAATGGAGTACCCGTACCTGGGGCTGTAGTCCAATTATTCAACCCACCCATGGTGGCTTGGCGTGTTGATCCTGCAGGAGCACTGATCAATGCATATTGGGTACCTGTTCCGTTTGAAACACTGTAGCTAACTGTCGCGGTACTAATACCACAGGCCAAAAAATGAGGATTTGCACTTGGCGAGGTAATCGTTATGGAAGGGGCACCACGGAAACGCACAATGTAGGTTCCGCTATTAGAACAATTAGTGACCGGATTAGAAATGGTGTATTTAAATTCATAATCGGCTCCAGGGGTTCCGGTTAAACCGCTTACGGTTACACTGTTTGAATTGGTAGCGCTGAAAGTTTGGGTACCAGGTCCACTAACTTTTTCCCAAAGCATCACCTCATTGGCATATAATGCCTTAGGACCGTTTAGCACTACAGATGTCCGTCCATCGCAAAAAGTCTGAGTAGATCCATTAACAGACGTTACCGTCTGTGATGCTGGTGCCACAATAACAGCTACGTCATCAGATCCACTAAAACATGGTCCTGTAACGGTATAACGAAATACATAGGTTCCTTCAACTAGGTTAGAAACCGTAGGGTTGTATATGTTGATATTGCTAATGGTTGGGTTTGACGGACCGCTTATAAAGGTCCATTTTGCCGATTGTCCATAGGCAGCATTGGCGCCTGCAAATGAGCCACTAAGTTGAGCAATTGTGGTCACATTATAACACTTTGCCGTAATATCTGTACCCGCATTTACAGGCCGAGTACCTAAATTCGTAATGATCACATCGTCAAAAGCACTACAAGTATTTCCACCAGTAGTTTTGGAAACTGTCCATCGATAAGTTGCCGATTGAGCCGCTGCGTTTGCGTTAAAAGTAATCGTTGCATTGGGGCTATTAACCGTTGCCAAATTAGGATCTGGTCCCGTTCCCGATATTTTTGTCCAAATACCAGTTTCGCCAGGCCCCAAAGGAGAACCCTGCAATACAAAAGTGCCAGGACAAGCGTAATTGTCTGGCCCTGCATTAACAGTCCCCAAGCTAGAAACTACATAGGTTACGTCTTGGTAAACCAGTGAACCATCGGTACACTTGGCGGTTAGGCGGAATACATAATTGACATCGCTGGTAAAGCCTGAAACTGTTGCGGTAACAGCCGTACCAGAAATAGTACTTGGGCTGATGGTAACAGAGGGGCCCGAAACTTGAGACCAAACTGCCGTTCCACCTGAGGCGAAAAGTCCGCTGGCCTGACCATTAAGTACAAAGGGGCTTCCTGGACAAATCGTCGTATTGATTCCCGCATTGACCGTACAGTTTTGCGCTTGGGCATTTATGTAAAAGCCAAGCCATAACGGTACTAATAAAACGTAACGTAGTAGTTTACTCATATGTGATTAATCTGAAAAGTAAGTGATCTATTGTAAAGATTTTTTCGCCAGCAGAAGGCTAGCACTATGGTGTTGAGAGTCATAAAAGAGATTTAGAGTCGCGATGCTAAATGGTATTCTGGTTTATTTTTATATTCCAAAAAGTTTTATGCGTATGACCAATTGTATGCCAAAATGCAGCATTTGGGGTTATTTTCACAAGAAGACCTCCCCCAAAACCTAATCCACTGGACAGAAATACATTAAAATTACATTTCGAAACAATTAAAATTTTAGATTTTAATAATGTAATATCCAAGCGACGGGAAAATCCAATTGTGGAGCTTATTTTTTTTCTCAAAATTCCCCAAAATTCCCTCCACAATCTGGCTTTACATCTGGGAGAAATGGTATACAACTCTTCCCCTACCAAAAGAAGATTCCAATATCTATGTATTTCTGTTATCGAGACAGATTTAACAAACAGTTTCAGGCTTAACATGTTAAATCCATCTAAGTATTTCTGTTCTTTTGCCATAAGTAACGGAGCAATTATCTTGTATTGATATCATATTTGTATATCTAGGGATGTTGTTGATGTAAGGCGATGTTGTTGATGGAATTTATGCGCTATTATTGGAGCCATTTGAATTCAATCTTATTGTTTTTTTTCACAGCTACACGGCTCTTCCGAATTCGTAAGGTGATACCTGACCTCTTGATCACCTATGAAATCAAGTAACTCTGTAATACCGTAGTAGTTGATAATGTGGCTAATATCTATTTGGGATAGTACATCATCAGGCTCTATTCCCGAAACGTGTACATTTACTCGGCTCGGTTCAGCAGCAGGACCGATATAGACATCCTCCACATTTTTAATGATTAGTCGCATCTTAAATTATATGTTATTCACTAGGCTAAGCGTATTGGTACCAAAGCTAATACAGATAATCTCAAAGCGAAGTGTACGGTCCCCATTAAGGCAACATCATGTTGCTTTTTTAGATTAAATAGCAAATTATTGCTATTTTGAGATGAGAATAATAATTGCATTTTTGAGCGAATTCCTCTTCCTATAATAGTCCAAAAAGATGTAAATAGCAGAGAATCATCAACATTTTTAACTATATAAAGCCCAGCATATGCTATTCAAAATCAAACATCATCCTTTTATTTTTGCCGATTCAGTTATTTATGGAAGATATTTATGAACAGAAAAGAGGCTATAGCGATTGTATTTGACGACCACCTTTTATTTGCCGACTCCTTTGCTGCACTGATTGAACGGTTGGAACTTTTTCATGCAGTACATACCCTCAACGAAGAGAGAGCATTGACACAGTTCTTGATCAAAAACTCCAAAACCCGTGTTTATCTATTTATAGATTATTATTTAAAAAACAAAAATGGGCTTCCACTGATCAATGAAGCTAAACGATTGAATAAAAATATAATCATTATTGTGATGAGCTCTGTAGTTAGTCCGATAGCCATTGCAAATATCCTTAGTTATATCCCTCACGGATTTGTAAGTAAATCATCGGGATTTGACTCGATATTGGAATGTTTGGATACGATAGATAACGGTCAGCAATATATCAGTCCCATCATCCATGAAATCAATTCGGTTTCAACCACTATCCCCTTTTCAGCACGAGAAATAGAAATTTTACAGTATTTTGCGGGGGGACTATCCATTGCCCAAACAGCTGAACGAACTTACTTAAGTAAACACACCATTGTAGCGCATAGGCGTAAAATGATGGCCAAAGCCAATGTAAATTCCATTACAGAACTATTGTCTTATGCACGTAAGCAAGAATTGATCTAAACCAGCCCATTAATAAAGCTTCATCATGAACCACAAATTTAACTTCTCATTGAGAATCCTATCTTTCTTTTTATGGTACCATCTATTCTTTTTCACTCAAATCAACAATGCTAATGGCCAAGTAGCGGATCGTGCTCAAAATGAATTTGACAAATTAGCCAAGTCATACAAAGCCGGTGGTTTACCAGCAGACCAATATCTGATCAAGGCCGATTCGTTGACGCATCAATTACTTTCTGAAGGAAGACATTTTGAAACCAAAGAGCTGGTCAATCTCCTAAGTCTTTACGAAGAAATCGCTTGGGGTATTCCTAAGTATAACTACGCTCGCAAAACTTACTTTCTACTTTTTTTCAATAATGCTCGCATGTTCAAAAAAAAAGGAGCATCCATGTATTATGCCGAAAAAATCACCGAAGAATATAAAAGAGAGGGTAAACAGAATCCACTTTTAGAACAATTACAAAAGTGTAAAATCTATCAGGAACAGAGACTCTATGATAAAGTTATTGCGGTGTTTGAGCAGGAAAAAAACTATCTGAAAAGTTTACCCAAGCTTGTTGAAAAAGACAAAATAGACCATTCCATAGCCCTAAATGCGATGTATATCTTATCGCCAACCTTAACGGGCTATATTAAGAAGAAAGATACAGCTGAAGTGCTAAAAACAGCGAATTTGGCGATGAAAATTGGCAAGGCCATTCAAAGTAGATATCCAATAAGCAGAAGTAAAATGCTTTACAACGACCTTCTTATAATTGATATCGAACACTCTCTGGCTAATTTCCAACAACGGTATGATATTGCTGCCCAACTGCTAAATCGTATGGAAGGGTTAAAAACAACCTACAAGGACCAAGCCACCAATTTTATCGACATCAACTTGGTACGTATGCGAATAGAGAACTTTTTAAATTTGAAAAAGCCCGATAGCCTTTTGGCCTATATCAATAGGTATGAATCTTCGCCAAATTTTGGAAAAAGCCAAAGCGCAGACCTTGAGGAATTCAAAGCAAAATTACAAGCGTTAAACGGCAATTATAAAAGTGCCTACCATTATATCAGCGATGCATTACAGCACGAAAGAAACTTACAAGGAGCCTTAATGACTGAAACAAGTGATTTGTTATATGCCTATACACAAGCCGAACACAGTGGCATTGCTCTTCAAAAAGCAGAGAAAATAAAGCAAGACAGAACCAATTGGTTAATCATCATTTCAATTTCCGCCTCCTTTCTTGTCCTTGCGATCTACCTGATCATGGTTTACCAAAGCAGAAAAGCCAAAGCACAGGTGGAGGAGCTTAACAACATTGCAAACATGCAGATCATTGCCATGGAAGAAGCGAAACACCAGGCGGTACGAGATGAGCAACGAAGGTTAGGGCAAGATCTTCATGATGGTCTTTCGGCATCGATAGCAGCTTTTACCCACCAATTGGAAACACTATCCATGGACATTGACGATATTACGTTAAGAAACAAATTTATTTCCTTACGGGCAAACATGGTAAAAACCTATGAAACGGTTAGAAGTAAGAGCCATGATTGGTTTAACGCATCTGACAAGTCGCAGGAACTATCTTTTGAAAAACAGGTAAAACTATTAACGGACCATGCTTTACCCGATAATCGTTACCATAAAACCATCCACATTGACGACCATTCATTAGTTAACGTGGATACCGACACAAGAATTGCATTGCTTCGTATCATTCAAGAAGCCATTACCAATATTATTAAACATGCTAAGGCTAAAAATGTAGACATCTTGATTTATGGTGAAGAGGATAGCCTAGTGCTAACCATTAGCGACGACGGCGTTGGATTGAATGAAAAAAAATCTGGAGGTAATACCATAGGTTTGGATTCTATTCGCCGTAGGATACAATACCTAAATGGGGAAACAAATATTAATTCAAATGCCGAAGGTACCGAAATCACGATATCCATCCCACTAATATTACCTTATGCCAACGCTTATTGATCCAATATTTAGGAAATAACTATCCTTTATTTAGTATTACGTCTATCTTCCAGTTGTTTTATATACAAGGAGGCTGGTACCATGCCTCTTTTATTCAAACCTTCCCAAATGCCGTCGGGCCTATCCTTTAACCTACCGGTTACTTTGGTAGCGGTTACGCCGATCGCGTAGTTATAACCACTTACATAGGGATTTTGTACTGCCACTTTAGCGGCTTGGCAATTCCACAGCACCTGTGTCACTCCTGCCCAACCATGTCCTGTACCCCAATTGCCTCTGTCTTGAATGTTGATTTCTCCATCAGTGATGATATTGTCGTAAAGCGTACCTACCGCCCAGCGATGGTGCGGACCGATATCTGCTTTTGCATTGGTAGACTTGCAGTTGTAAAACACATTGGGGCCGGCTACTTTAGCACCCGTCACGTAATCGTGTCTACCTTCGTCGGCCGAGCAATCCCTCACCAAATTCAGTTGACCATCATTATTGAAAGAATACCTTCTACCCCCTTCAATTTTAGATTTCGGCGCTAAGGAAGTACAGTTTTTCACCGTCACCTGCTTGCTGTAATTGCCCAAATTAACACAAGAGTAGCCAAAGTATTTGCTGGTTACATCTGTTACCCAAGCATTCTCTACCCTATTCAACCATACGGCATCCCAACCATGATCCTCATCGGTATCGTTCTGATAAGCGGATTCTAGCCACATATCTTCAATACCCACTTCGCTTATTCTACCCTCAAAAGTATATTTATAGATTTCGCCACCACCGTATTGGGTTTCCATAGCCATCACTACGGGATTATCAATAAATACCTGCTGACCTTTAATGGCAGTAATTTTTCTTTCAAAGTGCAAATCGTAATCTTCCGCTCTCCACTGTACTACGCCTTCACGGGCCTCTATCTGGTCCATTTTCAAATCTTGGATCCACTTGGCCGTCCCGGGACGTAAAATCACGATATCATCGCCTACTTTAAAATTTGCAATGTTATCCACCTGAAAAGATTTTGCGCCCACAGGTACATAAGTATCCGTAATTTTTGCCCTAGTTTGTGGTGTTTCTTTTGGTTTGCCGTTGCCATTTACACTGATCAGTTTGCGTTGACCTGTACCTGTAGCCACCAGTTTAGTATCTGTACCTTCACCTCTTAAAACAATACCACTGGCAGTAATGTTAATGGTTCCTGGAATTTCATAGGTCCCTTTTTTCAGTAAAATGGCTCCCCTAATACCCGCTTTGTTGATTGGCATTTTAGCCAGCTCATTAATCGCTTCTTGTATCTGCTGTTGGTCATTTGTTCCATTTGGAGAAAGGATTTTCACGGTTTTCACCTGTGGAATAGCTTGGTTGCCTAGATGGTAACCTACCCTACTAAAATCTGGCAAGATATCGCCTTTGGCTTCTGGCACATAAATGATCTTACCGCTCTGATTGAGTTTAACCAAACTAGAGGTCCAACTTTGTGCGGATACTTGGTGCGCAAACAATACTAAACCTGCGAGGCTGCGTCCTAATATTTTTAATTTCATGAGACCTTAATAATGGATTTCCGTAATTACTTTTGGATACTTGGTTTTAAGTTCTTTATTCGAAGCTTTTGACAATCTGGTTCAGCAGGTACTCTTTTCTATCTGAACTGTATTCCCAAAACATTACGCCTCCTAATTGATGTTTCAATACATATTGGCACTTATGATCTACCGACCACTCATCATCATAAGAAATAAAGGCTTTTGTTTGCGGATTAAACAAATACGGTGCCTTAGCTTCTTCATCTTGATAGGCTACAAAACCCTTTTTGTTCAATAAGCTATCTTTTAAAAAAGTGTAGCCCTTGCCATAACTATTGGCCGAAGAAAGAATGGTATCGCCAATTCCTTTGTTGGCAGTTGCTTTTAATAAAAGGTTACGACCATAAAAAGCAATGCCCATTACAATTTTTGACGCTGGCACACCTGCAGCGAGGTAAGCTTTAACGGCTTTATCGGCAGAGTTATCAGAAGGATAAGCTTTCGAATCGAATAGATTGGTATGATGCTTGGCCTGTTTGGAAGAATAATAGTCGTAGGTCATGAGGTTCACATAATCTAGGTATTTAGCTGCTTCGCCCATTTCGGTATTGTTCAAAAAGGAAGCAAATCCACCTGTGGCCGTGGTTAAAAGTTTTTTCTTACCTGTTTCCTTTTCTAAAATGTCGAGTTCTTTTCTTAATTCCTTAAACATTAAGGTAAAGTTCTGTTTATCTTCAGGTCGGTATACGTTTCCAGCCTCGCCCGGCATTCCCGGATATTCCCAATCAATATCCACTCCATCCAATTGATGCTTGCGAATAATATCGACCGAACTTTTGGCAAATCCTTTACGAAGTGAATCGGTTAAAACTGCATCTGAAAAATTCTCGCTCCACGACCATCCACCAATGGAAATTAAGATTTGAAGGTTTGAATTCTTCTGCTTCAAGGAGTTTAAGCGTACAAAATTGGTCGAATCTCGCTTTGCGTTATCTAAATAGGCTTGGTTATTTTTAACATTTACAAAGGCGTAATTGATGTGTGTCAATTTTTGCGCATTAATTTGCTCAGGATTAATTAAGCCACTATAACCGGTTACGTAACCAATTACTACGGGTTTTACTTTGGCAATGGTACTTCTTTTAGCGGCCATTAAAACCATCACCATAATCACTAACGCAAAGAGGTATTTTGTTTTATTCATGAGCTCAAACTTTTAAACGAATGCGGTATTTTTCTAGAAGTGCTACGATCCTGATGACGATAAATGCCACCAAAAACGAACGCATAATCCCTCCTACTCCATAATTTAAGAAGGAAGGATAATTGAAATGAGCCAAGCTGAGGATGGCATAAAGTACGTAAGGGATGAGATAACAAGTAAGGGTACTGGTACCTGCTGGCTTGATCCATTTAAACCAATCTTTTTTACCTTTAACATCCACCAAATAAATCATGAACTGGAATGTTAAAAGGGTAATTCCCATACAAATAAATACCCAAGCAGGGGTAGCATAAATCTTTGAAATTCCGCCAGCATACGGCCTCAACACAAAACCTAAAACAATGGTAAACAGGCCAGCCAAACTCAACAACAACCATAGTTTTTTGCTTTGTTGCTGGGCAATAAGGTGTTGGTAGCTGGTAGCGATCACTGCACCGCCCATCATTAAAGTAATAGATGAAGCATCACCTATTTGCCACAAATTAACCTGCAGCACCCCCATGTGGGTGGTGATATTGATAAGGGCATAAACGACAAAAGCTATCAACAACTTCCACATTTTCCCTCTGGTGAGCAGATAGGTTAGAGCAGAAAACAGATAGGCCCAGCCAATTAAACCTAAAATACCCCACCAATGCGGTGCTAAATCTTGTGGATTTTCAATGCTACCGCCTTTATACAAGTAACCCATCACTAAAATAAGGATCACGCCAATTGTAGTAAAACCATATTTCTTGATGTTTGATATTTCCTTTGGATAGTCTAACCAAACCAGAAAAAAACCTGTAGTAAGCAACAACGTATAAACAGCTTTTGCCAAGCCTGCTAGTTCGCTATTGTAACTTTCGAGGTTGACATGAAAAAAGCCCATCACAATTAGAGCTATGGAACGCAACAAAATATGTGCAGCAATGGCGAGTATCCCATCTCCTCTTTTTTTTCTGGTTTGAATGGCAAAGGGTAGTGATAAGCCCACGATGAACAAAAAGGCCGGAAAAATTAGGTCTGAAAACCCCATACCATCCACCTCAGCGGCAGTATGTCCAATCCAAGCTGGAATATGGCCTACGCCTGCTACATCATTTACAAAAATCATGAAGAACATGGTAAGCGCTCTTAACACGTCTATGGATTGTATTCTGGTGGGTAATGCCATATTTGCTGATTTACATTTTCAATGGATTAAATATAAGTGTTCCCTAGGCTTAAATGCTTAGGGAACACTTGATGGATTAATAACCTGGGTTTTGGATCAAAGCTGGCACTCTACTGATTTCAGATTGCGCAATTGGAAAAAAGTAGTTAGCTTCTTTAAAAACACGGTTGGCATTATTGGTAATAGGCACTTTGTTATAGGTGTAAGTATTGCCTGTACGGGTAATCTGCATCCCTGTCATGGTAAAATTAAACTTTTCCATGGCTAATTTCCAACGACGAACGTCGAAGAAACGGTGTCCTTCATAAGCCAATTCGACCATGCGCTCATTTTGGATCACTAAACGCATTTCATCTTTGGTCATTGATGGTTTTAAGCCGTAGTTGCCGTCAGCACCAATTAAAATACCTGCTCTTTTTCTCAAAAGTTTCAATTGGTCATAAGCTACCGCAATGTTATTGTCTTCGTTAGCGGCTTCTGCATAGTTCAACATCACTTCGGCTAAACGAATTAAGCCCCAAGTACGTTGCAAAGTTGGTCCACCATTATTTGCTGTTCCGTCGTCCATCATTTTTCTCCAGAAATATCCTGTAGCATAAGTCAAGCCCGCCGAACCAGCTACCGACCAGCCATCTTGCACGCCAATGTAGGTATTTACAGGTTGCTTATTCCCTGTAGCATTGTTAAACCATAGCATTTGATTGTAAATTACCGTGTAGTTTAAACGTGGATCACGATTCACATACGGATTAGCAGGGTCAAAACCCGTTGGGTTAGTTGGCGATTTCAAGTCGGTTTCAGTTGGTTTGCCATTAATGGTTCCAAAAGCATCCACCAAGTTTTGCGATGGCATGGCCTGTGGTGTGGTTACGCCTCTCGAAACAGGTAGCAGGGCTCCTTCCAAAGTTTTAGACCCTGCTGCCATACCATTCAACAAAAACTCTTTATTTACACGTGTGGTAAACACTTTTCCAAAGCCCAACCCTGGTATAGAATTATCTTCATAAAGTTCGTAGCCATTGGCCGTCGCCATATCCAAAGCTTCTTTGGCAGCGGTCGCAGCTTTTGTCCAGCGAGTGGCATCGAAAGCGGCATAACCTACTACTTTTTTCTGTGCATCGGTTTTACCAATATTGCCACCGTTAAATAATGGACTTGCAGCAAAAAGCAATATCCTTGATTTTAAGGCCTTACAGGATACGCTGGTGATACGCCCATAATTTTGTGCATTATAGTTAGCAGGTAGATCTGAAGTAATGGCATCCAGTTCGCTTACAATATAGTTCACACACTCTTCATAGGAGTTTCTGGTCACATCGATTAGATCTGCAGGTTTATAAACCTTGTCGCCCAATAGCGGTACTCCTCCAAAATGCTTAATTAATATAGAATAGTACCATGCTCTTAAAAATCTGACTTCAGCTTTAGTTTGCTTTTTTAACGCAGCCGATATGGGCGAACGATCTACGTTTGCCAAAAAGATATTTGCCCTACGGATGTTCGCATACGATTTGTCGTAAGCTACCGTGTAAGGGTTTTGGTTGGTACCACTTGATACCACTGGCGCCAAGCTCCCAGTGTAAATGACCACAAAAGGTTGGGTAGCCCCAAATAAACGATGGTTACCCTCGTCACAGGCTTCGGCAGTACCAGCAGTAATACCGCTGCCATTACCGGAATTATAGTATCTTGAGCTAAACTCAAAGAATATATCAGAATATACCCCGAACAAGTAGTTACTGGTTCTGGCACTGTCTGCAAAGGTGGTTTCCTCATTCAGCTCGGTGTTGAGCTTTCCATCTAAAATATCGGTCTTTTTGCATGAATAAATCAAGGCAACGGCCACGATTATAAATAAGCTGCTGTATATCTTCCTTTTCATGTCCTTAAAATGAAATTTGTAATCCTAAATTGTAAACTTTGGTTTGAGGGTAAAAACCGGCACCATCATTACCAGAAGTATTTTCTGGATCGGTATTATAGATGTTCTTTTCTTTTAAGCCCCAGGTTACCAAATTGTACCCATTCACATATATCCTTGCCACTTGTAAGCCTATCTTGTTGACAAAGGTTTTAGGCAATGAGTAAGAGAATTCCGCTGTTTTAATCCTCAAATAATCACTATTTCTAAACCAATAATTTGATGGATGCGCCGCAGGATCGTTTAAGTTAGAACCCGCCAAGCTTAAACGAGGAAAACTAGGATTAACGCTATTTTCTGGCGTCCAAGCTTGTTCGTGTATTTCTCTAAAGTTATTTAAACCCGGCCTGATGGCTTCCGCCGCTGATCTTCTGGCAAAATTTAAGGCACTTTGTGCGGTAATGGTGAAAGCAAAGTTTTTATAGTTTAAACCTACGGTTAAGCCCATAATAGTGTTAGGCAAATTAGGCAAGGCCAGCACCATTCTATCGTCTACGTTTACCACCCCATCGCCATTTAAATCAGCGTATTTCAAATCTCCTGCCCTGGTAATCCCAGTGGTTGGTTTTGGCACTGCCGGATTATCAATTTCTTCCTGCGTATAAAATCCTAAGAAGTTATAGCCTAAAATACTGCCCATTGGCTTTCCTGTGAGACGTTGATAATCGTAAGGAGGCGTTGCTTCGTCCATAAACAGAATCTTGTTTTTCGATACCGAGATATTTCCACTTACGTTAAAGCTTAACTTGTTGATGTTGCCCAAATAGGTAATCTGTGTTTCGAAACCTCTATTGCTCACACGGTTGATATTTGATGGTGGCAACTGGCTTGGCGTAATCCCAGCAATGTTGGAAAGGGTTCTAGAAGTAAGGATGTTATAACGATAGCGATCAAACACATCGGCCACAATTTTAAGCTTGCCTTTAAACATGTTGATATCTACCCCAATGTTGGCCTGTTCTTCTGTTTCCCAAGTTGGGTTTTGCGCCAACAGACCTTCTCTAATTCCTGTAATGCCCGTGTGGTTTTCGCCAATAGAATAAGAGCCGCCGTTTATGTAGGTAGGCAAATAGGTGTAGGCAAAGTTTCCGATGTCATCACTACCTGTTTTACCAAATGAACCTCTAATTTTAAACAGGTCAATAAACTTGATATTGTCTTTAAAGAAAGATTCTTCGGCCACGTTCCAACCCAAAGAGATGGCTGGAAACCAAGCATATCGCTTGTCCGAAACGAAGGCGCTTGAACCATTGTAACCTGCATTCAACTCAATCAAATATTTTTGCTTATAATCGTATCCTACCCTAAAGGTATAACCTCTAAAACCACTAGGCTCGTTGGCGTTGGTTACGTTATTTTGTGTATTGTACAAAGCCAGGGCATATACGTGGTGACTAGAAAAAGTACGATCGTAGTTAATAGAAGCCTGCCAGTTTAAACGTTTGTAGCTATCTGTTGCCGAATAACTTAGATTTGGCAAACCTATGCGATAGAAATTAGGGTTAGAAATAGTATAGGTATCATTAGTTGGGTTGTAATAGTACGATGGAAAATCGTTGCCTGTTCCCCTAGTCATATTTCTATTGAAACCATATTGTCCGTTGAAACCTACTACTCCTTTAGCCGATAATCCTTTGGTAATAAAGTTTAAATTTTGATTGGCCCTAAAGTTTGCCGTAATGTCATTGGTAAATTGACGATTGTAACCATAGTAAGTTAAACGACCCACCACATTGTTATTTAAAATACTGCTGTTTACCCCAAATGAACCATCAGGATTGTAAATAGAATAAGCATAAGGCGGCAATTGGTTAGCATCGCTCAGCTCAAAGAAAATGTTGTTACGATTATTTCTACCACCATTGGTTGGACTATTCCTCTCGGCAAATGTTCCCGACAAATCTAAACTAAGGTTTAAAGTTTTGGTGGGTTGTAAATCTAAGTTTGATCTGAAATTATAACGCTTGTAATAGTAATTGTTATCCATTCCCGACAGTTTAGAAAAATCCTTAATCAAGCCATTTTGGAACAGATATCCTGCCGAAACGTAATATTTAGCTTTATCAACACCACCTTGTATGTTAATGTTATTACGGGACTGAACGCTATACTTTCTCAATAGCTCCTCGGTCCAATTTACATTGGGATGGCCATAAGGATCAGTGCCATTTTTAAAATGATCCAAATCTGTTTGCGAATAACGAGGAGCTTGTTCGTCATTAATTAAGGCTTGATTAACCAACAAAGCCGCTCTATACGAGTCTAAATACTCAGGCATGTAAGTTGGTGTTTGGATACTGTTCTCGGTACGGAAAGTAATTTGTGCCTTACCGATTTTACCTCGTTTGGTGGTAATTACCACTACCCCATTAGCACCTTTGATCCCATAAACGGCCGTAGTAGCCGCATCTTTTAAAGTGGTAAAGGTTTCAATTTGGTCTGGATCTATTTCGGCTATGTTTCCAAAATACTCCAAGTCATCCACAATGATTAGGGGTGCGCCGTTACCATTGGTAGTACTTAAACCACGAATCAATAATACTGCGCCGTCGCTACCTGGCTGGCCAGAACGCTGTTGTGTAGTGATTCCCGGTACACGACCAATAAGTGTATTCTGTAAACTGGCTGCTGGGGTTTGTCTAATATCATCGCCGGAGATTGCACTGGTAGAACCTGTATTGGTAATTTTTTTCTGCGTACCGTAGGCCACGACAATTACCTCTTCCAAGCCCTTGGCATCTACCTCCAAAGTGACGTTGATATTAGATTGATTGCCAACTGCTACTTCTTTAGAGAGGTAACCGATGTACTTAAAGATAATGGTTTTACTGCTGCCTTTTAGGGTAAGCTTAAATTTACCATTTTGATCGGTTTGTGTTCCGTTGGTAGGTTGGTCTTTTTCAATTACCGACACGCCGATAAGCGTCTCCGATTTATCACTAACCGTTCCGGTAACCGTTTGCTGCTGTGCCCAAGTAATTCCGCAGAGCAACAATAAATATATCGTTAATAAATATCTTTTCATTTTCAAATGGATTAATTACCAACCGGTATTTTGTACCAGATTTGTGTTTTTTACAATTTCAGAGTATGGTATTGGATAGAAATACATTCTAGGATTAGCAAAGCTGATTTTGCCGACTACAGACTTTTGGTAAGTCAATGCTCCTGTAGTAGCATTCCTAGTGATAATCATCCCATTTAAATTCTTATTCAATTCGGTTTCGGCAGTTTTCCATCTTCTCAAATCCCAGAAACGTTGCTCTTCAAAAGCCATTTCTATCCTACGTTCGTTTCGAATGGCAGCACGCATTTCTTCTTTGCTCATACCCGATGATTTTAAGCCGTATGAATATCCTGCAGTAGTACCAGCGGTAATACCTGCTCTTTTTCTGATGTCTTGCAATACTTTGTAAATACTTGCGTCTGGGCTGGCTAAATATTCATTTTTGGCTTCTGCATAGTTTAACATCACTTCGGCGTAACGGAAAATAGGAAAGTTGTGCGGTTGTGCACTGTATAGCGTAGCGGTAGCAAAGTTGCCCAAATGTTTGCGCAAGTAGTATCCTGTTTTGGTTTGTGTACTGTTATTGTTCGGCTTATCTAAACCACCTTCATAAGTTTGCAACGGTCGGCTTAACCAGTTTACTCCATTGTATAAAACGGTACTGGCCAAACGAGGATCGCGATTGGCATAGGGGTTGGTAGCCACAAAACCAGAAACCGGATCATTAATATCTCTACCATTTAAACCTGGAAATGCTTCTACCAAATCTTGGGTGGGGCTGGTTCTGCCCTGCGCACTGGCCAAGGCATAGCCCACTGGGCCATTGTTGGTTTCTAGATCAGAGCTATTATTGCGCAGGTAGCCTAAAATCACTTCATCATTTTTTCTAACAATGAATACGTTGTTAAAGGTTACCCCGTCAATCTTAAATTTTCCGGTAATCATTAAATCATTGGCAGCTTGTGCGGCCAAATTCCAGCGTTCTGCATCAAAATTGGCATAGCCTTGGTATTTCTTTTGATCTGCCGTACCACCAATGTTCCCACCGTTATAAAGGGGACTAGCCGCATACAATAAGGTTCTTGCTTTTAGCGCTAGCACTACTCCATTAGAAACTCTGCCGTAATCGCCAGCGGCTAAAGGATCTGGTCGTACCGCACCTTTAATGGCATCACACTCTGACACGATGTAATTGATACATTCTTCGAAAGTATTTCTAGTAAAGTTCTTTGGCTTTTCAGCATCTAAAACCTCATCGCCCACCAAGGGAACACCACCATATCTTTTAACCAATTCAAAATAAAACATGGCTCTTAAGAAACGGGTTTCGGCTTTCCAAAAAGGAATTTTGGCAGGTACAGGCACAATATCAATGTTATTTAAAAAGATATTGGCCTTGCGGATGCCTTCGTAGTTTTTAGCCCAAGCATCATCAGGATTGGTTAAAGCGCTTAGTGAGGAGGTGGTAAACCTTTCGATACTTACTGCATTCCTTGATGGCATGGCGTCATCTGTTGCGGCATCCAGTAAATCGCCTCCTACTCGATTATATCCATTAGGTAAGATAGAGTAAATGTTATTTAAAAATTGCTCCGCATAAAATCCGTTTTTATCGGTTGGATCAAACACATAGTTTTCAGTAATTCTTTCAAGAGGCCCGTCTTCAATTTTAGTACAGCCTGCCAAAGAAAGTGCAGTCATTACTGCTATCAATAATTTCTTCATATTCTTCGTTCTTAAAATTTAACACTAACGCCTGCAACAAGCATTTTTTGGATGGGATAAGCGTTAAAGTAGTTTTCTGGGTCTTGGTTTTTCAATGCGGTAATGGTGAAAAGATTGGTACCATTCACAAATAACCTCGCATTAGAAGCTTTCACTTTTTTAACCCAACTGATTGGGAAAGTATAACCCAATTCTACACTCTTCAATCGTAAGAAATCGCCATTGCGCAACCAATAAGTTGAACCATATTGGTTGTTTACGTTGGTTCCAACGCTTACTCGTGGATAGGTAGCGGTGGCCGCTGTAGCTGGTGTCCATCTGTCTAGGTTGTGTTCGTAAGCCTGTCCTCTAGCACCCTGAAAAGCCCAATAAGAATTTCCAGTTAAGAAAACATCATTGTTGGTTACTCCTTGCAGTAAAGCCGAAAAATCAAATCCTTTATAGTTAGCACCTAAGTTTAAACCGAAATTCAATGTCGGCGCCGTTCTGCCAATCGCTACGTAATCATTCTCGTCGATAATGTTATCGCCATTTTGATCTACGTATTTGATATCGCCAGGTACGATGGCCAAGTTGGCCGGTTTTGCACTGGCATTAATTTCTGCTTGCGTTTGGAACAATCCGCTGGCTACTAACCCAAAAGGCTGTCCTACAGGTAAACCTGTAAATCTCTGGTAAGCGAACTGACGTGCGGGTTCATCTGCAAAAACAACTTTGGTTTTTACGGTAGAGAAGTTTGGAGACAGAAAGTAGTTAAAATCTCCAATGTTGTTGTGATAGTTTAACTGAAATTCAAAACCTGAATAATTACGCTCGCCTAGGTTACGTACAGTGTAGTTAGCACCAGTAATTTGGGTACTGTTACCAATCAACTGCAACAAATCGAAATACTTGTTATTGAAGTACTCCGCAGTTAACGATAATTTGTTATTGAATAGGACAGCATCTACACCTACGTTAAACTTGTTGGCTTTCTCAAAAGTTAAGTGAGGGTTAGCCAAAGCACCTTGCTCTATACCCGACACTGTACCTCCTGTATTGGTACCAAAGTTATATCCAACTCCGCTCGTGTAATACTGGTTATAGGTATAATAGTTATTAGGGTTGAAATTTCCGGTACGGCCAAAAGTGGTTCTCAATTTCAAATCGTTCAACCATTTGGCCTTATCCACCAAAAAATCTTCTTTTTTAATGTTCCATCCTAAACCTAGTGCCGGGAATAAACCGTAGCCGTAGCCTTTTGCGTAACGTTCAGAAGTACCATTATAGGCAGCCACAATTTGCGCCAAATATTTCTCTTTGTAGTTATATGCTAATCTTCCGCTAAAGCCTTTAATGTTATAAGCCAAATCGGCCCCACCCATACGATAATCGTTATTGGCAATCAATAAGGCATCGAAATGGTGCGCACCTACATTTTTGGTATAACCAAACTCTCCCTGCAGGTAAAAAACACGGTTTTGGGTATTGGTAATTAAGTTATTTGTTTGGTCTGCTGGTGTACCATATTGCGTGTAAACAGGATTGCCTGCGCCATCTTTACTTTGTAAAAATGCCACCAATGCCTTGCTTCTTACCGTGGTTTGATCCAAGTAGGTGTTAATTGCACTTAATGCCCTAAACCAAAGTCCAGGCGTTATTTTTTGCAGATCAGCTTTTACCGCTAAATCCACCCTAAAGTCGCGGGTGTAGCCTACCTGATAGCCCGACATGTAATTTTGACCGTAAATGTTGTTTTGCTGAAAGTCTTGGCTTGCACCTAAACTGCCGTTAGCATTAAAAATTGGGTAAGCGTTTGCTGGGGTATTGATGATGTTATTATACAAGGTACTGGTAGAAACACCAGGCTCATTACCTGTCTGTAAACGACCAAACAGGTTTAAACTGGTGGTAATGTACTTGCTTAGATCTAGCGAAACGTTTGAACGAAACACATAACGTTTGTAACTAGAGTTGGTGCTATTGGCATTTGCATCCGACTCTTTAAACAGTCCTTGTTGATCTAAATAATCAAGACTTACATAGTATTTAGCGGTTTGTTTACCCCCAGAAATATCTACATTGTAACGACTGTAAGGGGTTTCTTTCCTTAAAATTTCATTTTGCCAATTTACGTTTGGATGGTAAAATGGATCACTGCCATCTCTGTAGGCATCTAAATCTGCTTGTGAATATACTGCAGGTCTACCATCATTGGTTAAAGCCTCGTTATATAACAATGCGTAGTTATAGGCATCTAAGGTTTTTGGCAATTGTGTGGGTCTAGAAAAACCGTACATGGCTTTAAAACCTATACGCTGAGGGCCTTCTTGTCCTTTTTTAGTAGTAATTAGCACCAATCCGTTGGATGCCCTAATGCCCATCATTGCGGTAGCTAGTGCATCTTTCAAAACGGTCACCGATTCCACCTGTTCAGGATTAATGGAGGTAAAAGTTTGCGGGATACCATCTAAAATAACCAAAGGGGCCATTCCCCTCAAGTTTAAGCTCAAACCATCATTGCCAGGCTCTCCACTGCTTTGATAGGTACTTAAGCCTGCTAAACGACCTGTTAATGTCCCATAAATGGGTGAAGAGATGGTTTTGGTTAAATCGTTGGTCCTAATTTCCGATACCGATTCTAGGTTAGTTGTTTTCTTTTGTGTGGTGTACAGTAAATTAAACGTATCTGATGGGCTGTCGTCTTCAAGCAAGGTTACATTAATTACCTTCTGGCCAGTAAATGGAATTTCTTGGGTTTTAAATCCATTTACCTTAAAAATAAGCACATCGCCTTTATCGGCTTTCAACATAAATTTGCCATCGGCATCTGTTAAAACCAAGCTATTAGACCTGCCTTTAATTTGCACAATAACATCTAGTAGGGGTTTGCCCGAAAGTTCTGTTACTCTTCCCGTCACTTCATCAGCATATGCTGTGTTATTGGATAAAGTGTTTACAGGAATTCCATTTTCGGCTGAAGCATTCAATTGCAGAAAAAAACACCAGAGCAGTGTAATTGAAATCTTCTGCAAAATTCTTTTTAATAGAATTTCACTCATACAGTTTATTTGGTTTTTTAGTTGGGTTCCGTCAAAGATTTGACATCGTAAATATAGGTCAGCTACCTTTACATCCGCAACACCAAAACCAACACAAACAACTGATAATTAACATATTATAAAAATTTTGATACGCTTAAATCTCATAACACATTTAAGATAATGCACTGATTAATTGCACTATATATCTAATCGTGTTTAAACTAGTGATACGTTTAAAACACAATGAAAATATTTTCTAAAAAAATGCGGAAACGTTTGCGCTTAATCCTATAAATGCAGTTTTTGGAACCTATACATCTAAGATTTTAAGAAAATGAAAAACAGCAAAGCTTTATAGTTTTGCTGTTTTTCTCTTTTAGTTATATCATCTTTAACCGTTCTTCTTCTAAATCGATTTGATATAATTGCTGACGAATAATCTCTTCATTCACTTTTGGATCTTTATTCAGCTCGATGAGATATTGACGTTGGCTTTCCAACATCTCTAAAAAAATAATCTTGGTCTTTTCGTTCATCCAACTATCATCGGTGGCCTTTGCCCTTTCTTCCCATTGAAGAATAAATTTTTCTAAGCCAGTGTGACCATGCAATTCATTTTCATATTTATGTTTCAAGAACTGATAAATGTGCTGCTTCAAACCCTGCTTCATTTTTTTACGAGTTTCCGTTTCCTCGGCTTCGTTAAAAATTTCTTCAAACAAACGGCTACGCCTAATGAAATAAGGAAGTGTAAGTCCCTGAACCAATAAAGTCAATAAAATAACCACAAAGGTGATAAACAAAATAAGGTCCCGATGTGGAAAGAGCTGTCCATTGGCAAGTTTAACGGGGATGGCAAGTGCCGCTGCCAATGATACCACTCCCCTCATCCCTGTCCAACCCAACAAAGCAGGCATTAGCCATCGCCTCCTCCGTGAGGCCGCATGGGGCAAAACGGTAGGCCGAAAAATCATTGTAGCTACCATGGCCGCATATCCACTGATGATCCTGACCGCAACGAGTACGCCAGTTACCAATATACCATAACTAATTGCAGTGCTTAAGGGAATGCCTTTGGAGTGAATTCCACTAACTATTTCGGGAAGTTCCAAGCCTATAATCAGAAAAATAATACCATTTAAGATGAACACAAAACTTTCCCATACACTGGCTCCCCTGATACGGCTTGTGCTGTTTAAAAATACCAACCGTTGTGACGACATATACAAGCCACCACATACTACGGCCAATACTCCAGAACTATGTACCTGCTCTGCTACCCAATACATAAAGTAGGGTTCTATTAAGGTAAATGCAATATCGGAAGCTGCATCAGTTGGCAAACGTTTATGCATTTGAACAAAGATCCAACCCAACAACAGGCCTATACCTACCCCTCCAAATACCATCCATAAAAAACTTGTAGCCGCTTCCTGCCAAATAAACTGGCCCGTACCTACCGCAACCAATGCAAACCTGAAAATAATAAGTGAAGAGGCGTCGTTCAACAAGCTCTCTCCCTCCAAAATAGCTGAAGTAGATTTCGGGATTTTAACAAATTTGGTAATTGCCCCCGTACTTACGGCATCTGGAGGAGATACAATGCCCCCCAACAAAAATCCCAATGCTATCGTAAAACCCGGAATATAGTAATTGGTCACCAATGCAACGGTTAATGCGGTAAAAAAAACAACCAAAAACGCAAAACTGGTAATAATGCGCCACCATTTTTTCATCTCCTTAAAGGATATAGACCAAGCTGCCTCAAATAATAAGGGTGGAAGAAATATAAAAAAGATAAGATCTGGATTGATCCTCACCATAGGTAAATTGGGTATAAAGCTGATCAATAATCCAGCAATAACCAATAAAACCGGATAAGCAATCTTCAATTTAGTTGCCCACATTTCTAACAGTACAACAGCCGCAACCATGGCCAATAAAAAGGGTAAAATAGTATGCATAGGGTATTTTGTTATCCTGAAAGTTAGTAAATTATATAGGATAAAATATCAGATAGACCATTTGAATTGATTTTTTTATTAGCCATCAAAAACATTCAATAAAAACATAGGTTTAACCATTTTATTTTCTATTGTTTTTTATTCAGCCTGTTCAATAAGCATGCTAAATAAGTAGCTATGGTAATAAATGCTTAAATTAGTTTATAATGAAGAAAGGGCTACTGTTTTTTTGCTTATTGCTACTGCTATGGAATTTTGGGAGAGCACAATCTTCCGAACTCAAAAATATCCAGGCTTCGCTACCGCAATTGCGCGATAGCTTGAAATATGTGGATGCGCTTAACCGGATGGCCATGCTGCTCTATGAAAAGAATATAGACAGCACTTTCTACTATACCAAAATAGCGCGTGAAATTGCCAATCGCCATCATTACCAACGTGGCAAAGCCGATGCCATGAACAATTTAGGTGTGTTTTTTGACATCAAGGGCAACTTTCAATTGGCCTTAAAATATTATAGTGAAGGTTATCTCGGCTACAAAAAAATAAGAGATTCCGTTAACGTCGTTCAAACCTTAATGAATATTGCCATGGTGTATAGGGAAATGGGCAAGGATGAACGTTCCATTCAACGCTATGACCAGGCTTTTAGCCAGGCAAAAAAGTTGACCCAAGACTCTATTAGGGCTTTGGTTATATACAACTACTTGCTCTCCTACCCCAAGCATTTCAGCAAGGATTCTACTCGCTATTACATTAACTTAGCCAAACAAATTGCTGCCAAATACAAAGACGAACGAACATTGGTAGCCATCGACCAGCTTATCGCAGACGACTTGATTGACCATGGCAAACGTAGCGAAGGCTTGGCATTACTTGAAAAAACCATTGCCACTGCTCTTGCCAAAAAGCTATACTATGTTTCAATGGATATGCATATTGATATGGCACAACGGTTGGAGAAGACAAATCCAGAGAAAAGTGCGGTAATATATCATCAAGCTTTAGCCATTGCCAACAATAACGACTATTTATATTACGGTGAAGTTTTAACACGCAAACTATTTGAGTTTTACCATGCCCGTGGAGATCATTTAAAGGCGGGAACTTTTGGCAAAAAGTTTATTGAAATTCGAGATAAGGAGACAAAATTAAATAGCGACTCGGGAATAGATTACATTGACTATGCGCTTAAGGAAGAACAGGTAAAATCCCTTGAAAGCCGCTATTTTTATCAGGTTGCACTCACCATATTATCATGTATCGCCTTTTTGCTGGCTATTTCCACCATCATTTCGATTCGTAGGCATTTAAAACGTACCAAGAAACAGAACAGTCAAATGAAACAGGCTTTAACTGCTCTTGAACATAGTCAGGCCGATAACACCCGCATGATGCGCATTGTGGCACACGATCTCCGCAACCCTATTGGAGGTATGTTGTCTCTTGCTTCCATAATGTTGGAAGAGCCTGACAGGTCGGAGGAAGATAAAATGCCACTTGAACTTATCAAAACCTCCGGCCAACATTCCCTTGAACTTGTCGATAGCCTTTTGCAGTTGCAGTTTAGTAGTCAAGAATTAAAGAAAGAGCCGATAGATATTGCAGAAATGCTTAAATATTGCGTTTCGTTGTTGGAAAGCAAGGCCGAGGCCAAGGAACAACAGCTAAGCCTGGAAACGGTCCCCACCGTATTGACAGCTAGCCGTGAAAAGCTTTGGAGAGTGATAAGCAATCTAATTGCCAATGCCATTAAGTTTAGTCCCAATGGCTCAAAAATCAAGCTTAAAATGGTTCAAAAGGCTAGCGGCATACGAATTTCAGTGAAAGATGAAGGCATTGGAATCCCCGCTGAAATGGGCAAAAAGGTTTTTGATTTATTTACCGAGGCCAAGAGACCAGGCACTGCCGGAGAACATCCTTTTGGTATGGGCTTAGCTATTTCAAAGCAAATTGTAGAGGCCCATAATGGTAAAATATGGTTCGAAAATAACAAAACCAATGGTACGACTTTTTTTGTTGATCTACCGTTTTAGCTTGATATATCTTTTTCCAAAAAGAGTTGATTATTTCATTTTTACAGCAGCTCAAGTTTTATTTATATTTAGCTTAGATTTTTTAGAGACCACAAATGAAAGTTTACACCTTCCAAGCTACCATAGCAATAATAGGAATTAATCCCTATGTGGAAGTCCCGGAAACTATTTTATCCGAAATTTTTAATCAAGCAGGCAAAAACAAAGGACATATTCCAATTGTTGGAACCATTAACGGTCTACCCTACCAACAAACCTTGGTGAAATACAGCGGCCTTTGGCGACTTTACATCAACACCACCATGCTAAAAGATTCTCCCAAACGTATTGGAGAGGCGATTGAAGTGGCTATTCAATTTGATTCTTCCGATAGGACGATTAAGCCACATCCTCAATGGGCGAAGGCATTGGAAAATAATCCTGAAGCGAAGTCTATATTCGATAAACTCAGTCCTTCCCTGCAAAAAGAAATTGTACGCTACATTGCCAACTTAAAAACAGCTGAAAGCATCCAACGGAATATTCAAAAGGCAATTGATTTTTTATTAGGCAAGGGTTCCTTCGTTGGAAGACAAAACCCTAAATATTAGATACTACTGTGAACTGAAAGGTGGCATAGTCGTGAAAGTTGCCCCGTCGGTAGGAACAAATCTTGGCAAATCCTAAAAACTAAGATTTTGGCAAGCAAAAAATACATCAGCCAAACATCACTCGGCCACTGATTAAAGCAGCATAATATTTACTATTATTGCATCCGTTAATTAAGTACAAATAAGTTCCATTGGTAAAACTCCCACAATTTTGACGGCAAGAAAATATCAGTTTAATCAATTCAATAACATATTTTTCCTGTTGTGGATCATGATCACGGCACTGCTTTGGGCACTCGATGATTCTGAATATCCATGGGTAATACAGAAAGTGCTTTCAGGGGTTTCGCTCATTGTGGCTTTATGTAGCACTACTTATTTTTTGTGCAATTATATATTGCCTAAAGCCATCCACAGAAACAGAATATTACTCGTGTTGGGGCAAATTGTGCTATTGTGTCTTGTACAGGGTTTTCTACTTTGGTTATTTCAGGAGGGTATTGTCCTACTCGAAGCTCATCACGTTTTACCCATTTCGGAATTTACCAATGAGCGTGAAACTTTTTTGACCACCTTAACCAATACGCTTCCAGCTACCATTTTGGTTAATTTAGGTTTCGGTGGATTAAAGTTTTATTATGAACATGGCAAGCTATACCAACAGCATTTAACCCTGCAAAAAGCTCACTTAGAAACCCAACTACAATCCCTACAGGCTAAAATCACGCCGCATTTCATGTTCAATGTCCTTAACCATATTCATATACAGATACAAAAAGATACAGCATTGGCTTCTTCGCTACTGCTTAAATACGCCGATATTCTCCGCTATCAATTATATGGTGTTGATAAGGAATTGGTATGCATTGATGAGGAAATCGCCTTTATATACAATTATATTGAAGTTGAAAAATATCGATGGGTGAATACTTTAGCGGTTACCCATTTATGGGAGATAGAGAACGGCAAAACTAAGATAGCCCCTCTTTTATTGATCATATTCATAGAAAATGCTTTTAAACATGTTGGCCGTTCGACCGACCAAAGTGGATACGTTCATATACAATTACAACAGCATAATAATCATATGGTGTTAGAAGTTAGCAACTCAAAAGCATCCATCAAAAAACATCATCAAGACAGCTCTGGAATGGGCCTTAAAAATGCCAAACAGCGTTTGGAATTGTTGTACCCAAACCAACATCAGTTAGTGATTAACGAGACGGACACTACTTATCAAATGACACTTACCATATTGATTGGAAATGAGCAATAATCAAATTAATCAACAGCCTCTGAAATGTCTCATAGTAGATGATGAGATGGGCGCTGTAGAAGGCATTAAACTTTATATCGAAAAACTAGATTTTCTAGTGGCGGCACACGTTAGTTTTTCGGCTGTTGAAGCTGCTCGTGTATTACAGCAGGAGTGCATTGATTTGATGTTTTTAGACATTAACATGCCTGATCTAAACGGTCTCGAATTTCTCGAATCATTAAATGATCCTCCACTCACCATTATGACAACGGCCTATTCTGAATATGCCTTAGATGGTTTTAGGCTCAATGTGGTAGACTATTTGCTAAAACCCATTAGTTTTCAACGTTTTTTTCAGGCCGCACAAAAAGCTAAAAATGCCTATGTTTCGCAACTGATACCCCAGCAAACCAAGGACGTAAAGGAGGAGGACATTTACATTAAACAGGGCGATGCCTTTATTCGCATCCTTTGGGCAGACATCCATTATGTGGAGGCAATGCAAAATTACGTTAAAATTCACCTCCAGGATAAAACACATCTTATCCACCAATCAATGAACGCAACTGAAGAAATGCTCCCAAACAGTGTATTCTTCCGTATTCATAAATCTTATTTGGTTAACCTATTCCATATTGATAGCATTAATGGAGGAAGGATATATGTAAAAGGCCATGAACTACCCTTATCAAAGTACCGACGCGAGGACCTGTTCGAAACTGTTGTCAATAAAAAGCTTTTGAGCAAATAACAGCTACCACCTATACAGCAGCGATAATCCGTATTGATTTTGTGAAACTACTGGCAAAATAGCCAACTGCTTTCCTGCTTGCTTGTCCCCTAATATTTGGTGCATTCGAGGCAATAACAAATAACCTAATTCAACACTCGCAATGCCTATACCTGCACCAGCCACCACATCGCTAAGCCAATGTTTTTTATTTACCATTCGCAAGGCCCCTGTAGCGGTAGCTGCCACATACCCTCCTATCCCAATCCAAGGGCTATGATGCGCATATTCTTTATATAAAATATGCGCCCCTACAAACGCTGTAGCAGTGTGCCCAGAAGGAAATGATTTGGTATTGGAACCGTCAGGGCGTGTCACACCAACGCTATGTTTCATGGTTTGTACCACTGCGGCCGTCAACATATAAGAAGTAACCATTACCATTGTTCTATCTCCAAAACTGTGTTTTGCTTTTACTCCCATTAAATCTAGGGCATATACATTCGCCGCTGGCGCGTATTGAAGGTAGTCGTCCAAAGTAATGCGACGGTGTATAGATTGATTGATATTGCGATGTATACCATGGTCCAGTTTTTTAAGGGAAGTATTGAATTGTGCCATTACTCCATATCCAATTAATGCCAAGGGTACCATGAATGACCGATAGCTTTTGGGATGCCGAATGTTGTATCCAATGCTATCCGTTTCATGGCATATTGATTGATCTGCTGCTTTATTTTCATTCCCTAAACCGAATATTGGATGATGATTTTGGAATGTTGCCACTTGATTAATAACAGTGGTATCGGTCGTGGAATTCACTTGAGCACACGCAATAACATGCGCAAAGCTGAGTATCATCAGCATCATTGTCTTCATATGTGTAGCTGTCATTAACTATTGACGGGCACAAATTTGAAGCGCTGCTAATGGGTTACCCAAGATTATTGACGACGGGACATTTTGAAGTGACGATAGGTTCTGGATCAAGCACCAATGGATTAACCTAAATGCTGATTATGGATCATTCACCATTTCCCCTAATTTATTTCATCGTTCCCTTAGTTCATTTAAACCCGTGATTTAAATCGGTTCTTCTTTTAGATTTTAGTACGGTTAAACAGCAAAAAACAGACTCATGAAGACCATATTGAAACATTATTTATTTACTGTTATTTTAATAGTATTGGGCCATACTACGGTAAATGCGCAAAACAAGGTTGGTGGAATATTATTTGACCATAAAAACATCCATATCCCCTATGCTCCTGTATTATTGGTAAATTCAAACGATACGCTTTCCATAATTTATACAGTTACCGATAGCGTTGGAAAATTCAATTTTAAGATTACAAAATCCGGGTCCTATTTTATCCGTGTTAAAACCATTGGATTCAAACCTTATCAAAGTCAAACCATTCAATTGAATACTAACGAGGATATTCTATTCGAATTTCCAGCCATCATTTTGGCGGACGATATTACCATAATGAAGGAAGTAACTATTGTAAGCAAAAGACCACTCTTTACCCAAAAAACCGACCGTTTGATTTTCAACGTAGAAAATTCAATAGCAAGTCAAGGTGGGGATGCCATAGATGCCTTAAAAAATACACCACTGCTAAAGGTCGATGAAAACAAGGTAGCAATGATTGGTAAAAGCAGCTTAAACGTAATGATCAATGGCAAGCCAGTAGCACTTAGTGGTGAGGCATTGATTGCTTACTTAGGCACCATTTCCAACGACCATATTTCTAAAATTGAAATCATTACTACACCTCCAGCTAAATATGCAGCCGAAGGCAATGCTGGGCTGATCAACATCATTTTAAAAAAGAACCCCAATTTAGGTTTTAACGGAATGCTCAATTTGGCCGCTACCCAGCGTAGTCGTTTTTCGAGCAGAAGCAGTGCCACTTTAAATTACCAAACTGAGAAATTTAGTTTGACTTCTAATTTACTATACAGCCACAACAAGATTACTGCATACGAAAAAGACGAAAATATATTTGCGAACGGATTTGTAAGCAACAACAGACAGGACAAAAATGTGCTTTCAAAAGATTTTGCACCTTCTATCAACTTTAATTACAGGCTAAACCCTAAAATTGATGCCTCATTGATCTATGAATATAATGGCTCAGACTTTACCTCTGCTGATCAATCCAAAAACTTATTTTATACCAACACCCAATTAACCAACCAATTATTTAATGAGGGTTATGGCACTATAAATGGCGATTTCCATCGTCTTCACGCATACATTACCGGACAACTGGATACGATGGGCAAATCTGTAGACCTAGGCTTTCAATGGCTTGATAATGAAATTAACAATGAAAGAAGCAATCAGATTAACAACAATGACATACGGTCTGCTACCCGCAATTTATCTTTAAACAATTACCGTTTAGGAGTGTCAAATTTAGATTTCAATTTGCCTTTTAAGAGGAGCACCTTACAAACTGGCGCACGCTACGCCTTTCTAGACAATAATAGCGATGTACGCTTTTTTGATATGGTTAATGATATGCCAACATTAAACCCTGCTTTAACGAATATATTCAACTATAAGGAACATATTTTTTCACTTTATCTTTCTGCAGAAATGAAATTGGCGACTAAATGGGCCATACAAGGTGGATTGCGCTACGAGAACACCAACTATAAAGGAAAATCGCAGGCGGCTGCCAATGAAATATCACGTCGCTACGGCAATTTCTTCCCCACATTTTACGTAAACTACAAGCATTCCAACACTGCCGACTATTCTTTCAAGTATTCAAAAAGGGTAAACAGGCCTAGATTAGAGCAGTTAAACCCATTTCAATGGTTTATCAATCCACTTCAATATGTAGAAGGCAACCCCTTATTAATGCCTTCGTTCTCCGACAATTTCGAGTTTACTTACGCTAATAATTCCAATTTTAGTGCTACTTTATACCATTCCATTACCAAAGATCAGATCAGTTATATTGCCCAATTTTTAAATGATGGTAAAACACAACGCTATAGCTATTATAATTTATTAAATGTTTATCAATACGGCGTTTATGCTAATTACACCTTTAACAAGATAAAACACTTGGAAAGCCAACTTAGCGGCGGATATTATTGGCAAAAAACAAAATCGAAAGATGCCACGCTAGTACCATCTACCAAAGGAACAGGGGCTAATCTTTCCATCAATAATTCCCTTAAATTTGGGAGCAATGACCTCGTGCAATTAAACTACATGCACAACTTTCCGGCTTTTAATGGAACCATGCATACCAATGCCTACGGATTTTTAACATTGGCTTATAGAAGAAATTTTTTAGCTAAACAATTGAGTATAGGCCTTACAGCGTCGAGTATTATCAGCAAAGGGAATGAAATTTCTTATAGCCAGGTAAATAATAGCGCCAATTTAAATGGAAGTAATGAGTATGATTACCAAAGTGTTCGTTTAAATTTGACCTATAAACTTGGCAACAACAAAGTAAAGGGTAACAGGCAAAAAAATGCAGCCGAAGAAGCTAATCGCATTAAATAGCTTAATATTGGATTAACTATTACATGATTGCCGATTCAACAAAAACAATAATATATTCATGAAAAAGACACTATCCATTATACTGCTCTTATTAGTGTTGCTTTTATTCAATGCGCTGCAAACCCTAACCTATTACTTCACCAGGATTTGGGGCGACATCGATTTTTACGATATCCCAACGCATGTTACGACCTATTTAAACGCCTTGGGGGCATTAGGCTGTACGTTAATTGCCTGGAAATATTTGGGCAAATGGCAAGTAAAAAAATTAAAGTTCATTTATGCTTTCTTATTCACCATTCCATTATTTGCTATTTTCACCTCTATTTTTCACATCCTGGTAAGAGCTTATTATGGTCATCCAACTTCTTTGGATATGCTTTGGACCAACTTTGTTTTTACCCTATCTTTTTCTCATCTATATGTTTCGGGATTTACCATTGCGTATCTTTTTTTCTCGGAAACCAATTCTTTGAAAGAAGAGCTCGCTTTGTCCCACTACGAACTTGAAAGCATGCATCTACAAATGTTAACCAAAAATATAGAGCCCCATTTTCTATTCAATAATTTAAGTATCCTATCTTCCCTAACCCGTAAAGGTTCTGATCAGATAGACGAGTTTATTGAGGATTTAGCTGACGTTTATAGATACTTTTTATTACATAATGCAGCAGATAGTGTACCAATTAAAGACGAGCTGGCTTTTTTGAAAAAATACATTGCATTAACGACCAAAAGGTTTGACAAGGCCTATGCTATTGAAATCGAAATTGATGACATGGAGGGGGATATTGTTCCATTTGCCTTACAAATAGCAATTGAAAACGCAATTAAACATAATGAGGGAAGTGAAACCAATCCGTTATTGATTGTTATAAAAAGAGACAATGATAGCATTATAATTAGTAATCCTATTAGACCGGTTGAAATTACTTCAAATACAGGATTAGGCTTATCAAATGTCTCCAAAAGATACCAGCTCCTTTTTAACAAGGTGTTGCATTATGGCGCAGTAGACCATAATTTTGTGGTTAAAGTGCCTGTAATTACCCGTAAATAATCGCAAAAATGACCATTGTACTCATTGAAGATGAAAGTCTGAATGCCGAGCAGCTCCTTTTCTATATCACTAAATATGATGCGGCTATAAACGTAGCGGCAGTGTTAAAAAGCAATAAGGAGATTGCAACTTGGTTCTCGGAAAACAAAATGCCCGATTTGGTATTATGCGACATTAAATTGCTAGATGGCAATGTTTTTTCTTCTTTGCAGCACGGAATTATCTCATGCCCTATTATTTTTACCACTGCCTTTAACGACTTTTATCAAGAGGCTTTTGATAGCAATGGCATTGCCTATTTGTTGAAGCCTATTAGTTTCAAAAGTTTTGGGGCAGCCATGGATAAATTTAAGCGTTTAACGCCACAAAATACGACCATAGATTGGTCAAGCATCTCGTCGGCACTTAAAAAAATCAACGTTCAATACAGAGAGCGACTCGCAGTTAAGGTAGCAACCAACACTTTGTTGTTAGAGGTAAAAAATATCATGAGTATTTCCACCAATCTAGGAGTGTGCGAAGCGGTAGACCATAAAGGCAAAACCTATGAGTTTAGACAACGGTTTTCTGACTTGGTAGAAGAGCTAAACCCTGAAATCTTTTTTAAGATCAACAGAGGAGAAGTCGTTAACATCAATTTTATTGAATTAATTGAACCTTATTTTAATGACCGATTATCTATCAAATTAACAAATTATACCAAACGGCTCATCACTTCAACTGCTGCCACTCCCGAATTCAGAAAATGGATTGAAAGATAGATAAGAATCGTGTATAATACCTCCAATGACTTTTACAATAATTCTATCCATTTCTTTTCAAAATAGATCATTGAAGTTTGATTGTTTTGATCGGTTATAGCAGCCTTAACGAAGTTATTGTTTGTAGAAAGATATTTTAGGGTTAGTTTATCCATCCCACTTGTATCATAATAAGATCCAAACTTACAGCCAAACGGATTATTCTCCACGTCATCTGTAAAAACAGATAAAAGCAATAGTCGCTCCGAACGCATATCAGGTTGTGCATAGCCAAAAATTCTATGGTCTTGTCTAATGTTGGATGTTAAATGGATAGTGCTGTCACCACCTTTCAGAAAAACAGACGCTCTAGTAATATGGTCTCCAGAAGCCATTACACTCGCACCATTCGCCTTTTCTATACTATCTAGTCTGCTAAGTTTTTGGGTTGGTTTACTTTGCTCACTAACATTTGCAGGCGCATTCGTCTGTAGATTGATTTGCTCATCGTCAGCTTTTGGCTTTGTTTGTTCACAAGCTGCTAAGAAAAAGGCTGATGCCAATATATAGTTTTTCATGTGTTTTCAACTAGAATTTACAAAAGCATAGCTACCCTCAGGAACCCTGTTCTTCTTTGATATAGGCTATCCCCTCCTGATAAGTTGTAATCTTAAATTCTGGGAATCTGTTCTTGAACTTCGATACATCAAACAAATTATCAGCCGCATATCTCGGTAAAAGTTCCTGAAGCTCTTTAATTCGTTTGTTAAAAATGGCACCAACCCTGAGCATAAATTTTGGAATCACGGCATATTTTAGTTCTCTTCCATAAACTTTAGATACCAAGGCAACCAATTGTTTGTAACTACACCGGTTGGTATCTATAGGTAAGTGCCAGGTTTGTCCGTAAGCATCGGGGGTATTACCAATCAAAGCGGTAGCCCTGCTGGCGTCTGGTGTCCAAATCAGGCTTCTTAGCGTACTATCGCTCAAAGGCACTTTTAACGTCTTGTTCTTTTTAATGGCGTCAAAAATAAAGGTGTTGGTAATGCTTTGTGTTTTACCAGGACCATAAAATTCCGGTGCACGACAAATAACCGCTTCAATTTGCCCTGCTTTCATCTCTTGCAAAAGCATTTCGGCAATTTGTTTCCTTACCGCACCTTTTCTACCTACTGGATAAAAAGGGCTATCTTCAGTCAAAACCTCTCCATTTTGTGGATACATGTAAGTATTGTCAAAAAAAACCAGTTTAGTGCCATGTGTCTTACAAGCCTCAATCACATTACGCATAATCACCGGAAATTGCGCTTCCCACATCTCGCTGTCCATGGGTAAGCCCAAAGTGAAATAAGCAATATCGCTATCTTCAACAGCCGCCATTGCTTGATTTCTGTCCGTCAGATCAGCTGCAAACAAGGCATCGGAGTCATTCACCTTTTTTGGATTTCTGCTCACCAACCTAATATCGTTGGTGTAATTCCGTTTTAGTTCCTTCGCCAATTCCTCCGCAATTTGCCCATTGGCACCAAGTATCGTTTGCATTTGTTTCTCTTATTTTGACTTTTCTAAATTTACAGATATCTAATCAATAATTGATATGGCTAATCTACATTAGAAATCCCCTCTCCCTTCTTATCGAACCAATCCACCAAAGTTTGTTTTTCTTCTGAAGACAAATTTGCATGACGATGAATTAATAAATATGACGACAAGGGCATTTCTTCATTCTTAACCTGATTTGACATTGACCTGAATTTATTCCGTTGCTTGCGAAACGAGTAAGTTCCAAATTCACTGAAGTTAAGTTCTCTTTTTCCTTCTTCAATATGCGAGGCCATATACCAAGCTACTGGCTGAAAGCGGCGATACCATGGATAGGTTGTGTTATCACTATGGCAATCGTAGCAAGACCGAGTTAAAATAGCCTTAACTTCCCGGGGCATTTCATATAATTTTTCAACGTGTAAATCGGTTATTTTATCAGATTGGTTTGGTTGTGGCTGAAAAAACTGCATGGCAATTAAGATGGTCGCCAATCCCCATAGGATTTTCTTTTTTAATGACATATCATTGATTGATTTTCTACAATTAAGCCACAGCCTGCTAATACAGACTGTAGCATTATTTTACTTGCTGTTTATGGTTTCCTGAACACTACCACAGTCGATCATTTTTGAACCGTAGTATGGGTTTTTGATTTCTTTACTTTCACTGAACCAAATCGCTCCCTTGCCACCATTAAACATAGGACAATGATCTTGATATAGCGTTTGAGGGGCTCCGAATAACTTGATCAAATCTTTTAGGTCTTCACTTAACGACACCAAATGTTCCCTTTGGTGCCCTATATTACCCACATTGTCGCCTATGTGTTCCGCATGCTCCTTAGCATCCGCAGCAATGTCCATGTATTCCTTATGCTTATCGGCCGGAATTGAAGATATATCTATTTTATTCAAAGTAGCTAACAATTCCCCCCCTTCATTTGCAGCCATTTTATCATCACCTGATACAAGCGCATTCTTCAAAGACAGATAGTTAACCACTATGGGCGCAATAGAGAAACCTTCTTTCAAATCAACATTTTGGTTCTTTGCAGTATCATTAACTACCTGATTTACGGTCGTATCGCTTACTGAACGATCAACTGCTTTATTTGACGGTGAACTGCAAGATATAATTGCTGTAATGACCATAGCTACAGCTGCTAGATATAATGTTGTATTTTTCATTTTATTTATTTTTTAGAAAATTTTATGTAGCTCCAATGATGATATAAAGCTTCAAGCTATCATCACTCATAATTATGGAAAGCCTTACTTATAGAGCCCATGGCAAATCATTGCCAGCATACATATGCGTGCTGGCAACACCAGTAGCAACCAGTTTATAAGTACTTTAATTTCGATAGGACACAATTAGGGCTAGTAAGCCCATATTTTAGCCTATTTTGGGCGGTAGCCAAATGGATAAAAAGCCTGAAGAGTAATAGGCTTGTGAATAACCGAATTTATTCTCTTCGATTTCGATAAAATGTTGACCTAACACCAATTCGAAAGCAATTAGTAAGCTTGAAGATGAGATTGTTGTGCTGCATTTACAAGAACTATGCCCGCAAACACCTTTACAATTGCTGTGATATTTATTCTTTTGGCAGGAACCTATTTGGCAACAATTGTTGTTTTCTGTTTTATTTAAAGATTGTTTTGAGCAAATAACCTTCTCAATGGTATTTGTTTTTTTGGAACAGGCATACCCTTGCTTGGACATTAATAAAAAGCCCAAGCAGCATAATACCATAACGCCAATTTTTATCCTCAAGTTTTTCAACAGCATAAAGTTATCAATAAAAATATTTCTTTTTTGCCTTATCACATCATTTCTTCAAAACATCTTTTTAATGAAGATTATGAGCTATTGATTTCTTATTTTTAACTATACAAATTATTTCCAAAACAACATGATGAACTTTTTGAAAAGAAAAACCACTTGGATAAACCTAGAATTTATTCCCTTTAAACTATGTATAGCGAGCATTTACATTATTGTAGGCAGTTATTTCCACCAGTTTTTTCAAAATTATTACATCCCGCTTTTTATCTTATTTGGGATCACGGTAGTGTGGACCCTGGTATTATGGTTAAAAAAGATGAATAAAAACAGTGCAGAATGAACTGATCAGAACCATTCAGGCTACCGAACCCAACTTATTGTACTTATGCTTGTACGCCAGTGGCGATAAGCCCGTGATTTTCCTAAATACCTCTCTAAATGCCTTTACATCTGAATAGCCCACCTCATACATCACTTCGTTAATCGTTTTACGGGAGGTTTCCAATTCTTTTTTTGCCGATTCGATCTTTACTCTCTGTAGGTATTCAACAGGCGTATTACCTGTAGCTTTTACAAACCTACGATCAAAATTCCTTCTTCCTGTAGTAAATCTTTTAGAAAGATCATCCATGGATATCCTCTCGGAAAAATTCTTTTCGATATATTCCTGTGCCTTCACAATCACCTCATCGCCATGTGATTTTTGACCACTAAAAATGACAAAATCAGACTGTGCCTGCCTATCAATATCAATTTGGAAAATCTTAGAGCAATAAATAGCCGTTGGACGGTCATAGTACTTTTCAACCAGATAGATAATGAGGTTTAAGAAAGAATAACCACCGCCATTAGTGTAAATGCCATATTCATCTGTAATCAGTTTTTCGGCCTTCAGGTTTACTTTTGGGAACAATGTTTTAAAGTTTGCGGCTGAATTCCAGTGTATGGAGCAACTTTTTTTGTCCAATAAACCTGTTGACGCCAGAATATACGCCCCTGTGCACATACTGGCCACTTCTGCTCCTTTCTTATATTGTGCTGATATCCAATCTACCAAAGGGATATTTTCTGCTTGTATTTCTTTAAAAGCGGCCACAATTGCAGGAATAACAATCAGATTTGTCTGATGAATTGAGCTAATATCCTTTTGCGGCATTACGGCCAGCAAACCATTTACAAAATTCGACTGTTTCGAAACTCCTGCCATCTCAACAGTAAATATTGCCTTTTTACCATTTCTAAGCTGATAGTTATTCGCTTCTGTAAAAATATGATAGGCACCAATAATACAGGACAAGGTATTGGGACCTGTTTGCGCATCGGGCACTAATATGGTAAGATGTTTCATACTACAAGATTTGGGAATAAAACAAACTGTTTCGAGGTTAACTTATTAACACCTAGCAAATTTAAAAAAGAAAGCTGTCCAAATCAACCTCCTAGAAAGTCTATTTCACACCCCACTTAGGTTATTAAACGTCGGTATCTTTGAGATAGACAAACAATCAACATTAATCACTAATGAATCATGAAACAGCAAAATTTCACCACCTCATTTACAGTAGATGCTTCACCTCAACAAGTATTTGATGCCGTTAACAACGTAAGGGCATGGTGGTCAGAAAATATCGAAGGACCTACGGACAAGCTCAATGGCGAATTTCTGTATCACTATCAGGATGTGCACCGTTGCAAGATAAGAATTACAGAAATCCAGGCCAATTCCAAAGTGGTATGGCACGTGCTTGATAATCATTTTAAATTCACGGAGGATAAGACTGAATGGAAAAACACTTTTATCATTTTTGAGATCACCGAAAAAGAGGACAAAACCGAATTAAAATTTACACATCAGGGTTTGGTCCCAAGTTATGAATGTTATCAGGTTTGTCATGACGCATGGACGCATTATGTACAGGACAGCTTAAAAACGTTGATTATAACAGGTAAAGGACAAGCCACGCCAAAAGAAACTGCACTAGATAGCACAATGAGCGAAAACGAAAAGCATCAAACCGACACTAAAAGTATTTTTCACCGCTTGCTGATTAAAACACCCGTAGAAATCGTTTACCAAGCACTTACCACACAGGAAGGTTTAGCCGGTTGGTGGACACCCGATACGATTGCGAAACCAGAGGTGGGCAGTATTTCAAGATTTACCTTTGGTCCTGACTATTTTAAAGAAATGGAAGTCATCGCTTTAAAACCTTATGGCCTAGTAAAATGGCGCTGCATTAAAGCATTTGAAGATTGGATAGGCACTACACTGACTTTTGAACTGGAGGCCCACCAAAAGGGATGTGTTTTATTATTCCATCATGATGGTTGGGAAGCTTACACGCCGGAGTTTGCCTCCTGCAGTTTTGATTGGGCATTATTTTTTAGAAGCCTAAAATTCCTCTGCGAAACAGGCAAAGGGTTTCCTTACCCCGAGTTTGATAAATAATCATTTCTATTCTTTCATATAAAAGAAAATGCTGTTGACTAAAACCTCAACAGCATTTTTGCATTTGTAGAAATATTCTAGCTTCAGATCATTTATCGAACAAAAAGGGCATATTTGCTTAAACACGAAAGGCTACCTGGCCCAATCCGATAAGATATGTATGATTTTAGACTAAAGGTTTTTTATATCGTTGCCAAAAGGCTAAATTTTACCAGAGCGGCTGAAGAGCTATTTATTTCGCAGCCTGCGGTCAGTAAACATATTCATGAAATTGAGGAACATTATGGTGTAAAACTTTTTGACCGAAATGGCACTAAGATCAAGCTTACCAAGGCCGGAAATGTTCTGTATAGTCACGTTGAAAAGTTAACAGATATTTACAGAGATATTGACATGGATATTGCTGCACTTTCTAGCAATTCGAAAGGTTTGCTACGAATAGGTGCCAGTACGACCGTTGCTCAATACTATCTTCCAAAATATATGGCTTCGTTTAAGGAAAGATTCCCTGATATTGAGATGACGATGGTCTCGAACAATACCGAAGTGGTAGAAAATCTGTTGATAGAAAACAAAATAGATTTGGCCATTGTGGAAGGGCAATCTAAACGTCAGAACCTACAGTATAACTGCATTGCTAAAGATGAAATTGTACTGTGCACCAAAGCAAGCAACCAAAGTGCTAAGCAGATAATCAAACCCGAAGACTTAAAAAAATTGCCCATTATTTTACGAGAGCCTGGTTCTGGATCTTTAGAAGTAATTGCCAGTGCCTTAAAAACCAAAAACATTCAGCTTTCTGAATTACAAAAGGAAATTGAAATGCAGAGCACAGAAAGCATCAAAACTTATCTGCTCCATTCAGATGTTTATGCGTTCCTCTCTATACATGCCATTTTCCGAGAACTGAAAGAAAATGAACTGAAAATAATCGACATTAAAGGCCTTGAGATTGAACGTAGCTTTTATCTTGCCATTAATCACGGAGACATGCACAGCTTACAAGAGCTTTTCTTCAAACACATTTCGTTATAACCTGAGGTTATTGGAGATTGCCATTAGTGATTTCTACATTTTAATTCTTCTATGGAATTTTGCCTTTGTATTATATCAAATAACATATGCAAAGCAGATTATCGTTAAAAAGAAATCTCAAAAAGGCATTAGACCACAGCGTTACTTTCAGGGAAATTGTTTTTATTACCCTTTTATTGCTATGCTTAACACCTTTTGTTTCTCCTCCCCTTGCCCTATTTCTCGGCATTGTTACCGCTCAATGGATAGGACATCCCTACCTTCATCTCAACCATAAAATCACTCATCTCTTATTGCAATTCTCGGTAGTTGGGCTTGGCTTTGGCATGAATGTTCATACGGCCCTACAGGCTGGTAAAGAAGGATTGGTTTTCACTGTTATCTCCATTATCGGAACATTGGTAATAGGATATTTCCTTGGCAGATCATTAAAAATTGATAGAAAAACATCTCATCTCATCTCTGCCGGCACAGCTATTTGTGGAGGAAGCGCCATTGCCGCAATATCGCCCGTCATTAAAGCCGAAGAAAAGCAGGTGAGCGTAGCCTTGGGAACCATTTTCATTCTCAATTCATTGGCACTTTTTATCTTTCCCGTAGTTGGACATTTCCTTAATCTCTCACAACATCAATTTGGGATATGGAGTGCCATTGCCATACAGGACACCAGCTCCGTAGTAGGCGCCGCCAGTAGATATGGAAACGAAGCTTTGCAAATTGCCACAACGGTAAAACTTACCCGAGCGCTTTGGATCATCCCCATTGCTTTGCTCAGCACCTGGTTATTTAAAGCTAAGGATACAAAAATTAAAATCCCTTATTTTATCGGTTTGTTTGTATTGGCCATTATATGCAGCACCTACGTACCTTTTATTGGCGAAATAGGAAATCACATCGTTTCGCTCTCCAAAATTGGATTGACAGTCACTTTATTCCTGATTGGTTCTGGTTTATCAAAGCAAGTGATCTGTACCGTAGGATTTAGGCCAATTTTACAAGGTATTATCCTTTGGGTAGCCATTTCAATGGCAGGTTTGTGGGCCGTAATAGTATTATTGTAATTAAATCTAAAACTTTAAACGTTTTTTAAACTCAGGTGCTAAATAGGGTGCTATTTTCTTTCTAATCAGGTCAACTTCAAAAATTTCATAACCACTATTGCGATAATTTACGGTATCAGTGATCAAAAACTTAATTCCCTCAATAGCACCTTTACGGTTAACGATTTCATATTGATCAAGCACATCCAAATTAATCTTGATACCTTTTTTCTGCAAGTTCAATTTCTTTAAAACAGTTTTTAAAAGTGCTTTATGGTTAACAAATAGCGCTTTGCCTAGTATTTTTCCAGTGGAAAGATCAAAACAATAAGCTTGTTGCGATTCGAAAGGAGAACCAAAGGACTGTACACTTACCGATAGGTTTAACAGAGCTCCTTGATCATAAAACAGCTCATAATGCTCAAAGCCATAACCTGCTTCCCGTAGTGTACCATTAGCAACTAGCGCTTTAAGTGTGTCTTTTTTTGCTTTTAACCTTTGCGCTGGTGTGGCCGAAAAATAGCTACCTATGATGGATTTACTTCTCACCTTGCTGTAAATATCCATCGAAACGTTGCTGTACTGATCGGCCAACTTTGGTTCCTCAAGGACATAATATTGTTCTCCAATTTTTACCGAATCTTTAAGGATCATTAACTGCTGTGCCTTGGCTTGTCCTAAAAGTAAGAGGATCAAAACAACAGACATGGTAAAGCTTCTATTCATCGTTTTTGGTTTATACCCTACTGTGACACAAAATCTATTCCAACGACTTTATCTTTTGCATTGGGAATACCTGTTTGCGTGCCTGTCCATTTTTTACCCCAGAAATTTCGGCTATGAGATGCGTCTTATCAATCTTGGTATAACTGATCACTTGCGGAAAATCGTGCTGAGGATTTTCAAACACCAAAGTCGTATCAGTAGTTACTTTTAAAGCGAAACGAACAGGCAACCCAGCATTTTGTTTTTTAACCGTAGGGATATAGAACAATGTGCCTTCTTCCTGAACTAAACGTATGCTTTCAAAAAGTATGGTATCCCTTTCCTTTAGCGCGTAACTTTTTCCTGAAAACTCAGTATCGTTTACTTTGCTCCAAGTTTCGTAGATACTTCCTCTTGACGTTTTATTCTCCCAAGTTCCAATCAACCACTCCGCTTTTTCAATGTGATTTTCATAGTTGATTGTCCAACTACTAAGAACTACCCAAACCGTTGTTGCAAAAAATACTCTCGCTTTCATTTCTATTCCATTAATGTGCCGAATGTAAGCCCAGTTTATTTCCTTCGGTATCTATAAACAAAGCAAAGAATCCCATTTCTGGGCTAATTGCTGTTTTAGGTACTAACACTTTTCCACCGTTTTTTTCTATTTTATCTAAAACTGGCTTTAAATCATCACCTGCATTCAGGTAAAGAACCGAGCCTTTTGTAGAGGGTTCATAGTCATTCCCTTTGGCCAACACCACATTTACAGTTCCCTCATCATTTGGAAATATCCCCATTCTTACACCGTCCATTTGCATTTCTTCTATTTTAATCCCTAAAATAGTTTGATAAAATGTTACCGCTCTTGAAAAATCGGCTACAGGAATTTCTACTATAGAAATTAAATTTTTCATACGATTTGCCTTTTGATCAACTATTTGATTATTTGATTGTTCATTTGAACCACTTTTGCTTCTACAGGCTGCAAATACGCCCACAAGCAATAGGGTAACCAGCATTGTCTTTCTTTTCATATCTTCTTGTTTAGTTTAACAAGACAAAGCTAACGAGCCTATTTAAACGAAAATTGTATGAATGCGACAGTTTAATCTTTGGAGTAAAAAATAGTGGAGAGCTGCATTTTATCGTTTTCCAAAAAGTCTTTAGGATTTATTCCTGTAAGTTCCTTAAAGTCTCTGTTAAAATGTGCCTGATCATAATATTCATTATCATAAGCAATTCGGGTAAGATTTTCTGTTTTTTGGTTGAGCAACATCTTTAAGGCAGCCTGCAATCTGATGACTTTCCCCAATTGTTTTGGACTTAGTCCTACTTGTTTAAAGAATTTTCTTTCCAACTGCCTTCTTTTAGATAAATCATTTTTAAGGATAGCAGTTATGGTAGTATTTCCTTTTGTCAAAAAAAGCGTTTCAATAGTTGCTTTTACCACATGATCGATAGTTGCTTTTTCGCTTAACTTATTTAAAAGGAAGTCTTCAATAATGGCAACACGTTGATGTTCATCTGCAGCATTAATAATGCTCTGCTCTAATTCTATGGAAGGTGTTTCTCCAAATATTTGTGCGGTAGGTGTTTCTTTATTGGCCAGTTCTTTAATGGGTGTACTTATAAAATTGGCAAAGCCGAAAGGATAAAACCGAACAGCAAAACAATGCACATAACCCGTAGGCTCAATAATAAACGGCTCGGTAATTTGACCAACTACGATGGCTCTGGGTTGTATGATAAATTCATTTTCTGAAGTGTATCGTTTGATATCGTCACCCAAAATAAAGATCATTTCAAGGCATCCGTCGGGCACAATTCGTTGCCTTTGTGTATCAGGTTCCTTAGGGACTTCTAAAGTCCAATAACATTTAACTACCGAAGCCAAGTTAGCGTGAGGTTCAAATGTTTGGTAATTCATAGCGATTTATTGATCAGTTTCAATCTGCGTTTAAATAAAGATATGATTTTTTATATCTTACTGTTTTTAAAGATAACATCGTAAATTTCAGTATAGCAATAACAAAATGAATAAGCCTATCGCTAATGAGCTAATAGCAATGGCACAACACGACCTACAGGTGCGTGAGGAGCTTTTAAAGCAAGGCAAGCTCTCACCTGGCTATCATCCAGAGATGGAAAGTGTTCATCGAGAAAATGCCAAAAGACTAGACGAAATCATTAGATCCATTGGATATCCTACAATATCAAAAGTTGGCCAAGAAGCCAGCGATGCAGCTTGGTTAATTGTTCAGCATGCCATTAGTACTCCAACTTTAATGAAGAAGTGTTATGCACTATTATCAGAAGCTCCAAATGAGGTAAACCCACAAAACCTTGCCTACCTACATGACAGGATATGTTATTTTGAAGGTAGACCCCAAAAGTTCGGAACCCAGTTTGACAATCGTGGGTTATATCCAGTAGAAGATAAGGCAGAAATGATTCGTTTACGTGAAACTTTAAATCTGAGCGCACACGATGAAAATCTTATTGTGGAATGTAAGGACATAGAAATGAACCTACATCCTCATGATAAAGAATTTAACCTTTGGAGAAAGAAAATTGGCTGGATATAATCACAATCTTACATTGAATAAGAGCCTACTGTTTGGATCTAGCACATAGCTTTCAATCTCATCTTCCGATATGGGAATAAGCTGCTCTTTAGCATTCATGTCTATTTTTCTATCAATGCTCTTTCCATTTTTCAATTTAATTTGAATTTCAAGGGGAAACATAAAAACATTGCCTTCCTGATAAATTTTAAGCGCATTCCCTATGTTTTGTACTCTTAGCATTGGAATTTCTTTACTTTTTAGCCACGACATTAGAAAAGGTTCCATATCAACCTTAGCCACTTTGGATGTTTCAGCGATAAAGGATTGAATAGTCTGTTTTCCTGAAGCAATAAAGTTTCTCATTACCAAAGCGAGTTTATCCTTACCTAATTGATTTTCTAAAATATAAAATAGCCATGCCCCTTTACTATAGGACACTCCGCTATTGCTATAATCATCCCAAAGCGACTTTTCACCTTCGAATTTGCCATTGAGGTAATTTTGTTTCTGCGATTTGAAAAACTTTGCGACAATAGAATCTCCGTAAACGGATGATAGCATAAACGACTCCGCATAAGTAGCCCAGCCTTCCATTAAAAAATTGGTAGCCGGTCCTGTTGGGCTAGTCCAACCATGAGCCACCTCATGCCCAAAAATAGCCCTTGGATTAGGTTGATCTGTAATTAGATAGCTACCGCTTTGTCCTGCAACGACCATATCATTACTCCTATTTTTCCATCCATTCCCACCCGAACGATCCTGTACTATACCCAAATAATTGCCAATGGGTTTACCAAAATGCTTTTGCAAGGTGTCATAATACTTCGAAAAATGGCTACGTAATAACTCTTTATTTGGAGAAAAATCCTTTGCAGCATAAACCGATAGTGATAAATCACCTATTTTAATCGCATCTACTTCCCAATTACGATCATAATAAACAGATAAACCAAAAGTGGGATTTCCAGATTTAGCAGTGATGATCCTATAATCGCCTATAACCTGATCCTGTTGAGGAAGACTGGTTGCTAAATGGTATGCCTTGGGAATACGGCATCTCAAACTAAAATCGGCTCTATCATTAGCGCTGGAAAAGCTAAAAAATGGATGCCAGTAATATTGATTACGCATATGCCCGTAAGCTTCGGAAAAGTAGCCAGAATTTTTATCGTTTTCGTCCTGTTCAACATCAATGATATAATCTACCACAAGTTGTTGTTTCGATTTTTGGGGTGCCTTTACGTATAATAACCCACCACTAAACGTAAAGTCCACAACTGATTGATTGAGCAACAGTTTTGTTATTTGTGCCTTGTGGTTCAATTTAACGGCGAAACCAATAGGATCTTTTACATCAATCATCAAAGTATCGCTAACCTTTATCCCCTTTCCGGGCGAAAAAATGGCTGAGATATGCTGCTTCTTAATTTGATTGGCACGATCTATTTGAATCTTATCCTTAACCTGCCAAATTCCATTGATTAATTTCAGCTTATAAATACCTGTATAGTAGTTCGAAAAATTGGTCTCGTCACCAGAATTCCCAAACAAAAACAATCCGCTCAACATTACGTAAGCCGTATCAGCATTTACAGAAATCACTTTTGATTTTCCGGGCACCTTCAAAATATTTTGGGCAATAGCAGTGGCATGTACCTCTCTAATATTTTTCAATGCTATAAGACGGTTAAAATCTTCGGCATTGTTATTTTTGAAAGCAGAATCTATCAGTGTAAGCTGATGTTTAATTGCACTTACCTTAGCTTTTTGGGCATATACGCTTGCAGACAGCAAAAGCAAAACAGTTAAAATCAGCTGTGTTTTTTTGTTCAAATAAATTTTTATTTGATTGAGAAACATTAATAAATGATCAGAAACCCTTTGCGTAAAGATATTATCCATAAGTTTTTTTTATTTACAAGACAAGGTAAGCACAGAAAGGGTTGCATGCTTTTAAACAGATTGCGAGACAAAAACATAAAAAACTGATTAACAAGAGAGTAAACACTAACCGATTACCCTAAATAAGCAGCAATAAAATCTTTTCGAGGAATCATCTGCAAATATGCGTAGGCGCCCGAAAGCTGTGGCCGCTGTTTCAATCGATAAAGAAAGTAACCTCCAAAATCAAAAATCATAGGACATTTAGCTTCGTACCAAACCCTGTGTGGATGTTTCCAAGTAAAAGAAAAATAATGCGAAGTGAGTTTCAATCCAAAAAGCTCTGGATGGCCAAGAGATAATAGCTTAGGTTTGGTTTTTCCTAAATCTGTTTTGCGGAACAAGGTGAGATTAGCGGTATGGGAAAATTCGTAATCAGCTAACTTAAAATCGTCTACATCTGGTAAATGTTTCAGGATTTTAAAGCCCTTGAACTTTTTGCCATCTACCACCCATACCAAATTGGGATAAAACAGTTCTCTACTACGTAGTTCTTCTAAAGATATTGGCGAATGCTGAAATTCGATAGTGGTTCCGCAAGGCGTATGCACATCGGCACGGTGATGACAAGCCTGCTCTTCACTGTAAAAGGTTCTTTCACGAAAAGAAACGGGAAAAGCCTCCTTCCATTCACGATGCCACACACTTTCTCCAAAAGCGTTCAATTTCCCAACCGCAAGTACTTCTTTTTCTACTATTGATTTCGCCATAAGGCAAAGCTAGCAATCCTCTTTCTCGTTTAAAAAATATTCTTATAAGTTTTAAAATAAAAAGAACTAGTTACCAACCTACATTGCAGCCTTTTATTTTATATTTGCCTGCATACAAATCCACAGCATGAACAGAAAAAGTTGTCTTCCTCCTCCAACACATTAGTAGTTATCTATAAATGAGCATAACTATGCCAATGATTGAACATCTGGCAGATTGCTTATTGACTTTAATTATTAATTATTTATCTCCTATCCATTAGGAAAGACAATTTTTATGAAAAAATCTTATGTCATGCTGCACATAGCAGTAATACTTGCAGGCTTTACGGGCGTTTTTGGCAAACTCATTTCACTTAACGAAGGCCTCTTAACATGGTACCGGGTACTGTTTTCTACCATTATTTTGTTCTTTATTTTAAAACTGTCGAAGGTAAAACCTCCCTCTTCTACCAAAGAAAAGTTTAACATTGGAAAAATAGGCCTGCTAATTGCCATCCACTGGGTATTCTTTTATGCCAGTATTAAATACGCCAACATTTCTATTGGTGTTGTATGCTATTGCCTCACCAGCTTTTTCACGGCCATTTTCGAGCCTATTTTAAATAAGAAGCAATTTAATATTTCGCAACTACTGCTCAGTTTATTAACGCTATTGGGCATTAGTCTCATTTTTCATTTCGATACTTCCTACCAACTGGGTATTGGATTAGGCATTATTTCTTCGGCCTTTGCTGCCTTATATACTATTTATAATGAGCGTTTGGTTCGAAATTATGATAGCAAACAAATCAATTACTATCAAATGCTTGGCGGTACTGTTGGATTAGGATTGGTATTACCGTTATATCTATATTTTTTCCCTGTGGACAGCCTTATCCCCAAAGGGAAAGATGCTGCTTATCTGTTTTTGCTAGCGTTGTTCTGTACCGTAGCCCTATATGTGATGTTTGCGGAAATTTTGAAAAAGATAGCGGCTTTTACGGTTAATTTAACTTTTAACTTGGAACCTATTTATGCCATTATCCTTGCCTTTTTGTTTTTCAACGAGGGCAGAGAGGTAAATAGTTCCTTTTATTATGGCTTGGCTTTGGTGATACTATCTGTGATTTTGCAATCAGCAAGTGCTATAAGGAAAGGATAATGAATAAGGTGGTAAGATACCATGTACGTTTTACCACCTTATTTACCCTTACATTTCTGCAGCAATGGTCTCCTGCTTTTTAAGCCATTTTCTAATAGAAGATAAATCTGTTTCTTTAACCAATTTACCATTATAAAATACTGTTTTCAGTAAGGAGTCTACTTCCTCTTCTGGGCTGCATTGATCTTTGGTCACATAAGCGTCTCCTATTTTCCTTAAACTTAGCAAGCCTTTATGAGATCTCTTTTTTTGATCTGTAATGGGATCTTTTTCTATTTCTCTTGCTTCGCCATTGACTTCCACATAAGTGGCTTTTATAGCAAAACCTAAAGTATCACGACTGTGGTTCCTTAATATTCCACCTACACCGATTACTAAATTACTCGCCGCGTAGCCCATTTCTTTAAGCCGCTCCAAAGTACGTTCATACCTTTCAAGATACATGCCATCGCCATAAATTAAGCCTACATGTGGGTTTAAAACTTTATAGCCCTTGCTATTTAAACGGGAACCAAATTTTTCATCCAATAAACGGACAGCCCCTTTCCATTCATTACTTCCTTTTTCGGCATTTGGATCGCCACAGATGATGTATTCAGGATTACCACTATCTGGCCTAAATACCACCTTTCCATCCCTGCTCAGAATATCTTCTTTTAAATTTTCGGCAAATTCGGTCAACACTCTGTACACATCGAAAGTATCAGACACTATTGATACAATGCCAACTGGGTATTTTTTTAACATGTGACTAAATGCCTCAATTTCTTGATCCCTACCAAAAGAACACATTACACTGTGTTCACTAGCAGGAACAGACAACAAGATAGGTTCATTAGTGTTTGCATGATAATACTCAATGGCACAAGGTAAGGCAGGTACATTATCACTTCCCAAGAAAGAAAGCAAATGAGCTACGCCACTAATTGCCGCTCCCTCCTCTGATGAATCTCCTCGGTAGCCAAAATCGTGGACTTGGAAATCTTTGAGCGCATTTAAGCTTTCGTCATCTGTATCATTAAAAAACCTATCCACTAAACGACGATATTGATAGCTACAAGTCGCTACCGTAGTAGTGTACCATAATTTCAGCAATAGGCTCTCTACAAATCCAACTACCCAATAAAAATCAGGATGTGTATTGGTAATGGTCATCAAAACATTCCTTACGGGTAAAACCGTACCTTCTTCTACCGCTTTAATTTCTAAAGGAAGGTAACCAAGCTTACATAGTGCACGGATTTTACTTTCCACTTCCGGAGAATTTTCCCCACCTAAAATCATTTTACGATAGGTCAAAAATTCTTCGCCCATTGCTGGTGTAATGGGTTGCGAAAGGTATCTTTTAATATAGTATTGAAGGCCGAAAAAAACCGTTTCATTAAATTTCCGATCACTTCGAGCGATTAGATAAGAATATACTTTATCACATCCTGGAGCATATTGTTCCATATGGCCCATTTTATACACGTCTGTTTGTAAGAGTAGGTTATTCATGGTTTGAAATTTTAATATTCAATTAGATTAGATAGTTGGATACGACTAATTAAAGAGGAAGAAGTATCCTTAATCGAATCTGTAGTATAAATTTGATCGATATATTGTGATAATTCCTCTTCTCCTTTGGACATGATTCCATGAGATACAATTAAGCTCACGCGACCTGCATTTCTTGCTTTAAGCTCTTTTGCAACCCCAATAAATGTTGCACCACCATCACAGATGTCATCTATAATAAAACAATCTTTTCCTTCTAGATCATCATGATCAACAGTTAGCTTCTTGATCCTACCGTTACTCACATCCCTAACTTTATTACAAAGCACGATATCATCAGTATAGCCCAGTGCTTCTGCTACTTTATAAATCTTTTTTAATGCTCCAGCATCAGGCGATACCAGTAGGTAATCAACTTTCTCTTTCAATACCTGTTTCACCAAATCATGATTATTGATCAATTTACAGTTATTCAAAAGCGCTAGGGAAACTTCTGAATGCACATCAAATACCATCACCTGATCAAAACCACAACCATTGATCAAATCGCACATTACTTTGATTGATAATGGCTCCCCATCAACCATCACCCTGTCCTGACGAGCATAGGGCAAATAAGGAATAACTACACTGATAGATTTGGTACCGCTTCTGCGCAAGGCATCAACAGCTAATAGCAGTTTCATGATATCATTTGAACTATTAAGCCTAATGGAAATAAAAACCTTAGCAACATTGGCTGATAATTTAACGTGCACCTCGCCTCCACTAAAAACAAAGCTGTCTGCATGTATTGATGTTGAGGCGGAAGGAAATGGATTAAAGTCGGGTGATAAGTTTAATGTCGTCATTTTATTTGCGTTATAATGACACAAATAAAAAACATTAATTTCTTATCTCCAAATAATTTTGTGTAAAAATTACACAAATTAATTTAACAAGACTTTTACGACATGAATTTAAATAAGATTATTAAGGTTAAATCCGTTGATTTTCAACTCTTTATACTTAATCCTATCAAAGAAATACAGCTTAGCTGGCCTACCTGCTGACAATACCGGCGCTTTCTCGTCCAACTCCTTTACCAGTCCTAACGACATGATTTTACGCTTAAAATTACGGCGATCTATATCCCTACCCAACAGTAACATGTAAAGCTGTTCCAAATCAGAGAATGGAAATTTGAGATCTAGCAATTCGAAACCAACGGGCTCGTAGGTAATTTTTGCTCTTAACCTGTCGATCGCCTTGCCAACAATTTCCTGATGATCAAATGCTAATTTTGGTAATTCATTGATATTGAACCAAGCGGCTTCGGAAGCATCTGTTGAGGCAAACAAACTAAAATCTGCTGATTTTACTAAACCAAAATAAGCTACGGATACAATACGCATTCGTGGATCACGACCGGGTTTTCCGAAAGTAAAAAGCTGTTCTAAATAGTTGATAGAAATGCCTGCCTCTTCTTTAAGTTCTCGCTCCACCGCTTGCTCCAATGCTTCTTCCTCTTTAACAAAACCTCCCGGCAAGGCCCAATCACCACGAAAAGGGGCTATGTTTCTTTTGATCAACAGAACGGAAATGCCACTTTCTTTACTATAGCCAAATACAATGGCATCAACTGTGACTTTAATATCTTGTTTGATTGAAGAAGCTTTTGTCATTTGTACAAATGTATAGATTTGCTTCGTAAAGAGTCAACTAAAAAGACTGTACCGTATCTAAAGACACCAATATTCGTAAGAACAGCAATGGTAAAGGAATTAAATATGCTCAGTTACTTTGTGTCTTTTATTGAAATAATATAAAGGTATCCCCACTAACGCAATAATTAAACCTGGCCAAGTAAAATAAGGCTTATAAATGATGAGCAATATGCAAAAACTTAGTCCTAAAATAATATAAATGGCCGGCAATACGGGATAACCTATGGCCTTATACGGCCTTTCTAGATTTGGCTTTTTTACCCGGAGGATATAAATACCCGCAATGGTAAGTACATAAAATAGCACAGCAATAAAAGTAATCATATCCAATAAATCACCATATTGACCACTCAAACACAAAATAGAAGCCATTACAAATTGGATCCACAAAGCGTACTCAGGTACTGCATGTTTATTGAGCTTGGCTGTTTTTTTAAAGAACAAACCATCTTTTGCCATGCTGTAATATACCCTGGCACCTGCCAAAATCAATCCGTTATTACAGCCAAAAGTCGCTACCATAATGAGCAAAGCTATAATTACTGTACCACTGTCGCCAAAAATGGCCTGCGAAGCAGCAATACCCACCCTATCTTTTTCTGGTGTGGCAATTTCCGTTAAAGGCAGTACCATGGTGAACATTAAATTAAGCAGCACATAGATGAGTGTTACCAATAAAGTGCCCAACAACAAACTTAAGCCAATATTCCTTTTAGGATTGTTGATTTCGCCCGCTACAAAGGTTACGTTATTCCAAGCCTCGTAACTCATAATGGCACCAACCAATGCCGAAGCGATTGCCCCACCGAAAGCAGGAAGATTTTGATAGTTTAGGAAGGAACCATCAGGTAAAATCTTCTTAAGTTGAAAAGCATCACTCCAATTGATACTCACTACATCGGCTTTAAAATAAATGAAACCGAAAATGATCAATCCTGCAATACTAGCAATTTTGGTCAAAGTAAATACCAATTGAATCCACTTCCCACCTTTTACGCCTTTGGTGTTGATGTAAGTGAGTATAAAAATAAGTCCTATAGCCAATAGCTGTGCAGGTGACACCTTGAAACTGCCTATGCTAAACAACACCAAATCTTCACTTACGCCAGGCACAAAATAAGCCAGAAACTTATAGAATGACACTCCTACCGCAGCAATGGTCCCTGTTTGGATAACCGCGAACAAGCTCCAACCGTAGATAAAAGCCGTTAAGGGATTATACGCTTCCTTTAAATATACATACTGACCACCAGCTTTTGGGTACATTCCACTGAGCTCGCCATAGCTCAGTGCTGCAGTTAAGGTCATAAAACCTCCTATAATCCAAACTAAAATCAACCATCCTGCTGAACCAGTATGACGGGCGATATCTGCACTTACGATAAAAATACCAGAACCCACCATACTACCAACTACCAACAGCGTAGCATCCAGCAGATTCAATTCTCTTTTAAATTGTTTAGCATTTTCTTCTTGTTTCATAGTTAGTTTACTTTAAAACTGCGGTAGTTAATGGGGTAATGGGGGTAGTGCCTGGAATGCGGCCTTGCAGTTCAGAAAGGGAAGCATTAGGTATTTGACTGAGAATATGTTTAGCGAAGATTTCAGACTCTTCGATTAATGGGAATCCTGAAAAAATGAATGCACGGATTCCCATATCCATATAGCGGTTCAGTTTGTGGATAATTTGATCGGGGTCGCCCACCAAACCACCACCACAACCAGAAAACACTTTGCCAATGGTTGTCCATAAATGGGGTTCAATGTAACCTTCGCTATCGGCGTTTTTACGCATTTCATCTTGCCTAATCACGCCCAAGGAGCGCGAATCCTCTCCTCTTGCCCTTATTTCTGCTGCACGTTGCTCATTAAAGAAGCTCAAGAGTTTCTTAGTTTGCGCCTTAGCTGCATCTTCGGTTTCTCTCACAATCACGTGGACACGCAAGCCAAAATCTATTTTCCTACCATATTTAGCAGCCCTTTGGCTCATATCCTTCATGGTTTCGTACATGGCCTCTTCTGTTTCGGGCCACATTAAAAATGTGTCGCAGTATTTGGCACAAATTTCCCTTGCCCCCTCTGAAGTTCCTCCGAAATATAATAGCGGTCCGCCATTTTGCTGATAAGGTTTTACAGGATCGGCAGCCATTTTGAATTGATACAATTCACCTTTGAAATCAATCTCTTCCTGTGTCCAAGCCTGTTTTAAGATTTCAATATTTTCTGCGCAGCGCAAATATCTTAATTCAGGGTTTTCTCTTAGCCCGGGCAAATCAGAATTGATGATGTTAATGGTCAGCCTTCCTTGGAGCATGTGATCTAAACCTGCTAATGACCGGGCCAACATCGGTGGATGATATTCGCCTGTACGAATAGCGGTGATTAGATTGATATTTTGGGTAAATGGTGCCACTCCCGAAGCGAAAGTGAGCACCTCTTGTCCAACAGTGTAAGCCGTTGGCAGTAATATTTTGTTATATCCTAAACGGTCGGCGGCCAATGTAATGTCTTTACAATGCTCGAAACTGCTTCGTCGCTTGCCATCTAATAAGCCTAAATACTCCGTATCTCCGCCAATGATGTCATTGAACCAAGAAATTTCTGCGACGCGTTGTGTGGTTTTAATAGGTACGGTTGTGATGTGATTTAACATGTTATGGTTTCTTGTAAATAGATCTTCCTTCTTTAATGGTCTCCAACACTTTAATATCTTTGATTTTGGCAATGTCTATTTTTAAAGGATTTTCCGACAGGATAACTAAATCGGCTTTCTTCCCTACTTCAATAGAGCCTTTGTCCTTTTCTTCGCCATATTGGTAAGCCCCATTGATGGTGATAGCCCTCAAACCTTCTAATACCGTTAATCTCTCTGCAGGGCCTATCACTTGACCTGAACGTGATTCACGAGCTACCGATGTCCACCATAGGAATAATTGACTAATAGGTGTTACCCCAAAGTCAGTATGGTTGGTAAAAATAATCTGCTTAGTTTGTGCAGATTTTAATGGACTTAAAAACCAAGCCCTTTCTTTGCCGAGGTTACGTACGTGTACATCGCCCCAAAAAAATGCGTGGTTGGTAAAGAAAGAAGGAATGAGCCCTAGAGTTCGATAATCGTCTAACTGATCTGGTCTTACAAACTGTGAATGGATAATTACAGGATGCAAAGCATTGCTACGTTCAGGAAATTGCTGATTGGCCTTTTTAATCGCTTTAATGTACATATCAATGGCCGCATCACCATTGCAATGGGTAAAAGGTTGTATGTTATGTTCAAAACAATACTGAACGGCTTTATCCAATTGCTCCTGTGTAATGGTAGGAATACCTGTGCAATGTTCATGACATCCTGGAACATCTACTTGATAAGGTTTGGTGAAGAAAGCAGTCTTCCCCTGTGGCGAGCCATCAGTAAAAATCTTGGTTCCTTTTAATTTTAAATGATTATCAAACTGATTAAAAGCATATTTACGTTCGTTAACTAAACGAGATAAAATGGCGAATGATGGTAACGCCTCAATATCAATGTAAAGTCGCTTTCTTTTGGCCGCTTCTTTTAAAAGTTCAATGGAAGGCAAACTGCTTGCACCATCTTGTGCGGTTGTAACTCCCTCACTAGCATACAATTGTTGCTGTTCGTCTAAAAGACGTAATTGTTCTTCTAAACTCGGCTTTTCCCTATCTCCATCGGTTTTCAGTACTGAACGACCTCTTTCCAAAAGTAGGCCTGTAGGTTGTCCGTCTTTACCTTTCACCACTTGTCCGCCCTCTGGATCTTTGGTATTTCCATCTACGCCGGAGATTTTTAAAGCATAAGAATTCACCACCACCATGTGGCCAGAGGTATGGGTAAGCAACACTGGATTATTGGGAAATGCAGCATCCAAATCTTCCTTGGTAGGATGCCTTCCTTCTTTCAACTGATCGGGGTCATAACCTCTGGCATTGATCCATTCGCCCGCTTTGATACCTTTTTCTTTTTGAAAAGCCTTAAGTACCGTGATGATATCGGCAATGGTTTTCACCGAACCTACCGGCGGCGGTGATAAATCTGCCGTTTTAGACCTACCCAAGCTCATAAAATGGCTATGGCCGTCAATAAAACCAGGAATAAGGGTTTTGCCTTTTAAATCAATTACCCTCGTTTGACTTCCTTTTAGCTGATTGATATTTGCCGTACTGCCTACCGCTAAAATCTTTCCATCCTTAACGGCTATGGCTTCCGCTAAGGAATTGTTTGGATCAACAGTGAGTATATTGCCATTGATATAGATTTGATCAGCAATGGTCTGTTTGTTTTTAAAAGCATTAAAGAAAATTAGCGCAACAAAGGCTAGAGATGCTAAGCTAAAAGCGATGTTCTTTTTCATTTTTTAATTTGTTTAGCCATAGACGCACAGATTGAATTACACTTATCAAATTCAAAAAGCTTTATTTGTGTATCTATAGCGATAATCATTTCATGATTTATATACCCCCATTGGTTCCTTGTTCATCTGCGGGAATTGGCCAGATATAGTTGTTGGCAGTTGGTAACACTTGCGCCACGCTACCGATCCCACCTGTTTTAGCTGGAAAAGGCTGCAACCTGCGTTGAAGGTCTGCCGTTCTAAAACCTTCACCCAATAGTTCTATCCTTCGTTCGGTTAAAATGGTATTGATGAGGTCAGCTTTAAGCGTAACGGCTGCTGCTGGAAACGTATAGTTCGCATCCGAACGTTTCCTAACGGCATCCAATAAAGCTCTTGCGGTCGCTAAATCATCCGTCTCAGCAGCTGCTTCCGCATAGTTCAACAGCACTTCGGCATAACGCAATACTGGAATATAATCGGTAAAAGGACTGGCAGATTTCGGAAATTTGTTCAGAACATTTTGACCGTTCTTAACGGTAATAAGTCCTTTTCTAGCGTCTGTAGAAGTGGTGCCAGATAAAGCTGGATTACTATAAATGCCAGCACTATTTAACGATAGAATTACTGCTCCTACGTAGTTGTGTGCTAAAGCACTTTGTGAATCTGGTGCATCCAAGGCATTAAAAGGAATAAAGAAAATGGCTTCGTTGCCTATGTAACTTCCTCCAAACACTGTTGCAACATTGGTCTCCAATCGGTGCGTAGTTGTTCCGGCAGTGTACACAAATGGCGCTGTAGTATTAGGAACCAATTTCTTCGCCTCCAATACTACTTTAGGAAAATCACCTTTAGCTAAATAAACCCTTGTTTTAAGGGCGATAGCACTTGCTTTATGGGCTCTTGAAGTATTGAGCGCATTGCTACTGTAGCCTGTAGGCAAGCCTACTTCTGCTTCATCCAAATCCTTAATAATTTGATTATAAATAACTGCAACGCTTGATCGTGCCAAGTCATCATTACCTGCAGAGGTTTGTGGCGTTAATCTTAAAGGTAAACCAGCACTTACACCCTGATCAGCAATGTAAGGCTTCGCGTATACCTGAACCAGAGCGAAATAGGAAAGTGCTCTGATGAATTTCGCTTCGGCCAAATATTGGTCCTTTAGCGCACCACTCACCACGGTAGTGCTACCTACACGATCTAAAAAGATATTCGAATTATTGATAGCCTGATAGGCCAAGCTCCAAAGATTACCTACAAAGCTGTCGGTAGAAAGTGCGGTATGCTGCCAGATTAAAGCACCTTCGGCCGCATTTCCTGAGTTTTGACTAAACTCCTCTCCTCGCTGTTCGTTAAACAGAATGTACCGACCACCATAAAATTGCGCTCGCTGTACCCGATAATAAAGATTGTTCACCTGAGCCAAAATTTTCTCAGGTGTACTAAATGCAGAAAGCTCAGAAATAGCAGTTTGGGGTTCTGTATCGAGGATATCTTTGGTGCAGGAAGGTGCCAATAGCGTTATCAATCCCGCTACCAACCCAGCCGCTAAGTTTTTTTGATATGGGTATATAGTTTTCATGTTAATGTGTAAATGGATTAAAACTGAAGATTTAGACCTAAAGCAAAGGTTCGGGCATTTACAACGGCATTATGATCTTTACCGGAAGCAATAGAATTTCCATTGATAGAAATTTCTGGATCTGAGCCGCTATAATTGGTAATGGTAAACAGATTGGTGGCTTGTGCATAAATCCTTAAACTTGAAACACGTCCGTTAAATAACTTTTGCGCCGGTAGGCGATAACCCAAAGCCACATTCTTTAATTTCAAGAAGGAACCGTCTTCTACCATTGCTGAGTTAGTGATAGAAAATCCAGTAGATACATTATCAGAGAAGTAAAGCTTGGGAATATCGGTGACTTGCCCAGGTGTGGTCCATCTATCTAGTACAAAAGTTCCATTGTTAAAATAGCGTTGGTCTAGCAAATTGGCCCGGGTACCGTTATAAAGTTTATTTCCTCCAGAAAAGATGACACCGAAATCAAAATCAAATCTTTTATAGCTGAAATTATTATTTAAACCTCCGTAATAGGTAGGTAATGAAGAGCCCTGTATCCTTCCATCTAAATAGTTATCTATGGCGGGTGCCACAGCGCCATCTAAATAGGTCCATTTATTGGCAGCAATATGGTTGTATTGTACCTGTTGGCCATTTCTGTTGATGAAAATACGGTTGCCATTAGCAGGATTAACTCCATTGGTAGGTACTGCCCAAATAGAACCAATAGAATAACCCTCCCTTGTCATATTCTGAATGCCAAAATTGCTCGGACTATAAATATCTGTACCGTTGAATAGAGCAGTTACCTTGTTTTGAAGGGTAGAAATGTTAAAGTTGGCATTCCATTTAAAATTATCTTTTTGGATAATAGCAGCGGTTAGGGCAAATTCAAATCCCTTGTTGTATAGAGAACCTACGTTGGCACTGATCACATTTCCGGGAATACCTTTTGATGGCGCTTGTTTGGCATCTAAGATTAATCCGTCAACTTTATTGTTGTAGTAATCTGCTTCCAGTGTGACCCTATCTTTCAGAAAGGATAAAGCCAACCCAATATTGCTTTTCTTACTGGTTTCCCACTTTAACTGGTCGTTTCCGGCTTGTGTAAACCCTAAAGTAGCAATGCCGTTGTAGGTTGCCGCACCGTACAACCCCAATGAAGGGAAATCTCCAATGTTGATATTACCTACTTCTCCATAACTCGCTTTAATCTTAAAACGATCGAAAATGGTGGCCAACGATGAATTTTTGAAAAAATCTTCTTCAGATAATACCCAACCTAAAGACCCTCCATTGAAATTGCCAAATCGATTATTTTTTGGCAAGCCTGAATAGCCGTCTCTTCTGAAACTATAGCTCAACAGATATTTGCTTGCAAAGCTATAGTTCAAATTGGCAAAATAGGAGATAAACCCGTTTCTACTTTGTGAATTGCCGCTAGGTGTAATGGTGGTAAAACCTCCTTGATAGCTGGTAAAGAAAGGATCCGAAAGCCCGGCTCGCTGCGCACCCCAGCTATCCACCGTGGTCACTATCTCCTCATAACCTGCCAGCACATTCACATTATGTTTTTCAGCAAAGGTCTTATTGTAGTTAAGAGTATTTACCCAATCTGTCCTGTTTAACCTTCTATTTGTATTGGTGGCCGTACCATTGGCTGCTCCAGCATCACCATGTAAGCCATTTTGAAAGCTCAGGTTTTCTATATAAAGTTTATTCAACCCGTAGCTCGTTTTAAACTTTAAACCCTTTAAAACCTCTAATTCGGCATACACATCGCCAAGCAATGAATTGCTTTCGGAACTATACTTATCTAGATCGAGAATAAGCTGTAGATTGTAAGCATTAATGTTGCCCACATAAGCCGCACTGGAAGCATTGCTATTATTAGCTCCATACCCTACTCGTTGTTTATCTTGAATATTGTAAGACCCATCTTCATTATAAACGGCCACATTTGGAGGCAAAATGTAAGTCATTCGAGAGAGCGCATCCGTTCCAATATACTGTCCTGGCAAAGAGCCCGTAGCAGGACCGCGTCCCAAGGTATTATTGTAACCCAAGTGAGTTCCTACGGTAACATTGCTAAACAGTTTATGTTCTAAATTGATTCGAGCCGTTTTTTGATCTAGGTCGTTAGTACGCAGAATACCATTTTGTTTGCCATAGGCCAAAGAAATAAAATAGTTGGTGGACTCGTTAGCTCCTGAAAAACTAACGTTATGGTTTTGAGAAACCCCGTTGTGATAAGCTACATCATACCAATCTGTATTCACCGTTGAACCATCTGATCTGGTTTGTAAAGCGAAGCCTGCTTGCTTACCAGCATTCAACATGGATTCATTTTTAATGGCTACGTACTGATAGGCATCCAACAACTTAGGCAAATTTGCAGGAGTACTTACATTCGCCCACGTATCATAGCTTACCTTAGTTTTACCAGTTTTACCTCTTTTGGTGGTCACTACCACTACTCCATTTGCGGCACGTGAACCGTAAATAGCCGTCGCTGAAGCGTCTTTTAGCACATCAATGGATTCAATATCACCAGGATTAAGGTTAGATAAAGGGTTATTCCCTACGTTTCCTCCTTGCTGACCTGTAAAAGACGGCACTCCATCAATCACAATTAAAGGGTAAATACCCGAAGAAATAGAATTGATTCCCCTAATACGGAAAACCGGAGCAGCATTAAGCACACCGCTAGGCTGCACAATATTTACCCCCGCTGCCTGTCCGCCAATTAATTGATCGAAGCTTTGCGCAGGACGATTAGCAATTTGCTTTGCGCCCACCCTAGCAGCTGAACCGGTAAAATCCTGTTTCTTTTGAACATTATAACCAGTGATGACAATACCACTGAGTTCATTAGTTACTTCTTGTAGTTCAATAGTAATAGGGGAACCATTAGCCGTTACTTTCTGTTTTTCGTAGCCGATGTACGAAACAATTAGATTATATGGAAAACTTTGTCCCGTAACCAAGTTGAATTTTCCATCAGCATCGGTTTGCGTTTGGTTGGTCACTCCCTCTATTTGCACCACAGCTCCTGCCAAAGGCTCTTTAGTACGGGAATCAATCACCTTACCAGTTAATTTGGAGTTGATCAAAGGAGTATTTTGGGCAGTAGAAGTAAGAGAGAGGAAAAATAGAAAGATTGAGAGACTTAGCGTGTAATGTTTTGACAAAGCCCTACCCTTAAAAAAGCGGTTGGCTTTTCCATTTTTTTGCATAATTTTACAATGGTTTTAATTAGAGAATTGAAGCAGGTTGCAACGCCAATTGATTACCTGTTTCAGCTTTAACACCGAAGGGGAAATATTTTTATTTCCCTTTTTTATTTTAAGTATAGTTTAACACATCATACGTTTACCTCCGCAATAAAAAATCATTATCAATGTATTGTCTGTCGAAATTTCAGCAGCAAATATAGGAATTAATAATAGACTACAAAATTAGTAGACTATTTTATTTAATTTATTTTTAGCCGCTTAAAAAGATGGTTTAAAGCACTTTTTATGATGAATTCGCCCTCTCCCCAACCCTACCTAGAAATCGGAACAGGTACTATTTAAGAACGAGAGGGAACAGGAAGTGCTATTCCATGAAAATTTTAATGGAGTGAGTTCGCGACAAGCGTTTAGTGATTTTTCATCATCTCAAGGTGTAGCAAAGCTTCTTCGCTCTACTAAAATAGAGCTTGCAACACCGCTATGTGTCTATGTGGTTATATTTTATTTTCTATTTAATGAATCACATAGGCACATAGCGCCTCAATCTAGAAATTACATGTATCTCTTCAAGGCCTCCCAAAGAATTGGGTCGTACTCGTAAACATCAGGTCTAAATTGTACCCTACCCTTGGCATCTGCCCAGGCAGTATAATAAGCGATGAAAACACCAATGCTCTTACGAGGCGAATACCAAGTAGGCTTTAATTGGAAAACATTTAACGTATCCGCTTTCTTGGCCAGTTTCTTTTTAAAGATTTCATTCTTGGTAGTGTCTATCGGAGGCAAATCCACATCCATACGCAACTTATCGTACTGATATTTATCTTTGACCATTAGTTCTGCAAACTTCAAAGGCTGCTCAATGCGCACACAACCATGACTAATGGCACGATTAGCAAGCTTAAAACCATATTTATTGTTAGTATCGTGCAGGTAAATACTTGAACTATTGTCAAACACAAACTTGAATTTACCTAGTGCATTGCCCTCACCAGAACCTTGCTTAAACTTAAAAGGCAGTTTTTCGCGTGGATATTTGTTCCAATCAATGGTATCTGGGTCGGCCACTAATTTGTCTTTGTAATAAACTTTGATGTTGTTATTTGAAAGATAGTAGGGATCTTTTCTTGCCATCCAATAAATTTCGCTCTTAGCAATACTTACGGGTATATTCCAAATAGGATTTACCTGTATGGCATTAAAAACACTAAATAACTGCGGTGTTTCGTGGTTTTTAGGTTTATCATCTAGCTTACCTGATTTCAAAAAGATTTTCATTTTTTCAGTGTAGGCTGCTTCACGCTTACCTCCTACGCAAACATTCATATGCGCTAAGGTATCGCTCTGCTTAAACCAAGTTAGGGTAAAATCGGGAATATTTACCACTACCAATTCCTCAGTTTGTAACGGCAACCGCCAGCGCATACGCTCCATGTTAAGTTTAATGGCTTTTATCTCTGGTGTATTATCATTACCTAAACTATCCCTATAATGGGCCAACGCTCGTTTAAGCGCTAAGTATGCATCCGTAGATGGTTGTGCTTTTTTTAATTTGGATACCAAATCACTCGTGTTCAATACTGAGTCCATTTTCAAACTGTCAGGACGCTGCACCGGAATATAAAAGCGGTTAAAGAAATTTCTTGGATTGATACTTCCATAACTCATAAAGTTGGTATATTTATTCAATGCATAGGCGGCATTAAGCTCTAAGTCAGCTACTAGCTCATAAACTTCATCAATGGTTTTAAATTGATTTTTATTGAGTAGCTGCAATTGCTTTTCGTAAGTGGTATAGTTAAAAATCTCAGGATTAAAACCATCAAACTTACTATTGGCAAGGTAGTTTTTTAAACTATCCAATTGTCCATTTACGTAAAAACGGGTGACCAATTGAGGCAAATATTCATTCTTTTCATAAAAAGCGGTAATGAGCTTGGGATTTAAAAAGCCTTTACGCTGCTCTTCAAGTTTCGCCTTAAATAAAGGTTTGTAAACTGCCGTGTCGAATTTGTTGTACAGTTTGTTATTGAAATGCTCAGATAATACTACAGCAATCTCCGGTTTTTCTTTAAACCAGTTACAAGCGCTCAAAAAAGAGCAAAAAAGAAGAAGAAATAGCGTTTTTTTCAAGGTTAGAGGTAAATTATTCAACATTAATTTATATTAGATAAGCATTTAACACAAATAAAATGCCATTATTTTTTGCATTGTATACTAAACTAGTATATATTTGCCATGTGTTCCTGCAAAATTAAGGAAAAGAATAGTAGTATAATGATTCAATTTTTAAACCATCACTTGCATTTCCATCATCGCCATTGTGGCGATATGTAATGTTATGTTCTGTACTTCAGAACGGTTTAAAATAGATTTTATATTTCTTATCCTTTAATTTTAACAAGTGAAAACTCTTAAAATAGCTATCCAAAAATCGGGTAGATTAAACGAAAAATCAGTAGAAATTCTTAAAAATTGTGGTTTATCATTCGAAAACTACAAAAGCTCATTAATTTCAACCGTTACCAATTTCCCTCTTGAAATCTTATTCCTTAGAGACGATGATATCCCCGAATATGTACAGGATGGCATTGCCGATTTGGGCATTGTGGGCGAAAATGTGATTGTGGAAACAGGAGCCAATGTTTCTTACCTACAAAAATTGGGCTTTGGCAAATGTTCTCTAAAAATTGCCGTTAAAAACGATAGCGATATCAATAGTGTAGCGCAATTAGATGGCAAAGTGATTGCCACCTCCTACCCTGTAATTTTAGAAAAATTCTTAAAAGCCAACCAAGTTGAGGCACAGATCAGAAATATCTCTGGCTCGGTGGAAATTGGACCAGGCTTAGGCTTAAGCGATGCCATTTTCGACATCGTATCTACAGGTGGGACTTTAAAAAACAACGGCCTTAGACCATTTACTAGCGTGATGGATTCGCAAGCTGCTTTAGTATGTACGCCAGGTTTAGAATTTAATACCGAAGTATTAGAACTGGTTCAAAGAATCCAATCGGTACTTAGGGCTAGGACTACCAAATATGTAGTGCTTAATGTGGAGAAGAAAAACCTTAAGGCAGTAGTTGAATTATTGCCAGGCGTAAAGAGTCCAACCGTAGTTCCCTTGTTCGAGGAGGATTGGGTAGCCGTTCATTCGGTAATTGACGAACAAGATTTTTGGGTAAAAATCAATAGCCTAAAAGCCGCGGGTGCACAAGGTATCGTGGTGATGCCAATCGAGAAAATCATTACCTAAGTTTGAAATATTGAAACCACATAGACACATAGAAAGCAGTTTCAAAACAGGAAGCCAAACTCGTTTTTCTTCCAATGATATTTCAGAAATTGCAACCAAAGAAAACTATGTTTCTATGTGTTCAAACAACAAAAATCACTCAAAATATTTAATTTTTACTATTAACTATTAGTTAATTTAAAATTTTAAAACATTGAAAATCTATAATTTTAAAGATTTAACTCAACAAAAACTGAAAGAACTATGCTCTCGAAGCATTTCTGACGACAATTTAGTTAAATTGAGGACGGAAGAAATCATCAACAACGTAAAAAGCAATGGAGATAATGCCTTGTTCAGTTACGCTCAACAGTTCGACAACATCGAACTTTCTTCTCTCTTCATCAACAAAAGCGAACTGGCAGAAATTGCGAAACAGATTCCCCCATCGGTCAAAAGTGCCATAGATACTGCCTACCAAAACATCCACACCTTTCATGCCTCGCAACTTAAGCAAGAAGACAAGGTAGAGACGATGCCAGGTGTAACTTGCTGGCGTGAGGCAAGGGCAATTGAACGGGTGGGCTTGTACATCCCAGGAGGTACCGCCGTACTACCAAGCACCTTCTTAATGCTAGGCATCCCCGCTAAAATTGCTGGCTGCAAAGAAATCGTAGTTTGCTCCCCGCCGCAACAAGACGGAAAGGTGAATTGCTACATTGCTTACGTGGCTACCCTTCTTGACATCGAAAAGGTTTATTTGGTTGGCGGCGCACAAGCCGTTGCGGCCATGGCCTATGGCACCGAAAGCATCCCTCAAGTTTACAAGATATTTGGCCCCGGAAACCGTTATGTAACCGAAGCAAAAAAACAAGTACAAAATAGTGTGGCCATTGATATGCCTGCAGGCCCATCGGAGGTTTTAGTGCTCGCAGATGATACTGCCATTCCGTCATACGTAGCCGCAGACCTTTTAGCGCAAGCAGAACATGGAACTGATAGTCAATCGATTTTAACTGTTACCTCAAATGATACTGCAAATAAAATTATTGAGGAAGTGGAAAAGCAATTGCTAGCCTTACCCAGAAAGGACATCGCCGCAGCAGCCATCGCCAATTCCTACGTAATGTTGGTCGACGACCTAGCCCAAGGAATGGAATTTAGCAATATCTATGCTCCCGAACACTTGATATTGGCCACAGAAAAATACGAATCACTTATCCCATTGATCAACAATGCGGGTTCTGTATTCTTGGGTAATTTAACCCCTGAAAGCGCAGGCGATTATGCTTCTGGAACTAACCACACTTTACCAACAAGTGCTTTTGCCAAAGCCTATTCTGGCGTTTCTATTGATACTTTCATTAAGAAAATCACGTTTCAACATCTATCTGTCAATGGCTTAAAAAACATTGGTAATACCGTGGAAGTACTGGCAGAAGCGGAAGGACTACAGGCGCACAAAAATGCAGTGAGTATTAGACTTAAAGAACAAAGAATAACGAGCAAAGAACAAAGAAGTAGATACTAGACAAACCATTTAAGTCTTTTATCTTTATTCCTTGCTCTTTAATCCAAAAAAACAACCAAAATGGACGTAAGAGACCTACAACGAGAAAATATAAAAAACCTTAGCCCCTACTCTACCGCTAGGGACGAATTTAAAGGGCAAGCAAGTGTTTACTTAGATGCCAATGAGAATAGTTTTGGCTCGCCACTACCTGCCGACTACAACCGTTACCCAGATCCTTTGCAATTGGATTTAAAAGATGCCATTAGCAAAATCAAAGGCGTGCCTATTGAAAACACCTTTTTGGGCAACGGTAGCGACGAGGCGATTGACTTACTTTTCAGAGCGTTTTGCAACCCCGGAAAAGACAATGTGATTATCCTACCGCCTACTTACGGCATGTACGAAGTATCGGCAAACATCAACGATGTAGAGGTAAGAAAAGTGAACCTCACCCCTGATTTCCAATTAGACTTAGAGAAGATTGCAGAAACAATCGACGCAAACACCAAAATCATTTTCATCTGCTCACCTAACAACCCTACCGGAAATTCTTTAAATAGAAGCGACATAGAGACGATTTTAGCCAACTTTAAGGGCTTGGTAGTGATAGACGAGGCTTACATCAATTTCGCCAAGCAGAAGACCTTTATTCAAGAATTAACCGAATATGCCAACTTGGTAATCTTACAAACTTTTTCGAAAGCCTGGGGCTTAGCCGCACTACGTTTGGGCATGGCATTTTCTTCAACCCATGTCATCGATATCCTGAACAAGGTAAAACCACCTTACAACATCAATCAAGCTACCCAAGATTTGGCTTTGGCAGCCCTACAGAACATTCAGCAAGTAAACGAATGGATTAAGATTACGGTGAACGAACGAGAAAGGTTAGCTAATGCTTTGAGCAGGTTGGAGAAAGTAAAAAAAGTTTACCCATCTGATGCCAATTTCATTTTGGTTCAAATTGACCACGCACATTGGACCTACCACCAACTGGTAGACCAAGGCATTATTGTAAGAGACCGCTCCAAAGTAGTGCTTTGCGACGATTGCTTACGCATTACCATTGGTACCGCTGAAGAAAACAACCAACTTTTAACCGCACTAGAAAAACTATAATGAACAAAATTTTATTTATCGATAGAGACGGCACACTCAATATCGAACCTGATGATGAGCAGGTAGACAGTTTTGCAAAACTGAAATTTTACCCAAGAGCTTTATACTACCTGTCGAAAATTGCCAAGGAACTGGACTACAAATTAGTGATGGTGACCAACCAAGATGGATTGGGTACTCCCTCACATCCAGAAGAAAATTTTTGGCCTATACAAAGCTTTATAGTAGATACTTATGCTGCAGAAGGTGTAGTATTTGATGAGATTATAATTGATAAAACTTTTGCAAAAGACAATGCGCCAACCCGTAAACCAGGCACTGCCCTACTGACCAAATATTTTGGAGAAGGGTACGATTTGCAGAACTCCTTTGTGATTGGCGATAGGCTTAACGACATTGTGCTGGCCAAGAATTTAGGTGCTAAAGGAATTTACATCCGCAATAACGATGGCTTGGGTTCGGCAGAGAATTTGGACAAATATGAAACGTTAAGCGACATCATTGCACTGGAAACCAAAAACTGGGAAGACATTTATACCTTTCTTCGTGGTGGTGCCCGAACGGTTAAGCACGAACGCAAAACCAACGAAACGGATATCAGCATTAAGCTCGATTTAGATGGCACAGGCAAAGCCAAGATTGACACGGGTTTAAATTTCTTTGACCATATGCTGGACCAAATTGCTCGTCACGGAGGAATTGATTTAGAGATCATTGCCAAAGGTGATTTGCATATTGACGAGCACCACACTGTAGAAGATACAGGCATTGCCTTAGGCGAGGCCTTTGCAAAAGCAATTGGCAACAAATTGGGCATTGAGCGTTATGGTTTTTGCCTACCCATGGACGATTGCTTAGCACAAGTGGCTATTGATTTTGGTGGCAGAAATTGGATTGTTTGGGATGCCGAATTTAAACGTGAACGTGTGGGTGATGTGCCTACGGAAATGTTTTTCCATTTCTTTAAATCGTTTAGCGATGCAGCAAAATGCAATTTGAACGTTAAAGCCGAAGGGGAAAACGAACACCATAAAATTGAGGCTATTTTTAAAGCTTTTGCCAAGGCAATTAAAATGGCGGTTAAACGTGATGCAGAAAAAATGGTCTTACCGAGTACGAAGGGAGTCTTATAGGAACTAGGGGTTAGGAGTTAGGAGTTAGGGGTTAGTAATTAGCGCCAACCCGTCATTTCGACGAAGGAGAAATCTAACAGCTTATCATATCGTTAGATTTCTCACCTCACTGCATAACGTATCAAAATGACAGAATTAACTAAAAAGACCGCTTCGCAAAGCTCGCAATGACGAATTAGGATAACAGCTATAAGACACAGAAAGAAGTTTACCAAACCCGATAGCAATGAAAACCTTTAATGTCAGTCTGAGCCTGTCGAAGACCATTAAAAGTTGTAACGGATAGCGGGACTACAGAAGCCATGAAATATTAAAATTCATTTTCAAAAACTAAAAAAATGAACGAAAACACCACAAACAACACCATTGGAATCGTGAACTACGGAGCTGGCAATATTTTTTCGCTAACGGCGGCGTTAGATAGACAGGGAATTAGCTATGGCATGGTGAATACTGAAGCTGATTTTGAAAAATATAGCCATATCATTATCCCCGGAGTGGGCCATGCGGGTGCCGCCATGCAAAAACTGCAACAAACGGGATTAGTAGAGGCCATTAAAGCGTTGACAAAACCTGTATTGGGCATTTGCGTGGGCATGCAACTGCTTACCGACCACTCAGAAGAAGGCAATGCGGATTTGATTGGCATAGTACCCATCGAAACTAAACTGTTCGACAAAGCATTAGGCATTAAAATACCGCACATGGGTTGGAACAACGTTAATTTTACAAACAATCCACTGTTTATCAATGTTAAACCTCTTGCACAATTTTACTTTGTTCATTCTTATTTTATTGAATATAACCCTATTTTTGACATCGCCTCGGTAACTTACGGTAACAAGTTTTCGGCGGCCATACAGAAAAACAACTTCTTCGGCGTTCAATTCCATCCAGAGAAATCTGGTGAAGCGGGAGAACAGTTATTAAAGAACTTTTATAATTTGAAAATTAGCTAACTGGATGATTAGCTAATATTAAACAACCACAATCTATTTAATTTTTAGACTTTTAACCTTAACTTATAGAAAATGTATATCATTCCAGCAATTGATATTTTAGATGGCAAGGTAGTTCGTTTACGTGAAGGCGACTATAACCAAAAAACTGAATATAACGTTTCTATCGAAGATATGATTGAGCAATATCGGTCAAACGGTACAGATTATATTCATATTATTGACTTGAATGGTGCCAAAGGCGATTTCAGCAACCAAAAAGCCTTGTTCGAAATCATTAAAAAAACGGACATGAAAGTGCAATATGGTGGCGGTATTCGTACCATTGAGCAAGTAACCAATTTGCTAGATGCAGGTATCCATCGCGTAATTGTGGGTACACAAGCCATCAGCAATCCTGACTTTTTACCGCAACTAAGTGAGGCTTTTGCTAAAAAAGATGACTATGCTAACCGTATTGTAATTGCCATTGATGTATTGGACGAAGTAATTAAATACTCGGGATGGATGGAAAGCTCGCCAATAAAACTAATGGACTATGTAGATAAGTGTTTGGCTTTAGGCTTTTTCCGCTTTTTATGTACCGACATTAACAAAGACGGCAAACTAGGTGGCACCGCCGTAGAACTTTACAAAAAATTGCTTGACCACTCGCCGATGATTAAATTGATTGCTTCTGGTGGTGTAAGCTCCATGGACGACATCGAGGAATTAGCGCAATTGCCGATCAGAAGCGTGGTAGTAGGTAAAGCAATTTACGAAAACCGTATTTCTATTGAAGAAGTTAAGAATTGGAATTTACAACAGTTGAGTTCGATATAAAATAGATTAAAAGATATTAGTAGTTGGTATTTAGACAGCATGCTGTAAAGTCTGAAAAGCGACACCTAAATACCGTTAACGGAGATTTAGATGGTTTGGCGCAAAGTCTAAATACTAATATCTAATTACTAAATACCACCCATGCTTTCTAAAAGAATTATCCCCTGCCTGGATGTAAAAGATGGGCGAACTGTAAAAGGTGTAAACTTTGTTGACTTGCGAGATGCAGGCGACCCAGTAGAGCTGGCTGCCCAATATGCACAGCAAGGTGCTGACGAACTGGTATTTTTGGACATTACCGCTACCCACGAACGTCGTAAAACGATGATTGAGATGGTGAAAGCGGTAGCCAGACAACTAAATATTCCTTTTACCATTGGCGGTGGCATTACCGAAATTGCGGATGCCGAAGCCTTGCTTAACGCTGGCGCAGACAAGATCAGTATTAACTCTGCAGCGGTACGCAACCCCAAATTAATTGAGGAGCTGGCCAAGGCTTTCGGAGTGCAGTTTGTAGTGGTTGCCGTTGACACGAAACACGTGGACGGCAAAAATTGGGTACACTTAAACGGTGGGCGCTTAATCACCGAATTACAAACGGAAGCTTGGATTAAACAAGCAGAAGAGCTGGGCGCAGGCGAAATCCTGTTGACCTCAATGGACCATGATGGCACCAAGGCGGGCTTTGATTGTGATTTACTGAAGAAAGTTAACGACATGATCAATATCCCAATCATTGCGTCGGGCGGAGCGGGTAGCATGAAGCATTTTACAGAAGTTTTCCAAAAAGCCAATGTCGACGCCGCACTTGCAGCTTCGGTGTTTCATTACGGAGAAATTTTAATACCAGATCTGAAAGAGGAATTGAGCAGACATCAAATACCAGTACGCATTTAAATTAAGAATATCCGTCATTTCGAACTTTTGTCATTCTGAGTATAGCGAAGAATCTGTAAGTAAACAACCAATAGATTTCTCCTAACGTAGGAATGACACCATTTGGCAAACAACTATACAAAACAACAAATGAGCAATATTAACACCAATCAAATAGATTTTACCAAAACGGATGGCTTAGTTCCCGTAGTAGTGCAAGACAATCAGACTTTAGAAGTACTGATGCTGGGCTACATGAATGCCGAAGCTTTTGAAAAAACACAACAAGAAGGAAAAGTCACCTTCTTTTCTCGTTCTAAAAACCGCTTATGGACAAAGGGCGAAGAAAGTGGCAATTTTTTATTCGTTCAGTCTATTGCTTTGGATTGTGATAATGATACTATTTTGATTAAAGCCAATCCTGTTGGTCCAACTTGCCATACAGGTTCTCGTAGTTGCTTTAAAACCGATTTCAACCAGAACTTTATCTTCGAACTGGAAAACATCATTAACGACAGATATGAAAACCCAGTGGAGGGTTCTTACGTTAATAAGATGCGAGGAAAGGGATTAAATAAAATAGCCCAAAAAGTTGGCGAAGAAGGTGTTGAAACGGTAATAGCCGCCCTGGCTGAAACGAGAGAAGATTTGATTAACGAGGCTTCAGACCTAGTTTTTCATTTAATGTTTTTACTCAAAGAGAAAGGATTGAGCATTAAGGATATTGCTGAAAATTTAGAGAAAAGACATAAGTAGTCCATTTAGATAAACAGGCCCTGCATCATTTCGAACACATGTGAGAATTGAAAGTCAACGAAGTTAAATCTAACTAATAGCATTATTAACCAAATCGCTAGATTTCTCCTCCTTCGTTCGTCGAAATGACGGGATGGGGACAAACCTACAAGGTTTAATTAGACGACAATTATTCGATATTACAAAAAGTTCAAGAATGATGACTGAAGGCACTTAAGAAAGCCTATTTCCCTTTAATTTAACCAGAAAACCCTCGTACAGCAAAATATTCAATCCGATAAGGCTCATTCCATAAAAAACATCTTCAAAAGGAATGGTTTTTATGCGTAGCCCAATGATTTCATCACTATTGTACCAAACGATTGGTGCATCTAAACCAGTTCCTGTCAACACGCCATTCACGATCAAAAACGGAATGATCATGATGAGGTAGGTAAAATAGAACTGTCCTAGCCAATTGGGTTTCTTTATAAACGCCAAGTATGAAATCAACAGCACAAACACCACAAAATTCATCATAGGGTACATTTTATGATAGAAGCAAAACAGCATCGCAACACCAAAAAGCACCAAAAACAACGAAATCGCTTTCGTAGAATAACCTCTTAGTGCTTGTTCTTTCCAAACACCAAAACAATGATAGGAAAACAAACAAGCATAAGGTATGCATAGAAAAAAAAGAATCTCCTCAATGGGTAATCCCCAGATGAAAACCCCAATCACATAATCTGGATTAAAGCCCCACACCCCTTTTTCGGTAAACCAAACATCCCAAACTAAAAACAAAACGGTAGTGATGATATTGGCTGGCAAGAAAGCCTTCACATTCTTCCAAAACATCAATTTCGGATGAAAGGAACATATAAACGGCACAAATACGGAAAAGAAATTAACGAGTAAATAGGTATACGGCTTCATGATGTCTTTTGTTGTATCTTCTGTTGACGCAAGGCTTCTTTAAAATACTTAACCGGAACCCAAAGCATCCCAAAACACTCACCATCATGTTTCCCCAAATGTTTATGGTGCATTTTATGAGCTCTTCTAATGGCTTTTAGATAAATGTTGTTAGTATTTCTAAACCACTTAAAACGTTGATGGATGAAAATATCATGCACTAAAAAGTAGCAAAACCCATATAGCGTAATACCACTAGCAATGCCAATAGCAATTACATCCTTATAAATAGACCCGTATAAAAACAATAATATACCTGGTGTAGCAAAAATTAAAAAGAAGAAGTCATTCTTTTCAAACACCTGGCCATCGTCTTTTTTATGATGATCTTTATGAAGGCTCCATAACCATCCGTGCATGAGGTATTTGTGCGCCAACCAAGCCACACATTCCATCGCAACGAAAGCAAGTATTAAGCAAACAGCTATTGTTAAAACCATTTATTTCGATTTAAAGATGGATAATATCTGTCTAGTTCGATAGTCAAAAATTTGTTCCAGTTTTTTACGAACAATCAGCTGATTAGCCAACCGACCTAACCAACCAAAAGAGATGGCGTAAGTAACCCTATCTTTCATCAACACCGAATCTCCTTTTTCCTCGAAAGTGTGTTCGTGATGCCAATAAGCATATGGGCCTTTCATTTGCTCGTCTACAAATGAATAAGGTGCATTCACCGAACTAATTTGACTCACCCATTTCAACGGTACGCCTGCCAATGGCTTTACTACATACTCAATAACAAGTCCATTATGAATATGCTTAGGCAAATCTTTAGTCACTACCTTAAAATCCATTTCAACTGGAGTAATCTTAGCCAAATTATTGGGGTTACTGAAAAAGTCCCAAGCTTCCAAGGAAGTAATCGGCAAAACGGTTTCTCTATATAGTTCGTACTTCTTCATTTACTAAACAGGCCATTTAAAACACCTTTGGCAGACACTTCTAATAAGATAATTTTAAACCAAGGGGTATATCTATCCGGATTGGCTTCTATATCGTTTTTCAAATCCTCAAGAGCAACATATTGCCAATTGCTTACCTCTTTTTCATTCGGTTGCGGTGTTCCTGAAAATTGACCAAAGAACACATGGTCGAATTCATGCTCAAACAAGCCTTTGCCCACATCCGCCTTATAAATAAAACTATAAACCCATTTAGTTTCACAAGCAATCCCCATTTCCTCCTGTAGGCGCCTATTGACGGCATCCTGTAGCGTTTCGCCTGCTCTTGGATGGCTGCAACAGGTATTGGTCCACATGCCACCACAATGATATTTATCCAACGCTCGTTGCTGAAGCAATAATTCACCTTTATCGTTCAATAAGAAAACAGAAAAAGCACGATGTAGTTTTGCTCCTCTATGGGCCTGCATTTTCTCCATCAAACCAATTTCCTTGTCTTCAGTGTTTACTAATATTACTTCTTCTTTCATTGGGCGATGTTTGTTAATTGTTGTACTTCTTGAGGCGTTAATTTTTGTTGTTTCATAAACGAAATAATTGTTTTGGCTAGTTGATCATCTATTTGATCATTGCTTAATCCTTTCAAAATCTGCTTTTTATCAGCTTCGATATGGGCATTATAGCCAAGAATAGATGGAGCCGAAACCTGTGTTGCATATCTTAAAAAAATGAGTTCTACATTGTTATGGTCTTTTGAAATGGCGGCATTAAGCATTTTTTTTCCTGCATTAAAGTAGTTCAACTTGGCAAATGGATTAAAAACATGCTTAGCCATTACCATTTTTGTAGCACCCCTGTACCCCAATACAAAAGCATCCTGGTCCTGTTTTTCTAAAATTGACAGCAGATTTTGTGCCGTTTGTTTACTCTCCACTGATTTCGCATACATCAACCTGATATTTTGCTTTGAAGTTTCTGTAAATAACCACAAAAGCGCTGGAATGATTAGCGAAGTTAGCTTAACCCACATTGGCAGATAATCTTTCTGAAGCCTGCGGCACAAAGAAGGTATTCAACATTAACAATACCTTTTGGAAATCGGGTACCCTTACCCTTCTTTCCATAATATGCTTGGCTGGAATCTCCTGTATTTTCCTAAATAATGATTTATAGTAGACATAGGCCAAATATACGCCCTTTTTTGCGCAACGGGGTAATTTTGCAATGCCCAACAACGCCTCGTCAAATTCAGCCTTTATTTCCTGTTCAATCAAAGCTTTATCTTCTTCCGTAAAACAATCGAAATCCATATTGGGGAAATACATTCTTCCCAACTCCATATGATCTGCCTTGATATCTCTTAAAAAATTTACTTTTTGGAACGCCGACCCTAGTTTCATAGCCGAATGTCTCAGTTTTTTGTATTCATCAGCATCACCATTGCAAAATACTTTTAAACACATTAGCCCTACCACTTCCGCTGAACCAAAAATATATTTTTCATATAACTGTTTGGTATAAACCTGTTTCTCCAGATCCATTTCCATACTGTCCAAAAAGGCTTCGATCAGCTCTATATCTATCTGGTATTGATGTACCGCTTGCTGAAAGCTATTGATAATTGGATTTAAGCTGATTTTTTTCTCTAAGGCAGCATAAGTTTCGATTTTTAGCTGCGCCAAAAGTCCCTTTCTATCATATCCATGAAAAGAATCAACCACTTCATCGGCTAATCTTACAAAACCATAAATGGCAAAAATAGCGGGCCTGATGCTGGGCGATAAGAACTTAATACCTAGCGAAAAGGAAGTGCTATACCTTTGTGTGGTAATTTGGCTACATTTTGCGGAAACCTGATCAAATAGTGCTTTCATCTACTTATGGGTGTTTATAATATAATTGGCAACCACTTGCCCTGAAATAATGGCTGGCGGAACGCCTGGACCAGGAACAGTAAGCTGACCGGTATAGTATAAGTTTTTTATCTTTTTGCTTTTGATAGATGGTTTCAGTATTGCGGTTTGCTTTAAGGTATTGGCCAAACCATAAGCATTACCTTTAAAGGCATTATAATCGTTTACAAAATTGGTATAGGCATAAGTAGTTTTAACGATGATATTTTCCCGGAATTTTTCGTCACAAAAATCTTCCAATCTATCAATTAGCTCATCAAAATATTTAGCCCTTATTTCTTCGGTATCTTTTAACCCAGGCGCTACTGGAATAAGCATAAACAAATTTTCCATACCTTCTGGGGCTACGGATGCATCTGTTTTTGAAGGGCAGCACACATAATAAAGTGGATTTTCAGGCCATTCCGATGTTTCGTAAATTGCTTTGGCATGTTTTTCAAAGTCGGTTTCGAAAAACAGGTTATGATGTTGCAGTCTAGGCAGTTTTTTATTTACGCCAATGTAATATAATAAACAGGAAGGCGCCATTACCCGTTTGTTCCAATAGCCTTCAGTATAATTGCGAAATGATTTTGGCAACAAATGCTGATCTATATGATGATAATCACCTGCTCCAACAACCATATCCACTATTATTTCTGACTCAGACGTAATCACTTTCCTAACGCTGTTATCGAGCACTTCAATGGACGTTACCGCAGTCTCCATCTTAAAATCAACCCCTTTTTCTATCGCCAAAAGATGCATGGCTTCTGCCAATTTCCCAAAACCTCCCATAGGATACCATGTACCTAATTTGATATCTGCATAATTCATCATGCTGTACAATGCTGGGATATTTTTAGGTACGGCACCAAGAAACAATACAGGAAACTCTAATAGCTGCAGTAACTTCGGCGACTTGAAATAATGTCGCACGTGTTTGGCAAAAGATTGCAACAGATTTAGTTTAGATGCGGCTTTTATGACTTTGAAATCTATAAATTCTAGAATACTTAGCCCCGGTTTATGTACAAATTCATTGATCCCAACTTCATACTTATATTCAGCCTCTGCTAAAAATCTATCTAACTGAATACCACTACCCGGTTCAATTTCCTCAAAAGCTTTTTTTAAGGCTTCATAATTGGCAGGTACAGCAAGTACGTCATCTTTCCCATAAACAACCTGATAAGAAGGGTCTAGCCGCTTGAGCTCGAAATAATCCGAGATGGATTTGCCGAATTGCGTAAAAAAACCTACCATTACGTCGGGCATCCAATACCAACTTGGCCCCATATCAAACAAAAAGCCATCTTTTTTAAAAATCCTAGCCCTACCTCCTACTTGCTTGTTTTTTTCGACAACTGTTACCTTATAGCCCTTATCAGCCAAAGTAATGGCAGCACTTAGTCCAGCAAAACCGGCACCGATAACAATTACATGTGGAGGAGTTTTAACCATCATCTTTGAGTTAACAAACATACTCTTATTTTGTTTAACTTTTTAATTAAAAAATTAAACAAAATAAAAAACAACAATATTGTTTCTCAAATAATTTGGTTAGTTAGAAAACAATTAAGCGTATTATAGTAGTTTTAGAACTTTGAAGCCAATTGTTTTAAGCTAACAAAAAGTTGGAAATGTGGAGGTAGCTCCGGTGTCAATTCGAAAATACTTGCGCTGGCAATAAACACCTTTTTAGTGGCCGGAACAGCATTTAATTTTGAAATAAACGAATTAACATCACCAATGGTCATTGGGTTAGATACATTACAAACCAGAATATCTGGATTACTTACCTCCATGATTTTTGGAAGGTCTGTTAAAGGGACAGCTTGTCCTAAGTAAACTGTTTTATAGCCCTTATTTTTCAGCAAATAATTAAAAAACAACAAACCTAACTCATGTAGCTCATTTTCGGGAAGAAATAACAATACTTTTTCAGCGGCTGAATGGATAGGAACATTGACATGATCAATAGCTGAAATCAACTTTTGCCTTACCATGTTACTAATAAAATGTTCTTGCGCTGGGTTAATGGAATCGATTTGCCACATGATGCCAATACGATTAAAAAACGGAAATATAATCCGGTTAATGGTATCCTCAAAACCTAGCCGCGCAACGGCCTTATAAAATGCCTGTTGAAATAACATTTCATCTAAATCAATCATGCTAAGCATCAGCCCATCAAAAAGATCATCGTCACCACTCCTGATAAAACTTAGATCTTTAACCTTATCGGCAATTTCACGATGGTTCATTTTGGCAATATGCGATATTTTGATTCCGTTGCGGTTGAGCACATTGATATTAAGCAACAACTTGAGATGCTCGTTGCCATAAAATCGAATATTGGTTTGTGTTCTTAAAGGCTTGATTATTTCGTACCGTTTCTCCCACATCCTAAGGGTTGCCGCCCGAATGCCGGTAAGCACTTCGAGATCTTTGATTGAATATTTTGCGACGACCCCCATAGCAACATCACACTTTGTTTAAGTAAATAGAATACAAATTTAGACAAAAAAAGTTTGAATAAGTAGTTTAGTAGAATGACAAAAGCCTGTCAAAAACACAAATGCACCAAATTTATTAACGGGATAAGACTATTTTTGTATTATGCTAAAACATTTACACACCTTTACTGGACATCAAAATCCCATATATGCCCTTGTGAAATCAGATAAAGAAGGTTTTCTATTTACGGCCGGAAATGATAAGGGTGTGGTAGAATGGTCTTTAAATGAGATGTCTTTTGTGAAGGTCATATTGCCTGTGCAAAGCTCTGTATATTTCCTTCACCTTTACAACGATCTGCTATTTATTGCTGAAAGAAGTGGTGCCTTTTCTGTATTCGACATTGGCAAACAAGAAATCATTGCAAGGGTCAATGCGCATCCCAAACCTATTTTTGGAATGCAGACCATTGCACGAAAAAAAGAGTTATTAACCAGTAGTGAGGATGGTACAGTAGCCATATGGTCATTAAATGATTTTGAAGAGCTTTATCGGTTACCTCTTTCCTATGACACTGTAAGGTGTATCGCTGTTTCTCCAGATGAACAAGAGATTGCTTTTGGCTGTAAAGACAGTTCTATCCATATATACCACGCCGATGATTATACCTTAAAGGCAATTTTAAAGGAACATACTCTAGGTATTACTTCATTAGCCTACCATCCTACTGGAAAGTATTTAATTTCGGGCAGTAGGGATGCACAGCTTAAAATTTGGGACGGCGTCAGCTACCAACTCAACAACAGTATTCCTGCACATATGTTTGGTATCTACGATATTGCTTTTCATCCTACCTTAGCCTATTTTGTTACCGCAAGCCAAGATAAAAGCATTAAACTTTGGGACGCCGAAAATTTCAAGCTTTACAAAATTGTGAGCATGGAAAAAATGGGCATTGGACATACACATTCCATTAACAAAGTTGCGTGGAGCCACGACGGAAGTAAATTAATCTCTACGGGTGATGATAAAAAGGTGATGGTTTGGGAACTGGAAGCCTAAATACTACAACAATCCACCAAATCCCTTACCAAAACGATAGGTTAAGCTAAACTCATATGTATTATTGTTAAAGGTTCTGGTTAATGGCTTGCTACTTGTTGCAAACTGATACCCAAAACCGATATTCAAGTTCTTGATGAATAGGCCAGCCAAAGCGGCCATCTCCCCCTCTGTTCCTACATTTGCACCTATACCAAAGGTTTTCTTTACATAAACCATGGCCGAAACATCTGCTTGAACATCTAAATTCTTCGCATAGCTCACCAAAGTTGCAGGCTTTAGGTCAAAATCTGCTCCCAAGGCGAATACCGCTCCCGCAGTGAAATGATACAAAGTACTGGCATCGTAGTTTAAAGAACTTGAGCCTAAGCCTAGTTTAGAGAAAGTTAAACGAGGAAGTGAAAATCCCGCGTAAAATTTATCGGGGCGATAATACATGACGCTTGCAGAAAGCATGCCCTCTGCTTCCCTTAAATCGTTATTAAACAAAGGATCTGAAGTGGACAATTGTGAAAAATTTCCATTATAGTAGCTTACTCCTGCTCCTACGGATACAGCTAAGTAATCTTTACCCGAAAGTTGTACCTGCTTACCTACAAAAGCTAAAACCTCACCTAGTTTCTCTACCGATACATTTTCATGCCTGATATTTAATCCCACCCTTAAGTCAGATTTTCCAATGGGCATACTTGCCGCCAAACGGTAAGCGGTAGGTGCTCCTTCCAAATCAACCCACTGATAGCGTCCAATTAAACTTACCTGTGCATCTTTATGCAAAAAACTTGCCGCAGTATTCACTGGAATTACGGATGTACCATATTGGCTATAGCTAGTGTTTTGTTGAGCCTTAACTGTCAATTGAATAAAACAAAAGCCTAGCACCGTAAAAATATATCTAATCTTCATTTTCTTAAGTTTTGACCTCGATTCCATTAGTTTTTGATGAATAGATAGCCTTTCTTTTGTACCCATTGGCCATTTTGTTTAAATTCAATTGAATAGTAGTAAGTTCCATCGGGAAGCTTATCGCCTCCGCTGCTTTTTCCAGCAAAAACAACATTGGTATTGTTATATCCCTTCTGTTCGTAAACCTTCATCCCCCCTCTATTCATGATCTTCACTTGATTTTCGGGATAAGCCTTAATACCTTCAATGACAAAAACATCATTAATGCCATCGCCGTTAGGTGACAATGCCTGCGTGACCAATAATTGCGTATTCCCTGCTGTATGAATCAGCACTTCTCTCTCAACATTTGTTGCTGGCAAATAAAACTCGTTACCTGCCTGCGAAGCCGTGATTTTAATCGTTCCCAAACCTTTTACCTGCAATTTATTATCGGAAGTAATTATGCCTACATTAGGCTCATTAGCGGTGAAACCCACAGGAAGCCCCGAAGAACTGGTTGCCGTTAAAGCCACCACTCCTGCATAACGGCTAATAGGTGTAGGTTGATCAAAAGTGAGAATTTGCGTTGCTTTATTAATGGTAAAGCTAACCTGCACTGGCGTAGCGGCATTATAATCGGCATTACCTGTTTGCGTAGCCTTGATGGTAGCTAATCCGGTATTGGTAATGGTTACGATTGAACCACTGATGGTAATATTATTGGTTAAAGCTTCATAAGCAACAGGTAAGCCAGAACTTGAGGTAGCAGCTAAAGTAAATGCTGGTTCGCCGTAAACTTTATCGCTAATAGCTGGAAAAGTAATAGATTGCCGTGGATCATTCCATTTGGCATACAAAGTGGTATTTCCAGTCACCACATCAGTAGCAAAATTCCACGGTGTAGTTAAAGTCGCTTCTTTGTACCAACCGCCAAAAATCACCTCCGTTTTTGTAGGTTCTGTTGGTGCAGCAAAAGTGCTGTTATAATTTACTTGCACTGGGTTTACTGCTGTACCACCATTGCTTTCAAACGTTACCGCATAGGTAATTGGAGTCCATTTGGCATAAAGGGTCATTGGAGCAGTCACCACATCGGTAGTGAAGTTCCAAGGGGTGTTAAATGTAGCCTCTTTGTACCATCCACCAAAGGTATAACCTGTACGATTTGGGTCGCTTGGTTGCGAAATGGGTTGGTTAGGGTTGGCATAAATTTCAGAAACGGCTGAACCGCCATTGGTATTAAAGGTCACAAACAAAGGCAATATCGACTCGTTGTACACATTAATATCATCAAAATAGATTTGAAGGATATTGGTAGTGGTAATATTGGAATGGAAACCAAATCTGAACTGATTTAAAGGAACTGTTGCTCCAAAAGCTGCTTGGTTACTATACACTTTGGTAGTTCCTACCCATAGATCCCATTTATCGTTTTCTAAGCCCACAAAAGATGCATCGGGGGCTTGATATACGATCGGGTTATCTGAATTATTGACCACAAAGGTAATTTGCTGTTCACCCGAAAATAATTGCGAAGAAGATTCAGGTGCTTTTGTTTGTCCATTTAAAGCGGACATGATGTTTACAGAGAACGAATTGCCCGAAATGGAAAAACCGAACTTACTATGTGCATTACCAGCACCAGCCACATTGTCGGGCAGGTTGGCGCTATTCTCGAAACCATTGCCTATAAAAAAGTGACCATGATTGGTAATGGCAGTTGATGGATTAACGGCGTTGGCCACTTCTACCTTAAACTTCACGATGGCAACTTTGGGTGTAGTGGCAAAATTCACGTTCCTAACCGCTTGGGCAGAGCCTGTCCCGGTTTTATTAATTTTTAACCTACCGTTATCAATCACAAAGGGCGATGAACCAAAGGCACTGAAGTAGGTAAATTGACCTGAATTTGGAGTAGTGGCGTTTGCATAACTTGAAACTGTATTTGAGCTGCTAAAGTTTTGAGAAAAAACCTGAGCAAAGCTGTTGCCTACGCCGCCCCATAAAAACAATAATATTAAGTATGTTATTTTCTTCATTTGTAAGTGCTTTTAGGGTTCTACATTAATTTCAATCTGCTTAACCACTTCCTTGCGGCCATATACACTGCTATTTGCAATTACAAAGGTGGCAAGGTACTTGCCCGGAGTTTTATAAACATATTGGTAAGAAGCGGATTCTGGATCTGAAACAATCTTGATTGGGTTTGGCTTATCAAGCCCTAAATTTACCTGCTCCGACTTATGCAACGGTGCGCTAATAGCCCAGCCTTCCTTAAAAGTATCATTTGCAAATGTACCCGACCATAGGATACGTGTAGAGTTGATATTGGGGGCAGGAGATACCGTAACGCCATCAAAACCTTCACCTAGTACCAATTTAAAGGCACAGTCTACAAAGTCGTAAACCACACCCGACAAACTTGGATCTTGAGTAACCACGCCTTGTATCTTAAACTCGGCTACTTGGAATTGGGTACGTTGTGAATTGGCTTGCGTGGTAAAAAACCAACCGAAATATACGGGTTTGCCATCTGTTGGAAATAAATTAGAGATCTCCAGATCTCCCGAATTGGAAAAAGTAGCACTGGTACCTACTATAGGTGGAACGGTAAATTGATCGGTAATATCTATCCAAGTAGCGGCCCTAATAGATGTTCGGTCATATACCCCATTAAAATCAGTTGAATATTTAAGGCGGGCACAATCCGTATTATTACCCGCGTACTTTGCCGATCTAAAGTTTAAAACGTTATTCGATTGATAGATTCTCTCTTTGTTATGGAAAACATAATCCATTCCCTTTTCACCTGAATAGAAAGAAATAAAATCAGCATTGCCATCAAAATTAAAGACAACAATATCTCCAACTTTCACCGTATTTTTCGCAACGGCAATTTGTAATGTTGGTTCTTCTACATGGTATTCTTTGGCGCATCCAAGGCTTAAAAAAGCCAAAAATATTCCTAGTTTATATTTTATAGTCTTCATATCCTTAAACATTTACCAGCCAACATTTTGTATAAGTTTTCTATTTACGCCCATTTCATAGGTTGGAATTGGCCAAACGATATCGCGAGGCAGTGCATTTCCATAATACGCCCTTGCGCTTACCAAGTATGATGAGGTTCCTGCGGGCACTTGTCCCAAAATAAATTTCATATTGTTGTAGAAATCGCCCCAGCGTACCAAATCGTTCTTTCTTAGGGCCTCAAAACAAAATTCTCTTGCTCGCTCTTCCTTAATTTCGGCCTTAAAATCATCATATAAAAGACCACTTAAATCTGCTTGTGCATTTGGAGTCTTCACAGGTAAGCCTGCGCCTCTGCGTCGTACTTGGTTAATGGCTTCGTTTGCTTCGATGTTTGGTCCGTGTGCTGATTCGTTAATGGCTTCCGCGTACATTAACAATACATCTGAATAACGCAACAACGGAAAGTTTTGAGGAGTACTGGTAGTGCTTTTTGGCAATAGTATTTCGCTCTCCCTTCTAAATTTGCCACAATAACGTTGGAATGGGGTTCCTCCTGTATAAAAAGTTTTTACACGAGGGGTACCAGTGTAGTAATAGTTGGCAATGGCCCAATCCCTTCTCTGATCTGTGCTTTCATATACTTCATACAACCAAGCACTAGGTCTAATTGCGCCAATGGAATAACCAATGTTAGAATCATCAGCGGGATAGTTAATGCCATTGTTACGACCTACCATCCCCCCGGTATTGGTATAGATACCAGTACCATTCCCCCAAAAATCAACTTCAAAAATACTTTCTTTGGTGTCGAATTTATCGGTGGCCAAATTCACAAAAACCTGTTGATAGGACGCATTTAAATCATGCTGCCCCGTCTCCATTACTTTTTTGGCCCAAATAGCGGCTTCAGCATATTTATCGGTTTCGTTTAAAGGCTGTCCGGCCATATACAAACAAGTTCTGGCCAACATTCCCCAAGCGGCAGATTTAGTGGCAATGGTTCCTGCCGAGACCTGCGTAATAGGCTTCAACAGATCTGCAGCGGCCTGCAAATCGCTCAATACTACTGAATAAACCTCCTTTAGGGATGAGCGAGCGATCTGTAGGTCTTCGGTTTTAGCAGAGCGTGTGGCCTTCAACTGTACGGGCACTCCTCCAAATTTGCTTGCCAGCATCAAATAGTAGTAACCTCGTAAAAACAGTGCTTGTCCTTTGATATGATTTCTCTCTGCTTGGTCTATTTTAATGCTAAGATCATCTATACTTTCCAAAAGCAGGTTAGCCCTATTGATTCCTCGATACACGGAACGATAGTAGCCCAATATTTTGGTGTCGCTCGCAAAAACGGTGTAATCGCCTACGGTTGCCAAATCTGAACTATACGATTCATAACCTTCATCGGCTTCCAGCCCCAAACGGCCCAATATATTGCCACCATACAGGGTTCCGTCGGCCAGTATAGCGTAAGCCCCTCTTAATGCCGCGTTTAATTGTTCTTCTGTTTTGTAATAATCATCAGCCACGATGATGTATTCCTCTGGTTTTACGTCTAATATCTTATTACAAGATAGACTAAGCATCAATCCGAAAAGTAGGGATAATCTGTTTATCGTTTTCATGTTTTATCTTGTTAAAAAACTACCTTAAGTCCAAAAGTTGTAATCCTATTTCTGGCATAAGCCGAATAATCGAAACCAGGCGTAAGAATAGAGTTGCGGGTAGATACTTCTGGATCCATTCCTGAGTAATCTGTCCAGGTGAATAAGTTCTGAGCAGATACATAAAGCTGCAATGCTGTTAATGATTTAACCAGTTTTTTAGGGAAATTATAGCTCAGCTGTACAGTTTTCAATCGGAGGAAAGAGCCATCTTCCAGCGTACGGGTTGAGTAAACACCTCTGGGTCCCGCGCCATTTATACCATAATAGATATTGTTCTGATTATCTGGTGTCCATCGGTTATTATAGCTGGCAAACTGGTTAAGATTCGGCCTGTTGGCAGGATTTCCCTCAAGCATTAATCTGTTGGCATTCATGATATCGTTGCCATAACTCCATTGGAAAAATACACTAAGCGCAAAATTTTTGTAGTTGAAATTATTATTGAAACCACCAATATGCTTAGGTAAGCCGCGACCTATGATCACCATATCTTTTTCGTTCACTACCCCATCGCCGTTTTGGTCTACATATTTAATATCTCCAGGTTTAATGGTAGCGCGATCATTACCATTGGTGGGCACAGTGGCTTTTAGCGTATAACTTCCATCAGCCCTTTTATCAAAATCCGAATATTGGTAGTTACCTGCCCACACTACACCGTAGAACGAACCGACAGGTTTACCAACCTGAGCAAAATAAAGGGGCGTACCATTATAATCTCCAGTAAAAGAAACGTTGGTCAGCATGCTCGATTCCCCATCGGTTAAAGCCAGTACTTTGTTTCTGTTAAAAGAGATATTGAAATCACTTGACCAAGAAAAGTTTTTGGTTTTGACGTTCACCGTATTTAGGGTAAACTCTAAACCGGTGTTCTGTATTTTACCAATATTCCTCATTACGGTATTGAAACCAGAACTTAGCGGCGCATTAGCATTCAAAAGCAAATCGCTGGTTACTTTTTTGTAGGCATCAACGGTAAGGTTAATTCTATTTTTGAATAAGGAAAGCTCATAACCAATATCTAGTTGCGAAGTTCTCTCCCATTTTAAATCGCGGTTGCCCAAGCTATTGATCACCATGGCATATTTAGGCGTCTCTCCATTGAAAGAATAGTAGTCGCCTACATCTAGCGACATATAAGGTGCAAAATCGTTGATACGATTGTTTCCTGTTACTCCATAACTGATTCTTAGTTTCGAATCGGATACAAAGCTCAATTTCTTCATAAAGTTTTCTTTACCCATTTGCCATGCAAAGGCTGCTGATGGGAAATAGGCCCATCTGTTTTCTCGGGTAAATTTGGAGGAACCGTCGGTCCTAATGGATGCCGTGAATAGATATTTTGATTTATAGTTGTAGTTTACACGACTTAAAAATGAAACCAAAGTATTTACACCAGCCGAAGAAGTTACTGAATTGGGAATACCTAACTGCAATGCTCTTAAACCTAATTCTTCATTAGGAATATTAATGGCCACAAAACCGTAATTATCTACATTAGTTCCCTGAGCTGTTGCTCCAAATAGCACATCAAATTGATGATTTTTATTAATACGTTTTTTGTAGGTCAGTGTGTTTTCACTCATCCAATCGTTAAGGGTAATTTCACCAAAGGACCCATTTACGCCTAAAAGGTTGTTAGGGGTAGCAAAACCACGGTAGGTATTAGAGTTATTAAAATTTTCGTTTCTGGTAATTCGGGTATTGTAACCACCACGAATGTTCAGCTTAAAATCTTTCAAAAAGTCGTAGGTAATGCCTGCATTAATGTTTAAGGTAGTTCTTCCCTGCTGACGGATTTCGTTTTTGGTAGATACAATAGGATTCATCACCAAAACAGTAGCCGAACTCACATCATCGTCAAATAAATCTTCGAAAAGATCAGCACCTCCAGTATTCAATGGCCTATATCCCCAAACCCTATACATTAAATAAGTAGCATAGGCATTGGCACTTGAGGCTTGACTGGCTACGGTTTGCCCATAGTTTTTATCGTAGGAGTAATTGATGTTTAAGGACGCCTTTAGCTTGGCATTGATGTTTTGGTCAATTGCCGCACGCATCTGCTTCCTATTTAATCCGGAATTAATGATCACCCCATTTTGATCTACAAAATTTGCCGAAAAAGAATATTTGGTTTGTGCGGTACCGCCACGAAGCGACAGGCTATGGTTATGTGCCAAAGCATTTCTAAAAAGATGGTCCTGCCAATCAATTTGATCAGCATTTCTATAATCCTGCAGCGTGTAACCGGGTTTGGTCAAATACATTTCCGTCATGCTTATGGGATCTCTGTCCAATTGATAGCGCACAAAATCGTATGGCGTCATCATGTCCATTTTTTTAGTGGGCTCATGATAGCCTACAAATGCGTTATAAGAAACCTGTGGTTTACCTATTTTCCCTTTTTTGGTTTCAAGAATGATAACACCATTGGCGCCTCTTGTACCATAAATAGCCGTTGCTGATGCGTCTTTTAACACACTGATCGACTCAATATCATCGGGATTGATGGAGCTGGCGTTAAAGTCCTCGATAGGAAAACCATCTACCACATAAAGCGGCGCATTGCTTTGGGTAATCGAGTTTCCTCCACGAATCACAATATTAATATCGTCACCTGGCTGCCCAGAATTAGATGAAACCTGCACACCTGCAATACGGCCAGCTAAAGCTTCCTCAAAAGACGTTACCGGAGCTTTGGTCATTTCCTCTATTTTAACTTGGCCTACCGAACCCGTAATATCTTGTTTGTTTACCTGTCCGTAACCAATGATGACTACTTCCTGTAGTGATTTTGGATCTTGCTTTAATTTAACAGGCACATTTCCAAGATTTTTGGCCAGTATTTCTCGTTGCAAATAACCAACAATGGTAAATACAATGGTTTCATTATCGCGGGCACGTAGTGAGAATTTACCATCTTTATCAGACGCCACCCCACGTTTGGGATCTTCTTTAACCCTCACATAAACGCCAACCAAAGTTTCGCCTTCTTCGTCGGTAATGGTTCCGCTAAATAGCTTTAAGTCCTGTTGCGCATACGAGCTGCCAAAGCAGCATAACAGTAATAACAAAAGCTTCGTAGTTCTTAAAAGGTACTGCATTATCGCTTCTATTTTAAATTCATATCTATTTACTGCCAATTCATGTTTCGGGACAAAAAGAGGTTGCTCCGAAATGAATTAGCTTCATTTGGTTATTAAAATTTACTGGAGAGATCGTTGTGTTTTCCTCGCTGTGTTGCTTAATGCAATAGTTGAACGTTCATACCCATTTATCTTCAGTTTATTGGTTGTTTGTTTGGTTGGTTTGTAAAAGGAGGTTTCAAGGCCCCACTATTACTTGGTTTAATATTTGGTTATTTCAACATTATAAAGATAGCTGATAACTTTACACGAGTAATTGTGATTATTAGCCATTTGTTGTAGCATGTTATCATATTGACTACAACATATTGATAATGCTGAAAGCATAGGTATTTGCTTGTGCAACAATAAAACAAAAGTTTGCAAAATACAATAACCCTAAAAACTAATTAAGGCTATTTGGTAACATATTTGATAAATTCTCTATTTCCAAGAAAGATCTTTCCTGTCGTAGAACATAAACGTTCCGTATTCAGTACCCACTACTAGGTTTAAAGTTTTACCATCACCGCCAATATAGGCCGTGGTTGGGGCGCACTCGTGCGCTCCCAAAAGAATATCATTCCCTTTAAACTTCATCATTTTTGGGAATTCATATAAAGGTTCGGTATCTGTCCCGACATTACGCATAAAAAGCACCGCAGCTCCTTCGCCTTTCTTTTTACGGAAATAAGGCAAACCATTAATTGGATTTGGAATAGCAGCGCCCCTTCCCGTACCAATCAATAAATCTTTAACACCATCACCATCCCAATCTACAATCTGAGTTTTGGCTCGGCCCACTTGCCCCCCTTTACGACGATGCCCATTAATAAATGTCCCATCTGTTAATTTAAGCTTCCCGCCATCGCTAACATTGTAAGCATCTATTTTATAATAAAGATGGAATTGATTATCCGAATCCAAAATGATGTAAGCATCCTTTCCTGCCATATTTCCTACTCCCGGGATTGAACGCCACCCCCCGTGTACATTCAAGCCCTTATAGAAAAGCGACTTCTCTACGTCTAACTCGGGTTTAGTTTTAGTACCGATATTGATATAGACCATAAACTTACCACGACTGTCGCCTGTGAGAATATCTGGCAAACCATCGCCGTTCCAATCGTACACCACAGGGCAAACATAACCCCATCGTGCTTCATGAGGTCCTTGAATATCTTCGCGATAACCTGGTTGCACATGAATATCTGCTCCACCAGCTTTTAAAGGCACAGGATCCTGGTAGGCTGGTTTTTGATTGGTCCCGGTGTTTTTAAAAAACAAAATATTGCCAGCCGAGTTTCCCGATACGATATCTATTAAACCATCACCATCCCAATCGGCCAAACTTGGCACCACCAATGAACCACCGTACAATAAAGGGCTTTCCTGCTTAACGCTGATAGCATCACCAAAAATCAGATTACCTTGCTTGTCCTTTTGCATCATATTAGGATAGTAAGTAATACCTCCTTCTCCAGAAATAAAAACGCCTTCGGTTTTACCATCAATTTTAAAATAGGCGGGAAAGGCATTTACGGTTGGGCTACGGCGAAGGATGTGCTTTTGATCTACCACGTATTTATTGGGGAATAGCTTATCACCATCTACTTGGTAGGCATGGATATTGCCCATGCGTGTACCACAAAGCACATATTGTTCTCGATCATTAAATTGAAAATTGGTATAGCCACTAATGCCGAAATAGGCTTGATCCAATTCGGTTAATGGCTTTGCTTCTAATTTGCTCAGATTCTCCAAATCATCAGCTACGGCGCCGTAAATTCCTACTTCCGATAAACTATTGGGCCAATATCCTTCTGGAGTATAGTATGCACTATCCACTTTCATCTTTATGTTATCCGTAGTTGGTTTTGGAACAGTGAACAGAAAAAGGTATTTGCCTTTTAGGGTTCTCACTACTCCAAAGGTGGACATGCCCCAGGGCAGACCATTAATGGCAATATTGTTTAAGCCTTCAAAGCTGTTGCTTTTTGGATTGAAAACCGCTTTCTTTAGAAGTTTGCCACCAAAGCGCCAAAAACCATAGACCTGCTTATTCGGGTTTTGAATAATGACAGCCTTATTTTCTCCAGTATCTTCAAAAGGTAGGTTGAGTTTAATTCCCTGCGAAAAAACAGGCTCTCCTTTCTCGGTCAGTTTTCTAAAATGATAAAGATATGTTCCTGGCGCCCTAATATCCGATTGTACAAACAAATCGGGATACTCGTCATCGTTCACCTTAGCAGTTCCCATGACTACTCCGGTTAAGGATGGGGATGCAAAATTGCCAATACCATTAGCAGAGCCATTTTTGATAGGCTGGCCACTGACCAAGAAATCGCTTTGCGCCATGGTTTTGAGACTGCATACACTTAATAAGAGAAAGAGGATATTACGCTTTAACATTATTGCTTGATGAATTTATTACTGATAACCGGCTGTCCTTCTACGCATAAACTGGCTAAATATACTCCCTTATTTAAAAATGCTGGCAAGGTTAAGCGCTCTTCGCCCCCTGCAAGTTTAATCTTTTGGCTCAATATTTTCCTACCTACCATATCGTGTATTTCGATCATGGCATTTCCATGGATTGATGAAGTAAAAACATTAACCACGTCCTGTTGTGAAGGCGCATTGATTTGAAAATGATGTTCGCTCATTTTAACCGAAACCGCTATTGATGTAGAAAGCTTACTATCGCCGTTAAGATCTACTTGCCTTAACTGGTAATAGTTTAATCCTAAAGCTGGGTTGCCATCAAGGTATTTGTATTCACTTTTTTGGGTGGTTGTTCCTTTACCATCAAGCTGTCCCAAAGACACAAATGGCGCCCCATTAATACTACGTAAAACTTCAAAGTGAGCATTATCCTTTTCTGCCGAAGTGGTCCATTGCAACTGTACCAAGTTTTTATTAGCCTTTCCAGAAAAACGAAGATCATTAACTGGCATTACCTGATCATCATCTTCAACAGTTCCGGTAAAGGTGAGTACCGTTCTTCCCGTAGTGCTATTTTCGCCCTTCCCAAAACCAAAACCTCTTTCCGAATCTGTACTTCCCGCATCAGCACCCCAAGCATAAACCCTGAAATACACACTGGTAGTACCACTTAGGTTCTTAAGCGCAGTGATATGTTTCAAACTAATTTCAGGCTGATCTTCGCCTTGTGTATCAGTTAAACCAATGCTGTTATTACCCGTATAAATCTCCGTGTAGTTGACATTATCTAAACTGTAATACCATTTATAGTTTTTTACCGATTTAGCATTAGAGGTTCTCAACCTGGCCTTAATGGTACTCAAATTAATTTGCTTGGTAGTATTTAAATTGAGTACCGCTTGAAAATAGGCTCCCGTACTTTGAGCGGCAGTAAAATTGGCACCCGCAGCAAAGGTAGCCACATAAGAAAGTGTGGAGTTATTGACATATGGCGCACCCGCACCTCTACTCAGTGTAGCTTGTTGTAAATCAGGATGAACGATATTAGCATTAATTGCCGAGTTCTTTCCAGCCAAATCGTAATTCCAATTGGCTAGATCAACACCACTATATATTGCACTACCGCCTACAGATAAACTGGGCGTGGTATCTCCTGTGCCATATCTTCCAATGCCAAAACCACCTGCACTGGTTGTTGCGCCCCAACCATAAACCCTAAAGATCACGGTTTTGGTATCATCTAAGTTTTGTAGTTCTGATATGGTTGACAAGTCAACCGTTGGTTGTAGGTCGCCTTCAGTATCTCCAGCAAGAATATTGGTGCTTTGGGTAATTTCTTTAAAGTTTATACCATCCAAACTGTAGTACCAACTTGCCATTGCTGGACCGCTTCCATTTTTACGCAATTTGGCGTTAAGTGTAGCCAACGATACTATTACATCAATTTTTGGCTTTACGGTAAAGGTATAATAGTCGTTGTTGACTATAGCCGTTGCTTTTGAGTTAGCCGAAGAGCCCGCCGTTCCATAAGCGCTTATGGTAGAATAATATCCTCTGGCCAAGCTTAAGGCCGTTAACCCAGAACCTCTCGATAATACCGAAGTATTTAAATAACCGTTATTAGTAGTCGCATTTAAACTTCCTGCAACTACTCCCGACACTGCACTAAACTGCCAAGCCAATAAAGTTGGCGGAGCAGGAGGAATTGCCTTTACCTCTCCTCCTACTATTAAACTAGGGGTATTGTCTCCAGTAGGATATCGTCCAAGAGCAAAGCCACCGCTAGAGCTTGTTGCGCCCCAAAAATAGATACGAAAAGTAGCTTTTTGTGGATAAGCCAAGTTCTGCAAAGGAGTTAAACCACCTACGTGGATGGTAGATTGCACCACTCCTTCGTTATTGTTATCTGTAAATGGGATATTGTAGTCACTTATTTCGGTAAAATTGGTTCCATCAGTACTGTAAGCCCATTTATAATAAATTGCTCCTGCCGAATTTCTTCGCAGCTTGGCGTCAATGCTGTGGATTGAGGCCATGTAACCCGACTTAGGAGCTACTTCAAATTGTAAGTATTGGTTATTAGTGATAGCATTGGCTAAAGAACTGGCTGGCGATGATGCCGTGGAATTAAAAGAACGCAATAAACCTGCGGTATTGGCCAGACCTGTGCCTCGGCTCAAAGTAGAAACATCTAAATTGGTATGGGTAAATGTTGAAGTGCTTGTGGCTTGACTTCCGGCAGCATCAGGGTTACTAAACTTCCATGATAGAATAGACGTTGATTGTGTTTGAGGCAACAAATCGGCAGGCGAATCACTCAGTTGTTTTGTTCTGAAATTGGTAATGCGATGAAAGGTAATGAGATTTGCATTATGGTAACGCTCTCCATACCATGCCGTACGACTAACCGCTACGATATCATTTCCCTGAAATTGCCAATCGGCATATTGAAAGCCAAATACATCCCATGTTTTTACGGGATAACCCTCGTTCCATTTAATGATGTCGTATTTATGGTCCCAGTTTACTAAATCCGAAGAAGAATAAAGTGCTAATACATTTCGCTGGTGCGATGGCAAATTATAAGTTTCCCAAGTATCGGTAAACACACTGATCTTGCTCACAATAGTCCAATATTTCCCCGAAGTAGCATCATAACGGATGGTAAATTTAGATTCAGCGCCTGGAAAATGAGCATATTCGGCAGCAGTATTTCCAAACGAAACCGTACTACCATCGGCACTTACCGAAATTTTAGCGGCAACTTCATAACGTTGTAAACCTGTAGCTCCTCCAGTAGTGATGGGCATTCCTCCCCCTACGGCCTGCCAAGTTTCCAAACGCATAAAATCTATCACATTACCACTTGGCGTAACTACAATGTTTCCTTCAAACCAATTAGGGCGTTTAGCATTGAGCCAACTTTCATCGAACCTGAGGATATTGGATTTTGTCCAGTTGGAAGCATCCAGTAAATCTGAATTAGCAGGTGCAGAAAGTACAAAAGCATGGAAATCTCTTTCATTATCTGGGTCGGGACTTTCCTCATAGGCTCGCCACACCCTGCCATTATGCACCACTACAGGTACAGGTCCGGTATGGTATCTGCCGCTTAACAACAAGCCTGAGGTATTATCCAAGGCCCTTGTCCAACTATACCCACCGTCTAAAGATTTATAGATGACTATGTCACCAAATGATTTTGCTGTGCCCATTAAATAAAGTACGCTGTTATGCACAAATAAAGTTGCCCAATGGCAGTTAGGCACTTGGGTAGTAAGGCTCCAAGTTACCCCACTATCTGTTGATTTGTAAATGGAACTTACCGTTCCAGTATAATCATGGGAAACCACGTAGCTTCCATCGGGCAATACTACAATGCTTGGCGAGGCATAGCTACGCGAAAGCGGATTGGGACTCTGTGCAATGACCGTACCCGGAAAGATCGTTTGTGCATAAGCGCTTAAGACAATATTGAATAAGGAAACAAAAAGGCAAATGACCATGCATTTGATACTGCTGATCTTGTTCATACGATTAGGCTTAATTTATTTGGATAGTTTACTCAAAATTAAGCCTCATAAAGCCTCTTAAAGTACCACTTGTTAGCTAATTAGTATAGGATGTTATCGTTTGTAATAACAAACCAACATATGCTTAAACGAAGTAATATATGAAATTACGAGTCGAGCTGGCAATGACGTTATAGGAGAAAAAATACCAAAACGATTAAAGAACCAACCAAACTAATCACTAAAAACTAACCCCTAATTCCTAGTCCCTAAAATCCTACCTTTACATAATGAATCCCGAACTGTTAAAAGATCTAGTACAAATGCGCATGCCTTATGGCAAATACCAAGGCAGGCTGTTATGTGATTTGCCGGAGTACTATTTGGTTTGGTATAGTCAAAAAGGGTTTCCCGCTGGAAAACTAGGGATGTTGCTAGCTACCTTATATGAAATTAAGCTGAATGGTTTGGAGTATTTACTACAACCTTTAAAGAAATAAGCTTTCATAAAAAAACCTCGCAGGTTTAAAACCTACGAGGTTGATCTATTCCTCGCTATGCTCAGAACAATAAAGAATTAAAATTTCAAGTTTAAGCTCAATAAGAAATTACGGGTAGCTTGTGGGTAAAAATATTTATAGCGTCCAAAATCTCCATTGGACAAATAAGCGCCACTTCCGCCGTTTGCTTCATACTTCACATTAAAGATGTTGTTCACCAAAAAGTTTAAACCAATATTTTTAACATCTGGCAAAGTTAGGTTATAGCTCAAACGTACATCGTTGATAAAGAAAGCATCCAAAACGCGATCACTGGCAGAAGTATTATCCAAGTTCTGCTCACCCACATACTTACTAATCAATGCTATTCCCGCATTTTTATACGAATAAGCAAACTCATTGGACGCAACAATTTTTGGCGAATAGGCAATATTCGTGTTGCTATAATCAAAAGTCAACAAAGCCCCATCTATGGTATCATCATAAACATACTCGGTAAAATTTTTGATTTTGCTTTGGCTTAACGTAGCAGTTGCCGACCATGAGAAGTTCTTTACAATCTGCCAGCGGGCATCTAATTCCAAACCTATGCGGTAGCTGTCAGGCACATTTTGACGAGTCTGCCCACCCACCTCATTCAGCTTTCCAGTGTTGATCAACTGATTTTTATACAACATCGCAAAACCGTTGGCACCAATATTAAAGTTGGCCTGTTGTGTTCGGTAACCAAACTCAATGTCCGTTAAGTTTTCGTGCTTAGGGCGCGTTCCCGTGTTCGAATCTGTAAAATCTCTACGGTTAGGCTCTTTATTGCCCACAGCTACCGAAGCATAAATATTGTTTTTATCATCCAGGTTATAGCTCAAACCAAATTTGGGGTTAAAAAACTCCAAACGGGCATTTTGCTGTGCAGAGTTCTTAGCATCAACCTTACCATAAAAAGAATAGAAAATGTTACGGTACTGCAAATCAGCAAAAATATTAAGCTTGTCCAATTGGTAACTTACCCTACCAAAAATATTGAAATCACTTTTAAAGGCATCATTATCGTTATATCTATGACGTATAGAACCTGAACCATTATAATTGGCAAACTGCGCCCAAACCACTTCATCAAAATGGTTACCCTCATAACGGTTATAGGCACCGCCCAAGGTAAAGTTCAAATTGCTTTGTGGGGTGTACGACAATGAATATGTAGTACCATAAAAGTTATTATCCAACCATAAACGACGTACCAAATCCGACTTTTCGATAGTTCCAACAGGAAGGTTAGAAATAGGGTCTTTAACGATTACAGGGTCAATCGAATATTTCTTTAATGCCTGTCCAGTTTTAAACTCCTCATAATAACCTCTGCCATAAGTATAGTGCAAAGCTGCATTGGCCACTAATTGCTTGGTAATGTTACGGGTGTAAAACAACTGGTAATGATCCTGTTGATAGTTATCCGTTTGATTGTCGTATGTAAAATCGTTATGTCGGCGGTTGGTTTCCAACATTTCTTCGCTAATACCATTCCATGCTTGGTAAGTTTTTTCTGTACCGCTAAATACATTTAAACGTAAGATGTCATTTTTACCATAGTAAGCACCTGTCACAAAAAAAGATTTTAGGTTCGAAGAAGCCCTATCCACATAGCCATCAGACTTGATTCTCGACAATCGGGCATCAAAGCTAAATTTGTTGTTGATTAACCCTGTTCCTGCGCTTACTGTGTTTCTCCAAGTTTTGTATGAACCATAAGTGTTGTTCAACTCGGCATAGGCCGAATCTCTTCTGGTAGTGGTCTGAATGTTCAAACTGGCACCAAAGGCGCCCGCCCCATTGGTTGAGGTACCTACCCCACGCTGTATCTGAATATTATCTACCGACGAAGCTAGATCAGGTAAGTTGATAAAGAAACTTCCTTGACTTTCCGCGTCGTTCAATGGAATACCGTTCAAGGTTACGTTAATACGTGTGGCATCACTACCTCTAATCCTTATTCCTGTGTAGCCAATTCCCGCACCTGCATCCGAAGTTACGACTACCGAGGGTGTTTGGTTCAACAAATAAGGTAAATCCTGTCCCTGATTGGTTTTATCCAAATCGGCTTTACTTAAGTTCTTGTAGGTAAAAGCCGCATTTTTGGCAACCCTTGTCGCACTAACCACCACCTCATCGGCCACAAAAGAAAGCTGTTGTAGTACAAAATCCAGTTCTGTATTAGTGGTTAAGTTCACTTTCTTTTCTTGTGTAGCAAAACCTACATAGCTAATGGCCACGGTGTAACTACCGGCTGGCAAGTTTGCAAACTCGTAAACACCATTAACATTACTCGCCGCCGTAAATCCCTTGCCTTTCAATTTAACACTTGCACCTAAAAGTGCTTTTCCATCTCCTTCGGTGACCTTTCCCGAAATCTTGAACTGTGCCATCGCCAAAAACGGGCACAGCAATGCAGCCAAAACTGCAAATCTTAATTTTTTCAACTTTTTGTTGTTTTTTAGTTAAACCCATCGGTAAGTAGGGGTTACTCCCGACTTTAGTTAAACTTCATAAACCATCCCTACGCCAGCATTACCTGGATCAGGTGCATTTGAGGCTTTAAGTTTTAAGTTATCAGGTTCTAAGTTATACGTCTTACGACTTACTACTTTTCACTTTCAACTTTGAACTTTCCACTTCAAAATGGGTATGATCTCAGCCTTTATTTGTGTTTTATGCAAAACAAGGCACCCCTTATTGATGCTGCAAAGCTATATTTTTTTTTCGAAAAGTAAAACCTAAAGCATTATTTAACCGAAAACCCTGCCTATCCCATATTTACTTCGGGGCTATTCGTTGCAATATTTTTGTTCTCTCATTGTCATTCTGGGTGCAACGAAGAATCTCTAACAACTCAGCGTTATTTTACAGCAAAGATTTGTCAAGTAATCGCAAAGAACGCAAAGAAGTATGAAATCAATTCAAATTCATCCTATCTTTAAACGAGAAAACAACCATCATGAACGATAATTACTTAGCTAGCGTTAAAAAGCAGTTTCTGTATTACAAACAACTTGGCGACAAAACATTTGCCCAATTAAATGACGATGCCCTCATTTGGCAATTTAACGAAGACAGCAACAGCATTGCCATGATTGTAAGCCACATTTCGGGCAATATGCGTTCTCGCTTTACAGATTTTCTTGATACCGATGGCGAAAAAGCTTGGCGCATTAGAGATGAGGAATTTGAACCACAGGAAACGTCCCGCGAAGAACTCCTCATTAAATGGGAAAAAGGCTGGGAATGCTTATTCAATGCCGTTAATGCTTTAACCTCTGCAGATTTGGAACGTACCATCTATATCCGCAACGAGGGACATACCGTAGTAGAAGCCATTAATCGACAGCTTGCACACTATCCCTACCACATTGGACAAATCGTGATGCTGGGCAAAATGCTAGCCAAAGATGGTTGGCAATCGCTATCCATTCCCAGGGGACAGTCACAAAATTACAATAACGAAAAATTTGCCCAACCCAAACAAAATAAGCACTTTACCGATGACGTTTTAAACAATTCAACCGCAAACCAATCATCAGAGTCATGAACCAAGAAACCAAGGATTATAACGACCAGCAGACTGAAACAGAGAAGTCTATTTGCGACCTACTTGCTACAAACATTCACCAGTATCTGCCCGAAGCCGAAAACAAAATATGGCATCGACACCCCGTTTGGTTTTTAGAAGGCAATCCCATTGTAGGCTATAGCAAGCTTAAAAACTGTGTACGCCTATTATTTTGGAGCGGACAATCTTTTGAAGAACCTGGGCTACAAAACGAAGGAACTTTTAAAGCTTCCGAAGCTCGCTATACCACAGTTGAACAGGTAAACACCAATGATTTAAAGCGTTGGTTGGAAAAAGCACGAGATATCCAATGGGATTATAAAAATCTGATCAAACGCAAAGGTAAATTGGAAAGATTGAAGTGAACCCTATTGGGACAAACCTATCTCTCCCTCAAAGGGGGATGCCCGAAGGATAGAGAGGGTATATTATATAGAAACCTCTCCCTAACCCTCTCCTTGAAAAGGCGAGGGAACTGATTGTGCTAGAGCATTCTGATACTGTAATTTCAAACACCTACTGTTCTTCCCTAAGCACCATTTCTCCCTCAAAGGGAGAGCAACCGCACAGCGGAGAGAGGGTAAAGACCTCATTCCCTTGATGTCTACCGTCATACCCAACTCGATTGGGCTTCGTAATGGATTAATAGGATTCCAGCATACGCGGGAATGACGTGCAATGAATTATTAACAAATAATCTATAAGGGTTTAACCTTGGTAATAGAAAAAGTGTATTTACCCAAGTCGTAACCTTTAAAATCAGCTACTTTAATCACCTTTACATCAGCACGTTTACCCTGCTTATAAAGCATTCCGGTAAGATGGTAATTCTTATCTTTAGTTAAGTCCTTCAATAAATCATCAGGGACAATTCCATCAATCTGTAGCTGAATATAGTTAAGCAGTGAACCTGTCGGACGAGTATTGTCGTTATAACCAGCAAAAGTGGCTATTTTAAATCCTTGTCCATTCAGCAAGGTATCCCTTAAACCCTTAAGCTGCATGGGCATTCCATTTAGAAATTGCTCTTCATTGCTCCATCTGATTACTTCCCTCTTAAATTTTTCGGTAATTTCTTCATTTGCCGTTTCGCCACTGGTCCATTCCGGGTGTTGGGCCACAAATTCATTTACTTTTTGCTCTACAAATACATTGGAAGTTGCAGCAGCCTCCTTGGATTGGTTACTGGTACATGATACTGCGACCGCAGCTATAAGTAATAGGAAAAATCTATTCATATCTGGTAATTTATATTGTGATAATAAAGAAAAGAAGTTTTGATTAAAAACAGCTATTTTACTTGTAAAAGGTTTAATACGTTTGGGGCCTCTTTATTAGAAACCGGCCCACAAGGTATTAATAGTCCGTCATTGCCAGCTTGACTGACAATCGTAATGCAATAGTAGGTTTTGCCTCTTCTTAAGATTCCGCCTACGCAGGAATGACGTACGGGGGAATGATCGGTACAAAAAAGCCTTCCAGCAAAACTGAAAGGCCCTTTATTCATTATACTTTACAAAAGTTCGTAATCCAATTACAAAGCCGCTAAGCTTTCTTGAATAGTCGAAATTTTCGATTCTGCATCGGCTTTTTTATTACGCTCGTTTTGAATGATCTCTGGTTTAGCATTTTGTACAAAACGTTCATTGCCCAACTTCGCATCTACCGATTTAAGGAAACCCTGCAGATACTCCAGTTCTTTGGTTAAACGTTCCTTTTCTGCTTCCACATCAATATTTTGGCTCAAAGGAATAAAGAATTCATCCTTGCCTACCATAAAACCAGCTGCTCCCGTTACTTTATCGCTTACCACTTCAGCTTTGCTGATGTTGGCCAGTTTGCAAACAATGTTCAGCCATTTTTCGTAAGTTACGCCTGAATTAACTTTGATATTAAGCTCCAATGCTTCTTTAGGAGAAATTTGACGAGTGTTTCTTATGTTTCTAATTTCAGAAACCAAACCTTTTACCAATTCAGCTTCTTTCAATAAGGCATCATTTACGTCACCTATTGTTGGGTAATCGGCAACAATACAGCATTCCATTTCACTACGTTCGCCAAATAGCTCATCGTGATAAAGCTCTTCGGTAATAAATGGCATAAACGGATGTAAAAGTGTCAAAATCTGCTCAAAAAACTTCACCGAGGCCGCTCTGGTTACTGTATCAACAGGTTGTTGATAAGCAGGTTTTACCATCTCCAAGTACCAGGCACAGAAATCGTCCCAAACCAATTTATAGGTAGCCATTAAGGCTTCCGATAAACGGTATTGTTTAAAGTTATGTTCAATTTCGGTCAAAGCTTCGCTAAAACGACTTTCGAACCAGGCAATGGCCTGCTCGTTAGGGTTAGCCAAAGAAGCATCAACTTCCCATCCTTTAACCAAACGGAATGCATTCCAGATTTTGTTAGCAAAGTTTCTACCCTGTTCGCAATATGCTTCATCGAACATCAAATCGTTACCTGCTGGCGACGACATCAACATTCCTACCCTTACGCCATCAGCACCGTATTGCTCAATCAATCCAATTGGATCTGGGGAGTTACCTAATGATTTAGACATTTTACGGCCCAGCTTATCACGTACGATACCGGTTAGGTAAACATTGGTAAATGGCTTTTTACCCGTAAACTCTTTTCCAGCCATGATCATACGAGCTACCCAGAAGAATAAAATCTCTGGAGCCGTTACCAAGTCGTTGGTTGGATAATAATAATTGAAATCTTTATTATTAGGATTTTTAAAACCATCGAAAACCGAGATTGGCCACAACCACGACGAGAACCAAGTGTCCATTACATCTTCATCTTGCGTGATAAACTCTTCAGCCTGTTTCCTAAAACCAGCTTTGCTCTCTTCGCTCCACTCCCTACGCTCTGGTACACGGTTAATCAATTCCTCAATGGCTTCTTCTTTAGTTTTAGCCACTACAGGTTCTTCGTGTTGGAAATACCAAGCAGGAATGCGCTGTCCCCACCATAATTGACGGGAGATACACCAATCCTTCACGTTTTCCATCCAGTGGCGATAAGTATTGATAAACTTCTCAGGTATTAACTTTACTTCGCCATTCAATACCTCTTCCAAAGCAGGTTTAGCCAACTCTTCCATTTTACTAAACCATTGTAAAGATAGTTTAGGCTCAATTACTGCATCAGTACGTTCAGAAAAACCTACCTGCGATTTATAATCCTCCACCTTCTCCAAATGCCCTGCTTCTTCCAGCATTTTAGCGATTTTTTTACGAGCAATGAAACGGTCTTCGCCAACTAAAATCTCAGCCTTATCATTTAAGGTACCGTCATCGTTTAGGATGTCGATTACTAGCAAATGATGCTTCAAACCAAGTTCGTAATCATTTAAATCGTGGGCAGGCGTTACTTTTAAACATCCTGTACCAAAATCCATCTCTACATAATCATCTAAAATGATAGGTATTTCACGGTTAATTAAAGGAACAAATACTTTTTTACCATGCAAATGTTTATAACGCTCGTCGTTAGGATTGATACAAATTGCACTATCGGCCATAATGGTTTCTGGACGGGTAGTTGCAATGGTTAAACAAGTGGTATGATCTAATGTATCTTTGTCTGTACCAGTAATATGATAATGAATGTAGTACAGTTTCTGGTTTACTTCCTTACGGATTACCTCTTCGTCAGAAACCGCAGTTTTACCTGCAGGATCCCAGTTCACCATACGTACTCCACGGTAAATATTGCCTTTTTTATACAAATGGATAAAACTATTGATTACCGCATCTGAAAGGTCTTCTTCCATGGTGAAGCGGGTTCTGTCCCAATCGCAACTTGCACCCAGTTTTTTCAACTGTTCAAGGATGATACCACCATATTTTTCCTTCCACTCCCAGGCATATTTTAGGAACTCCTCACGAGTGATGTCCTTTTTATTGATGCCTTTTTCTTTAAGCATGGCTACAACCTTGGCTTCGGTAGCAATAGAAGCATGGTCGGTACCGGGAACCCAGCACGCGTTTTTGCCCTGCATACGAGCCTTACGGATCAATACATCCTGAATAGTATTGTTAAGCATGTGCCCCATGTGCAAAACTCCGGTAACGTTTGGTGGAGGAATGACAATGGTGTACGGTTCACGCTCATCAGGCTCTGAGTGGAAAAAACGTTTATCCAACCAATAGCTGTACCATTTTTCTTCTGTTTCTTGCGGATTGTATTTTGTAGATATGCTCATTTATATGGTGAAAAAATTTACTGCAAAAATACGGTTTTTCAGGGAGATTTTAAAGGGGATAGTTAAGTCGTAAAGTCTTTCAAACCTCTCTCTAACTCTCTCCTTAAAAAGGAGAGAGAACTGGGAGTGCTAAATCATTTATGTATCGCAAATCTTCAAATATCACCTAACCATTACCAAACGTTCCTCTCTCCCTCTGAGGAAGAGATGTCTGAAGGACAGAGAGGGTGTACTATAAAAACCTCTCCCTAACCCTCTCCTTAAAAAGGCGAGGGAACTAGGGCGTGCTAAATCATTTCTGTATCGCAAATCTTCAAATATCACCTAACCATTCCAAAATGTTCCTCTCTCCCTCTGAGGAAGAGATGTCTGAAGGACAGAGAGGGTGTACTATGAAAACCTCTCCCTAACCCTCTCCTTAAAAAGGAGAAAGAACTGGACGGTGTTAAATCATTTATGTATCGCAAATCTTCAAATATCACCTAACCATTCCCAAACGCTCATCTCTCCCTCTGAGGGAGAGATGTCTGAAGGACAGAGAGGGTGTACTATAAAAACCTCTCCCTAACCCTCTCCTTAAAAAGGAGAAAGAACTGGACGGTGTTAAATCATTTATGTATCGCAAATCTTCAAATATCACCTAACCATTCCCAAACGTTCCTCTCTCCCTCTGAGG
>NZ_JBCNMT010000010.1:0-114866 GCF_039594775.1 Pedobacter sp. | reverse complement strand
GATGTGAACACTGCCTCTGATGTTAGTAGAATTATTGCTGTTTGGTGCCATTAAACCTAAAAGAATGGCAATAAAAATGGGTAAATACATGATGTTTCCCTCAATTTTTAAAAGTTTTAGAATAATTGCAGTTCCTAGCGCACCATGCGCTAGGTTTGCTGCGGTTTATTCAGAAGGCCTTCTGAAATTTTTGGGAAGTGGTGAGTTTCAATCGCGGGAGCTTATAACTGCTTCCCAAACCGGTTTTTCACTACCGCGATATTCGCTCGTTTTTTGAAACTAGTTTTGTACATTTACTCGATAGCTAATCGATGTGCGACTTGTTTCTGAAGCAAAGATGTAGCTTGTAAGGTGCTTAATAATAAGGAATTCCGCTCATTCTGATTGTGAGATATGGAATTCCGGAAAACCGTAAAAATTCCTGAAATTCCGGTTTATTTTTGATTGAAAATTCTGTTAAAATGTTTGAAAAGTATCAGGCTGAGGTTTATGCCGAGTATTTGAAATTGAAAGGAACTAGTATTGTTTTGGCTAATCCGACGCCATCTAGTTTAAGAGATGAAGCTTTAACGTTTCAGAAAAATGGTAGAGAAGGAGCTGAATTACTCCGTTTTTTTTCCGGCAACGGAGAGCAAAATGGAAAGTTAGACATAGACAAGTTCAGGCCAGTGCAGAACTTCTTAATTGGAAAAACAAATGAACCTACAATTAGAGTGGTAGAATTTGTTGCATGGTTTATAAATTTTCAACCAAGGCCATTTGAAAACTGGAGAAATACTGAAAGAAGTGGATTGGATGACGTGAAAGTTAATGAGGAAGGAGATGGTACTGCTGATAATACAAAAGAAATAGAAGTGCCTTCATTTATTGGCAGTCTTGGAGAAAGGGCTGTTACTCAAGAAAATATACCCACAAGATTAATTAGTGAACCAGAAAATAGAATAAAAAAACTCAATTTCCTTCAACGCACGGGGATTGTTGCCACGCTGGGGCTTGTTATGGGCGTTGGTTACTGGAAAGGAATACCTCCAGATGGATGCATGTATTGGACAGGTACCGAATACAAGGCTGTAGATTGTGATGCTCAAATTCCAAACACCCAAATTTTGGCATTGAATCAACATAAGTTGGATCATTTTAAGAAAATCACCTTGCCGGATACTATGACCTTTAATTCCCTAACCAGGGTTTGGTATTCGAAAATTAACAATAAAGTAGAGTTTTTTACCTCAAAAGGCGAGCATCCTGTTATAACAGAAAAGGTTTTGAAACCCGTAACTATTCATATTTTGGGGAAATATGGCAATAACAAAATCTTATCATTAACCAATACTAATCAAGTAGATACAACGGAAAAAGACTAGTGAAAGATATTGCTAGAAAACAACATCGCTTCCTGCCATTTATCCATGTCCAAGCCTAATTTTGTACCTTGTTCATTTAAATAATGAATCACATCTTCGGTAGCAATATTGCCCGTTAGCTCATCAGCCGCCATTGGGCAGCCACCAAAACCTTTTAAAGCGCTATCCATACGGGTACAGCCAGCGCTAAAAGCCGCTTCAATTTTTTCTAAGCGTTGTTGTGGCGTACTGTGCAAATGTAGGCCAAACTCAATGGTAGGAAATTGTTGTACCAAAGGAGGGAGGATGGTTTTTATTTTTTCGGGGGTGGAAACGCCAACGGTATCGGCCACTGAAATAATTTTTACGCCCTTTTCCACGAGTTCATTGGCCCAGTGTGTTATAATATCGGTGTTCCATTCATCACCATAGGGATTGCCAAAGCCCATGGAAAGATATACAACCGCTTCTTTGTTATGCTTGCTACAAAGTTCAAGCATTTCCTCCACCGTATGTAAAGACTGTGCAATGCTTGAGTTGGTATTACGTTGCTGGAAAGTTTCGGAAATAGAAAAAGGAAAGCCTAAATAGCTAATTTTTGGATGCTTAACCGCATTTTCTACTCCTTTTAAATTGGCCACAATGGCCAGTAGTTTAGTTTTACTCGGCAAATCTAATTGAGCTAGCACTTCTTCAGTATCCCGCATCTGGGGAATAGCTTTTGGAGAGACAAAACTGCCAAAATCTAAAGTATCGAATCCTACTTTTAGCAAAAGGTTTAAGTACTTTACCTTGATTTCGGTAGGTACAAAATCATGTAGGCCCTGCATGGCATCGCGAGGGCATTCTACCAATTTAACGTTCGGTTTAGAGCTTTCGGTTTTTATATTCGTCATAGTCGGTAAGTGCGGCGGTATAGATGCCGTTCATGTACGGCGAGGAAATGAGAAAATCGGCAGTAGCCACATCGCAGGCCATTGGGATGTTCCAAACAATGCCCACACGTAGTAAAGCTTTCACATCAGGGTCATGAGGTTGGGCCTCCATAGGATCCCAAAAAAAGATCAGAACATCAATTTCACCTTGCGCAATCAGCGCCCCAATTTGTTGGTCGCCTCCTAGCGGACCGCTCAATAATTTCCTTACGGGTAAGTTAAGCTGTTCTTCTATGAGTCTACCGGTCGTTCCTGTAGCCATTAAATTATGTTGAGCTAGTGCTTCTTTATTGGTAGCGGCCCATTTTATCAAATCGTCTTTACGGTGGTCGTGTGCTACAAGGGCAATGGTTTTATTGGCTTCAAGTTTTTTCTGGGTCATGCGTTTGTTTGTACTCTTTATAAGGTTTAAATGGTCTAATGATCAATCGGGTACCTCTATCATAGCTAAAGTAACTCCATACCCAATTCACAAATACCACCAGTTTGTTCCTAAAGCCCACTAAGGTCATTAAATGTACGAACATCCAAGTAAACCAAGCAAATATTCCCTGAAATCTTATTTTATTGATATCTACTACTGCCCTGTTTCTACCCACGGTAGCCATAGCGCCTTTATCAAAGTATTTAAAAGGAGTGGTAGGTTTATTTTCAATAATGTTGACCAAGTTTTTAGCGAGTTGTTTACCTTGCTGTATAGCTGCGGGAGCCACGCCTGGATGTCCATTTGGGGTTTCATCCGTAATCATGGCCGCTACATCACCTATGGCGAAAATATTCTGGTAGCCATCTACTAGGTTAATTTCGTTTACCTTTAAACGATTTCCGCGTACTACCACTTCAGTATTTAAGCCATCTAAAACTACTCCTTTAACGCCCGCACTCCAAATTACAGTGGCGGAGCCGATATTCCTGCCATCTACTAAGGAAAGTGTTTTGCCATCGTAGCCTTGTACACGGGTTTCAGTGTAAACGGTTACGCCAAGCTCTTCTAAAAAGGCTTTCGATTTTTGTTGCGCTTGTACCGACATGGCGCCCAACAGTTCGGGAGAACCTTCAATCAGGTAAATATTTACCTTGTTAAGGTCAAGTTCTGGATAGTCGTTTTTGAGTACGTGCTTTTTGAGTTCGGCAATAGCACCTGCCGTTTCTACACCTGTTGGTCCACCGCCAACCACTACAAAGTTGAGTAGTTCGTGTTCTCTTTCAGGATCCTTAGCAATAATGGCCGCTTCGAGATTCTGTAAGATCAAACTGCGGAGATTAAGTGCCTCGGGAATGGATTTCATGGGCATGGCATTTTGGGAAATTTCCGTTTGACCAAAGAAATTACTGGTTGAGCCCGTAGCAATCACAAGATAGTCGTAATGGTAATCGCCAATGGTGGTTTCTAGCTTGTTTTCTTCTGGAACTACCTTTTTCACCTCTGTCACTCGGAACTTTAGGTTCTTTTGACCCTTAAAAATTTTTCGGATTGGAAATGCAATCGAATCGGCTTCAAGTCCGCCTGTAGCTACCTGATAGAGTAAGGGCTGAAAGGTATGGTAATTATGTTTATCTAAAATGACAATGTCGACGTTTTGACTTTTTAGTTTTTTAGCAAGTTCAATGCCACCAAAACCACCGCCAATAATCACGATTTTTTTTCTTTGTTCCATATCAAACTAAGTTGAAAGTCAAAAGTGTAAAGTTAAAAAGTATATCCCTTCACTTAAATAGCAACATGTAAAATGCCATTTGGTTTGTGGTAAATATAGGAATTATATAGTTTGTTGGTTGCTTGGTTGGTCAGTTGTTTGGATTGTTGAATTGCTTTGACAAAGGGTGGTTTGTAAAGGTTACCTGGTGTTTCGTGGGCTGCGGTAGTCCGCTTTCGCTGCAATCTTTTGTCATTGCCAGTGCTCGAAACCTCGTAGGTTTCAAAAACCTACGAGGTTTTGGCTACTGCTGCAAAAAGTATTTCCCTGCCTACTGCAGGCAGGCGCATCAATTGGGTTTATTTAACTCAAACCTGTGCACTATACTTGCTCTCTAAACCCGACATGAGCGGATACCGGCCTTGTGATTAAGGCCTCGTGCAGTATGAGCGATCGGCGGGACTGAGCGTTGTTTGAGTTCAGTGATTTGCTTTTCTATTAACAATTTAGTTTTATTTAACTATTAAGGGATTATATAGTTGTTTGAGCTATTTGTTTGTTTGGAAATTGCGTAGCTAAAATTGGCTCGTAAACTCACATAGCTCGTTGACTCTTTGCGTTCTTAGCGTAACTCTTCATGTTTCTTAGCGGTTAGAATCTTTTTACTGTATTTAAATTTACCGCAAAGGAGTAATAAGTTTTCGCAAAGAACGCAAAGCACCAAAACAAAAAAGGGTCCCGAAATTTTCAGGACCCTAGTGATTTATAATTTGGTTTAGTTATGCTATTTATTTCTTATCGTCTTTTGACAAGTCGATTACGATAGGCGTAGAGATACATAATGATGAGTATGTACCGATGATACGGCCAATCAATAAGGCAAAGATGAAACCACGGATGCTATCGCCACCGAAAATGAAGATCACGATCAATACGAAGAACACCGATAATGAGGTTAAGATGGTACGGCTTAAGGTACTGTTCAAAGCAAAGTTGATCAACTTGTTGCGCTCTTCGCCTTGTACGTCTGTTTTGCCGCTTTCTGCCAAACGCTCACGGATACGGTCAAATACAATTACCGTTTCTGTCATGGTGTAACCCATTACCGTTAAAATAGCAGCAATAAAGTCTTGACCAATTTCTAGAGGGAAAGGCAACACGCCATCTAAAATAGTGTAGAATGAAAGTACCAATAAAACGTCGTGGAATAGAGCGATTACCGCACCTAAACCATATTGCCATTTTTTGAAACGTACCAAGATGTAGATGAACATTACTAAACATGAGAACAATACTGCATAAACTGCACTAGTAATGATATCGCTAGCAATGGTAGGCGTTACTTTTTGTGAACTTTCAATAGTATATTTTGCACCTAAACCATCCAAGCCTTTTCTCAATGCAGTTTCAACAATTTTGTCTGCATTAGGATCTTGGTCGGTAATGTGGTAAGGTGTAGTAATTTTTAATGAATTATCGGTACCAATGGTTTTAACCAAAGCTTCTTCACCTTCAAAGTTTGCTGATAAGGTCTTAGAAACTTCTTCGGTATTTAATTGCTTGTCGAACTTCACCATGTAAGTTCTACCACCTTTAAAGTCAACACCTAGGTGTAAGCCGCCATTTTTAACGTAGAATACAACACCTAAAATGATGATTACGGCAGAGATGATATAGTAAAGCTTTCTGCGGCCTACGAAATTGAAGGCTAAGTTTTTGAAAGCATTACGAGTCATGTTGTTGTCGAAAGTGATATTTGCTTTCTTGTTCATCATCGATTCGAAGATTAAACGAGAAATTAATACCGCTGCAAACAATGAGGTAGCAATACCCACACATAAGGTAGTAGCGAAACCTTGTACTGGTCCAGAACCGAAAACAAACAGGATCACACCTAGGATAAATACGGTAATGTTTGAGTCTAGGATTGACGACATTGCATGTTTAAAACCTTCTCTGATGGCTACGTTGGTAGATTTACCTTGTGCCAGCTCTTCACGAACACGCTCGAAGATCAGGATGTTAGCATCTACCGATAAACCGATGGTTAATACGATACCTGCGATACCAGGAAGTGTTAACACTGCACCAAATGCCGCTAAAACACCCATGATAAAGAATACGTTGATCACCAAGGCAATGTTTGCAACCCAACCTGCTTTGTTGTAATAGAATGCCATGAAAGCAAGAATTACCACGAAAGCTAATACGAAAGATAATAAACCGCTATCGATAGCTTGTTGACCCAATGATGGACCTACTACGAAATCGGAAACGATTTTAGCAGGAGCAGGTAACTTACCGGCTTTTAATACGTTAGCTAAGTCTTTAGTATCTTCTTTAGTGAAACTTCCAGTGATTGAAGAAACACCGTTAGGAATTTCGTTTTGTACAGTAGGAGCTGAGTAAACCGTGTTGTCTAACACAATCGCAATTGCTTTTTTGTTGTTAGGGTCAGCAGCAGCTTCAGCAGTCATTTTTTTCCATTTCGCAGCACCTTCGCTGGTCATGAACATGGTTACGTCAGGATTGTTGTTTTGGTCATAACCGTCACGAGCATTCGCTACAGCATCACCACTTAAATCAGGACGACCATCTAATGAAGTTACTTTAATGGCATAAAGTTCAAATGCTTTTGTTCCAGTTCTAGGTTTTAATCCCCACATGAATTTCATGGTTGTTGGAACTAAAGATTTGATTTCTGGTCTTGCTAGGTAAGCATTTACTTTAGCGGTATCTTTTTGCAAAGCGTAACCAACTACTGCACCTGGCATTAATTGAGGTTGGCCATTTTCACCTTGATAGATAGGTAATTGTAATACGGTATTAATTAGCGGGCTTGCTTTTGCAAGTTCAGCAGTTTTAGCACTTGCGCTAGTGTCTTTAGCTGCAGGAGCATTAGTTCCTTTAGTTAAGCCAGCTAGTTTACCACCTTTTGAAGTAGTATCAGTAACGGCTGCTTTAGCTACCGTATCTTTTAAAGTAGCAGCAAGGGTTTTGTTGATGTTCTCTAAAATAGGATACACCTCTTGCGACTGGTATACTTGCCAGAATTGAAGCTCGGCAGAACCTTGTAATAATTTACGAACACGTTCTTTGTCTTGGATACCTGGCATCTCAATGAAGATTCTGTTTGAACCTTCTTGTTTCTGCATGTTAGGACTCACTACACCAAAACCATCAATACGGCTACGTAAAATGATAAATGAGCGGTCGATAGCGCTAGTAGCTTCTTTGCTCAAATAGCTTTTAACATCAGAATTGCTCGCAGTAGCTTTTAGCTGTGCCGAGTTGTCTTGGTTAGCAAAGAAATCTGCTAATTTTCCGTTAGGCACTAATTTTTCATATTCGCTTACAAACAATGCAATGAAATCTTTGCCTCCGGCGTTCATCTGAGTTTGAGCGTTAGATAGTGCCTTGTTAAAGTTCTCATCAGAAGTGTTACCTGCCAATGATTTGGTCAACTCTGCCAAAGAAATTTCCATGGTAACATTCATACCACCTTTTAAGTCTAGACCTAAGTTGATTTCTTTGCTTTTTACTTGCTGATAGGTAAGGCCCAGTACTGGATATACCTTTTCGGTAGCCATTGAGTCTAAGTATGCTTTTTCTTTAGCTTCATCGCCTTTTGCAAATTCCTTAGCCTTTTTCTCTACGTTGTAAGTAATGATGTTGAAAGAAAGTGAATACAGACAGACAATACCTAAAAGTATCGCCATGAATTTTATAAAACCTTTACCTTGCATTGTTTGTTTAATCTATTTTATAATAAGCTGTTTTTTAACAAGTCGGCAAATCTAATTATTTTTTTAAATAATAGAACTCCTATTTGTAATTTTGTTAGGACAAGTGCTTAAAAGACTTGATTTTGTATTAGCGTCGCTCTAAGGTAGAAAAAGTATAGGCGAATTTGTTCTTTTCGTCTGGTAAATGGTCTACTTTTTCAATCTCTTTCCATATCTCATTGTCAAGTTCAGGGAAAAAAGCATCGGCTTCAAATTCCTGATGTACCCTTGTAAGGTAAATGCGATGAGAAACGGCAATGGCTTGTTTATAAATTTCGGCCCCGCCAATCACAAAAACTTCGGCTTCGGTTTTGCAAAGAGCTAAAGCTTCGTCTAAAGAATTCACCACTTCTACGCCTTCGATGCTTAACCCATTTTGACGTGTAATAATGATGTTTCTTCTGTTGGGAAGGGGTTTGCCAATGGAATCATAGGTTTTGCGCCCCATAATAATGGTATGTCCGGTGGTGATATTTTTAAAATGCTTTAAATCGGCAGGTAAGTGCCAAAGTAATTGGTTGTCTTTGCCAATGGCATTATTTTCTGATATGGCTACTACGATGGATATTTGGTTCATTTCTTTCAAGGTTTTGCATACTTTGTCATTCTGAACGCAGTGAAGAATCTCAAAAGAGATTCCTCGTTCCTCGGAATGACAAAAAAGAGAAGCTACTATACCGCTACTATCCCCTTAATATGAGGATGTGCTTCGTAATTTACCAATTCAAAATCCTCAAACTTGAAATCAAAGATATCTTTTACTTCTGGGTTGATTTTCATGGTTGGCAGCGGCTTTGGATCTCTGCTCAGTTGCAGTTTAACCTGCTCCAAGTGGTTATTGTAAATATGGGCGTCACCAAAGGTATGGATGAAATCACCAGCCTCTAAACCGCAAACTTGCGCCACCATCATGGTTAACAAAGCATAAGAAGCAATATTAAAAGGCACACCTAAGAAAATATCGGCGCTACGTTGGTACAATTGGCAGCTTAATTTTCCATCTGCTACATAGAATTGAAAAAAAGCGTGGCAAGGAGGCAAGGCCATATTTTCAATCTCGGCAACGTTCCAAGCCGATACAATAATACGTCTTGAATCGGGATTGTTTTTAATGGTGTTGATGATTTGGGTAATCTGATCAATATGACCACCGTTAGGAGCTGGCCAACTGCGCCATTGTGAACCGTAAACTGGACCTAAATTGCCATTTGCATCAGCCCATTCATCCCAAATACGTACGCCGTTATCTTTTAAATATTTAATATTGGTATCGCCCTGCAAAAACCAGATCAGCTCATGGATGATAGATTTTAAATGCAGTTTTTTGGTAGTGACCATTGGAAAACCTTCCTGCAAATTAAAACGCATCTGATAGCCAAATACGCTAATGGTGCCTGTTCCGGTTCTGTCGTGTTTCTGTGTGCCGTTATCCAGCACATGCTGCATCAAATCTAAATATTGTTTCATAACCTCTACGCTTTGTCATTCCGACGATAGGAGGAATCTTATATAAAATGGAATAGATTCTTCGCTACACTCTGAATGACAGCTTACATTAATTGCTGCTACTAAAATTGTAAAATACAAATCTAAAGATTAAATGGGAAGGAACGTCCCACCGTTTTTCCACAAGATGATTTTTTATTGATTTCCACTTCGAGAAGTGCCTTAATATGCCGTAAATGCATTAGATTTGTTCATCATGATGTTCAGAAAAATTATCTTATCACTTGTGATTGCCTGTTGGTTTGGTATCCATAGCTTTGCGCAAAGCCAGCAAGCTCAAAAGTTGTCAAACGCAGCTCTTGAACTTACTAAGGACAAAGTGGTTTATGATCCTGCTTATTTTAGGATTGCCTATCCCAATGGTGATGTCCCTGTAGGAAAGGGTGTTTGTACCGATGTAGTCATCAGGGCCTATCGCAAACTGGGTACAGATTTGCAGAAAGAGGTTCACGAGGATATGAAAGCGAATTTCAGGCTGTATCCAAAAAACTGGGGCATGAAAACCACTGATAGGAATATTGATCATCGTCGTGTGCCCAATTTAATGGTTTTCTTTGGTCGAAAAGGAGTGAAAAAGCCAATGACTAAAAAGCCAGAAGACTATTTGCCTGGAGATATTGTATGTTGGGATTTAAACGGTAGACAAACGCATATCGGTTTGGTCGTTAATCGTAAATCAGGAGATGGCAAACGGTATTTAATTGTACATAATATAGGCGCAGGGCAGGTGATAGAAGATGTATTGTTTGCTTGGAAAATTATCGGGCATTATAGTTATAAGTTGTAGGTTTTTGGTTTTAAGTTGTCTTTTATAGACTTTGCTCTTTTATCTTTGCTCTTTATTCTTTGAATAATCGTAATTCGTCAATCTAAAATCTGAGGATGTTAACATTTGCCAATGCTAAAATAAATTTAGGTTTGTTCCTTACCGAAAAGCGGACGGATGGTTACCATAACCTGCAAACCGTTTTCTATCCCATCAAAATACATGATGTAGTAGAGCTGGTAGATGCCGATGAAACATCGATGCTAATCAAAGGGATTGATATTCCAGGAAATACCAATGATAATATCTGTTTAAAGGCATTTAAAACTTTACAACAGGATTTCAGTTTGCCTAATCAGCAGATTGTATTGCTCAAAAATATTCCGGTAGGTGCGGGCTTAGGCGGTGGCAGTGCCGATGCAGCTTTTTTGATTAAGTTGGCAAACCAAAAGTTCGAATTGGATTTAACGGATGAACAGATGGAGAGCTATGCCAGGCCCCTAGGGGCAGATTGCGCATTCTTCATTAAAAATAAGCCTACCTATGCTTTTGCCAAAGGTGATGAATTTGAAGAATTGTCGGTAGACCTGTCTAAGTATTATTTGGTATTGGTTAAGCCTCCTGTGCATGTTTCCACAGCGCAGGCTTACAGCAATATAAACGTAAAATGGCCTTCCACTTCTTTAAAAGATTTGATACATTTGCCGCTACAAGATTGGCAAGCTCATATTTTGAACGATTTTGAGCCTTCTGTTTTTGCAAAATATCCACAAATTGACGAAATAAAAACAAAGCTTTACCAGGCGGGGGCTAAATTTGCACTCATGAGCGGTAGTGGTTCTTCGGTATTCGCAATTTTTGAAAATGAAGTAAAACTGCCTGATCTGGAGAGAGAGAATTTAGTTTTTTACGATGTTTAGTACTGTTCGTCATCCTGAATTTATTTCAGGATTTTTTTAAAGCTGATGCTGAAATGAATGCAGCATGACGACAAATAGCAAAGAAAGATGGAAATCAACCTGATCCGCAAAAGCGGAAAATTTAATTTTGAGGCAGAAAACGATAATGGTTTTACCGTAGATTTAGATGCTAAGCCTGCTATTGGAGGAGAAGGAAAAGGCTTTCGCCCGATGGAGATGTTGCTGGTGGGTTTAGGCGGCTGCAGCGGTATTGATATGGTAAATGTACTCACTAAACAAAAAGAGCCGTTAAACGATATCAAAATCAATATTAAAGCTACCCGTAAGGACGAAGAAATGCCTCCTATATTTGATGTGATTGATATTCATTTCAACCTATACGGAGATTTAAGCGTTCAGAAAGTGGAACGTGCCCTACAAATGACTTTTGATAAATACTGCTCTGTTTCAAACATCTTAGGCAGATCGGCAACTATAAATTTTACATACTCGATTAATAAGGTGTGAGGTTAAAGGTTTAAGGCGTAAGGTTATTACGCAATATCTAAATACTCACATCTAAATACTAAATACTATCATGTCTGATAATTTCGAAACCATAGCCATACGTACTCAAACCGAAAGAAGTTCGCACAAAGAACATTCGGCACCTATTTACCTTACTTCTAGTTACAAGTTTGACGATGCCGAAGAAATGCGTGCCTTGTTTGCTAACGAAAAAGAAGGGAACGTTTATAGCCGTTATTCCAATCCAAATACTTCAGAGTTTATTGAAAAAATGGTGTTGTTGGAAGGCGCTGAAGATGGATTTGCAACCGCAACAGGCATGGCTGCTATTTTCACCACTTTTGCGGCTTTCCTTAAAAATGGTGATCATATCGTTTCAAGCCGCTCGGTATTTGGTTCAACACACCAGTTGCTGACCAATATATTTTCAAAATGGGGGGTAACTTTTGACTATGCTGATTTAGATAAGCCGGAAGATTGGGAAGGCTTGATCAAGCCAAATACCAAAATGATTTTTGTGGAAACGCCATCAAATCCTGGTATTGATATTATTGATCTAGAGTTTTTAGGTGGGTTAGCTAAAAAGCATAATGTTTTATTAGCGGTAGATAATTGTTTTGCTACACCATATTTACAACAACCTCTAAAATTGGGAGCGCATATTTCCATTCACTCTGCTACCAAATATATTGATGGACAAGGACGTGCCTTGGGTGGAATTATTTTGGGAAGCAAGGCTTTAATTGCCGAAGTGGTTGCTTTTGCTCGTCATAGTGGGCCTTCATTGTCACCTTTCAATGCGTGGATTTTGTCGAAAAGTTTAGAAACTTTGGCTGTTCGTATGGACCGCCATTGTGAAAATGCTTTGAAAGTAGCGCAATATTTGGAGAAACATCCGAAAATTAAATTGGTAAAATATCCTTTCTTGGAGTCGCATCCTCAGTATGGTATTGCCAAAAAACAAATGAAACAAGGCGGAGGCATTGTAACGATTGTAGTTAACGGAGGTATAGAAGCTGCCCGTAAATTTATGGATGGATTGAAAATGTTCTCCATCTCCGCAAATTTGGCTGATACGAGGTCAATTGCAACGCATCCTGCGACCAGTACACATAGTAAATTGAGCGAAGAGGAACGTAATATTGTTGGTATTGAGCAAGGCTCTATCCGTTTATCAATAGGTTTAGAACATATTGATGATATTTTGAAAGATATAGAGCAGGCTTTGGCGTAATGCTATTGTTATTTCAGACTTACAAAGTTTTAGAAACTTCGTAAGTCTAATAGGACAACAAAAGGGATCGAATTTCGATCCCTTTTGTTTTTTATCACCACGTCATTTCGACTGAAGCGTAGCGAAATGGAGAAATCTAACGACTGTTATGTTGTTAGATTTCTCTTCGTAAACTCGTTCGAGATATTTCTAGACTTACGAAGTTTTTAAAACTTCGTAAGTCTTATTGTAAAAACGTAGAAAATATTGTGTTGTTTAAACCAACTTAATTTGATGGTCCGAAAGTGTAATCAGGCGTTCTTTATACAAACCACCAATTGCTTTTTTAAATGCACTTTTACTTACCTGAAACCTATTGTAAATCTCCTCAGGTGTACTTTTATCTCCTAAGTTAATTTCGCCAACAATGCGAAGCTCTTCCAAAATATAATCCTTCGTTTCTAAAATATGTCCAAAGCCCGAAGGTTGTAAGGTCAGGTCTATTTTGCCTTCCATCCTAATTTTCTTGATCCATCCGGTAGTTCTTTGGCCAGGTTCTATTACTGAGAAAACTTCATTATGATATAATAAGCCGATAAATTCATTATTGATAATGGCATTGTAACCTAAATCTGATTTGTCTACAATCAAAAGGTCAACGGCATCGCCTTCTTCAAAATCAAAATTGTGTAGTTCCACAAACTGATCTACCTTAGAGGAGGCCAATAACTTATTCGAGAATTCATCAACGTAAACAAACACTACATAGCTCTCACCAAGTTCCATCGGTTTTTTTTGCTCCCTTTTGGGTACAAAAATATCTTTGTCAATGCCAATATCTAAAAAAGCACCATCATCATTTACACTAACTACCGTTAAAAGTGCAAACTCATCGGCTGTTGCCAATACTTCTTTTAAAGTAGCAACAGTACTGCCATCTTTATTGAGATAAATAAAAGCTTCTACATCATCGCCCAAATTTATACCATTTGGTACTTCTGTAAATGGTAAAAGCACTTCTTCGGTACCATCGGTTAAGCTTAAACCCTGATTGTTTTTTGCGGCTATGCGTAGTTTATTATATTTGCCTATTGCGATCATTTTACTTAATTAGCTTGCAAAGATACTAAGATTATGAAGATTAGCTTTTGTATTTTGCAGGTTTAAATAACTAGGAATACTATCTTTGATTTAAGATACCTTTATGTTCCGATCAGCCTTTCTTTTATTCTTGTTGTTTGTCTTAAGCTATTCTTGTTTTGCGCAGGAAAAATATGTAAAAGCATTTACTGCATCTTGGTCGGTAACAGGCACAGCGCAAACGGATAGCGCCGAGGCCACCTTTACGACCTTAAGAAAAGAATTTAATGCAGAAAGCTTTTTAAAATTAACTGCCCAATTCGAAAAATATCTTCAAGAAAATTCTAGTAAGAGGTTAAGAGCACGGTATTGTATATTCGACGTACTGGGTAGGAGACAGTTCGGTATTAAATTAACCCGTCAAGATAGTTTAAAGATTGCTGAAGCCATTAAACTGGCGAATAATCTGAAAGATGACCAATTGTTGGCAGAAGTTTATGCATTGGCGGCCGAAATAGACTACGAAGGTGGCTACCTGCTTTATAATTTAAAAGCTATAGAGCTTCAGGGAAGTATTGGCTATCAATATTTTTCTTATGTGCAGAATCGGTTTTTTGCAGTAAGTCTGGCGCTTTACAGAACCAAAGACTTTCGGGAGAGCATCAAATACGGAGAAAAATGTTTGACCTTTAAGAAGGTTAAACTTTATGAATGGGATCCTATGGTCTATATTTTCCAACTGGATATGTTGGGCGCATCACATTTAGCGCTGGGAGAATATAAGCAGGCCAGCAACTACTATCAACAAATTATAGATACCATCCAGAAAAAAACATTACATCCTGAAGCAGCCGAACTTTGGGTAGCAATAGCAAAAGGAAACATTGGTAGGTGTTATTTTTACCAGGGGAATAGTGCCAAGGCGTTGCCATTAATTAATCAACAACTGCAAGTAGGAATTAAATACAAGCAATTTAACAATGTGGCTATAGCTCAAAACGCCAGAGGTGAAATATTTTTAAGCCAAAAGCGGTATGGAGAGGCATTAATTGCTTTTAAAGAAGCATTACAAGCAGCCATTACAAGTAGGAAGCTGAATGATAAAGTAAAAGCCACCAAGGGCATTGCCATTACTTATACTTATTTAGGGCAAACAGATAGTGCTGTACATTACCAGCATAGCTACGGACGTTGCCAGCAAGAGCAGGATGAGGTCATTAATAACGGCAAGTTATCTACCATGAACGCTAGAATACTTTTTGATAATAGTCAAAGGAGCCTGGAAAAAGCTAATGAAAATATTTCAGTATTACGACAAACCAGGAATATCATTATTGGTGCTATCGTGCTGCTCATGGTCATAGGTTGGTTACTTTATAACAGACAGGCGCTAAAAATAAAGTTAGAAAAGCAACAAATCATTTTTGAAGGTATACAGGCACGTAGTGAAGTAGAAAAAGCAAAGAAAAGTTTGCAGCAGTTTAGGACGCAAATGTTGGAAAAAGATAAATTGATTGAGAATTTAAGCCATTCGCTCAAGAAAAATGAACTTCAAAATAATTTCGACGAAAAACTGATCAGTAAGAACCTCTTAGAATATGTATTGGTAACTGACGACGAATGGCAACGATTTAAGGATGATTTCAATAAGGTTTATCCTTTGTTTTATCCTCGTATACATGCTGTCCTATCTGATTTAACCTCTGCCGAAGAACGTTTAGCTAGCCTGGTTTTTCTACAAATGAGCAATAAAGAAATTGCCAATACTTTAGGTATCAGTGCAGATAGTGTAGCTAGGAGTAAGCGCCGTTTGAAACTGCGTTTGCCATTGGTTGAGAACCAAACTCTCGAAACTTATATTCTTTCCTTAGTGTAGTTTGTTGAAGATAAGACTCTTGACTGGGTAATTGTCCGCTTTTTGTCCGCCTTGAAATTTTGTTTAATTCTTGTTATGCCCGAATCTTTGTGGAGTTATAAATACTTCATGAGGAAATAAGATGAAAACAAAAATAACTCTTCTTTTTATGTTATTTGGTTTGGGGCTGCTACATGCACAAACCATCACGCCAAATGCCAATGGTATTGTTTATATAGATGAACAAGGTTCTGGGAATAAATCTGGAGATTCATGGGCCAATGCCGCCCAAATTAGGCCATCGTTTATTGCAGCTAAGACCAACACGGCCATTCAGCAACTCTGGATAAAATCTGGGACTTACTATCCAACTACGGATACAGATAGGCAAAAATATTTGGAAATTACACGTAATATTAAAGTTTACGGAGGGTTTAATGGTAATGAGAGCCTAATTACCGACAGAGATTTAACAACAAATATTACCACCCTTAGTGGAAATATTGGCAATGCTGCCAGTAATACAGATAACAGCCATCATTTACTGGTGATTTGGCCAAAAACTGATGCCATCATCAGCAATCAAACAATAATAGATGGCATCGTTTTCAAAGAAGCTAACGCCAATTCGGGAGCTGTAATTAATCAGGAACTACCTTTATATATGGGAGCTGCCCTATTTATCACGATTCAAGATTATAGCCAAAAAAGTTATCCCGTAATTATCAATTGTAAATTTCTGAATAATTCGGCATTTGAAGGAGGGGCGGCTATCTATTTTGATGGACTTTTAAGTACTTCAGAGCAATTGCTAATTAAGCAATGCCATTTCGAAGGTAATTCATCTAGTTGGATAGGAGGAGCTTTAATGTTTTTTTATGATGAAGCATCTTTAGAAGCTGGTAACACAGCGCAACACTATTATAATGTAGATGTGGCCGATTGTACATTTAAAAACAATAGTGTGAATAACAACTCGCAATCACGTGGGGCCGAAAGCTCTGGTGGCGCCATCTGTGCTTTGGGAAAGGGGAACCTAACGATAAGGAACAGTACTTTTAACGATAATACTACGGCCATTACTTCTACGGGACATAATTATGCTACTTATGGCAATGGGAGTGCGATAGCTTCAGTAAAAAAGGCCAATGTGATCATTTATAATTCTCTATTTTATAACAATAATAAAGCTTCTGTTTTTAACAGAGAGGCTAATTTAAAACTCGTCAATTCAACTTTGCACCACTCAGCTAATGCACTGGTTTCATTGTCGATGGCTACCTCTTTTGAATTTCACAATAGCATTGCGTGGAACGATGCGGCCAATACCCCAGCCGTTTTGCTTTCAGACAACCAACCGCAAAGTGCTGTAATAAAAAACAGTATTCTCAATGCTTCGCCTGCTCTTGCCTTAACCTCGTCGGCCAATGTTTTTTCCCAAAATCCTTTATTTGCCGGGGGCAACAATTTTACACCCTCATCCAGTAGTATTGCGGTAAACGCTGGAGATAATGCGCTATATATAGGAAACGTGAATTTAGATAAAGATATTTATGGAAATCCTCGTTTGGATGGAACTCAGATTGATATTGGGGCCGCTGAATATCAAACAGTCCTGCCAGTTACCTTGGTCGACTTTAAGGTAGCCCGACAGTTAAATGGAGCTTTGTTAACCTGGAAAACGGAATCAGAAATCAATCATAAGGAATTTGTGGTGTTAAGAGCTACGGATGGTGTTGATTTTAAATTTATGACCAAAGTTATGGCTAAAGGGCCAGGTAACTATTCATGGTATGACAACACTCCTCAAATAGGGAAAAACTACTATCAATTGCAGCAGGTAGATCACAATGGTATGCCAAAAAACATAGCTATGGGAATACTCGATTTTCAGGTTGCTCAACTATCCGCATATCCAAATCCTACCCAAAATATCATTAACATCGACTTGGCAGGCAAAACCTACAAAGAAGCAAAACTATTGAATATTGCAGGGCAACAGCTGGAAACTAAAACAATACTTCCGGATCATCTTTCTATTTCATTTAACCTGTCTAAATTCTCTTCCGGTTTATACTTGGTGGAATTGTTGGGGAATGAAACAACTGTACTAAAAGTGTTAAAACGTTAATTTATATGGGCAAGAAAAAAAACGACAGACTATTTATGTGGTTGCTGGCTCTTGCCCTTATATTAATCATTTTAGTATGGTGTTATTACCAATATCAGATAAATAGATTTTTTAACAATTGAAATATTGCCAGAAATGCCCAGGTAAATAATTGATGTCTAATCTTTTCAGTGTTACTGGCTTGCTTTACTGATAGATTACAACTAAATTTGGTAATTCATCTCCATAGTAGAGCTAATTCGTTTGGGCACATCAGCAGAAAATACCGATACTTTTGAGCAGTTGTTTAAAGACAACTATGCAAAGCTATGCTTTTTTGCCAGACAGTTATTGAACGATTCGGAAGCTGCCAATGATGTGGTGCAAGAAACATTTATGACATTTTGGAACCTTAATGAAAAGGAAAGAAATGGCATTGGTTCTATCAAAGGGTTTTTGTATCAAAGCGTTAAAAATGCCTGTTTAAACCGTCTACGTAGGCAAAAATTAGAACATTCATATCTTAATCAGCAGGAAGTCGAGCCCGTAGAAGATGCCGTAGCACTTAATCTGATGATTAAATCAGAAGTTCTTGCGGAGATTAATAAAGTGTTGGAAACACTACCTGCCAGCTGTCAGCAAATATTTAGGATGGGTTACTTGGAAGGCCTCAAAAACCATGAGATTGCCGACACCTTGGGAATCAGTATTAATACTGTTAAAACCCAAAAGAAACGCGGGCTTCAATTGTTAAAAGTAAGGCTAAATCCCGATTTTTTTGCCATTGCCATATTATTCCTGCTGAAATAATATATTTTTTTTAAAAAAAACACTTAAGTCTTTCACCCCTTTTTCAGTTTCAGGTTTCTATAGGTATATGACACCTCATAGAGATTTTGAATACCTATCGTCGCTGATCCTAAAATATCTGAAAAATGAAATTACAGATAAGGAACAGCAAATCCTTAACCAATGGCTTGAGGAAAGCCCACAAAATAAAGCGCTCTTAGAATCATTTCGGCAAACTGCCAAAGTAGAACAAGATATAGATCAACTAAGAAGTGTGGATGTTAACGCTCAATGGGAAAGGTTTAATGCCAATATCGGCCATAGCCAATCTAAGAAATTACGTTTGGGCAAGTGGTGGCCACGTGTAGCCGCGGTTTTGCTAGTTGCTTCGTCAATCACAGCTTATTTCTACTATGCCCAACATCAATCGGTTAGTCCAGAAACAGCTTTAGCTTATGATGTAAATCCGGGAAGCGAAAGAGCAATTTTACAACTTGCGGATGGTGCAGTGGTAAACTTGGGCCGCTATCAAAAACATTCAGATCATGACCAAGATCAGGGCTTCGATGTAAAAGAAGGAACCTTGTATTTTACGGCAAATCATACCAAAAGCGGTCAAACCAACCGCCACGCTTTGCGTACACCAAGAGCTGGAGAATATAAAGTGGTGTTACCAGATGGAACAAAGGTTTGGTTAAATGCTTCTTCCTATTTAAGTTTTCCTCAAAATTTTGATGGAAACGAGCGTAGGGTTCAGTTAAAAGGAGAAGCTTATTTTGAAGTAGCCCATCAACCCTCAAAACCTTTTATAGTAAGTTTTAACGACACGGAAGTAAAAGTACTGGGTACACATTTTAACATCAGTACTTATGGCAATACCAGTAAAACTACCTTATTGGAAGGTTCTGTAAGCATTAGTGAAGGTGAACATCAAACCTTGTTAAAGCCAGGGCAGGAAGCTTTGATTGAGCAGGGCGAAATCTCGGTGCAGAAAACAGAAGTATATAAATCCATTGCTTGGAAAGAAGGTGTTTTCTATTTCAAGGAAGACAATATCAAAGAAATTCTCGACCAGATTTCAAGGTGGTACGACGTGCAGGTAATATATCAAGGTAAGCCGAGCCAACAGGCCATTACAGGGAATATCCGTCGACAAGCCACCCTCAATCAAGTGCTGGAAATGCTTAGCGCCTTAACCAACGCAAAATTTAACCTAACAGATAGAACAGTAACCGTAAACTTTAACCCTTAAATATGACATAAAAATACAGAGCCTCCATAATGGCCTTCATAAAAAAATCCGAAAGCACGCCAATGCTTCCGGACAAAAAGTATGGTCATTATCAAATTGATGAGTTTCGAATCCAATCAAATTTTAAAACCAATACATAACAAAAATATGAAACAATTTCTTCTCGGCAAGCGGTCGGGAACAAGCAAACTATTTAATAGAAAAATACTATTAATGATGAAACTAACCGTATACCTAATTGTACTTGCTTCATTTGGTGTAAAAGCTTCGGGCTATGCCCAGAAGGTAAGCATCAACGCCAAAAACCAGCGCTTGGAGCAAGTATGGGAAAGTATTAAAAAACAAACTGGCTATTTCCTTTTATATGATGCTAAACAGGCAGGTCAAAAAGGAACTATTAATCTTGACGTTAAAAATGAAGATCTTAAGGATGTTTTAGCCCAAATCAGCAAACAACTCAACGTGAATTACAAGATTATTGATAAAACAGTAATCCTAACCGAATCAAAGACAAACGCTTTGCAAGAGGAAATTACGGTGAGGGGTTTGGTAAGATCATATGAAGGCGCGGGTAAAGAACCGCAGCCATTGCCAGGAGCAGTAGTACGCGTAAAAGGATCGGAAAGAGCTATTAACACGAATGCAAATGGTGTTTATACCATTAAGGTACCTTCAAATGGAACATTAGTTTTTTCAGTGATAGGCTATGGTACTGAGGAAATCCCCGTATCGGGTAAAACTAGTATTGATGTAATTTTAAAGGAAACCGCTAGTAACCTTCAAGAAGTGATTGTTACAGCCTACGGTACCAAAGAAACCAAGGAAAGCCAAGTAGGCAGTGCCGTTCAATTAACTCGAAGAGATTTAGAGATGAGACCTTTAAATCGTATAGATCAATTGTTGGATGGTGTGGTGCCGGGAGTAATGGTAGAAATGCAGGACCAAACGACCTCAAGTGCACGTCCTAGGTTTCAAACAAGGATACGAGGCGAAGGCTCATTTCAGGCATCTGGAGACCCGCTTTGGGTAATTGACGGGGTGCCAATGTATACGGGCGATGAAACGAATATGATACCCGGAGCAAATACCAGTATCAGTCCATTGACCTACATTAACCCAAATGATATCGAAACAATTACCATCCTTAAAGATGCGACAGCTACTTCTATTTACGGAGCAAATGGCTCTAATGGAGTAGTTTTAATTACCACAAAGAAAGGTATTGCTGGACAGAACAATGTTAATTACTCTTTTAGGACGGGAGTAAACCTTTTAAATAATAATCGTTTTCATGTATTGTCGGCAAGTGAATATCGTGAACTTTTAGCGGAGTCATTTGCGAATTCTAGCTTAGCAGCAAATCCGGTAGTTGATTTAGGAAATGATACGGACTGGTATGATGTTTATTTCAGGAATGGGATAACCATGCAGCATGATATATCTTTTAGAGGAGGGACAGAAAAAACAAAATATTATATCTCTGGTGCTTATTTCAACGAAAAACCGATCATGATTGATAATCAGACCCAGCGTTTTTCTAGCAGGATAAATATTGATCAAAATATCAGTAAATCAATTGATTTGTTCTTTAAGATGGGAGCTTCCTATGTAATTAACAATATGTTTAATGCTGGAGATACCTATTACACCAACAAGCCTATAGACGGACCCTTTAATCCAGATGGCTCTTATGTTAAGAAGTTCTATAATAGGTTAGCGGAAGCCAAACTCAATGATAATGACCAAAAAACAATGGCCATGTATGCTAACGTTGGTGGTTCGATCGGAATTACCAATTGGTTGAAGTATACAACTATCAACGGGATAGATTATACCTCCCTTAGCGAAAGTAGTTATGCATCTATGTACACCTTTGCTGGTAGTTTAGATAATGGCGACGCTAGCAAGGGACAAAGCACTAATTTAAAATGGAACTCGCAACATAGGTTAAATTTTGATAAGATAATTAATAAGCATAGCATTAGTGGTTTACTTGGTGCGGAAGCGGCGGAAAGTGGCAGAAGATCGGCCACAGCGTATGGATGGGGCTTTGCAAACGATAAAATTAGGGAAGTAACCTACGCAAAAACTAGATATGGAAACAGTTCGGCATCAGAACAGAGCGAACTTTCATATTATGGACAATTCACTTATTCATTTGATAAGAAATATAATGTAGTTGGTAGTTTTAGGAGAGATGCCAATTCTGATTTTGGCTCTGATGTTAAATGGGCGACTTTCCAGTCTATCGGTGCGTCATGGAATATTAGTAATGAAGATTTTTGGAAGGTTAAGCAGATAGATTTTGCCAAAATTAAATTCAGCTATGGTACCAACGGAAACTCTAGGATAGGGGCCTACAAATCTAAAGGCATATATAGCTTTGATGTAACCAATAATATTTATAACGAATTGCTGGGTGCTTCCATGACTAGCGGCGAAAACCCTGTTTTGTCTTGGGAAACAACAACTGCTATAAATGGAGGTATTAGTTTGGGCTTGTTTAAAAGAATAGCGCTTGATGTTGAGATTTATCAAAATACAACCAAAAATGCACTTGATGATGTAGATGTTACCAGAACTACTGGTTTTACAGGTATCCTTCAAAATGTAGGCAAAATCAGAAACAGAGGTGTGGAGATTACCTTGAACACCCAAAACATTATGCGTAAGGATTTTGAATGGAAAACCAGTCTTAATTTCTCATTAAATAAAAATACTATTCTCCAGCTTTATAATGATAATGAGAAGATATTTGGTAGTACGATCAGAAAAGTTGGAGAACCCATCAAAACAAATTATCTGATTCGTTGGGCAGGTGTTGATCCTAGAGATGGCGGGCCGCTATGGTATGATGCAAACGGTAATATTACCAAAGTTTTTGATCTGAACAACCGCGTATTGGCAGGAACACAAGATCCTACATTTTTTGGTGGGATGACCAATACTTTCGATTATAAATCCTTCTCTTTAAAAGCATTATTGCAATACACGGTAGGAGGCTACCTGTTCAGTAATTTACAACGAGAAGCAGAATCAGATGGTAGAAACTTGGCTGATGATAATCAATCAAGAAACCAATTAGATCGCTGGAGAGAACCAGGAGACTTGACCTTGGTGCCTAAGACGGTTTTAACAGAAAATGCAGATAATGCCAGAAACTCTACTCGTTTTTTACATAATCGTACCGCTTTTAGACTTACCAATGTAAGCCTGAATTATAATTTCCCTGTTAAACTGGTAAGTAAGATAAGCTTAAGACGAGCTAATGTTTATGTTCAGGCAGACAATGTAGCTTTTTGGACACCGTATAAGGTTAAAAAGAATTACAACGGATATAGGAATTCATTTAACCCGTATCCACAACCACTGATATTGTCTTTTGGTTTGAACGTAGGTTTTTAAAATTGATTAATATGAATAAGTTAATATATAAAATAATCTTATTGGCAACGCTGATATTCAGTTTAGCCTCATGTAAGAAATTTCTAGAAAAGGAACCGATTGGCAGAATTGGTAAACAAGTACTGTTCGAGGATGTTAATGGTGCCCAATTGGGCTTGGTGGGAGCATACAGATTGGTTTTAGATTATCATAGAAATGAATTTGGAATGCACGGAGATGTAGCTTCGGATAACATGGTTTACACTCCAACTTCTCTGCCCCAATTTATGACACAGTCGTTTAATTTCAGTAGTACGCCGGAAGATGATGCCTTGGTGACTGGTCATATTTGGCTTAGTATTTTTGAAGCACTGAACAATATCAATAATGTGCTTAACGCTTTGCCCGCATTAAAGGAAAAATTCCCAAATCAATTAAGCCAAATTGAAACCATAGAAGGACAGGCGTTGGTATTAAGGGCATTATGTCATCTTGATTTGAGCAAAGTTTACGCTCAGCCTTATAATTTTACGGCAGATGCTTCTCATCTTGGTGTACCCGTGCTGACCAAAACGCCATCCCCTGGAGAAAGTATAGTTAGAAGGACAATGAAGCAAACTTATGATCAGATCATACTGGACCTGTCAAATGCTTTGCCTCTGTTAAATAAATATAATAATTTCACCAATCAGGCATTGGTAAATTATCAGGCCGCACTTGGATTACTGTCCAGGGTATATCTATACAAGGGTGACTGGCAAAATTGTTTGAACACTTCAAACTCAGTGATTGCAGACACTAGGTATAAGCTAGCTACAGCCACTGAATATAATTCGCTGTTTTCTGTTTATACGCCTAATGCAAATACATCTTCAATAAAATCAGAGATATTATTTCAATTATCTGGCATTAGCCTTGAAAAAGTTAGCAATACAGAGCTAATCAGTATGTTTTTAACTCAATACGGTGCATCTTTAAAATTATTAAATACGTTTGACGCTGATGATGTCAGAAAATTAAATTTCTATACTGGCGGTAAGAACGCATATACCTCTAAATATACTCCAGGAGGATATACCATAAAAGTGATAAGACTGTCGGAGTTATACCTGAATAGGGCCGAGGCTAATTGGAATTTAAAAAACTATGATGAAGCCAAAGAAGATTTACGTATAATCTCTCAAAGAGCCCACCCTAATCGAATTATTAATATCGGTAATCCATCTGCCGATGATTTGTATAAACTAATTGCAGATGAAAGGAATCGAGAATTATGCTTTGAAGGACATCGTTTATATGATATTGTGAGAAGAAAGGAAAATTTAGTACGTGGAGTAGATTGTAATTCTACCGTTTGTACATTAACCTATCCTAACGACAAATTCGTATTGCCTATCACCACCAAAGAATTAGATGCCAATAAAGGGATGAAACAAAATCCTGGATATAACTAGAAGTTAGATGAAAAAGATTAAATACATATATATATTGTCGTTATTGCTAAGCATAACGATACTTTCATCATGTAAAGATGAATTTGAGCCTTATGATCATCCATTTTTTCATATTCATGTAGCGAATCGATCAACGGTTGAAGTGGCTATAGATAGAAATGACCAAATAGATTATAAAGTTTACTTCAGTACCAAACTCCAATTTGAACCTGTTGACCTTAAATATGAAGTGATTGTAGGGGATGGCTTATTGGCTGGTCGCGATTTTGAACTGATTACCCAAGGCAATACCTTAAACTTCCCCAATGGTATTTTTGAGCGTCCTGTAACCATTAAATGGATTGCCGGGCCAGTAGATCCTGCAAAAAACAATACTATTACCATTCGTTTATTGAGCAATAGCAAAAACTATACGATTGGATTGCCAGGACCTGATCAATTGCAGAAAGAATTAATCATCACTAAAAAATAGGCAGCGCAATGAATTTAAAGAAAATAACAGCGCTCCTTACTTTAATAGCACTTGTTGCAGTAGGCTTTGCCCAAAACCTTAAGCAAGATCCAAATCTGGTAAAAGGGAAACTAGCTAATGGCTTTACCTATTACATCTACAAAAGTGATAAAGAACCTGGAACTTCAACGCTGCGCTTATTTGTAAATGCTGGTTCCCTGCAGGAAAACGAAAAACAACTTGGTTTAGCCCATTTTGTGGAACATATGGCTTTTAACGGAACTAAGCACTACTCTAAGAATGATGTAATTACCTTCTTAGAATCGAAAGGGGTGAAATTCGGAGCCGATTTAAATGCGCATACCAGTTTCGATGAAACCGTATACAAAATCAGCATCAACACAGAAGAAGAGAAAAATCTGGAGAAATCTATCGACATTATGGCCGACTGGGCCTTTGGCGTAACTTTCGATGCCGGAGAAATTGATAAGGAAAGAGGGGTGGTGATTGAAGAATGGCGAAGCAAGCAAGGTGCTGAAAACAGACTGAGAGATCAATATCTACCAGTTCTATTCAATAAATCAAGGTATGCCGAAAGATTGCCAATTGGTAAGGTTGATATCCTGAAGAACTTTAAACGCCAAACCATTGTCGATTTTTATCAGAAATGGTACCGTCCAGATTTAATGGCTATCGCTATTGTAACGGATATTGACCCTAAAAAGGTAGAACAATATATTAAAGCCGAGTTTACGCAGTATAAAGCCATAAGCAAGGATCCACGGGTATATTATGAGCTACCGAGCCATAAAGACACCCTGTTCTCTATCGTTACTGATAAGGAAGCCAGAGCTATTGATTTAAGCTTTTTCCATAAAATTAAATCATCGGGCGCTATCAAAACCGAACAAGATTATCAGCAACAGCAAACTCGAAGCTTTTTTAATGCTTTGGCAAAAAACAGGTTTAGCAGAGTTTCGCAGCTGAGCGACAATTTTAAGGATGGCAGCTTTTCCATTAGCAATATAGTGTTAAAGAATGGCGTGGTTGCTGGTGGTGTTTCGCTATATCGCGATCAAGTGAAAAGTGGTATTGAAAACTATCTGTTAGAACTACAGCGCATCCTGAGATACGGTTTCACGTCGGAAGAAATCGAAAAATATTGCGAAGAGTATATGGCTGCTATTAGGAGGGGAGCAAAAGAAGAAAAAAGCCAGGCCGAAACCTATTTGAACGAGATGCATGAGGATTTTTATGTAGGTAGTGTAATGATGGATAAGCCTCAACGTACTGCGCTTGCGCTTAAATATGCCCAAAAAATAGACTCATTAAGCTTACTTAACTTTTTAAAAACCAAGCTTACCCCGAATAATATGGTGGTATTGCTTACGGCACCTGAAAAAGATAAAGGCCTATTGCCAAGTCAAGCACAATTAAAAACTTTAATGGCTAACGCACTTAAGCAAAAAGTGTCTCCTTGGAAAGATGAAGTGGAGATACCTAAACAATTATTGGAGAAACAGCCAATAGCAGGCAAGGTAACCAAAGAAGAACAGTTGTCTGAAATTGGCGTAACCAAGTGGTCATTATCTAACGGAACAACGGTTTACATTAAGCAAACTAAGGAAAAGAAAGATTATTTAACCATTTCAGGCTTTAGAGAAGGCGGAATGTATGCGCTTGATTCCAGTCAGTATGTTACGGCACAATTTGTAAAATCGGTTACTGGATTAAGTGGCGCAGGCAAGTTTGGAAGAAAGGCATTGACCCAATTTCTAACCGGAAATTCAGCCTCAGCGGTGCTTATTCTATCTGGAAATAGAGAAGGTGTGGTCACCAATGCCGATTGGAAAGATGCCAAAACCATGTTCCAATTGATGTACCTGAAATGGATGTATCCAAATGCAGATCAGGTAACTTTTGACCAAGCGAAGCGTAAAGCACTGGAAGGATTGGAAAATGCCAAATTATCTCCAAATTATGAGTACAACCAAGCCATTTCTGAATTGCTTAAAGGTGATGAAGATTTTGCTTCGGACATTACTGTGGAGCGTATCAACAAAGAAGTGAAGTTCGAAAACATCATTCCTGTATTTAAAAGCAGGTTTGGTTCGGCCAAAGATTTCCAGTTTGTAATTGTCGGCGATTTTAACCTCGACAGTATTAAGCCAATGGTAGAACAGTACATTGGAGGTCTGCCATCGGGCAATTATACCAAAGATTCCAAGTACAAAGGCCCAACGGGAGGTAGCAAGGCAAAAAATATTTTAATGTATGCCGGAAAAGCACCTAAAAGTACGGTGAACCTTTTTTACCAAAGTAATGACGTAAAATATGACTATCCAGATATTTTGGTGCAAACACTATTACAGGAAGTGCTGAAAGTGAAAATGCGTTTGAACCTTCGCGAAGAAAATTCGGGGGTTTATGGGGTAGGTGTATCGGTTTCCTCTACCAGTATTCCTAATCCATTAATTCGCTCACGTGTATCGTTTAGCTGTGCGCCGGAAGCAGCAAACTTTTTGGTAAAACAGGCGCAGCTGGAATTGGAAAAAGTAGCCAGCCAGCCGGATTATTTTGCGGAAGACCTGAAAAATATCAAAATACAGCAGATTGACGGCTACAAAAAACAATCGAATAAGAACTTGTTTTGGAGTACGGCATTGAGAAATCAGTTTTATTTTGGTTTCAAAGATTTTAGCTATTTCACCAAATATGAAGAAATGGTAAACAGTATTACTCCTGCACAAATTGCCGAGTACGCAAAAAAATATATCATCAACCAACCTGGTATTAAAGCCATACTAATGCCAGAAAACTTTAAGACTTTAAACAAATAACATGAAGACTATTTTTAACAAACTGGGTGTTTCGTTGCTGCTTTTAATAGCGGTAATGGCTGGTTGTAAAAAAGATCCAGTAATGTACGCCAAGGGTATCGAATCATTTTCTTTTAAGATAAAAGATGCCCAGAATGTAGAAAAGGAATACCAAGGGGTAATTACTGATGGCAATATCGAAATTGTTTTGCCAACAGAGGTGGATGTCACCGAGTTAAAGGCCATTTTTAAAACAGATAACCCGAGGACGATTGTACAAGTGGGTAACGAAGTGCAGGAATCGGGCATTACCATACAAGATTTTACTACTGCAAAAAGCTATAGGGTAAAAGCAGAAGACAAAAGTACCAGAAGTTATACGGTAACCGTAAACAAGAAAATTGCCTTGACCAGCTATGGCTTCTATAAGGAAGATAATCCAAGCTTGCCTGCTGATTATGTGGGGATAATTAGAGGGTTTGAGGTAGAAGTTGCAATTCCTGAAACAGTTTCTTTTTTAGGGCTTAAAGCAAGATTTACAACAACAACTGGTGCCAGTTTAAAGGTGGGAGCCGTTGATCAACAAAGTAAAGTAACTGCAAATAATTTCGATAGTCAAGTTACCTATACCTTTAACGAGCCGTCATTAACTACGCCGTTTGAGTACAAGGTAAATGTGGTGTTTTTGGGCAAACAGTGGGAGCTGTTTGGAGATAATTTAACGGTGCCAACGGCGGCATCTCCAAAAATGGCAATCAACCCGATCAACAGTATGCCTTATTTCATTTACCAACGTACAGGCAAAGGAGAAGATGGTTTAACCATTGCCACAGATAACAGAAAAGTAGCAGTAATGGGATATGTAGGTGGTCAATGGCAAAACCTTGGCGATAAATTGGGCATTTCTGATTTTAGAGCCGATGCACAGACGATTGCTTTTAATAGCACTGGGGAGCTGTATGTTGCTTATAAGGATTATTTTGGTGCGGAACAAAGAGGTACCGTTAAAAAATATACAGGTGGAGTTTGGTCGGCTATTGGGAATAGCAGGTTTACCCCAATGAAGGTAGATTACCTGACAATGGCAATGGATGCAAGCGATGTGCCGATGATTTCCATGACTAAACAAAGCAATGCCACAGAATATCCTAGTATTCCGCAAAGGGGAGTTTATGTAACCAGTTACAAAAACAGCGCTTGGGGCGATGCAACAGGTGCCTTGACCGGAAAAACAATGTTCCAGAACAATTTAATTAGAGGATTGGATGGCAACATTTACCTAGGGCTTATGGAAAGAACCACGGGCGCTAATAGACCATCACTTTACAAATTTGCCAATAATGTGTGGACTGCTGTAGGGCCAACCTCTTTTTCTGCACCTGACGGTTTAGTGGGTTTCCAATCGGTAGCAGCAGCAGTCGATAAAACGGGACAGGCTTATTTGGCCTTCCAGGTAGGCTCTGGAGCTAATAGAATGAACCATGTAATGAAATACAATGCTGGTACCAATACATGGCAGGAAATAGGCAATGGCGTGTTGAGCGGTGCGGTTTCAGATACTTTTGCGCTAGTGGTTGACAAGGAAGACAATCTGTATTTTGCTTATGCTAATGCAACATCGTTAGTGGTGAAAACTTTAAACAAAATCACCAATAACTGGAATACCGAACGTAAGATTATTAATGAAAAGATCAATGCATTCGACATACAGGCTGCTCCAAATGGCTTGCTTTATGTGGTAGCAAGTTTAGCTACTTCAAGCAAAACAGTAGTTTACAGATACGAATAATTTTTAGAGTTAGTTATATAGTGAAAAGGTCGGCAGCAATGCTGGCCTTTTTTTGTTTTCTAGAGAATAATAGCGCTGGATAATATGCTATTTGTCATTCAGAACATAGTGAAGAATCCTAAGGCATTTTATAGTTAATGTGGTTAATAGGGCCCCACTCTCCCTTTTGGTTTGGCTGTCATTCAGAGCGTAGCGAGGAATCTCTAAATACGATACCCGCTAATTTATTTGATGTTCATTAACCATTCACAATTAGACATTAACCATAGCCTTTGCCAATTAAACCTGATTGTAGGCGACAGCGCCCGAAGCATAGCAAGGGACTAAAGCCGAAAAGCAGGACTATATTTTCCCAAAAGCTTCTCGGCGCTCTTTTTCAAAAAAAACTAACTAATGTAGTCTCTATCCTCGTCGCTTAAAGTATTTTTCTGCTCGTTAGCATAGTTTTTCTCTACTTCCTCGTTGTAGCTGCTATAGGTTTTGCGGGGACGTCCAGCAATAAAGCCCAAAATGAAGCCAATAAGTATACAAATGCCAATAACAATCAATTTCGATACTTCTACAGGTTTTCCAAGTAGGAAATTGAACTCAACAGCATCGTTGTTGGCCACTAAAAACAAGGTCAATAATGCGGTAATGACAATGATGGATATGGTTTTGCCTTTCATGTTTTCAGAAATAATAGTTGAATAACACTTCGAATATAGGATTTTGATTGTAGATGTTGTTAACAAAAATTAAGCGCGCACCCACATCGGCTACCGGTTGATAGCGTAAAAGGTTCATGTCGCTACGCAATTCGATGCCAAAGGTTTTGGGTTGCGCTAGGTTGGTTTCTTTGCCAATGTTTTCGTAGTGGCTGAAAAAGTTTGCCCTCACGTTCCTGATGTAGGCGAAAGGACCAATTTCTAGATCGGGAAACAGGAAAGGAAAGCGGTAATTGAACAGCAAAGTGTTTTTTAGGAGGCTTTTTGCCCTGATCTGGTTATAGCCGTAAACAGTAGGAATATCGTTAACCGTTCTGAAAGTGCCGCTGTTTTGTTGGTAGCTAAAGCTGGCCAATAGGGTGTGGTTTTTAGCTAAGCCAGGGAAATAGAAGAAACTTTCGAAGGCGAAAAGGCGCCCAGTTAGGCTGCGGTCAAATGGTAGGTTTTGGTATTTAAGCTCGATAAGCTGTGCCCATTTGGGTGCAATATCCCGCTCGGCACTTCGTACCTGATGGTTAAAGCCTATTCTGTAAGTCATGGGGAATTCGATGGTGTTTACCAATCGTTTGTCGTCAACAGGATCAAAATGCCGGTTTACGTAATAGGTTCCAGCCTCACCAATAAAGCTGAACAAGTGGTTAAAGGAATTGAAGCTTAAAGGTAGGGAAGCGGTAAGCCCGATATAATCTTCACGCCATTTGGCCTGATGGATGGTATTTTGGAAGCGGTAATTGGCCAATCGCGGCCTGTTGCGATAGTTGATGTTAATGACAGGATAAAGTGCCTTGTACTTAAACCCCGCATTGTACTCAAAACGGCGTAGCGAACTTTCGTAGATAACGCCCGCGTAAACACTGGTGGTATTCAACAGGTCGTCGGATTTGAGCTGTAAACCCACACGCTCCACATTATCGTCGGAAGTAGGGCTAATGCTATGAAAATTGAACATGTGTTTCAACGGACTATAGCTTTTGGAGCTAAAAGTGCTATCGGGAACATGGGCAAATACGTAATCCTCAGCTTTGATTGGCTGGCCAAAGTATACAAAGTGGTCTTCTGGTATAGGGGTAGGATTAATTTCAGTTTTGGCAATTTCGTAACCCATCAACTGGTAGTTGTTAAACAAAAGGGTTTTGCTATCGGTAGAAAAACTCGCATTAAAGGCGCCGTATTTAGAAGCCGTGAGCGCGCTTATCTTTTTTGATGCGGGGTCTATTTCATAAATATTGTCTACGCCGCTAAAATGAGCATTAAATGCGATTTTATCGCCAAAAAATACAGGTCTGCTCAGTTGCTGTCTGCTGTCACTGATTAATTGGCTTAAATTTTGGCCTTCCTTTAACCAAAGTGATTTTCCTTTTTCGGTAACGGTAATCCAAGCCATTTTGCTCCCGTCATGGTTAAGGGTAGGAGTTTGTATTTGGTAATTTTCTGGATTGGGTAGGCTGTCGATGATTTTTCCGGTGACCATATCCAAAGTCACTAAAGTGTTTTGGTTACCGAGATCTACTTTTACGGCAATGAGTTTTTGACCGTCTCCAGAAATGCTTGGCGCAAATAAACGAGTTTGATGGGTGAGTTGTTGTTTTTTCCCGCTTTGCAAATCGTAAATACAAACCACATTATAGCTTCGTTGCTTGTACCTCGGGTCTTCCCTGCGTTCGTCCCAAGCTATTTTGCCATTTCCATAACTGTACCAAGGCTGCTCTTGGTAACCAATCCTCAATAAAGTCTTTTCTTTTCCGTCTGGAGAGAGGCTAACAAAACCTGGAGTTTCGCGCTTGCTTTGTTTAATGGCTAAAAGATTTTGATTGGGCAGTTGAGTGGGTAAATGATAGTTGGTGGCATAGGTGCTTTTTGGATTTAAGCTCTTATAGTTGATGGATTGATTTTGGTCATTTTGTTTGGTCCAAGCCAACCTTAAATCTTCGAGTGTTTTGAGGTAATACTGCTTGGTGTTTTTACCCGTAAATTTTTTAAGGCTTTGCGAAAAAGGGTAGGGTCTTAAAGGTCGTTTATTGAGGTCGGAAAGTAGCTCGTTTCCGATGTTGTTTCCGTAGTTTTTTTGGAGGTTGGAATTGATTAAATAACCGAGCTGATAATAGCCTGGTGTAACATCTTTTTCGGAGCCAAAATAGGCCTTGGAATAACTGAAGTTTTTGCCCTCTAAAATGGAGGTTCTAAATGGCATGATCCAGTTGGGTTGGCGACCTCTTCCTGAGTAGGTGAGCGAGGTCTCGGTGCTCACCGCATCACCCTCCAAAAACCAGAGCGGAGTGCTCACGCCAATGTAGCCAAAGTACAGCTCTTCGGGAAAGGGGAAGCCGCGCTTTCCAGTGATTTTATTGAACTGTGCCACGTGCCTCAGTTCGTGAACGGCAAGGTTGTTTAGCCAGTCCTGACTGTCGAACTGCTGAGATGGCATAGTGTAGAATTGTGATTTTTTTGGGGCTAGTTGAACAAAGCCATTTGAGGTAGTTCCTTGGTTTTGCAGGATGACTGGAATAACGGTTCTGTTTTCTCCCAAGCTCTTGCCCACGGTAGGGTAGATGTAGGCTAGCGTATTGGCCATTCTTTGTGCTTCTTTTTCTAGTGTGTGGGGATAGATGATTTTAAAGCCCCTATGCTCAATTTGCCTCCATTTTACACTAAGCGGCGTTTGACTTTCATCAAAAAACTGCGAAAAAACCTTTAGTGAACAAAAACTTAATAATAATATGAGTAATATTCTGAATTTCAATTGATTTTTATTTTAAATATGAGCGGTATAAAATGTTTGCTAAAAATATTAGTTTTTATTTTCTTTTTTAGGTTTGCTTTTGCTTTATTTATTGTTGATATAAATGAATTAATTTTATTGATTGTTAGTTAATTAAATTTTTTTAATTAACTGTGTTTTTAATGTTGTTTTTGTCTTTTGTGTTAGTGTTTTTTGAGGTTTTTGCCCTCTTTTCCGATTTCTAAGATAAGCTATTTTATTGATATAACTTGTACACTATTAGTGCTTGTTTTTTTGAAATTAAATTCGGTTGATTTTTTAAAATGTATAGAAAATTTGCGACGCTAGATCCTGTTGCTACTTAAAAATTAAGCGTAAAAACTGGAGGATTTATTGTGGGTTGCCGAAATTTGAGCGTCGTTTTAGGGCTGTCTCTTTCGGAGGGTTGATGGTTTTGTTACTATTCTATTGTCTGCTTTATTAAGCTAGATAGTGTATTTTTTTAATTTTTATATTTTATGATTTTTTGTTGGCGTTGAGCTAAGTTTGATATTTAACTGGTTTCATTTTTCAGGTGAAAATTAGTTTAGATGTAGGGTTTTGGAAGTGTGGTTTGTCAACGATTTTTAAGGGGGATGTCGGTTAGGTGAAGCAGCTTTTCTTCTTTTTTTTGAAAGTGATATAGTGATTCTAATACTTCTGTTTGCTTGAAAATATAGTCTTGTTTTGTGAACTTTTGAGGGGAGGATGGTGGTTCTTTTTCTAGATTTTTTTAGTCGGTTTAGGGATGTTTTTTAGCTTGTTTTAACAACTCAAAAATCTTGTTTTGAGGACCTTTTTTACGAGTGTATTTTGTCTGGAAAATCCTTTTGTTTTGCCCGGCTTTTGAGGTCAAATTCTGAGGTGAAATTGATGGAGAGACAGAGGCTTTTTCTAGGATAATTTACCCCTGCTTTTTTAGGGCTTTTTGGGCTAAAAAAAGGAGGTGCGTAAAGCTTGAAAGCGAGCCCGGTTTAGTTTGTTTTTTATAGGTAGTTGTGCTCGTCCAATACCAATTTCCATTGGTCTGTTTCGGCATAAAACTTAATGATTTCGTTTCTTTTAAGCAGCAGTTTTCGTAGGTATGAAGTAAGGATAAGCTGGTTGAAAAGCTCCCCAAATATCCCAAAGGGAGAGGTGTATTCGAAGTGGTCTATCATGGTCACTTGCCCATTTTCCGCTTCAAATTTGTGTACATGGTAAATAGACTTGAAGGCACCTTGCACTTGCTCATCTACGAAATAATAAGGCCGTTCAAAGCTGGTAATCTTTGAAGTAAGTGTTTGTTTAATGCCGAAATGGGTGGCTCTCCAGGTCACATATTCATTTGGTCCAATAAGTCCACTGGTAACGCCTGAAATGGCTTCTTCTGAGGTGTGGGAAGTAGAAATCCGATGTAAATCGATACTTCTCGCCAAATCAAAACAAATCTCTATAGGGGCGTTTATTTTAGTGATGAGTTCAATTACTGGCATAGTTATTAGGTATATAGGTTTAGGTAGGCATTTTACAGCCTTTGAACATGTCTCAAATCTAAGTAATTCCTTTTCGTTTTACGGAAAATCGACACTGTTTGGCCTTTAAAAAATTATACCTTAACCTAGGTGAAATAATGCCCTATGTGTTTAATGTTCTCTTTAATAGCCCTTTTCAGATTTGGCATATCTAAAGCAGGAAGATAGCTGAAATGAACCATATAGGCACATAGAAAAGTTAATGGCATTAATGTGATGTGGCTCGCAAGGAAATTAATATCTTATCTCCTTTTGAATAGTTATTTCGGCGCTCTTCGCAACAAATATAAGCCAAGGACGGCAAATATCATGACGGGCAATAAATTGGCAACCAGTGGAGGTAAACCGCCCTTGGTAGAGAACATTTTGGCAAACTGGTTAAGTACAATAAACAAGAAACTTAAAACAATGCCAATTCCTAAAGGAAGGCCCACGCCCCCGCGTACTTTTCTGGAAGATAGTGCTACACCAATAAGGGTTAAAACAAAAGCCGATAAAGGCTGTATAAAACGCTTGTATTGTTCAAAAAGTAAATCGTTCATCACTCCGGAGCCCCTGATTTTTTCCTTTTTGATCTTGTCGGATAGCTCTCTACTGGTCATACTTTCCACCACGTTGTCGTACACCGAGAAATCGTCTGGCTTCATGTCCAAAACGGTATCCTTGGTCTTGTTATTGGCATATACCATGCTTTCTTTTAGGCCATCAATATTACGTATGGTGTAATTGCTCAGTTTCCAAACCCTTTTAACCGAGTCGTAACTGATTTGTTCCGCCATCAGCTTTTTTTCCAGCACATCGCCTTTAAAACGGTCTAGCGTAAACCTGTAGCCAATATTACTTCGGTTGTCGAAATTGTCGATAAAGATGTACGTATGTTCATCTATTCTCATGTGGATGTTCGACTTCGTATAGGGGTCGTTTTTCTTGATTACTTGATTTTCAAAGCTGTTCTTGATTTTGTTGGTGTAGGGCAGCATGAAAAGGTTGGCTCCTAAGTTTAGGGCAAAAATGATAAACGCCGAAATGAAGTAAGGTCTTAAAAAGCGGTTAAAACTTACGCCACCGCTTAAAATAGGTACAATTTCGGTCTGGTCGGCCATTTTTGCAGTAAAGAAAATTACCGCAATAAAGTTCATCAAAGGCGAGAGCATGTTGACATAAAACGGGATAGAGCCCGCATAATATTGAGAGAAGATCTCCCATATCGTCATGTCGTTTTCCAAAAAGTCATCTAGCTTCTCCGAAAGGTCAAAAATCACGATAACCACCACAAATACCGCTAAGGTGTACACAAAAGTACCTAGGTATTTGCCAATAATATAGGCGTCTATGAGCTTTGAACGTCGGAAAAGAAATTTCATTTAGAGTTTTGTTCCTAAGATAGTAACCATTTTGTTTTTCCACTCATAAAACTCGCCACTAATAATTTTTTCTCGGGCTTCATTTACTAGCCATAAATAAAAATGTAAGTTATGTAGCGTAGCAATTTGTGATCCTAATATCTCTTTGCTGTGCATTAAGTGTCTTAAATAAGCTTTGGAATATACTTGGTCTGCCAATAAATCGCTTTCCGCATCAATTGGCGAAAAATCGCTGGCCCATTTCTTATTACCAATGTTAATGATACCGTTTCTGGTAAACAACATGCCGTTTCTGGCATTTCTGGTAGGCATTACACAATCAAACATATCTACTCCTAACGCAATATTCTCTAAAATATTGATTGGAGTGCCCACACCCATTAAGTAGCGAGGTTTTTCATAAGGTAAAATATCACAAACCACTTCGGTCATGGCATACATTTCTTCGGCAGGTTCGCCCACGGAAAGGCCGCCAATGGCATTGCCCTCACGACCCATGGAAGCAATGAACTCTGCCGATTTTACCCTTAGGTCTTTATAAACAGAGCCCTGTACAATAGGGAACAGGGTTTGGTCGTAACCATATTTAGGTTCCGTAGTATCAAAACGCTCACAGCATCTCTTCAACCAGCGATGGGTCATGTTAATAGAGTTTGCGGCATATTTATAGTCGCAGGGATAAGGCGTGCACTCGTCAAAGGCCATAATGATATCCGCACCAATAGTGCGCTGAATGTCCATGGCATATTCGGGAGTAAATAAATGTTTAGAACCATCAATATGCGAGCGGAAAGTAACCCCTTCTTCCTTTATTTTTCGCACTTGACTTAGCGAATAAACCTGATAGCCGCCACTATCCGTTAAAATAGGTTTGTCCCATCCAATAAATTTATGTAGACCACCAGCAGGCTCCAAAACATCCAATCCCGGACGTAAGTACAAATGGTAGGTATTGCCCAATATGATCTGGGCCTTAACATCTTCCTTTAATTCTTTTTGGTGTACCGCTTTTACAGTTCCCGCGGTGCCTACAGGCATAAAAATAGGGGTTTGTATATCGCCATGAGCAGTGGTAATTACACCTGCTCTTGCCTTAGAATTTGGGTCCTTTGCCTGTAAGTTAAATTTCATGCTTTGCTTTCCTCTTCAAAAATCCGACAAAAGTAAAGATTAATTGTCAAATTGTGCCCTAAATCGAATTAGATTACTTATGCAATGTTGTTTTTATAGTTTCATTAGCTCATTAATTTGAAAAGCAAAATTTCTGCTACTATCTACGTTAGTCCCGCTTTTCGCTTTACTCTCCCCATGTTAAATCGGGATCGTGCCCGCTACAATCGGGTTTATTTTGCAATTTCTGTGCACAGATCAAGGTGTGTTAAACCTAATTGCAGCGCCTGCCTGCGGTAGGCAGGGAATACTTTTTGTAGCAGTAGCCAAATAGACCTCATAGGTTTCAAAAACCTATGAGGTTTGGAATAACAAAAAATCTGTGGTAAATCTGCGATATATGAAAGAAAAGACCGTAATCCCTAGTCACTAGTTCCTAACTACTAATCCCAATTTTTTCAACAATACCCACAAATTGAATTAAAAAACAGACCTTTGCTAGCTTTAGAATACCATCGTGGAATTTAACATACTCGAAATCTGCTTGCTAAGCGCTCTGATCATCTGTTTCCTCATACATCTTTACTATGTTTTGGGCGTACATTTAAAACTAGCGCAATATCGTATTGGCGACTTGCCTACTGCAAATCGTAAACCTATTAGTATAATTGTTTGCGCACGCAATGAAATCCAAAACCTTGAAAAGTATCTGCCCAGCCTATTTGAACAAGATTACCCCCAGTTTGAAGTAGTAGTGGTTAACGATAGGTCCTGGGATGGTACAGTCGATTTTTTAGAAGAACTCGAGAAAAAATACAGCAATTTAAAAGTCGTGCACGTAGCCGAAGGGAATAAGTTCATTGCCGGTAAGAAATTTGCCGTAACCATGGGCATAAAAGCCGCTAGCCACGAGTGGTTGGTGTTTACGGATGCAGATTGCGAACCTGCAACCAATAACTGGCTAAAGGGAATGCAACAACCCGAAGACGACAAAATAGAGATTGTGTTAGGTTATTCTCCCTATTTTAAAAGAAAATCTTTATTGAACGTATTGATCCGTTTCGAAACGTTTTTTACTGCCGTTAACTACCTGTCGTTCGCACTAAAAGGCATGCCCTACATGGGAGTGGGCAGAAACATGGCCTACAAAAAATCACTTTTCTTTAAAAACAAAGGTTTTGCTGCGCACATGCACATTCCTTCCGGTGATGATGACCTATTTGTGAATGCCAACGCACGACCTGAAAACACCATCATCCAGATTCATAGAGAAGCGCACGTATGGAGTGAACCTAAAACTTCATTTTTTGCCTATCTACGCCAAAAGAAAAGACACATTGGTGCCGGAAAGTTCTATAAACCCAAACATAAATTTATTCTTTCAGCGCAAATTGCCATACAGTTTTGCTTTTATGCACTGGTAATTGCCTTGGCTATTATCCCTGCTACACGCTTTGTAGCCGCAGGAATTTTCCTGTTGAGTTTGATCATTAGATGCTTTGTTTACCCTAAACTACTAAAAAGGTTAAATTATGGTGAGTTAAGATGGTGGTTCCCAATTTTGGACGTTGTACTAATGGCCTTCTTGGTATTTAATGCCATCTTATCTGTATTTGTGAAAAAAGTACAGTGGAAGTAGAGAAGAGCGTAAAGATAAAAGAACAAAGAGAGAAGATCAAGGAATAAAGAGCAAAAAACAAAGACTAAGGATGGGCTGCCATCTATACTTAAATCTGCTCAACAATTTACTAACCACTTGCCACTAATCTCTAATTCCTAGCCACTAATTACTAGTCCCTAATCCCCAACCACTTTTTTAACTTTCCACTTTAACTTATAACTTTGCCCAATGGTAAAACCCGATATCATTTTCAAATACTTTCCTGAGCTAACTCAGCAGCAAATTGAGCAATTTGGAAAACTGTATGAGCTTTACAGTTTTTGGAATAGCCAAATCAATGTAATTTCCCGAAAAGATATTGACGAACTATACGAGCGCCACATTTTACATTCGTTGGGCATTGCAAAGTTTTGCGCCTTTAAACCAGGCGAAAAAGTATTGGATGTAGGCACGGGTGGTGGTTTCCCAGGTATTCCTTTGGCAATTTTATTTCCTGAAACACAGTTCCATCTGGTAGATTCTATTGGGAAAAAAATCAAAGTGGTTAACGAAGTAGCAACCGCTTTGGGGCTGAAAAATGTAAAAGGGTCGCACAGTAGGGCCGAGCAGATTGCCGATAAATATAACTTTGTGGTATCGCGGGCGGTAACGCGTTTAGCCGACTTTTATCCTTGGGTTAGAGGGAAATTCTCTAAGGAAAATATCAATGCCCTAAGGAACGGCATTCTTTACCTAAAAGGTGGCGATTTAACCGAAGAGATTAAAGAATCAAAACTGAAAGCAGAACTATATCCGCTTTCAGCTTATTTTGAAGAAGATTTCTTCGATACCAAATATGTGGTCTATATTCCGCAGTAGTCGGATCAACTAGCAACGGTCATTTTTGTCTTCTGCAGGTTGAGGTTTGTATAAAAGCCAGGGCTTGCCATTATAGCCAGTCTTTAGCTGCTGCGAAAGGGCTATTTTAGTAGTGGTGGTGGTGGGCGATTTTGCTTTTCCAATTTTTACGCCCTGTACTTTTTTGGTTGGAGCTTCGGTAGCTTCAATTTTAATAGACTTAATTTCTTTGGGTTTATTGTCTTTTGCTTCCTCCAATTTGATTCCTTCTATTTTTTTTATAGGTTGGTCAGCTTTTATTTCCTGTAGCAGGATTCCTTCTATCTTTTTTTGAGGGTATTTCTCATACCTCATCGGTAAGGAAACCAACTCTCCATCGTTAGATGTCGTTCTTTTCTCTTTTATTTCTTTTACCCTAACTTCCTTTACGCCAGTTGTTTTTTTGACCTCATCAGCTTTAACAATTGGAGGTGGGAATTTTTTGAGCTTTTTGCCCTTAGGAGGAGCTTCTATGGCAGGAGGAGGGAGTTTAGCTTGGTCTTTCTTAATTTTATTTTCTTGTGGCATTACTGGTGGGGGGGGAGTCATTGCAACATCTTTGCCTATAATTTCAACGGCACCATATTTTCCTTCATTTCCATATTTGTTAACGGCTGCTTCACTTGATAAAAAAATAATCTTTTCAGCTTTAGCAGAGCCATAATATTTGTTTCTATCTGAAACAACTTTTCCATTGATAACAATAACTCTCTTTTCCAGAGATATAAAGTTGTTATGCTCATCATATTTAAAATCTGGATAATAGGTCTTCTTTTCGTTTTGACGCTTTGCCGCTCGTTCTTTGGGCTGCTCTTGCCTAGGGATAATCTCTACATACCCATAGCTTTTGCTAAAACTAAGTGTCGATGCACATAATAGGCCCACGCCTAGCGGTACGGCCAGCAAATACTTGAGCCTAGCCCAATTTGCTGTTTTTTCTTTGTTTAACATGTTGATTCTACTTTTTAATATTGATTGATTGAAAAATTGATTGACAAGAGAAGGGGAAAATGAAGCCATTGAATTTTCGATTAAAAACATCGCATATTCATGTTTGGAAATACCCTTGGCCGTAGTACTTTCGTCGGCAATATATTCATGCAAAAGCGTTAGGTCCCTTTTCATGAAATATACTACCGGATTAAACCAGCAGATGATTTTCAAAAGCTCCAGTAGAATAATGTCTAAACTATGCCTTTGTTTAATGTGTATCATTTCATGGGTCAGCACAGCATTGTTCTTGGCCATACTGGGGTGAATAAAAAGCACATTAAAGAACGAAAAAGCAGTATGTTCGGCGGTTAGCTCTACCAAGGTATATTTGCCCAGTTCACGTTTCTGATGGTTAAAGTATAGGCGAATGATTTTTGCAATTGAAAAAAGAAACTTGGCAGCCAAACCAATAACCAAGGCCAGGTATCCATATAAAAGGTAGTCGTTGACGGACCGTCCCGTAGGCTGGTCTACCATCGTTACTTTTATAAATTGTTGCGGGTTCTCATCAATTTGTATTGCTGTAGTAGCCGCTAGTACTGGCTTTAAAAAACCTAATTGTATAAAAGGAATGGTAAATGCCGCTATAATGCTCAATACCAAAAAATATCTATTGGCATGATAGAAAGTGGTATTTTGCAATAACAACTTATACAGAAAATAGAAGGCGGCCAAATACAGGTTAGCCTCTAACAAATAATACAGCCAGTTCATGATTTCTTGTTTTTAAGTTGTTCAGCAAGTGCAATAATTTCATCCAGTTGTGAAACATCCATATTCTTTTCCTTTACCAGAAAAGAAACCAAGCTTTCATAACTATTCTCAAAATAGTTGTTCAATACCTTGTCAAAGGCAAAGTGTTTATACTGTTCTTCCGTAATAATAGGAAAATAAATGTGCGTGTTGCCAATGGCCTTATGGTCAATAAAACCTTTTCCCTCCAATACCCTAATTACGGTAGAAACCGTGTTGTAGGCAGGTTTTGGAGCTTCCATGCGGTCAATAACATCTTTTACAATAGCCTCTTTAAGTTCCCAAAGAATAAGCATAATTTGCTCTTCTGCTTTTGTTAATTCTCTCATAATGAATTATCTTGCTTAATAATATAAAGTTAAAACTATAAAAATAGTTTACAAACTATTTTTATAGTTTTATTGCTAAGCTGTTGTGATACAGCGATATAAATTTACCTATGAGCAAACAACATCAAATTGCCCTTACCCTTATAGAAGGGGTGGGGCCTTTAATTGCCAAAAAACTTCTCCAGTATTTTGGGAGTGCGGCGGATGTATTTACCGCTAACCAGAAGCAATTGCAAGAAATAGAAGGAATTGGTAAAAAAACAGCTGAAACCATTTTGCAGACCAATGCTCTTGAATTGGCCGAGAAAGAACTAGAGTTCATCAACAGACATCAAATAAAGGTGCTTTTTTATGAGGATGAGGATTATCCCAAAAGGCTGAAAAACTGTTATGATTCCCCATTGTTATTGTATTATAAGGGAACGACAAATCTTAATGCATCTAAAGTAGTAAGTATTGTAGGCACCAGAAACGCTACCCCATATGGTAAAATGCTCTGCAAACAATTGATAGAAGTATTGAAACCCTATCAGGTATTAATAGTAAGCGGCTTGGCTTATGGCATAGACGCTGCAGCGCATAAGGAAAGCGTATTGCAGGCAGTGCCAACCATTGGCATTTTGGGACATGGACTTGACCGGATCTACCCCGCTACACATAGGGAACTGGCCGCCAATATGCTAAAATGTGGCGGACTGCTCACCGAGTTCCTCCCAGGAACTAAACCCGATAGAGAAAATTTTCCCAAACGTAACCGTATTATTGCAGGCATGGCCGATGTAACCATAGTAGTGGAGGCTTCAAGCAAAGGAGGTGCTTTAATTACGGCCGAAATTGCTAATTCCTATAATAGAGACGTTTATGCTTTCCCAGGTCGGGTAAACGACGAATTTTCCGAAGGCTGTAACTTTCTGATCAAAACAAATCGGGCAGGGCTCATTAACAGTCCACAAGATCTAATTTATTATTTAGGATGGGATGGCCAAGCCACTCAAGCCAAGCCTCCAGTTCAGGTACAGTTACCGTTAGACTTAAACCGAGAGGAAAGAATAGTCTGCGAAGCATTATTACCAACCGCATTACCAGTTGATGAGCTGGCCTTAAAAACAAATATTGCCCAAAGCAAGCTCGCGGTTATACTGCTTACTTTAGAAATGAAAGGAATTATTGTTGCTTTACCTGGAAAGTTATTCAAATTGGTTCCATAATATTTCATGTCATTTGTCGCTATGAGGCATGGAATTACTCTTGAAAGAAAATCTAGCTAATGAGGTTTGCCAAATTTATAGTATATATAGTATATCATTTTTGTAGTTTAAATAACTAAATTTGGTTTATCTCATCTTTTTAAAATTAAATTTTAAATAAGCGATATGGCCTAAAATACTTGTTGCTGTTCTGTATTTTTGTAGCATGTGGTATAACAATATATTAGAAACCATTGGTAATACGCCATTGGTAAAATTGAACAACATCGTAAAAGATATTCCAGCCACAGTATTGGCTAAAATAGAAACAACCAACCCGGGGAACTCTATTAAAGACCGTATGGCTGTAAAAATGATTGAAGATGCCGAAAAAAGCGGTAAGCTAAAACCGGGAGGAACCATTATTGAAGGAACCTCGGGCAATACCGGGATGGGCTTGGCCATGGCGGCAATCATTAAAGGATATAAATGTATTTTTACCACTACCGATAAACAGTCTAAGGAAAAAGTAGACGCTCTGCGTGCCTTCGGGGCTGAGGTAATTGTTTGTCCTACCAACGTTGAGCCAGAAGATCCACGTTCTTACTACTCGGTATCTTCCCGTTTAGAACGCGAAGTGCCCAACTCTTGGAAGCCCAATCAGTACGATAACTTAAGTAATAGCCAAGCGCACTATGAGCAAACAGGTCCCGAAATATGGGAACAGACCGAGGGCAGGATTACGCATCTGGTAGTGGGCGTAGGTACGGGCGGTACCATTTCCGGCACGGGAAAATACCTAAAAGAAAAAAATCCAAACATTAAAGTTTGGGGGATTGATACCTACGGTTCCGTTTTTAAAAAATATAAGGAAACCGGAATTTTTGATAAGAACGAAATCTACCCCTATATCACCGAAGGCATTGGCGAAGACTTTTTGCCAGCCAACGTAAACTTTGAAATAATTGACCTTTTCGAAAAAGTCACCGATAAAGAAGCGGCCCTAATGACCAGAGAAGTTTGCCGTCAGGAAGGTATTTTTGTAGGGAACTCTGCCGGAGCAGCCGTAGCAGGTTTATTGCAGTTAAAGGACCAATTAAAACCAGATGATGTAGTGGTGGTTATTTTCCATGATCACGGCAGCCGTTACATGGGCAAAATGTACAACGAAGATTGGTTGCGCGAACGTGGTTTCCTAAAAGATGAGAAACTAACGGCCAGAACCATCTTGGCTAAAAAGCAAACAGGAGAAATTGTAACCATCGATTGCGAGAAAAGTGTTTCGGAAGCATTTAATACCATGAGCACCATGAACATTTCTCAAATACCAGTAACCCAAAAAGGAATGTTGGTTGGTAAATTGGAAGAAAGCGATATCCTAAGTGCCCTGCTGGAAAATCCAAGTGTAAAATCGGCCACGGTAGAAACCGTCATGGGCCCAACTTTTCCATTTGTAGATCTAAATACTTCTATCGATAGACTATCGTCACTAATTAATAAGGATAATAGCGCCGTTTTGGTAGAACTGGAAGACGGTAGGTTCGACATCATTACCCAATACGATATTATCAATGCCATAAAGGGGTAGAATTTAAGTAAATAACTATTGGTGCTGAAATTTGCACCATTAAAACTTACAGATTGAGCGTTTACGCAAAGTTTGTAAGTTTTTTTGTTTTAATAGTTTTCAATTTAATAAAGTTATTTATCTTGCATTACAACTAACCAAATGATCTATGAAAACTATGCTACCAATGAAAGCTGCAAGGCTATCTGCAGCCGTAAAATTTCTCGTACTATCTACGCTGTTCATTTTCCTATTCAATTCCTGTAAAAAAGATTCCATTGCTACCCAGGAAATTGCCATAAAGGAAAAATCGGGACAGACCAAAGTAGAAATAGAGACCATTACCCTAGAAACCTTTGGCCGCGAGTTTAAGATAGATTCCCTGTCCCAACTAAGAAACGCCATCTTGTCCAACAAATCGGGCAAGGCCAATGCCGCCATCCAGCTCGAAGGGAGTTCTCTTGATCTGGAGTTTTCCGGAAAGGTACGGGTGATCAGGTCGCCCGAGGGTGTAAGCTATGTCTTTCCCCTAAAACCCCTTTCGCCAACGTCCCTTTCTTTCCAAAACCTTACCGTCGACCGCCGATCAGATCGTACGCTGGTATTCATCAATACCTACACCCCAACCGAAAAGTGGGTGAACAACTGGATCAAGGGAAAAAATGCCGAATTTGAAGGGAAGATTGAAATCGTGTATCTAGACCCGAAAACCCTTGCCCAAAAATATAGTGCAGGTCGGGTAGAAGGAAGCCGGGCCGTGATGTCGTCAGGCACCATATGTCTTACCACAAGATATTATTACACCTATGAGCAGATGTGTGTGGACAATATACATGCCCCCGGTGAGCCTGGTTGTGTTTATGCTGGAAGTGATGATGCCGCATACCTAAGGATAGGATTCCACGACAATACCGACTGTACCACCACTGGCGGAGGCAGCAGTAATCCTGGAGATGGTTCAGGAAGTACTCCACCCAATGGTGGTGGCGGAACTACGCCCACTCCACCAGATGGTTATGATCCTTGCGCCAGTGGAGAGATCAAATGTACGGCACCTGGTGGTGGGTCAACTCCAGCTCAGCAATTGGCAACTCAGTTAGATATTACGGATATAAGGCAAATTACTTTCCTAGATGGTAATGCTAGCTTGGTTACATTACTAAACAATTATCTCAATGCGAACGGGAATTCAATAGACACGGGCAATTTCATTAGATGGGTAGTAGCCTATTTGACGGTAAATAAAAATGTAGTGGGGTTTGATGTGAATAGGGAAGCTGAATTGCTTACTTTTAAAGAAGGAAGCGACCTTGGTACTCCTACTTTGGACTGGGATAGTTATACCCTGCCGCAACAGAAGCAACCTATGCCAACATTTGCTACAATTAAGGTGAATTGGCCTTATACTGAAGAAGCTGGGACTGGATTTGCTATATCTACGGCAAAATATGTATATGACTTGGTAGGGGGGCAATTGGGAGCTAAATATGGATTAACGGATTACAGAAATGCTTGTGCCATAAGGGGCTCTGTTTGCCTAAACAATAGTGGTTATCCAATACCGCAAATATCAGGTACAGAAAAAGGAGCTAACAATAAAAATTTTATACTTCGTGCTGTCGATTTTAGAAATTACGTGAATAATCACTTTGAGGGGCCAAAGGCAAGATTAAATGTTTCCTCTACAACGACAAAACAACAGATTATGGATTGGTTAAAAGAAAATGGAGGTAGAAGTGGTATCTACATTGCCATAAATAAGAATGCAAGTACAGCAGGCTATTCTGGCCATGTAGACTTAATAGTTAATGGTTTGGTAATTAATGGTTATGAAATAGATCCCAAAGGCGGTTTGAGTTATATAGAAATTTGGTAAAGGAGAATTAATGATGAAGTTTACATTTTCAATGTTATTACTTATAATAATAAGTAGTTCATGTTTTTCCCAGAAAAACGTAAAGTTATATGGTATATCTTATAAAACAAAAATTCATAAAGATTATGGAGATTATGGAGTTTGGTATGTTTCAGAACAATATTATTATAATAATAAAAACACATTTGGTATAACTCTTAAGGGGCTGAAAAACGATTCGGTGGTGATGGTCGCAAAAAAGAGAATTTTAAAAGATAGAATTATCGTAACGGAAGTTTATAACAACGTTGAAAATATTGACTCAACAGTGTGTACAATGTATTTTAAAAATGGGGTTTATCAAAAATCTACTTATAAAGATTATTATAACAATAAGCGGTTGCCTAATCGGCCAACCATCAATGATCTTCAAAAGAAAAACTAAAGAAAATGGTAAATGGACCAATTGTAACGTTCTCAAATTCAAGATGAATCTATGAGAAAAATAATTTTCATATGTTATACGATTCTGCTTTTCGCTTGTCAATCGATAGATAGAAAAAACAATAAACTAAAACCCGATGATACTGTAAAAATTATTAGCTGCATATTGAATGGCAAGGAATTTTTGAAAGAGAATCCTGATCTTGATACAGTGTTTTTTTTGAAAAACAAGTTTTTTAACGAGAGTTGGCCTTAAGGCTACAAGTCAATTCAAAATATCTTCTTTAGAAGATAATTCACGGAACAGAATGACTAATCTTGGCCCTGGTTTTCCTTACGATAGTAGGGAAAGACTAAGTCTTTTTAAATTTGAATATATAAATGACACAATAAAAGTAGGCATTTATGAACATGGGGGACATTTGTTTTATGAAACCGAACTTATATTTAAGTAAGGCTTGGGTAGTTTTGAAGCAAAGTGCTTCTAGTGGCGTTAAGGTAGAAAATTTTGAATTTGAAAATGAAAAATGGTATAAGGAGCTCAAAAAGGAAATAAAACCCCCAAAGTCAATGTTTACACCTCCAGAGCCGAAATAAAGATGATTTAGATATAATTCGGTTACAGGTAAAAATTGATATGAAAAGAGGTATCCTTGTTATAGTTTTAGGTTTATTGTTCTTTGCTTCTTGTGGGATAAAACGGAATACCTTTTTAGAAGATAAGGTTTCAAAAAAAGAATTTATAGAGGAATATAGACGATCTTTTTTTCTATCCTATATGCGGTATGCTACTAATAAGGAAATCGTTAAAATTATGGATGACCTTAATGATATGTCTTATAAAGGAGATGGAGGTAATCTGCCTTCAAAATATTTAAGGCACCCAGATTCTATCGCGAAGCGCTGTATAGAAAAGGCAGAAAGGATAATCTTTAATCCAGGGGAAAGCCCAAAGACGTTTTTAATTTTTGAATTAGAAAAAATTACTCGAGGTAATTTCTTAGATTCTATCGCGAATGTGGCATATAAAGATTACAGGCGCTGGTATAGAAAGGAAAAATAAGATTAACAAAGTTTTACTCCCAGATAGAATTTTCATGGAAAGCTTTGCTGTATTGCCACAAAAGTACATAAAAGCATAAAAGAAATAGACTGATGAAACAGATATTATTGCTATTAATAGTCTTTTTGTATTCTTGTCACGTTAATGACAAATATGGACAAAACAAGGTGGATTCTGTAAATGTTTTGTTAACCGCATTAAAAGGGAAGTCATTTTTAAAAGGAAATATAACTTATTCCGATAGTTTATATTTTCTAAAATCGAAATTTTATAATAAAGGCTTTCCAACAGCATCAGAATATTTCACTATATTTTATATCGATGACACTCCCGAAAATAGACGATTAAACTTTCCAGGAAAAAGCATAGACAAAAGAGAACGCTATGAAATAACTGAATTTAAATTATCTTTTGATACGGCACATATAGTATTATATAATCTTGGAGTAAGAGAAAACTATGAATTTCATCTAAAAAAAATAGATAATAGATGGAGTATTACTACAGAAAGTTGGAGTATTAATTAACTTAATGGAGTACTTGTAATGAGAAATGTATTTGTTTTTATGCTTTTGTGCATATTAATGGCCTGTGAGCAAAAAACTTTGGAAATCCGTTAATGCCTAAATAGTTATTGCCTTACAGGCTCTTGGCACAATACAATGATAAATACGAATTTTTAAAAGAACTAATATGAGATATATACTATTACTTTTACTATTTGTTAAAATAACAAATTCTTATGGTCAGTCCTATTACGAAGTCGATTATACTAGTGGAGAAGTTGGAGGTGTGAGGCTTACTGTAGGTAACGATAGTTTCAAGCTAAAAGGCTTTTTTGATGGTGTTATCAAAGCAAAAGGCGATACAAATATTTATTGTTTTGTTAAGAACCGTGACAATTCTTATGCCGCCACCAAAATAAAGATATCGGAATATGTTGGCTCTGAATTGTTTAAGGAACAAAATCTATTTTGGAAGATAGACACTATCTTTGTTAATAAGGATACCGTAATAAACGATATGCTTTGTAAAAGGATAATGATTAATTATGTCTCTTCTTTTGAAGATGATCAAAAAAATATTATTTCTCATGATACTATTTTTACGAATCTGTATGTGGCAAAATCGTTAACGACGGTTACTCCTTTTACATTTACTTCTGATAAGATTACTGGAATCATATTAAAATACGTTAAATGTCATCCTGAGTATGATGCTAGTAATGAGAATGAAAAAGCTATAAGGTTTTATAGAAGAACAGAGATTTTCTCAACGGTTACTAAGGTCTATAATATTAAAGACGAATTTTTTAAACTTCCCAAAGACTGCCGCTACGTTAAAAGTTATGATGAGTTAATGGCAATAGAATAATAAAACCCATTTTCTGATTCTTTACAAATAATTATCCTTGGTCACTTCCCAGGTCCATGGTTTTTTAAAATCACTTAACGTTCTAGGTTGTGAAAAGACTAGGATATCTTCCTCCGTTTCGTTAGAAATATTACGTTTAAAAATACTGCCTACTACGGTTTTTATCGTGCGGTCAACAAAATCATATTGTTTGTCAACCATTTCGCCGGTATCCTTATGGTAATACACATTGTTGGCGGTAACCAAGTTCCATTGTTTTTGCAGATACTCAAATTGGTAATTGAGCTTCCAGCGCCATTCATTACCGCCTTCAAAAGATAAGTTCAGTTTATTCTCTTCAACCCTAAGCCCCCTTAAAGGCTCGCCCATTTTTCCACCCTCTTCGGATCGCAAAATGAAATCGTTATTCTGTAACGCCAGGCGATATCTGCTCCCTGTTTTAAAATATACGGCCAACATTCTGGGCTTTTGCGTTTCCCTAATTAATTCTATTTCATAGTTGCCATACGCTCTGTCCTCATCAACCGCTTGGTGGTACTCTAAAATCAATACCAGATCTCGTTGTTGATCATGGTTCAGATCGCCATAGGCAGAATCCAATATCTTCCAGTTTTTGGGAACCAGATTGTTGATTTTATCACTTTGTGCTAACAGTTTTGGGAAGCTGAACTTTTGGGCAAAAGCTAGGTTTCCCGCTAGCAATAACGTAAAAAATATCGGCCATTTCATGCTATTACAACGCCTAAAATGCTATTTTAGCATCATTGGCTGTGAAACTGTGCGGCTAATACCAAAAACCAAAATTAAAACCGGTATGGATTTGTCATTTAACATGAATGAGGACTATAATAAACAGTTAGTCTACCAATTAAAAGAAAAACTGAAAAAAGTTTACCTAGGAGGCGGAGAGAAAAGTGCAGCGAAACAAAAAGAAAAAGGAAAGCTCCTAGCAAGAGAGCGTATTGCTTATTTGCTGGACAAAGATAAACCCGCTATTGAAGTGGGGGCTTTTGCGGCAGAAGGGATGTACGAAGCAGAAGGCGGTTGTCCAAGTGCAGGGGTAGTGGTTAAAATAGGCTACGTATCGGGACGACAGTGCGTAGTGGTGGCCAATGACGCTACGGTGAAGGCCGGAGCTTGGTTCCCCATGACGGCTAAGAAAAACCTACGTGCACAGGAAATAGCTATGGAAAACCGTTTGCCAATTATTTACTTGGTAGACAGCGCAGGGGTTTATTTGCCTATGCAGGATGAAATTTTTCCCGATAAAGAGCATTTTGGACGTATATTTAGGAACAACGCCATCATGTCATCAGAAGGAATTGTACAAATTGCGGCCATTATGGGCTCATGTGTGGCCGGTGGTGCTTATTTGCCGATCATGAGCGACGAAGCGATGATTGTTGATGGTACGGGCTCAGTTTTTTTGGCGGGCTCATACTTGGTGAAATCTGCCATAGGCGAAGATATAGATAATGAAACACTGGGCGGGGCAACTACGCATTGCGAAATTTCGGGCGTTACCGATTACAAGCACCCTAATGACCAAGCCTGTTTAGACAGCATCAGGAACGTGATGAGTATGCTGGGAGCTCCAGAAAATGCTGGCTTTGACCGTATAAAATCGGCTTTGCCAAAATTAAAGCAAGAGGATATTTATGGTATATTGCCTGATAACCGCGAGAAACCTTATGATATGAAGGAGATTATTTTGCGCTTGGTAGATCACTCTGAATTTGAAGAATATAAAGAACTATACGGACAATCGATCATTTGTGGCTTGGGGCGTATAGACGGTTGGGCAGTAGGCATTGTGGCCAACCAACGTAAAGTGGTAAAGTCAAAGAAAGGCGAAATGCAATTTGGGGGAGTAATTTATTCGGACAGTGCCGACAAGGCCAGTCGTTTTATCATGAACTGTAATCAAAAGAAAATTCCCTTGGTGTTTTTACATGACGTAACAGGCTTTATGGTGGGCAGCAGGTCAGAGCAGGGGGGGATTATTAAAGATGGCGCCAAAATGGTGAACACCGTAGCCAATTCGGTAGTGCCAAAATTTACCGTGGTACTGGGCAATTCCTACGGCGCAGGCAACTATGCCATGTGTGGTAAAGCCTATGATCCTAGGTTGATCTATGCTTGGCCGAGTGCAAAAATAGCCGTAATGGGTGGGGCACAGGCAGCCAAAGTATTATTGCAAATTCAGGAAAGTGCCATGAAAGCCAAAGGAGAAGTGCTTGCTGATGATAAAAAGAATCAATTGTTAGACGATATTACCAATAAATATAATGCTCAAACCACACCATATTACGCCGCATCACGTTTATGGGTAGATGGCGTAATAGATCCCTTGGAAACCCGAAATGTTATTTCCATGGGGATTGAAGCCGCCAACCAATCGCCTATTAGAAAAAGTTTTAATGTAGGGGTAATTCAAACTTGATCGATCATGAAATATAAACTGCTGATATTTTTATGCTTTTGTACTTTTTTACAAGCTTTCTCGCAAGCCAAACCTATTTATTTTAATGGAAACCGGGTTACTCCCGATGCCGAAAGGGCAACTTCTTATGGTGTTTACGGAAAGTTAAGTGGAGAGGATTTATGGGTTTTGAAGCGTTACGACTTGTACGATAATCTAATGCTTTCCGGAACTTATAAAAATGAACAGCTTACCATCCCGCATGGCAAGTTCATTTTCTACGGAAGCATCTTTGATTATAACGACGAAAATTTTACCAATTTTAAGAATTCAAAAACAGATAGATATATTTCGCAGGAAGGTTCGTATGTAGATGGCTTGGAAGAAGGAAAATGGACCGATTATTTTCCAGATGGTAAGGTATTAGGTTATCGTACCTATTTAAATGGTAAATTAAATGGAGATATTGCTGTTTTTACCTATAAAGGTAGAAGAGAAATATATGGACATTTCAAGAATGGACTTAAAGATGGTACCTGGTATAATTTGAAAAAGAGAACAAAGGAAGTTTTTGAAAGCGATAAACTCATCAGCACAAGTAGACTCACCCGCGAAGAAATACAAGCAATAGAATAACATGAAGAAACAACTAGCCCTATTGGCCGCCACAATGTTAACGATCGGTACTTATGCACAAAATGCAAGCGAAATACACCGAAAAGCGATAATGGTTGATACCCATGGCGATATTCTTTTTAACCAGATACAATCGGGCATAGATGTTGGGCAATTGCAGTCTTCCGGTAATTTTGATTTGGTAAGGGCCAAACAAGGTGGGCTAGATGTACAGGTTTTTTCTATCTGGTGCGATGAAAAAGGTGGTTTTGACTTGGCTAACAGACAAATTGATTCCTTATATAGCCTGATCAAAAGATATCCCAACAAAATCGCATTAGCGACCAATGCTCAAGAACTGGAAAATGCGGTGAAGCAAAACAAGCTAGCGGCATTAATAGGAGTAGAAGGGGGGCATATGATTGAAAGCGACCTAGGCAAGCTCGAAGCTTTGGCTAAAAGAGGGATGATTTACCTTACTCTTACTTGGAATAATAGCACTCCTTGGGCAAGCTCTGCGGCCGAGGAAAGCAAAGGCAAGGTCGAAAAACCAGGCTTAAACGATTTTGGGAAATCAGTAGTGAAAAAACTGAATGACCTTGGTGTATTGGTCGATTTGTCTCACGTAGGTGAGCAAACATTTTACGACGCCATCAGTGCATCTAAGAAACCTATTTTGGTATCTCATAGTTGTGTGTATGCTATTAATCCCATCCCGAGAAACCTAAAAGACGACCAGATCAAGGCCGTAGGAAAAAACGGAGGTGTAATCTCCTTGAATTTCTACAGTGGATTTTTAGATTCAACCTATTCGAAAAAACAACAAGCTTTTTTAACAAAGTATAAGGACGAACTTAAAACCCTTAGCGACAAATACGGAAGATCAAAAGCTATTGATACGCTCATTAGCCTACGTAAAATAGAAGCAGATCAAATACGGCCAAGCATTGAAAAGGTAGTAGACCATATCGACCATATTGTGAAATTGATTGGAGTAGACCACGTAGGAATTGGTGCTGATTTCGACGGTGCTGAATCCTTCCCGCAGGGAATTGATAGTGTGGCTGATTTTCCAAAGATAACTACAGCTCTTTTAAAAAGAGGTTATAGTGAAGCCGATATCTATAAAATATTAGGAGGCAACTTTGTACGCTTGCTGAAAGCCAATAAAGGGAAGTAGTTTAGTAAGTTGAAAGTATAGAGTCGCAAAGTTTAAAGTCGGAAAATCCGAAAGGTTAAAAGTATATATCCTCGAACGTCCAACTTTAAACTTTCCGACTTTTTCAATTAATTATTTTCTGACTTTTGGTCTATCAACTTTCCGACTTTTTAATGAACTAATTACTTTCCGACTTTCGATCTGCTAACTTCCTGACTTTTTAAATACTAACTCCTAGCTACTAATCCCTAGTTACTAATCCCTAACCACTAAACGAATTATCTCCACAATTTCATCTTTCTCCACAAATATTGCGCTTTAGGGCTTAAAGATTAAATTTGCATCACAAATTACACACAATGTCTCAACAAGAAGAATTAGAACACGTAGAATGCCTCATTATTGGGTCGGGGCCTGCAGGCTACACCGCAGCTATTTATGCCGCTAGAGCCGATTTGAAACCCGTATTATACACAGGTATGGAAATGGGCGGACAGCTTACCCAAACCACTGATGTAGATAACTTCCCGGGATACCCTAACGGAATTATGGGTCCAGAAATGATGGAGGACTTTAAAAATCAAGCTGAGCGTTTTGGTACACAAATTCGTTTTGGTTATGTAAGTTCGGTTGATTTCTCGTCATTGCCACACAAAGTAACTGTTGATGAAACGAAAACTATTTTGGCAGATTCTGTAATCATTGCCACTGGAGCAAAAGCAAAATGGTTGGGCTTGCCAAGTGAGCAACAATATAATGGCTTTGGTGTATCAGCTTGTGCAGTTTGCGATGGTTTCTTTTTTAAAGGTCAAAATGTAGCGATTGTAGGAGCAGGAGATACTGCTGCCGAAGAAGCAACTTACTTAGCTAAACTTTGTAAAAAAGTTTACATGCTGGTACGTAGAGATGAATTTAGAGCTTCAAAAGCCATGGTTCACCGTGTGTTAAATACAGAAAATATTGAAGTACTTTATAACACAGAAACTACAGAAGTTATCGGAAACGGTAAAAATGTAACTGGTGTAAAAGTATTCAACCATAAAACAGAAGAAGCTAAAACTTTAGATATCGAAGGTTTCTTTGTAGCCATTGGACATAAACCTAACACCGACATTTTTAAAGGATGGTTAGATATGGACGAAACGGGTTATTTACAAACCATTCCAGGCACTTCTAAAACAAATGTAGAGGGTGTTTTTGCCTGCGGCGATGTACAAGATAGTTATTATAGACAAGCGATTACTGCAGCAGGTTCGGGCTGTATGGCCGCCTTGGATGCCGAGAGATATTTGGCCGCAAAAGGCGATGCTAAATAATTAGTATATCCATCATTTTTTAAAGCTTTCTAAGATATTTAGAAAGCTTTTTTTATGTTTTAACTTTTTCTTTTCCACTGCGTTTTAAAAATTTATATCTTGTAAAATAATTATAGTGCTTAATCTATAGCGCTCAACTAAAAACCAAAATATCACAACCAAAACTGATGAAAAAATTATTTTTAACGGCAGTTGCTGCATTTTTTATGCTGAATGTACGGGCACAAACCGATGCTAACATGGGAATTATTCCAGCCCCAGTCTCTGTGGTAAAAGCATCCGGACATCTTACCATAACCAATAATGCGGTAATTTCTGCGCTTCCTACCGACATGAAAATTGCCCAGACACTTAAGGAGTTTTTGCTTTCAAAAGGTATTACCACCAAGATCGTATCTGCTAAAATGCCGTTAAGTGCAAATCAAAAAGTGATTGTTTTAAAAAGTTCTTCTGGTCAACAGGTAAACAATGAGGGCTATAAAATATCAATCAAGGGAAATAGGGTAGAGTTGGAAGGAAAAGATGCAGGTTTGTTTTATGCCATGCAGTCGTTTATGCAGTTATTTCCTAGCAAGAAGGTAAATGGAGAATACTCTATTCAGCATGTAGAAATTAATGATTATCCACGTTTTGCCTACAGAGGGTTACATTTGGATGTTGGTCGTCATTTCTTTCCACTTTCCTTCATTAAAAAATATATTGATGTGATGGCCCAGTATAAGTTGAATAACTTTCACTGGCACCTAACCGAAGATCAAGGTTGGAGATTAGAAATCAAGAAATATCCTAAGCTTACGGAAATTGGTAGCAGTAGGAACGGTACCATTATTGGTAATTATCCAGGTAGTGGAGGAACCGATAATGAAGTTTATAAAGGTTATTACACCCAAGCCGAAGCTAAAGAAATTGTAGCCTATGCTGCCGCCAGATATATTAACGTTATTCCAGAAATTGAATTGCCTGGGCATGGTTCCGCAGCTATTGCAGCTTACCCCGAGTTAAGCTGTTTTCCTGAAAGAGATACGCCTATAGGAGAGAAAACTCCTTGGTCGGGTCCTAGGACTGGTAAACAAGTACAACAAACTTGGGGTGTTTTTGACGATATTTTTGTGCCCTCAGAAAACACTTTCAAATTTTTGGAAAATGTATTGGATGAGGTAATTGCCATTTTTCCATCTAAATACATCCATATTGGTGGTGACGAAGCCCCAAAAAAATATTGGAAAGAGTCTGCATTTTGCCAACAATTAATCAAAGAAAAAGGACTTAAAGATGAGCACGGACTTCAAAGCTATTTTATCCAACGTATAGAAAAGTATTTGAATGATAAAGGACGTTCAATCATTGGCTGGGACGAAATTTTAGAAGGAGGTTTAGCACCTAATGCTACGGTGATGAGCTGGAGAGGCGAAAAAGGCGGGATAGAAGCCGCACAGCAAAACCACGATGTGTTGATGACCCCAGGATCTAACGGTTTGTACTTCGATCACAAGCAATCCCTATCCGAAGATGAACCACTTACCATCAGTAGAACAGGCAAAGGTTATTCTGATTTTATCAAGGTTTATAACTACAATCCTGTGCCTGACATACTTACCGAAGATCAAAAGAAATACGTAAAAGGCGTACAGGCAAACTTATGGACCGAGTATATCGAAACACCTTCAAAGGTAGAATACATGATTTTTCCAAGGGTTTACGCCCTGTCTGAAATAGCTTGGACACCCTTAGCCAAAAAGGATCTTAAAAACTTTAGCGACGAACGTTTGCCTTTACATTTGGCAAGATTGGACCAAACTGATACTAATTATTGGGTGCCAACAGCAGTAGGCCAGCCAGCTCAGACCGTAAATGGCGAAAACCATGTGATTACCCTAGCTGCACCCGTTTCGGGAGCTAAGGTTTATTATACGCTAGATGGTTACCGGCCTTCTGAAAATGCAGCAGAATATACCCAACCGCTGAACATTAATGTACCCCAAGGAACAAAAAAAGTATTAAAAACTATTGTAATTACACCTAGCGGAAAACGTAGCGTAGTAATGGAAACCGTTTTGAATAATGGTGCAGCAGATGTTAAAGTTAAATAGCCTTTGCATTAAACGTGTAAAACACATAAATTGGCTTTTTAAATATGATGAAGATGTTTTTAAGAGATTTTTTTAAATCTGTATTTATAGTAGCTGCAATATCTATGGTATTTGTGGCCTGTAGCGAAAACGAAAAGACTGTGCAAACGCAGTTGGCTCCAACAGAAACCAAGGCCCCCAACCCATTTCCATTCTATAAAAGTATAGAAATAAAACCAGGCTATTATTTTGAGGTAGTAAGCTGGGGTAAAGGAGTGGATAGCGTAGGTGGATTTTTGATCTTAATGTCTGATTCCGCTAAAAATAACTATAAGTCTATTGCTGTGGAACGAAATGGAATCATTACCGATGCTTGGAATATGGACTTGGATAATGATGGTAATCCAGAAATTTATGTACAGTCGCTAGTACGTAAAAACGTTACCGATGTCAATGTGTACGAATTTGGTAATGATTTTAACAAAATCAGTTTTCCGGGAATAAATACCATGAAAGGTTACCAGGGAGACGATAAATTCTTTGTTAAAAATGGAGATTTATTTCGCTCCGTACCTATTGTACAATCAGAGGGAGGCAAAACCAGCACCTTGGTAAAGACCTTGAAATACCGTTTGTCTGGCAATAGCTTTTCTTCTTCGGAAGTAAAGCCAGGGGAGACTAACTCAAATTAATATCATTATCAAGGACGAGGATTTTTATTCTCGTCCTTTTTATTTTTAATGCGAGTTGCATTATTGTTTTTCAAATATTGCTATGATTGCTGCTAGTCTAAGCGCCACGTCATGCTGAATTTATTTCAGCATCCTTTTATTGTCAACGACCCTGAAATAAATTCAGGGTGACGACCGCCAAAGCTTAAAGTATTTTTGAAGCTTCAAAATAATCAAGATTGGGTTTGTAGAAGTACTATAACTTGCTCAATTCGCTTTCAAAAAAGCTATTCCAGCGCTGTTGCGCTTCTAAGTCGGAGCCGTGTTTGGTTTCTTCATCATAGCGATCCTGCATGTTATTGTAAAACTTGCTAAGCTCTTTGGCCGTTTTATCAACCAAACGCTTGTAATTTTGGATGGTATATTGCTGGTTACGTAAAATTTGCTCGCCATTTTTTAGCAGGAGAAAGTTAATGTACACATGTCCCTGTTCGTGGTTTAACAAAATCCTACTCGTATTTTTATTGCTTATGCGTTCTCTTTTAACCCAAGATTTATCGGCATCAACACCACCTAAAAAACTGAAATCAATAGTCAAGTTATTGCCCCTGGTTTTGGCCGTATAACCATATTGCCAAATGGTATTGGTTACCGCGGCGTATTGTGAGTTGGCATCAGGCTTACCCCTGAAATGAGTGTCCCAATCCAGCGTTTCTGGATAAATACGGTCATGAGGTGCTACAAAAGCGGTGGCCAGCAGAAAAAGCGCCAGCATGGTTATTTTATTCTTTAATGGCTTCATTAACCATACAAGAACGAAACTTGTGCCAATTTATTCTGTTTCTTTAAACTGATTGCTAATACGTTCAAATTTCTCAATTAAAAGCGCAATTCTTTCCTTGTCTTTTTTAATGACTGCCTTTCTAACCAAGGTAGAACAAAATATCATCCAACCAAAGCTCAAAAACAAGAATAATATTTGTAGCCACGGCTGGAAATTGGCTAATACCTCATAAAAATATAAGGCCATGCCCAAAGAAAGTGCAATCACATAGAACCAATATAACCGGTTATAAAGTTGATGCCTTTGCAATTGATATACTTTTAGTTTTTGAAGGAAAACATGGGGGTTTTGTGTGAAATCGTTACGGGCAATTACACGATGGTTGCTATATAAAATGATGGTATAGACCGCTATCGCTAAAACAATAATGCTAATGCCAAAATGCGTGGATATAGAGGTGAAGTCGTAAAAAATCCAAATGGCCGCGATGACAAAAATAGAAAGCGCCATACCAATAATGTTCAATAATGATTTGGTACGCATGTTACTTACATCTTTCTTAGCCTGTTTGAGCATATCGTCGGCCGAGATTTTCACATCAACGGTATGCTTAGCCCATAATGCCTCTATGTGATCAAATTCTTGCATGTTGATTGTATATTTCAGTAAGTTTCTGTTTAATGCGGTGGATTTTAACCCTTAAATTTCCCTCGCTAATGCCCGATATTTCTGCTATTTCGTTATAAGGAAGCTCATCTAATACCATTGTAATAATTAAACGGTCATTTTCTTCCAATTGAGAAATCGACTTATACAATAAAGCAACCTGCTCATTTTTTTCAGAGTATTCCTCTATCTTATTCTCAATAATATTATCGGTAAGCTCGTCTTTGGCTTGTCTTTTTTCAGAACGGAGGTAAGTTAAACAGGTATTCACCGCAATTCTATAAATCCAGGTAGATATTAATGACTTGTTCCTGAACTTATCCAAGTTCTGCCAAACCTTCAGAAACGTCTCTTGCAAAAGATCATTCGCCGAATCCTTGTCTCCAGTATAACCGTAGCACAAGTGAAATATCTTCTTTGAATTTTTATCGAAAATTTCCTTAAAAAGCTGATCTTTTCGGTCCATTTACTGTTTTTGTATGTCTATTAGAACAGTGCAACATTAAATTGTTACACCATAAACGCTGGCTAAATTAATAAATGTTTGCGTGCTTAATGCATTTATTTATTTTTGTCGGTCTAATCACATTCACGGTACAACTTTTATTGATCGTGAGGTATGTGAATACATAACCAAATAAACCAAATAGGCTTTGTGGCTTTTGAATAAAAGGACACTGAAAACAGATCGGGAAGTTGTCAAAACAATAACTTCTTCGATTTTAAAAGACAAAAAATGAAAAAAACTAAAATAGGTCTCATCACCTTAATTTGTATTACCATTGCTTTAATCATCACCTTACTAAAGGAGTTTGAGATCGTAAAAATAGCTGATCAAGTCATGATGTCGGTACGATGGGGCCTAGCGATAGTGTTGGTAGCCTACGCCTTGGTGAAAAAAAATCTGACCACATGGATATTAGTATGTATGCTTTTAGGAGTGTTTGTAGGTGTCGATTTTCCAAATTTTGCGGCAGCGTTACATCCACTCAGTAAAGGCTTCATCAAGTTGGTTAAAACCATTGTAGGACCAATTCTTTTTGGAACTTTGGTATATGGTATAGCAGGCCACTCGGATCTGAAGCAAGTGGGACGTATGGCCTGGAAGTCAATGTTATATTTCTTCTGTGCCACTTCTTGTGCTATTTTCATCGGTTTAGCAGTAATTAACATTACGCATGCTGGAGTTGGAGTAGATATTCAGAAAATGCCCCAGCAACAATTGCCGACAGCTAAAATAGTTGATACAGAATTAGAGGCACTACCAGGAAATGTACATGGCGTGTATAAATTCGCTCATTTCTTTTATGAGCTGTTTCCTGAAAACGTAGTGAAATCGATGTATGAAAACAAAGTATTACAGATTGTAGTATTCTCGGTGATTTTTGGTATTGGTTTGGCTATGGTAGAAGAGAAGAAACGAAAGCCTTTGGTAGATTTTGCCGAGAGCTTGTCTGAAGTAATGTTCAAATTTACCAATCTCATCATGTACTTTGCCCCGATTGGTGTAGGTGCAGCAATGGCTTATACCGTAGGCCATTTGGGAGTAGATATTTTGAAGAATTTGTTCATGCTTTTAGGTTCCTTATACATTGCATTAATTGCATTTGTATTGGTGGTATTTGTACCTATCATGCTTTTCTTAAAAATATCGATCAAAAAATTTATACAAGCCGTAAAAGAACCAGTTTCTATTGCTTTTGCGACCACCAGTTCAGATGCAGCTTTGCCAAAGGCAATGAGCAATATGGAAAAGTTTGGCGTGCCACGTAAAATTGTATCGTTCGTAATACCAACCGGATATAGTTTTAATTTAGATGGAACTTCTTTGTATCTCTCTTTAGCTTCTATCTTTGTGGCCCAAGCTGCGGGTATGCATTTGGGCATAGGACAACAATTGGCCATTGCATTTACTTTAATGATTACTTCAAAAGGTGTAGCAGCCGTACCAAGAGCGTCGTTAATTGTGCTTATTGCTACTGCTGAACAATTTGGCCTCCCAGTGTTTATCATCGCTGCCATTTTAGGGATAGATGAATTAATGGACATGGCGAGAACCTCGGTAAACGTAATTGGTAATTGCCTGGCAACTGTAGTAGTGGCCAAATGGGAGGGTGAGTTTGATGACGAGGCATCGAGGAATTTTGTTGCAGAATAATTATGAGTTCAAGAGCCAAAAAGATTTTTTTAATACTGAGTGTAGTGGTGCCATTTGTAATTTATAGTGTCATTTATTATGCTCCAATGATTAAAAATGCACCATTTCAAGAAAAATACTTTGTTTCATTAGAGTATAAATGGGGAATGGGCAAGCAATTGGAAAACAGTTATAATTCCGTTACCGGTGAATTTAAATATTTAAATAAGAACGATTCTTTGGTAAAAAGTAATTTTAAGCTTAACCAGAGAGATATTAAATATTTAGATAGTATTGCCGATGTTCAAGGGTTCTGGAATTTGCCAAGTGTAATAGCAAATAGCGAAGCAGATGTAAACAATCCTAAGCAATTGCGCTATTTCATTAAGTTCAACTACCAAAAAAAATCTAAGGAAGTAACTTACTTGCCAAGCTTTAGTGGCAGTGAACGTATGAAAAGTGCTATAGGAAAAATGCAAAAAGAAATAGAACTTACACTGATAGATAAGGAAACCGCTGCCAAATAATGAATGCTAAACAAAAATTTATCTTAAAAATAGCTTTAGTATTAATAATCGCGGTGGTAGGCGGTTATTACATCATGAAACTGAGAAGTGGAGGAAAAAGAGCTGTAGCATTTGTAAGCCTTAACTACAAATGGGGAGTGGGAGATACCCTACAAAATAGCTATGATTCAAAAACTGGTAATTATCAATTTTTAGATCAAAGCGATCGCCTAATCAAGGAGAATTTTAAATTGCGCACTAACAATGTAATTTATCTGCACAGCAAAATTGATGAGCAGGACCTACTTCACATTCCAGATACGGTAGCTAATGTAGGCGCCAATTTGAAAGATCCAAAAGTATTGCGCTACGAATTTCAATTTGTTTACGACGATACTACCAAAAATATTATCTATCTCACTAATTACGATAAAGATCCTGTAATAGGGACTAAGGCCAGTGCTTTACAAAAACTGGTGCAACAAACCATCAACGAAGCGGAAGGGCGTTTCGCTAGAAAGTAGCATTCATTTATTTTAGCACCTAGTAAAATATGTCAACCTCGTAGATTTTGAAACCTGCGAGGTTTTTTTGTGTCTGAGATTTTTGTTTAAATCAGCTTGCTTTAATTCTTACGCAGTGGTCAACTTCGTAAGTTTTTAAAACTGAAAGTTAAGAGATAAAAAACTCCCTATATTTTTTGTATTCAAAAACTTCTTCCGTAATGTTCTAAAGGGTTTTACTGCCGTCGAAAATGTTACTAAAGTCCATATGTTAAAATTTTCTAAAAAATTTGCTTCATAACTTTATTTATATAAATTTGGTCAACCAAATATTGGTCAACCAAATTTATCCTGTGTATGAATAAGCAAAAATTGCTTTTAGTATTATCCATTTGTTTCTTCTCCTGTGCCTGCAGTAAACAAAAAAGCTCTACAGTGGAAAAAAAGGAGATTGCTGGTAACGGTACTCAGACTGCTAATACAGAGGGAACTACGTTGACAGCTAATGCTGCTGTGGATACCTATCAATTGATCAATAATGTTTTTGGTGGTACAGGCGACGTGATCGAAGCACCTGATTGTAGCCATGTTGCCTTTGGCAAGCACATTACGCAAGTTTACGATCAAGATTTGAAACGTACGGTTTTTGCATTTAAAATTCATGTTACGCCTGATAACGATAAATGCGAAGATTCGGATAGGCAACGTAATGAAATCAAGACCTATGACAGGTCGCCTGAAAACTTGAAAGCAAGCAAAGATGAGAAAGTACTATACCGTTGGAAATTTAAACTGGATGCAGGCTTCAAACCTTCTAGCGATTTTACCCATATCCATCAGCTTAAACCTATTGATGGTGATAATACGCTCCCTATTATTACGCTAACGCCAAGATATAAAGCCGGAGGAGATATCCTACAGGTTATTCATACTGGTGATACCGATGCTACTTCTCAAAAGTATATCGCCACTGTTCCCTTGGCTGATTTTAGAGGACAATGGGTTGAAGTAACGGAAAGAGCTACGTTTTCTTTCGATGGTAAATATGAAATACAGATCAATAGAATTAGCGATGGAAAACTGTTATTGAAACAAGCCTTCACCAATATCGAAATGTGGCGGAAGAATACCACAAGCTGTCGCCCTAAGTGGGGTGTTTATAGAAGACTATTGCAACCAGATATGTTGCGTGACGAAACTATTTGGTTCAACGATTTTAATATTACTGAATACTAAACCCTTTAAAATAAAAAGATAATGAAGAAACTTTTGGTTTTGGCTACTGCGCTTTCTACAATGGCCCTCTCTGCATTAACGCATACTGCTTGGTCGCAAGCGCCAGTAATTAACTACGATTTTGGAGATAAAGAAGCCACTTTCAATCCTAACCCAGGAGCTTCTTCGACTTCCTTTTTGCCAAAAATTATTTTAAACAAAGCTATTAAGGTAAGAGTGCGTACCGCATCTGATGGTACGGGCGCTTTTAACTTGGTGAAAAGTGGTGCAGGTTTTATTAAAGGTGCAGGTTTAGAAGTAGTTGCAGGGACCTCTACCAGCAAGTTTTCTATCTATAACCTCAATTTGGAAGGCGTTGTTAAAACAAGTTTCAATTTAAAAATAGATGCTGCCAATGCGGGACAATGGGTGCTTGCCAATGGTGCGTCTGACAATTCTGATGATCTTTTTCAAGGTAATGGCGGAATTAAGGAAACTTCCACAGAAATTTTTGCAGGTCTGAGATGGAATTTGTCTGCCGCTAACGAAATCAATTTTTATATCCGTAACGGTGCCAAATGGGCTTCAGTAAAAGCGGCTTCTTTCTTAAAAAATACGGACTATTTAATTGAAGTATATAGTAATAATGGTGCTGAGGCCAAGAAATACACCAAAGAAGGTGAGCAAATACTAAATGCTGGAACTTATCACATTTGGGTGAACGGCAAACGTTTAGCTGGTGAATTTACTAGCGGAGGTCTGGAACCTAGTAAAAATTTAAATGGTTTTGTTTTCTATGGCGTAACACCAAAAGGAAATGATATCATGGCAAAAGCTTGGATAGATAACCTAGAAATCAACGGGAGCTTATAAATGAAATAACGGGAGGGTTTAACCAATTCTCCTTCACCTATAACCAAATATTAAACGCATATGAAAAGAATTTTACTTTTAATGATTTTAAGCTGCATGGCTATTACTGGTTTTACTCAGGTAGCCACTGACGGCGATTATCGTTCTGTGTCGGGAGGAGATTGGACTAACCCGACAACATGGCAAACTAGGGTAGGCGGGGCTTGGCAAGCAGCTACAACAGCGCCTACATCTACTAACAATGTTTATTTACAAACAGGACACGTTGTTAATATTGATGCTTCGGATGTTTATTGTAGAGACTTGCATTGGGGTTTTACGGGAACAGTCTACGGTTCGGTAAAATTAAATACAAGTAATTTGAATGTTAGCGGAAAAGTGAGGGTTTATAACGGTCATGCTACTCCGGTAGTTGGTTTAGGAGCTGATGGAGCTTTTTATTCAGGTCAAACTAGCGCTACCACAACAAATGCGAACCAATTTACTAATGCCAGTACACTTGGTTATTTAAAGTTTATTGGAGATACAAGGGATATCACCCTTGCAGGCGAATGGAATGGAAATGGCACAGTTTGCTATGGTATATTCGCACTAAACCCTGGACAAATAGGTACTTTAAATACCGGGATGAAATTTAGGGGGTTAACCCTTGCCAGTGGGAATATTGTTAGTAATAATGGTGCTTTGGTTATTGGGTCTACAAGTGGAACTGGTGTGTTCACGATTCAAAATGGTGCAAAACTTACTTCCTCAAGATCTACTCAGGTAATTACACAAGGTTCAGCTGCTGCATGCGAAACAGTTGAGATACAAGCTGGAGCTACTTTGGAATTGACCAATAACAATCCAGAAATAAATTGTGTTAATTTTATTAACAATGGTACAGTAGTTTATAGTGGTAGTGATCAGAATCTTGTTAAGCCCGCTGCATCGATAGCAGGAACAAATGCTTTAACCAACTACAATAACTTAATCGTTTCTACGACTACATCTTTATCATTGCCTACAGGTAAATATGTTACGCTTGCAGGTGCCCTAACGTTAACAAGTGGAAATTTAATAATCCCTTCTAGCACTACTTTTGAATTGAGCAATGGGAATGTGGCGGTTGTAGGCGGTAGTTCATCAAGATATATTCAAACAGCAATTAGTGGTAGTGCTTTGGGTATCTTAAAAGTGAATGGTTTGTCATCGTCAACTTTAATTCCAGTAGGTACTACAACTTATTACACGCCTGTAACCCTAAACCCAACTTCGACCTCAAGCTTTGATATCAATGTATTTCAAGGCGCAACGGCAGATGCTACACCTAATGGAACAGCACTTACGGCAGCCCAAAAACTGAGAATGGTAGATGCCGTTTGGAACATCAACCGTACTTCTGGAACTGGTAATGTTGACATGACTTTAGGCTGGGACAATGCGCTAGAAGGTACTAGTTTTGCTGGCTTCGGTAATGCGCAAATTGGTATCGCGGCCTATACTTCGGGTGCTTACGGAACTTTTACGGGTAATGGAAATGCAGCGGCCAATACTGCTACAATCACTACAAGTGCATTTTCTCCTTTTATAGTGGGAGAAGCGAATACCACCCTGCCATTGAGGTTGTTGAACTTTACGGCTAAAGAAAGTTTAAACAGTGTGAAACTAGCTTGGCAAACTACCGATGAGGTGAATTTGAAAGAGTATGTTTTACAACATAGAAGCACCAATGGTTTCGAAAAAATCTATACGGTAGCTGCTAACAGTAAATCTGGAATATTTAATTACGATTACACACATTTAAATCCAACCGATGGGATTAACTATTACCGTTTGGTAGGCGTTGATCACGACGGGACAGAGCATCCTAGTGAGGTAAAATCGGTAAGAATAACATTGGGCAATGCCGTGGCGGTTTATCCAAATCCAGTGACGCAAAACAATATCAGTGTTGCAGGTACGGTAAATGGAGATGTGATTAAAATCATCAATATTCAAGGTCAGGTAATGTTGACCAAACAAGTAAATGGGAACCAATTGCAAGAAATTAATGTACAGAATATCCAAGCAGGCACCTATATTTTATCCATAGAAAATGCCGGAAAAGTAACAAGTACCAAAAAAGTGATTAAGATATAGTTCCATTTGGGCTAATAATTGGAAAATTGATTTAGAGGTAATTCCAAGATAAAATGATTTAATTTGAAATAACTTTTTGAATACCCAATTGAATGTTTATTTTTGGTAAACCAATTAATTGGTCGACCAAATAGAAAAACTAAAGAATGAAATCATTGATAGAAAATATTACCGCTATACAGGTAGAGTCGCCAGTAGATAAAATCATTGGTCAGTTAAAGCAGTTGATCATCTCAGGCCAGTTGAAACCAGGAGATAGATTGCCAGCAGAACGAGTGCTTTCTGAACGTTTTGGCTTAGGAAGAAGCTACATCCGCGAAGCGATATTGAAATTAGAGTTTTATGGCCTTTTAAAAACCAATCCTCAAAGCGGTACCTACGTAGCAGGTTTGAGCATCAATGTGATTGATAATATCATTTCAGATATCATCAAATTTAACAAAGATGATTTCAATGCTTTAATCGAAGCACGTTATCATTTGGAGTTAAATGCGGTTAAATTAGCTGCCGAACGTAGAAGCGAGGAAGATTTGGAAAGCCTTAGATTGGCGATGGAAGGTTACGAAAGTAAAGTGAGTATTGGTGGCGATGCGGTAGAAGAGGACATGGTTTTCCATATCAAAATTGCTAAAGCAACGAAAAATTCTGTCATCGAATCCATGATTTTGATTTTAGTGCCCGACTTGATTAAAAATATTGTAGAAAATAAAATCTGTGGCGACAATAGGGCTAAAACAGCAATTGAAGAACACAGAATGATTTATGCCGCTATCGAATCGCAAGATATGACCAAAGCAGAAGAAGCAATGGCTGGTCATCTCGACGAGATATGGCAAATTAGTAAAGCAGGTTTTGCTGCACAAAATATCATCAACGAAACAGAGAGATAATTCGAGAAAATAGGTCCGTCCTAGCTTAATCAATTAAATATAAATTCAAGCGTATGAACTACTTAAAAAAAGTGGTATTAGTATCTTTTTGTGCCTTTTTTAGCCTATCGCTAATGGCACAAACACATCCAAGCATTATGCTAACCAAGGCAAATGTGGCGGCAGTGAAAAAAGGAGTAGGTACCTATCCACTTTTACGTCAATCATATCTAACGGTTAAAAATGCAGCTGATAAGGCATTAGCAGAGCCTATTGTGGTGCCTGTACCTAAGGATGGCGGTGGTGGTTACACGCATGAGCAACACAAAAAGAATTACAGTAACATGCTTAACTGCGGAGTGGCTTATCAAATCTCCGGGGAAAAGAAATATGCAGACTACGTGAAAAACGTAATGCTCAACTATGCTTCGCAATATGAAAAATGGCCCCTTCATCCAAAGAGAAAAAGTGAGGAAGATGGAGGACGTATTTTTTGGCAAAGCTTAAACGACTTTGTATGGCAGCTATATACCATACAAGCATATGATTTGGTTTATGACGGCATTCCTGCAACTGACAGGAAGACCATTGAAGAGAAATTGTTCGTACCTATCCTAAAGTTTTTTACTGAAGATAGGTACGATGTCTTCAACAAAATCCATAATCATGGCACTTGGAATTTGGCAGCGGTTGGCATTACTGGTTATGTACTTAATAAGCGTGAATACGTAGAAAAGGCAATTAAAGGCTCAAATAAAGACGGTAAAACAGGCTATTTGGCACAAATAGACCAATTGTTCTCACCTGATGGTTATTATATGGAGGGACCATATTACCAACGTTATGCACTATTGCCTTTCGTATTGTTTGCCAAAGCAATCAACAATTATGAACCCTCACGTAAGATCTTTGAATACAGAGATAAATTGCTTTCAAAAGCCATCCATACCTCATTACAAACTTCTTATACCGATAAAACCTTTTTTCCGTTAAACGATGCCATTAAGGATAAAACCTATGAGTCGGTAGAACTAGTGTATGGCGTAGATTTGGCTTATGCTGATATTAAGGCAGAAGTTGATTTGCTGGACATTGCCAAGCAGCAAAATCGTGTGATTGTTTCTGATGCTGGTTTAAAAGTAGCGGCAGATTTGGCTGCAGGAAAAGCAATTCCTTTTAAATACCAATCATTATGGATCAAAGATGGTGGCAAGGGCGACGAAGGTGGTTTGGGTATTTTGCGCAATGGACCAAATACCGACCAACAATGTGTAGTGCTAAAAGCGGCTTCACAAGGAATGGGCCACGGACACTTTGATCGACTAAACTTATTATTTTACGATAACACCGCTGAAATTTTCCCTGATTACGGTGCCGCTAGGTTTTTAAATATCGATACTAAAAACGGCGGCGGTTATTTGCCCGAAAATAATACTTGGGCAAAACAAACGGTAGCCCATAATGCATTGGTGGTAGATCAAACTTCACATTTCGATGCTAAATTAGGTCCAGCAGATAAAGCCAGCCCAACCTTGCTATACTTTTCTAACCAGCCCACCTTAAAAGTAGTGAGCGCTAAAGAAGCTAAAGCCTATGCTGGCGTAACCATGCTAAGAACGGCTGCTTTGGTAAAAGTGGAGGGATTGGACAAGCCTTTATTAATTGATGTGATGCAGGCACAATCAGCCAAAAATCACCAATATGACTTACCGTTTTGGTACAAAGGACAATTGGTGAATACTTCTTTTCCTGTTACCGCAAAAGCCAATCAGTTGACCGCACTTGGAGATAAAAATGGCTATCAGCACATTTGGCTAAATGCCAGCAATAAATTAGAGGGTAAATCTGGAATGGTAGGTCTATTGAACAAAAATCGTTTCTATACTACTCACTTTGTTTCCGATAATCCACTGGAAGTAAAGTTGCTTTCTATCGGCGCTAATGATCCAGAAATGAACTTGGTAGATGGTAAAGCGTTTATGTTATCGAGCAGTGGCCAAAACCAAACCTTTGTGAGCATTACCGAAACCCATGGTGGCACAGATCCAATCAATGAAACGGTTTCATCGGCTTTGCCATCAGTAAGTGAACTGAAGTTGGTTAAATCAGATGCGCAACAAACCATCATCAGCTTTAAATTGAACGATAAGACTTATACCTATCAGATCAACTATACAGAGAAACAGAATTATATAAATTTTAAATAGGGGATAGGGATTAGTGGCTAGGTATTGGTAATTCCTCTAAACAACAAAACATCCAAAAAACAAAAAAACTAGAAAATGCAAAGCGAATTATTTCAAATAGAAACAGAAACTAACTGGGAAGATTTAGGGAACGGCGTTCAACGTAAAATCTACGGTTATGACGACAAAATCATGTTGGTGAAAGCTAAATTCGAAGCAGGAGCCATTGGTCCCTTGCACGAGCATTATCACGTACAGGTGACCTACGTAGAAAGTGGCGTTTTTGAGATGACCATTGGCGATGAGAAAAAAATCATCAGAAAAGGCGATGGTTATTATGTACCACCTCACGCAGTACATGGTTGTGTATGTGTTGAACCAGGAATTTTAATTGATGTTTTCGCTCCTCATAGAGAAGATTTTATTAAGTAGGTTTTTTCTCCCTCTTTAATTCTCCCTTCAAAGGGAGATACATTGCGCCTAGGCATTTTGTTTATCCCCCTCTTTGAGGGGGCAGGGGGAGGAAATAAAATAAATAACAACATGAAAAAATTAATAATAAGCTGCCTACTAATAGTGTCGGCAAGTTTTACACAAGCACAAGAAACCGCAGAAGTTAAAAAAGTAACCTATCCAACAGGTTTTTCTGAGCAGTTAAATGTGGTTTATGCCAAAGTTGGCGATTGGGAAGGTAAAATGGATTTGTATTTGCCACCAGCAGACAAGGGACCAACACCTATTGTCATCAACATTCATGGTGGTGGCTTTAACAAAGGAAATAAAGAGTCGCAAACTGGCTTTAACAGCTTCTTTAAAAACGGTTATGCCGTGGCTAACATTGCCTATCGTTTGGTACAGGTAGCACCAGCTCCTGCTGCGGTAGAGGATACTCGTTGTGCTTTGATCTATTTGATCAAAAATGCCAAAGCATTGAATATCGATCCTAATCGAATTGTGATCATGGGCGGTTCAGCAGGTGGCCATTTAGCTTTAATGGGTGGTTTATTAGGTAATGATACCAAATTTGATGGTAACTGCCCAGGAGTAAAAGATGTGAAAGTGGCAGCTATTATCGATAAATATGGCATTACACATGTAGGTAACTGGCCTAGTAGCTCGGCAAAAAAGTGGTTAGGTGATAAAGCGAATGACCAAGCCTTCGTTCAATCAGTTTCTCCTTTATACCAGGTTAAGAAAAACAGTCCACCAGTATTTATTGTGCATGGCGATGCTGATCCAGTAGTGCCTTACCAACAATCGGTAGACTTGAAAAAGAGGTTAGATGAATTGGGTGTGAAAAACAAATTCATCACTGTTGAAGGTGGCGAACACGGAAAATTCCCAGCGGAAAAAAACTCAGAAGTAAATAAAGCAATTATCGATTTCTTAAAAGAGTTGGGCATCCATAAATAATCGGAAATATCCCATCATTTCGATTGGAGTAAAGCGAACTATGGAAATCTTTGGATTTGATGATCTCAACACCTAAAGATTTTTCCTATCGCCGAAATGATAGAATATAAACTGGCATCAATGCAAAAGATCTTCAATATATATTTGGTTATGGCCGCTATTGCTATCTCGACTTGTGTAAGTGGGGTGGGGTATGCAATACGGCCTTTTTTTCGAACAATATCTAAACCAATTATTGTGGAAAGCAGCAGCCAACTTAAACGAGCACTAGCTACTGCAAAACCTGGAGATTCCATCATTTTAAGAGATGGGATCTATGAAGGCAAGTTCGTGATTGAAGCCTCGGCCAGTGGTACACTAAAGCAGCCTATTGTGCTAACAGGAAGTAGAAATGCTATCCTTGACGCTGGGAATAATCAAACAGGTTACATCTTGCATCTCAAAGCTAGCTATTGGAAACTGAAAGGTTTTACCCTGCAAAATGGATTGAAAGGTATTGTGACCGATGGCGCAAGCCATAATATTATTGATGGTGTTTTGGTAACGCAATTGGGTGAAGAAGGAATTCATTTCCGTGCCTTTAGCAAACATAACATCGTTAAAAACTCAGAAGTTACCCATACAGGAAAGAAAAGTCCTGGTTATGGTGAAGCCATTTATATTGGTTCTGCCTATAGCAACTGGGCCAAGCATAGTGATGGAAAGCCAGATCAATGCGATTCGAACCAAGTGCTGAATAATAAACTAGGTCCTTATGTAGCTGCCGAGTGCATTGATATTAAAGAAGGCACAACAGGGGGAATTATCAGAGGAAACATTTTTGAAGCCCAAGGAATTACGGGGGCAAATAGTGCGGATAGTTGGATTGATGTAAAAGGCAACCATTATTTAATTGAGGGCAATACAGGATATAATACTCAGCCTTCGGTTTTACTGGATGGTTATCAGGTTAATTGTGCTTATGAAGGATGGGGTTCTTACAATAAGTTTAAAGGTAATATCAGCCATTTAAATACCGATGGTTATGGAATCAACGTCCGTTTAAAAAGTGCAAAAGGAGAAGCAGTAGGAAATGAAGTTTATGCAGACAACAAAGTGATTAATGCTAAAGGCATTACAAATATTCAACTGACTAACAAATAAAAGATAAGCCAGGGCCATTAATATTCAAGGCTATCAAAAACTAAAAAAGAAACAGATGAAAGTAAAAGGATTAAGATGGTGGATTATCTCGCTAATTGCTTTGGCAACGGTAATCAACTACATCGATAGAAGCGCGATTAATATTCTTTGGCCTTATATCTATAAAGAATTTGGCATTGCCGATGTAGATAACAAAAGCGCATTAGCATTAATCACTACTTTCTTTATGATTGCTTATGCTTTAGGTCAAACCTTTACAGGTAAAATGATGGATGCCATCGGTACCCGTATGGGCATGACATTGTCCATCTTGGGATGGAGCATTTCGATCGCGTTGCATGCCTTTGCCAAATCGTTGCTTTCCTTCAATATCTTTAGATTTATGCTGGGGTTTAGCGAAGCGGGTAACTGGCCGGGAGCTACCAAAAATAATGCGGAATGGTTCCCAGCTCGAGAAAGAGGCATTGCACAAGGGATTTTTGGCGCAGGAGCATCATTAGGTTCGGTAGTTGCTGCTCCAGTAATTGCCATTTTATATGTGATTTTTGGCTGGAAAATGACTTTCGTATTAATTGCGGTACTAGGGTTAATTTGGATCATCCCGTGGCTTTATGTAAACAAAGCAACGCCTGATAAGCACCCTTGGATTACCGAAGAAGAACGCAATTATATTTTGGCAAAGCCAGAGGTTAAGGATGCCGTAGAAATACAAGAAGCGCCAGTGCTCACTTGGAAAGAACTTCTAAAATTCAGAAATACTTGGGGAATCATCACAGGGAGGTTTTTTATCGATCCTGTTTGGTGGTTGTTCGTAACCTGGTTGCCAACTTTCCTTAAAGAACAATTTATGTTCGATATCAAGCAAATTGGAGCATTTACTTGGGTGCCCTATTTATTTGCAGCCATTGGAAGTTTGGTAGGCGGTTATCATGCGTCTGTTCAAATTAAAAAAGGTACTGAACCTCAAAAAGCTCGTAAAAATGCTATTGCAGTAGGTAGTGTCATTATGTTGGCTTCTTTGGTAATCATCGTTTATCAGTTAGGTAGCTTAAAAGATACCCCAACTTTAGCAATGATACTGATTGGTTTTACCTTGTTTGGCTTTCAATATCTCATCGGAAACATTCAAACACTACCTAGTGATTATTTTCATGGTAAAAACGTAGGCACGGTAGCGGGTATGGGCGGTACAGCAGCAGTAGCGGGTACTTTGCTGACCACTTGGGCAGTTCCGGTAATTACCCAAACCAGCTATGTGTCGTTCTTCGTGTTGGCGGCAGTATTAGTGCCGGTTTCATGGTTGTGTATTAAATATATTTCATCAAAAAAATAAAGAATTAAATAATAATAGTATGCGTTTAAAAAACAAAGTTGCGATAGTTTCTGGGGGCTCTAGGGACATAGGTAGAGCAGTTTCCTTGCAGTTGGCAAAGGAAGGAGCCAAAGTGGTGGTAAATTACTTTGACAATAAAGATTTGGCTGAAGAAACCTTGAAAATGATACAAGATTTAGGCGGTGAAGCCATTATTGTACAAGCGGATATGACCAAAGCTGCTGAGGTTGACACTTTGGTAGCTAAAGCTAAAGAAGCTTTTGGTGAAGAAATCAATGTTCTGGTAAATGTAGTTGGGGGCTTGGTTGCTCGTAAAACAACTGCAGAAATGGACGAAAATTTCTGGGATTTTGTAATGAACGTGAACTTGAAATCTGTTTTCTTGGCAGTTAAAGCGGTTTCACCTTACATGCCAGCAGGTTCTTCAATTGTAAACTTCTCGTCGTTAGCAGCTAGAGATGGTGGTGGTCCGGGTGCAAGTGCTTATGCAACTTCAAAAGGTGCCGTAATGACTTATACTAGAGCTTTGGCAAAAGAATTTGGTCCTAAAAATATCCGTGTAAATGCTTTGGCACCAGGAATGATTGCGACTACTTTTCACGATACCTTTAGCAAACCCGAAGTAAGAACCAATGTAGCCAATGCCACCGCTTTAAAAAGAGAAGGTAATGCTCAGGAAGTAGCAGATTTAGTAGCTTATTTGGCTTCAGATGAGTCGAGCTTCCTTACAGGAAACAACATTGATATCAACGGTGGTTTAGCATTTTCTTAATTGAAGAGATACTTCCGTTCATATTTAAGGTACTGAACTTATATACTCCAAAAAGGGGTGGATTTTTGGGTTTGCAAAAGACCATCCCTTTTTAAAATGAACCAAATAACAAACCAACAAAAACCAAACAAACTATTTATTGCCTGCAGGAACCAACAAAAAGTAGGAATAAGTATAGATTTATCAATCAAAATTCCCTTCGCTCTGAGGAAAAAGCTAATCAGCTGAAAAAGTTTTCCTCGTATTTTTTTTGAATATAAATAATAATGATATATTTGGTAAACCAATTTTTGGTAAACCAATTTAAATTGGCAATTTTCACAGAATCGCCACAAACTAACCATATATAAAACCTGATTTGCTATGACATTAAAAAATCGCGTTGGCGGCGTCATTTTTTTACTGTTGTGTTTGCTGTCCTTGGGGCTAAGTGCACAAACGGTGAAAATCAAAGGCGTTGTTAAATCTGAAGACGGACAAGGCATTCCTGGCGTGTCGGTAACCATTAAGGATACTAATAAAGGCGTTTCTACCAATGAAAAAGGAGAATATGAGATCTCCGTTCAAAAAGGTAAAATCCTCGAATTCAAATCGCTTGGCTACAAAATACATTTACAGGCTGTAGCGAACAGCACTACCATTAATGTTACTTTAGCAGAAGATGTAAATTCCATGAGTGAAGTATTGGTAGTAGGATACGGTACTCAAAAAAAATCGACCATTAGTTCGGCAGTAAGTAAGCTCGAAAATAAAAATTTGGATGAAATTCCTACCTCGAGGTTAGATAATGCTTTGATTGGTAAAATTGCGGGTTTAACCGTACAAAATAACAGCTCAGAAGTGGGCTCAGACCCAACGTTAAGAATTAGGGGAGCCAGTTCCATTAACGCCAACGCCGATCCCTTAGTAGTAGTAGATGGGCACCCCATTGCAGATGGTTTGGCCTTCATCAATCCTTATGACGTAGAGTCAATTGAGGTTTTGAAAGATGCGGCTTCATCCGCTATTTATGGTTCAAGAGGTGCTAACGGAGTTATTTTAGTAACCACCAAAAAAGGGATAGCTGATAAGCCTAAGTTCTCCGTAAAATCATACTATGGCTTAAAAGAGGCTTATAAGGTATATCCAATTTTATCAACTACTGATTATACAAAACTGTTGTTTGCAGAAGCTGCGTTAAGGCAAAATGACCCTAGTGTGCCCGCTAATGCTAAAAACATCATCAACAATAACGAGCGTGCTGCTTATATCATTGAGAATCAAATTAGTGGTTCACCTACCGATTGGCAGGATGAAGCTTTGCGAAACGCAGGTATCTACAATTTACAGCTCAATGTAGCTGGTGGTAAAAAAGACTTAAGATACTACGTATCTGGTAACTTGCAACAAGACCAGGGCATCATGAAAGATAGTGAGAATAACCGCGGAAATATTCGTGTGAAATTAGATGTTAATCTTTCGCCAAAACTGGCATTAAATGTAAATATTAACCCAACATATACCAAAATTCAACGTCCTGCAGAAAATTTTACCAATTATTACCGTTTCCCATCTTTTTTGCCTGTTTACCACTCGGCATTTACGGCGGCATTTGTTAATCAAAACTCACAATGGGCTAATTTAAGGGCAGGTGACTGGGCGCAAGCTCGTCATTTTACGAACCTTACTTATGCAGGTACTATGCCTGATGGTTCTTTTTGGCAAAGTACTGGAACAGTTTCTCCTTTCTCGTCAACCAATAATACCCCATTGTCGCATGCAGAAAGAGAAGATAGATTTTCAGAAAGTTATCGTTTCCAAGGAGGAACAGATTTAACCTATAATCCAAGCAAAAGTCTTTCATTTAAAACCTCTTTAGGTGCTTATTATCTATCGAGAGAAGATAAAACGCTGATCAGAAGTGAAGCCCGTAAAGATGGTGATGTAAATATGGCGACCATAACCAACGGCACTACGGTAGATATTTTGTGGGAAAATACCATGAACTATACCAAAAGCTTTGGCAACCATAACTTTAAAGGATTATTAGGTTTTACTGTGCAAAGTAATAAGGTGAAAGGCACAGAGCAAACGGGTTACAATTTCCCGTCTGATGATTTTACCACGCTTAACCAAGCGGCTTATTTTGATCAGGCACCTAATATCCCAGTTAACGTAAAAACAGGCTTAATTTCTTATTTGGGTCGTGTAAACTACGATTACCAAGGAAAATACATTGCTACCGCAAGTTTACGTACCGATGAAAGTTCGATTTTTGGCCCAGGTAATAGAAGAGGTTGGTTTCCTGCATTTTCAGCAGGTTGGAACATTGCCAGCGAATCTTTCATGAAAGGCAGCAAAAAATGGTTGGAAAATTTAAAATTGAGAGCTAGTTATGGTGAAACAGGTAATAACCGAATTACACCTTTCTCTTATTTGGATTTGTTGTTCAGATCCAACTATGTATTTGGAGAAGGTACTGGTCAATTAGCAGCGGGTCAATCGCCTAATAACGTAGTAACCTATGGTAGAGATATCACTTGGGAAACTACAAAATCAACAAATATTGGTTTAGATGTTGGTTTGTTTAGGAACAAATTGCAATTAAGCTTAGAGTTCTATCGCTCTATTACCAACAACTTATTATTACAACAATCACAGCAGGCCATTACAGGTTCGGCCTCTTTTTGGACCAACAATGGAAAAATCAGAAATCAGGGCATTGAAGTGGAGTTAACTTCTAACAATATCGGAACCAAAAACTTCAATTGGACTACTTCCGTTAACATTTCAGCCAACAGAAACAAACTATTAAAACTAGGTGGCGACGAGCCTTATTTATTCAACTATGGTGAGCGTAGCGAAATTTATGCTTCTATCGTAGGTCAACCTTATGTACAGTTCTACGGTTACAAAACGGATGGTGTTTGGAAGTCGCAAGACGAAGCTAATGCTGCTGTAGCTGCTGGACAAACTTCTGTTTTACAAAGTTATTTTGCTGCTGGGGGTGTGAAGTTGAAAGACATTAACGGCGATAATAAAATTGATTTAAACGATAGGGTAATCATGGGTTCGCCATTTCCTGACTTTACTTGGGGGATCACCAATACTTTCAGATATAAAAAATTCGATTTAAATATCCTGATGCAAGGTTCACAAGGTGGTCAATTGATTAATGGTGACTTGTATTATAACGAATCAAAGAGACAGAACGAAAACTACATTAAAAATAGATGGGTAAGTCCAGCCAATCCAGGTGATGGGAAAACGCCTTATTTCACCAATGGTATTGCAGCAGATTTACTGTTAACAGATTACGGTGTAGAAAGTGCTTCTTACGCTTATTTAAGAAACGTTATTGTAGGTTATACCTTGCCGGCAGCTACGGCTAAAAAGTTAAAGGTAAGTAGCTTAAGGTTGTATGCATCGGTAGATAATGTGTTTTTCATTACGGGAAGTTCATACAGGGGAATTAACCCAGAAGCTAGGGTAACATCAGCTTCTTATGCTTCTCCAGTAATTGTGGGTTATCAAAGGGGAGGTTTCCCGGTGAACCGTACCTATACATTTGGCCTTGATTTTAACTTCTAATACCTACACGTCATGAAACAAATCAGAAAAATATCAGCTCGCTTCATCATTGTGGTATCATTGGTATCGGCCGTTACCTCATGTAAAAAGGTGGTCGATGTAGACCCTATCTCCAATGAAGCAGTTAACAACTATTATAAAAACTATAAAGAAGTTAGTGTTGCCCTATCGGGATGTTATAATGGCATGCAAGAGCCTTTGATTAACGAGTGGCAGTTTACGGAGTTGAGGAGTGATAATGCCCGTCAACGTTCGGTAAACAGTACCACCAATGTTAATATGGAGCTTAATGTGTTAAACCTGTACACTGCAGGACCATCACATCAGCAGGTTTATAACTACTGGTTGGCCATGTACAAGAACATCCGTAATGTTAATTACGTATTAAGAAGTTTAGGCGTAACCTATCAAAACGGTCAGTTGGTGTTTGGTACGCCTACTGCTACCATTACTGAAGCCCAACGCGATGAATTAGCTGGTCAAGCCCTATTCATTAGAGCTTATCACTATTTCAACTTAGTGCGTTTATACGGGGGAGTGTTTATTGTAACCGAGCCATTGGAAGCTGCACAAGCTAGAAAAGTTAATCGTTCATCGGTAAATGATTGCTATAATCTAATAGTTAAAGATTTAGAAGCCGCAGTCGCAAAATCTAGTGCAAAACCTTATAATCAAATCACTTCTACAGATTTGGGAAGAGCAAACGCATGGTCGGCGAAGGCGCTTTTGGCTAAAGTTTACCTAACCCTGCCAGTGCCTCGTGCAGCAGATGCCTTAACTTTATTGAACGATGTCATCGCTAATAGTGGATATGGCTTAGAAAATAGCTTTGCTCGCGTATTTGCCATCAACAATGAGATGAACAAGGAAATTTTATTTGCGGTGAGATACAAAGCAGGCTTGGTTGGTTTGGGTAATCCAATGGCCAATATGTTTGCGCCAGCAAGTAGTGGCGATGCCGTAATTAATGGTGATGGAGGCGGTTTTAATTATCCAACAACCAGTATCAGTACCGCATTTACCACTAGTGCCACCAGTTTTTCCGATGCTCGTAAAGATGTGACCATTGCAAGTTATGCCAACAGTACTACGCCACTTTACGTAAACAAATTCTTTTCGAAAGTAATAGTGGCCGGCGATGCTGAAAATGATTTCACCGTGCTTCGCTTTTCAGATGTATTATTAATGAAAGCCGAAGCTCAAGGTTATGACGGTGCTTCGGGAAGTTCAGTCGGATTAATTAACCAAGTGAGAGAAAGAGCAGGTGCGGGTAACTATACCACTGGAAATTTCACCTCAGCATTTTATAAATATCCAGCTTCGGGTACAAGTTCAATTGCCAGCAGTGCTGATTTTCAAGCGGCCTTATTGAAAGAAAGGCGTTTAGAATTTGCCTTTGAAAACCAACGTTTGTTTGATTTGATGCGTTTTGGACAAGCAGTAATTAACATGCAGAACCACTACGCCGCAGAGTACAGTACCTACTACAGCAGGTTTAGCCCTACTATTCCTTTGGCCACATTACAAGCAAATATTAATAACGATAAGTTGTTGTTACCTATTCCACAAAGGGAAATAGATACCAATACCGATATAAAAATTCCACAAAACCCGGGTTACTGATAAATAAAGGTTTAAAGAATTAAACATTAAGGAATTAAGATAATTAAGACCGAATGATACAAAACTTAATGCCCCTTAACTCCTTAATGTTTCAAAATACTAAAATGTTCTAAGGTGTCTTAGGTGGTTAAATAAAAGAGAATAAAGAACAAAGATTAAGCCGCCAAAAATGACTAAAATGAACTCAGGTGTCTAAGGTGGTTTTTTTAAAAAAAATAAAATTAAACAAATGAAGAAAATCCTAATCCCATTATTGTATTGCTGTTTGGCACTAGCAATAATAGCTGGCTGTAAAAAAGATGATTTTTCTGACGTTGGCGATGGCACGATAACTGCCAAAGAATATATCTTTAATCGAGCAACCAAAACATTCGATTTAGGTAACGAGTTAAAGAGCAGTATTTCAGCAGCCGAAGGAGTAAAATTTGTATATTGCTATTTGGTGCGTACTACAGGAACCGATTCGCTTATCCATGTAACAGACAATAAAGGAGCCATTACTCCAACTTATGAGCTTTCTATCCCTATCACCGCTTTCCCTGTAAATAACATGAGTAAAGTAAAAGGGGTGAAAATCATGGTAAAACAAGGAAACAACAGTTCTTTGGAAGGTTTTGTTAACATTAAATACTTTGACCCGGCTTTACCTCAATTCAGTGCTTTTCCGCCTACTATCAATGCAGACCTCAGTGGCGGTGCAACTACAATTGCTGGCAATATACAATCGGAATATGGAATTAAGCAGGTAGATGTTTATGATGATTATCAATTAGAAAATACCTATGTTTTGGTGAACAGCATCACTAATACCAATAATGCTAAACAATATGCTTTAAATTATGCTTATACCTATCGTAAAGCAGCGCAGCATATTAAAATCATCGCTACCGATATTTATAATCAAACCAACGAGTTAATTATTAATATGCCAGTGGATGTATCTATATTCAAGCCTCAATTTAAAAGTTTTGCAGCAAGCATCACCCCAATAGTCGGTGGAGTAACTCCTGTAAGTGGACAAATTACTTCTATCACTGGATTGAAAAAAGTAGAGCTTTACGATGATCGAAATGGAAGCTATGCATTGCTTTCTACCAAAACTTTAGCAGGACAAACCAGCTACAATTATACCGAGAACTATCAATTCAAAAAACGTGCTGAACATTTGAAAATCATTGCCATAGATAATGATGATTTGCAAACTGAATTGATTATTCCGTTAAACTATACCTATCAAAGTGTGCTTTACAGAGATGTGGAGATGAATGCGCAATCAATTGGTACAAAAACAGGGTTCTTGAAAAACGGTAGTACCATTGGAAACTGTGAGCTAAATGCTAACGAAGCCAATATGTATCTGATATTTGGTGCACAAAGCTCTGGTCCGACATTATTTAATCCGGCAACGGCAGCCACAGGTTCAATAGCAACAAACTTAAAATGTAACAACGTAGGTTGGAGCCCAGCAAACACTTCAGTGATTAACGATACCAAGTTTAGAGTACTTATTGATGGTGCAAGTACAGGTCAATCGGCCATTTACGACTTATTGGAAAATGGAGAAATAGACGATTTGAGTAATACTTTCTTTAGTGCAAACAGTATTTCTAATCCTTCATCTAATAATCCACGATTTGATGCTGTGGCAGCACCAACTACCTCTGTTTTCAATGCTACTACAGCCAGGGTGATTTTCATTAAGATTACAGATCCTAGCACTTCGGTAGTGAAAAATGGAATTATCCATGTGAAAGAAGCCGCCTTTGCCAACCCAATAGGCAACTCCACCATAAAATTCGATATCTATATTCAGAAATAAAATCTTTTTTGGTTTATATGTAAAATGATTGCTGTTTCAGTCGGAACCTCCGATTGGAACGGCAACATTTTAATCAAAAATACCGGGTGAATAAAATAATCAATGGTCAAATCCCAAAAAACAATCTTTGAATCTGCGATTGAATTAGCGAAATCCGCTGGAAAATAACCTAACCAACTAAACCTTCCTTCATGACAAAGTTCCGTATCTCTTTTTTAGCTCTTTTTCTAATCACTTCGTTTACGAAAGCAGCCGATGTTTTGGTAAGTACTCCGCAAGAATTAAAATCAGCGGTAGCCAAAGCAAAACCTGGTGATGTAATTCTGCTTAAAAATAAAGTTTGGACCGATGTGCAATTGGTGGTTTCAGGTAAGGGAACTAAAGAAAAGCCAATTTGGGTAAAGCCAGAAAATGGTGATAAAGTACAGATTTCAGGAAAGTCTAACCTTAAAATTGGTGGCGAATATACTATCATCAAAGGTTTTCATTTCAAAGGTGGCTATAGTCCTAAAGAGCATGTGGTTACGTTTAGGGTAGATAATGATAATTTGGCTAACAACTGTCGAATCACCCAATTTGCAATCGAAGACTTTAGTCAACCAGAACGTTTCAAAGGTGACTCTTGGGTGACCTTATGGGGTAAAAACAACCGCGTTGACCATTGTACTTTTACTAATAAGCTTAACGCTGGGCCGGTAATCATTGCAGAACTTAACGATGAGCGTAGCCAACAAAATTATCACAGCATCGATTCCAACTATTTCAATGGCCGTCAACGTTTTGGTTCTAATGGCGGCGAAACCATCCGTATAGGTGTTTCAAGATATTCACTTACTGCATCCAAAACCCAAATAGTACATAATCTTTTCGAAAAATGTAATGGAGAGGTAGAAATCGTTTCTATCAAATCAGGAGAAAACAATATCAGCTTTAATACATTCGTAGAATGTGAAGGAAGTTTGGTATTAAGGCACGGTTCTAAAAATATAGTACAAGGCAATCTTTTCTTAGGAAATAACAAACCTTTCACTGGTGGAGTAAGGGTCATTAATCCGGGACATCAAGTTTTTGATAATGTATTTAAAGATTTAAGAGGCACTGCATTCCGTTCGCCATTGGCAGTGATGAACGGTGTGCCAAATTCGCTCATCAATCGCTACTATCAGGTAGTGGATGCCAAAATTGAACGAAACACTTTCATCAATTGCGAACCATCATTGTTTGGTACAGGTAAAGATTCCGAGCGTACTTTATCTCCCCAAAACGTAATTTTTTCTAAAAATTTATTGGTTCAGCCAGTTAAAGCACTTTATGTCGACGAAAATAAGGATGGTGGTATTACCATTAAAGACAACGCTCTACAAGGTGATTTGCCATCGCAAAGCGGTTTTGTAAATAAGAAAACCACCAATGTAACCATTAACGGTATCTCGTTCCCTTACTTAGCCGATTATGGTGCACCACTAAAGAAAATGAAGTTTATACAAAAGAAAGATGTAGGCGCATCTTGGTATCAACAAGAAGTAAAGACAATCAATACACAACCTAAAATTGTAAAAATGGGCGCCAAAGAAATCAATAGCATCCAGCAAGTAATTGCCAAATTAAACGATGGCGATATCATAGAACTAACCGATACAGGTTTTTATAGTATTGACGATGAAATTATTGTAGACAAGTCAATCACTATCAGAGCAGCAAAAGAACTAAAAAGCAAACCTGTTTTGGTGAACGGAAGCAGTAAAACCCTACCAGCTTTCATCACTATTGATCACGGAGCGATGGTAAAAGTAAGCGGTCTTGCCTTTAAAGGCGCTTATGGTAGTGGGGGCGACGTACGTTGTGGGATTCGTTCTACCGAACTGCCAATGAACAAACCATACAAAGCTTTTATCGACAGATGTGAGTTTTACGATTATAACGAAGGCTCTTTTGCAGGATTTAAAGGAAGTAAATCAACCTTGGCAGATAGTTTGGTCATTACCAATTCATTGTTCAGGAATATTTCGGGAACGGGAATTAATTTGGCGGAAGAAAGAGACGATAAAGGTATTTATGGAGCGGAATATACGATAGTGAAGAACTGTGTATTTACCAATATTTTAGGAAGTGCCATCAATGTGTATCGTGGCGGAAACGATGAGAGTACCTTGGGGCCATTTGTAACTATTGAGAACTGTACCATTAACGAGGTGGATAACAGAGAACAAGGCTCTGCACTTCGCTTGCTAGGTGCCCAGTACGCAAGGTTGTTGAATTGTAATTTCGTGAATAGCGGTCAAGGAGGTAGGTCTGTAGAGTTTAGAGAGTTTCGCTGGGATGATATCTTGGTAGAAAATTGCAATTTCTATCAATCAGGAAAAGTGGATACGTATTATAACAAGGCCCTTGGAAAGCATATTTTCGACATCAAGCCTGAGTTTATCAATATCAAAGATTTCAATTTTAATTTGAAGGACGGGTCCGAGCTTTCTTCAAAATCGAAAGCCGCCGGAGGTGTGGGTGCAAGTTTATAGGTTAACCTTAAATATTCCATACAATGAAAAATTATGCTTTAATGTTTATGTTGTTAATGTCTCTTTTTTCGTGTAAGAAAGATGTCGTAGCAGAAGAAAAAGATGAGAAAATTGTAGTTGAAATACAAAAAGAAGCTCAAACAGAAGCAACTGCTACAGTGGTAAACGTAACTCCTTCAACTGTACTCGATGCCTCATTTTGGTCGGGCATACAGACTATGTTACAAACTAACCATGTGGATGTGGTTTTTGCCGATGGAACGTATAATATTGCTTCCACCATTACTTTGTCTAACATTGGAAGTGCCACCAAACGGCTCCAGTTAAAAGCAAATACCGTAGGTGCTGCGGTGCTTACTGGTTCAATCGCCAAATTGATGTCGCTAAACAACTGCCAAAACATCTTAATTCATCGATTAAAGTTTACTGGTGCCGTATCAGAATATGCTTTGGTAATACAACGTAGTCCAAATATTACGGTGGCTTATTGCCGTTTCGAGAACATGCCTAATTTGTATTACGGAGCCGTTGGAGCACATTATCCAACTTCCAACAATATCATCATCAGACAAAACCAATTCTCTAACATTGGAGTAGGCTCCACAGCACATATGATTTATGGTGCTTTTGGCGTTAAACGATTGAAAATTCTTGAAAATACCTTTACAGATTGCTCTGGCTCATTCATTAGGTTTAGGGGTGATAATTCTACCCATGGCGTAGTTTATGGTAATACGTTCAATTCAACAGGAACCTATATGGTAAATGGAACAGGTGTAAATCCAATTTTTGTGGAAGTGCCCGTTTTTAATGATGTAAATCCGGGAGATGAAACCTTTGGAACCAGTTTTATGGTGACGAAAAATAATTTTAATTATGCTACAATAGGGAACCAAAGTACAAGATATGCTTTGGCTTTTCATCACAGCGGCTTTAATCCAACTGGTCGTACGCACTTGATCAGTGTAGCTGATGCTACGACTTTGGGAAGTGGGACAGTTGCTGAAAAAAGAGCTATCATGTCTAGTAAATTAGGTTTAGATGGTACTAAGATTTTATACGGTGGAAATAATAACGTGAACTTATCTACACATGTGGTTTATAGATGTTGGGAAGCCTATGGAGCTACAGCACCTTGGACTGGTGTAGTGAGTATTAGTTCCGCGGTAAGCTCAACCGGATTAGCTACTACTTACGATGAAGCGCTCGTTTTTTATGATGATTTATATTAAAAATATTTGAAATGAAATTGAATTTTTATGCTGGTTTAGTGCTTTTATGTGGGCTCCATTACAGCAGTTGCGCAAAAGCAATAGAAGCAGATTCGCTTACTAAAAAAGTAGAAGAACAAGCAACCATTAGTGAGAAAACATATACCATTAGCAGTGCAGTAGAGCTCGAAGCGTTAAAGTTGATGCCAGGTGATAAGGTCATCATGAAATCTGGAGAGTGGAAGAGTCAATTCATTAATTTTAAAGGAAAGGGAACGGCAGAAAAACCGATTACACTTGTAGCAGAAGTTAAGGGAGGCGTTGTGTTATCGGGCAATTCTAACCTTAAAATTGATGGTGAATGGTTAGTGGTAGACGGACTTTCTTTTAAAAATGGTTTTTCTTTAAAAGAAGATGTGGTGATTTTTACTAAAACAACTTCTAACAGTCGTTTAACCAATACCAGCATCGAAAATTATAATCCTAGTGATAAAACCTTAGATTATAAATGGGTATCTCTTTATGGGTATCATAATCGAGTTGACCATTGCGCTATTACAGGAAAAACACATCAGGGAACTACCTTGGTCGTATGGTTGGATGATAAGCCAAACTATCATCAGATAGACCATAATTACTTTGGCCCCAGACCAGAGTTGGGAGCGAATGGTGGCGAAACCATCCGCATAGGAACAAGTACTTATTCTATGAACGATTCTTATGCTACGGTGCAGTACAATATTTTTGATAAGTGCGATGGCGAGATAGAAATCATCTCTATCAAATCTGGCTTCAATAAAATTATGAATAACCTATTTTATGAATGTGTAGGTACGGTCACTTTTAGACATGGGAACAATTCTGAAGTAAGTAATAACTACTTTATTGCCAATAATATTACCAACAGTGGGGGAATACGCCTTATTGGTGAAAACCAAAAAGTGCATGGCAATTACCTGTATAAAGTGGCAGGAAGAACTTTACGCTCAGCAATTTCTGTAATGAATGCCTACGAAAAACCAGCACTAAATGAATACTGGCAGGTTAAAAATGCAGATATCCAAAACAATGTTATTGTAGGCGCTAGAGAAGCTTTCGTACTAGGTTCGGGCAAGGATAACGACAGAACATTGGCTCCTGATGGAGTTAACATCAGCAACAACTATATCATCAATCCAGTGACTTTATTGGTTACCCAAGATGAGCCGAAAAATCTGAAAATGCAAAACAATCAGGTAGAGGGAGCTAATATTGCTACAGGTTTTGTGAAAATGGGTAACGATTTGCAATTATCAGATGGGGTTTGGCAAAAGAAAACGGAACTGAAAAAGCCTTTTTGGTTGGAAACAGCTGTTGGTCCTGAATGGAAAAAAGACAATCGAAGTTTTATTTTTAAGTAATATCCTTAGCCGTTATTTCTACTCGTCCATCTCGTCATTCCTCTCCGAATAGTCGGAGCAGGCTACTCGAAATGACGGAGTGTCTTGTGCTATCTTTCACATCATTTCGACCGTAGCGGAGAAATCTTTCGAGATGCAAAAAAGAACAACGAAGTGGTGACATTGTTTTAAACTGCCCCTTAGCCCCGACAGTAGTGGGCACGAGTTGATAAGCGTAGCTTACCAAATGAGTAAAACGAATGGCGGGACTTTCCATTAATTTCTGCACAAAAGCTGCGCTCCAAAAAAACAATTCACGCTTTAGCCTAACTAAAACACCTTAACACAAATTAACACCTAAACCCTTGCATTTATGTTTATTACTTTCGTATATTTACGATTATTTCGTAATTAACTGATGGAGAAACTAACACAGCAAGAGGAAGAGGCAATGCTTGCCGTTTGGCAGGTAGGAGCAGGCTTCATTAAAGATTTTATGGATGCGATGCCAGAGCCAAAAGCACCATATACAACGTTGGCCTCAACCATCAAAAATTTGGAGCGTAAAGGTTTTCTAAAGGGCGAACGTTATGCAAATGCTATACGCTATAGTGCTAAAGTGAAGGAAACCGACTATAAAAAGCGCTTTATGAATGGTTTTGTGAACGACTATTTTCAGAACTCCTATAAAGAGCTGGTTGCCTTTTTTGCAAAGGACAAAAAAATTAGTGCAGCCGAACTTAAAGAGATAATTGACCTGATTGAGAAACCAGAAAATCAATAGAGATGCCACATCTTTTCATTATCCTTTTAAAGATAAATTTGGTGCTGCTTTTATTTGCGGCTACCTATTATCTAATTTTACGGAAGCTAACTTTCTACATGTTGAACCGTTGTTTCTTGGTTTTGGGTATTGTTTTTTCAACCGCTTATCCATTTATTGATCTAACGGAGTTTTTTCATAGACAGGAAATACAGAGTAATGTAGTTACTTATTTACCGCAACTTAACCAAACGGCGTCTGAACTCGTGCCTACTGGATTTTTTATTAATAACTGGCCCATATTAAGCACACTTTTTTACTTAGGCGTATTGTTAATGACCATTAGGTTGGGGGTGCAATTTTTTTCCCTTTACAAAATTCATCGCAAATCTAAACCAGGTACTGTAGCCAATTATAATGTACGCTTGCTAAACGAAAGTGTAAGCCCATTTTCGTTCTGGCAAACGGTGTATGTTAACCCCACTTTACATAGCGATTGTGAGTTGGATACTATTTTGGCACATGAAATGGTGCATGTAAAACAGTGGCACTCGTTGGATATCATTTTGGCCGAACTGAGTGTGGTATTTTATTGGTTCAACCCAGGAGTGTGGTTGATGAAAAAAGCTGTAAAAGAAAACCTGGAGTTTATTACCGACCAGAATATCCTTAAAAAGGGAATGGACCGAAAAGTTTACCAATATAGTTTATTGGGCGTAGGACAGTTAACGCCATCTACAGCTATTGTGAACAATTTTAACCTTTCTGATTTAAAAAAACGTATCCAAATGATGAATGCCAAGCGTTCATCGAAGCTAACACTGAGCAGGTATCTTTTTGCACTTCCTGTTTTATTAATGACCACTTTGGCATTTACAATTTCAAAAAAAGAGCTGAAACAGCATTTGCCGATACTTTCAAAAATGGTAACTATTGCCGAAGAAGAAGTATCAGCACCAACTAAAGCGGTTGTGCATACGAAAGTTGCTCAACGAAAGCCTTTAGTTAAAAAGGAAGGATTGGAAAAGACAACAGCGGCAGATAGCATTTCTAAATTGGATGTTTTTGTGAGTAATATCCTTATTAAAAGAGACAGTACATCTAAGGGGGGGCTTAATCCTGAGGATGTATTTGCAATGCTAAAGTCTAAGTTCAACTTGCCTGAAAATGCTAAATTGATGCAGGGTAAAGTAACCAAAGAGGTGTTTTTTATGAAAACAGATAGTGCTGTAACGGATAAAATGCCAAGCATTAAAAATGTATCTATTAGATTTAAGGAAGCTGGTAAAGTAGCCGATTTACCACTTGAAGATGTTGGCAAGATCGTAATGGTTCGAGCATTCAGAAAAGATACTGCCGGTATTTCCGGTAAAGTGGATTATGTAATTAATGGTAAAATATCCCGTCCTGTAGATTTTAATAACCTTAAGGGCGACGACATTCAGCATGTGCAGGTCATTAAAGGAGCTGGAGATACCGCTCCTCAAATCCGTATAGAAACTAAAAAGAGAACCGAACTTTAATCGGTTCTCTTTTTTTATAGAATGCCTTTTAGCCTCAGGTGCTGAATAAGCATGATGGTTTTGGCATCTTTGATTTGGCCACTATCAACCATTTTCAGTGCAGTTTCAAACTGAAATTCTAGCACCTCAATATGTTCTTCTTCATGTGCTAATCCACCGCCATGGTGCATCTTCATCGATTTATCATATGCAGCAATAAAGAAATGAATAATCTCTGTTACGGAACCTGGCGACATATAGGCTTCAAATACTTTGGTTACCTCGTTAATTTGATAGCCCGTTTCTTCCTCGGTCTCTCGTTTAATACAATCTTCGGGATTGTCTTGATCAAGTAGACCAGCACAGGCTTCTATCAGCATTCCTGATGGATTACCGTTTAAAAAAGTGGGTAAACGAAATTGTCTGGTCAGAATGATAGTTCGTTGTGCCACATTATATAGGAGGATGGCCGCACCATTGCCCCGATCATAAGCTTCTCGATTTTGTACCTGCTTAGAGCCATCGCTCTGTGTAATTTCATAGGTAACCTTATTTAAAACATACCAATTATCGCTTAAGATTTCGGTAGATAGAATGTTGATGTCGCTCATTTTTAGTTTTTATAGACTTTCTTTTGGCTTTGAGGGATGAAGTTCCTTGTAAAGGAAAAGCGGAAGTGGTCAATCCAACCTACTTCCGCTTTATTAAATTAACGCTCTCGAGTATATAACTAACCTATCGAGATTTTATTGCATCGTTATCCATACATTTTCATTTAATGAATAACTAATTACAATCAATAATTAAAAGTTGCCCTAAACATGGCTACTCTTCCTGGGATTTCATAAGTGCCCACAGTTAAGGAGTTGGCAGAAACGTTGATGGCTTCAAATCTTTTTACATTGGCCAAATTGGTAATGCCAAATTCAAGGTCGGTTTTAAGTTTCAGCAGCTTATATCTAATGTTGAAATCAGCAAACAAATATTTCAAATCTGGTTGACTTGACTGTTGGGTGAAGATGTGTTCTGCCGAAAAATTCAAGAATACCGATTTAAGCATGGTTACAGTTAAACCTGCTTGTTGCCTTAGCTGTTGATAATTGGTGGAAATACCATTACTGGCCGTCTTGTTTTTGTTATTAGAAAAAGTGCCATTGTAACTAAAGTTCATGAATTTAGTAAGCTTTGCTTCGACACCAGCTTTGTAAGTGTAGGTATCGCTTTTAAAAGGCAACAATTCATTGTTTTGTAGTTGCTCGTATTGGTTATGGCTATAGATGAATCCTGCGTTTACAGTGCTTCTAAGTGCAAATAGATACTTACTTAAACCGCTGTTTAGTGATAAGCTTTTCATTTGGTTTTCCAAGGGAAGTACAATACGTTGTTGTGTGTTGTTAGTCAAGGTAAAGGAAGAAATGGTATTTAAATTAGTGGTGCTATAAACCATCCCAATGTTTCCAAATATCATTTGTATGGCCTTGCGAAAATTGAATGAACCAGCAATGGTATGTGTAGTGCTTTCTGAAATAGGAGCATTATTGGCAAATAGCGAACGGTAGTTGCGCAAAACAGCACCATAATAAACATCATCAATAGTACCTAAGGTGTTTCTATAGCCATAATTGGCGCTAACATAATTTTCAGGGCTAGTTTGGTATTTGAAATACACCGACGGATTGATAAAGAAACGCTCTAGCTTTTTATCGATTGCATGATTGACGTCATCGTAACTGATGGTGTTATAACTTAGCGGTATGCGAACAGTGGTGGTAATTTTGTCTGAGGTATATTCGTAGGTGTTCTCTACATAAGCTCTTGAACGTAGCCAGTTTAAATCGTTCAAAGAACCATTCATAGCCAATTCGCTACTGCCGTTATTTTGAATTTTGGTAAGGTTGGTTTCCAGGTTCTGTTGCTGGAGCAAGAAACCTGCTCGATAAGTTTGTACAAACTTGCCTTTTGGGAAAGCCATAGATACCGCGTTGTTAGCATACCATGTTGGTAATTCTAAATATTGGTTTAGGCTATTGTAAGGCATACCATTATTAAGGATATCTTCATTAAGCCCTGGTTTGATACTAAGCGTTTCAGGTTGTGAAGTACGACTTAGATTAGAAGAAATATGTAAAATATTGCCCGATTTTAGCTTTTTACGATAACCTAAATCATTTGATAAAGTGAACATGTCCTGACTAAGCGACTGGAATGCACCTACACCATTAATAAAAACATTAGAATTTGTACGAGTAGGATTATATTCAACCACAAGAGCATTATTAAAAAAGTAGCCATCTGTATTTCCGTTTAAAGTGAATTGACCTCTTAGTTTTTGAGGATTTAAGAAATTGTCTTGGTTTTCCTGATAACTGATAGTTTGACCAGCCAATCTGGTTTCAGAAGATTTGTTATATACTTGCTTGCGCTCATCATACAAATAGGAAACATTTGCCCTTAGCTGCAAATCATTGTTGAACTTGAAAAGATTGTTGAGGTTGGCCTGTCCAGCTTTATTGAACAGGGTTCTGCTTTGTGGTAGGGTAGGTACACCAGCTGCGCCTGCGGTAAGCAAATTGGAAGGTTTGCTATTGTCGGTAGCTTGAGGGTTAAACGAAGTAAGGTCAATTCCAGGGTCGATACCGATGTTGTTGCCCTTTAAGTTGTTCAAAAACTTCACTTTCTTGTTAAACATCATGGCGTTAATATTGCCATCAAACCTTTCAGGAGTTCCCAATCCTGCTTTGATATCGCCCATTACCTTTAATTTGGCCTCGTCTTTAATCACTAGGTTTAGTGCTACATCTTCGCTGGTGTTGTTTTTACGCAGCATTTTCACGGGCTGGTCATTTTCAATCACCTGCACTTTATCAACTGCACCATGAGGAATACTTTTGGTACCTATGCCATATTTGTCTTCTAGCAAATTGTCGCCATCTACATATAAATTTGAGATGCTCTTGCCATTGTAGCTGATTTTGCCATTTTCGGCTACTTCAATACCAGGCATTTTTTTAAGGACATCGCCAATGCTGCGGTCTTGTTTGTCTGAAAAATCAGAAGTCTTGTAATTTAAGGTGTCGCCATTTGAACTTAACCTTGGACGGTTTTTTACCTCCACTGTTTTCAAGGCAATTTCGCTTTCGGCTAAAACCACTTGATAAGTTTTGTTAAAGTCTGTAATGGCAATGGATTTCTTCTCAAATCCCAAAACACTGAACTCTAAGGTAAGGTCTGTTCCTGCAGGATCTGTATTGATTACAAAATCACCTTTATCATTGGACCGGGAAAAAGCAAAGGTGTTTCCTTCTTTATCCTTTAAACTGACCATTACCGAAGGAATTGGCTTAGCTTTTTCATCTTTCACATTGCCCTTTATTTGCTTTTGAGCAAAAGCTGTTGAAGTAGCCATGCATGCAACAGCAATTAGCAGAAACAGTACCTTTTTCATGTTTTGTGTGTTTAGGGAGTGGCCATCAGAGCCAATGGCCACCATAAAATAGTTTGTTGGTTCGGTTTATTTTTTTTCAGGGAGCTCAATCGGGTTGTTGATGAGTGTTTTCTTACCTCCACCTGGAACTGATATTCGAGTAGTAGTATTGGTAACCCCAAAACTGCCACCTGTATTTCTGCTGGCCAATTGTGCATTAAGAAAACCTTGAGGGTCTTTATCTCTGGCTTCCTTCAATTTGTCTAATTCTTTTTGGGTAGTTTTTATTGCATCTGTAGGTAGTTTAATTTCGCTGCCCAAGTAAGATGCTGAGCCGTCCATACCTGCAAATTTGATGACACCTGTAGAACCGTTAGCCATTACAACCGCTTGTTCCGTTTCTTTAGTTGGTACAGTTTCGGTTACTTTATCAATGCCTGCAAACTGAAATTTTACTTCGTTCTTTTCATCGTGAGCTTCAATAATTAAACCAGGTAAACCATTGAGCTTCCAGGGGCCCGACTGGAATGGCAATTCGGGAGCAAACCAAGCGATCCAATTGCGGCCTTTGAAATAGGCAGTTGCTTTTTGGCATTTCACGCCAGAAAAGCTAGCCGTATCCTTGCTTATTTTCCAGTTGATTTTGGGAGCATTCTCTTCAATTAAATAGCTGGTAATGATTCGCTCTTTGGTGAAAAATTTGTTTTCGTTAGCAAAATAGAAGTAGTCGATAGGAGTAACAGGTTTAGAAGAAGTTCTGTTGATGTTGATGCTTCCCGAACTTCCAGCTTGGTTCTTGATCTGCTCCTCAAGTTGCTTTTTCAATTCCTCATCTCTGTTGATTTTATCATAACTGGTATAAACAGAGGCGTTTTTGCCAATGACCAATAGCATGTTTTCCGTATAAAAATTATCTCTTTGGGTAGTATCTCGCATATGCGAGAAAGTATATCTCACTCTGGCTAATGCTTTATCTGCGCTTTGAGCGAAGGCGGCTGATCCAATAAGCGAAGCAATTAAGGTTACTTTTAAAATTTTCATTTGTTTAATAATTAAGTTTTCGTAAAACTACGAAATTATCGTAGATATTAAATTAATTTAACACTTTTTAACGGCACAAGTTTTTTAGGGCAATTCTATGGGGTTATTGTAGGCATTTACCTTAGCAGGGGGTCTTACTCCAGAAGGTTGTTTGATCATTTGTGCTAAGCCTGCCATACCACTTCCTGCTAATTGAGTTTTTGCAAAACCTACCGGATCTTCGGCTTGGGCCTTTTTTAGTTTCAGGAATTCTTCTTTGCTGGTCTTTATCGCCTGATTGGGAATCTTGATTTCATTCTCCATTAAATCTAGATTGACCATTTCACCTATAAAGGGCTCCTTACTAATGTTTGGCTTTTTTTCTACAACCTCAAACCCCGCAAAAAGGAATTGAATTTCCTTTTTTGAATCATAGGCTTCTAAAATAAGCCCTGGTAAACCATGTAATTTCCATGGACCACTTTGGAAGGGCATGTCAGAGGCAAACCAGGCAGTCCAGTTTCTTCCTCTAAAAAATGCCGTTGCTTTTTGACATTTCACTCCGGAAAGGTTGATGGTATCTGTGGTAATTTTCCAATCAATTTGAGGAATGGCTTCGGGAATAAAATAAGTGCTAACTAAGTGTTCGGATCGGATGAGCTGATTTTCAGTGTGAAAGAAGTAATAGTCTTCGGGAATGGTCATACTTTTCCTATTAGATTTAATGTGTGCACCGTTTAAAGTGCCGCCGTTATTTTTAATCTGTTCATTCACATGCTGATAAAATTCTAACCGCTGTTTCATCTTTACATGACTAGTGTATCTAGATGAATTTTTACCAATTAGCAAAATCATTTCTTCTTGATATGGATTGCTGCGATTATTCGTGTCCCTAATGTGGAGAAAGTTGTATTTTGCTTTGGCTAGGGCCCATTCCGAAGTTTGTGCAAAAAGCAATGTAGTGCTACAAAAGCCAAATGCGAGTAAAATTAGCGTTTTCATGACTACCTTTTTTTCTTAAAACCACGAAATGTTCGTAATAAGAAGAACGATAGATGACTTTAGCGTTATTTAGAAATATCAAGATAAAAGCAAGTCTTGATATTTTCGTGTTTCTTAAGAACTATAGACGCATGGCATTAGCAAATTGGTTGAATTATGGTTTTGATTTATCTATTGGATTATTCATCGCTGGAACGGTTGGTGTGTTTGATTTGGGCTGCCTAGCAACAGGCTTCAAACCGCCTAACCCCATGGCTGCCAATTGTGTTTTCATAAAGCCTTCTGGGTCATTTTTCATCACTTCTTTTAAACGTTTGATTTCGTTTGGTGTAGCCTTAATTGCTTTGTTTGGTAGTTCTATAATATCTTCAATAAAGATTTTTGTGCTGCCAAAATATCTAATTGAGTTTCCATCGGTAATACCTTTTGCTTGTTTTTTTTCATTTTTATCCACTTTCTCTATGCCAGCAAATTCAAATATGACTTCGTTTTTATCGTCGTTGGCTTGGATAATTAGACCTGGCAGGCCTACCAGCATCCATGGCCCGGTAGAAAAGGGGATGTCTTCGGAGAACCAGACTGTCCAATTTCTGCCTCTGTAATTAGCTGTTGCTTTTTTACAAGAAATAGTTTCAATATCTCGAGTTTCGGATGTTATTTTCCAGTCAATTTTATCCGCTTCTCTTTCTATCAGGTAAATAGCACCCAATTGTTCCTGGATAAAAGTTTTCTGCTCATTAGCGTAGTAGTAAAACTCCGATCTGCTTGTTATCTTGTTTCGTTGGGGCATTCTGAAGGTTTTTACATCTACTCCTTCCTGTTCTCTATTTTGTTGCTCTGTGGTTGACATCACCTGCAAATCGTACAGTAGGTTGTCATAACTTAAGAACACGGATGCGTTTTTGCCTGCAATTAACATCATGGTTTCCTTATGGAAGTTTTCCCTTTTGTTGGTGTCGGTCATGTGCGAGAAATCATATTTTACTCTAATGAGTGCCTTTTCTGGCTGTTGTGCAATAGCCATAGTGCTTATTGCTAGGGAAAATAAAATAGTTAATGTGGTTTTCATGCCTATGGGTTTTAAAGGTTTATAATGCTGTTATTTGTAGTATACAAACTGCTTCGAAGTAGGTTGGTAGATTTTATTACTAATTCGTTAATCTACGAATATTTCGTAATTTAAGAAAATAATATGGCTTTTAACAAGAAATAAACTAATGAACCAGTGAATCAATCGGCTAATAAACAAATATTTTCCATCGGCTCTTGTGTTTGAAAAAGAATTGTTCTATATTTGCACCTCGATTAAAAAATAAATAGAAATAAAATAATTATTTAACAATGTACGCAATAGTAAATATAGCAGGACAGCAATTTAAAGTTGTAAAAGACCAGCACATCTTTGTACACCGCTTACAAGGAGATGAAGGCGCTAGTATTGAATTTGACAATGTATTGTTGGTTGACAATGGTGGGAAAATTTCTGTAGGAGCACCTGCAGTTAAAGGAGCTAAGGTTTCAGCTAAAATCGTGTCTCATTTAAAAGGTGATAAAGTAATCGTTTTCAAAAAGAAACGTAGAAAAGGTTACAAAAAGAAAAATGGTCACCGCCAGTCATTCACCAAAATCCAGATTGAGAGCATCACTCTGTAGTTAATTTATTTGTAAATTCATTAGTTGGCTAATTAGCTAATTATAAAAAAGATAAAAAATGGCACATAAGAAGGGAGCCGGTAGTTCAAAAAACGGTCGTGAATCGCACAGTAAGCGTTTAGGTATCAAAATTTTCGGTGGTCAAGAAGCTATCGCTGGTAACATCATCGTTCGTCAGCGTGGTACAAAACACCACCCAGATAAAGGTGTTGGTATTGGTAAAGATCATACTTTATTTGCTTTGGTACCAGGTATTGTTGTTTTCAAAAAGAAATTTGATAACAAATCTTATGTATCAGTAGTTCCTAAAGTTGAGGATGCTGCTCCTGTTGCAAAAAAGGAAGCTGCTCCTAAAGCTGAAGCTAAAAAAACAGCTGCTCCTAAAAAAGCTGCTGCTCCTAAAGCGGAGAAAGCTCCAGCAAAGAAAGCAGCTAAAGCTGAAGAAGCTCCAGCCGCTGAGTCTGCTGAATAATATTTGTAATACAAAATACATGAAAAGCCGAACATCAATTGTTCGGCTTTTTTGCTTTTAGGTTAACTTATATCATGCAATAGCTTTCTCAAAAACCTTCCTGATTTTCTTGGAAGTATGGTTTTGATGAACGAAATAATAAAACATTCCACCAGCAAAATAAGCTAATACGTCATAAAAATCTGCAGTGTTGTAGTGGGTATAGTAGGGTAATGTACCTTCAAAAACCAGTGAAATGAATAATGAAATGCTTAAAATTTGGTAAAGTGGATATTTGAAAGTTCCATCTGGCATAAAGATTAGTGAACCTAATACAAATGAAATATGGGTAATTAATGGTACAAAAACAAAATCTGTAAGCCAACTATTAAGAAAAGAAATGGGGATTTGTAGTTTTCGGGTGTATCTAATCAATAACCAAGAACAACAATAAAATACAAAATACCTGTCTAGGATGATGAAAATTAATGAGCGAAAGACGCTGCAGTTAAAACACCTATGGCTGCGCATAAAACAAGCATTAAAAACATCGACCACCCAATTCTTTTTCCCGTTTTTTTAAACACCGTGTCGTTGGCATCTTCTGGGAAAATAGTATTTCTTATTTCCTGTAAATTTCTGAGAAGCCAATTGTCCTGTTTATTTTCTTGCATGATGGTTATTTTTTATATTTTTTCAAATTTAGAACATTTGTTCTAAATTTGAGTATGAACGCTAAAGAAAAAATATTGAATGCCGCATTATTGCTTTATAATGAGCAGGGGATAAGGAATATTACTACTCGGCATATTGCAGCGAGTATTGGGATGAGCGGAGGAAATTTACATTACCACTTTAAGCATACTGAAGACATTATAAAGGCTTTGTTTAATGAGCTTGCTTTGGCTTATGATGGATTAATGATTGATGTACATAGTGCTCTACTTGATTTGGATGCAATGGCTTTTTTAACAGAAACTTCTTTTAAGCTGGTCAATAAATATAGGTTTATATTCATCAACTTTGTGGAGATAGGAAAATGGATACCAGAAATAAGAGAAGCTTATGATCAGCTTACCCGGAAGCGAGAACAGCAATTTTTAAACTTGTTCGATGACTTGATCGCTAAAGGCATTTTTAGAGATGATATTCCAAGTTCCAATAAACAGGGCCTAGTAAAGCAGTTTTTTATTACTAATGATTTTTGGCTTTCTCATAATGAGCTTACTGACCAATATCAAGACGAGAAAGCCTTGAAAGCTTATCGAAATGCCATTGATGTACTTCTATGGCCATATCTAAAGCATCATCAAACTTAGCTTTCTCTTTCCATAATTTGCTTTGCCAATTGTCTTAAATGGCCTTTTCTATCTTCAGAAACGGTAATTTGATCAAGGGCCTGATAAGCTTTATCCAAATATTTTTCCATTTCTAAATTGGCCTGTTCTTTTACCTTATAGTTATTGTATAATTGAGTAACCGCTTTCACTTTAATTTCGGTGTTTTCATGGTTGCCTAAAAGGGTAGGGAGCTCATCCGGTTTCACTAGCGCCTTTGCAGTGAGATGTAGGAAAGTTTTCTTGTTGGAGATGATATCACCACCCACTTGCTTGCCAAACTTCTCAGGGTCGCCGTAAACATCTAAAATATCATCCTGTAATTGGAAGGCTACACCTAGGTTTTCTCCAAATTGATACAGTAAATCTGAATTTTTTTCATTGGCACCACCTACAATGGCACCTAGCTTCATTGCTCCACCTAATAAAACAGCTGTTTTTAACCTGATCATTTCAATGTACTCTGCAATGCTTACATTGTCACGGGTTTCAAACTCCATATCCAGCTGTTGGCCTTCGCAAACACCTTGGGCGGTTTGGTTAAAGGTGTCAAGCACGGGTTTAAGCACGTTCACATCAACTTTGGATAAGTGTTTGTTGGATTCCACCATCATGACATCGCCGCTTAAAATAGCATTGTTTACACCCCATTTTTCATGTACGGTTTGTTTGCCTCGTCTTAGTGGGGCATTGTCCATGATATCGTCGTGTACCAATGTAAAATTATGAAAGGTTTCAATGGCCAAGGCAACGTCAATTGCCTTTAACGGGTCGTCGGTAAACAGCTCTGTAGCCATCAATACAATAACGGGTCTAATGCGTTTGCCGCCTAAACTCATAATGTATTTAATAGGCTCATATAAATCTGCCGGTTTTGATGGATGGGCTAATTTAAGTATCGCGTCTTCAATGATTTTTTGTAATTCTGTAGGACTGTGCATTGTTATGGATCTATCATGGTGCCAAATGCCGATTTGCTTTCCATCATTTTGATGAAAGATTCCTCTAAAGTGGTTTGTTTCACAATGGGATTGTCTTTCCAAAAATTAGGGTTATAAAGAATCGATTCTATGATGGCTTTATCTTTGACGTTTTTGGTTAATTCAGTAAATTTTTGTGTGTTGAGTGTTTTGTCCAACTGATATACGGTCAACATCGAACTGATAATTGGAGTTAGTGTTCGGCCGCCAGCCACTAAATTTAGATATAGCTTGGTGGAGATATTCTCAATCACAGGGATGGGTGTTTTCTCTCCATTAAAAGTAGCAATAGTGGTTGCTATAGGAGGTATTTTGCTAGATGAACCGCTAAGTTTAATGGGTAGATTAAAAATGCTATTCTCTAATCGATAGATTTTAAGGTCTTCTACGCCGATATAATAAGTTGAGTTGATGTAGAATTGCTTTTTATTGCCCTTGTATTTGCAGGAAACTACAGCTACATCTTGGTCTTTTTGTTCGATGTATTTGTCTATGGAGAATTCGAAATCATTTAAACTTTTTAGGGTAACTGTTTTTCCGGTCTTTTTTTCTTCAAACAGATAGCCCGCTAACGAAAAAGTAAGATATGATTGGTTGCTCATGGAAAAAGCGATACCGTCATTGGTTTCGGCAAATCTACTTTGTTTAGCAATCCATCCTTTTACTTTCGAAACGTTAAATTCTAAGTCGTAAAACAGCTCGTAAATTTGACTAGGTCTGCCATTTAATGAAGTCAATTGACGATAAAACGCGTTGCCGTAAAAATTCTGGGCGTTAAATCCGGCGGCTTTTTCCAGTGCTGCCTTAACCAATTTTAATCCACGATAGGGATCAACTACCACGGGCTTTAAGTTAATTGCTGCAGGCTTTAATTTAACGACCAGATTGGCTATAGCTCCATTGAGTTCCTGCTCCAATATAAAGTAGCTCACGTGACTGTATCTTAATTTAACTGGAAAGCTGATGCCTTTCAGAATAAACTCTCCAGCATCGTTGGTTACGGTAGTGTTATTTGTCCCCATCACGCCAATGGAAACAAAGGGAATCGCTTCGCCGGTTATTTCATCAATCAGTTTCCCCTGAATGATTTGGGCTTTGATTGTGGCGACCACAAACAATAAAAAAACAGTTAAAAGGCAGCTACGCATTAAAGTGTGTGAAAGGCCAAAGGTAAAAAATCAGACTGCAGAAATGAAATTAGCTCTGATTTAATCCTGTACCAATGAAAAATCTATTTGTCGTTTAGAAAGGTCTACTTTTTTCACCCTAATCTGCACTTCGTCACCCAGTTGATATTTACGTTTTTTGCGCTGCCCTATGATGCAATAGTTTTTCTCATCCAGCACATAAAAATCATCACTAATATCACGTAATCGGATCATACCTTCGCACTTATTTTCTTCAATCTCCACATACATTCCCCATTCGGTAACGCCCGAAATAATACCGGTATATACAGATCCAATGTTGTTTTCTAGGTATTCAGCCTGTTTGTATTTTACAGAAGCGCGTTCTGCATCTGCCGCACGTTTTTCCATTGCTGAAGAGTGCACGCTAGCAGCTTCGTATTCTTCGGCATTGGCCGATTTTCCTCCATCCAGATATAGCGCAAGTAATCTGTGCACCATCACATCGGGGTATCTACGGATAGGAGAGGTAAAATGGGTATAATAATCAAAAGCTAAACCATAGTGACTGGTTTTTTTGGTCGTGTAAATGGCTTTTGCCATAGATCGGATAGCCAATGAGGTTAAAATATTCTGTTCCTTTTTACCCTCTACATCTTCCATAAGGTAGTTAAGAGATTTGGCGATTTCCTTATCAGATTTTGTGTTGATTTTATAGCCGAACCTAGCAGCAAAGGAAGCGAAATTGGTTAAGCTTTCCATATTCGGTGAATCGTGCGTACGATAAACGAAAGTATATTTTTGCTTTCCTTTTCCTTTTTTAGCAATGAACTCTGCCACTTTTTTATTGGCCAGCAACATAAAATCTTCAATGAGCTTATGGGCATCCTTACGTTCTTTTACATAGACACCAATAGGTTTGCCAAAATCATCTAACTTGAACTTCACTTCGGTGCTTTCAAAACTGATGGCGCCATTTTTGAATTTAGCATCTCTAAGTACATAGGCCAATTCATTCAGTTTCAGGATTTCTTCTACATAGTCACCTTGTTTAGTTTCAATGACCTCTTGAGCTTCTTCGTAAGTAAAACGTCTGTTTGAATGGATTACTGTGCGGCCAAACCACTGGTCGTGGATATTTGCTTTATCATCAAGCTCAAACACAGCGGCAAAGCAAAGTTTATCTTCATTAGGTCGCAGTGAACAAACACCATTACTCAACCGTTCGGGGAGCATTGGGATTACCCTGTCTACCAAATAAACAGAAGTAGCTCTGTGGTAAGCTTCTTTATCTAAATTAGAATTAGGTTGTACATAGTGAGAAACATCGGCAATATGTACGCCAATTTCGTAATGCCCATTGTCAAGCTTTTTGAAAGAAATGGCATCATCAAAATCTTTGGCATCAATGGGGTCAATGGTAAAAGTAACTGTATCTCTGAAATCTCGTCTTCCTTTAACATCGGCTTCGCTAACTTGTTCAGGAATGGCATTTGCTTCTTTCTCTACTTCGGAAGGAAAGCTTAACGGAAATCCATATTCAGCCAAGATCGCATTCATCTCGGTATTGTTCTCACCTTGATCTCCTAAAATATGGATGATTTTACCCATTGGATTTTTGGCGCCTTCAGGCCAATCTGTCAAGGCTACTTGTACCTTTTGTCCATTTTTGGCGCCATTCAAATCTCCTAATGGGACAAAAATATCGTGGAGCATTTTTCTATCATCGGGTATCACAAAAGCAAAACGATCTGATACCTTGGCCACACCAATAAATTCGGTTTTGGCACGTTTAATGATTTCAATGATTTCACCTTCATTTCTTCTACCACCACTTTTCTTGGCAAAAACATATACTTTAACCTTGTCACCGTGAAGGGCATTTCTCAATTTCCTTGGGGCTACAAAGATGTCTTTTTCAAACTCATCGTCGGGTACAATAAAGGCAGAGCCATCAGCAGTCATATCCACGGTTCCCGTAACAAAAGTTTTAAGGTCTTTAAGTTTGAACTTTCCTCTTTCGGGTCTTACAAATAATCCCTTTTCTGTTTGTTCAATTAAAACTTCTAAGATAGTGTCGATAGATGTTTTATCGCTGAGATTTAAACGTGCCGCTACTTGCTTATGGTTAAGAGCAATGTTTCTGTTTTTTTCAAAAATATCGCTGATTAGCTGAGTGAGAACAAGTTTGAATTGAGCATTCTTATTTTTAGCCATAATCGTTTTTCAATTGTACCGAAGATAACAAATGTAACCGTAGGAATGGTTTTTTAAATCTAATAATAATTGATTTAGGGTAGATGCTTAATGAAAAAGGCCCGATATTACTCGGGCCTTTTCAAAAAAATTAACAATTATATCAACTAGGATTTTTTAAGATTGAACACATAAGTTCCTCTATTGCCACAAGCTACAAATACGTAGTTGCCTGCAACTCTAGAGCTGATTACATTAAAGTCGCCACCAAAAGTACTTGAGAAGTGTGTTTTAGCAAGAACTTTGATTTTGTTGTTTTCAATTTGCGCTACTACTAAGCTGTTTCCGGCAGAAACATAGATTTTGTCGGAAACAATTGAGATTGAGTTTACCCATCCACCAAGATCTATTTGATCTAAAAGCTGACCACTTGATTTGTCAACGTGGATAAGATAGTAGTTATTTCCAAAAAGGAAGTTTCCGTTAGTTAAAGAAGCAACGCTACCGATGTTTACTTCATTGCTTTGGATAGGCCACCATTGATAGGTAGATTGCGCCGCTGTATTGGCATCTAAAGTAGTGTAGCTATAACCGTTGGTTGCAATGATATCGTTGTTCGAGAAAGTAATAGATCTAGCGCCACCATAAGACTGGAATGCAGTTCTACTAGCTTTTTGTCCAGCAAATGAAATGATGCTTACACCACCGTTAGTTGAAGAAGCTGCATATAATTTGCCATTTTGAGTATTGTATTTAACGTCTTTGGTTGAGTAACCTTCTAAGCCTACTACTTGAGGATCTTCTAAGCTGCCACCATTAGTTTTAACGATACCAACTACAGCAGGTGCAGGGTATTTAAAGCTTTCGAAAGTTTTAAGGTCCATACCTAGGTAAAGACGACCACCGCCGTTATTAATGCAGGTTACATCAGCTTCCGGAGTGCTTACCGAAGAAATTAATTGAGGTGCACCTGATTGGATTTGAATAACATCCACACCGCCACCATAAGCAGCACCTGGCGTTTGATATGCAATTGCATAATAATTGCCATAAGCAGAAACTTCTAATGCGCTAAGTGCATTGTTATTAGCTCCAATTTGTGGATTGATTTTTCCTTTGAAAACCAATTGATAAGGGAATTCAGATGCAGTAGTAGCAGCTGTTGCTACTTTTCCATTACTTTCGGTTGCTGCTTGAAAATCTAAAGTTATACCTTCATTACTCAAATCAACACGATTTGAAGGGGTGCTATTGATTTTGATGATTTTTGATGCTCCATCTTCGTCTGACACTACTTCTTGCGTTTCTTTTTTACAAGAGTAAATAGTTGCAGTTAATAAGAGCGAAGCAACTAATAAGTACTTGTTTTTTGACATTTCTTTTTAGTTTTAAATTGATATAATCTGGAAACCTATATGAAAAAATAGTACCAAACTCTTAAAAACTTAAGAAAAAGCCATTAAATGCACTTGGAGCAGGTTTTTGTATAGTCGTGATTGGGGAACTGTGGATTGAATTTGGGGAATTATTTTGTTTTTGAGTAACACATTCCCCATGTTTTTTGTTTAGAAATTTCCAGGTATTGCCTCAATAAGTTTTTGGGTGTAGGCAGCCTTAGGATGCTCATATATTTCTTCAGGAAAACCTTGTTCTTCAATTTTTCCCTTGTTCATAATGATCATTCTATCGGAAATATGTTTAACTACAGCTAAGTCATGGGAAATGAAGATATAGGTCAAGCCAAATTCCTCTTGTAAATCCCTAAGGAGGTTTAAAACCTGAGCTTGCACCGATACATCAAGTGCTGACACCGATTCGTCGCAGATGATAAATTTGGGTTTCAATGCCAGCGCTCTAGCAATAACAATTCTTTGGCGTTGTCCGCCCGAAAATTCATGAGGATAGCGATTAAAATGCTCGGCACCCAAATTCACTTTTTCAAGAAGCTGTATTACATGAGCTTTTCTTTCTGCATCATCGCGGAAAACACCATGGACGATCAGGGGTTCCATGATGGATTGGCCGACTGTAATTTTTGGATTTAAAGAAGAATAAGGGTCTTGAAAAATAATCTGTATATCTCTCCTTAGGCTCCTTAATTCTTTTTTGCCAATATGGGTAATGTCTTTTCCCTCAAAAATCAATTGACCAGAACTTGGTTCTACCAACCTTAAAATGGTGCGACCAAGAGTAGTTTTGCCACAGCCAGATTCGCCCACTAAACCCAAGGTTTCCCCGGGAAAAACTTCAAAAGAAACTCGGTCAACAGCTTTTACAAAGTCTTTTGTTTTTCCAAATAAGCCTTTTTTGATGGGATACCACGTACATAATTCTTGTACTTTTAAAAGCGGTTCCTGTTGATATAGTTTTGTCCTTCTTTGGGTAATCTCTTCTGTTGTATAAGCATTCTCGTTTAACAAATGCTTTAAGCCAACGTTTTTGTTTTCGTTAAGGAAATCGGCAACGGTAGGCAGCTTTTTTAATAATCTTTTGGGAGAGGGACGACAAGCTAGCAAGCCTTTAGTATAAGGGTGCTGAGGGTTTTCAAACAAGGTTTTAGCAGTGCCCTGTTCAACAATGTTGCCTTTGTACATTACCAAAAGCTCATCGGCTATCTCATTCATTAAGCCAAGGTCGTGCGAAATGAAAATCATGGCCATGTTGCGCTCAGTCTTTAAGCGCAGCAATAACTGCAAAATGGTTTTCTGAACAGTTACATCCAACGCTGTGGTAGGTTCATCGGCAATCAGTAATTCAGGGTTGCAGCTTAAAGCCATAGCAATCATTACCCGCTGTTTTTGCCCACCAGAAAGTTGGTGAGGATAGCTTTCGAAAATGTTTTCCGGTCGCGGCAGCTGCACTTCCTTAAAAAGGTTGATAGTTTGTTCCTTTGCTGTTTCTTTATCTACATGCTGGTGGAGCATAATAGCTTCTCTTACTTGTTCGCCACAGGTGAAAACCGGGTTGAGAGAAGTCATTGGCTCCTGAAAAATCATCGAAATTCTGTTGCCCCGATATTTCCTGATTTCCTTGTCATCAAGTTGAAGCAGATTGATGGTGTCTAATTTTATCTCCCCATCAATTTGGGTGTTTTTACCATCGTGCAAACGCATAATCGAGAAAGAGGTAACTGATTTTCCCGACCCAGATTCGCCTACAATGCCCAGTACTTTTCCTTTTTCAAGATTAAAGCTCACTTTGTGGACAGTTTCCAACCAGATTTTGTCTTCTTGGTTGTAGAATTTTACGGCAAGATCTTTTACGTTAAGCATTACTCTACTAAAGTAATATTTTCTGGCGGAATTATCGGTAATCCTTTGAAACGTAATAAAACTTGGGCTAAAGTAATGACATCTTTTTCACAATAATTTGCTATTCGCTTTAAATTTTTTTCTTGATAATAAACTTGTCGAACTTTACTGCCATCGATATCATTTTTTGGAGTGGGCAAATTAAAAATTGCAGCCAATAAGTTAAGCGAAGTAAAATGTTTATGGTCACCAAATTTCCATAATTCGAGGGTGTCAATATGGTTGATCTCCCAAGGTTTCTTTCCTGATAATTGTAAAACTTTTGGAATTTGCAGTCCGTTGATCAGCATTCTTCTACACAGATAAGGGAAGTCAAATTCTTTTCCATTGTGTGCACATAACTGCAAATTACTCGATTGGGCGTTCAGCAGATTGATGAATTGCAGTAACAGTAGTTCCTCATCGTGCGCCGTAAAAGAACGCACCCTCAAGTGGATATGGTTTTCTTCGAGATGGAAAAAACCGATACTGATACAAACAATTTTACCAAACTCAGACCAAATTCCAGCACTTTCATAAAACTCTGCAGCAGTCTGCCCAGACTTACACTGATATTGGCTTTTTTGTTCCCATAATATTTGGAGATGACCAGGTAATTCATCAAAATTCTCATATTGAGGCACTGTTTCAATATCTAAAAGAAAGATATTATTGAGTTTGAGGTGTTTTAGCATAGGGGTACTTTAGATATCCAATTTACTGTTTTTCCCTGAACTACATCTAATCAGCCCTCACATCCCTTGAACTAAAATGCTCTAAGGTGCCTTAGGTGGTTAAAAAAAGGAACAAGGAACAAAGATCAAAGCTGCCAAAAATGGCTAAAATGCACTTAGGTGTCTAAGGTGGTAAAAAAGAATAAAGAGCAAGGAAAAAAGATCTAAGCTGTCAAAAAAAGACTAAAATGTACTTAGATGTCTAAGGTGGTTCAAAAAAATAAACATCAAGAAATGAGGATAATTAAGTCGTTATTGGCAAAAGCTAAAATGTTCTGAGATGTCTTAGATGGTAAAACCTTAATGGCTTAAAAACAAAAAATCCCTTCCAAATGGAAAGGATTGATATAACTTGGCATTTATAAGTTGACTTAATACTAGGTATAACCTAATATTTTAAGTACTTGTTTACTGTTTTGCTCTTCACCAAAAACCTCAAAGTTGAAAGTTTCATCTCTGTTGCGGCGGATAATTACATGTTTAGGACTTGGCAATAAGCAATGATGAATACCACCATAGCCACTTAATACTTCTTGGTATGCTCCGGTATGGAAAAAACCTAGATACTGAACTTTACGGGTACGAGGCATAAATACACTGTTCATGTGCGCTTCTTGGTTATAATAATCTTGGCCATCGCAAGTAATACCACCAAGGTTTACACGTTCATATTCTGCATCCCAGTTGTTAATAGGCAATAAAATATACTTTTGGTTTAAGGCCCAAACATCAGGTAAGTTGGTAATGAACGAACCATCTAACATCAACCATTTTTCACGGTCGTTTTGTTGCTTACGGCCTAACACTTTATATAAAATGCCTGAAGCTTCTGCAACGGTATATTTACCAAATTCAGTAATGATATCTGGTTCAACTACATCATGTTCGGCGCAAATTTCTTTGATACGTTTTACAATTTCGTTCACCATGTATTCATAGTCAAAATCGAAAACCAAACTATCTTTAAATGGCATACCGCCGCCAATATCCAAGGTGTCTAAATCAGGATTGATTTTTTTGAACTTGCAATAAAGTGTTACATATTTCTCTAGCTCATTCCAATAATAAGGTGTATCAGAAATACCCGAATTGATAAAGAAATGTAGCAATTTTACCCTGAAATTTGGGTTTGCAGCAATTTTACTGTTGTAGAAATCAATAACATCTTCTAAACGAACACCTAAACGAGAGGTGTAAAATTGAGAATCTGGTTGCTCCTCTGCTGCGATACGGATACCTAGGTTGCAAGGGGTATCCATTTCAATTTCATCATCGTAAAGGTTAAACTCTTCCTTGTTATCTAAAACAGGAATGATGTTCTTAAATCCATCATGTAGCATGTCAATAATGTACTGCTTGTACTGATAGGTTTTAAAGCCGTTACAGATTACTGTGATATCTTTGGAAACAACCCCCTTTTTTTCTAGGGCATCAATCATAGGCATATCAAATGCCGAAGAGGTTTCCAGGTGGATATCGTTTTTCAAAGCTTCTTCTACGATGTGCTTAAAGTGCGAACTTTTGGTACAATAACAGTATTTATAGTCACCTCGATAGTTGTTCTTTAAAATAGCGGTTTGAAACAGCAATTTTGCTTGCTGGATTTTCTTGCTAACCATGGGCAAGTAGGTAAAGCGTAGGGGAGTGCCGTACGTTTCAATCATTTCCATCAAATTAAGATCATGGAAATATAGCTCATCATCTATGATGCTAAAGCCATCTTGCGGAAAGCCCACACTAAGATCAAGAAATTCGGAGTAACTCTGCATTGTTCAAAAATTTTTGCAAAAATGTAATTTTAATTTGAGAAATAGCTTGGTAAGCAGATTTTTTTACAAAGAACAAATACGAATGGGTTTTGCTTTCTTTTTTTCAAAGGAAGTTTTGTACTTAAGATATTTTGTTTGTTCCTTGCAAAATAAAAAAGGACAAGAATTTAATCTTGCCCTTTTAAGGTTTCATTCGATGTTTGTTTAGTTTACAGCCGTTTCGTTAGCTGATTTTGGTGCTATAGGTTCGGCAGTTTTTTCAATTTTAATCAAGTTTTTTGGGCTGATCAAAACTTTTTGGATATTTTCTATTGCGGTAAGTGGCAATGAGGCAATTTGCATTGGGTTCGAACCGTCATAAATTAAAAAGGCTTTGTCCGTGTTGATGCCTTTTTTCTTTTTCAATTCCTCTAAATCCTTCTCATATTTTTCACGAAGTTTTTTGTATTCAGGAGAATTTTTAAGCTCATCCATTTCTTTCATTTTCTTTTTCCACTCCGGGGAATTGAATTTTTCAGACATGTCTCTACCCATTTTTTCAATGGCCTCCATATGTTTTTTCCACTCTTCCGACTCAAATTTTTTGCTAAGTTCTACGCTATTGAATTCAATTTTAGCCATTTTGTCTTTCCATTCTTTGGAATTGAAGATTTTCTCTAGCTCTTTGCTATCAAAGTCAATTTTAGCTATTTTATCTTTCCACTCCTTTGAGTTAAACACTTTATCTAATTCTTTGCTGTCAAACTCAATTTTGGCCATCTTGTCTTTCCACTCTTTGGATTCGAACTTTTTCTCTAACTCTTTGCTATTGAATTCAATTTTGGCCATTTTGTCTTTCCATTCTTTGGATTCGAACTTTTTCTCTAACTCTTTACTATTGAATTCGATTTTCGCCATCTTGTCTTTCCATTCTTTTGAATTAAAGTACTTATCGAGATCTGCTAGTTTCGCTCTAACACTGTCTGGCATTTCTTCTAATGAATGGTAAACTACGTTGTTGCCATTTTTATCTTTAATGATAGCTTTGAAACCCTTTTTACGTTTTACGGTGTCTGTATCTGCTTTTAAACAAGTTAACTCATTTTGAGAAGGAGGGGTATTAATTAAGGTGCTAACGGAAACAAATTTTTTCTGTTTTTTGGGAGCATCTTCTTTTTTAGCTGGATTGATCCAGGCCAATGAAACCATGGTGGCAAGCGTTAAGCAAAGGGCCAATATTTTTTGCTTCGCATTCATATAGTTAGTTTTCATATCGGTAATTCTTTTAATACGTTGATACAAATGTTGGTTATTGCCAGTAGCAGCTAGGCTAAGGGCAGGTTGTGTTTTGTCTTTGATGAGTTCCAACTTTAACAGCGCGTGGGCGTAGGCAACTGGCGCACCAGTAAATTTCACTACCAAATCATCACAAGCATGCTCTCTTTCTATATGAATAAACCTAGAGCTAAGCCATACAAATGGATTGAAGAACAAAAGGGTTTCAATGCCAGTTTTAATAAGGTTTAGCACATAGTCGTTTCTACGGATATGAGAAAGTTCGTGAATCAATATAGCTTCTACCTGTTTAATGTCGAGATGGGCAACTAGCGCGACTGGGAAAAGGACTACAGGTTTTAAAAAGCCTATTGTTAACGGAATATTTACTTTTTCGGATAAGTGAAATTGGACCTTTTTGTTGATGTTGAGTTTTTGCAACATGGTTTGAGCAACAGTCAGCCACTCTAAAGGGAAGTTGGAAATGTTGTTGTTTTTCAGTTGTTTAAGTCTTAGATAGCCAGAGATGAGCACTATCAATTGGAAACTGATCCCTAAAACATATAAGCTTACGATATAGGGAAAATAGCTTTCTGTTTTAAAACTCCAGCTGTGGGTAAGGTTATAAAGCTGTTGAAGTGTAGTTTCATTAAGTTCGGTATTACCAACGGCGGCTGTTTTTGATGGTAGGTTAAATAATGAGGCAAAGGTTAGGCAAAAGCTGATAAAAATAAGAAAAAGCGCACCCATAGCCAGGTTGTGCTTCAGCCTGGCACTCATTTTAGGCCTTACGGACAGTGCGATAAATAATATCGCAAAAACAATGGCACCTTGCCATAAAGAATGTAAAATACTCCATCCAATAGCTTTAATAAGGTTGTTGATAATGGCTTCCATGATTATTTGTTTTCAAGTTTGTCTAGATATTCTTTAATTAAATCTATCTCCTCCTTGCTTGCACTTTTGTTGCCTAAGGCCTGCATCACTAATCTCGCTGCCGATCCGTTAAACACATTGTCAATCATTTTTTTGACCAAATGTTGTTGGGTGGTCTCTTTGTTCACCAATGCTTTGTAGATGTGTGTTTTTGAACTCGTATCCCTATCTACCAAACCTTTTTCATGCATGATCTGCATCAATTTAAGTGTGGTAGTATAACCCGAATCCTTTTTGTCCAATGCTTCGTGTACTTCCCTAACCGTACAGTTACCCTTTTCCCAAAGCACCTGTAAAATTTCCATTTCGCCTTCCGTAGGCTTCAAAGTTGTGTTGCTCATCTGTTGTACGAATTTTTTCGTATTCAAATGTACGAACAAATTCGTATAATCAAAATGTTTTAACAAAATTTTAACGATTTTGATTTTTAAATAAGACGCAAGGAGATATGAAATGTTGCAGCTAGTACTGGTTAATTAGCTGAAAATGCATTTTAAATGGAAATGGATGTAGAATTTTTTAATTCCTTTTGGTTAATCCATCGTATTTTCCGCTGTTAGGAGGGTCAATTTCAATCAGCAGGTTGTAAGCTTTCATTTTATCTTGAGGATTTGCAAGCGACAGTACATTAGTAATCTCTTCAGCTTTTGCAGCGAAATATACATTTGGAAAAATAGAACCTAACTTCTGTTTGTCAGTTTGTTTTAGATCAGATAAAGACGACAAGATGTTTTTGGTGCCCGCACTGGTATTTTCTTGCAGCTTATCAAGCCCATTCAAATGGTATTCATAAATAAAAGTTCTAAGTCCTTTGAATGAATTACTAAGTAGGTTTTCGTTTAACCAATATCGGTTACGCAAGCCATCTACAGGTCGCCAGCCTTTTGCGCCAGCAGTTTGTGCAACGTTGACTAAATTTAGAGCTTTTTGATAATAGGGAGTACCTCCCTGCTTTACAAAACTGTCTTTATCTAGCCCAATAATGGTATAAGCATAAAAGCCTAAAAGGGAACTTAAATTGCTCAAAAAGTTTTGATCTGAAAAATCAAGAGCCTGTCCTTCGGTGAAATTAAAGCTAAAATCTTTGTCGCTCATGTTTAACAGGGTAGTAGAGTAGGAGCTACCATAAACAGGTCTACTCGATTGAATTTGGGCTTCGGCAGTGTAATTGGAATTGCCATCCCAAGCGGTAATATTAATCACCAAATTACATTCAATCCTTTCTTGTGGCAAATACGTTTCAGTAGTCCACTTGTTGTTGTTCATGAAATCCCTGATGGTATTCTGCAGAACATCTAAGTTTCTTTTATTGGCATTGTTAACGGTTGGGGCCAAAATTTGAACACGTGTATTCAATTCCTGTGCATTAGCAAATAAGCTGGCCAAGGTTAAAAAGAATATGCCAATGGTTTTTTTCATCTATTTTTAGAGATTAGCGTTATTAATATTCATCAGCTTTAGTATCTCAGCACAAATATCCTTGGCAACTTCCGCTTTCGATTTTGTTTCGAAGGCAGTTTTCTCTAAAGCTTTATTAAAGATAGTAATTTTGTTCGTTTCCGATTTAAAACCTGCTCCTTTATCATTTAGTGAATTAAGCACAATCAAGTCCAGATTTTTCTTTTTCAGTTTTTCTTTGGCGTAGTTCTCTTCATCAGTTGTTTCAAGGGCAAAACCTACCAGCAATTGTCTGTCAGATTTTTGCTTGCCCAAGGTGGCTAAAATATCGGTGGTTTTTTTAAGCTCGATGTTAAAATGGTCTTCTTTCTTTTTAATCTTTTGTTGGGCCACTTCAACAGGTGTGTAATCTGCAACGGCAGCACTCATCACCGTAATATCAGTTTTACTAAATTGAGCAATACAAGCGTTAAGCATCTCAGCAGCACTGGTTACATCAATTCTTTTAATTCCATTGCCACTCTTTAGGGAAGTAGGACCAGCAATTAAGGTTACTTCGGCACCAAGCTGATATAGCGTTTCGGCCAAAGCAAAACCCATTTTGCCAGAAGAATGATTGCCAATAAATCGAACAGGGTCGATGGCCTCATAAGTTGGGCCTGCCGTTACCAGTACTTTTTTGCCCAATAAAGGAAGACCTTTTTTAATTTCGCTTTCCAAAAAGGCTAAAATTTCTTCAGGTTCTGCCATTCTGCCTTCGCCATATAAACCACTTGCCAGTTCACCTTTACCAGGGGGAATCATTACATTGCCCATCTGTTTCAGTTTCGCAACATTATCTTGGGTGCTTTCGTGTTTCCACATATCCAAGTCCATTGCAGGGGCAAACAAAACTGGACACTTGGCCGAAAGATAAACTGCCGTAAGTAAGTTGTCGCAAAGACCATTGGCCATTTTACCAAGCGTGTTAGCACTGGCGGGGGCAATTAAAATATAGTCGGCCCAAAGACCAAGCTCTACATGGTTACTCCAGACACCAGTCTCTGCTTCAAAATATTGCGTGTAAACAGGGTTTTTGGAAAGAGTGGCCAAAGTAAGCGGAGTAATAAAATTACTCGCATCTTGGGTCAAGATTACCTTAACATTTGCACCGGTTTTTACCAGCAGTCTAGTCAGTAAAGCAGATTTGTAGGCGGCAATACTGCCACAAACGCCAAGGATAATGTTTTTATTTTTCAGCATCTGAAAGCAAATATAGATAGAAAATCAATAGCTTAAAAAGCATTTAGCCACAGATGTGCAGATTTAAGATCATCTGCACACCTGTGGCCAATTATCATAAATATTGCCTAAGCAATAATACTATTTTTGCTCTTTGCTAGGGTTTCTGTGGTAAACCTTACCATTTAAGAACTCGTCGATAGCAATTAAGCTAGGTTTAGGCAAACGCTCGTAGTGCTTGCTGATTTCAATCTGTTCTCTGTTTTCAAAAACTTCTTCCAAATTATCGTTAGACGAAGCAAACTCTGCTAACTTGCCATGAAGTTCTTCTTTCATGTTGTTCGAAATCTGATTAGCTCTCTTAGCAATAACCACTAAAGACTCATAGATATTGTCGGTTGTTCTATCCAAATCATGAACATTTCTAGTAACCGTAGTGTTTGGTATAGCTGGTTTTGGAGTACTCATTTTATTTTTGTGTTTTATTATCTAAATTCTTGTTATTAGTAGTGTCTTTTTTCTTTTTATCGCTTTCTTCTAGCGCTTTGTATTTAGCTACCATAGCAGCATCTTCTGCAAGCTGTTTCTTGGCGTTAAGGATACCAGTTTCGCTATCTTGTTTTAACTGCTTAGCCTCTTTGGCATATTTGCTTTCGGGGTAGGCTTCTATAAACTCGTTATAATACTCAATCGCCTGCCCAAAACGCTCTTCCTGTCTATTGGCGAAACTATTTTTAGCATACATAAATTGAGCCTTAACAATAAGCAAGTTCATTTCCTCTGCATACTTAATATCCGGAAACTCAATTTGCGCATTTTTTAACGCTACCACGGCCGATTTGTAATTGGTAATGTCATAACCACCCAAATCATAGTAAAGCTTAGCATTATCAAATGCCTTGGTTTCTAATTTGTCCCTCAAGTTGGCAATATACTGTGCTGCTTGCGTAGCCCTGTCGCTTTTAGGGTAAAGGTTAATAAATAACTGTAACGCATCAATAGCTTTATAAGTATTTTCTTGATCTAATGATGATTTAGGAGAATCCAAATAATAGCAATAAGCTCCCATGTATCTACACTCCTCTGCATTTTTACTTGCAGGATAAGTGTCTGCAAACTCCTTAAATTTATAACGAGCCGTAGTGTAATCCTTTAAACGATATAATGTATAAGCATAATAATAGTTTAAGTCTTCCGCTTCAGCCGTACCACGGTACTTTTGAACCAGACCCTCAAATAAAATCAATGCCTTGTTATAATCCTTTTTATTATAAAGCCTAATCCCTTCCTGATATTTCTTGGCAACGTCATTACTCAGACGTAATTTTTCGAAACGACTTTTGCATGCCCCCAAGCCCATAAGCAGAACGGCAATGCCACAAATAATAAGGTGTTTAATTTTAAACATTTTGCAAAGATAAGGTAATAATACGACAACGTCAATTAAATAATAAGAGCTAAGCTAGTTAAACCCTTCGCAGCTTTAAAATACTTAACAATTTTTAACAAAGCATCCAGGAATATTCTTTTTGAAAAGCAAATGTACCACATGGATGTGAGCTAGCCCCGCAGTCCATTACAATCTTTTTGTTTTGTTGTCTTGCTGTCATTCCGAGGAATAGCCTGCCCCGATGCTTCGGGGAGGAATCTCTTTTTTATTTACCCGTCGGTACAGATGTGCTCTGTATATAATCAAAACAAAAAGTATTTCCATTCCCGTCGGGTTTAAATGGCGAGGTCAGCTTAATTGTTGATGTATGTATATATATATTAGGTACGTCAAAATAGAAAGTCCATTGCAATCCTTTTGTTTGGGTTTGTTTTGTTATTCCGAGGAATCTCTTGTTTACATATTTGGCGATACGGATATGCTCTGTATAGCAAAACAAAAAGTATTTCCATTTCCATCGGGTTTAAATGGCAAGGCCAACCTAGTTATTGGTGTATGTATAATATAGTAATAGGGTCACTTCTTTATATTATAATGAACTAATTATTTTATTGCCGAATAGAAAATGGTTTGGCAAGTCATTTTAGTGCTGCTTATATTTCGAGTCAATTGTCGGTATTCTCCAATATGAAAGTTTCACCGCATGTACTATATATAATATAATTAGGTATGAATGGCGACATGCCATGTTATATGTAATAGTATATGAGTATATATAAATATAGGATTGTTGTAGTCCTATTTTATAATATGATGTTAGGTCGTCTCATTGCCCATTGTCTACCCTTAGGTTGTCCCAAAAAGCGCTTCATTTCTCTTGTTTTGTGCCATCTCGGGTTTCGGTTGATGTTTTTCGTGATTTTTTATTCCTGTATTCCAGTGTTTTGTGTTCCTTTTTTCAATAATTATTGAATGTGGTATTGCAGGGTCGGAAACAATTCCTACCTTTGCACTCCGCTTCGGAAGGAAGGGGAAAAGATAGAGAGATTAAAGTGGTTGAATTGAAGGAATAGCGGTTAGGAAAGTGAAGGAGGTACTCGAAAAAAAAGTTATTTTTTTTCTTGCAGATTGAACAAAGATTGCTACCTTTGCAACCCGCTTCGGAAAGAACGGAAAAGACGGAAGGAAGGACGGAGAGGTTGATTTTGAAATGATGGGAAACAGATTTGCAGGTGTTTCTGGAACTTGAAGAAGAAACAGAAAAAAAATAAAAAAAAGTTTGCAGGTTTTGAAAAGTTTCCTACCTTTGCAGTCCCAAACGGAATGGGAGCTATCGAGCGGAGCTTGATGGCGAATAGAAAAAAGATTGAAACGATGGGACGGATGCCAGAACATTAAGACTGGCCGACGAACGAGTC
>NZ_JBCNMT010000009.1:0-187761 GCF_039594775.1 Pedobacter sp. | reverse complement strand
TCTTTTACCACCTTAGACATCTTAGAACATTTTAGTTTTTTGGCATGCGCTTAGGTGAATTAGGGTGTCTTAGATGTTTAATTTTATTCTTTTACCACCTTAGACATCTTAGAACATTTTAGTTTTTTGGCATGCGCTTAGGTGAATTAGGGTGTCTTAGATGTTTAATTTTATTCTTTTACCACCTTAGACATCTTAGAACATTTTAGTTTTTGGATATGTGCTTAGGTGAACTAAGGTGTCTTAGGTGTTATCTTTTTTCACCACCTTAGCTTTAACTACTCTTAATTGAAGTAGATTAATATTTAAATAACTTTAACTTTACATAAGCCCGCATATTATTCATTTTATTTGGTGTAATGTACAGCAGCGATTTTGGCAAGGATTTTTTATGGGGAGTGGCCACTGCAGCGGCTCAAATAGAGGGTGCTGCCAATAGCTACGGCAAAGGCCCTAGTATTTGGGATACCTTTTCTAAAAAAACAGGAAAAATAAAGAAAGGGCATAAACCCGATGAGGCCTGCGATTTTTATCACCGTTACCAGCAGGATATTGCTTTGGTGAAAACATTGGGCTTTAAGATATTCCGTACCTCTATTGCTTGGTCACGTATTTTCCCTTTGGGTGATGACAAGGTGAATGCCGAAGGCGTAGCTTTTTACCACCGAGTAATTGACGAATGCTTAAGAAATGATTTGATCCCCATGATTACACTCTATCATTGGGATTTGCCCGAAGCACTTTCTAAAGAAGGCGGCTGGACTGCCTATGGAATTAACCAAGCCTTTAATGAATACGTACTCTTTTGCGCTAAAGAATATGGCCATAAGGTAAAGCACTGGATTGTGATTAACGAACCCTTCGGTTTTACCTCTCTAGGCTATATGCTGGGTGTGCATGCGCCTGGACTTACCGGAGTAACCAATTTTTTTGAAGCAGCATTGCATACTGCAATTGCGCAAGCTGATGGGGCTAGAATATTAAGGGCCGAGGTTGGTGAAGCGGTTATTGGAACTGCCTTTTCCTGTTCGGAAATTGTACCCTATAGTCACTCTGATCAGGATATGATGATAGCCCAACGAACAGATGTTTTAATGAACCGCTTCTTTCTCGAACCAGCTCTAGGCCTAGGTTTTCCTACCGGTAATTGGGATGTACTGGAAAAATTTGCCATCAGCTATTCTACTTGGCGTCACCAGAGTCGTATGGCCTTTGATTTTGATTTTATAGGCATTCAAAATTATTTTCCGTTGGTGATTAAATACAATGCTTTTATTCCAGTGCTACAGGCTTGGGAGGTGAAAGCCAAAAGTCGCAAGGTGCCACACACGGCTATGGGTTGGGAAATTAATGCCGATAGCTTTTATCGTATTATAAAGCAGTTTGCGTCCTATCCACAGGTGAAAAATATCATGATTACCGAAAATGGTGCGGCTTTTCATGATAAACTTATAAACGGTAGTGTAGAAGATAAAGAAAGAATAGATTACTTTAAGGATTACTTATCTGCCGTGTTGAGAGCCAAAAATGAAGGCGTCAATATTACGGGATATTTAGCGTGGACCTTGATGGATAACTTTGAATGGGCCGAAGGGTATCAGGCTCGGTTTGGCTTGGTGCATAACGATTTTAAGACTCAAAAACGTACCGTTAAACAATCTGGTTATTGGTGGCAAGAATTCTTATCTAAGTAATTGTGATATTAAAGGCAATTGTTGGCGTCCCCGCCAACAAAACCCAATTTATATAAATGATTTCATAAATTTATATATCCTATCTGTTGAATAAATGCTTAAATCGTATCATCCGGAATTTTTAACTGCTACTGTTTTAAATTGGAATAGACTTCTTATAGATGACTATTTTAAAAAGCTAATCGTGGATTGCATGCAATGGCTTGTTGCAAATGGAAGATGTAAGATATACGGATTTGTTATTATGCCGAATCATTTACATTTAATATGGAAAATTGCTGATGGTTTTGAAAGGGCAGAGGTTCAGGGCGCACTATTGAGTTATACAGCCCATGCCTTTAAAAAAGATTTAAAGAAAAATGACCCGAATAGATTGTCGCGTTATAAGGTTAATTTGTTGGATAGGGCATTTCAGTTTTGGCAAAGGGATTGTATGGTAAAAGAATGTTGGAATGAATGGTTCTTGGAGGAAAAGCTGAATTATGTACATCAAAATCCTCTACAATCGCATTGGGATTTAAGTGATGTGCCAGAAAATTACTATTGGTCTTCAGCTGCTTTTTATATAATTGGTAAAAGCCCTTTTAGCTTTTTAACTCACTATAAAGATTGAATTGCATCGTTGGCGGGGACGCCAACTTTCGCTAGGAAGATTTCAAGACACAGCAACGTACTATCAAGCAATCTGATTATTGGTGGCAGGAATTCTTGTCGAAGTAAATTCCTATATTTATACGAATGAGTGATAAGATTATAGTTTACCGAACTTTCTATAACCCTATAGAGGCTAATATTATTAAAGCCAAGTTAGAGGATGCAGATATTGCTTGCTTCCTTACAGATGAAAATATAGCAACTATACAACCGCTTTTTAACCAAGCAGTGGGAGGTGTAAAGTTGAATGTTTTTGAGAAGGACGTATTGACTATCGACAAGCTGTTGGTTGATAATGAGCTGGAAATAGCCGAAGAGGACCAAGCTGAGAATGCTGATATAATTACTTGCGAAAAATGCGGTTCGACCAATGTAAGTTACGGTTTGGCTACAAAAAATAAATATAGTTGGTGGGTAACCATACTCTCTATTTTGATGACGGTGTACCCTTTTAAAGCAAACAAGTGTTATCATTGTTATAAATGCGGACACGAGTTTAATTAAGCTTATGGAAGAAAATAAAATTGTGGTTTATACTACCTTTGAAAGCCCAATGGAGGCGAATATTGTAAAGACGCGTTTGCAGGATGCTGGGTTTGAGTGTTTCCTTACCGGAGAAAACGCCGCTTTGGTTTATCCTGTTTTTGATACTTCAATTAGTGGCATACAATTGCATGTTTTTGAGAAGGACGTGGAAGCAATCAGTCGGCTATTGGCTGAGGATGATGCTTTGGAAGGTCTGTAACTAAAAAGAGGGTTCCTTAAAGACCCTCTTTTTATTATATAGTGTTAGTGTTCTTGATTTAGAAACCGAAACCTAGCGCAATGCCTGTTCTGATTCCCATCCCATCAATACCACCTTTAATATCTGGTTCAGAACCACTTTTTACTTTGAAGTCGCCACTATTATACGATGGGCCAAAAAATAGATCTAGTACAAAGCCACTGCCATATACCCATTGACGACCAATTAATATACCACCACCAAAAGAAGTATATTTGCCTTCATCGGTACCATCTTTTACATTATAGTTTTGATACCTTAAAAACGGAGCGGTATACACACCGCTAATGGCTTTCTGTTTAAAGTAATAACGGTATTCGGGAGTTATGGCAAGACCAGTGAACTTTACGTCATCAAGTTTAAGACCAGTATAGGCTACACCTAACTGTAAAGAGCTGTTTTCGTTCAGTTTTCTTTCGTAAAAAACAGAACCTATTCTCAGTAAGGCACTTAAAGGGTTGATTTTAACAGTGTTTTCGGCATCTTGTGCTTTGGCATTGGTTAAAATAAGTGCCGAGAATGCAATTAATAAGATTTTTTTCATTCGTATAAATTCTTTTAAAATAATTATTTCTATAGATAGATACGTAGGCTAGTGCTTTTATGCTACAATAATGATTTATTTTTTCTGTTTTGTAGTCATTTATTTAGCATTTAATCGTATCGCTTTTAAAAAGTCATTCAGTAAGTGTATAATCCATAAAAAATCCCAACTAGCTTTGCGCTAATTGGGATTTTTTATGGATTAAAGATAAAGGAACAAAGATAAAAGACATCATCTTTACTCTTTATCCCTTTTGTCCTTGTTCTATTTCGCTGCTTTTTCAGCGGCCTCTCTTCTGATGATGTTTAATGCACCACCAGCTTTGAACCAATCAATCTGCTGCTCGTTATAGCTATGGTTAACCTCAAATTGCTCTGTAGTTCCATCAGCATGGTGTAGCACCAAAGTTAATGGCTTGTTAGGGGCAAATTCTGTTAAACCTAAAATATCGATGGTGTCATCCTCTTGGATTTTGTTGTAATCCTCTTTATCGGCAAAAGTTAAGCCCAACATCCCTTGCTTTTTCAGGTTGGTTTCATGGATACGGGCAAAAGATTTTACCAATACCGCACGTACACCCAAATGACGAGGCTCCATCGCGGCGTGTTCACGAGATGAACCTTCGCCATAGTTTTCATCGCCTACTACAATGGAACCAATGCTATCTGCTTTGTAGGCACGTTGTGTAGCAGGTACTGGACCATACTCACCAGTCAATTGGTTTTTAACGTTATCAGTTTTATCATTAAAGAAGTTAACTGCACCAATTAATAAGTTGTTGGAAATATTGTCCAAATGACCACGGAATTTTAACCATGGACCAGCCATTGAGATATGGTCGGTAGTACATTTACCTTTAGCTTTGATCAATAATTTTAAACCTTTAAGATCGGTACCTTCCCAAGCTGGGAAAGGATCTAATAATTGTAAGCGGTGTGAAGTAGGAGAAACTTTTACTTCTACGCTCGAACCATCTTCGGCAGGGGCTTGGTAACCAGCATCGTCAACCGCATAACCTTTTTCTGGTAATTCCCAGCCAGTAGGTTCGTCTAGTTTTACTTGCTCGCCCTTATCGTTAGTTAAAGTGTCGGTAAGTGGGTTAAAACCTAAATCGCCAGCGATAGCCAAAGCAGCCACAATTTCTGGCGAAGTTACAAAAGCGTAAGTATTAGGATTGCCATCGGCACGTTTAGCGAAGTTACGGTTAAATGAGTGTACAATAGTGTTTTTCTCTTGCTTCTCGGCCCCGGTTCTATCCCACATTCCAATACAAGGACCACATGCGTTAGTGAAGATGGTGGCATCTAGATTCGTGAAAGTATCTAATAGGCCGTCTCTATCGGCGGTGTAACGTACCTGCTCAGAACCTGGGTTGATTCCGAACTCGGCTTTTTTGCCCAATCCTTTATCAATAGCTTGCTTAGCTACCGAAGCTGCACGGGATAAATCTTCATATGATGAGTTGGTACAAGAACCAATCAAACCCCATTCTACTTTAGTAGGCCATCCGTTGGCAGCAGCAACCTCTTTCATTTGTGAAATTGGCGTAGCCAAATCTGGTGTAAACGGACCGTTCAAGTAAGGTTCTAGCTCGTCTAGGTTAATTTCAATTAATTGGTCGAAATATTTTTCAGGCTCAGCATAAACCTCGGCATCACCAGTTAAATAATCTTTCACTGCATTTGCTGCATCAGCAACATCGGCACGGTTAGTGGCACGCAGGTAGCGTTCCATGCTATCGTCATAACCAAAAGTTGAAGTGGTCGCACCAATTTCTGCACCCATGTTACAGATGGTACCTTTTCCTGTACAGCTTAGGTTCGTTGCACCATCGCCAAAATATTCTACAATAGCACCGGTACCGCCTTTTACGGTTAAAATACCAGCAACTTTTAAGATCACGTCTTTAGCCGAAGTCCAGCCATTTAATTTTCCGGTTAACTTCACGCCAATTAATTTAGGGAATTTAAGTTCCCAAGGTAAACCAGCCATTACATCGCAGGCGTCAGCACCACCAACACCAATGGCTAACATTCCTAAACCACCAGCATTTACGGTGTGGCTATCGGTACCAATCATCATCCCGCCAGGGAAAGCATAGTTTTCTAAAATTACCTGATGGATGATTCCCGCACCTGGTTTCCAGAAACCAATACCATATTTGTTAGAAACTGACGAAAGGAAGTCGAAAACTTCGGCACTTTCGGTTTTAGCATGTGGCAAGTCAATTTCGGCACCTAATTTGGCAGTGATCAAGTGATCGCAATGTACAGAAGAAGGCACTGCTACTTTTGGTCGGCCAGCCTGCATAAACTGCAATAGTGCCATCTGTGCCGTTGCATCCTGCATCGCTACTCTATCTGGAGCAAAATCCACGTAGTCTACACCACGGGTAAATGCCTTATTTGATTTTCCGTCCCAAAGGTGAGCGTATAATATCTTTTCTGAAAGGGTTAAAGGTCTGCCTACTAATTCGCGAGCCGCATCAACGCGTTCGCCAAAAGTTGCATATACCTTTTTGATCATTTCTATATCAAAAGCCATACTTTATTTTGTTTAAAAATTATTGTCAATAACGACGTTATCTAAATTAGATATTTTTTGACAGACTTATTTTTGAGATTTGTCAAATTATGTTATTTAAAAACATTCTATACAAAATGCATTCATAAATAAAGAGGCTATCTAATTGATCAGATAGCCTCTTGTTTTAACAAATGGTATGTTGATTTGTTTCTTACTGTTTTGTAGAAATAGGCGTAAACTTGGTTAAATTGATGCCTTCTACAGCTGCTTTATATTCGTCGATATTTGGAATACGACCCAAGATTGCAGAAAGAACCACCACTGGCGTTGAGGCCAATAAAGATTCTCCTTTTTTACCATCCCTATCTTCTACCACACGACCTTGGAATAAACGTGTAGAGGTCGCCATTACCGTATCGCCTTTAGCTGCTTTTTCTTGGTTACCCATACATAAGTTGCAGCCCGGGCGCTCTAAGTACATGATATTTTCATATTCGGTACGGGCGGTGCTTTTTGGAAGTGCATCGCTAAACTCAAACCCAGAGTATTTTTGCAAGTATTCCCAGTCGCCTTCCGCTTTCAACTCATCAATAATATTGTAAGTAGGTGCTGCAACCACCAATGGAGCTTTGAACTCTACCGTACCTGTTTGAGTCTCTACGTTTTTCAGCATTTGGGAAACAATCTTCAAGTCGTCCTTATGTACCATGCAAGAACCTACGAAACCAAGATCTACTTTTTTATCACCACCGTAGTAGGTCAGATCTCTGATAGTATCGTGCGTATAGCGTTTAGAAACATCTGCGTTGTTTACATCAGGGTCAGCAATCATTGGCTCGTTAATCACATCAAGGTCAATCACTACTTCTGCGTAATACTTGGCATTCTCATCTGGCATTAAAGCTGGCTTAATACCGGTTTTAACTTCCTCAATGCGTTTGTTTGCTTTATTGATCAAACCTTGTAGAACTTGGTTATGGTTGTCCATACCTTTTTCTATCATGATTTGGATACGGTTTTTAGCGATTTCTAATGATTGGATCAAAGTGTCATCTTGTGAAATACAGATAGACGCTTTTGCTTTCATCTCCGCTGTCCAGTCTGTAAAAGTAAAAGCTTGGTCAGCTAATAAAGTGCCAATGTGTACTTCGATGATACGGCCTTGGAATACGTTTTCGCCATCAAATTGCTGTAGCATTTGTAATTGAGTGGCATGAACCACATCACGGAAGTCCATATGCTCCTTCATTTGACCTTTGAAAGTAACTTTTACCGACTCAGGAATTGGCATGGAAGCCTCGCCTGTAGCCAATGCCAAGGCTACGGTACCAGAATCTGCCCCAAAAGCTACTCCTTTTGACATACGCGTATGTGAGTCGCCACCAATGATGATTGCCCATTCGTCAATAGTAATATCGTTCAATACCTTGTGGATCACGTCGGTCATAGAATGATAAACGCCTTTAGGGTCGCGGGCAGTAATTACGCCAAAGTCATTCATGAACTTCATCAATTTAGGGATGTTTGCCTGTGCTTTTTTATCCCAAACAGATGCCGTGTGGCAACCTGACTGATAAGCGCCATCAACAATTGGAGAAATAACGGTAGCAGCCATTGACTCTAATTCCTGAGCTGTCATTAAACCTGTGGTATCCTGAGAACCTACAATGTTTACTTCCACGCGAACGTCGGAACCCGCATGTAAAACTTTACCTTGGGCAATGCCTACCGCATTTTTATTGAATATTTTTTCTACCGCAGTTAAGCCTTGGCCCTCAATAGATACTTCTTTAGCTGGAGCAAATACTACCGGAGCTTCAATTCCTAAAGTTTTAGCGGCGAAAGTTTGAATTTTTTTACCAAATACGATAGCGTAAGAACCGCCAGCTTTGATAAACTCCAGTTTTTGTGGTGTTAAAGCTTTCGAAATATCAATCAGCTCTTGGTCGCCATGGTATAATTTTTTTGCTTTGGTATTGATGGTCAGAACAGTTCCTGTGGCTACAGAATATACTTCTTCTAAAACAGGCTCGTCGTTTTCGTTACGAACAACATTACCGTTTTCGTCTGTTTTCTTTACCCAGTTTTTAAGGTCAATACCAATACCGCCAGTTACATCAACTGTAGTTAGGAAAATCGGAGAAATACCATTGGTACCACCTACAATTGGAGCAATGTTTACGAAGGGAACATAAGGACTAGCTTGTTTACCTGTCCAAAGTGCCACATTGTTCACGCCAGACATACGTGAAGAACCTACGCCCATGGTGCCTTTTTCAGCTACCAACATTACACTTTTATCAGGATGTTGTGCTTGTAAATCTCTGATGGCTTGTTGCGCTTCAGGAGTGATCATGCACTTGCCATGCAATTCGCGATCTGAGCGAGAGTGCGCCTGATTACCTGGTGATAATAAGTCCGTAGAAATATCGCCAATACCAGCAATAAAAGTTACCACCTTGATTTCTTCAGCTACTTCAGGAAGTTTGGTGAAGAATTCGGCTTGGGCATAGCTTTCTAATATTTGTTGAGCAATCTCATTGCCATTTTGGTAAGCCTCTTTCAAACGATCTGTGTCAGCATCGTACAAGAAAACTTGGGTTTTAAGTACGTCGGCTGCTTTTTTAGCTTTGTCGCCGTTATCAGCCAAGGCGATGTCTAATAAAACTTTGATAGAAGGTCCGCCCTTCATATGCGATAACAATTCGAAAGCAAAATCAGGGGTGATTTCTGGAATAATGGTCTCGCCTGAAATAATTTCTTTTAAGAATTGCGCTTTTACACCCGCTGCAGCGGTAGTGCCTGGTAAAGTGTTGTATACGAAAAAATTAACAGCTTGTTCTCTGTTAAAATTGTTTACATTCTTGATTTGGGTAATGATTTCACTTAATAATTCAGCGCTGTCAATAGGTTTTGGATGAAGATCTTGGGTTTTTCTCTCTTCAATCTCTTGGATATAATCGTTGTAAATACTCATCTTAGATGGGGTGTTTTCTTACTAAAGGCTAGCGCTACAGGGTGTGCACTTACTTTCTGCGAAAGAAACACTGTTTTGTATATTAAATTTGTGTTTATTGACCAAGAAAACTCAAATTTTTGGTCAAAGCAAAAATAATAAAAACAACGCTTAAATGCAATTTAAGCAGCTCATTAGATGATATGAATTTGTTTTAAATACGGGACTAGTATTTAATTGGTATAGTAAAGATCATTACATGAAAAATATTGCTGGAAAAGCTTGATTTTTTTTAGTTCCGTATGTGCAAATTTTGTTTAGTTTGAAAATACACCTTCATAATGTTTATTGTTTTGATCAAGAATCAACCCTTGTGATTTTGATGAGTAAGTATTGCTATCATCAAATGTTAATTCTACTTGAAAATCAAAAATCCATCGATCATTTCCGTTTGGTTGAATACTAATTTCTACAACGGGAAGTTTAAGATCCGACAAATGAATATTATTTGAAGAAAGAACAAGGTCAAAAGCATGTACAGATGGGTCTGAAAATTCAACATCATTAGCTAAGTCGCTACCCACTGCAATATCTTTACTTAAAAATAAATTTACTTTTGTTTTAAGTTTTACGTTTAGACGCGTATCGTGGTCCTTATTGTCGTTATGTGTTACAAAAATGATTTTTACTTTAGTTAGTATTGGATCTGCTTCCCCAAATATTTTAGTGCTTTTACTAAATCTATCGTCATAGAGAAGTGCAGCCTGTAGTTCAAGGCTTGGTTTTTCAATTTGTTCCATTTCAAGTATATTTTTTAAAAAATTTCTTTTACAGGCGGACAGTTATATTCCGCTAATGTTCTAAATGCTTTGAGCATCCTTTCTCCCATATTGGTAGCGCTTGGATTTATAAAAAACTCCCAACTATCTTCTTCATCTGTGGTTCCATCATCACTTTTCGATTTGATAGGACTTTTAAAAGTCACACTAATGGCTTTAAAATTTTCATTAAAAGAAGCAGAACATATATCATTAAAGGAAAAAGTAACTGTATTTGTAAATGATACTTTACGTTGTGATATTAATGAGCATTTAATTTTATAATCATCCGTTATTGAATAAGTATAATAAACTCCGGGATGGCGAATATCCTCTATTCTTGGATTTTCTCTTATTTTAGCTATTATCCAATCAATCGTTTCCTGCTTTGTAGGTTTCGTTTGCCCAAATAAAACAGCGCCATTTAATAGTAAAAGGAGTATAAAAGCCAGTTTTTTCATGTTTTTTCCTTAAAAAGTGTTTTTTGCTGGAGGGCAGTTATATTCTGCTAAAGTTTTAAATGATTTAAGCATTCTTTCCGCTATATCAGGCTCAAAAAAAAGTAAATATTGGTTATATTCTCCTGAAGAACCATCATCGTAATAACCTATAGAAGGACTTTTTAATTTTACATATATGGTTTTTCCTCCAAGTCTATTAATACGTGCATCACATATATCATCAAAAGAAAATGAGATTTTGAATATGCCTATATTGTTTGAGCTTGAAATTTTGATTTTATGATCCTCGGTTACTGTGTAAGTACAAGTGCTCGTATTAGTGCTATACGTTGAATTTTCTCTTATTTTGGCCGTTAGCCAATCAATAGTTTCTTGTTTTGAAGGCTTTGTCTGTGCATTTAACCTTATTCCGTTCAAAAGCAGAACGAGGATAAAAATTGAGTTTTTCATTATTCAAGATTTTTTACGTTGAGGTTAGATAAATATCCCAATGCTTCCTTTTCGTGTCCTTTGGGTACAATCCAAAAAAGTCCGTCCATTTGTCCGCTTTTAGTCGCATAAGGTTTTAATGTAAAACCAGCGCCGTTTAATTTTTTAATTTCTGTGGTGTACCATTTGAAAATGATATCGCCAGTAGATACTTCCTTTGCTGTGCTGGCTTCATTCACGGCTTTAAGCAAAAAAAGTTCATAGGAACAATTGTCTTGGCATAAGTATTTGGTATAAAATGAAACTCCATTTATTTTCCCTTCATATCGCCATTCACTGCGAGATTGTGCTTTTAGCATGGTCGCACAAAAGAGAAACGCTAAAAGAAAAAATGCCTTTTTCATAAAGAGTCGAATTTATGATGCCTAATCTTTTCATTTACAGTTTTCGGCCTCCCTGTTTGTAATCAAAATTATTCGTCTGTTAAGGGTTGTACAATAGCTATTTATGGCTATAAATTTTATGTTTTATTTGTTGAATTTTGTATTTTTATCTTAAGGTTTAGATGAATTGACCATGAAAATCAGGCGTTCCACCAATTTCACTTTTCAGCATCATTTGCAGACGATTTATTATGCGAACGATTTAATTGAAGAAGCTGAAATAAAAAAGGTCCTCTATCAATTCAATAGGCTCAACATTGCGCTTAACCACACCTCACCACTCTTATTTGCTATTGACTACACTAAGTCGGATTATATGATCATGACCGATGGTTGCCAACTGATTACAGGCCATGATCCAAGGATGTTTTTAGAGAGCGGAATCCCGATGCTGTTTGATATTTATCAGAAAGATGATTTCAGGATTTATAATGAAAATGTTTTTGTGCGAAATTCGGCGTTCTTATCAAGTCAACCTCAAAATGAACATCATCAATTTATTTTCTCCTATAATTTTAGGGTAAGACATTTAAATGGAAATTATATTCCAATTTTTCAAAGAGGTTGCTACATCACTGATCCTAAAACTGGATTGCCTTTGTATAGCTTGGGAATGGTGATGGATATTTCTATGTTTAAAAAAGATAGTATGATGTACCATGCTATTGAAAAAATTGAAAAAGTTAACGGTCATTTAACCAAATCACTTGTAGAAGAAAATCATTTTTTCCCTTTGGCCGAAGACAAAATATTATCGGCCCAAGAAAAAAGGATACTTGAGTGTATGGCAGAGGGCCTCAGTAGCAAACAAATTGCATGGAAAATGAAAATTGCCGAAAATACGGTTGCCAATCACCGCAAGAGTATGTTGAAAAAAACCAATACCAAAAACGTGGCTGAATTGATAGCATTTGCCTGTCAAAACCAACTTCTATAAACTTGAAAATGACTGGCCAAGAAAATACCAATGCCATTGTTTTTATTCACCAAAGTTCTGGTAGTTCTGCCGTTTGGGACGACGTGGTTAGTGAAAAGAAATTAAATCAATTCCATTTGTACTGCATTGATATAGATGGGAATGGAGACCGTTGGGACAAGAATGCTATTGGCCCTGATTATTCGTTGGCCAGCCTCTCAAACAAAATACTAGAGACCATCAATAAACTGAAGCTGAAAAATTATATCCTCGTTGGTGTTTCAATAGGCACTAATATTATAGGCGAAACAGCAGATAAACTCTCTAATTGTAAAGGAATAGTCTTAATTGGAGCTCCAATTGTTGGAGGTAAAATTACTCCTGCAGAGGTATTGTTGCCATTTGAATATGGGCATGTTCTTATTGATGTGGCACCAAAAGACAGTGATCTTGATCATTATATAAGTGGCTTGACTTACTATCAAAACCAAAAGCAGCAAGAGATGCTTAAAGCCGATTATCTTAAAACCGATCCAAATTATCGAAAGCAATTGCTTAACACAATCAATGAAGGCTTATGGAGTGACGAGATAGGGAATCTGCGTGATAGCCATCAACCCGTAATGGTGGTTTACGGAATATATGATAAAATTTGCAATACGAGATTTTTGGAGAATGTCGGTCTTCATCTGTGGCAAAATAAAATCCATTTGATTGATAATGCCGGGCATCTAGCGCATTTAGATCAACCAGCGTTTTTTTCGAAGTTGCTTGTTGGTTTTGCCACAGATGTATTTGGGGAATCGCAAACTACTTCTTCACCAAATTCTTAATCTCCTTTTTGGTCATTTCTTTCTGGATAATTTCGGGTGTAATTACTGAGGTGTAATATTTTTGGTTGGTTAATACACCATTAGCATTTTCGGTAGTACAGAAATATGGCGTGATGAAACCATATAGGCTTTTGGTTTCCTTTGGGTTCTTTTTAGCGGCGCCGATTTCTGCCGATTTAAGGTAGGTAATCAATAATGAAATGCCATATCTTTCATTCGTAATGCTATTAATACCCAAGGCAGTGCCAGGAAATACAGTTTGTCCTTCTTTCACCAAAATCCCTTTTTTAAAGCCCTTGTAAGTGGCTAAGGTACCGTCTGCGTGTTCTACAATTACTGTATTTACTTTACTAGTGTATTTTAAATCTTTGGTGTCTTCATCATATATATCGCTTACATTTACCACTATGCCTTTTCTAATAGCGGTAACAGTGTCGGCATTTTCGGTATAAAAGCGGTAAGCTTTCCAATCGTCTGGAGTGGTAGATCCAAAATAAGTGGCATTAAGGAAACCAGATTCTACAGCCCTTACTTTTTTGCCTTGTGCATAAGGTAGGGCATATAAAAAGAGCGGACTATATTTAGGATTCAGTTTTCCCCTAATATAGCTGTAACTGTATGAATAGCCAATGCCTTGGTCTTTATTGATAGGAGATAAGGTTAAAAAATTATCGTTGCTGTGCCTTATTTCATAAATTGGGTCGCCTGCGATGCTCGAATTGTTAAGGTCTCTAAAATTTAATACCACCGTGTAGGTGCCGGGTGAGGTTTTTTCGGCAGTGAGGGTTACACTTTTGTCGGAATTTGTTTTGCTGCTAATGCTAAGCTCCTTTTCTTGGGCTTGGCTAATTGATGCCGATAATAAGCAAATGAATGATAATGCGACTTTGTAAAGTTTGTTCATGTTTACGATTTAGATGGCTAAGCTAGTTTTTGGTTGTGATTTTAATGTTAAGATGAAGAAGAATACATAAATCCATAAGGGATATAAATATTTTGATAGGTAATGATAGTTGTACTTAAATAAATTTGACAAATCAGTTTTACAAAGTTTTAAATTGGTAGCCTTGTTGTAATAGATATTCGATGCTTTTGGGCAGGGCATACTCCAGTCTGTCCCATGCCTTTAAACTGTCATGAAAAACAATGATGGAACCATTTCTGGTATGTTTAATCACATTTTGATAGCACTTTTCCGGAGAAAGCTTTAGGTCAAAATCTCCACTGAGGACGTCCCACATAATGATTTCCAATTTTGAATTTTGAATTTTGAATTTCGAATTGCCCCTAACTTGTAACTCATAACTTGCAACTAATTTCTCAATTTGGCTTTTCCTGATTCTTCCGTACGGAGGTCTGAACAAATTAGTACCTGTCAGTTCCTGGCATTTCCAAAAATTGTCGATGTAGGTTTCATCATCCGTTTTCCAACCTTTTAAATGGTTGTAAGTGTGGTTGCCTATCGCATGTCCATCTGTTTTAATTTGTTCAAAAACTTCAGGATGTTTGCTAATATTGTCGCCGATGCAAAAAAACGTAGCTTTAACATTAAAACTTTTTAGCGTATTTAACACAAAGCTTGTAACATTTGGGATGGGGCCATCGTCAAACGTGAGGTAAACAATTTTTTCTGTGCTATCTTTATTCCAAATTAAATTGCGATAATACCATTTGAGAAAAAAGGGCGGCCTAACGGTGTACATGCTGTAAATGTAAACATTAAAGGCTTGAGTTGAAAAAATACAGAAAACAACCCCTTGTTTATTTATAATTGTGAAACTGAATTTATGAAGAAAATTTATAGTGTAGGTTTATTGTTTGGAGTGGTACTATCCACGGTTGTTGGCAATAAGGCAGTATTTGCGCAAGAGGTCATCACCATTCAGGATGCCATTGATAAAACCCTCAAAAATAACCTGCAGGTTAAACAGGCTCAATTTAGTGCGGCTTTAAGCGATGAGAATTTTAAGCAATCGAAAAATGCCATATTGCCTTCATTAAATGCTAGTGCTAGTGGCAATAGAAATTTCGGACGTAGTATTGACCCTTCTACCAACCAGTACATTAGTCAGCAATTTAATTCGGCAAGTGGTAACCTTTCGGCCAGTGTTGACCTGTTTTCAGGATGGCAAAAGGTAAACCAAATTAAACAGAATAAGTTGTTGTTGGATGCCGATAAAACCAATATTGATAAAGTTAAAAACGACCTGATACTACAGGTGGTAACGGCCTACATGCAGATTTTGTTTAATAAAGATCTGCTGAAAGCGGCAGAAGCCCAGTTGGTGGTGGCAAAACAACAACTTAACCAACAACAGCAATTGCTAGAAGTGGGAAATAAAACATTGGCCGACGTTTCACAGGCTAAATCGCAGGTGGCAAGCTCAGAGTTGGAAGTAACCAATGCGCAAAATAATTTGACCATCTCTTATTTAACACTTAACCAATTGATGGAACTACCTTCAGACAACAGTTTTGAGGTGCAAGTACCACCGGTTGATGCTTTAACGGTAACAAAAAATAATTATACCGCTTCTGAGGTAGTATCTTCGGCAATGAATGCTTTTCCTGATATTAAATTGGCTTCATTAAGAACCCAAGCTGCTGAAAAAGGTATTGATGTAGCTAAAGGAACTTATTACCCACGTTTGTCTTTTGGTGGAGGTTTAGGTACAAACTATTCTAGCGGTCGTCAATATGTGGAGTCTATTGTGCCTAATGGTGTAAGGGAAATCGGTCGTACAGCTACTACCAATGAAAAGGTGGTTACCGATGCTTTTTTGACTACTTATGCCAACCAAAAGTTTTCATCGCAAATTAAGGATAACTTTAACCAATTTGTGGGTTTTAACCTCTCCATTCCTTTGTTCAACGGGTTTAATGCTCGTTCCAATGTAAGAAGGGCAAAAATCAATTACCAGAATACGCAAGTACAAGAGCAGCTTTCTAAAAATAATCTTAATAAAGTTATTTTTCAGGCGGTTGCTGATCTGAGAGCTGCCGAAAGCAAATATCAATCTACCCAAAATGCTTTTGCCGCCCAAAAAGATGCATTTTATGTTATTGAACAACGCTATAATGTAGGTTTGGCCAATTCGGTAGAATATAGCACTGCCTTAACCAATAAAAATAGGGCCGAAATAGATATGATACAGGCCAAGTATGATTTGTTGTTCAAATCAAAAGTGATTGATTATTATTTAGGAAAACAAATCGCATTTTAAAGAAATAAGAAATAAAGGCTAACGATTTTCGGTTCGTAGTTCTCGACTTTACAATATCCAACTTTTGAACCTTTCAACAATTTAACAATACAACAATTCGAAATATGAAGTTAAAACACATTTTAATAGGCGCCGGAGCAATTATCGCATTACTGATCATATTAAAATTGACAGGTGTAATTGGTAAGGAGAAGATAGAGAAAGTGACCGTGGAAAAAGCTGGGGAAAGAACAGTAATTGAAACCGTTACCGCTAGTGGTAAGATACAGCCGGAAACCGAAGTTAAACTAAGTTCCGAAGTATCGGGCGAGGTGACAGAGCTTTTGGTAAAAGAAGGCGATGTGGTAAAAAAAGGGCAATTGCTTTGTAAGGTGCGTCCAGATATTTTGCAATCGGGTTATGAAAGAGCTGTAGCTTCATATAACTCACAAAAAGCCAGCGTTGCGTCATCACAGCAGCAACTGGTGCAATCGCAAGCTAATTTTGTGAATGCCGAAGCCACCTACAAACGTAATGTGGAGCTTTATAACAAAAAGGTAATATCGGCTGCAGAGTTTGATAATGCAAAAGCAGCTTATTTAACGGCAAAATCTACTTTGGAAAGTTCTAAGGAAAATGTAACTGGCGCCAAATTCGGGCTAGAGCAATCGGCAGCAAACGTGAAGGAGGCAGGTGCAAACTTGGCCAGGACTACCATTTATGCGCCTGTTGATGGTGTGGTTTCTAAACTGTCTATTGAGCTTGGTGACCGTATTTTAGGAACTTCGCAAATGGCTGGTACCGAAATCATGCGTATTTCTAACTTGAGCAACATGGAGGTTAACGTAGATGTAAATGAAAATGACATTAACCGTGTAACCTTGGGCGATAGCGCTACCGTAGAAGTGGACGCTTTCTCGGGTAAAAAATTCAGAGGCGTAGTTACTGAAATCGCCAGTTCTTCTACCAACGTTGGAGCAGCAACTACAGCATCTGTAGATCAGGTAACCAACTTCTCTGTAAAAGTAAGGTTGTTGGCCGAATCATACAGCACGGTTAAAGGTGGCGCAAAAGATCTTCCATCGCCTTTCAGACCAGGCCTTTCGGCTACGGTTGATATTGAAAGCGAAACGGTGAAAGGTTTGGCAGTTCCTATCCAAGCTGTTTTTACCGATAACAAAAACGATAGTGGAAGTGGGGGCGGTAGTGAGGATGCCGAAAAACAAAAAAATAAATTGAACGATAAGCAGATTAAACAATATGTATACCTTTTTGATGCCAAAACTTCAACGGTTAAGAAAGCAGAGGTGAATACAGGTATCCAAAATGATCAGTATATCATTGTTAAAAAAGGATTGAAAGCAGGTGAGCAAATTGTTTCTGGACCTTATTCGGCTATCCAAAATAAATTGAAAGACGGCACCAAAGTGGAGCAAACGACTAAGGATAAGTTGTTTACTACAGGAAGTAAAAAGTAGTCGTAGCAAATCATAATATTTAGTTATTTTTGTAAAGGTTTAAGGAAGTGCGTATCGCATTTTCTTAAACCTTTTGTTTTTAGCCGATGTTTAGGCGGTAATACAACAAGACTAACAAATTGATATGAGCAGACCGAATATAGCCATGATTGGCGGAGGAAGTTGGGCAACAGCCATTATTAAAATGCTTTCTGATAATGAATCAGAAAAAGAGATTTTTTGGTGGATGCGGAACGAAGAAGCCATTAGTCATATCAGGGACTATAAGCATAACCCTAGTTATTTAAGCGCAGTTGAAATTAAGCTGAAACCCGAAAATGTTTCTTCGGATATTGAATATGTTATTTCTCAGGCTGATTATGTAATACTCAATGTGCCCGCCGCTTTTTTAAGCGATACCCTAAAGGATATTAGGCCAGCTCATTTGAAAGGCAAAAAACTGATTTCGGCGATTAAAGGTATTGTGCCCGAAGAAAACCTGATTATTGGTGATTATTTACATCAAAAGTTTGGTTTGCCTTATAAAGATATTGTAGTGATCAGCGGGCCTTGTCATGCAGAAGAAGTGGCGTTAGAAAAGCTTTCTTATTTAACCATAGCATCTACGGATGTGGCCCTGGCCGAAAATTTTGCCAATCATTTAAATACCAGATACATCAAAACCAATATCTCTGATGATATTTTCGGTACCGAATATGCTGCGGTGCTAAAGAACATATATGCTGTAGCCAGCGGTATTTGCCATGCAGTAGGTTATGGTGACAACTTTCAGGCGGTACTTATTTCAAATGCCATCCGAGAAATAGAACGTTTTGTGGGCGTAGTTCATCCTATTGAGCGAGATATCAAAGAGTCTGCCTATCTGGGTGATTTGATGGTAACTGCCTATTCCCAATTCAGTAGAAACCGTACTTTTGGTAATATGATAGGAAAGGGCTATACTGTAAAATCAGCACAATTGGAAATGGCCATGATTGCCGAAGGTTATTACGCCGCAAATTCCATGCACCATATCAATGAGAAATATGGAGTTGACATGCCAATTTCGGAGGCGGTTTATCAAATCCTATACGAAAGAAAATCTGCCCATGCTGAGATGAAAGCATTGACGGAGAAACTAAGTTAGATCTAAATCAAATCGGCTTTTAAATCTTTTTTTCATATCGATGGATGAAACATTCCCGTCATTTCGAGCGAAGAGAAACGTAGTCGAGAAATCTTTGGATTAGTATAATGAAGTTCAAAAACGTCTCTGTTGTCTTTTGCTGGTGGCAAGACTAAGCGCAAGTTTAACAAGGTATTCTGCGAGGAGTTAGATTTAACTTCGTTGATTTTCAATTCTCACATGCGTTCGAAATGACGGGAGGACTGTACGCAACTCGCAATGAAGAATAACTGCCTAATTAAAAACCTATGAGGTTTGCCCTATCTCGCCATTTTGGCGCTACGGAGACCGCGAAGCAGCTACGAGTAAAATCTGTAAAATTGGTTTTGTTGATCATATGAATAAATTGGCACTTGCTTATTTCTGAACAAGTAACAAGTGTCCCTTAAAACCAAACCATTCCCTTATTTGTTGTCCCCTCATAAAAACCAAAAGAAAATGAAAAAGGGATATATCATAGGCCTGTTTGCTGTAGCAGCATTAGGCTTGTTTTCATTGAATGTTAACGCTCAAGAAAAAAAAGAAAAGAAAACAGAGGTAGGAAAGGCACTACAGAAAACGGGTAAGGCTGTAGAAAAAGGTGCCACTGCTGTGGGAAATAAAACCGCTGAAGTTGCCGTAAAAGGTACGGCCAAGGTTGCTGATGAGACTTATAAAGGTAAAATGGCTCCAGATGGTTCCAATGTTTACATCGATGGTAAAAACCGCAAGTATTATGTAAATAAAAAAGGAGCAAAGATTTACCTAAAAGCCAGTCAGATCAGAAATAAGCCAGTTCAGTAGTTGGCAGTTTCCAATGTTTAATCGCTAAGCTGAAAATGAAATAAAAAAGCCCTAACAAACTTGTTAGGGCTTTTTTTATTATTTGTGAACTTAAAACTAAGATCTGCGTCTTCTGTCGCTTCCGCCATTTCCACCATCGCGTCTTCCGTTTCCAGCACTTCTTTCTTCACGACTACGTCCAGAGAAATCTCTGAAACCGCCTTCGCTTCCGCCATTAGAACGTCTTCCGCTTCCTCCGCCACTTCTTCTATCTCCGCCTCTGTAGCCACCGCCACCTTCGCGTCTTCTGTCTCCGCCAAATCCGCCGCGGTCACCGCCACGTCTTCCTTCTCCACGACCACCACTACGAGCAGGCTCGCCACTCACTTCAATTCTAACTTCTCTGCCGTTATATTGTACATCTTTAAAGTTAGCCAAAAGTGTTTCGGCAGTAGCGCTTTCTACTTCAACAAAAGAGAAAACACCTTTCAGGTCAATCTTACCAACAGCTTTTCCGCTAATGCGACCATGATTACAAACAAAGCTCAATAAATCACCTCTGGTGAAATCATCTACTGAACCCACATTGATGAACAAACGAGCATATCCAGCCTCAGCACCTCTACCGCCACGCTCACCACGTTCTCTTCTGTCTCCACGCTCACCTCTTTCACGCTCATCAGCACTGATGTTAAGGTCTGGAGCATTTTGATAATATTCTAAGAAACGGTTGAATTCTAACGAAGCAAATTTCTTGATTACTTCCTCTTTGCTCAAGTCAGCAAACTCATCGTTGATGCGAGACATATATTTGTCAATTTGCTCTTCGTTAACTTCCACGTTATGTACGCGGTGAATCAAACCGAACAATTGTTTTTCGCAAACATCAAAGCCAGTTGGCAAGTCAGCTTTGGTAAATTTCTTGCCAATAATTTTTTCAATTTGACGGATTTTGCCAAGCTCTTTAGAATTGATGATACAGATAGAAGTTCCAGTTTTACCAGCTCTCGCGGTACGGCCACTTCTGTGCGTGTAACTTTCAATCTCATCAGGTAAAGCAAAGTTGATTACGTGGGTAACGTCGTTTACGTCAATACCACGGGCCGCAACGTCAGTAGCAATCAATAACTGCATACTTCTTTCGCGGAAACGTTTCATTACCTTGTCACGTTGTTGCTGAGAAAGGTCACCATGTAAAGCATCGGCATTGTAGCCATCTTTAATCAAATGCTCTGCAACATCTTGGGTATCCATTTTGGTTTTGCAGAAAACTACACCGAAAATATCAGGGTTATAATCTACAATACGTTTTAGGGCAGCATACTTATCACGAGCACGCACTACATAGTATTCGTGTTCAATATTAGCATTGCCGGTGTTCTTGGTGCCCATGGTCAACTCAACAGGGTTATCCATATAGTTTTTCGCTATGCGGCGCACCTCAGGTGGCATGGTAGCAGAAAACAACCAAGTTTTTTTATCGTCTGGAGTAGTAGAAAGGATGTCGTTGATGTCTTCTTGGAAACCCATGTTCAACATTTCATCCGCCTCATCTAAAACTACATAGTTTACATTAGAGAAATCAATGGCTTTACGTCCAATGATGTCTAACATACGGCCGGGCGTGGCCACAACAATCTGCACTCCGTTTCTAATTTCGCGGAGTTGCTGCATGATGTTAGCGCCACCGTAAACGGCAACAATGCTAGCACCAGGCGTGTTCTTTGAGAAATTTCTGATGTCGTTTGCAATCTGCAAACAAAGCTCACGAGTAGGGCACAATATAAGTGCCTGTGGCTTATTGCTCTTAAAGTCGATTAATTCTAACAACGGCAAACCAAATGCGGCTGTTTTTCCTGTTCCTGTTTGGGCCAAACCAACAAAGTCGTTACTACCCTCTAACAGTACAGGAATGGCTTGCTCCTGAATAGGCGTAGGATTTTCAAATCCTAGCTCTTTAACGGCATTAACAACGTCATCACTTATCCCCAATTTACTAAATGGGTTTATCATTATAACATTTTTAAATTAAGGCGCAAAGGTACGGTTAATAATTGGTAATTTATAGTGTTAGCGTGAATTAGTTTTTTGTGTAATAAATTGTAAATAAGAAAGTTAAAAGAGTGTTCTCTCTGTTAATGCCTTTTTATATAGCCTTGGAGCGTATTTATAGGGCAATTCACGGGGGAAAGTCCCGCTTTTTGTTTCAATCTTTTTGTGATTGTGGTGCTAAACCTCGTAGGTTTTTAAAACCTACGAGGTTAGCGCATTGCCCACAACAAAAAGTATTTCCACTACAATCGGGGCTATTACAAGTTGGTCTACCTCTACTTTGTAAATTTCATTTGCATCAAGCCATTGATGAGGGGCAACCCTTCGAATAAAGGAAAGCCAGTTCATAAGGAACTGGCTTCTGTATTTTTATGGACTTGCGAAATATTTAAATTTCGAAGCCTAAAATGCTTTATTGAATAAACTTCTGAGTAACTGTTTCGGTTGCTGTGGTTAACGACGCCACATGTAGGCCGTTGGCGCCACTAAAAGGCACAGAGACATTGGTATAGCCCTTGCTTAAATTCAATTGCTGTTCCGTCAATTTGCGGCCATTTAAATCATAAATCTTAAACGAGCCCTTGCCTTCATTGGCAGCAAAAATGGTGAGTTTAACTATGCCCTCCTGTTTATTGGCAAATACCCTAAAATTACTGGCCGCTACATTGGATTTTACGGCAATAACTTCAGAATCAGAACTTTTTCCATCTGCATCAAACTGTTTTAGTTGGTAATAACTTACTCCAGGCAATGCATCTTTATCGGTAAAGGCATAGTTTTTTGCTGTACTGCTATTGCCCGCACCTTTCACTTCGCCAATTTTTGAAAATGTTTTGCCATCTCCAGAACGTAAAATGTCAAAATGGGAGTTGTCCTTTTCTGAGGCAGTGTTCCATGCTAAGTCAACGTTTTGTTGGTTGGCCTTGGCAGTGAAAGAGGTTAGGGAAACGGGGAGAACAGATGCATTGGGAGTGAATATAACATCATCTATTGCTAAGCCGTGGTCATTATTACTATCGTCAATATCTGTCCATCTAATAAAAATTTGCTCGTTAGGACCTATCAGGACGTTGAAACTAGCTGTTATAGAAGTTCTGTTGGCAGATGCGTTTCCATCAAGTGCACCAGCTGTTGAAGAATTTATTTTGCTGTCAAATTTTAGTGATGGAACAGAAGTCCAGGTTCCCGTAGTTATATCACTTAAGCTAGTGCCTAGTTGATATTGAAATGTAAGTGATTGCAGTGTAGAATTAGTTCCTCCAGACCTCCACTGTTCTCCGTTATAGCTAATAGTAACACTTTTTATCTCATTGCCGGTATTGTTAGTTAGTAACCAGCCATAATAAATAGTTCCAATAGTTCCAGCTGCTAATCCGCCAAGGGCTCTATCGGTCGAATTTGATGAACCGTAATTATACAGTGCTCCAACATTACTAGAACCTGTGTTAATCGTTAAATCTGTTTTATTACTATACCAACCAGATATTGTGGTGTTGTTTGTCCAAGTTTGATTTGAAGTGTTTGACAAGCCGTTAAAGTCCTGTTGAATTGGGCTTAAATTAGTTATGATTGTTTGCGACAAAGTTTTAGCAACAAATCCACTAATAAATAATAAAGAAAGTAAAAATTTTTTCATATAAAGGGGTTTGAGGTGAACTATTGTGATAAAGTTAACAAAAAGCTCACATTTAGTCAATTACATGAAAATATTAATTTTTTTAACGCAATCTGTCGGCAGAACGGATGAGCTTTTCGTCTTTTTTAATGCCCCTAATGGCCAGCAACGTAAAAATAATAGCGATTAACGGAAGATATATCCCCGGTTCAAAGTTAAGTACGGATACTCCGCTTATACCTTTTACAATTTGGAAAAACCATGTCGATAAAGCCAATATCAATATAATATTCAATAAGGCAATACGTATCTGTAGTTTTCTATTTCTGAAATTGAAAATGTTCATTAAACTGATCAATCCTGCGAAAGCAGTGCTGGTCAACAAAGGGATATTGGTCGGCGAATTGCCCCCCGTTGTTTTTAGACCAGAGCCATATAGTACATGGTATCCTGAGCTTGACTCAACACCAATAATAGGAATAAACAATAAACAAAAAGCGGTAAGTGCAGCGAGTAAAAACCAAATAGATTGAATTCTCTGAATCATAATGAGATGAAATTTTTTACAAACTTAACTTTTTGGGGATAAAAGAACAAAGACTGATATAGACTTTAAATTGTCTGGCAATTTGTTTTTGCACTTTGGTTCTGCGTATAATCTTTATTCATTTTTCTTTATTCCCTGTTCTTTCCTTTATTTTTGCAGCTTGGAAACAAAACGTTATTTCGTAGAGCTTAGCTATAACGGCACCGATTATCATGGCTGGCAAATACAACCTAATGGAATTACCGTACAGGAATGTCTGGATAAGGCGCTAAGTACTTATTTCAGACAGGAAATCGTTTCTTTAGGGTGCGGACGTACAGATACTGGTGTGCATGCTACGCAATTTTATGCTCATATTGATTTGGCCGATGTAAGCCCTAAGCAACTTACCAATGCTATTACAGGATTAAATGCACTACTGCCATATAGCATTGCCGTACATCGTATTTTTGAAGTTGCTGCAGATGCCCATGCTCGTTTTGATGCTACTGCTAGAGAATACAAATACTATCTTCATTTCCAAAAAGACCCATTTAAGTTGAATCGGTCATGGTTGTACAAAGGAGAATTGGATGTAGAGAAAATGAACCAGGCAGCAAAATTGTTATTGCAATACACTGATTTTTCTTGTTTCAGCAAATCGAATACCCAAACATTTACCAATAACTGTAAAATTAGCCATGCAGTGTTTGAATTACAGCCAAACGGAATTATTTTTACCATTAAAGCCGATAGGTTTTTGCGTAATATGGTAAGGGCCATTATGGGTACTTTGGTGATGGTGGGTCGTGGTGATATTGAGACGCAGGACGTTTCAAAAATCGTGGAAAGTAAAAACCGTGGCAATGCAGGCCAATCTGTGCCGGCTTGCGGACTTTATTTGGTGGCGGTAGAATATCCTTATATTAAAAATGATAAAATGAAGAAATGATAAAATGGCTGAATATGCCCCTGTGGTTTATCAATATTCAATCATTCAAAATTTAAAACATGTCAAAAGTAACAGGTGACGCATTTAATTTTAGCTTATTAAAAAGGGTAATGGCCTATGTAAGGCCTTATCGGGCTATTTTTATCTGGTCGGTGTTGCTTACTATTTTATTGGCAGCCATTGCACCTGCCAGACCACTTTTAGTGGGTTATACGCTGGATAAGCATATTCTTAAAGGCGATTATTATGGCTTGCTGAATATTACCATTTTAATGCTGGTGTTGCTGGCCTTGCAAACTATTTTTCAGTATGCGCATACACTGCTCACCAACAAATTGGGACAGTCGGCTATTAGGGATCTGCGGATTAATGTGTTTAACCACATCAGTAAGTTGCGGCTGAAATTTTTCGATAAAACTCCCATTGGTCAGCTGATTACCCGTACGGTTTCAGATTTAGAAACCATTGCAGATATCTTCTCTGAAGGATTAATTGCTATGATTGGAGATATGCTGCAGGTAATTGTGCTCATGACCATTATGTTTTGGATGGATTGGAAACTTACCTTAGCCGTCTTAATTCCAATGCCATTTTTGATCATCGCCACTAGGATTTTCCAGAAGGCCATTAAAGTGGCTTTCCAGGAAGTGAGGGCAGAGGTGTCTAACCTAAATACCTTTTTACAAGAACACATTAGCGGTATTGCCATCATTCAATATTTTGCTAGGGAAGATCAGGAATATAAGAAATTCGAAAAAATCAATTCCCGTTATCGCGATGCCAACATCCGTTCCAATTGGTATTATTCTATCTTCTTTCCGGTAGTAGAATTGATTTCGGCCATGTCATTGGGGCTACTGATTTGGTACGGTGCAAAAACCGTATTGGCCAAACCAGATTTGGATCCAGGAATCATTACCACCTTCATCATGTTCATCAACATGTTGTTTAGGCCAATTAGGGAGCTGGCAGATAAGTTTAATACCCTTCAAATGGGAATGGTAGGTGCCGAACGTGTTTTTAAAGTATTGGATACCCAAGAAGTCACCCTTAATTCGGGGACTTTGGCTCCGAAAAAATTAGAAGGAAACATTGCTTTTAAAGAGGTGTGGTTCAGCTATGATCAAGATGGCGAAGAAGATCCGAAATATGTATTGAAGGACATTTCTTTTGAAGTAAAAGCTGGGCAAACCATTGCGTTGGTGGGAGCTACGGGAGCAGGTAAATCTTCAACCATCAATATCCTAAACCGTTTTTACGAAATCCAAAAAGGAAGCATCACTATTGATCAGCAAAATATTCAGGATTACGACCTGTATTATTTACGCAGGAATATAGCGACGGTTTTGCAGGATGTTTTTCTCTTTTCAGATACTATCTTTAACAATATCACTTTAAATAATCCCGATATTGGATATGATGAAGTAGTAGAAGCTGCAAAAAAAGTAGGTGCACATGATTTCATCGAACGTTTACCAGGGGGCTATCATTATAATGTGATGGAAAGGGGGGCGACACTTTCTGCAGGACAAGCTCAGTTGATTTCTTTTATTCGAGCCTTGGTTTACAAACCAGCTATTTTAGTGTTGGATGAGGCAACTTCTTCGGTAGATACCGAAACAGAAATGCTGATACAAAATGCGATTGACAAGTTAATGCAGGATAGGACTTCCATAGTCATTGCCCATCGTTTATCAACCATCCAAAAAGCAGATTTGATCATCGTATTGGATAGGGGCGAAATCAAAGAAAAAGGAACACATCAGCAACTACTTAAATTAGATGGTTATTATAAACGCTTGTACGACTTACAGTTTTCCTCTGTAGGTATTGCGAAAGATTGATATTATTAGTTAAATTTGACTAAAATAGTAGTCTTTCTTGAAAAACAGCTGGGTAGATATTGATGATTTTGCACTTTTCTCACTTTTAAAGCAGGGGGACGAACAGGCTTTTGAGGTGATTTATAGAAGGCATTGGAAAGTGTTATTTGATGCAGCCTACAGAAGATTGCCAGTGAAAGAGAAATGTCAAGATATTATCCAGAATATCTTTGTTGATTTGTGGCATAGAAGAGATACCTTGGAAATTGAGAAGCCAATGGCATATCTGCACGGTGCAGTTCGTTTTCAGGTACTAAAGAGTTTAAGTAAAGAGCATTTAAATGCCAGTTTCTACACTTCTTTTGAAAATGATATCGTCTCTCCCCTAAATGCGGATGAAGCTGTTTTAACTAAAGAAGCAAAATATTTGCTGCAATTGTTTTTGGCTACCTTATCCAAAAAGCGAAGAAAGATATTTACCATGTATCATTTTGAAGGCTTAAAATCTTCAGATATTGCTGTCGCACTAAATATTTCAGAAAAGACAGTGAGAAATCAATTGTCGGAAGCTGGAAGATTATTGAAGCTTAGAATTACACAGCTTTTTCTGTTGTTTTTGGTGCTTATTTTTCTGTTTTAAAAAAAAATCAAAAAAAATCGGGATTATTTCGGTTTTGTTGTACTGTAATAAAAAGGAAGTACAATGATCCCTAAGATTCAATACCCTAAAGCACTCCGTAAATTAGTTGAAAAATACTTAAAGGGCTCTGCTTCTAAGGAAGAAGCAAATTTTATAGAACAATATTATCATTCTTTTGATAGTAAAGAAGGTTTCTTATCTAGCCTTAGCCAATCCGAACAAAATGAATTAGAGGAAGATGGTTTAAATGCTATCAAATCTAAATTATCCTCAGCAAAACCTAGGAGTTATCAACTGTATTACAAATTTGCAGCTGCCGCGGCTGTTTTGACTTTGGCAATAGGAACATTTTTTTATCTACAACAAAGGTCTGCTAAAAAAGAAACTATGGTAAACCCATTAGTTGCCATTGAAGGGAAACTAGACGTTTTGCCAGGAGTAAATCGGGCAACACTTACGTTAGCCGATGGTTCAAAGGTAATTCTGGGTGACAAGAAAAGTGAGGATATTTTATTGGAGGCCGGTTTAAAAGTGGCAGTAAATGCTAATGGAGAATTGATTTACCAAGTAGATCGTCAAGGTACTGCGAAAGAAGCAAAGTACCATACGTTGGAGACGACTAAAGGTAATCAGTTTCAGATTATTCTTTCTGATGGAACTAAAGTATGGTTAAATGCATTGTCTTCTCTTCATTTTCCAGAAACTTTCGGAAGCCGTCGAATTGTAGAGTTAAGCGGGGAAGGATATTTTGAAGTCGCTAAAGACGCTTCTCATCCATTTATTGTGAAAACCGATAAAAATGGAATCAAACAAGAAGTAGAGGTGCTGGGCACGAGCTTCAATATCAATAGTTATTTGGACGAGCTTGTGATTAAGACCACTTTGATTGAAGGCAGTGTGAAAATAGCTAATCAATCTGCCTCTGCCATTTTGAAACCTATGCTGCAAGCTAAGGTAAATGACCGCCAGATTTCCATGGGCCAAGTAGATCTTGATAGTGAAATAGCGTGGAAAAATGGCCTTTTCAGTTTTAACAATGCTTCTCTAAAAACCATTCTTAGTCAAATAGGGAGATGGTACAATATTGACATTGATCCTGCTAAAATTCCCCAAAAGAGATTCAATGGAGTGATTTCTAGAAATGTAAATCTTTCTGAAGTGCTACGTATGCTGTCGTTAACTGGAAATATTAGAATAGAACTTAAACAAGATAGAACGCTTTCCGTATATGAGAACTAACCACCTATAAAATAATTAATAACCTAAACACAAACTAATGTTGAAATTCTACTTAACAAACCGTAGCCCCCAAGCAAGGCAAAAGCCCTTGTCTTGCGATGCAGGTAAAACTGTGCGGAAAAAAATGATGAAAACAGCAAAACTGACGGTGATTCTAATCGCTGTCTTTTGCTTGCAGTTAAATGCTTCAGCGTTTTCGCAGAAAGTAACCATTTCTAAGAGAAACATTTCTCTGGAGCAGCTGATCAAAGAAATTAAAAGGCAAACAGGCTATTTCTTTCTCTATGATCTTGATTTGTTGCAGCAAAAATCTAAGCCTATTAGTTTATCCGTTAAGGAAGCCGAAGTGAAAGATGTGTTAACTTTAGCGCTGCAAACCCAGCCCTTTAGTTTTGAAATCAAGGAAAATACCATCCTGATCAAACCAATAGCTGCTGCAAATTTTGTCAATATTGAGGTGAATGGTGTGGTAAGAGACGAAAATAATTTGCCTTTAATTGGTGCTTCAGTAAAGGTGAAGGGAACATCCGTGGTTACTATTACAGATGTGAACGGGCGATTTTCACTTAAAAATATAGAAGAAGGCGCCATATTGGTGATTTCATATATTGGATATGCCGATCGAGAAATTAAAGCAAGCACTCAAATTGATGTAAAGTTAGTGGCTTCTTTAAATACTTTAAGCGATGTGGTAATTACAGGCTACACCAATTATTCTAGGTCGCAATCAGCCACGGCGTTATCAACTGTTAGTGCCGATAAAATTAACCAAGTTCCTGGCCTAACGATAGACCAAATCTTACAAGGAAGGGTGCCGGGAATGAGTGTAATATCCACTTCTGGACAACCAGGTAATAGTGCTTCGGTGGTAATTAGGGGGATTGGTAGCGTGAGTGGTACTACTACGCCATTATATATATTGGATGGAGTGCCCATTGAAGGCAATTATTTCCAAACAATAAACCCCGAAGATATTGAGAGTGCAACCGTTTTAAAAGACGCTTCTGCAAAAGCACTTTATGGATCAAGAGGTTCTAGTGGGGTTATTTTGTTAACTACCAAAAAAGGAAAGGCAGGTCGTTTATCTATCAATTATAATTCGCAATATGGTTTTTCTAACCTGAGCCGTCCTAATTTCGAAATGATGAACACCGCTCAACGTCTTCAATTTGAAGAAGAAATTGGGGTGGCATTTGGAAGGACTTTGGGGCCAGGTTGGACTTATTCTCCTAAAAATCCTACCTATGCTGCGGGTACTGCGGCATCACGTGCTAGGGCTGATTTTATTTTGGATAGTCTAAGCAAAATCAATGTAGATTGGAGAGACCAGTTTTTCCAAACTGGTAAATTTCAGGAACAACAAGTGGGTATTAGCGGAGGTAATGAAAAAATGCGCTATTACAACTCTTTAAATTATTACAAGCAAGAGGGAGTTGCTAAACGTACAGGCTTAGATAGGTACGCTTTGCGCAGTAACCTCGATTTCAATGATGGTAAATTCTCTGGAAATGTTAATATCTCCCTAGGTTATTCGCAATCTAGTTTTACCGAAGGTGAAGGAGGAACGGGAGCAGGTACAGCAATGGCTTCTGTTTATTATGCTTTGCCTTATGAATATCCTTATGCACCAGATGGAACGCTGATTCATCAGGGAAATAAATCTCAATATAACATTCTGGATCAACGTGAAGGAAGCCAAGGTTTGGAACGATTGTTTAATTCCTCTGATAAAACTGAACAGCTAAAATCAATCATTAGTACTTCATTTGCTTATCAAATATTGCCCAGCTTAAAAATTACCACACGTGCGGGTATCGATTATCGTAATTCTACAGACCAAGTTTTCATCAATCCAGATTCCTACTACGGTTCAAGAAGCGTTACCAATACATTGGGTGGCAAGGGCAGGTTGAGCGATATGAGCAGAAGGAACTTCAATATTGTATCTACCTCAGGTATAACTTTCAATAAAGTGTTTTCGAAAGTGCACGATTTTGAAGTGGCTGGATACTATGAGTACATTTATAATAATTACAATTCTTTTGGTTTCAACGCTTACGGTATCGATGGTCGTTTACCGGAAACACCTGCAGGTGTAACTTCAAGTGCCACGTTCTTGCCTGGCATTTTAGGGAGTAAAACTAAAAGTGCCCTGGCCTCTATTATTGGGGTGGCTAGATATACTTACGACAACAAATACACCGTGAATGCAAGTTATCGTTATGATGGTTCAACCAAGGTTGCTCCTCAAAATAAGTGGAAAGGCTTTTATTCTGTAGGTGCTAGCTGGAATGCTAAGGCAGAAGATTTCTTAAAAGATGTAAGCTTAATCTCTGATTTGAAATTTAGAACCAGTTATGGTAAAACAGCTAGTCAGTTTACTGGAGATTTTACTTACTTGCCTACGTTTTTAAGTGGTGCTAGCTATAGTGCGCTTACAGGTATTATTCCCAATAATTTAGGTAACGCAGATTACGATTGGGAATATGTAGATGAGTTTAACCTTGGTTTTGATCTGGACCTCTTTAAATCCAAAAGATTAAGATTGGTAGTGGATTATTATAATCGCAAAACCTACAATATGTTTTTTGACCAACCGGTGTCAGCTGTTGTAGGGGCAGGGGTAGGAGGTACCTTGCCAATAAGTACAGGTAAGATGCGAAATAGAGGGATAGAGTTTGAATTAAATGGCGATATCATCAGGAATAAAGATTTTACTTGGAGCTTGGGCGTAAACGCAGGATATAACAAAAACAAAATACTTTATTTAACACCATTGTCTAATCAGCTGCCTGATGGAGATACCAGGGTTTTTAAAGTTGGGTATCCAATAGGAACTTATTATGCGCCAAATTGGGCGGGTGTGAATCCGCAAACGGGAGAAGCCCAATATTATAATCCTGACGGAACGATTACCACCACTTATAATGCCGCATTGCAAAATGCCACCAACTCAGGTAGTTTGTACCCAACTTTTACGGGTGGCTTCAATACCGCATTAAGCTATAAAGGCTTTTCGTTATCGGCATTGTTCTCTTTTGTATCCAACGTGAAACGCTGGAACAACGAGGATTTTTATAACGAAAATCAACGTTACGCTACGAGTAACCAATCGGTTAGAATGTTAGAAGATAGATGGAAGAAACCGGGCGATGTGGCTACCTTGCAAAGGTTTGATATTCCGAGAAACTTCACCTCAAAAGATATACAGGATGCATCATTTTTAAGATTGAGAAATGTTAATCTTGCTTATAGTGTACCAGCTAAAGCTTTAACAAAAATTGGATTTATTAAAGGTGTTAAGGTATTTGTGCAGGGGCAAAATCTATTGACATGGACTAGCTGGAGAGGCTTAGATCCAGAAAATAATGCAGTTTATGGTAGATTCCAGTATCCAAATACGAGAACCTACACTGCTGGTCTTAATGTTAATTTTTAATGATACTGAAGATGAAAAATATATTTTATACCATCATATGCGCAGTGTTGATTTTAACATCTTCATGTGCCAAACTAGATTTGTCACCTACAGATACCATTTCGCCCGACAAGGCTTATCGTAACCTTAATGATATTAACATGGGGCTCCTTGGGGCTTATGCCGCTGTAGACTATACCCCGATGAGCATCGTCTCAACAGTATCTGATGAGGCTACTTTCCCTGTAGAAAATACAGTAGGAAATAGCGATGCCTTTAGATGGCTTTATGACCCAAGTTATGGATCGGTTACCAATTTATACTATGATTACTTTAGGGGAATTGATCGTGTGAACCGAGCACTTGCGGGTTTAAATACCATCAGTTTTTCGACATCAGAAACTGCCTTGGCGAATAGATATAGAGCAGAATTACTTGGATTGAGGGCTTTTTTCCATTTTGAATTGCTGCGAAATTACGCATCGAAATATGAAAATGGAGCTATGGGCATTCCTTACATGAAAACTTCGGAAATTGCTTACCCTGCAAGGTTAAGCTTTGAACAGGTGATTGCTGAAATCAAAAATGATTTAAGCGACGCAAAAAATCTAATGCCTGCTTCTTTTACGGATAAAACCAGAATCACCAAAACGGCCATTTCGGCCATACAGGCTAGAGCGGCATTATATGAGAAAAATTGGGCAGATGCCATTACGTATGCTACCGAAGTAATCAATGCCTCTCCATTGGCCACAAAAGCTCAGTTTCCAGGATTATGGACTGATGCCAATGACAGTGAGGTGATTTGGAAAGCAAAGAGAGTTGGAACTACAAATTCGCGCCTAGGGGATTTCTATTACAGGCAAACGGGGGGCATTGTGCTTTATGCCCCTGCAGCTAAGCTAATCAATACTTTCGACGCGGTTAATGATTTGCGTTATACGGCCTATATCAAATTTGATGCAACTAGAACTGGGACCAAATCACAGTATCTGGTGAACAAATATATTGGAGGAACAAGTTCAGCGCCAGGCTTGGTTGATTTAAAAATGTTTAGAACCGGGGAGATGTACCTCATCAGAGCTGAAGCAAGAGCCGAATCTACTGGAGATGCTGCTGGAGACATCAATACTTTGAGGGCGGCAAGAATTAACAATTACGTAAATGCCAGTTTTGCTGATAAGCCTGCGTTGGTTGATGCTATTCTGTTAGAAAGATATAAGGAGTTGGCTTTTGAGGGCCATCGTTTTTACGACTTAAGAAGAAGAAACCTACCTGTGCAACGTTTAGCCGCCGATGCGGCTAATGCTTCTGGAGCGGTATTGTTACCAGTAACTGCTGCACAATATACTTTTCCAATTCCTTTGACAGAAATCCAAATCAATAAAAACACCAAACAAAATCCAAATTATTAATCTAATCCCGAAGCGCTTTCGAGTGCTTCGGGATTTAAGTTTTTTATAAAATGAGGTATTTACTACTCGTGTTATTCATTCTTAACAGTGTCGCGTACGGCTGTGGGAAATCTGCAGACAATCCAACGGCTACCAATCCAGGTCTAAACGGCGGAGGTCAAACCGTTAAACGTAGACCAGCATCCATAGGCATTATTGGCGATACCGCAAACACCGTGAAAAGTACTACAGGTGGTTTAGTATTGATGGGTGGCAGTACTGATGTTGCTTCGGCATTTAAATGGATGATTGGCAAAAGTGGTGGAGGTGATGCGGTGGTGATCAGGGCGTCCGGAACGGATGCCTATAATAGCTATATCAATGGACTCGGTAGCCTCAATTCTGTCGAAACATTGTTGATCAATAGCAGGGAACTGGCCAATAATGATACGGTAGCCTATATCATTCGAAATGCAGAGATGGTATTTATTGCTGGCGGTGATCAATCAGACTATATGAGGTATTGGAAAGGCACTAAAGTAGATCAAGCCCTGAATTATTTGTTAAAAGAGAAAAAAGCACCAGTTGGAGGAACAAGTGCAGGCTGTGCTATTCTTGGTGGGTTTTACTATAGCGGTGAAACTGGAGGAGTAACTTCAGTGGAAGCTTTGGAGAATCCTTACAATGCTAACGTTACGCTTTATAAAAAGGATTTTTTGGAAGCCCCTTTTTTGGAGCACGTCATTACCGATCAGCATTATTTAGCTAGAAACAGAGAAGGTCGGTCCCTTGTATTTTTAGGGAGAATTTTAAAAGACTGGAACATTGAAGCAAAGGCAATAGCCGTTGATGAGCGTGTGGCCGTATGTATTGATGAAAATGGTTTGGCAAAAGTCCACGCAGATTATTCGGCCACGAGACCTTACAGCTATGCTTATTTTATCGTTGCCGATAAAAATAAGCAGCCGGAAATTTTTACCGCGAACACCAAGGTGACTTGGAGCCATCAAGAAAAAGCACTTGATGTTTACGAAATCATGGGTAAGGAAAATGGTAATGGCGAGTTCAATGTGGCCACTTTCAATATCAGTTCAGCTAAAGATGGCAACCGTTTTTGGTGGTCAATAAATAATGGTGTAGTAGTTAAAAAAGCACAATAAGCATGAAATTGAAAAATATAGCTGGTTTGCTCATTTTGTTGGTTTTCGCATCAGGCCCATTAAAGGCTCAGCAAGCAAAAGGAAAATTATTTATTATAGGCGGTGGAAGTAGGTCTGATGCATTGATTAAAGACCTGGTGACTACTTCGGGTTTAAAACCAACGGATTATGTGGTTGTGTTGCCAATGGCCAGCGAGGAGCCAGATACCGGTTTTAAGTATATTGATCTTCAAATCAAAAAACATACCCAGGCAAAAGTGAGGAACTTTGATTTTGCCAAGTTTGGAATAGGACAAAAGGGATGGGTTGATTCTTTACAAAATGCAAAGCTGATTTACATATTAGGCGGTGACCAAAATAGGTTCATGAAATCAGTTTTAAATACACCTATTTATCAAGCGATACATCAAGCCTATCAAAAAGGTGCCACTATTGCTGGAACTAGTGCAGGTGCAGCGGTAATGAGCAAGTACATGATTACTGGAAAGCAACTTTTAGTAAAGGATTATAAAGAGACCTTTAATCAGCTTTTAGATAAAAATATAGAACTAGCTGAAGGTTTAGGCCTTTTGACCCATACTGTTGTTGATCAACATTTTATTAAAAGGAATAGATATAACAGGTTGTTGTCTGCGTTAGCACTTCACCCTGAAATGGTAATGGTTGGGATAGATGAAAGTACAGCTATTGTAATACAAGGTAACAAGGCAAGGGTTACAGGGGATAGTCAAGTGGTGAGAATGGCCAAGCCTGAAAAATTAGCCACTACATCTACCGGTTTAATTAAAAGCACAAATATTCAATTTGGCTTGTTTGCCCACGGAGATGTGTTTGAGATAAAACCGTAAGCTTACTTTCTGAAATCTCTTTCAATCACGTGCGAAATTTCGTTAGAGCCAACCTTTTCTTTTCGGGTATAAACTAGTTTAAAGTAGCCCGTTCTTAAGTATTCGATATGCCAAGTGCTGTCTGGGGTGGAAGAGAATTTGATGTTTTCGCCAGTTGAATCAACTGCAAAATTTACGGAGGTTCCTCTTCTGATAAATCTGAAGTCGCTGGTAAATGAAGTAGTATCTGCAGGCGTAAAAGTAGTCGTGTCTCTACGACCCGAAGTATCGTTTGTAATCGTGCTTTTGATTTCCGCCCTCAATGGCCAATTTCCTTGAAGATAGCGCTCTACAAAAAGTTTACTGTCTACGGGTTCCTTTTTACAGGCATAACCTATTGCTCCAACTGTAAGCAAACCCATTAAAACAAACTTTAGTTTACGCATCGCCATTTGTGTATTTTATAGCAAATATACAAAAACTAAAGTTTTTAATTGGGGGTAATAGAGCGCATTAAATGGATAAAGGAGTATTGATACATATTCGAAATATGTTATTATCTTTCCAGCTTCAAACCGATACTAAACATGAAGAAAATTGTTTCCAACCTAACTTTTCAGGTCCTTGTGGCCATTTCGTTAGGTATCTTAGTGGGCGTAGTCTATCCAGGTTTTGCCCCGCATGCCGAACTCATCAGTAAGAGTTTTATAAACATGATCAGTATGCTGATCGCTCCCATCATCTTTTTCACCATTGTGCTTGGTATTGCCCATATGGGCGATATGAAAAAAGTAGGGATTGTTGGAGGTAAAGCGCTGCTTTATTTTGAAATTGTAACCACCATTGCTATTGTAATTGGTTTGGTTGTGGCCAACGTATTGAAGCCGGGAGTAGGGGTAGAAGTGCCTGCTGGCGATGTGGCCAAAATGGATGCCTATGCCAAGCAGGCGGGCTCTATCAACTGGTTAGAATTTATTGCGCATATCTTTCCTAAGAATATCTTCGAAGCCTTTTCAAAAGGCGAGATTTTACAAATACTTGTGTTCGCCATTTTGTTTGGTTACGGACTAAGCAAAATGGGGCAAACTGGACAATCGTTATTAATCACTTTTGATAAAATAGCCAAAGTGTTATTTAACATGATGAAAGTGATCATGCGTTTGGCACCGTTAGGCGCTTTTGGTGGAATGGCATACAGCGTGGGCAAGTTTGGTTTGCATACCCTATTGCCAATGGCGAAATTGATGGGAGCGGTATATTTAACCTGTTTCTTGTTTATTTTTGTGGTGCTTAATGCTATTTGCCGTTACTATAAATTCAGCTTATGGAAATACCTGAAGTTTATCCGCCAGGAAATTTTGATCGTACTGGGTACCTCATCCTCGGAATCAGTGTTGCCAAGTATGATGAAGAAAATGGAAGATATTGGCTGTAACAAATCCGTAGTAGGTTTGGTTATTCCAACGGGATATTCCTTTAACCTTGATGGAACTTCTATTTATTTGGCGATGGCAGTGATTTTTTTGACTCAGGTGTTTAAAATTGATTTAAGCATTGGCGAACAGGTTTCTATCATGATGGTGCTTATGGTAACCAGTAAAGGAGCCGCAGGGGTTACAGGAAGTGGTTTTATTGTATTGGCTAGTACACTTACGGCCTTAAAAATTATGCCGGTAGAACATATTGCTATTTTACTTGGAGTGGATAGGTTTATGAGCGAGGCCAGAGCCATTACGAACATGATTGGAAATGGTATTGCTTCCATAGTGATTGCCAAAAGTGAAAATGAATTTGATGAGGTAAAATACCTCAAAGCAACCAGTCCGGCAGCTATTGAAATGGCCGAAGAAGAGAATATTATGAAAGAATAATCAAGCGATAATTGGGTTTGGCAAGTTGATTTGGTCGATGAGCTAAACCCAATTCCATAATATCAGTTCCTTTTGATCTAAAGCCGTGGCAATGCTAGCCACATAATTTTCGCCAATGGTGAAGGTTCGCATTTTAAAAATCTCTTCGTCCCAGCGAAGCTGTTCACCCAAGCATTCTATTAAATGAAGATTATCGCTTACCCCTTCACCGCTGGCCTTTAGCAAAGCTTCTTTTCTGGTCCACATCACATAAAAGTTTTTAGCGTCTACCCGTTTCTCTCCTATGAAAGCAATTTCATTTTTAGAAAAAGTAATGTCTAAAATCGATTTGAAATCGAACTCTTCGTTTAAAAATTCAATATCAATACCTACAGCTTTTGGACTAATGGCAATCAGCACATAATCGCCAGTATGACTAATGTTAAATTCTATCCCTTTAACCGTTGGCTTCCTGAATTCGTGGAAAATGAATTCAATTTCTTGAGGACTTGTGTTTAGACAGAGAGATAAGATACTACGTAGACAGAATTTGCTAACCACATAACGTTCTTTGTCCTTTTGGGTAAACATTCTGCTGGCTTTTTCCTGTTCGCGTTCAGAAAGTACATCTGCTAGTTCTTTCTTGATTTTTTGAAAGTGATTATTGATGTCAATCTTGAAAACGTGGGTTTTGTCTGTATCTAGCGATTGTCCAGTGGAATAAGATTTCCAAGCATAATCGTAGCTCAGCAGCGTATCTATCATTTTTAATGTTTTTATAAGTTAGTCTTAGCTCAAGAACTTATGAGTAAATATCGTTAAATTTCTTTTTCGGGAGAATTTGTTGTGGGAATTTTACAAAATATCTTTTTTACGTTCGCTAATTAGCGTTGAAATGAAGCGGGGATAGTATTTAGTCGGTTTTATCTTTTAAAAACAGCAAATATTTATTGATATATAGCTGCTTTTCTCTCGATTTGTATTGTTGAATAAATCGTGGATGTTCTAATATGGTTAATTTTTCAAATAACTTTTCTTTTCGATTGATTTTTTGGATGAAATCGGCATTTTTCTTGCCTAAGATAAAAACTTCGGAAGTGTCTAAGCCCAGGCTGATATGCTTTTTTAGAGAGGAAATCATAAAGTCTTTCACTATATCGAACAGCTTGGGGTCATCGTAGTAATTAGCATTAAGCCATTTGCCATCTTTCGCCTTGCGGATAATGGCCAAAGGAAATGGGGAGTTGATGTAGAAATTTTGATAAAAGGATGTAGCTCCTCCATAAGCTTCAATCATGTCGTACATAAATACCGAAGAAATTTCGTGCGTATGGGCCGACTGCATTTTGATTCCACAAACACTTTCCAATCGTTTAGTGTCTGTGAACGGAACTCCTGTTACTCCTGCACCATGACGACTTGGGTTGATGCCTATTATAAATTTTCTTTGGGCAAAATCATCGTAATATTTGTAGTAAAACTGTTGCATCACAACCATGGTCTCAGGATTGTCCATATAGGGATTCATCACCTGAAAATCATCAGGTAATTTGCCATCGTAATGTAGGTGACGGTTGAAATCGATAACCTGGTCTGCAAAAGTTTTTTTCATGAAAGAAATAGTGCCTAAAAATAAATCGTTTTTCGTCAGATATCAATATCATACCTGTATGATTTGTAAAGAAATAACTAGATATGAAATAATATACTTTTTAGAGTTGACATTCCGTAGCATTTAACTTAAGTTTGCACAAAAAAATAGATACAATGAGTGTTTTAGTAAATAAAGATTCTAAAGTAATTGTTCAGGGTTTTACCGGAAACGAAGGTACTTACCATGCTGAGCAAATGATAGCTTACGGTACAAACGTTGTTGGTGGGGTAACCCCAGGCAAGGGCGGTCAGGAACATTTAGGCAGACCTGTTTTTAACACAGTTAAAGATGCGGTTGATAAAGCTGGCGCTGATGTATCTATTATTTTTGTACCTCCTCCATTTGCTGCTGATGCGATTATGGAAGCTGCTGAAGCTGGTATTAAAGTGATTGTTTGTATCACTGAAGGTATTCCAACTAAAGACATGATTGCGGTAAAATCTTACCTTTCTGATAAAGATTCTCGTTTAATTGGCCCTAACTGTCCAGGTGTAATTACTGCTGATGAAGCTAAAATTGGTATTATGCCAGGCTTTATCTTCAAAAAAGGTAATGTTGGCGTTGTTTCTAAATCTGGTACTTTAACTTATGAGGCAGTTGACCAAGTAGTTAAAGCTGGTTTAGGTATCACTACAGCTATCGGTATTGGTGGAGACCCAATTATTGGTACGCCTACAAAAGAAGCGGTTGAATTATTGATGAACGATCCGGAAACTGAAGGTATTATCATGATTGGTGAAATTGGTGGTGGCATGGAAGCAGAAGCTGCCCGTTGGATTAAAGAAAACGGTACTAAACCAGTAGTAGGTTTCATCGCTGGTCAAACTGCTCCTGCAGGGCGTAGAATGGGACACGCTGGTGCTATTGTTGGTGGTGCTGATGACACTGCCGCTGCTAAAATGAAAATCATGCGTGAGTGTGGTATCACTGTAGTAGAAAGTCCTGCAGAAATTGGTGCTGCAATGGCTGCATTGTTGAAAAAATAGTCTCGACAAATATATTTTTTAAAGGCGTCCCAATTTTTGGGGCGCTTTTTCTTTTTATCAGCAGCGTAAAACTTACTTCGCTATGAAAATCAACAAACGATTAATGCTTATTTTTGTTTAAGGGCATAAGCCAATAACAAATATAAACAGCCATGAAATCAATTTTTAACCGTATCACACTAATTGGCTTACTTGCATTGAGCACAGGTTTTGTGGCTTGTGCCCAACAAAAGGAAGAAAAAAAGGAAACCCCATCAAAAACTACTAAGAAAATGGAATGGAATAAGTTAACACCCGAAGAAGAGAGAATAATTGTAAATAAAGGCACTGAATATCCGGGAACGGGCAAATACGACCAGTTTTTTGAAAAGGGAACTTATATCTGCAAAAGATGTAACGCACCATTGTACAAATCAGATTCGAAATTTGATGCACACTGTGGTTGGCCAGCATTTGATGATGAAATTAAAGGCGCCGTAAAACGCATTCCTGATGCTGATGGACAACGCACCGAAATTGTATGCGCCAATTGTGATGCACATTTAGGACATGTATTTGTGGGTGAATTTTTAACGGCCAAAAACACTCGCCATTGCGTAAACTCTGTTTCCATGACTTTTGTGCCTGATAAAAAAGAATGAACGAATGATTAAATTTTGAATGAGTGAATGATGATTTGCCATTCTCTCATTCATTCACTCATTTTACATTTCTAAACCTTCTGATCAACCAATAGGCAAAAAATGATCCACTTAATGCCATGGCCGCACCAACTAGCGAAGGGTAATTGTAGCTTAGGCCATAAACTAGTGGAAAACCGCCAAATAGTGCACCTAAAGCATTGCCTATGTTAAAACTTGCTTGACTGGCTGAAGCTGCAATCATTTCTGAACCTTTTGCAGTTTTGATCATCAACATTTGAATTGGTGCTGCACAGGCAAAGGCGATGGCACCAGTTAAAAAAGTAGTAATTAATGCTAAGGTTGGGTTAGAGGAAACAAAGAAAACAATCACTAAAATGGTGCACATAGCAAGTAGTAGTGCTACGCAGGCCTTCGCAGGTGAAAACCTATCGGCCAAATAGCCACCAGCAAAATTGCCCAACAACATGCCCAACCCAGCCAACATCAAAATATAGGTTACACTGCTTTCTGCATAGCCGGCAACTTCGGTCATCAACGGCGCAATATAGCTGATCCAGCAAAACAAACCACCAGTGCCTATAGAAATCATCAAGATAATGATCCAAGCTTCACGCTTGGCAAAAAAGCTAAGTTCGCTTTTGATGTCACGGTTTTTAACTGCAGGTAAATAGGGCAACCAATATTTAAGACTAAACAAAGTGATGATGCCCACTATAGCAACAATAGCAAAAGAGTATCGCCATGAAAAGTTATGGCCGATATAAGTGCCCAATGGAACACCGAACAAATTGGCTATGGTAAGCCCCGCAAACATTAATGAAACAGCTTGAGCTTCCTTTCCTTTAGGAGCAATGCGGCTGGCTACTACAGAACCCACACCAAAAAAAGCGCCATGTGGTAAGCCAGAAAATAATCTGGCGATGAACAGTGTTGTATAACTAGGTGCAAAAGCAGATAGCGCATTAAAAACCGTAAATAATCCCATTAATGCAATTAAAATATATTTAGGTGGGTATTTGCCTGCAATAATGGCCAATAAAGGCGCGCCAATTACTACCCCTAAGGCATAGGCCGAAATTAAATGGCCTGCTTCCGGAATAGTAATAGAAAGATCTTTGGCAATATCGGGCAGTAGCCCCATCATTACAAACTCTGTAATGCCTATTCCTAAACCACCAAATGTAAGGGGAATGAGTTTTTTGTTCAATAGCATCTACTTAGTGTTTTATTTACACTAAGCAAAGGTAGCCGTTTTTATGGTAGGTTTTTGTCAGCTAGGAGTTAATTGTTGTACCTATAAAAAAAGGCCAGCATTTGCCGGCCTTTGTACTAACGCTTTTTAGCGTATTTTAAAATCTTAGCTATCGTTTCCTCTGACGGTTCTCTGTACAGCTCATCTAATTTAGGTTTAATGGCCTCGTATAATTTTTGGTCAGGGTTGTCGTCTTGTTCTAAGGTTGAGGGTTTTGATAGGTTTTTAAATCGAGTTGGAGTAAAGGTTTTTGTCATACGCATTTATATATCTTTTGTTTAGAAATTAAACGCCGACTAACAACCTTTATTTTACAGTTATGGTATTAAAATCAAAATAGTTTAGAAGTGTTTATTAAAATGGAGCTAAACCTTTGTTAAAATGGTAATAGAGGAGCTTGCCTGTCTAAAATCATTCCGCAACATTATTGTTACTTAGCCCTTGCTGATACTCACCTCTTTAATGTTCATCATTTTGCGCAAATTACTCAATGCGTAGCGCATGCGTCCCAATGCAGTATTAATGCTTACATCGGTAAGCTCAGCAATCTCCTTAAAGCTCAAATCCGCATAGTGGCGCATGATCAGTACTTCTTTTTGCTCATCGGGCAAATGATGGATCATTTTGCGCAAGTCGGTATGCGTTTGCTCTCTTAACATGCGCTCCTCAGCACTTTCTTCATGAATTTGGATAAGATTGAGTACATCTGTACCATCTGAACTGGTAATTGTAGGCGTGCGCTTTTCTTTTCGGAAATAATCGATTACTAAATTGTGGGCAATACGCATTACCCAAGGTAAAAACTTGCCTTCTTCGTTGTAACGACCAGATCGCAGCGTATTGATTACCTTGATAAAAGCATCTTGGAATATGTCTTCTGCCAAATATTGATCTTTTACCAATAAGTAAATAGAGGTGAAAATTTTGGATTTGTGCCTACGCAGAAGCTCTTCAATAACGGCTTCGTCACCACCGATATATAACTTCACCAAATCCTGATCACTAACCTGTTGTAACCTCATAGGAGTGTGTTTGATTAAACCCATCTTTATTAAATAATAAACACGTAAAAGTTTTAATCTATAGTTTTTCTCCTTTAATTTTTTGTTGGTGAATAATGAATATTAATGTGTTACAATTTCAAAAGAAACATTTTTTTGCGAGATTCAAAGAATTAAATTGTTAAAAGTTGTAAAAACACCGAATAAACATTGAAATCTCATGCTCCTTGCCAATGGTCAAATTCATTTGTCTCGTTTAAATGCGTCTAATAGATTTTCTTTATTCTGTCAAATTCTATACCAATTGTAAATTAATGATTTGGCCATCGGATTACATAAGCACTCATTAGCGCAGTTTGGAGTTAAATAAGCAAAGAAAACAACAAGAATATGGCTTAATTTTACCACTTGTTTGGATAGTTACTTTAGACTTTCGGCTCATAATTTTCAACTTAATAAGTTATCTTTGTAAATTACAGCGACGAGGTAATTCATGAGCAAGGAACTAGAGAAAGATCCACATCAACATATTCTTATTAAAGGGGCTAGGGTGCACAATTTAAAAAATATTGACGTAGCCATTCCCAAAAACAAATTTGTAGTCATTACAGGAATGTCGGGTTCAGGCAAGTCATCATTGGCCTTCGATACGCTGTATGCCGAAGGTCAACGGAGATATGTAGAAAGCTTGTCAGCTTATGCACGCCAATTTATGGGCCGTATGAATAAACCTGATGTTGATTACATTAAAGGTATTGCACCTGCTATTGCCATTGAGCAAAAAGTAATTACCTCAAACCCTAGGTCAACCGTTGGAACTTCGACAGAAATATACGATTACCTTAAGCTTCTTTATTCTCGAATTGGTAGAACCTATTCCCCAATTTCGGGTAATGAAGTAAAAAAAGATACGGTAAGTACCGTTGTTGATTTTGTGTCGGCATTGGCCGATGATGAAGTTGTGACTATTTTTTGTCCGCTACATCCCCAAAACAAAAGAACAATCAAAGAGGAATTAGCCATTTTATTACAAAAGGGCTTTTTGAGAGTTTCCTTTCAGGGGGCTATTAAAAAGATTGAAGATGTTTTAGGGGACGATGCTGTACAGGATAGAGAGTTGGAAGAAAACGATCAGGTTTTTATCTTAATCGACCGTATCGTGGTATCACATGACGATGAAACCCTAAGCCGTATTGCAGATTCGGTACAAACTGCTTTTTTTGAAGGCAAGGGCGATTGCTATGTAGAGCATAATGGTAAACAAAACTTCTTTTGTGATAGGTTTGAACTGGATGATATGAAGTTTGAGGAGCCGACACCAAACTTTTTCAGTTTCAATAATCCTTATGGGGCTTGTAAACGATGCGAAGGTTATGGTAATATTATCGGCATTGATGAGGATTTGGTGATTCCTGATAAAAGTAAGAGCGTTTATGATAATGCCATTGCCCCTTGGCGTGGCGAAAAAATGGGTGATTGGCTAAAGCAATTTGTTAAAAATGCGGATAAGTTCGATTTCCCTATTCATAGGTCTTACAGTGAGCTTACCGAAGCGCAGCAACAATTGCTGTGGACCGGAAATAAATATTTTAGAGGCCTGGATGAATTCTTTAGAGAACTGGAAGAACAGACCTATAAAATACAGTATCGAGTTATGTTATCGCGTTACCGTGGTAAAACTACTTGTCCTGATTGTAAAGGCACACGCTTGCGTAAAGACGCTTCTTATGTAAAAATAGGAGATAAATCTATTTTAGAATTGGTGTTAATGCCACTCTCTACTATTCTGCCATTTTTTGATGCCTTAGATTTAACTGTCAATGAGCAAAAAATTTCTAAGCGTTTGCTTTCGGAAATCAGCAGTCGCATTTTATATCTCAATAATGTTGGTTTAGGATACTTAACCCTTAACCGTTTGTCAAATACCCTTTCGGGAGGTGAAAGCCAACGTATTAACTTGGCGACTTCGTTAGGCAGTAGCTTGGTAGGCTCGGTGTATGTATTAGATGAACCTAGTATTGGTCTGCATCCCCGTGATACACACCGATTGATTGGCGTACTCGAGTCATTAAGAAATGTGGGGAATACCGTTTTGGTGGTGGAGCACGAAGAAGAAGTGATGAAAGCTGCCGACCACTTGATCGATATTGGCCCAGAAGCTGGTACCCAGGGTGGAAATTTGGTATTCAGTGGTACTTACGATCAGATTATTAAAGATAAAAAATCATTAACAGGGAAATATTTGTCTGGGAAGGAAAATATTGAAGTGCCTAAAAAACGTAGAAATTGGCACGACCATATTCTCATTAAAGGAGCCAGGGAAAATAATCTTAAAAACATCAACGTAAAATTTCCATTGGGAGTTTTTACCTGCGTAACAGGTGTTTCGGGATCGGGAAAAACAAGTTTGGTCAAACGGATTTTATACCCAGCCCTACAAAAAGCTATTGGTAATTATGCCGGTGAGCAAACAGGCTCTTATGACGGTATCTTTGGAAATATTGATCTGGTACAGCAAGTTGAGATGGTGGATCAAAATCCAATTGGTAGATCTTCACGTTCCAACCCGGTAACCTACGTGAAAGCTTGGGACGACATCCGGACGCTGTATTCTTCACAGGCCTCGGCTAAAGCAGCAGGATTAAAGCCCTCTGCATTTTCTTTCAACGTAGAAGGAGGTCGTTGTGATGTTTGCCAAGGAGAGGGTGAAGTGAAGATAGAAATGCAGTTTATGGCTGATATTTACCTGCCTTGCGAAACTTGTAACGGAAAAAGGTTTAAGCAGCAGGTATTGGATGTAACATATCAGGACAAAAATGTGTCTGATGTATTGGATATGACCATTGATGAAGCCGTGGCATTTTTTGCAAAAGAAACAAAGATCATGGCTAAGCTGCAACCTTTGGTTGAAGTAGGCTTGGGCTATGTGCATTTGGGGCAATCATCAAATACATTATCGGGAGGTGAGGCACAACGTATCAAGTTGGCATCGTTCCTTATTAAAGGTAATAATGCGCAAAAGGCAGTTTTTATTTTTGATGAGCCAACTACCGGATTGCATTTCCACGATATTAAAAAATTATTAAAAGCATTAAATACTTTGATAGAGCAGGGCAGTACCGTAATTGTAATTGAGCACAATATGGATATGATTAAAAGTGCCGATTGGGTGATTGATATTGGTCCAGAAGGAGGTGACAAAGGCGGGAACGTGGTTTTTGAGGGCAAACCAGAAGATTTGGTTGATGTCGAAAACTCTTACACCGGACAGTTTTTAAAAACACACCTTAAATAGTAACTTCGTAACCTATGCTTTTGCTCGAATTTCTAATTGGCGTTGCTCTTAATGCGATGGGGTATATTCCGCCAGGGAACATTAACCTTACTTTAGCCCGATTGACCATCAATAGGGGAATGCGCCAAGCTTGGGGCTTTATCCTCGCTTTTTCTTGCGTAGAGGTGTTTTTCACCTTTGGAATGATGCGTTTTGCTCGCTGGGTTTCTAGTGATGTAGATATTGAAGCTATTAAAGTAGGTCATTTTAAACTCAGCTTTTTGGTTGATGTTTTTATGATTGTCCTGTTATTGGTGATGGCGACATTGGCTTGGAAAAATAGAGACAAGGTTCATCAACCAAAAGAAAAGGAGGAGAGCAGAAGAGGTAGCGTAATCTATGGTTTGGTTTTAGGGGTACTCAATCCGGTTCAAATCCCATTTTGGCTGTTTTTTGGCAATTATATTATCCTTCACGAGTGGGTTACTATTGATTATCTTTCTTTGGTGATTTTCAGTATAGGTTCAGGTGTTGGTTCGGGGTTAGCGCTTTATGGTTACGCCTACTTCGCAAAATATATCCAAGAAAAATTTACATTAAGTAGTCGCCTTATCAATAAAGGTATCGCTATTTTTCTTTACTGCTTGGCACTTTATCTGATCGTCAAACAATTAATCGCTTACTGGTCGTAAAATTTTTGAAAAGTAAATGCCGCTTCCATCGGATGTGGTAGCCCTGCTGTACGCTATTATCTTTTTGTTGTCGTAACTACCTTTCCTATCTGTCATCATGAGCATAGCGAAGGATCTCTTGGCAAAAACGCTTCGACAGGCTCAGCGTGACAAACAAAAAGGATATTCGCTGCCATCAGGTTTAGTTACAACGTCGGGATTATTTTTAAACCTCGAAGGTTTCGAAAACCTACGAGGTTTAGTTTTTTGAGGAGTAACTGTTCTGATAAATCGGAAGAGTGAGAGCGTTTTCGATACATCCCATCTGTCTGCTGTACGGGATTTCTCCCCAAAAAGTAGAGAAAAGCAGGTATTTACGTTTTATTTGGGAATTGATTAGTAGTTAAACCTATGAGGTGATGTGGAAATCTTAAGCTATACCTTTTCCAATTTAAAAAGCCTCATCCCAAAAATTAGTAGTAGTAGAAATTTGATCCCCTCAGCAATGGCAAAATATAAATGCAGGGATGAGGGAGCGACGGGTTTCGCTTCCATATAAAGCTGTGCTCTTGCATCCAGTGCAGGTAATAGCCAAACGGTTTGTAAAATCAGTATTAGCATAGTTAAAATATAAAACGGGCTAAATTTGATTTTTCTAACGGTACTAATATTGCTGATTAAAATAGTTACGCCAAATACCCATTCCACTTTATTTAAAGCGGCGAAAACCAATCGGCCTATGCCCAAACCAATGGGTAAAGTAACTCCGGGAGCCCTAAACTTTAGCCATGCCTCCATAAAGCTAATGGCACATATAAAACCTATCCAAGTAAAGGTGCAAATGAGTGCTACAGGTTGCTCTACTTTTGATTTCATGTTGGGCTATTATAATATCGAGATTTTAGACTGAATGGATGTAAATTGGAAACTGATTACAATAAAGGCTTTGCATTATTGTTGCGGTAATAATCGATTTTGAACATAAACATTTCTGCCATTCTACTACCTCGCCATTTCGCTTCGTCCGCTTTTTCCCCTACAAAAAATTCATCGAGCGTACCATGCCAAAGCTTTAGCCAAGTGTCGAAATGAAGTTGGCTTACAGGTAATTTAGCATGCGGAGGAAAAGGGCTTCCAGAGTAGGTGGGAACTTCGAGTAAAATGGTTTGCCAAAAACGGTCCATTTTTTCCAAATGCTCGGTCCATCTATCCTTTAAAATATCATTGAAAATTGGTCCCAAAAGCTCATTTTCTCGCACTCGAGAATAAAATGTATTCACCAATAATTGGATGTCTTCTAGGTTGCTAATGTCTGCCGTTGCCATTTGTATTTTTTCTTGATTCAAAGATACGGCTTATCCAGTTTCATTTTTTCTGATAGAGGTCATGTAATTGGTTAACTGTCATCAAAATTTTGGCTTCTAAAAGACAGATTTACAAAGTTTCTAAAACTTCGTAAGTCGAAACCTCGTAGGTTTGGTCTGGAAGAAGTAATGTTTGCAATCTACTTCCTCATGAATTCCAAGCTCCATATTTTTTCTGCTTTGCGGCCAATCAACACAAAAGAGATTCCTAAAACAGTAAAGAATACCGCCTTATGCCAGCTATCCCAGAAGTATTCGAAATATCTGGTGTAGAGGTTAATAAATAAAAAGATGATTCCAAATTCCCTTAGCATGGCGTCATTTTTCTTTAAGCCAATGATGATGGCAATGACACAGACCACGGCCGAAATAATTGCCCAATAAAACAGGGAGATTTGTTTAACGTTGTACCAATCTTCTAGGCTGCCGTAGTTTCCAAAAATGGAAAGCAATAATAAGGAGGTGAACAAATAAAGCAGTCCGCCAAAGTAGGTAATGTCAAAAAAATAGGAAAGTTTTTGGTGTCTTCTCAATGATATGGATATGAAGGTAAGGCAAAGGCCAAAGGCTACAAACCTTAATGGATAATTGAGACCTAAAAAGTACCAGTTTCCTCTAGAAAGATAGCCCGTTTCGGTACCAAACCATGCCCCCAGCGCCAATAAGGCAAAGGCCCAAATCAATCTTGACCTAAAGAAGTAGGCTAGGCTTAAATAAATAATTACCGAAAAGAGGATGAGTATAGAAAAATGGTTACTGTTGCCATTTAATGCTTTGCCTAAATAGGCTACGGCATTTGCCGTAAGCATTACGCCCGAAAAGATAATGGCCTCATTACTGAATACTTGTTGAGGTTTGTGCTTCTTTCGGCGAATCCCAAAAACATAACAAGCTGCAGCTAATAGTGCCGAAACAATACTAATGATGATATTAGGAGTGTTGTACAGATTTTTTAGGTAGTCGAGCAAAGATTTATCTACCAGTAAAGCACTAAGTGCTACCACCCCACAGCCCATAGCAATCCAAAAAGAATACTGTGCCAACCGCCTCCAATCAAAAGCTTTAGGTTCATAGCTGTCTTTTAGTTTTTGTGCTTCTGCATTGGTTAGCAGTTTTTCAGATTGCCAGTAATCTAGCATCTCATCTAAAAACTCACTATGATCGCGATCTATTTTTTTCATGGAAGTGCCCCAATGTTTTAATAACATCGGTGGCATAAATATAGTTTTTCTAGTCTTATTTCAATAGCTCAGGAATACGTTTATTGTTGCCCACAATCCATACAATGTCTTCATTTTCGAAAACTAGATTGGAGTCGGGGTTTAATATACGTTGGCCATTTCGTTCTATACCTACTACTAAGCCCTGGGTTTTTTCCCTAATACCACTATCTCTGATGGTTTGACCAAATACCGGCGATTTGCTGTTAATGACAATCTTTTGTAATGACATGTCTTGTTTAGGGAAAGTTCCTTTTTCATCAATTTCAACATTATCGCCTTCAAAAAGATGCTTAACACTGGCCAACTGATCATCTGTTCCAATTACCAGAACCTTATCATTGGGATATAAACGCTCATCCCGTTTTGGAGTTGGAATCATGATCTTGCCACGCTCAATCATTGCGATATTAATCCCATATTTTTCTCTAACTGCTAAATCAACTAAGGTTTGTCCAACTAATTTCGATTCTGGTGCTACCGTAAGTTCAAGTAGGTGAGTGTCCCAAGGTAAAATTTCAGGTTGTTTTTTAGCAGCTTCTCTTGCGTTAAGGTTATAAAAAAACCTATTCTCCATGCGCTCATAAAAGCTTTGTAGCTTACGTGAGAAGATGATCATCACAAAAATAATCAAGCCTAATGCAATACCTGCAGCTATCCAGGTGTCAAAGAACTCATACATTAAAAAACCAACGAAAAAGATTCCCAATGCAATCCTAAAAATCTCAATGGCAATTAAGGGGCCACGGGTATATTTTTTATTAAGCCAAAGGTGGGAATATGCCGTTTTTTCAATCCTCTTCACCGATAGTGCCCATAAAAATGGCGCCATAATAAGGAAAGAAATTGCTACGCTGATAATTACACCATTTTTGCCATTGGTAATATTGTTTTCAATAAATGGATGTAGATAGCGAGAGGCCAAGAAAATAATAGCGATAATAATTACCGAGTGAATGATGGTATTGATGATATAAGACCGTAATAATACTTTCCAATCACTTAAAGTGGTAATTCCTTCCGTACTGTTGCTATAGCGACTAATGGCATCCAGCCATCTCTGTGGAAGTATCTTGGCTAAGAAGTTATAAAAGCTTTCAGAGTATTTGATGAGGTAGGGGGTGGTGAAGGTAGTTATGGCCGACACTGCCACGGTAATAGGATATAAGAAATCACTAGTTACTTTTAAGCTAAGACCTAGGGTGGCGATGATGAAGGAAAACTCACCAATTTGGGTTAAACTCAAACCAGTTTGCACAGATGTTTTTAAAGGCTGGCCCGATAACAATGCGCCACTTCCGGTGGTGATCAATTTACCTACAATGGTTACTCCTGTAATAATTAAAATAGGTTGCCAGTAAGCCAATAATATTTTGGGATCAATAAGCATACCTACTGATACGAAGAAGATGGCTCCAAACAAATCTTTTACGGATTTGGTAAGATGTTCTATTTTTTCCGCTTGAGTAGTTTCCGCTAAAATGGATCCCATGATAAATGCTCCCAAAGCGGGAGAGAAACCCACTTTAACAGCCAATATTACCATTACTAAACATAAAGCCAATGATACCACCAATAACATTTCATCGTTCATTAGCTTTTTGGTGAGCTTTAAAAATGTTGGAATGATGAAAATACCACCCAAGAACCAAAGAATAAGGAAAAAGCTTAATTTAAGGATAGAAATCAGCATGTCGGCACCAGCAAATTGCTGACTTACGGCTACGGTGGTAAGTAATACCATAATTAAAATGGCCGCTAAATCTTCCACAATAAGTGCCCCAAACACCAGGTTGGCGAACTTTTTATGCTTTACGCCCAATTCATCAAAAGCCCTAATGATAATGGTGGTTGAAGAAACGGATAGCACTGCGCCTAAGAAAATACTGTCCATGGTTTTCCAGCCCATGAGCTTACCCGCAAAATAGCCAATTAAACACATGCCGATGATTTCTACCAAGGCCGTAATGGAAGAAGAGCCTCCAACCTTTACCAGTTTCTTAAAACTGAATTCTAAACCTAGACTAAAAAGCAAGAAGATAACTCCAATCTCGGCCCAAATCGTAATGTTGGCATTATCGGAAACGGTTGGAATAAATTTGAAATGTGGCCCAACCAAAAGGCCTGCGATGATATAGCCCAGAACCAAGGGCTGCTTAATTTTTTTGAAAATGATAGTGGTAATACCACCTGCTGCAAGTATTAATCCTAAGTCTGCAATGAGTACCGGTAAGTGTGTCATCTAAGCTAAAAAATGTGTTGTTGAGTTGTTTACTATTTTGTTTGCAAGGGCAAAACGGTATTACCAAAACGCATGTTTAGGGAACAGATAGTTAAAAGCTACTTTGTAGTCGAAATATTTAAAAAATGAACCTCTTGGTTTAAGGTCTTCAGGCATTGAAATCTGAGGCTTTTTCTCGAAAATTTTGGGAAAGGTGTATTCCGCCAATATTGTTCTGGCTTTTTGCCATAGAACCCTCATCTTCAAAAAAACAGTTTTTTTCTTCTGGTCGAAATCTGTGCTAAATGAAATATAGCTTGAGATTTCTTTTGGCACAGATGATACATTTTCGCTGGCAGAAGACGAAAAGCAACAAATCATTAACCATCCGCAAAAGAGTAGCATAAACCTCATAGCTCACAAAATACTAAAAAATATTGATTTTTTGAGCTGTAAAATGGGTGTATGTCTCTAAAAAGACACTTGCGTGCTATTTTCCTTTGAAAAAAGCTAGGGTATCTTCCTTATCTTGTTGAAGTTGTTTGGTCAACGCTTCTAATCCTGTAAACTTTACATCTTCTCTTAAAAAGGCCAAAAAGTTCATTTTGATATTTTGACCATAAATTTCACGATTGAAGTCGAAAATGTTTACTTCGATATTGCGTGTCATTCCGTTGATGGTTGGGCGTTGGCCAATGTAAGCCATACCTTTAAAAATTGAAGGTTTAGAATTGAAAGCCGAAAGTGCGTCATTAAGTTCTGTATTTTTACTTTCCATTTCCAAGTCCATTTTTACGGTAACTGCGTAAATGCCATCGCCAGGAATGAGTTTATAGGTTTCGGGAACAAAGATATTTGCGGTAGGGAAACCAATGGTTCTGCCAATTTTATCGCCTTTAATTACGGGGCCATAAATGGAAAAAGCATAACCCAAGTATTTGTTTGCCAAGGCTACATCGCCATCTAACAAAGCCTTACGTATTTTAGTTGAACTTACGGCAACGTCATTGATATCTTGCTCGGGTATTTCTTCTACCTGATAGCCATAGGTACTGGCCTTTTCCATTAATGTAGTAATATTTCCTAATCTATCTTTGCCAAAGCGATGGTCGTAGCCAATGATGATTTTTTTAGTTCCAATAGCATCTACTAAAATATTCTTGATATAGTCGTTGGCACTTAAATTAGAAAAGTCTCTGGTAAATGGCGTAATGATCAGGTGATCAACGCCTAAACTTGCTAAGATTTGAGCTTTCTCTTCAATGGTATTGATCATCTTCAGCTCTTGGTTCTCGGGGTCGATGATCATTCTTGGGTGCGGGAAAAAAGTAAGTAGTACACTTTCTCCTCCCGAAGCTTTGGCCAATTCACAAAGTCGTTTAATGATTTTCTGATGGCCAAAGTGAACCCCGTCAAAAGTCCCAATGGTTACGATAGCGTTGTCTAATTTCTTGAAATCGGAAAGCTGATGATATATTTTCAAAGCAAAAATCTTTTAGTGGAAAGCCTGACGTTTAACTACGCCACCTTTTAGGTCGGCAATTTGTTGTTGAACTACGAAAGCGTTAGGGTCTATTTCATCGATCTTATCCTGTAGCTTGCTCAATTCTAGTTTGGTCACTACTGTGTAGATGATGTCAATGTCTTTTTTCTGCAAATAGCCACCCTCTCCTTTATAAATGGTTACGCCACGTTTCATTTCATTGATAATGAAAGCTTTAATTACTTCGTTTTCTTCTGAAATAATGGTGACGCCCGTGTATGCTTCTAGGCGGTTGACAATAAAATCGATGGTGTTGGTTGCCGAAAGGTAGGTTAATATCGCATATAGAGCTGTATCAATATTGATGAAATAAGCTGCAAAAAGGAAGATCACAATGTTGAGCATAAAGATGATATTGCCCACAGTAAGTTGGCTGTTTCGGCTAATATACAAGGCCAAAACCTCTGTGCCATCAATCACGCAGCCGCCACGCATGGCCAAGCCAATTCCACCTCCCAAGAAAAAACCACCAAAAAAGGCTACCAAAACCTTTTCGTGGGTAATGGGTTGAAAGGGAACAAAAATTAGACAAAGCGATAGCGCAGTAATGGCAATAGCTGTTTTTAAGGCAAAAACTTTTCCTATTTGCTTATAGCCCAAAATAATAAATGGAATGTTGATGACGATGATCAGGTAGGATAATTTCCACTCGCTGAGCGTACTTACCAATAAAGAAATACCTGTAACGCCACCGTCAATAAAATGTTCGGGCATTAAAAAACTCTTCAGACCAAAGCATGCGGATATGACACCAAGGCACATAAAGAGGATTTCTTTTGCGGTGCGTATTTTTTCGGCCCTACTGGTTTGCATCACGAAGGTTGATTTATATTTTTATTTTCTTCTTTCTTAGTACGAAGATAAGCAATCAGCTCTTTGAGCTCAAAAGCATTGCTTAATAAAAAGTTGCCGCTTCTGGTACGGGTTAGTTTTGAAAGGTAGGCGCCGTTATTAAGTGCTTTGCCAAAATCAGAAACTAAGGATCTGATGTACGTGCCCTTGCTGCAAACAATTCTAAAGTCTACTTCGGGTAGGGCTATTCTGGTGATTTCAAATTCACGAACAGTAACAAAGCGTTTCTTCAATTCCACTTCTTCTCCCAAACGTGCTTTTACATACAAACGTTCGCCGTTTACTTTTACCGCAGAGTGTGCCGGTGGGTATTGAGAGATATCTCCAATAAATGGTTTGGTGGCGTTGTAAATTTCTTCTTCGGTAATGTCAGAAATATCAAATTTGGCATCTATCTCTGTTTCCATATCAAAAGAAGGTGTGGTAGCACCCAAAATCAAAGTTCCCGTATATTCTTTCTCCTCAGCTTGAAAAGTGTCTATTTGTTTAGTGAGCTTACCTGTGCAAATGATCAATAAGCCGGTAGCCAAGGGGTCTAGCGTGCCCGCATGGCCCACTTTTAATTTCAGGGGTTTTAAGGTGTTCCTGATTTTTCCAACCACATCAAATGAAGTCCACTCATACGGTTTGTTGATGAGTAGAAGTTCTCCTTCTGGAAAATTAAAATCTGGAAATTCAGTATTCGAGTTTTCTTCCTTAAGCATTAAAGTATCGTAATTTCAATCCCAGCAAAGTACAATCCCAAAATAAGGATACCTATTGCAATTCTATACCACCCAAAGATACGAAAGCCATGTTTTGTTAAGAAGCTAATGAAAGACTTGATGGCGACGATGGCAACAATGAAAGCTACCACGTTCCCAAAAAGTAATATCTTGATGTTTTCGGCATTTAAAAGTTCATGACCTTTCAGCAGTTTATATCCAGTAGCGGCTACCATAGTAGGTACGGCAAGGAAAAATGAAAACTCCGCTGCGGCATTTTTGGTAAGCTTTTGTTGCATACCACCAATAATGGTGGCGGCACTTCTGCTTAAGCCTGGAAAACAAACTGCCAATACTTGGTAAAGACCAATTTTGAAGGCAGTACCATTGGTAATTTTGCTTTCATCATCTACCGTAGGGTTTTTAAATACTTTATCAATAAACAGCAGGATAATACCCCCAACTAATAGAATTACAGCAATGAAAATAGGATTACCTAGTTTATTGTCGATAAAATCGTTCAGTAAATAGCCAAAAAGAAGGGCCGGTATTACAGCAATAGCCAGTTTTACATAAAAAGCAAAACTGTTGAGGTTCACAAATTTTTTCCAGTAAACCACCACTACAGCCAAAATAGCACCAAGTTGTATGGCAATGGTGAAAAGCTTTACAAAGTCGTCGGTGGCAATGCCCATGATAGAGCTGGCAATGACCATGTGTCCAGTTGACGAAACAGGCAAAAACTCAGTTAATCCTTCAATAATAGCAAGGATGAGTGCTTGTAAATAATTCATTTAAAAATTTACGGTTTAGAAATACAATTGGCAATATGGGAGCATCGCCTTAATATTATACTATTTTTTCAGTATTGCGTAAATACCAAATACAAAGCCAAACAATACGACCACAGGAGCAATCAAAGTTCTTCTAGTGTCGTAAATGTCGCCATCAGCACCCATCATCAATACAAAGCCAAGCACTACAATAGCAATACTGATCAATAGCAATTGATAATTTTTTTTACTGAAGACCAATTCTTCTTTTTGTTTCTGCGTTGCAGAAGTTGTTTTTTGATCTGCCATTATCTATATAAGTCGTAAATTTTTAAACGTAAATATTTGCTTACTGCAAACCAAGTACTGATTGCAGTAATAAAAATGCCAATAGCGATCATACTGATAAATACCAAGCCAAATTCGGTAAAGTTTCTGAGAATGATGATTTCTGGCAATTCTTGTTGAGCGTAATATAATAATCCTAAAAGGATAATAATTGCAATAAAGGAAGCAATGATGCCGTGCAATGCAGCTACTAAAATAAATGGCTGTCTGATGAAGTTTTTGGTTGCTCCTACCAATTGCATGCTTTTGATTAGGAAACGTTGAGAGAAAATGGCCAAACGAATGGTGTTGTTAATTAAAGCAACAGCAATTATTAAAAGGATAGCAGCAAAACCCAATACAATTAAACTAATAGTATTGATGTTTTTATTCACCATGTCAATCAATGAACTTTGATAAACTACTTCTTTTACGATAGGATCTTTCTCAATGGTTTTCTTTAGGGCATCAATATTTTGATTGTTGGCATAATCTGCCTTTAAATAAACATCAATGCTAGAAAGCAAAGGGTTGTATCCTAAAAAGTTCACAAAATCTTCGCCCAAGTCTTTCGTAAGGTTGTGCTGTGCTACCTCTTTGTTTACATATTGCGTTTGTTTAACGGCAATGTTGTTATCCAAATTTTTCTTAAAAGCAAGTACTTCGGTTTCTTTGGCACCTTCGTCTACAATAATATTAAGTACAATATTTTCTTTTACGTAGTTAGATAGGTTTTTGGCGTGTACTAAGATTAAACCAAGCATGCCCAGCATTAGCAACACTAATGCAATACTGAAAATAGTGGAAACATATACCGTTTTGGTTTTTTTTGCGGCCGGGCTTACTTCGAATTCTTCCATATGTACTTAATTGTTTTTGCGAAAATAAGTAAAGATAAGCTAAAACTTAAATTATGCGCTTATTGTTTTGTCTAAACAACGTTTTTACATATTCAAAATTGTAAAAAAAATGTCTTGATTTCATGTATTTTAACATTCCTTAACCAAGTTTTTGCAGGTGCATAATCATAAGACAAGCTTTTTGCAACGCATGTTTTTTACTTTATAACTTACGAGTGGCACACTGATTGTTAACGCAATGTCATCTAAGTTGCGCAGTTAAATAACCCTAACCCGTAAAACAAATGAAAAAACAAGTTGTATTGCTAGGCGCTATCTTAATTGCTTTGGTTACTTTCGGCAGTTGTAAAAAGCAGGATGAAGCCACTAAACCCCTTTCAGAAAAGCTTTTTGGTAAATGGATGGTAGAAAAAATTGTTACCACCACCGAAACAGAAACAGGGCCTAAATCTGTCACACAAAATTATCAGTCATCTGACTACATGGATTTTAGGAAGAGTGAAAATAATGATGTTGAAGTAAAATTAGGAGCCAATACAAGTTTGGGAACCTTCGTTACTACCGTTGACCAAACCTTAAACTTGACTATTTCTGGTAAAAGTTTGGTTTGTAGAATGGACGAGATTACTAATAGTAAAGCTCAGTTTACGGGTACGGTTACAGGATCTAATCCCAAAGTAACAGAAACATATTATCTATATCGATAAAATCAAAAATAAGTTAATGAAGCACCGCTATTTTCCATAGCGGTGTTTTTTGTTTAAAGCTTTACCAAAACAGGCTTAATTTCCTTACTTTTGCAAACTATTTAGAAACAGCATATTAATGGATTATCAATTTGCAGCCATAGAGCAAAAGTGGCAGAAATACTGGGCCGATCACCAATCATTTAAAGCCGAAGCCAATTCAGACAAACCGAAATACTATGTTTTAGACATGTTTCCGTATCCTTCTGGAGCAGGTCTGCACGTAGGGCATCCGTTGGGCTATATCGCTTCTGATATCTTTGCCAGATACAAACGTTTAAAAGGTTTTAACGTGTTGCATCCTATGGGCTACGATTCGTTTGGCTTGCCTGCCGAACAGTATGCGATACAAACTGGCCAGCACCCTGCGGTAACTACTGAAACCAATATCAATACCTATCGCCGTCAATTGGACCAAATCGGGTTTTCATTTGATTGGAGCAGAGAAGTGCGTACCAGCGAGCCATCTTATTATAAATGGACGCAATGGATTTTTATGCAATTGTTTAACTCTTGGTATAATTTGGAGACAGATAAAGCGGAATCGATTTCGACCTTAATTGAAAAATTCAATGCTGCTGGTAGTGCCGACGTTAAAGCGGCTTGCGACGAGGATACGAAAACTTTCTTGCCAAGTGATTGGGCCAATTTTTCGGAAGAGGAAAAACAAGAAGAGCTATTAAAATACCGTTTGACCTACTTGAAAGAAAGTACCGTAAACTGGTGTCCAGCTTTGGGTACGGTATTGGCAAACGATGAGGTGAAAGACGGTTTTTCGGAGCGTGGAGGTTATCCGGTAGAGCAAAAGAAAATGATGCAATGGAGCATGCGTATTACCGCCTATGCGGAGCGCTTGCTGCAAGGTTTGGATACGATTGATTGGCCAGAGCCAATGAAAGAAATGCAACGTAACTGGATTGGTAAAAGCTCTGGGGCGTCTGTAAAGTTTAAAGTTGAAAACAGCGATTTACAGATAGAAGTGTTCACCACTAGGGTAGATACTATTTTTGGTGTTTCTTATTTGGTGTTGGCACCGGAGCACGAGTGGGTTGCCCAGTTGACTACACCAGAACAAAAAACTGAAATAGAAGATTATATTGCACAAACCAAAAAGAAATCGGAATTAGATCGCATGGCCGATGCCAAAACTGTTTCTGGTGCTTTTACGGGTACTTATGTTATTAACCCAGTAAGTGGCGAGTGTGTGCCATTATGGATTGCCGATTATGTATTGGCAGGCTATGGAACTGGGGCAGTAATGGGCGTACCAAGTGGCGACCAACGCGACTGGTTATTTGCAACGCATTTCAATTTACCGATTGTTCAAATCTTGGATAGTCAAAAAGATATTGATGTACAGGCAGATCCTACTAAGGAAGGAAAATATATCAACTCTGGGTTCATTAATGGGATGAGCTATAAAGAGGCGGTTGCTTTCTTGAACCAATGGTTAGAAGATCAAGGCGTAGGCAAAGCAAAAATCAATTACCGTCAACGTGATGCTATTTTTGGTCGTCAGCGTTATTGGGGCGAACCAATTCCAGTATATTTTAAAGATGGCTTACCTTACTTGTTGAAAGAGGAAGAGTTGCCGTTGTTGTTGCCAGAAATTGATAAATATTTGCCAACCGAAACAGGTGAGCCGCCACTAGGTAGGGCCGAAGATTGGAAATATGAAGGTAAATACGAGTATGAACTTTCCACCATGCCAGGTTGGGCAGGCAGCAGCTGGTATTGGTACCGTTATATGGATGCCCAAAATGATCATGCTTTTGCGGACCAAAAGGCAATTGATTACTGGAAAGATGTAGATCTTTACATTGGTGGTTCTGAGCATGCTACCGGTCACTTGTTATATAGCCGTTTTTGGAACAAATTTTTGAAAGATTTAGGTTTTGCCAAAGAAGAAGAACCTTTCAAGAAATTGATCAACCAGGGAATGATTCAAGGTAGAAGTAATTTTGTTTACCGTGTGGTGGATGAGGAGGGAAGAGGAACAAACAAATTGGTTTCATATAATCTTAGAAAAGACTATAAAACCATCGCTTTGCATGTTGATGTAAACATTGTAGAGAATGACGTTTTAAATATCGAGAAGTTCAAGGTTTGGAGAGATGAGTTTGCTAATGCAGAATTTGTATTGGAAAACGGCAAGTACATTTGTGGCGTTGAGGTTGAGAAGATGTCAAAATCTAAGTTCAACGTGGTAAACCCTGATGTGCTGATTGCACAATATGGTGCTGATACCTTAAGGATGTATGAAATGTTCTTGGGACCTCTAGAGCAAAGCAAACCTTGGAACACCAATGGTATCGAGGGCGTATTTAAGTTCTTGCGCAAATTCTGGCGTTTGTTCCATAATGAAGCTTGGGAATTTACCGTGAGCGATGAAGCGCCTAGCAAAGCCGAATTGAAATCGTTGCATAAAATCATTAAAAAAGTACAGGAAGATATTGAGCGCTTCTCGTTCAACACTTCGGTATCAAGCTTCATGATTGCCGTGAACGAATTGACGGACTTAAAATGTAATAAGCGAGCTATTTTGCAAGATCTAGTGGTTGTATTGGCACCTTATGCGCCACACATCTGTGAGGAGCTATGGTCGTTATTGGGCAATAAAGATTTATCTACTGCTCAATATCCAATTTTCAATCCGGAGTATTTGGTAGAAGACGAGTTTGCTTATCCAATTTCCATCAACGGAAAAATGAAGATGAACTTGAATTTGAGCTTAACGCTTGAAGCAAAAGAAGCTGAGGAAGCTGTTTTGGCCAACGAGCAGGTTCAAGGATTTTTGAATGGTGCAAGTCCTAAGAAAATCATTTTTGTTAAAGGAAAAATCGTAAACATTGTGATTTAGAATGTACTAAAAAATGAAAAGGGCCTCGTTTTTTAGCGAGGCTTTTTTTTGGAGCTATCTTTAGCTTCTCTATCTCCTAATATTTTGGATTACAAAATTTCTTATTAAAGAAAAAGAATGAAAACCATTCGCCGCCCGAAAAATGCCATTCACCGATAATTTTTTGCCGATGATGAAAAAATGCTTTAATGCGCTTGTAACAAAAAATACCTTTGAAAGACTAATACGTACAAACAACAAAATAATATGAAAAAACTACTACTAATTTGTGCCGCTTTATTGATGATGATGAATGCAAAAGCCCAATTCCCAATGATGGGAGGTGGCAATGCAGCTCCAAAAGTGACAGGACGCGTTTCGGCTACTATTTTAGATTCGGTAAGTAAACAACCTGTAGAATATGCTACGGTTTCTTTGATAAATGCTAAAACAGCGAAAGCAGTTAACGGTGGCCTTACCGATGCGAAAGGTAAAGTATCTATCCAGAATATAGCACCAGGTGAATACAAAATGATTATTGGTTTTATTGGTTATGCCACTAAAACAATTGCCGTGAAAACTACACCAGAAAAACCAGATAATAATTTAGGTAATTTATTCTTGGCGGGTAACTCAAGCACTTTGAAAGAAGTAACGATTGAAGGCAAGAAAAATGTGGTTGAAAATAAAATTGACCGCATGGTATATAATGCAGAGGCTGACGCTACCAATGCCGGTGGTGATGCCACTGATGTGATGCGTAAAGTACCTATGCTATCGGTAGATATAAATGGTAATGTACAGTTACGTGGAAGTGCGGTAAGGGTATTGATTAATGGTAAACCTTCTGGAACCATGGCTAACAGTGTAGCTGATGCCTTGAAGATGATCCCTGCAGAGCAAATTAAAAGTGTAGAGGTGATTACCAACCCATCTGCTAAATATGATGCAGAAGGTTCAGGCGGTATCATTAATATCATCACTAAAAAGAGCAATGCAGAAGGAGTAAGTGGTTCGGTAAATGCTTCGGCAGGTACTCGCCAAAATAACGGTAGCTTAAACCTAACTGCTAAGAGTGGTCGTTTTAGTGCTAACACGGCGTTGGGTGGCTTTTTGGCTTATCCACAGGAAACCAAAACAGCGTTCTTTAACCAAACGACAACAGGTGATGTTTTGCAAAACGGGATGTCTGACTGGAAAAGACAAGGGTTTAATGGTAGTTTAGGTTTAGATTATGATTTTAACGCTTATAATAACTTAAGTACCAACGCTAAATACAACACTTTCTATAATGGCGGAACTACTGGTTCACATATTTTTGTGAATAACACGCCTACTGGAAATATTGTTGGTGATAACGATATGTCTAATGGAAACTTGGATTGGAACTTAGATTATAGACGCACCAGTAAAAAACAAGGCGAAGAATTTTCTGTAGCTGGCCAGTTGACACTAGGTAGAAATAACAATGAGTTTGTGAACGACTATCGTACCGCTACAGGGACACCAATTAGTTTCATAGAAAGCACCAACGTAGGTAAAAATAAAGAATATACTGTTCAAACAGATTATGTTTATCCGTTTAGTAAAACGGTAACTTTTGAAGTTGGAGCCAAAGGTATTCTTAGAAATATTCAAAGTGAGTTTTCTCAAAATTCTGCACAAGATTTTGATTATGACCAAAACGTAGGTGCAGCTTATTCGACCATCGCTTTTAATTTAACCAATAAAATTAAATTTAAAGGTGGAGTAAGAGGTGAATACACTGAGATTAGTTTCACGGATGTTAACGGTAATCCAATTAAAAATGATTATTTCAACCTATTCCCAAATGCGATACTTTCTCAAGCAATTAATCCAACAACAACCTTAAAGTTAGCTTATAACAAAAGGGTACAACGCCCTAGTTTGGCTTATTTGAATCCTTTCCGTAATGAAACTAACCAGTTTAGCGTACTTCAAGGTAACCCAGATTTAAATCCAGAGTTAAGCCACAATGTGGAATTAGGTTATTCAACCTTTATCAAAGGATCAATAATCAATGCTTCATTGTTTTACAGAAATACAAAAAATGTAATTGAGAACATTAACCAAGATGATGCATCGGGTAAAATTTTAACCACTTACGCTAACGTTGGTACTACCCAAAGTTTTGGTGCTAATTTATTTGCTTCATATAACCCAACTCCAAAATGGACTTTAATGACCAATATGGGCGTAAATACTTATGAAATCAGAAAAACTGCAGGTGCCATAGGAGGGATGAATGAAGGTACTTATTTGAACTATAACTTTTTCTTGAGATCTGCTACTGCATTTAAAGGTGGTTGGAATTTAGAATTATATGGGGTAGTAAATTCACCACGTTACACTTACCAAAGTAAAACAGACCCAATGTTTTTTTACGGAGGTGCAGTGAAGAAAGACATTATGAAGAAGCAAGCCTCTATTGGCTTGAACTTGCTCAACCCTTTCAACAGAGATTTACACATCAAAACCGTAACACAGTCGGGTGATACTTATCAAACCACCAATATTTACTATCCATTACGTCAAATCAGTTTAAACTTCAGCTACAAATTCGGTAAGTTGAAATTTACTGAGAAGAAAAAAATCAAAAACGACGACATGAAGCAAGACCAACAACAAGGTGGCGGCATGGGCGGAGGCATGGGTCAAGGTAAATAAGTCAAAAGTTAAAAGTTAAAAGGCCGTTCATGATTTGAGCGGCCTTTTTTATAAGCCGTTTAAAACAAATGATTTATCTCACTTTTTCATTTTTACTCCTTTTAGTTGTTTAAAAACGTTTATTTTTGTGAACAACCAACACAACAAACATTGCTTCTTTTTCATTTGGCAGTTATTGGAGGTATATTTATATTTTCTCTAATTGTCGTTTTGCTTATTCTATTTGGGCGGGGCAGACGTTACCAAAACCTATTGCTCTGCATTGGTATTGCGGGCATTATCTGGTATGCGGTGATGTACCTTCTCACCAGCACGGGGTATATTCGTCATTACCCATATTTGTTTAATAAAGGATTGCCTTTCTACTATCTCATTGGGCCATGTTTTTATCTGTACATCAGAGGAACAATTTATCCTCAATATGCTTCTTTCCGTAAAACAGACCTACTTCATTTGTTGGTAACAGTTCCGGCCATTTGCTCTGTTATGCCTTATTGTCTTTTAGATGATGTTGGTCAGCAGTATGTTGTAGATCAAATTGCAAAAGATCAGAACTATTCCTTTAGTGGCGCAAAATATGTAGTAGGCATTTGGCATTGGTTTACTTGGCCCTTAACGGCATTGATTTACACAGTACTTCAATACCATTTAATTAAAAATGCAGCAATATCAGCAAGTTTAACCCAAAAAAGTAAGAAGTGGATGTATGGGATTACCATGATCTGTTTGATAACCTTTGGGATGATACTCACTTTAAATTTAGCGGTGTTATTTGATAAAACTTCTGCAGCAATCATCCTTAGTTCTAGCAAAATGATTGTCTTTTTGGCCCTATGTTTCTTAACCTTAGGAGGTGCTTTTTTTGTGAACCCAAACTTTATTTACGGACGTTTTGTTATGAATGGGGAAAATATTGCTCATACTGATTTAAGCGCCCTTCAGGAAAAGCCATTAAGTGAACAAAGCTTATCTAAAGAAGAAGTAACGCCGATATTGCCTGATTTTGAATTGATTGATCATTTGGAGGCATACCTTTCGAAGAGTAAGATATATTTAGAAACAGGATTAACTTTAAGCAAACTAGCGGTAGCAGCAGATATTCCCAGTTATAAACTTTCAGAATTATTAAATAGCCATTACGAACAGAATTTTAATGCTTATGTGAACGTTTGGCGTATTAAATATATTGTACAAAGGCTCGAAATAGGCGATCATAAATTTCTTACCCTCGAAGCACTAGCCAACGAAGCTGGTTTTACGTCTCGAAACTCCTTTTTTACTGCATTTAAAAAGCAAATGGGTGTATCCCCATCGGCTTATATTAGTACTATAAAGCTAAAATCAGCCTAAAAAAGATGTACTAATTTCTCGAATCTAGTACATGGAATGAGGAATAAAGACCTCATTTTTAGTGTTTATTGATGAATTTTATCCACGAAAATTAATTAACAATTTATGGAAAAATTCTACAAGAAACTTTCACTCACCTTTATTGACTTGCGATTGGCTTTATCTACACCAGTTACGCAACATCTCGGAATTTATACTAACACTAAATTACCTGGATTAATTCGTTCTACTCTATAACCTTAAATGTTGGTTATATCTTAATCAGATTCAAAAAAAGTATATGGATTTAAAAAATTACAAATCATTACTAGTGCTCGTTATGCTGTTTATTGGCTTAAAGAGTTCTGCACAAACAATAACTACTATAGCAGATGGAGGAGAAGTTTTCAGTGCTAGAGGGATGTTTATTGACAATGACAAGAACGTTTATGTTGCTTGCGACTCCAAGATGGCGCAGTTTAGAACAGGAGCGATCGTGAAAATTAAACCGGATGGCACACAAGAAGTGGTTGCTGGTGGTGTGACGCATCAGCAAGAAAATTTAAATGGCCCAGCTACAAACTGTGCTCTTGATCGACCAGTGGATGTTGTTTTAGATGGCGACGGAAACATGTACTTCGGTTGTTATGGAAATGGAAAGGTTTATAAGGTAGACGCAGTAAGTAAAAATATCACCCTGTTTAGCAACTTAGGGGTTTCATTTATGCCCGGTGGAATGGCTATTTGGGGAGGTAATCTATATATAATTTCATCAAATATTAACTCTAATCTATATAAGTTTGCACTCAATAACCCTGGTTCTGGAACGATTATTAAAGCAGGTCTTGGTAGAGGTATTGCTATTGATAATCAAGGTACAATATACGTGAGTAAATATAATGGGGCAGGTAATTTTTTTAAAATACCGGTTTCGGGTCCTGAGCAAGAAATTTCTTCAGGTTTAACCTATATCCAGGATTTAAAAGTAACTCCTTCTGGAGATTTATATTTTACTAGGCAGAATAATAATATTTATAAGTACATCAGCCCAGGGGTAAATGAGGCTTATCTAATCACTGGATCTGCTGGCTATGATTTGGATAATGGTCCAGATAACGAGCTGTATGTATCTAACTATGCTGGCAGGATTTATAAAGTTACTTTTGGTCCTTCCGCCCCATCTAACTTCGCAGCTAACGCAACTGATAGTAAAGTTGAGCTTAGCTGGAATGCAGTCAGTGGAACTACTGGGTATACTATTTATCGGGGTGCATCTTCAGCTAATACATCTGATGTGTTAGCTACAGGCTACACGGAAACAAGTTATACAGATAATACTGTAGTAAATGGTACAACTTATTATTATTCTATTACCACCACCGACGCTTTAAATAGAGTAAGTGCTAAAGCTAATGCGATTAGTGCAACTCCGTTGGCAGCGCCAACAATTACTGCTAATAGCGATTTGTTTGCCAATGTAGGTGATGCAGCCATTACCATTACCACACCAGTCAGTACGAGTAATGGTGCGTTTACTTATACCAGTAGCAATACGGCTGTAGCGACTATTAGTGGGAATAAAATCAATGTAGGTATTGTTGGCGAAGCTATTATAACAGCTACTCAAGCTGCTTCGGGCGCTTATGGCGCTGCAACTACTACTTTTAAAATTACTGTTACCGCTTTGCCAACTCCAACGTTCGGCACTTTTGCTAATATGGATAAAATGGTAAGCGATGGTAGCTTCACCATTACTCCACCAACGTCAAATAGTATGGGTGCATTTAGCTATGCAAGTAGTAATACAAATGTGGCGACTATTTCTGGGAATACAGTTACGATAAAAGGTTTAGGTACAACAACCATCACCGCAACTCAAGCCGCAAACGGAGGATATGCTTCTGGTACTATTACGGCGACCTTAACCGTAGGCATCAAGCCTCCAGGCAATGCCTTAACCTTTGATGGTAGTGGCGATTTCGTTCAGATAGGGAATGCGAATACTTTCGATGCCCGTAACATGAAAACCATTGAAGCTTGGGTAAAGTTCAATGATTTAGTTAATGAGCAGGAGATTATCAGCAAAAGTACAAACAGCAACGGTCTCGAATTGATTATTTATAACAGACAATTGGCGGTATTCGCTATGGGCGGTGGCGGACCAGATAAGAATGTTTCTTATCCAACCTCCAATTTGGTAGCCAATAGATGGTATCATGTGGCTGCTACCCACAATGGAGCGAATTCTACCTTAACCCTATATTTAAATGGCGTTGTGATAGGTACTACACAAACTCCTTCAGGTATGACTAACTCTGCTGATCCTTTGCATTTAGGCAAATGGAACAATTCCCTGGGCAACAGGTATTTTAATGGAAGTTTAGATGAAGTAAGGATTTGGAACGTTCAGCGCACCCAAGCTGAGATTCAAGCTGGAATGTACCAAGAAATTGATCCAGCTACGGTAGGACTGCAAGCTTACTATAAGTTCTCTGAAGGAATTGCCGAGGGCAATAATACTGCCATCACCACAACCTTAGATGCTACTGCAAATACTAGAAATGGAACTTTGAATGGTTTCACCAAAACGGGCTCGCTTTCTAATTATACAGAAAGCTACGCCATGGTCGTTCCGGTATTACAGGATGCCACTGAGGTTACTGGCGAAGGATTTAAAGCGAAATGGGAGACGCCAGTTACTGGTATAGTGAATGGTTATTTATTGGATGTTTCCGAAAGCTCAACCTTCGCATCTTTTGTTACTGGGTATCAAAATAAAGATGTAGGTAACGTGAATGAGTTTGCGGTTACAGGTTTGGCTGCAAATAAGACCTATTACATTAGAGTAAGAGCCAATAAAACTTCAGTAAATACGCAAGGAACTTATTCAAATGTAAAAACAGCTGCAACAACCAAGAGCAACCAAGTCATTACTTTCAATGATTTGTCTGCAAAAACTTATGGCGATGCAGCTTTTACCTTAAGTGCTACGTCGACATCTAACCTAACGGTTACTTTCGAAAGTAGCGATGAAACGATTGCGAGTGTTTCAGGGACTACGGTAACGATAAAAAAAGCAGGCGTAGTAAATATCATCGCTAAACAAGCAGGAAACAGCCTTTACAATGCTGCCACTAATGTTACCAAGCAACTGGTAATTAATAAAGCTCCACTTACAGTAACAGCGCAAAACGCTACTAAAACTTATGATAAAGTTGCGTATACAGGCGGGAATGGAATTAGCTACGCTGGTTTTGTTACTGGAGATAATGCTGTGAACAGCGTAACAGGAGCGGTTGTTTACGGAGGCACTTCACAAAATGCCATCAACGTTGCTAGCAACTACACGATTATTCCTTCGGGATTAACTTCTGCCAACTATGCCATTACTTACGCTAATGGAACTTTAACCATCAATAAAGCCCCACTTACGGTAACGGCACAAAACGTTACTAAAACTTATGATAAAGTTGCTTATACTGGTGGAAATGGAGTCAGCTATGCTGGATTTATTACTGGGGATAATGCTGCGAACAGCGTAACAGGAACAATTGTTTACAGTGGTACCTCGCAAAATGCGATCAACGTTGCTAATAGCTACACCATCATTCCTTCAGGTTTAAGTTCGGCTAATTACGCCATTACTTACGCTAATGGAACTTTGGTGATCAATAAAGCGGCTTTAACCGTTACCGCAAAGAACGACAGTAAAACCTATAACAAGGTAGCTTACACTGGAGGAAACGGAGTTGACTACACTGGTTTTGTTAATGGAGATAATGCTGCGAACAGCGTAACAGGAACAATTGTTTACGGTGGTACTTCACAAAATGCCATCAACGTTGCCATCAACTACACGATTATTCCTTCTGGTTTAAGTTCAGACAACTATGCCATTACTTATGCTAATGGAACTTTAGCTATTAATAAAGCTACATTAACCGTAACTGCGCAAAATGCAACCAAAACTTACGATAAAGTAGCTTACACTGGTGGAAACGATGTTGCCTATGCAGGTTTTATCGCGGGCGACAATGTTGCAAATAGCACCACTGGTACCATTGATTATTCAGGTACCTCACAAGGGGCTATTGCTGCAAATACTTACACGATCATTCCTTCTGGTTTAAGTTCGGCCAACTATGCGATTACTTACATTAATGGAACCTTAGTGATTAACAAGGCTACTTTAACGGTAACCGCTCAAAATGCGACCAAAACTTACGATAAAGTAGCCTATACTGGTGGAAACAATATTACTTATTCAGGTTTTATTACTGGCGATAATGTTGCAAATAGTGTAACAGGTACGGTTGTTTATTCAGGTACTTCGCAAGGAGCTGTTGCTGCAAATACTTATACTATTATTCCTTCTGGTTTAAGCTCAGCTAACTACGCTTTTACCTACGTAAATGGAACTTTGACTATTAATAAGGCGGCGCTTACTGTAACGGCACAAAACGCTACAAAAACTTACAACGGCCTACCATACACGGGCGGTAACGGCGTTACTTATGCGGGTTTCATCTCTGGAGACAATGAAACAAATAGCGTAACTGGAACCATTAATTACGGAGGTACTTCACAAAATGCCATCAATGCAAATAGCTATGTTATTACCCCTTCTGGGTTAACTTCGGCAAACTATAACGTGAGTTATGTAAATGGAACCTTAGTCGTAAATAAAGCGGCGCTTGTAGCCATCGCAGAAAACAAAGCACGTTGTTTCGGAATTGCAAATCCAGCCTTAACGGTTAGGTATACTGGTTTTGTAAATAATGAGACCGCTACAGCTTTAACCACTGCACCTACGGTTACCACTACGGCAACTGCTAATTCGGCAGCAGGTAATTACACTTTAGCCATTACGGGAGGCACAGCCGCTAACTACACCCTAACTTATCAGAACGGCCAATTAACGGTTTACGCGTTGCCAGTAATTAACATTGCTGCTGGAAAAACTACCATCAGTAGAGGTGATCAAATCCAATTGGTGGCTACTGGCGGGACCACTTATAGCTGGGCCAATGCCAACGGAATTATTGCGGGTCAAAACGGTTCAACACTAACTATCAGGCCGTCTTTAACTACGACTTACCAAGTAACTGTTACCAATGCCAACGGTTGTACCGATACCAAATCTATTACCATTGAGGTGGTTGAAGATTTTAAGATTACGGGAACAAATTTGTTAACGCCTAATGGTGATGGCTATAATGATTTCTTCGTGTTAGAAAACATCGATTTATATCCAAACAACGTCGTGAAAATCTTTGATAAGGCAGGCCGTTTGGTTTACTCAAAAGTAAAATACGATAATACTTGGGATGGAACTTTTAATGGTGCTCCATTAGCAGAGGGCACCTATTACTACATCGTTGATTTCGGTAAAGGCAATTCCGTGAAGAAAGGTTTTATCTCTATTGTTAGAAACGGAAAATAAGTAAGGAGAAGTTTAACCATAAATCGCTCTAAAAAGAACAAAAATGAAAATAAACATTAAATATATCGTCACCGCGTTGTTCCTCTGCCTAGGCCATTCGCTTTATGCCCAGCTGGACCCTTTATCGGCGCAGTATTTCAATAACCGTTATATCGTCAATCCTGCGTTTGCAGGATTGGAAAACGAAACCAATTTGAACTTAGCTTATCGTAGCCAATGGAATAATGTTCCAGGAGCACCTGTAGCACAAAATTTAACCTTAGACCATGGTTTTAATAAAGTAGGTTTGGGCCTCAACTTTGTAAATGATAAATCTGGATTAACCAGGCAGACCAGAGTAGTAGGTACTTTTGCCTACCATTTGCCAGTGGGTTCAAATGATAATAAATTAAATTTTGGTGTATCTGTTGGAATGATGAATCAAAGATTGAACAACTCCGACATTGTTGGTAATGTTAATGATCCGGATGCCAATAGGTACAATGAAAGGGAAACCTATTTAGATGGCGATTTTGGAGTGGCCTATACCGATAAGCGTTTAACTATACATGCAGCGTTCCCTAATTTAAAACGCATATTGGATAGCAAAGAAGATCGTTTCGCAGACATTCCAAGATTTTTCACTTCTGCTAGTTATAAATTTTTGTTTGGTACTGGTATAGATGCAGTAGTATTGGAGCCGCAGGTAGCTTTTAGAGCAATCAAAGGCTTAGATAATATATGGGATGCAGGTGCTCAGGTTGCCATTATTGATAGACAGATTTTGTTTTCTGGAATGTACCACAGCACCAAAAATGCAACATTTGGTTTGGGAATGGATTTCAAAAAGAAATATTTGATTTCCGGCCTTTACACCTCTAATACAGCCCCGCTTAATGGTTATACCACAGGTAATTTTGAGGTAAATTTAAGGGTTAAATTTTAACAGCTCTCGACCCCCGGTATAACGGAAAACTTTCCTTATACCTAAAGCCCCGAAATTTATTTCGGGGCTTTTTCATGCTTTTAAGTTACCGAAGGAAAAGATATGCCTTTGATTTTGCTATAAAGCTCCACGGCATATAAATCGGTCATGCCTGATACAAAGTCTAATACACTTTGCACTCGCGAATAAAGATCTTCCTTTTCTGTATGGAATTGTTTTGGGATGAGCTTCACCAGTTTTTTGTAGTAGTGCGTATCATTATGTACTAAAGCAGGTACAAACTCTTCCAACAGACCAGCCATTACCTTATATCCGGAAACTTCTTTTTGTATTACCGATTGGTAGTTGTAGATTTTTTCAATGGAAATTCTCTCTATTTCTTTCCATGCATCTGAATATTGCTTAGGCAGGGAATCTGTTAGGCTTTTATTGAATGTGCCACTGAGAATTGCTTCTTGCTCTTTGTAAAAAATATGGGAACATTCATAGATCAAAGTACTGATTGCTTTGGCCCTTAATAAACTTACCTTGGCATCATCATCCTCCAAATCATTCTCCAGTCTTTCCGCTAAATTTTCACCCTTGCAAAGCGGTAGCAAAAGGTTTTTTACTTCGTCAAAACTTAATATTTGTAAGCGATGTGCATCTTCCAAATCAATAATGCCATAACAAATGTCATCAGCAGCTTCTACCAAAAAGCTCAATGGATGGCGGAAATAACCTAATGGCTTTTCACTATCGGAAATCATGCCTAATTCGGTAGCAATAGTTCTGAAAATTTCCTTCTCTGATTGAAAAAAGCCATATTTTTTACGATGCAACAAAGGTTTTTGATGACCTAAGATGGATTCGCAAGGGTATTTTCCAATAGCTGCCAAAGTAGCATAAGTTAAGGCGTAAGCTCCATTGCCTTTCCCTTCAAATGGATGTGTTAAAATACGAATAGCATTAGCGTTACCCTCAAAATGTGTAAAATCTTTTTTTTGTTCTTCGGTAAGTTGATCTAGATAGGTTTTGCCTTCTCCATTAGTAAAATACCTTGAAATGGCGGCTTCTCCTGAATGTCCAAAAGCGGGATTTCCTAAGTCGTGCGCCAGTGCAGCAGCGGCTACAATGTTGCCTACCTCACTCATTAACGGTACTTCCGTATCAATATTAGGATTGTCTTTTTTGGTCTGGTTGTAGAATATACGCCCTAAAGAGCGACCCACACTGGCTACCTCTAAGCTGTGTGTTAAACGGTTATGTACAAAAACACTTCCTGGCAAGGGAAATACCTGAGTTTTGTTCTGTAATCGTCTAAAAGGCGAAGAAAAAATCAATCTATCATAGTCAATCTGAAATTGAGATCTAGCTTCATCTGTATCCCTAATTGGCTTTTGCTCGTGCCCCCAACGTTTTGCAGATAACAATTTTTTCCATTCCATCATCACTATCCAATTACATAAGTAGCCAGTACTTTTTGTACTTCGTAAACATTTACAGATTTATTGAATTTCTTTTTGATGCTTGGAAGAACTTCACTTGAAATCCAGATTTTTAGCTCTGCATCTAGGTCGAAGGTGCCTGCGGTTTCTACACTGAACCTCGAGATGCTTTTATAGGTAATAGAAAGATATTCTGTTTTGCTGCCGGTAAGCCCTTGTATATCAACAATAATTAGTCGTTTATTGGTGAACATAAAGGTGTCTCTGAACAATTTGAAACCTAATTCGATTTTTTCGTTATCGATAAGTAGCTGTCCGTAATTCTTTAAAAGATCGTCTTGGCTAACGGTAGAAGCGTTGCCCATTAAGTTTGAAAAAAGTCCCATTATTTTTGATGAATATTTTTTGCGATGTTAAGTAAAATTTCAAATAATAAGGACTTATTTAGAAAGAAACTTATCGCCCACCAAATTAAGTTTTAGCCCATGTTCCAAATAGGCTTTGCAAGCATCTAAAACAGTGGTAAATCCGCCAGTAGAGTCTTTGATTACTGCAATTAGGTCATCGCCGGTTTCGTGGAAGCCATAATTTTTAATGACTACATAGGTGTTCTGTTTGTCAATAGCTGTAAAGTTAAAATCGATGGTGGTGGCTGGATTGCCCCACTCGGCAACAATTCTTTCGTGAGGTATAATTTCCTTAACCAATACATCGGCAGATACACCATACATTTCCCAATGCCAAGTAATGGTTTTTCCTGTTTCAAGCTTTCCGCTAGATTTTGTAAACCAAAAATTGGTGGTTAGCGCTGGGTCAATAAAAGCATTGAACACTTCAACGGCAGGTTTTCTGATCAACATTTGAGTTTCTACACAAGGACTATTTTTTGTTTCCATCTTTTTAAGAAGCTTTTTGCAGGGAATTTTGTTTGAGTTGTTTGGCTTTTTCGTAAGCCTTTTCCCCAAGCTCGATCAACTGCGTAGATTTATGAAAATCAAAAGTCCCACAGGCATTTCTAGGGATTTCTATCACTAAATCGGGTTGATAATGCTCGATGGTTAGTTGCACCAAACGGTCTTGGGTAAAATCGTACGAGGTATTCATAAGGTCGAAGAAAGATATTTTAGGACTGTTGTTTTTGTTGCTGTTATTCCAATATCGCTGTAGCCAGTTTCTGCTTTTTTGTTTTGTCTCTTCCTGCTGTGCAAGAGGTTCGTTACGCCCATTAATGTTAACGGCAACCATGGCACAATCCTCTCTTCTTTTAACGGCGCTGATAGGAAGGGGGTTAAGCACGCCGCCATCTACCAACACTGTATTATGGTCAATTACGGGTGTAAATACACCAGGGATAGAAATCGTGGAACGTAGGGCGGTAAACAAATCGCCTGATTGATAATGCACTTCCTGCATGTTGAGCATATCTGTCGCCACTGCCGTAAAAGGGATTTTGAGGTTTTCAATCTGTTGGTTGCCTGTAATTTTAGAAATTTGCGTCCATATTTTTTCGCCACGTACAAAACCTCGGCTATTAAAAGTAAAATCCACCAAACTAAACACATTGCTTCTGCTCAAAGTAGACAACCAATTTTTGTATTCTCCTAAAAAGCCAGCACAATAAAGCCCACCAACTACAGCCCCCATAGAGCAGCCGACTACTTCGCAAATTTCATATCCATCGCGTTCTAGGCTTTCAATTACGCCTATATGGGCTAAGCCTCTAGCACCCCCGCTACCTAAAACCAATTGTATCTTTTTTTTGGACATGTTATTGAATGATGTGTTTTGATGCAAATTTTCCAATTGCTTTTTCTACTCCCGGGACATCTTTGGAGGTAATGGATGAGCCGATGACATGATTTCCCGCATTAGGCAAAGCTTGCTTCTCTTTTTTGGTACTGCCCAACTCATCAAACATTTTGAGCATGGCCGGTACGATTACTACAGGGTCCTGTTCCTTTTCATTCTTATAATAATAAAGTAGTAAGGTTGGCTGTTTCACTTTTTCAAAAATAGCTTTGGTCATACTCGTTTTAACTAACTCTTGTAATTGCATCACAGATTCTAAACGATAGTGAGTGTACCAATATTTCTTGTAAAGAGGATTTCTGTCATCTACCCTACGTTCTTTACCTCCAGTAAACAAACGGCCAATTTGTAATCCCCAAGGATGACTTAAAACCCATACTTTGTCGTCGTTAATAGCAATGTTTGGCGACATTAATATGATACTGTGGATTTCTGGATAGGTTGCCGCTAATTGCAAGGCCAGCGTACCACCAGTAGAAGTGCCCACCAATATTACCTTTTTACCTAAGGCTTTGCCAATAATTAAGGCTTGTTTAGCGCTTTCCCAAAGTCTGTCAGCGGTGAAATACTGCATTGGCGCAATAGTATCTATACCATGGTCGGCCAAGCGGCTTAAATAGAGATTGGCATGGATAGATTTGGCAAAATTACGATGTACCGGTTCACCTTCTTCTTTGGATGCCGAAAAACCGTGCAGGTAAACTACCGCGTATTCCGTTTGTTGCTGTGCGCTGTCTGCCCAAATAATTTCAGCTTGGTTATCAGGCTTCAATCGGTGTTGTTTCTCTAGACGATTAACGTAGCTGGATACCGAATCAATAGCAATAGGGTTTGGTAGGGCGATGTCATATACAGATTCAGGTACTTTTGGACCCAGCAAATAAACAATTCCAAGAGAGGCGATGATAATGAGGAAGGTTCTAAAAAAAGTCTTCATGCGAATAGTTTCATTAAAAATACGCTTTTAATAGAAATTCAACTAAGTTTGCAAACACATTTTTGCCAGATGCCCGGAATAGATCAAATTAAGCAGCCTATTGCAGCAGAAATTGATGCCTTTGAGGTAAAATTCAAGGAATCGATGCATAGTAATGCGCCGCTGCTCAATAGAATAACCCATTATATCGTTAAACGAAAAGGGAAGCAGATGCGCCCTATGTTTGTGTTTTTTGCAGCCAAACTTTGCGGTGGTATTGTTGAGTCTACCCATAGGGGAGCGGCTTTGGTAGAGCTGCTGCACACGGCTACTTTGGTACATGATGACGTGGTAGATAACGCTTACGAGCGTAGAGGTTTTTTTTCCATTAATGCACTCTGGAAAAATAAAATAGCGGTTTTGGTGGGTGATTATCTTTTGTCTAAAGGATTGCTGCTTTCTGTAAACAACAATGACTTTCATTTGTTGAAGATTGTATCTGAAGCGGTGGAACAGATGAGTGAGGGCGAATTGTTGCAGATTGAGAAAGTGCGCAGGATGGATATTAGCGAGGAACTATACTTTAACGTTATCCGTCAAAAAACAGCTTCTTTAATTGCTTCATGTTGTGCCTGTGGTGCCGCTTCAACCGGTGCCTCGGAGGAGCTAATTGAAAAAATGCGACTGTTTGGAGAGCTGGTGGGTATAGCTTTTCAAATTAAGGACGATACTTTTGATTTCGGTACGGATGATGTAGGCAAGCCCTTGGGCATTGATATCAAAGAAAAAAAAGTAACCTTGCCCTTGATTTATGCACTAAACAGGGTTGATAAAACAGAACGTAAGCGTATTATCAATTTAGTGAAAAGCCATAATGATGACCCGAAGAAAATTCAAGAAATTATTGATTTTGTGAATGCCAACGAGGGCGTACACTACGCCAACCAAAAAATGTTAGAATACCAAAATAAGGCTTTTGAAATTTTGCATACCTTCCCTGAAGGAGATGCTAGAACTGGCCTTGAGCAATTGGTTAGATATACCACTGAACGTAAAAAATAATGTCGCACGAGCTGTTATTTATTGGCGGATTTTTACTCTTTATCGTATTTATTCTTGCCCTTGATTTAGGCCTTTTCAGTAGAAGAGAGCATGTAGTAAGTTTAAAACAAGCTGGCATCATGAGCTTCGTGATGGTGATTTTAGCACTTAGTTTTTATCTGCTACTTATTTTAAAAGGTGATTATCTGCATGGCATTGACAGTATGGCCAAGTTGGAGCAGGTTATTAAAGCACATAAACATCCCATTAGCATTATTCCCGATAATTTTGAGGCGAGCTTACAGCTTTACAGACAGAATTTGGGGATTGAGTTTTTAACGGGCTATGTGGTTGAATACGCCTTGTCCGTAGATAATATCTTCGTAATCGTATTGATTTTTTCAGCTTTTGCAGTACCCGAAAAATATTACCACCGTGTGTTGTTCTGGGGTATTTTGGGGGCCATCATCATGAGGTTCATTTTCATTTTTGTTGGTGCTGCTTTAATCAATCAATTTGAATGGATTTTGTATGTGTTTGGGGCTTTCTTGGTATTTACCGGAATACGGATGTTCTTCTCTAAAGAAGAAGATGATAAAATCGACCCCGAAAATCACCCTGTAGTGAAGTTTGCCTCCCGTTTCTTTAAGATTCATCCTAAATACGAAGGCAAAAAATTCTTTCATAAAATCAATGGGAAGAGGTTTGTAACGCCTTTATTCTTGGTGTTATTGATTGTAGAATTCACCGATTTGATTTTTGCAGTGGATTCTATTCCAGCCATTTTTGCAGTGACCAAAGATGCTTATATCGTCTTTTTCTCTAACATTTTTGCCATTATGGGCTTACGTTCCATGTTCTTCCTTTTGGTGAACATTATTCATAAGTTCCACTATTTAAAAACGGGCTTGGCGGTATTGTTGACCTTTATTGGGGTAAAAATGCTAGGCCATGGCTACTTGAAAGCTTGGGGCTTTACCACCGAACATTCGTTGATTATTATTGTAGGTATTTTAGCTTTGAGTATCATTGCTTCGTTAGCATTTCCAAAGAAGAAAGAAGTGAATAAAGCATAACTAAATGTACTAAGGTGTCTTAGGTGATAATACTAATCGAGTAAATTACTTCACCCGTTTCTTATTATCACTTACAAAAGCCTCCCAGCCAGAATAAGTTTTACTTTTCCCAGAGGTTGATATCTTTTGAAAAGAATGGCAAACCGCTACGGCCAAACCATCGGTAGCATCTAAAAACTCGGGAGTTTCGTTAAAGTTGAGCAAACGCTGTAGCATGGCGGCTACTTGTTCCTTGCTTGCCGTACCTTTACCAGTGATAGATTGTTTGATTTTTCGCGGCGCATATTCTGTTACTGCAATATTTCTAGATAGAGCAGCGGCCATGGTTACACCTTGAGCTCTGCCCAGTTTCAACATTACCTGTACGTTTTTGCCATAAAAGGGAGCCTCTATGGCTAAGGCATCGGGTTTGTAATTGTCAATAAGACCAATGGTTTTTTCGAAAATGCGCTGAAGCTTTAGGAAATGGTCATCCAAATGGTCAAGACGGATGACTCCAAGGCTCAATAGTTCCATTTTACTCCCCTTTTCCAAAATTACCCCGTAGCCCATAATTGCAGTTCCTGGATCTACCCCTAAAATAACACGTTCCTTTTTTTCAACCAACATACGACAATATTAAGCATATTTGCACACACAAAAAGCATTAGTTTGACATCCAGTTATAAAAAAATACTATCCAACCTCATCAAAATAGCCGTAGTGGCTCTTGCTTTTTGGTTCATTTATAAAAAAATAGCCAATCATCACGACTTAAAGGAGTTTGTTGCTTTATTGCGCAATATTCCAACTTTGCAGATTTGCTTGGTGCTTGGTAGCGTGTTCGTATTAATGCTTTTTAACTGGGGGCTGGAAGCCATAAAATGGAAGCATTTAATTGAAAGAGTAGAACAAATTAGCTTATGGAGAGCCATAGAATCAGTGTTTTGTGGTTTAACCTGGGCTGTTTTTACACCCAATAGACTAGGCGAATACGGAGGTAGGGTTTTCTTTTTGTCGCCTAAGCGACGGATAGTTGGCGTAGTGGTCATGACCATTGGAAATATTGGCCAATTGGTGCTTACCAATGTTTTTGGAGCCATTGCCGCCTGTATTTTCGTCTATCGGTTTATTCCAATTGAACCTATTCTTTTTGCGGCCATATGTGGGCTTTCTTTCGTATTTGCCCTATTTTTTTTGGTTTTTTATTTCAATATCAAATGGCTTAACGGAATTTTGCTGTCGATAAAATTCACTCGTAAATACGCTAAATTCTATGCTGTTTTAGGACGTTATCAAAAAAAAGAACTACTTCAAATTTTGCTGTTCTGTTTGGCCAGATATGCCGTTTTTACCACGCAGTATTTAATCATGTTTCTTTGGCTCATTCCAGATTTGAGCCTGCTTGAGGTGTTGATGTTGATACCTATCCTGTTTTTTGTACAATCTACCTTACCATCGTTGGATTTGTTGGATATTGGTATTAGAAGTGTAACGGCTTTGTTCTTCTTTAAATATATTACCGATCAAAATATAGTGGTAGTCGCTTGTATTGCCAGTATTTGGCTCATCAATATTATAATTCCTGCTATCTTAGGTTCCTATTTCGTATTTAAACTCAACATCTTTGGAAATACTAGACGCGATTAACTACTTCTCGGCATTTTTAACACTTATTTATGTGTTTGTGGTGGCTACTTTCATTGTGGGGTGGAAAAGAATTAAATCCTATCAAAAAAACATGGCATTACCTCAAACTTTGGTGTCTATTATCATTGCAGCCCGTAACGAAGAAGATAAAATTGCCAAAACCATTGATGATGTGTTGGCACAACAATACCCTCGAGAACTGTTTGAATTGATTGTAATTGATGACCACTCTACCGACAGCACGGCGCAAATAGTAACCAGTTATGAAGCTGAGGGGGTGACGCTGATTCGTTTGAATGAAGATAAAGCTCTTAACTCTTATAAGAAAAAAGCGATACAAACCGCTATCGATGGCGCAAAAGGAACCTTGATTATTACCACCGATGCCGATTGTAGAATGGGCCCACAATGGTTGCCCACCATTGTAAGTTGCTATGAAACGATGGGTTATAAAATGATTTCATCACCCGTGGCCTATTTTGAGGAAAAAAGTATTTTCGAAGATTTACAATCGTTGGAGTTCAGTTATTTGATTGGTCTTGGCGCTTCAACCATAGGAAATAAAAATCCCAGCACCTGCAACGGTGCCAACTTGGCCTATGAGAAACAGGCATTTATTGAAGTGGGCGGTTTTAAAGGGATTGACGATTTGGCCTCGGGAGACGATGAGCTTTTGCTGCATAAAATTGCTGCTATTTACGGAGATAAAATAGGCTTTCTGAAAAATAGAGACGCTGTAGTTTATACCCATGCTAAACCAACCCTTGGTGAGTTTATCCAACAACGTAGGCGCTGGGCTTCGAAAAGTACCCGCTATAAAGATAAATCGGTAATTATTTTGGGCGTAAGCATTTGGCTGTTTAACGTGAGTATTGTGGTCAATGCTTTGTTGAGTATTTTCTTTGCGGCCTCACTTCCGTTCTTGATTTTTCAGTTAGCGGCAAAAATGTTGATAGAGCTCATTTTCCTAGCTCAAATGACAAATTTCTTTAAAAGAAGGGCACTGCTTTGGTGGTTGCCTGCACTCAATATTTTACATGTCATCTACTTTATTTATATTGGCATTGCCGGAAATTCAGGAAAATATAATTGGAAAGGCCGAATGGTAAAATAACATGGCAGATACTACTCAATCCACTAAGGTTTGGAAAAAATTCAGACGTAATACACTTGCATTAACCGGCCTTATTTTTATTTGCTTTATGGTGGTGGTTGGCATTTTGGGCTATTTAATTACGCCCGACCAAACACCCTACGCCAATACCATGCACCTGCAGCTCACTAATAAAAAGCCAGGGCGCACTTTTCAATTCCTTGTTGTTAGTAGAAACGAAAACATTAAGCAAGTAGGGCTTTTCGAAAAAATGCTTTTTGGACAGGAAGCCAATATCAAAAGTATTCCTATTACCTCTTACCGTGTAGCAGGCAACAAAGTTTATGCCCGCGAATATATTGGAGATGATGAACAAGCCGAAGAAGAGGCTTATCCACTTGTTTCTGGTCAAAACACCTATCAAAACACCTATTATCTGGGAACCGATATTTACGGTAGAGATTTGTTGAGCCGTTTGATTCTTGGCGTTCGCGTGTCGCTTTCGGTAGGTTTAATGGCTGTACTTATCTCCATGGTTATTGGCGTAGGTTTAGGCGCTATTGCAGGTTATTTTGGAGGGAAAGTAGATGCTGCTATTAGCTGGTTCATGAACGTCATTTGGTCGTTGCCGTCGTTGTTGTTGGTGATTGCTATTTCCTTTGCTTTAGGTAAAGGTTTTTGGCAAATTTTTATTGCCGTAGGACTTTCTACTTGGGTTGATGTGGCCCGTTTAGTGCGTGGACAGGTAATGGCTTTAAAGCAAGTGGAATTTGTTGAAGCGGCGAAAGCCTTAGGTTTCTCTAACGGCCGAATCATTGTTAAACACATATTGCCCAACATTGCTGGCCCTATTTTGGTGGTCGGCTCGGCCAATTTTGCCTCTGCTATTTTATTGGAAACAGGGTTGAGTTTTCTAGGTTTTGGTGCGCAGCCACCCATGCCAAGCTGGGGAACTATGATCAAGGAACATTACGGTTATATCATTATGGATGCTGCATATTTGGCGGTATTGCCAGGTTTGGCCATTATGCTCACCGTTTACGCTTTCAATTTAATTGCCATTGGCTTGCGTGATGCCTTTGATGTAAAAGGCCAAAATACCAGTGTTTAAATTTTTTCGAAAAGCAAGTTCAGTATATCTTTTTAAAAGATAGACCCGCACTTCGTTCCAAGTCCTCGTTCACTCTTGCCTGCGGCAAGGCTCACTGTGGGCTTTCCACTTCGGTCGGGTTTATTTGGCAATAGCAGCGGGTTTTGGGGAGTAGGTTTCTGCTTAACCAAATATTCATTGCCAGTAGGAGGGATAAAACTTTGTCAATCTTATTTTATGGTGCTTTGCAAGATTGACAAAGTTACTAGCGCCAATAGGCAGAATGGTTAACCCGCACAACCTTAACCTAGCTAAACCTGGGTGAAGTGGAAAGCCCGCAAGCGAGTGCTAGTGCGTAGCAGTTAGCGAGTGCGGACTTGAAACAGAACACAGGACTTGCTTTAATTGTGGCATTTAAGAGGCTTTTCAAAAAAAGAATCAATAAAATACAGCTCTGCGATTTAAATGCTAAAAACTCTCTTTTTAAGTGTTATTTTTGTGATATGCTGCTAAACTGTTATCAAATAGAATTAATTGAGGCTGGCTGCGATGAGGCTGGACGTGGTTGTTTGGCTGGCCCTGTGGTGGCGGCTGCGGTAATTTTGCCCAAAGATTTCTATTTAGAGGGTTTAACTGACTCGAAACAGCTGTCGCACAAACAGCGGGATGAGCTTCGCCCGATCATTGAAGAAAAGGCATTGGCATGGGCGGTAGCTATGGTTGACCATGAAGAAATTGACCGCATCAATATTTTAAATGCTTCTTTTTTGGCCATGCACCGTGCTTTGGACCAGCTGGTGTTAAGGCCCGAATATTTGGTGATTGACGGCAACCGCTTTAAGGCTTATCAGGAAATTAAACATTCGTGCATTGTAAAAGGCGATGGTAAGTACCTGAACATTGCGGCGGCTTCTATTTTAGCAAAAACGCATAGAGATGAGTATATGGCTGCCTTGGATGTAGATTATCCGCAGTATGATTGGAAAAAGAACAAAGGATATCCAACTATTGCCCATCGCAATGCGGTGATTAATATGGGCCCATCTCCCTACCACCGAAAAACTTTTAATGTTACCAGTCCACAACTTACAATAGAATTTTAACTTGAAAGTACTTCTGCTATGTCATAGAGTCCCTTTTCCGCCAAACAGCGGTTATCCTATTGTGGTTTACAACACCATAAAGGGGCTGCTTGAACTTGGGGTAGAACTGACCTTGTTTAGTCTCAACAACTCTAAGCAGTATGTGGATGTGGATGATATTTATGATCCCGTTTTTGAAAAAATCAACTTTCATTCGTTTACGGTAGATATCGAGGTGAACGTTTGGGATGCTTTTGTGAATATTTTCTCCAATCAATCCTACAACGTTTCCCGTTACCATGACCATGATGCAGAAAAGGTTTTGGAGAATGTTTTGCGTGAACAGGAGTTTGATGTGGTGCAATTTGAAGGACTTTTTGTGGTGCCTTATTTGGATGTAGTGAAGGCTCATAGCAAGGCTAAACTTGTTTATAGGGCGCACCATATTGAGCATGATGTGTGGGAGCGTTTGGCCTTAAGGGAGCGTTTTACTCCTCGAAGAACTTATTTAGAGTTTTTGTCGCGTCGGTTAAAGGCCTATGAAACGGAGCAGATAAACCGTTTTCATCAGGTATTTGCCATTAGTAATCCTGATAGGCAAAAGTTGTTGTTAATGGGTTGCCAAACCCGATTGGATGTTTTTCCAGTAGCTTTAGATTTCACGAAATATAAAATAGATACCAGTAAAACGAGTTTTCCGACCTTGTTCCATTTGGGAGCAATGGATTGGCGACCAAATAAAGAAGGTTTAGAGTGGTTTTTAGATGAGATTTGGCCTGACATTGAAGAGCTGAGTGGCGAGCTCCGTTTTTACATTGCAGGGAAAAATATGCAAAAGCAGTTTTTCGAATACGATTCGGATAATCTGATTGTGGAAGGGGAGGTGTTTGATGCGGTGGATTTTATCAACAGTAAAGCCATCATGATTGTGCCTTTGCTTTCGGGCAGCGGTATGCGGGTGAAGATTATTGAAGGAATGGCTATGCAGAAGTGTATTATTGCCACTACCATGGCGGCCGAAGGTATTGACTGTAAGCATGGAAAAGATATTTTGATTGCCGACACTGCCGACGAGTTTTATCGCTCGATCTTGAAGTGCATTACCCAGCCCAATAAGTGGCAGGAAATTGGTAAAAATGCTAGAAAGACTGCCGAAAAGCATCATGAAATTAATGCTAATGCTAAACGCATGTTCGATATTTATCAGGAGTTAATGGCGCTTTAAATGCTCACTGTTTTTCTTTTTCCGTCATTTCGAACGCAGAGGGAAATCTAGCAATTTGTTCTTAAGAGATTAGACCTGTATTTCATGTCATTAGATTTCTCCTCCTTCGGTCGTCGAAATGACGGGGGAGCCACTGAAAGACTTACGAAGTTTAACTTTGTTTGCCCGCAGTTTTACAGGTAAAGTTGAGGGCTTGGCCGTTTTAAAACTTCGTAAGTCTAATACATCTTCGCAATTACGAAAATAGGAGCGTCATTTCGAACGCAGAGAGAAATCTAGCAATTTTTCTCATAAAGCTAGATTTCTTCGTCGCTGCGCTTCCCTCAAAATGACGGATGGATTAGAAATTCTTACTTCGCAACATCCTTGTGCGTACTAATTGCAATCCTGTTCCAACCGTTAATTGCCACAATGGCCATGATAATTTGAGCTAGGTAGTTTTCTCCAAAAGTATTTACTGCTTTTTCATAAAGCTCATCGCTCACACCACCTTGGTGAATAAGGGTGATTTTTTCGGTTAGTTCTAAAAGCGTTTTTTCCTCGTCGGTAAATAAACTAGTTTCACGCCAAGCGTTCAATAAAAAGATACGCTGTTGCGTTTCGCCAATTTTCAGAGCATCTTTGGTGTGCATGTCCAAGCAAAAAGCACAACCGTTAATTTGGGAAGCTCTAATTTTAATCAGTTCGTAGTGAGATTTTTGTAATGAGGTGTTTTGTAGGTAGCTTTCTAGTCCAAACATTGCTTTGTAAGCATTAGGCTCCAGGCTTAATAAATCTATTCTTTTCATTGTATCAAGTGTTAAAAATTATTCGTGTTGATTAACGATACAAAGTTAAAGGGTGCTATTGGCAAGAAACTTAAACTGGTTTAAGAAAGCAAAATTGGCATACTATCAAATTATCTCATCATCACATTTTGTTTACTTCCCAAATTGCTTTTTCTTGATTTCGCTAAGATACTCGGGAGTAAAGCCAAGATAAGAGGCTAATAAGTATTGTGGGATACGCATCATAAACCCGGGTTGACTATTGGCAAAGTGAAAGTAAAGTTCTTCGCTAGAATAGTCATTGATATATTTGATTCTCAATTGCGCAGCTGCAAATGATTTTTCAAATACTCTCCTGAAATACCTTTCCATTTGGGGGAATTGGTCCAGCATTTTTTCCTGAGCTTCATAGCTAATAGTCAAAATTTCCGACTGTTCAATGGCCTGTATGCTAAACGCACTAGATTTTTGTTCTAAAAAGCTCAAGTTGTCGGTCATCCACCAACTTTCAATGGCAAATTGGGTAGTTTGTTCAACACCTGTTTCCTTCACATAAAAAAGCCTTAGGCAACCCTTGAGCACAAAAAAGTGTTTCCTGCAAATTTGGCCTTCGCTTAACAAAATTTCTTTCTTTTTGGCTGAAATAGGTTCAAAGAAAGTTAAAATGTTTGCAAAATCGCTTTCGCTTATCTCGGCAAATTTTTGGATATGTTTAAAAAGCAAATTGGACATTGGTGCTAAGATAGCTTTTTTGCCATATGGTTAGCGCTTTGTTAAAATGTTGGAACCAATTTGTAAGGGGAATGAACATTAGGCAGAAAGCTTTGCAACACAAACTTTACGTAAAACCGCCCTGTGTTATAAATATGTCAAATTGAAGCGGCTTTTAAGTCATTTGGGCTAAAATTTCGCAAATTGCAGACTCTTAAGTTTGAATGGCTAGGGATATGGGCAAAAAAATTTTAGTTTGGTTTAGAAATGACCTTCGCTTGCACGATAATGAAATGCTGGTTGAAGCTGTTTCCAAGGCTGATGAAATTTTACCGGTTTATATATTCGACCCCCGCCATTTTGAGCGAACTCACTATCATTCTTTTAAGACCGGTGCTACCAGGGCAAAATTCCTGATTGAAAGTGTATCGTCGCTGCAACAAGTCTTAGTACAAATGGGTGGGAACCTTTTGGTGTTACAGGGGCATCCTGAAGAAATACTGCCAGGGCTGGTTGAAAAGTATGAACTGACTGAAGTTTATCACCATAGGGAGGTAGCTAGCGAAGAAACTGCGGTAAGTGTAAAAGTTGAAGATGCCCTTTGGAAGCTGAAAGTGAACCTTAAGCATTTTATTGGCCATACACTTTACAACAAAGAAGATTTGCCTTTCCCTATTAAGGATATTCCTGATGTTTTTACCCAGTTTAAAAAGAAAACAGAGCGTGATGCGGTGGTAAAACCATGTTTCACTACACCTACAGCCATTACTTTTGTGGATTTGGAAAACTGGGGCGAAATTCCGGGACTTGCCGAGCTGCTGCAAAACCCAGCTGCTGCCATGTTGAAAATCAAAACTGATTTTAAAGGTGGAGAACAGGAGGCCTTGGCACATTTACATGATTATTTGCATGCTGGCGAAGGAATGATGCTGGCAAATGCTACGCTTAAAAAGCACGAGATTGTTTCTAAGCTTTCTGCTTGGTTGGCATTGGGCTGTCTCTCGCCACGAGAGGTATATTGGAAAATGAAAGAAGCCGAAACCAATTATGGCGTGAAGCCTTACTTCAATCAAATTGTGTTGGGCATACTTTGGAGAGATTACTATCGCTTTATGTTCAAAAAGTATGGTAATACTTTCTTTAAGCCTCAAGGCTTCAAAAAAGACGGTTTTTCATTGCGCTTAGAGAATACAGCAGCACTGCAAAATTGGAAAGATGGACAAACCGGTCAACCTTTGGTTGATGCGTGTATGCAAGAGTTAAATACCACTGGTTACATCAATCAAATAGCAAGGCAATTAGTAGCCACTTATCTCGTTAAAGAACTAGGCCTAAATTGGGTGTTGGGAGCTGCTTATTTTGAGGAGCAACTGATAGACTATTGTCCTGCAAGTAATTGGGGGAACTGGGCTGCGGTAGCGGGTGTTGGGAATGACCAAAAATTGTCAAATAGCTTTGATTTTGAGAAGCTGTTGAAATTTTTAGACCCAAAAGGTACGTTCGCACAGGTCGTTCGAGCCTAAAAAACCGTCTATATTTTAGTTACACTTTTTAAATTTATTTAAATGTGATTTTATTGCCTTTTCTAAAGGTAAAATCCTAATTTTGCAATACTTATCGTAATAGTTAAAAATACCAATGGATAATTTATCTTATCTCAACGGCACCAACGCCGAATATGTAGAATCCCTATACCAGAGTTATAAAGAAGACCCTAGTTCTGTAGAGTTTGGATGGCAGAAGTTTTTTGAAGGTTTTGATTTCGGAAGGGGCGCAGATGCTGCTAATGTAAGTGGAGAAGAAGCTCCGGAGCATTTTTTGAAAGAAATCAACGTTTTGAACTTGATCAACGGTTACCGTCAGCGAGGCCACTTGTTTACCAAAACCAATCCTGTTAGAGAACGTCGTAAACACCTACCAACCCTAAATATTGAAAATTTTGGCCTAAGCACTACTGATTTAGAAACGGTTTTTAATTCGAGTGTTGAGCTTGGCATTGGCCCAGCAAAGCTGAAAGATATTGTTGCCTTTTTAGAGCAAACCTACTGCGGTCCTATTGGTGTAGAGTACAAATATTTGCGTACTCCAGAAGTATTGCAATGGTTAGAAAGTAAAATGGAGGGTGAACGTAACACCCCAAAACTATCTAACGATGAGAAAATGAGGGTAGTTAAAAAGTTGAACGAAGCGGTTGTTTTCGAAAACTTTTTGGGTACTAAGTTCTTGGGTCAAAAGCGTTTCTCGCTTGAAGGTGCCGAAGCTTTGATTCCTGCATTAGATGCGGTAATTGAAAAAGGTGCTGATTTAGGTATTGAAGAATTTGTGCTGGGTATGGCTCATCGCGGTCGTTTGAACGTGTTGGCCAACATCATGCAAAAAAGCTATAAAGATATTTTTACCGAGTTTGAAGGAAGAAGCTATAACCCAGAAACTCCTTTCGGTGGCGACGTAAAATACCACTTAGGTTATTCAACCGATGTAACCACCAATAAAGGTAAAAACGTACACTTAAGCCTTTGTCCAAATCCATCGCACCTAGAAACGGTAGACGGTATTGTAGAAGGAATGAGCCGTTCGAAAATCGATTTCAAATACAACGGTGATAATGGTCGCTTAGCGCCAATATTGATCCATGGCGATGCTTCTGTAGCAGGTCAGGGCATTGTGTATGAGGTCATCCAAATGGCTGGCTTAGATGGTTACAAAACCGGGGGGACCATCCACTTAGTGATCAACAACCAAATTGGTTTTACAACCAACTACAAAGATGCCCGTTCTAGTACTTACTGTACAGATATTGCAAAAGTAACTTTGTCGCCAGTTTTCCACGTAAATGGTGATGATGCGGAAGCATTGGTTTACGCAATTAACTTAGCGATGGAATACCGTCAGAAATACAGAAATGACGTATTCATTGACATTCTTTGCTATCGCAGATTTGGCCACAACGAGTCGGATGAGCCTAAATTTACCCAGCCGTTATTGTATAAAGCCATCGAAAAGCATGATAATCCATTGAAAATCTATGTTGCTGAATTGATAAAAGAAGGCAAGCTAGATGCAGATGGGGCGAAGGAAATGGAGAAAGAGTTTAAAGCTCATTTACAAACTTCATTAAACGAAGCGAAAGAATATAACGCAGCGTTGGCTGAAGTTAAATTTGGAGGTGCTTGGGCAGATATGCGTCTAGCTACTGAAAAAGACTTTGAAACCTCTCCAGAAACTGGCGTTAAAAAGAATACATTATTGGAAGTAGCTAAGCGAATTAGCACTTTGCCAAAAGATAAAAAGTTCTTCAAAAAAATTGAGAAATTATTTGAAGAGCGCTTGAAAATGGCTACAGAAACCCACGTGTTCGATTGGGCAATGGGCGAGCAATTGGCTTATGGTACTTTATTGGCCGAAGGCAAAAGAGTTCGTTTGAGTGGTCAGGATGTAAAACGTGGTACTTTCTCTCATCGTCATGCGGTATTAACCCTTGAAGATTCAGAAGAGGAGTACACTCCGCTTTTAAACATTTCTGAGCAACAAGCCATGTTTGACATCTATAACTCGCACTTATCTGAGTATGGTGTTTTAGGTTTCGAATACGGTTATGCGATGGCAAACCCTAATGCATTAACTATTTGGGAAGCACAGTTTGGAGATTTCTTTAACGGAGCACAAATTGTAATTGACCAATACATTGCCAGTGCTGAAACAAAATGGCAAAGAGCAAATGGCTTGGTGATGTTGTTGCCTCATGGTTACGAAGGCCAAGGTCCTGAGCACTCTTCTGCACGTATTGAGCGTTTCTTAGAGTTGTGTGCTGAGTACAATATGCAAGTAACCAACTGTACTACGCCCGCAAACTTCTTCCACGCTTTGCGTCGTCAGTTCAAACGCGATTTCCGTAAGCCTTTGGTGAACTTTAGTCCAAAAAGTTTATTGCGTCATCCACTTTGTGTAAGCCCATTAGAAGATTTTACTTCTGGAGGCTTTAAAGAAGTAATAGATGATGTAAACGTAAAAGTGGCTGATGTAAAGAGAGTAGTGTTTTGCTCTGGTAAAGTTTACTACGATTTGTTAGACGCTCAGAAAAACAACGATGGTAAGGATGTGGCAATTGTTCGTGTAGAACAATTATATCCAACTCCTGTTGACCAAATGGAAGCTATTGTAGCGAAATATAAAAACGCCGAAGATGTACTTTGGGTACAAGAGGAGCCAGAAAATCAAGGTGCTTGGCCATACTTGCTACGTAGATTGAGAAAAACTAAATTGAGTAACATTGATGTGATCTCAAGAAAAGAAAGCAGCAGCCCTGCAACTGGTTATGCTAAACAGCACACTAATCAACAAGCTTATATTGTAGCCAAAACTTTTGAAATTTCAGTGGCAGCGGCAAAGGAACCCGTTAAAAAACAACAGAAACACGTTATTAAAGCAGATTAATTAGATTTGAGAACTGAGATGTGAGATTTGAGATTTTGTTCACTCGCAACATTTCAACTTTAGAACATTTCAACCTTACAACATACATAAAAATATGAGTTTAGAAATCAAAGTTCCGCCAGTAGGCGAATCGATTACCGAGGTAGTATTGTCTCGTTGGGTTAAAAACGATGGTGATTTTGTAGAAATGGACGAAATTATTGCTGAGTTAGAATCAGACAAAGCAACTTTTGAACTTACTGCAGAGCAATCAGGAACTTTAAAAGTAGTAGCTAGTGAAGGCGATACACTAGAAATTGGTGCCGTAGTTTGTACCATTGAAGAAGGTGGCGCGGCACCAGCGAAAGAGACAAAAGCAGAAGCCCCTAAAGCTGAAGCTCCAGCAGCAGATAAAGCTGCGGCTCCAGTGGCTGAAAAATCTTCTAGCGAAAGCTACGCAACAGGTACTCCTTCACCTGCAGCAGCTAAAATTTTAGCTGAAAAAGGTGTTGATGCTGCTAGCGTAAAAGGTAGTGGTGTTGATGGAAGAATTACCAAAGAAGATGCAAATAATGCACAAGCAGGTAAACCAGCTGCTAAGGCAGAAGCTCCAAAAGCTGCTCCTGTTGCTGCATCAGTTGCTGGCTCAAGAAATGAGCGTGCTGAAAAAATGTCGCCATTGCGTAAAACGGTAGCTAAACGCTTGGTTGCGGTTAAAAATGAAACGGCTATGTTGACTACTTTCAATGAAGTTAATATGAAGCCAATTATGGATTTACGTGCTAAATATAAAGACCAATTTAAAGAGAAACATGGTGTTGGCTTAGGCTTCATGAGTTTCTTCACTAAAGCGGTATGTGAGGCGGCTAAAGATTTTCCTGCGGTAAATGCTCGTATTGAAGGTGATCAAATCATCTACAATGATTTCGTGGATGTATCCATCGCGGTATCTGCACCTAAAGGTTTGGTAGTGCCAATCATTAGAAATGCGGAGAGCATGAGCTTGGCTCAAATTGAAAAAACAGTAATTGAGTTGGCTACTAAAGCTAGAGATAGCAAATTGACCATTGAAGAAATGACCGGTGGTACCTTTACCATTACCAATGGTGGTGTTTTTGGTTCAATGATGTCAACGCCAATCATCAATGCCCCTCAATCTGCAATTTTGGGAATGCACAACATTATTGAGCGTCCAATTGCTGAGAATAAAGAAGTGGTAATCCGCCCGATGATGTACATTGCATTATCTTACGATCACAGAATTATCGATGGACGTGAGTCGGTAGGTTTCTTGGTGCGTGTTAAGCAATTATTGGAAGACCCAGCTAGATTGTTGTTAGGCGTTTAATTAGAAGCTCCTTCACTCTGAACTTGTTTCAGAGTCTGTAAAAATAATAAAGAAAGATGCTGAAATAAATTTGCTTTGCAGCTACTTCGTGGTCAGCATAACGGCATCAGATAAAAGCCTTGTTCATGAAAATGGACAAGGCTTTTTTTATGTACTTTACCTAGCTACCTTGTCATCCCCGCATAGGCGGTAACCACGAAGTGCTCAGCGAAGCTAAGCTTAAAGCGATTCGTCATTGCGAGGCATAGCCAGTCCCGACTTTTCTGGAAAGCAATCTCGTAACCTGAAGTCGATAATTTTTTTGAAAATACTACCCTGGTTGCGTTTAGTTTAAGCTCGCGTCATGCTGAATTTATTTCAGCATCTTTTTAGCATGAAAGACCCTGAAATAAATTCAGGGTGACGACCTGCACAGCTCAAAGAATCATTCAGACCTATAACTTTGTCTACTTTCTGTTACGTTTTCCCCATTGTTCAGTTATTTTAATATTTTCGTTTATCACACAAATTAAGACCAAATGAGAAAAATTACACTCGTCGCTTTATTTAGCATTTTCAGCACAATGCTCTGTGCGCAAACCAATCAGCAAAATACCGGTTGGTTCTTGTTTTTAAATAGCACCAAGTTTAATGATAAATGGGGTATGCATTTTGATTTTCAGTTACGCTCTGCGGATAATTGGGATATGGTAAGAAATGTGCTGGTTAGACCGGGCGTTACCTATTATATCAATAAAAACTCGAACGCCACTGTAGGTTATTTATTTACGCAAACTTATTTCCCAAAAATGGATGCCGTAACTATAGGCGGATTTGATGCTGTTGTTCCAAAAAATACCTTTACAGAACATCGTATTTGGCAACAGTACATTTATAACCACCAACCTTGGAAAGGAGCGGCTTTAAGTCATAGATTCAGATTAGAGCAACGTTTTATCGAGCGTCAAACAGATGATTTATTTTCTCAACGATTCCGTTATTTTTTTAGGTTGGTGCAACCCTTACAAAAACAAGCCGGTGCTTTTGAAAAAGGAATGTTTGTGGCCTTACAAAATGAATTTTTCTTAAACCTGCAAAACAAGGACGAACTAAATGGAAGTACTTTCGACCAAAATAGAGCTTATTTAGCGGTAGGCTATCGTGTTTCAAAAGCATTTGATATTGAAGCTGGTTACTTAAACCAAGCGGTAAAAGGGGCTTCGGTAAATACCATGAATAATTCCGTTCAGTTGGCATTATATACGAGATTTTAAAATGTCTTTTCATAAAAAAAGCGTCCCGATTTTCGGGACGCTTTTTTTATTGATTTATAGTTTTAATTGGCCTTTCTTACTTTTCCAGAACCTAAACTTTTTTGGCTAACATCGGCGTTGCCCGTATAGTATACACTTCCCGATCCGCTAATTAGGGCACTGATTTCTCCGTCGGTATGAACATAAGCTGTTCCCGATCCACTAATGCGTGCCGAGAGATTAGCTACTTTCAAAGCACCTTTTTTGCTCAATAAACCAGAACCGCTAATGGTTACATTGGTGTCACCTGCTTCACCCGCAATGTTCAGTTTTCCTGAACCACTAACCACAGCATTATACTCTTGCACGGCTATAGTAGCATTGATTGTGCCAGAGCCACTTAGGGTTGTGGTTAAAGAATTTTGGTTAATGGTACCTTTTACCGTAAGAGAACCATCGCCGCTCATGGTTAGGGCTTTAATGGTTTTGGCGTTTACATGAGCCGTTATCTTCTTGTCTTTGTATTTGTGCGACCAGCTTGTCCAGCTCATTTGAGGACGAATAATCAGTGTGTTGCCTTTTACCTCAGCTATAAGTGAAGAAATGGCTTCTTCATCGCCTTCAAATCTAACACCTTCGGTAGAACCTAGTGTTACGATGACTTGTAAAGGGCCACCTGCGGCCACGGCATTAAAATTTTTAACTTCAACATCTCGGTTTTTCAGCTTTGATTTTGATACGCCGATGTTAATTGGCAATTCAGATTGTGCAGGATGTGCTGCAGCAATCACTGCAGCCAGCATAAAGCCAATGGAAATATATTTTTTGCTCATGGTTTTTTTCTTAAGAGACGCCGTTTGGTTTAAAAACGTTGCATCGATTAGAAACTCATTTTTAGCATTAATATGCTAACGTAAATTTACGGTAGTTTCTTTTAATTATTTAGGGTTTTGTCCAAAATAAATTTGGGTTATTGGTTTTGTAAAAGGTAATGGTTACCCCTGTCTTTTGATTAGTTGATTCGCTTTTTTGAGGTGTTTGCTCTAAACCGTCTAAAGGAAGAAGTTCTATATAAGTTATTTTTTTACCACTTATTGAAGTTTCAGTATTGTATTCACTTATTTGTTGGCTTTGAAGACGATAAAGATTTTTGGCCATATATTTTTCTAAATATTCTTCCTTAGTTTGCAAGTTGGACCTGTTCCAATTGGCATCTGCATTCAATACCAAAGGTAAACCATTAACAAGTCGCTCACGCACTTCTTGAATGCCCAGTAAATTTCCTTTTTCATCCATCACATAAGCATCAAAGGTAGGGTCCATCCAAATCCATTTGTTCAGGTCTTTTGAATAAACCATGTTGATGACATGACAATCATCGAATTTTGTTTCTTTAGGCATGCAGGTCACATATCTGGAAGTAATTCCCATGGCTAAATAACATTCGTTAAGAATAGTTGCCAGCATTCGGCAATTCACGCCACGATTTTCTTCTTTACATACCCTGATTAGATCAATTGCATTTTTTAAAGTAGGATTATTACTGCTGCCGTCATGTCTGATTAAGTTGTGCACCCAATGCATCAGATTGAAAATTTGTGATAACTCATTTCCTTTTCCGGCAATGGAATCAAGTTTCAAGTCTTTTCTTACGCGTTGTAAATTGGTATCTTCTTTGGGCTGATAACTAAATTTTGGGATAAAGCGGTTATCGGCATAATTATACTTTCCTGCTTTTTTTAGTTGCCCCAATCTACTTTCCTGATATTTGATTTGTGTCCTGGCGGTATCTTTGCCATTTAATAGAATGATAAAATCATACTGCCCAACTTTAGGGTCAATTTTGAAAGAGATAGAATCGATGTCCGTGTAAAAGGTAACCTTTTTCCCAGAAGTCACATAAACATCCAGTTTCTCTTCTGGAACAATACGCCAAGCATTTTTATTTAGTTTACGGTCATCTCTAATATCAACTTGTGTAGAGGTAGCCTTAATAATGGGCGTTCTTTTTTGTGCAAAAGCAATGTGTGCAGCAAATAAAATGAAAAGGGTAAAAATTGAGGTTGTCTTCATGTTTGGTATAAAATGATTAACGGGTGCAGGTACTTCCTGCACCCGTTAAAGAAGACGCTTTTATTACGAAAAGGTTGCATCAAATGACAACTTATTTTAAGTGTTTAAGATTTACATAAAAATTTGGTTCTACCTTAAAGTTTTCAGGAGTAATTGAAGGATTTATTTTTATAGATTGCCAATTGTTGCTTGGCTTGATCAAAGTGTATTCTCCTGCGTTTAGGCTTACTTTTACAGGCATATCAAAACCAGTTACATCACTTAGCCATTTGTATTGTAGTGTACCGTTTTCTATCTTATATTCCAATGTTGGGATGTTGGCATAACGCAGGTATTGGTCAAATACTTTGTCGAGTTTTAAACCGCTTTGTTTGATGATATAGGCTTCTACCGCGGCGGAAGTGGTGGTAGAATGATAAAAGGTTTTATTCAAGCCCCTTAATATTTGCCTGAATTTTTCATCGTTATTGATCAGCTGACGGATAGTATGGATAAGATTGGCTCCTTTGTAATACATGTCGCCACTACCTTCGGTGTTGGTATTATATTTGCCAATCATTGGGCTTTTGTTTTCGATGTTTTTACGCAATCCGATAAGGTAATCGCTCGCAGCGGTTTTTCCCTGTGTGCTTTCGGTAAATAACACTTCTGAATAAGTCGTGAAACCTTCATGTACCCACATGTCGGCAATATCTTTAGTCGTGATATTATTGCCGAACCATTCGTGTCCAGTTTCATGAATGGTAATGAAGTCCCATTTTAAACCAACTCCGGTGCCAGATAAATCACGGCCCAAATATCCTTTTTTGTATTGATTGCCGTATGCTACGGCACTTTGGTGCTCCATGCCCAAGTGAGGTGCTTGTACCAATTTATAGCCGTCTTTATACCATGGATAGGGGCCGAACCAGTATTCAAAAGATTTTAGCATCGGTTTTACATCAGCGTCCCAATGTGGACGAGCTTTGGCGCTGTCTTCTTTCAAGGGATAAAAGTCCAAGCTAAGTTTACCGTCTTCGCCATCGTATGAATCGCTCCAATGTGCATATTTGCCAATGTAGAAAGCAACGTTGTAATTGTTGATGGGATTGCCCACAAACCAGTTGTGCTTGGTATAGCCATCATTGCTTTGGGTTTTGCCTCTGTAACGACCGTTGGCAATGCAATCTAATTCTTTTGGGGCGCTTATGCTGATTAACATGCTGTCGACTTCATCACTCTGATGGTCTTTATTTGGCCACCAAACACTGGCACCCAAACCTTGGCAAGCTACGGATGCGAATGGATTACCAGATTTATCTTTCCTGAAAATAAAGCCTCCATCCCAGGGTGGCATTTTTGCTACTCTTGGATTGCCGCTATAATAAACGGTAAAGCGTTCTTTACTTCCTTTTTTTATCTTCGGGAATTTTACAAAGACAGCCGCAAACTCTCTGGTAAATGGAAGTTCTTTTCCTTTGAAAACAACCTTTTCTACTTTTAAATTTTCGAACAAATCAAATTGTAGGTTTTCAAAATCTTTGGTGGCGGTAAAAGCAAATTCGTTGCTACCGCTTACCGACTTGTTATCGATGTCGATTTTCACATCTAGGTGGTAGTAATTGATGTCGTAGCAGGTCCTTAAATCTGTTAAAGCGCCCCTCAAAAATTTTGCTCTTTCTTCTTTCTCGTTACTGCCAAGCATGTTTTGTGCAAAGGCAGCTGATGAAATGCTGGCGAAAGCTAAAGCAATTAGTGTTTTCTTCATTGGTTTATATTTTTGACCATATAGACACATAGGTCATTTAAAGCCTATGTGTCTATGTGGTTGATTTTATGGTTTAAGTACAGGTAAAGATAAAAAAGAGCTGTTGGTTTGCTCATGATAAATTCTGTGCGTAGCCTTTTGGAAGTCGCTAGGTTGTGCTTCGTAAATGTTCATGAATTTTTGAGGGTTCCTGTCGGCCAATGGAAACCAAGAGTGTTGTATTTGTACCATAATGCGGTGGCCTTTTTTGAAGGTGTGGCCCACATCAGGCAAAGCATATTTTACTTGGGTGGCTTGGTTAGGCACAAAGGCTTCGGGTTTTTCGAAACTGTTTCTGTATTTGCCCCTTAATATTTCGCCTCTTACCATCATCTGGTAGCCGGCCATCATTTTATCTTTATCGGCTGGCGAAACTTCTTTGGTGTCTTCTGGATATACATCGATTAATTTCACTACATAGTCGGCGTCAGTGCCTGTAGTGCTTACCATTAAATTGGCCAGTACGGGGCCAGTTAAGGTAATGTCTTCCGTTAACACATCTGTTTGGTAGGTTTTCACATCAGGTCGTCTAGAAGCAAAACGCTGGTCATCTATCATGTATTCTCTGGTTCGGTTGGCTTGTACGCCATCTTGGTAAGGCACGGGAGCATTAGGGTCGCTCACGTACTCGTCAAAGCTGTTGTTGCCGTTCGGTTTGGTAAATGATAACTTGCCATTTGGATGGAAATACAACGATTTCAGTTCTACATCTTGCGGTGGCCAAGTATTGAATTTTTTCCATTGATTGCTACCTGTTAAGAAGATATTTGCTTCGGCACCGTTAAAGCTGCCTTCTCCCTTGAGGTAATATTTGAAGAATGGTAACTCCAAGTTTTCTTGGTAGTAAGTACTTGTGGGGGTGCCAAAATTGATGTCGCCAAAACTATCGCCCTTACCACGTACCCAGCCGCCATGGAACCATGGGCCTGCTACCAAAATATTGTTGGCTTTGGGGTTCTGTGCTTCAATGGCTTTGTAGGTTTCAAAGGCGCCATAGGCATCTTCGGCATCAAAAAAACCACCTACCACCATTACTGCGGGTTTTACATCTTTTAAATGTCTTACAATCTGACGTGCTTGCCAAAAGGTATCCAGGTTAGGGTGTTTAAATAAGTTGTTCCAAAACTTGATGCTGTCGCCCATATATTTATCCTTTAGGTTTTTTACCGAGCCAGCTTCTAAATAAAAACGATAGTTATCTTTTATAGGAAATTGGAAAGGCTTAGGCCCTTTGTCAGGGGTAATTGGTTTTGGACGGGGAACCCCGAAAGAAGTCATGAATTTAAAGGCATCCATTAAGAACAATGCACCACCGTGGTGGAAATCATCGCCAATAAACCAATCAGTAACGGGTGCTTGCGGCGAAACTGCTTTTAATGCCGCATGCGATTTTACTAAAGAAACGGTAGAATAAAAGCCAGGATAGGAAATGCCATACATACCCGCTTTGCCATTGTTGTTTTGGATATTCTTCACTAACCAGTCGATGGTGTCGTAGGTATCGGTGCTTTCATCAATATCCTTTTTGCCTTTTTTAAGGTTGGTTGGCCTAATGTCTTCAAACTCCCCTTCGCTCATCCAACGGCCGCGTACATCTTGATAAACAAAAATAAAACCGTCACGCATTACCGCAGGGTAGCCGCCCAAGCTGGTTTTGTATTCGTTTTCGCCGTATGGTCTCACGGTGTATGGGGTACGGTTAATTAAAAACGGATATTTTTTGCTGGCAGAAATATCCTTAGGAATGTAAATAGCGGTAAATAGTTTTACGCCATCTCGCATGGGAATAAGACGTTCTATTTTGGTGTAATGGTTACGTACGTAGGCAGAATCTGTTTCTTGCGCCAAAGTGATTTGGGCGAAAAAGCAAGAAAGGAGAAGAAGGGTTAGGGTAATACGTTTCATTAAATTTGGTTTAGTTAAGTATGTGTTTGGCTAATTGACCTTTTCTAATAATCGATAGTAGACAACATTTCCAGAACCGTCATCTAAACTCATGATGAGGTTCCCTTTTTTTAAAAGCTCGTTGACATCTATGGCAAATAGGTTTACGCCCCATAGTTCCTGATAATCTTTAACTTCTTTATTATCGATGGTAAGGAATAGACCATTTAACTTAAAATCTGGTGTTTTATTGGCTGGTAAAAGGTCGAAGAGTTCTTTTAGTTCTTTGGAAGAGTAGTTGTAGTCTTTGTCCGACATCATGGAATACACTTTTCCATTTTCATAAAAGGCAAACCATTGATATTTTTGCGGCCAAGGGTTTACTTTGTTGATTTTTTCTTCGTCGGGAATATTTTTCTTTTTCCAGAAACCAATAAGCTCTGATAATTTAGGAGGCCCTCCAGCTTCAGGTCCTTTTTCTTGGGCATAAGTAGTGGTTGTAAAAAAACTTAAGATTAGTAAAAGAATGTTGATGGGCTTCACTTGGTTTGGTTTAGGGTGCTGAAAAGCAGAAAGCTTAAGGCTGAAAGCTCTTGATAGAAAAGAATAAATAATACCGTCATTTCGAACGGAGTAAAACGAAGCAGAGAAATCTTTGGACAGTTTTGGTCAATTCAAAGATTTCTCCGTTACGCCATGCTTCAGTCGAAATGACGGCAAAATGCTAGTGGCCGCCGTCGGCCGTATCAACAGGTTTGCGAAAGGCAAAGCCCAAAATAAAATAGATTAGGGCAATGACGTACCATGGAGTAGGGCAATCATTTCTAAATGCCAATACACCTAAAAGCAAAGCAGATAGGCCTACCACAAAAAATGGGATGTTTCTTAAGTTTATCATACTCAAATATAAGGGGTATATTTTTTTAGCGGAAAATTAAATGAAAGTTTTGGATGAGGTTTTAAACCAACCATAGGTTGAAATACTTTTTGTTTGTCACGCTGAGCCTGTCGAAGCGTTTTGCTAAGATAATCCATCAGCTAAGGATGTAAGGACAAACTTTATTAGGTCCTGAGCGGTGTGGTGATAATACCAACCACAGGTTGAACAGTATTTTTATTACATGAATTCGATTTCTTTTGTTCTCATGTTAAATTGATATTTTCTTGTATTTCTTTCGTAAAAGGTTCCAAATCCTATAATATAATTCTTTTTCCAGTCATGAAAGTAATTCTTTATCTGACTTTTCGTACGCTTACTAAAATCTAAAAGATTAATCAATATAATAGAGTCTCCAGCATGATTAATGTAACCAACAAATTGTCTATTGACCTTCGACGAAGCAATGGATTCCCTTCTTGATGGGCTCTTTTTTCCAAAAAACTTCTCATTTGTTTCCTCATATTTAAAAAGTAAGGTTGAGTCGGCAAGTTTGGCTTGGGAGATTGTAGGAGTAAACCTATTAGTCAGTTTTTCTTCGCCTAAGAAAAAACCAAGTTGATATGACTTTGGAAATATTACAGACTCATAAAATTTATTGCTGTAAATAATGTTCTCTTGCGCAAGGAGATTCCCAAAGGCCAATAGTAAAAGGAAAGTGAGAGTTGGCTGAGCTTTCATAGTGATTACCGCTGACTATCAAATATAGATAATCATTTTGTGAATAAACGCATAGCCTTTTGTAAGCTAAACGGGACTTCAGCGGCAATACTTTTTTTCTTGTCATTCTGAGCGTTAGCGAAGAATCTGTATGTGTTTTGCTAAGATAATCCTTCGACAGGCTCAAGATGACAGGTATGGACTATAGTGGCATTCCCTCATTTATAATAAAGAGCCAAAGATTTCTTGGTCATAGTCGTAGCCAGACTCTTCAGGGAATTTTCCTGCTAGGTCAGGGAAAATTATTTGAACAGATTCGAATTCTTTATCTTCATAGAACCTGAACGAGGTTAATATTTTTTTGCTAAGAACATCGTTTTTTACAGCAATAATATATGTTGGGAAACGGTCGATTAGGTCGCTTAGTTTTTCATTTAATGGTACTTTTTTGTTTTTGAAGATTTGAGCATAATTGTTTATCAAAGTATTGGTGAGCCCATTAGGTAAGCCCGAAACAAAAGCCTCTGGAATTCCGAAATTTTTATACAGTCCAGTTGAATATCCAAATGGAGTACAGTCTTTTTCTTCGAGAACATATGTTATATGAAATCCATATTCCTTAATATTATTTTCGACCATTTCAAAGTATGCTCTTCTTTTTTCTTCGTTCATAGTGTTTTTGTTTTTTATTGTTTTTCAAGGTTTTTTAATGTAACATTTATTAGGTTTTTACAGATGACTATAAATATACGGATTTGACTAAATGCGCCCATCTTTTGTTCCATAAACGGGATTGCAGTGGAAATACTTTTTGTTGCATTTCCTGATAGCAGACCCCATAGGTTTTTAAAACCTATGGGGTTTAAGCACTAACGTTCGCAAAAAGATTGTAGCGTAAAGCCCGGCTAACGGAAGCGATGAAATACAGGTACAGCTTTTCAAAAAAAATAACCTTTAAACTCCTTTTGCCTCCAAAACGGGGAACATGAGCAAGTTTTTACAACATTAAAACATTGTAACTTTTGGGGTTTAGGTGGTAAAGTGTACATTTGCCTAACAAAAATTCTTAAAAGATTATGCAATACGACGTAGTTGTTATAGGCTCGGGTCCGGGCGGTTATGTAGGTGCCATCCGTTGTGCACAATTAGGTTTAAAAACAGCGGTAGTAGAAAAATATAAAACTTATGGCGGTACTTGCTTAAATGTTGGCTGTATCCCGTCTAAGGCCTTGTTAGATTCTTCGGAGCACTACCATAACGCGGCTCATACTTTTACTACTCACGGTATTAACCTAAAAGATTTGAAGGTTGATATGAAGCAAATGATTGCCCGTAAGGACGATGTAGTTGCTCAAAACACTGCTGGTATTACTTATCTGTTTAAGAAAAATAAAATCGATGCTTTTGAAGGTGTAGCTTCTTTTGAAGATAAAAACACCATTGTGGTGACCAAAGCGGATGGCAGTACCGAAAAATTAACCACTAAAAATGTGATTATTGCTACAGGTTCTAAACCTACGGCTTTGCCATTTTTGCCAGTTGATAAAAAACGTATCATTACTTCTACCGAGGCTTTAACTTTGAAAGAAGTGCCCAAAACCATGGTAGTAATTGGTGGTGGTGTAATTGGTTTGGAGTTAGGTTCGGTTTATGCTCGTTTGGGTACTAAAGTTACGGTTGTAGAATTTGCACCATCAATTATCAGCACCATGGATGCTGGTTTGGGCAAAGAGTTGCAACGTGTATTGAAAAAATCGTTGGGCATGGAGTTTTTAACCAGCCACAAAGTAACTGGTGCATCGGTTAAAGGCAAAGTGGTAACGGTAACCGCTGACAATGCTAAAGGTGAGGCGGTGAAATTGGAAGCTGACTACTGTATTGTAGCGGTTGGTAGAACGGCTTATACCCAAGGTTTAGGGTTAGAAAAAATTGGCATCACGCCTGAAGAGAGAGGTAATAAAATTCCTGTTAACGACCATTTAGAAACTGCTGTTAAAGGTGTTTATGCGATTGGTGACGTGATTAAGGGAGCCATGTTGGCGCACAAAGCGGAAGATGAAGGGATTTATGTAGCAGAAACTATTGCTGGACAAAAACCTCATATCAACTATAACTTAATTCCTGGGGTAGTTTACACTTGGCCAGAGGTGGCTTCTGTAGGTCAAACTGAGGAGCAATTGAAAGCCGCTGGTGTAAAATATAAAGCGGGTTCTTTCCCTTTCAAAGCGAGTGGACGTGCTAAAGCGAGTATGGATACCGATGGTTTTGTAAAGGTGTTGGCTGATGAAAAAACAGACGAAATTTTAGGTGTTCATATGATTGGCCCTCGTGCTGCGGATATGATTGCTGAGGCGGTTGTTGCGATGGAATTCCGTGCTTCGGCAGAGGATGTAGCTAGAATTTGCCATGCACACCCAACTTATACTGAAGCTTTAAAAGAGGCTGCTTTGGCTGCTACTGAAAATAGAGCAATACATATTTAGTGGCTAGGGATCAGTTAACAGTGGTTAGTTGAATCCTGCTAAACATGATATAAATCCTGCGGCTGTTGCCGTGGGATTTTTTATATCTATGAAAAGATAGAACATGGTTTCTATCCTAATATACTAATCAAAACAATTTAAAGCCTATCAGTTAAGTAATTGTCAATATAAAAGCATACTTGCATTTATCATTTTTAGTAGCGAGTTTAGCGAACAAAAAATGGCTCAATAACGGAATGTTGATATTCTATTAGAAGGCATACCCCGTCTTTGGTGATGCATTAACTAAATTAATCTCTTTAAATGAAAAAACTTATACTTTCTTTTTTACTTACGTTTTTATTTTTTTACGGTTTTGCACAAACTACTAGGTATGTAGTAGAAGGTGGCTCGAATACTAAAAGTGGCACCAGTTGGGCTAATGCAAGTGACGATATTCAAGCAATGATTAATGCTTCTTCTGCTGGAGATCAGATTTTTGTTGCTATTGGAACTTATAAGCCCAATCGTAGGGCTGATGCTGTAAATACAATTACGGTTGGAGATAGAGCTAACGCATTCGTAGTGAAAAATGGTGTAAGGCTTTATGGGGGATTTGATCCCGCTAACGGCATAGATGATTTATTGGACGTTAGGATTGTGCCTTCTAAAAGTGGTGTGCCAGAAAGTGGAGGTTCAATTCTTAGTGGAGATTTTAATGGTGATGATATAATTATTGGAAGCGGGCCTACATTGTCTATTACTGGTAATAGCGAAAATGCGCATCATATAATTATTGCCGTTAATACTACTGTAAGTTCAAATTTAGATGGTTTTATTATTACGGGAGGCAATGCTGACAACAATAATGAGAATATTAGTCTAAATGGACATTCTTTTTTGGGGGGCTCTGGAGGTGGAATATACAGTTGGGCATCTACGACTTCTTCATCAGTAACGTTAACAAATTGCGAGGTTTTTGGAAATTCAGCTAACATAGGAGGAGGAATTTTCTGTTGGGCTTCTTATTATCCAAACACTGCGACGGTTAATGTAACTAATAGTAGCTTTAATAGAAATAAGTCTGTAACAGGTGCTAGTATCTACGTAAGTAGTGCTTATGCAGTAGCTAATGTTTTAAATTGTAATATTTTTGGAGGTTCAGCAACAAATGGCGGAGGTATTTATATTAGTTCTATTTTATCTTCAAATATAACTATCAACAATAGTAGTGTTAGGGGCAACTTCGCTGCTTCTACTAGCGGAGGTGTTGGTTCTTATGTTTCTAATTCTACCTCGACACCGTTGTCTAATGCAATAACAATAAGCGGGAGTGATGTTAGTGAAAATTCTGCCAATATTGGTGCTGGCGTCTATTCTTATTGCTCTAATTATTCCAATTCTTCTTCAACTGTTAATTTAAGAAATAGCACTATTAGTGGAAATTCTGCATCTTTCAATGGAGGTGGGATATATTCTTGGGCTTCATCCTCGACTGTTAATTCTTCTATTTCTAATGTTTCGGTAGCTGGAAGCAAGATTGTTGGGAATGTTGCTGCTCAATTTGGGGGTGGAATTTATTCTGCAGCTTCTACCTCAACTCCTGCCGCTGTTACAACTAATTCTTTTGTTTATGTATTGGGTAGTAGTATAAGCTCAAACTCTAGTAATAATGGTAGTGGGATTTTTTCTTCAACTACTAATTCTTCAAATGATATCTCATTGTACAATGTTACATTTTTGGAAAATACTGGCCTAAACCATATTCATTTTTTAGGTAATGGAACTAAAAAAATCACCAGCAGAAATAGTATTGTTTTTGGTAATAAGACCGAGAGTGGCACGCCTAGTAATATAGTTAATGGTAGTATTAATAAAGATATTCAATATAGCTTAATACAGGGCGATGCTGGTGGTGAAGGTAATTTAGATGGAAACTCTAGTATTTATACTATGGCTAGTTTATTCGCCAATGCTACTAGTAATGATTATAGACTTGGCTCGGGTAGTCCATTAATTAATCTGGGAAAAAATAGTTTTTATGAAGCAGCTGATGGAGATATAAACAATAATAGCTTGGGCACAGATAAAGATTTATCGGGAAACCCAAGAGTGTACAACTATTTGAATGGTGGTATTGTTGATATCGGTGCGTACGAGTTCCAAGGGGAAGTAACACTTCCTGTTAAACTTACTGGCTTTACCGCGAGTTTAGAGGGGCATAGGGTAAGATTGCAGTGGAATACTTCGTCTGAGAATAATAATAAAGAGTTTATTATTAGTTCATCAACAGATGGGGATAATTTTAAAGAATTGGTAAAGGTGCGTGGCGCATTGTCTGCTCAAACACCGAATAGCTATATTCAATATGATAGCCAGCCAAAAATTGGCAATAATTATTATAAGCTTGAGCAGGTAGACCAAGACGGGAAAACTGTGAAAATTGGTGAGGTGGTTATTAAAGTGTTTCTTAATCGAGATGCCCTGACCGTATACCCAAACCCCACAAAAGATTTAGTGGTGCTGAGCTTAGGAAATAGTATTTATTCGCATGCTTCGCTTTTAGATTTATCGGGTCGAGAAATTTATAAAAAGAAAATTCGGCAAGAGCAAAATCAAGTGTCTTTTGATTTTTCTAGTTTGGCCGCTGGAACTTATGTTGTGAGGTTGATTGGTGAGATTCCAATGAGTGTTAAGGTGGTAAAACAATAACTGCTTTTTAGTATTTAGGTTTAGATTTGTGCGCTCTATTGGTAACTAATGTACACTGCTTGCATTTTACGTAAATATTTTAATGCACAATGTATGCTTAACAACACTTTCGTATTTTAGCAACAATGAGAATTACCTTTTCCTTAGCTGCAATTTTACTTTTTCTTGCTGCCTGTGTGCCTTTAAGGTCTATTAAATATTTAATTCCCGATACGGGCGATAGTGCCAAGTTTGAAAATGTGACCATCCAAAAATCGGCTACGCCGTTTTATTTTAAAAATAATTACCCAAATAAGGCTTATGAAAAGCTAAAACTGCATCTGGATACTTCCTTGAAAAATACCAAGACCAATGTCTTTTTGGTGATAAAAAACGACAGTATCATTTATCAATACCTTTCTGAAGATAAAGCGCTGACTACTAAACAGCCTAGTTTTTCGGTCGCTAAATCATTTGTGAGCACTTTGGTGGGTATTGCCATTGACAAAGGTGAGATTAAATCGATCAGTGAATTGGTGATTAAATATTTGCCAGAACTGGCTAAAAACGATGAACGCTTTAGCCGTTTGACCATACAGCATGTGCTGGATATGCGTAGCGGATTTAATTTTTCGGAAAGGTCGTTCAATCCATTTTCGAAAATTGTGCGCAGCTATTATGGTGCCGATTTAAAAAAAATGGTAGGTAAATTGAAGATGAAGAACGAGCCTGGTAAAGTATTCGAATATCAAAGTATCAATACACAGGTACTGGCCTTTATTTTAGAGCGGGCGGTAGGAAAAAGTATACAAGTGCAAATGCAGGAGCGTTTATGGCAACCCATTGGCGCGGAAAGCAATGCGCTTTGGAGTATGGATGATGACGGGAATATTAAAGCTTTTTGTTGCTTAAATGCCACAGCGCTCGATTTTGCTAAAATTGGTAGACTTTATTTGAATGGTGGTAATTGGGAAGGGAAACAGGTTGTTTCCAAAAAATGGGTAGACATTACCACTAATCCAGATTCGTTGACCAAGCTGCGCTATAAGAACCAGTTTTGGGCCACTAGGGATTTCAAATTTTTCAAAGATTCTGTAAGTGCGGTAAATTCCTTAGGTAAGGAAGGGTTGGATTATCCGATAGAGAGAAATCCCGATGGAAGGTATTTTTATGCCAAAAAAGTTTACGACTACAAAGCACAGGGCATGTTCCACCAGTCGGTTTATGTTAACCCACAAAATAAAGTCATCATTGTACGTTTGGGCGATAGGCAAAAGAAACTGAACTTCCATAGTTTTGTGCAGCAGGTAGGAAGGTCCATTCGTTGATTAAGGTGAGTTTGGGCTAAGGAAATATTTTTTAACCTAAGTTCGATTATTGAATTTGTCAAAATAGTCTGTAAAGCTGATGCTGAAATAACAGTCGAACTCTCAGGTTTTTTAAACGCCTATCTTGGATCCACGTTAATATCTAACTTTACCAGTTCATTTCTTTTTTGAGGAAGGCGCTGAGTTCGTTGGCAATTTGCTGATGTTCTGCTAGTGATGGATGTTTTCCGCAGCCGCCATTGGCCCTAATCTCGAAAAAGTAACTGGAAATATTGTTCTCTCCACCTTGGTTAAGCATTGTTTTTACAGCACTGATATATTTTACCAAAGCTGTTTTAAGTTGTGGACTGGCCATTGGGCTGGTTAACATCACCAACTTTGCTTTGGGGTAATAGCCTCGTAACTGTTTCATGAAATTGATATAGGCAGTAGTAAACTTTACTGAATCTTGTATACCGTCGTTTTGCCCTAAGCAGATGGTTACCACATCAGGTTGGTATTTGGAAAAGTCCCAAGCGAGGGTGTCTCGGGCAGGATTGATTTTGTCGTACACTGGAGGCATGATGATTTTTTTGCCACAACAACTGTGCATGAGCCCAATGCCCGATACGGAAGTAAGATGCCATTGAGCATTCAGGTTTCTGGCAGTGCTGGGGCCGTAGGCAAAGTAGGCGTTGTGTTGGTCGTGCCATGAGGAACCTTTGGTTTCGCATTTAATTTCGCTTTCATCGCTTCCTGCTCCGCAGGTAATAGAGTCACCAATAAACTCCATTTTCCTTTTTTGAGGGGCTGTTGGAGGGAGTAGCTTTTCGCAATCAAAACCTGTGAATGAAATGTAACCATTTTCAGATTCCGAGTTTTTACAGATTAATATCGTATGATTTCCTTTGGGAAGATTTTTGACCAATTCCAATTTGTTTTCCTTGGCAGTTAACCGTAGGCGATAAGCGGGTTGGTTATCGATTTTTACTTCCAAGTAGTTCAATATATTTCCCCATAGCATTTCATCGTTTAGGTGTGCCGTGAATGAACTTCCGCTAAAACGGATAACGACATAAGCTCCCGATGCCCAAAATTTTGGTTGTAACGGATTAGAAAAATCGCCGCGACCTATGTATTGGATACTTTGATGGTTGGCTGGGTAGAAGGTTGTTTTAGCTGCCCAGACTTGTAAATGGATAAGTGCTACGAAAAGCAATACAATTCTATATTTCATATGATTTAAACAAAAATACGATGGCCAGAAAGGTTGTCCCTAAATTCGGTAGGCGTACAGCCTTTCTTCTTTTTAAAAATCCGATTAAAGTTAGAAATGTTGTTGAAGCCACAGTTGTAGGCAACTTCCGAAATAGTTTCGGAGGTGTCAATCAATTTGCGGGAGGCATGGCCCAAGCGTATTTCAATCAAGCTGTCGATAAAGCTTGCCCCAGTTCTGTTCTTAAAAAAGCGGCTAAAAGAAACCTCTGTCATGTTGGCTATTTTGGCCACCTCCGAAAGCGATATCTGTTTGTCGAAATTATGGTTAATATACTCCATGACCTTTTCTACCCTACGACTGGTATAGGAAAACTCGGCCTGGCTAAAGGTCGAATCGGAAAGGGTACGCATATTTCGGGAGGTAGACAGGTCGTGCAAAATAGACATCAGTTCAAGCACCGAATCAAAGCCGTGTTGTTTGTTGAGCTTGATCAGGCGAGGACCGATGGCTTTTGCTGTGTCGCTAGAAAATAAAATACCACATTTCGCCTTTTCAAACATATCCCTGATTACCCGTAATTGGTTTCTGCGCAAAAATTTTTCATCAAATAAGTCTTTGTGAAATTGGATGGTTACCTCGTGTATTTCCTGTCCATGTAATTTATGTGTTTCCCACACATGTGGCAGGTTAGAGCCGACCAATACCAATTCGATATCGCCAATTTCCTCAATATGGTCACCAACTACTCGACGGGCACCGTTGGCATTCGAAATAAAATTAAGCTCCATTTCCTCGTGGTAATGTAGTGGGAAGTCGAAATCCTTTTTCCTTCTCTCAAAAATGGTGAAGCAATCGCCGGTGGTGAGGGGGGTAATTTCTTTTATCATATGGCTAAAAGATAAATAAAGACAAATCAAATGGATAAAATAATATCATGTTTGATGGCAATAGATATAATAATATATTTATGATTAATGATTTGTATTGCAGTGCAATAAACCATATTTTTTTGCTTTAAAACAATCTTTAGAGATAAAAATACTATAAATGGATAATAAAGTATTATTAATAGGCTATGAAGGGTGCTACTTTTGAAATAACCAAATATGACTATTTATGCGTAATCAACTAACCACCTATTTATTAGCAGTACTTATATGTGTGTTGTTTGTTGCCGAAGCGTTTGCGCAGGACAAGAAATTGTCCGGAAAGGTAATGGATGAAAATGGGCTTCCACTTGCGGGAGTTTCAGTAGCCATAAAAGGTGCTAAAATTTCAACCACCACTAATGAGAATGGTAGTTTCGTTATTAATGCCCCCTCAACTGCACAAACTATTACCTTTTCTTATTTAGGGATGGTGCAGCAAGAAATTCCCATTGGAAGCATTACCAATTTTAACGTTAGGCTCCAAGTAGCCAGTACCACCCTTTCAGATGTGGTGATTATTGGCTATGGCACCGTCAAAAAATCGGATCTGACAGGTTCGGTAGCCAGAATTGATCGAGAAGACTTGACCCGAGATGTACCTACCAACGTACTACAGGCCATGCAAGGCAAAGTTGCTGGTGTGAATGTGACGCAAAACGATGGTGCTCCCGGTGCAGGGCTAAGTATTAGAGTGCGTGGCTCCAATTCTTTTTTGGGAGGTACAGAGCCTTTATATGTGATAGATGGCGTACCCTTTAACAACTCCAGCAGTGGGGCAACCCCCATGTCGTTAGGAGAAGATGAAAAGCAAACGCTTAACGCGATGTCCTTCCTTAATCCGGATGATGTTGAGAGCATCGATATTTTGAAAGATGCTTCGGCTACAGCTATTTATGGTTCAAGGGGAGCCAATGGGGTAGTGCTCATTACCACCAGAAAAGGTAAAAGCGGTAAAGACAAGTTGGAGGCCAATTTCAATACGGGTATCGCATCGGTATCGAAAAAACTTGATGTGCTTAACGCCTCGGAATATGCCGCTTATCAAAATTTAGCTTATTTAAACTCTAACAAATACACAGGCACCAATTATGCCATTCCGTTTCCAGGAGCTAATGTGCCCGATCCTGCAAATCCGGGGAATACCTATTATTCAAAAGGTCCGCAGGATTATGTAGGCGATACCAATAATTGGCAAGACCGCATCTTTAGAAATGGCCTGTACCAAAAATATTCGTTGAACCTTTCTGGGGGTACCGAAGCCGGAACACATAGTGTTACCTTTAATTATTTAGACCAGGAGGGAACGGTGCTCAATTCTAAATACAACCGATTGGGCCTAGGTCTAAATTTGAACAGGAATATTAGTAAAACCTTTAAAATAGGTACCAGTACTTCCATTGCGAGCACTCGAACCAATGGGGTAAAAACAGGAACAGATAAATCGGACGCGGCAAGTGCTGGGGTGATTAGGTCGGCCTTAACCTTCCCTTCTACCATTTCTGACCCTATTGCATACGACGGTGTGGGCGATGCTTTCATCACCAATCCATATATCTACGTAAACGATATTTTGAATACCGTAAAAGGCTTGAATATCTTTTCGTCTAACTACGTAGAGGCTACATTTTTGAAAGATTTTAAATTTAGACAGAATGTAGGTTTCAACTATTCGAGTAGCAACAGAGATCAATATTATCCTCGTACGGTTTACGAAGGCTTTTCAATGAAAGGCTGGGGCTTAAAGGCCGACAACATTTGGAACAGCGGCGTGGCCGAAAGTATTTTGACCTATAACAAGACCATCAATAAGCATAGCTTAAATGTAATGGCTGCGGGAACTTATGAGCGCACCAACGGACAAAGCAAAAGAGCTGAAGCCAAAACTTTTCCTAATGATGCTTTGCAAAACGAAAACTTAGCCGCAGGTGAGGTGGTGATGCCAGTGGTAACTTCGAGATACCAATCGACCCTGATTTCATTTTTGGGAAGAGCCAATTATAGTTATGATGATCGCTATCTATTGACAGTCTCTTATCGTCAAGACGGTTCCAGTAAATTTGGTAAGGACAATAAATGGGCTGGTTTCCCGTCGGCAGCACTGGCTTGGAAAGTATCGAGCGAAGAATTTATGAAAAACCTGAAGTTTGTGAATGACCTGAAGCTGCGCTTTAGCTACGGACAAACAGGTAACCAGGGGATTGGTTCCTACGCCTCTCTTTCAAAGCTAAGTGTATATAACTACGTTTTTGGTGGCGCTATTCAAACAGGCTTGGCCAATGATCTGTTCTCTGGTCCGGCCAATGAGAAACTGAAATGGGAAACCACTAGCGCCTATAACTTGGGGCTTGATGTTGCCATGTTCAATAACCGTTTGAACTTTCAGGTAGAGGTGTATAAGAAAATTACCGATGATCTGTTGCAGAACTTGGTGATTCCATCGTCAACAGGCTTTGAAACCAAATTGGTGAACTCGGGCTCTATACAAAATAAAGGTTTAGAGGTTACGCTCGGTGGAACAGTACTAAAAAACAAAGATTTTGAATGGAAGTCGAACTTTAACATCGCCTTTAACCGAAACAAGATTTTAAGCCTAAGTGCCGACGTTACTGAGCAATATGCTCGTAACATTTCTACTGGCGATGCGCCATTTATCCAAACGGTGGGTAAGCCCATTGGTGCTTTGTATGGTTTTGTAGAAGATGGTTACTATGATAATGAAGCTGAAGTAAGGAATGATCCTGTTTATACCAATCAAGGCTCTTCCATTATTTTAAGGACCATTGGCGAAATCAAGTATAAAAATTTGGATAATGATCCAACCGCCATTACGCAAAGCGATAGAACTTTTATTGGCGATGTAAATCCTGATTATACTTTCGGTTTTACCAATAATTTTAAATACAAACGTTTTGATCTGAGTGTGTTCATTAACGGGTCGCAAGGAAACGATATTATTAATATGAACACCCGCTTTAATGCCAATTTGGGTAGCAATAAAAATATCACCCGAGAAATGGCTGATGGGGCTTGGGCCGCCGGACAAGACAATAGCAATGCAACGGGGCCAAAAATAATGCGCCAATTTTTTAGGACCATTTTGTTCTCTAGAAGATTTATTGAGGATGGAAGTTTTGTGAGGGTGAAAAATGTCACCTTGGGATATAATGTGCCTTTAAAGTCTAAAACCATATCGGGCATGAGGGTGTCTGTAGGCGTCAACAATCTGTTTACGTTCACTAATTACTCAGGGTATGATCCAGAGATCAATAGTTATGGCGATAACCCAGCGTTGTTTGGGGTAGACTTGGGTGGTTATCCCAACTCCAGAACTTACAATCTATCATTACGTTGCAACTTTTAAACCTTAACCACATGAAAACGATTTCAAAATATTTAACGGTATCGGTAATTGGTTTGGCTTTGTTAAGCACCATTTCATGCAAAAAGGCATTGGAAGAAAAACCATACTCATTTTATTCGCCAGAAAACTTTTATAAAAACGAAAGCGATGCAAAAGCGGCCATTAATGGTGTGTATGCGGCTTTATATACTTGGGAAATGTACTTGCAGCCATTTTGGAACATGACCATTTTGGATGATGACCACGTTTCGGGAGCCGATTGGTACTTGGGTACTACAGGAGCAGGTAACCCGCAATCATACTGGGGTGTTGATGGGCCTTGGGTAGGTTGCTATACCATTATTTCGAGAGCAAATTCGGTATTGGAAAATGTGGTGAACATTACCGATATAGATCCTGATGTTAAGAAAAGAATTTTAGGTGAAGCCTATTTTTTAAGAGGCTGGGCATATTTCCAACTGGTACAACTATACGGTGGAGTTCCCATTCACTTGAAAACCATTTCTGCCGAAAACCCAGAAACAAATGTGCCTAGAGCTACGGTAAAAGCTACTTATGATGTAGTCATTGCAGACTTTAAATCAGCAGAGGCCAATTTGTTTCCTTTAGGACATGCCAAAGCAGGAGAAGTAGGTCGTGTAAACCAAGGGGTAGCTAAAGCATTTTTGGCAAAAACCTATTTGACCATTGGTTCTGGAGCTGCAACTGGAAATGTAACCGTAAGGGGAGGAACTGATAATGGCTATTACACTTATGCCAAAACGGTAGTGGCGGGACTGGAAGGTGTTGATTCGAAAGCTTACTTCCTACTTGCTAGAGATAAAGCTGCTGAATTGTTGCCCGGCGGTGGGCAATATGCACTTACACCTAACTGGAAAGATTTATGGAGCATTGCTGGAAGAAACAACAAAGAGCACATGTGGGAACTGCAATCGCTATCAGGTACCAGCTTTATCAACGAAATTGGCAACTACTTTTCTGCACGCTCGACCTTTGGACAGGGAGCCGTTTTTACCACCAATAACCATTATAAGGATTACGATGAAGCTGATACGAGAGTGTTGGATGGCATTACCCATAACTATACCACCTTGCAAGGAACAAATATCTTTTATCCTTCATGGCAGTCGGCAAAGTACAAAGTGGTTAACGGCGTAACCTATAATAATACAGGCTCTACCACGGCAGAGCGTGCTTATACCATTAAATACAGCGTAACGGAGCCAACGGTGGTAAAAAGTGACGCTTTTGTCCCCTTATTGCGCTATGCAGAAGTTTATTTGATGTATGCCGAGGCCGAAAATGAAGTAAATGGCGCAACTACCTTAGCTTATAATGCCTTGAATGAAGTAAGATTAAGAGCGTATCTGAAAACAGGTACACCTGCTACCCCAGTACCAGAAGCCTATGCGCCTGCTGGCATGACACCTGAGCAATTTAGAAGCTTTGTATTGGCCGAAAGAGCTAGAGAATTTAACCTAGAAGGCATTAGGCGTTTTGATTTGATGCGTTGGGGTATTTATTTGCAGGTGATGAATAAAATTGGGACGGGACAAAACAATATCTCTAAGCTAAGGGCAAATAAAAACCTATTGTATCCTATTCCATTAGGCGAACTAAATTCAAATACAGCCCTTAAACGAATCAACAATCCGGGCTGGTAAATTAATACATGACTAAATAGTTGAACATATGAAGACTATAGCAAAATATTTTGGAGCTTCCCTCATCGCCGTAGCCATGTTGGTGCTACTTGGCTGCAAAAAAGATAAGGAAGAAAACACTGCACCACCAACCCTTACGGCAGTCACCAATTTAACCAATAGAAGTACTGAGCTACAAGCGGTTGATTATGGGGATTGGATCATGATCAAGGGAGCTAACCTGAAAACCACTCAAAAGGTTGATTTTAATGGTACGCTTGCCGCTGATTCACTTACCTATGCCGAGGATAATAGCATTACGGTAAAAATTCCGGCAAACTTAACCGATCCTATCAATAACCCAATTACTGTGACTACTAAATATGGTACGGCAACACTTAATTTTAAAATTAGACAGCCCTCTCCATTGGTTGAAGATTTTTCGCCAGGCGCAGGAGTGCCCGATGATGAAATCACCATTGCCGGAAATTATTTCAAAGGTGTAAGCGCAGTAACTATTAATGGTATAAATGCTACCATTGTTTCCAGTACCCAAACGCAAATTAAAGTGAAAGTGCCAACAGGTGTAACTTATGGTCCAGTAGTAGTCACTACTCCTGTAGGTTCGATAACGGCTACCAAAACCTTTGGTTTAAAGCATGTTATTTTTGATGATGCGCTAAGAAATTCGTGGACCAATACTTCTTATTCGAGCACGCTCAATTTGGCCAGTACCGAAAATAATAGACGGGGTACAGCAGCGATTAAGGCAACTTATGTAGGATTTGGTGCGGTAAGATTTAGGTTGGTGTCTAAATTCAATACCACAGGTTATAGCATGGTGAAAATATCCATTTTTGGTGGCGCAGGAACACAGGGTAAGAAAATAAGGATTTCGGTAACGCCTGCTGCAAGTACCTATGAGTTGATTTTAAATGAAGGAAAATGGACAGATTATCAAGTGCCTTTAATTAATATCGGTAACCCTGCAACCATTGAATATATCACCTTCCAAGAATTCAGCAATTTAGCTTCGCAGGTATACATTGATGACATTGGCTTCTATTAATCCCTAATTATTTATGCTCAAAAAAATAACCCTGCTCCACTTGCTGCTTGCTTTAATAGGCTTGCAAAAGGCGGCAGCCCAAAAGCTAAGTCATCCCAATCCTACCAAGGAAACCAAGGCTTTATACCAAAACTTATATGCTTTAAGCAAAAAGTATATTTTGTTTGGGCATCAGGATGATTTGGCTTACGGTGTAGATTGGAAATACCAAGAGGGAAGAAGTGATGTAAAAGAAACGGCGGGAGATTATCCAGCCGTGTATGGATGGGATATTGGGAGGATTGAGCATGGCTCTGCAAATAACATTGATGGCGTGCCTTTTGAAAAAATGAAGGCCTACATCAAAGCAGGTTACGAACGAGGAGCAGTCATTACCATCAGCTGGCATTTCGATAATCCGTTAACAGGAGGTTCGTCATGGGACACCACTCGTAACACCGTAAAGGCAATTTTGCCCGGAGGCGATAAACATCAACTGTACAAACAATGGTTGGATAGGGCCGCAGATTTTCTGCTCAGCTTAAAAGGAAACAAGGGCGAATATATTCCGGTATTGTTCAGACCCTTTCATGAACTTACGGGACATTGGTTCTGGTGGGGCAGTAATACCACTACGCCAGCAGAAATGAAGGAGATATGGCGATTTACTGCTGATTATTTGAGGAAGACCAAAAAAATCGACCACCTCATTATGGTTTACAATACCAACGATTTTAAAACCAAGGAAGACTTTTTACGCAGTTATCCGGGCGATGAATATGTGGATGTGTTAAGCTTTGATACCTATCAGTTTGACCTTAACAAGAAAGAGAACTTTATCAGGGAAATTAAAAGGCAATCTGAAATAGTCACCAAGCTCGCAGCCGAAAAAAATAAGTTGGCGGCCTTTGCCGAAACAGGCTTCGAAAACGTACCCGATCCAAATTGGTGGACAGGTACATTGTGGCCGGCCATTAAAGATTATCCGCTTTCATATGTGCTTGTATGGCGCAATGCAGGTTACATGCCCTCTTCCAAAAAAATGCATTACTATGCGCCATACAAAGGGGGCAACTCTGCCGAAGATTTTAAACGCTTCTCCCAAAAACCAAAAGTGTTGTTAGAGAAAAAACTGCGTAGCAAAAAGATATACCAAAACCAAACAAACTAACCAAACTAATGAAGTTACAATTCATCGACATCGCTATCCTCATCATTTATCTCGCCACCATGGTGCTGATTGGTTTTTATATGAAGAATAAAGCCAAGCAGGACAAAGAAAGCTATCTCATGGGAGGTAAAAAGCTGCCTTGGTACATGTTGGGGCTTAGCGATGCCAGTGATATGTTCGACATCAGCGGCACCATGTGGATGGTGGCATTATGTTTTGTTTACGGTTTCAAAAGCATCTGGATTCCTTGGTTGTGGCCAGTGTTCAATCAAGTGTTTATGATGATGTTTTTGTCCAAATGGTTGCGACGTTCCAATGCAACTACTGGCGCTGAATGGTTGAAAACACGATTTGGCTTGGCTGGAAAAGGAGTAAACGGTTCGCATGCCATTGTTATTGCCTTTGCACTTATTAGCTGCCTCGGTTTTTTGGCCTATGGTTTTGTAGGCTTGGGCAAGTTTATTCAGGTTTTTGTGCCGTGGGACTATATTAAGGATTATGTGCCTTTTCATGTTGCCGACAAGTATGTGCCGCATTTTTACGGCATCGTATTTACCCTTTTTGCCATGTTCTATTCCATTTTGGGAGGGATGCACAGCATTGTTTTGGGCGATGCCATTAAATACATCATCATGACCATGGCCTGTTTGGCTATTGGTGTCATTGCCGTGCAGCATTTAGCTACTCAAAGCTTAAATGTGCCGCATGGTTGGAACGACCCTTTCTTTGGCTGGAAACTCGATCTCGACTGGAGCAAGATTGCGGCCGAAGCCAATCAGAAAATTGCGGATGACGGTTTTAGCCTGTTTGGTCTTTTCTTTATGATGATGCTCTTGAAAGGTGTTTTTGCGTCCTTGGCGGGGCCAGCACCTAATTACGATATGCAAAAAATACTGAGTACTCGAAGTCCGAAGGAAGCTAGTAAAATGACGGGCTTTGTGAGCATTATTTTGCTACCTATCCGATACACCATGGTAACGGGCTTAACCGTGTTAGCACTTCTCTATTACAACCAAATCTATCTTAAGGATGCCAATGGTATTACCGATTTTGAAAAGATCTTACCTGCAACCATTAATAATTTTTTGCCAGTTGGTGTGCTTGGTTTAGTGTTAACAGGTTTGCTGGGCGCTTTTATGGGAACCTTTAGTGGAACCTTAAATGCTGCACAGGCCTATATTGTGAATGATATTTACTTGAAATACATTAACCCAGCGGCCCCTACCAAAAAAATCATTTCTATGAACTACATCGTAGGTGTGTTGGTGGTAGTGGCGGGCGTGTTTTTTGGTTTCTTGGCCAAAGATGTAAATGATATTCTGCAATGGATAGTAGGTGGTTTGTACGGCGGTTACGTAGCGGCCAACTGTTTAAAGTGGTACTGGTGGCGCTTTAATGCCAATGGTTTTTTCTGGGGAATGGCGGTAGGTATTGGTGCAGCTTTGTTAATGCCCTACGTAACCACTGGATTGCCTTTGTTTTGGTGGCCAGCACTTTTCGTGCTTTCGCTCATTGGTTGTGTAATCGGTACTTATGCCGCTCCACCTACAGATATGGCGGTTTTAAAATCATTTTATAAAAATGTAAAACCTTGGGGGTTTTGGCAGCCCATCCATGAACTGGTGGTAGCCGAAGAACCTGCCTTCAAAGCCAACAAAAATTTTAAGCTAGACATGTTCAACGTGGCTTTGGGAATTGTAGCCCAGCTCTGCCTCACCATATTTCCTATGTATCTCATTACGGGAATGTATCCTCAGCTGGCAGTGAATTTGGCTGTTTTAGCCGTTATCGTAGTTATTTTAAAAAGAACCTGGTGGAATAGATTAGAAGATTAAAAAGATGAAGACAAATTTCGAAGAGCGTATTTTACAGATGACAAAAGCTCATCAACAATTGATACAAAAGCCAAATGAAAAGCTAGCCACGGAGAATGGTATTTACCATAGGTATCAAAATCCGGTATTAACAGCTCAACATATTCCACTAAATTGGAGATTCGATCTGAATCCATCAACCAATCCGTTTTTGATTGAACGGTTTGGAGTGAATGCCGTACTGAATGCGGGAGCAATTAAATTCGAAGGAAAATATATCCTCATGGCAAGGGTAGAAGGTAATGACCGTAAATCTTTTTTTGCCATTGCCGAAAGCCCTAATGGCATAGATCGCTTTAAATTTTGGGATAAGCCTGTGGTGATGCCCGAAACAGAAAATCCTGATACGAATGTTTACGACATCAGGTTGGTGGCTCACGAAGACGGTTGGATCTATGGTTTGTTTTGTACAGAGAGGAGAGACCCCAAGGCCAGTAAAGGCGACCAATCGGCGGCAATAGCACAATGTGGCATTGCCCGTACCAAGGACCTTGAAAATTGGGAACGTTTAGCTGATTTAAAAACCAATTCGGCACAACAGCGAAATGTGGTGTTACACCCCGAGTTTGTAAATGGGAAATACGCATTTTACACCCGTCCACAAGATAGTTTCATTGAAGCTGGAAATGGTGGTGGCATTGGTTTTGGCCTATCTGACACCATTGAAAATGCCGAAGTAAAGGAAGAAAAAGTAATTGACCAAAAGCAGTATCACACCGTTTACGAAGCTAAAAATGGTCAAGGTCCGGCACCAATAAAAACTGAGAAAGGCTGGTTGCATTTGGCACATGGCGTACGAAATACCGCTGCGGGATTGAGATATGTGCTGTATATGTTCATGACCGATTTAAATGACCTAACTAAAGTAACACATAAGCCAGCGGGTTACTTTATTGCACCAGAAGGTGAGGAAAGGGTGGGCGACGTGTCCAATGTGGTTTTTTCAAATGGTTGGATATTGGATAATGATGGAACGGTGTACATTTATTACGCCTCTTCAGATACCAGAATGCATGTGGCCACTACAAGTATAGCACAGTTGTTGGATTATGTAACTCACAATCCCGAGGATGGTTTAAGGTCTGCCACTTCCGTTCAAACTATCATCAATATCATCGACAACAATAAAAAAATCGACGAAGAAAAAAATATGCTGGTAAATTTGAATGGAAAGGTAAGTTTGTAGGCATGGGGTCCCTCACCATTGAACAATATCAACAAGAATTAACCACAGAATTAAATCACTTATTGCAATGGTGGTCTGCTTATACCGTCGATGAACAGCAGGGTGGTTTTTATGGGCAGGTCAACTATTTGAACCAAGCTGAATCTGCTGCTAAAGGTTTGGTATTAAATGCCCGCATCCTTTATACTTTTTCGTCAGCCTATCTGCTAACCCAACAAAAGCAATATTTGGCGATGGCGCAACGAGCCTATCGTTACCTGCTCGATTTTTTTCATGATGAACCCAATGGAGGTTTTTATTGGTCGTTAAACCCTGATGGCACTTTGTTGGATGGTAAAAAACAGGTTTATGGACAAGCTTTTGCGATTTATGCTTTAAGTGAATATTATAAAGCTACTCAAAATCAACAGGCCCTTGAGTTAGCAAAAGTTACTTATCAATTGCTTGAAAAATATAGCTATGATGAAGTGTATACGGGCTACATTGAGGCGCATGACCAAGCTTGGGGACTTATTGCCGATTTGCGTTTGAGCGAGAAGGACCAAAACGAGAAAAAATCGATGAACACGCATTTGCATGTGATAGAAGCTTATGCCAATTTGTATAGTGTTTGGCCTAATGGAGCGTTGAAAAATGCCATTGTCCAACTTTTGAACAATTTCCGTGAGCATATTGTAGATTCTAAAACCTCCCATTTGCAACTATTTTTTACGGAGAACTGGCAAGTTAAATCATCCTTGGTTTCTTTCGGACACGATATTGAGGCCGCTTGGTTGTTATGTGAGGCTGCGGAAATTATCAACGACCAAACGCGAATGGCCTATTTTAAACAATTGGCTTTAAAAATGGCTGATGTCGCTGCTAAAGGTTTGGCCGAAAACGGTGGGTTGTTGTATGAATATGATGCCACAACAAATCATTGGATAAAAGAATATCATTGGTGGCCGCAAGCTGAAGCCATGGTGGGTTTTTTCAACGCTTGGCAATTATCTGCAAAGGAGCAATACCTTCAGCAATCTCTAAATACTTGGAGTTTTGTAAAGAGCTGCCTCAAGGATAAAGTAAATGGTGAATGGTTTTGGGGTGTTGACGAAAATCTTAACCCCATGGACGAAGTGAAAGCAGGTTTCTGGAAATGCCCTTACCATAACGGCAGGGCCTGTATTGAACTGATTAAACGAATTTCACGAATCAACTAAACTCAAGCCCTGTTAATTTCATCTATCAGTTTGTCGCATTCGGCAAAAGCCTGATAAAGGTATTTGTTCCGATGTTTTTCGCCCTGTCCGCTAAAAGCAACCGATTTGTTGATGAGTCCTTTGATCCAATCTTTGGTTTGCAGGCAAAAGGTTTGGTCTTCCGTTTTTAGGTAATTGTAAGTGTTAAATCTATTATAGCAAAGCATCGATTGTTCAAGGTCGACCAAGTAGGTAATGCCGCCCAATACATCACAGTGGTACCAGTTAAAAGAGTGCGTAGTGTCAATGGTTTTTTTACTGCCAATGGCGTACATGCTAATATCGGTAAGGCAGTATCGTAACTGTTCCACAATGGCCACAGCATCGGCTTTATTGGCAATGTGGCCTGCTTCAAAACTATATCTTATTTGTTCAATGGTGCCATGTATGGTGTCTTTTGCCCAAATTTCAGTGCTCGGAATCTCTAGGTAAACTTGATGAAGTTCCAAGGCAATGTCTAAAATGCTGCTGGGTAATTTCTCTAGGTCAAATTGCTGCATGCTAGGGTTGTTTGCCCAGTAAAACAATTTGAAAGCCGTTAGTGTAGGATATTTGAAGAAGTGAAAAATAGGCACGTCATCACTGGTTACCGTGATGTGTTTTTGCTTACTTTTTTGAATCTGTTTCATGGTGGCCAGCATTTCCTTTAGGTATTCCGTCATGTGCTCGGCTTGGTCGCTGTGGCTTACATAATTAAAGGTAACCGTAGGTAATTGGCTGGGCTGGTATTGGAAAGGTACGCCAAAACCATCAGACAGTTTGGTGATTTGGCTGATGTTCAAAAGACTGGTGCCCCGTATCTTTTTATATGCTTCGTTAGTGCTGATTCCTAAAATATCGGCTACGCTTTGTGCCAAATTTTGATAGCTAGGTAAGGTTTGCTTTATACGTTCGAAGAAATTAGCTTGCTCGTTCATCGTTAAAAGATTATTCTATAAGTAAATATAGTGGTAAAAGAATAATTTTTGGCTATAAAAACAAATTGTATGTATCTTTTAGGTTTGCTGTTTAGTTGAAATGACTTGATGATTATCTTAAAAGATTTATTTGAGTGATATATTGTGTCTTTTTAAGATTATTTAACGGATTTGTGTCTTATAATTTTGAGGTACACTAATCATCCATAAAATGAAAAAAGTCATATTAATTGTCGTGAGTGTGATGTTAATTGCATTTGCGGCCTTTGCTCAAAATGAAAATCAATTGTTCAGTAGGCTTCAGGGAATTTATAGCAGTGGAACTGATTTTTTTAATGTAGACGGGATAGAAATCAACAGTCAAACCAAAGCCGAGGAATTCAGTAAGAAAAACATCTTAAAACATTTTTCTAAGTTAAAAATTAAGGAGAAGGATTTAATGCAAGGTGACAGTACTCTAGGGTTTCGCAATTTTTATGTAGTTAAAAAATACGAAGAACCAAAAGGTGTGCTTAATAGTGTGTCCTTCTATTTTGTTGAAAACAAGAACAATCAAATATTGGCGGTCACTTTTGCTTCTTTGATGGCCACTAACCAAGCTTTGGAAAGGCAACTTGTTCCTCTCCTTAGAGATGGAGCAATACCACCTCGTGTTTTCAATTCCTTTGGTGCCGATAGCATTAATTTCGCAGGAAGAAGGATTAAGATAGGACGGAACTGTGCTTGGCGAGGAGTGAATAATATGCAATGTCCATCCTATGGGCAAATGAGTTGGAGTGTTCATGCAACTTCGGAAAGTGCTCAGCAGGATATTGACACTCAGGTGGCCAGAATTTTTAACCAGAAAAAAGGTAAGACGGTTTTAGATACCACTGCTACGGTGATTTTTGAAGGGGTGGAAGTTCCCGCTCGAAAAATTGTTTATGATTTTACTGGAATCACTTCTCTATTGCTGACCATGGAAGGTGGAAAAAGGCTCAATATTTATTTTGTGGTGGCGCCAGTTCGTAATAATTATGTCAGCTGCGTAATGAGTTTTTGGGATACCGACCAAATCAACAAAAGCGGACTGCCTCCTTTAATAGAACGGGTGATGAGCTTGAAAAGTAATTCATCAAACCCTACTCATTAAGGCAGAAATCACTGCTATCATTTTAATCAATTAAAAACTAAACAGATGAAGACAATAATCATTTCATTAGGAGTGCTAATGTGCTCTTTTTTTAACGTTTTTGCACAAAAAAATAAGGACTTGAGCTTTGATAATCTATACTTTTTTGTGCAGGCGGGTCATATTGACGATTATAGAACATTTATTTTAGGGGGTGCCTATTTGCAAATGGAACATCATTATTTCCGGCTTAGCGCAGGCGGTGGGTATGACCCAAAAAGTGAAGAGCAAAAGCAGCGACATAAATCTTGTAGTAGCGAATGTAAATGTAATGTTGATGTAAGAGGCATAAGTACCGTCAATGTGGAGTATGGGAAGATTTATAAGTTCTTCAGAAGGCAGCAAATCAGCTTCTCTTCTGGTTTTTCAATAGTAACCAAAACAGACCCCGATGTCATTTTTAATCAGAATAAAGAACCCTGGGAGGATGAAAAGTTTAAAAAGAGAACCACCGTTGGGCTACCTTATGAATTAAGATATAGCTTGATGATCAATAGAGGCATAGGCATAGGTTGTTCTTATTATGGAAATATGAACGCGAGGAAAAGCTTTAATGCGTTATCTGTTGGGTTAGCACTGGGATTGTTTTAGACAAAGTAATTTCAATGTTAAAAAGCAAAAGAATGGGGTATTCATAGGGCTGTTGTCTGTGCTTTTGCAGACCTTTGCGGAAAATAATATCCCCCCTTCTTCCATGTCAACAATTGCCGATAATTCTGATTTGTCCGTTAAAGAAACTAGTAGGTATAGTAAAAAGACCATTCGTTTAGCCGTATCGCTATTCTACTTTGGCCAGGGGCTGGTATTTGCCAGTTGGGCCAGTCGTATCCCCGATTTAAAAACCGCTTTAAATCTTTCAGATGCTGCTTTGGGCAGTATCTTATTGGCACTTCCCATTGGTCAGTTAATTACTATGCCGCTTTCGGGGCGATTGGTTGCAATTTTTGGGAGTAAGAAAATTTTAACCATGGCTACGCCACTTTATGCGCTTTGTTTGACCAATTTGGCACTGGCTACGCATGGTTGGCAGTTGGCGTTGTTTTTATTGTTGTTTGGCATTTCTGGTAATCTATGTAACATTGCGTTAAACACGCAAGCGGTTACTGCCGAGGGGCATTATGGTAAACCAATCATGTCTTCTTTTCATGGCTCTTGGAGTTTGGGGCTTTTTACGGGTGCCTTGGTTGGTTTGTTGATGATGAACCTGCATTTAACGACTGCAGTTCATTTTTGGATCATAGCTGGCATAGGCTGGACACATATTTTTATCAACCATCGGTTTTTGTTGATTGGTAAAGCAGTACAAAAGGAAAAACCGAAGTTTTTAATGAAGCCACAAGGTGTTTTGGTACAGTTGGGCATTATAGCTTTTTGTAGTATGGCTACCGAAGGGGCAATGATGGACTGGAGTGGTGTTTATTTTAAGGAAATTGTGCACGCACCAGTAAAGTGGATCATATTAGGATATGCTTCTTATTCCGCCATGATGACCATCGGTCGTTTTATTGGTGATAAATTTATTGCTTCTTATGGCAGAAAGACCATGTTGCAGATTTGTGGAGTGGTGATTTCTACCGGAATGTTTTTGTCGGTAGCTTTCCCGAATTTGATTGTGGCAACTATTGGTTTTATGATGGTGGGGATAGGCGTTTCGGTGATTATTCCAATGACTTATACTATTGCCGGTAACAACGATAAAATTCCATCCAGTTTGGCCATTGCCATGGTGTCAAGTATCGGTTACTTTGGTTTTTTAATGGGGCCACCGCTAATTGGTTACATTTCAGAACTGTTCAGCTTGCGCTATTCTTTCGCGGTGGTAGGCTGTTTTGGTATTTTAATTAGCTTGCTGGTAAGGAAAATTACGGCCATTAGATAAATGTAGTTCCCAATGATTTGGTGAAAAAGGGTCCTGCCTACTTTGTGTTCGATGCAGACAGGCCCTAATATATTTGTTAACCAATTATTGATTCCAAACATAAATGGTCGATTCTGTAAAAGCATTGGCAGTGTTTACAGAAGCTGTTTTGCTATCAACAACTTTGCCGTCTATCAATAGTTCTACTTTGATCGAGCCTGGACCAGTTGCAAGAAATCCAGCAAGAACAGCATCATTGGCGTTTACTTTACGGGTTATTTTTTTGCTATAAGGTAATGTGCTATTTCTTATATCCTCTGTTCCGCCATTTTCGTTGGTATAGCTAAGCTCAATACCTGTTGGATTACCAGAAAGAAGTGTATAGCGATATTCTATCGAGGCGTTTTTAGGGTAGCTGTTGTTGTCTGGACCTTTCTTATCTTTTTTACAGGCAGATAATAACAAAATTGTAGAGCAGATTAAAAATGATAGCAGAAGTGTGGTCTTTTTCATGATATGACATTAAAGGGTTAATAAATATTCAATTGACTTCTACAAATGTAGAACCGTATAATTCACCTATCAATCACATTAAAACAGTATTTTAATCTACTGGTATTCCAGTATTTTTATGCTTGTATTTGTTTCAAACTCACCTTAGTTGCATCTTTAATTATGATAAAATTTCTTTTGGGTAGATATGTATGGTTAGGGATTGTTGTATTTGTTTGCTTATGTATCTGCCAACTTAAAATACAGGCACAAGGACCAATTGATATTAAGCATGATTTAGATAGTCTCTTGTCGGTAATAAAAACGGCAAAAAATGATAGCTTAAGAACAGAACTGAAATTTAAGGCTTTTACATTGTTAATGAGGAGCAATGATACGACAAAGGCAAAATCTTATCTGAATGATTCAAAGTCCCTAGCCAAAAGCCCTTATGAAAAAGCCCTATCTCAGTATATGCAAGCTATCTATTATCATCATACCAATCATGAGCCACTGGCTAAAGAAGCCTATTTGAAGGCCGAAAAAATGTACAGCTCATTTAAGCATAAAAGAGCTTATCAAATGCGGGCAACCATTTGGCAGAACTATGGGCTCATTGCTCAAGAGGAAGATAATGAAGCCGGTTATCTTAAGGTTTTATTAGAAAAAGCAGTGCCAATGGCCCAGTTGTCCGGTGATAAAGGATTGCTGGGCAGTTTTTATCGGAGTATAGGCTTGGTATTCAGGAATAGTAAAGAACTTCCAAAGGCCGAGACATACTTTTTGAAGGCGATTCATACTCTCGAAAAATCAGATGATATTCCCGAACTGGTATCTGCCTATCTTCAAGCAGCAGATGTTTATATTTTGACGGAAAAACCTGTAAAGGCGAAAGCCCTGTTGGATAAGGCATATAAATTTCTAAAAGCAAGTCCATCATCTTCTTACATGATCAGTTATTATCATAGTTTAGGTAATTACTATAAAATTACAAAGAATTACAGCCAGGCCGTTGTTGAGCTGGATCACGGGATAGTACTGGCGAAAAAATTGGGAAAAAGGTATGAAGAGTATTGGCTCATGTATAAAAAGTATCTTGCACTTAAAGCCGGCAAAGCTTATGCTTTGGCTAAAAAAATACTATTGAAGGTTAAAGAAAGTGAAGAATTCAACCAGTTTGCGAAAAATAGGTTGTTGGTCATCTTTGAAATGGGCGAGATCAATAATCTGTTAAATAATTTAAGGGAAGCCTATAAATGGAAAGATTTATATGCTGATATGAATGATAGCTTAAATACAAGTCGTTTAAAGAAAGAACTTCATGTACTAGAAATCAAATACCAACGAGCAGAGCAACAACGTCAAATTGTACACTTAGAAGCTCAAAAACAAAAAGCATTGCTAACAGCCAAAACAGCCAAAATCAATGCTTGGCTTTTTGCCAGTTTATCCTTGTTGTTAGCGTTGTCCATTATATTTTCTATCAGTTATTATCGCAACCGCAAAAACCTTGCAGAGCAAAAGCAATTGGTTTATATGGAAAAACTCAATGTGCTAGAACAACAGCAGAAACTGGATTTGGCACAGGCGATGTTAGTGGGCGAGGAAAGAGAACGTAAACGAGTGGCTGCAGATCTTCATGATGGATTGGGGGGGATGCTTTCCGGGATAAAAATGCGTTTTTCCAATTGGATGGAAGAACATCATAAAAGCGACGATGGTTTTTTGAGCACATTGGTTAGGCAATTAGATACAGCTTTGACCGATTTACGCCAAATTGCACGAAATTTAATGCCCGAAACTTTACTTAAGTTGGGGATATCGGAAGCGCTAGCTGACCTTTGTGATTCCCTGAATACGGAGAAAACAGCCATAGAATTTCAGGCTATTGGACTAGATAAAAACTTGCCTATGGCATTTCAACTGGGCATCTATAGAATTGTGCAGGAAGCAATCGCCAATGCCCTAAAGCATGCAGATGCTAAGCATATATTGGTACAGTGTAGCCAAAACCAAAATATCTTTTTGGTTACGGTAGAAGATGATGGTAGGGGCTTTGATGTGAATGTGCAAAAAGGAAAAGGATTGGGCTTAACCAATTTGAAAAATAGGGTAGAAGCGTTGAAAGGAGCATTGGATATTCAGCCATCTCCAAATAAAGGGACTACTATAAACATAGAATTTAATGTCGAAGGAAAATAAAATATCAGTAGTATTGGTAGACGATCATCCAGTGGTGATCGAAGGACTACAAATGTTGCTAGCTAAACATGAAGACATTGAGGTTATTGCTAGCTTAACAGATGGTACATCGTTAATTGATTATTTGCAAACCAATAGACCAGATGTTGTTTTGTTGGACCTAACGCTTCCAGATATTGATGGGATTGAATTAAGTGCCATCATTACCCAAAAATTCCCACCGTGTAGGGTTCTGATATTGAGTAACCATAATGAACGTGGTTTGATCATGCAGGCTCTAAAAAACGGTGCCAGTGGTTATCTTTTAAAAAATGTTTCCGCTACAGAGCTTGCACAGGCCATAGAAGAAGTTATGGCAGGCGATATTGTTTTAAGTAGAGAAATCAGGACTATGGTTATTCGTGCAATGGCCACACCTGTTGATACGCCTTCTCTAACAAAACGAGAAAAGGAGGTGTTACAGCTCATCGCCAATGGGCAAACCACCGTAATGATTGCCGACCAGTTAAATGTTAGTCCATTAACCATTGAAACACACCGACGTAATCTGTTGCAGAAACTAGGCGCAAAAAATGCTCCCGAGCTTTTAATGCAGGCGGTAAAATTGGGATTTTTATCCTCATAAAAAAGCCCCTTTAATCCTAAGACTAAAGGGGCTGGTTTTATTGCGTGTTGGGAAAAATTTTAAATCTAGTGGTGTTGCTCCCACTCATTAACATCCTTGTGTTCATAAGGTTCAACCATCATTTCGTCAATGGTTTTTCCTTTCTTATCGAAACCGAATTTATGAAGTATGTTATCAAAAATCTGATACATTACGGGTACAACTACCAAGGTTAAGAAGAGCGAACTCGTTAAACCTCCAATAATTACCCAGGCCAAACCATTTTTCCAGTCGGCACCTGCACCACTTGCTAGGGCAATAGGCAACATACCAATTACCATCGCAATCGTTGTCATCAAAATTGGACGTAAACGAGCATGATTCGCTAAAATTAACGCTTCGTGGGTAGATTTGCCTTGCGCTTTCATTTGGTTGGTAAAGTCAACCAGGATAATCGCATTCTTAGCTACCAGACCCATTAGCATAATGAAACCAAGGATGGTGAAAATACCCAAAGCGTTGTTGGTTAATGCTAATGCTAGTAAGGCTCCAATTAACGCTAATGGTAGCGAAAACATTACCACAAAAGGATAAACGAAACTATCATAAAGGGCTACCATAATCAAGTAAACCAAAATAATCGCTGCTAATAAGGCAATACCTAAGGTACCAAAACCTTCGCTCTGATTTTCTTGGTCACCAGCCCAGTAGAAGCTAATGCCAGCAGGTTTTTGCATTTTGTCTAAAGCAGCTTGGAAATCTGCCACTACAGAGCCTGTCGGCCTACCTACGGTTTGCGCTTTGACAGTTACCGAGGTCGATTTGTTCAAGCGCTCTAGCAAACTTGGTCCAGAACCTTCTTTGATGTCTGCAAATTGCGAAAGCTTGATCTGTTGGCCAGCTGGATTTACGAAGATCAAATTACGTACATCGTCGATATCCTTACGGTCAAAATCTTGGTATTGGATATTGATGTCGTACTCGTATTCCCCTTGACGGAATTTACCATCAGTGTTACCGGCAAAAGCAGTTTGCATGGTGGTACCTACGGTTGATAGATTTAAACCAAGCGCCGACATTTTATCACGGTCTACTTTTACGTTGATTTCAGGCGTTCCTTTTTCTACCGAAAGTTTAATTTGCGTAGCACCAGGGATTTTTGCCATTACTTTTTCGGCTTTCTGGGCAAAGGCCAAAACGCTATCTAGTTCAGAACCCATCACCACAAATTGGATTGGAGCTTCATCAGCTGTACCCAAAATACCAATAGGAACTGTTTTAATTTTGGCACCTACCAATATTTTCTCTAATTCACGGGTATAAGTGGTCGAAATAATATCAGAAGCCACGTTGTTACGCTCTGGTTTTTCTACCAACTTCACGTTGATTTCAGATTTGTAAGCTGTAGCTGTAGTACCGCCCATACCTTCGCTCGATTGTCCAACAGTGGTGATCATTTGAACCACCTCTTTTTGTTTGCTCAAATAGTTTTCAGCTTTTTGGGTATAGAAGTTGGTTTGTTCTAATGATACGTCTTTAGGCATTTCTATTTGTAATAAGAACTCACCTTTATCAGATTTAGGGAAGAACTCACCGCCTATAAAACCTCCTATTACTAAATATAATGAACTGCAAAACATTAAGAACACTATCAAGATCGTCCATCTTTTGTGACTTAATGACCACTCTAATAATTTAGTTATCCACTGTGTAAATCTATGTAGCTGTTTTTCAAACCAAAGAATGAATTTACCGAAGATGTTTTTACCTTCAATACGTTCCAATTTACCAAAACGAGAGAAGATTAAAGGTACGATGGTAAACGACGCTACTAGGGATAATAAGGTAGAGATAATTACTACCACACAGAACTGACGTAAAATGTTGGCTACCATACCCGTACTTACGGCGATAGGGAAGAACACTACCACGATTACGAATGTAATGGAAACTACAGTAAAACCGATTTCGCGGGTTGCATCAGCGGCGGCACGTACTTTGTTTTTGCCCATCTCCATATGGCGCTGGATATTTTCCAAAACCACAATCGCGTCATCCACCAAGATACCTACTACTAGGGATAGACCCAATAATGACATCAAGTTTAAGGTATAGCCAAAAAGAGAGATACCAATAAACGTGGCAATTAACGATGCAGGAATGGAAATCATTACAATTACTGCGTTACGCAAGCTATGTAAGAAGAAAAGCATTACTACGGCTACCAATACCACCGCCAACATTAAATCGTGGATCACGGCATCTGCAGATTGCAAGGTATAAACTGAACTGTCGTTTACAATTTTGATATCAAGGTTGATGTTTTTGTAATCTTCTTTAAGCTTTGCAATGATGGCTTTAGTGCCTTCACTTACCGTTACCGCATTCGCATCACTTTGTTTGATGATCTGCAAAGCGATAGAGTTAGCTCTGTTGATACGGGCAATCTTCTCCGTTTCCTTTTGCGTATCCTGAACGTCAGCAATATCGCCTAAACGAACTTGTGCGCCATCTTTGCTGGTGCTTACTACCAAGTTGCGCATTTCCTCTACGCTGGCATATTTACCTGATAAACGCACTAAAATGTCTTGCGCTTTGGTTTTTACGCTACCAGTAGGGAAGTCTAGGTTAGAAGCGAGGATGGCCTGTTGTACTGCAGGTACAGATAAGCCGTAACCTTGCATGGCTTTAGCATCTAAAGCTACTTTAATTTCACGCTCAGAACCACCAATTAGGTTTACTTGGGCTACACCGGATACACGAGAGATGATTGGTGCAATACGTTTGTCCATCAAATCGTAGAACGAAATGTCGTCCATTTTAGCGGATGCCGACATGGTGATTACTGGGAAATCATCCAAAGAGAATTTACTCAACGATGGTTGCTTCACATCATCAGGTAAGTCAGCTAAAATGGCATTTACTTTTCTTTGTGCATCATTTAGGGCAATATCAATCACCGCTTTATCGGTAAGGGTAATAATTACCACCGATAAGCCTTCGTAGGAGTTGGCATTAATTTTCTTGATGTTTTCCATCGAAGAAACAGCATCCTCAATTTTTTTGGTTACGGTACTTTCTACCTCGTTTGGCGAAGCACCAGGGTAGATGGTAGAGATAGATACTACATTGGGAGAGAACTTCGGTAAAAGCTCATACCCCAAAGAGAAATAACTCAAGAGTCCCATCAGGGTAAGTGCGGTAAACACCACAATTACCAGCGAGGGCCTTTTTATGGATATGTCAGTAATTTTCATCGTATTACTTTGTTTTTTAGTGGTGACGAAGCTCATTCCGTTTTTATCGGATTGGTTTCGTCTTTTTAGTGTTGCGTTTTAGTATTCAGACTAGGTTTAGCCAGTTCTACTCCTGTATCCTAAACTTTATACTTCTTTACTTTTAACTGGTTACTTGATTACCGTAACTGGAGCACCTTCGGTAAGGTTAATTTGTCCACTTGTAATCACTGTTTCTCCTTCTTTGAGGCCATCTAAAATTTCTACAGACTCTCCTAAAATACGACCAGAAACTACCTTGCGTAGTTCAGCTATGTTCTTAGAAGTGTTTAAAACATATACTTCGTTACTGCTAACACTGCCCACAAAAGAAGTACGTGGAACCAAAATTGCTGGTGCTTGCTTAGGGAATTTGAACAAAGCAGTGCCATACATACCGGCTCTTAAGCTGTTTTTAACATTGTTGGTTACCTCAACCTCAATAGGGAAGTTTAAAGTTTGATCTGCTTTTGCAGCAATAAATGTTACTTTGCCCGAAAAACTTTCATTAGGGAAAACTGAAGATTGAATTTGAACAGCATCACCAATTTTTAGATTGGCTACTTGACTTTCGTTTACATTCACTTTCAATTTTAACTTAGAAACATCAACCAATTCAAATAATTGCGTACCGGGAGATACTACCGCACCTACCTCAATCATTTTCTTGTTTACCACACCGTTGATCGATGAACGGATATTGGCATCGCTAAGTTTACGTTGTTGCTGTTGCAGATGCAATTTGGCATTTTCTGCCGCAAGTCTCGCTTGGTCCAGCTGTTGTTGGGTTACACCGCCTGTTTTGAAAGAACTTTCATAGCGAGCTAGATCTTTCACTGCATTTTGATAAGTTGCTTCTGCAGTTTCTCTATCTGTATTTAAAATTTCAGCATCAATTCTAGCCAAAACGGTTCCTTTGCTTACGCGGCTACCCTCCTGAACATAAATTTTGCTTACGCGACCGGAGTTCTCTGCGCTAAAATTCAACTCTTGATTTGGAGCAAAAGTTCCATTTGCAGTAAAGTCTAAATTAATTTCTTTACGCTCAACATTAGCCACTTTTACAGCAACGGCACCACTGCCTTTGGCAATAAAATCGGTAGTTTCCTGTGCTTTCTTTTTGTTGTTGTTTAATACATAGGCTATAGCACCCAGTACCACAACTAATATGACAATAATGGTTATTACTCTTTTCATTTTATCTGATATTATTTCTTCTGTATTTGGTTTATTGTGCTAAAGTTTTAATATCTCCTTTAGCTTTAATTAATTGTATCTCGGCAATTTTATAATTCAATAACGCCTGTGTATAGCTGTTTTGGGCTTGCGTTAGTGCGTTTTCAGTATCCAAAAGATCCGTTAACGATGCAAGACCATTATTATAGTTGTTTTGCGTGCTTACATAAATCTCCCTTGCCAATTCAGCATTTTTCTTTTGCGCATTAATCGTGTTAATACTGTTTCTTATCTGAATCTTGGCATTGTCATAAGCTAAGTTTAATGAATTGGTAGTTTGTCTACGGTCTTCCTCAAACTGCTTGATTTCCACATCGGCTTGACGTACTTTCGAACGGGTTAAGAAACCATTGAAAATAGGGATACGTAATGTTAAGCCAATTGCCGAAGCATCAAAACCGATAGCATTACGGTTTGATTTCAAGAAATCGAAACTGTTCGACTGACTATTGTAATTATAGTTGGCATTTAGTGAAAGATTCGGGTAGTACTCGGAAACATAAGCTTTGCGTTGCAAGTTTAAAAGATTTCTTTGCACATCCATTAATTTCATCTCTGTTCTGCCTCCTAGGTTAATGGTATCAGCTAAGGCTGGGTTTTGGTTAACTTCTGTAAGCTCAGACGATGGAAGCGTAATAGGTGTATTTACCGGCATCCCCATCGAAAACTTTAATTGGTTTTCCAACATGGTAATGGCATTGGCAACTTCAGCTCGTTGAGTGTTCAAATTGGTAAGGTTAACATTGATACGGTCAACATCGATTTTTTTAGCCAAACCATTTTGATATTGGTTAGAAATGATCTTCTCAACCACCTTTACATTTTTTATATTGGTGTCAATTACATTCAACTGCTGTCTGTTTACCAAAACTTGGTAGTAATTATTTGCCACTTGTTCTATAACCTGTTCTTGGGTAAGCTGCGCATTTAATCTGTAATAAGCTTCACTAGCTTTTGCGGCTTGTAGACCAGTAAAAACCTGTTGGTTAAACAGTTGTTGCGATAACTGAACGCCGGCAACCGAATTCCAAGCTTGGCCCATTTTAAATGACTGTGTTTGGCCACCAATATCTGCCACCAATTGACCAATAATAGCGTTGTAAGTAAGTCCAGCGTTTCCGGTAATTTGTGGTAAAGCTTGTGCTCTTACTTCTTGAGTCTTGAATTTGCCTTTGTCAATATCAAGGACTGCTTTTTTAGCCGCTGTGTTATTTTCCAAGGCATATTTTAAAGCCTCTTTCAATGTTATTGGCTGTTGTGCAACAGTTAATGCTGGCAAACCGAAACTGGCTGCGAGCAGCAACATCAGTTTTACCGTTTTTATTCTTAACATAGTTGATTATTTATTAATTTTTGGGTGAATTCTGTATTAATTAAATGGTTCTTTCTATTTCTTTCTTGTCCATTTGTTCTTTGTCGTATTTATGGATGAGTTTAAGCCCCTCATTGTTACAAATTCCGTATAAAAAATGACGGGTTATTTCAACCATGATGTTGGCAAGGCTGTGTTTTTTGGTGTCGTAGTGTCCGTTTTGCGTAAAAACTACATCTACTTGGTCCAATCTCATTCTGGTAATAATTTCCAGATTAAGGTCTTTGCGGTATAAACCTTCGGCAATACCACGTTCCAGATTTTCCATTACCTTTTTGCCAATTTCTTTTTCCTTAAAGGCCATAAAGTTCAACCAAGCTTCCTGATGATATTTTTGCAGATCATAAAAAAGCATGGGATTCATTGTCTCCAAGAAAAAATCCATATCCTGCATGGCAAAGAAAACCTCTTCAACTGCATTCTCCGATTCTTGAGAACACTTGTTCATTTGCAGGTCTTGATTAACTATTCTATCATGGATAAGAATATTGATCAATTCGTTTTTGTCTTTAAAGTTCTGATAAATGGTTTTTTTTGAGATGGCCAAATGTTTGGCAATATCGTCCATGGTTACACTTTTGAAACCATATTGACAAAAAAGTTTATCAGCCCCGTTAATAATATAATCTTTTACTTCCAATTTAAACTCCCTTTCAAAATCCGCTGCAAAACTATGGAAACTTTTTTTAATCTTAAAGTTTCCTGTAGGATTTTTTTTACAATTGTCCGAAGTTACATTTGCGAGACAAATGATCTCGTTCAGTGTGAGTTATGGCCAAATCGCAAATCACAAATCTTAAATTGTAAATCATTGCTACATTTGCAATAAAAATACTTTATGCCTTTTATCAGCAACTACTCCCTTAAAAACCTCAACACTTTTGGAATTGATGTAAATGCGAAGCTGTACGTAGATGTTTCAACGGAAGCAGATTTAAAAGACGTTTTTGCCAGTCCATTAGTAAAGGAAAACAAACTGTTGGTTTTGGGAGGTGGTAGCAACATGCTTTTTACCAAGGACTATGATGGACTTGTGCTTAAGGTAAATATTAAAGGCATTAATGTTATCCAGCAAGGTGATGATGTTCTGGTAACCGCTGGAGCAGGAGAGGTTTGGGATATCTTGGTGAAATATTGTGTGGCACATGGATATGCCGGATTGGAAAACCTAACCTTGATTCCAGGGACGGTAGGAGCATCGCCCATACAAAACATAGGTGCTTATGGCGTAGAAATTAAAGATGTTTTGGAAAGTTGCACTGCATTTGAAATCGCTACAGGCGAAATTAAAACGTTTAGCAAAGCCGACTGTGAATTTGGCTATCGCGAAAGTATTTTCAAAGGAAAGTTAAAAGGAAAATACATCATTACTTCGGTAACTTATCGTTTATCAAAAATACCTAATCTGCAAACTCATTATGGGGCAATCAACACAGAGCTCGAAAGGAGAGGCATTGCTAATCCTACCATTGCCGATGTTTCAAATGTTGTGGCTGCCATTAGGGTAAGTAAATTGCCCGATCCTTCAACCATTGGTAATGCGGGAAGTTTTTTTAAAAACCCGGTAATAGATCAACAATCGTTTGATAAACTACTGTCGAATTTTCCAGACATACCTCACTATCCAGCTCCAAATGGACGTGTAAAGTTGGCCGCGGGCTGGTTGATTGAACAATGTGGTTTTAAGGGAATGATTGACGGCCACACCGGAACCTGGAAAAATCAAGCGCTCGTACTTGTTAATCATGGAGGGGCAACTGGACAGGAGGTGTACAGATTTTCGGAAAAAATAATTGAAACTGTACGGCAAAAATTTGGTGTTCTGTTAGAAAGAGAAGTAAATATTTTTTAATCTAGTGCTTTTGGGAGTACATTTTTCATTTTTTTAAATTTTAGTCGATAGTTTTTGTTGTTTTTGGTATCATAGTTGTAAGGTGTTACACAACTATGACAGTTGCAACCCCATCTCGCATCTGTTCTTTTTTATTAACTAAAAACTAAAGAATATGACACAGCTGCAATTTAACGAACAACTAAACGACTACTCTACCTCATTGAAATCATTTGCCTTGAATTTTACCAAAGACCTGGAAGACGCGAATGATTTGGTGCAGGATACGATGCTCAAAGCTGTAACATATTATAGTAAATTTAAAGAAGGTACCAATTTAAAAGGTTGGCTTTTCACCATCATGCGCAATACTTTCATTAACAATTATAGACGCTTGGTAAAAACTAACGCCTTGATTACGCAAAGCGATGACATTACTTATGCCAACTTGCATTACAGCGCAACCAACAATGCGGTTGAAAGCAAATTTGTACTGAAAGACATCAACAAAGCTTTAGAGTCATTGGCTCCTGAGTATTATATTCCTTTCATTAAATATTTTGAAGGATTTAAATACCATGAAATAGCCGAAGAACTTAACATTCCAATTGGTACGGTAAAAACCAGAATACACGTAGCTAGAGGACAGCTAAAAAAATACCTTAAAAACTACTCTGTTGACAGAGGATAATCATACAGGAGCCCCGATAAACTCGGGGCTTTTTTTATTGTATTGATTGTTGTTTGAAAAGATATTTCATTGCTATTCATGTGCTGTAGCCCCGCCTGCCTACCGCAGGCAGGCTTTTCATTCCAAGTCCGCACTCGCAGCTCGTTTACGGGCTTTCCATTTCAATCGGGTTTAGGTGGCAATTTTAGTGCTTTGCACTACGTCAAAATTGGTAGACTATTAACCTCAGTTCGATTGTTAAAATTTGAGAAATAGCCCTTAAAACTGATGCTTACCTGTAGCGAAGCGGAAAGCTACGTAGTAAAATGAATCAGCATGACGAACCGCTCAATCTGACGTCATCCTGACCTGTAGCGGAGTGGAAAGCTATGCAATAAATTTATTTCAGGGTCAGCAAAAAAAAGTGGTATCATTTCATTAAAAATCAACTAATAATGATCGAAATCAGGTTATTAAATCCAGTTTAAATATCCAAAAATCCAAACAACTAAACAACCACTTCTCAACCAATATAAAATCATACTTTTGGGGAATAATACCACAATATGATGAAGTTTGTTTTTCTAATTTTAGCGCTGGCTCCCCTTTTACTTCCATTGATCTTTCAAATCGATAAGCAAATCTTTAAAGATGGCTTTCTAAAGGCATCGTTTGGTGCCAGTTTGGTGGCCACTATTCTGTTCTCGGCCATTAACGTAGTGCTATACCTACTCGGTTTGGTTAGTTATGATACTAAAAATACGCTGTCAATCAGTTTTAAGGAGATTCCTTTGGAGCAGTATCTGCTTCATTTTAGTTTGAGCTTTGCCGCAATCTCTGTTTATCAATACCTCACTTTACGTTTCCCTAAAAACGATTTGCAGAAATACAGCTTGGCCTTTAGCAATTTGTTACTGGGGCTTTGTGTGGCTTTTTTGTTCTTCGGTTATACCAAGTGGTATACGATGTTGACTTTTGCTACACTTCTATTAACGTTATTGCTGATTGAGTACGTAGGTAAATTACGATTTATGTATAGGGCCTATCGTGCTTTTGCAGGTATGTTGCTGCCATTGCTTATCGTTTATGCTATTTTGGCTTGGAACGGTATTGTTATGGTTGCCGAAAATGGCGTTTCGGGATTGCATATTGCAAAAGTTCCGGTAGAAACCATATTTATGTTTCTTTCCGCTTTGCTGGTGAGCATTTACATGTTCGAATTTTTTAAAAGCAAGAGAGCCGCTTAATGGAATTGCTATCTTATACTAAACAGCAACTGGCTTTACGCAACGGGCAAGATAAGCCGCAAATATGGGTAGCCTACAAAGGCATTATCTACGATGTTACCGAAAGCCGTTTATGGAGAAACGGTAAACATTATGAACATTGGGCAGGGCAGGATCTTACCGATGAATTGGCCGATGCGCCGCATACTGAAGCGGTTTTTGAGAAGCTGGAAAAGGTAGGGGTGTTGACTTAATTTAATCTTCGCTGAACAGATGCCGTAAATAGACCTCGGGGTTTTCTAAGAAATTTTTTGTTAATTGATAGTGTTCTGTTTGGGCATAATTCACTTCCTGTATTCCTTCATTGTCAAAGTTATAAATAGTTGCTTCTGGATAGCAAAGTAAGATGGGAGAATGTGTGGCAATGATGAATTGGGCTCGCCTACTCTGTTCAAGTTTGTGTATAATGCTCATGAAACTTAAAATTCTGGCAGGAGATAGGGCAGCCTCTGGCTCATCTAGGAGGTAAATTCCGGCCTCAAATTGGTTGTTGAATAAGGCAAGGAAAGATTCTCCATGCGATTGGTGATGTAAGGATTTGCCCCCATAGGCTTGGTAAAATTTACTTGGATCTCGTTCTTCTTTCGCAATTTCATCGATAAGGTTTGCGAAATTGAAAAAACTTTCTGCTCGCATAAAAAAGCCATTGTTTATTCTACGAGGTGTCCAAGTTAATTGAATGGGTTGTGTTAATGGACTTTCATATCCGTCGAAATTTACACCTGTATTTAGGTTATGGTTTCGATTGCCCCCTCTTAAATTAAAACCTATTTTCTCCGCTATGGCTTCCAGCAAGGTTGATTTACCTGAGCCATTCTCTCCAACAAAAAAAGTAACATTGTTTTTTAAGGGCAGATGGATACCGTATTTAAAAGAAGGTATATTAAATGGGAATGAATGTCCATTAGGTATATGGCAGTCGATATTACTTAGATAAGGCATGCTTAAAAATAGCGATACCTTTTATATAGAGGAAGGGAAAAGGTTATTTTTTGTAGGTTACTAACAAAAATAGCCCCGCTTGTACGGTACCTTAGGTACAGCGTAAAACGGGACTATTTTTATATCGTAGCAGGACTATTGCACTGCTAAAAACTAATTTTGAGTAATTTCGAAGCTGCTCAAGTTCACAAATTGTTGCAAACGGTTGGCAATTTCTTCTTGGCTTAGCGATAATAATTTCTCGGTACCAAATTTCTCTACGCAGAAGGAAGCCAATGCTGATCCGTATATCAAGGCATTTTTCATGTTGTTGAAGTTGATGGTTCCTACTTTGGCCAAGTAACCAATAAAGCCACCTGCAAAAGTATCGCCAGCACCAGTTGGGTCAAACACATCGGCCAAAGGTAATGCTGGTGCAGAGAAGATTTTGTCTTCGTGGAATAGCAAGGCACCGTGCTCGCCTTTTTTGATGATTAAATATTTAGGTCCCATGGTTAAAATTTTGTTGGCCGCTTTTACCAATGAGTATTCGCCGGATAATTGACGGGCTTCCGAATCGTTAATGGTCAATACGTCCACCATTTTAATGGTTTCTAGCAGGTCGTCCATCATAATGTCCATCCAAAAGTTCATGGTATCAAGTACAATTAGTTTCGGACGGTTTTTTAGCCTTTTAATTACAGTTTGTTGTATTTGAGGGGTAAGGTTGCCCAGCATCAGGTACTCGCAATCTTGGTAGCTTTCAGGAATAATGGGGTCAAAGTTTTCTAATACGTTTAATTCTGTAATTAAAGTATCGCGGCTGTTCATATCGTTATGGTATTTTCCGCTCCAGAAAAAAGATTTTTCTCCTTCTTTGATCTGCAAACCTTCGGTATCAATACCATGTTGGTTTAACTTGTTAATGTCTTCTTTTTTGAAATCATCGCCAACAACAGCAACAATTTTTGTACGATTATAGAAGTAAGAAGCAGCCAAACTAGCGAAAGTAGCAGCTCCGCCTACAATTTTATCTGTTTTTCCGAAGGGAGTTTCAATGGCATCGAAGGCCACAGTACCTATGATTATCAGGCTCATACGTTGTAACTTGTAATTTTTGTCTTTTTTTTCGCTACAAATATTGCATAAATAATTTAAAAGCCCTAATATTGCATTCCCAAAACGAACGAGGGTGTTCAAATTAAAAAGAGCATTTGAAAGCGTTTTGAGCAACCAGCACTCCTTCTTAGCTCAGCTGGTTAGAGCATCTGACTGTTAATCAGAGGGTCGCTGGTTCGAGCCCAGCAGAGGGAGCAAATGCCTTACTTATGTAGGGCTTTTTAATTGAAAAGTTGAATAACCAGATATTTTCCCTTGAGGAAAAAATATTCCTTCTTAGCTCAGCTGGTTAGAGCATCTGACTGTTAATCAGAGGGTCGCTGGTTCGAGCCCAGCAGAGGGAGCTTAAAAGCCGTAACATATGTTGCGGCTTTTTTTGTTTGTAATCGCATAAAGTTGACCTTGCTAATGCTATTATTCATTAGCCATTTTTCTTTTGGACAAGGTGCCTTCAAAAAGATCGATTCGATTATAAAAGATAGTTATCAGAAAAAATCTTCTATAAAGATGCAAAAAGAGAGATGGGATTAGGTACAAATATTATAACCGATGACCAAAATACCCTTTATGTAAAAACAGGAGATTCCATGGGGCAATCTTCAATCATTTGCTACAATAGGGCTAAAAATTGGGGAATCATTATTTTGCTAGACCAAAGAAATTCCAAAATGAGGCAAAACTTGTTGAATGAAATTACAACAACTGTTTTGAAGTAAATAAGAAAGCCGCAACATTTGTTGCGGCTTTTTATGACTGTGAAAACTACGGTTGTTTAGGCGGCTTAGGCGGCTTTGGTTGGTCCAAGGCCTCTTGTAATTTAGCTGTAAGCTCCTTAAATAAGGCAATTTGATGGCTTGTGGCTTTCTTCTTATCAAGGTTAGCTTCAAAACGGTTGGACGAAAGCTTGCTGCTATAGGCAGTGGTATTCCATTCACTTTCGCTTGCTGATGATTTGCTACTTTCTCCCAACATACCTTCTAAAATAGAGCGCAGACGCTCAACCCGTTCGGCAGGAAACGAAGATCTCACGCTGTAATCCGTATCACTATCACGAACACTGAATTTGATTTTCTCGGTTGTTTGGGCAAAGGCTGCCGAGCCGTACCAAATCGTAAAAAGGATTAAAATGTATCTTTTCATATATTTTTTTGATCAAAGATAGCTTGATGAGTTGTGTACAGCGGTTAATGAAGTGTTAATGGAAGGTTAATGCCAATAACTAGCCACAAGTTGAACCTGCTATTGTCATTGCGAAGAATCTCTTTATGCGGTTCCTACTTCTGAAACACTAAAACTGATAACCTCTACTGGTATATAAATAAGAAGCCAATTGATAATAAGCAATGGCTTCATTGCTTAACCATTCTTCCGAACCGATCGGTTTGGAAGCCCCTGTTTTAAAATCGGGTATAAATGTACCGAGCTTTTTATTAGGATCAAGGATCACAAGCTTATTGTTTTTAATATAACCCAAGCTCTGATAAGTACTGATAAATACCCTTTGTTGTTCCTCCTTCATCATGAAAATATTTCGCCCAAAAAACTTACTTTGATAGCTGAAGTTTAGCAAACCCAGTATAGAAGGACCCACATCAATTTGTGCGGTGAGCTTTTCAAATTTACCAGGTTTAATAAGTGTTGGTGCATACATGATCATCGGTATATGATATTTGTCTACGGGTAATTCCACCTTTCCAGCACTCGATGCGCAATGATCCGCTACGATTACAAATAAGGTGTTATTGAACCAAGGCTTAAGTTTTGCTTCCCTTATAAACTTTCCAATGGCATAATCCGTGTATTTAACAGCACCCTCTCTTCCAGTATGCGATGGGATGTCAATGCGCCCCTCAGGGTAAGTATAAGGTCTGTGATTAGATACGGTCATGATATGGGCAAAAAATGGCTTTTTGTTTTCATAATCCTCGTCTAATTCCCGAAGCGAAAGCGTAAAAAGATCTTCATCAGCCACGCCCCAGGTATTTTCGTAATGGATTTCCTTGGCACTCAAAGCATTTCGGTCGGTCACCTCGTATCCATTTTGGGAGAAAAACTCGGTCATGTTATCGAAATAACCATAGCCTCCGTAAATAAACCTGCTATGATAGCCTTTGGATTGAAATACGTTACCCAATGTAAAGAGGTTGCTATTGTTTTGGCGTTTCACAATAGACTGTCCCGGTGTTGGAGGGATGCAGAGCGATAAAGCTTCCAGTCCGCGAACCGTTCTGGTACCCGAAGCATATAAGTTGGTGAACAGTAAACCCTGTTTGGCAAGCGTATCCAAGTTGGGGGTAATGCCATGGGTATTGCCATAACTGCCCAAAAAATTGGCACTTAAACTCTCTACACTGATCAGTACCACATTCATCTTTTTCTCTGGAGAATCTGCTTTGACCCATCTACTGGTATTTTGGTCTTTTGGGTTATGAGGTATAAAATCAAGGTCTTTTCTGATGATGTTCAATGCTTTTTCCATGGGAATGGTTTTGTAAAAAGTATTGTAGTCTAATTGGTTATGCCAAAAGGCAAAGCCAAAATCGTACATGCCATTTCCAGAAAGTTCATTGGCGTATTGGTTGCTGCTATGGCTCTTCCATTGATGGCTCACCAAAAAGTAAGTGGTTAAGGGCATTAGTAACCAAATGAACATCCATTTGCTACGCTTGCCAAACCGCATGGGAATGGTGGCCGATTGCCAAATTTTATTCCTTAAAGCATAAGTGATTACTGCCGAAACACCCAAAAGAATGGTTAATAGGGTATTTACGGGGTACGACTGGCGGATATTGCCAATCACTTCGGTAGTGTAAACCAAATAATCTACCGCAATAAAATTGTAGCGTACCGAAAACTCCTCCCAAAAGATATATTCCGACACCGCATTAAAAATGAGTGTAAACACCACCACAAAAAAATAAACGATCAGCAATATCCTGTTCAGTTTTTTGCCATACCATTTGCTTGGAAAAAGCCATAGGTAAATTATCAATGGTATAATGGCGTAAGATGCCGCTGCCAGATCATATATTGATCCAATGAAAAAAACTTTAATAAGATTGAAAAAGCTCCAGTCAAATGCTCTGAAAGCATAAATAAGCAATATGATCCGAGTGAGCAGCGAAGCTGCACAAAGGAGTAATATGGCAATGAGTATAGGTCCAAACCTATATTGGAAGCTATTGTTTAATTTCTTGAAACTATTGTTCATTATTCTTTTTTGGTCGAAGGACCAAAACTACTTTCCAATTCTGAAGAAAGTCTGAATTTTTGAAGCTTGGTAGGGGATGGGACTGGCCAATTTTAGCAAATCTAGTCCATTTGCTATAGTTACTATCCGTTCGGTTTTGTCATCCAGAGCACCAGCGAAGAATCTTTTTGGTGCAGTTCCTATCTTTGGTTGGGGTGGTCTATTGGAACAGAGCTTACTTTGCTTTTGACAGCGCCATTTTAACTGCCAAAAAAGCAAGCACACTGGCCATAAACCATTTCTGTACTTTAACCCAAAGCGGATTATTGGCAAAGAAGGTGGCGGCTTTGGCAGCACTTAATACAATGAGGAAATTAATGCTAAAACTTACCACAACCTGGGTAAGTCCAAGCGTTAAGCTTTGGGTAAAGATGGAACCGTAGGCAGGCTTAATAAACTGCGGGAAAAAGGATAAATAAAATACGGCAACTTTGGGGTTCAGTACATTGGTGAGAAAGCCAACGGTGAATAATTTACGGGGCTGATCAATCTTAATGTTTTGGTCTACCTCGAAAATGTTTTTGCTATTAGGTTTAATGGCTTGGTAGGCTAAATACAGAAGGTAGATAACACCCAACGTTTTTAAAACAGTGTAAGCAAAAGGTACCGCAAATAAAATGGCGGTAAGTCCAAACGATACCATGAGGATATGGAATAGAAATCCACAAATAACACCTGCAAGAGAGGTTAGTCCCGCTTTTCTGCCTTGGGTTATGGTTCTGGATATTAAATAGATCATGTTTGGCCCTGGACTAATGACCAATACCAAAGCAGCTAATGCAAAAAATAGGAGTTCGTGAATGGGAATCATGGCTTGAGGAATATGTACTCAAAGCTACCAAATAATTTGTTGTAATTTTACTGTTAAGGCAGTTTAATGGTACGGTGATAACATCAACTACAGGCTAATCTCTAATGAAAAGCAGAGATTCTTCGCTAACGCTCAGAATGAAAAAGCCAAACCCCGTGACATATTTGGGCTGATAAATCGCAATATCTATATTTGTGTATGTCCACATCCAAGTTAGCCATCTATCGTCGTAAAAGAGGATTAAGTCAAGAGCAGCTATCTGCCCTTTCTGGGGTAAGTGCCAGAACCATCCAACGAATTGAAAAAGGTACTGTAGAGGCCCACTTGGCTACCCTTAAACTATTGGCCGACTGCCTAGATGTAGACACAGAACTACTTTTGGAAAAAGAGCCCATAATTGCTCCGGCAGCAACTGCCGAAAAAGCCCACAAACTAACACCGCTGTTTCATGCCTCCGCTTTAGTAGGCATGTTTTTCCCTATTTTCAATATCATTATACCAGGCTTTTTGTGGTTTTTGAAAAAAGACGAATCACCCGAGTATGATCGTCAAGGTAAGCAGGTCATCAACTTTCAGCTCACCATGTCCTTTGCCTTTGTGCCGGCCATTTTCCTATTGGTATTCTATTTTCCGGTAGGGTTTCCCTTGGCCATATTGGTTTACTTTTACACCATGGCCATGTGTTTGGTCAACCTGTTTAGAGCCATCAATCACAAGCCCGTTCATTACCCATTGTCCTACGCTTTTTTAAAATAAGTGTCATGTAGGCTCCAAAAAGGGCAAAGTGACGTAAAGGTGTCGGGCATTTGTCGTTAAAACAAACAAGCTACTGCCCTAAATTTGTCTTAAACAATTTGAAAGATGAAAAACCTATTTACGCTAGTCTTTGCACTTTACTTTTTTCCAGCATTTGCACAAAATGTTACCAAGATAAAACAGCTTAACGGTCAATCGATAAGTGCCGAGGTCCTGCAAAAAAGGATAACACATTTGGTAGACAGTGCTAAAATTGCCGGACTGCAGGTTGCCATTGTCAACCACAATAAAACTGTATGGACTTCGAGCTTTGGATGTAAGGATATGGAGAACCAAATGCCCTTAAATGATAGTACGGTCATGTACGCCGCCTCCCTTACCAAACCAGTAAGCGCCTACCTATTCCTGCGTTTGGTTGATCGTGGAATATTCAAGCTAGACCAGCCCATACGTTCGTATTTGAAAAAGCCCATTGGCCAATACCCCAAATGGAAAGACTTGGCAGAGGATACCATATCATTCAATCGCATTACTCCTCGAATGTTGTTGGCCCATAGTTCTGGTTTGCCCGTATTGCGCCAGTTATACGGTAATAAGACCAATCTAATTGCCAAGCCGGGCGAAAAATTCTATTATTCTAACGAAGGCATCAACCTATTGGGCTTTATGGTTGAAGAATACACCGGAAAAACACTCGAAGTAATTGCCAAAGAAGAAGTTTTTGGTTCATTACAAATGCAACGGACCAGCATGGTTTGGGAAAAATCTTTCGAAAATAACTTCTCCTATGCCTATTTTAAAGATGGTAAGAAATACGGCTCCGAAAGAAGGCAAAGCAGTCGGGCCGCAGGCTCTATGACCACCACCGCTACCGATTATGCCCGTTTCTACATCCAATTAATGACGGGTAAAGGTTTGCGTAAAGCTAGCCTGCAACAAATGTTGGCCCCGCAAATAGCCGTAACCAGTAAACGTGGCTTTGGTAGTTTAAAAGACAGTTTAACACATGAAAATGATGCCATGCAATTAGCTTGGGGCCTAGGTATAGGTCTGTTCCAATCGCCTTATGGAAAAGGTTTTTTCCATACCGGACATGGCGAAGCTAACCAGAATTATGCGGTAGCCTTTCCAGAAAAAGGAATAGCGGTGGTGTTACTGAGCAATAGCGAAAACTTTGAACGTGTGAGCGCACAAATTGTAAAAGCATGTATTGGCGACACCTATTCGCCATTTAAATGGTTGGGCCATTTGGATGATTAATTAAACTTGCCTAATAAAAACCTCGCAGGCTTTAAAAACTTGTGAGGTTAGGTCTATACTATCCGTAGTCTATTCTCGTCCAGTACATTTAAAAGTCAAGAATGAAATTGGCAATTCCGTTAAACCTTTAATTAACCAAATCATCATTTTTTACCCCTCTTTTTTTCGAAAGATTTTCCTTCAACTTACCAAAGTTATAGGTAAAACCTATATAGGTTACCCTAAAAGGAGTTTGTGTGTGGACGCGGGTACTAAAGTTGCTATCTTCGGTAAAAGAGTAGTTGTTTCGCCATTTGTTAAAGAAATTATTAAAATTGACCGTAGCATTCAGTTTGTCTTTAAAAAATTTACCGCCAAAGTTAATTTGATAATAATGGATAGCTTTTTGACTATTCACCAAGGTGTAAGGAGGTCGGTTAATACCGCCACTACCGCTAATGGAGAAACTTTTGTAGAGCATTAAATAGAAGAACGTACCCAAATTTCCGCTAATGCCTTCTTGGTGCTGACTGGATATTAAGGTATTCTCTATTTTATTGTAGCGAAGGGTGAGATTAAAACCGCCTCTCAGTTTTTTAATGGAAGAAGAGAAAGAGATTAAAGAGGCGAATTCCCTGTTTCGTCCTACATTGTCATATTGCGTGGTGCTCACACCCGAAGTTTCATTAAATGTAGTGTATTGAGTGATCATGTTTCCTGAATAGGAAGCATTAAGTGCAAAAGAGAAAAAGTTTACACCTTTTAAGATCCTGTTTTGCCAAGATAGGGTGTGGATTGTTTGTGCACCCAATTCTGGATTACCAAAAGAGAGGTTCAGTGGGTCGTTATTGTTAACGAAAGGATTAAGCGTGTTGATATAAGGACGTTGTAGGCGTTTGGTATAACCAAATACCATGGTGTAACTTTTGCTAAGCTGGGTATTCATCGAAAAATCGGGGATCAATGTAGTATAGCTTTGCTTAACTTTGGTATTGGTATTAAAAAATTCACCATCCACTTCGGTATGCTCCGCACGAAGTCCAGTCCTAAAGTTTAGCTTATTTAAAGAAAAAGCTAATGAGCCATAGCCGCTATAAACCTGCTGTTTGTAGGCAAAACTATCTGAGTTGGATTCATCAGGTTCAAAAGGCTGGTCTTCGGCAGTGCGGCTCAAACTGAGGTAATCAGAATTTGCATCCCTGAAGATAAATTTGGTGCCTGTTTCAAGTTTCAGATCGGGATTAAAAGGCTGTACAAAATCTGTTTGAAAAGTATACTCCTTATTTTTTGAATAACTGTCGTTTTGCCTAAAAAGATCATCATTTGCCCTGTCCATTAAACTGCCGTAGAGCCCATCATTTTTACTGAAAAGGCCATTAAACCTAAAGCTTAACTCCTTATCGGGATTGCTTTTAAATTTCTTGATAAAATCGCTACCAATACCGTAGGTAGGAAAACTATTGCGGATGTTTTGCGTAAAAAAGTCAAGTTGTGGATCTGCATTGGTCAGATCGGTGGTAATATGTTGGGCCAACCTGCTTTTGTTATGGCCTCCACTCACGTTTCCATAAAGTACAATGGTCTGCAGTGTGTCAATATTATAGCTCATTTCAAGATTGCCATTGTTTAAAAAACGATTGGCTACTTGATTGCCTTCCAAAAATCGTCTTTGGTAGAACGAAGGCTGTAGAGGTAGGGTTTCGCTGGATACCTTTGATTTATTGTTGTGGTTACCGCTTAAAAAATAGGTTCCTGTGACGGCGAATTTACCAGAGCGGACACTGAAATTGGTGCTTGTTTGATAATTGATGTTCGAATAATAGGCGTTTACAAAACCATTATAGCCAAAAATGGCTTTTTTGGTAATGATGTTGATCAGGCCGCCAATGCCCTCTGCATCATATTTTGCCGAAGGAGAAGTGATGACTTCAATTTTAGCTACTACTGCTCCGGGGAAGCCTCTCAATGCATCCTTGGTGTTTTGGGCAAACATGGCGGTTTCGCGTCCGTTTAGTAGTACTTTATAGTTGGTTTGTCCATTCAGTTGTACATTTCCTTCGCCATCTACGCTTAACATGGGTATGCGTCGCATTACATCGCTAATGTTCTCACCTTTGGCCGCTTCGTCCTGTTCCACATCATAAACCAATTTATCTTTTTGTTGGCTAATTAATGGCTTTTTGCCAATAACATTAACCTGTTTGAGCTGATTGGCAGCAGGTTGAAGCCAAAAGTTTTGAATGCCTATTGTTGTCGCTGAAATTTTGAGCTTTTTGATCAATTGGTTATAGCCAACAAGTTGTATAGAAATCTGGTAAATTCCAGTATCTAAACTTAGGGTAAACAATCCCGTAGTATCAGAAGCGGTATGGATAGCGGGTTTGTTGAGCTGGTCGGTTTTTTGAAAGCTTGCCCTGGCATAGGGAAGTAGTTGGTGGTTGATGCTGTCTTTAACCAATCCCTGGAACCTGATTTTTTCTTGGGCGTGTGCCGCTTGAGCAGCAAAACATATTAAAAACAATGCGGTGGTTTGGATGATAAGTGAAATACGTTGTAGAAAATTTTGATCCATAAAGGTTGGTTTCTACAAAAGACACGACGGTTTTTATTTTCGTTGCACCAATGGGGCAACTATGTACGAGTTTTTTCGTACATGTGTGTTTTTTGTTCAATTATCATCATTTCTATTTGTTAAATTTTATTTTTAGTTTGCTTGTGTTTGGATCAGTACTGATATAGTTTAGACCTAACTACAGATTAAATAGTATGACTAACAAATTATACGGCGCTAAGTCGATCATAAAAGGTAGCGGTTTTATCAACCTTGATGCTGATTTTATTGCAAGTGGGGGCGAATTATTGTTTATAGACAAAGATTGCTTTCTGACAGGTTTAAATGGCTCGCCTTCGACGTTGTTTATCGTGCCAGATTTTAATTTTGAAAGACTGCCAGCCAAACTATCTCAGGAAATTTATAAGGTCAAAAAAATAATTTTACAAGAAAGCTTTTCAGTTAGCCTTAAACAAGATCATTTTTATGCTGTCCCAGATTGGTTGCCGAATTTTAAAGAAATTGAATATGTTGATTTGCGTGGGGCATGTTTGGATAATCTTGACATTCTAGCAATGTTACCGATAAAACATTTCGCTTTTAGCAATACCGCACACACTAATATTGAAAAGTTAGTTGAAGTATTCGTGGCTTTTAAGAACTTGGTAGATGTTAATTGTGATGAATTGCTTTACAAGGACCTGATGGATGGGTTTGAAAAAAATCTTTGAAAATAGAGATTAGAATGATACAAGAACAAGAGTAATTATTCTAGCTTGTCCTTTATTTATAACAAACCACAGGTTAAGTGATACTGGTCTGGGTAGTGAATATAATAAATTAAAGAAGCGAGGCGATAGAGGTCAATAAGGAAATAATTATGGTAATAGAATTTGTTTATTTGTTATGGCATGTTCATGAAGATAAAGATTTAGAACATGGACAAGATATTAAATTAATTGGAGTTTACACATCCAATGAAAAAGCAGAAAAGGCCCTTTTTAGAGCAAAAAGATTAGATGGCTTTAAAGATCATCAAGATGGTTTTGAGATCTCAGAATATAAATTAGATAGAGATGAATGGACTTCTGGATTTGTTACCGAAAAATAATACCCCAGCTTTGGTGCAAGTTTTGTGTGTGGTTTATTGTGGGAAGACTTGTGACTATTTATTGGCAATTGCTTAATATTGTCTATGGTGTATTAGACATTTGATAGGCAGATGAGATGTTACTTCCTTTCTTCAGTATTATCATCACATCCCCTAACTACAAGCCAACCCATTAAATTTTATCTTTGGATAAGTATATCTTCCTATTTTGGTGTCATTAACCATAATACCGAATGTTTTAAGCCCGAAATTTGAATTTAATGCCAGACACAGAGATCGTACAGTTGTTCAAGGAAATCCAACGTGGAGACAAAGCGGCATTTGATGAACTTTTCAAACACTACTATCACAAACTGGTAGCCTTTGCAAGGCAATACACCAAACAACAGGAAAGTGCTGAGGAAATTACTTCCGAGCTTTTTGTAAAGCTCTGGCTAAAACGCAATGCACTTTCCAAAGTACTCAACCCCGAAGTTTACCTTTATATCTCTGTAAAAAACGCTTGTCTTAACTTAATTAGGTCTGATAAAAGACGGACAACGCTATTTGTCCAAAATGAAGAAGATGAGGGTTTCGAAGTGCTTTCAAATGGACACACCACACTATTGGAAGATAAGGAACTACGTAAACTGCTCGACTCGGCAGTAGCATCCCTACCCGAGCAGCGTAAAATGGTATTTAAGCTCATCAAAGAAGATGGACTTAAAACCGCTGCGGTGGCGCAAATATTGGGCATATCCAAACGCACTGTTGAAAACCAGCTATACAAAGCCATTAAAACATTGGCCGAAGCCCTGAGCGTTTATCTGGGCTACCATCCACAATCAAAAGCAGCTAAAAAACAACAGTTGCGCGATCTATCTTTATTATTTTTTTAAGGGGCAGTAAGTAAATCCCTCAAAACAGTTGTCCTTAAGGTATAAGCACCAAATCATGGAAAGAGATACCTTCATCGCACTGCTCAGTAAAAAGCTCTCTCAGGAAATTGCTGAGGCCGACCAAGCACTTTTGAATGATGCGCTTCAGAACAACGAAGAATATCAACAACTGGCCACTCAGCTAGAACACTACTTTAACCAGCGAACGAAAAGAAATACACCCGCTAAATCACTTGAGCAAGTTTGGGCCGCCATTGGCGAAGCAGAGAAGGGAACGCCTATCGATCAGTTTAACTACAGTGCAACAAAGCAATCGGTACTTTCCGTTACATGGTTAAAAATAGCGGCCATGTTGGTCCTCGTTTTAGGGCTGGGCTTTTTAAGCTACTATTGGTTAAACCGCAGCAATAAAAACTTTGAAGCCCTAGCCGCAACCAACCAAAAGGTTTTTAAGGTACTGGCCGACGGTACCCGTGTTTGGTTGAACAAGCAAACCACCATTACCTATAACCATGATTTTGGTAAACGCCAACGGGAGATATTTCTTGATGGAGAAGCCTATTTTGATGTGGTTAAAAATTCAGAAGTTCCGCTGTTTATTCATGCGGGCGATATAGACATTGAGGTAAAAGGAACAGCGTTTAATGTGAATGCCTACCATGGAACCCATCAGGTACAGGTAGCCTTGGTTAGAGGGGCAATAGCCGTAACCGATAGACAAAATGCTGGCCATAGCGTACTGCTTAAACCCAATGAAAAGCTCGTATTCGTTCCTAAAACCATTACACAAAGCGAAAGTAATTTTAAGGTGATGGCCATTAAGCCCAACCTATTGAACCGGGAAATTAGCTGGACTACAGACACCATTACCTTTAATAAGGAAAAACTGAAAGATTTGGCCCTGCGTTTGGAAAAGAAATACGACGTGAAAATTGACATCAAAAGCGAAGTGCTAAAAGAAAAACGTTTTAGCGGAACATTTACCAACCAAACCCTGCAGCAAGCTTTAGATGCCCTTAAACTTTCCTATCCGTTCACCTACACCATCAACAACCGATGGGTAACGATCAAGGATTAAGGAATGAAGAAAGCCACACTATTTGCATTTACGTGTTTTATTGGCCTTTCTGTATTTGGGCAAGACCGAAAATTGAATTTACGTCAGCAAAATATTCCCCTGCCTTTGCTGTTCAAAAAAATTCAGGAACAGTGCGCCTATACCTTCGTTTATAGCGACGAAGTGGTTTCCGATACCATAACCGTTTCTGTAAATGCAGAACGTACACCCGTTTCCAAGGTGCTGGAAAATATTCTTCCGGCCAAAAAGCTCTTTTATCAGATGCTTTCTGAAAATATGATCGTGATCGGGAGCGAAAATCTGCTGAATAAACAGGGAGATGTCAGCAAAGCTTCCATGCTAACCGGCGAGGTAATAGATCAGGAAGGCCAAGTGATGCCTTTTGCTACCGTCATGCTTTTTGAGGGTACCAAACAAGTAAACGGCGTCATAGCCAATGATCACGGAGCATTCCAGTTTCATCACCTTTTAAAAACAGGAAATCTGTATGTGCTCAAAGTATCTTCCATGGGCTACGAAACCACCCAGCTTAGTTTTTCGGTTGCAGAAAATTTGCCCAAAGCCTTTGGAAAGATCAAGCTCAAGCAAAGTGCCAAAATGCTTAAAGAAGTAAATGTAAGTGGGAGCCAAAAAATTATAGAAATGGACGGCAGTAACCTTATTTTTAATGTGTCCAAAAGTATTAGTGCACAAGGCACCAACGCACTCGAGCTACTGGGTAGGGCACCGGGGGTAAGCGTGGGCACCGACAACAGTATTTCGCTGAATGGAAAAGCAGGGGCAGCGGTGCTTATTGATGGCAAGCAAACTTATCTCTCCAACAGGGAAGTGGCAGAATTGTTGAAATCCATGTCGGCCTCAGAAATCAAATCTATAGAAATCATCAGCAGCCCAAGCGCAAAGTACGATGCTTCGGGCACTGCGGGCATTATTAACGTACGAACCCAAAAATCCAACGTGCAAGGTTTTAATGCCGCATTAACAACAGGATTGAGTTATGGCGTGTATCTCAGAAATAATCAGGATCTGGCCCTAAGTTTCAGAAAAAACAAACTGAGCATCTTTGGAAATTATAGCCACTTTCTGGGTTATTATTCCTATTTGTATGGTGGCGATCGAATCCAGGAAGGTAAATTTTATAACAGCTTTACCGACGATATTGACAAGCGCAAGAAAATGGGTTCGAGGTTGGGTGCCGATTATGCCATTGATAAAAACCATACCGTAGGCATACTGCTGAACGGAAACTTTTTGTTTGGTGGCGGCATTACCGATACCAGAACAGATATTGGGCAGGCGCAAAGTACCATCATTGACCAAACACTAACCGCCATTAACGATTATTACCATCAACAAACCCAACGTTACAACGTTAATTTGAACTACAAGTACGAAGATACTTTGGGGACCATTGTAAACTTTGATGCCGACTATGGCGATTTTACCAAAGGTGCGGGCAACTTGCAGTCCAATAAGTACACGGCTAGCGACCAAACGGTCATTAGCGATAACCTGTACCGTTCATTAAATGCGATAGATATTGGTTTAAGGGCCGTAAAAGCCGATTATACCACCAAGCTTTGGAAAGGGAAATTGGAAACCGGATTGAAATACTCTTCCGTATCGGCCGATAATGATTCAAAGTTTCTGGAAATTAAGCCGGATGGCGAGTTCATTGACCCCAACAGGTCAAACAGGTTTGTTTATCGCGAAGAAATTGCGAACGCCTATGTCAACTATCAGAAAACCTTTGGCAAATGGCAGCTGCAGGGAGGTTTAAGGGTAGAGCGTACCGCCTCCAAGGGCAAGTTGGATGAAGCCTCTTCGGTGTTCGGCAATATTAAGGTAACCGAGCGGAACTATACCAATTGGTTTCCCTTCTTTTCCGCTGCGGTAAAACCTAGTGCTTCCCATAACTTTTCGTTGAGCTATTCCCGCCGAATTGATCGACCGGCCTATCAAAACCTTAATCCATTTATTTACCTGCTGGATGAACTTTCTTTTTGGCAGGGAAATCCCTTTTTGGAACCGCAGCTCAGTCATCGGGTACTATTACAATATGCCTATAAAAACGCTACCATATTAGGGCTTAGCTATACTTATACCGATAAGTTTAGCGTAGAGGTAACCGATGCTGTAGACGATACCAAAATAGTAATGGTTCCCCGTAACCTGGGCATACAGCAACATTTGGCACTAACCTTAACCCAAACCCTACAACCCTACAAGTGGTGGAACATTACCTTTAACGGAACGCTTTTCGGACTTCATAATGATATTGACTTTGGCGGTGGACGAAAACTCAATTTAAAGCAATTAGCAGGTAGGCTAAACTTGCAGCAAAACTTTAAACTGCCTTACCAGTTAACGGCAGAGGTTATGGGTATCTATAATTCGAAAAAGTTAGCGGGAGCCAACCAGTTCCCCAATGCCACCAGTCAAATTGATTTGGGTTTGCAACGTAATTTTATGGATAACAAAGCTACCCTACGACTCATTTTCAGCGATATCTACAAAGGAACCAAGGCCAGCTCCACTCAACAGGTGCAGGGGCTTTACATCCATAATTACAGCTATTTCGAAACCAGACAGGTGAGACTTAATTTCAGCTACAGATTCAGTAGTGGAAACTCCAAAGGTCCGCGGAACAGAAGTTCGGCCTTAGAGAACGAGCAGGGTAGGATTAAATAGCAAAGTAAGACTTACGAAGTTTTCAAACGGCGAAGCCCTCAACTTTGCCTTTGAAAACCATAAGCAATTAAAATTAAACTTTGTAAGTCTCCTCTAAGATTAAAGTACAAACTTCTCTAGCAGTTCTCTCTCCCTTTGAGGGAGAGCCGAAGCATAGCGAGCTCATTGATACCAAAACATAATAAACTAACTATTAATAGATGCCGAAGGACAGAGAGAGTTTATTCCGGCAGCTTTTCTATCCTTTCGTACCGATTATTTGTCATTTCGTCCGGATTTCTTTTCCTATTGACTAATAAAAAGGGAGCTTTATCACATGATAGGTGACTATTAAGAAGTTAATTGGTCTGTTTTGACATAAAATTAAACAAGGGAATCATGAAAAATGAAACTGTAAAAAAAGCAAGTATCCTGTTGCTCGCTTTTCTGATCCATGCCGTTGGCTGTGCACAGAATATCAGCGATGTCTATATTAAAGATATTCCCACAGCAGCAGATTATACTGCTGATTTTGAAAAAGTGTCCAAGGTGGTAGATGAAAAATATACGCATCTTAAAGCTAAAGGATTAGATGGTACCTCGTTTCGGGAAAAGTATATGGTATTGGTGAAAGATGCTAAAACCAATCTAGAATATGGAGATATTCTGCTTCGTTATTTTGCAGAATTAAAAAACAGCCACTCCAATGCAATCTTTAAGAAGTATTATAAAAACTGTATGGCATCGCTAATAGAGGGCCGAATATTCCTTTCCTATTTAGGTGATAGTCTTTTCATTAAGCAAGGAATTAAAGAAAAGGATGAGATTCTAAAAATCAATCATATTCCTGTATTGACTTATATTCAGAACCAAGCCGAATACACCTCGGCATCAACCGATTTACATAGAGAATATTTAACAGTGAGCGGTCTTTTTTCTAGCTATTATGAAGGGAATAGGACCTATACCTTTAGCACATCCTCAGGTGAAAAAGAGGTAACAGTTCACTTTGATGAGGCCCCTATAAAGGAAATGAGTAAATCGGTAAAACCGCCACTTAAAGTAGAACACAAAATATTAAATGATAGTGTTGCCTATATTGCGATATTAAGTATGACCGGAAATGTAGTGGAAGAGTTTGCTGCTGCATTTGATACTTTGTCGAAAAAGCAGTTTCTCATCATTGATTTGAGAAGGAACCAAGGCGGAAATTCTGGTTACTCAGAAAAAATTGCTGAATATCTGATCAAAAAGGGACAAAAGGCTTGTGTAAGCAATCGTTGGTTAAGTCCGAAAGGCAATTCCTATAAGGGGAAACTCTTTTTGCTTACAAGCCCATATACCGTTTCCGCCGGTGAAAGCTTTGCACTCGACTTGTTGGAAAGTGGAAATGCTACCATAGTGGGTATGCCAACAGCTGGCGATACTGGTAATCAACCTCAATTTTATCATAGCAAATTAGGTTATAGCTATTGGTTCCCTTCCCGAAATAAAGCTCAGGTATCACCAAAAGGTTTTCCGATGGAAGGAACAAGTATTCAACCGCATTATACAGTATTTAAAACAATCACTGATTTTTTAGCAAATAAGGATACCGTATTGAACTATGTTTTAAACATCATTAGTAAAAAATGAAATTCGAGTAATTTTCTTCGAGTCTGTATGATACTTAAAACCTGCAAGGTTTAGTTTCTATAAACGGACTACGGCTTCAACAAACCCTCCAATACCTTTTTGCCATGTTCATTATCAGGACTTAAGGCAATGGATTTTTGATACATGGCAATAGCTTCCGTTTTCTTGCCCAATTTCAATAGCGCTTCACCATAGCTATCAAAAGCATTTCCACTTTGAGGAAAAAGATGGGTGTTTAGCTTAAGGATTTCCAAAGCATCTTTTAAGTTGCCGTTAGCCATCATTCGATAACCCCATTCGTTGATTTCAAACTCATTAGGGATAAACAATGGATTGGTCTTTTTCTGTTCTTCAGCAAAAGGAATGGCTTTGTCAAACCCAATTTTTCTTAAGGAAATCTTCATTAAAGTAATTGGCGAGGCTTTGGGAATATCTGTATTATAACATCCCGCCAGTTCTTCCAAGAAATCTTCTGGATAGCTTCCGCCCAGATTAGTGAGTACAATTACAGCTAAATCATCGTCTGGATAAACCAAAAAGGCAGCTCTTCCACCACCAGACATGCCTACAGCTTTGTGTTTTGCCCTAAATCTGTTTAGGCCCCAGCCCAAGGTCCAAGGTGTGCCTGTGCCATTGTTAAATTGCCCTTGCGACCACATGGTGTCTATACTGGATTTGGATTTTAGGAGTTTTCCATCCTGCAAAGCGATGATCCATTTGGCCATATCTTCAGCGGTACTGTTAAGCCCCGAAGCCGTTCTCCTGAAGTAGGGAAATTCGTAGTAGTTGTTAATGAGTTTAGGTGTGGCCAATTGTTGCCCGTCAATATTGCTTCTGTAAAAATAGGTGGGTGCAAAATGTGGGATCACATCACGGGAATCTCCAAATACAGTGTTCTTCAAAGCTGCGGGTTGAAATTGTTGCTGTTCAAATACTTCTTGGAAAGTCTTTGAAGAAAATTTATCAATCAGTTTTGCTAATAAATAAGCATTGGTTTGGTTATAGTTAAATCTTTCGCCAGGAATAGAAAGCATGGGCATCGTTTTCAACTTCTCCCAAAAAGCAGCCTCGGTGCTATTGGTCAAACCTCCTGTCCTTGAGTCCAATAAACCTAATCCATCAGGCAAACCAGAGGTGTGGGTAAGTAATTGTTTAATGGTTACCACAGGCCATATAGTAGGTAAATCGTTCAGATAAGTGGAAACAGGTTTCGAAAGATTGATTTTTCCCCGTTCAACCAATTGCATAATCGCCACGGCAGTAAAAACCTTAGTACAGGAGTTGATGGCAAAAATAGATTGGTCGGTTACAGGAACATTGTCTTGAACATTGGCAATCCCATAAGATTTACTCAGCACTATTTTTCCTTTGCTCACAATGGCCACCTGTAATCCTGGGATTTTTCTTTCCATCATTTCTCTTTTGATGATGGTATCAACGGCAGTATTAGTTTGGGCAAATAAGTTTGAAGTCGTAATTAATAGGACTAGAAACAGGAAGGTTTTTCTCATTGTTTACGTTTTTCATTAGACACCAAAAAGGAGTAAATGTTGCATAGGACCTATCATCTTTCCTCCTCATCAAGAAGAATCGAAAACTATTTTTTACCTTTGCCAATCAATCGCAAAGAAATTGAGTCATGTAATTGCTAACACATAACCTATTAATGGTCTTTCCCGCTCGGGAAGGAGGCAATTTTCTATTTTTTTAATTTAAAATATTGATACATGGCTATATCACAAAAATATGGTCGTACCTATCACTATCCTTTTTCGCCAGGGACCACTAGCGATGATAGAATAGCGCACGACTATTGGGAAAAAATTCAACGCATTCCCAATTTAATTCATACCGAGAAATTGGATGGCGAAAATAATTGCTTATCCAAATATGGAGTGTTTGCACGTTCGCATGCAGCACCAACAACTTCTCCATGGACAGCAAGCATTAGACGTTACTGGCAAAGCATCAAAAATGATTTGGGTAATTTGGAGATTTTTGGAGAGAACTTATATGCGATTCATTCCATCGAATATCGTCAACTAGAACATCATTTCTATGTTTTTGCTATTCGAGAATTTGACCATTGGTTAAGTTGGGAAGAAACACAATTTTATGCTGGACTGCTCGATTTACCTACTGTTCCGGTACTCAAGAGGGAAAAAACTCCTCAAGATCAACCGCTGTTTCAGCAGGAAATATTATCGCTGGTAGAAGGGCGTGGCAGCTTTGAACCTTATGATGTAATGGATGAGCAACCAGCAACCATCGAAGGAATTGTTAGTAGAAATGAAGAGGCTTACTTGGTAGATGATTTTACTGACAACCTATTTAAATATGTTCGTAAGGGACATGTAAAAACAAATGAACATTGGACACGACAATGGAAAAGAGCACCATTGTTAAATGAAGGAGGTAGGTATGTGGACCATTTATAATAGCAAAAATTGGAGCGATTTAGCGCAGCGGTTTGATTGGGTAAAACGCATGAACGAGGTTCCTCAGGATTCTCGTTATCATGCAGAGGGAAATGTAGCTGTACATACGCAAATGGTATTAGATGCATTACAGGTACAAGACGATTTCCTTCAACTAGAAGAACAAGAACAAGAATTGTTGTGGGCGGCAGCTTTATTGCACGATGTAGAGAAATATAGCACTACGGTTGAAGAGGCTGATGGAAGCATCACTTCTCATGGACATGCCCGTAAAGGAGCGCAGTTTGCAAGGAAATTGCTATACAAAGAACTGCCAACGCCGTTTGAATTTCGAGAACAGATAGTGGGTTTGGTACGTTATCACGGTTTGCCAATTTGGTTGTTTGAAAAGCCAGACCCTTTGAAAACTTTGATAAGGGTGAGTATGGAAGTAAATACTAAATGGCTTGCTTTGTTGGCTAGAGCTGATATGTTAGGTCGAATTTGTGAAGATCAAGAAGAGATGTTGTATAGGGTAGCATGTTTTGAAGAATTTTGCAAGGAGAATAATTGTTGGGGACAAGCACGGAACTTTGTATCGGCTGATGCAAAAATGTATTACCTCCAAAATGAAGAAGCTTATGTAGATTACGTTCCTTTTGAGCCCGCTAAATTTGAAGTGATAATGTTAAGTGGTTTACCTGGTGCAGGAAAAGATACATTTATTAAAAAGAACTATGCTGATTGGCCTGTTATTTCATTAGATGAACTGCGGACAGAGAAAGGTATTGCTCCTGATGATAAAAAAGGCAATGGCCAAATTATTCAGGAAGCAAAGGCAAGAGCAAGGGTGTTTTTACGTGACCAAATTTCTTTCATTTGGAATGCGACCAATACCACAAATCAAATGAGAATGCAATTGATAGACTTGTTTTTAACTTATGATGCTAATGTAAAAATAATTTACCTCGAAGTTCCATACGAAAATTTGCACATACAGAATAAAAATCGTGAGGCTATAGTGCCTAAAGCAGTTTTGGATAAACTTGCAAATAAGCTGGAAGTACCTGTAGGATGGGAAGCACATCAGGTGGTTTATCACATTGGGTAGTTTACTTCACTAAAATAGGGTTGCCATATTTCTACAATAGAATGTGGCAACCTTTTAGATGATTGCTTTTCCTTGATCTTATTGTTATAGCCCATTGCGGTATGGTCACAAGCCAATCATAGGCTAATCTAGTGGGAAGTATGTACAAACTTTCCCAAAAGCTTCTTTCTCCTTTTGAGGGAGAGATGTTTGAAGAACAGAGAGGGTATTTGGAATGATAGTAACATTGAAAATTTTTCATAACTTCGTCGCCCCTAAAATTTTATTGGTTTAGCTTCCCTTCTCATGAAACGATTTTTATATGGTATCGACTTCGGTACCACCAATTCTGCTTTGGCTATTTACGACGAAGATTCGAAAGAAATACACAGTACCATTATTATCCCTTCGTTGATTTATTTTTATCACCAGCTAAACACCGGAGCCGAGAAAAATTACGTAGTGGGAGAGGATGCCATTAATGCTTATCTGAATGATGGCATGAAGGGACGTTTCATAAAATCCATTAAGCAGATATTATCACGAAGCAGCTTCACCGAAACCCGTATCCACAATAGGCGATACAATGCCTCAGATCTAGTGGCAATCATTTTAAAAGAACTGAAAAGTAGGGCCGATCAAATAGTCGGGCAAAATGTGCAGAAAGCAATTATTGGAAGACCAGTGTTTTTTGACGACGATAATGTACAGAAAGATACTTTGGCGCAAAATAGATTAAACAAAGCGGCTGAAATTGCAGGTTTTACACAAGTGCGTTTTCAATTTGAGCCCATCGGTGCGGCCTTTGCCTACGAGAAAACCTTAAGCAAAAAGGAACATGTTTTAGTGGGTGATTTGGGCGGAGGTACCACCGATTTTACTTATTTAATACTTGATCCAGCTAAAGTTGGAAGTAAAGACCGGAAGAAAGACATGATGGCTACAGGCGGAATCTATATTGGCGGCGATAGTTTTGATTCGGCTTTTATGTGGGAACGCGGAACACCTTATTTTGGTAAACATACTACCTACGAGGCTACGCCCGGAAAAGTGCTTACGGTACCCAAATCTTTATTTGCCAATATTTGCTCCTGGGACCAAATGAACTTCTTTAATGGGCAGCGTATTAAAAAAGATATCGACGACTATTATTATTTCTCAGGCAAAGACCGAAAGTTTAAAAACCTGATTACCCTTATCGAAAACAACTTGGGCTATTCGGTATTTCAAGCCATCGAGAAAACAAAGATCACCTTATCAAGCGAAGCGCAAACCCGCTTTACCTACCATCAAATGGAAATCGATATTGAGGAGGAAGTTCTATTGACCGATTATCAACAGATCATTAAAAAGGATGTGGACCGTATTGCCGCCTACCTTGACGAGTTTATGTTGGCAAACCATATCGAAGTGTCAAAAATTGATAGTTTGTTTTTAACAGGAGGTACCTCAATGGTGGCAAGCATTCAGGAATTGTTTAAAAGCAAATTCCCGCACTTGGCCCTCAATTCTGGAGACAACTTTAAAAGTGTGGCCAAAGGTTTGGCCTATAGTGGCTATCTATTCGAAGACTAATACGTACAAAGTAATTCGTATATCTGGAAAAACTTCATATTCAGGTAAACTTTGATTACTTTGTAATCTCATTTACATTTAATTATAAACGTTCGTGCTTAAATAGCTAGCTCCAATTTAAACCATGGGATTATTTGATTTCTTAAAACCAAAGAAAAAGCGAATTGATGATGAAACATTCAATTCAGAACAGTATCGCAGAGAAATTTTGGCATTTGCAAAAACCATCTATTTTGAACAAAAACTGCAGTACGAAAATGTAGAGGTTGCCTTACAGAAACAAGGGTTAGATGGACCTCAAACTGCTCAAGTAATCGAAAGTTTGAAACGTTTGAACGAACATGCAGTAACAGATTTTAATCAGGCACTAGATTCTGGAGAAATTGTAGATATTAAAATTACACCAAATCCAGAGCATGTCAAAGGGAACGTAGAACCGGATCAAGTAGACAAATATATAGGGTACGGAGCTTTTCAAATGGAAAGAGGCGATTTGGAAAATGCACTCGAATTGTTTGATAAAGCTTTGGAATTGGATGAACATGCAACGTTGGCCTATGCCAATAAAGGCTCACTTTATGTTCAGAAAGGAGATAAAGCGCAAGCTTTGGATTATTTTAATAAGGCATTGGCGATAGAGCCAAATCATGTTGGAGTATTGGAAAATAAAATGGATTTGCTTTATGATATGATGACTGAAGAAAATGAAGGCGAGTTTATCAATACTGTAGAAAAGATTCTTGAGAACGATCCGGAGCATCCAAATGCCCTCATTTACATCATTCAATTTAATCTTAAAAATGGTAAGGTACAGGCCGCACTGTCATCGGTAAAAAAGCTTTTTGCCAATTATCATAGCGAGCATATGGCTATTCAATTACTGTTAGCAACCTTTTCCATGCTGCCTGAAGCCGAGTCAATCAAAGAGTTTGATCATTACCACCAAACCTTAATGCCTGATGCACAATATCAATTAGGTTACTGTAAAGGTTTGCACTTACAAAGCCTAAACAAATTTGAAGAGGCAATTGCCGTTTTCGATAGTTTAAATAAACTTCAACCTTTCTCTTGGAGTTACTATCAAATGGCAATTATTAAGAATCTGCAATCTGAAACCGAAGAATGTTTGGCTCTATTAGAACAGACATTTAATTTAGAACCTGAATTGAAGGAAGATGCTAGGCAGTTCCCACATCTCCAAAACTTATGGAATGATCCAAGGTTTATCGCAATTACACGATAAATATTCATTTCGAACTATTGATCTTAGAACCTCGCAGATTTTAGGAAGTCTGCGAGGGATGTTATTCAAGAAGTTTGAAATTTAAATGTAACTACTTGAACAACTTATCAATCTCATTCCTCCTTTCAGGACTAACCCCATAAAACTCCGCCAGCAAATCTAAAGAACTAGGTTTTTTAGGATAAGCATTATGGTTAAGGAAATTCCGCAGCGCAAGATTCACTTTGTCCTCGCCAATCAATTCACTGAGTTTTACCATGGCTACCGCTCCTTTAGAATAGGAGATATGGCTGTTGTTGGCGGTTACTTTGTAAAGAGGTTGATTTTCCGAAAAGCCCTTTTCCGCATCGTAAATCTGTCGGTGCATTTTCACCCTTTCCTGCATTTTGGCTTTACCGTGCATTTTTTGGTATAGCATCATCTCGGTGTACATGGCCAAGGTCTCAGTAAGCATCACAGCTCCCTCTCTGTCATCAGGGTTAATCCCACTATTGCCCCACCACAAATGGGAAAGCTCGTGTCCGGCAAGCTCATTGATCACGTCCTGTTTCTTATCCGCATGAATGTTGGAGTGAAAGATCATGTCTTCGGGCATAAAAATGGCAGATGGATAGGCTGTTGCGGCAAAGCCTCGGGTAAATGAAGAAACTTCTGCAAAATTAATGCTATTGAAAGGATATTTCCCAAAATTACGGGTACAGTAATCTAGCGTAAGCTGAGCGTTTTTAAGTAAGTGTGTAACGTTTTCGTAATGCTTGGGGTGATAAAAAACGTTAATGGCAATGCCTTGGTAACTGGCCGACTGTTTTTGATAAACAGCCGAAGAAAGTCCAAAACGAAAAGGAATGCTATTGGCCACGTACTGAAAATAATTTCGCCCTCCACTTTGCCATTGCTTTTGCAGGTCGCCTGTACCTACGGCTGTTTGTGCAGCTTCGGTAGAAATGGTCATGTCCAAATTGATGAAATCCTTTTGGTAAACCGCAGCTTCTGTTACTTTTTTAATGGGTTTAAGTTTTGCCAGACCAAATGCCGATCGTTCCTTTTCATCCTGTAGTTGATAACCTGTCTGATAGCCAATGCCCGGAAAGTATCTGCTTACCCTCAAGAAAGTACCATTTTCAATAATGCTGTTAAAAGGCTGATGCCCGTTTGAAGGAAACCACTGATAGGCAATTTTAAAAGTCAAAACGGCACTTTCATTGGGTTGCAAAGCCTGGGGTAATTGAACTTCCGAAATGCGTTGGTCAATATTTAAAGACCTATCGCCAACTTTTAATTGCGCCGATTGTAGGTTTAGATCGGGATGAAAATGGAATAGGATGCTTTTAATGGCTTTATCGCTAAGATTTTCCAGTTGGTAAGTCCCTTCAATACGATACGAATGTTGGGAAGGAAACAAATGAATATTGGTTTTTACCGAAGTAATGGTAGGTTGGGGCAGCTTTTCAAATTTTTGGTACTGCTTTTCATATTGAGCCGCAAATTGTTGCGCTGCCCATTTCTGCTTAGGTTCATAACCGGTTAGAAAGGCTTTTCCAGAGAAAAGGCCGACAGCTGATAACGCTATTCCATAGCAAAGGCTAGCTAGCCGAAACTTCCTGTTTTTGAATAAGCTAACAAACAAAACGATGAACAACATAATGCAGACACCAAAAATTAGCCTTAAGGCAAAAGAGCTGGCATAAGGACCGAAACCATTAAAGTCGCTAAACTCTCCTTTGAAATCGGAGAATATCCGAAGCAAAGGATTAGCAAATATTTTTTTTGCAATGGGGGGAAAAACTAACAGCAAGGCCAAAATAGAAATCCCTAAAGCCAAAAACTTATTCCTACTCACCTGATTAAGCCATATCAATAAGCCAGCAAATAACATTAATGGAAAGGTGCAAAATAGGAACACGCCCAAGTAGGCTTCCCAATCGATATGGAAATAATGGTACATCCATTGAAATATCAGCCCTTCTATGATCAATAGTATGGAGAAGAATAAAAGTAAGATGGAAATAGAAATGAAATGTCCCTTTGCTTTGGTATTGGAAAAATAAGTGCTGTTTTCGATGAGCGAAAACCTCGAAGCATGGCTTCTCCAAAACACATCGTTTACAAAATACACCAAAATAAGCATACCTATTAAATGGAAATTCTGCATAATGGTGGTGGCCATTAATCCCGCACTAGCATATTTCTGTGGAATGCGAATACCCTTTTCAATTTCGGCATACATTTCCATCCCACAATTAAAAAGTAATAACAATGAAATGGCAACGATGCTAATGCTCTTAAACAAATAGGTACAGTCTTTTTTGGCAAATGATAAGATGGACTTTAGGCTTTGAGGAAAATCAAAATAGGTGTTTGTTGTAAACAGCTTGGCCGTATTGCTGGGTAAGGCTGTAGTTTTTGATTTGTTGTTTTTTCTTTTGCCAGATGCCGGAGAAAAGGAGAAGGAAAAATAACCAAGGATTAAAAATAGTGCAGAAAGCAGGGTGAAAATGAAATGGTTGAGCATTACATAACCGCCAAAAGGCACCGATATCGTATTCCTCTGCGCCGGACTAAAATCTCGGCTTTCAAAAAAATAAGCTGAAAGCCCAAAAGGGTCTAAAATGGCCGATATTTTTTGCGCAGTAATAGATTGAGGAAGTGCCCCAGCCATAAAAGGCGAGTTGGAAAAGAGCAACGACACCATGTAAACTACATAAAGCAACAAACCACCCACAATAACCAATAGTTTTTTACGGGTAGAAAAAGCCATTAGAAACAATACACTACAAACCAAAAACGAATTAAAAATACCGAAGGTTAACAGGGGCAACAGGTAGTGCATCAAATGAAAACCTGCTTTAATTTCTGTTCCTGTCCGCATTTGCTGACCAATGGTAAAGCCAATCATCATCATCGTAAAACAGCAGAAGGTAATGACAAAGAATGCCAGAAATCTACCTTTTAAATAAGCCAGTTTTGAAACTGGAAGCGAGAAAATAATGGCATCCGAACCGGAATCAAATTCTTTAAATAACAGTTGGTTAGCAATTACAGTAGCCATAAAGATAATGGAAAGGCTTAGCAATCCTGTCATAAAACCAATGGTGTAGGGCGAATTGAGGTAAACCCCTTCACCAACGGTAAGATTAAACTGTGAGCCTGTAAACACACCGAAAGCCAGCAAAGCCAAAATAATCAGCACATTGGCAAGTCTTTTTCTGATTTGCCTGAAATCAAAGTTGAAAAATGGGTTCATGGTACCAATGTTTTAGTGTGCAGACAATGAAAATAAACATGCTCAAGGCTAGGATTGATAGCTTCGAAACCACTGATGGATATATCGGAAAACACGGTGATATGCATTTCTTTTTCGATCAGCTGGTGACTGATAACTTCATGCTCCGATTGATAGCTTGCCAACTCATGCTTGTCAATTTTCTTGCTCCAAATTTTTCCTTCAATTTGTGCCAGCATTTCTTTTGGCCTGCCTTTTTGTAAAATCTCTCCTTGATTCATCACGGCCATTTCACTGCAGAGGTTCCTTACATCTTCAACCAAATGGGTCGATAGTATAACAATTACTTCCTCGCTAATTTCACTTAATAAAGTATTGAAACGGTTACGTTCCTCGGGGTCCAAACCGGCAGTAGGCTCATCAACAATAATAATTTTAGGATTGCCCAAAAGTGCCTGTGCTACACCAAAACGCTGTTTCATGCCGCCCGAAAAGGTATGAACTTCCTTTTTGTTGAACTCTTGGAGGTTTACTTTCTCCAATAAATTAAGGATTTGGTTTTTGCGTTGCGAAGCATCTTTAATGCCTTTCAATATGGCAATGTGATTCAGTAAATCATAAGCATTAACCTTAGGATATACCCCAAAATCTTGGGGCAAAAAGCCAAGATGCTTTTTGATTTCCAGTGGATTTTTAACCACATCCACTCCGTTGAAGAAAATGCTTCCCGAAGTAGGTTTTTGTAGGGTGGTAATGGTTTTCATTAAAGATGACTTTCCTGCGCCATTGCGGCCCAGCAGTCCAAACATGCCGTTGCCAATTTCAAGGTTGACATTGCGGAGGGCCTGATGTTGATTGGCATACACCAGGTTTAAATTTTGAATAACAAGGGTGTTCATTTTTAAAAAGTTTAGGCAATAAAAGGTCAGGCAACGCTTTTCGTTGCTTTAAAAATTGATATGTTTTTTGTTTATCTCTCGGTGTATTCCAGTATATCGCCAGGTTGGCAATCCAATATTTTACAAATGGCTTCCAGCGTATCAAAGCGGATGCCCTTAGCTTTTCCCGTTTTTAAAATAGAAAGGTTAACAGGTGTAATTCCCAGTTTTTCTGCCAATTCCTTGCTCTGCATTTTTCGCTTGGCCAACATCACATCTAAATTTACTACTATCGGCATATCGTTAAATAAATAAATCCTGTTCCTTTTGTAAGCTAACGCCCTGGGCAAAAATCCCCGCAAGGAAAAACGCGAAAATACCCAAAAAGAAATGGACAAGCCCCAAACCCCAAATGATAGTTTCTACAGGAATAAATAACGAGGCAAGTATGGAAACGGGCAGGGGCACAAAAATGTTGAGCACATAAAATCTTTTAAGTTCTACAATGTTTTCCCTAGTGAACAATTTAGGTTGCAAAAACACCTTGAAAACCCTTGCGGCCATCCAAAAGAAAATACCGTAAAGCGATAGAGGTAGTGCAAAGGCAACAATAATATAAGCGGCATTATTGTCTACAATCATAAAAGGTTGTTCGGTAAAGGGAAAAAAGATACGCAGAAACTGTCCGTTACTATAAGCCTGGCTGCCCAAGCCGGTCACGATACAAAATATTGAATAAAGGACAGAACCTAGATAGCCTGTAGCAAGTACTAAGCTGATATAATATAAAATCTTGGCGATGAATTTGGTTTGTTGCATAAAATCGCTATTTAAATAATCAATGCAAAAATATAATTAATTATCGTAAAACAATAATTAATTGTTGTATTTTTTTATTTTGTGTTTGGTAGGCTATTCTTTGAGATTGGATTATTATCCTTAAATTGTAACTTGATGAGCGATGTAGCTTTCAGGTGTATGAACATTTTAGCACCTCATTTGTAATCTTAGAAATGAAGAAAATTCAAAATATCATAGGCAGTTTAATTAAAATGCTGTTTTTTTTGTTGATGATAGGTAGCCAGCCTGCCATAGCACAAATTGTTCATACCGATTCCATCGAAATTCATAAAGTGTGGAAGGACAAGAATGGGGAAAATAAGCTTACGGTAAATGTAAATGCATTATGTAATCCAGATAAGCCACCTTTTGATGGGCATAAAACCAAGCTTCGAGCCCTGCTTAAGAATAAAAACTTCGCCCAAGAAATCATTTTTGATGATAAAAACTATCAAATGGAAATGATTTTGTTTAGGGAAAAGGATATTTGGCTTACTGAATATAAGGGTAATAAAGCGGTTTTCATTCCTTTCTTTTATTGTGGTAATGCAGATAATGACGTCAAAGTATCGTTCATCATTTTTTACAACCGCAAAAAATACCTTTACCATATCAAATTCTATTGTAATGAGGAAGGAAAGTGCAATCTAAACGAACCCAATATCAACTTAAAATTAAAGGGACTGCCTAAGGAAGTAAGGGATGAATTTGCCAAAAAGCTAAAAGCTTTTACAAAGGCAAGTCAATTTGGAGCTTAGATATTTCCTTAAATTGTAGTTTTGAAAATCAAAAGCAATCCATATGAATCCGAATAATACCAGAGTTTACCGAATGTCGTTTGCTAGTGTTTATCCGCATTATCTTGCCAAAGCCGAGAAAAAAGGACGTACCAAGGCAGAAGTAGATGAGATTATATTTTGGCTAACGGGTTACAATGCCGAAACCTTGCAACAGCATATCGACAATAAAACAGATTTTGAGAATTTCTTTGCGCAGGCCCAACTTAATCCCAATGCTTCAAAAATTACGGGCGTCATTTGTGGGTACCGTGTAGAGGACATCGAAGAAAAATTAATGCAGCAAATACGTTATTTGGATAAACTAATTGATGAATTGGCCAAAGGAAAAGCCATGGAGAAAATTTTAAGGAAGTAAATTTGTAATAACGAGTAGCAGAAAAGATGGAGATGGAATTTTATAGGCCCAAGCATGAGGGTTTAAGTAAATTTATAGAAGGGTATTACTTTATTTCGCCAAGCAAAATACCCAAGCCACTACATTACTGGACATTTCCTAATAATTTTTTTATCGTATCTGTAAGTAAGGATATTGAGATTGAAATGCAGGAAACTAAGTTTGTCATTAAACCTTCCTCACAACAAAATATTGTGGCCAATTATGTGGCTCGTTATACGGCTCCAATCGAAGTGCTTTTTGAGGGAGCGGCGATTGAAATCACCATTTATTTTAAACCCTTGGGAATTAATCGTTTTGTTAACGATGTACAATCTCTTTTTAAACAGCAAAATGCCAAGGACTTCAATCCGTTTCCAGATTTCATTACTTCTATGAAAGAAATATTGGAAGAGCAGGATAGGGAACTTCAGCGAGAGCACTTAGAACAATATTGGCTTTCAAAATTAAACAGCGACGACCTCAGTTTGATGGAAAGCATTTTAACTGATGTAGAGACCGATTTGAAGATTGACGATATTGCTCAAAAGCGAGGTTTTTCCAGACAGTACCTCAATAAGATTTTCACTAAAAATATCGGTAAACCAGCCGCCGAATACCGAAAAATACATCGCTTCAGAAAAACGGTGATTAAGCAGCGGGAAGCCAAAAATTTAACAGAATTGTCTTACGATAGTTTGTTTTACGACCAATCGCATTTGGTTAAGGATTTTAAACAACTTACTCATGTTAATCCCCATCATTTTTTCAAAAAGGTAGATACGCAACAGGGCAACCTTTGGCTATTTATTTAGTGGTTTACATTTTTACTATTTTGATGAGAGGCCACAAATTACCTTTGTGGCCACACAAATAGCTCATTAAATATGAAGAAACTGCTTTATCTACTTACCTTACTATTTCCATTATCCATAGCTGCACAGCAAACTAACTGTCCTTGTGAACAAGTGTTAAGTCAACTCATTAAAAAGGTTGAAACTGAATATCCAGGATTTTCAGCAAAAACTAAAGAAGCTTTTCTATATAATGGCTTTAAGGAAAATTTAACCAAGCAAGCTAAACAGACAGATAGTTTAGGATGTCAGAAACTGCTGAAACAATATACCGATTTCTTTAAAGACCCACATTTATGGGTGGGCGCTAATGGTGCACCTTTTTCTAATAGTATAACGGGGTCGGTGGAAAGTGTGAACATTGATATCCAAGATTTTCAAAAACAGGTTAACAAAACAAAAGACAGCTTAGAGGGAATTTGGTCAACAGATGGTTACCGTATTGGTGTTAAAAAGTTGGGTAAAGGCGAATATGATGGTTTTATTATAGAAGCAGAATCAACCCAATGGAAACCCAAAGAAATTAAGTTTAAATTGTTCTCCAATGGTACATTTGAGTATGCCTTGCGAGACAAATCCTTAAAAACAGGGAATTATATTTTTTACAAAGAGGGTGTTTTGTTTTTGAATGAAGTAAGTGTTGCCTTGGTAAAACAAAGTCCAGAGCCTGCAAATAAGGAGGCGGTTGCTAGTCGATTAAATGAGCTAGAAGGTTTTTACTTTAAAAAACTAACAGCTAAAACAGCCGTGCTAAAATTGCCGAGCTTCGAATATCAATATTTGAAACAAATCACTCAGTTAATTGATGACAATAAAGCAGGGCTTGAGAACAGTGAAAATTTGATTATCGATCTTCGGGGTAATCCAGGAGGTACTACAGATGCCTATCAGAAGCTGTTACCCTATATCATGGGGAAATCTATCAGAAATACTGGAGCCGAGTTTTTGGCTACGCAAACCTATATCAATAATTTGGAGGCCTATAAAAAAACGCTGGATAAAAATACGCCTACTACTAATACAGATAAGAACATTGCAACCCTGAAAGCCAATTTGGGACAGTTTGTTAATTTTAACAATACAGGTCTGCCCATTTATATAGAGAATGTGGAAGTTGCTCCAAAAAGCCCCAAACATATCGTAATTCTTGCTAATAAAGGTTCGGGAAGTTCTGCAGAGTACTTTTTATTTGTGGCCAAACAAAGCAAAAAAGTTAAAATACTAGGTATTCCAAGCTATGGCGCTTTAGACTATGGAAATGCTTATTTGGTAGATTTTGGCTGTCCTGGTTATCAAGTATTCATGCCAACCTACAGGGCACTGCGTTTACCAGATTATCCGATAGATAATATTGGCATACAGCCCGATGTTTATATGGATAAATCCGTAAAAGATTGGGTGGCTTTTGCCGTAAAATATTTGGAAGAAGAATAGTACCCCTCAGTAACTATTAAAAAGAAAGTATATAATAAACTAGTCATATTCACCTAAAATGAGTATCTTGTTATAAGAAAAGAGCTTTTCTGTGTTAATTGCTTCGTTTTGCATAGAATGATATCTAGCCTTGATCACAAATTTGCGTCCATAAGAAGTCGGCGAAAAATCCTTACTACCGTTCGGTTAAAATATTTAAGTACTACCTATTTAAGAAGTCTTTGTTCTGAAATTCAGTTTTAAAACAAATAAAATTAGGAATAATTACAAAATCAAATTGACGTATGGAAAATATTTCAAAGTATCTTCTTTTTCTGTGCTGTATCGTTTTATTCAGTTGCAGGAATAAAGATCAAGGCGATGCCGTGTATTTTGGTGGTACCATCATCACTATGGAAGAGGATTTGCCCGAGGCGGAAGCTTTAGTAGTGAAAAATGGCAAAATCATCTTTGTAGGCACCAAAAACAAGGCTCAGGCATTTGTTGGGGAAAGTACTAAGCAAATAGATTTAAAAGGAAAAACATTACTGCCCGGTTTTATCGATGCGCATGGTCATATTACCTCCAGAGCTGGTATGGAACAGGCTATTGACCTTTCGCCAAGTCCTTACGGAACGGTAAATGCTATTCCTGATCTACAAAGAACCTTAAAAGAAGTTATCCATAAAAACAAGTTGTCGCCCACTACACCGCTCTTGGGAAATGGTTACGATGATGCAATCATGATTGAACATCGACATCCCACTAGGCAGGAGCTAGATGCGGTTAGCGCTACAAATCCTATTATTGTTATTCATGCTTCTGGTCATGCCAGTGTGGTCAACACAGCTATGCTAAAATTATTGAATATTTCTGAAGACGTAAAAGATCCCGAAGGGGGGCACTATGGAAGAGATGCCAAAACCCATCGATTGAATGGTAAGCTAGAAGAAAATGCCAGTTTTGCGGCTTTGATCAAGCTCACTGAAATGATGCCCAAACCCAAAGCCCCAGCTGATGGACTGCCTCAATCGTTAAAAGATTTTGTAAAGGCTCAGGATGAATGGTTAAGCTATGGACAAACCACTATTTGTGATGGACGATCGATGGGAGTGAGCATAGGTTTGTTGAAAGAGGCTGCGGAAAAAAACTTGCTAAAAGCAGATATCATTTATTTTCCAGATTTTGACGCCAATAGAAAAGAGTGGGAGTCCTTTCAGCCCCATTACATGAAATATGAAAAAAGGCTGAAGTTTGGAGGATTTAAATTTTCTGATGATGGTTCTCCCCAAGGCAAAACAGCTTGGTTGACCGAGCCCTACCTGATTCCGCCAGAAGGACAATCTGCAAGCTATAAAGGCTTTCCCATTTTTACGGATGAAACCCTCTATGCAGATTTGAAAACCATTTTTACCCATCATATTACTGCTCAGCTTCATGTGAATGGCGATGCTGCAATTGATCAAGCGCTTCGCGTAATAGGCAAACTGAAAGAGGAGGGCATCTATAAACCAGAAATGAGGGCTACGTTAATCCACGTTCAAAATAGTAGGCCCGATCATATTGCTAAAATAAAAGAAGTTGGAGTTATTCCTTCCTATTTCTCTTCCCATGTTTATTTATGGGGCGATTGGCATTACCAAAGTGTTTTTGGACCTAAAAGGGCGGCATTTATTAGCCCTGCAAAATCGGCAAAAGATGCCGGAATTATTTTTACCATTCATCACGACTCGCCAGTTACCCCTCCCGATCTGTTGACAGGTGTTTATGCTGCCACTAATCGCATTACACGTTCTGGAATGGTATTAGGTCCCAATGAACGCATCGATGTTTTGGATGCTCTGAAAGCAATTACCATCAATGCCGCTTATCAATATCAAGAAGAAAAACAAAAAGGCTCTTTAAAAGAAGGGAAGCTGGCTGATCTGGTAATTTTAGACCAAAACCCCTTGACCATTAATCCAACAAAGCTTAGAGAGATACGCGTGTTGGAGACAATTAAAGAAGGAAAAACAGTGTTCAAAAAAACTAAATAAATCAGGTATGAAAAAGCTTATTTATTCGCTCGTTTTTTTCCTGTCGGGATTAAACGTTTACGGACAAGGCCACTACAACGGTTCATCATTTAACCCTAACGATTATTTTGCGCCACATGAGGGGTTTATCATACCGGTTTGGTACGGCTATGCCAATATGAATTATTTTAATACCCAGGGTAAAAAGTCGGATCAATTGATTAATCCAGTTCCCGGAAACCCAACCTCTTTACAAATCGAGCAGAAAGTAATTACCCATTCCTTTATCCTAATGGCAATTTATGGAGGTAAAGGGAAAATCTTAAATGCCAATTGGGGGATGATGATCATCCCGACACTAAATAGCCCTACTGCCAATATTGCATTAGATTACTATTCTTTGCAAACTGGCCCCGGAAGATATGTGTTCACTAATAAAAGCTTAGGTTTTGGAGATATGTATATCCAGCCCATTTGGCTATCATGGAAACAAGGAAAGTTTCAATACGCCCTAAACTATGGTGTTTGGGCCCCCACTGGGAAATATGAACATGGTAGTTTGGATAATGGTGGACATGGTTATTGGTCGCAGAATATACGTGGGGCTGTGAAATTTAAACCAAATTCAAAAGTTAATTTAAGTTTTGCCCCAACACTGGAAGTTAACCATTGGCAAAAAAATACCGATTTTAAGGAAGGTAGTCATCTTACTTTTGATATAGGAGGTTCGTATCTTCTAAATTCGAGGGGAGACGAAGTAGGATTGTTTGCGCATTATTCCAAACAAATATCAGATGACAAGGGGACAGAAGGTAGTTTTTTGTCGGACCAAAACGCAGGAGTTGGTGGATTTGTTTCCTATTGGATTGTGCCTCATAAAATAGGGTTAATGGCTCGTTTGACACAGAATTTCGCTACAGAAAATAGATTTGGCGGGATAGCTTTTCAAACTGGTGTTAACTTTTTGATTCCCACAAAGTAGTTCCAATTTCATCAAATCCTTTGAGTTCCTTTGGTTAATATTGGGATTAGCTTGTTATGCCCATGATTTTATGCCAAACAAGATGTATAATTCAATTGTTTGTTTTTTATCAGTGATAAACTTGAGGGTGGGCAGCTCACTTTCAAGAAGATAAATGCCAATTTTTTACGAATAAAGAGCCCTTAACGCTTAAATCTAAATTGCTCATCAACCCCTAACCACTACTGCCTTTCATCAACATTGATTAAGCTAGATTTACGCCATTACCATAGGGCCTAATGTTATAATTAGATGCCTGCTTCATGGATACGATACGTTCACTCGAGAGAAAAGACTTTAAGGGAATTGACATCACCAAGTTCTTCTTGGCCATTTTGGTGGTTGCGGGACATACACATCCTTTTAAGGATATTACTAATCCTGTTTTTGTTCAAGTATGGGAAAGATTATTGCTATTGGTGGTGCCCTATTTTTTCATAGCAGCGGGCTTTTTTCTTTTTCCAAAAGTGTATAAAAGCCCCGATAAAACAAACCAGTTACATGCCCTTTGGCTTTATTTGAAAAGAATTATCACTTTGTACATCTACTGGACCATCATTTTTTTGCTCGTTACCCTTTGGCATTATGCTCACGACGATTTGATTATTGAAAAAGACATCGTGCTTTTCATTAGAGGAACTTTTTTCTTTGGCGAAAACTTTTATTCATGGCCCCTTTGGTTTTTGCTATCAATGATCTATTCTTTAACATTTACCAGTCTTTTGATCTTTGTAAAACTGGAACTTAAAACCATATTTTATATCTCTATATTGGTTTTTGCCATGGCCATGGTCTTTAATTATTTAGTGACGGGGGAAAACCACAATAAGTTTTTACTGATGGTAGGTAAAATTATTAAATACTTGTTTTTAACGGGGAGACTGTTTACAGGAATGTTTTACCTGATGATTGGCGGACTGATTGCCATGAATAAAAACAGATATCCAAGTTCGCAATGGTGTTCATGGTGGTATTGGCAATCGCTTTTCAGTTTATTGAAATTGAAATCGTCTCCCCGTTTTTATTTTCACTACTACCCATTACACTGTTCTGTTTAACGGTAAATTTAAAATTGGAAGGAATAAGGAATGGTTTGTTTTTGAGGAAATGCAGTACCGTGATGTATTTCACACATATGATTATCTTCTTTCTGTACACCTTGATATTTGAAACATTTCCTTATTTCGGTTGGGATGCATTTCTGGTGTCCGTAGCAGTTCCGATGGTGCTTACACCCATTATTATTCGTAATGAAGAAAGATTTCCGTTTTTGAAACAGTTGTTTGGATAAAAAAAGCCCACATTGCTGTGAGCTTTTACCAAGTAGCGGGAACGAGAGTTCTTTGTAACAAATAATTCAGTTCTTGCGTGTTTTTAGGCATATTTTAAATGAATGATGGTAATAATTTGATTGTATTTGCAATTTAGGAAGGGGAGGATGAGTTAAAAGTATACTTCAAGAAGGCTTTCAGAAAAAAATAAGTTTTGATAGGTTACCGATATACAATTTATCGAAAGTAGTTCGACGTTTGGACTGAAGTAAGTTCATTTTTGTGCTTTACTTCATCGATATGCTTCGGACAATTGCCTTACTTTTTGTAGCACATAAGGAAGCAAGTCTATAAGCTATCAAATCCAAAATGGTCAAATCAGTAAAAAGTATACAACTATCGTGGATTTGTGTTGATAACGTAAGGCTTGAACATCAGAACTTTGTAGTGTTAAAAAAAACACTAAAATGGGAAAAGTAATATTGATTACAGGCGCAAGTTCTGGAATGGGAAAAGAAAGTGCAAAGCAACTGATTGCTAAAGGACATACGGTATATGCCGTTGCCCGTAGGATTGAACAGATGCAGGACCTAGCAAAACTTGGAGGACATCCGATAAAAATGGATGTAACCAACGAGGAAGAAATAGATATGGTCATTAGGACCATTGTCGATAAAGAAGGTAAAATTGATGTCCTCTGGAATAATGCTGGCTATGGACTGTACGGTTCGGTTGAAGATGTACCTTTGGGGGAAGCCAGAAGACAGTTTGAGGTCAATGTTTTTGGCATGGCAGCAATGGCGCAAAAGGTGGCTCCGTATATGCGCAAAGCTGGACAAGGTACAATCATCAATACCTCATCTATGGGTGGTAAAATGTACTTTCCTATGGGTGCTTGGTACCATGCCAGCAAACATGCTGTAGAGGGGTTGAGCGATTGTTTAAGACTGGAACTGAAGCCATTCAACATCAACGTAGTTATTCTTGAACCAGGTTTCATCGCTACCGAGTTTGGCTCAGTACTGTTAGATGGGTTCGCAAAAATCAACAAAGATAGTGCTTACAGGGAAATGATGGGGAAAATTGAAGAGGGCACACGTAAAGCTACAGTAGGGAATGGTTCTTCCAAACCGTCCGTAATTTCAAACACCATACTTAAAATAGTAAATAGCAAAAGGCCAAAAACCCGATATAGGGTGGGCAAATTTGCAAAGCCAATGGTATGGATGAGAACTTATTTGGGCGATCGCCTCTTTGATAAAATTGTGATGAGCCAAATGTAAAACGAAAAATATTGAACGTATAAAATTTTTAGCATGAAAAAAGTAAAATTATTATGGGTACTGATGGTGGTAGCCGTAGTGGACACCTTTGCTCAATCCGGACAAGAAACGATTATAGGTAAATGGGAAGCAGACAAAAAGGATGTAAAACTGGAGATTTATAAGCAGGGCGATAAGTACTATGGAAAGTACCTTTGGGGCGATCAAATTGTGGAGAGCGATGGGGTCACGTCAAAAAAAGATGTGAAGAATCCCGATGCAAAATTAAGGACAAGGGAGCTGATTGGCATCACCAGCCTAACGGGACTGCGATGGGATGGAGAAGAATACGTTGATGGGAAAATTTATAATGCTCCCAGTGGCGACACCTACAGTTGCAAAATTTGGATCAAGAACGATAAGATGTACCTGAGGGGCTATATGGGCGTATCGCTATTGGGCAAAACAGCAGTTTTCCATAGAATAAAATAATTCGTAGTGCATAAATGTCTTATTTTGTAATACAGTAATCAAAAAAACTAGGTCTAATTCAATATTTATATCATGGAATTTATACAACATACCATAAATTGGGTAAAAGACGAGCTATTTGAAGCTTGGTTGATCGTTGCCTTTGGCGTTTTTACCATTTTAGTAGGTTTTTTGTTTTGGAAAATAGGCGCTACGCCCAATGCCAAAGCACTATTGTGGCCACTCGCCATCAGCGGTTTTATATATCTTGGGATTGGCAGTGGGATGTTGTTTTCAAATTATAAACGCCTAGAAGAACTACCGAGAAGTTATCAGTTGGACCACTCGGCATTTATCAGGGCGGAAAAACAACGTGTAGAAGCTTTTCAGTATGGCTATAAAATATCCAAGATGGTAGCAAGCCTGTTTTTTGCCATCACCTTATTGATTTTTTGGTCGACTAAAAACGCAACCTGGATGGGCATAGGAATTGGCTTGGCCTATTTTGCCATTGCTGGGCTTGTGGTAGATTATTTTTCACAAGAGCGGGCAGATATTTATGATAAAGCTATTCTTATGGCAATACAGCATTCATAAAAAGTAAATTAGAAGCTATGAAACCAATCATACATTTAGAAACCATCTCAGAGATCAATAGATTTGTTCAGCAGGGAGGGGTAAAGCACCCCATGGTTGCCATTATAGATTTTAGTAAGGTTGATGAATATTTGGAAGTAGGCACGCGTATATCCTGTGGTTTCTACTCCATTATGTTCAAGAACTATTGTATTAATCATATGAAGTATGGAAGGCAGCAATACGACTTTCAGGAGGGAAGCCTTATTTGCATAGCGCCAAGGCAGGTGGTAGAACTTGATAGCGAAATTGAGAAACGTGACGACATGATGGGCTGGGGACTGTTCTTTCATCCAGACTTGGTAAGGGGCACCTCTTTGGGGGCCAAGATGAAAGATTATAGTTTTTTCTCTTATGAAACATCAGAAGCCCTACACCTTTCTGAAAAGGAGAAACAGGTCCTTTATGACTGTATCATCAAGATAGGTGAAGAGTTGAATGAGAATATTGACCACCATAGCCAAAATCTTATCGTCTCAAACATTGAACTATTGCTGAATTATTGTTCCAGGTATTATGGCAGGCAGTTTATTACACGGAAAAACCTAAATAGAGATGTTGTGGTTCAGGTAGAAAAGGCATTGAAGGAATATTTCGACGCTAATGATAGGTTAAAGGAAGGTTTGCCAACCGTAGGCTATTTGGCGGATTGTGTAAATCTATCTCCCAATTACCTGAGCGATCTGTTGAAGAAGGAAACAGGGATGAACGCTAAAGAGCATATTCATCATTTTGTGATAGAAGAAGCAAAAAATATCCTATTGGGAAGCAATAAAACCATAGGGGAAATCGCTTATCAATTAGGCTTCGAGTATCCCCAGTATTTTAGTAAGCTATTCAAGCAGAAAACAGGTACGACGCCACAAGAATTTAGGTATTTAAACTAAGATTAGTTAGAAAGATTTCCCATGATTACAGTAAATGGTTTATTTAGATGGAAATTAGCTGGATGCTATTATTTGAAGTGCTTGAAGACAATAGCCCTTAAAGATATTTTGAGAGAGAATAATTATGAAACTTGTTTAGCAATCAAATAATAATTGAAAAAGATAGCCATGTTATCTTTTTTCTTTTATGACAGATTATTAAAAGACTGCCTAAACTCTAATGGAGAAACCGACAAATGGCCTGAGCCATATTTCTACTTAATTTGGAGCAAATCATGAAGGGCAAATAATGACAATCTTATCAATTATTTTCTATAATTGCTTTTAGAGCCAATAATCTGTCCCTGTGCGTATGTGTTGTCGGAGCGTTAGGAACAAGTTTGAGCGGAGTTAAATGACTATCCACAAACTTTCGAACATCTGTGACAATTGTTCCCGGATACAGTAGGATAGGCCCCTTCGGAAGGTCCACGTTATTAAACCAATGTTCTAGTTCGGCAACTGTCATTCTTCTTTTTTTGTAAAGGTACCAAAATATTCTAGTTTGAATTTCCCTTGGGCAACATATGGCATATTTCTTCCCTACATTTTGCTTAGCGCAAGCATGTGTTTTCACTTTTATTTTGAAAGTTCATATATACTTATGTATTTTCCACAAACTAAATTATATAAGCCTTTATGAAAAAAATGTTCTCAAAGAAAGCTACATGTCCCGTAGCGTATCAAAAATTAATCGGTCTGTTCCTTTTACTTTCCTGTTTTTTTTATTCCTGCAAAAAAGAAGTCATACCTGGAGATGACCTTAAAGTGGGAGCCACCACAGATTCGAAGGCTAAAATACAGTCCATTTCCTATGAAAAATTTGCAAGCAGCGTAAATGCAAAGCAATTGGGAACTTTGAAGCAGCTTGTGGCGCCGTCATCTTCCAATCTGAATATACAGGTCGCAGGCAGTGGCACACTCTCCGAGGTCACCATCAGCACCGATCAGGTAAAGAGACTTGAGGTCAGTGATACGGTTAGCTATGTGCTTTCCATGGAGCTGGAAAGTTCCAATTCCCCTACATTCAGAAACCTGACTATACAACAGGCTAAGGGAAAGACGACTGCCTTTATAAGTACCTATACCCCCACAAAGGAATGGATACTCAAACGTCGCGCTACCGGCCATAACCCGAAATTTGAAGGCACGGTAACTTATCAAATGGTACCGCTGTCAGAACAAGGTAATCAAGTGCAGGCACAAATGACCTGTGGTTACTTTGTAAAGTTCGAGCTTGTTGACATGCCGTGTGTAGGTACAGGTGCCCAGCAACATTATAACCCGGAGGATTGTCAATATGGTAGTGGTGAGGGCGGACCGTGGCAGGACCTTGTTGCGACCGTACAATGGGGCTGTGAAGGCTCTAGCGGCGGCGGTCCTTCGGGAAATCCGGGAGATGGGGGAACGGGCAATACTGGCGGCGGTGGAAATACCACACCAAATTATCCTGAAGGGTATGATCCCTGTGCCAGTGGAGAGATCAAGTGTAACGTGCCGGGACCAAATCAGGCTCAGCAGTTGGCTACATTGTTAGGAATTTCGGAACAGAGCCAGATTGATTTCCTCGATGCCAATCCGACGGCAGTTGCACAGTTACAAAACTATCTTAATTCAAATGGTAATTCATTGCATAGTAAAGAATTTGCATTATGGTCGATCTCATATCTAACAACCAACACAAATGAAAATATTGAAGTTTTTGCAAACAATTTTTTAGGAGTAGCAGAAGGTAAGGATGGAGAGATCGATGATTTAGGGTACTATACCAATTCGATAATACAACAGCAGCAGATGCCTTCTTTACAGACATATTATGCTAACTACCCAAAAAAAGTAGTTGAAGGCGTAATAAGGGGGTTGACTGCCGGAGAAGTCTATACAATGGTTGGTGGTACATTAAACACAAAGAACAAAAATCATAATCCTGATTATCAAAATGCATGCGCAATAAGAGGTTCAAGGGCATTAAACTATTCTGGTTTGGAAATTCCAGAACTAGTTTATGATAATCGCAAGAAGACCGAGAAAGGTGCAGACGGTAAAAATTACATCCTTTCTGCTGAAGCATTCAACAGGTATATGAAGGATACTTTCGGACCACCAACTTACGCTTTAACAAGCCAAGAAATTGGAGGTGACAGGAAAAAGATAGTTGATTTCCTTAAAGGGAAAACAGGGATTTACACTACTGTTAACAAATCTCCGGGAATAGCTGGATTTTCAGGGCATATTGATTTTATAATCAATGGAAATTGTGTTAACGGGTCAAATGCTTATCCAGGTGGTGGCGTTGAAAAAATTGAAATATGGGTATTAAATTAGGTATTATGAAAATCAATTATTTATTAGCTGCTTGTGTGTTCCTTACATCATGTAGCGTTCAGAAAAATCGTGTTAAAAATGACTGGATTAACTTATTTAAGGATTATGCAATGTACAAATGTGCATGTGAGGTAACAGGTGACAAGCTAGAACCGTTGCTCTGGACTACAAAAGATATTTCCTTCACCGTCAATAAAGAAGTGTTGGGGAACTATGGAGATAAAGCAGATTCTGTAGGGAGATTCTATGCAAAAGGTATACAACCGATAGCTGTTGATCCCGAGCACGATTTGTATGGGATGAAGAGGATGTTTGTTGGCTGCCTTGATTTTTATAAAAGCGATAGTTTGGATAAAATAGCTAAAGCTGCATACCGACAATACAGGGCAGAAAAAAAGACTAAGTCTTCTAAATAGTGAGATATTATTCAATACAACATTCGCTAGATGTTAAAGTAATGGGCCATTACCCTCAGGTCAAAGATATAAGGCAGAATTGCGATGTTTGGGATGAGCCAAGATTTATAGAACATGTACATTTTAAAAAGGTAGATTTTGAACCAATCACTGCCAATGCCATATTGTATCCATCTTCCAAGTTGACCGATTTAATCAGTGTTACAGGAATGGGCTTTACAAGAAAACTACTGGTAAGCGATAAACTGAAGAAAATAATTCAGGAATGGAGGAGTGGAGGAATCGATTTTTATCCTTCTCCGGTCATCCACAAAAATGAATTGATAAATGGCTATTGGGTTTTAAATTCGTTTGAGATTGATATGGAGTTTGTCGACATAAAGGAATCAAAAGTGGTATGGAAGAAAAGAAAAGAGGAGGGAGGAACCTTTTTGATGGACATCAGTTTCGCCTCTATAGATGAGTTTACCAAGAAAATTGATAAAGAGGGTCTGGAAGGAGCACTTTATCTGGACAGAATTGAGATTAAAAAGAATGTTAATACAGATTTTTTTACATTGCTGAATGTAGCGGGTGGAGTAAAATATGTTGTGTCTGAAAAACTTAAAAAAGAAATTGAAGATGCCAACTGTACAGGAATCGAGTTTATGCCAGTCGGACTTACACTCAATGAATGGCTGCACAATGAACGGGAAAAAATTTATGGTAAAAGCTAATCTAAATCAACCTTGGCCAACAGTTAATAGAGTAATTGATTTTGAGAAATTTGTATCCATAAGGAAAAGAGCTGATAATCCTAATAAATATGAGAATTGCCTAATTTTGGCGAAGGAACAACTTGGTAAGGTAGGTTTACCTGTTCTGGTTATTTACCAGGTGAGTAAACATTTTTAATATTTACATCTCAAAATGGAGTTAATTTAATTGAGACCAAGAAAGCAATAAGTTATATCATTAGTTCATTAAATCAGAAAATACCAGTATTAATAGGTGTTGATAATAGGCCAGGAGCTCCTTTAATAAATGCGGATAAATCTACTGATCATTTCGTGGTGATAGTGGGTATGGGAATTGATGAAAAAGGGAAATATTTTCAATTTATGGATAATGCGACTAATAATCGTTCTACAGGTGCAAGTTATAGCAATCGACTTTATTATAATTCTATTACTGGTAAAATTACAGAGAGAACTGCCATTGTCGATTATAGGAATGCTGCAGGTATGCATGATTATATAGTAACACAAGTACGTAAAAGCATAAAAAATTAGACTTATGAAACAAATATTATTGCTATTAATAGTTTTATTATTTTCTGATTGTACTTCAAAACAATCAGAGAAAGCACCGAAAGATAAAGAACCTATTGTGAATACGATAACTAGTTTTTTAAAATGGCACAAGAAAGGCGGTCAATATAAAACTGGAGAGTATTATTTTATCATTAGACATGATGGAAAAGGAAAGTTGAAAAATTACTTTGATAAAGATAGTATATCACTGTATTATAAGAATTTTCTGGAAAGTGGCTTTGTTTCTGAAACATACATAGAAGGACTTAAGGGATATTACAATTATTACGAACAGTTTCTGCCAAATAAGCTAAAAAAAGGAGAATTAATTAAGATTGATGGGTTGGATCAAGATGATGTATTGGGTACATTCGAGCCAGAAATGATACTGGATAATCTAGATAAATTAAAGGTAACGCAAATGCTGGTGATTTATAATAAAGCTCTAGTCGGAATAAATTTCGATAAAAACGTTGATATGATTTTTCAATTGACCAAGACAAAAGATAAGTGGTTAATTGACTATGTAGGTCCGAATAATAGTAATGAACATAGTTTTTTTAGACAATGATATAGTTATGCAAGTACAGCAGGCTATTCTGGCCATGTAGACTTAATTATTAATGGTTTGGTGATGGTTACGTACTTGAACCAAAAGGTGGTTTAAGCTATATAGAAATATGGTAAAGGAGGTATGATGAGACGATTAATTTCAACAATTTTTATCATGTTTTTAAGCCTCCTGTGTTATGCTCAGAAAACAGAAAAATTATTTGGTAAAACCTATCAAATTAAGACGGGTCTGGAGTAGGTGATTATGAAATAAGATATTACATGAAAAGTTACTACCTAGATGGCCAATTACGATTTGGAATAACCTTAAAAGGCTTACATTACAATTCTGATGCTTTGGTGATGGTCGCAAAAAGGAGGATTTTAAAAGATAGAATTATCGTAACAGAAGTTTATAAAAATGTTGAAAACATTGATTCAATAGTACGTACGATGTATTTTAAAAATGGAGTTTATCAAAAATCTACTTATAAGGAGTATATTAATAATAAGCAGTTGCCTAATCGACCGAACATAAATGATCTTAAAAAGAAAAACTAAAGAAAATGGTAAATGGATGTGAGTAACAATCCAGCCCTTACCATTGCAGACAAGGACTATCCTTCACGCATATACTTTAGAAAAAAATAAATGAATCTGATAAAAAAGGTATTAATTCTAATGGTACTATTAATTGCCAATATAAATTTAAGTTATTCGCAAGATAGTAATCGCAAGCTTTACTCAAAATTTCAAGATCTAGTACTTCTAAAGAGAGATTACGAGAAATATCTGTATTACTCTATAAATTATCCATCAGATAGTATCACGCTGAAGAAGAATTCGATTTTTGAATTATATAAAACTCAAACAGAAGAAATTAAGAAATCACCTGACATATACCTAAAATATATAAAAAGCGAACTCAAAAAAAAGGACACCTCCAATTTGAAGCTAACAGTTCTTTATAAATTTTTGAACCTTAACGACCCCTTAGTGATAAATTACAGAACACCTTATCACTATATCAAAAGGAATGACTTTTTAAAAGTAATCAAATATAGTTTATTTGATAGGAATGATGATTTTTTACCAACCGAATTCCGAGGACTGCCGGTAATTAATATAGACGACTATAATGGCTATAATAAACTGAAGCCAAATGAATTTAAAGATGCAGTTAAATTCATATTAAATAAAATTTCATGTAGTAAAGAAGAGGTTGCTTATATTCAAAGTAAGCAAAATCCAGAAGCAATAGTAGATATCAAGAAATATCTGGACAAGAATGGCTTGAATCAAGAAAGTGAAAAGTTTATCAAGTGGGCCATAAAAATCCTTAAGACCGATAAAGAGGGTAGATATTCATTAGGAATATTAGAAACTATTTATCAACTAAATCAGATGATAGAAAGTTATGAACCGAGAGATAGAGAACCATAAAGAATAAATAATAATCCCGGTGTACATCTTAACAATCTGAATTTTTGATATGCAATATTTTTCGATAAATGAAGGTCTGAACACGAAAGAAGTGGGGACCTATCCTCAAGTTGAGGAAGCTGAATACATTTGCGATGTTTGGGACGAACCAAGATTTATTGATCGCATAGCATTCAGCAGGGTTGATTTTGAACCGATTGTAGCCAAGGCGATATTAAGAAAATGGGCTAAGCCTACGGATTTAATTAGTGCTGGGATTATCGGATTCCATTTAAAACTATTGATAAGCGAAAAACTTAAAAATATACTTGAAGCATACAGGGTTTCTGGAATGCAGTTTTTCCGGTCACCCATCATCGCGAATGGTGCAGAACTGGAAAATTATTGGGTCTTGAATTTTCATAAAGTGGACATGCAGTTTCTTGACTATCAAAATTCAGAGATCTATGTGACCGAGCACGTGTTCAATAACCTGGAAAAATTGGACATTGCTACTTATGAAGATTTTGTTAAAGAGAAGCAAAAGATTGAGGACAAAAGGTATCCTTATGGCATCAGGATTGAAAGAATAAAATTAACGGATAGCATTTCCGAAGATTTTTTTGTGCTACTAGATGTGGAGGGAGGCGTAAGATACGTAGTGTCAGAGGTATTAAAAGGGGAGATAGAAAAAAATAATTGTACTGGCATCGAGTTTATGCCTATCGAATACAAACTCAATGAATGGCTGCACAATGAACGAGAAAAAATATATGGTAAAAGCTAATCTAAGTCAGTATGAAAAACAATGAAAATCCAATACAAGCCTGGGCAGAAAGCGATCCGAAGCTATTATCGCTAATCAACGAGATAAACCAAACGCAACTGCCCGTTGAGGAGCAGGCGGAAATGGCTTTCCATAAAGTTTCAGCGCTTTATGGCCTTCCCAAACTACCCGAGGACGCGGAAGAACTTGAGGAAGAAACCGGACAGGAAGTGGTTTCGGTGTATCAGGAACTCGGGTTGGTCAAATTTCTGGAACCCGATGAGGACATACGGGGACTGGTACTTTTGGCGCTGTACAACGTAAATAACAAACTTACACTGGGGTTGGAAGAAATCTATAAAAAGAGCGGTATGAAAAAGGAAAGGGGAATATGTTTCAAGGGAGAAAACTCAAAGGTTGCAATCTCATTCCTTCAAGAAGATGAAAGCTGGTTCGACAGTGGATGTACGCTCTACCTTAGAAGTGAGGGTTGATGGGGCTTGGCTCGTTTTTTTGATAGCGATTTGTATAATGTCTAAACGGTCCAGCCAGATTAGCGCCAATCTTAAAAAATGGAACCGCCGATTTTCGATCAGAAAATCGGCGGTTTTTTTTTGCCGCTCATAGCAATCTTCAGCCAATGGGTATCGGCTGAAGCCTAAATTCTTTAAGGTTGAAAAAGAAGCCCCTATACCGTGTGCTGCCTTCCCTAAACAGGTTCCAAAGTATTGAGCATCCCATCTGTGCGAGCGAACCATTGATGTATAAATCCTGCTTGGTCAGAGCCTCGGCAAGGGAACAGCTTGGCGTGTCGTCAGTTTTCTCTGCTTGTTTTAGCATTTATTTTAATAAGAGAGGTGTTCAAAGGTAATATCATGTATTTTGAAGGGGTATAGAATACCGTAGCTACATCCTTTATTTGCGAGTAAGTCTTTGATTAGTAATAAGAAAGGGCTTCTCTAAATTGAGAAACCCTTATCTTTTTCGGAGAAAATCTCCTTCCGTAGCGGGAACGAGAGTTGAACTCGTGACCTCAGGGTTATGAATCCTGCGCTCTAACCAACTGAGCTACCCCGCCGAAAAATTTCGAGCTGCAAATATAGGATTAAATCCAAAAAACAAAGAAAATTATTTAAAAAGGTTTGAATATTTATTTCAGTGTGCTGTTTTTTAAGGGGTTTCGATTCGAATATAGAATGACAGAGGATATAAAATTTAAGCTCAAGAATAAAAAAATACTTATTTCCCAAAACTTTGCATTTATAAAAGAAAATACTTTTCTTTAGAAAAAATAGGAAAGCAAAAAATAGAAGTAAGGATGTCAGAAAAGAAAAAATTTACATTAGAGTATGCTATCAGGTCATCTCCCCGCATACTATACAGCTTTATAAGTGAGCCGAATGGTCTAGCGCAGTGGTTTGCTGACGATGTAGTTTTTAGAGATCAAACCTATACTTTCACTTGGGATGGAGAAGTGCAGAAAGCCAAACTCATTAGCGCCAAAGAAAACAAGTTGGTAAAATTTAAATGGGTTGACGATGAACCTTATTGCTATTTCGAAATGGAGATTATACAAGATGAGCTTACTAACGATGTGGCACTGGCCATCACTGATTTTGCTACCGAGGAAACTCTGCAAGAAAGAAAGCAGATTTGGGATAATCAAATTACCTATTTGTTGAGTGTATTGGGCGCTTAGTTTAACGCTTATGGGAACTTTAGGCCAAACCTAATTTTAAACCATTAACGCACGCTAACTTTATTGCTTTCTCATTGGCATTGCCTATCTTTGCATCATTGAAAAAGATCCATTTACTGCTGATCAAGGCATTTATTAGGCCTTTTGCCGTCACATTTTTTATTGTGATGTTTATCCTGTTGATGTTCTTTTTGTTTAAGTACGTCGACGATTTAATTGGCAAGGGTTTTGAATGGTACGTCATTGCTGAGCTAATGATGTATGCCTCGGCGTCAAACGTGGCCATGGCCTTGCCTTTGGCTATTTTGCTTTCATCCATCATGACTTTCGGTAACCTAGGTGAAAACTACGAGCTGGTAGCGATAAAATCGGCTGGTGTTTCCCTCCGAAAAGCAATGCAGCCCCTTTTGGTGCTCATTGTGGGGCTTGCAGTTGCGTCGTTTTTCTTTTCAGACTACATGCTTCCCAAGGCAAATCTTAAATATGGTTCTCTCCTTTGGGATGTACGTAATAAAAAACTTTCTTTTTTGATTAAGCCGGGAGTATTTAACAATAGTATTCCAAATTATTCTATGCGTGTAGAACGTAAGGGAGAAGGGGCCATCGATTCGCTTTATGGAATCATGATTTACGACCATAGCAGTAGCAATGGCGTTCCTCAGATCATCATGGCCGAAAAGGGAAAAATGTCCAAAACATCCGATGGTAATTATATGGTGCTAAATTTGGTCAATGGCGTTCGCTATCAAGAGGCAGCCTCTAACAATGGCTCCTATAATCCCCGACAAACACTTACCCGTATGCGCTTTAAGCAAACAGAAGTGAAGTTTGATTTCAGTAGCTTTAAAGATATGACTCGCACGCAAGAGGAGAACTTTAAAAACAATGCCCCTATGCTAAACCGTAAGGAATTGTTGCACCGTAAAGATTCCCTGAGCAAAGGCTTGGATAGTGTTAATAAAGCATTACAAAAAAGTGCGCAATACTATTTTAAACAAAGTAGCTACGTAAAGGGGTATACCAAAGTAAAAACACAGCCTACGGTTATCAAAGGTAGCGTGTTGAACGTTATTCCAAAAAATCAACAATCGCAAGCCGTACAAAACGCTTATGACCAAGTGGATGCATTAAGGCAAACAATTGGCGGGCAATTACCCGAATACGAGTTTAGAACAAAAGAAATCCAAAGAGCACAGATTGAATACCAGCGTAAATATACCTTAGCTGTTTCCTGTTTGCTGCTGTTCTTTATTGGTGCGCCATTGGGAGCTATTATCCGTAAAGGAGGTTTAGGCTTACCGGTAGTAATTGCGGTGATTTTCTTCCTGTTCTATCACATTATTTCTACCGTTGCCGAAAAATCTGCTAAAGAAGGTTCGCTAGATCCAATATTTGGAATGTGGATGGCTGTCATTATCCTTACGCCAATAGGGGTGTTTTTGACCTACAAAGCAACGGTCGATTCAGCATTGTTTGATATTGATTATTACAAACAGTTGGTACTGGGACTATTTAAAAAGAAAAAAAAGGACTTGGGCTAAAAGAAGCATTTGAAGATTGTACATGGTGGTGGTAAGCATCGTTCATGAGCAGTCATTTCTTACTTCATAATGATAATTACCTACAATAATTGCTTTTAAAGGTTGTACCTTTGTACAAATTAGAAAATGGGGAAATCCCATTCATTTTGTTATTTACCAAAATGGAGATTAAATTAAATACCATAGAAGAAGCACTGGCCGATATTAGGGCAGGCAAAATTATCATAGTAGTTGATGATGAAGATCGTGAGAACGAAGGTGACTTTGTAACCGCAGCGAGAAACGTAACCCCAGAAGTGATTAATTTCATGTCTAAATATGGACGTGGATTGATTTGCGCTCCGCTCATTGAGGAACTTTGCGATAAATTGGAGTTAAACCTGATGGTACAGAATAATACCGTTTTGCACCAAACCCCATTTACCGTTTCGGTTGATTTGATTGGACATGGTTGTACTACGGGTATCTCTGCACACGATAGGGCTAAAACAGTGCAAGCTTTGATTGATCCCGCTACAAAGCCTGAAGATTTAGGCAGACCGGGACATATATTCCCTTTGAGAGCTAGAAAAGAAGGGGTGTTGCGTAGAACTGGACATACTGAAGCAACCATTGACATTGCTCGTTTAGCAGGTTTTGAACCTGCAGGTGTATTGGTCGAAATCATGAATGAAGATGGTACCATGGCTCGTTTGCCAGATTTGATGATTACCGCTAAGCAGCATGATCTGAAAATCATTTCCATTAAGGACTTGATCAGTTATCGCTTGGCTGCTGAAAGCTTGATCAAAGAAGAAGTAACTGTAAACCTGCCAACACAGTGGGGCGATTTTAAAATGACCGCCTATACACAGTTAAGTAATGGTGCTACCCATATGGCTATTTCAAAAGGTGAGTGGAAAGAAGACGAACCGGTGTTAACCCGTATTCATAGCTCATGTGTAACTGGCGATATTTTTGGTTCATGTCGTTGCGACTGTGGGCCGCAATTGCATAAGGCCATGGAAATGATTGAACAAGAAGGTAAAGGACTTATTGTATATATGAACCAGGAAGGAAGAGGCATTGGTTTGGTAAACAAACTTCATGCTTATAACCTTCAAGATGCAGGGTTGGATACGGTAGAAGCTAATATCCAATTGGGCTTTAAAGGTGATGAGCGTGATTATGGCGTGGGTGCGCAAATTTTGAGGGCCCAAGGCATTACCAAAATGAAGCTGATGTCTAATAATCCAACCAAAAGAGCTGGTTTAATAGGCTATGGGCTAGAGATTGTAGAAAATATCCCAATTGAGATTGAAAGCAATAAACATAATGAATCTTATTTGATGACCAAAAGAGACAAAATGGGACATCATATCTTAAAGGGATAGAAATGATATAGACTTGATAAAAGCCAGAAGCATTCACTTCTGGCTTTTTTATTTTTCAGATATTCGATGAGGCAATAAACATTAAGGAATTAAAAAAAATAAGACATGAAACTATAAGGAAAAGCCAATGCCCTTTAATTCCTCAGTGGTTCAAAAGCCAAAATATTCTCAAATGTATAAGGTGGTTAAAAAAATTAGCGGGGGTAATAAAAAACTAAAATGCTCTTAGATGTCTAAGGTGGTTAAAAACATTAAATAACTAAGGAATTAAATCATGTGGCTATCAATAAAACTTAATGTCTCTTAAGTTCTTAATGGTTCAAAAGCC
>NZ_JBCNMT010000008.1:0-235554 GCF_039594775.1 Pedobacter sp. | reverse complement strand
ACCCACCCATTGATAAACAGTAGCGCAAACATCAGTGCTATGGACGATGTTGCAAAAGGTACGAGCCCCATAAAAATCATTGTAAAAGCAGATAACACCAATCCGATAGACAGAAAATATCTAGCATCGCTCCTATCAGAAATATTGCCCATTAAAAATTTGCTAAAACCATAAGCTATTGACAACGCAGAAAACGCAAACCCAAGTTCCTGTTTGCTGAATCCTCCATTTTCTTCTAATTGGAGATCCGGAATAGCAAAGGAAAAGTTTTTACGAACGAAATAATAAGCCGCATAACCTATGAAAATACCAATAAAAACCTTGATTCTTTCCTTGCCGTATATCAACTTTACGGTATGGTCTGGCAATAATGGTTTATGTGCCGCTGGTTTTGGAAATATTCTAAATCCCATGTTTGTTTGTTAGTTGTTAATTTGGTTAGTGGAGAGCGTTGATTTAGAGGTTATAATAAATTAGTATAATCTGTAATTACGCCATCTATGCCTAACGACCTTAACGCAGTTATTTCTTCGGCAGAGTTAACGGTCCAAGGAATTACTTTTACCCCATCAGCATGCGCACTTTTAACAAATTCTGCATCAACCATTTTTGAATTAGGACTTATGATAAAAGGTTTGAAGCCTAAATCTGCTATATTTTCTGCATAGTTTTTCTTATTAGCTACCAAATAAGAGGTTTTGATATGAGGATATTCTTTGTTAAGAATTTGGATGGTTCGCTTATCAAAAGATTGAATTACCACATATTGCTCAACCTTTTTCGATTTGATCACCTCCATTAACAGCTTTACAAAAACAGCCGGTTCTGGATTGGTTACACCATCGCCCTTGGCACTGCATTTCGTTTCTATGTTATAGAAGTATTGTTTTTTACCTTTAGCTTTGATTTCGTGCTGAACGCTATCGATCAAATCTGCCAAAAGAGGAATATAGGTTTTCACCTTTTTTTGTTGAGGAAAATCCTTATGAAATTTAGTCCCTATATCAAAAGTTTTTAACTGCCCATAATCCATCTGGAAAACATTATACTTTTTTGCATCCGAAGCCGGAATTTCTTTTCCATCAGGAGTGAGCATAAACCCAGGACTTAAATAATCATCATGAGTTACTACCACTTTTCCATCTTTCGTAATGTGGGTATCCATTTCCAGTGTAGTTACCGCCGGATAGCTCATGGCATCTTTCATGGCCAATATTGTATTTTCTGGCACTAGGCCCCTGCCTCCGCGATGAGCCTCAGCACTAAAACTAGGGAAATCCATTTTCTTTGCATTTGTTGCTTTTTGTGCGGAGCAGGCGCTAAAGGCCACAAGTAAAACTCCTAAAGGAAAAACTATTTTATTCATCGGAATAAGTCTTTTATTTTGAGGTTTAAGATAACTTTTTTTCTGCGGTAAACTGTTCACCAAAACGGTCTGTAGCTACAATTTTAACAGCTTTCACCGACGTGCTGCAATGCGCCATAAAGAGATGTTCGGTTCTTGTTGGTTCAGCAAAAGGTCTGCTTACAGGTAACTTATCACCCAAGTACAACCTTACAGCCTCGGGATCAAAGCCTTTCATCATTTCCATAGGGGTTAACACACCATCTAAAAAGCATTCCACTTTCCATTCTGGATCATAGTTCCATACATTTGCAATAATACGATTGTTGCCCGTCAATGGCTCAATATCAATACTCACTTGGTATTTTCTATCCAAACCGGTTCCTTTATAGTACCATTTCAATTGCTTTCCGGTCACTTCATATACTCCATAACCTCTAGGTGAGCCATCGCTACATATCGGGCCTGTCCACCATGCTCCGCAAACGGCACCATGATTATGTTCAAATACACCATCACGAATAACGTTGCGATTGTAATGAGTATGACCAGACATCACATGCACATTACTAAAGCCTTTAAGAATTTTATAAAATGCTTCGTTATTCTTTACGCTGTTATGGATTGGAATATGAGTGTTGATAATTACCAGATTATCTTTAGGCACATGCTGAAGATCTTTTTCCATCCAAGCTAACTGTTCTTCGGTAATATAGCCATCATATTTTCTTTCTTCTCCTAAATACCTTACATCATCTAACACGATGTAATGTGCCCTGCCTCTATTGAAAGAGTAATAAGTTGGGCCATAATATTTTTTAAAGGTTCTATCGGAAGTTTCGTCACCCCCCTGACGATAATCCATATCATGATTACCTAAACATTGGAAGAACGGAATACCCATTTGTTCCACTGCCTTATTATAGTCATCAAAAAGCGGAAGATTGTCCCAAACTAAATCACCTACGCCAATGCCATGAACCAATTCCTTTGAACCTATATCTTTCAGCAAACGCTTAACATCCGGAACAGATGTTTCCATCATTTGAGCGACATCTTTTTTATTTTTAACTTGTGGATCGGCCCAAATGATAAAATGGTGCTTATCATCGTTCTGACCAAGCTTCGTAAGTTTAAAATCAATTTCATTACGGGCGCCCAAATTTTCGTACTGCCTATTGACACTACCTGAATCAGTTTTAAAATCATAACCTGACGGTGTACTTAAAAATAAAAACTCTGATTTCTCATTGAGCTGGATAGTGTAACGTCCATTAGCATCTGTTTTTACCACGGCAAATCCATCCGATAATACGACATCGGCAATAGGCTTCTTTCCATCGGTAACGGCACCACTGATACTGCCACTATGTTTAAGGTTATTAAAAGCGCTAGACTTTAAACTCACCACCATTCCAGTGGCCAGCAATCCAAATCGCTCCAAAAAAATTCTACGGTTCATTTATGTTAAGTGTTATTTATTGAAGTAGCAATTATTTTATTTGAGTAGCTCCTTGCTCTATATCCTCTAAAGAACTATCCTCTTTTAAAGTAACCCAGTTGTTCTTTCTAGAAGTAAGCCATTTTTTAGCAGTTACATCGTAAAGACCTCCCAATTTTGTAAAATATGGTGCAGTATCACTTTCTTCTGCATTATTAAAGGTGGCCTTATTTTTACCTGAGCCTCTGAAATAAGGACTTAACTTAGAATTATACAAGTCGTTATCGCAAATGAGATAGCCTTGGTTTCCTTCCCACAAGTTGCCACCGCCCGCGCTTTGAAAGAAAATTACATCAATGGGAGCTGTAGTAGCCGTAACATCCCTTGTTGCAAAAACAGCAATCCCCACAGCCCTACCAGAATTCGGAAGCAAACCACCGCTTGCATTACCAAAACCATCTCCAGCTTCATCCGAGTAATTCTTGCTTGCTATCCATTTTGCGGAAGAGATATTTGTTGATTTAACGCCATTGATGGTTTTCTTACCACCCACATAAAAGTATTCTCCCTTTTTAACGTTACCGCTTATCAAGTTAAATTTATAGGTACGGTCTCCACCTGTAGCCCAACCCTGCGGTGCTGGCTCTCCGGGATTCGGTGCAATAGTAGTCCCGTTTTTACAAACCACTAGCGCAAAATTCCTTTGTGTAAAATCTATATCTTCGGTGGCCAATAATTGAACATATTCTTGGTTCTTATCTGATCCAGATGGATTGGCCATATAACCAGAAATAACTATTTGAGACTTTGCATAGCCTACACTAGACATCATCAAAACAGCAAGTATAATTTTTTTCATAACAATTAACGATTTTAAAATAAGAGCCTTTAATATTATTCTATTAAAGGCTCCATTTGATTAAATGCTAAACGAAATCTAATAAGCTAGTTTAGTAACCTTTGCACCAGTCTCTATTTCACCCACTTGGGAACTATTAGTTAATGCGATTAAGGAGTTGCTCACCCTAGCTGTTGTCCACTTATTTTGAGTAACGTTGAACACACCACCTAAAACGTTAAGTGAACCTTGAGTAATTGTAGTAAAGTACCTACCTGTATTGTTACCTTGATTTAAGAAAGGCTGGAAAGTGGCACCATTATTTCTCTTGTACCTATCATTATCTACAATAGCATAACCAACCGCCGGAGGTCCTGCAGTAAAAATAGTGCCATTACCTGCATAGATAACCACATCAATAGGAACCGTGTTAATATCCACATTAGTGCCTTTAAAGATTGCAACACCTGCAGCATTACCGCTATTTGCTAAAAGATTAGTGGTTATATCGCCTATATCATCATCTCCTTTGTCTGAACCATACAGCTTACTTGCTGCCCAATTAGAGGTACCTGCAATATCAGTTGAACTTGAACCATTTATTTTCTTAAAGCCTCCTACGTAAAAGAAAGTTCCTTTGGCCACCGTTCCCCTGGTAATATTAAATTTATAGGTACGTAATGCTCCTGTTGCCCATCCTCTAGGTGGAGCTTCGTTATTTGGATTTGAAGCACCAGCATTATTAGTAGTAATTACACAAAATGGATTTCTTCTAAAATCTAAATCCTGTGTTGCCAAGAATTGAATATACTCATGATTTGTATCTGTACCGGAAGGATCACACATTAAAGCGGTAATAATGGCCGGAGATGGTCCCAATGGCACATTTGGATCTACTATGATACTTGTAGCTACAAAGTCAGCCTTTTTTCTAGGATAGATTTGCATTTTCCCCGTTGTTGAACCCAGTAAAACACCAGTAACGTTTGCAGAATATGGCAAAAATTCACCTTTAAAATCGGCTGTTGATGCTACATTCAACTGCATATCACCACTTCCGTCATTTAAATCCTTAACACCCTCTAAAGTCTCTACACCAATATTTGGATCAAAGTTACAGCCATAAACAGTAACCAACCTACTTTCATAGGCATCTGGTGTATTTTTTACAGCTACAGCCGATGCTGAAGTCATAATGATATTTCTATTGGCGGCAACCTTAGAAATCTTTTCTGCGGACACTCCAGTGATCTGTAAAATCCCATTAACTCTTTTCAATACCCCGTTCTGAATATTGACATGTACCGAATCGCCCGGAACATATTTAGCAGCTTCGGTAGCGCCTATATCTACTGCAATCCCCCTTAAACCTCTATACCCCCTAGAACTTTGGATAATCAGCAGATTTGATGGAATATTATGGCCGGAGTAATCTGAAATTACTACTCCACCAACATGCTGGGCATTGTAAATGGCATCAGGAGTCAGGGTTAAATCAGAACCTTTATACAAATCCCTTAATAGTTCAATATTAATAATTGGACTAGGCTCTCCACCCTGATAATTCTTCTTATCACAAGAAACGATGATGATTGCCATTAAAACCAACGACAAACTCGAAACTAAATTGGATAACTTTTTCATATCTAATTAATTACTTTTTTAAGATTAAGGTTTTTGCCACCAAACGTTTGTAGAGATTAAATCTGCACCTTGGTTGGCTATTGCCTTTTTATAATTCGTTGGATTAGTTGATTGAACATAAATTGGATATTTCATACGTGCTGGCATCACACCATTGTTTCTTAAGCCAGCGCCTTTATGCAATATTGGATGACCTGTACGTCTATACTCAAACCACTGCTGATAATCAACTAGAAACATTGCATAGTATTTCTGGATATGAAGTCTTTCCATCAAATCATTCATTGACAAACTTGTATCCCATTCCATTCCAGTAAATGTTAAATAAGCATTTAACGCATTTGTAACCTCTGTAGAAGTAGGAACAGTGGTTACTGCAGTACCATTAGGCCAATTCGGCAGCCATTGTGTAATTCCCCCCCTTACACCGTTTTTATAATAAGTATCTGCCGTAGCACTTGTTACCCAACCTTTTAAAGCTGCCTCCGCCAATATAAATTGCAGCTCAGCATAATTCATAATCATACCGGTTAAAGGCTCAGTTTGAAGCGACTGGGCTGGATAGGTCACCGAGTTCACCGATACTGTTTGCGACATAGAATAGAAGTAAGCATTCCTTACTGCACCAGTTCCTGGTAAATATCCACTTTCCACACCTATAAATTGTCCTGAAGCAGGCGCTATACCAAGTCTATTGGAACCATTTTTACCATAAACAGGGATGTTAAGACGTGGATCTTCCCAATCCCTAAGCCTATCAATAAAGAAACTACCAATAGCAGGCACACGAAAGTCCTGATCACGAACGGCCGTAATAAATGGTGAAGAGTAAGGAGCTATACCAGTCCATTTCAACACTGCATTATCATCATTACTTGTAAAAATTGGATAGTCTGAAGAATTAGAGACTATTTGTTGAATTTTCGCAATCACATCAGTTGCTACTTCATTTTTACCAGAAACACGCAATAACAAACGCAAGTATAACGAGTTACAAAATCTTCTCCATCTTGTGATATTACCAGCATAGATTGGATCGCTTGAGGCCACAATTCCCTTATTAATCTTAAATTGATTATTGGCTTCTTCTAACATTGCGAACAAACCTTTATATACATCTATTTGAGCATCGAACTTAGGTTCATAAATCTTCTCGTCTCTAGACTTGTTTGACTCTGAGAAGGGGATATCACCATAAGTATCTGTCAAGATAGAGTATATCCAAGCTTGACATACCAATGAGATACCTCTATAGGTTGCGTTATCATTCACTGGGTCAGCAGCCGTGAGGTATAAATCTTTAAAGTTTGTCAACTGGCTATATAGTCCATTCCAACTATAATCAGACCAGCTATCTCTAAAATCATACCTGAACACTTTACCTTCGGCATCATTAACATCTACCGTAACCTGCATCAATTCATTATTGAAGTTACGGTTTCTTATCATATTGTTACTAATGGTATTTACTAATGCCGGAGCAAGCAATTGTTGAGGCAGAGCATTTGGAGTATTATTCGGATTTGTATTAATTTCAGCAAAATCCTTTGTGCAAGAAGGGGCTAACATACCTACTCCTACTAAAAGCACAATTAACGTTTTCAATTTCATTTTCATATCTATGATCATATAGAATTAGAATCCAACTACTAGATTTACCCCGAAAGTTCTTGTTGATGGGAACTGTCCAGTTTCAAATCCTTGAACAATATCGGTTCCACTTAAAGTACCAAACTCCGGATCGAACATTGGCCATGGCGACCAAATAAACAAGTTACGCCCGAACACACCTAGGGTTGCTTTCTGCAGGCCAAGACGCTTAGTTAGTTTAGCATCAAAGGTGTAATCTAATCTTGCTTCCCTAAATTTGATAAAGTCAGTACTAAATGTACTTCCTTCAGCATTATCCTGCCCCATAACAGAGCGATAGTATTCGTCTATATCATAAGTCGCTACATCATTTTTTCTATAGGTACCGTCGGCGTTTCTTACTACACCATTACCTACAATCCCACTGTACCTACCAGGTAAAGTACTTTTTAGCTTACCTTGTTCAACCATTTTATAGTTTAGTAATGAATGGGCTACAGCACCATACTGCGCATCAAACAAAACATTCAACCTAAAGCGTTTGTATCTAAATTCATTCCCAATACTCATCTTCCATTTAGGAATGGTATTACCTAAATACTTAACATCTTGGGTAATTAAAGCAAAACCAGTTGTACCATCAAAAACAATTTGTCCATCAGGTGCATTCACATAACCACGGCCATACAAATCTCCCATGCTTCCGCCTATGTTGGCTACAATTTGACCACCACCAACAGGTCCTGTTCTTAACACTACAGAACTATCTGCTAGCTCTCTAATCTTATTTCTATTAGCTGAGAATGTATAGAAAACTTTCCAGTTTAAGCCGTTTTTAGAAACTATTGGATTAGCATTAATCGACAACTCCAAACCTTTATTCTCTACACTACCCGCATTAATCACCATTCTAGAATACCCCGTAGACCTATCCACAATCCTATCTAAAATTTGATCATCTGTAACACCTCTGTAAACCGCTAAATCAAAATTCAATCTACTTTTTAACATTCTTACCTCAGCGCCAATCTCGAGTGTTCTTGTAGAAAGTGGCTTCAAGTTTGGATTTGCCAAAGTACCCGGATTGGCCAATCCGCCATTATATAAACTACCAGCTGTAGTATAGTTAAATGCGGTTAGATACGGATTAAGTGCCCCACTACCTACTTCAGACCATGAAGCTCTTAATTTTGCAAAATCTATAGATTTAGGTAGTTTAAATAATGAACTTGGAATAAAACTCAAACTCACCGAAGGATAGAAAAAGCCTACTTCGTTTGTACGTTGAGGGCTAGCCAGAATACTTGACCAGTCATTTCTAGCTGTAACATCTATGTATAAGTAATCCTTATATGACCCAGAAAACAAACCGTACAAACTATTGATCTTATAGCTTGCTTTGTAAGGCATGGTAACCAGCGGCCCCAAATTATTAGACAAACTATAAACTCCTGGATATACTAGAGAGTCAATCCTAACCTCATCTTTGTTGTATTTATTTTGTAATGTACTTCCTCCAACACTTGCAGTAACATTAAAATCCTTATTGATTTTCTTATTATATCTCAAAAGGAAATCACTTGTAATTTCTTGCGAGAAGATATTCTGCACACGATATGAACCTTTAGGTAATCTGGTACCCGCATCAAAAGGACGTTCCTGTGCTCTTTGCTCATAAGAAAGATCCACAGCTGTTCTTACCATTAAATTTAATTCTTTGGTAAAGTTGTAACTAGCCTGAACGTTTCCAGTTACACCATCTCTATCAGATCTATTGATGAATTCATTTGCAATTGCGTAAGGGTTCTCTGGGAAAGAACTAAAAGGATATGAAATGGCTCTTCCTTGTTGGCCATTTTTCCAATAATTTTTCAACCAATCCAAATCTGCATTTGGTTGCCAGAAAATATACCAATACATAATAGATTGGTTACCATAACCAGCACTAGGCAAATTATCACTCCATTTTTTATTATAAAGTATTTTAGAATTGATGGTCAACTTGTCGTTAACCTTAGAGTTTACAGATAAAGACAATGAATTTCTGTTATAACCAGTATTTGGCATAATCCATTTGTTTCTAACGTCTGTAAACGAAAAACGAGCAGTAGTTTTTTCTGTACCTCCATCTAAACTAATAGAGTTATTGTAAGTAGAACCAACCTCAAAATATTCGTTCAACTTATTGGTATAAGGAACCCATGGTGTTCTTTCCAGCCCTCTATCTTGTCTTACTGGATCCCATTGATAAAACATTTGTCCTTCAAATCTCGGACCATAAGCAGATGAAGTACCACTAGTACTAGCGCCATCAGCTGTAGTCCCATAAGAGTAATATAATGCACCATCCAAACCTTGTCCATATTCAAATTGTAGATCTGGCCAACGGTTTATACTTTCGAATGATGTATTAGAGTTAATAGTCACCCCTAAACCTCTTTTATTAGCCGTACCAGATTTTGTGGTAATAATAATAGCACCATTGGCACCTCTTTGCCCGTATAAAGCAGCTGCTCCAGGCCCCTTTAAAACAGTTACACTTTCTATATCCTCAGGATTAATATCATTGATACCACTACCGTAATCGGCAGGTAAGTTATCAGCTCCTGTAGCATATGTAGATTCTCCACTAACAGCCGTACGCTTACCACTACCTGAATTCACAACCACCCCATCCACTACTATAAGTGCTTCGTTATCGCCCGTAAGGTTATTTTCTCCACGTAAAATTATTTTATTGGAACCTGTAGGACCACTATTTGAGCGTACCAAATTTAAACCAGCGACTTTACCAGATAACGCATCCGTCCAGTTACCAGCGATTGCATCTGTAAGCTGTTCCCCACTAACGGTGGTCGTCGCAAAACCTAAGGCCCGCTCTTCCCTTTTTATACCTAAAGCCGTCACCACCACAGCATCCAACGTTGATGCAGACGATTTCAATCTAACAACAGCATTATTAACTGGCAAAGAAAAAGTATTAGCATTAGTATTATAGCCTATCATACTAAAATTAACAATTGTGCCTTTTGCCACTGAAATACTAAACTCTCCCTGTTCATTTGTTTGTCCCAATACTTTTTTCGTAATGGCATTGACCAAACTAACACTAGGAATAGGAGAATTATCATCAGCATCCAAAACCTTTCCTTTTACCGTAATGTTCTGAGATGTTGTTTGTGCCACTGCATTATGCATCAGTAAAATCTGGAAAAGCAAAACAAATAGAAATGTAACGCTACTTACGCTTCTAAATGACTGCTTCTTCAAAATACCGATTACAGAAAGCTGTGACTGCAGTTTGCTTTCGCATTCCGCGGCATGTGGGCACATGCGAGCCTTTTGAGTAACTGTTTTGTTCATAATTAATTTATATCGGGTTATTTACTAGTTTCAATTATAATTTTTCCCGATTGTCGCAAAACTAGGTCGCTTTTGTTAATTATATATTAACTAAGCATTAACCTATCTGAAACAATTCGCAATTACAATTTGTATTACTATTATTCAAATATATAACAATAAACAATAAATAAAAACAAATTGAAACTAAAGATAAATTACGATTTTTCAAAAAAATAAAAAAAATTATTCTGAACAAGCTCAAAAAGAGCAAATGGACAACCTATAAGGCCTTTTAAAAACACACAAAGCGCAAAAAGAAATAAAACAAGAAACAACACGAAAACACAATAAAAAAGCGCAATAAAATATCGCGCTCTTATATCAAAGACACTTAAATGGCTACACCATGGTAACGGTAATGCCTAAACCTTCTAAATGATTGATCATTTGCTGAGAGATACCCCTATCGGTAATGATATGGTCTACATCTTCAAAACCACATATTTTACCAAACCCTCTCTTCCCAAATTTGGTCGAGTCGGCCAATACCACCACTTTTTGCGAAACCTTAATCATTTGCCTATTCAAATGCGCCTCCATAGCATTAGTTGTTGTAAAGCCATGTTCTAAATCAATACCATCTACCCCTAAAAACAGAGTACTGAAGTAAAAATCCTGCAAAACCTGCTCTGCATATACTCCCATTACAGACGAAGAACTCTTCCTCAACAAACCACCCAACTGGATGACCTCAACTTCAGGGTTACGCAAAAACTCTATCGATATGTTTAACGAAGAAGTCACCACCGTGATGTTAAGACCTGCGGGAATATTCTTGGCAAAATATAATAAGGTAGTGCCAGAAGCAACTACAATAGAATCATTTTCTTTCAACAACTTCGTTGCTGCAATACCTATTTTATTTTTCTCGTTCGACTGCATCTTCTCCTTCTCATTCACCGGACGGTCGACCGTATAAGGATTATTTAGGGTAGCACCACCATGTGTTCTGAAAAGCAGGTTTTTATCTTCCAGCAATTTCAGATCTTTACGGATGGTTACCGAAGAAACCTTCAACTCTTTGCAAAGTTCTACAACATTTATATATTGGTCTTGCTGGATACGATTAAGTATAAATTGGTGCCTTTCGGCCAGCGTCATGCTCATAGCGTTTACATTTAATCGCAAGTTAATAATTAATATAAATACCCTTACCATATTTATTGTAGAAAAATATTTTCACCAAAGTTTCTATTATTTCGATTTTGATTACTTATAATTGCTTATTGTTTCGTTTTATTACAATTTAACTATGCAAAGAATACACAAACATCACTTGGTCGACAAATCTGAATGGGATATTATTATTATAGGTGGAGGTGCAACAGGTTTGGGAACCGCATTAGATGCCGCCAGCAGGGGATTAAAAACCTTATTGGTTGAACAAGCCGACTTTGCAAAAGGAACATCAAGCAGAAGCACTAAATTAGTTCATGGCGGGGTTAGGTATCTTGCACAAGGAGATATTGCCTTGGTAAAGCACGCCCTGAAAGAAAGGGGCCTGATGCAAAAAAATGCAGCTCATTTAGTGCATAAGGAAGAATTTCTTATCCCATGTTACGATTGGTTTTCAGTAGCCAAATATCTTATCGGTTTGAAACTATACGATTGGTTAGCGGGACGTTTCAGTTTTGGCACCTCTAAGTTTTTTTCTAAAAAAGAAACCTTACACTTGATGCCAGGCATTAAAGAACAGGGCTTAAAAGGCTCTATACGCTATTTCGACGGCCGCTTTGATGATGCCAGACTGGCAATCAATATTGCGCAAACGGCTAAAGAAAATGGCGCTATCTTGGTGAATTATATGAAGGTGAACAGTCTCCTTAAAAATGGTGAAAAAATTACCGGCATAACCGCCACCGACGCCATTACAAACGAAACCTTTCATTTATATGGCAAAGTAGTTATCAATGCCACAGGAGTTTTTGTAGATGAGATTTTACAGATGAGCAATGCGGAGGCTAAAAAGACCGTAAGACCAAGCCAGGGGGTACACATTGTGCTGAAAAAAGAGTTCTTAAATAGCGATTCCGCATTAATGATCCCTAAAACATCTGATGGCAGGGTGCTTTTTGCGGTACAGTGGCATAACCACTTATTGGTAGGAACTACCGACACGCCTTTGGACGAACACAGTTTGGAGCCTAGGGCATTAAAAGAAGAAACAGATTTTATTTTAAATACAGCGGCCAGTTATTTCAAAACAAAACCTACAGAAAGCGACATCCTAAGTGTTTTCTCTGGATTAAGACCGCTAGCTGCCCCTACTGATGGTAATACCAACAGCACCAAAGAAATCAGTAGAGACCATAAGCTAATGGTTTCGGCAAAAGGTTTAATCACCATCACTGGTGGTAAATGGACCACCTACCGCCGCATGGCCGAAGAAACGGTTAACCTGGCCATTAAAGAAGCTGGCTTACCGCAAAAAGCTTGTCAAACAAGTCAATTGGCGATCCATGGCTGCAATGAAAGTACCGACAACAATTATTTAAACATTTACGGTACCGACAGGGCGAATATAGAAGCGCTTATTGAACAAAGGCCAGAACTAGCTCAAAAGCTGCACCCCAATTTCCCTTATACTTTTGCAGAAGTAGTTTGGAGTGTTAAAAACGAAATGGCGGAAACAGTAGAAGATATGCTGAGCAGACGCTTAAGGGTACTTATCATTGACGCTAAGGCAGCTATTGAAATGAGCACAACCGTTGCTGCAATTATGGCCAATGAGATTGGCGCTGATAAACAATGGGAAGATGAACAAGTAAAATCTTTTGTTAAATTAGCAGAAGGATACACTTACCAAGTAAAAAATAAAAAGCAAAATCCCGTTCTAACGGAATAATTTTTCGAAGCCAAAATATAAGCTATGAGCAATTACATTTTATCTCTAGATCAAGGGACAACGAGTTCACGCGCCATTGTTTTTAACCACAGCGGCGAAATAATTGCCATAGCTCAAAAGGAATTTACCCAAATATACCCTCAAGCTGGATGGGTAGAACACAATCCCAGTGAAATTTGGTCTACCCAACTATCTGTAGCTACCGAGGTCATTGCCAAAGCTAATTTAACCGCTGCCGATATTAAGGCCATTGGAATCACCAACCAGCGTGAAACTACGGTAGTTTGGGATAAAACCACAGGCAAACCAATTCACAATGCCATTGTTTGGCAAGATAGAAGGACCTCCGAATATTGCAATTCAATAAAGAAGCAAGGATTATCCCAAAAAATACAGGAGAAAACCGGATTGATTATCGATTCATATTTTTCGGCCACCAAAGTAAAATGGATTTTAGAGAATATTGAAGGCGCTAGAGAAAAAGCTGACAAAGGGGAATTAGCCTTTGGTACTGTTGATAGCTGGCTCATTTGGAACTTAACCGCTGGAAAAGTTCACGTGACGGATGTGAGCAATGCCTCACGTACCATGCTATACAACATCCACTCGTTAACATGGGACAAGGATTTGCTTGAGTTATTCAGCATTCCCAGCTCTATGCTGCCCGAAGTAAAATCATCAAGCGAAGTTTACGGAACCACAGCAGGAAACATTTTGGCGGCGCAAATTCCAATTGCAGGTATTGCCGGTGATCAACAATCGGCCTTATTTGGACAAATGTGTACACAGCCAGGAATGGTAAAAAACACTTACGGCACAGGCTGCTTTATGCTCATGAACATTGGTAAAACGCCAAAAACTTCTACCAACAACCTATTGACCACTATTGCATGGCAAATTAACGGCGAGGTAAACTATGCCCTTGAAGGCAGTATTTTCATTGCTGGCGCAATTGTACAATGGTTGAGGGATGAATTGGGCTTGATCGAAAAATCAGCAGATGTAGAACAACTTGCCAAAAAAGTTGAAGATACACAAGGCGTTTATATTGTTCCAGCATTTGCTGGATTAGGCGCCCCCTACTGGAACCAAGATGCCAGGGGCACTATTACCGGTATTACCAGAGGCACTAACAAATCGCACATAGCTAGGGCCGCTCTAGAAAGCATTGCCTACCAAACCATGGATGTTTTAAATGCCATGCAAGCAGATGCCGGCACTCCTATTTCGGAATTGAGGGTTGACGGAGGTGCTACTACGAACAATCTGCTCATGCAATTTCAGGCTGATTTACTGAATTGCAAAGTAGTAAGGCCAGAAGTTACCGAAGTAACAGCTATTGGTGCCGCTTATTTGGCAGGCTTAGCCACAGGCTTTTGGAAAAATATCGAAGAAATCAAATCACAATGGCAAGTAAACAAAACCTTTATTGCCAACTCCAACATTGACCATAGCAAACGCGTCAGCGGTTGGAAAAAGGCAGTAAGAGCGGCCATTGCAAATACAGAATAGTAATTTGCATTTGACTTTTTTTGGCTGATACAGCTTTAATAATTAAACCAAATAACCAGTTCATACAATTAATCATTCCTTATGAACATATACGTTGCAGAATTTATAGGCACAGCCATCATGATCTTATTGGGAAATGGCGTGGTAGCCAATGTAGTCCTTAAAGATACCAAAGGTAACAACAGCGGCTGGATTGTAATTACCACCGCTTGGGCCTTGGCCGTATTTGTAGCCGTAGTAGTTGCTGGTCCACATAGTGGCGCACATCTTAACCCTGCCGTAACACTGGCCTTAGCCATTACCAATGCTTTTGAATGGGCAAAAGTTCCATATTATATGCTTGCACAAGTAGGTGGTGCCATTACAGGCTCGCTGTTGGTATGGCTTTTTTACAAAGACCATTTTGATGCCACTGAAGACAAAAGTTTAAAAGCAGCTCCTTTTGCCACAGGACCGGCTATTCCCAACAAAGCCTCTAACTTATTCTCTGAAATTGTAGGCACCTTCGTACTTATTTTTGTGATTTTCTATATTACCGGAGGGGAAATGGGGAGTGAAAAAACCCCTATTGGCCTTGGCTCGGTTGGCGCATTGCCCGTAGCCTTTTTAGTTTGGGTAATTGGCCTGGGTTTGGGTGGAACGACAGGTTATGCCATCAATCCTGCAAGAGATTTAGGACCTCGAATTGCACACAGCATTATCCCAATGAAAGGAAAGGGCGACAGTAATTGGAGCTACGCTTGGATCCCCATTATTGGTCCAGTGATAGGTTCAAGTTTAGCGGCACTACTATACCTGTTCTTAAAAATCAATTAACGTGCTTGCGCAACTCTTCAAATAAGTCATCTGGGTGGAAAGGCTTAGATAAATAACCATTCATTCCAACCGCTAAAACATCATCCAACACCTGACTATTTACCGTAGCGGTAAGCGCAATGATAGGAACATGGGCTTTGCTGTGGTCCGGCAAACTCCTGATCATTTTAGTGGTTTCGTAACCATCCAATTCAGGCATATATAAATCCATCAGGATAAGGTCGTAATGGTTAACGGCAATCATTTCGAGCGCCATTCTTCCATTTTCAGCCACGTCTGGACTAATCTCCATCCTGTTGAGCGTTTTGTTAATCACCATCACGTTTACCGCATTATCTTCCACCACCAAAATCTTCAATTTTGACAAATCCGACGTTCTGGACTCGGCAATGGCCTTAACTTCCACATCATCAGCAATGTTCTTTTTATAGGGGAACACAATATCAAAACTGAACTTAGCCCCTTTCCCAATACTACTATCAATTTGAATAGTCGATTGATACAATTCTAATACCCTCTTTACAATAGGCAAACCTAATCCGGTGCCTCCATAATTTCGGGTTGTACTTGCCGATGCCTGTACAAACTCATCGAAAATACCACCTTGTTTACTTTTCTCTATACCAATACCCGTATCTTCTACCACAAATCTTATTTTAACATTTTCATCCGCAAACCCCAATTCATGGCAAACAAGCTTCACACTCCCCTTCTCTGTAAATTTAACAGCATTATTCAGCAGGTTCAATAATACTTGTGTAATACGCGTAGGATCGCCAATTAAGGTTAGGGAGCGCAATGGCTCTGTTATCTCAAATGTAAAATCAAGCTGTTTTTCCGATGCTTTTAGTTTTGTTGTCGCATAGATATTCTCTACCAAATCAAACAAATTAAAAGGTATGTTCTCTAACTCAACCACATCAGAGTCAAGCTTGTTAAAGTCTAAAATATCATTCACCAAGGCCAATAAATTCTCGGCAGAAAATCTAAGTACAGAAAGGGTTTCCTCTTGGTCTTTACGGGGTTCTTGATGCAATAATACATTAGTCAATCCTATTACTCCATTTAGCGGTGTCCTTAACTCATGCGACATTGTCGATAAAAACCTCATCCTCACATTAGAAAGCTCCTTGATATCCTCAATGGTCTTGCTCAGTTTCTCGTTAGTGCTATTAAGTTGGTTTTTTGTTTCCGTTAAAGTGGCTATATTCTTGTTAAACACCTTGAAAAAGAAGTAATGCAGAAAAGCAATCGCAAAAAAATCATAGATCAACACATAAATGTATATAGGCCTGGCAACTACCTGAGGACCACCACCCAAGAAAAAATAGTCTTTACTGAAAAAAGCAGCATCAACAAGAACCGGTGAAATATTAACCACCGCATATACCCATCCCAACTTTGATCCATGCATATAAAATCCAAAGGCACATGCCAACCAAATGTACTGTAGCGTAGCTGCGTTAATGCCTTGCACATAGATCAGGATATTTGCCCACACCCCCAACACCGTAATTAAAACCAAAACCGTATGCGATAATATTCTCCAAACGTTAAAGGTATAATGCACATATAAAAATATCACTGCCAAAACAGAGATGACTATCGCTCTAATCAATTGGGGAATTTGGCCTGTGTAACCATAAGCCACTACTAATGATAAACCAAAAAAGAAATAGGCCAGTAACAGATAGAATAACATCTGAGTACGAGCCTGATTTATAGGATCGCTTTCTCTAGCAGTTATTTTCTCAATAAAATCTCGTATAAGGGACATGGAGCTAAACTTAGTGTGTTAACCAATTATACGAAGCTTAAATGTAAAATCCATCAAATTATACACTTATTGACAAAAAAATAAATAATCAACCAGCTTTAGCTTAATTATTCGGCCTCATGAAGATGATGTTTTACCTGTGGGTCATATATTTCTACCTCCCCAAAACCTTTGCGATAAATAAGCCAAGCTATCCAAACAATCAAAAGAACGGTGCAGAAAATAGAACCTTCAATGCCAAATGCACCACCAGATAGATAGGTAGAACCCACGGGAGTAGCTTTTACCGCTCCTGGCATTTCGTTACCACTTACATTATAACCAAGGAGTATTCCCTGAGTGAAATTCCATCCAAAATGAATACCTATTGCCCATGATATATTTTTCTTCTGCAGGGTATAGATACAAAAAAGCATTCCGGCCAAGGTAATGTTGAATAGACCTAGAGCTGTGAAATTTGGATTCCCGAAGTGTGCCAATGCAAATAATATCCCGTTAAAAAAGATAGTAAACCATACAGGATATCGCTCCGCGAAAGCAAATAATGGATAAGCCCTAAACAAGATTTCCTCAAAAACGGCAATTAGCAGAAAGTAAACAAAGTATAACAGCACTGCAGAAACAGCTATATTCTTTAAACTAAAGCTTACGTTACCATTAAAATAAAGCAACGAGGCACAAAGTGCCATGAACACTAAACCAATTGCCGAACCTTTTAAAAAACCTCCTAATGCTCCTTCCCTTCTTACAAATACCGCATAAAAATCCAAATAAGGTAAAATCCTAAATATCATGAGGCATGCGCTGACCACCACAATAACTAAACTGGCCTGTGCCGAAATATCAGCAAGTAATTGATTTGGTGCCGGAGGAAGAAAATTTAACTGCACAACCAGCGCAAAAGGAAGAATGCAAACAAAACACAGAAAAATAAACAGTGTCACCCTAAATACGGGCGCCAGGTAATAGAAAATATTATTCCTCATATGCAAGTGCTTTCAATAATTTCACTACGGTTTTATCGGTCCTAAAAGTGACATCATCTTCAGTAAGTTCGTTAATTTTTCTCCATCTGAAAGATTGATTCACTCCTTCATCAAAATCAAACGCTTGAGTTTTAAAATTTAATTGCAATGGATCAACTGCCTTAACCAAGTAGTAAACACTAATAACCTGGCTTTCGTTAAAAGAAGATTTTTCGTAAAAATCAGTAGTATAAAAATGGCTGATAATTTCTACCTCCGCTTCACATTCTTCTATAAACTCGCGTTTTAAACCATCGATCAGCCCTTCACCCAGTTCCAATCCGCCACCTGGAAATTTGGTAAAATACCGTCCAACTTCAAACTCATCACTCAATAAAACCTCTTGGTCTTGGTTAATCAGCAAACCGTAAACTCTAATATTGAAATAACTCATTTATTGAAAGTGCTTTTGATTTTTGGTAACATTCTCCATATCCCACTTAATTTCACCCCTAAAAGCTTCGGCTCTAACCGGGCAATTTTCCATTTTGCAATAATGACAGCAGGCAGGCAAACATGGATCGGCATGAATAAACAACTCGGTTTGATGATTCACAGATTGGTTAATAAGCTTGTCTATGGCCGATATTTCCTGATGAACAGTATTCAAATCAAAATAATATGGCAAGGTTACGTGGCAATCGATATGCAGATCTGCACCGTATTGCTGTGCCCTTAGATTATGGATATCAATCCAGCTCGGCTGCCTGTTTTTCTGTAGTATTTCCACCACTTCTTCAACCAGTTCTAAGTTGCTTTCATCCATCAAGCCTCCTACTGATCTTCGGGTAAGTTTATAGCCGCTAAATACAATGTAAATTCCCAAAAGAACGGAAATTACGCTATCTAGCCATAAAATTTGGGTAAGCTGAATAATGACAATACCCACCACCAAACCCGCACTACTTAAAGCATCAGTAAGCAAATGCTTCCCATCAGCTTCCAGGGTTAATGATTTGTTTGCTTTTCCGGTTTTGATTAAAAAAAGTCCTATGACAAGGTTGATCAAGCCAGTTCCAGCGATAATCAACGCACCATTGTACAAATCACTTACCTCATTGCCATAAAACAAGCTATATACCGATTTAATCAGGATCACCACTCCCGCAATGCATATAAGTATCCCTTCTACAAAAACAGAAAAGAACTCTACCTTTCCATGTCCATAAGGATGATTTTCATCTTTGGGCAGAGTGGCCAGGTAAATGCTATAAAACGCAAAACCACTAGCCAACACATTTACGATACTTTCAGCAGCATCGGTTAAAATAGCATTGGAATTGGTAATGAAATAAGCGATAAACTTGGCTAGCATTAACAAAATACTGGCGCAAAGCGATATTAATATGGCTCTTTTATTCGTGATCAAAGCTGGCTTGTTTTTATTTGCCAAAATTACGCTTAAAAAGTTTTATGTTTACACACAAAATATTGTTTCTTTCATCAACAGGAAAGCAAAAGCATATTTTTAATTATACAAATAAAACTCTAAAATCATTGGCAGGAACCGCTATTGCCAAATTTTTAACAAAACCTTAAAAAGATCAAACTATTACCATTAAAATACATCTTTTATTAGGGCATTATAAATAAGGTTTCTATATTTGTTATCTCACAAAAGCATCATGAGTATTTTATCAGACAGAATAAATAACCTTTCAGAATCCGCTACGCTAAAAATGACCAAACTAGGTCGCGAGTTAGCTGCAAAAGGCGTAAATGTAATCAGTTTAAGTGTAGGCGAACCAGATTTTAACACGCCAGAACACGTTAAAGAAGCTGCAAAAAAAGCATTGGACGAAAATTATACTCGTTACTCTCCAGTACCGGGATATCCAGATTTGCGCCAAGCCATTGTCAACAAGCTTAAAACCGAGAACAATCTTGATTACGACATTTCTCAAATTGTAGTTTCTACCGGTGCCAAGCAATCTTTATCAAACGTTATCTTAACACTAATTAACCCTGGTGACGAGGTAATCATCCCTACGCCATATTGGGTTTCTTATTCTGAAATGGTAACCCTTGCCGAAGGGAAGTCTGTTTTCATCAATACTTCGATTGAAAGCGATTTCAAAATTACCCCTGAACAGTTAGAAGCGGCCATTACTCCAAAAAGTAAGTTGTTCATGTTCTCTTCGCCAAACAACCCTACGGGCACTGTATACAGCAAAGACGAACTTGCTGCGCTAGCAAAGGTATTCGAAAAACACCCAAATGTCTACATCCTTTCCGATGAGATTTATGAGCACATCAACTTTGTTGACAAACATGAATCGATTGCACAATTTCCAAGCCTCAAAGACCGTGTAATTATTGTAAACGGCTTTTCTAAAGCTTTTGCCATGACTGGATGGCGTTTAGGCTACATTGCTGCTAACAAGGAAATTGCCGCTGCAAACGACAAATTACAAGGCCAAACCACTTCGGGCACTTGCTCAATTGCACAACGTGCTGGTATTGTAGCTTATGAACAAGGTTTAGATACGGTAAACGAAATGAAGAAAGCTTTCGCTCGTCGTCGCCAATTGGTGTACGATTTGTTGAAGGACATTCCGGGAGTTAAAACTAATCTGCCAGAAGGCGCTTTCTATTTCTTCCCAGAAATCAGCTCATTCTTTGGTAAAAAAGATGCAGATGGCAATGTAATCAAAAATTCAAGCGATTTAGCGCTTTACCTATTAAACGTTGGCCATGTGGCTACCGTAGGCGGCGATAGTTTTGGTAATGACAATTATATTCGTTTGTCTTACGCAGCTTCAGACGAGAGTTTGGTAGAAGCTTTAAGAAGAATTAAAGAAGCGCTGGGAAAACTGAGCTAGTTGCATTTTTTTATAAAATAACAGAAGAGTCTTGGTTAATGCCAAGGCTCTTTTTGTTTGAAAAGCAATAGTACTACCCTTCTCTTCCGAAAGTCGGGCTATTTGTTTCAAGTCCTCATTACGCTGCGCTACATTCTGGGCTTTACACTGCTATCCCTTTTAACGCAGAGAAAGAAGTGTCTAAAAACCTAATTCGCAAAAAACTGATTTACATTAAGAAAATAACATGTAACCTCATTCCAATATTTTTTTGAAAATATTACCATGGTTACAACCAGCCTAAGCGCAACGTCATGCTGAATTTATTTCAGCATCTTTTTAACACAAAAAAGACCCTGAAATAAATTCAGGGTGACGACCGACATATCGAACTTAGACACTTAGTGTTTATTGGAACATTAACTTCATCTTGAAACTAAAGGACGAGATGTTTGCCGTCCGCTTATTTTTCTTTTGATGAAATTTACCAATCTTTAACTTCTAATGGCCTCTACTGGATCTAATCTTGATGCCGAATAAGCTGGCCAAAAACCAGAGATGATTCCAATGATTACAGAAACGCCAATCCCCAGCATAACATTGCTCATATAAAGGATGACCTCTAAATCTGCCAAGTTCGTGACGACGACCGTAAGAATGTAGACGAGTGCCAAACCGCACAACCCACCCATTAGGCAAAGCACCACCGATTCGAATATGAACTGTAAAAGGATAAAGTAATTTTTGGCCCCCAAAGATTTTTGTATACCGATAATATTGGTACGCTCTTTTACAGAAACGAACATGATGTTAGCAATACCAAAGCCTCCTACGAGAATAGAAAAGCCACCAATAACCCAACCACCTATATTAATAGCTGAAAACATTAGATCCAACTGATTGGAAAGCATGGTAGTTTTGTTCAACGAAAAATCATCTTCTTGCCCAGGACTTATCCTCCTCACTGCTCGCATTTGCCCCTTCAATTCGCTCTCTACTTCCTCTAAGCTAATGCTTTCCTTCCCTCTAACGGTAATTTGCGGATTATATCTCTCGTTGTTAATATCAAAAATACCTTTAGCAAAATTCATAGGTATCAGCACGTTTTTATCCTGCGACATGCCCATCATATCTTCCCCTTCTTTTTTGAAAACTCCCACTACAGTAACACGTCTGCCCATTAGCTTAATTTGTTTACCTATAGGGTCATCACTTCCAAAAAGTCCTTCTGCTATTTCTGCACCCATAATACAAACAGGGCTACCCGACCTACCTTCATTCTCGGTGAAGTAACGACCGGCCTGAAATTCCAAGTTCCAAGTTCTATCATACTCCTGTGTAGCGGCATTTAACGTTGCCCCTTCTACCGAATTACTTCTATATTTTATGGTTCTGCTACTGGCTGAGATTTCGAAACAAACGCCTTGAGCGCTTTCCATTCTTTCTTTTAGTGACAAATAGTCCCTATAAGAAGGTTGCGGGCGGTTTACATACTTCCACCAAGGATAGTTATCGCCAAAAATCCAAGGCCATTTTTGCACAAACAATGTATTAGAGCCAAGCTTGTCTACACTTGCCTGTATTTTATTGCGCATGGTATCTACGCCCGTAAAAACGGCGATAATGATAAAAATACCAATGGTTATCCCCAAAAGGGAAAGCGAAGTCCGCAATTTGTTCTGTCTAAGAGCGTCCCAGGCAAACCTAAAACTCTCGCCAATAAGTCTAAAAACTAGCACCATAATCGTTAGACCAAATGTAATCAAAAAGGTTACACCTATTACAGCTTAAAAGTAAAAAGGCAAATACAAAAAGTATTGCAAACTATTTATAGCAATGGCTTGTTAAAAACATCTGACAAATGACTGGCTTATCTACTGATATTTAATTGCAAATACAGAATATAATTTAGTAAATTTGCGCCCTAATTTACTGTATCGAAAGCATGAAATAGCCTAAAATACGCTTCTTCTATTCACAATAGATCGAAGTTTTACAGGCAAATTCCATCTGGCAGATAAAAAACAATATAAATTACACATGAAATTATCTCAATTCAAGTTCAATCTACCCGACTCACTTCTGGCTTCTGATCCTGCCGAAGAAAGAGATGAAGCACGTTTAATGGTACTACATAAAGATACCGGTAAGATTGAGCATAAAATCTTCAAAGATGTTTTAAATTATTTTGACGATAAAGATGTAATGATCCTTAACAACACCAAGGTTTTTCCTGCCCGTTTATATGGCAACAAGGAAAAAACCGGTGCTACCATAGAAGTATTCCTTTTACGTGAACTAAACAAAGAGTTACGTTTGTGGGATGTTTTGGTTGATCCAGCACGTAAAATCCGTGTAGGAAACAAGCTTTATTTTGGAGATGATGATTTATTGGTTGCTGAGGTTGTGGACAATACCACTTCACGCGGCCGTACTATTCGCTTCCTATTTGATGGTACTGATGAGGAATTCAGAAGAAACGTTGAAATTTTGGGAGAAACTCCTCTACCTAAATACATCAAGCGTAAAGCTACCGAAATGGACAAAGAGCGTTACCAAACGATTTTTGCTAAACACGAAGGTGCTGTTGCTGCTCCTACCGCTGGTTTACACTTTAGCAGAGAACTAATGAAACGCCTTGAACTTAAAGGTATTGAGTTTGCTGAGGTAACGTTACACGTTGGTTTGGGTACTTTCCGTCAAGTTGAGGTTGAGGACTTAACCAAGCACAAAATGGATTCCGAGCAATTCATTATCGAGCAAAAAGATGCTGACATTGTAAACAAAGGTATTGAGGACAAAAGAAGAATTTGTGCCGTTGGTACCACTTCAATGCGTGCTATCGAATCTGCAGTTTCTGCTAACAAGACTTTGAAAGCTGCGAATGATTGGACTAGCAAGTTCATCTTCCCTCCTTATGATTTTAGTATTGCCAATTCAATGATCACCAATTTCCACACTTCTGAATCTACTTTATTGATGATGGTAAGTGCTTTTGGTGGTTATGAAAATGTAATGAATGCATATGAAGTAGCTGTAAAGGAAAAATATCGTTTCTATAGCTATGGTGATGCAATGTTGATTATATAGATATTAGTAGTTAGTTTTTAGTGTTTAGATAGACATTTACATACTAAAAACCGACAAAAACTAGTTAGTATAATAGTTGTTTTAACTACTAAATACTAATATCTAAATACTAACAAAATGAAATTCTACGCAATAATAGTAGCTGGTGGTTCAGGCAAAAGAATGCAATCTGCAATAGCCAAACAGTTTTTATTGCTTAATCATAAGCCTGTAATGATGCATACATTACAGGCTTTTCACCTTTCAGAGATCCAACCTGAGATCATTTTAGTGCTTAACAAAACCGACCATCAATATTGGAAGGATTTGTGCTTAAAGTATCATTTCGATATTCCACATACTTTGGTAGAAGGAGGAAAAGAACGTTTCCACTCGGTAAGGAATGGCCTAATGTCTATTAAAGAAGATGGCGTGGTAGCAGTGCATGATGCCGTAAGACCTGTGGTAAGCCACAGTTTAATTACCCAAACGTTTAAGGAAGCGCTGGAGATTGGAAATGCCATACCTTGTGTTAAACCCAGCGATTCGGTAAGAAAACTCCAAAACAATGTGAGCAAAATCATTAATCGCGATAAACTGGTACTGATCCAAACGCCACAAACTTTCGATTTGGAACAGCTGCGCACTGCTTACCAGCAACGTTTTTCTAAAAAATTCACCGATGATGCTTCGGTTGTTGAGGCCGCTGGCTTTCCCATTAATTTGGTTGAAGGCAGTAGAAACAACATCAAAATTACTTTTCCAGAGGATTTGGAGCTGGCATCGTTCCTATTGAAGCATCATATTCCTGGGTAGTATATTGATAGCCGTCATTTCAGTAAGCTCGAAACGACTGAACACCCATCACCTCATATCACCCTTTCAGGGTTGTTTGTTTATTAATATAATTTCCTAGAATAATTACACCACTTCGTGACTGTATGGGGCTATAACCCTACCGTCATTTCGACTAGGCACGAGGAGAAATCTAACAATCAATCTATTGTCAGGCATTACGATTGCCAATCGAGGTGGCATGACACGATTCGTGCAACAGCGCTTCTCGTGTTATATATTACCTTTTCACAAGGAAATTACATCCTTTATAACCAATAAGCACTACATTACACCCGCCGTCATTTCGACCGTAGCGGAGAAATCTAGCGACCATCCAATATTTTTAAGTACAACAAAGTTCAAAGATCTCTCTGTTACGCTGCGCTTCTAATCGAGATGACGCAAAAACGATAGTGTATGCAAGAACCATCGCGCTTCGCGGCCAACAAACAATAAACCCTGTCATCATTTCAATGAGGCACGAGGAGAAAGTTCCCACCTCTCTATCCTTTGGACATCTCCCCCTTAAAGAGCGAGAAAGCGATCAGGAAAACAATCTACAGGACAGTATATATCTCTGCGAAATAAATAGTTGCACCTCAACCGACGCGGAAGCGATAAACAAAAAAAGTGCCCATGAAATCATGGACACTTAGGGTGTAAAAGTATAAAAGCAAATTCTTATGCGTAAGCTACGGCATCTTTTGATGGCAGTTTACTATAGCCCATGAGGTATTCATCTACTTTACGAGCGGTTTCACGCCCTTCGGAAATGGCCCAAACTACTAATGACTGCCCTCTGCGCATATCTCCAGCGGCAAAAATCTTAGGGATATTGGTCTGATAGTTTCCTTCTATCGCTTTAACATTGCCTCTTTCATCCAGTTCAACGCCTAATTTTTCAATTAAGCCTTCTTTTTGAGGATGCAAGAAACCCATTGCCAACAGCACTAATTCACAAGGATATTCTTTTTCGGTACCTGCAACTTCTTTAAATCCAAGAGGTCTGCCGGTAGCTAAATCAATATCCCATTCTACATCAACTACTTTCAGGGCTTTTAAGTTTCCTTGTTCGTCTTTAATAAACTCTTTAGTGTTTACAGACCAAGCTCTTTGTGCACCCTCTTCATGTGAAGTAGTGATTTTCAATAGCATTGGATAGCTTGGCCAAGGCATATGTTCTGTACGCAATTGTGGAGGCATTGGCATGATCTCGAATTGGGTTACTGATTTTGCTCCATGACGGTTAGAGGTTCCGATACAATCTGAGCCTGTATCGCCACCACCAATTACGATTACGTTTTTGCCTGTAGCAGTAATTTCCTCTACTTCGATTTTACGACCACCTACACGCTTGTTTTGCTGTTTTAGGAAATCCATTGCAAAATGAACTCCTTTTGCTTCTCTTCCTGGCAATTTCAAATCACGAGGAATGGTAGAACCACCAGCTAAAACAATGGCCTGATATTCGCGTAATAAGGTGCTTATCTCCACATTTTCACCCACGTTAGCATTATATTGGAATGTAATGCCTTCTTCTTCCATCAGCTTAATCCTTCTTTCTACCACATCCTTTTGTAGCTTAAAGTCAGGAATACCATAGCGCAACAATCCTCCCGCTACATCATCACGTTCAAAAACAACTACTTCGTGACCTGCTTTGTTCAACTGAGCGGCAGCGGCCAACCCAGCAGGACCAGAACCTACCACAGCTACTCTTTTACCTGTTCTAATTAAGGGCTCGCTGGCTTTGATATAGCCTTTTTCAAAAGCAATTTCAATGATATGCTTCTCAATTTCCTCAATAGATACCGGCGATTTGTTGATGCCCAACACGCAAGCACTTTCACATGGTGCGGGACAAATTCTACCTGTAAACTCCGGGAAGTTATTGGTGCTTAATAAAATTTCAGCAGCTTGCAGCCATTTGCCTTGATAAACGGCATCGTTAAATTCAGGAATAACATTTCCTAACGGACAACCCGATTGGCAAAATGGCACGCCGCAATCCATACAACGTCCTGATTGCTTATTCAACTCGTCAGATGGCAGCAATGAAACAAACTCATCATAGTGCTTTAAACGTTCTTGCGGCGTTTGTTTTGAAGGCGAAACCCTTTCGTATTCAAAAAATCCTGTCACTTTTCCCATCTTAGTTAATTTTTACTTGTGTACGTTGTAATAAAACTGCTTTGTATTCTTTAGGGAAAACTTTCACAAAGTGTTGCGATTGATTTTCCCAGTCGCTTAATATGAACTCGGCTACTTTACTGCTGGTTAGCCTTGCATGGTTTTTCAACAGTGTAAGTATTCTTGTTTCGTCCTCTGGTTGTAGTGGATCAAGATCTACCATTTCTGGGTTGCATTTGTTGGCGAAGGTTTTGCTGGTGTCGTAAATCCAAGCCATACCACCACTCATTCCTGCTGCAAAATTGCTTCCGGTATCGCCCAAAACCAATATTTCACCACCTGTCATGTACTCACAACCGTGATCGCCTATACCTTCTACTACTGCAGTAGCTCCCGAGTTACGCACGGCAAAACGCTCACCTGCTTTACCACGAACATAAAGCTCACCTGAAGTTGCTCCGTAGAGCGCTACGTTGCCGATGATGATATTTTGCTCCGGCACATAGTTGATGTTGGCAAATGGATAAACTACTAATTTTGCTCCCGACAAACCTTTACCTACGTAGTCGTTACCTTCACCTTCTAAAGTAAGGGTTAAGCCTTTGGTAGCGAAGGCACCGAAACTTTGTCCGGCAGAACCGAAGCATTTGAAGTTAACGGTGTCTGGTGCCAAACCTGCACTCTTATGTACTTTTGAAATCTCATTAGATAGCATGGTACCTATAGATCGATCGGTATTTTTCACATCAAAGCTGGCAAACACGGGTTCGTTATTTAAAATAGCTGGCTGTGCTGCTGCAATCAACTGATGGTCCAATACTTTATCTAAACCATGATCTTGACTTTCGGTATTGTATAGGGGTTGACCATTTGCAGGTTCTTTATATAAAATTGGTGATAGGTCTACATATTTCAATTTCCAATCCGCATCGGCTACTTCTCTTGGTTTTAACAGATCAGATTGTCCAACCATTTCATTTACGGTTCTGAAACCAAGCTCTGCCATCAATTCACGTACTTCCTGTGCTAGGAAATAGAATAAATTCACTACATGATCGGCCTCGCCTGTAAACAGCTTTCTTAAGTTAGGATCTTGCGTAGCTACACCTACTGGACAAGTATTCAAGTGACATTTACGCATCATGATACAGCCCGAGGTTACCAGGGCAGCGGTAGCAACACCCCACTCTTCTGCGCCCAACAAGGTTGCAATCACAATATCCCTACCTGTTTTTAACTGTCCATCGGTTTGTAGCACTACCCTACTTCTTAAGCGATTTTTCACCAAAGTTTGGTGCGCTTCGGCCAAGCCAAGCTCCCAAGGAAGCCCCGCATGTTGGATAGAGGTTAACGGCGAAGCTCCTGTACCTCCATCGTAACCAGAAACCAAGATCACATCGGCATGTGCTTTGGCTACCCCTGCTGCAATGGTTCCTACGCCCGCCTTAGACACTAACTTCACGTTAATTCTGGCGGCCCTGTTCGCATTCTTCAAATCGTAGATCAACTGCGCCAAATCTTCGATCGAATAGATATCGTGGTGTGGAGGTGGCGAGATCAGACCTACGCCTGGGGTGGAGTGACGAACTTTTGCAATCCAATCATCCACTTTGTGACCTGGTAACTGCCCCCCTTCTCCTGGTTTTGCTCCCTGCGCCATTTTGATCTGCAACTCATCGGCATTGGTTAGATAGTAACTGGTTACGCCAAAACGTGCCGAAGCAATTTGTTTGATGGCCGATCGCATTGAATCGCCGTTGGCCATGGTTTGGTAACGGATTTCGTCTTCGCCTCCTTCACCAGTGTTACTTTTACCGCCAATCCTGTTCATGGCAATTGCCAAAGTAGAGTGCGCCTCGTGCGAAATTGACCCGAAAGACATTGCGCCTGTAGCAAATCTTTTAAAGATATTTTCGATCGGTTCTACTTCATCAATACTAATGGATGGACGTGAGTAGTTGAAATCGAATAGCCCTCTAATGGTATAGGCTTGTGTGGTTTGTTCGTTAACAAGTTTCGAATATTTCTTGAACGTTACAAAATCATTCCTACGGGTTGCATTTTGCAAGAGGTGGATGGTTTCTGGATTGAACAGGTGTTTTTCGCCACGTCTTCTCCATTTATAGGTACCACCCGCCGTTAGGATATGTTCTGTTTGGGTGTGTTTTCCGAAAATACGGTTATGCTTGATCAAGGCTTCTTGGGCAATTTCATCTAAACCTAACCCTCCAATACGAGAAACTGCTCCTGTAAAGTGTGTGTTTACTACTTGTTGGTTAATTCCCAGAATTTCGAAAATCTGCGCTCCGTGATATGATTGCAAGGTTGAAATTCCCATTTTCGAGAAAATCTTTAACAATCCATCTTTTACGGATTTGATATAGTTATAGTTTAATTGATCTTGTGTTAAGCCGCTTTCTTTTTGGAAAGTATTGATCGTTTCCAAAGCTAGATAAGGGTTTACCGCTGTAGCTCCAAAACCAATTAAGGTGGCAAAATGATGTACTTCCCAAACATCGCCCGCTTCTACCACAATGCCTACAGCTCCTCTATAACCTTTTCTGATCAGGTGATGATGCACTGCCGAAACTGCCAATAATGAAGGGATGGCTGCGTGGGTTGAATCTAACGCTCTATCGCTCAAAATGATCACCTGAAAGCCGTCTTCTACAGCATCCACTGCGTAACGGCATAAACGATCTAAGGCTTTTTGCAGTGATCCAGCTTTTCCATCGGCCCTAAAATACATTTGTAGGGTTTTAGATTGGAATAGGCCTGTATCAATACTTCTTAGTTTTTCCAACTCGGGATTGGTTAATATAGGATGTTTGATCCCAACGCAATGACATTGCATTTGGTTTTCTTCCAATAGGTTTCCATTATTCCCCATAAATCCAGCCAAGCTCATCACTACTCGCTCACGGATAGGGTCAATTGGCGGATTGGTCACTTGCGCAAACAACTGTTTAAAATAAGAAGACAAGTGCTGAGGTTGTTTAGAAAGCACTGCTAATGGCGTATCTGTACCCATTGAACCAATCGCCTCCTTACCATCTATTGCCATAGGCTTAAGCAATAAATCAATATCTTCCCTTGTATATCCAAATACCTGTTGGTAATTAAAAATCGATTCTTCTGACAGATTGGTGAACATTACCCTTGGTTCTGGGAGTTCTTCCAATTTGATTTGATATTGGTTAATCCAGTCTGCATAAGGGCGACGGCCACAAACTTGCTGTTTGATTTCATCATCACTAATGATACGTCCCTGCTCCATGTCAACTACAAACATTTTGCCTGGGGTAAGTCTACCTTTTTCAATCACTGTACTTTGGTCAATCTCAACCGCTCCCGATTCAGATGCCATAATTACTCGATCGTCACTGGTCAACACGTAACGTGATGGACGTAAACCATTTCTATCTAAAGTAGCTCCAATTAGGCTACCGTCGGTAAAGGCAATAGCTGCCGGACCATCCCAAGGCTCCATTAATGAAGCATGGAATTGATAGAAAGCGCTTTTGATCGGATCCATATCCTTGTTTCCGTCCCACGCTTCTGGTATTAACATCATTAACACATGCGGCAACGAACGGCCTGCATGCAACAATAATTCTACTACATTATCTAAACATCCCGAATCTGACTGAGTTTCGTCAATCACCGGCAAAATCATATTCAACTCCTCCGGAGTAAAGTATGGTGATGCAAATGATTTCACACTTGACCTAAACCAGTTCAAATTGCCTTGCAACGTATTGATTTCACCATTATGGGCAATATGCCTAAATGGTTGCGCCAAACGCCAAGACGGGAATGTATTGGTTGCAAAACGAGAATGCACCAAACCAAACGCTGACACCATACGCTTATCACTAAGCTCGGCAAAATAAGTGCGCACCTGTAAAGAGGTAAGCTGTCCTTTGTACACAATGGTTCGCGACGAAAAAGACGCTACGTAAAAATCCTGCTTACTGTCTTTTACAGAATTGTAAATGGTTTTGGTGATGTAAGTTTTAAGCACAAATAACTTACGTTCAAAATCGGCACCGGCAGGCACATTGTAAGGACGAGATACATAGACTTGCTCAATTTCAGGTTCTACAGAAAGAGCCATTTGGCCAATGTCTGTTGTATCTACCTGTACTTTTCTAAATCCAAGCACTTCAAAGCCCAGCTTTTCTGCGGTGCGGTAAATAATTTCTCGACACTCTTCTCTGGCCCTAATTTCTTTGGGCATAAAGAGCATGCCTACGCCGTAGTCACCATATTGGGGCAAACTAAATCCGGTACGTAAACATTCGTCAAATAGGAATTCGTGGGGAACCTGTATCATGATACCGGCACCATCTCCGGTATTAGGTTCAGCACCACATGCGCCTCGGTGATCCAAATTCTCCAAAATGGTAAGCGCATCTGAAATGTTCTGATGTGATTTTCTCCCTTTCACGTGGGCAACAAAACCTATACCGCAAGCGTCATGCTCAAAACTGTCACGGTACAAACCCTGTTGTTCATTTAAATTTTCCATTTATTAGTTGGTTGTAGTTAGTGTGTAGTGAACACTAAGATAAGAAAAAAATAAAACAAATTATATATTTGATAAAAAAATTATCAAAAAACTATATTATAGATAAAAATAAGCTTTCAAATTATCAATATAATAAAAGAAAACGTTACCAATTAAAATTTTATCAAAGCAATACACAAGTAAATGTGATGTTTAAATGCTTTAAAGCAATATTTCATAAAAACTAGACAAAATCATACAATACGCAACATATTGACCTTTAACAACTTAAAAAACATTAAAAAATTAAATGATTTTATATTTTGTAAAACGTATGCTTTTACTACCTTTGTGCCGGGCAAGTCTTTTACGATCAGCTCCCTTTGAACTCCCCCAGGTTGGGAACAAAGCAAGGGTAGAAGGTTGTAGCGATGCGATAAAAGTTGCTTGCCCTTTTTTTTACCCCTTATCCCCCTGAAGGGGGAATATAAATAATCAGGGTCTTTGTTCTAAAAACCTTTTATTTAAATAAACATGAAATTTTTTATCGACACCGCCAATCTAGATCAAATTAGAGAAGCACAAGATTTGGGCGTTTTAGATGGCGTGACCACCAACCCTAGTTTAATGGCCAAAGAAGGCATTACTGGAGATGAAAACGTTATCAACCATTATAAAGCAATTTGCGACATTGTTGACGATAATGTAAGTGCAGAGGTAATTGCTACAGATTACGAAGGCATTATTAAGGAGGGCGAAGCTTTAGCGGCCCTAAATCCTAAAATTGTGGTGAAGGTGCCGATGATCAAAGAAGGCTTAAAAGCTATTAAATATTTTAGCGGAAAAGGTATCAGAACCAATTGTACTTTAATCTTCTCTCCTGCCCAAGCATTATTGGCCGCTAAAGCTGGTGCTACTTATGTATCTCCATTTTTAGGCAGATTAGATGATATTTCTACCGATGGTTTAACTTTAATTGAAGATATCCGTTTGATTTTTGATAACTACGCTTATGAAACTCAGATCTTAGCAGCTTCTATTCGTGGTCCTTTACATATTGTTAATTGTGCTAAAATTGGCGCTGATGTAATTACGGCTCCTCTTTCGGCAATTACAGGCTTGTTAAAACATCCGTTAACTGATAGCGGTTTGGCTACTTTCTTAGCTGACCATGCTAAAGCTGCTGGAAAATAAGCAATATTTATTACCTTATTTATAAAGGCCTTCGGTTTTACCCGAAGGCTTTTTTTATGTCCGATTATTTTCTTTTGTTAAAACAATTGGGCCTAAACTTTCTTGTTTTTGCAAGGTTATTATAACTTTACAATAATGAAAGCTAAAAACGTACTTATCTCTTTGTCTGTAATGGCGGCTACTATGTTAGGCGGCAATGCTTGGGCACAACATCAATTATCGGCCCCGCTTTGGGAAGCTAAAGAAAGTTTGCCTGTACCTGAATCAGTACTTTATAAAGCAGATACAAAGGAATTATTTGTAAGCTTAATTGATGGCCCTGGCAACATGAAAGACGGAAAAGGTGGTGTAGCTATACTGAATTTAGATGGTTCCGTGAAAAATGCACATTGGGTTACGGGATTAAACGCGCCAAAGGGTTTGGCCCTCTATCGCAATACTTTATATATAGCTGACCTTACTGCTGTGGTTAGCGTTGATATTCGTAGTGGAAAAATCAAAGATAAACTGGAAATTGAAGGTGCTGTTTTTTTAAACGACCTTACTGTTGATGATCAGGGAAATGTTTATGCCTCTGATACCAGAACACATAAAATCTACAAAATTAATAATGGCGAATACTCCGTATTTATGGAAAACGCCAAAGGTGCCAACGGGCTAAAGTGGTTAAATAATATGCTTTATGTTTTGGCAAGCACCGAACTTTGGCAGATTGATGCCCAAAAACAGGTAAAAGTAATTGCCAAAGGTTTTGAAAAAGGCGGCGATGGTTTAGAGCCCGTGGGTAATGGCGATTTTATCGTTACTTGCTGGGCTGGTATTATTTACTATGTAAATGCCAATGGAACTTTCGAGAAGTTATTGGATACGCAGGGAAAAATGAACACTGCTGATATTGGCCACAACGCTAAAGAAAGGATTATTTACGTCCCTACTTTTAACCAAAACAGTGTGGTTGCCTATCAACTTAAATAAGTGACATCACAAAATGGGCAACAAATAATGTTACCTATCGGCAAAAAACATGCTTTGACTTATTATTCTGCTTGAAATGCCGAAGCTAGCTCTTGCAATTGTTGTGAAGAGATTTGGCTTGGGTCTTTGTACTGTTTCTCCAGCAGGTCCTGCGCAATGCTAATTTTACCGCTCGTTGTTCTGATCAAACACTCGCCATTTTCAATGGTGCTAGAAATGTATCTACCAATTTGGCGATTGACATACGAAAAACGGAGCACTAATTCATGGAAAATAAATACCGGATAATTCATAGATTAAAGGTAATTGCTAAATGTTAAGTTAATGTTAACAAAAAGTCACTAAAATATTAAATAGGTTAGTTTAGTGTTAAGCACCTTCATGCTTATAAAAAAAGAACCACACACTTGTTAATGCTGAGTTTGCTATGTGCCTATGTGGTTTTGTTAATTAAACGAGAAAATTTAAACACATAGAAACATAGGGCATGAGGTTTACCAATGATAGCAGATGATTTTAGAGATAGTTTTCTCGAATTTCATTCCATTTGGCTTGGTCAATTTGATAGACGAAATTCAATTTAGGTTGTTCTCCAAAATAAGTCACTTCTTGTTCTGCTATCTTCTCGGCACCAATGCGCCCCACTGCAATTTGCGAACGTATATTGGTAGCGCCTACATGTAAATTCACTTTTGACACAAATTGAAAGATATAATCTAACATGATTTTCTTTACCGCTTGATTAATGCCCTTACCCCAACAAGCGGTACCATAAAAGGTATAGCCTATTAAAATGCTATCATCTTGTGGGTCGTAATCATAAAACCTTGTGCTGCCAATTACTTTATCGTTTGTTTTGTCTACAATTTTAAAGGCTCCCTTACTTTGCATGGCGCCATCAAAGAAATTTTTGAACACCTCCCTTTTCCAACGGTCTTTATTTGGGTGCTGTTCCCAAACTTTTGGATCTGATGCAACTTCGTAAAGTGCTTCGAAATCGGTTTCCTGTAAGGGAATAAGTTTTACATTTTCATTTTCTAAAATGGGTTGTACGCTAAAAGTCATGGTGGAATTTTTCGGTTTCTTGAATAAGTTGTTGTATAATTTCAGTAGTTGAACTTCCGCTATACTCGTTAATAGATTGTCCAGCCCAAATGCTCACAAAATCTGCATTGCTATTGGCTTTGGCCAACTTTCTTAATTCGCTAGTAAGTTTATTTTGATAGGGATAAGGTAATACCCATTCGGTATGTTCCAGCGCATCGATAAAAGCGTTTTTAAGTCCCCGGGCGTAACGTCCAGAGAAACTTTTGGTAAGTATAATATCTGCTTCGGTTGCATTTCTTAGTCTTTGCTTTTCGAATTCTTGCAAAGCACTTTCTTTAGTTCCTAATAATAAACTACCTATTTGAAAGGCTTGCGCTCCCAATATTTTTGAGGCCCATAGTGTTTTAGCATTATAAATACCTCCCGCATAAATAAGTGGTGTTTTCACACGATCATAAACCTGTGATAAAAGCGATAAACCACCAATTTGCGGAATATCAGCATCTATAAAACTACCTCTGTGCCCTCCTGCTTCAATGCCTTGCACGCAAATGAGGTCTATACCCGATTGTTCTAATAAAACAGCTTCCTTTACAGAGGTGCAAGTGCCTATTAAAATAACACCATTATCTTTAAATTTTTGAATGCTCTGCGCATCAAAATTCCCAAATGTAAAGCTCACAAGCTTACACCCTTCAGCAATAATAGCCTCTACTTGTTCATGATAATCGGTGAATTTTATGTCGTCAATATCGGGTATATTCGCTTCTAAATGGTATTGTTGTGCCAGCTTCTCCACAAACTGCTTGGTATGCGCATATTGGATTCTAAGTTCGGCGGAAAGCTGGGGAATGGCATTTACGAAAATATTAACCGCAAAAGGTTGATTGGTTAATGCCTTGGTAGCTCGAATTGCTTCCACACATTTATCGGCAGGTAGATCGCCTAGCGATAAGGAGCCCAACACATTGGCCTTAGCTGCAGCGGCAACCATTTGCGGCGTAGTTACTCCAAACATGGGTGCTTGAATCATTGGATATTGAACACCTAATATCTGGCTGATGCTATTTTCCCATTTCATATGCGCTTATTTTCTATTCAAAAACCACATAATTCACTTTGTCGATACCTGTATTTCCCGTCTTCTCATCGTAGGCATACAAAATTAGCTCATAGTTTCCGGGTGTGTTAATGAAATCGCTTCCTTCAAACAAATTTGTAGAAATCCATGACATTTTAACTTCTTTAAGGTATTTTCCGTCCTTTTTAAGGATGCCTTTTACTTCCATATCTTCCGAATTCCATACACCTCCTTTGTCGATTACACAACCGCACATCATTACCACATTAGCTTGGAATTGAAAGGGTTTGTCCTTGATGTCCTTCAATGAAATGTATTGATGGGTTCTAGGTTTCAGGATATCGATAATAAATCCGGGTATTTCTAAAACAATACCATCTCCAAGAATATGTTTTCCTGGGATTAGCCATAATTCGGTAGTTACTGTGGCCTGTACTTGTTTTAAATTATAAGGTGAAACAACTTCTATGCTCACAAACGTTGGTTCCTCTATGTCTATTTTAGCCACAAAACCTGCTGTCTTCTCATCAGCAATGGAGATTGCACGGGTTTTAGGCGTTTTCATGATCAGCTCGGTATTTCCTGTGCTTCCAGTTGTTTTTCCTTCGGCCAAAATTTGCTGATTGGCTTTATTTCTAACAATGACATAGGCCCCTCCTAATGAGCTGCCAATAAATTTTGCATCTCTGGCCTTAGCTCTGATCATTACTTTTGTTTCAACAGCATAAACTGCTAAGTTGCAAAGGAGTGTAAAGGTCAATAAAAGTGCTTTCATGATTCTTTTGAGTTTAAATATTCTTGTCTAAATCGTTGATGGAATGAAGTAGTTTTTAATGCGGCATCTATATGATCCAGGTATTGAAGAATAACCAAATCGCCTGATAATAGTTCTAAAATAGCTTTCTCGCAACTGTGCCAAATTTGTTCTAATTGTGGAAGCATTTCTATGGCTTTTGGCGATAGCGAAATCATCTGCTTTCGCTTGTCTACCTGATCTTTTTTAATGTGCAGGTAATCCTTTTCAGCCATTTTTTTAACGATAGTAACTACCGATGGATGGGCGTATCCCAAAGAATCGGCAATGGTAACGATAGAAATCTCTCCTTTTTTTTGCAGCAACATGAATACGAGATACCAATTAGGTTCTATATCAATGTTAAATTCTTTGTAGAGTTTTCTCACGTCGTGGGCCATGCGATCGCTAATGCGTTTAAAGCGACTGTCTAGTGCCTTATAGCCAAGGTCTTTGATAAAATCTAAACTCATTTTACAGTGGTTGGGCTACAAATATATAAAAACGAAGCAAACTATATAGTTAACTTTATTTTTTTTTATTTTGAAAGTTTTATCAAAATTGCTCCCCTTTTTGTCGACCCATGCAACATTCATACGGTATTGGAGTCTTGAGATAAAACCAAACCATTTTCATATGATAAAAATTGCTCTTTTAACTGTTTTTGTATCGCTTAGTTCCGTCTGCGCATTTTCGCAACAAAAGTTGTTAAGCGCTGATAATATTGCCGACTCTGTTCAGGCTATGCGCAATCAGGCACGTCCACTTTGGAGGAATCCTGGTGCTGGTAAATCACAGCTAGATCAAAGTATCAACATCCTCACTTCTGCCTTAAACTATCTCAACAATCCTGCATTTAAAGCTTCGACACAAGGAAATTTCTATTTAAAATTTCGTAAGGGCGACACTTACCTTGACCTTCTAACTGCTTATGTTCGTAATCGGCAATACGCAGAGGCAACACAAGTATTAAACCAATTATACGATATCAATTCACCCTGGTATACGCTAATTGCAAAGGATTCGGTTTTCACGGAATTTAGAAAAATACCTCAAGTTGTTTCACTAATTGACCAGTTTAAACTCAGGGCAAGTATGTGGCAAGGGAAAGCAATCAGTTCAAAATATCAGGTTGATCTTTCAGAGGATGAAAAGATAGCTGGGCTTTCATCACTTTGGATGAATGCTAAATACAATTTCGTATACCTTGACAAACTTACCACCGACTGGAACAAAACCTACTTAGCGTTTTTACCCCAAGTACGTGCAACCACAAGCACAGCCGACTATTATAAGGTGCTACAACGTTTTTATGCAAGTTTAAATGATGGCCACACCAATGTTTTTTTCCCTGCCGAACTACGTAAGCAATTTAATTCACGTCCTCCAATTCGTACAGAGCTGATAGAGGGACGGGTATTGATTACGGCTGTTAACAATGACAGTTTGCTTAAAGCCGGTATTGTACCTGGTTTGGAAATTATGAGCATAAATGATATAGATGTGCATACTTATGCAAAAAACAATATAGAACCTTACCAAAGTGCCTCTACCCCACAAGACCTTGAGATACGCAAATATTCATATGGGCTGCTCAATGGCGCCGAAAAAGAACCCGTAAAATTATATCTCCGTAATTCAAAAAATAAGCAATGGTCTCAATTGGTCAACCGAAGTGGTTATACCAATAATAAAGTTCAAAAATCAGTCATTTTCAAGGCAATAGATGGTTATGGGTATTTGCAATTGAACGACTTTGATGATGAATCCATTGTTAAACAGTTTGATTCGCTATATCAGGAAATTGCTAAAACGAAAGGGCTTGTTATTGACATACGTAATAACGGAGGCGGCGATAGCTGGATTGGATATCGTATATTGTCTACCTTAACCAGCAAGGGAACTTCTACCTCAACCTCAAGAATTCCCAGTTATAATCCAAGATTTGGTAAAGAATGGTATTTTGACAATCCCGGCTCAATTGAACCTGACCAAAAACGTCTTTATCAAATGCCTGTTGTGTTGTTGATCGGTGCAAGAACCTATTCTGCTGCTGAAGATTTTGCGGTAGCATTTGACTGCATGCAGCGTGGGGAACTCATTGGACAGCCCACTGGTGGTAGCACTGGACAACCTCTTAGTTTTAATTTACCTGGTGGCGGTTGGGCCAGAGTATGTAGCAAGGAAGACACCTATCCAGATGGAAAAAAGTTTGTAGGTGTTGGTGTACAGCCAAATGTACTGGTGAAAACAACCATAAGCGATGTACTAAAAGGCCGCGACGCGACATTAGAAAAAGCACTGGAGATTTTACGTAAACGTTAAGGTATCTTTATTGACGTCAACATTCTATGCTAGACTTACGAAGTTTTAAAAACTTCATAAGTCTTTGGCCAATAATATGGTTCACCCAAAATAAAAAAGCCTCAGTTTTCATTGAGGCTTTTTTATTCCACTCAAATTCGAACCTAGAGTAAAGATTTAATAGAAAAATAGAACCTTCTGTAGCTAACTTTTTCAATAAAAATTTTGGCAAAGACTTTGTTGTATATTTTCCGCCGTAGTCCAATTAGAACCAAATCATAAAGCAAGCTATAAATACTCCTTTATACTTTCTACTAAAAATTTAAATTCAATAAAATTTGCCTAAAATGAGTTTCGGATTATACCTAAAAACATCAGCAATAATCATTCTGTCTATGATTGTAATTTCCTGTAACCAGTCAACTACAAAAGAGGTTACAACACAAGCTCCCCAAAAAAACGAGCATACAAAAATAGAAACTCCTAACACTATTAAATCCAGTCCGCGTTCAACTCGTGTAACAATAGAAAAAATTACCAGCGCTCAGTTTGAACGGGACAAGCAAAATGCCAGTCTAAACAAACCAGTTGAAAAAATTACCGATTTTAAAATTGTACAAAAGGCATTAGAGGGAATCGTAATATTTGAAAAATTAGATGGCCATTTGGGCATCAAAAAGATAAACTTCAGAAATGGCATTACCTCCGATGCCTCCTACCAATTGGATGAATGTAGTTTTAGCACCTATTTCCCGGAGGAAGACGTCCTTTTATTGGAATGTGGTCATACTACGGATAGAAGCTTTGATTTGAAAACGGGAAGGGATACTTATGAGGTCGGCAATTTGAATTACATCACCACATCGCTTACCGGAAAATATCGGTTGAACAAAATATTTGAGGGACAGGAGTGTTTTAACCATTTTATCCAAATGAAGGAAAAAGGTAAATATCAAAAGGTTCTTGACCTCAATGAAATCTTCAAAAAGAAAACGGGTAAATGGCTATGTGTAATTGAAAAGGAATTTTGGACAGACGACCATACGCTCTATTTTGGGCTGGTAACCCAATACAAGGAAGAGGGTAATGAATATGAGTTTTACAAAATTAAAATCGTCAACTAATAACGTTCCTTACCAATAGGACAAGTTAAAAAGTAATCCATATGAAAATATTGCTGTTTATTATTCCCATCACATTAGCAGTTGCCAAATGTAATAACGTCCAAACATCCGACGAACATAAAGTAATTTATAAGCTCCATAAAAAGACAGGCGTGCAGGATATAGACACATTATGGGTTTCGCAGAATGACACAACTGTTTTCAGTTCTGAAGAAACCGTTCAAAGTTACCCTGAGGGGAAAGCTAAATTGGTCATCAATTATCAATTAAAAGCACCCCAAGATGAGACTTATTACTTCATATACAATACGGAGGGGCAGCTTGCAAAAGAAGGTAAATATACAGCGAAATATGTTTTTGAAGGCAAAACCCTTGAGGGGAATTTCTATAATTCCAAAACTTATTATTATAAAAAGAACGGCATATTGAATGCCATCCACTTTCAGGTGGATGGTAGGACTCAAAAAATTGAACACTTCGACAGCGACAGGCAGCTAACAAAAGTCACCTGGTTCAATAAGAAGTCAGGCGAAAAGGATAAGGAAGAAATTTATAAAAATGGGAGGCTGAAAGAAACCCGGATATACACAGCTTTCGACGTTTATCACACTGTTAAATGAAAAATATAGCCATATTATCAATTATATTACTTGCAATTTCTTGCAACAATGGAACCCTTAAACACACACCTGAACTTCCTTCCGGCAATTCAGTTAAGGAAACGGAATTTATGAAAAAGTTAGACGGAGAATGGGCGGTACGAAATGATTGGCAAGATAGCGTTTTGACCTTTAGCAATGCAAAGGATAGAAATTTCCAACAGGAAATATTTCCTACCTACAATACGATTATTTTCAATACAGAGGACGATACTATAAAAGTTGAAACCTATGGCGAATTTGGTGATGGCACATCAGCTATCCAAAATTTGAAAATAAACAACTCCAAATGGAGTGTTGAAAATGGGTTATTAAAATTGAAATTTGATTACAGCGATTATTCGGGACAACATCACCTTGAAAGCACCTACAGTATAGAAAGAACAAAACAACAACTGATTTTAAAAAAGACGAAATGAAACAATTAACCATACTTTTTTTTCTGGCTACAATACTTTTTGCAGCCTGCCATAACAAAACAGAAAAGGAAACCAATGAAAGTGCTTTAGTGCAAGCGTCAGCCGGAGACGATAGTTTGCATACCGCAACAACAACCAGTACATCAACCACTGCAAATCCGTTACAATGGCTTCCCATTCGACATTTTCCGATCACGGATACTACACGATTCGAAAACTTTGAGAAATCCGGGATACCTGACAAACAAGGCTTCCTGAAAAGGATTAAGTTTGATCCCAAGCGTAAAGATGCCACAAACTTCAGGCTCAACTATAGAATCCCTTTCTCCGACAGTTTCAGTTCAGTGGTGATTACTTATCGGGCTGGTGAAAATGAGCTATTCACCACATTGCTCACCTTTGATAAGAAAGACAGAATAATAGACGAGCTGGTCATTGCTTACGATGAAGTGGCCGAATCAGCGTTTAGTAAGACCAGTAAAATAGAAAAAGATAAAATCACGATTACGCACAGCAATTGGATGAGCGAGGAGCCTATTTCTGAAAAAGAAACATACATGGTAGAAAGCAATGGTAAGTTCAGCAAAGTTCAAACCAAAGGAATACAGGAATGAAATGGCATGCCTACGTATTTAAAGTTCAATAATATATCATTTTAAAAAACAGATGCCAACAAAACTAAGAATCATATCATATGAATTGGTGAACGAAGGTTATCTCCGGCTCGATGTCGTGTCCGGTAGTCAACCCTGTGGCAGTATCGATCTGATTGGTGAAAAAATCAATTTCAACATCACAGGTAGATATTTCTTTAAGGGGATGGAAACTATAAAGAATATCCATATAGATTATCATAAAGGAGAATTGATTTTCATTTTTGGCAATAAAAAGCAATTAAGACTTGGTTCCGATAGGACAGTATTTACAGCAATCAGTGTGTTTCTATGAACCGCCCATGTTAAAAATTTCACACACAGGGGATGTATATTAGGGCGCTCCATGCTACAAAATTACTCACTACCGAAGATGGTAAAATAAAAAATAAACGAATGAATTACGTAAAAGAAATAAAATCGACCATTTCCGGATGCCATGAGATAAAAGAAGAGGACGGAACTTTCTATAAAATTAAGATACTGGGAAGAGGCGAAGAATTGTTTTTTCAGAAGAATAATGATGCCCTGATCTGTGATATATCGGCCCGATTTGCGGTAATTGACCCAAAGAGTATCAAGCGGTGGGATAACGGAACTAAGATAGCAGATGAAGAGCGGCAATTGATATTAACAAAGATTATTGCACTGTATGCGCAGGCGTATCAGGATAAATTAGAGGTTGTGAAAAAATGATACAATTGGAACAATATTATCCGGGTGATGACAAGTGGATTGCATTTTCCGCACTTTACAGAACTATGCCGGAGCCGGCGGTATTTACGGAATTGAAAAGTATATTTCCTGACGAGGCGCTGGCATATGTTATTGGAGGAATATTTGGCGATGTCGCATTAGCATGGATTGAAAGAGAAATACCTGCTTTGGATAATCTGCGCCCGATGGATTGCCTTGGCAACACCGGGCTGGAGAAAAGATTAAAAACGATGCTAATGAGAATGGACATTTAGAAAAGAAGACGTATTACTCCAAAACAAAACCGAAGCATCCAGATTTGAGTCCTCATAAACACAGACCGAAGGACTAAAACAAAGCGCCTGCAAAGTTTCGTTTGCAGGCTTTACTCACGCCAATTCACGCAGCATCCAAATGGTACACGAATAATGACCGGTATTGCCCAAGGGGCCGGTTAATGATCTAAAGCCTAGCTTTTCGTAAGCGGCTACGGCCGAACTGAGTTCGGGCATAGTTTCTAAATAGATTTTTTGATAACCTACCGATTTGGCAAACTCGATACATTTCAGCATCAATTGCTTGCCTATCCCCTTTCCACGGCTTGAGGCCGACATATACATTTTCACCAACTCTACGGTATCACTGGGTAAACCGTTAGATGGATAAATGCCTGCGCCTCCCAAAACTTCTCCATTTTCCTCCGCAATGAAATAGGCTGTTCTTTCTTTTTGGAAACTCTCAAACAATCGGTCGGTACTTTCGTCAAAATACGCGGTTCCGGGTTTGTCTAATCCAAACTCTTCTAAACTTGATCTAAGGATATTGGCCATGGCCAAGTTGTCTGCTGCAGTAATCGGTCTGATATTCATAACTTATGTGGCCACAAATATCGCAATAAACATCAAAAAAGGCGCATCGTTAAATGCACCTTTTCACTCATTTATTCAACTACTCTCATTCGAAATTTAATTTCAAATGTTAACATTCCAAAGCGAGTTCATAATATTGTCGATGGCATTCCGAAAGCGTAATGGCCAACTAAATCTAATTATTACACCTAGAGGATGTAAAAGCAGTGGAATTAATCTTTAATTTAGCTGTTAACCCTCTATACCAAAACATGAAGTATCTCTTTTTTATATTTTTATTCCTCTCCATCAACGCTAAAGCACAAGATATTGAAGTTTTACTGATCGGTGTTTCTCATGATTACAGTAAATATCCTAAACAAGATTTTTCCAGCATCCATCAAAAAATAAGAAAGTTTAAGCCCGATGGCTTTTTTGGGGAGTTTTTGAGTAAAGAAGACGAGCGTTTGGTGATGGATTATTGGTGCAAACAACCAAACATCAACCGGCTGAAAATGCTGAGGAGCAATAAACCAATACAAGAAGAGTTGCTGCCGCATACCATCGATAGTTTAAAAAAACAATCTTTGCTGCGACCCAATGATTATCGCATAAAAGCTGAGTTGGCCCATGCTTATTACCTTGATCAGGATGTGGCCAATGGGCATTATCAATTTTGGCATGTTCATCACTCCCTACAGCAACAACCCAATGCCGAACTTGAAAGCTATGTAAACAAATTGCTTAGCCCTAAGTTAGATACTACTGGGCGAAGCATGAGAAGGTTGAAAACATCGGAATATGCCTATATCGCCTTCCCTATGATGCGAGAGTTAGGCATGAAGGAATTGCTTGCTATGGATAACCAAGAGTACGATTTGAATTGGCAAGCCTCCTGGGAAGCTTTCGACACAAAATTCGCTTTGTTCAGGAAAGGCCTCAGCGATTCGCTTAAAAATCAGTTAAAATCAGCTTTAACGACCATTCAAAATGGCTATGCGAAATATGATCAAATCGAAATGTCTTCCAATACCGTCACAGAATGGTTAAATACTGATGAAGCGTCCCAAATTTCTGCCTCCGGAGATTTCTACCTGCCCGTGATGTACCACATGAAAGGCTTTCCTAGAGAAGAAATGCTTTCGAAAATACATTGGTGGATTATGCGAAACGAAGGCATGTGCAATAACGTGGTGAACAGGGCAAAAAAAATAGGTGCTCAAAGAGTAGTAGTTTTGGCGGGAGCTAATCATAGAAAATACATGCAGGATATTTTTAAGACGATGCCAAATGTAAAAGTGAGCAACATTAATGAGGTTAACTAGATCATTTTTACACTAAAGGTATAGCTACATTTCCGAACCCAGAATAACATTAAAACAGAAAAGGCGCATCGTTAAATGCGCCTTTTTTTTCTGTGATCCCGCTGGGATTCGAACCCAGGACCACTACATTAAAAGTGTAATGCTCTACCAGCTGAGCTACGGAATCTTCCTTCGTTCTAAGGAGGTGCAAATATAGAAATATTAATTAATGCTTCAAACTATTTATTAAAAAAGTATAAAATATTTTTTTGCCCTCGAAACAGTCGAAAAACCAAAATGGATATTGAGTTCATAAAGGGCATTTTTCATCTGAAAATCGCAAGAAAATGAGGAAATAAAAAAAGGGCCAAGAAACTAGTTCCTGACCCTACATCTACCTATGAAAAACATACCCCCGAAAGGGTAAGCCCAAATGTAAAAACATTTTTTCAAATTCTATAATATTTATGAAAATATTCTTTCTTTTTTTTTAATTGACACATGAATGTTACAATAACGGGCTTAATGACTAGTTTAACGCTAAAACAGGTACTTTGTACTCAAGAAATTTGAGTTGTGTCCGTCGATAATTTCGTTCAATAACTGCTTATTATTCTCGTTGAGTTTGGTGGCAACCAGCGAACGAATGGAAAAAGCCCTCAAGGCATCCACTACCGAAAGTGTTCCTTCGGCACTGTCTTTTCTTCCTGTAAATGGAAATACATCTGGTCCTCGCTGGCATTGGCAATTGATGTTTACCCTACTCACCTGGTTTACGATCGGATCAATTAAAGCAGCTACCTCTTCATTGGCATTACTAAAAATACTTACCTGTTGTCCGTGGGTGGATTCAATCAAATAATTGATTGGTTCTTCAATATCGTCGAAAGTTACTACTGGAATAACCGGACCAAATTGTTCTTCGGTATACAGTTTCATTTCTTTAGTCACCGGATAAACCACCGCCGGATAAACAAAGGATTCTTTGGTTTGTCCACCATTTTCATTAACCACTTGCGCTCCCTTGGTTACGGCATCATCTATTAGCTCCTGCAAATAGGCTGGCTTTTGAGGTTCAGGCAAAGGTGTTAAGGATACGCCATCTTGCCAAGGCATTCCAAATTTAAGTTTGGCAATTTCGGCAGACAGTTCTTTTACAAACTGATCGACATGCTTTTTATGCACGAAAATGATTTTCAAGGCGGTACAACGCTGGCCGTTAAACGACAACGAACCCAACACGGTTTCTTGTACCGCCAGTTTCAAATCGGCGTTGGCCGTAATGATGGCTGCATTCTTGGCATCTAAACCTAAAATGGCACGCAATCGGTTCACTTTTGGGTGCATTTTCTTCAACTCATTGGCTACTTTACTTGAACCGATCAAGGTTAGCACATTGATTTTACCCGATTCCATTAAACCTGGAATGATCTTATTGCCTCGTCCGTAAATGGTGTTGACTACGCCTTTAGGGAAATTGTCCCTAAATGCTTTTAACAATGGATAAAACAATAGAGTACCATGTTTAGGCGGTTTGAATAAAATGGTATTCCCCATGATCAAAGCGGGGATCAGCGTAGTAAAGGTTTCGTTCAAGGGATAGTTAAATGGCCCCATACAAAGCACTACGCCTAAAGGTGAACGGCGGATTTGTGCCACAATGCCTTGTTCGATGGTAAAACCCGCAGATTTACGGTCAATATCTTTTAAGGCATCAATGGTTGCATTGATATATTCGATGGTCCTGTCGAATTCCTTTACCGAATCGCCGTAGGTTTTGCCAATTTCCCACATGATCAGCTTCACCACTTCCTGCTTCTTCTCCATAATATCACGGGTGAACTTTTCTACGCATTCAATGCGTTGTGCTACGCTCATGGTAGGCCACTCTCCTCTTCCATTGTTATAGGCATGAACGGCAGCATCTAAAGCAATTTGCGCTTCCTTTTCCCCACATAATGGATAAGTACCAATTAGCTTTCGCTCCAAGCCTTTTGCGGTTTTGATACAAATTGGAGATAGTACGGTGTGCACATCTCCCGACCAGGTCAACATATCTCCGTTGGAGAGATAGCTACGCTGGTCTAAGGGTCCTTCGAGTGCATACTCGGCAGGAACATCTGCTTCGGCGGGAAACAGATTTTCTAAGTTTAGGGACATGGTTGTTTTTATTTATTACTTAGTTTATAGATTTACTAGATTTTAGCTTCAATAATATATCCCCTCGTGGTTATAGAGAGGATATATTGATTAAAGCTTAACGACTTTCATTTTAGGCACTAGGGTTTTCATAATAGCCCAAGCCAAAAGATATGCTACCGCACAAAAACCGAACATAATGGTATAGCCTGTTGTTAAATTGGCCTGTACCAAAGGTTTCTGGATATCTAAAAGTTGTTGATATAAAGCGGGGTCTATATTTTGCAATTTCGAAGCTGCTTCTGCCGGAAGTTTGCTCAACGCCATTACATTCAAATCAACTTTATCGCCGTATTTACTGAAAAGCTTTAACGCACTGATTTGGTTAATGAAATCGGTATTGCCCAATTCTTTAAATTTGGCAAAGGACTGCTCAATACCTTTATGGGTATAACTATCGAAAATCCAGCCTCCAATTTTGGTAATTAATACGCCACCAATTCCTCCAGCCATTCCACCAATACCCACTACAGAGCCTACTGCTTTTTTAGGGAACATGTCAGACACTGTGGTAAAAATATTGGCCGACCAGGCTTGATGCGCAGAAGCACCTATCCCGATCAAAACTACCGGAATCCAGAAAGAGTAATGACCCAATGGCTGCGCCAATAACACCACTAAAGGGAACAATGCAATGGCAAACATGGCCTTCATCCTGCCATCATAAATGGCATAACCTTTATTGATAAAATATTTAGGGAACCAACCGCCACCAATGCTACCGATCATGGTCATACTATACAATACTGCTAGTGGAAGCATGATCTGATCGCTGTTCATGGCATATTGATCTTTTAAGAAACCCGGCAACCAAAATAAGAAGAACCACCACACGCCATCGGTTAAAAACTTACCTGCCGTAAACGACCAGGTTTGCTTAAAGCCCAATAACTTAAACCAAGAAACTTTTTCGGTATTAGCTTCCGCAACTACCGTAGTCTCTTCTTCATCACTATTGATGTAATCAAGTTCTGCTTGTTTTATTCTCTTTTGCTTTTCTGGTGATTCGTAGAAAATCAACCAAAAAATCAACCATAAAAATCCAGCTGCACCTACCAATTCAAAAGCTTTTTCCCAACCCCAGTTCTTGGCAATCCAAGGCACTGTAATTGGAGCCAAAATAGCACCTACATTGGCCCCCGAGTTAAAAATACCCGTTGCCAAAGATCTTTCTTTTTTAGGATGATATTCTGCTGTTGCCTTAATGGCCGCTGGAAAGTTTCCAGATTCTCCAATGGCAAGTACGGCCCTAGAAAACATAAAACCCAAGATAGAAACAGGCAAGGCGGTTAAACCAAAAGTGGTTAAAATAGTAGCCATGCTTTCGCCAATGGTAATGGCATAGGCATGGATAATTGCCCCTATAGACCAAACAATAATCGCAATTGCATATCCCCACTTTGTACCTAATTTATCTACAAAACGGCCTGCAAATAACATGGATATTGCATAGGTAAATTGAAATACTGCTGCAATATCAGCATAGTCGCTATTAGACCATCCAAAGAGTTCTTCTAAGGTTGGTTTAAGTAAACTTAACACCTGTCTATCTAAATAGTTAACAGTGGTTGCAAAAAACAGTAGGGCGCAAATGGTCCACCTGTAATTGCCGATTTTGGTTTGGTTCATATTCTTGGTTTTGGTTTATAAGGTTAACTGGTTGTTTGGTTGTTTGGTTATCTGTTTAATTGGTTAATTGTAAAGCGAAAACTGTTAACTGCTAACTAACCCCTTACTTTTTCTATAATTTCAAAAGTCTCTTTAGTTAAAGACTCGATTTTCTCGTAATCACGTTTTTCGATGATTTGCTTGCTCACCAATTTACTGCCCATGCCTACGGCGCAAACGCCTGCTTTAAACCAGTTGGCAATGTTATTTTCTTCAATTTCTACCCCACCTGTTGGCACAAATAATTGGCCTTGGAAAAGCTCTCTGATAGACGAAAGGAAATCAGGCCCCAATATGTTTGCAGGGAATAATTTAATGATGCCTGCTTGGTGCTGTTGTGCCAAATCAATTTCTGTAGGTGTCATGCAACCAGGAATCCAAAGCAAACCTGCATCATGGGTTACCTGAGCTACCTCTGGGTTTACAATGGGACAAACGATAAAATCGGCACCTGCGCTGATAAAATCTTGTGCCTGTGCGGCTGTTTTAATGGTACCAATACCCAAAAACAAATCCTGCATTTCCGTCTTTAAAGCTTCCTTAATGAATTTAAAATTGCTTAAAGCAGCTTCTCCCCTGTTGGTATATTCAAAAACACGTACACCTCCTTTATAAAGTGCCCTAATGATCTCTAAACTAACTTGGGCATCTTCATAATAAAACAATGGCAATAATCCTTGTTGTTGAATGGCTTGTATAGCGGTTTCTTTATTCTTAGTCATGTTGGGCAATGGTTTGGTGAACGTCTTGAACGGTTGCAGTGGTACAATCGCTAGGAATGTACAGTTTATTGTAGGCGGCAGCGGTGGCAAATTCTAAAATCTGCTGTGGCTCATGTTGGTTGTAAAATCCATAAATTAAACCACCCATATAGCAATCACCACTACCCACTCGGTCTAAAATCTTCTCCGAAAGGTATTCTTTAGATACATACAATTGACCGTTGGTAAACAGCGTGGTATAATATCTGATGCCTTGCATGTAATCGAACCTAAAGGTATTGGCTACGTGCTTGCATTTTGGAAATTTACTAATGATTTCCTTGGAGGTAATTTCAGCCTGTTTAAGATAGTTTTCTTTGGTATCAATGGCTACAATATCAGTTGGCAAAGCAATACCTAACATTCTTTCGGCCGCCCAGATATTTCCCATGATCAAATTGGCATATTTCGCCAGTTCTGGTACGATATCAATAGGCTCTTTGCCATATTTCCAAAGTTTAGCTCGGTAGTTTAAGTCGATAGAAATGGTGATGCCTCTTTCATCAGCGGCTTTCACTGCTTCTAAGCAAATATCTGCCGCATCCTGATTTAAGGCGGGGCAAATGGTACTGAAATGGAACCAAGACACGTCCTTGAAAATCTCGTCCCAGTTTAAAGTATTGGGTTGGATACTGGCAAAGGAGGAATGCGCCCTGTCGTAAATTACGCCAGCATTTTTGAGGTCTTTACCTTTTGGCAAATAATACAGCCCTAGGCGATCGCCACTCAACTGTATTCTCGACGAATCGATGTTACATTTGTTTACGTAACTGATGATTTGCTCGGACATGAAATTATCTGGCAATGCCGAAAAATAGGCCGACGGGACTTCCCACAGTGCCAATGCAGTGGCCACGTTCAACTCTGCGCCCCCCACATAAAAAGGTAGTTCATTATCTGCCAGCCATTGTCCATCTACATCAGGACAAATGCGCAACAGTAATTCCCCAAAACTTAAAACTTTCATTTAACTAGTAATTTGTTTTTAACGGTGTAAAATGTCATGATTGCGGTGAGTTCTTGAACGAATTTTAATCATGATTTCTTCAATTAAAAGCTAAAATAGGCTTTTGCGTTGTTATAACAAATATTTTCAACTAATTGGCTAACCAATTTTATATCATTCGGAATTTCACCGTTTTCCATGTCGGTACCGAATAGGTCGCATAGGATACGACGGAAATATTCGTGACGTGGAAAGGATAGAAAGCTTCTCGAATCGGTAAGCATGCCTACAAATTGGCTCAATAGTCCCATGTTTGACAAGGTATTGATCTGCTTGATCATGCCGTCTTTTTGGTCTAAAAACCACCAGCCTGAGCCCCACTGCACTTTACCAGCCACCGTACCATCTTGGTAATTACCAATCATAGTGGCCATTAATTCGTTATCGGCAGGGTTTAAATTATACAAAATAGTTTTAGCCAATTGGTTATTTGCATCTAGCTTATTTAAAAATTTAGACAATTGCCTACCTTGTGAAAAATCACCGATGGAATCGAAACCTGTATCTGGGCCCAATGAAGATAATAAACGATCGTTGTTATTACGGATAGCCCCTAGGTGATATTGTTGTACCCATCCTCTTTCATGATCCCAAAGCGCAAATGTAAACAGCATCGCTGATTTGAATTTCAGGTTCTCTTCTGCAGTGATGCGCTCTCCTTTTCTAATTTTAAGGAAGATTTGGGCAACTTCTTCTTCGGTATAGTCTTCAGCGTAAATTTGCTCCAAACCGTGGTCAGAAACTGATGCGCCATTTTCTACAAAAAAATCGTGGCGAGATTTTAATGCCGCTAGATATTCTTGATAGTTAGCGATAGGCTTTTCAACGATGCTTGCTAATTTATCAATATACTGGTTCAACGCAACCGTGTCATCAGCATTCATAGCTTTATCAGGTCTGAAAGCTGGCAATACCACTAAATCGATTCCGCTGGCTTTAATTTGTTGGTGAAACTCCAAGTTATCTAATGGATCATCAGTAGTGCATAGGGTTTTCACGTTCATTTTTTTCAACAAACCTAAAACGCTGTATTCCTTGGTTTGTAGTTTGGCATTACATTCGTCCCATATTTTCTTTGCCGTTGCCGGCGAAAGCAAATCGTAAACATCAAAATAACGCTGAAGCTCCAAGTGTGTCCAATGGTATAATGGATTTCTCAAAGTATAAGGAACGGTTTCTGCCCATTTTTCGAATTTTTCCCAGTCAGAAGCGCCTCCGGTAATGTAATATTCATCAATCCCGAAAGTACGCATGGCACGCCATTTATAATGGTCACCATACAACCAAACCTGGGTGATATTCTCGAACTGCTTATCTGCTGCAATTTGCTCCGGAATTAAATGATTGTGATAATCAATAATGGGCATATGCTTTGCATATTGATGATACAAAGTTTTTGCGGTTTCCGTTTGCAATAAAAAATTCTCGTCTAAAAACTGTTTCATTTATACTTATTGGTTTTTTGGTTGTTTGGTGGTCATACAACCACTCACCAACTATTTACGTCACTCTGAATTTATTTCAGAGCCTATTATTTCTTTTTATAGCTGATGCTGAAATAAATTCAGCATGACGAGCGATAAAAACATCCACCCTCATCTCATCCTTGGGACATCTCTACGTTAAATCGAGAGTACTATCATAGCAACGGAAGCGCGGTTATCATTAAGAAGCTGTTTATCATACGTAAAACTTACAACCTATTACTTTATGATTAAACTCCCCCGAAAATAGAGAAGCCGCCGTCTACACAAATCATGGCACCTGTTACAAATTGAGAAGCATCACTTAGCAACCAAACCAAAGCCCCTTTCAATTCATCTGGATTACCGAAACGCTTGAATGGTGTTTGATTGATAACTGCACCACCTCTTGGGGTATAGCCACCATCAGGCGTGGTTAATAAATTGCGGTTTTGCTCGGTTAGGAAGAATCCTGGTGCCAAGGCGTTCATTCTGATCTTATCTCCGTAACGATTGGCCAATTCTACAGCAAACCATTGTGTATAGCAATCTACAGCAGCTTTCCCCATGTTGTAGCCCAATACTTTGGTAATGGCTCTTTTTGAGTTCATGGAAGAGATATTTACAATACTTCCTCTTCCTGTTTCTGCAATGGCTTTACCAAAAACCTGCGTAGGAATTAAAGTTCCCCAAAGGTTCAGGTCCAACACAGTTTTCATGCCGTCCATTTTCATTTCGAAAATGTTATCTTCTGGCTGTAATACACCATCAGGCATGTTACCGCCTGCAGCGTTTACCAAACCGTCTATCTTTCCATAAGCAGCTAACACTTTCTCACGAGCGGCAATCAGCTGTTCTTCGTTCATGGCATCAGCCACTAAAGCGATGGCTTTACCACCGTTCTTGTTGATTTCGTCTGCACGTTCGTTGGCTACTTTTTCGTTTCTGCCCAAAATACCTACAGTTCCTCCTGCCTCAACAATAGCGTTGATGAAAGAGAGGCCTAATATTCCTGTACCGCCTGTTACAACGATTACTTTATCTTTTAATGAAAATGATTGTTCCATTTTTTTTGATTAATGATTAAAGAGCAAAGAATAAAGACCAAGCTCCTAATCAATTATTTATTTTCAATCTCTAAACTCAACCTTCTCCAAAGGGAAGGGAGTTTAAAGTCCATTATCCTATTTTTTTGTAGTGCGTAAAACTTTATAGTTTTTACTTTTAACTCTTTACTTTATCTCAGTTCTCCTACTGCGAAGGTGTCCATATCTGCATAGTCCAAATTCTCTCCGGCCATGCCCCAAATAAAGCTGTAGTTTTTGGTACCAGCTCCCGAGTGGATGCTCCATGATGGTGATAAAACCGCTTCATGGTTAGCCATTACAATATGACGAGTTTGTTGAGGCTGCCCCATAAAATGGATGACTCTTTGGTCTGGTTCTACATCGAAATAGAAGTATACTTCCATTCTTCTGTCGTGCGTGTGTGGAGGAATAGTATTCCAGATAGAGCCTGTTGATAAGGAAGTTAAGCCCATTACCAATTGACAGCTTTGGATCCCATCTTTATGGATATAACGAGAGATACGACGCTCATTAGCCGTCTCTAAAGCACCTAAATCAGCAGAAAAAACATCTGCATGACTTGCAAAAGCTGTAGGATAGCTGGTGTGTGCAGGGGCTGAAAGTGCATAGAAAACAGCAGGATTGCTACTATCTTTACTGCTAAATTTCACTTCTTTAACCCCTTTACCTAGGTATAAGCAGTCTTTTTTAGCCAGATCATAGCTTGTTCCATCGGCAACGATAGTTCCTTGGCCACCTACGTTAATTACGCCCAATTCTCTTCTTTCCAAGAAATATTCGGCACGTAAAATATCATAGTTACCTAAATCTACTACGCTGTTTACCGGCGTAATTAATCCAGTGATCATCCTGTCGTAGTGCGAATAGACAAAATTTGCTTTGTCCGTCGCTTTCAAGTCGTCCAACAAAAATCTTTCTCTGATTTTTTCGGTGTCGTAGCTCTTGAAATCTTCTGAGTGTACTGCTTGTATTTGTTTCATTTTCTATATTTTGGCAATTTTAGTTTGGCGGCGTTTGTTTTATCCTTCGACTAGCTCAGGATGACAAACGGCTATAAAGATACCCCTCTCTTCCATGGGATAAAATCATCTTGGTTAAGCAACACTGCCTTGGGAATTACTTCGCCACTGGCTGCTTTAATGCAATACTCCAAAATGTCTTCGCCCATTTCTTCGATGGTCTTCTCTCCTTCTATCACTGGTCCGGTATTGATGTCGATAATGTCGCCCATACGCTTGGTTAGGGTATTATTGGAGGCTACTTTGATCACCGGACAAATGGGATTACCTGTAGGTGTTCCCAAGCCTGTGGTAAACAAAATCAGGGTAGCACCGCTTGCGGCCTTTCCCGTAGTAGCTTCTACATCGTTACCTGGTGTACAAACCAAGTTTAAGCCTGGTTTGGTAGAAGGTTCTGTATAATCAAGTACATCCACAATAGGTGATGTTCCACCTTTTTTGGCTGCACCATTACTTTTAATGGCATCGGTAATTAAACCGTCTTTGATATTTCCTGGCGACGGGTTCATGTGAAAACCAGAACCTGCATTTTCAGCAGCTTGGCTATAGGCACTCATTAGTTTCATGAACTTTCTGGCCGATGCTTCTTCCATCGTCCTGTCAATCATGTTCTGCTCGGCACCACATAGTTCTGGAAATTCAGCTAGCAATACCGTACCGCCCAAAGCTACTAGCAAATCAGCACAATAGCCTACGGCTGGATTAGCTGAAATACCGCTGAAACCATCGCTACCACCACATTTCACTCCTAAATTCATTTTGCTTAGGGGAGCAGGCTTTCTTTCTATTTTATTGGCTTCCACCAAACCTTCAAAAGTTTTTTTGATGGCCAGGGCAATCATGTTTTCTTCGCTTTGCGATTGTTGTTGTTCGAAAATGAAAAGTGGTTTATCAAAATTTGGATTGCGCTCTTTTAAATCGGCAGCAAAATCAGTAAGCTGCAAGTTTTGACATCCCAAGCTCAACACGGTTACGCCTGCCACATTGGGGTGATCAGCGTAGGCCGCTAAAAGCTTACTCAATACTGCGGCATCTTGTCTGATTCCGCCACAGCCACCTTGGTGGTTTAAGAACTTAATGCCATCAATGTTTTTGAAAAGTCGGTCATGTTGTGCTTCCCCAAAAGAAAGTGGCGCATCTAACGATGAAATAGAAGTCCCATTTTGATAAGCTTCCACTAAATGGCGGGTGTAATTTTTATACTTTGCCGTTACCGCGTAGCCCAATTCATTGTGCAAAGCTTCTTTAATGACATCCAAGTTCCTATTTTCGCAAAAAACGGTTGGAATAAACAACCAGTAATTGGCTGTGCCCACTTTGCCGTCTGAACGATGGTAACCATTGAATGTTCTGCCTTCAAATTTTGAAACATCTGGTGCCTGCCACTCGTAGTGATATGGTCTGAACTCGTAAGGTGCGGCGGCGTGCTTAAGGTTATCGGTAGTCATTCTGGTGCCCAGTTTCACTGGAAACTGAATTTTACCCACTAAAGTACCGTACATATACACTTCATCGCCAGTTTGCATATCCTGTGTATAGAATTTATGCTTGGCATCCACATCATCAACCAATTGGTAGTTGGCACCCCTATAACCAACAATTTGGCCAGCCTTTAGGTTAGTAAGGGCTACCAAAACGTTGTCTTTTGGATGTACTTTTAATACTTGTTGTTTCATTTATATTGCTTTAAGCTGCGCCGACATTTGCTTAGTCAACACGGCTTCTATCCCCTCTTCTAATATCGCTTGGTATTGTGCTTTCACGGTTGAAATAAAACCAGATAATTGGCTCAGATTTGCTTCCCAAAATGCTTGGTCTGTTAAAACTTCTTCTACAAAGTTATTTGGATTTTGGCTGTATTTTTCAAATAAATAAGGTGCAGAGTCATCGTTTAACCGATAACTCGCACCATTATCCAAACCAAAATATAGATCGTTCTCTTTTCTCTGTGCACGAGAAAAGGCCAAGTAAGCCGCAAAACCTAGGGCAATATGCGTTGGAACTTGGTTAAATATTTTATAGTAATTCAGTAACAATGGTAGTATTCTGATTTTCATCTTCATACTGTACTGAAATGCAATGCTGGTCCACAAATGTTCAATAGATGGATTTGCAAAACGGTCTTTAACACTATTGGCAAATGCATCCGTTTGCTTTTTTTCAACTCTATAAGGAATTGCCGGCCCTATTTCATTAGCCATTAAGGTTTCCATATAGCTCGCGATCAACTCATTGTTCATTGCATTTTTAACGGTATCAATTCCCAATAAAAAGGCAATGCCCGAGCTTAGGGTATGTGTACCATTTAACAAACGTACTTTTAGCTCCCTGTATATTTCAATGTCTTCGGCGATAACCACCCCTTGGTCTACCGTAGCGAAAGAAAGCACCTCCGCCACCTTTTTGCCACCTTCAATAGCCCATAAACGATAGGGTTCTGTCATTGAAAGCAGAGTATCTTCGTAACCTAGTTCTTCTTGTAAAATGGCATAAGTCTCCGCATCTGGCTTTCCAGGTACAATTCTATCAACCAAAGAATTGCAGAAATTGTTAGCTTGTACCAACCAAGCCATAAAACTTGCCTCTAATTGGTTATAATAAGCCAATTTCAGCACAATTTCGCCCAGTTTTTTTCCATTATCTGGAATAAGCTCCGTAGCTACGATCACCAATCCCTTGTCTGGCTGACCATTGAAAGCTTGATAACGTTCGTAAAGTACGGCCAATAATTTTGCTGGGAATGAGGTTGGTGGACTCATTTTGATATTTTCCTCTACATATTGAATTCCTACTTCAGTAGTGTTAGAAACAACCATCTGTAAATCTGTAGACCTAGCAATTTCCAAAATCAACTGCCAGTCTTTTTCGGCGGCAATTACCCTGCTGATGGCTGATGAAATGATATTTTCTGAAACAGGAACCCCGTTTTCTATGCCGCGTACACAAAGGGTATATAAAGCATCTTGGGCGTCAAACTCGGCAGTATTTGCCCCTGTTGATTTAACTACGGCAACGCGACCATTGAAAATGCCTTCTCGGTTTGCTTTATCAATAAAATAATCTGGTAAACCTCGCAACAACACCCCAGTTCCAAACTGCAAAACCTTCTCTGGTAAATCAAAGATTTGCGGGCTTGGTACCACCACATTTTCAGTGGCTATCAATTTCAGATTATCTTTTGATAAAATCATCTCTCTATATACTGCTTTTCAAATTATTTGGGCTAATAAAGAGACTTAAAGTACCTTTACTAGCATTTGGTCGAAACAATTCTACATAATTTATGCTAGTAAAATCTCTATTTTGACGCAAATATTTGCGCAATCGTTCCCGAGAACGTAAGGCATTTAGTTCCCCAGATTTTATCGTTGTATAATCTTATTTTTTTATTGCAATAGGCTGTAGAGGTTAATTGATGCTGATGTTTTTTAAATCTTCACGTCCAAAAAATACCGGAAAATACATCATTTCGGCCTTGGCCGGATTTAAAGTATATTGTCCATTATAGCGGGGCATTAAGGTAATTTCGAAAGTATATTTGCCTTGTTTAAGTTTGGTACAGAAGATGGATGTTTTTTCCTTAAAATATTCGCGATGGGTTTCTAACCTCCAATATCCCTGAGATTTGTTTTCATAAGAACATCCGGCGGGAATAGGCACTTCTATCATCACATAATCTGCATCAGCTTTTACTTCAACCTCTACCTTCAAGGTGGCCACTTCCCCTGCCTTTAATATTTGACTAGTTTTTCCTTTTTGAGCAATGGAAGTTCGCACTACAAAATCCTTATCTATTTTTGTGGGATTAGTATTCTGAAACTGCTGATAGGCAGTGAAATAAATTGGCATTGCCCCTTTCTTTTGTAATGATAGCTGGTCATTTTTATCCAACTCTTGTTGGTAAGGGAATTGCTTTACCAAATTGCCATTTAATACCAGCTCAGCAGGTTTTTGATCTGCGTTTCTTTTCAATAGCTCTGCCAGGATAGTTTCCAAAATCAATGAAGACTCATAAGTGTTTCGCCATTTCCCATCTTTTCTTTGCTCCAAGAAATAGTTGATTATTTTTTGTTGTTCTTGTTCGTTGCTACCTGAAGCCTTCAATATTTTATAAGCTAGAAGCGTATTTTGGATGTGATTATCCCAAAAACCCATCTTGTTTTCGCCCCAGTAACTATTGCCAAACATGGTGTTCTTTTTGATTTTCAGCAAACTATCGATGTTTACCTTCACTCCTGCTTCTTGTTTCAAGCGCATTAAGCTCAATTTGTCATACAATGTAGGTACGTAGTATAAAGTTTTACTTTTTTCGATGGCTTGTAACCAATCTTTAGTGACCTCTTTACTATTGAGTAATTTCAGCAGTTCCACTACTTTCAACTTGCTATAGTCTTGCTGACCTACCACCTGTTTACGCAGGTAATTATAAATTTTATCTTTATTAAGTTTTACCTGATAGCCTTCTTTTTCAGATAATAGTAGTGCCTCTACCACATGTAAGCTGATCCAAATTTCTTCATCACCATCTTGCCACCAGCCCCAAGTTCCCTGGCTTTTTTGGGTAGCACTTAGCTTTCTAATCAGGTTTTTAATTTCCTTCTCATACTTAAAGTCTTGCTTTAAATAACTTTTCAGTTGTTTTTGAAGAAGAAGTCCTTTTAACTTGGAAGCCATTTGTTCATTACATAAATACTCGTATCGATGCAGCTGCTCCATTTCATCTAATAGCACAGGGAACAATGAGGCTTCGGCCCTTACTGTCACCTTGCCCAAACGCTTGTCGAAGTTATAATTGATGGTGGTATCGCTATGCAGGGCATTAAAGTAGCCTTTAGTTTCTTTCACCCCTTTTTCGAATACTGGCACTTTTCTAATCTCTCCATCAAAATAACCATTGTCCTGCGTAAGCGTATACTCAAAATACAAGCTGTCTTTTTCAGCCATAGCTTTTACCGGAATAGTATCGATCAATGAGTTTTTGATGGTAACTGTACTGTTCAAGCGCAGCTGTTGGTTGTAGCTCATTTTCCTGAGTACTTTTTCCTCCATTGACGAATAGTTCATCAGTTTTCCAATAACGTTGATGCTATCGCCTTTAATCGCAAATTGAGGAACGGTTAAATTGGCACTTAATGATTTAAAAGATTTAATTTTTGAGGTAGTGGTTCCCGATTGTTTTTTTCCGTTCATGGCAATTACATTGGCATTCCAACTGGTAATATCATCTGGAAATTTTACGGTGAATGTGGCATCACCATCTTGATTGGTATTTAGTTTAGGTTTCCAAAAACCTACATCAGAGAAATTGGTGCGCATGGTTTGTTGTTGTGCGACCAACTCCCCTGCTTCATTCATTATAGTGTTTCCTTTTTTGGTTTTAATAATAATTACCCCATTGGCTGCCCTAGCCCCATAAATGGCTGTTGCACTAGCATCTTTAAGAATGGTAATGTCTGCCAGGTCATCTTTACTAAGGTTTGCCACATCGCCAGCAAAAGGTACACCATCGATAATTACCAAAGGCTGTTCGTTGGCATTAATGGATGCAGCTCCCCTAATCATAATTTTATCACTTCCACCTAAGGAAACACCTGCTACTTTTCCCGCCAATGCATTCTCCAAACTAACAGTAGAAACGGAACCCGTTAACGCACTTTTCAGCATGGTGCCATAACCTGTTACGACTACTTCCTGAAGGTTGTTCGTAGTTTCTTCCAGATAAATATCTCCCAAATTTCCCTGATCAATGTCTTTCTCAACGGTATTATAGCCGACACTCATGATACTTAGTTTTCCTCGTTTAGGTGCATCTACCTTAAAATACCCGTTTTGGTTAGTGCTTACGATTTGTTTTGTTCCTACTACTTTAATGGCCACACCAGGCAATGGCGTTTTATCACTTTTTGCCAAAATTCTTCCGGTAACGAGATTATTAAAAAGAATATCGTCGATTTCTTTATCATTGATGACTTCCAACATTTTAGCATCAATTTTATTGCCACCACGTTTTAACGATTTAACATATTTATCAAGCTCTAAGCTTTTTTGATCTGCTTTTTTGGTCTTAAGCGAGGTCCATTCGTAATAATTTACGCCATTAGGTTTAACTTTTACGTTTTCAACTAAGTAATAAGAATTGTCTTTAAGCAGCAACATGATTTTATAAGTGCCTTCTTCCAAAGAAATTTCCCAATGCATATTACCTGGGTAAATATGCATGAAACTTGGTCGCTCAGGCTGATAGATCACGATGTTTTTTAAATAAGGAGCTTTGATTAAACTATCGGCCAATTTAAAACGCAGCTTTCCTATACGCCCGACTTTTGGCTGTTCGTTTTGAAAGAGTGCCGTGGTGTAGCTCCTTAAATCCAAATAATCATTCCAAATGCTATCAATTTCTACTTTGTCAATAACCTGCTGTAAATAACTGCCGTTACCTGATCTGGGAAATGAGGAAAGTCTTTGATCAAAGGCAAAAGGGCTACGATATGATTTCTGCTTCAACAAACTTGGTAAAAAGGTGTAAGTATACCCTGATTCTCGGATGAACTGGTGGGAAAAATCTTCCGTTTGATACTTTAATAGGTTTTCTTTAAAAGGTCCCACTAAAAACTCGGAGCCAACATTGTTTTGTGGCGCATTTAAAAGTACGGCAGTACTGTCGTAACTAAGCAATAACTTTTCATAAGGCTGACGAAAGTTGGTAATCCTCATCATGTACTTGTCCAATCGCTCTGCTTCCAGATTACTAAGTACATTTTTTTCGGCGGTAACCATAATATTAGCGTTGTTTGACTGCGAAGAAACACTAAAGATGGTCTTTTTACCCGCAACCATCTCTACTTCTTTTAAAACCACTTTTTTGCTGGCTGTTCTAAGTCCTATTTCATGTTTACCTGGCGTAATATCAAATGAATAGGAAGTTAGTTGATCGGCCTTATCAAAAAAAACAGGCACGTCGTCAACATAAACCACATTTACGGGTTCAATCTCCCCATCGTTAATTACGAAAGGAGCAAACTGAGTAATGTTGTTTTTAGCTTTTTCGGTAGTAATGTACAAGTCACTGTGGTTGGTAAATTTGTAGTATTCTACGGTATCCAATCGGAGCGATTGCGCCCATTTAGCCCACAACAGCTTAAAATTGCCCGAAGCTGTTAATTCATTTGCTTCTACGGTTTCCTTTAGTTTACGACTGTAGTAGTTCTTAGAAAATCTGGGCAAGTTAGGTTGTCTAACTGCGCCAAATTTAGTAGTGTGCGCATAAGCGGTAACGTCTACATTTGCTACAGGTTGTGAGTCGACATCTGTCACTTTCACCAGCATATTCACTTTTTGGCCAGGATACACCACATCTGGAGCAATAAGTTTTACGTTTAGCTCATTTGGATTATAAAAAGTGCTGGCCTGATGAGTTTTTTCTTCATTATCCCAAAAATAGCTGATGCTAATATGCACCGCTTTGGTATTGCTGTGCTTTACAAGTGTGTCTAATTGTGTAGCATATCCTTTAAATTTCACTGCATTGCCTGAAAAAACGGTATACCAAAAAGGAATTTTGTGTTCGTTATTGATTTTGACCCTTACCGAATCTTTAGTATGTTGTGCGGCAATGGAAAGCTCTGGTTTATTGTCTGTAAGATAATAGGTTTGTTTCTTGCCTGCATGAAACAGCTCATAATATTCGGCCCTATAATCTGCTTTTATTTTGTGGGCATTAACGGTTGCCGAATCTAAAAGCTCATCGTTAAATGAAAATGATTTAAGTAAAAATGCCTGATTGAATGGCTTATTTTCCTGATTATAAAAAGCTAAGCTATCTTTCTCGAGCTTAACGGTTATCAAATCGGCATTTTCATTTTCTCTGGTCAAATTCACATTTGCATTCTTGCTTTCGTTATTGGAATTTAAAAAATGAGCATTCACCTTAAAATTGATTTCGGCATCGGGAAACACATGCGCAGGAATAATCAATTTTGTTTCGCCTACAGGATCTAATTTTATTTCTTTAGTCCATAATGTATCAGGAGTAAATACACTTTTACTAAAGTACTTCTTAATATTGGAAGTTATTACAGAAAGCTTCACCCTTCCGTCGGGCACTGCCAGTTCATTTTCATCTGTGGCTTTCATGAAAAGAGTAACGGAGTCATTTTTAGCGAAAGTAGACTTGCTTGCTCTCAGCTTGAAATCAATACTTTTCAGCTCATATTCTTCGTAGATAAAACTGTCGCTCAACACGATGTTCTCACTGGATTTTTTACCTTTTTCTACCAACCAAATCTGATATCTTTTATCTAAGGTCATGTTAAGCGAGTCGGCCAATACAAAACTATATTCATAAGCACCATTACGATAAGGTTTAAGACTGGTTAAGGTCTTTTTATCTGTATGACCTTTATATAAGACCACATCTAAGTCCTGGGCTTTAATCTCTTTGCCTTTTTTATCTACCACAAAAGCTTTAAACTGAACTGTATCCAAAGGTTTATATTTAGGTTTACTAAAAACCATATACCCTTTATATTGATCATAATTTTTGTTTGGATATTTTATTTTCCTGTATAGGTTTTTAATGGGCATCCAAGTATAGCGGATTGGAGAACTGTATAATATACGTCTGGTAAAGCTCCAGTTTTTTTTGTAATTATATCTTTCGTTGATTTCGAAAGAAAAAAAGTTGCTTACATTTTGATACTTAACTTTAATTACCTCATCTTTTTTTTGATAGTTGCCTTTATACAAGCCTGTTGCTTGATCGTAAGTCGCTTTTTTACCCTTCCCTATTTGCACTTCGGCATCTTTAACCAAATTCCCTTTTAAATCTTTCACATAGAACTGGAAATGTTTTTGATCGTTTACAAAAGCTATTTCTACATTTTTATAATCGCTTAAGGTATATTCCCATTTGTTTTTTATGGGAGTTGCGTATAGATAATTTCCATAGGAAAGTTTACCTGAATATTTAGTAGCAATTTTAAAGCTGTCTACTTTGGTATGAAGATAACTGTCGTTGATTGCGTATTTCCCGTGAATTGCAATATCCAGCATCTCTTTATCGGTAAGCTGATAGATATAGGTATAATCTCCGGAAGTTTTGCTATTAGATAATTTCTGTTGTGCAGTCACATTGAGACATAACAATACAGCCAAGGCGAAAAGCGTAAAATGTATCTTCATAAAAATGGTTTATTTAAAGATACATTCTATGTCGATATTCCATAAAACTATAGCATTTTATAATTTAGCAAAGATCAGTAGGTGATTAAGGCACAATTTATATATTTGAGACGATTACCTTTTAGCTTTTAACGAAAATATGGATAACGAAATAAAAATACCTGTGCTTACTGCCGAACAAATTAGAGTTTTGGGTGCCTTAATGGAGAAAGCAAAAACCACTCCTGATTATTACCCGATGACAATGAATGGTTTGGTTTCAGCATGCAACCAAAAAACATCGAGAAAGCCCGTGGTTAATTATGATGAAGAGACTATTGGTACCGCTTTAAATTCTTTGAAGATTGCAGGTTTAACTTCTACCGCTACAGGTGGCTCTATCCGCAACATTAAGTACAAGCACAATTTTGCCATTGTTTATCCCCTTTTGCCATCTGAAGTGGCCATAATGTGCCTATTGTTTCTGCGTGGGCCACAAACCCCGGGAGAAATTAATACTAACTCTGGGCGTTTATATGAGTTTGAAACCTTGGAAGAAGTTCAGCAAACTTTGGAAAAACTCGCCAATGAAGGTTATGTGAAGCAATTGCCAAAACGTCCGGGACAAAAAGAGCAACGTTATATACATCTTTTTGCAGGCGATGTTGAATTTAACGAAGAAGATGATAGCAATGATGAACCGACCAAATCAAATTCGCAGCTTGAAGAAAGAGTTGCTAAGCTAGAAGCCGAGCTGGCAGAACTTAAAGAGAACTTTGACAAGCTGATGAAGGAGCTTTATTAGGGGATAGTGGTTAGGGTTTAGGGATTAGTGGCTAGGAGCTAGTGGTTAGTGACTAGATAAACATTTACAACCTAACGCCTAGTTCCTGATACCTAGTCCCTAGTTTAAACAAATCTCTTAATTACTCTTAGTTTATGGCTGTACCTATCTAGTTCTAAGTTGTAAATACCTTGGTTATCAATAGGGTCAATTCTTACTTTTCCCGCTGAGTGGATAATTTTATCATTGCTCAGCATTAAACCCACGTGGATAATTTTTCCTTCTTCATTATCAAAAAAGGCCAAATCACCCATTTTGGCCGAAGCTAGGAAATCTACCAATTCTCCATCTTCCACTTGTTGTGAGGCATCTCTTCTTAATTGAATACCTAGCAATTTGTAAACGGTTTGTACAAATCCCGAGCAATCAATGCCAAAGAAACTACGTCCACCCCAAAGATAGGGCGAGTTTAAGAAAAACTTGGCAGTAGCTTCTACCTTAGTAGCAAAGTCAGAAACATTCGGAATAAACGGTTCTGTTTTCACTTCAAAGCGATTTTCACCCAAATAACAATAACCATCCTCATAGAATGGCAAGGTACTTCCTGGGCTTAAGTAGTATATGGTTCCTGCATCATCAACCAAACGGTTATCAAAATTTACAGCTGTTACATATCGATAGCTTTGCTCGTCATGATATTGCAAATCGGTAATTTTCTGTAATTGTTTGTGGTCCATCCAACCCTCATAATTGTCGTGATGGGTTCTAACCAAACACCATTTTTCGGTTTTTTCCAATACCAATACCCTATCACCAAATAATAATTGCGAAACGATCTCGCTTCGGTCTGAGGGTTCGCTTCTAAGTGGGGCTATTGCTATGCGGCAAACGTGGTACATTTCCATATTTTAAAACTGTGATGCGATAAAAATAATGGAAATAAGTGACATATATCAGTCATTTTTGTGCCCAAATGTGGGAAACTTTATGGTTTACTATTTGTTACTTAGTAGAAACAAAAAATTAGAGCCATGAATTACAAAAGAATTTTAATTGCGGTTGATAATAGCACCTGTGCCGAAAAAGCCGCAAAAAGTGGTTATGAAATGGCCGCTCTTTATGATGCTGAAGTTGCACTTTTGAACATTGTAGAGCCCGCGCCACCTATTGCCAATCCAGATTTTGGCTTTACTCCTGCCATTGTGGATCTTTATGACAACAGTATTGAGAATAGTCATGTTTTATTGAAAGAAATTGAAGACAAATTCGGTAATGGGCGAAAAACCACCTATCTCACTGCGCTTGATACAGCTACTAATGGCATTTTGCAACAATCGGAAGAATGGCACGCGGATTTAATTGTAATTGGCACTCATGGTCGTACTGGATTAAACCATTTCTTAATGGGTAGTGTGGCCGAGCATGTAGCTCGAAAATCTGCCTGTCCCGTGTTGATCGTACCTAATAAGGCCGAAGTTTAGCTTTATAAAATCGAGAAAGTTCTTTCTGAAGCGCATAATCGCTGCGATTAACTCCCGATAGTCTCGCCATTCATTCCAAATCCGCACTCGCTTTGCTCGCTTGCGGGGTTTACATTGCTGTCTGGACTAATTTACCAAAGCCTGTGCAGTAGCCTTTCCTACGCCGTTTCGACCGCGTGCAGAAATCTAACAATATACCGTTTTAATACTTACAAACTGGGTAAAGTGCATATTTAAACCTCGTAGGTTTTTAAAACCTGCGAGGTTTGGTTTGTCACCAAAAAGAAAAATCTGCCTGTTCAGCACCCTATGGCGCCAAACAAGGCAGAAGTTTAGTTAGTGTTAGTTAAGGTTTTAAATATCTTCGTATTGCAATACGTAGTTTTTATAAAGGCTACTTAATGCAAAGGTTCTTTCTAAAATAATGAGGACAATAGTAGGTAAGAAGATTAGTTCCACCCAATCTAGTTGGTAAAGTACAAAGCCAAAGAGCAATATCAATCTTACACATTCTAGGTAATAAATCCATTTACGCTGCTCCAACAATGCTCCACAATTAATGAGGGTAATAAGTACAAATATGAGGATAGCTAATGCGTCAAAAACATTAATATAAGCCCAAAAAGCAGTTGTTAAGGTTAAAATCACTACACTTAAGCCCAATTGCAGGTTAATATATCCTTTTAGTTTAAATTTAGCTGTAGCGGTTGATTTATGTTGTAAAAAACGACGCTCCAGTTTTGGCCGAATCTCTTGGTCGAGTAAAGCAGGACTACCAAACACTACTTTTAACTTATTCCAAGTTCCATCAGTTTTACGGCAAGCCTCTATCACTTCTAAATAATAATGAAAATGCTGCCATAAAAAGCTATTACTCTTAATCGGATGCGTTAATCCGTAAGTTGGCGGTTCTTCTTCCTTTTGAAAAGTACCGAACATTTTATCCCAAAAAACGAACACATCTCCGTAGTTTTTATCCAAATATTTATCATCGCTTGCATGATGGACGCCATGCAATGATGGTGTGATCAGCACATGCTCCAACCACCCCAATTTTCCAATCAGCTGTGTATGTGTAAAAAACGAATAAGCGCCATGTACTGTTAATATCACGACCACCATTAGTGGGTGAAAACCTAATAAGGGTAAGGCACACCAGAACACTCCTCTTATTAAAGCCTGTAGGGTAGTAATACGGGCCGATACCGTTAGGTTAAATTCCTCGCTTTGATGATGGACAATGTGGGCAGCCCATAAAAAATTCACCTCGTGGCCCAATCTGTGGTACCAATACCAAACAAAATCAGTTGCCAAGATGAGTAAAATCCAAACCCACCAAATGTTGGGAATATTGAACAGCGCATAATTTTGATAGACGTAGTTGAACAGTTCATAAAAGCTGGCAGCGATAAACAAGTTCAGTAATCGCTCTGCAATACCAATACTGATATTTGCCACCGAGCTTTCGTACTTAAACAAATGAGCTTTATTTCTTTTCACTGCCAACATATATTCCAAATACACAAAAACGAAAAATGCGGGAATGGCAAAGGCTAGATAGTTGATTTTTTCCATGTTTAAGAAGCAAGGAATTGACTTACGTATTCATTAAACAATTCAGGTTGCTCCATCATGGGTGCATGCCCACACTCATCAATAAAACGTAAGGTGGCATTGGGCAGATGTTCATAAAACTCTTCGGCAACCGCTGGTGGCGTCACCACATCCTGTAAGCCCCAAATTAACAATACGGGCACTTGAATAAAATGAAGCAATTCTTTTAAATTTTGCTTTTGTGCGTCTCTGGCCAACATAATTACAGAAAGTGCCTTGGTCTTCTGCTGTACAATATCAAACACATAGTTTACCATTTCTTCATCTACTACCTCCTTCCTATCAAATACATCTTCTACTTTTTGCTTGATGTACTGATAATCTTTCACTCTGGGAAAAGAACCTCCAAAGGAATTTTCGTACAAACCAGAACTACCTGTAAGCACCAAACTTGCCACCTTTTGCGGATATTTCAAGGCATACAACAAAGCGATATGGCCGCCTAGAGAATTACCAATTAGAATAGGATTATTAATTTGCTGAGCATTGAGGTAATCTTCTAAAAAGTCGACCAGTTTGTTCAATCCCCCTCCTAAAAAATGATTGAAAAGAGGGAGCTCTGGCGTCCAAACATTGTAATTAGCGGAAAGTTCCTTATGCAACAACCGCCAATTGCTAAGATTGCCAAACAGGCCATGCAAAAGCACTACATCTTTCGCAACTGCTGTTGGATAAGGTACAGGATGAGCAGCTAAAGCTGGATTGATTTGTAATTGCATATGTTAAAGCTTTCGGTTAAAAACCGTGAATGCTTCAAAATTAGCAATATTTTTCAAAAAGACTACTATTTCTATAGATTAAATATTTATTAATTCAATACCAAGCTATTAAAGTGAGTTAGCGATGTATAAATTGACGCTACTTGCTTATTTATTTTTAACCACATAGGCACATAGAAATAGTTCAATTTGTTCTTTAACGATTATCGACTATCATCGGCAAGCATCATACCACCTATGTGTTTATATTTTTTAACCACATAGACACATAGACAAAACAATGCTGTGCTTGACAATGACGCATAAGGTTAAGCTTTATCTATAGCGGCTTGAGTAAGTTGATTATTTACGGTACGCCAGATATTCAAAGGGTTCTCGTTTTTCAACTCATCAGGTAAAAACTCGTTAGTCCAGTTTTGAAAACTTACTGGTCTGGCAAAACGCTTAATCCCGTCTGCCCCCACTGCTGTAAATCTACTGTCGGTACAGGCAGGGAATGGTCCACCGTGCTGCATCGATAAAACCACTTCCACTCCGGTAGGTACACCATTCATGATCAATCTGCCACACTTTTCCGTTAGCACGTTAATAAGGTTTGAATTATTTTTAATATCAGCAGCTGTAGCCATTAAGGTTGTTGTCAATTGCCCCTCCAAACGTTCTGCTACTTTTAACATTTCTGCTTCGTCATTACACTCTACCAATAAAGAATAAGGTCCAAACACCTCTTGGTGCAATTGCACATTGGTTAAAAAATATTTGCCCGAAACTTTGGCAATGGTAACCATACCGTCTTCCTCTCCCAATTTATTATCACTTTGGTAAAGTACATCTACATGCCTCTGTGTTATTGCCGTCTGCATGTTGTTGATATAATTTCTTGCTATTCCCTTGTGCAGCATCTTGCTAGGGGTTATTTCGTGCAGGTTAACTAAAAGCTGTTTTACATACTGATCTAGGGCTTCGCTTTTAATGGCAATCATTAATCCCGGATTGGTACAAAATTGTCCCATATCCTGAGTAATGGAGTAAGCTAACTTATCGGCAATCCATTGATAATGTTGATTTAATTTATCTGGCAGCAAAAATACCGGATTAACGCTACCCATTTCCGCGAACACTGGAATAGGCACATTGCGTTGGGCAGCTAGGTCAAATAATGCACGTCCGCCGCTATAAGATCCCGTAAAACCAACTGCTTTAACTGCATTGTGCTTCACCAAATATTCTCCCACTTTAAAATCAGCACCGTATATATGGGTGAAAATCCCCTTGGGCATCTTGCATTTATCAGCGGCTGCTAAAATGGCTCTGGCCACCAAAGTAGAAGTTTCTACATGGGCAGGATGCGCTTTTACAATTACCGGACAACCTGCAGCAAAAGCGCATGCAGTATCTCCACCGGCTGTTGAGTAGGCAAAGGGAAAATTACTTGCTCCAAAAACTACCACAGGCCCTAGCGGAACAAGCATTTTACGCAAATCTGGTTTTACAGGAATTCTATCTTCATCACCGAGGTCAATCCTAGCTTCTAACCAATTTCCTTGTTCAGCGGCATCTGCATAACTATTCAATTGAAAAATGGTTCGCTTACGTTCAGCATGTAAACGTTCTTCCGATAAATGTGTCTCTTTTTGAGCCGTCATGATCAATTCCTCTCCCAAAGCCTCAATTTCTGTTGCAATGCTACGCATGAAATGTGCTCTTTCTTTTAGGGAAGATTTTTTGTATTGATAAAATGCTGCTTCTGATTTCGCTAATAAGGTGTCTATCTCGGTGATTGAATGATCGGTATACATGCTGTTATGGTTAATTTGACTAAAGTTAGGGATAGCTTCTCAAATATGTACAGTTTTTTATTCTTTTGCCAGTATTTAATATTTGTAGCACTATTTTTTTAGGGCTAATTTTTCCATTAATTGCCAAATATTCCATTACTTTGACAACTAAATATTATTTGCAAAAATGACACATCCAGAAAAACTAGCCGCTATTCGTGAGTTAATGACAAACGATGGTGTTGCAGCCTATATCATCCCTTCTGCCGACCCGCATATTAGCGAATATTTACCCGATTTTTATAAAAGTATTCCCTTTGTTACTGGTTTTACAGGCTCTGTAAGCACAGTAGTGATTACTCAAGATTTTGCTGGTCTTTGGGCCGATTCTAGATATTTTGTTCAGGCAGAAGAACAACTAAGGAACAGCGGATTTGAATTAGTGAAATTGAAAGCACAGGGTGTAGCCGAATATATTGATTGGTTGGGCGAAAAGTTATCAAAAGGAAGTAAGATTGCTTTTGATGAAAAAACAGTTTCAGTACTTCTTGGCCTGCAACTTGAGAAACAGCTGGCTTTTAATGACATCAGTTTTGAGCATCAGGATTATGTTGGCCAAATATGGAAAGACAGGCCTGCCCTACCAGCTGAGCCAGCCTTTTTATTGGCAGATGAGGTGGTAGGACAATCGGTACCGAGCAAGCTTGAAGCAATTAGGGCATCTTTGAAGAAGCAACGTGTAAATTATCATCTGGTTTCTTCGTTAGATGACATGGCTTGGATTTTCAATCTCCGTGGCCAAGATGTTGGCTTTAATCCTGTGGTATTGAGCTTTGCGCTGATTTCTCAGGATAAAACGAAAATCTATCTTGATAAGCATAAACTGACAGCTGGTGATTTGAATGTGCTAGCTACCCAAAATGTTGAAGTGATTGGCTATGATACTTTGGCTTCCGACTTACAGCAAATCCCCTCAGGCAGTTCAATTTTGATTGACCCTAAGCGCAACTGCCTTTTCATGTACAAGCAGGTTCCTACCGGAGTACACAAAGTTTTGGAAACGAATCCTTCCACTTACTTAAAAGCTATTAAAAATGAAGTAGAGATTTCCAACACACGTAAAACGATGATTAAGGACGGTGCAGCAATGACCAAGTTCTTTAAATGGGTAAAAGAAAACGTAGGCAAAGTGGAAATCACCGAAATTTCTGCAGCAGAAAAACTGAGAGGTTTTAGGGCAGAGCAAGATGGATTTGCAGGTGAAAGTTTCAATACTATTGCTGGTTATAAGGCACATGGTGCATTGCCACATTATGCCGCTACGCCAGAAAGTGATGTTCAAGTAAAGGCAGATGGCTTGTTTTTAGTGGATTCCGGTGGTCAGTACCAATATGGCACCACCGATATTACCCGTGTTATTCCAATGGGCAACAATACGGAAGAGGAAAGCACTGATTATACTTTAGTATTAAAAGCCATGATCGAAGGCTGCAAAACCCGTTTTCCTAAAGGTACCTGCGGCTATCAGATTGACGCCATTACCCGTAGCCCAATGTGGGATTATGCTTTAAACTACGGACATGGAACTGGACATGGCGTAGGTTATTATTTAAATGTACATGAAGGTCCTCATATTTTCAACGCATCGGCCACACCAATTGCTATTGAGCTGGGTACCATTACCTCTATTGAGCCTGGGATTTATCGCATTGGCAAACATGGTATCCGCATTGAGAATTTGGTTTTAACTATTAAGGACACCGTTAATGAGTTTAACGAATTTTATGCTTTTGAAACTTTAACCCTTGCACCTATTGATACTACTTTAGTAAAGAAAGAGTTATTGGAAACTTCACATATCAATTGGTTGAACAGTTACCACCAAGAAGTTTACGAAAAGGTGAGTCCGTTGTTAAATGAGGAGGAGAAAGCCTTTTTAAAGGAAATGACGAAAGCAATATAAGCTATTTGTATAGTATAAAATTGCTGTCATTCCGAGGTACGAGGAATCTGTTTTTATACACTAAGGAGATTCCTCCTAGCGTCGGAATGACAGCTTATATAAAACAAAGAAGGTCGAGAAAATTCTCGACCTTTTATTTTATCTGTCTCTAGGCAATTGCTCTGGCCTTTGCATTTTATATTGCGTAGCCGTGATTGATTCGAGGAAAGCTATTACTGCTTGTATTTCATCTCTGGTAAGGTTCAGTTTCTTCATCAAGGGGTCTGTCACAGGATGCAGAGGGTCTGCCGCTTTCTGTGCGGCCGTTGCCGTATTCATTTGCATACCACTATTGTAAAGGTTTAGCAAACCTGTAATGTTATCAAATAAACCATTGTGCATCCAGGGATTAGTGTTCATCACATCTCTTAAAGATGGTGTACGGAATTTGCCTACATCGTTAGGGTCTTTGGTTACGTTGTAACGACCTAGGTCTTCATATTTACGCTTGTAATAAGTTAAACCAATGTTATGGAACTGTTCATCGGTAAAATATTGTCCGTTATGGCAATTGATACATCTTGCTTTGGTACGAAATAAGTGCAACCCTTCTACTTCTATATCATTTAATTGTTTGTACTCTCCGTCCAAAAATCTATCAAAACGGCTTCTTCTACTAGTTAGGGTTCGTTGAAAACTAGCCAAGGCTTTAGCCACATGATCAAAAGTTATTTTATCGGTTCCATAAGCTTTCTTTACCAATTCCTTATAAGCTTTAATGCCATTTAACTTTGCCGGAAGCTCTTTTAAATTCATCGCCATTTCGTTATGTGCCTCGATAGGGCTTTTCACCTGATCCTCCAAAGTGGTGGCTCTACCATCCCAAAAGAAAGATTTACGTTCTTTTACGTTCAATAAAGATGGAGTATTTCTGTTGCCCGAAGCATGGTCGTGACCAATGGAAACAGATAACTTGTCTGCCCAAGAAGTTTGCGGGTTGTGACAGCTACTGCACGAAATTTGATTGGAACCTGATAATATGGGGTCGAAGAAAAGATTTTTACCTAAAATCACCTGTGCACTCTCCATTGTTGCAAAGTAAGCTTTGCTGTCAACTTCAGGTAATGCTTTAAACTCCTGCCATTTTACTCCACTATCTACATTGGGTTTTGGCCATTGGGCTGCCGGACGTTCGTACAAACTGCGCAAGCTGTCTATCTTTATTCCACTGGAGGTATAACCTATTTCTCTAAACGAAAAATGCAGCAAACTAAATGCTACCAACAGCCCAGTTGCTACAACAAGTTTCATTTTCTTCATCCCCGCAAAATTAATATTATGTTTTGTTTTATTGTTTTAACCTAAAATATGCTCCAAGCCCAGCTCTACGATCTTGAATGTTTTTCTTCTCTCTAAAAAAGAACGCCAAAGGATAGTAAAAGCTCAGAACCTTTGTTGTTTCCAGCATAATTTGTACGCATGCCTTTTATTTTTGCAAATGCTCCCAACTTAGCATTAAAAGGAAAATCTGCTCGTAAAGAGGACGACATTGAAAAAACATCAGACGTTAAATAAGCATAATTAGCATTTAACATCTGATAAATTCCCTTTTTGACATCAATATTTTCCCAAGAGTAATCGCTGTTTAACACTTTTATTTGACTAGCTTTCATTTCCAAGTTGAGCATTGTTTTACCAACAGTCTTTGTCAGTGAAGCAAAAGCGCCAACACTTCCAGTTTGATATTCTATAAATCTATCTGGCAAGATATAACTTTCATTATCGGTACCAAACGTACCATCTATCCCCAAAAACCAGCTTAAGTTTTTGGTTGCTTTACCATAACTAACATCCAATTTTACATTGAGCTTTTCTCGATTATACCTCACTTCTTCCGAAACTTTAAGCAAGCTTGCGGCACCAGTATTTGCATAAATAGCTTCTACTCCCTCTCTTTTCACGTAGGCTCCTTTTATCCTAACTAAAAAGTTATGGCTTTGCAGCTGACGATGATAGGCTAACAACAAATACGCGTGATTTTCCTTTATTTCGGCTATGTTAGTGGCAATACTCGAAAGCTCTTTATCTATATTGAAGCGGTTGAAGCCAATTTGAACAGATAAACCTTTTAAATCTATAGGTGCAAAATTAAGCTGGGTACCTAAACTAAGTCCCTTATAATACGCTTGCATTCTTGTTCCTGCCAGCAGCTCATTAAAAACACCTAAACCTGCATCATGATAAACCAAGGGAAAGCCCAGCTCATTTACAAATTGTAAACTATTGTTCTGGTTATATTTCCTCAAATTAAAATCCAAAGACAATGCTTTTCCCTTATTTAGTTCTTTGGCTACAGAAACTGAGAAATCAATATCTGAAGAAATATTTTTAGGTCTAGGATCTCTATCTCTGTAAGCCTGTATGCCCTTAAAACTACCTTGTATACCGTACCTAAGTTCACCAATCTTTTTCGACAATCCGCCTCCGAAATAATAAGTTTCGGCATTTAGGTCCCCGCCAACGGTATCGGCCATTACATAGGGATAAACATATTGGTAATCTAATGTTTCGTTGAAATTGACTTTTTTGATTTTTTCATTGGTATAGTATGCCTTGCCCCATAAAGAAATACCACTAATGTTCTTAAGAAAGGATTCGGAGTTAATTTTAAATGCACCATTGCCACTACCTTCTTGCCTAAGGTAAAGGTCCTTTTTGGTGTTTTCCAGATTAGCAGCCAACAAAGAATAGTTGAACTTCCTAGAAAATGGATACAACGAGGGGCTTGAATAGGCTTCTGTTAACAGGTTAGTGATAGGAGAAATCTGCTCCCTTACCCGCTGCGAATGTGAAACGGTATCCTGGGCGTAAGCATTAATTACGCCCAAGAAAACACTTAAAATGATTAACTTCTTGATGTTCATTATTATTTGAACAATGATGGTTTTGATTCGGGGATAAAATCGTCTTTAGAGTTGTTGGTATCTTGTAAAACAATTCTACCGTTGGCTTCAGTTTTAGCAACTCTACGGATTACACTTTTGCCGTAACGTGTAGCGTCACTATCTACTTTTCCACAGTAGGTCCAACCCATATCCAAAACAGGACTAGTTACAATCCAGTTAAATTCTTTTTCAACGCTTAAGTTAACTGCATCTAAAACCCATGAATTTGGAATTTTATAGGCTGTTGTGGTTGTAATTTTACCGGCCGAATTTACATAGTCAAAGTTATATACTTGTTTAGTTAAGAAATTCTCTTTAGTGCCCTGCATTTTAGCAATCACGTAGCTTTTAAATCCTCTGTTATGCATGGTCATATAGCCCGAGATGTTCTCCAGGTCTTGTACTTGAGGATTATCTACATTAATTGAGCTCAATAAGGTTAATTCAAAATCAGCATTTCTTAGATCTACAGACAAATCGTTATAAACCAAATGGTTCATCGCATTGTTGGCAATGGTAATTGATGCTCCTGGTTGTACCGGATATGTTTTACCGGTTCCCGGAATCATTACAATTGATTTAGAAGTGAAATCTGTTGACATCACATCTGGAGTATAGGCTCTTTTGGTGGTGGTCAAAAATTCAGACTCTGCAATCATCAAACTATCTGCATACAATACTTTATCAGAGTTGTTATAAATGATAAAATACTTATCTCCATTATATGTTTTCCCTTCTTTAGTAACCGTACCAGTAAAAAATACTTCTTTGATCACAAAATTTTCCAAAGGCTTATATAGGAATAGGGATAATTCCGCGTTTACACTGGCACCATTTACAATTACACCATCTTTTACGCCACGCACTTTACTGATCACTTTCTCCCCTGTCGTACTCTCTATTTCACCTTCAAAAACAATATTATAAGAGCCCGATGGCAATGCTATGGTTAAGGTATTATTGCTAATGGCATTTGAAGTACTCACCCTACCACTGTTTACCTCTTTAAATGTTACCGTACCCGATTTTAAAGTGAAACCTTCTAAAGTAGTAGGAATAACAATGGATGCGGTAAGTGTCGTTTTGGCACTATCCGATTTCTTACAAGCATTGAACAATATGGTCAATGCAAGAAAAGCACTCATGATAATTTTTACATTCTTCATTTCTGATATATTTATATTTAAAGATTAAAGTTTAATTCCATTCCAAAATATGGGGAAGCTCCCTGCCTGATGTAGTTGATATTGTAGCGAGTGTAGGAAGGTGCATAAGTCAAAAACCTGCTTACGAACATTGATATACGAGCTTTATTTTTAAAATCTTTTGAGGCCTTGATGTTAACTTGTAAATTGATTGGCACCGAATTATTTCTGAACCTGATATCACTATAGTTTTGTAGCAACCAGCGAAGATTGGGATCATTTTTACTGGCTTCTGTATATGGGTGTACATTTTGGTTGATATCCATATACGCTATTGGCACACCAGTTTTATAATTCTCTCTAGAAGAGGTAAACCATAAACTTTGGGCCGATGCCGAAAGCATCAAACCTAATTTGGGCAAATAACTATCTACGGTTAAGTTGGTATTGAACTGTTGATAATTTGTGCCTTCATCTTCGGCGTATATGCCAATGTACTGTCGTACTTTGTTATCAGTGATAACCGAAGTACTGATAATCCCATAATTGACCACGCTGCTTTTGTAACGGTTATTGAACCATGCGCCGTTTATGGTAAACCTGGTGTTGATTGCTGAAATGCGTTTGGTCGTAAATTGAAATTCAATACCTTCTTTAAATGTTCCACTGCCATTGCTATTAATAGAATAACCGTAGAACTCCTTCATATCTCTGTACGTAAAATCTTCCAGATTTGGTCGCGAGGTAATCGTCGAAGCATCTATGGAGTTATTATCATATAGCTTATAATCTATTACTCTATATCTCGACATTGCCCTGAAACCAGAAGACATCCCTTCTCTGAAATAAGTGACAGACAAACGATTACCTTCGTAACTAAAATCTGCATTCAGCTCCCATTTTAGGTTTCTTGCGGCTTTTAATGCATAGTTTTCTGTATTAATAATGGTAGTCTTAGCATTAGCCCTTATAAAATCTGGGTTATTGTGATAGTAATTTAACTGGATATTATCGATGTAGGTTTTATTGGGATAAAGCATATCTAGGGTTGGCAGTTTATGGTGCAAACCAAAACCACTTCCCAAACTAACCTCTAATTTCTTCCCAGCAACGGCAATGCTTGGCAAATGCCAAACCGCATTAATACGAGGATCATAGTGAAATTTATTGGCTATTTCATATCTGGTATCCATACCAACAATTGCCATTGCCCTTACACCAGCGGTAATATTGATGTTATGGGCCCCTGCTTCTATTTTAGCTCCGTCTTCTGCAAAAAAAGATAAGTTTTGCAAGGCTGGAATATCGTTAAATGGTCTTGGCCTAACGGAAGACACCGAATTTAAGGCTAGCGGAAAATCAAGGTTATAGATCTGCCCTTTTCCAAAGTTTTTACTATAGTTATATTCAGTACCTAGTTTTATTTGATGCTTAATTATGCCTTGCGTAAAGCCCAACAATGCTACTCCCTTTAAGTAGCCATATAAAGGTTTTCCCTGCACGTCTAGATCTGCGGCGTAGCTAGGTGTTACATATTTCGCATCATGGGCACCTTCTTCCAATGAATTGACCAAGACCGTTGCCGACCTTGCTTGCACCCATTTTGTTAAATCAATGATGTCTTCTTGATAGCTGATCTTCGTAGAGAAATCTAAAGACTTAAGTAGCGTGTTTTGATTAAATTTAAACCTGAAGTTATTAAGTAAAGAATAGCTTTTAAAGGTAGATTTGTAACTATCCGTTAAGGCATAGGAGTTATCTGGATCAACTCGCTCGTTATCAATAGTGGTAGCATAATCCAACGCACTGTTCCAAGTAAACCTGCGAATCTTATTTTCCCAAAACTTTTCTGTTCTTACCGAAGCTGTAATCCTTTTATAGTTCTCATAATTGTCGCGAGGGTCAGCCTTTGAATCTAAAAAATCGACATTGCTGTTAATATAAAGGTTATTTTCTAGGATACTTACTCCCTTGCCTATCGAATAAAGCTTACTGAAACCATCGGCTTTAACTCTGGCTGTATAAGGGGTGTTTCCTTTTCTACGCTCGATATTGACCAAGCCACTGGTTAAGTCTCCAAATTCGGCCGAGGGAATCCCTCTTACAATTTCTACTTTTTCTATTTGATCCGTTGGAATAGAACGCATATCAACCCCCTTGTTTACCGAATTTCTAGAGCCATTAGGATCCGAAAGTGTATAGCCAGAAGTTGTTTGCATATTTGCAGTGGTATTAATGGGAGCACCATCAATATAAAATGCTGTACCTAAAGAGCCCATGTCATAGCCAGAAGGAGCATTAGATGGCTCCCTAAGCCTAATTTGGTTCATTTGAGTTAAATTTGGGGTATAAGTTCTACCTCCAGGTAGCAACTCCAACAAATCGGTAAAGCTAGAAGGCTGTAACAACTCCATGGCTTTCCTATCTATTACCGAAGTGCTTGCCTTACCTTTATTTTGAACCGCAGTAATATATACTTCGTCAAGTAAACGTTGGAGTGGTTCTAATTGAATATTCACTACCGTATCTGAAGCGAGATTTAAGTCTATCTTCTTCTGCTTAAAGTTGATGGAAGAAACGGTAACCTGATATCGGCCAGATGCAACGGATTTTAAAATGTATTCTCCACGTTCATTGGTAGTTGTTTGATAATTTTGTCTTCCTTGCAGTATAATGCTAGCGAAAGATGCCTTATCTGTACCAAAAATACTCTCAACACTGCCTTTTACTTGGAAATTCTGTGCGAAAATGTTTCCCACAAAGCCCAAAGAAACCGCAAAAAAAAGCAATAGCATTTTTAAGTCATCCTGAAACCTTATAAAAAGCACTGAAAATAAATACATTAGGCTAAATTACACGTTACCTTGCTGGCCAGAGAGCGAGTAGCCATGTAGCAAATTGCCGCAAATATAATGTTATTTAGACTAAGTCAAAATAAAAACACTGCAATAAATGATAAAATATCACCTTTAGGCAAAAGAATATTATGCCTTTAAGGTTTTAATAGGTGCTTTAGCAAATTCTATTCTGCTGATTGCAAGGGATATTTGATGCCTACTTTGAAGCCATTCCCCGCACTTGTTTCAATCTGGTATTGGGCATTGATCATTTGTAGACGGCTTTGGATGTTTTGCATTCCAATACCGCTACGCTTGTTCAACACTTCCATATCAAACCCTTTTCCATTATCCTTATAAACGATGGACAAATCCGTCTCATGAATACCAAAAACCATTTTAATTTCGGTTGCGTTGGCATGTTTAAGGGTATTGTCTACCAATTGGGTAAGCACCCTAAATAGTGCTAGAGAGTTTTTCTCTGGCATTTCTATTTCTTCCAAGTCATTTTCATGTTCAATGGAGATTTTGATTTGTCCAGTATTATTAATTAAGCTTACAAAGGCTTCAATAGTGGTAAAAAGTCCGAAAACCGCTAGACCAGGAGGTGAAAGATCGTGAGAAATATGCCTCACGTCTACAATCATTTTATCGATAAGCTCTTTTGCATCAGCAAGCACTTCTTCTTGTGGTGCATTCAATTTATTTTTAAGAGAATTGAGCATCAGCTTAATGGCCGACAAGGTCCCTCCTATCTCGTCATGCAAATCCTGTCCTATTCTTTTACGCTCAATCTCCTGTGAATCGATAACCGCATTTAATAATTCTTTCTGTTGTATTATTTGGGTTTCTTGTAATTCTCGGCGTTGTTTCCATACCATATTCTGGTTTCTAATGTAAAACAACAGGAAAGCTGCAATAATGATAAACAAAAGTAGCATTCCATAAAAAACCAACAAATAAACATTATCTATCATTTTACTTTTTATTAATTAATGAGAAGCCTCTCGCAAAAGAAAGGTACATAGCCAAAACCAAAATAGAATGCACATCCCATATAATATCATTTAAAGTACGATTAGAACTTACAAATACAAAATAATTGGAAAGAATAAAGATAATAGTAGCTGTTGGGAAATAAATCAATATCCCAATATTGATCCAACTTTTAGGCTGTCTTAGAAAATTTTCGATAAAGCCGCTGTTATACAAAAACATTAAACAAACTGAAGTAATAAGAATAGCTTCTACCGGTCTTGTATAGGTATTGAACTCATAAATACTTTGAAAAAAGAGAAAATTTAAAGTAAAAGCTATAGGGAGTACAATAATTGCTCCGTACAAAATCCTTCTGATGGTCTTTTTTTCAAAAATGAACAAGAAATAACTTAGGAAGAAAATCGTTTCGCCAATGGTGTAAATATGTAATAGTGGTAAATTCCTAATATTCCTACTGCTTAAATAAATAGCAGTAGCATTTACCAAGCCCGCAAATATCAAGTAATAGAATATGGTTTTACTTTCTTTTCCCGCATATTTATATCTAGGCAAAAAAGTGCCAATAGGTATAAGAATGCTCAAAGGCACCACAACTGCGGTCAATATATCTCTAGTCATTATGTTTAATATTCAATTTAGTTTGTTTTTGTATCAGCTATGTGCTTGGTCCAAGTCAAATACATCAACAGAAGTTAAACTGTTCATATATCTCAATAAATAAGACTCGTCGTTTCAAAATCACGACCTACAAAAAGTGAAAATAATTAGAGAGGTTAAAAATTAGATAGCAGTTGTTGGAAAGTAATAAAAATGCCAAGGTAAACAAATCAAAAAAAAACTTAACAACAGTATTTGTAGAAAATCCCTTTTTATTTTCGGACTATAAAAATAGCCCGAAAATAAATTAATAGGTATAAGCTTCGCTAGCGTAATAAGAGGCATTGAACCTTGCCACTACAGATGACAAAAATCACTGGAACTTATACTAGCCCTGCCTAATGTTTAAGGATTTTTATTTATAAGAATTTACAATAAGCAAGCTTATATTTATATTCAACAGTATGGTTGAGATTATTCAACGTACAAAGGACTTGATTTATCGCACTTATCAGGGCAAGGCTGTGTAAAATCATAGATATCGCTATCGTCTTCTTCCTCTCCTCCTACACCAACATTCGTATGAGCAACGATATCGGCACCTGCCAAATCAACTGGGACAATTAATGCAGTAATACTATCTGGTAGATCTTTATCAGATTCTTTGATCGCAAAATAAGCTCTAACTCCCGTTAAAGAGTTACGGATATTACCATGGTCATCTAAGGACTGAAATTTATCAATGATAGCCATTAAATCAGCAATCGGGATAAATACAGCTCTAGGAATGTTAGCTTCTGGAACTTTGTTGATCAATTCATTACGAAAGCGAGTAACTCTGTCTATCGCTTCCTCAAGTGGCACTGTAGGCACTTCGGGCACATTAATTTTCGATTTCATTTTAAGTTTATTTTTTTGTCGAATCTAATAAAAAAAAGATATTTGTAAACGCTTCAAAACATGATTATTTCTTTAATACTCTACATCAGAGCGATGTATTGATTGTATTTTTTTTAGAAATTCTGCTTTTTAAAAGATTTTTATAGAAAATAATCAAAAAAAATACCGTTATAAAAGACATTAGATATGAAAATCAACGTTGCCATTGCCGATGACCAAAAATTATTCAGAAAAGGAATGATTGCACTTGTAAATTCCTTTGAAAACATGAACATTATTTTTGAAGCAGAAAATGGCAAGCAACTTGTTGATCGCTTGGCAACAGATAATATACAACCCGACATTATCCTGTTAGATCTTTCTATGCCCGAAATGAATGGGCTGGAAGCCTTAAAAATCATCAAGGAAACCCAAGCCAACATTGGGGTAATTATCCTAACAATTCACGAAGCAGAACATCATATCTTAGCCACCATTCAAGCAGGGGCCAATGGATACCTGGCTAAAAATGCCGAACCAGAAGAAGTTGAAAAGGCTATTCGGGAAGTATTTAAAAACGACTTCTATTTCACATTACCCATGCTAGAGATCATGCGAAAAGGCCTTACTAAAAAACCTCAGACCGTTAGTCTTGATCAAGAAGAAAACCTGCTTACTCCGCGAGAAAAAGAAGTGCTTCAGCTGATATGTAAACAATTTAGCAGCATTGAAATTGCGGAAAAACTTTTTCTAAGTAATCGTACGGTAGAAGGCCACAGAAATAACCTGCTTTTAAAAACCGGAAGTAGGAACACTGCAGGCCTGGTATTGTATGCCCTCAAACATAAATTGATTGAGACTGACCACTTCTTTAATTAAACACATTTCTTCAAGCATTACGTGACCACGTAAAAATACCTACACATATAGGTGATTTTACCTGTTTATCAGTACAGGCAAAAGCCCCGTATTTTGTTTCCTTTAAATTTTGTCATTTAGCAGTGTCGGATTAGCGACTCTCAATCAACAAAAGTTCAAACAAAAAAAAGGAGAAGAAGTGAACCAATTTTTTTCTTACCAAGTGAGCAGTGATGTAGAGGATATAGATCCGCATTTCAGCTCTTTTTATCCCGAAGATGACTCGTTTAACATCTCCGAAGAGATTATGCCGCTCGTTAACAAACTTATTATCCTTTGCCAAGAACATGGTTTTTTCATCAAAATCTTAAATAGGTCTACGGTAATTCGCAAAAGCCTAATGAGTGATCTTTCTTTCGATTTTATTGCAGCTTATGAAACTACTCATGAACCTTTAAACCTTTCTTACCATAATTTCGGTTTGGCTTTTGGGGTAGGCATCTATGAAAGCTCGGCTCTTGGACAGCTTAAATATCTTGATCACGAGGTACTTTACGATAAAGTAGGAAAATTAGGTGAATCTTTAGGCTTTACATGGGCCAGTAAACACCAATCTTTAAGACACTTAAGATATTTTGAACTTAAACCTCAATGGGCAAAAAACTTGAGCGATAAAGAAATGATGAATGAACTTTATAGAAGAAAACAAGCCAATGTAAGTTTACTTGCTTCGGTTGAAAATAATTAATACTGAATTAGCTCTCAAATCAGTTTGGTTCATGCGATGTGGACAAACCTAAGCCCCGGAAAATTTTCTGGGGCTTTCCTTTTTTGTAGCACTGAAGACTTACGAAGTTTTTAAAACTTCGTAAGTCTAACATTGACTGTAAAGAGAGCCTTTTTATTTTTCGAAAAGCAGTTTCAGTAATACTTTGGTACTTCCAGTCCCGCTTTACACTTTAATCGCTACGCTCATGCTCGTTTCAATCGGGTTTAGTTGGCAGTAGTCTTGCTTTGTATGAACCATATTGTTGGCCAAAGTCTTACGAAGTTTCAAAAAACTTCGTAAGACTAGTATAGAATGTTTACGTCAATAAAACTTACATCAAAAAAAGAGCGATAAACAGAATGTTTACCGCTCCTTAATTATAATCTATTTAACCAACTTTAATTTTTCTGCCGTGTGACCTTAAATTCGGTTCTTCGATTCAAGGCTCTACCTTCCGGATTATCTTTCCCATCGGCCAGTTTATTTGGTGCCACAGGTTTGCTGAATCCATAACCTTTCGAAGTCATGCGATCCGCTGCAATACCTTTGCTTTCCAAATAATCTACACATGATTTTGCCCTTCTATCTGATAAGCTCAAATTGTACGGCTCGGTACCAATATTATCGGTGTGTGCACTTAGTTCAATTTCGATATTCGGATTGTCTACCATAATTTGATAAAGAGTATCCAAGGTCGATTTTGATTGCTCGGTAAGTTCCGAACTATCAAATTCATAGAAAATATTTTCGAGTACTATTGGCTTATTAATCACCATTGGCTCCAAACAAAGGGTTGAACTTAGCAAGGTATCAACCTGTACCAACTGCGCATAATTATAGCTGATATTTTTTGCGAAGTACTTTTCTCTCATCACATTAATTTTCAGGTCTCTATTGCTTCCTACCTGAAAGTGATAATTACCATTATTGTCGGTTTGCGAAACCTGCTCAGGTATTTCATTTCCCACGATGGTAACTACAGCACCAGCAAGTGGTTTTTGAGTTACACAATCAATAATGGTACCCTGTACATTCAAATATTCGCGTACCACATGAAATACCTCCAAACAACATACCGATTCTCTATCCGAACTAATGTAGCCTTCTCTACCTTTTTCATCCAAGGCCGTAAAATAGATATCATCTTTGGCCGAGTTAAACGGATAGCCTAGGTTAACAGGTTCAGTCCAGTCTATAAAATCTCCCACAGCTTCGTAAAAATCATAACCTCCCAAACCAACTTTGCCGTTACTGCTGTATAGTAACGTTTTGGTTGCCGGTGTATAATAAGCGGCCTGCTCGTCTTCGCTGGTATTAATTTTTTTGCCCATGTTAATGGCATTTCCAACTGTTCCATCTGGTCTCAAAAGAGCATACCACAAATCATAACCTCCATATCCACCTGGTCTGTCTGAAGAAAATATCAAATATTTTCCATCTCTGCTTACAGAAGGCTGAATAGAATTGTAGCCATTTATATTGATTTCGCCACTCATTGACACTGGAGAACTCCAGGTATCGCCTTCTTTTTTGCTGATATAAATATTGCGTTTATCATTTTCCTTATTAGCTGACCAAGCGGTTAAAAACATCATTTGGCCATTTGGATGAAAAGTAGCCGCAGCGGTTTCCATCTTTTTAAGGTCGATATTAACTTTCTGTACATTTACTTTTTGGCTAGCTGGATTATTATCCACGGCATAGATTGTATTTACATAAGGTGTTTCTTTTTTAAGCACTTTCACTTTCGAATTACTTCCTTCCAACACCTGGCTTTTACCTTCGCTACCGATAGGACGTGATGAAGTGAAAATAAATTCAGAATTGTTGCTGATAGTTGGAGCATAATTTGAGCCTGCTTGGTTAATGTTATTCATTAGCCTGGTTACCCTTAGCAACCTTGGGTACTTCATTTCCGCCAATGCATATTTGGACGAAGCAATTTCCAGCTTTGCTTTGGAAACGTAATCATCGTTACCCTTATAGCGGGAAATAAAATTTTCAAAGGCCTGGATAGCCTCTTCATATTTTAGGTTAGCTCTTAAACACTCACCATACCAAAACTCGCTTTGTGCATATTTTGGATTGGTAAATTTATTGGAAACAGCATACCATTTTTCAGCGTCCTTGAAGTTTTTGTACAATCTTAATGAACTGGCCAACTGATAAACCGCATATTCATAGTCATCTTTTCTAGGACTAGTTTCCTTTATTTTTTGGTCAAATCCAAAGGGAACTACAAAACCGGCACTATCTGGCGATATTTGAAGCATTCTTTTATAATACTCTGCCGCAGCATAATATTCTTTGTTTAGGAAATAAACATCGGCAATACGTTTGGTACTTGTACCCATCTGCGCATTGGTTACACTAGCCAAGCACATCAGAACTGTTAATATTTTCAGAAATTTCATAGCTTAATTTTTTAAAGTCGAGGACAAAAGAAATTGGGGCCTACAATACCTTTTCTACTACTGAATGAGATGGAAAGCTCCAGCCCCCCTTTGCTGCCAGTTGCCCTATTTAGTGCCGAGGTATTAAAATCATAACTTACCCCAAAAACCATGCTCTTAATATGGAAGCCCAGGAAAGCAATTGCGGCATCATCTACTCTGTAATTTGAACCAAACAGCAAATCTGTCTCAGTATTTAGCATCATTTGCGCATAAGCTCCAATGGCTACTTGATCTGCATTTCCCTGTTTGAGAAATAGTGCATTTGGAGTAATATCAAACACATTATTGACTCTTATCCTAGCCCCACCATGGGCGGTATACCTCATGGGTATTTTTGCATTGCCTCCAATAAACTTATCTTTTGGTCTATTGAGGTGCGAAACTGATAAGCCCGCAAAAACATTGATTCGCTTATAATCAGCAGCATCAAAAAACACTACTCCGGTATTGATATCTGGCGCAGTAAAGTTCTGTGCTTCGAAATTTTCATTAAACCCCAGTCCACCATCATAACCTACCGTTGGGTTGTACTGGCTACCTAAGGTAATACGAGAAACGTCAATACTTTTGTTAATGATCCCCGCCTGTAACCCGAAGTTGATAATCTTATCGCCAGCCTGACCAAAACGTATGCGGTATGAAGCCGAGGCCAATGCATTTAACTGATTATAGTTTACGGATCCGGCCCTTTGGTTAATTACCATACCACCAAGAGCAAGGTTCTTGGTAGGGGCGGCATCAAACGACGCCCCTACAGTTAAATATCCATCATTTAAATTGCTCCACTGCTGTTTAGCATTAATATTTGCTCGATATGCTCCATTGGTTACCCCCGTTAATGCCGGGTTTAACCATAGTGGGTTTGCATAATATTGAGAAAAATGTGGATCTATCTGTGCATATACATTATTTGCAATAACCGCTAACATGCCTATTACTGCAACTATTAGTTTTTTCATTTTCATTGGTGCCATTGTTTAAATAAAACCATGTTGTTTAATAGGGCGCTTATCTTAGCAGTGTGATTGTTCCTTTAAAGGTTTTGCTTACTCCGCTGTTGAAGGTTACATCTACATAGTAGACATATACACCTGTTGGCTGAGCCCTTCCCCTATAGGTACCATCCCATCCCTGCAATATGTTTTGAGATTCGAAAACAAATTCACCCCATTGGTTGTAAACACGCATCCTAAATTTGCCTACATGGTTTCCGTAAGCCAAGAAGTAATCGTTCTTACCGTCGTTGTTAGGGGTAAAAGTATTAGGGATATAAAGCTCATCTTTAAACGGATCATTGGTGGTAGCCGTTACCGCATTTGAGTTGGCACTGGTTTGACAAGCAGACCCTGCCTTAGCTCTTACAATAATGCTTACGGTTTGTCCTTGAGTTAAGCCATTTACCGTATAACTATTTGTGATTACGGCTGTCCATGTGTTTCCTCCGTCTATTGATATTTCGTAACCAGTGGCACCAGCTATTGCGTTCCAATTAAATTGGATGCTGTTGGTGGTGATGGTTCCAACGGTTACTACAGGTGTTGCTAATATTGGCAATACATTTACTATTACCGATGTTCTGGCACCACTTACGCATCCTCCTGCAATGCTAACCGCCTCTACATAGAAAGTAGTAGTGGTTGCTAAAGCTGAAGTGGTATAGCTGATACCTTCATATAGTGAAGTACCACCAGTAGGCGTAGTATACCATCTGTAGGTCACTGCAGCATCAGGATTATTTACCGTTAATATAGTAGTTGCACCTGCGCAGATTTGGCCGCTAGCGGCAGTAACATTTGCTGGTGGGTTTGGTGCCGAACCTACTTGGACATTCACCTGAGCCCTGCCAGGAGAAGTACAACTACCTACACTTGCCTCTACATAATAAATGGCATTTGCAAGTAAAGTTGGTGTAGTAAATGTTGCACCTGTGCCCACCGACGTACCGCCCGCTGGTAAAGTGTACCAGGTGTAGGTAACCCCAGCTACCGGACTACTTACCGATAAGGTTGCCGTTCCACCACAAGTGGTTACATTGGCAGAAACCACAGTCGGTGTAATTGGCCTGTTGGTTACTGTTACAGTGACTTTTACTCTTGCCGATGCATTGGTACATCCAACAGTTCCTACCGCTTGTACGTAGTAGTCTGTAGTTGCATTTAATGTACCGGTGGTGTAAGTAGTTCCAGTCCATAACAATGTACCTGCTACTTGGCTATTGTACCACTCATAAATTACTCCTGCTTGAGGGCTGGTTACTGTAAGTGTTGTAGTGCTATTATTACAAATGCTTGTTCCCGCAGCATCTACCACTGGTGCTAAAGGTGCAGCAGTAACCACAACAGTAATGCTTGCCACGCTTGAAGCGTCATTTTCACATCTATTATCTCCTTTTACAGTTACATAATAGGTTTTGTTCGCACTTAGTTGTGGCGTAATCAAGGTTGGTCCAATATGAGCCACCGTGGTAAGCGCCGCATTTTCATACCAAGTAAATACCGGATTGGTCACCGTGGTACTGGTTGCAGTAAGTGTGGTAGTACCATTTATACAAATATTAGTGTTTCCAGCAAGTGTAACATCAGATGCTGCTGCTCTTGGTTTAACCACTACGGTTACGACACGTGCGTCAGCAGCAGGACTTTCACACCTATTATCGCCTTTTACGGTTACATAATAAGTTTTGGTAGCACTTAGCTGAGGTGTATTAAATGTTGCACCGATGTGGGCAACAACGGTAAGCGTTGCATTTTCATACCAAGTAAATATTGGATTGGTTACTGTGCTACTGCTGGCGGTAAGTGTTACACTACCTGAACCACATATTTCTGTAGATGGCGAAACCGATAGATCTGCTGCTGTAGCATATGGTTTAACCACTACGCTTACAGTTTTGGCATTTGCTGGCAGGCTTTCACATTTATTATCACCTCTTACGGTTACATAATACATTTGGCTTGCCGCCAAAATTGGTGTAGTAAAACTTGCACCAGTACCAGCCACTGTGGTTAACGTAGCATCACTATACCAGGTAAATACCGGGTTGGTAATGGTAGTCGTACTTGCCGTTAAGGTTACACTTCCAGGACCGCAACGCTCTGCGCTTGGAGACACCGTTAAATCAGTACCGGTTGCCCTTGAGTTTACGGTTACTGTTACCGAAAGTACGTCGCCTGCTTGATTCTCACATCTATTATCACCTTTTACGGTTACATAGTAAGTTTTGTCGACAGTTAAATTACCTGTTACCAAAGTGTTTCCAATAAACACCACATTAGTTAAGGTGGCATTATCATACCAAGTAAATATTGGGTTGGTTACTGTTGCACTTGTTGCTGTAAGCGAAGTACCGCTATTGATACAAACCGTAGTATTTCCGTTTACTGTAACATCAGCTGCTGTTGCAATTGGTTTCACAATTACAGTAACACTTTTTGCCTGCGATACTGGGCTTTCACATCTGTTATCACCTTTTACGGTTACATAAAAAGTTTGGGTTGATGTTAAGTTAGGGCTATAGCTTGCTCCAACAAATACGGAAGTGGTCAAGTTAGCATCGCTATACCAAGTAAATATTGGGTTAGTCACCGTAGCACTGCTAGCCGTAAGTGTTACACTTCCTGTTCCACAAAGTTCTGTTGATGGAGATACCATTAAATCAGAACCTGTAGCTGGCGGATTGATATTGATGGTAACTTGTTTAGCATCTAAAACTCCGTTCTCGCATTTATTGTCACCTGTTACTGTTACATAATAAGTAGTACTAGCGGTAAGCTGTGGAGTAGTAAATGTTGCTCCTGTATGCTCCAATACCGTTAAGGCCGCATTAGAGTACCATTTGAATACAGGATTAGTTACCGTAGTGCCCGTAGCTGTTAATGTTGCCGTAGTAGAAGCACATACGTTAGGGTTGCCTGACACTTGAATATCTGAAGCTAATGCTCTTTCGCCAACAGTGATAGAAATTGAAGTACGGTTTCCATTTGCACAAGAATTGGCATTAACCGCTTCTACTAGGAAAGTATGGGTTCCTACCGGTAAATTTGCTGGAGTAGTGTAGGTAGCGCTATTTAAGGCTACGGCTATTCCATTGGCATACCAGTTATAGGTTACTCCAGCAACTTGGTTTACACCCAAAGTTGCAGCAGTACCAAAACATACCGCAGTTGGATTACCAGCTAGTGGTGTTGGTGGTGCAGGTGTTGGTAATATTGTTACCTGAACCGAAGTAGCTGCACTTTCGCAACCATTTACCGATGCCCTAACATAATAAGTATAGGTACCGGCAGCTAAAGTTGTTGGTGTAGTATAAGTATTTCCATCAGCTAGATAAGTAGTACCTAAATACCATCTGTAAATCGTACCTGCAACTGGATTTTTGACGCTCAACACTGCTGAGCTACCTTCGCAGGCATTTGCAGTAGCCGCATCAACCTGTGGTGCCACCCCTACTCTTTGAACATAATTAAGATCTACCGAAGTAAAGGCACTTACCACGCCAGAGTTTAGGCGAAGCTCTACCGCAGTGAATGGTTGTGTTGGCACAAAGCTTAAAGTAGCTGCACTGCCATCACTTAATAATTCTAAATTGATTAAAGGATTGTTGGCCGCTATTGCATCATTGTTGCTAGTGCTACCATTGTAGGTTAAAACGCTGATTGATGGCAATACCGCTAGTGACAATAATTTGCCTGGTGAAGTGATACGAACTCTTACCGTATCACCAACATTAGATACCGAGCTAAAACCAACCCTTTGATAAACATAGGCTCCTAATGCACCCACTGGCATTACCAATGAAGAAGCACTTTCTGCATTATTATCAACGGCAAGCCCTCTGTTAAACACATCTGCAAGCAAAGCTACTCCTAATACACCAGCATCTACATCAATGGTTGCCGATGTACATGGTACTGGAGTATTACCATCAGCAATTACAGTAACCGTTACTGGTATTTTAGCTGATTTACAACCTAATAATACTTCTGCTTCTACATAGTAAGTATAAGTACCTACAGCCAATGCAGGGGTTAAATAAGAAGGACTATTAGCTTGAAGTAAGGTGGTATTATCTGAAGCATACCAATTAATCACGGCATTAGGTGTACTAGAAGTTGCGGACAATAACGCTTTAGAATTAGCTCTGATGGTTACATTAGGCGTATTCACAATTGGGGCATCTAGAGTACCTGCTTGTACCTGTACGCCACTTGCAGCCGATAATGTTCCGCAACTGTTTTGGGCCCTTACGGTGTAGGTAGTTAATCCAGTCACATTGTTTACGGTGTAGGTAGGTCCATCAGCAAGGTGATTGTTAGAGCTATCGTACCATTTGTAGGTAAGGCCAGCAACTGGATTTTTTACTTGTAGTACAACACTACCATTTAAACAGGTAGTTACGTTATTAGCTAACAATTCAGGATCTGGAGGTATTGGTGTCAAAGTTACATTGACAACAGATCTTAAGCTTTCACAACCTGTAGCCGAAGATGCTGTTACATAAAACTTGGTAGCAGCATTGATAACTGGAGTAGTAAAAGTTGCGCCACTTGCTTGGTAAACTCCGGCTTCGTTATACCATTTGTAAGTTAAACCCTTATCCTGAACACTCAATTGCACCGTTTGACCACTACAAGCCTCAACGTTTGCACTGGTTACGGTTGGAACAGATACCACATGTTGGGCATAGTTCACATTTATTGAATTCAATGCACCAACAACACCTCCATTGAGGCGTACCTCAACTTGATTGAAAACTTGTGTTGGAACAAAGGTTAGTAACGCTTGAGAGCCGCCACTTAAAAGTTCTAAATTAATGAGCGAATTATTTAGATTGATGAGGTCATTGTTTGAAGTCCCGTTTTTCAAGGTAGATAGTTGTACTGAACCTAACAGGTTCAATGAAAGTAGACGGCCCGGCGAGCTGATCAACACCCTAACCGTATCACCAACGATACTTTCGCTAGCAAATGTTAAACGTTGGTAAACATATGCACCCAAAGCTCCTACCGGCAATGATAAGGTTGAGCCAGTTTGTGTGTCGTTGTCCACTGCCAAACCTGGGTTTGATACTCCAGCAAGCAGTGCCACACCGCTCCCCCCATTTTCTTCAGCAATTGGAGAAATACACGGGGTTGGGGTTGGGGTGCCGTTGTTAACGGTAATGGTGATCATTACCCTTGACGGTGAAACGCAGCCAGTTGCATTTGATCTGGCTTCTACATAATAAGAGGTCGTTGCATTTAGTGGTGGGGTTACAAAAGTTGCTCCTGTATGAATAGGAGTTGCTGCCGTAGGCGATGTAAACCAGTTAAAGGTTACATCAGTCTCGGTTGAGCTTGCAGTAAGTACTGCAGTTTGACCAGCATTAATGGTAGAAACTGAAGCTTGTACTTGAGGCAATATTGGACGAGGATTAACAATTACCTGAACAGATCCTCTGCCCGAGCTGGTACATCCTTGTTGTGTTGCTTCTACATAATAGGTTTTAGTTGCACTTACGCTTGAAAGTGTAAAAGTGGCACCTGTGTAAATCACTGTTCCACCTGTAGATGTTTCATACCATCTATAGGTAATTGCCGGATTTGGATTTTCTACCGCCAAGGTAACCGGAGAACCTTCACAAGCCGTAATAGATGGTGCAGCAAAAGTAGGTACATTAAGTAGTGGTACTACATTTACAACAACCGGTATGCGTTCCCCATTTGCACATCCATTCCTTGAAACCTCAATATAGTAAGTAGTTGAAGCAGTAAGGTTTGGGGTAGTATATGAAGGGGTAGTAGCAAAAGCAGTTCCACCAGTTGCATTGGCAAACCAGGCAATTTGTGTATTACCGTTTGCTACTGCACTAATGGTGGCACTATTATTATAGCAAATGGTTTGACCATTTCCAGTAATTGTTGGATTAGGATACACAATTTGTGCACCGTAAATATCGAGGCTACTAAGAGCGGCAACAACTGCTTGAAAACGAACCTCTACTCTATCAAATTCAGCTCCTGCCGCAAATGTAGCCTCAAATCTATTCCCTCCTAATAGTTGTAAATAAACTAACGAGGAGTTTAGCTGAAGTGTTCTCACTACAGCATTATTTTTCATAACGTTTACAGTAATTCCACCCAATACCGATAAATCCAACAAACCTGTAGGAGTTGCCAAATCTAAACGGATGCTATCGGTAGCTATTCCTGTAGTAGGGAAAATCAATCGTTGAAAACCGGTAGCACCTACCCCAACAGATAAGGTAATACGGGTGAAGTTATTTTTGTCCGCATCTACCGAAGCACCTGGACTGGCCACATTACAAAGCACACACAATAGTCCAGTAGTACCACTCACTTGGGCATTTGCAGCATTACAGTCTGCACCAACGCCTCCGGTAATTACGGTTACCACTACAGGAGTTCTTACCGCACTGGCGCATCCTTGAGCACTTACCGCTTCGGCATAATAAGTAGTCGTTACGGCTAAATTAGGTGTGGTAAATTCTTCACCTGAACCCAAAATTGTACCGCCAGTAGGTTGTGAATACCAATTAATGGTATTACCGGCATCGACCGATGCTTTCACTGTAGCGCTTTGGTTAGCATTAACTGTTTGGTTATTGGTAAGAACAACCGCAGGATTAGGTGCAGGATTTGCCGTTACGTTAACCGCAGTACGAGCACTAACTGCTGTACCTGAAACAGCTTCTACATAAAAAATTGTATTTGCAGTAATGTTACCTGTAGTAAAACTACCATTATTGTTAGTTGCCAATGGTGTACTGCCACTTGCACCATACCAGTTATAGGTCACACCTGCTTGGGTATTGGTTACCGTTAGTGTGGCCGTTGAGCCGCTACAAACTGTAGCCGCCGCTACCACTGGTGCGCTTACATTAACCTTGATCTGGTAATTTGTAGTTACGGTATTGGAAGCCGCATCGGTTACCTTAACAGCAAAAGTATAAGTACCACCTGTAGTTGGGGTGCCCGATAGCTGTCTAGTAGTTGTGTTAAAACTTAATCCAGCAGGCAAGTTTAAGGCCTCATATACATATGGCCCAGTACCTCCACTTACCGCTGGCAAGGTTTGTACTGGATATGCCGTACCCACCGTACCATCAGGCAAAGTTGCCGTAGCCAAGGTTAAAGCTCCATTTACCTTTAACGCATAAGTATTGGTCGCCTGCCTTCCTTCCGAATCTGTTACCCTTAAGGTAATGCTAAAATTACCCGCTCCAGTTGGGGTTCCAGTTAACTCCCTAGTCGTTGGATTAAAAGACAATCCTGCTGGAACATTGGTAGCTACATAGGTATACGGTCCTACACCTCCAGTTGCAGCTGGCAAGGTTTCGGTAGCATAAACTACACCCACCGTTCCATCGGCCAATGTTTTGTTGGCAATAGTTAATGGCGCAACCACTTTAATGGTGTAGCTATTACTTGCTGTTACGTTTGCTGCATCGGTAACCTGTACATTCACCGTAAAAGTTCCAGTAGTAGTAGGTGTACCTGTAATTTCTCGAGTTGTGGGATTGAAGCTTAAGCCGGCCGGAAGGTTGGTTGCCGCATAAGTATAGCCTGGCGTGCCTCCAGTTGCCGCAGGTATCAATTGTGTTGGATAAGCTATACCAACCGTACCATCTGCCAAAGATGCATTAGGCAAAACAAGTGCATTCTTAATGTTAATGGTATAGTTCATGCTGGCACTATTACCATCAGCGTCGCTAACATTTATGGTAACTACATATGGTCCGGCTACTGTTGGAGTACCTGTAATTTCTCTCGTGGTTGGGTTAAAACTTAGTCCCGGAGGCAAATTAACAGCCGCATAGGTATATGGCGTACTACCTCCTGTAGCAGGCGGAATGATTTGTGTTGGATAACCCACGCTCACCGTACCATCAGGTAAATTAGCGGTAGTAAGGGTTAAAGTGCCAGTTACCAATAGATTTTGAGCAGTGGTTACGCTACAACCTTTACTATCGGTTACCGTAATTGAAAAAGCATAAGTTCCTGCTTGTGTGGGCACACCACCTAATAAACCCGCGGAGCTTAATGTTAAACCTGGAGGGAGCGTACTTCCAGCTGCTATCGCATAAGTGTAGTTTGGCGTACCTCCCGTAGCAGCGGTAAGCTGTTTGGTGTAAGCTGTACCCACCGTAGCATTGGCAAATGTGGTGACCGCAAATGTAATTTGAGGATTTACGGTTATCGTTACCGGAACCCTTACTGACTCTGCAGCGCAACCAATTTGTCTGGCAGCAACGTAATAAGTTTTATTTGCGGTTAACTGTGGCGTGGTAAAAGTACCATTGTAAGCCGTAGTAGCTACTGCTGTACCACCTTCATAAGCTTCGTACCAAACCAATTCGTTGGTAGCAGCCGTGGTAGCACCTAAAGCTGCTGTAGTATTATAACAAATATTCACGCTGTTGGACAGAGGCGCAGTGAAAGTTGGCCTTGGTGCCGAACGTGTTACTTCATGAATATTTAGGGATTGCGTTAATGAAACATTTAATACTGCCGACAGGGTAACCTTAACCCTATCGAAAGATACATTGGGTGAAAAAGGAATGGTTACCGGCTGTCCACTGTTTAATAAGCCCAGCAGATCTAGGTTAAGCAGGCCTGCTACACCTGTTCGGGTATAAACAAGGTTATTGCCATTATAGGCTTCCACCGTAATGTTTCCCAACAAACCTACATTGGCAAGTGCCTGTGACACGCTTAACCTGATATTAAGCTCGTCGCCAACCCTTGATGGTGAACTGAAATAGATGTTTTGACTAATGGTACCAGCCGCTGCAATTAGTCCTAAGCTGATATTGGAAGAGGTAGCCGGATTTCCGTCTATTGCATTTTGAATATTGGTTACCCCTGCCCCGCCTAAACCAAGCAAACTCAGCGTTGCCCCCGTACCTTCGTAGTCGGTAGCAAAAGGTGCTTCGCAATTACCCGTTCCCGAAACGTAAAATGCATTGTAAACCTTAATGTCATTAGTGGTGCCCAATAAAACCGCAGAGGTTACATCTTTAATGAATACACTTCGATATTCAGCAGTTGGGGTCACGGCCAAGTAATAATTGCCCTGGGCATCTCGCACCAACTTAATATTGGTGGTAGCAAAAGAGCCATTACTAGATCCTGTAGCCACAAGGTCGCCATTTGCATCTCTGGCACCTACCGAGAAATAGTGGTTGCCTAGTACCACATTACCCAAAACAGTTGCTAGGCCAGAACCTAAATTACCTCCCAACAATGCATTGAGCAGCGTTTGATCATAGCCAATTCGAATAAATGTGGTTCGGTTAGCGGGTACATTTTGGGGGAAAGTTAGCTTCAATTCGCCACTATAGGCACCGCCTCCTAGCAATAGCCCACCATAAGATTTTACCGACGCAAAGTCATTATCGTCTCGGGTGGCATTGTCCTTGCCATCAACTTGGTTAGAGACAATCGTTGCCTGATTCGCAAAAATCTTTGTTTGAGCATACGAAGAACTGGATAAGAGCGTTATTAGGTAGAAGTGCAAAAAAAAGACCAACCATTGAGCCCTTCTTGCTGACTGAGTAGAGGTTACTTCCATAAGCCTGGGGAGTTTGATATTGTTAATTCGAAACAATATTAATTATGTAACTCCCGTTTTTGGCTGTTCATTTTATTCATCTACCGTTCAAGTAGCGTTTATCCTTGTTCATTTTGTTCCTTTTTAAAAAAAGTAAAACACTGCCTATTTATAAATGTTATAGCCTGTTTCAGAAAGACAATGAGAACAGAAATAATAGCACTTATAGGAATGTTTGTTCAATTTTTTCTATTAAAAAGAAATCTGACTTGTTTTTTTATTATTTTAGTGAATATCATAAAAATAAAGCTCTCTCATGCCTCAAACCATCATCTTAGATAAAATCAGGCGACTAATATTATTAAAAACTGGCATAAAAACGATCAGCCCATCCGATTGTCGTTCAATTTCATCGTCAATACAAAAGGAAACTCAGAAAAACATTAGCGAAACCACGTTAAAACGGCTATTTGGCTTTGCAGAGGTCAAAAATAAGTTCTCTAAGTATACCATCAACGCGCTGTTAGAATACATTGAAAAAAATGGCAATTACACATTGATGGAGCGAGAGTTATTGCACCAAACAAGTATCAATGAAAGGTTTTCCAGTATTCAGGCAAATGCTGCAGATATAAGCCTTAGTACACTTAAAGCCATCAAAAGTAGAAGCACAGTCCCCTACCACTATACCTCCCCTAGGTTTTTTGCTCGCTTAGATTTTGAATATTTCTATGATAGCACGTACAGTTTCACAGCCTTCGTATCTCAAGCTGGTTATGGAAAAAGTATTTTATTAAGCCATCTTGTTCAAAGTCTGTTTTTAGAACAGGATGCAAAATATCATAAAGACACTATTCTGTTTATCAATGCCAGAGACATTTTTGATGACCAAAATGAATATTCTAATGTTGAAAATAGAATTAAGGCTAAAATTGGACTAAACACACGCACTAGCTTAATCGACTACTTTAAGGACAAGCATGAAAAATTGGGCAGTAAACTGGTAATTGTTATCGATGGATTTTCGGACTTAGTTACTAATAAAGTTTCCAAGCCCATTATATTCGACAAATTAATCAATCTCATTTCCGTCATTGAAGATGAAAGCTTTATTAAAATTGCCTTCGGAATGCGTTCAACGCTGTGGAGCAGATTTTACGACCAGATCAAGAACATGTCCTTCATCAAGAAAAAGTGGTTTACAGGAACTTATTTCAGTTTAAAACATCAATCAAACATCCCTCCCTTGGCCAATGAAGAAGTAGAAGAGATTTTAAAAAAGATAGACCCTAATCGTTCCAAGGAAATAGACCCTTCGTTTAAAGCCAAGCTTAAATATCCCTTTTATATCCAATGGTATTACTTACTTAAAGAAGAATTTCCAAATTTTGATTTCTTTACCAACATCCTTTCTTTTGAAATTGTTGATAGGTTTATTCATGAGAAAATATACAATGCTTCTTATGCTACAGAAAAGGTATTATTCTGCAAAAAACTTATTCAGGTAAGTGATTATGGAAGGGGCCAACAAGCAGTTCCAAAATCAATGTTGATTGCCGATCTTTCCAAATTTAAAAATGCTTACATGGAGCTTCTTGCCGAGGGCATATTAATGGAAGAGAAACAAGAGGAAGATGGGTTTGTAACAGACCTGGTGAGATTTGTGCATCCACATGTTTTTGAATATTTCCTTTTTGTAGAACTGTTGAACGCTGCCCATAACCAAATGAATGCCTCGTTTTTTGAAAATGTTCAGGAAAAATATGCGGGCAATACTACAAAGTTTCAAATTTTACAATGGTCAGCCAGGCTATTGATCATCAAAGGAGAATTTAATGCTTTAAACAGCTTATTAAAGCTACAGCTTAGCAACTACGAAAAGACTTATCTTATTTATTTTATTGCAGAAAATTTAAACTACAGACAACATAAACAGCCTCTACTCACTGCCTATTTGGAAGAAGAAGAACTGCATATGATGATGATGGAAAATATCATCCATTTTGATTTTGCAGACTCCTGTTACAAGGATGCTATTTCTTCGCTGCTCAGTATTTCCCGTAACGACAAGTACTCCTATATATACCAAGTAATCCTATCTATCTACGATTGTTTTGGCTTTGACAAAGAACAGCTCAAACAACGAATCAGGACAATACAAAGCTTATCGTTTAAGGGAGAAGGATTTGTTATTAATCCATTAGAGATTTTAAAGAGTATTCATGGTGCTTTAGCTGGCGAACCTTATAAAAATGATGCTTTGCTTGTAGAAATAGAAGCTTTTAAACAAGGTAATAAAATATCAGGTTCCAATTCGCAAACACTTCCCAACTTTAAGGAAATACTTTCTTTTATTCTGTTAAGATTGCACAACAGTTTTGTTGGAGAGCGCAGCGAAGCCATGCGATTACTAAATGCGATGATTTGCTATTTCCCGAAAATGATGTATTCTGACAGTATCGCTTCGGCCTACTTGTTTAGTATGATGGCATTTGTAAGGGCTTTGTCGCAATTAGAAAATGAACAAAAGGGCTTGACTGAAAAAATCAGTGTTAAAATATTCCATATTCATTCCATTGGAAATTCTACGCCATATATCCAAACAATGTACCTGGCTTCAAAAGCTTACGAGGGCAGGAACAGCCAAGATTACAACACGGCCATTATTTGTGCCGAAAAATGTTTAGAAACTTTTAAACGCAACAATTTGGCCCTACATCAAACGCTGATGTACAACCTTTTGATCAGTATTTATGAGGATATGGACAACTATGAAAAAAAGAATGAGTATATGCACCAAAAGCTAAGCCTAATTGACCAGAAAAAGGTAGATGCTGCCATTTTTCACAAAATTAAATAGGAAAAATCTATAAAGGCAGTGAAAACCAAAACGTGCTGCCTTTTCCTAATTGGCTTTCGACCCAAATATGACCTTGATGGCGCGAAATGATCTCATGCGAAAGATATAGACCAATGCCCAGTCCAGAAATGTTTGGACTTGCTTCTTCTATTCTATAAAAACGAGAGAACAAATTCTTTATCTTATCTTCGGCAATACCCAAGCCATTGTCTATTACCGCCACAAGTACTTCGTCTACCTGCTGTATTATTTTAATTTCAACTTTATTGGCTCCCGGCGAATACTTAATGGCATTTCCAAGTAGGTTAACAACTACTTGTTCAATACGTTGGCTATCACCGTTAATGATACAGGTATCAGGCGCTTCTACCAAGATAATCTCATATGATTCCGTTGAATTGATGATCAGCTCTATCGCTTCTTCAACAATTTCCCTCAAATCGAAACTAGCGATGGTAAGCTTCAGTTTTCCTGCTTCTATTTTTGACACATCCAGCAAATCATTTACCAACGAGGTTAATTTCCGCACCTGTGTAGAGGCTTTCCCCAAAAATTTCTGCGCATTTAAATCCTTCACCAAACGGTTGAGAATTTGAAGATAGCCATTAATGCTGGCCAATGGTGTTTTCAATTCATGGCTAGCTAAACCAATAAATTCATCTTTTTTATCATTAAGCTCACGTACCTTTTCATATAACATGGCATTATCAATGCCAATAGCTGCTTGCGCAGCAATAGCAATCACCAGACTTTCGTGTTCGGCCGTAAATACCTTTGCCTCCGGATGTCCAAAAAACAAACCGCCAATAACCCTCCCCGATCGTGAAATTACAGGAACAGCCAGATAACTTACCACAGGCAAATGCCCACTAGGCATACCTTTATGAGGATAGTTTTTGCCATAACGGGCATCTTTGGTCACATCGTCAAGCCGCACCACTCCCTCTCCCGAAAAGGTAGGATGAAAAATAGGGGTATCTCTCGGCATACCAAATTTCTCAAAAGATTCCTTAGATGCACCAGAAAGCGTATATAGCATTAAAGAGTTGCCATGCTCATCAGTTTTATTATAAAAGAATGCTCCAAATTTAGCCCCAGTTAATTGGGTGGTGGCATCCGTTACTTTCTGTAAAATACTATTAAGATCTAGTTCTTCCGAAATGGTTTCACTGATCATGTTCAACACTTCCAAACGTTGTGTATAGCGTCTACTGATTTCTTTAACTTCCACTTGGGCGCGAATATCCCTTGCTATTTTAGAGGCACCAACTACATTCCCCTTCTCATCAACAATGGGCGATACGGTAATGGATAAAAACACTTCGCTCCCATCTTTAGCTTTTCTTACCGTATCAAAGTGATCAACCTTATCGCCTTTCTTTATCTGGGAAATAATAAAAGCTTCTTCTGATAACCTATCTTTTGGAATAATTAGGGAGATGTTCTGTCCTATGGCTTCATCGGAAGTATAGCCAAACATGCGCTCTGCAGAAGCATTCCAGCTGATAATAGTGCCATCTAGTTGTTTGCTAATGATTATATCATCAGAAGAATCGACAATTGCCGCTAGCCTTGCTTGTTTTTCGAATACGATACGCGATCTTAGTTCTGAATATTTCTGCTCGGTAACATCCAATACCGACCCTATAAAACGGGAACCTTTATTTTGTTCATCATGATATACTTTGCCTTTTGCCCTGATCCATCTCAGTTTCTCATCATCAGCACCTAGGGTTCTATAAATTATATCGTATTCGTTATTTCCGTCGTTTTTGGCAATAACCTCGTCTATAGCGGCCAATACCCTTCCCCTATCTTCCATATGCAAACCCTGTACAAAATCTTTTTCATAGTCTATAGGTCTGTCATCTTTTATACCAAACAATTGTCTACAACGGGCATCCCATTCTAGGGTTCCGGTAGTCAAATCCATATCAAAGGTGCCCAATTCTGCCGCCTCCTTCGCCAAACTTACCTGCTTATATGCTCTTTCCAAATCTCTACGGGCAGTTACCTGCGCAGTAACATCTACCGAAATAGCCAAAATTCCAAGTATCTCTCCATCACCTCCACGGTAAGGTTGGCATACAAAGTTTTGGTATATGTTTTCGGAGTTGCCGTTACGTTCTATTTTTAGGGGGCGCTCTACAGCATAGTAAGGCTCTCCGGTGAGATAAACGTTTGTAATAGCTTCTTCCAAATCTGGCTCCCTAACTTCTGGAAGCACTTCAAAAACTGGCACCCCTATCACTTCAGCCTCAGTTTTATCCCAAATATGTAACATGGCTGCATTGGCCGACGCTACTTTAAACAAAGGCCCCAACAATAAACACATGGCTACAGGGGCCTGTAAAATCATGTTTTTAAAGTTTTTCTCACTAAATTCCACTTGTTGCTTAGCTATGATCAAATCAGTAACGTCAGCAGCCGTATTCATAATGCCATAAACGTTCCCCATCTCATCAAATAGGGGCGTAAAACTATAGTTGAAATAAAAGGTAGTGGGTTTGCCATGTATGGTAAGATCTACCCTTTGATTGCGAGCATGGAAGGCCTTCCCGGTATTGAACACTGCATCTAACTGTGAATAAATGAATTGCTCTTCGAGCTCGGGCAATACTTCTCTATAGGTTTTGCCAACCACGTCAGCTCCCTTGCCCCAAACTTCGATAATGGCTCGATTAGCCTGTACAATCCTCATCTCTCTTCCTACATAAACACCTATAGGAAAAGGCGCACTAGCTACTATTTGATGCAATAAATGTGCTGAAGATAAATCTGCTTTTACACTAGGCAGTTGGTATTGGTAATCGCAAATTCCTAAAATGCCCCCTACATTTCCCGCAAGGTCCCTAATTGGGCTTAAATTGGCGTTGAGCTGTTTCAAATAGATGTTTTCTCCTCGAAGAACAGATTCAAAATCGGCTTTTAAACTCGGCCATTTTAATGAACAAGATTCTCCTATGAGCGGAATGTCGACAGCACCTGTAGTGCTTTTAAAGGCATCATTACAAAAGAACAAATGCGTGTTTCCCCAACAAAGAAATGCTGGACTACCATTGACCAAAATCAAGGCTAGTGACTGTTTTAAAGGTTCCGGCCAACTATTAGGATGCCCTAGTGTAGAATGGCTCCAATCGTTGGCCAAAATAAAGCTAGCTGTAATACCACCTCCCTGGAGAAAAGCAAGTTCAGCAGCATATGGAGGCGAAATTGACATAGGCATTTTTTTAGGATAACAATAATAAAAAGCTAATGTTAGAATTAAAAAAATTATTTTACCTCAAGCAGTTCATTTGCCAACGCCAATAAATCATCAAATTCAAAGGGTTTGGGCAAAAAACGATCGGCACCTGCCCTTGCGGCTATTTCCTTGATATCATTATTTGCCGACACATAAATAACAGGGATGTCCTTTAAATCGGGTTGGCTTTTTAGCTGTTGAACCGCAACTTCGCCTCCTGTACTCGGTATCCAATTATCCATTAGTATTAAATCTGGAGAAATTGCCCTTACCTTTTCCACTACATGATCGCATTCTTGAAACGTTTGGACATTAAAACCTTCATCTTCAAAAAGAAAACGAAAAATATTCAATAAGTCTTGGTCATCATCAAAAACTGCTACAAGTTTCGAATATCTTTCCATATCACCTCATTTAGATTAACCAAATAAAGCGATTTTAAAATATAAAATTGCAGATATTTTGATTTTTTTCTAGAGAAATTTGAAGGCATATCAAATCATAGCAAGCTACCGTAACAAGTTGCAACTCGTTATACTTATCATGCGTTTTACCTTTCTACTAATTCCTTAACGGTATCACCATAATGATCTATGTGTTCACCTTCCATTTTTAATAACCTGCTCCATCTTCTAAAGGTATTTACAAACACAATAAGCATTAATACCATTGCCAAAGCAGCAAGTGAGGCCAATAGGTACTGTTGCTTTGGAAGGTAGACATTTACCACTTGCTCATAACCTGCCCAAAACGTAATTACGGCCATAAAGACACCAGGAATGGCTGAACAGAGTGCATATTTTTTACGGTTCATTCTGATCAACATGGTAGTACAAACAATCAAACCACAGGCGGCCAATAATTGATTACTGATTCCAAATAATGGCCAAATACTGCTTACGTTTCCGGTGTAAACCAAGTAGCCCCAAGAGAAAGTGAAGATCAAACTACTGATGATGATGCCCGGCATCCAGTTTTTGTCGTTAAACTTAGGAATAACACTTCCCAGCATTTCCTGTAGGAAGAAACGGCCTACCCTAGTTCCCGCATCAATGGCGGTAAGGATAAATACCGCTTCAAACATGATGGCAAAATTGTACCAGTAGGCCATTACATCATCCATAAATGGAATCTTGTTAAAGATATGGGCCATGCCTACGGCCAGAGATACTGCTCCGCCGGTACGTCCATATAGGTCAACACCAATTTTTTCACTGAAATGAGCCAAATCTACAGGGTGCAGGCTTGGATTTTGTGCAATAAACGAATCATAAAGTTCCTTTGGTGTATTGATGGCAAAATAGTCGCCCGGCACCAAGGTACAAGCCACAATTAAGGCCATTAAGGCCACAAAACCTTCCACCAACATGGCACCATAGCCTACAAAAAGGATTTCCTTTTCATTGTTCAACATTTTTGGTGTAGTACCTGTAGCAATTACGGCGTGGAAACCCGAGATAGCACCACAGGCAATGACAATAAAAATAAAAGGCAATACCGGACCACCAATGATAGGGCCTCCGCCTTTTACAAAATCGGTAATGGCTGGCATTTGCAAAGTTGGATGAACAAAGATTACCCCAACCGCCAACATTAAAATGGTTCCTATTTTCAGATAGGTTGACAGATAATCTCTTGGTACCAATAATAACCATACAGGTAGTACCGACGCTAAAAATCCATAAACAGTGATAGATATGGAAATGGTTTTGATATTCCAGTGAAATATATCGCTAATTTCTTTGACCTGCATTAAGTTATGTCCGCCAATGATACTGGCGATTAACAATACCCCGCCAATAATGCTGGCTAGCGTGACACTATTTTTGCGATAGCGCATGATCAGTCCCATAATTACCGCAATGGGCATGGTAGCAATGACGGTAAACAACGACCACGAGGCTTCATGCATAGCACTGATACAGGCCAAGGACAGTCCTGCTAGCGTTAAAATGAGAATGAACAGAATGGCAAAGCCGGCAATTACGCCCGTACCTTTTCCTATTTCCTTGCTGGCAATGGTAGCCAAACTTTGTCCCTTATGGCGTACTGAAGCAAATAAAACCACCATATCATGTACCCCACCGCCCAGCACACAGCCTATTAATATCCATAAGGTACCGGGCAAATAGCCAAATTGGGCTGCCAACACTGGCCCTACCAATGGCCCTGCCGCTGCAATGGCGGCAAAGTGATGTCCAAAAAGTACATTCTTATTGGTGGCTACATAATCTTTGCCATCGGCAAACTCAATAGCAGGGGTAACATGATTGGCATTTAGCTTTAACACTTTGTTGGCCATGAAAATACCATAGAAACGATAGGCAATAGCAAAGACCAACAGCGCAACAAAAACCAAGGTAAGCGCGTTAACGCCATTCAAAAATTCCATAAATGTGTTTTATTTTGATTTGATTTTAAAAAGCAGCGGGTCATTCTGCTAAATTTTCTTGGCTACATTAGCCGATAACGAAGATAATCATTCCAATCGAAATAGAAATTAAATTTTATTAATTTATTAAAGATAATAAATAAAATTTATTTTTAATAAACAACAATCGACTGTATTAAAAGAAATTACATACACAAACATTAAACAACATAGGGATATTGGCTTGCACTAGACCTTCTTGGAGTAAATCTAGGTTAAACCTATAAATTTTCGAAAAGGAGTGGTAAAACATTAGCTAATCGGAGCAGATAGCTTAGAAATCCTTCATTATAAATACATAATTCTTATGATTGCTGAATTTTGAAATTCTTCTTAAACCTTCTATCTACTAGTCAATTTATCTTATCTATAATGACTACTATTATGAAACTTGCAAACCAGTACAAATAGTATTTTTAATACCGATAATCAATATCTATATCATAATTAGTGAATTCCCAAGTTCCTTGTAGCATTTCTATGAGTGCATCAACAATCTTTATTAATTCTGATGTAGGAAATTCTTTTCTGCTATAGAACAGCTTAAAATCTCTATCGATAGTTGGAATCCCTTGTAGCTCGGCTATAGAAATATAACTTCCCTTATTCCGAATTGTAGTTTTCACGATTTGAAGAATTTGAATCATAGTTTGCTCCTCAACATTATTTACTATAATAGTATCCCAATCTAAAACCAACCAACCAGCCATATGACCATTTATTATGCTTTCATGATATTTCTGAAGAGAATCTTTATTTATAAATATGTATTGATTCTTTTTTAACTCTTCATTAATATAATATATTGCCAGTTGCATAAAAATATCTGATATCTGAAATCCTTTATCTTTGTAATAAATTAATTCTATTGCCACACTTTTAATAATTAGACTTTCCTTCTGCTAGTTAATCGGCCTTTTTAGAAACTACGCTATACATGCTAATACTTATTTTTATACATGAGACTTAGAATGGATTTATACTTTGCTTTACCTTATCTATACCTTGATTAATTAACTCTGACAAAGTGGGTGTAACTTCCCAAATCCAGTCATTATCATCTGAGTAATAATGTAACTCGTAGGTTGGTGGGTCATCTCCCTCATCCAGATAAACAAAAATAAATTGATCACCAAGATTGTACACATCTATCGCAAAAAATGGACGGGTTATGGTTTTATTCTCCTCTGCCATTTCACTTCTTACAAAATCTTGCATTTCTTGCAAATCATCGAAAACTCCATAATCCAATACATAACAGTATTTTCCAGCTAAAAAAAGTAACTCCTTCAACGCCTTTGGAAAAGAATCACCATTATTGTACAGGGTTTCTAGCTGTTCAATTTCACTGAGAGAGATTGGTTTAATTGGCCAGTTTCCAATTGGACTATCTCTTAAATAGGTTAAATATTGTATTTCCATTTATTAATTCAATAAATTTAATTAATCTAGGTGTATTGACAACTTCTTGCATTATTATTTTAATAGATAAAGTTCTACCAAATTTATCAACCAATTTTTCTTTAAAAATGGCACTTACACATACATTATAGTTTTTGCTCCACTAGATTTAGGTTTCCAAAAGGATAACAAAAGCAACAAAGAACCAATGTTTCGCTACAAGAAATAAATGTGATACAACAATGGAGCCTTGTTGCATCACAAAGCGCAAATGTTACCCTACAAAAGACAAATGTTACCCTACATTGAGCTAAAATCTGCCTGAAAATAGCACCATGTTACCCAACAAAAGAGAATTGTTGTATAACAACAGCGCATTGTTGGGCCACAAAAAGGCCTTAACGAACGACTAGGAGATTATATTCCGAATGCTTTGGGATATTGAACTGTTCCTTTTACCTGTTGCAATGCGTTTTCCGTTAAGGCAATCACCATACAATTCTCATCGGGCACCTCAAAAGGTAATTGAATGCCGTACTTTTTGGCCATTTCATATCCAAATTTTGGATAATAGTTTTCGTGTCCCAACAAAACCACTACACCAAAGCCTAATGCTTTTGCCTTTTCGTGTGCATATTTAATCAATTGTGCTCCTACACCCTTGCCCTGATAGGCGGGCAATACCGCAATGGGGGCCAAAGACAGTGCTTCGCTTACCCTTTCATTATCGATAATCTTGATTTTTGTAAGTAGGATATAACCAACTATCTTTTCGTCAATTTGGGCCACCAACGAAAGTTCTGGTACAAAAGCATCTGATTTCCTTAACCTTTCCACCAAATATTGTTCCTGATGGTCGCTCATTTCCTCTTTTTCAAAGGCATCTTTAACAAGGTCAAATACGGCCTTAAAATCTTCGCTTTCTTCTTTTCTGATGTGGATGTTCATTTTCACGCGCTTATTAAACAACTGGGGTTATATTCTCCAAAGTAAAGCATTTCCACGCAGGCATAAAAACATATCCATACCACAGATGGCACCCCAGTTAAACTGCTCTCTGTAACGATTTCTTTTTAAAGTTTACTTCGGATATTAAGGTGGCAATAAAGATAAGTGCCCCTCCCAAAAGCAAACGCCAAGTTAGATTTTCATCCAAAATAAAGAAAGCTGCAATGGCTCCAAATACAGGTTCAAAAAGATAGATTACCGCTACCCTTTCTGCGCTGATGTATCGTTGTGCAATATTGGAGATTGAATACATGTAAGCGGTAGAAAACAACCCACAAAAGACAATGCCTATCCAAAAGGTATCGCTCTCTGGAAACCAATTTGCCTGAGCATCGCCTAGTGACAAGCCAAAGGTTAACAAGGTACAGGTGGCAAACATAGGAATAATGGTAGGCACCAAGCTCTTTTTTGAAGCTTGTTGCTCTACCAAAATAAGGTAAGCAGCAAAACAAAATGCTCCCGCAATGGTATATAAGTCGCCCGTGCCAATGGTTAATTGCCCGTTTACAGAAATTACAAATAGGCCAATGAGTGCCACAGTGGCTGCAATCCATATTTTAAAGGGTGCCGCTTTGCGATAGAGCATTAACTTAAATAGCGGCACAATCACTACACTGGTTCCCGCAATAAAGGCACATTGCGAAGCTGGGGTATTTTGGATGCCCAAGGTTTGCAATTGAATACCCAGAAACAAAGGAATGGCCAATATTGCGCCTGTTTTAATAGCCACTATATCTGTTTTCACCAAATGTTTCCAAAAAATGATGGACAGTACTAGTGTTGCCATTAAAAAACGATAGAAAAGAAAGGTATTGGGCGATTGGCTGCCCATGGCTAATTTGGTTACCGAAAATGAAATGCCCCAAAAGGCAGTGCCCAAAATCAATAAAATAAGTAATACGTTTTTCTTTTCCATCTCTTAGTTAGCGTTTAAGTCTTTTTTCATCAAAATATCAATCTGGCGGTCGTTGCCCAACACAAAAACATGCTCGTCAAAGGCTACAAAACCATTCTTTTTGTAAAAGCTCATAGCCCTAAAGTTCTTTTCCCAAACACCCAGCCACACATGCTCCACTTTCAGTTGTTGGGCAACTTCCATGGCTTTTTGATAAAGTAATTGCCCCACTTTTTTACCGTGATGATCTTGCAGTACGTATATCCTTTCTATTTCCAAAGCATTTTCATGAGCGTTTTCCTTTTGTGCCTGCCCTGTATTAAGTTTCAAGTAGCCAATCACTTCATTGTTGAGCTCGGCAAAGTAGAACTGAGATAAGGAGTTACCCAATTCCTCGCTCAACTGCATTGTAGAAAAGCTTTCATCTAAATATTTACGCATGTTTTCTTCAGTATTGATTTTGGCAAAAGTTTCCAAGAAAGTTATCCTACTGATCTGTTGAAGGGCGTTTACATCGGTGAGGTTTAATGGTCTTATCATGATATTCTCCATGGCACAAATTTAGGCAGCGAACAAATGCAATAAAATGCTATTTTATCATTTATTAATGCATATATTGCATTAATGGACTTGCAACAAATTAGATATTTCTTGGCCTTATCCCGAGAGCTTCACTATTGGAACACCGCAGCAAAAATGAACATTACGCAATCTGCGCTTACCCGACAAATCCAATCTCTAGAAAATGAATTGGGTTTATTACTGTTCGAGCGTAACAAACGAAATGTAAAGCTCACGCCAGCAGGTCGCTTTTTAAGAGGTAAATGGGAAGTAGAAATCAACGAGATTGAGTTTATCCACCAATTTGCCAAACAGATCCATTTGGGCGAGAGTGGTACCATCAGGATTGCCTATCCCGATTCGATCTCTGCTTCTATTATGCCCGAGATCTTAGCGCACATTGCCGCAGAATATCCAAAGTTACGGGTAGAACTGGTTCAGGTTTTATATGAAAACCAACAGGAGTTTTTAAGGAACTATAAAGTTGACCTGATCATTGCCAGAGACATTAATAACTTACAGGGCATTAAATCGAAAAAGGTTTATACCGATCATTTGGCTTTGGTAGTTCCCGAAAACCATCCTTTCCAAAGTATCGAAGATCTTAGCACTGAAACATTGTCCCAGCAAAAATTTATACTGCCTACTATTGACGAGGGAAGTAGTTATGGCCACATTATCCAGCAGGTGTTTAGCAATTTTGATTTTACACCTAATGTTTATCTGCACTCAGAGTTTGGTGCGATCATTATTGCCTTGGTAAGAAAAGGGCTTGGTATTGCCATTTTGCCCGATTCTTATCAATATCATGATAGTCCGGGTTTAAGGTTTATTAAGCTTCCTTTTAAAACCGACCTGTACCTGAACTGGAGAACTGACGACCAAAATCCTACACTGTCTAATGTATTACAGTTGATTTTAAATAAAATTGGCAAAGTTGATTAGTTATTATCGTTTTAAGATTGCTTCGTGCCTCGCAATGACAGATAATAGGAAAGCTGTTACATTAATTAAAGCGTCATTGCGAGGCACGAAGCAATCTCTAAATACACTTAGACCATATCTGGATTTACAACATATATCCCTAACCTTCCATTCTTTTGGCTTTTCTTAAAGCTGGTGCCAATACCTTCACCCTTAAATGATGATGCAGGGTTTCGTATTCATTAATGCAAACCGAAAGATCTGCAAGCAATATTTGGTAGCGTTGATATAGTTTAGCCAGTGCCTTGGCATTTTGAGCAGTACCATCAGTACCTTCGCCCAACAAGCTTTCCATTTGCTTAAGGGCATATAAAACCGAATGGTGTTCTTGTTTATTAATGGCTTTCATATTTAGGTTTTGAAAAAAATTGCTTTCTCGAATGATCGGAACTGGCTGTGCCTCACAATGACATAATCGTTAAGATTTCATGCATTTGCTAGATAAAACTTTGTCAATCCTACTATACATCATGCAGATAGGATTGACAAAGTTCGTAGCCTACCCTTCGTCGTTTTAAAATTGCTTTCCCGAATGGTCCGAACTGGCTGTGCCTCAAAATGATGTAATCATTCAGATTTCATGCATTTGCTAGATAAAACTTTGTCAATCCTACTATACATCATGCAGATAGGATTGACAAAGTTCGTAACCTACCTATAGCGTCATTGCAAGTTTACGAAGCAATCTATGTTGTATTTGTTGAGCGCTTAATAATTTACCTGCTTAAACAAGGAAGCTACGTCTAATTGGTTAGTACTTGGTGTTACAAAATAAGTTTGTACCCTACCCTTTTCTCCCTTTTTAGGAATTGAAAGTGTTCCCGTAGCGTACTGGCTCATCCATTCGCTATCATTAAAAGCCCATTGATCGGTAGTGCCCGCTTTCACAAAATACCAAGTGTAAGTTTCGCTAAGATTAGTGAAACCTGTTGTCGTGTTATATTCTGAATAGGCCCAAGTTCCCGGCTTTACATTTTTAGCAATATATACGATTTCATTTTCTTTATTTTTCATGTAAACATCCAACGCATCATCACTTTGCGGGTAATAAATATAAAAGGCCATTTTATTGGTTGCTGGATCTGCTGCAGGCGCCTTGATTTCCAATGGGCTTCCGTTAAGGAAAACAAAGGGGAAAAAGCGCTCCAAATCTTTGCTGCCCAAGGTGAGCGAAGTTTGATATACTTCTTTTCCTGAAATCAGATCTTTTATTTTCAATATGGCCTGCCCTTGGGTAGACGGATAAGTATACACGTTACGGAAATTCAGCAATTTATCAGGTCCAGTATTAAACTTGTTGTAAACTACGGTATCTATGGTTACCTGCAATTCGCTATTGCCTACATTGTAGCCGCCAATTTGTATACTCACAGCCTTGGTGGTGATGTCGCTCTTATTACATGCGGCAAATGTAGTGACCAACGCCACCAAACATGCTAGTTTTTTCATATTCATGAGGTTTTGTTTCATTTGTTTATTATAATTCTAATCGCGTAAAAAATCTCATCATACCCCCTTCTGGAGCTTCAGAGAAAATGTAAAGTTTTGAAACAGCTGTACCGGCACCTGGTTTTGGAGCAGTAGAAGTAAGTGGATGCCAAGTGTAGCTAGTCCCATCAACATAAGGTACGTTGGTACCGGCTTTGTATATACGTACTACAAATGATACCGAGGTCATGACGCCGTTATACTCTTGTCGGGCGGTAGAAAAGGTTCCGACGCTTACTGGCCTACTGAACTCGTAGGGCTTCACGTTTTTCACTCTCGTTAACTCCTCAAAAACCTGTGGGGTCAGGTAATACTTCCCTATTACAAAATCAACAGGTTCGGTATAATTGGTGATGGTGGGCTGGAACATATACACCAAAGTAATTTTGTCCTTTTCTACAGCAGGCTTAGTAGGCATTGGACCTATTTTACCATCCATGTACAGAAAGTTCACATTTGCCTCACCATCTTCCTTTTTCAGTTCTTTTTCCAGCACCAATTTTCCGGTACCATGTTCAAAAACGTTAAGCTTAAGCTTATTTTCTGACGAATTAAAGGCGTACCCATCGGTTAAATTGAAACTGGTATTGGGCAATATCGGGCCAGAGAATATCATTGAGCCCACTTTAATGTCCAATTGCTCAGTACTTCCGTTATAACCGTTTACGTTAATACGGTACAATTGGTCTTTATAAAATTGTTCTTCTTTATTACATGCGGCCAATGCCATCAACATAGTGCTTAGGCAGGCCAGGTATAATCTATTTAATTTCATTGCTGTATGTTTAAATGAGTTTAAAAATGATAAGAGAGGCTTAAGCTGAACGAGGTACCTACCTTACGGGCAAAAGTCTCTATATCGCCAACGCGTCTCATTTTCCCGCCATCGCTCGGTTCAAAATATCCTTCTTCATACTTATCCGTAAAACCATATTTCCATTCGTATACATCCGACCACTCTTTCATAAACATGGTACTGGTACCCGGCTTTAACTTATAAGTTTCCTGAGAGTTGATGAAGAAGCGGTATGGACTGTTCAACAGATTGCTCATGTTCAGCTTTGCTTCCATTTTTTTGCTTTTCAGCAGTTTGTAGCTTAGTTGAGCATCCAATTGGTTACGCGGACGCTCCATTTCCGAATACTGAGGCTGCATACCTACCGTAAAGGTTTTATAGCCCGAATGGTTGAAAGCTATGTTGGCGCTTAAACGTTCTCCTACATATTGCAACGCCACATTATACAGTACGGGTACCTGTCCGTATAGTGGTCGCTTCTCTCGTAAGTAAGTTTTACTTTTATAGGTGTAAGTTCTGCCGTCTTTATCTGAGCCAACACCCATGGTAGTATAGCGGAAGGCACTGGCCTGTACTTCTGAATTCTGCAGCGTTAGGTTACCACTGAAATACATATTGCTTAAAAACTTCCAGCTGCCGTTAATGAAACCCAAATTTTTACGGAAATCGAATTCCCAGCCCTTAATGTTGGCATAGTCTGAGTTAGCGGTAAGCAAATCAACAGCGCCGCTGCTATTGGTAATGTCCAAATACATTTCCACAGGGTTTTTAAAGTACTTTTTGAAATAACCCACAGAGATCACCTCACCAGCAGACGGATACCATTCGGCCCTTAAATCGTAATGAGAAATGATGGTAGAGATTACTCCTACGTTACGTTGTATGCGGCCATACATGTAGTTGTAGCGTGCGAAACTAGAATTTTCAATTAAGGCAGGTCTAACGGCCGATTTGGCATAAGCAACACGAATGTTAAAGTCGGTAACTGGCGTGATGGTCAAATTAGCAGAAGGCATGTAAAGCCATCTTTTTTCATCAGCACTAGCATCTTGGGTTTGGTGTACCAAATTACCCGTTTCTGGATCTACGTAACGTTTCTTATCCAGGTTTTGTATATCAGATTTAGCGACCTTATCGGCGGCAGAATCCTTGATTTTATCGTAACGGTAATATTCGCCCCTAATTCCCCATACCAAACGTAACCAACTGCTGAAACGACTGTCCATCATACCGTACCAAGCTTGGTTGTTGTTCTTTCCGGTATAGTTATTATTGTTAAAGTCGGAAGGGTAATAGAACATGTTGTGCAATGGATCATTAAAATTGATGTCCCATTGTTGTATAGGTTTAAAGGCATCGGCAAAACCTGCTGCAGCGCCAACAGGTAAAACGCTCCAGGCAAAATCACCTTTCTTCTCTAAAAATTGATATCCAGCTTTAAATACTTGAGGATGCTTTCCAATATTGAACTTGTAACTCAAAGCGGCATCAGCCGCCCAATTGGTTTCCACGTACTTGTAAGACGAGCGGCTCAATGGCCCCGGGTTATTGGTGAAGTTACCGAGCTGGTAAATGTAATTAGTACTATTAAGTGTCTTAAGTGGGCCTAAGTTTGCATCTACAGCATCTTCCTCGTGATTGCTCACCTTGTTACGGGCCACTCCCCAATCGAACTTAAACTTCCCAAAATGATGTTCCCCTGCTACGCGGTTTTGCAATAGGTCGATAAATTTGGGACGGTCATATTCGTTAATTGCCGGATTATCACCATAGCCAACATCTTCTCCCCATCCCGAGATACGAAAGAACTGGTTAGCAAATACCCTCGAATAAAAGTTGTGTGAAGTAATTTTATGGTTTTTATGATTCCAGCCCATGTTGATCAAAGCGCCCAAGCTAGTGGTAAAATTATACTGACTGGCAGCACTTTGGTTAATTTCCTGATGGCTTACTGGATCATACAGGTTTTTATTCATCTTGTTAAAGCTACCACGCTCGAAGTGCATAATATTATCTATAGCCTGTTCATTGCGATAGCTAATAGAACCCACAAAACCAAAGCGGCTACTTTTTAGATCATAGCTACGGCCTACGCTAAACTGATAGTTTTGTCCGGGAGCGGTTTGATAAATTCGAGTGCCCAATCTTTCCAATCCACCGATTCGCTTGTTCTGTGCGGCAATCATCTCAGGGGTAATTTTTGGCACCCCAGCAGGCGGCAAAGTCGCTGCCGGATTGGTAGGATTATAGTTTGATTGGGTAAAAATCACCAAGTCCTTTGGAAAATGATCTCTGCCCCCATCGTCGAAACCAAAATAGTCCTGCTTACCTCGTTGGTAGCCTAAGAAGTCTTTACCCGTGCTTCCGTTGATGTATTTGGTACCGATATTTAAAGAGATAAAGTCTTTGTTGGGAATGGCCATGGTGTTTAATTGCACCATACCACCTCCAAAGCCAAAGCTCATATCGGGTGTAGCGGTTTTGGATACCACTACGTTGTCTACCAAATTGCTTGGAATAATATCGAACTCGAAATCGCGTACCTGTACATCGGTGCTTGGTAAAGCGGCACCATCCATCATGGCTACGTTATAACGTTCGGCAATACCTCTGATTACCACACGACGGTTGTCGGTAGTGCTTACGCCCGCAATACGTTTCAAGGTTTCGCCAATATTCTTATCTGGCAAAGCCGAAATTTGTTCACGACTGATTCCATTGGAAATGCTGGCATCGTTTTTTTGACGGGCATATAGGGCATTAATGCTTTCGGTTTTAAATGTTCCCGTTACCACTACCTGATTTAAACTGTTGGTAGCGGGTTTAAGCACCACGTCAAGGTTGGTTAACTGACCTGCCTTTACTTCTACTTCGGTAATGCGCTTGCTTTGAAAAGAGATAAAACTTATTTCAAGGGTATAAATCCCCGCTGGAACATTAAAGGTATAGGTTCCATCTACATTAGTTTGAGCCCCCTGCCCTGTTTGTACCAACTTGATATTGGCCCCCGGTAAGGGCTCGCCCCGATCGTCGATGATTTTACCTGCAATACGACCCGGTTGTTGTTTTGGTGATTTAAAAGCTTCCTCTTTTTTGGGATATAAAACCACCGAGCCACCTTGTTCTTTAAAGGCAACATTACTGTGCTGCAACAATTGGTTAAGGATATTTTTTAGCTTTTCTTCATGATAGTTTGCGGCCTTAACCGATACATTTTTAGCCAACGATGGATCATAGGCAAACCTTACCTTGGCTTTAGCACGCAATTGTTCCAAGGCTACCGATAGTGGCTGACCTTCTCTAAACTGGATATCAACTTTTGTTTCCAGTCCCTGTGAATGGGCTTCGCCGGCAAACAGCGAAGTCATGATATTGATAGAGATAAAATATAGGATCAGTGATATTTTCACACCTATTTTAATTATAGACATTAATTTTTAATACTTTTATGATGTTTACGAGTTAAACCTGGCGTTTGCAATGATCATGACTAGGAAGCGGCAATTTTCTGTCAACTAGCAAGCGCCTAAATACCCGGTATCTATCCAATAGGTACCGGTTTTGTTTTTTTTAGTAGACTATTTCATCAAGATCACCTCCTTGTCTTTAATTTGATAATGTAGTCCGTGAATGAGCTTTAATTGATTTAAAATGCTTTGAGGGCGGTCGCTTTTATTGAACTGTATAGAAACATGCAATTTTTCAAGTGCCTTTTGTTCAAATTTAATGTCCATTGAAAAGGCATTGCCAAAGGTTTCGGCAAATGATTTTAGCGGTACATCTTCTAACACGTATTCTCCGTTTAACCAATTTTCACTGGTGTAGGCCTTGCTGCTTTCCAGCTTAACGGTTTCCCTATATCGGTTAAATGAAAGCTGTTGGTTTGGCAACAACACTCCTAAAGCTGTACTTTGACTACGCACCGCTACTTTTCCACTTAGTAAAGCCACACGGATATCGGCCAGCAAAGGATCGTTGTTGATGATAAACTTGGTACCTAGTACTTGGGTAGTAATTTGTCCGGTAGTCACCAAAAATGGATGTGCAGGATCATGGCTTACTTCAAAGTACACTTCTCCCGTTTCTAATTTTACCTGACGGGTTTGTTGTTTAAATGGATGCGCAACAGCCACTTTGGCGCCTGGCCTTAAGTAAATGACCGAACTGTCGGGCAATAGAATTTTCTTGAATTCGCTCTTTTTAGCTGCGTAGCTATCCCACGCCTGCGTAATTGTTGAGGAATTTGAGCTTTGTTGGTTACGATAGGCCCATGTACCTACCGAAATAACGATTATTGCAGCGGCGGCTACATTACGCCACAGCTTATAGAGTTTCTGCCTGTTGATTTTGCGACGAATTTCGCCAAGCATCTCTTCGCCTGTACGTAGCTTGTCCTGCTCGTTAGCAAAGGTTTCAAAAGGAATATCATCATGGGTACGATCAAACCAAGCTTCGGCCTGTTGCTCTATTTTACGCCTTTCGGCGAACACGTTTTTCTTTGCCATACATTTAACTCTTCGCAGCAAAAGCCAAAATGTACTTTAAGAAATAGCTATGATTAGATTAAATCTTTGTTAACAGAATAGCCAGCACTCCAGCTAAGTTGACTGGCTCTGAATAGAATTTACGTGTTTGCAACCTCAAACGCTCTAAGGCCATGGAAATATTGTTCCGTACCGTTTGCTCGGAAAGAGAAAGCTCTGAAGCGATTTCCCTGATAGATTTGTTTTCGTAGCGACTTAAACGAAATGACTGTTGCATATTGGTGGGCATCTTATCAATTTCGCTATCCAATAAATCCTGCAGTTCTTTAGTTTCCAGTTCGGTGGTAGATGGGGCTATCAACACTTCATCTTCATGGTACAACAATTCTCGTTGCTTACTTGCGGTTTGCTTTCTATACCATGAAATGGCTTGCTTTTTGGCCGTAACGTTTAGCAAAGGTGCCAGTGAGTCTTCCGCGATGACCCTGTCACGGTAACGCCAAAGGTTCACGAAAATATCCTGTACAATATCCTTCGCTACTTCCCTATCGTGAATACGTCGATAGATCATCGTGTACACTTCCGGCCAATAGCGTTCATAAAGTGCTTCAAAAGCCTTTTGATCGCCGCTTTGCATGGCAGTAATTAAATATTGATCGCTAAGGGTTGTATTCACCCCGCAAAGTTACCATCGCATAGGTTATCCTATTGTTAATTTATAATGAACAAACGTAACGTTCATCATTATATCTATGAATATTCTTGATCAAATCTCCGACACAAAAAAGCTATATTTGATCATAAAATAAGAGATTTAAAAACATTTATAACGCTCTGATATTAAAAATCCATCTAAATGAAACCAACAACTTTTAAAACAGAAATACTATCAAATATTATTGCCTATTATCAAATTATTGGCGGACTATATGGATTATACGGCACTGTTAGCTTATTAGCAAAAGAACCTACTGTCAGTGGTTTAGGTTTACTTTTTTACACGCTAATGATTGCCTTATTCTCATTATCAATTTATTGCGGTAATTTATTGAGAATTGGAAAAACCAAAGGACTAGCCTTGTCTAAATGGAACCAGTTAGCACAGGTTATACAAATCAATCTCCTAGGTGTAGCTTTCCAATATATTTCAGGAGTTGGCATCTCATTTGGTTATGCTAAAACAGGAGATTTTATTCAGTTCATATACATGAATGTATCATCCTTTTATATTAAGTACAACCTAAAAGAAAGTGAAGAATTTTATTTTTATATAAATATTATCCCACTTATTATTTTCTATTTTATTGAAAAAATCGAAGCTAAGATAAAAATGGAGAACATAGCACAAGAAAAAATATCTGATAACAGATACTTTCTTCTTGTGGTTGGTGTGATCACCATACCACTTAATTGTCTACTCTATTGGTTGATGATAACACCACCAAAGGTTAAACATTTTAAGCTGAACATACCTTGGCCAATGCATTACCAATTTCAATTCCTTAGCCAAGTACCTAGCTGCACGCTATGCCTATAAAGGTTGGGTAAAAGGCAATCTACACCATGAATATGGGCTTCCCGCATCTTCATTTCGTACCGATAATTGGGAGATAAAACCTCAGTAAAAATCTTGTTGATTATAGGGTAAGTTTTTTCGATTTTTCTATATTGACTTGAAATATAAAAACCTATGCGAAAAGTTACCCTATCACTCCTTGCTTTACTAAATGCTGGTTTAGCTCTGGCACAATCGACCAATAATGCTTACCGATTTTCAGAAGATATTCTGCATAAAATCAAGAACGACTCCACCAGTTGGAAATACCAGATTGGGGCTACAGAGCTATCCTTTTCGGGATACTATAAACAAGTTTTAGAAATTTGGGACAAGAATGGTGCTGGTATTCCTAAATACAACAAGATAGATAGTGGATTTTTTAACAACTATAGTCAATTAAATGCCCGCGAATATATTATTGATCAATCTAAAAACGAAGAAATCATTTTTATTAACGAGGCGCACCATATTCCCCAGCACCGCGTTTTCACCAAATCATTACTCCAAGGCCTTTACGATAATGGATACCGATACCTTGGATTAGAAGCCCTCTCTGATAAAGACATTAACCAAAGAAAGTTCCCAACCATAGAAAGTGGCTATTATACCCAAGAACCTGAATTTGGGAATTTAGTAGCCGAAGCCCTAAAAATAGGTTTTGTATTATTTGGTTATGAAGCTACAGCAGGAAAAAATGGCAAGGAAAGAGAGATTGAACAGGCCAGAAACATCCAAAAATTTATAGAGAACTCTCCGAAGGGAAAATATCTTATCCATTGTGGTTACGCACATGCTTTTGAAAGTGATTACCCTGCTTGGGAAAAAGCTTTGGCTGGGCGAATAAAAGAATTTATGAAAATTGACCCTTTCACCATTGACCAAACCATGTTTTTGGAAAAGTCGGATGAAAAACATGAAAATAAATTCATTGGCTTAAACACCAATAACTACCCTATCGTTTTGCGAAATAAAGATGGTCATATTTACGCTGGCAATAAAGCGGTTAACCAAACCGACATTGTGATTATCCATCCAAAAACAAAATACGTTAATGGCCGACCCGATTGGTCAATGCTAGGCAAAAAGAAATATACACTGCCTAAATCTAAAATTTCACAAGCACCTCTACTGGTTTTGGCTTATAGAAAAGGAGAATTTGAAAATAATGGTGTGGCCTGTGAAGTGGTAGAAATTACTGATCAAAGTGAAAATAAATCACTTTTTCTACCTAAAGGAAACTATGAAATAGTAATCAAAAACAAAGACTATAATACTATTGATCAATTTGAAGTGGAGATGAAATAAGCTTCATTAGCAACAGTCAATTCATATGAATGCCAGGCATGGCATAGGAACTGGTCATTTCATCAATGAATACATGATCTATTTCTTTAAGTAATTTTCAAAAACAGCTTCCGAAATATTGAGTACCGATTGGTAAAAATGTATGGCAAATTGTTCTATCGTTCTACTCAAATAAGAATTTCACTAAGTCCTTCCATTAACCAAATTATCATAAATGGAGATAACCAGCATTTTTTGTTAAATCTTAACATCTGTAAAGAAGTAGTGAAAAAAAGTTGTTGATAAAATATAGTTTGGTTGCAACCTTTTTTGAACCTAGTTTTCTAATTTACAGAACAAAGTCCATAACCATTGGAAGACCAACAACTTGTAAAACAATTACTCAACCGAGAACCTGCTGCATTTACACTTTTCGTAAAAAACACGGAAGGATTAGTGGCTGAAATTGTTTTCAAGATGATTGCTAATGCCGAAGACAGAAAGGACCTTATACAAGACATTTACCTAAACGCCTATCGTTATTTACCCAATTTTAGGTTTCAATCCAAATTGAGTACTTGGTTAGGCAGTATTGCCTATCACGCTTGTTATAACTATCTGAAGAAAAAAAAGCTACTTCTATCTGAAAAAATAGATGACACAGAACATGAACAAGATACACTTGAAGTAATCGCAAACCGTTTTGCAGATTGTTTTAGCAATCAAACAATGGATTATGTATCTCAAAAAGAATTACAGCATCTACTTCAGTCAGCGATACATCAGCTTAGCCCCATTTACGCAACCCTAATTTCTCTTTATCATTATCAAGAACTGAGCTATCAAGAAATATCAATCATTACGGGCCTGCCTGAGGGGACATTAAAAAGCTATTTATTTAGGGCCAGAAAGAAACTAAAGGGCCTCATATTATTAGATTACAAAAAAGAGGATTTATGAAAAACGAACACCTTTCAGAAGAAGAAATACAAGCATTGGCATTGGGGACAGAAAAGCAAAGTAAATTTTATGACCACCTGCAACATTGTAGTAAGTGTAAGAAAAGTATTGACACTTATAGAACAATATTTACGGCATTGGCCGAACAACCAGCGCTCACTTTTGATTTTACCGTAACACCGCCTCCTGAAATGAGTATGCAAAAAATTAAACCCAGACCTACTTCTTTTTCCATACTCGCTTTAGGTATCTTAAGTTTTTTAACCTTATCATTAGGCATTATTGGTTGCTTAGCTTCACGTATAACATCAAAAGGATTTTTACTTTCGAATGGCATCATCATTGGCATTGCCACATTAATTCTATACGGCCTCTTAGCCGAAATGGTTATTAAATATCGAAGAAAAATATCCACAATACGTCAGTCTAACTTGCAACATTTAACCAGTTCAACTTTCTAATTAAACAACCATGAAAACAACAATGCTCAATACTGCTTTCAGTCAACCAGCTATCTTCATAGACGAAGATGCGTTTAATATCTGTGCCACGATTTTTGTTGTGGCTATGGTAATGGTATTTATACTATCCATAATCAAAAGAGTACTGGCATATCGCCTCAAAAAAGAAATTATTGAACGGGGTATACCAGATAGTTTGGCCAACTCCCTATTCAAAGATGAAAAAACTGGAGACGATAGCCTAAAATGGTGTTTCATTTTCATAGGACTTGGCATAGGACTTGGCATTGTTTATTATACACCTCCTTTAGGTTTACACTCTTTGGCAATTCTATGTATATCTACAGCTGCAGGATTTTTTAGCAATTTCCTATATCACAAAAACAAAACCTAAGTCCCTCTAACTATATCAATTATGTACCAACAACAAATATGTCCGCTATGGGCCCGAGTAGTTATTGCCTTATTTTTTTACGTAATACCAGTAAAATCACAGCAAAAATTACCCATTATTAAGGCCAATACAAATGCTATCACCATCAAAGATGGCCCTGTTCTACTCACAGATACTTGGACACTTTCTCCAGAAATAAGACCAGATCGTTATCATGCCATTAAATCGGCAACTGCTAAAAACATTACGTTTTATACTGATATAGACTCTATTTCTTTTCTTTGCCTTCCCGGAGAAAATTATGATTTTGCCATTATACTTAAAGGAAGAGATACCTGTTACACTCAGATTGTAATGGAAAGCGATACCACAACAAATCGCCTCGATCATCGCAAATTAATAAGTAGGGAATTACTCGCAATGGATTTCATGATTTTTCGAGACTATATGGAAAGTACACATGCCGGCCTTTATCGTTATCAAAGTAAAAAACGGATAAACGAACTCTTCGATCAGGGGCTACAATCTATAAAAGGTCCGGCGGAAAAACTTGAATTCGGAAAGACCATTATGCAATTAATTAGTCAAATACAAGACGGGCATACCGGTACAAATCTATCTGCTATGATTTTAAAAGCTTACCGAGATAGTACAAAGTTGTTTCCATTACTACTTTATTTTGATCGCAAAGGTGCTTATGTACGTTGTGGAAAGTTAGACCATTTCCCGATAGGTACAGAAATTCTTTCTATCAATGGACAAACAATCAATCAGATTAAAAAAGCCTTATATACCCTTCTTCCGAGCGATGGCAACAGCTATTCTAAAAAAAGACATACCTTAAATAACGGATCATTTTCCTTCCTTTATCGCTTGTTTTTTGGCGACTACAATTCATTCTCCATAACCTACAAGGAAGTAAACGGCAAAAGAATCACTAGCCAAATAGATGCCTCTATTTCCAAAGACTTCGATTGCGAAATTGGACCAAACCTACCAAAGGGAAAAGACCTTCAGCTCAACTACATCAACAATGATATTGCCTCACTGGTTATTAAAACCTTTGATCAAAGCAGACTGGCCAAAATGGGCTTAGATTTCCCAAAATTTCTTGAAAAAGCTTTCACTGAACTCAAGCAAAGAAAAATAAAGAAACTCATTGTAGATGTTCGTGGAAATGGTGGTGGATTTAACGAATATGGTCCACTACTATATGCCTATTTAGCAAAAAAGGATTTCGCTTATTTTAAGGCAGTTTATCATGCAAATGACCCAAAACCCATTAATGGAAACCGCTTTACCCAAATCCAAAAACCTAAATCTAATAGTTTCGATGGAAAAGTATTATTCTTGATTGATGGTCTTTCCTTTTCTACAACGGCTGATTTTTGTGCCATTGCTAAAAGTAATCACAGGGGAAAATTTATTGGAGAGGAAACGGCAGGTGCTTACCAAGGGAATAACTCGGGAAAAACTATCAGATTGGAACTTCCTAACACCAGAATACAGATTGTCATTCCTAAATTTAGATATGTCAACGCAGTTAAAAAAACACCATATTTCAACAGAGGAGTGATGCCCGATCATACCATTATCCCAAACCTGATGGACATTCTACATCAAAGGGATGTACAGTTAAACTATGCCTTAAAGAAGTTTGGTAAATTAGAAAAATAGAGGACCAACTCTTGATTAATACTATTTTAATTCCGTGCAATTTTTTAAAAAAAAGACAGCAAAAACTTCTTCCCATTTTGAAGAAAGAAACCCATTGGAATCTCAAACTTTATAAGTACTAAATAATCGGTCCCAAATAGAAGTATAAAAACCAAAGTTTCTTTGTTCGTTTAAATGATGCTGGTTATGGAATTTTGTAGTTCCCAGAAACAGCTTCTCCGACCATTTTGGAAAGAACTCCCTGTTCAAATGACCAATGGTTCCCCAAATTAAGTTAACGAAAAGGTAAATGGTGATGGAAAATATAGAAAAGTCATACCACATGAAAACAAAAAGCATCATGAGGCCAAAGCCTAAAGTTTCCAGGGGATGCAATACAAAAAGGCTCAAATAATTGGTACTTACATGCTCATGATGTTTGCGGTGCAATACTTTATAAATAAAAGGATGATGTACCAGATAATGAAAAATATACATCAATAGATCCATCACCAAAATAATGGCTATAATTTCAATAAAAAGTACCCAAAGGGTTTTACCTTCGCTTAAGGTAATCCAGCCCAATTTCCATAAATAAACCCCAATTAACATAACCGCTATATTGAGCATCAGGGTGAATAAACTCACATATAAATCAGTTTTCAAGAAAGGATGGTCGGTAGTTTGAATCTTATTTTTCGAACAGGTCCTATCTATAAAAAGGTAGAGGCCAATGGAAAACAGGTACAGAAATGTATTGGATATTAAACTGAAAATAGTCCATTCTAACCAAGATAGTTTTTCAAAAAAGGCCAAGAGGTTCAAAACGTAGTTGATTTAGGATTTGCAGCAGTTATGAAGGTACATTAAAAAACCTGTCACTTATACTTACAATTCGCTCCAATTTCTGTCATTGTTTTCTTTCATGTACAATAATTTCCATTTTTTTGCTTTGGCAATGTTAACACTGGCTTCTGTGGGTGCTGTATTGTATTCAACAGGGTTTCGATAGTCACTCTTATCTAAGTTATATAAATAAGTAACTCCAAAATTTTCTGCTGTACGCATTGGCAGATTATTGATAAATTGTCCCATGTTTGATCCAGTAATCTTATTAAAGCTGATATTGATGGATTTAACATTTATATTTTTCGATAGGTCCAACGCCTCCAACTGATTACCGCTACAAATCAAATTTTCCAAAGCAATATTATTAGACAAGTCTAATGTCTTTAACTGGTTTACACTACAAATCAACGTTTTCAATAAGCTATTTTTAGATACATCCAACGATGTCAGTTTGTTATCAAGACAAGACAAATAGTTAACCTTACCATGTATCACAATTGTTCTGCTAGCCATAGGCACAGACGAGGTTGAAGTAAGATTGGTGATTGCTTCACCAGCATCTTTAATACCATTGTTATTCACATCAATCCATAGCTGGTTTTGGTCTGCATTATCTGCTTTTATCTCCAAATTCCAATTCGTATTATCATTTGTAGCTTTTGTAAGCGCAATACTCGGCAGTTTTGGATCTTCTACATTGGGAGTCGGTGAGTTTTCATCATTTTTAGCGCAAGAAAGCACAAATGTGGAGATTGAGAGCAGTAAAATATGTATATTTTTCATTTTGATAACATATGACTTTCTTGCTTCTATATCTTCCTAATGGCCTAGAGTGCATGTCATATCCACACAAAAATAGCTTTTTTTGTTATTGTCAGCAAGCCTTTTACCCCATCATCCTTGCTATGTCCTTATAAAGCTTCACCACAGCATTCACCTTTTAATAGAGGAGATTCAACTTGTAGTTGGTGTTATCACCATACCACTTAACTGTCTATGTTTAATAGTTAGTGATAACACCAACCAAAGGTTATTAGATTTGTCTGTAAAAGTAGAAAATCCAGCATCGTTCCGTAAAAATAATTGCAGACAACTTGAATCTATAACAAGATAACATAAGAATAAACCCCTATTTTAGAAGCTTGAATTTAACAAAGAAGCTGTTCGGAAGATAATCAATGATTAAAAAAAGAATATTTAGGTTTTGGATGGTCAATATCCTCATGAGCATTGCCCTATTCATCATTTATAGAATGGTGATTGCCGAATCCAAACCAGTTGACGAAAGTTGGATAGAGAAGCTTTTATATATGTTGGACATTCTCTTGAATCTGGGATTTTCGATCATCTTTCTTCTTGTCATGCTAGTAGGCTCGCTTGCCATTTTCTTAAACCAAATAGAAAAAATAAGAAATAACTACTATGTATCGCTTTTAACATTTTTGGCTACTCCCTTGGTTAGTACAATTGGCTTATTGATAAAATTATGGATTGATTTTCATACTTACGACCGAAGTATCATGAAAACGGTAGCTGTCTTCTCTATCTTATATCTGTTGCTCAACACCGCAACATTTTCGATTTTTAGAAAAAGGGTGGGGAAATGACTAAGAAACAAGCCATAAAGTACTCGTTAATTTATATCTCAATAATTTTGTTTGGGGCGTTCATTGCATTTAAAGTTTGGTGGACAAATGGAAATGAAAAATTCTTAGGGATAATTGCTTTTTTTCTTGTGGGTTTTGGTTCATTGTTCTTAAGTATTTCATTGACAAGAATCATTATCCCAACGAAAACAGATTTTGGCATTTCAACGCTATCGGATAAAAAGAAATATCAAGCCTTAAAAGATGTAGTTGGTTCTGCTAAATTAAAAGCTATCAATTCAAGTTATTTATCCTTATTTATAATTTTATTTGCGGGTACAGCTTATGTATTAGTTACCTCTCTAAACAAATATGAAAAAGACCAGCTAAAAACATTTGGACAACTACAAAAAGTTAAAATCATAGATATACGTCATAAAGGAAAGGGAACCTCTTACGCATTTTTTGATTTCTACTTGGAGGGTAAAAAATACAGTAATGACCTAAGCCCTAAAAACTATAACATAGGAGATAGTGCAACCATTATTTTTTCAACCAACAATACTGACATTGTTGAGTGGGCAGAAGACTTTGACACAAATGACTAATGATTTAATTTTTTGACTAGTAATTACAACGCGACCAAAGGTTAAATAATATCGACCCATGACAAATAGTATTTTTAGAGCATTACGAAAGTTTAGAATTCCAAGAGCGATTAAACGATTTTTCAATTTAGTTGCCGGACTTCTTTTAACCACCTGTTGTTTTTTTGGTGCCTATTTAACATTTCAAAATGGCTGGACAGACCTAAATAAAGTGGACAAATTAGAGGGGATAATTTTGGAGAAAGGCATAACGACCAATCAGACTTCTACAAGCGGACGTTATCGGACAACTTTGAATAATCAGGTATTCTACTTGAAACTCCAAGGCTTTGACCAGACATTTGGTGTATATAATCCACAGCAGTCCTATGGTCATCTCGACAATAATCTTTATGTTGGCGACACCGTTAAAGTGTTTTACAACCATTCAAACCTAGAAGGAAAATTGAACCTTGAGACTTTTCAAATCGAAAAGAAAAATCAAAAAATATTGGATAGTCGAGATTTTAAAGGAAGAGAACGAATTGGATTTTATATTTCATTAGCAGGTGGTTTTGGATTGCTTTTTTTGACGTTTTATCAGGATAGAAAATATAAAACAGGCAAATTAGATAAATAGTACTACCCATAACACCTGCTCTAGCGCAAGCGTCCACTTGTGCCTAAGCTGATAACACTAACCAAAGTTTAATAAACATAAACCATAGTTTAAATAAGTAGTTAAAGACTTGCATAAATTAGAAGTGTATGTTATATTGCATTATAAATTAATAGCTAGTATCTCTCGTTGCCACAAATCAAGGCCGAACAATCTTATACAGCCATATTTTGAGTTCTATATTTATTATTGAATTCTAAATAAAACAAATAGCTAAACTATGTTTTTTATGAGTTAAGAATAAATTAAAAATGTTAGATAAACAAATTGTAGATTTCAACGAAAGCATTATTGGTCTTCGAGAGTTTATAGACTTAATAGACCCAATATTGACGGATAAACTAAAAGAACATGACGAACACATTTCTCCTTTAATATCTCTTGGAGTTATAAAGCAAATGCTAACTCAAAATACTGAATTGGAAGAAGGAGAAAAAGAAAAAATAGAAGGAATACAATCAAAAATAAACGCCAAAATCTTAGAAATTTATAAAGAAGAAATTGATGTTGAAATTGAAACTGAAGAAGATAAAGCAGATTCTTCAATGAGACTTAAAATACCCAGCAACATACGATTTCAAGAACATTTGGCTAATGCTGGTAAAACAAAAAATCACATTGAATTACTCTATAGGAATTCCTTAATATCTCTATTAAGTTCTGTAGAATGGTTTTTCTCTCAAATTTTACACTTCTACTATGACAAACATCCCGATGCTTCGGGAATTCAAAAGAAAACAATGACTCTATCAGATTTGAAAGGCTTCGGTACCATTGAAGATGCCGAAAAATATTTAATTGATATAAAAATTGAGGAAATTTTACGTGGAAATTTTGATTCATGGATTTCATTATTAAAATCTGAACTATCTCTAAACATGGGCTACATAGAGCCTATCAAAAACGAGCTTATCGAGATTTATCAACGAAGGAATTTACTTGTACATAACGGAGGAGTTGTAAATTCAATTTATATTTCAAAAGTTGAAGAAAAATTTCGAAAAGACATCAAACAAAATGATAAACTAAACGTAGACAAAGAATACCTAGATAATGCTATTTGTAAATTACAAAAAGCTTTCATTTTAATCGCAGCCGAACTTTGGAAAAATTTAGATAAAACAGACAAAAAAAGAGGAGACGTCTTAGGAGAAATAACCTATGAAAATATTCTTAAATCTAAATGGGATATTTGCGAAGGCTTAACTTACTTTATGATAAATGATGCTCAACTTGAAACAACGGACAAGGTAATTGCTCAATTGAACTATTGGTTATGTAAAAAAAGAACTAACCAAATGGACAGTATAAGAAATGAACTTAATAAGGCTGATTTTTCTGATAAAAAAGAAATTTTTCAACTGGGATTATTTGCCATTAAAGATGACGTTAAATCATTTATAGAGATACTGCCTCATGCTTTAAACTCCAACCAAATAAATATTGAAAGACTTGAGGAATTCCCAATTTTTGAAGAAATAAGAAAGACTGAGGATTATATAAAATTCAAAGAAGAATCCAAATACTTTAAAGAACCAAATCAAGAAGTTATACCCCAATAAAAAATACAAAACTGCATTTTTCAATCTCTAGTTGACCTATTTACCTAATTTCTCCACTCTGGCGCAAGCGTCCGCTTGTGCCTACGCTAATAACTTAACATCCAACAATCCCTTTTCACCCGCATAATCCCTCGCACTACTGTAAACATAATCTTCTGCTGAAGAAACAAAGCCTGAAACTACAGGATTTTGATGTAAATATTCAGCTTGTGGTTAATTTTAACACGATACCACTTAATTGCTCATCTCTAATGGTCGTGATAACACCAACCGAAAGTTAACAAAAGTACTCGCCGAGTTAAAGCTCAAAAGGCCACGACCCAAAGAACCAGTCCAGGGCATCACAATGGCCAGTATAAAAAATACCAAAAAGTAAGTATTGATTTCAAATATGCCGACTGATAAATTTACTGGAACAAAACAAAAAACAACACGTATGAAGGTAAGCAAACTACTACTGATGGCATTGATTGTGCAGTTCCTCCCTACGGGAAATTCAATCGCCCAGGTCAAAAAATCGCCGGCAAAAGTACCAGCCTCCGCCCAAACTAAATACGGCTCTCTAGCTGTAGATCGGTCAAACGGCTTCTATTATGGCTTTTCGTTCGATCAGCCAAACAAGGACGAAGCCGAAAAGAGAGCTTTAGCCGAATGTAACAAACGCGGAGGTGCATGCACAATTGTACTGACCTATTCGGGGCCAGGTTGCGCCGCCTACCGTACCATCAGCGACAACGTGGGTACAGCCTTCGGCTGGGGAGTTGCAAAAACCAAAGAAGCGGCCGATGAGATTGCGACCAAAGAAGCGCTGAAAAGAAGTGGCGGCATACAGCCTACCAACTTCGTATGGACCTGCAACAGCGCACCGGGAGCGCAACTGAAGGAAATTTATAACGCCTCTCCTGAAATCACCGGACCGGTAAAAATCGGCAACCAGGTCTGGACCACAACAAACCTCAATGTAAGCACCTATAGGAATGGAGATCCGATCTATTATGCGGCAAACCAGAAGGAATGGGAAAAAGTAAGCCGTGGAAAGATTCCTGCTTATTGCTATCTTAATTTCGATAGCAGTAATGAAAAAAAATACGGAAAACTCTATAATTTCTATGCCGTTACCGATCCACGTGGCCTAGCCCCAGCGGGTTGGCATGTGCCTAGCTCAAGGGAATTTCTGACGCTTATCACTGCCCTGGGTGGCGAAAAGGTCGCCGGAAAGAAAATGCGAGGTCTCTCCGGCTGGGACATAAAGGATTCGTACAATTTTGCACATGGCAATGGCGACAATTCATCTGGCCTGAACCTGCTCACTAACGGCAGTGCCGGTGGTGACGAGTATGGTGGTGGTCAGTCTTTCAAATATGGGATATGGCTGAGCTACTGGTGGTCCAGCACCGCCAGAGATGACAGTTTTGCCTATTACCTTGACTTCAACAAATACAGCGAACCGCGGGTAACCGACTACAGCAAGACTACTGGCTGTGCGGTAAGGTTGGTGAAAGACTGATCTCACTACCACACCATTTCAATTCGAACTCACTCTGGCGCAAGCATCCGCTTGCGCCTACGCTAGCAACTTAACATCGAGAAATCCTTTTTCACCTGTATAATCCCCCGAGCTGCTGTAAACATCATCTTCTGCTGAAGAAACAAAGCCGGAAACTACAGGATTTTGATGTAAATATTCAGCTTGAGATTGATGCTAAAACACAAGCACCGCTGCGCTAATGCTTGCGCTAGAGAGGGTAAATTCACATATATATTGTATATTTATTGAGCTAAAGCAGGAGCTCAACCTGTATAAAAGTTGTACTTATTGTCATTTTCACCAATGAATATTGAATTTTTACAACCGCAACCCGCGCTTCAAAAGTACATTGAGTTTTACTACTTTATTAAAAATCAATCTTCCGATTTTAAAAGCATACATTACTCATTTCCGCACACCATAAATGTAGTCAGTATCTACAAGCAGGCCAATTACCATTCAAAAGTAGGTCATATAGAAGTATACAACGATTCAAAAAGCAATTACCTGACCATCATTCAGGGCAAATGCCAAATGCCCCTAAAGGTTGAGTTGACAGGAAAAACAGACCGTATCTCCATTTTCTTTAAAACTTTTGGCTTGAACCAATTTATTAAAACTCCATTGGCGCTAGTGATGGGCAATAAACCTGATCAGCTAATGGAATGGGATACCGACCCCATATATAAGAATTACCTCGATCAGTGTTTTGCAACAGATAATTTAACCGAAAAGATAAGGCATTTGGAAGATTTCCTATTATGGAAACTTAGGCCTACACCTGTTTCCCATCTTGAAAAGGCGGTTATATTATTGTCCGATTTCGAACAAAACCATAGCATTGAAGAAATTCTAACGCAACTTAAAATGCCATTAAGGACATTTAACAGGCGTTTTAAGGAAGTAATTGGAGTATCCCCTATCGAATACCGCAATATTGCCCGTTTCAGGCATTCGCTAAACAATAAGCTCTTCAATTCGCAATTTAAAAAACTAACCGAAATTGGCTACAATAGCAACTTCTACGACCAATCTTACTTTAATAAGATGTATAAAAAATTAACGGGCTCCAATCCCTCTGCTTTTTTTAAAACAATTGAGAAACTCGGTGACGACAAACTGATCTTTCAGTTTGTAAAACAATAGCTTGGCTGAAAAATACAATTTCATCAGATGGTATATACCTTTCTTTGTATAAACTTTAATAAGATGAAACATAGACCCATTCTATTGATGCTGGCATTGATCTGGTTAAATTATTTGGATCTCCATGCCCAACAGCCAATCGTCAATCTATACGATTCAGCGCAGGTATATTACAAGAAGAAGGATTTTAAAAAGGCTTCCCAATTTTTTGATACTTATTATCTTGAGCAGAAACAGGGTCAAAGCAATTACGATACCTATAAAGCAGCCGTTGCCTCCGCCCATGTTGGCAACATGGAAAGAGCTAGATATTATATTAAGAGATCCGCTGAAATTGGCTATGACCTAGGGAATTATAATTATTTTGCTGATGACCCCTTGAACGTTCCACTGCGTAGTCTGCCCGAATGGAAACAATTTATCGAGCCTTTCAAAATAAAGGCCGACTCAGCTAAATTGGCCCTTGAAATAATCACCAACCAATTAAAAGACAGCACCATCCGCATCAACCCATCGTCTTCTAAAAGCAACAGTTATTGGTTGGGTCTAAGCAAGAAATTAAACAGTACTCAGCTCATTAACGAAATCAAGCAGTTTAAAGCTTTTGCTTCGCCAAAAAAGAACAATATGTGGACGATGTACCAAATCAAGGTAAACGATACCCTTACCGTTCCCTTTCTCGTGCACATACCCAAGCGATACGATCCACAGCATAAAACCCCCTTGTATGTGTACCTCCATGGAGCGATTATCAACAGGCTTAAGTTTACATCTCCCGGCTATATTCCAAACTCCATAGAAACTAAAATTATGGACAAGGTGTTGGATGATGCTTTTGTCATATATCCCTTTGGACGTAAGGACTTTGGCTGGCTTTATCAACAGGATGCATTCGAAACTATTCTTAGGGAGCTTACTTTCGTAAAGTCGTTATATAATATCGACGACAACAAAGTTTATATCTGTGGTCATTCCAATGGAGGCAGTGGTGCGTTTTGGTTTGCACTTAATCAACCTTCAGCGTTTGCTTCCTTTGCTGGCTTTAATTTCCTTCCAAGTGTTTACGGCAATAATACACCTCTTGACAACCTGAAAAATAGCGCCACTTTTTATGGGGTGAGTGCTAGCAAGGACCTCATATTTCCATTAGAAACCGTGAACTCTATTTATAGTTTTGCCACAGATCATGGTGCCAACTGGAAGAACTTCGTACGATCAGGAAATCATGCACTTGCCTTTATGGAAAGAGATTCTATTAATTTTGTATTTGATCTGCTTGCCAAAGAAAAACGAGATCCTTTTACCAAAAAGATAACATGGGAAACAAATAATGTGAGAAATGGGAGAAATGCATGGATTGCCATTACAGCGTTAGATACCCTTTCACCAAAAGCAACATGGCATAGTTCCCAAAACCCGCAGCTTCGTCAAAATGGAAAAGAAAGCACCGTAGACTTTTATCCAAATAAATCTGGTGCGATTATGGCCACTGCCAACGAAAACCATATCGATATTAAAACTTCTAGGGTGGCAAAGATCAAGCTCTATATTTCACCTTACATGTTCGACCTGACGAAACCACTAACCGTAACGATGAATGGCAAAAACAAATTAAGCTTTAAACTTCAGACAGATAATAAAACGATAGTGGAACAATTCATCGAAACCAGAGATCGTAGCTTTATCGTATCGAACATTATTGAGTTAACAGTGCAGAAATAGAGAATAAAGACTATTCAGTATTCAAATTAACCGTTTCTTAATTGGCAGCAATACAAGCCAACCTAAGAAGCTACCCTATCAAGTAGCCCAAATTTATCAGTCAATAGGTAATAGATGGCAACTTTAAAGCTTTTTAGCAACGCTATTGAAAAATTCCGACAATATTACATTAAATAAACCAGGCTTTTCATATGCTCCGAAGTGTGTAGCTCCAGGCATAACAAACAATTGAGAATTTGGAATATGCTGAAAAATACTTATGGTGTGCTCAATATTGATAGCATCTCTATCTCCCGACATCACCAGCACTGGAGCCTTAATATTTTTCAAATCAGAGAAAGGTATATTTGGATAATTGACCATCAATGTATTTAATTGTCTGTCTTTTTCAGTTTTCCCAGTTTTTGAGGCAGTTACAATGCTCTCGTAAATTTTCGGGGCAAATGCCTGTTCGTTTGCCTGAATATTGGCTCCCCAAACAGCTAATTTTTTCACTTTATCAGGATGCTTGATTGCCAATAACAAGCCAATTATACCGCCGTCGCTCTGTCCCCAAATGTAGGCACTATCTATACCTATCTTTTCCAATAACTTGTTAACATCATCTGCCATTAGATCATAAGTTAATTCTTGTCCGTTATCGCCTGATTTTCCTTGGGCTCTATTATCCACAGCAATAACCTTGTAAGTATTTTTAAAATCAGCGATCCTTACTTTATGACCTGAAATTGAGCCTCCATTACCGTGTAACAATACCAAAGGTTTCCCACTGCCATAAATCTCATAATAAAGCTTAATTCCATTCACAACTATATAATTTCCAGCTTTCTCATTGTTGCCATAATTGGTATAATTACATTCGATTTTTAACGAGAATTTTCCATTAAAGGGAGCCTTGGGCTCAATGCTAAATTTTACGCCATCGAAATTTACGGCCTTGTTATTTGTACCTGCAATCCATTTTTGGAAATCTCCCTTTTCAAATCCGCCGTTGTCTATTGAAACATTTTCCCATTTACCTGGAGAAATCTCTACTTTCAATTTAAAATCATCAAATAAAAAGACACCATCATTTGTACAATACCCGCCTATTTCAAACACTTTCGCACTGCTATCCATTTTTCCCTCAATAGTGGTAACTTCCCAATTTGAATTACTTTTTAAGCTTTGAACAAGATCTGTATGAAAACCGACAGTATTATTCTTTTTTCTTACTAAAGCAATAACTGAGGATTTCGAATTATTTGTGCCTTTTAGCACCTTGGTAGCCACTTTAAGTTGAAACCGCTTTCCCGCAAACTTCTCCACATCTATGTTTTGAGAAAAATATGCTTTGTCACCAACAACGGTTGTAGAAATCGCTTGTGCGAAAAGATTATCTGTTAGGGTACACTGTAGTATAAATATTAGCCCCACTTTAATTATTGTTTTCATATAGCTAGTTTTTTGATGTAAACCTAATATTACGAAAATATTTATACTTATAGGCAAAGTTGATGGAATTGGTTAATACTAGAACACAGGCACTTCTGTACCAATACCTACGCTTTAGAGGGGAAAATTTCCCGCACACCACGAACATACTTTTAGATAAAGTTTTTCGTTCATTATTTATATAAGCCCAAACATATATTGCAATAATCTTTATTTCGGGTCAATGTATCCATCCCGTTCGACGAAAGAAGTACCATTTATTGTATAACTTATAAGATAAGGATCCCCGGAAGATTCGACTTTCTTCTTTTTAAAATCACCGATGGTATATTTTCGTCCCTTCAGATTAAAAATGATTTTATCATTAATATACAATGAGTCTTTCTTGTTCAGATTAATCTGAACATCGACATTCCTTTCGCCTACTGAATAAAGATGTAACCGTCCGGTATCAATCGTGATATTATTTCTTATTAAATAGATGGGGATTTGATTCATTTCTGTTTCCTTCACGTTCATGATTACGATTGGCGGAAACTCGTTTGATAAAACAAAATTTTGATTTTTTGCCGGATTGCACTGGGCAAAAAGAAAGATACAAAATACTATAATGCTGTTCTTTAAAGTTGTTATCCCCATTTTCCATTTTTTTTACTTTCAAGATAAACTATTATCATTAGTGGTAATTTCCATTATGCGTTAATTCTATAGGAATAGGCAATGTTCGCTTTATATTCCGGTTTACCCATACTTGGTTTGATTACAAATTCAAATGTGGGTTCAAGCCCCGAATGTTGTACGGTAAGACCACCCAATATGTGAACCGAATACCACCCATTTTTAAGTTTAATGTTTGCCATTCTATACTTTTTTAAATTTTCAACCTGCCCCTCCGTAAATCTTTTCAAATAGGGCATAGTATAGAGATAAATCTCTTCGTTTTCAACTTTTAGGCAATAACCTTCTTGTTGCACCTGCAATTGATTTTCTTCTTTTAATAACTCGGGTATAGCACCAGAAAGATTAAAATAAATAATATAGGGATAGTTTTCTACCCCCGAAAGCGGAACAATAATCCCATCTTCAACAACTTTGTCACCAGTTTCATTTGTTGTAAACTCTGTTAGCAGATCATCGGGTAGGTTATATTGTTTTTTATAATCCAGCAAACAATGTGGATCGCCCAAAATGAAATAGTCCATCAGGTCATTCAATACCTCTTCAAATTTGTAAATATCTTTCATGTATTAATTTTTAATTCCTCTTCGGACAAAGTGAAAACTGATATTAAATTCATCTAAACCAGCCACTTCCACATCATAACTCTCCAAAAAGGCAGTCAGTTTTTCTATCCAATCCTGCTCTCCGATTGTAGTTATTGGCATTGTTATAATTTTCATATCACTGTATTTTTTACATCGTTTTATATAATTTGAAAGATACTTACTCTTAAATGCTATACGGCAAATCATCTTTTACTTCCATTCCTATATCTGTTTAGTAACGCCTCTTTCCATTCGGAACTGGGGCATTCATTGATAATATTTATATAGCTTCATCATCATTTTTTCCATAGAGGCTTTCCATAAGTTGAAGCAAATCCCATTAAATCATAAAAAGCAGTTTATATTTCGTGGGTTGACTTACGCTCCTAATTCGCTACCAATAAACATATGAATAGTTAATTTCGCCATATGGAACATAAGTCCCATTTTCGGTATTAGATGCAAACACTTCAACTTTCGCTTTATGCCCAAATCTGTTGTAAACATAATTGTGCTTTCTCCAACCCGCCTGATATACATAATATTTAAGAGACACCAGCTTTCCCTGTAAATCATCGGTATAGCTGAATGCTCTCTGAACTACCGCACCCCACTTCGAAATTTCAATTTCTTTCAACAACCTACCTTTGTTATCGTACTCATATTCAATCCTAAATTCAAGTGGTTCATAACCCGACATACCAGTTGCATGAGAAGGGAAACCCCTATTGTCGTAAAAGAATTTAGTCTCACGGATACCAGCAAATCTTCTTAATGAACTTTCTACAATCTTTCCGTTTTGATGTTTACGCGTTTCATACGTATAATCCGATTTATAGTCGGTAACATTGTCAATAATAAGGGTGTCGCCGTTAACAATTGTATAATTTACTGTTGCGGCATATAGCTTGGTTCTTTTTGAGCTCAGCACCCCATTTTTATATACAAAGTCCACCTCGTCTGTAGATATTCGAACAGGGTTTTGTGCTATCCAATTATTTTCGAAGGAATAAATATGTTTTATGACCTTGTCATCCTTGTCAAATTCCTTCGCATCCCAAATTATACTCTTACCTTGGTTAATATTACCTATATGGGTCACCAACATGGTACCCACGTAGCTTTTTATTATACCACTTTCCAATTGCTCTTTCTTCTTCTTACACGAAAGACTAGCGATAATTATCAATACGAGTAGCGATTTTTTCATTCCTATTACTTACTTTTAATTACCAAGTATACATACCTTATCTGAGATTCCACGGATTTTAAATTATTTATTAAACACTTATTCGTGATTAATCAAACAAAATATAAAAGGAATAAATTCAATTTCGAAAATGTAATTCTTAGCTCCTTTACCTGAATTTTATATTCAGTGTAGTGAGCTTGTTTATGATATTGCGATAACTCTTCAATAGATTGCAAATTTGATTGTTGACAATATCATCTTTTATATCTATCTTATTAGATAGCTGATTTTTTTTGTTACAAATAATTTGGTTGACATATATTTTACTTTGCCTCTGTGAATGAATTCTAACGTTTACAGTTCCATCATCCTTTATATGATGTCTTTGTACAAGAGCCTTCAAGATTATATTTCTGTGAATTATTTGTGAGAGATTTTTTGTCAAAATGTACAAAGTATACTATACATTTTGACAAAATAAAACCCACTCGATTTTGAAATGAATGGGTTTTATTTGTTTTACCAATGTGGGCCATGCTGGGCTCGAACCAGCGACCAAAAGATTATGAGTCTTCTACTCTAACCAACTGAGCTAATGGCCCGCGAAAACACTGTTAGGTTTTGCGAGTGCAATGTTACATATTTGCATCGAATTTTGGAACAATAAATGGAAAAAATTAAAAATATTATCTTCGATTACGGCAATGTGATCTTTGCCATCGACTTCTTGAGAACCCAAAATGCTCTTTCACAACTAGGTATACCTAACGTGGCAGAGTTCTTCGCACACAAGGGCCACAACCAATTATTTGATGATTTTGAAACGGGAAGCATTAGCCCTGCCCAATTTAGAGACGGAATTAGAAAAGTAGCCGAAAAATTAGAACTTACCGACCAACAGATAGATGATGCTTGGAATAGTTTGTTAATAGGCGTATCGGGCAACAACCACGATGTGTTATTAGAAGTCAAAAAAAAATACCGCACCTTTTTGTTAAGCAACAACAACAAAATCCATTACGATTGGATCATTGCCTACCTGCAAAAAGACTTTGGCTTTAACAATTACGACGATTTCTTTGAAAGGGCCTATTTTTCGCAAGATACCACCATGCGCAAGCCTAACCCAGCTATTTTTGAAATGGTATTGAAGGAAAATAACCTTTTACCTGAAGAAACCTTGTTCATCGACGATAGTCCGCAACACATCGAAGGTGCTAAAAAAGCTGGACTAAACACCTTGCTTATGAACGTCCATCCTGAACATCTACGTGATTTCTTGGTGAACCATCATATTTTGTAGTACAGCATTGGTAGGAAAATCTGCCTGATTTTTCTACCACCTTTTTCTCATGAAGTGCTTCACGCTTCTTAAACACCTCTTGGGCCCTTGCCTTTCTTCAAATTGCAGACTTAACCTAAAATTCACATACAAGTGGGTTATATTTGAGCAATATTTACTAACTTAACCATAAAACCGCGTTAAATGGAAGCCAAAAAGTACAAATCATTGCAAGAGTTTTACCCCTTTTACCTTAGCGAACATCAAAACACCACTAGCCGTATCCTACATTTTATTGGTACCGCATTAGTTGTGCTTTCGCTAATTACGGGTATTCTTTTTCATGATTGGCGCTTTTTGTTGGTCATCCCCTTTTTAGGTTATGGCTTTGCCTGGGTAGGGCATTTCTTCTTCGAAAAGAATAAACCTGCCACCTTTCAGTATCCCGGTTATAGTTTAGCTAGCGATTTCATATTATTTTGGGATTTGCTTAGCGGAAAGCAAAATTTTAAAGTGAAATAGCTTTTACCTATTAGCCCATAGATAAAAGCACTTTGACAGGGCCACCCGACAAGCGTATCTTTATGATTATTCAAAAAGGTATGGACATGGGAAACAAAACAAACAGCGAAATGTCTTTTCAATGGCAACAATAGGCCATTGGAAAATACCAATACATCATTAACAAAAAATTGATTAAGCATGGAAAACAAAGGTTCAGACATCAGCAAATGCCCATTTCACAACGGCAGTATGAAAAGTAACGTTGGCGGCAGCGGTACTCGAAATCGTGACTGGTGGCCAAAACAACTCAAACTCAACATCCTCCGTCAGTACTCATCCCTATCCAATCCTATGGACGAGGGATTCAACTACGCCGAAGCATTCAAAAGCCTCGACTATCAAGCTCTTAAAAATGATTTGCACGCCCTCATGACCGATTCACAAGATTGGTGGCCTGCTGATTTCGGTCATTATGGAGGTTTGTTCATCCGTATGGCTTGGCACAGTGCCGGAACTTATCGTGTAGGCGATGGTCGTGGTGGTGCCGGACAAGGACAACAACGTTTTGCCCCACTGAATAGCTGGCCAGATAATGTAAGCTTAGATAAAGCTCGTCGTTTACTATGGCCCATTAAACAAAAATATGGCCGCAATATCTCATGGGCCGATTTGATGATCCTGGCCGGAAACGTCGCTTTAGAATCGATGGGCTTTAAAACCTTTGGTTTTGCTGGAGGACGTGAAGACGTTTGGGAAGCAAGTGAGGATGTATATTGGGGCTCAGAAACCACTTGGTTAGGCAACGAAGAACGTTACTCAAGTGGATTAGAAGGATTGGCTGAACATGGTGTGGTGTCGTCTGATGAGGATGCCGATGGCCAAAAACACTCTAGAGATTTAGAAAAACCACTTGCCGCTGCACACATGGGCTTAATTTATGTAAACCCAGAGGGACCAGATGGCAACCCCGACCCTATTGCGGCAGCAAGAGATATCCGTGATACTTTTGGTCGTATGGCCATGGACGATGAAGAAACAGTAGCCTTAATTGCCGGTGGACATACCTTTGGTAAAACCCATGGCGCTGCTTCTTCTGAGCACGTAGGCAAAGAACCCGAAGCTGCAGGATTGGAACAACAAGGTTTTGGGTGGCAAAACAACTTTGGTACTGGCAAAGGTGCCGATGCCATTACCAGTGGCTTGGAAGTCATTTGGACCACTACCCCAACCCAATGGAGCAATAATTTCTTCGAAAACCTATTTGGCTTTGAGTGGGAGTTGACCAAAAGTCCCGGTGGTGCACACCAATGGGTGGCCAAAACCAATGAGGAAATCATCCCTGATGCTTTTGACCCTGCAAAAAAACATAAACCAACCATGTTAACCACGGATCTTTCTCTAAGATTTGATCCTGCTTACGAGAAAATATCAAGACGTTTCTTGGAAAACCCAGATGCTTTTGCGGATGCTTTTGCCCGTGCCTGGTTTAAATTGACCCATCGTGATATGGGACCAGTGGCACGTTACTTAGGTCCTGAAGTACCTAGCGAAGAGTTGATTTGGCAAGACCCAGTACCTGCAGTAGACCATGCGCTAGTAGATGAAAATGACGTTGAAAGTTTGAAATCCAAAATTTTGGCCTCAGGGTTAAGTGTTTCGCAACTGGTAAGCACTGCTTGGGCTTCAGCAGCTACTTTCCGCGGTGGCGACAAACGTGGCGGTGCTAACGGCGCTCGTATCCGTTTAGCTCCACAGCGTTATTGGAAAGCCAATAACCCCGCACAATTAGATAAGGTGTTAAGTGCTTTGGAAAGTATCCAAAAGGAATTTAATGCTGCACAAAGCAATGGCAAGAAAGTTTCACTGGCCGATTTAATTGTACTTGCAGGTAACGCAGCCATCGAAAAAGCGGCTAAAGATGCTGGGCAACAAGTGAAAGTGCCTTTCGCCGCTGGACGCACAGATGCCAGTCAAGAAAAAACAGATGTTGAATCATTTGGCTATTTAGAGCCTATTGCCGATGGTTTCCGCAACTACAAAAAAGGTCGTACTGTGTCTTCTACAGAAGAGCTGTTAATTGACAGAGCACAATTACTGACCCTTACTGCTCCCGAAATGACAGTGCTTGTGGGTGGTATGCGTGCCTTAAACGCCAATTATGATGGTTCTGCCAATGGCGTATTAACGAGTCGCCCTGGGCAATTAAGCAACGATTTCTTTGTCAACCTATTGGATATGGCTACGGCATGGAAAGCCGCCAGTGAAGATAAAGAACTATATGAGGGTTACGACCGTAGCACTGGACAAACTAAATGGACGGCCACCCGTGCCGATTTGGTGTTTGGTTCTAATGCAGAACTCCGTTCAATTGCCGAGGTTTATGCCAGCAAAGATGCACAAGGAAAATTTGTGAACGATTTTGTAGCTGCCTGGAACAAGGTAATGAACCTAGATCGCTTTGATTTGGTGTAATTACAGGCCACTTTAACTTTGACAATCTTGATTTCCTTTAGGTTAGGAGATTGTCAAAGTTTTACAATTTCTGAGCATAGCGAAAAATCTACGGCTGTAGTTTCTAATTCCCACAGCTTTAGCTAAAGAATACCATCCCTAGTCTATTTCTTTTAGAAAAAAGACTAGGGATTTTTGTTTAATAACTTTCCCCCCCCTGCCCCATCTAGGAGGGGGATATGGTCAAAAACCCGCTCTGCCTTTCAGGCATCTTTCCCAAAGAGAGCAGTAAAATCAAAGCCCTGGTCATATTTTCATTATCTACTACTAATTATATTTCCAGTTTCCTCTCCTTTCCAAGGAGAGGGTCAGGGAGAGGTTCCCAAGTACCACTTGCTCCGTCATTTCGACGATAGGAGAAATCTAATGATTAATTAACTTATAAAGTGATTTTCACCAGATCTCTCCATGCTGTCGAGATGACGAAAAACCAAAAGAAGAGTCCTTTAATTGTAACAATCTACTTTATATTTGCTTTTCTTCAATAACAAACCCATATTTGCTTGTATGTGCAAAATAGTGGCATTAGTGGTTAACAATACTTTCTTTACGAAGAAAGCTGCTACCCCTATGCTTTTTGCAAGTCCAGCAAAGCTAAATTTCTGCATGCGCTCTAATCCTGCATTGCTTAACCAAAGTAAGGATTTTATTAACTAAACCCCGATTTCTAATTCTTCTCTTAGCGATTTCGGGGGATAACCATCTCTAAAAATATTTTTTTACGCCTGCTCATTCGAGGGGCTTATCTATTCATTTAAACTTATTGAAAATGGAAACAAAATCAATTTTATTGTCTAAAAGCGACTACAAGTTTTTAAGCGAACATTTGGAAAAAGCAGTCATGAGCGACTACAACAAATCTCGTCTTAAACAAGAAATTAAAAATGCCAAAATCTTTGACGACGCAGACCTACCTCCCGATGTCGTCTCATTATACACCGAAGCACAGATTGAAAGCACAGAAAATAGTCAACAGTTTGTCTTTAAACTAGTTTTACCTAAAGATGCCAATATAAAACAGCAAAAAGTATCTATCTTTGCACCCATTAGCATTGCATTGTTAGGCTATCAAACCGGCGACTTGATCCAATGGGAAATGCCCGATGGCATCAAAGAGTTCAAAATCATGTCGGTAAGGAAACTGGAGGAACACGAACGTTAAGCTCCATAATGCACAGCTAGCTATGCTAATCTTTTTACGATTGAAGATCATGAATGCAGAAAAAGTAGAAAAACTAAAAAAATGGATCAAGAAAGTTGGTTTCTGGGGTTTTCTATTCTTTTTGGTAAAGGGCTTGGCATGGTTAGCTGTAGGTTATTTCATAGTGAAATAACTGCTTTAAAATCACCCGCAACATTTTAAATGCTGCTTCAGTTTCACCTCAAATATCAGATTGTAAATTCATGCGCCGCAACTTATTCGTCATTACGGGTGGGCCTGGCGTGGGCAAAACCACATTGATTAATGAATTAAAAGAGGCTGGTTTTTTTGTGGTTGAAGAAGACGCCAGAAAAATTATCCAAGCGCAAATGTTCGAGGATGGCAATGCCCTTCCGTGGAAAAACAAAAAACTTTATGCAAAGCTGATGTTGGAAACCTCTGTAAGTTCTTATCGGGAAATTAAAGAAAAGCAATTATCAAATCCTGTATTTTTTGACCGAGGAATCTTAGATGCTATTTGCTACATGACTATGGAAAACATCCCCATTTCATCGGAAATGACAGCTATGGCACTTGCTTGCCCCTATGCCCATCAGGTTTTTATTCTACCACCATGGAAAGAAATATATGAAACCGACAACGAGCGCAAGCAAACTTGGAAAGAAGCGGTATATACTTTCGAAAGAATGAAGGAGACCTATCTCAGTTATGGTTACGAGATTATTGAACTACCCAAAGCGGATGTTGAGACGAGAAGAGAGTTTATAAAAAAGAAAATCAATCAATCGTAGTACCATTCAAGCTAACCAACTAATTCATTTTAGATAGGGGCTTTAGCAGTACAATTAATTATATTTAGTTGTTTTTCTGTTTTATCCGGTATGAATATCAAATACCTCTCCTTATTCTTGCTCTCTTTTATTTGTTTATTTGGTAAGGCGCAAATGCAGCCTCAGGTAAGTATTGGCTTATTTGAAGACCAAAGCGCCTCTCTAAGTACGGATCGTATACAGGATTTATATCAAAAAGGAAAATTCACGACACTTAGCAGCCCGTCATTCAATCCCGGTTATACCGAATCTATATTTTGGCTGGCCATTAAACCAGAGGCTTTGCCCATTGGAAAGGAATGGTTGTTGACTGTTGATAATTCTCATGTCAACATTTTAGACTATTATCATAGCGATAGTCTCGGCAACCTCAAACTTTTATATCAAACTGGCGATTTCTTTCTTTTTAAACAACGCCCCTATCCCGAGTTTACCAACTTTGCTTTTCCTTTACAAAAAACAGGAGGCCTATATTTTCTTAAAGTAGATAAGCGGAAGGAAAGTTTACAGGCGCCTATGCGCATCATTAGTTATCGTGATCTGGCAGAAACCAACATGAATGCCAACCTTATTAATGGTTTACTCTCTGGTATTATTATCATGATGATTTTCTTTAGTCTAGTACTTTGGATCAGTACCCGCAAGCGCCTTTATCTATATTATGGACTATACATTACTGCTTTGCTGCTTTGGATTTGGAGCAATAAAGGACTTGGTTTCGAATACCTTTGGCCCAATAGCAGTTTTTTCCCAAGCAGGGCAAGGCCTGTCATGCTGCTGCTAAACATCATCTTTAGCATACAGTTTCTACAGCTCTTTATTGGACAAACTAAAAAGAGCTATTTATATTATCCAAACAAAGTTCTTCAATTGGTAGGATTCGTTTTTCTGTTACTCATTCTTTATCCTGCACCTTACGAAAACTCTGTAGTAACGGTTAAATATGCGCAAAACATCCTTACTATTATAGCCAGTCTGCAATCTCTATTGATCATAGCCAGTGCAGTAGAACAAATTTGGAAGGGCGTAAAGGAAGCGAAGTTCTATCTTGCTGCCATACTGGTATTAGCACTTTCGGGCTTGGCCGAACAACTCTACATGTACGGCTCCATTATGCTAAATTACTACGTAGCACAGTTTGCCCTACTAGGAGGTTTAGCAGTAGAAGCAGCTATTCTGCTTTATGGCTTAGCGCAAAAGTTTAATCGATATAGAAAAGAGCGAGAAACTTTATTATTTGAAAAAAGCGAACAGCAAAAAATCTTAACCCATACCATTGTAGACGTTCAAGAAAAAGAACGTAAAATGTTTGCCGACCGCTTACATGATGAAATTGGCTCAATGCTATCTGTAATAGGTATCCATTTGAGCGCACTTAAAAAAAATACCCCTCTGCCTCCTGCCAATCATCAGGACAAATTGCAACAGGCAGATGAAATGCTGGGACAAGTTGCCGATACGGTACGCACCATGAGCCATCAAATTAGCCCCGTAACCATAGAGAAATTGGGGTTTGTAAAAGCCTTAGAAAATTTGGTACAAACCGTTAATAAATCTGAAAAACTATATGTAGAACTCGTATGTATGGGCTTTGAACAAATAGACAATTATCCTAGTAATTATCTTAACAACATTTATAGGATTATACAAGAACTATTACAGAACATGATCAAACATGCCGAAGCCACTAATGGCATTATACAGCTTATTGAACATGATGATGTAGTGGTGATCATGGCTGAAGATAATGGAAAGGGCCTAACGCAAGAACGATTAGAAAATCCATCTGGCTCTGGAATGAATAGCATATTTTCTAAAGTAGATTACCTACAAGGAAAAATAGAAATAGAAACGCCCGGAAACGGAACTTTAATTAATATTGAAATACCAAACCAAAACATACAAACAGCCATAAATGAATAACATCAATATTTATATTGCCGATGACCACCAACTTTTAATTGACGGGCTTGTTTCTGCCTTGGCCGATTATCCTAAAATTAAGATCATTGGAGTGGCCAACGATGGAAAAAAGGTATTAAATGATCTACAATTTCATAAACCACAGGTGCTTTTGTTGGATCTTAATATGCCGCAGGTTGATGGTTTACAGGTGATAGAACAGGTGAAAGAAAACTACAAAGGCGTGAAGATATTAGTATTATCTAATTACAATGCGGCCCATATCATTAAAGAAACGCAACAAAAGGGCGCCGATGGTTATTTACTGAAAAACGGTTCCATTGGCGAATTGATTACCGCAATTAAAGCATTGTATGAGGGCGGAAACTATTTTGAACACTTAGAACACAATCCCGCAACAAAAGAAACCAGTTATTTCATGGATGATTTCATGAAAGAATATTTACTGACCAAACGTGAACACGATATCCTCATTTTAATGGCAAAAGGTAAATCGAGCATTGAAATTAGCGATATGCTCTTTATCAGCTCAGCCACCGTAAATACGCATAGAAGAAATATCCTTAAAAAACTAGGCTTAAAAAGGACATCGGAAATCATGAATTTAGCCGCTGCTAAAGGTTGGCTAACGATAGATTAACACCATATAATTATATAATGTGATAATCAGCCAATCATCACATTATATAATCTCCTACCTATAAGCCTCTTCTGCTCTTCTCTCTGCTGATCAAAGAAAGCTCCCTACTTGTTTGACCGGCCACAGAAGTATTTTCCTGTGCTCTTCTGAACAAGTAAGGCATTACCGCTTTAATAGGTCCGTAAGGAACATATTTAGCTACGTTATAACCTACATTGGATAAGTTGAAGCTCAAATTATCGCTCATTCCCAACAGTTGGGCAAAATAAACATGCGGGTGGTTATGGGCAATATTGTTTTCATCAATCAGTTCGGTAAGCAAACGGCTACTCTCTTCGTTATGTGTACCGCAAACAAAACCAACGCGGTCGATATTGTCTACGCAGAAACGCAATGCCTCATTATAGTCTTTATCAGTAGCGGCCTTGTCCACTTGGATTGGCGATAGATAGCCCATTTCTTCGGCACGTTTACGCTCTTTTTCCATATAAGCACCACGAACCAGTTTAGCGCCTAAAATGAAATCTGCCTCTTTGGCAATTAAAAGATCAGCTTGCAAACTGGTCAGTTTATCGTGACGGTAAATCTGATAGGTATTGAAAACGATAAGTTTTTCTTTGTTAAACTTCATCATCATCTCAATGGCCAATAAATCAATGGTGTTTTGGATCCAAGTTTCCTCGGCATCAATCATCACAGGCACACTTCTTTCATAGGCTGTACGGCAGATTTTCTCACAACGTACTTTCACACGCTCAAACTCTTCTTTTTCCGTAGCATTCAGTTCTTGCTTGGCATCCAATTTTTCCAATAGGGCAAATCGGCCAATGCCTGTTATCTTAAAAACCGTGATAGGAATTCGCGGGTCTCCGTCAGCACGCACTATAGTTCTAATGATTTCTTCACAGGTAAAATCAAATACATGCTCCTCATCCTCGCCTTCTACCGAATAATCGAGAATAGTACCTACTTTACCCTGATGCAACTGTTCAATAGTGTGCTCACACTCAGCGATGGTTTCGCCACCGCAAAACTGTTTGAAAATAGTAGCTTTAATAGCACCTTGAATGGGCAAACCAACATTTAACATGAAATTAGTGATGGGAGGACCAACTTTAGTCAAGAAATTACTTCCTATGATTTTAAATAACCAATAGGCTTGTTTCAATTCCGCATCAGTTTTGTGTCGAAATGCTACTTCAGTGTTATTGAAGTCTATTTTTTGCTTGGGGAAAGCATCCATTTTTATAAGTATTTAGTCAGAACGCTGCAAAAATATAAATAACTAATTATCTAAACACGAAAGACTTTTAAATAACCAGTAAATTTTCACAGCAACAATATAAAAGCTTTTAAATTAAATCTTTAGTTTTTTAAAAGCCGGGCTGTTTAATTACATAGCCTGTTTTGGCCTTTTCTTGATCTACCATTTCTTTTACTTCCTGCAAAAGCTTTTTAGCATCGTATACAATACCATCTTTAATGGTATATTTAACACCGCCTACTCTTTTAGGCTTATTGTCGGCATCCAAACTTATTGCTCCCGTACCATAAAGCACTTGTAAGTTTTTAAGCGGATTTTGATCTACAATTACAAAATCGGCCAGTTTGCCTATCTCAATGCTTCCCAAATCTTTTTCCATCCCTAATGCTTGTGCACCATTTAGGGTAGCGGACCTGATGATTTCCAAAGGATGAAAACCTGCTTCCCTTAACAATTCTAACTCTCTCACATAGGAGAAACCATATAATTCATAGATAAAACCTGCATCTGTACCAACCGTAACACGTCCGCCTTTGTTTTTAAACTCATTTAAGAACTGCATCCAAAGCTTGTAGTTTTCTTTCCAGTTCAGTTCTTGTTCTGTTCCCCAACTATGCCAATATGAGCCATGTGAATTCCAGTTTGGCGCATAAAATTCCCATAGTTTGGGCATGGTATAAGTGTTATGCCATTCGGCTGTACGGGCACGCATCAAATCACGATTGGCCTCGTATATATTTAATGTAGGGTCTAGGGTAAAATCAAGCTTGATCAAATCATTCATAATCTTCTTCCAGGTTTCGCTACCAGGCGTTGCAGCCTGCTTCCATAAAGTACCTGCTTCGCTAAAACGGTCTTGCTCATTCTGATAATTGTAATCGGGAGAATAGTGCTGCACCGTTTTATCCTCAAACATAGATTCTGGCAAGCCATACCAATGTTCTAGGGATGTTAGCCCAGCTCTAGCACTATTCATGGCATTCCATCTACCTACATCTGTTTGTGCATGATGCGCCATGGCCCGTAGTCCAAGCTTTTTATTCTCCTCAATCGCGTTTGACATCACTTCTGGCGATGCGCCAAAGAATTTGATACCATCAGCACCTTTTTTAGCATTTTCTCTTGCCCATTGCCTCGCCTGTTCACCCGTGTATATGGGCGTTGTAGCGCCCTGTCCAAATACAGTATAGGCAAATATGCGGGGTGCTGCGATTTCATTCTTTAAACTCTTTTGTTTTTGATCCAGCACCCAGTCTAAGCCATTCATGCTTCCTGGCTCTCTTATGGTGGTAATGCCATGCGCCATCCAAAGTTTAAATACATAATCTGCATCGGCACCCTTATCGGCTCCACCAATATGCCCGTGCATATCAATAAAGCCCGGTAATATGTACATTCCTTCGGCCCATAGTTCTTTGCCGCCGGCTTTTAGTTGGGGTCTACGATTGGCCTGTATAGGCAAACCTGGCGAGCCTACTGTTCTGACAGCAGTAATCCTGTTATTCTCCACTACAATATCGGCCGGCCCCATAGGTGGCGCCCCTGTGCTGTTTATAATAGTTACTCCTCTGATGATCAATTGGGAATATGGTCCGTCTCCTTCCTTTCTGGGTTCTGCTTTTTTTACCGTTGGCCTGCCTCCTTGTGCAAATGCCATCGTAAACATGCATATACTACCTAATGCTAAACAAATTGCTTTCTTTGTTAAATTCATGTGTATATTTTTATTGATTACTTATAGGCAACCCCTGGTTTTATTTTCAAATTGTTAATGTTCTGATCTAATACTTTTAATTGATCGGCAGCTTGTGTAGCTGTATAAGCACCTCGTAAAGCTTTATAAGCAGCAAATAAATAAGGGTTGTATTGTAAAGCTTGATTTAAGTTCTGGACATATTCTCCTTGATTGTTATCTGCTTTGCTTAAAATAGCTTTGGTAAAAGCATAATCGGCTTTTGAAGGCATATCCATCCCTTCTTTTTCCTTAGCAAAAAGCTGTTTGGCAGTTTCCGTATCACCTGATTTCACTAGTAACCTCACCATTCTTAATTGATATGCTCCACGTAAAGGTGCTTTAGCAGAAAGTACCATGTTGATGTACTCACTTGCTTTCGGCTTATTTCCTTGAGCCAAATAAAACTCAGCCAAACGCATGTTATAATCGGTTCTAGAGTTATTTGAAGCCGCTAAAATTCGTTGGGCTTCATTAATGGTCTTGATGGCATCATCATATTTGCCTTGAATGGCCAAAGCATCTGCCAAGAGGTTACGGTATTCGTAGTTTTGAGGCTTTTTAGTTACCAAATCTCGCAATATTTGTACAGGTTCAGCATAACCTAGTTCTGCTTTTAACGAGGCCGAAAAAGCATTTGCATCATCTATGCGATCTCTTAAATAGGTTGACACCGCGGCTCCATTCTTAGCATATTCCAATCCCGCGTCAATAGCTTCGGGATAAAGTCCATTGCTTTTATACATTTCCCTTAATTGTCCGTTTACTCTGGCCAATTCAGCATAATCTGCTTCCATTTGATATGATTTCTGCAGATATTCTGCCTGCTTCTGTATGGCTTCTGATTTAGCGATAAGGTTATTATCATATTTGGCTTTAGTTAAATTAGCATAAGCAGCATAAATAGGTGCATATTTTGGGTCTATCTGCTCTGCTTTTTTCAACCATGCTTCAGCATCATCTAGTTTTTTCTCCAAGATGTTGATGCCTGAGTAAGCTAACATGGCAGGTAGGTATTTTGCATCATAGGTCAATGCGGTATCCAGATACTTTTTAGCCATATCTCGATTCTGCATACGGCCACGTTGGCTCAAATTAAGATAAACCTGTGCCCAGTTGCTGGCCATAGCTTCTTTTTTGCCATTTAGGTAAGCTTGCTCTTTCTTAACCAATGCATCTATAAATTGATACATCTCTGGGTCTTTAGTTTTCAAATCATTGGTGGTATTCATCGATTTAAAATCCAAAGGATGCACTTTTACTGGTTCAAAATATGCCGGATAGGTTTGGGCAAAGTATTCAGACTCGTTATTCTGAGAATAATAATCTAAAGTGCGCCCCTCTTTCATGGCTTTGTAGTAATGTGCCCTAATGGCCCTATTCTCTGCATCAGTTAAAACACGACCATGGAATAAGTGCACATATTCATGCAAAATTACATTACGTTCTAAGTAGGCTCCACGTTCTACATATTCAATAGCCGCAGCTCCGCTCCCTACGCCACGTATATCCATCCATTGGCGGTTATCAAATGTGGTGCTTGTACGGAAATATGGTGAATTCATGGTTTCTGCCAAGTCTTTATGCAATGGCGGTATCCTAAAAACATTATCGCCTTTGGTGAGGAAAGGGAAATATACCACAGAAGTAAAAAGCTGGTTCCAGGCCATGGCCTTTACCATATCGCCCGAGTAATAGCTCACATCTGGAAAAACCCTTGTAAAGTTTTCCATATCCTTTATTTTAGTTTGATGCAAATGATTGGTTATTGAATCATAAACTGCTAAATAAGGGATACGTTTGGCTTTGATTACCGCTGATAGGCCATTATGTGCAGGTCCATAATGTCTTTTTCTTTCTAAGATTTTCCTAAAAATATGCTCGGCAGAATCAAGGCCAGCTTTGCGGTCCATATCATAAGCAACGTGATATAATGAGCCACGGTGCATTAAGGGTAAAACCGAATTAGGATATTTTGCCTGTATTTTTCTGGTATGGTCTAAAGCTTCTTTTAGTTTGTTCTGCTGAAAAAGTTCATCGGCGGGTTTCAATTCTTTTCTTACCTGTTCATCTTCTGGCTGTGCATAGTCTGCATAGGTCAGATTGGTATGTCCATTACCCCAATGCCAATGGGTTTGAAAATGCAACGGGTTAACGGCCAAAGCTACTTCCCATTGAGCAGCCATGGCATTAAGCAAAGTGGCATCAAACCTACGCCAAATGGCATAACCATAGCTAAATCTGGCATCGGCATTAAAAGGATCTATGGCTATAGATTTTAACAAGGGTGCTTCGGCCAACTGAGGTTTTTGGTCCCAGAAATAAACATCAGCCTCGAGCATTAAAGCAGCCGCATTTTTACGGTCGGCTGCTTCAACTTCTTTGGCTAAGCTCAATGCCTTTTTATAGTCTTTCTGCAACAATTTTATCCTGCCCAGCATCAACTTCAGCTTGTTTGAAGGATTGGTTTTAAGAGCATTTTCACATATTTGTGCAGCCTGTGGAAGTTTCCATGCCTGCATTTCTAAAAATGCTTTCAGTAAAACAGCCTTTTCTTTTTTCTTATTGGTGCTATATACTTGGTTTACATATTTTTCAGCCGATTTAAAATCATTGTTTAAAATATAGTAATCTGCATATAGCAACTTATAATCGTCCGTTAAGGCTTTCTGTTTCTTGATCTCAGTCAGTACATTATCCCACAAGCCTAGCTCAAGCATGCGTTCCAGTACTTGAGCCTTATCTTTGCTTGCAGGCAATGTATTCACCAAGCCCGTTTTTACCTGCTTAAGCTTTTCTAGGGCTTGTTTGGTACTATCGGGCGATAGGGTTTGCTGAGCATAGGCATTTACTAAAGCTGTAAGTGATAAAAGGCAGATAGATAAAATTGCTTTTTTCATATTGGTTTATTTAGCTGGAGCGGCATTGATTTCCCTTAAAACATCGTCATACATTTTATCTGCATCTTTTTTGGTCTGTACCAACGACGGTTTATGAACGTACAGCATATGTCCGGATTCGTAATAAGTAAAGTTCACATTTTTCTTCTGTTCCGGTCTTAACCCCATGGTACTAAAAGTGTATTCTGCAGCAAAATATGGCGTTGCCAAATCGTAATATCCACATAATACCCAAACTTTTAAGTAAGGATTTCGTGACATTGCTTTTCTCAAATCTTCGGCCACATTGAGGTAACGGTTTTGAACATTATTGTAATTCCAAGGCGATACCCTGCCGCCCAAAATTTCATATGAAAGATCGTTTTTAAATTTCAATTCAGCTCTTACATAATGATTTAAGGCCGCGCTATATGGTCCTGAAATGGTTCCATCGTTACTTGGATCAAACTCGGGCTGATCTCCTACATCATTGTAATCTCTTCCGGTGTATCTGCTGTCTAAACGGCCAACGGTTAATCCTTCCTTTCTACGCAACTCCTTATCATACTTTTGGATATTAATTCGCAGATTAGTCTGGCGGATATACTCTTTAGAAAGTCCGGTGTACCTGCTCAGTTTGTTTACGATGGTTTCATACTCATCAGCAGTTAAATCGCTGCCCTTCATCAATGCGATATTGTATTCTTGTAAAGCAAAATCTTCAACTTCTTTGAGCACCGTTTTCAGGGGTTTTGATTGCAGATCTGCAGGTAGTTTTTTGTGATACCACGAGGTAGCCGTATAAGTTGGCAAAAACAGCGGATAAGGCAAATCGTTGCCAATATCAAAACGGGCGGTTTGCATGTTTAAAATTGAGCTGATCAACACGATGCCGTTTAAATAAAATTTGTATTTGCTCTGCAAGTAATCAGACAAGCCCGATGCCCTTGTGGTGCCATAGCTTTCGCCAGCTAAAAATTTGGGCGAATTCCATCTTTCATATTTGGTGCTGTATAATCTGATGGCTTCGCCCATACTTTGGATATCTTCTACGTAACCGTAAAATTGTTTTTCGTTTTCTCCAGTAACCGCTCTGCTGTATCCCGTACCTACCGGATCAATAAAAACCAAATCCGTTTTATCTAACCAAGTGTATTCATTATTTACATAGCTGTACGGAGGTGGCAACAAATCACCGTTATCGGTAAAAAGAACTCTTTTTGGTCCCATAATCCCCATGTGCAACCATACCGATGACGAACCTGGTCCACCGTTAAACGTATAGGTAATGGGTCTTTTATTTTTATTGGGGATACCGTCTTTGGTATAGGCTGTAAAAAATATATTCGCTTTAGGTTTTCCGTCTTCGTTGGCGAGTTGTAAATAACCAGTTGTAGCAGTATAGTTAATTACCTGACCTTTTACGGTAATGCTATGTTTGGTCACCACTGGAGGAGGAATATTAGGTGAATTGGAAATAATTTCTCCGTTAGCATTTACTGGCAAAGGAACTGGTGCTTCTGCTTTACTTGTGGAGGCCGACTGAAAAGTAGACGGTGTTGGTTGTGCGTTTCCTCTCCCCGGCTGTGCGGCAGCTTGTATGGCAAAAACGGATAATACAAATGCCATCGCAACATACGCCGTATTTTTTTGATAAGACATGGTCTTCATTAGTTAATTTCCTTTAAAGTTTTACCATAAAAAGTATCTGCATCTACTTTCATTTGTTTTAATGATGGCATATGGATGTAAAGCATATGTCCAGCTTCATAATAGGTGAAGTCTACATTCTTTTGCTGCTCAGGACGTAAACCCATGTGGTTAATCACATACTTTGAAGCAAAATAAGGAGTAGCAAAATCATAATAACCACCTAACACCCATACTTTCATTGAAGGACTTTGCGCCATCGCCTTACGCATATACTCGGCAACATTTAAATAAGAATTTTGAACGTTACTGTAATTCCATCTGCCCAAACCACCACCTAAAGTATAATAAGTCCAGTCGTTGGTATAATTCAGTTCTTTACCAAAATAGCTTAAAATTCCGTGAGTATAAGGTCCCGATATGGTGCCTGTATTACTTGGGTCATATTCATTTTGGCTACCGGTATCGTTGTAATCTCTACCCGTAAAACGACTGTCTAAACGACCTACAGTTCTACCTTCTTCTCTTAACAGTTCCTTATTGTACTGAGCTAGATTAATACGTAGGTTGGTTTGTCTGATAAAGTCTTCTGAAAGACCGGTGTATTTACTTAAATTCTTCACCACATTACCGTACTCTGCTGCCGACATACGGTCGCCTTTCATTAGGGCTGTAGTATATTCATTAATGGCATATTTCTCTACTTCGGCAGTCAATGTTTTGATATCTTTTGCCTGTAGTTCAGGGCTCAGTTTTTTATAATACCATGAGGTGGCCGCATAACTTGGCAAATACAATGGATAAGGTAAATCATTACCTACTACAAATTGGATGGTCTGAAAATTCAATACCGCAGAGATCAGCATGATACCGTTCACGTACATTTTAAAAGCATTTTGCAGATACATGGATAACCCGGCAGCCCTTGTGGTCCCATAACTTTCACCCGCCAAAAATTTAGGCGAACCCCATCTTTTATTTTGTGTGGTATACAACTTTATAAACTCTCCTACCGATTGTATATCTTCATCGTAACCATGGAACTCTTGTTTATCTACTCCGTTTACCGCTCTACTGAAACCTGTTCCTACCGGGTCAATAAATACCAAATCTGATTGATCTAACCACGAATATTCATTATTGGTATAGGAATATGGTGGTGCTAAAGCTTCTCCTTTTTCAGACATCACAATTCTTCTGGGACCTATAACGCCCATATGCAACCATAGGGAAGCTGAACCAGGGCCTCCGTTAAAGGTATAGGTGATGGGTCTTTTGGTGAGGTCATCAACACCATCTTTGGTATAAGCTGTGAAGCCCATTTTTGCTCTTACTTTACCGTCTTCTGATTTGATTTCCATGAAACCGGTTGTGGCTGTGTAATTGATGACCTTGCCATTTATGGTTACGGATGACTTGGTTGTTTTGGTTAATGCACTCTCTTTGGGTGCCTGATTTTCCAAAACCGCTGTATTGTTAGCGGTTTTGGAAGCATCGTTCTTTTGCGACCATGCAAAATGTGTGGCAGTGAACGCAATCAGAAATATGAAAATCTTTTTCATTAATGTATCTCTTTTAAATTTTAAGGACGAACATCCCAGAATACTCTAGCCATCATATCTGCACGGGCAGGCACATTAGGATTACTATTTTTCTCATACTGAGGATAAACCAATGATCGTGGAATTTTATCATAAACGGCTACCGATATTGGCAGGGCAGTTAAAGCTGGATAACCTGTTCTTCTCCAGTCTGTCCATGGTTCCATGACCACTCCAAAATTTGCAGTATACTTTTCATTGATGATCTGTTCCAATTTTTGCTGATCGGTGCCGGTTAAGGTACCGTTTGCGGCAATATATGTGGTAATATCTGCTGCACTTACGCCCGCATCTAGCATAGATGCCCTAATTCCATTCTCAAAAAAGGTTTGGGCACTGCCCGGAGCGCTTAACATTAAAGCAGCTTCGGCACGGATGAAATTATACTCTGCAAAGGTCAACAATCTTGCAGGTGCCTCGCCTCCCCAAGTAATGCTTCCATCTTTAAGCGAACCATCAGAGTTCATACTTATGGTGTTAATTGTAGCAGTTCCCTTAAGGAAGGTATTTAGTCTAGAATAAGCAACAGAAGCAGCCTCTGTGGCATTTCCACCTTTATAAGTCGCCGGTGATGAGTTGTAGGGAAAAGGAATGAAATAAGCAGGTCGGCGTGGATCCGACTTCGCATTCATCATGGTTACAATGGTTTTATTAGGAAAAAACGCATTTTTAAACTGACCTCCTTCTACACTTGCATTAGGGTTTTGACGACCTGCGACTGCCAAGAATGGCATCACAAAACTATCGGCATTAGATTGCATAAACTCTGCGCCGCTGTTGATCAAATCAGTGATTTTAGTAGAAGCATAGGCTGCGTCTTTTGCCGTGTAGTGGATAAACAGACGAAGTTTTAAGGTATTGCCAAAACGCGTCCATTGTTTTTTAGATACATTCCAATCGGTGCTGGCATAAATGGTGGTGTATTTAGTTGGCGACAACACAGAAGTTGCTTTATTCACATCAGCAATTCCCTCGTCAATCAGGCGGGCCAAATCTCTATAAATATCTTCTCCTTTATCAAACTTAGGCTTCAGATTATCCAAAAACTTTGTTGCTTCGGTATAAGGCACATCACCCCACGAATCTACAAGCAATTGAAAGATATAGGCTTTCATCAATTTGGCCGCTCCCGCATAATGCGGACTATTTTGTTGATCTGCCTTTTGTATCAATTTGTCAATATCAGCCAAAATACCGGCGTAAATATTTGACCACTGATTGTTTACATCAGAGCTATTGATATTGTATCGCTCATATTCTTTAAAAGTTTGAGATACGTTTGTTGTATTACCCGTAAACTGTTGTGCCATTAAGCCACTATAACGATAAAGATCACTTACACCTACGTACCCCACAGCTACGGTAATGGAAGGTAATAATTGTTCTATTGGTGCCTCCTGAATATTGTTAGGACTATCATTCACATCATAAAACTTTTTGCATGATTGAGCGGAAATGCTCAGTAATGCTATTCCGGTACAGGCAATTATTTTATTTATTTTCATAACTTATGTTTTGAAATTTTAAATCAATTAATTAAAAAGAGGCTCTTAAGGTTGCGCCAAATACTTTAGAAACCGGTGTAATACCAAACTCCAAACCTCTGGCATTAGAAATACCTGTTAAATTTTGTTCAGGATCTAAGTGAGGGAAATTTGGTGCATAAGTCCACAAATTCCTTCCATAAGCAGACAGTTGTAACCTGCTAATGAATTTTGTTTTATCCAATAACTTTTTCGGAAGTTCATAAGTAAGGGTAACCTCTCTGAGTTTAAGGAAAGTGGCATCAAGTACATAACCTTCCCAAGCCACATATTTACCACTTAAGCCCCAGTATTCCTGTGCAGAAACATAGGTAGTATTAGGTTGTCCATTGGCATATACCCCTTCAAACAGGTACGGTTTCGAAACTGAACCATCTGCATTAAAACGGTTGTATTCAGCTGTTTCCTTGGCTACACCATTGATTCTTAAATCGCCAATGGTACGCGACATTAGATCACCTTTATACTTGAAGTCAAACAGGAACGACAACCCAAAGGCTTTGTATTTAAACGAGTTAGTTAATCCTGCCGTAAATCTTGGATTTGGATTTCCAACTGCATATACATCATTGGTAGCTTGTGGCAAACCATTGCTTTTAATGATCATTCTGCCTTGGGCATCTCTAAGGTATCTATTAGAGTAAATAAGCCCATACTCCTGCCCTGTTACCGCTTGAATGTTTGGTGAAGTAAAACCACCCAAGGAAATCAGCTCAACACCTGGAGCCAATTCTTTCACCACTGATTTAAATTTGGTAAAGTTTAATGAGGCTTCCCATGAAAAGTTGTTACTTTTAACCGGAGTGCCGCTCAATAAAAACTCAACCCCTTTTGTAGAAAGTTTACCTGCATTTTTTACGGTAGAAGTAAAGCCTGAAGAATAAGCTACAGGTACGTTAAAAATCAGCTCTCTTGAATCTCTTTTATATACCGAAAAGTCTAAGCCTAATCTGCCTTTAAACATTGAAATATCGGTTCCCAATTCTATTTCTCTGGTAAACTCAGGCATCAATTCAGGGTTACCTGCTCCGTTTGAATAGGTATAGCCAGCCAGTCCGTTATAAGGAAAACTTACGCTGGTTGAGCTGAAACCGTCTGCCGAACCTGCTTTCACGTAGTAAGTAGCAGTTTCGTAAGGACTTCCGCCTTTACCTACCTCACCACCATTTGCTCTTATTTTCAAAGAGTTCAACACGTTGCTCTTTAATGACGGGAATGCCTCAGTAGCCACAAAACTCACAGCAACTGCTGGATAAAATATAGATCTGTTTTTAGGAATCAGTGTTGAGGAGAAATCGTTTCTTGCTTTTAAGTTGACGTTTAACCAAGATTTATACTGTACTGACAAGTCTCCAAATACACCCATCATGCGGTTTTTGCTGTACGAGTTACTGGAATTTATCAAAGTAAAATTGTCTAGGTTTTTAAATCCCGCAACAACGATTTCAAGACCTGTTGTGGATAGGTTATTGGCGTAATTAGAAATGATCTCATTACCTAAAGTGAGGGAAAGGTTAAAATCACCATAAGTTTTATTACCTGTCAACGTAAAATAACTGTTCAGGTTACGACGCATATTTCTAGATTGTATCAAACCACCTTTTCCGGCAGAACCTGTGTTTGCATTACTACGCACGCCCTTATCATCAAAACCTGCGTTCATCATAGAAAACACATCGGCACCAACTTTCAAATCGGCTTGCAACCAGTTGGTAATGTCGTATTTAAGATTAATGTTCCCAAAGAAACGGTTCAGCTCTTCATTACGGGTAATGTGCTCAATAGACCAATAAGGGTTTTCTTCCGAGGATGAATACCAAATTTGATCTCCTGCAGGAGTAGTTACGGGCAAACCGGTTACATCATAGCTACGAGGGGCATAAATACCTCTCCACAATGGGTTGGCACCTTGATTACCCGCCTGTGTTCTATCAGACATGTTGTTGGTATACGAAAAGGAGGTACTCAACTTAAGTTTGCTAGTAATATTTGCTCCAGCATTTACCGAAAAATTATTTCTGTTCATCTTATTGCCCGGCACCAACGCATCGGTAGTACTATTAGCATATGAAATACGATAATTAAATTTCTCATCTGCCCCTGAGAAACTGATGGTATTGTCTAATCCAGTTGAATTTTGAAGAATGTCTCTTACGTTGTCAGGGTAAGCCTGTAAAGGCACAGTTTGGCCTAAAATATTTTCTACAGACTGACCGGTAATTCTTGGTCCCCACGAAGTAGAGCGGGCTACCCATCTATTAGGATTGGTTGCATCGCCATAAATGCCATTTGTACCTTGTCCATATTCATTTTGGTACTCAGGAAATATATTCATAGACCCTATATTGATACTTGAGGTTAGTGATACTTGGGCTTTTGTCCCACCTTTACCTTTTTTAGTAGTGATCAAAATCACACCAGAAGCAGCTCTAGAGCCATAAAGCACTGTTGCTGCTGCCCCTTTAAGTACGCTGATATTCTCAATATCTTCAGGGTTGATATCAGATACCCTGTTAGAAGTTGAAGCACCTTGGTTTACACTATTACCACCGCCGCTATTATCAATAGGTACACCATCAACAACATACAATGGTTGGTTACTCCTTGTGAAGGAGGAGAAACCACGTATCGTAACGTTAGAACTATTAAATGCACCCCCAGAGCCCGATACCTGCACACCCGCCACTTTTCCGGCAAGGGCATTGGAAACATCAGGTGTTGGCGCATCTGTCAGTTTTTCTGCTGATACGGTACCCACTCCATACCCCAAAGTCTTTTTATCTCTTTGGATACCGAATGAAGTGATCACCACATCTGCAAGTTGCTGTACGTTCTCCCCTATCTCAATTTTATAGGTTGAGCTACTGGTAACCGGTACTTTCTCGGCAATATACCCGATAAAAGAAACCACTAAAGTAGATCCCGATGGTACAGTTAATGAAAATGCCCCTTTTGCATCGGTTACCGTTCCTATCTTAGTTCCTTCTACCACAACCGAAACCCCTGGAATTGGAAGCTTATCGGATTTACCGATGACAGTTCCACTAATTTTCTTATCCTGCGCCAGTGCTTGATAGCAAGCAGAAAACAGCACAAAAAAAACAAATAAGATTTTTTTCATAATTATTGGTTTTGTTTTAGTTGATTAGGTTAGCTTATCACTTAATATGCGTTTAAAGTGTCTGCCTAAAACAAATGTATAAGAGGGAACCCAAAACAGATGTGGCATAATTATCACTTGATAATCAAAAATTATCCTATTATAAAGGGCAAAAAAAAGCCGCAAAGGCGATAATTGCTTTTGCGGCTTTTTTTTATTCAAAAATTATCCTGGATTTTAAGAATTTTAATCCACCACTTTTCGCAATGGAAAAGAAGAAGACCTCACTTTATATAAGGTAATGTATTCTTTAGGTACCATTCCAGTAATTTTTTTGAATACCCTATTAAAGGTAATGATACTATTAAAGCCTGTATCATAAGCTATTTCCGAGATGCTATTGTATCTCGTACTTAATATTCTTTTGCAGGCTTCGTTAACTCTTATTTCATTTAAAAAAGCGAGGTAGGTTTTACGGGTATGTTTTTTAAAATATTTACAGAATGCATGCGGTGTAATACAGGCCACTTCCGCTATTTTTTCTAAAGTGATGGATTCCGCATAATGTTTTAAGGTATACTGATAAACTTCGTTCATCCTAAAATGATCTTTGTTATCTGTAGCATGCTCAACCAAGCCCGTGGCTAAAGACTTGAAATCGTTGCTATTTACACTTGCATATTGGAGAATATTGATCAACGACATGAGTCTTAATAAACCAGCATTGTTCTTGGCCTCCAAGATACACCCCGAAACATAACTTATATTTCCATTCAACAGTTGCAATCCGGCCAAATCTTGGTTCAAGAAGCTCCTTATTTCAATCATTTCTGGGAGACTCAACAAATTGGACAACCGTTCAAGATTAAAGAAAATATGGACGGCATGAATACGATTGGGTAAAAGGTTCTGGTAATCCTCCTCTCTGGAAAGAAAAACATGAGGTACATTTGGTGATATGAAATAAATATCGCCCACTTTTAACGGCTGCATATAATTTCCTATTACAGCTGTACCCTCGCCCTTCAAAATAAGGGTAATCTGGTATTCTTTGTGCTTATGAAAGTACTTATAAAAGAAGGGAAGGACATCTTCCTGTATTACAATTGAAAAATCATTTGTATCAGGAACAGTAAATTCTAATGCTTTAGACATAATTTTACATTTCTATCTTTCAACAAATAAGGTTTAGTCATCTAAAAGATCAACTATTTGATAATGATCAAGAACAATAAGTACCTGTAAGCTTCCTTACACTGGGCATAGTCTAAATCAAATCAACAGATATCTTATCCTTCTCTGTAAAATGTAAAATTGATTTTCAATCCGGTGGTTGTTTACTTCTATCATGTTTTTTAGTTTAGTTGCATTCCAAAGTCAATATCGAAGCAGTAAGCTTGTCAATTGGCTTTAATTTTTGAGAAGCGTTATTTCAAATTACTTTTCCTTCGCATGCACCTCCAAGATTCAAATGATAAACGATTCTATCTTATAGAATCTACCTCTCCCAGCTCAATAAAACGAATATAACTAACGATTTTTAGTTTTTCAACCTAGCCATCGTAACAAATTTAACAAAATTTAACAAATTATATTCTAAAAATAAAACAAATACAAAATAAAATTCTATATCATTGTCGAAAAACGTAAAAAGAAGTTTGTAATAGACTAGTAAATAATCGCATTATAACAGTATCTGGACATTAAACCGATTAGAAAATCGTAAATTTGCGCCGCCATGATTAAATTTAAACTTGAAGGAGAATTTATTCCCCTAATTGCATTGCTAAAAGCTACCTCGCTGGTACAAAGCGGCGGAGAAGCACAATCTATCGTAGAAGAAGGTTTAGTTAAAGTTAACGGAGCCACCGAAAATCGCAAACGCTTAAAGGTACGTGTTGGCGACAAAGTTGAATTTATGGGCAAAGTAATTGACGTAATCTAATGGAAGCACTAAAAAACAATGACCATTTTATTCATTTTGAAAGTGGGTTAGAGCCGTTAAGAGACATTCTTGCAACCAAAAAATATAGCAAGGTATTTGTTTTCGCTGATTCGACCACGGCAGAAGTGTGCATGCCCGTTTTTAGAGATTTTTTGCCCGAGCTAGAGGATTTCGATATTATTGAAACTGATGCGGGCGAAGAAAACAAGAATATTGATTTCTGTATAGGCATTTGGAAAACCCTTTTGGATTTTGAGGCCGATAGAAAATGCTTGATGATTAATCTTGGCGGTGGCGTAATTACCGACATGGGAGGTTTTGTAGCTTCAACCTACAAACGCGGCATCGATTTCATCAATATCCCTACTACGCTACTTTCGCAAGTTGACGCATCCGTTGGTGGTAAAACAGGAATTGATATCGACAATGTGAAAAACATGGTAGGTACTTTTGCTTTGCCACAAGCAGTGTTTATTGAAAACAGTTTCTTGGCTACTTTGCCAGACAGAGAAATGCTATCCGGCTTTGCCGAAATGATTAAACACGGTCTCATTGCCGATGCTGCTTATTATCAAGAACTGAAAAATAGCGATTATCGTCAAATCAGTGCACAGGCCATTTACCACTCTGTTAAAATCAAAAACGAAGTAGTATTGACTGATCCTTTTGAAAAAGGGTTGCGCAAGATTTTAAATTTTGGACACACCATTGGTCATGCTGTAGAGGGATATGCCCTGATAAATGATAAAAAGCCTTTAACGCATGGTGAAGCCATTGCCATAGGAATGGTTTGCGAGGCTTATTTATCTGCCAAATACTGTAATCTTTCTACCGCAGAACTTGATGAAATTGCTGGCTATATTTTATCGCTTTATCCTAAATACCACATCAAACCAGACAGCTTTGATGATTTAATGGTCTTAATGCAGAGCGACAAAAAGAATGAAGATGGATTTATCCTGTTCTCTTTATTAGATCAAATTGGCAAATGCGTTTTCAATTGCAAAGCCACCAAAGAAGATATTTTTAAGAGTTTAACCTATTACAATAGTTTATAGTATATGAAGTTTACCGGAAGTGATATTTCTGTAGGCACTTTATTTGGTTTTGTCATTGTGCTCACCATCGTTGAAATGTATTTCAGCTACAGGCACGATAAAAAACTTTACACCAAAAGAGATACTTGGACCAACATTTACCTCATGCTTTGTGCCGTAGTAGTTAACCTAAGCATGAAGGTCGCTACCTTTTACTTATTGGATTATTGCTATCAATTTAGGCTTTTCGAAATTCAAACCCCATGGATTTACTGGACGGTATTGGTATTAGCGCAAGATTTTCTTTATTGGTTTTTACATACCGTTGGCCATTATGTTCGTTTCTTTTGGGCCATGCACGTCACGCACCATTCTTCGGAGCACTTTAATTTAACTACAGGATTCCGCTCAACGGTTTTTGAACCGCTGTACAGGGTATTTTTTTATTTGCCATTGGCTTTTATGGGCTTTAATGCTTTGGATATCCTGTTTGCCTACCTTATCACCCAAATTTATGGTAACTTGGTACACACACAGACCGTAATGAAGTTCCACCCTATTTTTGAATACATCTTCGTTACGCCTTCCCACCACAGGGTGCATCATGCCTGTAACGTGCGTTATCTGGATAAAAACATGGGCATGGTACTTATTTTATGGGACAGGATGTTTGGCACTTTCCAAGAGGAATTACCAGAAGACAAAATAAAATATGGCCTAACTACACAACCTGAAGACACTGGAGCCGTAAATATCATTTTTCATGAGTTTATAGCCCTAGGGAAAGATGTAAAAAAAGCACCGACCTTTTGGGACAAGGTAAAATACGTAATTAATCCCCCGGGCTGGAGTCATGATGGCAGCACTAAAATTGCCAAAATCATGCAGCAGGAGCTAAAAGAAGAAGAAAACAAAAGCAAAGTAGTTGGAAATAGTGTTAAAACCTTCAACTAAAAAATACCATTTCGTTCTTCAGTACAAAAACAGCAAAATTAAATTCTGATAAAAATATTTTCAATTAACTATTGACAAATTAAATTTGTTGCTGTACATTTGGCAACATAAAGCAAAAAATGAATTTTAACACTACATATTGGTTTGGTTACTTTTACTACTTTAGTAAGAGCCAGGACTAGTATGCAGAAAAATAGATAAAAATATTTAAAATGTATGAAAGGGTCCTGGCTAAATAAGCCAGGACCCTTTTTCGTTTCACAACATTATGAAAACAAAAACCAGGGTAGCCATACAAGGCATTAAAGCATCATTCCACGAAGAAGCAGCATACAAATTCTTTGGCAGAGACATTGAAACCGTTGAATGCAATTCTTTTAAACAAACTTGCGATGTTTTAGATGAAAACAAAGCCGATTTTGTGGTAATGGCTATTGAAAACTCTATTGCTGGTAGTCTTTTACCCAACTATACCTTAATCCGCGAATACAATTTCGCAGTAGTTGGCGAGGTTTACCTACCTATTCAGTTGCACTTACTGGCGTTACCCGGAGTAAAATTTGAGGACATTAAAATAGCGACCTCACACCCTATCGCGATCAGACAATGCGTTGATTTCTTTGAAGAGTTCCCTCAAATACAAGTGATTGAAGGTAATGATACTGCTGCTTGCGCAAAGAAAATTAAAGATGGTCAGTTAAAAGATACCGTAGCCATTGCTAATGCCCTAGCTGCAGAAACTTATGGGCTAGACATCATTGAAAGAAGAATAGAGTCGAACAAAAAGAACTTTACCCGTTTCTTAATTCTTAGAAAAGACAAAACCGAAGTAGAAAAAGGAATTAACAAGGCATCGATCTGTTTTCAGGTTGGTCACCACGTAGGAGCATTGAGCCAAGTATTGCAAATATTTGCAGAGCTGAATGTGAACTTAACCAAAATCCAATCCATGCCGGTTCTGGGTCGTCGTAACGAGTACTATTTCTATGTAGATATTGAATGGAAAAGTATTGAAAACTATGATACCGCCATCAGAAAAGTATTAAAGTTCACGGTCAACTTTAACATCATGGGCGAGTACGTGAAGAATGATAAAGTGTAAATGGTTAACCGTTGAAACTGTAGAATTGGCTAATTGGCATCAAACTAACCAGTTCAACAATTAAACATATAAAATACAGAACGATTAATCAATTCAAACAAATAACCGATTAAACAACAAATAAAATAAATATCCTAAAAAATGAAACTAAGTTTAAACATCGAGCCGTTAGAAAACTGGCTATCCGCTAAAAACCAACCATTATTAATCTCAGGTCCTTGCAGCGCTGAAACAGAAGATCAATTACTAACCACTGCGCATTTATTGGCTGCTACCGGCAAAGTAAGTGTATTAAGAGCAGGTATTTGGAAACCTCGTACCCGCCCGGGAGAGTTTGAAGGTATTGGCAGCATTGGCCTAGAGTGGTTAAAACGCGCTAAAGCAGAAACAGGTTTACCTACAGCAGTTGAGGTAGCAAACGCTAAACACGTTGAAGAAGCTTTAGCTGCTGGCGTTGATATCCTTTGGATTGGTGCCCGCTCTACCGTAAACCCTTTCACCGTACAAGAAATTGCTGATGCATTAAAAGGTCATGATGTACCTGTATTAGTGAAAAACCCGGTAAATCCAGATCTTCAATTGTGGATTGGTGCTATTGAGCGTATCAACAAAGCTGGAATTACTAAAATTGGTGCAATCCACCGTGGTTTCTCTTCGTTCGAAAAATCATCTTTCCGTAACGAGCCAATGTGGGAAATGGCCATCCAATTGAAGACCCTTTGCCCTGAATTGCCAATCATTAACGACCCAAGCCACATCTGCGGTAACCGTGAGTTGATCCCTTACATCTCTCAAAAAGCATTAGACTTAGACATGCAAGGTTTAATGATCGAATCGCACTTAGATCCTTCGGTAGCTTGGACAGATGCCAAACAACAATTGACACCAGCAGCAGTTAACGAATTAATGGAGCGCTTAACTGTACGTGAGCCAGAATCTCAAAACGAAGCTTTTGTAGATAAACTAGCTGAACTACGTAAGCAAATTGATAAAATTGACGACTTGTTATTGCAAAAGTTAGGTGAGCGTATGAAAATCGTTGAGAAAATTGGCGAGTACAAACGCGACAACCAAGTAACTGTTCTACAAGTTAACCGTTGGGATGAAATCCTTAAGAAAGGAACAGCTTTTGCAAAAGCATTGAAATTAGATGAACACTTTACCGAAAAATTCTTGGAATTGGTACACGGTGAATCTATACGCTTACAAACTGAAATATTAAATGAAGGCAAAGCTACACAAGAAGGCATTGCCGCCGAGCAACATGCCGAAGTAAAAGCATAAGCGCTAATTTTTTAGGATATTTTGTCATTATCATCTCTACCTGTCATCCAGAGCAAAGCGAAAGATCTAATAGATTCCTCACGATGTTCGGAATGACAGGAGAGTAAATAATGGTTTTATCCTAGTCGACCTAACACAAAACCAACCATGCATAAAAATGCTATTGTTTCTTTTAAAGGAACACAAAATATACAAGCGGAAATACAATTGACAGGCTCTAAAAGCGAATGTAACAGAGCATTGATCATTAAATCTTTGAGTAAAAATCTGGTAAAAGTAGAGAACCTATCTAACGCTGCCGACACTGTTACCTTAAATGCGATTCTATCTGATTTAGATACGCATGAAAGTGACCATGACAGCCCCAAAACGGTAGATGTTGGTCCTGCTGGGACTGCAATGCGTTTTCTATCCGCCTATCTATCTGCCAAAAATGGAAACTTTCTGCTTACCGGGACTGAGCGTATGAAACAACGTCCCATTGGTATTTTGGCAGAAGCCTTAAAAGAAATTGGCGCCAACATCAGCTATGCGGAGAAAGACGGCTTCCCTCCTCTTTCTATCAAAGGTCCGTTGGAGCAAACCAACGCCCAAATCAAAATCAAAGGCGATGTGAGCAGTCAATACCTATCGGCTTTGCTAATGGTTGCACCTACGCTCACAAATGGATTAACCTTGGAAATAGAAGGCGAGCTAACTTCTAAACCTTATGTAGAAATGACCTTGGCCATGTTGGCAGAATGTGGTATTTCGCATGAATGGAATGGCAACTTAATTACCATTGTCCATCAAGATTTCAAACCTTCTACCCTGATCGTAGAACCAGATTGGAGTGCGGCTTCTTATTGGTATAGCATTGTAGCTTTAGCTGAAAATGCAAAAATCAGCTTGCCTCACTTACGGGATAAAAGTTTGCAGGGCGATAGTCAAATCAAATCTATCATGGAGATTTTTGGTGTAAGTACTACCAAAACTTCCAACGGCATTTCTTTCGAAAAAAACCAAGAAATTAAGGACACTGACAAAGTATTAGACTTAAAAACTTGTCCAGACTTGGCACAAACCATTGTGGTAATCGCTGCAGCTTTAGGATTAAACATGGCTTTCACAGGTTTAGAAACCTTAAAAATAAAAGAGACTGATCGTGTTGCCGCATTGCAAAACGAGTTGGCTAAAATTGGTGTAAAATTAATTGAGGATAACCTGGTTTACACGCTAGATTGTTCAAATTTGAATTTCCCTAAAAAAGTAAGCATTGCTACCTATGAAGACCACCGCATGGCCATGGCTTTTGCTCCCTTGGCACTATTGATTGAGGAACTAGAAATTGAAGAATGTAACGTGGTTGAAAAATCTTATCCCTATTTTTGGGAAGACTTGAAGAAAGCGGGATTTGAAGTTGTTGAACAAAGATAAAAGAGCAAAGAATAAAGACCAAAGCACAAACGCCTAACTGGGCGAAATTGTAAATCTAAAATCGTAAATCTAAAATAAAAATGGCAGGCAACTCATTTGGACAAATTTTCTCTATCACTACTTTTGGCGAATCGCATGGAACGGCAATTGGTGTAATTTTGGACGGTTGTCCCGCAGGCTTAACCATCGATTTGGATTTCATCCAATCGGAGCTAGACAAAAGAAAACCAGGCCAGTCGAAAATTACTACTCAACGCAAGGAAAGCGATACGGTGCAAATCCTATCAGGTATTTTTGAGGACAAAAGTACAGGAACTCCTATTGCGATGTTAATCCCTAATGAAGATCAGCGTAGCAAGGACTATGGCCACAATGTAGATGTTTACCGTCCTAGCCATGCCGATTATGTATACGATGCTAAATACGGCATACGAGATCATCGTGGTGGTGGCCGATCATCAGCCAGAGAAACTGCTGCCCGTGTAGCTGCAGGAGCTATTGCCAAGTTATTCTTAAAACATCAAGGCATTGATATTTTTGCCCATGTAACTGCTGTCGGTAAAATTAATGCCCCTAATTTAGAAAGCAATGACATTAGCGAACTTCTTGAGCTAAGAGAAGCAAATATTGTTCGCTGTGCCGATCCTGCTACGGCTAATGAAATGATTGAATTCATTGATAGCGTACGTAAGGATGGCGACACTGTGGGTGGCAAAATCTCTTGTGTAGTTAAAGGCTGTCCTGCTGGATTGGGAGAACCTGTTTTTGATAAACTTCATGCAGACTTAGGAAAGGCCATGTTGAGCATTAACGCTGTACATGGTTTTGAATACGGCTCAGGTTTTGATGGCACCGAATTGAGGGGCTCCGAACATAACGACATTCCACTTCCGAAAGCTAAAGAAGAACAACAGTTTAAAACCATTAGTAACCATGCCGGCGGCATTTTAGGAGGTATTTCTAACGGAATGGACATTACCTTTAAAGTGGGTTTTAAACCTGTTGCTACCATTATGCACAACCAACAAACCATTAATGCTGCTGGTGAAGCCGCCGAAATAAAAGGCAAGGGCCGTCATGACCCATGTGTAGTACCAAGAGCAGTAGTGATTGTAGAGGCCATGGCAGCACTAGTTTTAGCTGATCATGTATTAAGAAACCGTACAGCAACACTATAGCTTATTCATCACCGTACTTGGTCTGTGCATTTGTAGCTAATAATACTAGCCACAAATGCACAGATTTTTTTTTACAGATACATATATCCGAAATTATCTAATCTCAAGCTATGTATTCGGGCGGCGGGGACGCCCCCTTGGCATCAATCAGGGCATGGTTTGGCGTCCCCGCCAAATACCAACCATAAATTAATCTCAAGCTACGTATTCGGTCCGCGAGAAAGCCACCCCTTGTCCATCAATCAAGGCGAGGTTTGGCGTCCCCGCCAAATACCATCCGTAATAATTAGGACTGTAATTTTTAAACTGCTCTTACAAAACTTAAAAACATCATTACCTATTATTTCCGACCTATTTCATCTGTGTATCTGTGGCAAATATTTTTAGCCACAGATACGCAGATTTTCTTTATAGCTATATATCCGAAATTATCTAATTCCAAGCCACGTACTTAGGTGGCGAGGACGCGACCCTTAGCATCAATCAGGGCAAGGTTTGACACCCCGCCAAACACCAACCATAAATTAATCTCAAGCTACATATTCGGCCCGCGGAGAAGTCACCCCTTGTCCGCGAGGTTTGGCGTCCCCGCCAAACACTAACCGTAAGATTAGGCCTACGATTTTCAAACAGCTGCTGCAGAATTAAAAACATCATTACCTATTGTTTCCGATCTATTTCATTTGTGTATCTGTGGCAAATATTTTTAGCCACAGATACACGGATTTTTTATAGTTTTATAAGATGAAAGTTAAATTAATCTTATTCGGTTCCCTACTTGTTTTAAACCTAGGCGCATTTGCCCAAAGTTTTAATCAGCAAATTGCTACTCACCGCGAAAAATATAAGGCAGATTTCATTAGCAATGAACATTCGCCACTTAAGGAACAAGATTTAAAACACCTCCGCTTTTATGAGGCAGATAGTACTTATAAAGTGACTGCCAAAGTAACCTTGTTGGAAGGTGAAAAAGCTTTCAAAATGCCCACCTACGCAGGAACTACGGCTGAATATATTCGTTATGCCAAACTTGATTTTAATCTTAACGGAAAACCTACGCAGTTAACTTTGTACAAGAATGTAGCCCTATCGGCTAATCCGGCCTATAAAGATTACCTCTTCCTCCCTTTTACCGACCAAACCAATAATAAAGAAACTTATGGCGGTGGCAGATACATTGATTTAAAAAGTGGTAACATTGCCAATGGAAGCATCGAATTGGATTTCAACAAAGCCTATAATCCTTATTGCGCCTATAGCGATGGTTATCGCTGTCCTATTCCACCTGAAGAAAATGATTTGGCTTTAGCCATTAAAGCTGGTGAGCAAAAATACACTGGCGAAAAGAAGCACCGTAATTAATTAATTATAAGAGGCTTAATCTAATTAATAGACCTTGAAATAAATTCAGCATCAGCATTCAAGCTAACTCTCTTATCGTATAGAACATTGATGCACAGAAAAAATATCCAAAAATCAAGTTAAATTATATTTATAATCAATGTGATATGATAACACCAACCACAAGTTTAAAAGAAGCATCGTAATTAATTCAAGGCGAGATTTTAGTTAATAAACATCTCTGTTCCGATAAACCGGAGGAAATGGCGCTATGCAATATTCCCCTCTTTCAGAGGGGTGCACAAAGGGCGGGGTGTTTTTAGTTACAAGGTTCAAAGATTTCTCGACGACGTTATACTTCGCTCGAAATGAAGTAGTCTTTAACAGTTCTTGCTGACTATTTTGAGAGCCATAAGTTTAACAGCGAATTACAAAAAACAAAAAAGGCGATATTTCTATCGCCTTTTTGATAATCCCCATTTATCAATCTTTAATATAGTTTTGGATAACGCTCCGGGTTTCCCTCATTCATCATGGCATAGGCCACTTCTATAATATCATCCACGGATGGTTTAGAGAAATAGTCTCCATCAGAACCATAAGGAGGTCTGTGGGCTTTTGCCGCCAATGTTTGTGGTTTACCATCTAATAGATAATAACCTTTTTGGTCTTCCAAAATATTTTTAAGGATGAAGGCGCTGGCACCACCAGGTACATCTTCATCCACAATAAGCAACTTATTAGTTTTTTGCAGAGACTTCGCACAAGCGTGGTCTAAGTCGAAAGGCAATAGGGTTTGTATATCTATGACCTCTATCGAAATGCCAAACGCATTCAGTTCTTCAGCAGCTTCCTCTACTAACCTAAGTGTTGAACCATAACTCACTACCGTAATATCGGTTCCGTCTTTAATAGTTTCGACTTTGCCTAATGGAACGGTGAACTCTCCCACATTATTTGGCAATTTCTCTTTTAAACGATAACCATTTAAACATTCAATCACCAAAGCAGGTTCATCCGATCTAAATAAGGTATTGTACATCCCTGCTGCCTGTGTCATGTTACGAGGTACACAAATATGCATGCCACGCAAACTACCCAATATCATTCCCATTGGTGAGCCTGAATGCCAAATACCTTCCAGCCTATGGCCTCTACTTCTGATAATTAAAGGCGCTTTTTGCCCCGCTTTGGTACGGTAAGACAAGGTCGCCAAATCATCGCTCAATACGTTAATGGCATAAAGTAAATAATCGAGATATTGAATTTCGGCAATAGGTCTCAAACCTCTCATGGCCAATCCTATCCCTTGCCCTACAATAGTCGCTTCTCTAATCCCTGCATCACTTACCCTCAGTTCACCATATTTAGCCTGCAAACCTGCAAAACCCTGGTTCACATCGCCAATAGCACCTAAATCTTCCCCAAAAGCAAGCAGTCGTGCATCACGAGCAAAATTAGCATCAAAGCATGCGTTCAAAATCTCTCTTCCATCTAGCATTTTACCATCTTCGCTGTATTGCGCAGCAATTTGGTTTACCTTAAATGGGCTTTCTATACCATCTGTGAAGAGCTTGGAGTTATATAATTCTGTAAAAAATTCTGTTTTACCTTGATACCAATTGATCAATACTTCACGTTCAGCGGAAGGTACATTCACACTTTGCCTGATAGCCTTTCTTACAGCAGAAACTACTTCCTTGCGCAAGGCATCGTGTGTAGAAGCTAATTGAGCCGCAATTTTCGACAAGTTTGGATCTCCATTAGCCATGTTGTTGATCATGCGCACCACTTCAGCTTGCTCGTGTTTAATGGTATCCAAAAACTCATTCCAAGCTTCTTTCTGTACCTCTTTTACATGCTTTTTAGCAGTTTCCTCCAATTCATCAAGCTCTTCTTTGGTAGCAATGGCCGATTCAATCATCCATTCACGCATTTTTACGATACAATCGTGTTCGCGCTCCCATTCCAAACGTTCTTTACTTTTATAACGTTCATGAGAACCAGAAGTAGAGTGCCCTTGAGGTTGGGTAACCTCAGTAACATGTATCAAAACAGGCACATGCTCATTCCTGCAAACTTCTATGGCTTTTAGATAAGTTTCGCACAAAGCTGGGTAATCCCATCCACGTACCTTAAAAATTTCGTAACCATTGGTTCCTTCTTCTCTTTGGAAACCTTTAAGGATTTCAGATATATCTTCTTTGGTCGTTTGATATTTTGCCGGCACAGAAATCCCATAGCCATCGTCCCAAACCGAAATGGCCATAGGTACTTGCAACACTCCAGCAGCATTAAATGCTTCAAAGAATACACCCTCCGAAGTAGAGCCATTACCAATGGTGCCAAAGGCTACTTCATTACCGTTTACAGAAAAGTTCTTTAAGTAATCAAGTTCTTTATTTTGTTTGAACAATTTAGATGCATAGGCTAAACCCACTAAACGAGCCATTTGGCCACCCGTAGTTGAAATATCCGCTGAGCTGTTCTTTACTTCGGTCAAGTTTTTCCACGTTCCGTCATCATTTAAGGAACGAGTAGAAAAATGGCTGTTCATTTGCCTGCCTGCCGATGCTGGATCTGCATTAACGTCTGGATTGGCATACAACTGAGCAAAAAATTCTTTAAGGGTAGATATACCTGTTGCGAAGGCAAAAGTTTGATCTCTATAGTAGCCCGCACGCCAGTCGCCGTTCTTAAAAACTTTGGCCATAGCTAGCTGTGGCACTTCCTTGCCATCGCCAAATATCCCGAACTTGGCTTTCCCTGTAAGCACCTCTTTCCGGCCTAATAAACTCGCCTGACGGCTTTCTACAGCAATCCTGTAGTCGTTTATAACAATGGCTTTAAAGTCTTCAAAACTAAGTTCTGAAGCATCAATCTCATTGGTAATAATTTTCCCTGATGAAATCATAAGCAAGAAGTTGGTTAGGTGGCAAAGATACAATTCTTTCTTATTCTGCCTTAAGGAAATGTCCAAATAATATTTGGAATGCTTTTTGTTTTGAATTATAAAACGTTAAATTTGTGTATATACTAAAACTCAAATCAACAGACATGAAAAAGCTATTATTGTTATTGGTTACCGTAGTTGGATTAGGGTTTGCAGCTAACGCTCAAACAAAACCAGCAGAATTTAAATTCGAATCTGAATCGCATGATTTAGGCAAGATCAAGCTAGATGCAGCCGTTTCTTACACTTTCAATTTTACCAATGAAGGCGATGCGCCATTGATCATTTCCAAAGTAGAGCCTACTTGCGGTTGTACTGTTGGCGAATACACGCAAACACCAGTAAAAAAAGGAGAAAAAGGTTTCATTAAAGTTACCGTAAAAAAATCAGGAGCTCCAGCACCATTTAACGTAGCCATTACCGTTACTTCAAATGCCAGAACTACTACTAAAGTGCTTTATTTAAAAGGAGAAAGTGTAGCTGCCGCAAGTAAATAGAACCTAATTTATTACACTAATATTTTAGTAAAAACCTCGTTATTGCAACGGGGTTTTTATATTTTTGCGCTATGCCAAAGATATCAGAAAAAGGGCTTCAAATGCCCGCTTCACCCATTAGAAAACTTACCCCTTTTGCTGACCAAGCAAAAGCTGCCGGAAAAAAGGTATATCACCTTAATATAGGCCAACCAGATATAGAAACTCCTGAAGGAATGTTAAATGCCGTTAAGAACATTGATTTTAACGTTTGGGCCTATACTCCTTCTGAAGGAACTTTAGCTTACAGAAAAAAGCTAACCGAATATTATAACAAATTAGGCTATAACATTAGCCCTGAAAATATTTTGGTAACCGTTGGCGGTTCAGAAGCCATTACTATTGCGATGCAAACCTGTGTTAACGAAGGTGATGAAATTATTATTCCTGAGCCTTTCTACGCGAATTACAATGGTTTTGCTTGTATGAGTAATGTAGTCGTAAAACCTATTTTATCTTACATCGATAATGGTTTTGCCCTACCTCCTATTGCCGAGTTTGAAAAGTTGATTACCGAGAAAACCAAAGCAATTATTATTTGTAATCCTAATAACCCAACGGGTTACTTATATTCAAGGGAAGAGCTAGAAGCTTTAAAGGCATTATGTGTAAAATACGATTTGTTCCTATTCTCTGATGAGGCTTATCGTGAGTTCTGCTATGATGGCCGCGAATTTATTTCACCAATGCATCTTGACGGATTGGATGAAAACGTAGTGGTAATGGATACCGTTTCTAAGCGCTATAGTGCTTGCGGTGCCCGTTTAGGCTGCTTGATTACCAAAAACAAGGAAGTAATTGCTTCGGGATTAAAATTTGCGCAAGCACGTTTAAGTCCAGGAATGGTAGAACAAATTGCCGGTGCTGCCGCAGTTGATACACCTGATAGTTATTTTGAAGCAGTAAACAAGGAATACACCCTACGCAGAGATACTTTGGTAGACAGACTGAATAAAATAGATGGTGTTTTCTGTCCAAACCCTGGAGGTGCATTTTATGTAGTGGCTAAATTCCCTATCGATGATGCAGATAAATTCTGTCAGTGGATTTTAGAAAAATTCGAGCACAATAACGCTACGGTAATGATGGCTCCTGCTACTGGTTTTTATTCAACTGCTGGTTCGGGTAAAAACGAAGTGCGTATGGCCTATGTACTTAACGTAACTGATTTAAATGCCGCCATGGATTGTTTAGAGCTTGCATTGCAACAATATCCTGGAAGAATTTAACCTTAAGAACTAGTGGTTAGTAGCTAGTGGCTAGTTAAGGCTTGCAGAGTTTGACAGCTTTGCAAGCCTTTTTTTATTTATAAATCTTGTAAGCTCTCTCCATAACTAATTCCTAACCACTAATTTCTAGTTCCTAATAAAAAGCTAACCACTAGTACCTAATTCCTAACCACTGATCCCTAGTCCCTAAGAATTATTCACACCCATGGCGTACATGATAATGTTTACAGCAAATTTGGTATTGTCCTCGGCTAAAAAGCGCTTGTTTCTAAAATCGTAGTCCCATTCACAGCCATAATCCTTATTACTGTATAAAACCCCTATCTTACCATTAATCGTAATGGCTTTTAAATAATCATGCACCAAGTCATCACCCCAGCCGTTTAGTTCAAAAGAAGTGGCGGGTGGACCTTTCTCAAACTTAAAAAATGAACTATAAAGCGCATGGTTATTTGGAATTTTCTTCAATGCTCCGGCACCAAAAAGGTTGCTCATTTGCGTTTCAAAAGAGCGTGCAAAAAGCCCATCTATATCGTGGTTACAGTCGTCTACAAAAACAAAACCGCCATTGTTTACATAAGCTTTAAAATTAGCGGCCTCCTGCCGGTTAAACTGAACCAATTTATGCCCGCTTAAATAGCAAAAAGGATACTTAAAAATATCTGCGCTTCCCAACTCAACAATCTTCTCTTCTGGCTCTAACGGAATGGTGGTATACTCCAACAGTGAATTGAGCACGTTTGCCGGCATACGTTGGTCTGTATCCCAGTCGCCCGAGGTATATTTTATTCTAGCAAAAGTAAACTTCAAATTAAGCATCAACCTAAATTAAGTCCATTTTTAGCTAAAAGCTACTTTATAGCTGCCTAATGTTGTAATTTTTTTGATATTCTTTAAAATCCGCTTCATTTTTCGCATCCATATGCGCTATATTGAGATATCAATTTCTATTTAACTAAAGACTTGCTGCGTGGAAATTTCAACAGACAACCTAAATAACCTTATTCAAAAAATCACTTCCTTAAAAACTGAGATCCAGAAGGTAATTGTGGGACAAGATGAGATCATTGACGAAATGCTCATCGCCCTAATGGCTGGCGGACATTGTTTATTGGAAGGTGTACCGGGATTGGCCAAAACCTTAATGGTACGAACCATGGCGCAAGCCCTAGATCTTTCTTTTAGACGGATACAGTTTACACCAGATTTAATGCCTACCGATATTATTGGTACTGAAATTTTGGAAGAGGACCACAGCACAGGCAAACGCTTCTTTAAATTTAACAAAGGCCCACTGTTTGCCAATATCATTTTGGCCGACGAGGTAAACCGCACCCCGCCAAAAACACAATCGGCGTTATTGGAAGCCATGCAGGAATTTGAAGTGACCTATGCGGGGCAGACCTATCCTTTAGATCGTCCGTTTTTTATATTGGCCACACAAAACCCCATAGAACAGGCAGGTACCTACCCTTTGCCCGAAGCACAGTTAGATCGTTTTTTACTTTATATTAAAATAGGTTATCCTAGTGCCGCCGAGGAAACCAAAATTTTAAGCAGCACCACAGGAGCTAAGCAGGCCAAGGTAAATGCCATTATTGGCGCCGAAGAAATCAAGCAATTGCAAAAACTCACCCGTGAGGTGAGCATCAGCGACGACCTGATCAGCTTTACCAGCGAATTGGTTCGTGCAACCAGGCCCGAAACCACCACAGTACCTTTTGTTAAAGAATGGGTACGCTGGGGCGCAGGTCCGCGTGCTGGACAAGCGTTAATCCTTACGGCCAAAGCCCGTGCCTTATTTAAAGGCAGATATGCTGTAGTGATGGAAGATATCCAGACCATGGCCTATCCTGTGCTACGCCATCGGGTGCTGATGAATTTCAAGGCCGATGCCGAAAATATTACCGCAGACAAAGCTACCGACGAACTATTGAAAGCCGTATCAAGGCCCAAAAACAGCATCTAATGAGTAAACTCCTAGATCCTAAAGTACTAATGGCCATTAAACCTTTATCGTTAGCTGCAAAAGCTACGATAGATGGCTTTATGCATGGGATCAACAAAAGCACCATTAAAGGGGCTGGTATGGAGTTTAGTCAGTACAGAAGTTACCAAGCTGGTGATGATTTACGTTCTTTGGATTGGAAGATGTTTGCCCGTTCAGATCGCTATTATATCCGCGAGTCGGAAATGGAGACTAGTATTTCGGTTCGTTTATTAGTTGATGCCAGTGCTTCTATGAACCACAGTGATGGTAATCAAACTAAAATGGATTATGCTCGTTATGCCGCCGCTTCCTTAGCCTATTTGGCCAATTTACAGGGCGATGCGGTAGGCTTGTACATCTTTAAAAACACTGGAATGTTTGCCATGAACACTCGCCAAGATTTCCAACACTTGAGCCGTTTGTTTTATCAACTGGAAAACATTAAACCTGAAGGTAGTTTTACCCAACAAATCCAATACAAAGAAATATTTGCCGGTCCTCGAAAAAGAGAGTTGTTGGTTTTCTTTACCGATTTCTATCAACAAGATGGGGAACTGTTTAATCTATTGGATACACTGTTGCCTTTAAGACATGAGATTTTAGTGTTCCATCTCCTTTCTAACAACGAGCTTGAACTTGACTTTAAGGGCTTTTCTTCTTTTGAAGATTTAGAAAGTGGGCAGATTATCCAACTGGATCAAAAAAAAGCAAAAAATGCCTATCAAGAAAGAATGACCGAATATCTGCAAAACACCAGAAAGGAAATGCTGAACCGGAATATCTATTACAGAACACTGAACACTAACCAAGCACTTGACCAGGCTTTAAGAGATTTTTTAAACCAAAGAAATAAGCTAAACCATTAACCGTGAATTTGCTATACCCTATAGGTTTATTGGCCTTAACGGCACTACTTGTTCCAATCATTATTCATCTATGGCGAATAAAACAAGGCAAGACCTTTAAGGTGGGCAGTATTTCCTTAATGGGAGAAAGCGCAGCATCAAACGCTCGAAGTTTCGTGATCAGCGATTGGCTATTGTTATTGCTCCGTTGCTTACTACTGGCCTTATTGGCTTTATTGTTGGCACAACCTTTTTTAAAGGGCAAGCCGCTAGCTAAACAAAGTGGCTGGATTTTGATAGCGCAGCAAAATCTAAAAGCAACCTATCAAAACCACCGCAAAACCATCGACTCCCTACTGAACAAAGGTTTCGAGTTCCGTCATTTGGGTTTGGGTTTCAAATCATTATCGCTTAACGATACCACCAATGCAACGATAGATAGTCTTCCTAAATTGAGCTATACTTCATTACTTAAACAAGCTAACCACCAACTTCCCAATCAATACCCAGTATGGATATTTGCACCCAAAACGATGTTAGGTTTCGATGAGGAATTACCAAAGCTTCATTTACAAGTTCATTGGCAAACGCCACCTTTAGATACCTTGCAGACCTATCAAACATCCTTTTTAAATCTGAACTTAAAAGCTCAAACTAGCGGCAGCACTATTACTTATCAACGTGAAAAAGGTCCATCATCCCCATCTATGCAGGTATTGCTCCATTCCGACAGTCCTTTAGATGGCAAATATGTAAGAGCGGCCATTAACGCTATCGGCGAATACCTTGATCAACCCATTACCTTTTATACCAAAAGCAACAACCAACCTTTGGATGCCATTTTTTGGTTGGCAGAGAATGATGTCCCCAATGATATTCGCAAAAATCTAAAAACCAATGGGATATTATTTAAATATGCCAAGGGAAAGGCAATCAACGAAAACAGCTTGATCAACTTTGGAAACTCTTCACTCGGCAACGCTTCATCAGCCAAACTTTTACAGCGAGTAGCAGCCGGAGCCACAGGACAAACCCTATGGGAAGATAGCTTTGGAGAAGCGCTTTTAACGGTACAACAAAAACAGCACGTACACGAATATACTTTCTATAGCCGGTTAAATCCGCAATGGACAGATTTGGTATGGAAAGATCAATTTGTAGAAGTGCTATTTCCTTTATTATATGGTAAGACCGGTCGTCAGTTTGGTTTTGAAGAACAACCTTCTACGGCTCAAGCTAATGAGCAGCCCATTGCTTCTTTTGAAAACGCTAAAGGCAACCCTACCCTCCTTTCGCCCGCCCTAAATTTGGAAAAATACCTATGGGTAGTGGCATTTCTGGTGTTTTTAATTGAACGACTGTTAACCTATCGTAAACAAACCCCTTTGAAACAGGCATAAGATGGAAGGCAGCGCATACATACAAGGGTTAAAAAACCGAAGGATTTTGCAGTTCAGCTTACAGGGCTTAGCCTTAAGCCTGGGTATTTCGTTATTGGCAGGCAGCTTGCTGAACTATCTTTTCGGCACTGGCTACTGGATTTATTTTGCTGCTTTTATTTTGTCTGCAGGTATATTTTTAATCGCCCATCCCCTATGGAAAATCAACGAGCAACATATTGCACGTTACCTTGACAGTCATTTTCCCGAACTTGAAGAAAGTTCCGGCCTATTTTTAAAGCCCCAAGAGCAGTTGGGCACGTTGGAATATTTACAAACCAATAAAATACGTCCTTTATTACCCGAGCACCATATTTTCAACGACCTCCGCAGAAAAAACTGGCTAAGTATCGTCTGTTTAGGGCTTGGATTAGCGAGTTATTTTCTAATTCCCTTGTTTCCGGCAATAAAAAACAATTCTTCTAACGATCAACTTGAAACAAATCATATTAATATTCGCAAGGAAGAAAAGGTATTGCCACAAATTTCAAGTTATTCGGTAGAAATCACTCCGCCTAGCTATACCGGCAGGTCCCACAGACAGCAAAACCAGTTCTACCTCAAAGCCGAACTAGATGCTAAAGTGGTGTGGAACATTCGTACCAATAAAACCATCCGTAATTTCCGTGTGTTCTTTAACGAGGTAGAAAAGCTTCAATTAAAGCCCCTCAACCAAGATTCCACCCTGTGGAGTTTCTCTAGAAAGTTGGACAAGCAAGGTTTCTATCAACTGGAGCTAGACGGCAAGAAATCTGACCTCTACCAAATCGAGGTCATTCCAGATTATCCCGTAAAAATCAATATTACCCAACCAAAACCACAACATACCATTGATATTGGCCAGCCGATGCGGATCAATATTAAGGCACAATTGAACGACGATTACGGCATTACAGGCGCCTATATTTCTGCAACCATGGCGAGCGGTAAAGGCGAAAGTGTAAGTTTTACGGAAAAACGTCTGCAGTTTGATGTCTCTTTTGCAAACCGCAAAAACATAGCACTACAAAAATCAATTGACCTGCGAAGCTTGGGAATGAAACCAGGCGACGAACTGTATTTCTTTATTCAGGCGCAAGACAACAAGGGACAACAGAGCCGCTCGGACGTGTACATGGTAAACATTGTAGATACGGCTGAACTGATGAGCATGGCAGGGATGACTTCTGGCGTAAATCTGGTACCAGAATATTTCAGAAGCCAACGTCAGATCATTTTGGATACCGAAAAACTGCTTGGCGAGCGAACAACCATTAGCACAGAAGATTTTAATAAAAGAAGCAACAGCTTGGCCATCGACCAAAAGCTACTTCGATTACGCTATGGCAAATTCTTGGGCGAAGAAAATGAAACCTCCATTGGCGGCGACAACGAAGACCACGACGAGCATGATGGACACGACCATGGAGAGGAAAAATTTGGCGATGTACAAGCCATTATGGACCGTTATGCCCACAAGCACGACATTGCCGAAGACGCTACTTTTTTTGAACCTGCCATTAAAGCACAATTAAAAGCAGTACTTAATGAAATGTGGAAATCTGAACTTCAATTGAGGACCTACAAACCCCAAGAAGCACTACCCTTCGAGTATAAAGCTTTACGCTTGCTGAAAGATTTACAGCAAAAATCAAGGGCATACGTTGCTAAAACCACTATTAAAACGGCAACGCTAAAAAACGAAAAAAGGTTAACCGGCGAATTGGACAAAATTGTATCGCCTCGATCAAATGCACAGTTTGAAAATAACGACCGTAGCCATGAAGAACTTCGCACGCTATTGTCTTTATTAAACCTACATAGAGATGGAAAAGCTTTTACAACTAATGACAAAGCCCTACTTCAAAACACAGAAAGGCAAATCATTGTGGCTGCGGCAAGCCATCCTGAGAGTTATTTGGGTGCCCTTAAAAGCTTGCGTAACTTGATTGCTGCTAAAAATCCTCAAGCAAAAGATCTTGAGCAGCTTTCCAAAGCCATTTATCAGTTAATTGGTACACAACCTGCAAATCCTCAACCTGAAATTGGCGGCACAGCAAAGAAACTCAGTGATCGTTATTTTAACCATCTTAGAAACTAAGGATAGCAATGGAGTTTAACCTATATATATGGATTGCCTGTTTCCTATTGCTCTGCCTAATGGCTTATCAGGAAATTACAAGAACAAACAAACATTGGCTCGCCGCTAGGCTAATTGCCAGTGCTTTAGCCAGCATTGCCTTAGCTTTAATGGTTATCCCTATCACCGTTAAATATCAAGCCAAACAGCAAAATGCACAGTTAGCCATTATAAGTGATGGTTACCATCCCGACAGTTTGGAAAAAATACCACATCAGAAGTATTTCCTTAACCAAACCTTGGCTCCGCTATTAAAGCGAAAGGCCAACTTTATTCCCGATTTGGCCTACCATTTAGCGGCACATCCCGAAATCAAGAAAATAGCCGTATATGGTCATGGCTTAACTGATGAAGAATTAAAAAAAATAAATGCGCTGCCACTTGAATTTCATCCAACAGCAAAACCCAATGGTGTTACCGCATGCCATTGGAAGGACGAACTCAAGGAGGGTGAAACCTTGGTGGTACAAGGCCAGTATCATAATGCCTCCTCAAAAACATCAATTCTTAAATTGACCGGATTTGGAAAAACATTAGACTCCACCAATATCTCAGCGAATACCACCGTTAAATTCTCGCTCAAGCACCAGATCAAGCAAAAAGGTCAGGCGGTTTTACAATTGGTAGCCCTACAAGATAAAGATACCCTTAGCCAAGAACTCGTCCCTGTACAAACCCTAGGCAAGAAACCGTTAAAAATAGTTGTATTGGGCTCTTCTCCGGGCTTTGAATACAACTTCCTGAAAAGATGGCTGTACGAAAACCAATATGCCTTGGCCCTGAGAAATCGGATTAGTAAGGATAAATACAGTCTCGAATTCCTTAACAGAAGTAACATTGATCTTAATCGACTCAGTACACAATTACTTCAAAAAGAGGATTTATTATTATTAGATCAACAGGAGTTTGAAAATATAACAGATCCAGAAAAGCAGGCCATTAAACAAGCGGTAGCACAAGGCTTGGGTTTAGTTATTTTAGCACAAGAGCCCAACACTACCGAACCTTGGATCAAAAACCTAAATTTAACTGCCAGCAAAAAACAGGAAAAAATCAATCCTCTGCTATTGACAGCGCAACAAGTAAAGCTTTCTACATTACCAGAGCAGGTACCTTTTTTAATGGGGAACAACGTAGATCAACAGCCGCTTGTAACTGATGGGCAATTAGCCGTTGCCGTGCAAAAATTATATGGCAAAGGAAAAGTGGTAGCAAGCTCCCTGCCCAATAGCTACCAATGGAGCTTAATGGGACATCAACATGATTATACCTTGTATTGGACAACGCTCATTGAAGCCGCGGCACGCACTGCCGAACCAACATATCTGCTCCAAACAGCGAGTTACATTCCTATGGAAATGAACAAGCTCAATTTTAGCTTGGCCACTCCCGGTTCAACAATGCCAGTAATTAAGAACGACCAACAAATCCTGAGCAGCAAACAAAATATGCTATTTAGCAATCATTGGCAATTACAGTACTGGCCATTAAACCCTGGCTGGCATACCTTGAATATAGACGGTCAAAAACATAATTTCTTTGTATTTGGAAAAGAAAACTGGCGAGCGCTTATCGCTAACCAACGTATGGATCATAATAGAGCTTATGTGCTATCCCATTCGTCTGCAAATAATTTAACAGAAGCTACCGTGATCCTTCACAAAGCAATTTCTAGGTGGTGGTTTTTTATTGCTTTTGTTTTTGCGGCAGGTTTTCTTTGGTTCGAAAGCCGCATTTACAGCAGAAATTAGCATTGAAACTAAATTGTTATAATTGAAATAGGGCAAGTGTTTATCCATTTGACTAATTTGTGTTATTAATCACCTAAACCGAACCACTTTGAAAAGAAAAGATTTCCTTTATCTATCCGGAATGGGAATGGGTGCCTTAGTACTCCCCGATTTATCAGCTTACGCCATGCCGATAGATCCCGAGCAGGCACTGGTCCGAGTAGATCCAAAAATTAAAAAAGAACTGGCCGATGTGGCACTTAATGCTGCCAAATCAAAAGGTGCTTCGTACGCCGATGTACGCATCGGCAGGTATTTGAACCAGTTTGTGGCCACTCGCGAAAAAAGAGTGCAGGGCGTTGCCAATACCGAATCCTATGGAGTAGGTATCCGCGTGATCGTAAATGGCTGTTGGGGCTTCGCAGCTACCAATAAAGTGACCAAAGAAGGCATTGCTAAAGCTGCCGAGCAGGCTGTTGCCGTGGCCAAGGCTAATGCCAAGATACAGGGCGAACCTGTTCAGCTGGCCCCTCAAAAAGGCTATGGTGAAGTAAGCTGGAAAACCCCAATTGAAATCAACGCCTTTGAGGTTCCCGTAAAAGAAAAGGTAGATCTGTTGCTAAATGTTAACGACATTGCCATGCAAAATGGTGCAAGTTTTGTGAATTCGGCCATCTTTGCCGTAAACGAGCAAAAATATTTCGCTTCTACCGACGGTTCATATATTGACCAAGATATTCACCGTATCTATCCAACTTTTAATGTTACCCGTATTGATAGGGCTTCTGGTCAGTTTAAAACACGTAATGCCCTTAGTTCACCAATGGGTATGGGCTACGAGTACATGAATGCACGCCCAGAAGATAAGGTTGCAGGTATTGTGACCCGTTACAAAGGTCGTTACGATATGTTGGAAGACGTAAAATCAGCGGCCAAGGTAGCTTCTGAAAAAGTAACCGCTAAATCAGTAGAGCCTGGTAAATACGACTTGGTGTTAGACCCTTCACATTTATGGTTAACCATCCACGAATCCGTAGGTCACCCTACCGAGCTAGACCGTGTATTAGGTTACGAAGCCAATTATGCGGGAACTAGTTTCCTTACCCTCGACAAATGGCAATCTAAAAACTTCAAGTTTGGCAGCAATAAGGTGAATTTATTTGCAGACAAAACGCAAGTAGGTTCATTGGGAGCTGTAGGCTATGATGACGAAGGGGTAAAATGTAAAAAATGGGATCTCATTAAAGATGGTGTACTGGTAAATTACCAAGCCATTAGAGATCAAGCCCATATCATTGGTCTTAACGAATCACAAGGCTGCTGCTATGCGCAAGGCTGGGACGATGTACAGTTCCAAAGAATGCCAAACGTATCCTTACAGGCTGGCAAAGAAAAACTAAGCGTTGATGACATGATCAAAAACGTGGAAAAAGGTATCTACATTATTGGTGATGGCAGTTTCTCTATTGACCAACAACGCTACAACTTCCAATTTGGTGGGCAGATTTTCTACGAAATCAAGAATGGAAAAATTGTGGGCATGTTAAATGATGTGGCTTACCAAGCCAATACCCAAGAGTTTTGGAACTCATGCTCCGATATCTGCGATCAAAGCGATTATCGTTTAGGTGGATCATTCAACGATGGAAAAGGACAACCTTCTCAAAGCAGTGCCGTTTCGCACGGTAGCGCCACCACCCGTTTTAATGGAGTTAATGTAATTAATACAGCAAGAAAAATATAACTATGGCCATATTAAGTAAAGAAGAAGCACAAGCAATTTTAAAAAAGGTACTTAGCTATGCCAAGGCCGATGCTTGCGAAGTAAGTTTAAATGGCTCTGATGGTGGTAATATCCGCTATGCAAGAAATGCCGTTTCAACCGCAGGTCAAATAGACGTAATGAGTTTAGGGGTAAGTGCCACCTTTGGCAAAAAAACCGGTACCGCTACCATTAACGAGTTTGATGATGCATCCCTACAAAAGGTGGTAAAAAGAGCCGAAGAATTGGCGATGCTTGCCCCAGAAAATCCAGAATACATGCCTCCTTTGGGGCCCCAAACCTTTGCGGAGTCGTTAACCTTTAACGCCAATACCGCCGCCATGACACCCGAAACAAGGGCCGAAATGGTTGCCAAGAGCCTTAGCGTATCTAAAGCCGGAGGTTTAGAAGCAGCTGGATTCCTTGAAAACAGCACCCGCTTCAATTCCATTATGAATTCAAAAGGTTTATTTGCCTACAACAAAAGCACCAATGTTTCCTTTTCAGTGACCATTCGTAACAAGCAAGGTACAGGCTCGGGCTATGTGGAGCAAGACTTTAACAATTTGAGCAAAATGGATACCCTTGCCCTCAGCAAGATTTCTGCCAGCAAGGCCAATGGTTCTGCGGGTGCCAAAGCCATTGAGCCAGGAAAATATACCGTGATCTTAGAACCTTTGGCGGCCAGTGATATGCTGGGCAACATGTTCAGAGGTTTTGATGCCCGTAGCGCGGACGAAGGTCGTAGCTTTATGAGCAAAAAAGGTGGCGGTACACGCTTAGGTGAGCAGTTGTTCTCTGAAAATGTGAATATCTATTCAGACCCACTTAACCCTGAAGTACCAGGTTCTACCTGGAGTGGCGATGGTTTGCCAGTCACCAGAACACAATGGGTACAAAACGGCGTGGTTAAAAACCTATCTTACTCTAGATATTGGGCTGCCCAAAAGAACGTACAACCCCTACCTTTTAGCCGTAGTTTGGTAATGGAAGGCGGAAACCAATCGTTGGAAGACCTGATTAAGAGTACAGAAAAAGGTATTTTGGTAACCCGTTTCTGGTATATCCGTATGGTAGACCCTCAAACCCTATTACTTACAGGACTTACCCGCGATGGTACTTTCTATATCGAAAATGGAGAGATCAAATTCCCGATCAAAAACTTCAGGTTCAACGAAAGCCCGGTAATCATGTTGAACAATGTGGAAGCACTAGGCAAACCTGTACGTACAGGTAGCGGATTAATCCCACCAATGAAGATCAGAGACTTTACCTTCTCGTCATTATCTGACGCGATATAAAAATAAGAGATGGCGCCTAATTGATGGCGCCATCTTTTTTACCTCCTAAATCCAAAACCATTGAAAAGAAGAGACTTTTTATACCTAACAGGCATTAGCGCAGGCGCTTCTATGTTAGATAGTGTTCCTGTTTTTGGCAGGATGATTTCTGTAGAAGAAGCCCTTACCCCTATTGATGTGGCCATCAAAAAGAAATTAGCCGATGTTGCCCTAAATGCCGCCAAGGCAAATGGTGCCAGCTATGCCGATGTACGCATTGGTCGTTATTTGAACCAAGTGATTGCCACTCGCGAAAAAAGGGTAGACAATATTGCCAACACCGAATCATATGGTATGGGCATCAGGGTACTTGCCAACGGCGCATGGGGCTTTGCCGCAACCAATAACCTCGATAACGATAGTATTGCCAAAGCAGCAAAAATGGCGGCAGCCATCGCCAAAGGTAATGCTAAACTGATGGATGAGCCCGTACAACTGGCCCTGCAAAAAGGCTATGGGCAGGTATCATGGAAAACACCTATCCAAACCAATGCCTTTGAAGTACCTATTGCAGACAAGGTCGAATTATTGCTCAATGTAAATAACGAAGCCCTCAAGGGAGGTGCAAAATACATCAACAGCAACCTGTTTATGGTGAACGAACAAAAGTATTTTGCTTCTACAGATGGTTCTTATATTGATCAGGACATTCACCGCATTTGGCCTACCTTTACGCTCACCAAAATAGATGCTTCGGCAGGAAAGTTTGAAACCCGCAATGCCCTAAGCGCTCCCATGGGCATGGGCTTCGAGTACATGCAACCGCTAGACAGCGAAAAAATCAAAGGTGGCCCCGTAACCCTATACAAAAAACGTTACGACATGCTGGAAGATGTACGGGAAGCGGCTGTACATGTAGACGAAAAGCTCAAGGCCAAGCCTATTGCCCCTGGCAAATATGACTTGGTATTAGACCCTTCGCATCTTTTCCTGACCATCCACGAATCAGTGGGACACCCTACCGAGCTAGACCGCGTGCTGGGTTATGAAGCTAATTATGCAGGTACCAGTTTCCTTACCTTAGATAAGTGGGAAAGCAAAAAATTCAACTTTGGCAGTAAGGAAGTAAACATTGTAGCCGATAAACTGGAAACCGGATCTTTAGGTGCCGTGGGCTATGACGACGAAGGGGTAAAATGTGGCCAATGGGACATCATCAAAGATGGTATTTTGGTGAACTATCAAACCATCCGAGATCAGGCGCATATATTAGGGCTTAAAGCATCGCAGGGCTGTTGCTATGCCGATAACTGGGACAGCATCCAATTCCAAAGAATGCCAAACGTATCCCTACAAGCAGGCAAAGCGCCACTTTCGGCTGCCGATATGGTGAAAAACGTAGAGAAAGGTATCTACATGTTTGGCAGGAACTCCTACTCTATTGACCAGCAGCGCTACAATTTCCAATTTAGTGCGCAATTGGCCTACGAAATTAAGGATGGAAAAATTGTGGGCATGTTTAAGGATGCGGCCTACCAAGCCAATACTCAAGAGTTTTGGAACTCCTGTGTACAACGCTGCGATCAAAGCGACTACCGTTTGGGCGGTACCTTTTCTGATGGCAAGGGCCAGCCTAGCCAATCCAGCGCAGTATCACATGGGAGTCCTACTACCCGTTTTAATGGTGTGAATGTCATCAACACCGGAAGAAAGTTGGGATAGTTACTAGGAGCTAGTGGTTAGTGAAAATAACTAATTCGTGATTACTGATTACTAATTCCTAGCTCCTATTTTTCACATTTTATTCGTACATTTGTAACCTAGTAGCAGCGATTACTAAACACTAATCACTAGTTACTAACTACTAAAAAGGGGCTGTTCCTGGATTTGACAGGGTGGCGCTAAGTATGTAAGCATGCAGTGCGTTGTACGGTGAGCACTTTAAAGAGAACGTTCAAAACAATAATTGGCGAAAATAACTACGCCTTAGCTGCCTAATTTAGAATTACGCAAGCTTTTGTCTCGCTAACTGCCGCATAGTTAGGTTAGCATCAGAGGCATCGAAATAACCATGCTAGCCTTTGTAGGGTACGATACAGAGGTTAAATAAAGTATCTAAGGATGTTGTCAAGGTCGGTTTCCAGCCCGACGCATCTCGAAAACCAAGTGGAAAATAAGCACGTAGAAAGCATAATTTATCACACAACTGGACAAGGGTTCGACTCCCTTCAGCTCCACAAAAAAATCCTCATCAAATGATGGGATTTTTTGTTTTAGGAGCATTCCATTTGTAATTGATGCTATTAGCATAATGCTACAGGCGATATTCTTCATTCAGCCAAATCGTTTCTCCATTTTTCTGCCCAGTGATGGCCACTTGGACAAAATGGCTATCTACACTTGCTCCATGCCGGTGCGGAATATCGGGTGGACATTTTATCGTATCCCTTTTTTGAGTATCTATTTAGATTTGCCTTTTCCTGGTCATACCCTACCCATCAATGCCAATAATATTTGTCCTGTGGGATGCTATGCCATTTGTTTCTCGCTCCCGGTTCAAAACGGAAATAGAATTAAGGCTATCTGCATCAATCGCCATTTATAGATAGGTGGTTCCCGTAAAATTCGCATTGGTTATTTTTTCACCTTGCGGAAATACAAGTTCGCTTTGCTTTTTCATTTCTTCCATTTTATGAATGTTATTGCACTCCATAATTAACACGGGACACCATCCACAAAGATGCAGTTTGCCAAACGCTCATGTTATTTTCGGAACATGATACCGGCAAAATCTACCAACTGCTCCCCTTTTTTTGTCTTAAAGGTAACCGTAAAACCTCCAAATCCAGCATTAACCCCCGAAGAAAGCGCATGGTTATCGTCGATAACATCTAAAGGGATTTCATTGGTACTGCCCATCGTCTTGAGCCGGCACATCAGTACACGATCAGGGGTAATATAAAGTTCGATGCTTTTAAACTTGCTGTCGCCGATCAGCATTTGGTAACCGTATTGATGATATAATCCTGTCCGCTTCTGCCAATGACTGACATCAACTGGTTTCATTTGATAACCCCAGTTATACTCCCTTTCGCCCCTGCGCTGGATCAGATAATGATACCCCTTGATGTTGGTAAAGAAAAAGCGCTGTCCACCTTTTTTCATCAGCGTATCATTGCCGATGATCTCATAAGGCGCATATTGATTTGCGCTGAGCGGCTTTAAGATCGTTATATTATCGTTCTCACGCATCCTAAGGTATTTATCTGCTACGGAAATGGTCGCATAAGACGTTGCCTTGGCATAGCTGCCCACGTGTTTCTTTAGCTCTGCTGGCGATAGCTGAACAATAGGAGAAGTGTCATTGACTGAACCTGTTACAGGAGCGGGAAATAGATCAGAAATACGCAGCCCGAACCTGGGCAGTAGTTTAAAGCAGAAATCTTCTGCTGCCTGTCCGCCCTCGGCTGTATTGGTCATCACGACAACAGCAGCATTCTTTTCGGGAAAGAGCAGCAATTTGGCATGGGCAAAACCGGCACTGCCTGCATGGTAAACGGCAAAGGTAGAGTCGTTTTTGAACATAAACCAACCCAGGCCTTTTTTGTTGGTTTCTATCGGGACCGAGGCATTCTGGAGACTGAACATCTGATGAAGGGTGCTCGCTTTAATTAAAGAATTGGTTTCGCCCCGATAAGCCTTCAGCAAGCCTGTTGCGTATTTGGCAAAGTCATTCAAGTCCGCGTAGATACCACCAGAAGCGATATCACGGAGTTCAAACGCCTTGAATTTCTGCCCGTATGCATATATATTGCTCCGATTCCGCAAGCTGTCCATGGCGAACCCGCTGTGCGACATCGTTAATGGATCAAGGATATGGCGGTGAATATAATCAGCGTAGTCCTCTTTGCTGACGGCCTTAATGACATTACCCAGAAGGTTATAACCCGCATTTGAATAAAGCCCTACCATGCCGGCCGGGTATAACAAATAGGTCTGGTTAACAAAGCCAGGAATATCGGTATATTTTCCGCTTTCCAGGTCCGAATTTTTCCAGATGTCTGATTGGATGCCCGAGGTATGGGTCATTACCGCTTTCACCGTGATCTTGTCGGGGTTGATGCCCGGCCCTGCCATCGGGTTAAACTGGGGCAGGTAGGTTTTTAACGGTTTATTGACATCAAGCTTCCCCTGTTCGTACAGCTGCATTAGGGCCAATGCGGTAAAGGTTTTGGTGACGGAACCGATATTGACCACCGTTTGCGGCGTCATCGCAATTTTGTTTTCCCTGTCGGCATAACCGAACCCCTGTTTCCAGATTACCTTACCGTCTAATATGATTGCAGCACTCAGTCCGACGATATGGTCAGATACCATTTTTTCGTTAAAATATTGTTCCGAAGTTTTGACAAGATCGGTTTGATTGGTCGGTTGTTGCGCAATAGCGCTGGAGGTAATTAGCGCACAGAATAATAATAGCATCTTCATATCGCAAAAATTAACATTTTCTAAGCTATAAAACGAACACAAACTGCGAATTAAGCTCTAAACTATTTTTAGCTACCATAGCAAACTTTAAAAAAAGGGACTCAATCAAATTGCCAAACTGCTGTTGTAGGCTCATATCTTTAAAATTGTTTATCCAATGTTTTACCATTGAATTTATAAACACCACCTCCCGCCATTCCAAAAAGCAAGTTTTTGTTCTGGTCTTCATAAATACTCCAAATCATTTGAGCGTTCAATTTTGGGTCAATCTGGTAGTTGACCAACTTTTTGCCGTCATATTTCCAAGCTCCCGTATCTCGATCTCCAAACCAAATATTGCCTTCTGAATCTTCCTCAATGGCAAAAACGTGTTCAAGTGTACCTGGTTGTGATTTATCTCCTCTTCTTGTGCTTGTTGGATGGATTAAATGATGCTTTTCAGAAAAATTTATAACAGTATTACCTTCCATTAGCAAAACGCCAATCCCTTTTATAAGTTTGATTTTGGTTGTTTATTTTTCGGTAAGTTTCTTTGCTTGACCTACCCAATTTAGGGCCTTGTCAATAGTTTGCCTAAGTATTAAGTTAAACTGTGCGGAATGATGTTGAATACGTCTCATATTATACAACAAAATTTCAAGTAATGAATAGTTTTTATATTCGTTAATCCATCCTTAAACTTGCTTAAAATCAAAGATTATTACCTGCTCTGATAGTTGGATTATCGTTCATAATTTCGCGTATTGCTGGTGAAGATGTAGTCTTTTGCGTGGCAAAAAGGTTTTGAAAAGGTTAGCTACTTGAAATTTCGTAGATCCCAGATTATGAATATCGTATTATCCATGGAAAGGATTTGCAAAAGCTGAACAACGGGCTGGACAGCCAGCTTAGAACGAAAGATGAGGGTTACTTTTGACGAAATCTACAATAATAATATCAAATTCGTATTTTTGCTACCTTAAAAATCTTAGAATAAACTGATAAGTGTAAATATTTTAAGACCGCAGAATGAAATCAGTCATTATCAAACCTAGAACAGAAATTTTAAGAAAATATATTCAATACTTCTTATTTTTTAAAAAAACAGATAGTGATTTTTTGAATTATACCACATTTCCCAATAATAATCTATGCCTTGCTATTTACAAGGAAAATCACGTTGAATATATTGACAGCAACAATAGCTGTATCATAAATCAAGGAAATACAAATTTTACGAGTAGATTTTATGGATTTCACAAGATGTCTTTCAACGTGAACATTAATTCTCGTCTTGACCAAATATGCATCGTTTTCCATCCCTCGGCCTTGCGAGCTTTTACTTGTGAAAAATATAATGATTTAATGGTATCAAATAATGTTCTCGATATTTTTTCAGGAGCTGACTCCAGCGTTTTAGAAAAAATATTTGAAGAAAACAGCTTTTCAAAACGAGCTGAATTAATTGAACATATATTGTTAAGCAATTTGAGATTTGAAATCCCTTATAAACTGAAAGAAGCGTTAGTTTACATTTCTAAATACAACAGTGTCAATATGACTGTTGAAGTACTTGCCAAAATGCTTGAAATAAGCATCCCGACTTTGTACCGGTTATTCATGAACAATCTGGGCCAAAGCCCTAAAGCCTATCTCAAAACAATACGTTTCAGAAATGTATTAAATGAAATTTTACATGAGCCACATTCCTTAACAAAAATCGCCTATAAAAATCAATACTACGACCAGGCTCATCTCATCCACGACTTCAAATTATTTTCAGGTTATTCGCCGAAACAATTATTCGATAAGATTTCTATACAACAAAACGATCTAACCTGGATCTACAATAAAAAATAGATTGAACGATTTTTACAATTTTTGAGTTTCTGCATTACTTTATTTTGCGTTCAAAAGAAAGTAAAAAATGAAGCAGTATCTTTTAATAATCACGGTTTGTCTTTTTATTGCCTGTTCAACCTCAAAACACCAATCACGTAATCCCGAAAATCTTCCAAAATTATCTTATGCCCAAATGCTGGAAGATCATGATTCACTAGTGTCATATATCAGGCAAACAAGTCCAATTATATATTACAACAAAGAAGTTAGAGGAATTGATTTCGAGAAACAAGCTAAACATCTGCGAAGTCAGATCAACAAGAAGACCACGACAGACGAATTTCTTCAAATAATTCAAAAAACAATCAACGTAGCACAAGATGGGCACACCAGTCGACTAGGGAAAAGTTCACTTGACAATTTGATAAAATACTGGATTCCATCCGGATCTGTTAAAAACATAGATAGTTCAGCTACGAAAAATAGCTACCAGTATGCTGATTACTTCAAAAATGCAAATTACACCAAGCTAGACCTAAATCTAATTTATACATCTGGAGAATACTATAACCTGTTACCTTTCAAATACAAGGAAATCAGTTATCCTGCATCCATGAAATTAATAAGTTGCAATGGAATTGAAATACACAGATATGTAGCTGGCCTTACAGAACTGGTCTCGCCTTTGCGTTGGGACAGAACAAATAATAGGACTTACGAAGAGACTTTTTACGCACATCCGGAAAACTATAGAAACGGAGTTTTAAAACTGGTTTTCCTTGATAAGGGAAACAACAAATATCATCTGGATATAGCTAAAAAGGATAGCCTATCAATTTTGCAGGAAAAGAATTGGAAATACGGATACAACAACAACAATGACACTCTAATCACTCACTACTTTAAAGAAAAAGGTATCTTCTATGCTAAAGTTCCAATGATGAAAGAAGAATTGGGAGATTCTGTAAAACAAAAATTGGAAGCAATTATTTTAAAAAACAAAGTCAATTCTATTGTAATTGACATTAGGGGTAATGGTGGCGGAAGTGATAATACCTACAGTAGGTTTTTAAAATCAGTTGTTCAGGACACCTTAAAACTAAATATTGTAGTTGGAAGAAATTTTAGTCCCTACAATCAAGAATATTTTAAGATAAATCGAGACTCTGTTGAAAGAAGACAATCTCACACATTCAAAGTCGATAATCCAACCTTGAAAGGCATAGAAATGTATTATATCAAGCAATCCTACAGTTTTGTGGTTCCCGAGAAGGTTAAACTTCCTTTCACTGGAAAAATTTATATACTACAGGACAGATATATTTACTCTTCTGCGAGCAACCTATCAAGTTTAGCGAATAATAGTGAGCAATTGATAAGCATTGGACAGACGCCTGACCTATTCGGTGGACTTCAAACCAATCCTATTGTGATGATGCTCCCTTACAGCAAATTGATTTTCAGGGTAGAGCCACAAATCGATTTGACAAACATTAAAACCGTAAGTGATATTTTTCAGAACCATGTGGAATACCCTGTTCCATACACTATTGAACACCTACACTTACGTACTACTACGAAAGCTAATATCTATGGAAAGGAATTTCTTTTAAATCAAGATCCAATGTTTAAAAAGGTACTTGAACTTGAAACCCAAAATTAAATGAAATAAACATTAATGATTGTGGCGGGAAATATATTCGCTCAGGAAAACTGGAATTGTGAAAGTGGAATGGCTATCTTTTTGCTACATAGCTAAAGGAACATTTCTTCTCCTTAGGCCCATTGGTTTAAAAAAGCAGACGGTTTGCAATCTTAAATTTGTAGCCACTTTGCCCAGAACCCGAATCGAAATCATTCTATCGGTTATCTCAATTATTTTACCGCCACATCATTTTCGTAGTAATTTACTTTCGATTTCCCATTAGGGAAAATATTGATTACTCTTCCATGCTTTTTACCTTGTTGCATCTCGGCCATTTCAACTCCTCCGTTACCATACATGATGATCATAAAACCATGGGTAATGCCCGCTTTATACGTAGCAAAGATTCGATTTGGACTCGCTGAATATAAGGCGTAACCAGGTCCCTCCAAAGCGCCATTTACAAATTTACCAGTATATACCATCATTTTTCCTTCTGGCAAACTTTCCAACTTTACACCTATCCCATTTTGGCAATTCCCATAGGGGCAATTGGCCACAGCGGCTTTTGGCACCACATTTTTTTCTTTCAGTACGCCTTTATCAAAAGTCTTCGCGATAATGCTTCCATCGCCAAGCGGGGTAACGTGCAGCCCTTGCTTCAAGTCATTCACAAACATCCCATAACTAATATTGCTTTCGTCTTTATACACTCCAAACCCATCCTTTTTTCCTTCTTTCCATTGTCCAGAATAAAGATTTTCCCCATATACATCGCCCAAACCATCTAGTTTCCCGTTTTTGAAAAACCCTGTAGTGGTCGTTTTGCCTGCCACCAAAGTACCATAGCCATTGTTGCAGTCGCCCTGACATTGTGCCGCGGCTCTGTTAAAGCATAGGGTAAATGCCAAGGCCGCCAATAAACTCATTGTTGTTTTCATCTTCTATTAAATATGATTGTTCAGTTTTGATTTTCTATTTTCCTGTGTAAATGAATGGTGCCCATGCCAAGGTTAGGTTAAGCATTGAGTCGCTACTGGTGATAAATTCTCTTTTCACTTCATTAAGTGCCTTTACAAAGGTTTTTCGTTCTTGAAAAACCTTCCGATAGAGTTTAGAGACCAACACCGAGGTAGCATAATCGCTCACATTCCATAAGGAAGTAATGGTAGCATTAGCACCTGCCATTAGAAAAGCATGATTTAAACCTGCTACCCCATCGCCAGGCACCAACTTTCCTAAACCTGTTTGACAGGCGCTTAACATCACCAGCTCGGGCGCCATTTTCAGTTTGGCCACTTCACTCACCACCAGCTCTCCATCTTCGCCACCTATAGGTTCTGGAAAAACAGAAAACATGATTCCGCTGAGATCAAAAACGTAAGGATTTACGCCCGCATGGCTCGCTAAATGGATAATACGGTATTGATTTAGCATTCCTGAAGTATTCAAACGTTTAAACTCATTTTCAGTCATCTTTTCATTGAGGAAAATATCCGCATCAGGCACGATGGTTTTGATCATTTCCACTTCCTTTTTAGTGCCCTCTAAGTAATTGGCAGCCGTTTTGCTAAAAGAAGCAAATGCCTGGTCAAGATTCTGGTCAACCGCAATGGCTTCTTTTACTTTCAATTCAATACGCTCTACATCTGTTTGCGATTTTAATGGATAGCCCTTTGCAGTTCTTGCGCTATATCGAGCATCTCCAAAAGCTAATACCGATTTAGCATAGGCCTTTTGTTTACGTTGACGAAGATTGGTTAAAACCGTACCACTTGGAATGTAGCTGATGTCGTATTTTTGCACTAAATACTGTTTATCAGTGGTCATTAAGGTTTCAAAAGGCAAATAATTGAGTTCACCATCCAAAGCAAAAATCAAATGTTTCTTGCCTACAAGCTGCGGTTCGAACATCTGAAGTAGCATGTTGTAAAATGCCATCCCAATACCTTTGGCAATGTTCGGATTGTAAGTGCCATTTCGAAGTTCTTCGGTGGAAGGATTTAACTTGTGACGGTAAAGTTCAATGAGCAAACCCATTTCGCCTTGTTTAAAATCCTGCCCCCTTGCCTGCTCTCTTGTTTGGTATTGGGTGTAAACGGGACTACGAAATTCCTTTCGGGCCAAATCTTTCTCAATGTTTCCAATTTCGGTATTAAAACCTGCATATATCTCGGGCAAGAAGCTATCTCTCGCAAAAGAAAAACCAAAATGCACTTTCTCCTTTGTGAGCAATAGCGGGATGTAATAACCGTCATACAGTTCGGCCGAAATATCAATATAATAGATCAATGCTTCCTCAGATTGCAATACAGCCTGTATTTCTTTTAATGTGGCCCGCTTACTGCTCTTTGAGGTGCTTTCGGCAAGGCTATATCCTTTTATATCTTCAATGATTGGTAGCAAAGCTACACCGTCTTGTACATGGGCAACACAACCTATCAAAAGATGACAGACCCTGCTATAATCTGCCAACAAGCCTTTTTGCTTTTCTGGTGAGGCTGTCACCATTTGGCTCTCCAAAATCTTTTTTGAACGAATAAAATGGGGAATGGCTTCTTTATATTTCCCTTGGTTGGTAAACAAAATGCCTTGGTTTTCGGCTACTATAAATGAACTTTCATCATTCTTGAGCAAATCGGTCACTTTCCCATTGATAAAGCCTTCTTTATTTTGTACCAAATCCGAATTACTCACCCCCGTTTTTTGCGCATAGGCAATCCCTTCATCAAAAAGTTGTATCGCTTTAGCTTTATCCACATAGCTCATGGCCACGGCGGCAATATTATAGGCATCCATTTTATGCTGCTGATCTACTATTTTTGGAATCACCGTGGCCAATGCCTGTCCGTATTCCTTTGCCTGGTTGATATCCTTCTTCTTCAAAAAAGCATCAGTAAGGTTGATCAACACCTTATAAGACAAAGCTGGAACAATAGCCATAGCATTCAATTCGGCCAACATAATTTTAGATGCAGAAATGATAGACTCGTAATCTTTCACATTTTCAGCGTAGCGCTCCATTTGACTGTACAGCAAATACTTGGACAATGGATTACCACGCCTTTCGGCAAGTGAAGCATTAAAATCTGGTAAAAGGTCCTTAAAAATCGATTCCGTTTTTTCGTTACCCGCTAAACAGGACTTAGCAATTTTACCTAACAAATAATTATACAATACTGCGGGGTAGTATCCTGTATGCGTTTTGGTTTTAAGTTGAGCAAATGCCTCTTTCGGGAAAGTACCTTTTCTCAAATCCAAGTTCATCAGTATTTTGACATATTGCTCGTGAAAAGCCATGTGGTCTGCATAACCTTGTCTGTATTGTTGAAGTCCTTGTTGCAAGGCAGCAGTTACGCTAGCATAATCAGCATAGGGAACAAAATTATCCAACACCTTTTGCAGCTGTTGATCGGCCTGCGTCTTTTCTGCTTGACTCATAGGTACAAAAGAAAGCACGTACAGGGCATAACTTACCACTTGAGGCTCCTTGGCATACATGCCCCCCATTACCGCAGCCGTGAGGTTAACCGATTGAAAGGGATATATTGATACTACCGTTTGATAATATTGAGAAGCTGTGGGATATTGCTTATTTTGATACAATGCATTAGCCGCGTAAAAATATAGACTCTCCGCTTCGGGATACCTGTCGGATAAAGCGATAGCAAGATTAAAGGACTCTTCCCATCTTCCTGCTTGATTGGCATTATTGAGCTGTTGCCACGCGGGATGGTCCTCTACCCTGGGCGGCTGAGGAAATACCTCCTTAAATTGACCACAAACACTGTTAACGTGGAACAATAAGCCTATTAAAATAATTGATTTTACAAACGGTAACAATGGTAAGACTTTAAAGGATTTGAGCTTCCGTAAAGATCGTCAAGCCCGCTTTTCGGCACAATACGATGAATTGCGTATTTTCAATGAAAGTGATTTTGTATTTCTTTATTTTAGTATAACCAAGCCATTCTTGATGAAACGCACCGTCCTATACATTTTACTATGGATGCTTCCGCTATTTGCGGACAGTTCATTGTTTGCACAGGATTTTAAAGTACAACTTAATCACGTACTTCAATCTAATCTGTCGCAAAAACAAAAAATAGATAGTCTTTACCAATGGGGTTCTAATTACTATTACCGGGACTACAACTTTTTCCATCAGCTTGCAGACACCTTACTTCGCCTATCTGAAAAAGCAAATTATTCTCTGGGCAAGGCCAGGAGCCATATCCTTTTAGCCTTCGTTTTCAATGGTCAAGGTAATTTGGAAGCATTGGAACAACATGCTCAAAAAGCATTGGCCTATATTTCTCCGGTAAAACCCAGTAATGAACTAGCGTGGATATTATATTGTAAGGGCAGCTACTTTAGACGAAAAAAGCGGGATAAAGAGGCGATGGAAGTTTTTTACAAAGGCTTAACAATGGCCCAAGCACTAGGCAACAAATCAGTAGAAGCAGTACTTAACACCTCAATAGGTATTATGCATGTGGGCAGGCAGGAGTACGATAAAGCCTTAACTTATTACGAAAGAACACTGGAACTTGCCAGAGCTATCAATGATAGTACCCGCATACAGCGCACCTATACCAATAAAGGCATTGTATACCAACGCCAGCATAAATATACAGAAGCCATCCAATCGCACCAACAAGCACTTAAGATAGCCAAAGAACTGGGCAATGAAACCGGCGAAGCTTTCGCTTACAATGACCTTGGGGCTACTTATATTGAAGTAAACAATGGAATTCAAAACGCAATTGCCTATCTAAAAAAATCCATTTCGATTAGAGAACGGCTAAAAGAAGACTCGGAAATTGCTTATTCTTACGGCTACTTGGGAATGGCCTATGGAAAAATCGGAAACAAACAGGAAGCAGTGGGCAACTTGAAAAAGGCCCTGGCTATTGCCATTACCATAGGTAACGACAAGCAACATTATGAAGCACTGGAGGAGCTCGCCAACCAATATAGCCATTTCAACCAAAACGACTCAGCCTATCACTATCTTCGAGCGTACACTGTTTTCCGTGATTCCTTGCGCAAAGCCGAAAACCAAGAAGCCATTGCCGAACTTACTGTTAAACACGAAACTGAAAAAAAGGAACAGGAAATTGCACTACTTACCCAAAAAAACAAAATACAGCAATTGGGCATTAGCCAACGGAACCTTTACTTACTCATTGCGCTTTTATTAGTACTATGCACTTTAGCAACCCTTTGGCTCCTATACCGAACAAAAAAAGCTAAAGAGCAACAACTCAAACAGGAAGCCATCTTACAATCAGAATTATTGCAACTGGAAGCCAAAAACACACTACAAAATGACCGTTTGCGTATTTCAAAAGACTTACACGATAACATTGGAGCCAATCTTACTTTTATTCAAACCTCCATCACAGAAACGGAACCAACACCTGCGGAGATGCAGAATGTGAAGGATTTGGTTACCAACACCATTGCCGAATTGAGAAGAACGGTTTGGCTCATCAATAAACCATCGGTAAGGTTAGATGAATGGCTGGTAAAATTGAGGGAATACTATAGAAAAGTAAAAAAAGTTGAAATAGATACCCAAATTGCCGACGAAAGCCTGATCCTCAATTCAAAACAAGCAACATTGATTTTCCGCATCATTCAGGAAGCGGTAAACAACAGCATAAAACATGCCGTGCCAAATAGCATTAAAATATATTTTTTTGCCGACCCAGAAAAAATGGAAGTAAGTATCAGTGATGATGGTAAAGGCTTTGAAACCTCTGCTACTACTCAAGGTTTTGGGTTGGAAAATATGCGTCAGAACACGCAAGAACTGGGAGGTAGTTTCAATATTGAAAGTACGCACAGTAAGGGAACCAAAATTACTGCGAACTTTCATTTTACAGTAAATACGCAATAATGCGTATAGCATTTAACTTAAAAAAACAAGAGTTTTATCAACCCAAAAGGAACCGCAGTAAGTATGCAGAAAGAAATGTCCCCTATTTCAATAGCCATTGCCGAAGACCAACCTTTGGCACTACAGTCTATCTTAAAGAAACTACGCAATAACTCAATACTTCAAATTGTATTTACGGCAATCAACGGACTTGATTTACTAGAAAAACTTCAAGAACAAATGGTAGATGTAGTTTTAATGGACATTGAAATGCCTATAATGGAAGGCATTACCGCTACACATGGTTTAAAAGAAAAATACCCTGATACCAAAGTATTAATATTGACAACTTTTGATGATGACGATAAAATTTTCAATGCGATACTTGCTGGAGCTTCTGGCTATCTGCTAAAGGACGAAAGCCCAGAAACCATTAGCAAATCTATTTTCGATATTCATCACGGAGGAGCGGCCATGTCGCCTGGTATCGCCTTAAAAACACTCAACCATATCAAACACCGCTCGCAAAATCCGGCAGAGCAAATTTCAGCAAGCACCGCAAACCTGTCTGCTCGTGAAATGGAGATATTAACCGCATTAAAAGATGGGCTGGCCTACAAACAAATTGCCGATGGCTTGTTCATTAGTGAAGGCACTGTACGTAAGCATATTGAACATATTTATCGCAAATTACAGGTAAACAATAAGGTAAGTGCCGTAAATATCGCGAGAGCCAATAAATGGCTATGATTAATCTATAATTATATTTATGCCTTGTTCTGAAAGTTTCCGGAGGGCGTTTCCATCATCTTTGTACTTATTACGGGCCGGCCTACAAATTGTCCTACCTTCGCCAATATCTTTTTGTACAGCCTTCTCCAATACCTTTGGTAGGTAGTGGCAAACAGCATCTTTTCTGTTTCTGTTTCCATCTGAATTGCTTGAAATAACAACAACTTCTTCAGCACAAAACAACAACGCCCCTCTTGCAAAGGAGCGATATATTATTTTAGGTTGGTGATTTTCACCAACCTAAGGATAAATTGTTATTTCTTTGTTGGCTTGCGTACAATTACCATCCCAACATGGCTGGGGGCTGCATAATATTGCGCATCAACAAGATTTACAGGATCTTTAAGCTTAGGCACTACAATTAGCGCCCCTCCCCTTTTATTATTATTCTGGGTATCCCGAATGGTGCTGCCATAATCAATGGCAATTTGACTACCTACATCCACTTGGTTAAATTCTTTAGTATTTGGACGTACAAAGTCATCTTGTCCATCCCATTTCACAGTGGCATCCTGAACGGCACAAGTCATCGAGGCCTTACCTTTAAAATTAATCGAGCCGTCCTCCGCAATGGTGACCGTAACAGTGTTGGGATTGCAGGTAGGTTGCAGGGAAGCCCCTTCCCATACGCCTTTTAAGGCGGCCAAAGCGGCTGGTGGTGTGGTGCCAAAATGTTCCACATTATTGCGAAAACGGTATTGATTTGAAAATTCTATGGAGGTGAAGCCATCATACAACTCTCCGCTATCATCGGCAATCACAAATATCTGTTGGCGTTTAAAATCGGAAGTATTTGCCCAAGTGGTAATGGTAGTATTAGAGGGCGTGCCCGATACTCTGATAAACTGCTTGTAATTACTACCACCGGTAGCAGTAATATCCACATTATTTTGGGCCAATACCTCACCTTTTGCATTCAACAACTTCATGCTAAAGGTGGTTCCACTTCGCGACAGCACCAGCTTTCCCTTGCCAATATCACTCCCTTTACCTGCTGGCGTAGCATAAATGGCTATGGGATGTTCACCCGCATAAAAGTCGGCTACGGCATTAACGTCTGTAAAACTGAGCGATGTTGCCGCCGAAAAGTTTTTTCCAATGCCCACGGCAAACTCTGAAGTGCTTCCTGTACTAGGTGTATCTTTTTTGGGTTCTTCCTCTACAGCAGGCGCGCTGTTTTTACTACAGGAAAAAACGGTCAATACACAGACCGTTAAGATGGTTTTGAGGCCAAAATCTCTTGCGAGGAATAGGCTCTTCATAATGGATTGTCTAGTTAAAGTTTTCATATCATTATTTATCAATTGATAGGCTTAAAATTCGGAAAGTACGCTTTGGGCGGCAATACGCAGAGTTGCGTATCTTTTAATAGCTAATCAAAGTGTTACAAGACCTCAATCCACCAATTGATAATTAGATGAATTATAAATTAACTTCGTCTCTATTTCAGTAATGTTTTTTTGATGAATTTTAGATAGCGGATTTCAAAACGAGCAAACCAAGTAAAAAATGGAACAAAAACTTAAACAGAGAATTCTTCAGCTTTACCAACAGTTTAAGGATGAAGATGCCCATAAAGAAAATAGGCTTGAAAAATGGAGAAACCTAGAACCCGAATCTGCCGAGTTGATTTCCATCATGATCAAAGCACAACAAAGTAAAAACGTCTTGGAATTGGGGACCTCTAATGGCTTTTCGACCTTATGGTTTGCAGATGCCTTGAAAAGCTCGCAAGGCAAACTTGTTTCCATTGAAATTGAAGAAAGCAGAACCCAACAAGCCAAAGCTCATCTTGCCAATTTCCAGTTAACTGAAAATGTGGAACTTATTACTGCTGATGCAGGCGAGTTTTTAACTGAGGCCCAACCTATTTATGACCTTATTTTTTTAGATGCCGAGCGGAAAAATTATGTAGTCTATTGGCCTTATCTAAAGAACTTACTTGCTAAAAAAGGCGCCTTATTGGTGGTCGATAATATCATATCTCACCATCAGGAGGTGGAAGAATTTCTTTCGATGATTCAAAGCTATAGCGATTTTACCACATCAGTAGTAAACGTTGGCGCAGGAATTTTATTGGTAACCAAGCAATAATGTTTTATGGAATCGGATACAAAACAAAAAATCCCCATCAAATTTGACAGGGATTTTTTTGTTTTTGAGAGACGGCTATTTATGGTTCATTCCATTTTTTTTTCTATTATGATAATAATCAGCACCAATCTTCTATAGATTCACTACTTTTTATCTTTATCAGTTGTCCAAAAATATCCGATGCTACAACTATCTACAACTCCAATAGTGTGTTCAATTTCCTTTCAGTTACCATGGCCCTTCGATTTCTTATATTACCTTGCCAATAGATCCGCAAAAACAAAAGCCATTAATCGCTAAAACTGTTCATATCAAACCATTTTCTATAGCCATCTTTACCAATGAAGCAACATTTTTGGCCTCAAATTTTTTCAATAAACTTTTGCGATGAGTGTTTGCAGTGGGTAGGCTGATAAAAAGCTTTTCGGCAATCTCAGGGTTGGTAAGTCCATTGCAAATTAAGTGTAGTATTTCTAGCTCGCGCTTGGTAATGATTGGCTTTTCCGTTCGTGGGTATCTTAATGATCCCGCAGCTTCCAAACAAAGGTATTCGCCACCTGTAATTACCGTATCGATAGCATCCAATAACTCCTCCTTAGAAGCATTCTTCAACAAATACCCAGATGCCCCATTGCTCAACATGTTGTTGATTACAGATTGTTGGTCATAGGTACTCAATCCAAGCACCTTTATTTCGGGATATCTTTCCTTCACCAGTTTGCAAAGTACAGTGCCTTTTTGATCGGGCAGGTTAATGTCCATCAGTAGTACTTCGGGTTGTTGGGTTTCCAAAAAAACTAAGCAATCTGCTGCCGTCATGGCATGTCCCATCCATTGCATATTTTCTTCATTCTGCAACAGCGAGCGGATGCCTTCAATCACCATTAGATGATCATCAACAATAAAAACCTTCTTAGTCATGTGAGTGGTATTTCAATTAAAACAGATGTGCCTTTGCCGAGAGCAGAATTAACGTCTAACCGACCTTTGATTAGCTCTATTCGGTTATGGATGCTTTTCCAACCCAGTCCTGTTGATTGTTCAAGTGCCATAGGTTCAAAACCTTTACCATCATCTTCAACAGTGAGATGTAACAGCTTTTCTTCTGCTGAAGCATTTACTTGCACCAATAAGTTTTTAGCGTTCGAGTGTTTAAGAGCATTGTTTGCCAGTTCCTGTACTACTCGGTATGCGGTTACAGAAATGCTTTGTGGCAGCGTAACCGTATCCATATCCATCGATTGGTAAGTCACTTCTAATGGACCGTTGCGATCTAATGCAATGCAGAATTCCCTTAGTGCGGTATCCAGTCCAAATTGCATCAAAATCTCGGGCATCATGTTGTGCGCTACCCGCCTCATCTCCTTAATGCTGCCATCAAGCAGGTCGATTCCCCTTTCGAATGCCCGAGCATTATCGGGCGTCATGATTAGATTTTCCTTCATATTGGTAAAAGAATGTTTAATACCGCTCAACATACCACCTAAACCGTCATGCAAATCTTTGGCAAGGCGAGCACGTTCCTGCTCTTCTCCTTTTAGTACTGCTTCGGTAGCAGCCAATTGCTTTTCGGTTTCCAGCTCCATGATGCGTTGCTGCTGTAGTTTTTGTTTACTGCGATAATTACGATAAGAAAGCGATAGTATGATGAGCAAAGCGATAGAACCGCCTATCAATATGATATTGAGCGTATTTTTCTGTCGCATAGAAAGCTGTTGAATTTTTTTGTCGTCCTGTAACATCTTAATCTCATTATCCTTACCCTGCACCTTAAATCTTGCCTCCATCATGGCAATCTTCTCTTTTGTTTCTTCCGAAGAAATACTGTCGGCGAGATTCATTTTATGCAGTAGGTATTCATTAGCCATTTTGTAATCACCTTTTTTGGCATATAGCTCAGCACCGTTTGAATAACCATACAATCTCGCAAATTTCATTTGGTATACGTCACCTTTTATCAGCAGCGTATCTATGTAGAGTTTTGCCTCATCTAAGCGTCCTGTTTCTATAAGTATCTTACATAGAGGGTCAAGAATAGTTAGGTACTGGTATTTATCGTCACTTGCTTTGGCATATTCCTTTGCCTTAGTGAAACTTGATATAGCTCCTTCGTATTTCTTTTGATGCAATAACAGATACCCCCTGCTCTGATAAAAAATAAACCATGTAAATGAAGCGTCTACTTCCCTGATCAAAGGCTCAATCTGATCAAGCTCCCTTTTCACCTCGTTAAACTCTCCCATGTTGCTCAGTTTCAAGATATAGTTAAGCCGCCTTTTGGCGATGGCATTTTTGTTACCATACTTTTCGGCAAATGCAATGGCTTTCTTATCATATTCGATAGCTTTTTTCGGCTGCAGCATCTTTTCATAGACCAATGCTATTCCACTGTAAATGCTGGATAAGGTTTCGGGCTGGTATCGTTCCAATAAGGCTGCTGCTTGGGTATAGTGGGAAAGCGATTTAACATAATCTCCCATTTTTAAGTAATCTCCACCCACGTTATGATGAAGATAGGCCTTTTTAATATTCACCTTTTTTCCCGTGTCTGTTTTCAACGATGCAAAAGCAGAATCTGCATAACGCATTGCCTGTTCAAAATCGCCCCTATCCGAATAATATAATTGTGCCGTAACAAACCCAGACTGTAGGCCATTTTTAAAACGCAGTTCTTTACTTATCGAGATCATCTCTTTCAGGTAAGGCAGTAACAAACTGGTATTCTCATTGGCCGACGCTACTACATATGCCATTATCTTTTCAACGCGAACAGTATCCCGCTTACCATACCGATTGATTTCATCGCGTAAACTATCCAGCTTCCTTGTTTGAGCAATGCCAATATTGGACCATAGCAATAGCGCAAATACCGTTATGGCCATAGCGCATCCTGTCAATATTATCGAGTTTTTTTTTAACATACTACCCGTAAATTTCTATGCTAAAGATAACAGAATATCTAGCTATCTACCTATCATCCAAAAGGATGATTTTTTATTTATAGCAAAAAATCATCCTTTCGGACGATTGACCAGCCTAAGCATAAGTCTCAACTTTGTGATATAAAACTAAAGGAGTTTCATGATGAAAAGAGCAGTACTCATTCTATTGTCCATCACCTTTTTTACCAAGTTGGCCATGGCGCAGGCCCCAAACATATTATTTAACCGTGCTCTTGGAGGAACCAATTACGATGCCGCCGTCTGTATTTCAAAAACAAACGATGGAGGTTATGTGATTGCGGGAATAACCTATTCCAACGATGGCGACCTGTTAAATTCAGGGTTGCATGGTTGGCAAAGTGACTGTATGGTAATGAAATTTTCGGCAGGCGGCATTTTGCAATGGACAAAGGCATATGGTGGTTTTGCAGGTGAACTTTTCAACGCCATACAGCAAACCAACGACGGCGGTTACATTGCGGTTGGAACAACCAGCTCTTCAGATGGAGATGTAACGACGGGACCAGGTGGTTGGTTGGTGAAAATGGATTCTGACGGCACCATACAATGGCAGGCAAGAGCAGGAACCACCGGGAATGCCGTTACGCAAACTACAGATGGCGGCTACCTTGTAGGCGGCGATTACCATCTTACTAAATTTAATAGCGTTGGCATACAAGAATGGATTTACACAACGCAACAACACATCATTAGATCTTTATGCCAAACCACAGAAGGAAGCTATGTAGCCACAGGCGAAGCCAGTACCCTTAGAGGTCTTGATTTTAGAGTAGTAAAGCTTAGCAGTAATGGTACTTTACTATGGGAAAATGATTACGGTGGATTTGGAGATGACAATCCCAATGTGATCAGGCAGACTTCGGATGGTGGCTATATAGTAGCGGGAAGCACCACTACCCGAAACGACGGCAATGTGACCGGACATCATGGCCAGAATGATTTTTGGATTGTTAAACTAAACAGCAATTTTGAAATTGAATGGACAAGGGCACTGGGCGGCACTTTAAATGATTTTGCATATGACGCCGTACAAACAAATGACGGCGGCTATATGATCATTGGTGAAACCTACTCTACCGACGGTGATTTGACAAGAAATGATGATGGTGGCTATGCCGATGGATGGATTGTGAAACTGAACAGTAGCGGTAGTTTACTTTGGCAAAAATCATTGGGTGGAACTGATCACGATCATTTCAGGGGCATTATCCAAAACGCAGATGGCAGCTATCTCATTACGGGGTTCACCATGTCGGCTGACGGTGGTGTTTCCGGCTTTCACACCAATCCATCTGGAAACACCGTACCGGATGCATGGCTGGTAAAATTGGCGGCAGAAGGTGTTTTACCTATCACTTTTGGTAATATTGAAGCCTCCATTAAAAATAATGTCCTTACTGTAAATTGGACATCAATTACTGAAATCAATAATGACTACTATCTGATAGAAACATCTACTGATGGCAAAACCTTTACTTCGGTTAGCGACAAGATTTTTTCCAAAGCGAATAATGGAAACTCATCCGTAGTTCTGCCATACAGCTTTTCTAAAAACCTTCCAATACACGGCCTAGCGTGGCTTCCGCTTTGCATAATTATAGGTATAAAGAGACCAAAACAACTAAGAACATTGGCTCTTTTGGCCATGACAGGGTGTTGTCTCTTGATATTCTCCTGCAAAAAAAACATCGACAGTTTAATCAATAATGAAAATCAAAAGCTATACATCAGGCTTGTCCAAATAGATAAAGATGGCCATAAAGCGTATAGCAAAATAATCATTGCAAACCATAAATAAATTTATCTAACATGAACACAAAAAAACTTACAGTGATATGGGCCATGTTAATTTTGGTCTATCTCCTTTCTTCATGCAAGAAGAAGGATATAAATTCACCAGACACTACCTCTACCCTTTCCATTTCGCCATCTGTCATTCATTACAATGAGCAACTGACCATTAACGGAAAAAATTTTTCAGCCAATGCAGCCGACAACATTGTTACCATTAACGGTAAGGCTGTTGCAGTACATTCCGCTTCATCTACCCAACTGATGGTGTATGTTCCAGCTCTAGAAAGTCCTACAGGCGAAGTTACTGTTACCACAAATGGAAAGACCGTTGCCGGTGGAAACTTCACCTATGTACCCGATATTTTTGTAGGCGGAATGTTATATGTTGGCGTTGATGAAAATTACATATCAAAATACTGGGTAAATGGCAAGGAAACACAGGTGAGCGATAATAATAGTGTAGTACGCTCCATTTTTGTGGAAGATAAGAATGTTTACCTCTGCGGCGAGAATGACGGGGTAGCGCAATATTGGAAGAATGGCACACCGGCTTCAATGGGCACCGGCCAGGCCTACAATATTTTTGTGGCAAACAATGAGGTGTATGTTGCCGGCGGTGGCCATTTTCCTGTGTACTGGAAAAATGGAGCCAGAAGAGAGCTTGCGAACGCTTACGGTGCAGCAGCATCCATCTATAACAAACAAAATGATATGTATGTAGCAGGAAATCTTGGTGGTCGAGCCTATTATTGGAAAAACGGCACACCGGTAAAGCTGAGCGACCAGCCATCTTACGGAAATTCTATTGCTGTAGCCGGTAGTGACGTGTATGTAACGGGACATGAGCAGGAAGCTACTGCCGGAAAATGGAAAGCTATCGTCTGGAAAAATGGAAATGCCTCAACCATAAGCGATGAGTATTCTGTCCCTTATACGATTGAAGTAAAGGGAAACGATGTGTATGTAGCCGGATTTACGCAGACTGCCGGACAAAAAACGCTGACCTATTGGAAAAATGGCAATGCGGTTCCGCTTGCTCCGCTCGGCACCGCTGAGGTTGTCAATATAGGCATAAAAGTATTTGGCAACGATGTGTATGTAGCGGCATTCGAGTATGCAGGAGGCAAAAAAACAGCTAAATACTGGAAGAACGGTACTGCGGTCACTTTATCCAACATCGCTAATAACACAGAAGCTACCTGCATTTTTATCCGGTAGCGACAAAAACTTCGAAGAAGTATTCAATCAAAATATATTCTAATGAAACGTACATAAAATTTTTCATTCATCAATTACACAAAGAATGAATGAAAAATTTTATGGGAGTTCATACTGGCCAAAAAACAATAATAAATTCTCAGGAGAAATGAGCATAAAAATTATCGAGCTAATTTATACACAAAGCGATGATAATTTTTATGCGAATTCCATCTGACCATTAAAAAAACAATAAACAGATGAAAAAGCTAATTATAATGTTGATGGCCACAATGCTTTTCACTACGGCATTGCAGGCACAGTTCATAAAAAAGCTAAAAGATAAAGTAGAGAAGACCGTTAACAAAACAATAGATCAAACTACGGATAAAGTGGTAGATAAAGCAGTAAAGAAGCCTATGGACAAGGCCGCTGAGCAAATATTAACTGGCCCTGCCATAAAAAAGGAAAAAGAAGAAGCAGGAAAGAAAGCTAACGATAGCGCACAAGAGAACCAGTCTACTCAGGGTAAAAATGTTACGGACATTAGTCAAGAAAAAATTGGGCCGCTCACTACTGATAACAGAGGTTGGTATCAGGGAAAATCTATAGAATACGCAGAAATTGGCTGGATGAAAATGCTGGACTTTAAAGATCCCGCAAAGCCATTTATTCAGAATGGAAGAAATTATCCTGCTTCGCAGATGGAGGTTTCGCAGAAATTAGCCACCTGGATACAACAAACCTACAGTCCCAGGGGCTTGTTGGGAGAAATGGTTCAGTCCGTTTACGCACTTCCGGCAGGACAGCCGGTAACCAGCACTTCCTACAACTACAACGAAGCGGAAAAGAACAACCGCAATGCCTTGCCCAATACCTACGGCGCAACGGGCAAAATGTATAGTAACCTACAAAAAACAAGCACTAAAAAGTTCTGGCCTATTGACGGACTGGCGGGTTATTATGTATGGCAGGTCATGGCCAATAATATCGAACTGATCAGCAGGCAAATGATAGGGCTTTCCTCACCGGATGAATATTACTGCACCATGCCACAATATAGCATGGGCATGAAAGGCGAATACCAGGGCTCCGATAAGATGGCCAACTATCAAAATTTTATGACCAGTCCCAATCTGAAGAACTATACGCATTATTGGATACCTTCTGATGCGCTGAACAACAATGAACATTTCTATGTGGTAGTGATGACCAAAGACCGACAGCCCCTTCCCTTTGAACAAGTAACAGTAGCTGAACTGATCGCAAGGTTAGAGAAACAATTGCCTCTGATGGAAAAAATCGACAGAAACAGTGGCGGAAGACTGGACCATATGCCGGAAAAGGCAAAAAATGGTTTAAACATTATGAAAAAGAAGTTTAAGGATAATTATAATGATTATGTGTATCTGAAAGCAGGATATGATATCCGGATTATTGACTTGGCCAACCTGGACGAGAAAAGCAACTTTTACTGGATACAGACAAAGCCCAGCACCTCCGACAACTACGGAAATACGAACATTGGCTTTCCGCTTCTTCGCTTGAAAAAGGGAGTGAAAGAAGCCTGCGCCAATAGTGGTCCACATTGGATTGTATTCAAGCTATACAAGGGAAAGTTTAATGACCACGCCGGGGCAGAACACCTGATGGCCAACTTTGTGAGCCGCTTTAATTACGACTATGTATATGATTATTTTTTTGGAACAGAAAAAGTAACAAAACCTTATCAACCTAAATAAATTGACCATGAAGTTTTTTTTGTTATTCGCAACATGCCTTATTTCCTATTCAATTGAAGTATTGGCACAACAAGAAACCTACGATATCGTAAGTTATACACCTCCCAAAAATTGGAAGAAAGAAGACCATAGCACTGCAGCTGTTTATAGTCGTATTGATGGCGGTAGCTGGGCGCAAATGGGCATTTATAAAAGCACAGCCAGTAAAGGGAGCATAGCTGAAGATGCCGATAGTGAGTGGAATGCCATTGTTTTGGCTTTGCATGCGGTAGAAAAAGAAGAAAAGACAACCATTGAAAGTGCGGATGGTTGGAGCGTAATGAGCCGCAGTGGTGTTTGGCAGTACAATGGTGCAAATGTGGCCGTTATCCTTACTACTTTCAGTAATGGCAAAACTTGCGTAAGCCTACTCTGCAACGCTACCGCAAAGCCTTACCTAAAAGATTATCAAAAGCTCGTTTCCTCCATCACACTAAACCAAACGCCACAAAGCCAATATTCCTCCGAACCAGGTACTAGTGCCGAAAACATCACAGGCCTGTGGGCAAACAACATGAACGAAACATCGGGCTATATGAGCGGCGGGTATTTTAGAAGAGAATATCAGTTCAATGCCAACGGCACTTATCAATACAGGGCCAAACATTGGTCCAATTTTATAAAAGACATTCAGTTTATTCGCGAAACTGGTACTTATACCATCAACGGCAACCAATTGACCCTTGTGCCGGGGCAAGCAACCGGCGAATGGTGGAGCAAAGCGAAAAGTGGCAGAACCAACGAATGGGGCAGCTACCAGAAAGCCTATCAGCATCCATTGGAAAAAACCACCTATACTTTTGAGCTCAAATACCTTTCGGGTATGGAAAATACGTACCTGATCCTTAAAACCAACAAGCCTACTGCACGGGACGGCAAACAGAGTAATCAAGGCAATGCTAATGAATTTAACTACAGCAGTACCCCAATCGGAAAATCACTGATAGACAATCCCCCCGGAAAATAGAAACCGGCCTCATCCATAAAAAATAAACAGATGAAACAATTAATTATAGGAATGGCATTGCTGATGTTGACAACAACCATTCAGGCACAGAAAAAAACAACGGGCAAAGAAAAACCGCCTACGCAAAAAGAAATGGATAAAATGCTGGAAGCGGCCATGAAGCAGGAAGGATTGAGCAAGGAGGAACAGGCGGAAATGAAAAAAATGATGGGAAACGTGATGCCGGCTATGATGGAAAGCAACACCAAAACAGCAAATTATAGCGAGTTTACCCAAAATGCAAGTTTAGTGCCTGCCAGAAATACCGGAAAGATTGCCATTGCATTGAGTAAAAAAATGCCGCAAAGCGAAATAAAAACCTTTGCCGACCTGTTATATTCCAGGATGATGGCAAAAGGCGATGCCGCTGAAATGGCTATCGCCAAAAAGGTCATCACGCAAACGCCCAAAGCCGTCGATATAAACGCCGCCGCTATTTTAGCGATGGTACAGGGACATTCCGAAACAGCACTGGCACTCGCCATCAAAGCGGTACAGCTGGAGCCGACAAATACAAATTACCAGAACAATATGGCGGCGTTGCTTACACAATACGGCTATCCTGAACAGGCTATCCCGGTTTTAAGAAAATTGAACCTCGAATTTAGCAACAACAGTACGGTACTGAACAACCTGGCCCATGCATGGCTCAGCCTGGGCGAAAAGGACAGTGCTGCCGTGTATGCCAATGCCGCTATGCGCATCAATCCCTTGCACACCGAAGCCGCACAGGTTGCCGGGCTTATCAAAGAAATAAAGGGCAATGATCCGTCTGACGATTACAGGCAGGCCATGGCAAATGCACTCAATCCCTTTACACAGCAAATGCTCAAAAACAAAGGAGGTAGCGCTAAGTTACAGTGGGATGACATCAGGAACAACCTTACCATTTACGAATATTTTCCTTTTAAATGGTTGAAACTGCCCCAGTTGAGCAATACGGTAAAGGGCTATGAAAACGACAGGGCAATTCAAAAGGCTTACACCCGGGTCAAGGATAAAATAGAAGAGCAAATCAGCCTGATGACCGAACAAACAGAGAAAGAAATGGATGCACTGGTTGATAAAGGCGATGCTGCCTTTGTTGCTGAAATGGCCAATGCAACGATGAAAGGCCAAAGCTGGATGAGCAAACCTGCCGCTAATGTGTTGGAAGTATTACAGGCTTACCAAACCCAAAACCAATTATCCTTTGCCGATACGATTAAAAAACTGGAAAAATGGAAGGATGAATTGAGGAAAGAAAAGGACATCAAAATCAGGAATATCTATAAAAAAATAGATGACCGTAATCAAACATCCTGCCAACAATATAAAGCACAATTGGATGCCTTGGAAAATGATTACCTGTTACAGGTAAATACCCGGACATACAAAACGATGTTCCGCCATATAAGCAATTACCAATCCTGGCTTAACGCCTGGGTTACCTGGAACTGGTACGTAACCGGCAATGTAAAAAACCTGGTGATGATGCAGGATTTGCAGGCCACCCAACATCTTGTTGCCCTGTATGACCAGATGGCGCAGTTATTGGAAGCCCTGCCCGAACATTGTGGGGTGGCTACCAAAGAAACACAGTATAACCTTCCTGTTCCCGCGATCCCCAACTTTACCTGTCCGGCGGTGGTTAGCATACCAAGCGGTGCCGAATGGCAGCAATTAACGGCAGGCGCCAAAGATTTTAATAAAAATGTATATGGTATCGTTAAGAGTGCAGCACCGGTACCCAATGTGTCCGTAGCTTACGGCATAGGTAACCAGATTGCACAGCCCGGAAGAGCTCCATTTCTTAAAACGGCAAATGGCAGCATCCTGCCCGGAGGCATTAATAGCGATGATGATGAGTTGGCTCCTATTCCAAACCTGCTGCCAAAAGGTGATGAGCTTGCAGCCATACCTGATGTGATGAGAGAGCTGGTAGCCAAAGACCTGATGCAGGCAATGTTATCAGCCGATTGCAAAAATATAAAAAGCGATAAGGAGAATTTTAAAGAATTAATAGAGCGACTGGAGAAGCACGGGCGATTATTAAGAATACCGAAAATTATGGAAAGTTTAAGCGGGTATTTAAGAAAAGTAAGACAGGCAGAGATAGATGCGATCGCACGAAAAACCTATGAGGTTATAATAAAAGATGAAGTGCGGCAGAAAGGCCTGCAACCTACCATCAGCAATGGCTTACAGCCTCCGGGAACATTTACCCTAAAACAGTTTTTTTAAGGAACGTATAGGAGATTTAATAGAAAATCCATCAAATCTACAAAATATAAAAGCCTCCCTGCATTGCGTAGAGGGGCTTTTTAATTCATTTAATTGATATCTAGACCACTTTCACGTTAACTGCATTGGGGATTTTTTATATTGGATGTCATAGCTTACCTGAGCATTCTGTTGAATTTGGTCGATAAATTCTGATGTGCATACTTCGTTGCCACCATTAGTCGAGGTGGTGAAACCAAAACCCTTGGTCTCACTAAAAAATTTCACTGTTTCTTATCCTATTCAAATAAATTCTATAAGTTTCGGTATTCGCTACTAGATGTTCTAACACAAACGTATGCCTACTTTTTACCACAACATTTTTAAATTAGGAATATCCATTTGGAGCCAAACTTCGATTAAAACCAGTCTTCTAATCACAGAATTTCTACCCTTTGGTATTATTTATTTATTTTTATCCCTCCAAACAAACCTAAACTAGACATCTTGAAATCCATTTTTGTCATACTGCTCTTGTATATGTATGTGCTGCTTTTACCCAAAGTTTCCGTTGCGCAGGAGCCCGTGAGAATAGATAAAGCAGTTAAACAACATATCTTTTCTTACAAAGAAATAGACGTATTTGAAGACCGTACAGGAACATTGGGCATAGAAGAAGTGTCTTCTCCAATGCGCAACTCACTTTTTGCCAGTAGCAGAACTTTTATCCCCAAAACCACTAATAGCAAATCTACCTATTGGTATAGGATAAAATTACAGGAATCCAGCGATACGGGTGCCTTCCTTTTGGAATTTTATGATCAGACTATTGATGATATAAAAATTTACCAACAAAGCACGACAGGAAATTTTCAGCGGTTCGAATTTGGTGCTCAACTCGATTTCAAGAAACGACAGGTCCACCACAAAAACTTCACTTTCAACATTCCCCGAAAATACAGTGGTGTACAAACTTATTATATAGCTATCCATACTGAGCAGCCTGCCGCTGTAATGATTGTCCTAAAAAAAACAAATTGGTTTATTCAGTATGGCCTTAGAGAATACATGCTGCTGGGCCTATTATATGGAATGATACTGGTATTCTGCCTGTACAATCTCGTCATGTTTTTTGCTGTAAGACAAAAACAATACCTCTACTACGTACTTTACAACCTGAGTATAGGATTGTATGAAATTAGCTCAAACGGCACGGGCTTCCAATATTTGTGGCCCAGTTATCCAGATTGGAATGAAATTGCCTATGGCGTAGCACTTTACCTTGCGGTTACTTTCAGCATGCTTTTTGCCAGGGAATTTCTACATCTGAAACATAAGGTGCCATTTCTGAACAAGGTCATCTTGGGATATCTTGCACTTAGAACAATCTTTTTCTTGTTGTGCCTTTTTGTAAACAACCATTGGTTCGTCTACAAATTTATAGAAGTGATACCTGTGCTATTGGCATTGTTTTCGGGCATATACATCCTGCGCAGGGGCTATTATCCAGCAAGATTTTTTGTTGCGGGATATTCATTTATCCTATTGGGAATTTTGATACGGATTATCAAAGTACTAAATGTGGGTAAAATGCCCTTTGGGCCACTTAACTTTTATAGTCTAAGTTTCTGCCTGATCATGGAGATGCTATTTGTAACTTTTGCCATAGGCGACAACATTCGCCTGTTGAAGAAAAAGAAGGAAAAGGCACAGCGAAGAATCATCAAAGAACTAGAATCTAAGCAGGCACTAAAGGATAAACTCAATAGCGAGTTGGAGCAAAAAGTTGTACTAAGAACTAGGGAAGTTTTAGAAAAGTCTGAAATCATTGAAGCCCAGAACCAAGAACTGTTGGAACAGGCTGAAGAGATCAGAAAAATGAACGAACTGTTGTCTATCGATAATACAATCCTTAAGAAAAATATAAGTGAAGTAACCGAAGCCAGGGTAATGTCGAAGATATTGAGCTATGACGAATTCATCAAAATATATCCCGACAATGATACCTGCTACCGGTTTTTGAGCGAACTTAAGCAAAAGAAAGGTTTCGAGTGTAAGAAATGTGGCCACACCGAGTTCTATGCTGGACATAGCCCCTACAGTAAAAGATGTGCTGCCTGCGATTATGAAGAATCTGTCATCAACGGAACCATCTTCCAAAATAGCAGGATACCTTTGAACAAAGCTTTCTATATGGTGTATATCATCTATGCCACAAAGGGTAAAATATCCTCTTATAAACTTGCCGAAACACTGGAAGTTAGACAGGCGACGTGTTGGGCAAATCTCAACAAGATCAGGACAATTATGCTTGAAAGGAAGAAGGAATTTAAGGGTGCTGGAGAAGATGGCTGGAATAAACTAGTACTTACCTAAAAAAATATCAAAAAAAACGTCAAAATTATCAGGCGTGTTAAAATCTATTTCCGTGGTCCCTATTTTATTTAGTTAAGCATTGAAAATCAATACTTAAGCGATAAAACCCTTGTGGTATTAATGCGTATTATTTTTAATTTAAAAAACTGATAATCAGAAAGTTATAAAGTTTTCTATTTGTTTTTATACTTGTAATTTGAATATATTCGTCCCACTATTCAATTAACCAAGTATAAACTTTTCAATGCGAAGAACTTTGACGGAGCAAAAACGACACTTCAGATGGTGGCTACTATCTACGCTAGTGCTGATGCAGTTCTCGGCCAGCAGTGCCGACCTACTCACAAACATCCCCGGTAGAAAGACTACCAGCCTTAATGGCAAATGGCAATACATTATAGACATCTACGAAACTGGCTTTTATGATTACCGATATAAAGAACGGGCAGAAAATGATCCAGAAGCTTATTGGAACACAGACGTACCTTCTAACTCACTAGACCGAAAGGAACATGGCTATAACGACAAGTACACCCTGAACGTACCTGGTGATTGGAACTCACAGGCCGACAAATTCCTATACTACGAGGGATCTGTTTGGTACAAAAGAAATTTCGATTACCAAAAGACTAATCGCAACAACAAGCTGTATATCTATTTTGGCGCCGTAAGCTATAGAGCAGATGTATACCTAAACGGAAAGAAATTGGGAATGCACAAAGGTGCTTTTAGCCCATTCAATTTTGAAATCCCACAGGAGCTATTAAAGGAAAAAGGCAATTTTTTAGTGATAAAAGTAGACAATAGAAGATATGCCAATGAAATACCTACCCTAAATACCGATTGGTGGAATTATGGTGGCATTATCAGGGACGTGAGTTTGGTAGAGGTTCCCAATCAGTTCATCAGTAATTATTTTATCCAACTTGCAAAATCTAACCAAGGCGCAAAGTTGATTAGCGGCTGGGTCGATGTCAAAAATGCAGCCAAAAACCAACAAGTGACCATAGACATTCCAGAGCTGAAGATCAGCCAAAATTTCACGGTCAACGCAGATGGAAGGGCCGAAATAAAAATCAATGCATCCAAGCTTACGCTCTGGAGTATGGACAATCCCAAACGCTACCTGGTGAATATCAGCACCGTCAACGATAAAGTGGGAGAAAAAATCGGATTTAGACATATTGAAGTTCAGGGAGAAAAAATCCTTTTGAACAACAAGCCAATATTCCTTAGAGGAATCAGTATCCATTCGGAAATTCCTGAAGAAGCAAGACGTGCCAACACGCAAAAAGATGCCGAAAAGCTTTTGGGATGGGCCAAGGAACTCGGATGCAATATGGTACGACTGGCTCATTATCCACATGATGAAAAAATGACACGTCTTGCAGACTCGCTTGGGCTGTTGGTATGGTCTGAAATTCCCGTTTATTGGACAATTGATTTTAAGAGCCAGGAAGTATTTGAAAAGGCAAAAACCCAGCTTGATGAAATGATAGACAGGGATAAGAACAGGGCAAGCATTATCATCTGGTCTGTTGGCAATGAAACACCTGTAAGCGAAACAAGAACAAATTTCATGAAAAACTTGTTGGAGGAAGCCCGTAAACAAGACCCTACCCGACTTGTTTCGGCAGCACTGGAGGTTAACTACCACTCGGAAGAGAACATGAGATGGATTGATGACCCTCTAGGAGCATATGTGGATGTAGTGTCCTTTAACCAATATTTGGGATGGTATGGTGGCACGCCCGAAAGCTGTAGAACAGCAAATTGGGGCACCCATTATAAAAAACCATTGTTTATCAGTGAAACAGGTGCCGAAGCCGTTGGTGGTTATCATGCTGATGCAAAACAGCTTTGGAGCGAAGAATTTCAGGAATGGTACTACGTTGAACAAGTTGCTATGCTAAAAAGAATGCCATCCAATTTTGTGGGCATATCGCCATGGCTCTTGGCCGACTTTAGGTCGCCACGACGCAACAACCCCGTGTACCAAGAAGGATGGAACAACAAAGGCCTTTTTGACCAGAAAGGAAGGAAGAAAAAAGCCTTCTACATATTGAAAACCTATTACGACGAACTAGCCAAAAAAAACCAATAACATAAGATGAAGAAGCTACTTTTTATACTACTTACTTTTACGATTACCTTGACACAGGCCAAAGAAAAATTCTTTGGCGTGAAAGGAAAAGAGATCATAGACCTAAACGGCAACCCTTTTTTGATCAAAGGAACCAATCTTGGCAACTGGCTAGTACCTGAAGGGTACATGTTTAAATTTAAGAAAACCAATTCCCCAAGCCAAATACATGATATGCTGGCCCAGCTCATTGGACCAACCGAAACTGCCAAATTCTGGGAAAATTTCCTTGAAAATTATGTAACACAGGAAGATATCAAGTTCCTCAAAAAAACTGGGGTTAATTCGGTAAGGGTACCCTTCAACTACAAACTGTTCACCAATGAAGACTATATGGGCAGAAATGATAGTTCAAGAGGGTTCAAATTACTGGACAAGGTGATATCCTGGTGCAAAGCTGAAGGGCTTTATGTGATTTTGGACATGCACTGCGCACCAGGAGGACAGACCGGGGATAACATTGATGACAGCTTTGGTTACCCCTTCCTATTTGAAACCAAAGAAAACCAAAAGCTGGCCATCGAGTTATGGACAAAAATTGCCAAAAGATACGCAAATGAGCAAATTATCATTGGTTATGACCTACTAAACGAGCCCGTTGCCCACTATTTTGATTCAAAAACACTAAACCCATTGATTGAGCCATTGTATAGAGAACTCACTACAGCAATCAGGAGCGTTGACCAAAACCATATCATTTTTTACGGCGGAGCACAGTGGAACACAAACTTCAATATTTTCTCAGCGCCTTTTGATAAAAAGGCCGTTTATACCTTTCATAAATATGGCGACCTGCCCAATTATGGTTCCATTAAACGCTTTATAGAATTCAGAGAAAAATATAATGTGCCCATCTACATCGGTGAAACGGGAGAAAACACTGATGAGTGGATACAAGAATTTCGTGAACTGTTGGAAAAAGAAAATATCGGTTGGCACTTTTGGCCATACAAAAAACTTGACAGCCCCAAAAATATCATTTCTATCCCCCTCCCGCCCAACTACCAAACGCTGATAGATTATGCAGAGGCCAGCAGGGGTTCCTTTAAGGAAATCAGAGAAATCAAGATCGATAGAACTGAAATCAGGAAAATACTGAATCAGTTTCTTGAAAACATTAAGCAAAAAAACTGTTCGCCCAATGAGGGCTACATCAAGGCTTTGGGACTAAATATCAATTAAAAAGAAACCAAGAATAAACCAAACACGTTATGAACATAAAAATTACACCATTTTCCTATCTCTATCTGGTGGTCTGCTTCCTGTGCATTACCCTATCAAGTACTGCCCAGGAAACGATAACCATTAAAGGGGTTGTAAAGGACATCGAGGATAACTCCCCCATTCCCGGTGTAGGCGTTACCATTAAGGGCACAAACGGTGGCTCGGTTACCGACGCTGACGGAAAATTCAATATCAGGGTGCCAAAATCTTCATCCGTTCTGTTATTTTCTGCTATAGGAATGAAGACAAAAGAAATAACACTCAAAGGTGAAACGGAGTTGGAAGTATTGCTGACCAAAGACGTGCAAACCTTGGGAGGTGTTGTAGTAGTTGGATATGGCGTTCAGAAAAAAAGCTTGGTAACCGGCGCCATCTCTTCTTTAACCACAAAGGACCTCGAAGTTCCAGGTCTGATGCGGGCAGACCAGGCATTACAGGGCAAATCTGCAGGGGTTACCGTAATGATGAACAGCGGCCAGCCAGGCTCAGGAGTAAGCATACGAATTAGGGGTGCAGGTACAAATGGTTCAAACGATCCCCTATTCATCGTAGACGGATTCCCGAGAGGCGATTTGGAAGCCATCAACCCTCGCGACATTGAAACCATGGAAGTACTGAAAGATGCAGCCTCAGCTGCAATATATGGTGCACGTGGTGCAAATGGCGTAGTCATCGTCACTACCAAATCAGGCAAGGCGGGCAAAACAAAACTTGATTATGAATACTATCGTGGAATCCAGAACATCAGGAAATATATCGACGTGCTAAATGCAACACAATATGCTAGAATCCAGAACGAACTGCATTTCAATTCAAACCTGCAATTACCATTTTCGGAAATAGAAATCCAAAAAATGGGTAAAGGAACCGATTGGCAAAAAGAGGTTTCCTTCCAAAATGCACCAATACAGAATCACCAGGTATCACTTTCTGGGGGGTCGGAAAAATCCACCTATAATACATCTTTTTCTTATTTCTCACAATCAGGTACCCTAGCAAAAGGGAAATCGGATTTTGACAGGTATACCGGTCGTATCAATACCAAACAAAACGTTATCGACGGCCTATTGAACACTGGCGTAAACTTGGGAATAACCAATGTCCGACGTGCAGCAATTGCCACAAACAGCGGTAATTCTGGGCCGATATTAAGTGCCATCAATATGGACCCCGTAACACCAGTAATGAACGATGATGGAACATTTGCCATTTCTCGCTACGTTTCCCAGGAGATAGTTAACCCTATTGCCAGGGTATATTACTCAAATGGCTCTTCGGGCTATACCAGAATAAATGCTGATGTATTTGGGGAACTTCAAATTCTCAAGGACCTGAAGTTCAGAACCAGTTTGGGACTTGCAATACAGTATAATGAGTCAAGGGGATATACTCCCATCTATTACCTGAACTCTACTAATAGGACGATAGCAACCGGAACCAGTAAATCAATGTCGGAAAGTAGAGACCTTAACTTGGAGAACATCCTGACCTACACCAAAAAGCTAGATGACCATTCTTTCTCGGCCATGGTGGGAAACACCGTAAACAAGGGAAGAGGCACAAACGTATCCGCTTCAAAAAATGGATTACTATACGATGATCCAAACTATGCCTATCTAGACCTCGCAAAGGATAATACCAGTGCAAGTGCATCTGGTGGTGCATGGCATACCGGTCTCATCTCCTACTTTGGACGTGTAACCTACGATTACAACAACAAATATATGATGACAGCCACCTACAGGGCCGATGGTTCTTTCAGGTTCGGTAAAAACAACAAATTTGGCTTTTTCCCATCAATTTCCGCAGGATGGAACGTACACAAGGAAAACTTCATCCAAGATATCGCCGCCATTAGTTCGTTAAAACTTAGAGCGAGCTGGGGCAGGACAGGAAACGATCAAATCGGTGACTACGCTTTTGTATCTACAATCAGTACCTATGCCAGAAACTATTATTTTGGATCCGATGCGCAACAAATTGGTGCTTCGCCAAGTGGCGTATCTAACCCCGATCTAAAGTGGGAAACATCTGAGCAAATGAACATCGGTATAGATGCCGAATTCTTCAAAAATTTTAGGCTAACTTTTGATGTCTACAGAAAAGCAACCAAAGATTTACTCCTAAGGGTACCAATCCCATCATATGTAGGAAATGCGGCTCCCTTTGGCAATGCAGGAAACGTACTTAACAGAGGGATTGAGCTGTCACTTGGGTATCAAAAGGATTTTGGAAAGCTTTATATCGAGGCAAGTATAAATGGAGCATATAACCATAACAAGGTTACCCATGTTGGGAATACAAACGGTTATATCACTGGAGGCAACGCCAATAATCAGATGGGTGATATCTCAAGAATGGAAGCAGGTTTCCCAATAGGCTATTTCTGGCTATACACTATGGATGGAATTTTTCAGAATCAGTCACAGGTCGACAGCTACAGGGGACCTAATGGAAATCTTATCCAGCCCAATGCTGTACCTGGCGATATCAGGTATAAAGACCTGAACGGTGATGGGATCATCGATAGCCGCGACAGATCAATGGTAGGTTCCCCACATCCAAAATACAACTACGGGATGAATTTCACTGCCCGTTATAAGAATTTTGATATAAATGTATTCTTTAGCGGCCTAGCAGGTAACCAAATATTCAATAGCCTCCACCGATGGGATCTGCCAACAGCCAATTTCCCTGTCGAGGTTATTAACCGTTGGCACGGAGAGGGAACTACAAATAGCTTTCCGAGGTTGGCTGCAGGCGACCTGAATGGAAATTTCTCCAACCCATCAACCTTCTTTTTGGAAAACGGAAGCTACCTCAGATTAAGAAATGCAGCTATTGGTTACACGTTTAGAAATCTAAAGGTTGCCAAACTCGACAAAATCAGGCTATATGTTACTGGCAGCAATTTGTTTGTGCTAACGAAATATACAGGCTTCGATCCCGAAGTATCGGGAGGAGCACTTGGATTGGGTATAGACAAAGGCGTCTATCCTCAACCTAGAACCTTTATGTTAGGCGCAACTGTAGGATTTTAACATCACTTAATGTACAATCAGTTATGAAACATCAATATACAAAGCTACTCATAATCATTATGGCGATCGGCCTAGGATCTTGCAATAAAACAATAGACCTTGACCCTATCACCTCCGATACCGAATCAAATTTCTATCGAGACCAAAAAGACTGTCTACAAGGCCTTGCAGCAGCTTACAATGTACTTTTATGGGACGCTCCACAGAACCAGAATGCTCCATTTCAGTTGATCAGCGAGGTTTTGGGCGACAAATGTTTTACAGGGGGTGCGTCGGCAACAGATCTACCAGCACTGCAGCGAGTTGACAGAGGTGCCTTACGCACAGATGATCTGACGGCAAAAGCCCTTTGGTACAAATACTATTCGGGAATTTACAGGACAAATATTTTACTAGAAAAACTTCCAGCGGCAAGTTTTGATGAACCTGAGCTAAGGGAGAGATACGCAGCAGAGGCAAAATTCCTCAGGGCTTATTACTACTTCGACCTAGTTCGTCTTTATGGAAATGTGCCATTGATACTAAAAGTATTGGCCCCTTCAGAATATAACCAAAAACAAGCCAGTCCAGAAGAGGTTTATAAACAGATAGGCGACGACCTGTTGGCAGCAATCAACACGTTACCAAGGTACAGGAACCTAACGCCTGATGAATATGGAAGGGCAACTTCCGATGCGGCAAGGGGACTTTTAATGCGCGTATGGCTGTACTACACAGGCTATTGTAAAAAAAGTGCGATGCCGAATGTTTCCTCACAACAGATTTTAACCATTTCGGAAGAGCTCATCAATAATAGTGGGCACGATTTACTACCTAAGTTCTCTGATGTATTTATAAACGATGCCCCATTTAACCACAATAATAGGGAGGCTGTGTTCGAAATCCAATACTCTTCAAAAGCCAACAGTGGAAATTTCAGCTACAGAGAAGAGGCCAATGGAAATCTCTCGGTAATGCTTTGGTCAATGAGAGACCCTAATTCTGCATCTGTTTATGCTGCAGGCTGGTCTTTCGCGCCCATCGATGCAGAATTCTACAATTCATTCCCAAATGATGACCTTAGAAAGGATGCTACTTTCCTATTACCTAAAAACCTTTCGGTTTCTTTTACGCCTGGCTACCAGAACACTGATATCTTTCCAAAAAAATGGCTTGCCCTAAAGGCTAACCAAAGCTCGAGGGGCGATTTCAGGTTAAATTTCCCTAACCATTTTATCTCCATCCGTTTTTCCGATATCCTATTAATGGCAGCAGAGCTACAGCTTTTACATGGAGGAACTATTGGCAAGGCCCAAACCTATTTTGAAAAGGTGGCGAAAAGGGCCCATTCTTCTACATACTCCCCTCCTACAGTAACATTGGATGTAATCTACAGGGAAAGGGAACTGGAATTGGCACTAGAGGGGCAAAGATATTGGGACCTCATGAGAAGAGGGCTGGATTATGCCCAAGCCAGAATAGATATCAATCGCGGAGAACCTTTTATCAGCAAATTCAATAAAGATGCTGAAGGTCTATTCCCTATCCCACAGGAAGAGATCATCAATACCAAATATGTACTGAACCAAAACAAAGGCTATTAAATCAAACAAGATATGAAGAATTTAATTTTTATGGCGCTGGCACTTTTAACGGCCACATCCTGTAAAAAAAATATCACTTTGGAAGATCCTATTCCAGAAAGTGAAATCAATATCATTATACAGGAAACAGCTACTCCCAACGTTTACCGCTTTATTAACGGACAGATAGGCAATACCGCCAAAGCGAAATGGAACTTGGGCAATAGCGTAGAAGCTGTAGGGGACACAGTGTTGGGCAAATATCCATTCAAGGGCGAATATAGGGTCACACTTTCGGTATTCAATGGAGTCAAGATTGTAGAAAAATCTGTATTGGTATCCTTCAAAAACGATAATCTGGACCTGGATCCCGTTTATGAACTTTTAACTGGCGGACCAAGTTCGGTCGACGGAAAGACATGGATGCTGGATTCTCTGACAGACGGTCACGTAAAGCTGATCAACAACGGATCAACCACGCCATGGAACCGATTGGCAAAAAAGGACAAAGGCGTTTATGACGACGAACTCGTTTTCAAGCTGAACAATAAGGAATGTCTCTACAAAAACAATGGTTCTTCCTACTGCCATGGAGGTACGATAGACGGTATCACACAATTCAGGTTAAAGGAACTAAGTGCCAATTGGGGAACTGCAAGCGTTTTTGCAGCCGATGGAGGTGATTTGCTCATCAACTATACACCAAAAGATGCCACGCAACACTGGGAAATGGAGATCAGGAATGGAAAACACTACCTACAATTAAAGGGAGGTGCCTTTTTCTTCTTTTATAGGGGCACTTCAAATGTGATTGAGTACGAGATTACTTCGATCAAAGAGAACGAACTGATTGTTACACACTACGAAACCGCTCCGCAATCAAGGGCAAATGCCTTGTGGAGAGACCAATACACATTGATCAGAAAAGGCTACGTACGTCCATAACCAATAAAAACAAACTTCATGAAAAGTATAACTTCTATAAGAAATTTACCTAGCATAGTATGCCTGTTATTATTATTGACAGGAAGCTGCAAAAAGGATAATGACCGGTTTTATTCCGTTTCGGATGGCAGGTTCCAGATCTATAACGAAAAGTCTAAGCTTGTCGGAAATGTGGTAGAAAACTTGGTTCTTAACGAAACCAACAAATTCAACATGGTGTTTGCCAATGCTCCAAAGGCAGAAGCCACCATTAGTGCAGCGGAAGTCAACGGAATCCGTATTGACGAAACCAAGCTCATACTGACCGGTACCTCGGTGGATATCCCCGTAAAAGGCACTCCAAAAAACGAGGGTACGTTCAATTTGATAGTGAAAGTGGTGATAGATGGAAATACCCACGTATGTAGTTCGCAATTTTTTGTAGATCGACCAAATGTATCTTCTATCACTCTTGACCTTACCGAAGCGCCAATTTACAACGCTGTTGGAGAGGTTTCTAGAGAATTTACTGTATATCCTAGGTCTACTGCCTTTGAAATAACGGTACCAGCAGGACTAACGGCAAGCATTGAGAACATCGACGCCGACAGGAGACGATTAAAGTTAGTGGCAACAGATGAATTTATTGCAGGAGATATAGTGGTAAAAGCAAAATTCCTCCAGGTGCCAGAAGCGGTCAAAACCATAAGGGTAACAGCATTTTCAAATGGAGAAGGCACCGTTTCCAGCCCATACGAAATTACCGACCTGGTAAGGCTTAACAAGATACGCTATGGTTTAACCAGCAACTATAAACTTGCCAGCGACATCACGGCGGGCAGTTTTACTACTATTGCAGGAGTATTTTTGGGCAACCTAGACGGCAATGGCCAGAAAGTTAACGGCATTTCAATCAATAGCCCAACCGCGGATAACAGAGCCCTGTTCAACGAACTTGGTACAACGGCAGTGGTGAAGGACCTTGAACTAGCTAACGCCAATTTTACGGCACAAAACAATGTTGCCTTAATAGCCGTTACCAACAGAGGGACAATTGATCACATCAAAGCATCTGGAACAGTTACCGGAAAGCTACGTGTGGCTGGAATCACCGCAAATAATTTTGGATCAGTAATAAACTGTGATGTGACCACCGTTGCGGTAAACGCGGACAACTTTGCTGCAAATTTTGCTGCAAATACCAATTCAGGATCTACGCAGACTGGCAACATATTACTGACAGCTCCTACCACTTTCCCAGAAAACATTTATGGCGTTACAGTAGCTACCACCAGTAATTTTACCTTTAATCCTTCAGATGGCGTTATTGAGGTAAAATCAAGTCCCACCAACCTTACGGCAGTATCCGTTTCGGGACAAAGGGTAACGTTCACTCCTATGTCTGGCTTTATTTCAGGTGATGTAATCTTAAACTTGAAAAAAGGGAATATCTCCATCACTAGGACCATAAAAGTATATGCCAAACAAGAAGGTTCAGCATTCGATGGAGGAGATGGTTCGGTAAGTAACCCATACCTTATTTCAACAGAAGATGGGCTGATAGCCATGGGCCAAGCAACCGATAAAAACTATAAAATCATTGCAGACCTCAACTTGTCAAAAACCTGGATTCCAATTACCAGCTTCTCAGGCTCTTTGGACGGCAATGGGCATAAAATAAACAACCTTGTAATCAATTCAACGGGTGTTAGTGAGGGATTTTTCTCTACCTTAACCGGAACGCTTAAAAATGCGCAGTTTCTGAACGTAAACTGCAATGCCAGTAACTCTTTTGGTACGCTAGCAGGCAAACTTACCGGAGGTACAATACAGAATATAAAGATATCTGGCAATATCAACTCTACCAATACCGGAGATCTTTTGGGTGGTATAGTGGGCGATATGTCGGCCGCTGCCAAAGTGACCCAGATTCATGCAAACCTAAACATTAAGGCTTCTTGCGGAATGGTGGGCGGCCTTGTAGGTAGGCTAACGACTGCAGCCACAGGCATTGCCGAAATTTCTTTTTCTACGGTAATGGGAAGTATAGAAATCAACGCATCGAAAAACAGGATTGCAGGTATATTGGGAAGGGCCGAAGGATCAAATGTTGGCGGAGGAATAGTAAAAAACTGTAGGTCTTCCGTGAATATCTCTGCTACCACAGCCGTTTCAACCACCGTTAACGGTGTTGGGGGTATTTTCGGTGCCGACCAAAATGCCGGTATCGTACCAATAGACCAATGTTTATTCGATGGAACGATTATCTGTGGCTTCTCCGTAGGCGGCATTGCGGGCGTTGGTTCTTCCATCACCAATTGCGCTGTTGAAGGTGCAGGAGCAAGCCAGGCAACGGCTACTATCAGAGCCATGGGAACGCCTGCAACGGGCAATATTGGAGGTATATCAGGTACAAACAAGGCTAAGCTTGAAAACTGCATTGTAAAAAATGCAACGTTCAGGGCCAGCCAATCTACCGCCGCCCTTCCTGTAGCAGGCATCTCCAGTACCTATCAGAACAATGGCTATACGGCAAATAGTTTTGTAGTTAATACCTCTCTGGAAGGTTCTAATACATTACCAAATGCTAACAACGTTTTTAGGATTTCAGGGACAGCAGCCAATGGAACTGGAGTAAACAGGAAAAATTATGTAGGAGCTGGGGTATTAGTTCCGATAAGGGACGTGCCTTTTGTAGACGATGCGGCAGGTTTAGATGGCGCTATTGCACCATCAACGAACCAAGCGTTTTTTGAGACTACATTAGGGTTCAATTTTACCATCTGGAGAATGGGAGCCGATGGATACCCTACCCTAAGGAATGTTGGCTACAATGGAACCTATTAACGATCACAGATAAATTTAAACAGATGAAAAATTTCAAAATATTATTACTGCTCGCCCCCCTATTACTGGGCTGTGCCAAAAGTAATGAATACAGCCCTAAGAAGTCTACGGTAGTACACTACGAAGCAAAAGGTAAAAAAGGCGCCGACTTTAGTACCTCCACAAAAAATGGTACCTGGTGGGGCAATACCATTAACCTACAGAGCCATTGGTTCTATACTTGGGGCTTAACAATCCCCTTCGAACTGGCACCTCAGAATGCAGAATTTGTGCCCATGTTCTGGAGCAAAACATCAGTAACCGATGCTAATCTTGCCCAAATCAAGAGTCTAAAAGCCCAAGGCAGGGTAAAGTATGTACTGGGTTTCAATGAACCAGACTTGTCGGACCAGGCAAATATGACCGTTCAGGAAGCTTTGGACCTTTGGCCACAACTGGAAAGCCTCGGTGTTCCATTGGGCAGCCCTGCCGCCTCTTGGCCTACGAACCAGTGGATTTATGACTTTATGGACAGGGCGATAGCCCAGGGAAAACGTGTAGATTTTATCTGTGTGCACATGTATGTGGGAACGGATGAAAACCATTTTGTAAAAATATTACAGGATCTATACGACAAATATCATAAGCCTATTTGGATCACCGAGTTTGCCACGGTACACGACAGGGCAACAACCATGGCAGAAAATCCGTATACGCCGGATATGGTACTTGCCTTTATGCAGCGGCTACTTCCTAAACTGGAGGCCCTAGATTTCGTTCAGCGCTATTCATGGTTCTCGGGCTCTCCTACCAGTGCCCGCCTTTGGCCATCGGCACTGGTTGACGCCAATGGCAACCTGACCAAATTGGGACAATGGTATGCTGACTATAAGCCCAATACTGAAATAAAAAGATAAAACTTAGGGTTTATTGATCATTTATTCACCTTATTAAAAATTATCATGAAAAGAATTTCCATACTGATAGGGCTCATTTTAGTAGTACAATACCTGTATGCCCAGAATTTCACCAAGGGAAATATTGTGGTTTCACGACTTGGTAACGGAACCAATACCCTTACATCAGGCGCCCTGCCTGTTTCCATCGTTGAAATCAACCCCGTTACCAAAGCCATAACCAAAACGGTAGAGATACCTTTTAGTACTGCCGGGCAACGTTTATTGATCAATGGCAATCCCAATGCGGGTTCTAACGAGGGCGGAATATCGCTCTCGGCCGACGGAAGATACATCGTAATTGGCGGTGCAGACGTTGCTCTTTTTGACTCTGATACAGGGCCTGACAACAAGAGCTTCGCCAGAATCAACACACTCGGGAATACCGAGCTATTTACCATAAACGGCAATTTTTTTAGCGGCTTTATCAGAGCAACCACAAGTATTGATGGAAGTGCACTATGGTTCACCACAAACGTAGGTACAGCCTATGTGGCCTGGGGAGCAACGGGCACATCCCGATTTACGACTACGGGGTCACGCTATATCAATGTCATTGGAAATAACCTATATGCATTAAGTGCTACAAACCCAGCCACCATCCTTAATTTTGGCACACCTCAAACAGATGCTACCGCCAATAATGGTACCGCATTAGCTGGCACTGCCAACAGCACCGTACAAAGTGGTTACGGTTTTGCAATGTTGGATATAGACAATGCCATTAGCAATTCAATTGATGCTAACGATGTATTATATATCGTTGACCAAACCGTAGCCTCTCCCGGAATCATAAAAATGGCTTATAATACCGCTACTTCTACATGGGAATTTGTTGGGAAGTTAACCAGCTCGGTCCCTTTCTATGGGCTAACGGCCAGAAAAACCAGTCAGGGATATGTAGAGCTGTTTACCGTGAGCAATTCTGGGCAGAATAACGACCTGATAACTATCTTGGATGAAAACCCCCGCACGGCTTTTAGTGCCGCATTGACTACAAAAACTACTTTGGCAAGCGCAGGAACAAATTATGTATTCAGAAGCGTTGCATTTTCGCCCTCTGATGCGGCTCTGCCTCTTGATCTGATATCCTTTGTAGCCAGGACCTCTTTTAATTCGGCAAAATTTGATTGGAAAACCAACAATGAAATCAATGTGGGTAGTTTTATCCTAGAAAGAAGCACGGATGGAAAAGTTTTCAAAGAGATCAAAACCGTGCTACCCAAAAATACGATTGGTCTCAACCACTACCAGTCTGAAGATTTGGGCCTGTTGCCTGGACAATATTACTATAGGCTAAAAATGATTGATAAGGACGGAAGTACTTCATTGAGCAACGTCGTTCCCGTGACCATTAAAAACACAGGAACAGTAAATCTATATCCAAATCCCGCCCGAGATCATATACAGATAAACCTAGACCCATCTGTGGTAAAAAGAAGTTTCACCATATTCTCCGTTGGAGGAAAAGCGATAAAAACTGGGACCATTACAGCTAACAATCTCGCTCCAAGTATTGATATATCTTCTCTGGACAATGGAACATACATATTAAATATTGGATCTTTAAACTATACCTTTATCAAAAAATAAATGATCAAAGTGAATCATATCTACTCAGTCCCAAAAGAGGTAACAAAGTAGGCTTGAAACATTATAATTCTTCAAAATCAGATAACTTCACGCGTGAACCTTTGGTAAAATATTCAAATTTCCCGTGGAATAGCGAATCTGAAAAAACAGAGCTGAAGACATCAAGAACCACATAGGCCTAGTATCTTCAGTCCACTAAGCGCATAACCAACTAAAAACATAAGTTATGCGCTTTTTTTTAAATCTAAAAAATCCAAAACCATATTAAAAAATCTACATTAAACCATCAAAAAAGGCACTTTTCATTTATAGGACAACCAAAACATCAAAATTTACTTTAAAGCCTACTCTGGAAGTTGGGCTTACAAAGCATTAGTAGATAACGATATTGAATTGGCTATTGAAGTGGCATCGAGTAGCCAGTTCTAACCTCTTTCAAATAATTCCTCACTTTTAATTCCAGTTGGTATGGATATGTTTCTCCTAGCTTCTCTGCTAACTCATTTCCTATTTTATGAACTAAATTTGCCATAGCAAATAACGCATTCCAATTATCATTAATATCGCTTCCACTGAACGTAGCTTCTACCATTTGCCATTCCTGTCCATGGAAGTATTTTTTGAATAAACGACCATGTTTATTTGTGGTAATATTCCATTGATGCTGACTAGCTATGTACCATTCAAGTAAGGGCACTAAATAAGCGGTGCGAATATTATCTTCAGACATGAACTTGGCATAAAAAATATCACCTCTAGCAAGGCATTTTGCCACATAAGTCGTGTCCCACCAAAAATCATTTAGAATTCGTTGAAATTCTTCGATACTCGGTTTTTTAATAATAGAAACCCTGTAGCTTGGTTTCTTTAGGCCCCTAGTGATATCATCTTTGTCTAAAAGCACTTGATAACCAATATCCCAATCTTCCGGCAACTCCTCCATTTTTGCCTCTTTCAAAAATTGAGGCTTGCTGAATAATTTGAAATCTACTTTGGTATGGTCTTCGTACAATACCATTTTCATAGCATGTTTACCGTCGAAATAAGAATCGTCCTCTTCAAGAATAGCTATTGGCGTTCCGAACAAATTAAGCCATGTAGAATGTTCAACATATGTGACATTGCTCTCAAAAACGATTTCTATGTCCAAGTCACTGAAATCGTCAACTGGAGCTAAGGGGTTTACCAAAGAACTGGTTAATAAAAGAGCCCTAATTTCTTTATTCTCTTTTGCCCAATTAATGATATCTTTTAATTTTTGGTCTCTTTTCTTCATGCGGAATTGCATATAATATAGTGATAAAGACAAATATAAAGAGCTCTGATATCTATTTGCACTTTACTTTGAGCCGAAAAGTAATCAGCTCATTTATAGTTTTATGCTAGGGTGAGCTTTTAAACGGGAATAAATCAATAATAGCATCCACTCTACTGATTTATTTTATAAAGTTATATCGTAAATCCTGGTCATTGCTGACCAGGACTACTTTAATTAACAGGTACTATTTAGCATTTTTCTTAGCAGTGATTTCTTTTCTTATCTCAACTGCCATCGCTTTAAGATCTTGCATTGCTTTTCTAACCCTAGTTCCAGCTGTAGCATTAGATTTGTTGTAGAACTTTTCCACATCAGCTTCTACAGAAGCGATAAGAGACTTTACTTTTTCGAATTTTTCCATGTTATATATATTTAATAAATTAATAAGCTTTTATCGTCATTACTATTCAGTATTCTTGATTTATATCTGCATATATTGATTTAATTATTTGCTCCATGCCCCAACAGTCATTAAAACCGGTATAATAAGACTAACAAACACTTATTCAAAAGGGGCATGGAGCAAATAATATTTATATTCTCCAACGCTTCTTCACCTCAATCTTCTTTATAATTTTGAACATACCTTTTAGTATTTTAAGATTTTAAACTCCGTTCTTCTATTGGCTTGGTGTTCAGCTATTGAGCAACTAACCCCATTTTTACAATGGTTGAGTAACTGAGTTTCCCCATATCCCTTCGTCTTCATACGACTTCTGGAAATCCCTCTATTTACCAGATATTCAACAACTGAATGTGCCCTTTGCAAAGAGAGGTATAGATTGTAGGCATCGCTTCCCCGGCTATCGGTATGTGAACCCAATTCTATTTCAAGGGTTGGGTTGTCGCGCATAGTACGTACCAATTCATCCAATATTTTCGCTGCATCTTTCCTAATATTGTACTTATCAAAATCATAATGGATATTCTTTAGGGCTATTGTCTTTCCTATCTCGAACAAAGGTTCGAGTCTTAAAGTCGCAAAAAGCGTATCGGATTTAACAATTCCTTTAGTAGAAACAGAAACGGAATCGCCGTAGAACTTTTCCTTTTGGCCAAGAATAGTATAATCTGTTTCCCTGTCAAGTTCAAAAAAGAAAGTTCCATCAGTTTTTGAATATTGCTTAGCTACAATATTGCGTCCATTAACGTAAAGTGTAACCGTTGCGCCATCAATTATGGCATTTGTACTTTTGTTCAATACCGTTCCTTTAATAGCAAGTATAATTTTTGGGTAAACGGTATGAAAACTATAAATATCATCGCTTCCCACTCCTCCCTTGCGGTTTGAGGAAATATAACCCAACTGCTCCTCCTCACTTGATTTTACCATAATGTAGGCGAAGTCATCCGCTGGTGAATTAATCGGGTACCGCAAGTTAACAGCAGTTGACCAACTATTCTTGCTGCCCTTTGCCGTAAAAATATCCAAACCTCCCATTCCAGGCCATCCATTGCTTGAATAATAAAGAACACCATCACTGCCAATGTTGGGAAACATTTCGTTTTGGTCGGTATTGATGGTTGGGCCAGCATTCTGTGGTGTTCCCCAACTGCCATCTTCTTGGAGTTCACAGTACCAAATATCTGTTCCCCCCAACCCACCGGGCATATCCGATACGAAATAAAGCGTTTTTTCGTCTGGGCTAAGCGCAGCATGTCCAACAGAGTATTTTTTAACGTCATTATATGGAAAAGGAGCAGCCTCATATTTGTCGTCCTTCATCATATAGATATACAATTCCAGGTTATTAGTATTGAACCTCAATTTATTTTCTTTGGTAATCTCTCCCGATTTTCCAGGGTAGGTCCTTGTAATAAACAACATACTTCCCGTCTTATTAGTGGCAATTGGCCCTACATGGTAAGCTTGGTCATTATAATCCGATTTTACAATCAGTTTTGCATTTAAATGATTGCTTGCGGTTCGGTCTGCCGTATATAATTTTAAAAATGGATTTCCCATACGTCCGTCTTTCTTCATCTGCTCCTGATTTGGCTCGGCTGTATAGAATATTTTCTTTCCTATGGGAAATACACTAAATTCTGCCAGTTCAGTATTAACTCCACCTTCATTTTTAAGTTTGTGCTTTGTTGGCGAGGCCATCCATATCAGAGCCGAATCACAACCGCGAATTTCGTTTTCAACTCTTTTCAGATCTCCATTCCTACTTGCATATAGCTCCAACACTTTTTTAGCTTCCGCATAACGGGCATTTGATTTAAGCACCCCTCCATAGGTAATAAGGTTCTCTGCTTTACTATCTGAATATTCAACGACTCTTGCATACCAATTTTCGGCCGACTCATAATCGTTCATCTGCCTATAGCAATCTGCGAGTTTTTCCAAATCCGATAACTTTGGCTTCTTCACATCCACCAGTTTCAAGTAAACAGCAGCAGCTCTTGCATAGTTATATTGGGTATATAAAAAATCTGCTCTTTGCCTTAAGCTGAGCTGCTCCTGCGCAGATACGGCAGTAACACATAACAAGCCAAAGACCAAAGAAAGCGCATATTTGATAAAATTATTGTTCATATTTATTTGTTTGATATGGATATCTTCTATTCTTCTTAAAAAAATCTTGGGCTAACCAATCGGTTATTTTTTCCTGGAAACGTAATCCCTAGGGTGATTTCATGAGTACCGTTCTGAAAGCTACTCAATCTACTAATGATGTAGTCATAAGAATAGCCGATCCTAAATTGGTCATTGATATAGAACTGGGCAATGCCTGAAATTGAATTAAGGCTGCTTAACGATTGGCCCTGCTCATAGCGTTTTTTCCAAAGATTGGCTTCTGTTCTATAGGAGGCCCCAATCCAGAATCTTTCTCCAAAAATTAACATGCCATTAATATCCAAACTTGATGGTCCTTTAAAGTCTTCCTTGAACAAAATGCTCGGTTTTAGCTTGGTATCTTCGGATAAGTCAAACAACGCTCCTGCAATGAGATAATAATGTTGTTTACGTCTAATATTTTCTATGGTGTTATTGTTCCAATTGAACAATCTGTTTGAGTTTTTTCCAGAAAACAGGTCCATAGCAGATAGACCCACATAAAATTTTGGATTGTAGTAATAAATGCCAAATCGAACATCGGGTATGGTGCTGTTAACCTTACCTATTGGCAAATCATTATCCCCTTCATCTACAGGCCTCAGCTGGTTACCATCCAATCCGTACTGTGAAATTCCGGCGGCTAATCCAAAACTTAATCGTTGTGTATCATCAGCATCTAACCTTAATCTATAAGCATAATTAGCATAAACAGAGGTCATATTTTGTGGCCCTAGCCTATCATCCGTAATTTGCAAACCGAGTCCGACGTTCTTATTCATATCTACTACACCATCGATTGAAAGTTGCCCCGTTTTTGGGGCTCCTTCCAACCCACTCCACTGACTTCGCAAACCCAACTGTCCAAACCACTCTTCTTTATATCCAGCGTAAGCCGGATTAACACTCAAAGAGTTAAAAATATATTGCGTAAACTGAATATTCTGTTGCGCTTTTACCTGAAAGGTACCTACTACTGCTAAATACAAAATCAGTATACTTTTTTTCACAAAATGCTTATTCATAATCTTTTTGCATTGGCCAGGTAAAACCTGGCCATGATCAATTATCGTTTTAATAAAATCCAGCCTTTAAATACCTGTTCCTTTTCTCCATCTTTTAGGCGAAGGAGATAGTAATAAGTTCCTTCATTCAATCCATCGCCTGTCCATGTATTTTTATAGTTGGTATTTCGATAAACTTCATTTCCCCAACGATTAAATATGGTCAGTTGGGCATTGTTATAGTTTTCTAATCCTACAATGACAAAAGCGTCATTTTTTCCGTCTCCGTTTGGAGTGATTACATTGGGAATAAAGAAACCTGTTACTTTTACCGTTACGGTCGCTACATTGGTCCAATTTCCGTTGGCATCTTTAACTCGATATTTAAAGGTATCGGTTCCTGTGAAGCCGCTATTTGGCAGATAGGTTACCGTACCATCGGCATTTATCCTTATCGTACCATGCTTAGGTTGTTCGGTAATTTCAACAGTAGCAATATCTAACGGCGCACCAAAAGGCTTGTCATTGTCCAAAATTGGAATTTTGACTTCTTTGTTCCATTCTGTCTCCGCGTTATCATCTGTTGCCATTGGGGCACTAGGAGCAATATTGATGGTAACTTTAGCAGGGTTTGAGATCTGCCCATTAACATCAGTCACCGTATATTCAAACTCATCAGTACCTGTATAACCATTGTTCGGTGTGTAAGTCACCGTTCCATCTGCATTTACCACTACGGTACCATTTTTGGGTTGCTTGGTAATTACGATACTACCTGGTACAATTGGGCTGCTACCTGCTTGATCATTTTTTTGAACATCTATAATCACAGGCTTATTCTGCATCGCATCTTTTGCATCATCATTTGCAATTGGAGGCTTCGCTACTATCGTTACAGTTGGATTATCGTTGTCTATGGCTGTTCCTGAAGTATCTTTCACTTCATTGCCCATAGGATCATTAGCTTTAATTATAGCGCTATTGGTCACTCTGCCTACGGCCACATTTGTTTCTGTAATCGTGTATTTTTCAATGTGAATAATTGATTTACCAGGTTCTAAAACCCCTGGGATATTGATAACTGAATTGGCCAATAACGGATCTGTTAGAACCAAATCCTTTAAGCTTACATTTCCTGTATTGGTGACTGTAAAAGTGAATTCGATTTGATTACCCAATATAAATGCGCCATTGGTACCTGTTCCAACATTGGTCACCGATTTCACCAAACTTATCTTCCCGTTCTGCGGTATTGGGGTTTCTGTTGGGCTGTCATTATTGGTATCCGTTCCCGAATTGTCGGTCACATCATTACCGGATGGGTCCTTCGAGGTCACCACGGCGGTGTTGCTCACCTTGCCCGCATCCACGTCGGCCTGGGTGATGGTATAGCTGGCAGTGTAAACCCAGCTCTCGCCCACGTCGAGCTTATTGTTATTATTGGCATCACCGCTGGCATATATCGGCGTAACACCAGGGATATTGTCGGTCAGTACCACATTGTCCAAGGTCACGTTCCCCTCGTTCTTCGCTACAAACTGGTAGTCTATCCTGTCGCCCAACTTGTAGCCGCCCGCTGGCGTCGTACTGGTCACCGATTTCACCAAACTTATCTTTCCACTTTGCGGGATAGGCGTTTCTGTTGGGCTGTCATTGTTGGTATCCGTTCCCGAATTGTCCGTTACATCGTTGCCAGCTGGGTCCTTCGAGGTCACCACGGCGGTGTTGCTCACCTTGCCCGCATTCACATCGGTCTGGGTGATGGTGTAGCTGGCAGTGTAAACCCAGCTCTCGCCCACATCCAGTTTATTGTTATTGTTCGTATCGCCACCCTGGTAAGCAGGTGTAATGCCCGCAATATTGTCGGTCAGTACCACATTGTCCAAGGTCACGTTCCCCTCGTTCTTCGCTACAAAACGGTAGTCTATCCTGTCGCCCAACTTGTAGCCGCCCGCAGGGGTGGCACTGGTGACTGTTTTCACCAAACTTATCTTTCCGCTTTGCGGGATAGGCGTTTCTGTTGGGCTGTCATTGCTTGTATCCGTTCCCGAATTATCCGTTACATCGTTGCCAGCTGGGTCCTTCGAGGTCACCACGGCGGTGTTGCTCACCTTGCCCGCATCCACGTCGGCCTGGGTGATGGTATAGCTGGCAGTGTAAACCCAGCTCTCGCCCACGTCGAGC
>NZ_JBCNMT010000007.1:0-239125 GCF_039594775.1 Pedobacter sp. | reverse complement strand
CTTTCGGCTTGGGAATAATACTAGGTTACCATTTCCAAGAGCAACAACTATTTAGAATACTCCTTTATATTCTAGTTGCGTTAACTGTCCTCGCCGCACTCGTCCATACTTATTATCGAAAATTTAAGGGCTGGAATTTCAAAAAAACCATAGCTATTCTTTACTATTTACTGTTTTTCGGCTTAGGTTTTTACCTCACCTTAGCTCGTACTGATTTCTTGAAATCAGATTATTTCGGACACAACAAGTATTCCCACTTAAAAGGCTGGATCTGCAGCGAACCCCAAGAAAGCAATCAAATTTTAAGGTTTGAACTATCAGTTAGCGAAGGCTATTTAAACAAAAAGGCTGAGGATATTACTGGAAGATTACTTGTTGCTTTGAAATTGGATAGTTTGAAACCTATTCCACTTGGTTATGGCAATGAACTGATCATCACTGCAAACTACCTACCTGTTGAACCTCCTTACAACCCAGCCGAATTTGATTTTAAACGGTGGTTAGCAGCAAAAAATATTTACCATCAAAGCTTTATCAGGCAGGAACAACTTGTAAAAACCGGCCAAAACCAAGGAAACAGTTTGGTGAAATATGCTTTATCTCTAAGGCAAAATCTTGTTAACGTTTACCGAAAGTTGATTCATAATGATGAAGCTTTTGCCGTAGCTTCTACTTTAATATTAGGTTATCGTGCCGATTTAGGCAAGGAAACTCTCGCAGCTTATAGTAAAACCGGCACTATACATGCTCTTTCTGTTTCAGGAATGCATGTAGGCATCATTTATATTATGCTGAATTGGTGCTTGTCTTTTTTAAATAGGAAAAAATCAGGTCAAATCTTAAAAACTTTCATCATATGCAGCCTGATTTGGTATTACGCACTACTCACAGGATTTTCTCCTTCCGTGCTTCGTTCTGCTATTATGATTACTGTTTTCATATTTTCCAAACAGCTTAACAGAGGAAATAACAGCTACAATGTTTTGGCTTTTACAGCTTTCATCCTTTTGGCATTCAATCCATTTTTCATTTGGGATGTAGGTTTCCAATTGTCTTTTCTAGCCGTTTTTGGGTTAGTTTACTTTCAACCTAAGATTTATAAATGGCTTTACTTCAAGCCTAAGTGGGCTGATAGGCTATGGTCTACTATCGCCATGAGTTTAGCTGCTCAATTAGCGACACTGCCCTTGAGTGTTTATTATTTCCATCAATTCCCCATTTACTTTATCATGAGTAACTTATTCATCCTAATCCCCATTACATTATTGATGTACAGCGGCATTGCCATACTTACATTACGGATATATTTTGCGGCGCCAGCTTTTGAATGGCTAATCAATTTTACCAATAGTGGTTTAAAGTGGATTGCCAATTTACCCTATGCCGGTATTACCGAAATCTGGCTCAATCAATGGCAATTACTATTGCTTTTCTTATTGATTGCGACCTTAAGCTTAGGTTTTTCCAATTATAAAAAAAACTATCTATTTGTTGGCTTTTCAATTTGGCTAGTCCTCCAAAGCTCATTGAGCTTTCAGAAAATTGCCGCTGCAAAACAATCCGTAACCATTTTTTTTAGCCTTAGGAAAAACTACGCGGCAGCATTTATTAAAGGCAATAGCTGTGTATTAATTACCGACCTGACTAAAGAAAATCGGAATTTTGAATTCTTTGTTAAACCTGCATTAGAACAAAAACACATCAATTCTATAAAGTTTGTAAAGTGGGAAGATAATTTTAAAGCATCAAAATTCATTAAACAGGGTAATCAAATCATCAATGAAGGAAAACGTTTTTTATTATTGGACGAATCTTTTGATAAACAAAAAATAAGTAATAAACCAAGTTTCGATTTTATTTGGCTACACCATAGTCCAAAGCAAAAAATTCAACTATTAAAAGAGGAAATTAACTTTAAAGGACTTATTATTGACGCCAGTAATAAAGATTATATGATTTCAGAATTTGAGCATCAAGCTAATCTGTTAAATTTGCCAGCACATGTGCTTAAAAAACACGCTGCAATAATGCTGGACCAAAAATAAATCTTATGGAAAATTCATTGGTTTTATATCAAGTAAACAATCGAGTGGCCGAAATCACTCTTAATCGTCCTGAAAAAAGAAATGCTTTAAACCCGGCATTAGTCGAAGCTTTAAAAAGTGCCTTTAAAAAAGCTAAAGAAGACGAAAATGCCAAAATAGTGGTGCTTAAAGCAAATGGCGAAGTATTTAGCGCCGGTGCCGATCTAGCCTATATGCAGCAGCTCCAAGGCTTCTCGTACGAGGAGAACATAAAAGATTCTAACGCCCTTAAAGAACTTTTTGAAACCATTAGAACCCTGCCCAAAGTGGTGATTGCCCAGGTGGAAGGCCATGCCATTGCCGGCGGTTGCGGACTGGCTACCATTTGCGACATTATTTTTACCGTTCCCGAAGCCAAATTTGGCTATACCGAAGTAAAACTGGGCTTTGTACCCGCCATTGTAAGTTGCTATTTGATGCAAAAGGTGGGCGAAACCCTTACTAAGAAACTGTTGCTCAGTGGCGAACTATTTACTGCCCAAGAAGCGTTGCATTATAATTTGATCACCTATGTAACAAAAGCAACAGAAATGCCTCTAATGGTAAACAATTTTGCCCTAAATTTGTGCAACAGTGCATCGGGCAATTCGTTGGCGCTAACAAAGCAGCTCATTAACAACACCAGCAATACTTGGCTCGATAGTTGTTTGACTGAGGCGGTAAAAACGAATGCCAGAACCAGGGAAGGCGACGATTTCAAAAAGGGGATCGCAGCTTTTTTGGCGAAGGAAAAAATTAATTGGTAACTAAACTATAAAAATAATATGATGTTCAAATCAGTAAAAACGGGCCTTTTAGCGGCCGTGTTAGTGGCTTCTGCGGTTGTAGCTAATGCCCAAAAAAAACTCACCCAAGGCACTGCTACCTACACGGCAGAAACTCCTCAGGGCAGTATGGATCAAAAATTTAAATTTAATGGCAATATATTTAGGTTAGACATGGAACAAGGCCCTGCTACCATTGGCATACTACAAGATTATGTAGCCAAAACTGGCTTGATGCTGATTGACGTACCGGTGGCCCAAAAACAGTTTGCCGTTAAAATGAGTAAACAGGAAATTGAACAGGCCGAAGCTGCTTCTCCAAAATTGAGTGATTTTAAAGCGACTGGCGAGAAACAAAAAATTGGCAACTACAATGCCGAGAAATACACCTATAAGGATGACAAAGGTGAAACCTACGAGTTATGGGCTACTACTGAAGTAGAATTGCCAGCCGGCTTTTTTGGTTCACAATTTAAAGACATCAAAGGAACCTTAGTAAAGTACACCACTTTCCAAAACGGCATGAAAGTTAACCTTACCCTTAAAGGTGTAAGCGAAGACAAAGTAGGTCCTTTTTCGTTAGAGGTGCCTAGCGGTTACGAAGTGGTAACCATGCAACAGTTAATGTCGATGATGCAAGGCGGCGGACAATAGTCCGAAGTTTTCACGTTGATATAAATCAGACTTTTAATTATGGGTTTTTTAGTAATTTAGCTGCCCATGTTTAAAAGTCTGATTTTTTTTGCCAGATATTTTCTGTTCTGGTTGCTCTATTTCGCAATAGACAGGTTTATTTTTATGTTTATCTTCCATGTTAAATTAAGAAATATACCTTTTTCCGAAAAACTTGCCACTTACTACCACGCCTTAAGGCTAGATTTTTCCATGACAGCCTACATTGCTGTTGTCCCCCTATTGGTATATACATTCTGGTATTTTAGCAAGCGTAAAAAAGTCGGCTTTAATTGGGTTAGAATATACAATATTCTACTTATTGTCCTATTTAGCCTTATCTCGGTCATTAACTTTAACATTTACCGCGAATGGGGCAGCAAGATCAATTCGAGAGCTATTGAATTTGCCATTCGTACCCCTAACGAATCATTGGCCTCCAGTGCTTCCTCTCCTATGTTCCTAACGTTATCGGTGTTGCTTATTCTGTTGTGTGTAGGACTATATCTTAATTTCATCCTGATCAGAAGAGAAATCAATTTTGTAAAAACACCCATCTGGGCCAAGTTTATCATTGCCGTTTTAACCTTAGGTGTTAACTTTTTGTTCATCCGTGGAGGTACAGGAACGGCACCAAACTCTCAAAGCATGGCCTTTTTCTCCAATCATCAGATCCTGAACCACGCCTCTTTAAATACCGAATGGAACTTGATGTCGAGCATTTTGGCCAATAGCAAGGTAAAAAAGAACCCTTATATCTACGGCGACCAAAAGCAGGCAGCCTTGGAGGTCGATAACTTGTTTAAGGTAGCAAAGGACACCACCCTATCCATTTTAAAAACAGACCGTCCCAATGTGGTTATCTTTATTTTGGAAAGCTTTACGGCCGATTTAACCAAGTCATTGGGCAATGAGGACGGCATTACGCCAAATTTAGATTCGCTGGCCAAGAAAGGTGTTTTCTTTAGCCAGATCTATGCTACGGGCAACCGTACAGACAAGGGACTGATCGGCTCGCTCACAGGTTTTCCAACCCTGGGCGTGGGCAGTATTGTGAAATGGCCCGAAAAGATGCAGAAAATCCCTGCCATTAGCCAAAAGCTTTATCAGCAGGGCTACCAAACCTCGTTTTATTACGGTGGCGAATCGGAGTTCGACAATTACAAAGCTTTCATTTTGGGACATCAGTATAAAAGGCTGATTGATAAGAACAGCTTCGAGAAGAAGGACATGAATTCTAAATGGGGCGCTTACGACGGTTTGGTGTTTAACAAACAATTAAAAGATGCCAATACCACCAAACAGCCTTTCTTTTCTACCCTATTATCGTTAACCAACCACGAACCCTTTGAATTGCCTGTTAAATACAAATTTGGAAATACGGATAACATTCAAAAATTTAAAAGTACCGCATTTTATACCGACTCTTGCATTGGCAGTTACCTTAGCGAAGCCAAGAAGCAACCTTGGTATAAAAACACTCTTTTTGTTTTTGTGGCCGATCATGGACATCCGCTACCTAAAGCCAATCATGAAATTTATGAGCCCCAACGTTACCATATTCCGCTTATTTTTTACGGAGACGTAATCAAGGATGAGTTTAGGGGCAAAAACTTCGACAAAACAGGTAGTCAACAAGACCTTTCGGCAACCTTATTAGCCCAATTAAACATCAATACCAAGGAATTTAAATGGAGCAAAAACCTTTTAAACCCTTACCATAGAAACTTTGCCTATTTTAGTTGGGATAACGGCTTCGGTTTTATAGAAAATGGACATGCCGTAACCTTCGATAACGTGGGCAAAAGCGTGCTTTATAACAGCAAACCCGAAGATGCCCAGCAAACCAACAAACTATTGAACAGTGGTAAAGCCTACCTTCAAACGGTTTACCAACAATTTATAAACCTATAATCAAATATGAACACCAAAAAAGTAATTTGGGCAATAGCCATTGTGCTTGGTTTTACTACTACTGCAAATGCCCAAAATGTAAATTGGGCCAAAGATGGCAACAGCTATTACCAAAACGTTGGCGGAGAAATTGTAAGCATAACCCTACCTAAAAGCGAACGTAAGGTAATTATTGGTAGCGACCTGCTTGCCCAAACCAATGGCAAGCCAGCCATTAGGATCAGAAGTTTTCAATTAAGTAACGATGGTACCAAGGCCCTGATCTATACCAATAGCAAAAAGGTTTGGCGCTATGACACACGTGGCGATTATTGGGTGGCAGACATGACCAAAAATAAGCTTACCCAAATTGGCAAGGATAAACCTGCATCGTCGCTAATGTTTGCCAAGTTTTCGCCTGATGGCAGCAAAGTGGCTTATGTAAGCGGACACAATATTTATGTGGAAGACCTAGCTACAGGTACCAATAAGGCTTTAACTACCGATGGAACGACCAGATTAATCAACGGTACTTTCGATTGGGCCTACGAAGAGGAGTTTGACTGTAGAGATGGTTTCCGTTGGAGCCCTGATGGAAAATCTATCGCCTACTGGCAAATAGACGCCCGAAAAATCCGTAATTTCTTAATGATCAACAACACAGATTCTATCTATTCTTATAATGTTCCGGTAGAATATCCTAAGGTTGGACAAGATCCATCAGCCTGCAAAGTGGGTATTGTTGACATTTCTACGGCGCAAACCAAATGGCTAGCCGTTCCAGGTAGCGAAATACAGAACTATATTCCTCGAATGGATTGGGTACCTAACTCGAACAACATCATTTTGCAACAGCTTAATCGCGAGCAGAATATAAGCACCATTTATTTGGCAAATGCGGCTACGCAAAAGCTAACTGAAGTGTACAAAGAAGCTGACAAGGCTTGGATTGACGCGGTTGACAGTTTTGATTGGATCAACAGCAACAAAGAGTTTATATTAAAAACAGAAAAAGATGGTTGGGCGCACTTATACCGCATTAACATTGAGAACAAGAAAGCAACATTGATCACCAATGGCAACTACGATGTAATGGCGGTAAATTTAATTGACGAAGCTAACGGACTGGTATATTTCAGTGCTTCGCCAAACAATGCCACCCAAAAGTACCTTTACAAAACTAAGTTAGATGGCAAAGGAAAATTAGAAATGGTTACGCCTTCAGTTTTACCTGGTACGCACAACTATACCATTTCTCCGACCGGTGCTTTTGCTCTACACAGCTACCAAAGCTCAACGGTAAGGCCTGTAAGCGAGTGGATGAACTTTAAAACCAACAACCCGTTGACCATGCAGGGCAGCATTACCAGCCAAATGGGCAACCAATCGGCCGCAAAAAACAAAGTAGAGTTCTTTAAAATCACTACCGAAGATGGCATAGAGCTTGATGGCTGGATGAAAAAACCGGATAACTTTGATAGAACCAAGAAATATCCAGTGGTATTTTATGTATATGGCGAACCTGCTTCGGCAACGGCCCTAGATGTTTACAGTGCAGGAAGCAACAGACTTTATGTAGGCGACATGGCTAAAGATGGTTACATCTACGTTTCCATGGACAACCGTGGTGCACCAGTGCCCAAGGGCAAAGCTTGGAGAAAAGCCATTTATAAAAACATTGGTCAAATTAACATCCGCGATCAAGCCATGGCGGCAAAAAAACTATTAGCAGCGAACGCATTTATGGATAAAGATAGGGTTGCTGTATGGGGATGGAGCGGTGGTGGTTCTTCTACCTTAAACTTGTTGTTCCAATACCCAGAGATTTACAAAACAGGTATTTCGATAGCGCCGGTAGCCAATCAACTTACCTATGATAATATTTACCAAGAAAGATACATGGGCACTCCTTTTCCAACTACCGATGCTTATGTTGCAGGTTCGCCGGTAACACATGCCAAAAATCTGAAAGGTAATTTGTTATTGATCCATGGTACTGGCGATGATAATGTGCACTACCAGAATGCGGAAATGTTGATCAACGAATTAGTAAAGTATCGTAAAAACTTCCAAATGATGAGCTATCCTAACCGTACCCATAGCATTAGCGAAGGCGAAGGTACTAGCGACCATTTGGCCTTAACTTTTACTAAATTCCTTAAAGAGAACTGTGCCCCAGGGGGGAAATAGTATATTTGAATAAAAATAAAGAAGCCTGAGAGTTAATCTCGGGCTTCTTTATTTTTCGGATTTTATTACACTTCGTCATTTCGACCAAAGGGAGAAATCTAGCTCAATGTAAATTGTTAACTGTCGAAACCCTCATTAATGGCTGATGACAACACCAAGTAAAGATTACTTAATTCAAAGATTTCTCGGCTACGTTTCTCTTCGCTCGAAATGACGGTAGTGATTGGCTAATGCAAATCAGCCATAGCCTTCATCTCAAAAAGAGAAATAAACCGTCATTTCGACGAGGAACGAGGAGAACCGAAGCTCTACGAAGTAAAATCTAACAACAAGTTAACCTCTTGCTAGAGATTCCTCCCTTTGGTCGAAATTACGTTAAACCCAATTAATCCCCTTCTTCAAGAGGTTAATGGTATTTTCCTCTTCTGTATTAGGCAACGGCTGTGCATTATACTTCCACTTTGCAGTGGGTGGCAAGCTCATCAAAATACTTTCGATACGACCATTAGTTTCTAAGCCAAACTTGGTGCCCGAGTCGTAAACTAAATTAAATTCGGCATACCTACTGCGACGCAAATACTGCCATTCCTTATTAAATTCATCGTACTCCTTATCCTTGTTTCGCTCTACCAACTCACTATAAACTGGAACAAAGGCATTACCCACTGCCAATGAAAAATCAAGCAATTGGTCATAGCTTAGTTCTGTGTTTTCAGGCTTTAATCTGTCGTAAAAAATACCACCTACGCCACGGGTTTCATCGCGATGCTTGATAAAGAAATAATCATCTGCCAGTTTTTTAAAACGCGGGTAAAAATCGGCCTTAAACTGGTCGCATACCTGTTTTAAATGATAATGAAAAAACCTTACATCTGTAGGGATGACATAGTGCGGAGTTAGGTCAATACCGCCACCAAACCAACGGGTTTGCTCATCCATTTCAAAATAACGGATGTTCATATGGATAATGGGGACAAACGGGTTTTCTGGATGGATAACGATAGAAACTCCCGTTGCGAAAAATTCATCGTTCTCTACCTTAAAAGATTTCTGCACAACTTCGGGCAATTTACCATATACGGCAGAAAAATTAACGCCTCCCTTTTCAATTACCTTACCATGCTGCATCACTCTAGTGCGGCCACCGCCGCCACCTTCACGTTGCCATAACTCTTCTTCAAATTGCGCCTCACCATCTGCAATCTCTAAACCCTTACAAATACTATCCTGTATCTGCTTATAAGCTTCCGCCACCTTATCCTTAAACATAACGATCTCCATTGTATACTCAAATTTAGGCTTATTGTAACGCTATCTGAAACCAAATGTGATATAGTACATTAGATTGACATTTTTAATTGCAGGTTGTGGGTCATAGCCCATTTCCTTGTCATTTCGACGCTAGGAGAAATCTCCTTCGACACATCGCCATAAAGATCCTTCGCTACCGATAAATCGGTACAAGTTACGCTCTGGATGACAAAACAGCGGGCAATACAAAATCAGCCCATCATCGAATCATCACATTAACCCACCATCAACTTAACTAATGCTCTACATAATCCAGATCCTTACTGAAAGTTTCTTTTAGCTGGCTTAGGGCAATCATTGAAATGATAATACAAATGGCTCCTACTACCATTGCTCCCTGCAAAATGCCCAACTTATCTTTAAAAAACTGAAAACCTGTTGTAATTGCAATCAACGAACCCCTGATAAAGTTAGGTACCGTGGTCGTTACCGTAGCTCTTAAGTTAGTACCAAACTGCTCGGCAGCAATGGTTACAAAGGTTGCCCAGTAGCCCGAAGCAAAACCAAGCAGAAGGCTCAACAGGATAAATCGCTCTGGTGTTATTCCGAAAGAATAAAGATATACAGCGACGGCTATGGCCGTTAAAACCAAAAAGATAAACATAACCTGTTTTCGCGATTTAAGCACTTGGGACAGGAAGCCCGCTACCACATCGCCAACAGATATGCCGATATAACAATACATGATGCCCTTGCCTGCATTTAAAACGCCCGTGGCGTTCAATGCTTTACCAAACTCGGGAGAAAACGTAACCAGTACCCCCACCACATACCATAGCGGTAAGCCTATTAAAATACAGCATAAATATTTCTTAAACCTGGCCCAATCGTTAAAAAGCATGAAAAAATTCCCTCGCTGTACCTCGCCCCGCTCGGTAGTTTCCTTAAACATTCCCGATTCGACCAAACCAATGCGAAGTGTGAGCAACAATAGGCCCATACCACCGCCAATAAAATAACTGGTTTGCCAAGTATAATGGTCGCTAATCAAAGCGGCCATCACTGCCCCCATTAAGCCTACACAAGCCACAATCATAGTTCCATAGCCCCTATTTTTCTTGCTCATGGTTTCGGCCACTAAGGTAATTCCCGCTCCCAATTCTCCAGCTAGGCCAACACCTGCAATAAAACGAACAATAGTATAGGCACTTACGGTAGTCACAAAACCGTTGGCAATATTGGCTAGTGAATAAGTAATGATAGAACCAAAAAGCACGCTCAAACGACCTCGTTTATCGCCAAGAACGCCCCAAATAATACCGCCAACCAACATCCCGAACATTTGACTATTGATAATGGTAGCGCCCACACTCAACATATCGCCATCGGCAACGCCTAAATCTTTTAAACTTTTAACACGTACTACCGAGAATAAAATTAAATCGTAGATATCTACAAAGTAGCCCAGAGAGGCCACTAGGATAATTAAAGCAACGTTCTTGCTTTTATTTGCTTGGTTCATTGATCAGTTTAGTTTGATAAAGTGAAACTACAGCATTGACAGGAAAAAAACAAGGAAGAGATCGTCAATGATTAATGTTCAATAAAAGAATAACCAATAAACAATATTCAATGAGCAATGACCAATCTCCGGAAAAATCAAGGTTATCAGCGGGAGATGATTAATGAATCAATGCCTATAAATACTCCGCCATCATATCGAACACAGCGCAGCAGGGAGACATCTAACTCCTTACTTATAATCTCCCAAATAACTCTTAGATTTCTCCTCGTGAAAAATTCGTTCGAAATGACGCTATAGGAACGGGATGCCTAAATCACTATTGAACCAGTGAACAACTAACCACCAACCCCTAACCACTAGCAACTAATCACTATTTAAACCAGCCCTTACGCCAAAAGAAGATAATTTGAACTACGGCAATGAGTCCCATCACCAACATTGTATATTTATAGCCATTCTCCTCATAAAGTTCTGGCATGTTACCTGGCATAATTTTTCCCGTAACGGGATCTTGTTTGGCAAAGTTCATTCCGTAAATACCAGCAATAAAGGTTAAGGGAATAAAAACCGACGAAATGATGGTAAGCACTTTCATGATCTCATTCATTCTATTGCTGATGATGGAAAGATACATGTCGATATTGGTAGAAGCTATTTCCTTCATGCTTTCCAGCATATCCATCAACTGTACACAATGATCATATGCATCCTTAATGAACATTTTAGTTTGGTCACTGATCAGTTCGCTCTCCGTACGTAAAATATCATTCATTTTATCACGTTCAGGCCAGATTACACGTCTTAAAGATATAAGGTTACGCTTCACCAATTGTGTTTCATACATCACTGAGCGATCCGGACGGTCTAGCAATTTGTCCTCTATGGTCTCCATATCCTCGTTCCATTTGCTCAAAATAGAAAAGTACGAGTCCACAATCATATCCATGAGTGCGTACATCAAATAACCTGTACCACTAATGCGTATGTTACCTTTACCGTCTTTTAAGCGCTTTCTAACGGCATCCAAGCAGTCTTCGTAATTCTCCTGAAAAGTATACAGTACGTTTTTCGTTTGAATAAAAGAAACCTGTTCATTTTCCAAACCTCCCTCCGGAGAGATTGCCAACATCCTACTGATTGCAAAATTGTACCCTTCGTACTCCTCAAATTTGGGACGATGATAGGTACGGGTAATGTCCTCCAAAACCAGTTTATGGATTTTCAGCTCATCGCTAAAAACATTAAACAGCTCTGCCGAATTAAGGCCTCTAATGTCTACCCAATAAAAAGTACCCTTATTGGAAGTTTTTTCTGAAATGTTTTTGAGATTGGCAAGTTCAACCACATCAAAATCATCAGCATTGAAACTATAGAGATTGATCTTTGGCTTTAAAGAATTAGCGTCGATGTATATAAAACCTGGCGTTGTACCCGGTTCAGGCAGTGCATAATGCTTTTTTTTCTGCTTAAAACGTATCGGTTTTGCCATGAGGTTTCAATTAAAAATAGTTTTTGGCTTGCGGGCCTTGGTTAAATAGCAAATCAACAATGCTCAAGTTAGGAATAAACTCATTCCTGTCGCTAAACACCTGAAAATACGGCTTTGTTTGTATTTTCGGCACTTCTTTTTTGCCCATAGTACTGCGGTAGTCTGTTGGCACCTCGAGCTCATAACTTTCTGTAAAGTTTAAATCAGCAGGCATTTTGAGCTGTTTAAGCAGCCAAGAAAAGAGTGCTATGTTATAATCTAAAAGAAAATTGTATTTCTTCTCATAAAAAGGAGCCAAACCATCTTCGTAAAACTCAAAATAGGCCGAACTCCTATAGCAGTTTTGAAGGCTCAGCCAATGCAAGCGTTGCCATCTGGTTTCATCACTAATTTTAACATCTTTATAAACGGTACGAACCTTAGACCCTTTCATTACCGGTATAGCCAAATCCAACATCCCATTTGGTGAGGCAATGGAAGCTCTGTTTCTGTAAGTCTGTTTTGGAAAATGTTCAAATTTTTCTAAAACAAATGCTAAATTATTTTCTTTTAAAAGTGAGAAATAACTAACTGGTGGGAGATAAAATACTGGAAATATAGCTAGATTTTGCATTTGATACTTTAAGTTTGCAATTCAAGTGGCCAAATTAATGATTAAAAAAGGTTTTTTGCGCATAGGGATATTTTTTTTGCACCTCTTTTCGTTTCTACCGCTATGGTTCTTATTTGGCATATCCAGCATTTTATACTATTTCATTTACTACCTTTTAAGATATCGCAGGGAAGTGGTCCGTAAAAACCTCACCAACTCCTTCCCCGAAAAAGAACTTCCAGAAATTATCGCCATAGAAAAACGTTTTTATCGGTACCTCACCGATTTGATGGTAGAAATCGTTAAAATAAGTTCCATCAGCAAAGCTGAAGTTTTAAAACGTGTAAAAATGAGGAACTTTGAACAGGTAGAAGCTTATTTCCAAAAAGGGGAAAGTGCACTGGCCTGTTCTGGACACTATGGTAATTGGGAACTTGCAATGCTTGCCGCAGGATTAAAGTTCACAGCTACACCACATGTAATTTACAAACCCATTAACAATAAAGTTTTCGAAGTATGGTTCAATGCCTTAAGGACCAAATTCGGCAATGTTTTCATCCCGATGAAACAAACTCTGAGGGAAGTAGTAGCCACTAAGCATAAAACTACCCTATTTTGTTTTGCTAGCGACCAAAGTCCGATGGTGATTGACGTTCAGCATATCATTCATTTTATGCACCAGCCTACAGCAGTACTTTTAGGACTGGAAAAAATTGCTAAGCAAACTAATCGACCTGTTTTTTATTTCGACATTAGAAGAGTAAAAAGAGGATATTACGAAATTGAATGTGTACCACTCTGCTTAAATCCGAAGGCAACTGAAAATAACGAGATTACGGAACTGTTTTTCAAAAACCTAACCGAATCGATTCAAAAAGCACCTGAATACTGGTTATGGAGCCATAATCGATGGAAAAGTAATGGCTAAACAAATTTGATACTTAAAACACAAAATACTCATAAATGGAACCTAGCGTAGCTGTTGTTATATTAAACTGGAATGGAAAATCTTTTTTAGAAAGATTTTTACCAAGCGTTACCCAAAGCAGCTACAATAATTTGCAAATCATAGTGGCCGACAATGCTTCGACCGATGATTCTATTTCTTTTCTAGCCTCCAACTATCCTAACGTTAAGGTAATTGTTAACGATGAAAACTACGGCTTTGCCGAAGGTTACAACAGAGCGCTTACTAAAGTCAATGCCGACTATTTTGTACTACTCAATTCGGATGTAGAAGTGCCTGAAAATTGGATTAAGCCCGTCATTGATTTGATGCAAAGCGATGAAAAAATAGCTGCTGCGCAACCTAAGATCAAATGGCAACAACATAAACAGTCGTTTGAGTATGCCGGGGCGGCTGGTGGTTTTATGGACAGTTATGGCTTTACTTTTTGCCGTGGCCGTATTTTCGACCGCCTAGAAGAAGATCATGGTCAGTATGACAGCAATTTACCTATATTTTGGGCTTCTGGAGCGGCATTTTTCATTAAAAGTAAAGCATGGAAAGAAGTAGGCGGTTTAGATGGCGACCTGTTTGCCCATATGGAAGAAATTGATTTGTGCTGGCGTTTAAAAAACAAAGGCTACGAAGTGGTTTGCTGTACTGCAACAGAGGTTTACCATGTTGGTGGGGGCACCTTAAATGCTAGTAGTCCTTTCAAAAACTATCTCAATTTTAGAAACAACCTGATCATCATGCAAAAAAACCTTCCCTTTGGAGAGGCTATGTACAAAATTTTTGTTCGCTTGTGGTTAGATTTAGCAGCTTGGTTCCAGTTTGCTTTAAAGGGACAGTTCGCTTTTGCGTTTTCCATCAATAAAGCACATTTTCAGTTCTTCAGACAATTTTTCAGGACTGCAGAAAAACGAGGTAAACAACAAATTTCATTGCACCAACATCAAGGTGTATTAAAAGGAAGCATTGTTTGGAGATACTTTGTGAAGAAAATCGGGAAGTTTAGCGATATTTCGTTTTAGTTTTTCAACCACCCCCTAGATGGTTCTTTTATTCTTTTCACCACCTTAGACATTTAAGAACATTTTAGTTTTGGAATATACTTAGATGAACTAAGGTGTCTTAAATGGTTCTTTTATTTTTTTAACCACCCTAGACATTTAAGAGCATTTTAGTTTTGGAATATACTTAGATGAACTAAGGCATCTTAGATGGTTCTTTTATTCTTTTCACCACCTTAGACATTTAAGAACATTTTAGTTTTGGAATATACTTAGATGAACCAAGGTGTCTTAAATGGTTCTTTTATTTTTTTAACCACCCTAGACATTTAAGAACATTTTAGTTTTGGAATATACTTGGATGAACTAAGGTATCTCAGATGGTTTATTTTTACTTTTTTTAACCACCTTAGACATCTAAGAACATTTTAGATTTTGGACATGCGCTTAGATGAACTAAGGTATATTAGATGGTTCTTTTATTCTTTTTACCACCTTAGACATTTAAGAGCATTTTAGTTTTGGAATACGCTTAGATGAACTAAGGTGTCTTAGGTGTTTATTTTTTCACCCTTAAACGTCTATTTTAAAAAACTTTCCAAAGCCAAACGATAACCATTCAAACCAAAGCCTGTAAGCACCCCCTTGCAGTTCTTTCCAGTCAACGACACGTGCCTATACTCCTCTCTAGCGTAAATATTGGACACATGCACTTCAACCACTGGCGTTTTGATGGCAGCAATAGCATCGGCAATAGCAACTGAAGTATGAGTGTAACCACCAGCATTCAAAATAATACCGTCATAATTAAAGCCTACTTCGTGTAGCTTGTTGATCAGCTCTCCTTCTACGTTGCTTTGATAATAATCTATCTCAATAATGCTATATTGCGTTTTAAGCTGCTCAATAAAGCTATCTATACTTTCTGAACCGTAAATACTAGGTTCGCGTAAGCCAAGTAAGTTCAAGTTTGGGCCGTTAATGATCTGTATCTTCATCTATTGGTATTTTAAAGTATCGGTATATGAAAAAGCAAATGTATTTTTGCCTTGTATTTGCCTTACGCAATGTTATAAAAAAGTTTCAAATAATGAATGTCCAATCTTATTTAAAAGGATTTTCCGCTTACTTAAAGTTAGAGCGTTCGTTATCTGAAAACTCTATCAATGCCTACCTTAATGATGTCACTAAGCTTTTCCAATATCTAGAACAAGCTAAACCAGAAGCAGTGCTTAAAACTATTTCCCTTAAAGATCTGCGTGACTTTACCATTTGGCTAAATGAACTTGGTGCACAAGCCAGCACCCAAGCCAGGGTAATTTCTGGCATCAAGTCGTTCTTTATGTATCTGATGGAAGAAGCACTGATTGAAAACGATCCTTCCGCTTTACTGGAAACACCAAAGATATCCAGAAAGCTTCCCGATACGTTGAACATACATGAAATTGATCAATTAATTGCTGCCATCGACGCCTCAAAACCTGAAGGCATGAGAAATAAAGCAATTATAGAAGTATTATATAGTTGTGGATTGAGGGTTAGTGAGTTAACAGAATTAAAAATCTCTAACATATTTGAAGAGACCGAGTTTATCAAAGTTGTGGGAAAGGGAAATAAAGAGCGCATTGTACCAATAGGTGCTAACGCATTAAAGTTCATCAACATATACCTGAACGAGGTTAGAGTTCACCAAAGCATTAAAAAAGGAAATGAGGATTATATTTTTCTGAACAGATTTGGCGCTAAACTTTCACGCATCTCCATCTTCAATCTCATTAAATCGTTAGCGGTACTTGCTGGCATTCACAAAAATATAAGCCCTCACACTTTAAGGCATTCATTTGCTACCCATTTAATTGAGGGTGGTGCCGATTTGAGAGCCATTCAGGAAATGTTAGGCCATGCCAGCATTACCACTACCGAAATCTACACCCATTTGGATAGAGACTACCTGAAAACGGTAATTACCGAATTTCACCCCAGGGCATAATAAAACCCCATAAATATATCGGCTACTGCTTTATACCTATGGGGTTTAAATCTTAGCTAATCAACCTAGTTACCTGGCTTCTCGGCTGTCTTATCAATCAAGTCCATAAACTGATCTAACTTAGGCGTAATAATGATTTGTGTACGTCTGTTTCTAGCTTTACCAGATACAGTGTCATTTCCAGCAATTGGGTTGTACTCGCCCCTACCACCAGCAGTTAAACGCTTAGGATCAACACCATAATTGTTCTGCAAGCTTTGCACCACCGACGAAGCTCTCAAGGCACTTAAGTCCCAGTTGTTTCTAATATTGACCATTTTAATTGGCACATTATCGGTATTACCTTCTACCAATACTTCATAATCCTTAAAGTCGGTAATAATTTTAGCAATCTTGCCTAAGGTAGCGCCTGCTTTGTCAGAAATTTCGTAGCTGCCAGATTTGTATAGCATATTATCCGATAAAGAAATATACACCACTCCCTTTAGCACCTGCACATCTACATCGCCCATTTCTTCTCTGCTCAACGAACGGGTCAGCTTATTGGTAAGGGCCATGTTAAGCGAATCGCTTTTGTTTTTGGCTGCAATAAGTTCTTTAATGTATTTATTTGAACTGTTGATCTCGTCAACCAACTTAGAGATATTAACACTACCCTGATTACTAGCACTCAAACATTTGTTAAGTGCTTCCTGTAGCTCTTTCGCATTAGCCCGTTCACGTGCGATAGCCTCATCTAAGCTCGATATCCTTGTTTTGGCATTGGAAAGCTCCGATTCAGTACCCACCAGTTTCTTATTAAGATCATTGTACTGTTGTTGCACCTGATTAAAATTGCCCTGTAGCTCAGCATATTTCTTTTTGCTTACACCACAAGCCGAAAGTAATGCAACACCTATGATCAATGATGTTGTTTTGAACGTGTTCATAGTATTTAGTTTAAATGAATAATAAACATAAACACCAACAATAGTTGAGCCAAAAAAGTTTTAACACGGATATAAAGCGAGAGAACTTTCTGAAAAAAAAGCCTCTACAAGATTACAAAATGGCTTTTATCATCCTATCCTTGCCCTGCATGTCTTTTCGTAACACAATATCCATAAAGCCTTTAGCCATCAACATTTCAACTGTTTGCTTACCTAAATATTCGTTGATTTCGAAGAACAAGATACCATGTTCGTTTAAATGTCGTTTCGCAAAATCAGCGATGGCCTCATAAAAAACCAAAGGCCTTTCATTGCTTACAAAAAGGGCAGTGTGAGGCTCATGGGCAAGCACATTTTGGTGCATTTCCCGCTTTTCATTTTCAGTGATATATGGAGGGTTGCTCACAATTACATCATACTTCAAATAATCTTCTTGTAATGGCCCTAGAATATCGTCGTGGATAAATCCCACCTCTACCTCGTTCAATAAAGCATTACCCTTAGCGGTTGCCAAGGCTTCTCTTGAAATATCTATGGCATACACGTCGGCATGCAGAAGATTCTTTTTTAAAGAAATGGCAATACATCCACTTCCCGTACCAATATCAATTACCTTTACAGGTTTCTTGTCTATCTCATCATCATTCAGGATCCAATCAACCAACTCTTCGGTTTCTGGCCGAGGGATAAGTACCGCTGGATTTACTTTAAACGGAAGCCCGTAAAACGCTGTTTTACCAATCACATATTGCACTGGTTTTCCATCATTTAACAATAACAATATCTCTTCAAACTTCAAGTAAACATCTTCCTCAAGTGGCGTCTGTTTTTCTGTAATATACCTACCTTTACTATATCCCAATAAGTGATTGACCACTAAAAGAAATAGTGAATGAATCTCTTCTTTGTCGTACAGATTTTTTAGTTCTTTTTGAAAGGTTCCAGAAAGCTCAGCTAGGTTCATGCTGCAAAAGTAGTTTTATTTCGAACAGGTCTATTGCAAAATAAGTTTATTTTTGTTGCGATGAATCATGAATTTTATATGCAGCGATGCCTAGAGTTGGCCGTAATGGGAATGGGCAATGTAAGTCCAAATCCGATGGTAGGTTGCGTAATTGTTCATGAAGACAAGATTATTGGCGAAGGCTACCATCAAAAGCTAGGTGAAGCCCACGCAGAAGTAAATGCCATCCATGATGTATTTGCCAAGCATGGTGATGATGCCCCAAATCTTTTAAAACAGGCTACGGCCTACGTTACCTTAGAACCTTGTTCGCATTTTGGAAAAACCCCACCCTGTGCTGATTTACTGATCAGACATCAATTAAAAAAAGTGGTGGTAGGCAATACAGACCCCTTTGCAAGTGTCAACGGAAGAGGCATTGCCAAATTGAGGGATGCAGGTATAGAAGTGATTACGGACGTGCTCAAAGCGCAATGCGAGTTCATCAATAGACGTTTCTTTACCCGTATCAAAGCACAACGGCCTTATTTCATCCTTAAATGGGCGCAAACGGGCGATGGTTACTTTGCACCGGAAAATGCCTCACAACAATGGATTTCGGGTCCAGAAGCTAAAATACTAAGCCACTTATGGCGTAGCCAAGAAGATGCTATTTTAGTAGGCAAAAACACGGTACTGGCCGATAATCCGCAACTGAACACCAGAGAAGTGAAAGGCAGAAATCCTATCCGTATTGTGATAGATAAGAACTTAGACATCCCGAACGATTTCCATATTTTTAATGATGCCGCCAAAACCATCATCTTTAACGAGATTAAAACAGAGGTAATCAATAATATCCATTTTGTGCAAATGGAGGATATGCACTTTTATTTACCCCAGAAAATTGCCTATCAGCTATATTTAATGGACATCCAATCTGTTATTATCGAAGGTGGTGCCAATATATTGCAGCAATTTATCGTTTCCAATTTATGGGACGAAGCTCGTATATTTACCAGTAAAGCTACATGGGACAAAGGCATAAAAGCACCAAAGCTTAACGGTACAGTGATTGAACAAACGACCATTGGCAACGACGAACTAAAAATATATAAACCAAATAAAGCATGACCTACCTATTCCTAAGTATCCTTTGTAGCGTAACCGTTGGCGTCTTATTCAAACTAGCTAGACGTTATCAGATCAACCTTACACAGGCCATTACTTGGAACTATTTTTTTGCCATCCTTTTAAGCTTGATTTGCTTTAAGCCAGACTTTAACCAAATTGACCTAAACAGCTTTCCCAAAGCATATTGGGCATTAGGTTTCTTATTGCCCTGTATTTTCGTTTTTCTAGGTTTATCCGTACGCAATGCGGGCTTGGCCAGAACAGATATTGCCCAACGTTTATCGCTATTCATCTCTTTAAGTGCGGCTTACTATCTTTTCAATGAGCATTTTGACCGTTACAAGGAAGTTGGGGTCGTATTTGGCTTTGCCGCCATTATATTTACCATGTACCGCAAAAGCGATAGGATTTCGTCCAAAAAGAGTTGGCTTTACCTGTTACTGGTATTCCTAGGTTTTGGAGTGGTCGATGTACTTTTCAAAATGGTCAGTCAAAATACGGCAGTTCCGTACACCACTTCCCTATTTATCATCTATTGCATTGCCTTTCTGATTTCCCTGATCTACTTAATTTATTTGGTAATCAGCAAAAAAACAAAACTGCAATTGGTCAACTTCTTTTGTGGCTGCATCTTGGGTATTTTCAATTTTGGCAATATCCTATTTTACCTGAATGCGCACCGAGAAATGTCAGAAAACCCATCTACGGTATTTGCGGCCATGAATATGGGTGTAATTATTGCCGGCAGTTTAATTGGCATTTTTGTTTTTAGGGAAAGGCTAAGCAAATGGAACTATATTGGTCTATTGCTAGCGCTTGTTTCTATCATATTAATCACATTATCAAAAGTATATGCTGTTTAACGATACCTATCAAACCATTGCCCATGCCAGTGAAGGTATTTTTAGGGATAAAGGCAGCAAATTTATCGCTTACGCCTACCCCATTAAATTAGAAACAGAAGTGAAAGAGCTCGTGGCCAAATTAAGGACGGAGCACCCAAAGGCAAGGCATTTTTGCTGGGCCTTAAGGCTTAGTCCCGACAGGAATATTTTTAAACTGAACGACGATGGAGAGCCCTCGGGTACGGCTGGGCGTCCTATTCTAAACTCCTTACTTTCTGCCGATGTAACTAATATTTTAGTGGTTGTGGTACGGTATTTTGGCGGTACGTTATTGGGCGTTCCTGGGTTGATTAACGCTTACAAAAGCGCCACGGTAGAAGCCTTGAATGCGGCCGAAATCATCACCAAAACTGTAAATGATGTTTACGAGCTTGAGTTTGACTATTTAATGATGAACGATATCATGCGTACCATGAAGGAGGAACAATTGAACATCATTAAACAAAATTTCGACACTTACTGTTCTTTAACCTTTGAAGTTAGAAAAGCGAACCTAAATATGGTTATAAAAAAGCTAGATAAGATAGAAGGACTAAAAATTACTTATCTTGGAACTATTTAGTTGTTTAGCTTTTTAGTTGTTTCGATTGAAAAACTAACTAACCACTAGTTCCTAACTACTAGCTCCTAAACACTAATTCCTAACTACTAAATAATATGGAAAAGTTATCAAAAGCCGATTTAATTATCAATCCTGATGGAAGTATTTACCATTTGAACCTATTGCCAGAAGACATTGCCGATACCGTGATTACTGTTGGTGACCCTGATCGTGTTGGCGAAGTAAGCAAGCATTTTGATAGCATCGAACTTAAAAAAGGTAAGCGGGAATTTATTACCCATACTGGATGGATTGGCAAAAACAGGGTAACCGTTATTTCTACCGGTATTGGCACCGATAATATTGATATTGTTTTCAATGAGCTTGATGCCCTGGTTAATATCGATTTTAATAACCGTACCATCAACCAGCAGCTTAAATCTTTAAACATCATCAGAATTGGTACTTCTGGTGCTATACAGGCCGATATTCCTATGGGAACCATCCTCGCCTCTTCTTACGGTCTAGGTTTTGATGCGCTGATGCATTACTACGAACAGCAATCTTCTGCCAGCGAACAAGCCTTACTGAACCAGATCAACCAACATTTTAGCCAGCTCCAAGGAATCAAACCTTACCTTACCCAAGCTAGTGAAAGTTTACTGAAACAGTTTGCTCACGACCTTCCAACGGGCATTACCGCCACTGCTCCTGGCTTTTATGCTCCGCAGGGCCGGCAGGTAAGGGCTAAAAATACCGTGAACAACTTTATTGGACAGCTTAACAGTTTTACAAGTGAAAACCAGCGCATTACCAACCTCGAAATGGAGACCGCAGGTATTTATGCACTGGCAAAAACCTTAGGACACCAAGCGCTGTCCATCAATGCCATTTTAGCCAGTCGCGTAAATTTTGAGTTTAGCAGCAATCCAAACGCCATTGTAGAAAAAGCCATCAAAATGGTATTGGAAAGGATTTAAACACCGTTCGGGTTATTTCTTTACTTCCACTTTGTAAATAGTGGTCTGTTGGTATAGTTCCTCCGGTTGCAATACCGTTGTTGGAAACGAAGGAATATTGATAGAATTGGGAGCATGCTGTGTTTCCACACAAAAAGCATCAAAACTTTGGTAATGCTTACCGCCTTTTCCGTGCTTCACATCCAGATATTTAGCGGTATAAAAATGCGCTACAGGCTCCGTAGTGTATACAGAAAGAATCAAACCGCTGTCTTCGGCCTGTGTTCTACTTGCCAAGGTTAAATCGCCATAGGTTTTATCCAACAAATAAGTCTGATCATAACCATTTTCAGCATCCCAACCCTCGGCAATAAGCTTGCCTTTTCTGAAATCGTGCATAGACCCCTCTACAGGTAGCAGTTCACCCGTCACCACATAGTTATCATCCTGTGCCAACCATTGCGAGGCGTTCATTTGGTGATGATGCGATTGAATGCCTTCCAAGTTTCTCGATAAATTAAAATAGCTATGGTGGGTTAAATTAACAGGCGTAGCTTCATCTGTATCTGCCTGGTAAGCTAAAATCAGTTCGTCGTTCTCTGTTAAGGTAAATTTAAGCTGTATGGCCAGATCACCCGGGAAGCCCTCTTCCCCATCCAAACTAAAATACTGGAAAGTAACCGATGGATTTATACCATTGTTAAGCTCTATAATATCCCAAACTTTTTTGTCTAAGCCCTCCTTTCCACCGTGTAAGCAATCAGGCCCGGCATTTTGCGCTAACTGGTAGCTTATTCCATCAACAGTGAACTCACCGTTTTTGATCCTATTAGCATAACGACCAATAACGCTACCGAAATATGGGTAATTAGCAAGATAATCTTCGCTCAAATAGCCCTTAATGTCGTCAAAGCCCAAAACAATATCCTGCAACTCGCCCTGCGCATTCTTAACTATAAATTGATTAATGATTGTTCCGTAGTTGAACAGTTTAACTAAAGTACCTTTGGTATTGGTCAGCTCTACGGCAATAACCTCTTTTTCGTTTATAAATGTGCCGGTATGTATTTGGTTTGCTTTCATTATTCTTATCTTAGACGCTCTTTTTAAGCATGCAATAATAACTAAATATCCACACTTCCGTTGATATGAAAGACCATTATTTTAATAAAAGTGGTCAGAAATCAGAAGCCAGTGGTGAGTTCTAATGGCATATATTACGATGAAAAAGAAACCTTTAAACCGTAAACTATCCATGAAAGGACATTTGCAGATTTGAATAATATACAGATGAAAAAATTAAAATTAGACGAGCTGAACAGGGTTGACGTAGAAGAGTTTAAAGCACAGGAAAAGCTTCCAGTGGTAATCATGCTCGATAATGTGCGCAGTATGCATAATGTGGGTTCGGTATTTAGAACGGCTGATGGTTTTGCCGTAGAAAAAGTAGTGCTTTGTGGCATTACGGCCCAACCTCCTCATCGTGAAATAGAAAAAACAGCTTTAGGCGCCACGCGATCGGTAGATTGGGAACATATAGATGATACCTCAGCAGCTATCGATAAATATCGTCAATTAGGATATCAGATCATTGCCATTGAACAAGCGCAAAATAGTGTGATGTTACATACCAATAAGCTTACATTGGACGAGAAATATGTGCTTATTTTTGGTAACGAAGTAAATGGTGTAAGCGATGAAGCGATGCAACAAATAGACAAGTGTATAGAAATACCTCAATTTGGCACTAAGCATTCCTTTAACATCGTGATTTCGGCTGGTATTGTATTATGGGACTTCTTTGCTAAAATGAAATTATAACATGGAAAACCAATTTCTCAAGAAACTACAGATCAAGCCTGGCTTTAAGGTAAGCGTAGTAAACGCTCCCGAAAATGCGACCGCTATTTTTGGGGATATCCCTTCTGAAATTGCCTTTAGCTACGACACCAAACCACAACAGGAAGCTTATTTGATATTTGCCATTACCAAGTCAGATATGTTTACAGCCCTAAAGGCGATAGCAAAATCTATTGGAGACAAAACTATCGTTTGGATCTTTTATCCTAAAGCCAAAACTCCTTTAGCCGCCGATCTAAACCTTATGCAATCATGGGATGATTTAGTGAAGTTTAATTTAGCTCCATGTGGTTCGGCTGCTGTTAATGAGATATGGACTGGCCTCAGAATAAAAACGGCCGCTAGCCAAAAAAAATCGGGTGTAGGCAATGCCGAAATTGCCAATAACGAATATGGCCAGTACATTGACGTGGCTAATAAAATTGTTACGCTTCCTGAAGATCTAAAAGCGGAACTGACAAAACAACCCGATGCGGTAGCTTACTATGAAACTTTAGCCTATTCACATAGAAAAGAATACGTACTCTGGGTAATTACGGCCAAGCAGGAAAAGACCAGAACAGACCGTATCCAAAAGATGATAGATAAATTATTGGGCAAAAAGAAAAACCCAACGGAAAAGTAAGGAACAAACAAAAGCTGATAGCTGCTGTTAGTCTTACATGAACAAGCCTCTTTCTCTATTTCTAATTAGCTCTGCGATAGTACTATGGGGTTTCCCCTCTTGGGCCCAGAACCGTACAGATAAACTGTTTACCGTAAGTGGCATAGGTACTTCTATGCCAGTTGGCTCGACCTCAGATATTTTTGGCCCTAAAATTTCAACCACCCTTGGTTTAAATATCGGTATCGGAAAAGGCGGACTATTTCTTTACCCCAAACTAAGTTTGCACGCACTTTCCTATAGGGGCAAAATAGCAGAACCTGGTTTTACCTATAAAGCGCAAACCGGCAGAGCCACTACCTATCTGCTAAATATTGGCTTAGGTTACCGTAAAATGGTCGGGAAGTTTGCTTTTTATGGTTTTGCTGGAGGCGGGGGTGGTTATATCCTCACACCAATGGTAAGGGTAAACGATGCCGCACAACAAGTAAAGATCAGCAATAAAAATCATTTTATGCCCATGTTGGAGGGCGGTGCTGGCACAGAATATAGTTTAGGTGGATTATCCATATTTACGGAAGTAGGCTTTATGAATGGTTTTAAAAAGATACAGAACCGGAATTTCACCACCATGCCGCTTACCTTTGGGATTAAACCTAATTTAAGTAGGTTGTTTAAATAGATATCCTACATGAATATTTATTGCATTTAACTAGGCATTTTCATTTGTTTCTATTTAAGGTTCCGTCGCTTCGCGGACAAACTTTTTTCCTATAGATGAAAAAAGTATGCAAAAAAATCCACGGCTGCGCCCTGTTCTATTAAAGTCAGCAACAAGGCTTATTAATGCTAACCGAACAGGCCAAGGCCGATTTTAGTGAATGTAGAGATATTGCTGGGGCCAAGCTAAGCTCCCGAGGTTTAAAGCAAATCCCTCTCTAAAAGCGACTTTAGCTCTTCTACGCCTTCGGTAGCGTTTTTGGTAATCGTAATCACATGATGTAGACCAGATACTGGTGGTATTTTAGGGTCAATAATATATTTTGGGGCCTCTCGTGGCACATAATCGATTAGCCCTGCGGCGGGATAAACCGCTAAAGAGGTTCCAATTAGCACAAAAATATCTGCCTGCGCACATAACTTTGCTGCCCTTTCAATCATAGGTACAGCTTCTCCGAACCAAACCACATGTGGTCTTAATTGCGAACCTAGTTCACATAGCTCTCCCATCTTGATTTCATCTGTTTGGAGCGGGTAAATCAAATTGGCTCTTTTTGAGGACTGGGCATAGGTAATTACACCATGCAAGTGGGTTACTTGTGTTGAACCTCCTCGCTCATGTAAATCATCTATGTTTTGGGTAATGACTTCTATATCAAAATGCTCCTCCAATTCGGCTAAAGCCTTGTGGGCTGAATTGGGTTGGGCTGCATTTACCTGCTTTCTACGTTCATTATAAAACCGCTGTACCAATTCAGGATTACGCTCCCAAGCTTCGGGCGTAGCTACCTCCATTACATTGTAGCCTTCCCATAAACCATCGGCATCCCTGAAAGTCTTTAAACCACTTTCGGCACTAATGCCCGCTCCTGTTAAAACAACCAACTTCCTTTTCATTAAGGGTAAAGCTAGTAAAAAGGAATAAAGGAACCAGTACAGCCTTACGAAGTTTTAAAAAATTCGTAAGGCTTATGATATCGCATATACTTATATACTGCTCTCTCCCTTTGAGGGAAAGAAACCACATAGTGGAGAGAGGGGTAATTCAGAAAACCTTTCTCTAACTCTCTCCTTGAAAAGGAGAGAGAATTGGGCAGTGCATATATTGTCTCATCGTAATACTTTCAAACCTCACCTAACTTCCCCTAGCACTCCTCTCTCCCTCCAAGGGAGAGAAACCGCATAGCGGAGAGAGGGTCTGCTTCCTTGCCGTCACACCCAACTTGACTGGGTATCTGCCTTAGTAGGTTTAATTAAATTTATACTCCTTTCATACGCTTTATGATTATCTGCGATGAGTACTTCGTGGTTCCCGCCTAGGTGGGAAAAACGTACAGAGGAATGTAAATACTGCTCTAAGTTAAGCCACAAAAAAAGCCCTCTTGCAATACAAAAGGGCTTTCAATAGGTTTAATATAACTTAGGCGATAGCCGAATGTTGTTTCAAAGAAGGGAATTTTGCTTTTAAAACTTCAAATCCCATGAACATAATGGCCGAGTAAACTAATGTGCCATAAAGGAATTTCAGCTCGAAAGGAATGGCAGCAACTAAACACTCCCAAAAACCTGCTAAGGTTTTAGGATAGGTATCGAATCCTAGCCACATACCAAAATCCGAAACAATCCAATGGATCAGTACACCTACCAAAGTGGCTAAAAATACATTTGTAACGTTTACTTTCTTTACTATTAATTGTGCGGTCAATACCATTAGGGCAAAAGCAATATAGGTATAGTACCAACCTGGATAAAAAGCATAGCTTTCGCCCATCATTAAAGCCAAGCCCAAATCACTAAGCAACAATACCAACATAGGTAAAACATAGCTCGAAAACTTGTTTTTAAAGTAACTACCACTAAAAATGGCTACAGCACCCAAACCAGAGAAATTGGCAAACAGCTTAAAGTCTGGCGAGAGCGGGGCCAACATTCTTAGTCCAATAACGACTGCGATAAACAACAATAATACAAGGACTCTGGTATTTGATTTTCTTTCCATTTATCTAATGATTTAAAGCAAAGGTAATAAAAATACTATTTTGGGAAAATAACATCCTTTACTTGATAACCTACATTGGCTATTTTCTTCCTTAGCTTCTTATCTACACCATATATAAAAAGGTCGCTAGGCAAATTATCAATACCAAAAGTTCCTTTTAAATCTGTAATGTACAGCTCGCCACTATGCGGATTTACTTTCCATGCGAGAGCAAAACCTGCACCGTCCTTTGCCGGCTCAACGAAAAGTTCTGTCTTTTTGGTAGTAGTATTAAACCTATAAAACAAACCGTAAGCGGTTTCCTGCCAATAGATGAACTCGCTGTTTTCTGAGGCGGTTAGTTCTCCATTTTGTGGTAAAAGCAAATCACTAGGTAAATCGATGGTTTCTTGTACTTCCAAGTTCTCATTCAACCTTACCATTTTGGCATTGGCACTATTGCCCTTAGAAATCCCCATCCAAATTTGCTTATTAGACGTTTTGGCTATACCAGCCACATTTTCAGGATAAGTAAATAATGTGCTCAGCGTCGCGTTCTCTATCTTGACCAAATTCTTTAGCACAGGTGTAATATAGGCTCCCTTGTGTATCATCAATGGCAACAAAGCTGCTGAAGTAGTTCCAGTTAATAAAGTGCCCGAAATGGTTTTTGCATTTAAATCTACCGCAAATAGCCCTCTCCTAGAACCTGATCCCCCAACTACATAGCCCGTTTTGCCGTCTGCAGTAGCAAAATAGCTAATACTTCTTACACTACTGTTAGCTATACTGATGTTCGATAACTTTAGGGTTTCGTCATCAATCACTTGAATATTGGGAGTGTTAGATGAAGTTACATACAACTGATTGCCATAACGAAAAGCACTCATCGTATTTAATGAAAGTTTGGATCCATTGTTTTCTAACGAAAACACATTGGATTTTAGATTTTCCTTTTCATCTAAAAAAGAAATGTTTGCACCATCATTAGCTTCATTGGAATTGCTTACTAGCAAAACCCCATCAGCATATTTTCCTACTACCTTAATTTTATAGGTTAAACTCGTTGTTCCTGCTTTATTGGTCGCTTTAAAAGTCAGCTCGTAATCGCCTTTATTTTCTTTGCTAAAGATATAACTACTTTCAGTACCTACTACTTTGCCTTCTTCCACCCATTCATACGAAGTCGCTGTACCTGCCATTGCTGGCTTTAACGTTAAAGACTCTTGCGCTTTAATCTTTACGGAGGTTTTAACATCATCTGTAAAGGAAACGACCTTGATTTTTTCTTTCTTACAGCTAAACATTGCTGTTAGTAAAAGCACCAGCAGCAAGAAACGGCTGGCGCTTATTTTCATTGTGTGTAGTTTCATTAATGTTATTTCAAGGCTTTAATGTGTAGGTCTACTGCGCCTTTAATGTCTGTAGAGATTTCTCCCAAAATACCTGCATTGATATTCTGTGCTGTGTACACTTTCACAAAGTCGATGGTTTTCAAGTCAACTTTATTTCCGTTTTTATCTACTGCCCAAGAGATATCAAAGCTGTTGTAGCCTTTATTTTGATAATCATCTCCTACCGAGTAACTATCTGTATAGCCCCAGTCAAATGGTTTATTAATGATCAAACCTGTAGTACTTAAGCTGGTAGAGGGTAATAAAGTCCCTTTAAAAGTGATTTGATTTTGGTTAGCGGCAAATAAGGGATAGTGGTTTTTATTTTTTGATAAATTTTTCACCACACCTGTATTTCCCTGATTGTCTTTCCATTCCACATCGGCAAAAGCTTTGGGATTGGTATAAGTAATCTCGTAATTTTTGATGGTTGTAGCTTTGGCATACTCACTGCCAGCCAATTCATACCATTCATCATCAGGTAATCCGTTACCATTTTTATCTTGGCTTACCATAACAATGCCGTGCTCTGCCGAAGCATTGCTTGGCCCTGTTGGGTTACCATAAATGCCTAGGTCATAACCTTCGTTATTTTTTACCGAATGGTCGAAACCAAAAATGACATAGCCACCAAAACCACCTAATGAAAGTAAGTTGTCAGTACTCCCAATTAGTTTTTGCGCCTGCTCCAATGAGCCCAAACTAGCGATATTAATATGCTGTCCCGGCGCTGGTAAGTATTCAAATACTTTGCTGATGTACATGCTGCTGTTGGCTCCTGGATCCACTACGGGTACAGGCACGTTAATTTGGTAGGTAAAAGTATAGCTACCTTGTGCATTGCTGCCTGTATAGGTTAACGTATAATCGCCTGCCGAGGTTGGTTTAAACACATAGCTAACTTCATTGCCCACTACGGTATTATTGAGCTTCCATTCGCTGGTCACCGTTTTACCACTAGGGACAACTACTGAAAAGCTTTTTGGGGTATTTACTTGTACGGTTAAAGTCTTTTCTGTAACCCCCATACTTAATTCAGGGAAAGTTTCTTTATCTTTTTTACAAGAGAAGAACAGGGTTACGGCTAATAAGGAAAGTAAAAATATTCGTTTCATTTAAGGTTTAATTTTGTTAAAAAGCAAGATGTAATGATGTTGTCCTAGGTGATTTTAGTATTTTATTTATTTCCTCCCCCTGCCCCCTCAAAGAGGGGGATAAAAGAGGAGAAAATAATTTATAGTGATTTGTAAACGTATTTGTAGGTATAAGCAAAGGCAGCATTTTTTGGAAATGAATTTGTTTCAAACTCATATAGCTTCTTACCTTCTTTGCTATACACAGCAGATTTACTCACATCACTTTTAGCTACCACTACACTATTATCAAATGGATTAATGGTTAAACCATAAGGACTGTCAACAGTTGTTCCATCAGTAATTAAATCTGCTCCTAACTTACCAGTGGTAAGATTTAATGATTTGATACTTGGTGTGCCATAAATGTCTTTTGCTGCCCAAGCTTGGTCTTTTTGAATAGCAATGGTTTGCAAATTATAATCTTCAGTTTGCGTAACCGCATCGGTGGTACTACTAATTCTTTGCATTGCCGGATTAATATTGACATAGTTTCCAAAAGAAATCACATATAAATCTCCTTTTTCTGTAGCTACTATCTTAGCTGGATTATAATTAACAGTAATTTGCTTTACTGTAGCGAAGGTATTAAGGTCAACTACTATTACCTTGTCATTTAGAGATTTCGGATAGTTGTAACCAGCTGAACCCGCCACATACAATTTACCGTTAGCAACGGCTACACCTTCCAATGCCTCCGCATTATCGGCACCATTTTTCAACTGCAATTCTGCATCTATATTTAAACTTGCGGTATCAATACGGCTAATTTTACCATCATATCTGCTTACGTAGGCTTTGTTTTTATAAAAAGTAATGTAACGAGGATAATATCCAGCGGCAGTACCATTAAAAGCAATACGTTTGATCGTTTTACCCGTATTAACGTCCATCACATCTACAAATGACTCAGCTTTATCGTTTGGACCTGTAACTACGCAATACATTTTACTGCCATACTGTTGTAAATCGTTAGCATTTTTACCTAAAGCTTTGCCATTTACCTGATTATAGAAATCTTTCACAACGGATTTCTTAGCAATGTCATAATAACTAATAGAACTATTGGCGCCAGCTGCATTATAAGCTCCTTCGTTAAGAATATATATTCCTTTAGTTCCCGTAACTTCCTGTGTAAGCAAAATTTCACGTTCGTTGTTCTTTTTACAGCCTGAAAACAAAATGGCTAGTGCCGAAATGCCAAAGGCTGTTCTTTTTAGGTAATTCATAGTGTTCATATTTTTATCTTTCATTTTCTTATTTAACAAAAACCATATGGGCCGGTATGTCACCTGTAGTGACCGACCATTTTAATTTGCCATCAGGCGTATAGCAATGCAACTTGCCAGGGGTAACGTAGTCTTTGGCATCGGTAAGGTAAACTTCTTTGGTGTAAGGGTTCACGTTGATGCCATAAGGCAGTAAAATATTATTTTGTGTACCATCGCTTACAAAAGGCCTGCTCAAAAGCAATTCGTTCTTTACATCAATAATGTTATAGCTAATGGTATTCTTTTGTTGAGCTTGGTTCCATTCGGTAGCAATTACATAAGCTACATCATCATCAATAGCTAGGTTGCTGGCAGCAAGGTCAAAAGTTCTTTTCACCTTTTCGGTTTGGGTGTCTACCACCAAAAGTTTAGAGGGAATGTTATAGTAATCGCCCCTTGAGGTTACGTATAGATCGCCATATTTATCGGCCTTTAAACGATGTAGGTTGATGGCCACCTCAATGCGTTTTACTTCTGTAAAGGTGCTGAGGTTTACCACCGAAACGGTACGTTCGTAATTATTAGGGCTGTACCCTCCCGAATTGGCCACATACAGCTTATTGTTCACTACTGCCAACTCTTCTGGCTGTCTGCCCACTGTTACCGTACGGGTAATGCTGAGTGCTGTAGTATCAATTTCGGCCACTACGCCATTTGGAGAATTAGGATCATACACTTTTCCCACGTAGGCACTTACGTAGGCTTTTCCGTTGGCGAAAGTAATATACCTGCCATTGATCAGATCAACCTGTCCCAAGCGTTTGCCCGTTTTCACGTCCAATATCTCTACTTTGTTAGATAGGTTGACTACTACATAAAGCTTGTTGCCATAAATTCCAATATCGTTGGCCACATCGCCCAAACCTTTGGTAATTTGTGGGTTCACCTGACTGTAAAAATTGCGGGTATAAAGACCGTTGCGCAAATCAAGGTAATCTAGCGATGCTTTGTTCATGCTCATATTGCCTTCGTTTACCAAATACATGCCTTTCAATACTGAACCAGGATCGGCTTCTACCCTGCTGATTTCGGCTGGCAGCGGAGCGGGGTCTTTTCTACAGCTGGTTAGTCCCACGATTAACAAAAACAAAAATCCTAATCGTTTCATAAGCGGTACTGAAGGGTTAAACGATAATTACGGCCTGGCATTGGGAAATTGGGCACTACGTCATAATACTGGTTAAGCAAGTTATTCACTTCGCCTGTAATTTCAAATTGCTGCTTTGCTATGGCAAAGGTATAACCTAAAGCAGTATCGTGGGTGTACCAAGGTTGCATATAGTTATAAACCAAGTTAGCCCTTTGGTTATAGCGGGATCCAGTATAAATAAAGCTATAGTTCAGTTTCCATTGCTTATAATCTAACCTTCCCAAAAAGGAACCGCTATGTTTAGGGATATAAGGAATTTGGTTGCGATAGCTTTCATCGCTCTTATCGGTTACATCAATGGCTTGCTGGTAGGTATAATTAAAGCCTAATCCCAAATGCAGACTTTTAGCTAAATCCACACCTGTCTTAACATTAGCCTCTAAGCCTTTCACTTCTACCCTGCTTACGTTGTACATGATCCACCTGAACAGGTTGGCACCGGGTTGCGCAATGATCTTGTCTTTTACCGTATTGTAGTAGGCATCTGCCTGAAACTCGAGGTACTTGAACCGACTTTGGTCGAAAACCGTGGCGTAGGTAATCCCAATATCGTATTGTTTGGTGTACTCTGGTCTTAATAGGGTATTTCCGCTAAAGGTGTAATATAAATCGTTAAAGGTAGGCATGCGGAAAATATTCTTATAAAAACCCCTGATCCTGAATGACTGGTCTTCAAACACTTTCCACGAAAACATCAAGGTTGGACTAAATACTTGTTTGTCACCTCCTGCTTCAAAGGCCTTTACTTCTTCCCTAATGGTAGTGCTTAACAGGTTTCCCTGCAGAGTTAGCCTGTTGGTGGTATATGCGGCACTAATGGCATTTAAAAAGCTATGTCGTGTGGGGTAGGCAAAGCGATAAAGGTTGGCGTCTAAATCCTGCAGTTGGTAGTCGCTGGCCAACCCCAGTTGCCATTGGTCGGTAAGGGTATATTTGAGTGCCGCAGACAGATAGGCTTCCTTTTCATAAAACCTGTTATCCAGGTAACCGTCAATACGGATATACTCTGGGTCTATATAACGGGTATGGTCGTAAGCTAGTTTGGCGTTTAGGAGCAATTCAAATTTATTCAATTTCTTTTGGTAATTGCCTTGTAGAAAGAAGTTTTTGTCCCAAATGCGTTGCTGGTAATCGAATTTGTTGGAAATGATGGCTCCCGGCAATCCACGTTCAGAGAGAAAAGAATAGGCTTGCACATTCCAAGTGGCGCTATCCTTGGTTTTACCAAACAAACCTGCCTGTAATCTAAAACGTTCTACATCGCCATTGCTTCTAACGGCAGTGGTATCAAAAACACCATTGGTTATCCTGAACTTGTATCGGCCATTGGCCCGTATGTACGAAGTGCTTACGCTGCTCCAAAGGTTTTGATTAATGCGCTGTTGGTAACTGATGTTTGGGTTAACAAGACCGAAATCTCCTATTTTCAGCTCGGTATTTAAGGCGTAGTGCTTTTCGGAACTGAAATTGGGTGTTTTGGTTTTAAGGAAAATGGCACTTGCCGAAGCTACGGATTTTGCTGGCTGTAGCAGGTTGGGGTTTTGTCCGCTCAACACGGATATTTCTTCGATGTTGTCTAGGGCGTACTTACCCAAATCAACCTGACCATTTTGGGCGCTGCTTAAAGCTACACCATCCAAAAAAACACCGGTATGGCTGCTGCCCATGCTGCGGATGTTCACCGTTTTAAATCCACCTATGCCGCCGTAGTCTTTCAATTGAACGCCAGAAAAGAATCTTACGGCATCGGCTACGGATAAACTGTTGAGCCTTTTCAGCTCTTGCGCGGTCATGATTTGTTGCGGTACTGGCGAAAGGTGCTGCCTGCTTAGGCGATAGCGCAAAATGTGCACTTCCTTTAGCTGGTTTGCCTTGGCTACGCTGTCGGTATTTTGGGCAAGGGCTTCCAACGGTCCTATATTTAATAGGCCTAAGGTTAGCAAGCAATGAAATAAGCTTAGCTTGGCTAAGGCTTTTCTTTTTACCATTTTTGATGTGAGCTATTCCCCACAGCAAACAGAAATTAAGGAGCTAGTAAATTACTGGCACATCACTCCTAGCTTCAATCCCCGAAAGCTATGAATTTATCGTGCTAAAGGCAGGTCTTCTGACTTACTCCCTGTTTGCTGCCTTCCCATGTTATATGTTTAACATAGTGGCTGTAGAATAGCAAACAGTTAAAGAGCTTACAGCTGCGGGACAGTTACGGATTTACACCGTATTCCCTTTTAATCCCTAGGCGTTACCCAAGGGAACCAAAAGCGATGCAAATGTAATGGATTTGGTGCTGAGTTGCAAATGTGGTTGGTTTATTGGTTTTTTGGGTGGTTAGTTGTTTGGTTTTGACCATCTCTGTCCTTCAGACACCTCTCCCTTTTAGGGAGAGAAAAGCACTTGGGAAAGTTCGTGGATACCTAAAGTTCATATCGCATAATCAACTGTAGCTTTTTGGCTCCCTCTCCTTTTAACGGAGCACCTGTTCCGATATTTCGGAAGGGTTAGGGAGAGGTTATATGGCCCCCTGCCCCCTCCAAAGGGGGATATAGGCAGTAGCAATCTCTCCCTTTGGAGAGAAATTAAGAGGAGGTATTATCATATTTACCTATTCACCATATCGTCATGTCCAACCCGATTGGGCATCGTAGTGCAAAAACAGGCTTTAAGGTTTATCTATATAGCGCTTTAGGGTTCCCGCCTGCGCGGGAAGGACGTAGTATGAACGGTACAGCTAAAAAACAAAAAAACCTCACGCCTTTTTTAGAGAGAACGGGCGGAGGTTTTATTGATTAAGATGGCGGGTTTTATTTTTTATTCGGACTTCTCTGTCCTTCAGACATCTATTGATAGCTATTTATTGCATTTTGGCATCAATAAGCTCGCTACAAGAGAAGTGCTTGAAAAAGTTCGTGGATACTTAAAATCCATATAGGATATTTATTATTTCCCTAAACGCAGGCCCAAACCTAGTTCGAAGCTTCCATTGGTATAATTGCCCAGTGCCGACGTTTGGGTGGTATAGGTGGCCAGCACACGGTATCTTTTCTTTAAATCCATACCCAGGCCAAAAGTGGCGCTCTTGCTGCTATGATATAACCCGCTCAACATGAGCTGTCCGTTCTCAAACCATAGGGCAGCGCCTGCATCCACCACACTATCAAAACCTTTAACACCCATATAGGCTACTTTGGGCTCTAGTTCCCAGCTTTGGTCAGTGGTAAGGCCGAACCTATACCCTGCCGCAGCATAAAAGGTAGCAATGTCTACCATGCCATTCTCTCTATCGGACCTGAGCAATCTATCGAGGTTGGGCAACGCTGCCTCTACCCTTAAGCCATTGTAGGTATAGGCAATACCAAAATCACCATCCAAATAGGCCTCACGGTCATTATAGCGCTGCGCCGAAAGGTCATCTGGACGCCCTTGAATGTCTTCGAGTGACAGGCGTTGCTGCGAAACTCCTACAGATAGGCCGAAATGTAACGACTGCTCCGATGAAATAGGCAAATGATAGGCATAACTGGCCAACGCTCTTAACTGGCGCTGCAACCCTGCCCTGTCCAAATAAAGGTTAACACCCCAGCCCGTACGGTTTTTGCCGTAACCAAGGGTTAGTGCCTGTTGTTCGGGTGCGCCGGGCATCTTGCTCCATTGGGTCCGATAGCCCACGGATACTTCGACCCCCTGGTTAATGCCCGCCATGGCCGGATTGGCCAGATATGGGTTTTGGAAATATTGTGCGGATAAAGGGCCCAATTGGGCTTTAGTCTGTACCGTTCCAAATATGATTACTATACTTAATGTGCTGATATATATTAATTTCTTCATTGTTTTTAGTGGTTAATTAGGGTTAGGGATTAGGGGCTAGTAACTAGGGGTTAGTCATGTTTGTTTATGGCAAACTGCCACTTTTAACTTTCAACTCTTAACTTTCTACTTTAAACTTTCCAGCTTCCCCTATCTGTCCCTCACCAGTGTAATATACCCTCTCAATACTTTCCCTGCCTCTAAGTCTATGATATAGTAGTAGGTATTTTCGGCCAATTGCTGTCCATTATAGGTACCGTCCCAACTGTTGTCATATCCCTTTCTGGTGTATACTATTCTTCCCGCTTTATCAAAAATGCGCACCATTGCCTGCGGGTACATGTCGATGTTATCTACCTTCCATACATCGTTCACACCATCGCCGTTAGGGCTTAGCAAATTGGTAGCCTTTACAATAGAAAGGTCATCAACGATGGCTACTGCATAGCTTGCGGTACTGCTACAGCCATTATTGTTCGTCACCGTTACCGTGTAGGTGGTATTTACCGTTGGCCTAATGGTAAGCGTGGCACTGTTATGTCCGGATATAATGCCCTGCGCATTGGCCCAGCTATAGCTGCTGCCACCGCTGGCAGTTAATTGCAATGTCAATCCCTTGCCAATAGTTCCCTCCCTGCTTGGTACGATGGTGATGTTGGGCAGGGCATCTACCCTCAAAGTACCGTTTGCATATATCAGCGTATAGTTGGAGGTGCTTCCGCCCGATACGGTAATGGCATAATTGCCCGCGGCACTGGAAGCATTGGCTGTGGTAGTGGCCTGTGGCTTGGTTATGAGGCTATTTTCATTGTCGTTAAACTTGAAACCGCTGTAGTTGAGCGCAAAGCTTGGATTGGCCTGTCCAAAGCACCTTGCGGCATTGGCGGCCGTTACCGTTAGATTAGCCTTATTAATAACCAAATTGTTTCCGGTAAAGGAAACCACATAATTTGTTCCTGCGGATAGCGTTCCCTGCGTAATAGGATAAGTGTTTACGTTTTCGCCACTGTTTCTGTTCAGGTTACCGCCAATGACATCTGCTCCTATCAGCCCTGTTGAGGTATAGGTTAAGGCAGGGTCGGCATCGCCATAGGTTTTGTTTTTGGCCTGTGCCACAATGTTAAGGCTAGCCGGTGTAATGGCTGCAATTGTAGAAGCTGTTGTGCTAAAGGTATAATTGCCTGCATCTGTTCCAGAAAGGCTAATGCCCGAAATGGAAACAGGTTTGCTATTGCCCACATTCTTATTGTCGAAACTTGCGGCAGTATAATTTAAGGTAAGTACATCGCCCGCAAAACCATTGTGAGAAAGGGTTGCTGTGGCGTCTGTATTGCCATTATAGGTTCTGTTATTGGCACTGGCCGAAATGGTCAAAGCAAAAGGCGTAACATTGGCTGTGGTACTGACCATGGTATTAAAGGTGTAGTTGCCCGCATCTGTTCCCGACAGGCTGATGCCCGAAACGGAAACAGCTTTGCCATTGGCCACCGTCTTGTCGTTAAAGGTTGCCGAGGTATAGGCTAGTGCCAGGTTGTCTCCTGCGAAGGCATTGCTGGTAAGGGTTACCGTAGCATTGTTGTTGGCATTGTATACCCTATTGTTTCCAGTGGCCGAAACCGTTAGCGCAAAAGGCGTAATGTTGGCTGTGGCAGTAGCTATTGTATTAAAGGTATAGTTAGCGGCATCGGTTCCCGATAGGCTGATGCCCGAAACGGAAACAGCTTTGCCATTGGCTACGGTCTTATTATTAAAGGTCGCGGAAACATAGCTGAGCGTCAGGTTGTCTCCTGCAAAGGCGTTATGAGACAGGGCTACCGTAGCGTTGTTGGTCGCATCGTATATTTTATTGTTTCCAATGGCCGAAACAGTTAGTGCAAAAGGCGTAACATTGGCCGTGGTACTAGCTATGGTATTAAAGGTATAATTAGCGGCATCGGTTCCCGATAGGCTGATGCCCGAAACAGAAACAGCTTTGCCATTGGCTACGGTCTTATTATTAAAGGTCGCGGAAACATAGCTGAGCGTCAGGTTGTCGCCCGCAAAGGCGTTGGAGCTGAGGTTCACCGTAGCGTTGTTGGTCGCATCGTATATTTTATTGTTTCCAGTAGCCGAAACGGTCAGCGCAAATGACGTAACATTGGCCGTGGTACTAGCTATGGTATTAAAGGTATAATTAGCGGCATCGGTTCCAGATAGGTTGATGCCCGAAACAGAAACGGCTTTGCCATTGGCCACTGTTTTGTTGTTGAACGTTGCTGAGGTATAGGCTAGTGCCAGGTTGTCTCCTACGAAGGCATTGCTGGTAAGGGTTACCGTAGCATTGTTGTTGGCATTGTATACCCTATTGTTTCCAGTGGCCGAAACCGTTAGCGCAAATGGCGTAATGTTGGCCGTGGCAGTAGCTGTTGTATTAAAGGTATAGTTAGCAGCATCGGTTCCAGATAGGCTGATGCCATTAACCGTAATGGCTTTATTAATGCCAACATTCTTGTCGCTAAAAGTAGCTGAGGCATAAGTTAACGTCACCACATCGCCAGCCAGTACATTGGAACTAAGGTTCACTGTAGCGGTAGTAGTTGCATCATAAATCTTATTATTTCCCGTGGCGGTAACCGTTAAGGCTTTGGGTTGTATGGTCAATACAAAAATCTTATCGGGAGCTGCAGAATAACCATTACCACCTGCCTGACTAGCAGTAATATTTACCGTACCTGCTTTTTTGATCTTCAGTTTCCATTTGTTCCCATCGTTCACATCCTTATAGGCTTCGGCAATGCTGTTATCGGCAGAGGCATAGCTTACCGTTAAGCCAGAGCTTGCGGTTGCCCCCGGTTCAAAATCGGCATCGCCATAGGTTTTGGTTAGGTTGCCTGCCGTAATGGTCTGCGATTGGATGGTTGCTTCGTAGGCCCCCAAATCAATATTGCTACCTATCAAACGTGGATTTCCCGCAAGGTCTTTATCAGTATTAATATTACCTGTATATAAGCTATTATCGCCTGCGCCAATTGCCGGGCTATTAGTTAAAGTCAAATTATCATCTGCGGTACCTAATACATTATCAACACCATTTGCATCAACAAATGAAGGATTTAGGTTTAACAAACTTAAAGAATTACCCTGTAGCAAAACGTTGGCCGATAGTACGCCGCTTTGTTTAAGCATGGTGTTTTTAAGATAGGCTTTTACCTGTCCGCCGGCACCTATCGCGTTTTCTCCATCATTCACAATCGAATTAACAAATTCCATCAGTTGTTGTGTAAAGCTGCTATTCCATGCTACCGTTGCACCCGCCTGTACGGCAGTATTGCCCAAAAATGTACAGTTAATAAAACTATTGGTACGCGCAGCAAAAATATCCTGTATATATAGCGCACCTCCCTTATCACCAGATTGGTTGGCTACAAAAACGGTATTGATATAATTATTGCCTATACCTGTCATTTCATAAATGGCACCGCCATTACCTGTACTAGAATTGCCTGCAAAGAAACAACGGTCTACAAAGAACAATGCTCCTGCCAATTTACCTACCGCTCCAGCTATATCATCTGATTTATTTCCAGTAAAAACAACCTTAACTAGCCTAGTTTTAACAGCACTATATAATGCGCCTGCCGATTGCGTGGCATAGTTTTGAGTAAAAACAACATCTTCGATGTTATGGACATCATTGGACCCGGATATGGCCAATCCTCCTCCGGTATCTGCTTTGTTTCCTATAAACTGAATATTATTAATGGTTAATGTGGAACTATTATATACATATAAACCTGCTCCCCAATTGCCAACCAAAAACGATTGCGTATTAATTGGCGGTAGGGTACTTCCATCGGCATTCCCCCCTCTTATAGTGAAACCATCAAGTACCGCAGTACCCATGTCACCTACTGATATCACTACCTGACGGGCATTCTCACTATTATTGGTAATATTTAATGTACTTCCATAACCCGTTAGTGCATCGTTATTATTATAATCACCACTTAGCGTGGTTTTATTGGCAGCAATACTTAGATTTCTTTGAGACAAGGTTGTTTCTGTTCCCGCAAAACCTCCATAAACCTTTACGTCTTTAACCAGTAAAAAAGCATTATTTCTTCCATCGGCATTACCGAAATTATTATCAGCTGGACTATACATGGGTTTATAATTTCCGCCAGCTACCCATATGGATTTAATGGCGGTGTTGGTTTTGGCCGCCTTAAGAGCATCTGCCAGTTCACCTACTGCACTACCCCAACTACTACCACTACCTGTGCTTCCCTTTTTTACATACAACACTCCATTAACATCAGGCATAATAGGAATAGGGCCTGTATATTTTGACCAAGTAAGGGCATCAAGGCACATATAAACATAACCTCCGGTAGATTGTAGTTGAATTTCATCAATAAGCGTGTTACTGTAGTTTTGGCTGTTAAGGTTTGCCAAATCAATCAAGGTAAACCCATTATTAACCCCGGTTGTTCCTGTTGTTGCATTAAAAGTGGTATTAAAGCCTGATGTTTTTGTAGTTGTAAATTGGGTAAGCCCTCCTAATTTCCCGGTAATGACCAAAGTCCCTGATGAAGTAGATTGATTTAAGGCAGTATTGCTTAAAAACACCCAAAACTTCGATACGGTGAATCCAGAATTGCTCTTCACACTGAAGGAAGGAGCATTGATATTGGTTGTTCCTGTATTGTCTATATAAACATTATCATTAGCTGTTCCGTTCCAGCCTGTATTGGGATAGTTTGCCTGAACCCTAAAGGTCCCGGCCTGTGAAACAATGTTAAAGGTATAACCGTTATCAGTAAAGGATGTACTGCCACTAGAAAAACCTTCAAAGGTAATTGTGCTAGTCTGCGCACTAACAATTGTAATATTGCCTAAAAGAATAAGGATAACAAACAGTAGAAGTTTCTTCATATTTTAAAGTTTAACATTATGATTTGGGGAATCAATCGATGAACTAAATTATGGAGAAACCAGTGTTTTAACGAACATTAGAGCGGACAAAAAGCGGACAAAACGTTAATTTATTGGTTTATTGGTTCATTAGTTCATTGGTTCACTTGTTTATTTGTGAAGCTCCAACTAACCCCTAGCTACTAATCCCTAGCAACTAATCCCCTAAAAACTCCTATCTTTAGCTATCAACTAAACCACATGTATAAATCCATTCTTTCTCTATTTTTATTGATCAGCGCAAATGCCATGGCACAACAAACCGATACTGTTTTTTTAAAGCAATTGCTAGAAAGTAAACCTGAGCTGTTTTCGGGGGTACTTAACCACCCCAATAAAAATGAAGTGCAGATAATGTACACCCAGGTTAACCGCGACAAAAACAATAAGCCCAGCTTTAAAACCTTTAGCTACCGGATTAACCCCACACATTACTTTTATCCAGCCAGTACCGTAAAGCTTGCGGCAGTCATTTTTGCCCTAGAGAAAATCAATGAGCTTAAGGTTAAGGGATTGGATGCAAACAGTACCATGATTACTGATACAGCGTTTACAGGTCAAACTCCGGTAACCGAAGACAAAACTGCCGCCAATGGTAAACCCAGCATTGCCCATTATATTAAAAAGGTATTACTTACCAGCGATAATGATGCCTACAACCGCTTGTTTGAGTTTGTTGGCAGGGCCGAAATGAATGCCAAGCTAAAAAAATATGGCATGACAGAAAGCCGAATCCTGAACCGATTGGCCATAGGCGATGGTGGCGAAAGGGAGAAAAATACCAATCCTATCCGTTTTTATAATGGTGATGTGCTTGTTTACAGTCAGCCAGCACAATATGACCCTAAAAATTATCCGCTCGAATTGACCAACCTTATTGTAGGTGTGGGTTATATGGACAGCAAGGAGCAGTTGGTAAACAAGCCTTACAGTTTTGAGAACAAAAATGTGTTCACCATCAAAGACCAGCAATCGTTAATGAGGCGATTAATGGCTCCCGAAGCTTTTGCTGCCAAAGATAGGTTTAACCTCTCTCCTGCCGATTACCAGTTGATTTATACTTATATGAGCAAATTGCCTACAGAGAGCGATTATCCTAAGTATGATGCCAAGGAGTTTTGGCCTACCTACGCCAAGATGCTGTATTATGGCAGGGACAAAAACGCAATGATTGAACCTAACATCCGTATTTTTGATAAGTATGGGGATAGCTACGGCTTTATTATTGACAATGCCTATATCGTTGATTTCAAGAATGGTGTAGAGTTTTTCCTGACGGCAGTAGTACAAAGTAATGAAGACGGTATTTATAATGATGGCAAGTATGAATACGAAACGGTTTGCTATCCCTTTATGAAAAACCTTGGCCGCAGTATTTATGAATATGAACTGCAACGTAAAAAAACAAACCAACCTAATTTGAGTAAATACGTCATGGATTATAAGTAGTTGGTTGGTTGGTTGTTTAGGTGTTTGGTTTTTTGGTTTTTTGGTTTTTTGGTTGGCTAACCGCTAACTGGCAACAGATAACTGGTAATGACCAATTTATACCCTACCCCAAGCAAGCGTAACATTCTTAGTACAAAGAAAACTAGTTAAGAAATTTTTAGCCACCTTCGTAAAAGGTTAAGGCATTATATTGTTTATACAAACAGGATAATATTCGAAATCATTCTTGTCTCTCAATTACTAAATTTTAACGCAAAATCATGAAAAAACTTTTACTATTCTTTGTGGTGTTATTCACCGCTGTATCGGCATTCGCCCAATTTCCTCAAAAAATCAACTATCAAGCTGTAGTTAGAAACAATGCCGGCGACCCTCTTCCCAGCCAAAGTGTTTCTTTGAGGTTAAGTATTTTAAATGGACCTGCAGGGCCTGCACTTTACACCGAAACACACAGTAGAACCACCAATGGCTTTGGTTTGGTAAACCTACAAATTGGCACTGGTACTGTGGTAACGGGTACATTTAGCGGTATTGACTGGAGTGCCGGCAATCGGTTTCTAAAAATTGATGCCGATATTACCGGTGGTTCTAGCTACACCACGATTTCTACTACCGAACTGGTGAGCGTACCCTACTCCTTAAGTGCGCAACGCAGTCTTGACAACCAGTGGACCATTACCGGAACGGACATTAAAAACAGTAACACCGGAAGCATAGGAATTGGAACAGATCCTAATGCAAGTGCAAAATTAGATATATCAGCCACCAATAAGGGTATTCTTATTCCAAGGGTAACTATGGCTAACAGACCTGCATCGCCAGTTGATGGACTTTTGATTTACCAAACAGATAATACTCCTGGCTTTTACTATTACAAAGGTTCTGCTTGGGAACGCATGGCCGACAACTCTGCTATTACCAGCTCGGGTACTATTATTCCTTATGCTTCAGGTCCAACACCAATTGTAATGACCACTATTGCTGGTGGGCTTAGTGGAACCGTGTCGGTACTAGGTTTTGGCAACTCGGCTATAGGAATATCGCTTGCTGCTGCAAATATTAATGCTACCAGTATCGCAAATTTTGCTTTTGTAGCACCTAAAAATGGTACTATCACTTCTATTTCGGGCATGTTCAGTACTACTGTAGCCCTGTCAGTACTTGGCACCACAATTACCGTTACTGGTCAACTTTATTCGGCTCCTGCTAACTCCAATGATTTTAGCCCAGTTGCCGGGGCAACAGTAACCTTAGCGCCAGGATTAACAGGTATAGCATCCATAGGAACTACCATGTCTGGATCTACTACTGGTTTAAGTATCCCTGTAACCATTGGCACTCGTTATTTAATGGTATATAGGGCTACTGCGACGGGAATTACACTAATTAATACCGTTACAGGTTATGCCAGTGCAGGGGTAAACATCAATTAATCATGTGGTCACTAAAAATTAAGCTCATGAAAATTAGATCAAAGCTAGTGGCTGTATTAACCATGTGTGCCATAGGGTTAAGTGCCACCGCCCAAAACACTGCCAACCAGACCTTAGCAAGCGCTGGAGGTTCGGGACAGTTCAGCAATGGAGACTACCTTTTTTTTACCGTTGGCGAGCCCGTTATTGCTACAGCAAGTACTGGCAATGTACAACTTACCCAAGGTTTCCATCAAAAATATTCCCTAGCTCCATTACCGGTAGCCTTTACATCTATTAGTGTAACGGCTCAAGGAAGTCATCACTTACTGAAATGGACCACTTCCATGGAGCTAAACAATGATTATTTTTTGGTAGAAAGAAGTGTAGACAATAATGACTTTGTAGCACTTAAAAATGTATATACCAAAGCGGTAAACGGCAACAGCAATACCCCGCTAAATTATAGCTACGCTAACTACGATATTAAAAATGGCATCAACTATTATCGTTTAAAGCAGTTTGACCGTAACGGCGCTTCTAAATACTCAGACATTGTAGAAATAAAAAGCAATGGTATGGCAAGTGAAACAGATATTAGCCTTTATCCCAATCCCGTAAGCCGCGAAACGGTTCTTAGCGTACCTGGCAATATTGGTAAAGACGCCAAAGCACAAATTGTAAATATAAATGGACAAAGGGTGAAAGAAATAAAAGTGAGCGAAGCTTCTACACCTTTACAATTACAAACCCTAAATACGGGCACCTACTTTCTTCAATATGAGGATAACGGTATCAAAAAGGTAATCAAGTTCGTCAAACTTTAGACCTACTGCAATCAACAAGGCCAGTATCTTTTAAAGGATACTGGCCTTGTCATTTATGGTCTGGCACCAACATCCCCCTCCTTCCCAGGGAGTGGTTAATTTCGAAAGCTAGGTCTAATTTCAGGTGCTAAGCTGGAAGCACTTCTTGTGAAGGGGCTGTTTGGATTTGCTCCGCAGGTGGTTTGTGTTTCCAACGACGATGGCTCCAAAGCCAATAAGCAGGTTCTTCTTTAATGAAGTCTTCCAAAAACCTGGTATGAGCTTCTGTGATCTCAAACTCGGCAGTTTCTTTTGGTGATAAACAGATTGGCACACAATCTACCTCATAATAACCACGCTTTACATAACTAGTTTTTAAGTAAAAGACTGGTCTATTGGTTTTCATGGCTATCTTTTCAACGCCCATTTGTATCGCCGCTGGTTGATTTAAAAGCATGGTCCAGTATTTGGTATCATCTTTTGATGGCGATTGATCGCTACCAAAGGTAAACATGGTCGGACGATCTTTGGTTGACTGAATAGTCCTAATAGTTTGTCGCATAGACACCATATCGTTGCCATATCTACTTCTCATTTTTATAAACCATTCGTCGAAAAACACATTGCTCAATGGTTTGTAAATAGGATAATGTTCACCAGAAAAAGCCATGCCAATGCCCATACACACCCATTCGTAATTGCCATAGTGCGACGAACAGAACAGTACGCTTTCATTGTTTTTCAGATAAGCTTCTACCAAGTCGGTGTTTTTAAACCGTACACGCTTTTGTAATTCCTTTGTAGAAATACTATTCATTTTCACTACTTCTACGATTAAACAGGTTAAATACCTGAAAAATTTCTTCTCAATGGCTACAATTTCCCTAAGATCTTTCTCTGGAAATGAGTTCAGCAAGTTTTCCCGAACTACTTTTTTACGGTAGCCAAAAATATGATATACCAATACGTAAAAAAAATCGGCCAAAAGATATAAAAAGCCCAAAGGCATTCGTGATAATATTCTTAAACTAAAAACTCCGAAGCGGGAGAGCGCATTTTGCATCATCAAGATTGAATTTTCTGGCGAAGATAAAAGAATATCATCAATTTATCTTTATTAGATTATTGTCTTTTAAACAAATAACTTCTATCTACAAACAATCTGCCCATTTCTAGCGTTATAAGCCAGACCATTAACCTTATACGCCTTGGCTACCCATACATCAACCAACACCCACAGTAAATCAAACCTACCTAAAATCTTATTGGTTTTGGTGCTTTCAGCCGTGCTTATTGCCCAAGCTTATTCAGGCTACCAGCTACATCAGCTTTCGCAACAGCAACAAGTACTTAAACGGGATTACGCCGAGATGAATAATATTTCTCTAGGACTATTTTCTATTTCGCAATGGCAGGACAAAATCCAAAGTATTATTGTACGGCAGACCAGAAATTTGGAGCTTACCGCAAAACAGAAAAAAGCATTACAAAAAGAAATAGAAGGTGTGATTATTGCCTTGATCGATAAGGCGGAAAACTTGGTGACCAAGCCAAAGAAAAAATCGCTTCGAGGTAAAATTGCAAAGTTTGCCGTGAAAAACTTCATAGATGTAGATACGTTGAAGAAGAAAGTACCTGGCATTGCACATACTATTATGGACAAGATAGATAACCCCAAAGCTAAACGACAACTTGGTGCCATGGCCTTAGAAAAGTTAGACCAGCTTGATGAAATTGAATCTATTGATAGCACCCTAAAGGTTAATGCAAAAAAGGTACAAAAAACCTACCAACAGTATGGTGTTACCGATTTTACTGCTTTTAACAGTAAGGTTAAAGGCGAACTTAAGTACATCAATCGTGCGACTTATGGTTATTGTACGGCTATGCTTATTGGCATTGTACTATTTTTGGTTGCTTGGGGTATTTTCAGTAAGCAAAAGGCCTTGCATGCTACGCTTTTCATTCTCTCATTGGTGATGGCCTTTATTTTATTGGCTGTTGGTTTAACAGCTTCGATGATAGAGGTTGATGCCCGTATTGGTGCTATTGATTTTACTTTATTGGGTCAGGATATTACTTTCCGAGACCAAGTGTTGTTTTTTCAATCGAAGAGCATTTTAGATGTGGTCATGATCTTGATCAGTGGCACAGCAATAGATTCTATCCTAGTAGGTATATTGATCCTTATTTTCAGCATCCTATTTCCGGTAATGAAACTAAGCTCAACCGGCATCCATTTACTGGGCCGAAAAAAGCTGGCCGAAAACAAGTTCATCAAGTACTTTGCCTTCCAGTCGGGAAAATGGAGCATGGCCGATGTGATCGTGATTGCTATTTTAATGGCCTACATTGGACTAAATGGTTTGTTGGAGGCGCAACTTGCCCGTTTAAACATACCGGTACAATCGCTTACGGTTATTTCTACCCATAACACAGCCTTACAGCCCGGCTACTTGATTTTTATCGCTTTTGTACTTTTTGGCCTTATACTTTCTACTATCCTAAAATCAATAAGTCCGCATAATTGCGATTAGGGAGAATACATTTAAAGACCTGAACATTAATCGTTAACTAAATCATCCGAAAGCCTTGAAAACCTCAGCTCATCCAACAAAAGCTAATAAATCCTTACTTAGCCAAATTCTGCTGATTTTGGTGATGGCCATATTGCTATCTGCAGAAAGCTACTTTGGCTACCAATTATATACACTTTCGGCACAGCAGGAACGCCTTAAGGAAGATTATTCTACCGCCAACAATATTACTTTTGGAGTATTCTCATTGGACTTGTGGCGCGACAAGTTGGCCAATATTGTTAACCACAAGATCAAAAGTTTTAAGGTTAGCCGTGAGCAAAAGCAAGAATTGCGTGAAGAGATAGAGAAACAATTACATGGGATGATCAACGAGGTAGTACAACAATTTGAGAAGCCACAAAAGAGTTTAGGCGATAAGCTCAAGAAATTTGCCTTTAAACAGTTGGTGGAACCAAAGGAACTGCATGCCCAAGTACCTTCGTTTGCCAACACTATTGTTAACCGAATTAATGCTCCTAGGGCTATAAAAAAACTAAAAGGCATTGCCACTACAGAATTTAACGAGTTGGCCGAACAAATTTACGACAGCACTGCCACGGCCCACAGTAAAATGACACATCATTTATTTCAAAAATATAAGGTCAATAGCATTGCAAATTTTAATGCTCATTTAGAAAAACGATTGGCGAGCATTAGAGGCGTAGCCTATAATTATGCTTATGCCATGCTTGGCTGTATAGTTGCTGCGCTATGCCTCTGGCTGCCTCTACGTAAACGGTTGCATTTGCACACACCTCTTTTTGTAATGTCGCTGCTGCTTGCACTGGTATTGCTCATAGTGGGCTGCACAGTTTCTATCATTGAGGTTGATGCCCGGTTAAGCCACCTCGAATTGCATCTTTTGGGCGAAAAACTGGCATTTAGTAATCAGGTTCTGTTTTTCCAATCCAAAAGTATTTTGGGTACAGCACAGGTGTTAATTCAACAGCCAAAACCTGATTCGATTACGGTTGGCATCCTCATTATCCTATTTGTTATTATTTTACCTATTTTAAGGATGACGGCCAGAGGTATCCATCTGCTTTGTTACCCACCCATTTCCGAAAACAAAGTAACCAAATACCTGGCTTTTGATGCTGCAAAATGGGATATGGCCGATGTAATGGTAGTGGGTATTTTAATGACCTATATTGGCTTAAATGGTATCTTGCAAAGTCAATTGTCTGACCTGAATATGAAAACCGAAACCTTGGTGACCAATACCATTAACCATACTTCGCTGCAACCTGGCTATATTATTTTTGTGGGCTATGTGGCCTGTACGATCATACTTTCCTATCTCATGAAGAATGTAGCCTGTCCGACAGCAAAGGACACTCCATAAGTTTTTTACTTTACCATGGCGAATCAATAAAATATAGTGGCTACATTTGTACCCGAGAGCGTTAATTTAGATGGCGGGGATGTTCGAAAGGACATCTTCGCTTTTTTATTTTTACCAAAGCGTTTCTTTACTTTTCTTTACTCAAACATTTTTTCATTTAAGCGCTTTCCTTGCAGGCATTTCTGCCCAAGTGGCAACCTATTGATATCTACTAGTGCATTATAATACCGAAATAAATTAGGGATGATGAACAATAGATCTGGGTACAGGGACCAACCGAGCGAGATATGGCTACTAGGTTGCGGTTATCTACTCCTTTAGAAAATTAAGCATGATTTTATTAAGTTGATCTGGTTGCTCAAAAGGAACATAATGTGTTGCATTAGGGATAATTTGCAGCTGAGATTTTTTGATTTTATCTGCTATCAGTTGTGTATGCTCAGGCTTGATCACATCATCGCTCCCGGCAATAACAAGCACAGGGTTATCGATACTTTGTAGTTGCTGTGACGTAATGTGTGGGTATTCCAACATCAAACGGATCAGGCGATGGTTTCTTGGAAGGCTATCAGCAGAAAGCTGTTTTTTAAAAGTGTTGATTAAACTGTCTTTAACACCAGCGGGTTCTAGGTTTGCCCCTATGGCTATAATTTTGTTCACGGCTTCTGGATGTGCCAAGTTAAATGTGAGTGCGGTATTTCCACCGTCGCTCCAACCTATAATATTCACTTTTTGAAGTGCCAATGAATTGATGATCTTGTAAAGGTCTGATGAAAAACCATCATAACTATAGGCACCTGATGAAAGGTCGGTACTTCTGCCCTGCCCACGCGTATCAATAGCGATTACCCTAAAATGTTTGGCGAAAAACGGGATCTGACGATAGAAATCTTCTATACTTCCGTTATTGCCATGTAGCATTAACAAAGGCTCTCCTTCACCATATTCTTCGGTATAGATTTTTGCATCGCCCAAATCAATGTATTTCCCCTTCTTGTTTTTGCCATAGCCACTTTTTTTCGCAGCTTCTTTATTACGGTAATAATTGGCAAGCATTTTTACTTCGGGGCTTTCTTCTATAGCCGAAGGAGCAGGGGAATTGGTTTTTTGACGGTCGTTATTATACTTCAAATCGAGATTGGCAATAAAGGTTCCGGCATTGCTTTCCCAATTTCCCTGACTTTGGTAACGGAACAGCAGGTCTTTTGAAAGTGTTTTCTTTGCCGAAACACCAAATACAAACGCATTGTTGCTATCTGGCGTGTGATTTACCAGTTGTAGGGTAACCGCAATTTTAGCCAAACCATCAAAATTAAGATTGTATGGTGCAAGGTCGATATGTTGCCATCCGGTAGTGGTGGCTTTATAGGTAATGTTCTGACGGAGCACGCTACTATCTGGCAGATTATTTTTTACGGTGTAAATGTTAAGCTTTAAGGTAATTGAAGAGAACTTTGAACTTGGTATGATGTAGAAGTTATAACCTTTAAGGATTGTTCGCTCATAGATCTCGTAGATATTCCCTTGTTCAATACTAGGGATATTTTGGTCGAACATTTTGGAAAAGGTAATCATCGGCCTTGATTGTTGTCCAACCGTTTTTTCTTTCAATTTGGTGCCTTTAATCACTACTTCGTTAATAGAAAAAACTTTTTCTTTAAGTTCTACCACAGCTCCCGCTTTCATTTCCTTCTGTGGAATTTGTCTGTCGAAAAAACCAATGGCACTAAAGATGATGTTGCTGGAAGCCAAACTGTCGGGAACCATCAGTTTAAAGGTTCCATTTTCATTTGCTACTGTGGCTACCTTGCTGTTCTTAATTCCAATGGAACAGTATGGAATAGGGTTTTGTTGGGAATCTTTAACTGTACCTTCAAAGGTACGCTGAGCTTTGGCACTAAACAGGAATACTAAAAAGGTGACTGTTAAAAATAGTCGAGCGCTGAGGTTATTTTTTTTCATATATCAGCGAGACGAAGCTATTTTCAAAAGGGTTGCACGGGTAGTGAAATAAATAGATTTATTCCAATTATACCTTAAAAAGCAATATACCTTCGTAGTTTAAAGAGAAATAAACAAATGCAGACGTTGTGGAAAATATCCTTCAATAAAATCTACTGCAAAGCTTGATCCTCCCAAATCTCTTTGCTATTTTAGCAGAATCAATTAGCATTGTCCAAACATGGGAAAAGAGATCAGAGTGGCAGAATTATTTGCGGGTGTAGGTGGTTTTCGTTTAGGTTTAGAAGGCTGGAAGGGCAAATCTGCCCTGAGCGGCTATCAGCAAAAACTAAAAAGCAATTACAAAGTGGTATGGAGCAACCAATGGGAACCTTCTACCAAAAGCCAAGATGCCTCTATGGTTTATGAAGCCCGTTTTGGTAGCGAAGGACATTCCAACAACGATATTGCGCTTGTACCTGCCGATGAGATCCCTGACCACGACCTATTGGTTGGTGGTTTCCCTTGTCAGGATTATTCTGTAGCCAGAACGCTAAGCCAATCGGGAGGTTTGCAGGGCAAAAAAGGGGTACTTTGGTGGGAAATATACCGTATTCTAAAAGCAAAGGCCGAAAATGGTAATTCAGTTGGTTATGTCTTTCTTGAAAATGTGGACCGATTACTTAAATCTCCCGTTAAACAGCGTGGACGTGATTTCGCCATCATCCTAGCTTCTTTGGCCGATTTGGGCTATGCGGTAGAATGGCGTGTGATCAACGCTGCAGAGTATGGACTGCCACAACGTCGTAGAAGAACCTTTATCCTTGCCTATCATAACACCACCCCTCTGTTTTCTGAAATTAGCTTGCAGCCTGATAAAGCGAAGCTATTGACTGATGGTGGGCTTTTTGCCGATACTTTCCCCGTTTCTGCGGATACCACAAAAACAAATACCTTTCATATCCAGGGTGACTTAGCTGATATTTCGGAAGACTTTAGTGCCCAATTAGGTACAAACAGCCCTTTTGAAAATGCAGGTATCATGATTGACAGAAATGTGTTTACAACCAAAGTTACTCCTGACTACACAGGCAAGCATATGACTTTAGGCAGCATTTTACAAGATGATGGCGATGTTCCTCCGGCCTTTGTAATTGACACCAATTCATGGGAAAAATGGCAATATCTTAAAGGGCCTAAAAAAGAAGAAAGAACCAACAAGGCTTCTGGCTTTACTTACAATTACAGTGAGGGCGGCATGATTTTCCCTGATCCTTTGGACCAGCCTTCGCGTACCATTATTACTGGTGAGGGAGGCAGTGCGCCATCACGTTTTAAACATGTGATTTCCCGCAACGGTATTACCAGAAGATTGACCCCTATAGAGCTTGAGCGGTTAAACATGTTTCCGGATGATCACACCAAAGGTGCCAGTGACGTTAAAAGAGCTTTTTTTATGGGCAATGCTTTAGTGGTAGGTATCATTGAGATGATAGGCAAAACCTTAATGGAACGAGTTGACAAACACGAAAGTATTACAATTTAGAACGGCAGCTTCAACTCTGCCCCTACTTTCTTCAAGTTTTCTCTGCTAATAATCAGGTTAAATGGTGCTTCAGCCTTTTGAGTAGACAGGTAAAAGTATAAACCTTCTTTATTGATATCAATACTGCCATGCAAGTCTTTTTTCCTAGCTTTTTGTTCTTCTTTTTGGCAATAGGCAAAATTCAATCCTTCATTGGTTAGAAACTCCAGTAGTTTACCCCTATTGAGCCAAAGCAATTTTACGGAAGCAATGTCGCTAGGCTTTGTAAATTGCCCAGCTTGTTTTAACATAATATCGGTAACCAACATGTAATGTGTGGTTTCCTTATGTTCGTCAAAAAGCCAGCCTTTTCTATGCTCGGTTCCTACAAATGCTCCTATTTCAAAGGCAAAGGTTGGTATTGATTTCCCTAGATAGTCTAATTGTGCCTTTTCATCCACCAGGAACTGCTTTTCATTTTTAGTGACTACCAGATCTATCCCATTCCTTTGCAATTCTATATTGAGCACCCTATCAAACTTCATTCCCAGCTTGGTATAAAGCTCATCAAGGAAAACACCTAAAAGCTGTTCTTTCTTAATATCGTTAGAAAAATGGGAGGATAATGACATATTTAATATTGCTTCACTTAAAAGTATGTAATCTTTTTCATATCATTAACACCTCAAAACATACTGATATGAAATTCCTAACCTATTCCTTTCGACATGCTGAAGTTATTCTACGCGAACCACAGTTTGCCACCGAATATCAAGAACTTTTGGACACGATTACGAACATCAGCGATGCGGACATTATAGCGAAACACGAAAGTTATGATACCACACTTGGGATGCGTAGGCCAAAAAGCATTTCGGTAGCCATTAACCAGTTGATTGACGAGCGTCTTAGGTCTTTACATTGGAATGGACAATCGCCCATTTTTCAGGAAGCCGGGTATGTTGGAGAAACATGGCTCCTTGATTTCGCCAAAGGTTTAATTTCTATGGAAGTGGCTTTTAACCATAGTACCGTTATTGCATGGAACTTGATTAAGCCTTTGCTGGCCAGCGAGCTTAACCACGTTAAAAAGAACATCCAAACAGAGGTTGGTGTGATTGTATGCGCTACCAATGCCATGCGTGAAGCGGGAGGCTTTGATGGTGCCATTGGTACTTATGAAAAATTCCTGACCTACCTTGCTCCTTTGCGAGATCTGCTTTCGGTTCCTATTCTTATTATTGGATTGGAACCTCCTTTGAGCTTTCGCATCCAACATGTTAGTGCTAGTGGCAGCAGAAAAGGTTATATCAATATGTTAGGCGGAGCTGTTTCGGCTGTGCCCATTGCTACCCCTCCGGCTGCTGCAATAACCATTCCTGTGGAACCATTACTTAACGAGCCCGATGTGCCTGGCTTAGAGGAATAAATAGGAATTTACAATACGGAAAAACCATAACTTGATTACTTTTTGTATCGTATCAAGCTTTTATAGATGCCATAAATTCCCGCTTTCTTTTTCTTACAGAAAGAGAAAGCCTTAACTGTAATCGCTAAGGCTCTTCTATTATTTATTAATTAAATATCGTTGGAAATGCGCTATATCTGGACAGCAAACCTGTTCCATTACCTGTAATAACTGACGTTTCAAGATAGCCATGGCATGCTGCCCGCCCTCGTTACCCAAGGCAGCCGTGCTATACATGAACGTACGGCCTAAGAAAGTAAAATCAGCACCTACGGCTAGTGCCCTGGCAATATCTGCTCCCGATCTAATTCCACTGTCCATCATTACCGTGAGCTTTTCTTTAAATGCCAATAAATCCGAAAGAGATTTTACGGCCGATTCTCCGGCATCCAATTGTCTACCACCATGGTTGGAAACGATGATTCCATCCAAACCTAGGTCTACGGCCAATTGAGCGTCTTCGGCACTGGCTACTCCTTTAATGACCAATTTACCTTTCCATTGATCTCTTATTGCTGCCACTCTTTCTTTATTTAATCTGCCAGAGAATGTTTTGTCCATAAAAGCACCAAGCTGTTTCATATCCAATCCTTTTGGCAAATAAGGCTTTAACGTTGCAAAACTTGGAACGCCATGAGCCAAAGTTTGCATTGCCCAGTTGGGCCTGCCCATAATTTGAAGAATATTTTTAACGGTCATCCGTGGTGGCATAGCCAAACCGTTACGAATATCGCGTGGTCTAAAGCCAAACGTAGGTACATCGGCCAAAATCACCAGCACCTCACAATCTACTTGTTTCAATCTTCTGATGATATCGTCACGCAATGCTTCTTCTGCTGGATGATATAACTGATACCAGAAATCTCCTTCTGTAATTTTAGCAATCTCCTCTATCCCACTGGTGGTAACTGTACTTAAAATAAACGGAACGTTATGTTCCTTGGCCGCCTTAGCCAAAATATTAGGGGAATTTGGCCAAATTAATCCCTGCAAGCCTACTGGTGCAACACCAAAGGGTGCCGAATAGGTTTTGCCGAACAAAGTGGCACTCATGTCTGTACCTTTATAATCGTTCAGGTAAAGTGGTTTTAGCTGTACCTCTCTTAGCTCGGCGGTATTACGATGCAGATTTACATCTTCATTACAGCCACCATCTAAATATTCGAATGCAAAACGAGGTATTCTGCTTTTAGCTTTGTGGCGCAGATCGTCGATACCCGGATAGGCTTGATTATATTTTAAGTTCATGTTTAGGTTTAATTTATTGACGCAACAAAGCTCTATCTAGGTGAACATATCCCCCATCTACAAAAAGCAGTTGGCCTGTGGTATGGCTAGATTTTTCTGATAGTAAAAAAACTACAGTGGATGCTATTTCGCTAGCTTTTGTCATGCGGTTTTCCAAAGGAACCCTCGAATTGATGTCGGCCAGTGTTTCTTCGGCATTAGGCAAGGTTTGTATCCAACGTTCATATTGTGGGGTCCAACATTCGGCCACCACCACTGCATTTACCCTAATTTGATATTTTAGCAGTTCTACCGCCCATTCTCTGGTAAGGGCATTGCGGCCTCCGTTGGATGCGGCATACCCCGAAGTTTCTCCTTGGCCAGTGATGCCCGTTTTTGAGCTGATGTTTACAATACTTCCTTTAGTTTTTTTAAGATATGGAAGGGCGTAATGGGCCAACAAATAATAATGTACCAAGTTATTATGGATGGATTGCATAAAGCTTTCGTAGTTTCCACTCTCCAAGCCCACGCCATCATTTAGTCCTGCATTGTTGACCAAACCATCTATTTTCCCATATATATTTACAGCTTCCGAAACCACCTTTTCGCATTCGGCAGGGTTTGAAAGTTCGGCAATAATACTGCTACATCTTCCTCCGGCCTGTATAATTTCGTTTTCAAGCTTGTAGTTATCGATTGGATTACGACCTATAATTACAGGAATTGCTCCTTCTGAGGCTAATGATCTTACTATTGCTTCGCCAATTCCCTTGGCGCCACCACTCACTAAAACTACCTTATCCTTTAATTGTAAATCCATTTTTTTTAAATTATAATTGATAGCATTCTTTAACATTTAGTTCAAAGACCGCTTTTCGCTGTAAGTCTGTTAATTGATTAACATATTGCGCTACAATTTGCTTTGTTTCTGTATAAGTTGCCGCTAACTTGCATACTGGCCAATCTGAGCCAAACATTATCCTATCGGTCGAAAAATGTTCAAACACTACATCCAGATAATATTTCAGGTCATCATATTTCCAATTGGTCCAATTAGCTTCGGTAACCATCCCCGAGATTTTACAGTACACATTTTGATGCGTAGCTAATGTTTCAATACCTCTTTGCCACTCTATTCTACCGCTGTTCCCTTTAATATCGGGCTTTGCCATATGATCTAATACAAATCGTTGTTCGGGAAATTTCTCCACCAAGGAAATGGCTTCCTCCAACTGGCTTCTATGTATCAAGATATCGTAGGTATGGTTGAATTGGCTTAATTGGGCTATTCCTCGCAAAAATGAAGCAGCGCTTAAAAATCCCTGCGGTTCGGCTTGCGCAATATGTCGCCAGCCTTTTATTTTTTTATTAGCAGAGAATACCTCCAACCTTTCTGGTAAATGTTCGCTTTGTAGGTCAATCCAGCCCACTATCCCTTTAATAAAGTTATACTTTTGGGCCAGTGCTAACAGAAATTCGGTTTCTTGTTCGCTTTGATCGGCCTGCACGGCAACACAACCAGCTATATCATTTTTAAGCAGTTCTATTTCGAGTTCATCTGGTGTAAAATCGGCCTGAAGTATTTTCATATCATCAGTGATCCAAGCATCTTTCACGGGATGATAGTTCCAGAAATGAACGTGACTGTCAATCATTTTTACAGGGCAAAGATTTTATCCATCAACAACCATTTTTCGCCAGGCTTAGCCATTGGCAGCGCTTGTTGGTATTTCCACATCAGCTCTTCCCATTCCATCACTTTGGGATTGGCCAAATCGGCCTTAGCTTTTGCTTCAAAGGAAAAAGTATCATGCACTTCCATGACCATAAACAAACGGTTGGCAATTCTGTAAATCTCCATATTTAAGATACCTGCAGCTGTTATGCTCTCCGAAATTTCTGGCCATATGGCCTGATGATAGGCTTCATATTCAGCTATTAGCTTTTCATCATCCTTTAAATCCAATGCCAACGCGTACCGTTTCATGCTATAATGAATAAGATTTTACTTCTTGTCTGCTACTTCCTAATCCGTCGATACCCAATTCTACCACATCTCCTGGTTTTAGGTACCAAGGCTCTGGCTTTTGGCCCAAGCCCACCCCTGCTGGTGTGCCTGTAGTAATTACATCACCAGGTAAAAGGGTCATAAATTGACTGATATAGCTTACTACAAAAGGGATATTAAAGATCAGGTTTGATGTATTTCCATCTTGCAGCAGCTTTCCGTTTACTTTTAACCAAAGGCGAAGATTGTGTACGTCTGCAATTTCATCTTTTGTGGCAATAAATGGTCCTATAGGTGCAAAAGTATCACAGCTTTTGCCTTTTACCCATTGCCCGTTGCGCTCCAACTGAAACGCTCTTTCGCTATAATCGTTATGCAACACATAACCGGCCACATGGTTTAAGGCGTCTTTCTCGTCTACATAGCTGGCTTTTTTCCCAATCACGATGGCTAATTCTACTTCCCAATCTGTTTTTGTACTGTTTTTAGGGATGATTAAATCATCATTAGGTCCAACAATAGCTGTGGTAGATTTGAAAAACAAGATAGGCTCGGTTGGTATTGGGGCATTTGTTTCGGCAGCGTGGTCTTTATAATTAAGTCCCACACAAATAATTTTAGATGGACGTGCCAATGGGGCACCCAACCTTACTGGTCTTTCCACCTTCTCCAGCCATCCGCCTTCTACTTTCTTTTTTAGCTCCTCAATGGCATTGGCACCAAAAAAATCTTCGTTATAGTCATTTACATGGGGAGACACATCAAAAATGTCTTCTCCAATCATAACACCTGGCTTTTCTTTTCCTATTTCGCCGTATCTAACTAATTTCATTTTATTTAAGTTGTATTTTTATAATCTTATCTGCTTGACTTTTATCTTTTGTAGTATGCAAGATTAATTTAGCGTTTTTGTTATCCAAAGTGTACTTTACATTCACATTATCATCAAAACCAGTAATTGATTTTACTTTAAAATTGAAGTTTGGCAGTTCTACCATATCACTTTTGGGATTTTCTAGCAAGTGTACATAAGCTACCTTGTCCTTAAAGGTAACTACACCCCAATCTTGTGGCTTAATGATATTGCCTTTGGTATCGTAAATTGTTTCTCCATATTTAGCCAACCATTTTCCAACTGCGCCTAGCGTATCTACGAATTGCTGTTGAATTTGACCATTTGGCATTGGCCCGATATTTAATAGCAAATTAGCATTTCGTCCGGCAGCACCTACCAACAATTTGATAATTTTTGCATCCGATTTGAATTTATTGTCTGTAATGTTATAGCCCCAAGAGCCATTGATAGTTTCGCAGGTTTCTAATGGCAAATGCTCAGAAGCTGCTTGGAAACTATATCCCGCTTTGTTTTCTCCTGGTAAATCACGTTCAAACATCTGAAAATCCTCACCATTAATTGGATCAATGTGGTGGTTATTACCAACTAAGCACCAAGGCTGTAATTTATGGATAAGACTATAGATTTCATCATACTTCCAATCTATCCTAGATGGTGTATAGGCTTCACCTTCTTTATTAGTCTGATCCCAATGTCCATCGAACCAAATACCGCTAATCTTGCCATAATTGGTTAATAGTTCTGTTAATTGGTTTTTCATGAACTGTAGATAACTGTTGTAATCAGATTTTGCAGTACGACCAGTTTTTTTTCCCGTTCTACCAGTTTCGTAAGGATAATCGTTTCTAGACCAATCTAACAATGAGTAGTAAAGAAATAACTTTATTCCCTGTTTATTGCATTCATCTGCCAACATCTTTAATACATCTTTTTTGTAAGGCGTATTCATGATGTTAAAATCAGATTGTTTTGTATCCCATAAACTAAAACTATCGTGATGGCGAGTGATAAAAGTGATGTATTTCATTCCTGCATTTTTTGCTAAGGCTACGTATTGCTTTGCATCAAAAGCTGTTGGATTAAAAAAATTCATCAAGTTTCGATAATCATTTACTTGTATGTTACGGTTGTTCATTACCCATTCTCCACTACCCAACAAACTAGAAGGTCCCCAATGGATAAACATGCCAAAACGCATTTGCTCGAACATTTTACGAGCTTCTAAATTTTCTGGCGAAGGTTTATACTGCGCTTTAGCTAAGTGCACAAAACCGATTAATGTTAAAACAAGTAACAACTTTTTTCTCATGCAGAGATTTTAATTATTTAAAGTGGTAAAACCGCCATCTATCGGGTAATCACAGCCAGTAATAAATGCGGCTTCGTTACTACATAGATACAATGCTAATGTAGCAACTTCCTCGGGTAAACCCATACGGCCTATCGGTTGTGTTTTCGATAATTTATCGAACATTTCGTCAATTTGTTCAGGATAGTTTTTCTGCAAAAAGCCATCTACAAAAGGCGTATGTACGCGTGCAGGTGAAATGGAGTTACACCTGATATGGTCTGCCAGATAATCTTTTGCAATGCTCATGGTCATTGCTTTTACCGCACCTTTGGCCGTGCTGTAGGCAAACCTATCGGGAATACCCACCAAAGCTGCAATGGATGCCATGTTTAAAATTGCCCCACCGCCTGCAGCCTTCATTTTAGGGATTGCCGCAAATAAGCAATTATAAACTCCTTTTACATTGACGTTAATGACCCTGTCAAAATCTTCCTCGGAAGTGGTATCGGCTTTACCCACATGGGCAATTCCGGCATTATTTACCAGTATATGAAGGTTTCCAATTTTATCGAACACTTTTTGCACCTGCGCATGATCGGCCACGTTACAGGCATGTACCTCAACACTACCACCAAGCGCTTTAATTTCATTTGCTGCTTCTTGTGCTACTTCAGTGGTCAGTTCAATAATATGAACTTCTGCACCCTGCTTAGCAAACAACTGTGCTATTGCTTTTCCAATGCCACTACCGCCACCTGTAATTACGGCTTTTTTATTTTTTAAGGATAACATTTCTTTATTAATTTCTTGGTTGTTTAGTTGTTTGGTTATTGGGCATTGGTTATTGACTATTTTTTAAAGACTAACTCCTCTTTTCCAAGGGATAAAATCATCTTGGTTTAATTGTACCGCTTTTGGAATTTCCTTACCGCTGGCTACGGCTATACAATATTCCAAAATATCTTCGCCCATTTCGGCGATGGTTTTACGACCTTCGATCACAGCTCCGGTATCTATGTCAATGATATCGGCCATTCTGGTTGCCAAACTGGTATTGGTAGCTACTTTTATGGTAGGACAAACTGGATTTCCGGTTGGTGTTCCCAGGCCGGTGGTGAATAATATTAAGGTAGCACCCGCAGCTGCCTTACCTGTGGTAGCCTCCACATCGTTGCCAGGGGTACATACCAAACTAAGCCCTGCTTTGGTGGCGGGTTCAGTGTAATCAAGCACATCGACAATCGGCGAAGTACCCGCTTTTTTGGCGGCGCCCGCAGATTTTATAGCATCGGTAATTAATCCATCTGCTATATTTCCCGGTGAAGGGTTCATGTAAAAACCAGACCCAACTTTATGCGCCAAATCATCGTATTCGGTCATTAACCTGATAAATTTTCTTGCGGTGTCTTCATCCGGCATTCTGTCTATCAGCTCCTGCTCTACTCCACACAGTTCAGGGAACTCGGCAGCCAATACTTTTGCTCCCAAGGCCACCAGTAGATCAGCGCAATGCCCTACCGCTGGGTTGGCTGAAATACCGCTAAAGCCATCGCTACCACCACACTTCACCCCTACACACAATTTGCTCAAAGGTGCTGGTTTTCTTTCAATTTGATTGATTTCTATTAAACCTTTAAAAGTTTCCCTGATGGTTGTTTTTAAAAGTTCCTCTTCGTTCATCAACTGTTGTTGGCCTAAAAATATCAAAGGCTTCTTAAAGTTGGGGTTTAAGGCCAATAAATCTGTTTTAAGCTGGGTTGCTCTTAAGTGCTCGCAGCCTAAACTAAGTACCGTAACACCCGCTACGTTAGGATGGTTGGCATAGGACGCCAGCAATTTACTCAAAGTATTGGCATCTTGACGGGTGCCTCCACAGCCTCCTGTATGGTTTAGGAACTTAATCCCATCTACATTTTTAAAGGGCCTTTCTAATTTTGATGTGGGCTGCAGGTCTATTCCATGCAAATCGCCACCATTTTGATAGGCCTGTAGCAATGCATGGGTATAATTTTTATATTTATCGTCTACCGCATAGCCCAGCTCCTTATAAAGCGTTTCTTTAATGATATCAAGATTACGGTTTTCGCAAAAGACCGTGGGGATGAACAGCCAATAATTGGCTGTCCCCACAGTTCCATCTTCTCGATGGTAACCCAAAAAACTAATGTTTTTATATTTACTTACATCTGGTGCTTCCCATTTGTAATCTGATTTTCTGTAATGATATGGATCTGCTGCATGTTTGGTGTTTTCTACCGTCATTCGGATACCAGCCCTTAGCTCGTGCTGTACCTTACCTACCAGCACACCGTACATAAACACTTCTTCGCCCTCATACATATCATTGATAAAGAATTTATGTTTGGCAGGAATATCCTCGAGTAGCGTATAATGCATTCCTTGATAGTTCAATTCTGTGCCTTGTGCTAAATCGACCAATGCAACGAGCACATTGTCCTTATCATCAATTTTTAAAACCTTAGTACTCATCTATTTATTAAATGATGGCTTATAGCCTTTATATGCAAAATACAATACCACTAGCAAGCAAACTAAGGGTACTGAATAACCGTATTGGATGTTATGTGTAATGTCGGCAATGTAGCCTAGCCCCAAAGGGATAACGGCACCACCTACAATTGACATGATAATTAAACTTGATGCTGTTTTGGTGTCCTCACCCAGATCTTTAATCCCAAGGGCAAAAATGGTAGGAAACATAATGGAAATAAAGAAGCCAATACCTAACAAACAATAGATGGTATACAAGCCACTACCAAAAATGGCAACTATGGTAAGCGTCATCGCTAACAAGGCATATATAGCTAGTAACTTCGGTGCTTCAATAAATCTCATAAAAATGGTCCCTACAATACGTCCGATCATAAACAGCGCACCATAAACCACAAGATAATCGCTGGAGGAATGGTGATCTAAACCTGCTGCTTTTTCGGCATATACCAAGAAGAAACTACTGAAACAAATTTGCGCACCTACGTAAAAAAACTGCGCAACAATTGCCCAACGGGTATGCTTGATCTTAAAAATCTCTAAAATGGACTTTTCTTTTACTGATGAGCTTTGCTCCTTGATTTCGGGCAGTTTAAGAAAGATAAATATCACAGCAACTGCTAAAATAATAAGCCCTAATACCATGAAAGGTGCTTTCACGCTGTTCGATGCTTCTTCAATAAACTTTGCCTTGGTTGCTACATCCATTTGCTGGATGCTTTCCTTAGTTACTTCGGTGTTGGTTAAAATCGTGTATTTGCCAATGATTGGGGCTATTGCTGCTGCTATGCCATTGAATGATTGCGCTAAATTTAATCTGAATGAAGAGGTTTGCGGTGGCCCCAAAACCGTAACATAGGGATTGGCGGCAGTTTCTAAAAAGGCCAAACCACTTGCCACGATAAATAAAGCTCCCAAAAAATAAAAATACTGATGGGTATTGGCTGCAGGGATAAACAAAAAGGCACCGCATGCAAATAAAAGTAGGCCAAATACTATTCCTGCTTTGTAACCCCATTTTTTCATCATCATACCAGCGGGTATGGCCATTAAAAAGTAAGCGATAAATACGGAAAAGTCGACCAGTGAAGACTCTAAGTTATTGAGGGTAAATGTTTTTTTTAAATGAGCGATTAAAGTGGGATCGATGTTATGTACCAAACCCCAAAAAAAGAAAAGACTGGTAATGAGTATGAGCGGGAAAAGGTATTGCTTTCGGGAAATTGCGGTCGTGGAAATTTCTTGTTCCATAGGAGCATGGTCACTTAGGTTCATGTAAAGTTTTAAATTTGGTTCAAAGCAAATTAACTACAAAAAAACTGTTAAAAGACATCTCCGATTGTCAATTTATTAAGCTATTTTGGCTATTATTCACAACTATTTTGGCTAAAACAGCCAAAACGGTTAATTTTTCATATCTATCTGTGATTGAAATAAGTAGGTTAATTAAGAACTCATTTAGATGGCTGGCGCAAAAAATAGCCAGCTTCAAAAATGAGCTGGCTATGGTTAAAATGCTTAATTAACGGCAACTACAACTGATGACACGCTATCGTTGAAACTGATATCAGTCAAACAATCTTCGTCAGCGGTAAGCGTTACTGATGCACCTCCAAAACTATCGTTTTTATATAAGGTAATTTTTAATCCAGCAGGCACTTTTACAGCGGAAGCATCGTCATTGATAAAGCCTAAAGCTTCAAGTTGAGATTTTGTGTAGGAACCAACAGCAAGGGAAGCACTCCAACCACCATAGTTGCAATTCTGATAAAGGGTAACTGCCGATGGAGCCGGAGCACCTGAAGGAGCAGCCTCTGCATATGTGGTCGCAATTCTGATACGTTTAACAAAGTGAGTAGCTTGCGATTCGTCGCCACCATATACCCCCCATTTAGGATCGCAATAGTCGCTATCCAAAGTTCTGCAATAATAACGCTGGCTTCCATTGCTCAATGTTTGCTTAACGCCGTTATACCATAGTTCAACATAACCTGTTGAAGCACTATACGAAGCATTGATACGCATGGTAAAATCTAACCAAGTGCTTGTAGTTAGCGGCGTAGACCACAATACAAAAGCGGTATGGGCTGCATCAAAATACTGTAATTCTATGTTTCCATCTTTGGTTCTGAGCATTAAAGGGTGATTGGCCAATGCGCCTGCTGTTGGATAGGCTTTCCATTGCCAAATGGCATCAGTTTTAAGGGTAGTTGGCATATATATCTTGCTTTTCCAACCTACATAAAATGATGTTCCTTCGGGAGCACTAAAACCTACAGATCCATGTCCTTCGGCACGATGGCTACCGGCTGGCTTAAGGAATTTCCACACTGGTGTTCCTGTTTCATCGTTTACTACGGTAACTGTACCACTTTGCTCTACATTAATGTCTTTCCATACTGCCGCGCTACCTAGAGAGGCATCTCCATTATGTAAAACGGACTGAATGGTTGTACCATTAGAAGTGTTTTTTGAGAAAGGCGCATTTTTCTCTTCTGGGGCATCGCTTTGCGTTTCACCGTTTTTTTTACAGCCACTTTGAAGCATAGCAAGGGCTACAACAATTGCAAGAATGTTGATTTTTTTCATGATTACTGGTTTTAAGTATTTGGTTATTTAATTAATTGAATAGATTAATTGCTTTTCAACAGACTTACGGTTCTATCGGCATTACAAAAAGGTTATTCTATTTCCAACAATCTGTTATGAAAAGTAAGGGAGGCGGCTATATTCGGTAGGAAAGTACATGGGGTTTGTACATCACCCCAGAGTATTTAGTATTTAACGTGAGTTAGGGTTAAGAAAAGATTTTACACGCATCATCATCAATATTTTATGTCAAAAAAAAATTCTACTACTATTTATTTTTCTGTCGCTTCGCGGACAAACTTTTTTCCTATAGATGAAAAAAGTATGCAAAAAAATCCACGGCTGCGCCCTGTTCTATTTAAGTAATAAGTAAGGCCAATTTGTGCATCCCGAACAGGCCAAGGCCGATTTTAGTAGAACGAAGAGGCTTTGCTAAGGCTGGAGATAATGAAATTAAAAAACTCTATCCCCAACTCACGTTATTTATTATTGCAAAAATGCGGCGGCAGTCCACAATACAGGTGCCTGTCCATGCATATCGCCAGTTATGCGTTTGCGGTCGAGATAATATTGTAAATCATTTTTCTTATTGGTGCCCTCGCATACATCACTTATCTCGGCGTTGGCATCAATTTTTGATACCAAGGCCAGCCAAGCTTTACGCGCAGCGGGCGCATATGTTTTTTGGGGAAGCCAACCATTTTTTACCCCAGTTACCATGGCGTAGGCAAACATGCCCGTACCTGAGCTTTCTTCCCAAGAAGCTGGCACGTCTACTAACTGGCGCCACATGCCCGACTCCGTCTGATATTTAAGCAAGGAAGCCATCATGGTTTGGTAGCCCTTCATAATTCGAGCTCGCTCTGGGTGATTTTTGGGAAGGGAGGTTAATATTTCTGTCATCCCTGCGGCCATCCATCCGTTTCCTCGTCCCCAAAAGAAAGGCACATCTGGTGCGTGATAAAACAAGCCGTTTGTTTTTTGTAACGAATCGAGGTATACCACCATTTCTTTGGCTGCTCGATCAAGGTATTTTTTCTCTCCTGTAGCTCGATAGGCCTGTGTTTGCAAAGCGTTGATCATAAACATATCATCAATCCACATTCGAGTTTGCCAGGTAAGCCCCTTGCTATAAAACACATGAGATTCGGGCACTACCCGTTTGCCTTCTGGTGGTCCCCATTGTTTGTCAGCTATGCTTTGGCCCATTTCTAGATACCTCTTTTCCTTGGTCTGCTTATAAAGCTCTAATGGTACGGCCCCAAATACGCAATAGTCTACGTGATCTGGTACAGGTATCATCGATGCCTTTTCCCCAAAAAATGGTTCAAAACGTTTGGCCAGTTGCAATAGCAGTTCTTTATTATTGCTTTCTTTAGCAAACTTTAATGCGCCATACCATGCACAGGTTTCGGCATAGGTAATTACCTTAGGTGGTGTTGGCCTTCCAAAATTTGTATGTGGCGTTACTACAAAACGATCGGCTACTCGTTTACCTATCTCGGCTGGTGAGGTACCTTTTGGCCAGCTTTCAAATTCTTTTATGGCTTTCTGTGCCTGTGCGGATACGCTTGTTCCTATTAACAGCAGCATCCATAAACCAATATTTTTCTTCATATTTTTTAAATACTTGATGTTGGTAAAAAATCTTCTCTATAAGGACTAAAAACGTCGATTAGCATTCCTGGTTCCAAACAAACACAACCATGCATTTCATGAGGAGGCACATAATAACCATCACCTTTTTTTATGACTTTTTTCTCATTGCCAATGGTCATTTCGAAAATGCCGCTTTCTACATAGGTAACCTGGGTATGGTAATGCTCATGCAGTTGTCCAACGGCACCAGCTTCAAATTTTACCTTTACCAGCATTACGTTTTCGCCATAGCCGTAGCATTGTCTTTTGATGCCGTTTCCTAAATCTTCCCAGGGTATTTCGGCATCGATCTGAAATAAATCTCCTTGTAGCATATTGTTGATTTTGATTAAATTGTTAAAGGTTTCTATTGTTTAGTATTGACGGGTTTGAGCGCTGAAACACTATTTTCATAAATGAAATCAGCAATTTTAGCCGGCTGTTCTATTGGAAAATGGTGACCTTCTAAAGTTTGCTTGCCCAATGTCATTGGGATAATGGTTGCCGGGCCTCCTTTTAAAATATAATTTTGCACGAGCAGGAGTGTATTTTCGGCAATAGGCACAATGCCATCATTTAAACCAATGACATGCAGTATGGGCACTTTGAATGAAGCGAGACGATCCAAATTATCTTTGGGCTGGTCATGGTATTGAAGTGCCTGTTCTTCTGTAAAACCATATACCTCGAGTAATTTCTTCCAATCTGCTGCTGACCCTTTACTGGTTCCCTTACCTCCCGGCCAGCTTTTAAAATCGCAAACAGGGGCTTCGGCATAAATACAACTCACTTTATCAGGATGTCGCTTTGCCCAACCATACACGTATAATCCACCGCGACTGATTCCTTCCAATGCTACCTTCGGTGCAAATCCTTTCTTTGAGATGAGGTATTGATAAAACTCGTCCCATATGTTTAAGGCTTTGGTATGGCCATAAAGATCATTGGTATTGATATAGGCTACATGGAAACCTCTTTCCAGCAAGATGCTATCAGGCTGCACATGCCAATCGGGAAAATAAGCTTTCCAAACCCATGGCTTACCAGGCAAAGGCCTTTTAGGAGAGATGATCCATGCGCTATAACCGTTGAACTTAAATTCACTTTTTTGGAAATGGCGCCACTTGCTTTCTTTTTCTTCGGTTAATTGATGTTGGGCCATCACCGGAAAAACAAAACAGCCATAAAGCAGGAGGAGATAAAAGCGTTTCATAAATAAGTTATTTAGCCGTATTTTTTCCTGTTAAGCGTAAAGTGAGCTGTGCCTCGAATAATGATTTTGGCAATACTTGTTTACCTTGATCTTGATTGATTCCAACATTTTCGAAGCTTACCTTATGATCCGACTGAAAACCTACCAAGATAGGTTGTGCAATGGTGTAGTTTCGTCGCTTATTAAGATCCCAAAAGTTATAGTGCTGATCTTTTGCTGATTGATGCTGAAAATTCCATAGTACCAAATGCTTGCCATGGTGCGGGTGACCAGGCTCTGGGCCGCCCAGATTATAAAAAACACCGCCCTTAATGTCATCGTACAAAGTGGCAAATGGTTGACCGGAATGTATATCGATGTTTTGATCGCTACCTAAAGTACATTGCGTAATTACCGTACCTACTGCGCTATAACCTGTTCCAGCACCGTGATGCTGTGCATTGTTGAAATTGCAGTTTTTAATCAATACCCCATACCCGGTACGGGCATGAACTGAGGCATGACCTTTTTTCCCCTTAAAGTTTACGTTGAGTACGCTTACCTGATAACCTGAACGGATATAAAGCCCTTCGTTCCAATCGCGAAATTCGCAGTTTCTTACCCAACTGTTTTTTACGTACTCCATTCCCACTGCTTCCCAGGCATAATCATGGATGGCATTTTTATGGTGTACAAAATCCTCACCATAGGTTTTCCAGTTGCTGGTAAATAAAATATCTTCTACGCCGCATTCTTCAATGTAGTTATAGGCTGCCAATTCAAACGCTGCGCTTTTTACAATCCTTAAATCAAAGTGCAAAGGGTTTTTAAATTTCACCCTATTTCCTTCTATCTTTTCGATGGTATGAATTTCGTTGATGAGCATTCCGCCTTTATCGCCAAATAATCTCGACCACTCTGGTTTTAACTGTAGCGGTGCAAAATAGATTTTGGTAAATTCTTCACTTTTATGACGTATCACCACGTCCTGCCCCACTTTTAGAGCCGAAACATCTGCCACTTCTACCCAAAAGCTTTCTCTATCGGCATCTTTGGTAATGGTGGTTAGCTTTTTTGCGCTTAAATCAGTTGGTTTAAACTGAATTTGGCGACCATTGATGCGCATTTTGTCTTGATAAATCTCTGTTCCTCCTGAGCCGCTACCACTGCCTTTTAAAATGATATTACTTTTAGAAATGCGTATGTATTTGGTACTGTCTGTATCGGCAGCAATTAAAAATTTCCCCGATGGAAAAAATACCACTCCCCCTTCTTTGCTTTTTTCTGCCGCATTAATGGCTCGTTGGATGGCTTCATCATCGTATTCAGCATCATTAGGCTTTGCGCCATAATCAACTACGTTAAATACCTTTTTGCCCGAAACCTCTGGAATTGGCTTTTCGGAGAAATGATAGCCTGCAAAAGAAAAATCTGGAAGTATTGGCGTCTTTCCCGCTTGCTTGGCTTCTACAAAATCAGTCCACAATGGCGAAACTTTTTGGGCAAATGTGGTACTGCACAATGCCAATATTGACATGGTTAAAAACAATTTTTTCATAAAATCTTTAATGGCTTCTAAGCTGTTTTAATCTATCGCTCCTGTTTTCATTTTGCTGGTAGGTTTTAAGGAATTCCCCTTTATTTCGCCTTTTACTTCTAATTTAATGACGGTAGCAATGGGATCTATTGCTTGCGCCGGAACGGCTATCGTTACCACATCGCCTTGGGCTTGAGTTTTTAATTTTGTTCCATTACTTAGCAATGTGGCGGCAATTACCGGATGTGAGAATTGAGGGATGGTCAGTTTTCCATCTTTTGGCCAATCAAATACAGAAAGATATAGGTTGGTTTTACCATTTTCGGCCTTTTTTGTGATACGGCCCCATGATACCGCCGGTAATGGGTTTGCGGTAGTGGCATAAATTGCTTCATGGTTAACTTTCATCCAGCTTCCGATTTCCTTTAAACGGTCTATACTTTCTTGCGGGAAAGAACCATCAGGTTTTGGCCCCACATTAAGCAGGTAATTTCCTCCTTTCGAAGCGATGTCGATAAGGTTACGGATCAATGTTGAGGCTGGTTTCCATTTGTGGTCAGATACACGATAGCCCCAAGTACCGTTCATGGTCATACAGGTTTCCCAATATTGTCCATCCAATTCGCTCTGGTCTGGTATTTTCTGCTCGGGAGTTTTGGTATCTCCTGGAAAATTTGGTCGCTTCAACCTATCATTGGTAATAATTGCAGGTTGTTTCTTAAGTACTTCTTGAAGCTTTAATGCCGCTTCATCGGTCATATTGGTTGGCGTATCCCACCAAAGCACTGCGATATCACCATAATTGGTCATCAATTCTTTTAGTTGTGGTACGGCTACATCATCAATATATTGATCAAATGTTTTTGTTTCCTGCACAGGATCCCATTTGCCTTTATGTGCCGCAGTATAGTTATCAATATTGGTACTATCTGGATTAGGCCAGCCTTCCCGCATTAATTTACGAGCTACCGAACCTCCCGCATTGCCCCAGTCTTGTGCTTGCGAATAGTAAAATCCTAATTTTATACCATACTTTTTACATGCTTCGGCCAAAGGCTTTAACAAATCTTTTCCATAGGGCGTGGCATCGGTAATGTCCCATTTGCTGGCTTTTGAATTAAACAGGGCAAAACCATCATGGTGCTTGGCAGTAATTACCAGATATTTCATGCCTGCATCTTTGGCCATTTTCACCCATGCATCGGCATCATATTTAACAGGGTTAAACTGCTTGGCGATTTCTTTATATTCGGCTACCGGAACTTTCATCCTATTCATGATCCATTCGGCACCTCCCCTCGCTTGCTCATGGCCTTTATACTGTCCGGCCATTTGCGCATATACTCCGAAGTGGATAAACATGCCAAAACGCGCTTCGGTCCACCATTTCATTCTTTCTTCTTTGCTAAGGGCTTGTTGCGCTTTGGCTAAAGGGCTAAGGAGCATTAATACCAATAATAATTTGCTTACTTTTTTTAACATGATGGTTGATCTGATAGTGAAATGATTAGTTTTTAATGATTATTGCGGCACCAAGCGCCATACGTGAAGGACCAATGTCAGTGGCTTTCAATAAAGACCGATGAAGTTCATCCAAGGCATTAGCACCTACATTATTAGATTGAAAAAAACTGTATGTTCCCTTAAAACCGCCAAAAGCTGGGCTGCCCGTGGCCGGGGAATAGGTATTTAGTTCTCCCAAATTAAGCTTTGGGTCGGTTAAAGTTATTCCAGTTGGGAGTGCTAAGGTTTGTCCGCTTCCCATACCGTAGGCTAAATTTCCTTCGTAGAAAAAATTCTGTGGTGGGTCCGTGTAAGCGATAGCAATGCCACCTTTTGACTGGATCAAGTTATTGGCAATGGTACAATCGGCCGGGGGAACAGTACGACCATTGCCGCCTTTGCCAGCACCTATGTCAAAGGCTTGGGCGCAGTTCACTATAGTATTTCCCACAATTTTTGCATTTTTCACCTGAAAATAGCCGCTTGGTTCTGAGTTGGGTACGCCATCTAAAACCGAAATGGCACAGGTTTGGCCTGTAGTAGCAACGCCTTGCAGATAATTGTTATAAACCAAATGGCTTTCGCCGATAATACGTATGCCACCTGCATCTTTCATATCGTTCCCGATGAAATAATTGCCATAAATTTCGCTTCCGTTACCATGGCGAAGTGATAAGGTACCACGGCTTTCAAAAAATAGATTATTGCGAATGGTGTTTTTGCTCATTTTATTAGAGACAATCTCTGTTTCGCCACTGCAATGCTCAAATATGTTTTGCTCGATGATTACCATTGCTTCGCTGAGGTAATAATCTGAAGTGCCCACCCGGATAGTTTCACCTCCATTGTTTCCCAAATCGGCTCGAGGGCCAAAATAATTATGATCTATGCGATGGCTAATGGCCGTTGTTGAACCCCATAGCACTACGGTTGGCCCTTGATGGGCCTTTCCTTTAAGGTAGCAATGATCCATTCTGTTATTTTTACCATTCATGGATACCCATCTGTAATCGATGGTTGGATCGGTTGGGCTATAGTCGATAATGGTGGTATTGGTCAAGCGGCAGTTTCTGGATGCCGAAGTAAAATCAACGACGTTGAGCTTGGAAACTCCTAAATCTCCATTGCTAAAACTAAGTCCATCCACCACAAGCCATTGACCATCGATAGCAATTGAAGAAGCACCTTTAAGTTTAACATCACCTGCCTTTTCTGCAATTAACACAATGGGTTGTTGAGCTGTACCAGTACCTTTAAAGATTAGCCGTTGATTATTCCAATCGCCCGATTTCATCATCACTGTATCGCCAGCATTTAACGTCAGTGCAGTAAGTTCTGTCGCTGATGAAATGATTTTGCAAGATTTACATAAGGGTTTAACCGTTATAGGCGGTACAATAGGTGTGGGCTCTTCGGGTGAGCTTGCTGTTTTTTTGCAACCAGCAAATAAAAAGCCCAATGCCAATAGCAATATCCCTAAATTTTGTTTTGTCTTCATTGCTAAAATCTATTTGCTGGATAGGACGATTTTGTGGGCCATCCATTTTGGGCCAATATCTTGATGTTTCAAAATCGACAATTGGGACTCATTCAACTTTACGCCTACATCCTTTTGGTTGATGAAAGAAAAAGTACCCTTAAATGCGCCTTTTACCGGGCTCGAGGCTTCTGGTTGCCAAATCAGCTTATTCTTTTTAAGCTTGGCATCAATCACTTTAAAACCTTTTGGAAGTGCAATATCTGTTGTTTTATCAACGTTGACTAAATTCCCGTCGAAAGTTACTTCTGAGGCCGGATCTACCATCGTTACTGTATTAGCTGAATTGCTTACCAAGTTGTTCGCTATGACTACTCTTTGTGGTGGTAAAATACGTTCGGCATTTTTTCCGGCTCCAAGTGAAAAGGCTTCTTTACAATCCACAATGGTATTGGCTACCACCGTAGCATCCTTAACCTGCCAATGACTTACCAGTTGAGGGTTTGGCAAACCATCCATCACCGAAATTGCTGCCCTTAAGCCTGTGCCTGTTAGGCCTTGCAAATAGTTGTTGTACACCTGATGGTGCTCGCCAATAATTCTGATCCCACCTGTGTTTTTAATGTTGTTACCGATAAAGATATTTCCGAAAACCTGATTATAATTTCCATGGCGTAAGGTCAAGGTGCCTACGCTTTCGTAAAAAAGGTTATTGGAAATGGTATTGCGACAAGACTTCACCGAAACAATCTCGGTTTCGCCATTGCATTGGGCAAAAATGTTCGATTCTACTTTGGTAAACGAATCGTACATTGACCAAGTGCTGGTTCCTATACGAATGGTTTCACCTCCATTGCCATCAATATCTGGTCGTGGTCCAAAATAATTATGATCTATTTGATGATGATTAGGCTTGTCCGAAAGCCATACTACTAACGTAGGCCCAAGATTGGTCTTCCCTTCAAAATAACAATGGTCTACCCTATTACGGCTACCGTAAAGCGAAACATAGGTATATTCTTTGGCCTTTTCGCTAGGGTTAAAGTTTACCACCGCGGAGTTGGTTAAACGACAATCAGACGATTTTTCAGTAAAAAGGATAACATCTTCGCCATTGGTTGCACCATTTGTAAAGTTCAAACCCTCCACCACTAACCAAGTGCCGTCTATCTGAATGGATGATTTGCCTATCAAATTTACCAGCAAAGCATTTTCAGCGCTTAATACGATAGGATTTTTACTCGTACCATTCCCCTTAAAGATCAGTTGTTGGTCCTGCCAGTTACCATTTTTCAGCATCACCTTGTCGCCTGGTTTTAGCATTAACTTGGCAAGCTCGGCAGCCGAACCAATGGAATAATTTTTGGCAAAGCCTTGAAATGCCAAGAAAATTAAACAGCAAGTTGAAAAAAGGTTAAATCTCATATTCGGTTAGTGGTTAGTTATTTATGGTTTATTTCAGGTTTTTCTTTCTTAACAATGCCTCTAGGTAATAATAATCGGCATAGTTTAAAGGGGCATCTACTTCAAAATTGCCAGGTTTAGAACCCGTACTATGCAATAAAATAAAGCCAAAAGAAGAGCCTGCTGGTGCTGTATATTTTGTAGACAACGATTCAAGAATTTGATCCGCTTTTTTACGATAGTCTTTTCTGGCTTTGCTATAAGTATTTAACTCATATAAAGCGGATGAAATTAACGCTGCAGCAGAGGCATCTCTCGGCTCATTAGGAATTCCCAGTGCATCAAAATCATAATATGGCACTAGATCTTTAGGCATATTGGGGTGATTTAAGATAAATTTTGCCACATTTTCTGCTTGTGCCAAGTAACGCGGATTTTTGGTATAGCGGTAACACATGGTGTAACCATATAGAGCCCAAGCTTGTCCTCGTGACCATGCCGATTCGTGACTGTAGCCTTGGTGTGTGTTCTTTTTAAGCACCGCTCCTGTTTGTGGATCATAATCAATCACATGATAAGAGCTATAATCGGCACGGAAATGGTTTTTCATGGTGGTGTTGGCATGGCTCACCGCAATTTTGTAAAACGATGAATCGCCGGTAAGCTTAGTGGCTTCGAACAAAAGTTCCAGGTTCATCATATTGTCGATGATCACTGGGTTTACCCATTTATCGCGACTATGATCCCATGACAGGATGACGCCGGTTTTAGGATTAAAGCGTGTAGACAATGTTTTTGCAGCAGTAACTAATACGTCACGATAATGAGGATCATGGGTTAAACGGTAACCATTTCCTACACTACAATAAACCTTAAAGCCCATATCGTGCGTTGTTCCATTGTTTTTTTCCTGCTCCACATCAGCCGTGAACTTTTTCGCAGCGGCTTTCCAGTGCTCAGTCCCGTAAAATTCATCTAAATACCATAAAACCCCTGGAAAAAATCCGCTTGTCCAATCTCTGGACGCTACCAGCTTGAGGTGTCCATCTTCAATGGTTCGTGGCGAAAAGAGTTGAGGTTTTTTAGGGTCTTTTGCCTTTTCTACCTCTTTTAAAAGGAGGTCTGTTTGGGTTGCTGCATGCTGGAATGCCTTTTTAACATCTACTTTCTGTGCAAAAGAAGGTATCTGCAATCCTAATAAAACAACGGTTACGGCTAGGTGTCTAATCTTCATCTGTAAATTTTATGATTAATTTATGGGAATCAACTGAACCTCTAAGAGCTTCATCAATTCACTTTTTAAAATGGTATTGGGGTTAATTTCTATTCGGTGCAAACCTTTTGCTAATGGTATTTCGCCGATCACTTGTGTCACTACCTTCGTATCGCCAATCAGTACTTCCTGCTTAAAATCCTGTTGGTCAATTTTAAAATGATAGCTGCCCCCGCTTTCTTTACCTGCTAGGTACTTTATCTCAATTTTAAACTTTTGTGCTGAGCTTGTTCTGAAGACCCAGTTTACCGATTGTTCCTTTTTCTCCCATCCTTCTACATAAAAACGGTCTGTTTTCCCATCTCCAAATTTAAACCCTTTGCTTAAGTTGGCATCAAAAGCCAACAAGCGAGTTAAAGGTATATTAGTTGCTACATAAGGTACATGATCCGTTCTAACGGGTTCGTATAACAGCAATGTAATGACGGTGTTGGCTGTATCTGGAGCTTGTTTTGGTACGTGGATATAGAAATCGCCATCCCCAATGTTCTGAATGAGCAGGTTTGATTTTTTAGGGTCCGCAAGTAGGTAAGCCTTATTAATTTTCGACTTTATACCTCCAACATATAATTTTCCATCTTTAGGCCAATTAAAAACATGCAAGTACACTTTATTAGCATTTTGGGTAGTTACCCCCCAATTTTGTAAAGGCAGTGGCGTTTTATTTGTTTTGTAAATGCTTTCTGCATTTTTAGCAATCCATTTTTCTATGCCAGCTAATATTTGCAGATCCTTGGTATCAAAAGCACCATCTCCTTTTGGCCCAATATTCATCAACAAGTTTCCGTTTCTAGAAGCCGCTTTAGCCAAAAGCTGAATAAAAAAACCTGGCGATTTATGTGAATGATCATACTTGCTGTAACCATATGATTCATTAGTGGTTGGAATAGCTTCCCAATCACCATCTACCGGATAAAATTCAGCAGGCCTATCTGCTGTATTCTTATAGTCACCGAAATTGGCATTGGCACTTCTTACCAATCTTCCATTCACCACCACATTAGGGTCTGTTTCTCTGATGGCTTTCAAAATTCGAATGTTTTCTGAAAGCGGTAGCTTTTGTGGGGTATCAAACCATAAGATATCTGGATGGTATTTTGTAAGCAGTTCCTTAATTTGCGGAATAGCTTTTTCATCCACATATTTAACTGCTTTGGGCAGCAATTCTGGATGTTCGACATACCAGTTTACGCCGCCATATAAGCCCAAATCACCACCCGGATTTTTGTACTCCCAGTCATTCCCCGGTGCATCCGGATGCTCCCAATCAAAGGCATGGGAATAGTAAAAACCAAACTTCATTCCATGTTTTTTAGCCGCTGCAGCTAACTCGGCTATGGGATCTCTTTTAAATGGTGTTTGCTTGCTGATATCGAAATTACCCACATTTGATGGGTACATGGCAAAACCGTCGTGGTGCTTTGCTGTAATGATAAAATAGTTCATTCCTGCTTTTTGAGCATCTACGATCCATTGATCAGCATTAAAAAGTACAGGATTAAATTGGTGGGCAATATCTAAATAATCTTTTCTGGCAATTTTTTCCTTGCGCATCAAATGCTCCGCATAGCCTCCTACTTTTTTGCCTTTCCATTCACCTGCTGGTAAAGAATAAATACCCCAATGGATAAACATTCCGAATTTGGCATCTCTCCACCATTGAATGCGCTGTTCATGTGTTTTCATGGAAGCGGTCCACCAACTATTAACCGCTTGGTCAATGGCTTTTTGATCACGCTCTTTTGATTGGTTGAACATTTCCTTATCCTCGTCGCCCGCTACCTGACCAAAGGCCAAGCTGCTAACCGACAAGCATAATAAACAGGTAAGTATTTTTTTGAATTTCATTGCTTATTGTCAGTTAACTATAGCCAAATTAATGGGTTACGAATAGGTAGATTTCTAATCACTTCTTCAACCTTTGGTTCATGCTCCAATGTTTTCCAAGTGTTTAACCAGTTGTTATTTTGATAGGCATTGGCACCCATTAGCAAAAAAGGTTGTGCTACTGGCCAATTTTCCCAATACATTACATCTTTTGGGTAAGGCCATTTAGCTTTATCGGCCACAAAAGGATAAAGAAATGCAATGCCCTTCTTGATCGATTTTCCGTCAGCGGTTTCGTAATTCCATAAATTATCGTCCTTTACCGATAAAATTTGACAAATCATGCTCATGGCATCGAGGTTAAAGATGGAGTACCCATAAGGCTTGGTACGAGCCAGTTCTAAAGGGAAGCTCCCATCAACCGCCATTTGATTAGGGAGTAATACATTTTTATAACGATCGCGACAAAAGTCAAGTAGCTTTTTGTTCGCCGTTAATTTGGCAAAGGAAGCTACCTGCATTACCCAACAGGTACCGTGATTATTTTTTGCATTCAATTCGTCTTTACCATATTGATGGGTAGTTAACCAGTTCAAATAATCGGCAAACCATTGCTTTAAATCTTTAAGTGTAGAAGCCTGGATAGCTGACTGCATAACTAAAATGCCCTGAGCTACTTCCATTAAATGGATCGTATCGATAATTCCGATACCGCGTCCCGTAAATCTACCCTGTATGGCTTGGGCGTATAACAAATTGGGATTCATAAGGGTTGCAGTATCGCAAAACCAAGCTTTTAAATGTACCAACGCTCCTTCTACATATTTTTTCTCGCCCGTTAGTTTATAGGCTGATGCCAATGCGCCCACAATACGACTGAACCTGATCATGGCCAATCGGTGAGCAACAAAAATTTCGGGATTGGTAAGACCATCTTTTTGAATATATGGGCCTGATGGATTTTGGGGATCTGGCCACCAATAATCGCCTTCGGAAAAAAAATCGTGCTTACCGCCTGCACTTCTGGGCGAACTTTGTGCGGTTACCGTAACGGGCTGTTGTTTCAATGCCCAAGCGGCCTCTTTTAGAATCTGCTTTCGCAATACTTTAGCGGCTTCGTTGTTATACGATTGTGCCAAAGCAGTGGTTGAAATACCCAATATAAAAAGGAATAAACTATATCTAAGCCAACGTCGCATCATTATTTAGTCATTAAGGTCCAAGTAATTTTTCCTAAGGTATTAGGTTTATTTTTTTCGGGAGCCGAAATGGTTCCTTTTATTCCATTAGCAGTGCGTTGCACATTGATTTGTCGCCAACTGTATTGGCCTTTCTCATAATTGAAAGTTTCACCATCATCATCATACAAAAGATATTGACCAGGTTTTTCTCCATAATAACGAATTTCAAGGTCAATTTTCTCACCCGATTTTGGTGCATGGAGCATGGCTGGCATCATCGGAATAATTCCGCCATCTTTTACATAAACAGGAATTTTGTCTAAACCTGGAGTAACGGTAATTACCGTGCCTTCTCCAGCAAATTCGCCCGTATAAAAGTCGTACCATTTACCTTTTGGCAACACTACTTTTCGGGTAACCTGCCCGGCAAACATTGGCGCTACCAAAAGATATTCGCCCGCCATATATTGGTCTTTAATTTCCTTGGAAACGGCTTCGGCATAAGGATTCTCTTCAAGGTTTAAATTGGTTTTTTCTTTTTTAACCTCCTGATTAAATCCGTCTTCCAAGTTCATTGCCCTAAATGGCGGTGTGCCTTCAAAATGATATTTTGCAAACTCGGTATACCAATAAGGCATCATTTGCATACGCAGCAGTGCGAACGATTTCACCTGTTTTTCTACTTCAGGATAGCTCCATGGTTTAGTCCCGCTAGACCAGGCATTGATCATGGCCATGGGCGAAAATACATTTGATTGAAATCTTCTTAACCATTCTTCGCCCGTTTTTGAGGCACGTACTTCGGGCGTCCACAGCACCCCAGCAAAACCACTATTAATTAATGCGGTGATAAAATCTTCGTGATTGTAATAGTCGTTATAAAGCACGTATGGAAACGAGGTCCCTCCTCCATTAGAAGCTCTTACCAAACCAAATGTCCGTTGATTACGTTTTTTAAAAATCTCCGCAGTGTACCGCTGCATTAACAATCCATAGGTTTGTCGCATTTGCTCGGCACTTAAACCCGATGGGAAAGTAGCTACATCCGGCCACAAGTAGTGGTCGTAACCATCAACTTCATCTATTTTATAGCCACTTACGCCTATTTCTATCTGATTTTGCTGCAATTGCGAGAAAAACAGTTCTCTTGCTTTTGGTAGGGTTAAATCTGGAACCACACCCAACCATACCGTGTGTGAGCTTGTCAAAGGCAAAATCTCTTTGTAAAACGGTGCGTCTGGAGATACATAAGGATTGATCCATAAATTAAATCTAATGCCTTTACTCCGCATATCCGTCACGAATTTTTGAGGGTCTGGAAAGCGGCCCATATCCCAAGTAAATGTTCCTGGATAGGCTTTGCTTTGCCAACCAGGTTCTAAGCCTACAAAATCAAGTGGATAACCTTTTTCGTTAAAGGTGTCTATTTCTTTCTCTACCTCGGCAGCGGTAAACCTGGTCATTACCCTTTGGGTAAAACCTAGACCCCATTTTGGAGGGAGGTAACCACCACCATTAAAAAGGTTGTATCTTTTAATGGCATCGAGAGGTTTTGGCCCGGCAAATACATAAATTTCTACGCCACCAGCTGGTACCTGAAATTCTACGGCATCGGAATACGGCCTCGAAGCCCATGTTTTATCTGTATTTCTATCTTTTGGTGTAGGAAAATTCTCGCTGTCTTTTCTAACGCCAGTTCCCGCCCATACTTTAAGGTATCTTGCCGTATTGATAAACACACCATAGCCATTTGACGAGATATAAAAAGGTGTTGGCGCATGGGTACGTCCATTATCTTTGCCTCCGTAATGGTCTACATGCAACTCAAGGATTTTACCTCTTTGATGTACCGTTTGAAAATTAAGTCCGAAACCATAAAGCTGTTCATTTTTTTCGAGCGGAAAGCGCAATTGGGTTTTCCCATCACGTAAAGAAGCTACAATATTTTGTTGAACAAAGGGGAAATTAGCTTTCCCAAGCTTGCTTAAGGCTTCTATATTGGGCGAAGTTCCCGCTGCCTTTAAAAGATCATAAGCTTCGGGAGTACCTACTACACCTTTCCATACACCGGGCATTACTTCAGACCAGCTAATATTTTGCGAGTTGGCCTTAAAAAAAAGCGACAATAACAGTGCAATACCTAGTAGTATTCGAGCAGCTTTCATGGTTTAAATATTCGGTTAAAATTTGAGGGTTTGTTTCTCCCTTATTGCAAATAAGTAATAAATAATGAGGTTTTATTCTGTCTATTTACCTCATTATTCAGCAATTTTGCCATTGGGCTGGGCAGTTTAATCTAATGTTTGTTTATTCAATTGATTTTTAAACCAACACCTTACTGTACAGGCACTATGGTATAACTTTTACCCTTCTCCGTTTTAAAACTAATGGTGTAACCATTGTCAGCTTTGATAGGTTGAAGTTTTGCAGTTACGTTTTTTTGGTAAGGTGGTTTTTCTAAATTCTGCATTAAGGGATTTATGGCGACAGTATTGTTTCTGTCCCCTGCGGCTTCTAACACTCGTACTTGAATGGGTGTTCTTAAACGACAGTTGCCGCCTATTAACGATTTGATTTTAGCTTGGGTAAGCTTTCCTTTTTCCCAATTGATTGCCACTTCGAAATTCCCCCTAGCTTTGATGCCTTTAATGGAGCCAGTAGACCAAGCATCTGGTAAAGCAGGCAAAAGGCTGATTTCACCTTCATGGCTTTGCAACAACATTTCTGTCATGCCCGCTGTACCTCCAAAATTACCATCAATCTGAAACGGTGGATGGGCATCAAAAAGGTTGGGATAAGTACCACCACCACTCATTTGCCCGCGACCTTTTGTAGGGTCGATATAGTTGAAAGCAGTATTTAGGATATTATAAGCATGGTTTCCATCTTTCATCCTGGCCCACCAATTTATTTTCCATGCCATAGACCAACCTGTGCTAATATCGCCTCGATGAATAAGCGTTTGCTCTGCAGCAGCGGCCAATTCAGGGGTTTGCTGTACCGATATCTGGTTCCCAGGAAATAGACCAAACAGATGCGAAATATGACGATGCGTATCTTTTGGATCATCCCAATCGCCATACCATTCCTGCAATTGCCCGTACTGGCCAATATGATAGGGATATAATTTATTTTTAGCAGCTTCGAGTTTAGCACTAAAAGCGGCATCGGTATTTAATATTTTGGAGGCTTTAATGCATGCGGTAAACAGTTCACGGATAATCGCCATATCCATAGTACTTGCCAAGCTCAACTGATATTCTTTACCTTTTATTTTTATGGTATTTTCTGGTGAAGTTGATGGATTGGTTACCAAATAACCCGTTTTTGGATCGGTAATGAGCCAGTTCAATAGAAACTGCGCTGCACCTTTCATTAATGGATAAGCTTCTTTTGATAGAAAGTTTTTATCTCCCGTAAATTGATAATGTTCCCATAAATGCGTGCTGAACCAACCACCTGCCATTGGCCATGCCGACCACCTTGGCGCACCTTTAGGGTCCCAATCATTTCCACCAGGAGGCGATGTTTTGGCCCAAAGGTCTGAGTTGTGATGAGCTGTCCATCCTTCATTAATATTGTAGTTTACCTTAGCAGTTTTTGCACCATTAACGGCCAACTCTTTCATAAAATCGAACAAAGGTTGGTGACATTCGGAAAGATTGGTGTTTTCTGCCAACCAATAGTTCATTTCGGTATTGATGTTGGTCGTATAATTACTGCCCCAAGGCGGAATCACTTTATCATTCCAAATGCCCTGCAAATTGGTAGGTCTAGAACCTGGACGTGAGCTGGCAATCATCAGATAGCGACCAAACTGATAATATAATACCTGCAATTGGTGGTCGCCTCCATTTTCCTTGAATTTTAAAAGGCGCTCATTGGTTGGTTTTGTCGAAAAATCATTTTTGCTGCTCAATTGAAAAGAAACCCGGTTAAATAAGCTTTGATAATCGCTGATATGGGTATTTTTAATTTGTTCGAACGATTTTGCAAATGCTAATTGCATTTTGGCTTTGGCTTCAATGGCTGGGTCCTTGCCCTCAAAACCTGGAGACTTATCAAAACCGTTGAAACTAGTAGCTTCCGACAGATAAAGCGTCACCGCATTGGCGTCTTTAATGGTCAATTGCTCGCCATTTGCCTTCACACTGCCTCCATCAAGCTTAACTTTTACGTGTATTTCAAAGTTCATTCCCTCTCCATTCTCATTGTCATCATATGCCACCTGAAAGGGTTCATAATCTCTATTTGCCACATGTTTAGGTGCTTTGCCCTTTAACAGGAGATAGTCATTGGCTACAGTAGTAGTTTTATAACGCAACAAGCTCGATAGGCCAACCGAAAAATTAAGCGCTCCTTTTTGGTCGGCGGTTAAATGTACAACCATGATCTTATCGGGATAGCTTACCAAAGTTGTTCTGGTATAGTTTACATCCCCTACTTTATAACGTACCGAAGCTACTCCGTTGTTAAGATTTAGATCGCGATAATAGGTACTTGCTATCGTGTCTCTCATCTCGTAGGTAATGGCTAAATCGCCTAATGGTAAATACCTAGCCGAATAAGGCCCTTGCATTTTGCGCCAAAGCGTAGTAGCCTTGGTATAATCGCCTTCAAATATCGCTTTGCGTACTTGTGGAAGTATGGTTGGTCCATCGGGATTATTGCCTGAAGCTGGATAGCCCGACCAAAGCGTATTATCGTTAAGCTGATACCGCTCCTTTTTGATTCCGCCAAATACCATGGCCCCAGTTTTACCATTGCCCAAGGGCAGCGCTTCTTCCCAAGCTTTGGCTGGTTGGTTATACCATAGTTTTAAAGATGGATTCTCTTGTGCATTGCTTGCAAAGGAGCAATAAAATAGAGCTAAAAGTAGTAGGCGTTTCATCAATAAGGTTTAAAAAATTATAGCAATCAAGAAACTGTTCATTTGGTTATCAATCAGGGAAATTATTGGATGTTGGCAGATTTATATCCGTTTACCCTAATACAAAGAAAGGAATAATCTTTTCTGGATAGTATTTAAGATTACCGAAATATTCAACAAAATTGGCATTATAACGCAACTATATATTATTTTACAGTATATTTATTTGACCAAATATAATTACTAACCAGATGAAACCGCAACTATTAAAAGTCTCGACGGGACCCGCCCAATCCTTTAGTGTGAGGAGAGATGTTGTACCTTACATGAACAACAAATGGCATTATCATCCTGAAATAGAACTGATCCATCTCAAGAAGGGTGTAGGCACTCAATTTATTGGTGACAGTATCAAAAGTTTCAAGTCTGGCGATGTGATTTTAGTAGGTGCGCACCTTGCCCACTACTGGAGGTTTGACGACATTTATTTCAGTGAACAATCAAAAACCACTGCAGATGTGAGAGTAGCGCATTTTAGCGAGAATTTTTGGGGCGACCAATTCCTGAACTTGCCAGAAAACAAAGCTATTAAAACCTTGCTTGAAAACAGTAAAAGAGGTTTGCAGATCAATGGAAAGGTTAAAATACAGGTTTCGGAGTTATTAGAGCAAATGCTCGTTGCCGAAGGCACCCAACGAATTCTATTATTGCTAGAGGCCCTTACCTTAATTGCCAACTGCAACCAAACTGTAAAATTGTCGTCCATAGGGTTTAAGCAAGACTACGACGAAACTGAGAATAATAGAATAAATGCTATTTACGATTATACCCTTGAGAATTTTAGGAGAAAGATACATTTGGAAGAAATTTCCAATGTGGCGGTAATCAGCCCTAATTCTTTTTGCAGGTATTTTAAATCTAAGACGAAAAAAACCTATTCCCGATTTGTTACTGAAATTAGGGTTGGGCATGCCTGCAAGTTGTTAATGGAAAACAAGCTCAATATGAAACAGCTATGCTACGAAAGTGGATTCAACAACCTTGCTAGTTTTCACAAATATTTTAAGGTAACCACGGGAAAAAGTCCAATGAACTATCAGAAGGAATTTATTTCAGGGGCTAACCAATAATATGCCTCGCTAACGCGATATCATTTAATAAAAAAAAGCGGTGATCTTCAATTGAAGATCACCGCTTTTTTTATCTCTCCTAGCGGTAATTACAAAGAAGAAGGCAGAGAAGGTGCCACAGATGCTCCAAAAACGTGTACAATACCATTTGTTGCAATATATCCTGCGCTTCTAGCATTGGTTCTATTATTGTGTACAATAGGTGCCAAATCACTATTATTCAATATCCTTAAATAGAAATTACCATTCTCATCAAAGCCTTTACCGGCATTTGCGTAGCCCAACATTGTTGAGGTTGACAAAGTTGCACCTGCGGGTAAAATTGATTTAATGGTTTTATTATTTGGGCCCAAGTTATCGAAATTATGTCTCCCCTGTCCAATCAGATATAAGAAATAGTTTTTTACATCTTGTTTAGGATAATCGCTCCATTTGGTTGCAGGTCTCGTGATAGGCTGTCCAGTTGTAGGGTTAATGCCCGTAACAATTGGAAAATCGAACCATAAGCCGGCAGTTGGAATATTACTGGTTGTGGTCACTACTCCTGCCGTTGTTTTGGTTGGCAACACCCTCACTCCGTCATTATGTAAGAAAAGAAATGTACGATCTGCTTTTTCATATTCTGCCAAATCAATTTCTGCATACTCAAGGCCCTGTTTCATATACTTAAAAACAGTATCATCCGGCAAGCCTGTTGGCTTGCTCCTATTTTCCAGAAATTCTCGTGCAGAAATACCAATATGCGGATCAAGCGTTTTCTTTACATAATCATAATCTGTTTGGCGGTCCAACCCAAATAACTTTTTACAGCCACTTTGAGTAAAAGCTACTAGCAGAAGTACAATTGCCGGCAGCAGGCTATTTTTTAAAGTTTTCATATCAATTTTATATTATATCAAGTTTGATCATTAAAAATTACATCTATTACTCGCCGTAACCTGGATTTTGCACCAACTTTTTATTAGAGTTCATTACCGCCCTACTTATTGGCCACAGAGAACGTCTTACATCTGCAAATCCAATTAAATCGGCACTTCCATTTCTTGTTTGACGATCAATAAGTACGGGATCCATCACTTCTTTAACTTTATTGGTTCTTACCAAATCGAACCAACGCTTACCTTCTCCAATGAGTTCATACTGGCGTTCCTCAAGAATTGCGTTTTCCATAGCGGCTTGCGTGCTCACTTTAGGATCCGTTGCCAAATATTCTGGTATGGTAGCTCTTTTTCTAATATAGTTTAAATATTTAAGTGCATTTGGCAAATCACCGCTACCATTCAGAGCTTCCGCATAAAGCAAGTACATATCTGATAATCTGTACATCACAAGGTATACTGGAGCTTGTTGATTGTAAAACTGGTTAAGTGCTGTTGTAGAGGTTGCCGCCGTTGGATTGACAGGACTTGCATAATATTTCACGAAACGATCTCTGTTGTTATTGGCCGGATTAGCTACGGTATATAAATCCAAGGTTTGCTTTGGTCTAATATCCGTATTAGGGCGAACGGTTTGGGCATGCGGCAAGAAATACCTGTTGTACAGTAATGGATCAACCTGAAAAGTTTTGTTATTCTGTGTAAAAGATGTAACGTTACAAGCACATCCGTTAGCTACAAAATCCCAGTGGATCGACCAAATGGTTTCTGTGCTTGTAGCAGGTGCAGTAAATATACTTTTCCAAGTAGCGGTAGGCTCCAAATTTACTTCAGATACGCCAGCATAGGCAACACCTTTTGTAGACCTGGCTTTGAAAAGATTTTTAATCCAAATGATAGCGTTAGGATAATCTTTTTTCCACATGTAAACATCAGCCAATGCCGCACATACCGCACCCTCATTAAGGGTGTACACCGTAGGCGTTTGGTTCTTCACCATCAGGTCATATGCGGTTATTAGGTCTTTGATAACTACTTCATCTAAAATTTTAGCTGCCGATTCGCGGGGGCGCTGTGCATCTACTTGCACATCTTCATAAGGTTCTAGCCAAATAGGTGCATTGCCCCAAACCCTTACTATGTAAAAATAACAAATGGCACGCATGGCATAAGATTGTGCCAAATTTGCGTTTACAACGGCCTGAGTTACGTTTTGATCTAGCGCCATTACCCCCGGAATATATTTGATATTGCTATTTGCTCTTGCAATAACGGTATAAAGCCTAGACCAATCCGTATAAATATTATCAGGAGTAATTGCATTCATTGCAACTTCCGTAACATGGGTGGTTGTATAGTTCAGGAATCTATCGAAATTATCAGATCTAAATTCTCCCCAATAGTGATAGCGATCTAAGTACTGGCCCTCACCCACCATGGTTTGTTGAAAGGATGAATACATACCGGCGGTCGCCGCATCTATATCCACCTTAGATTTATAGAAATCAGTGATTTTAACTTCTGATACAGGTTTTTCATCAAGGAATTTTTTACAGCTGCTTATGGTTACACATAGTGTAATGATGCAAGTATATTTTAATAATTTTATCATAGCTCAATTTTATAAACTAACATTTAAACCCAAACCTAATTCTCTTCTTCTCGGATACTTACCTGTATCATCTCCCGGGGTAAGCGGGTTCTTGGTACTGAACTCGGGATCGTAGCCTCTATAGTTTGTCCAGGTTAACACATTGGTACCATAAACAAATGCACTTACTCTCCTTAAACCTAATCTTTTAGCCATTTTATCATCTAAATTATAGGCAAGTCTCATGCTGGCAAGCCTTATAAAAGTAGCATCTTCTAAATAGGCACTATTACCATGTTGTTTTAGATTTCCGCGACTTGCACGGTTAGGATAATAAGGATATTTAGCAATATCACCTGGTTTTTGCCACGAGTTATACAAAACGTCTGGATTACCTGGGCCGGTTGCTGATGGATTATTGGCATTGTATAACAAGGTGTTATAAACTTGTCCACCTACAGATGCGTTAAATAAAATATTGAAGGTAAACTGCTTGTAGGTAAAATTGTTTCCAAAACCTAAGTTATATTTAGGCTGTGCATTGCCAATCACGTGGCGATCACCATCATCAATTAAACTATCACGTTGTATGTTTGCCCACTCTGTATCGCCACCTACCAGTTTACCTCCCGGATCATACATGTTATGTACTGTACCAGTATAAGGCTTCCCATTAAAAGTATATTGTGCTTTTCCGTTCACATATAATGGTTTATTATCAGGGCCTAAAACAACTGTCAATTTTTCCCAGTTGTCGTTATAAGCATTTGATTCGTTCCATTGATAAACACCTAAATTCTTCCATCCATAAAAATCACCAATTTTTCCACCCTCTTGTACATACCATTTGTTACCGGCAACAAACGAACCTGCACCTGCTAGATCTTTAATGGTACCTCTCTCGAAATAGATATTTGCATCGACACTCCATTGGAAGTTCTTTTTAGAAATTGGGCTTCCTGAAACCGATAGTTCAAGTCCCTTGCTTGCAATGGTTCCTACGTTCACAATTACCGTGGAGAAACCTGTTTCTTTTACCAATTGACGGGGATATAATAAATCTTTTGACCTTTTTTCATATACCTCTCCCGTAAATGATAATCTTCCTTTGAAGAAAGAGAGGTCTAATCCTAAGTTGGTTTGAATTCCAGTTTCCCATCTGATCAAACTGTTACCAAGAGTGGTGCTATAAGTAGCTCCAGGAACACCGTTGTAGCTCGCATCAAAAACAATTTTATTGATAAAGCCATAGTCTTCAATCTGATCGTTACCTACACGTCCATAACTTGCACGAAGTTTTGCATCATCCAAAAACTTGCCAGACCATCCCATAAATTTCTCAGCAGAAAAACGCCAAGCCAAAGAGCCTGAATAGAAAGACCCTCTTTTATTTTCGGGACTAAACCTAGAAGAGCCATCATTACGATACACGGCATTTGCAATGTATTTACCTTTATAACTATAATTTACCCTTGCAAAAACGGCCTGATTGGTATTTGCCGTGCCATTAGTATAGGTGTTAATGGCCGTTAAGAAAGCAGGGAGAGCTACATAAATTTCCTCACTCACCGAGTTTAAGTACTCTAAATGGAAGGTATTTTGTGTCCTGCGAATAGCATTTGCACCTAAGGTCGCACTAACATTATGATCCTTAAAACTTTGGTTATAGTTAAAATAAGTTTGAGCTTCGTATCTAAAGCTATTTTTCATCTCATTGATACCGTTGTTGGTATTTTTATTAGCACTTACATAACGTGGAGAAAAGAAGGTACTTTGCGGATTCTCATAGGCTAAATTAAAAAGCGTAGTCCACTTGATATGCTTGGTCAAATCAAAATCTACTTGGTTATTAACTTGAGCCGAATAGGTTTCTGTTTTATTGATTTCGTACAAAGCATTAGCCAAAGGGTTTCTTTTAGAAGCAATATAGCTCGTTAAAGTTCCATCGGGATAGTAAATTAAGGAATAAGCTGGCCTATCAAAAATAACGTTAACTGTTCTGGCAACAGGAATTTCGTTTTTCATTTGATAATACAACGAAAGATTGGCCGTGTATTTCAATTTAGGCATTGCCTGATAAGAAATGTTCAATCTCGACTGCAATGATTGGGCAGAACTATTGACTACGATAGATTTATCGTCGATATAGTTGACGCTTGCGTAGAAATTAAATGATTTGGAAGCACCCGATAAACTAGTATTCACCTGTTGCCTGTGTCCGGTATTGCCTAACAATATGTCCTGTAAATCATTATCGGCGTTCAAAGCAATATTGAGTGAATCTGCGTTGCTTCCTGCAGTCGGATTTGTTGGAGCTTGTAACCTACGGAAAGCCCTCACTTCCGCTGAATTACTTTGCGGCAATTTATGAGCAAGCTTGCCAAAAAGGTGCGTATATTGTACATCAAACTTTGCCTTACCGTCTGCGCCTTTTTTGGTGGTAATTAAAATAACGCCATTTGCCGCTTGAGCACCATAAATAGAGGCTGATGCAGCATCTTTTAAAATCTCGACACTTGCAATATCTAAAGGGTTAATATTTCTACCATTATCGGTAATTACCCCATCAACAACATAAAGTGGTCCTGCACCACCATTTAGTGTAGTTACACCTCTAATTTGAATAGTACCTTCTGCTCCAGGGGCACCATCGGTAGTTACCAATACCCCTGAAGCCTTGCCTTGTAAGGCAGTTAATAAATCAATCGGCTGCCTTTGCTCAATATCTTTTGAAGAAACGGATGATACTGCGGAAGTAAGGTCACTCTTTTTTACCTTTCCTCCAAAACCAGTACTGATCACTACTTCATTAAGTTCACTAGCAGCTTCCTGCAACACCACATTTAATACCCCATTGCTTACCGGCTTTTCAATTGGGGTGTAGCCAATTAAGCTGAAGACTAAAGTAGCATCTTTAGCTACCGTAATGCTGTACTTTCCGTCGCCGTCGCTCATTACGCCTCCAGCTGAGTTTTTAATTTTGATACTTACACCTGGCAAACCTGCGCCAGCTGCATCCTTCACCGTTCCACTAACCTTAATTTGGTTCTGGCCTTGAGCTACTGCGTTAAAACTAAGCAATACACATGATATAATCATGATTGCGCATTTTACCGAAATAGCCCACAAAGAGAAATTTTGGGTAAATTTTCTTTTCATATATGGATTAATTAAATTAATAAGTTAAACTTTGACTGGTGTGCTGATGACTATAATGGCTTGCAATCAATATTGGACAAGTAGAGCGCCAATGGCCAGGAGGCCATGAGTTGGTCAGTAGTTTCATATCTTTTTAAGTTTAAATTTGGTTATTGCAAGTAAATGATAAAGCTCTGATTAATGACTATTTTTATTGGCGAATTATTCAACAATTTTGGCATCCTCTTTTTTAAAGCCAAACGGTCAATTATTCTTCAACCTTTGCGCTATGGCAAATACAGTCTTCAAAAAAAACAACTAATCTTGCTATAAGCTGTTAAAAACACCATTTTAACTCACCTCTTTATCATTAACCTATATCATCCAGTAGATTTCAGATGGTCGATGGATTTGCCAAAATTGTTGACTAGATAGAAAATTGAGATGATAGCGAATGTTTAGCGTCGGCAGTCTACTTAGTCGATAAAAGAGTACTCAACGTAGTTGTTAACCGGGTTATTTACAAAAAGGTAGTATGACGTTTTTTGGACGTTGACTAATTTTTAAACAGTAGTCTTCTATCTAGAATGTAAATCAGCATTACTAATATTACGCAATGGTATTAAAACGAAAAAAGCCTCAACTATTGACTAGTTAAGGCTTTAGTGCTCCTGGACGTACTAAGATAGAATCAGTTCATAAAAAATCTGGTAAAAATCGCCCTTATACCAATAGAAATGCAGAAATATAACATCGGAATTGATAAGATGATTATGAAAAAAGCTTAGGTATCTAAACGATTAAATTAAGGTAAAAGATTCTGAGTCTTCTACTTTGATCGTACTATAATGGACAAAAATCTTCAAAATTTTGATCCGTAACTTATTTGTAACGGTTTTTATAGAAGTGCTTTTAGGGAGCTACTTTTTTTAGTAAGAGAACAAAACAGTTTTTATAGCTTATTATTATCTTTCTTTTTTTTCATATCGGGCATAACATACTGAATCGTTACACTACCAACTTTACTTAGATAACCAAGTGGAGCATCATTTGGATTGTATCCTATTTGGTTAGTATCAATACTTAAAAAAGTAACTACCAATTTTGGAAAGAGCCATTTTGCTTCATAATAATCTTTCCTTTCACCCATTGGCGTTGTAATGCTATAGTTGTTCTTTGCTGAAACATTTCCATACTTTTTTATCAAAGTTTGATAGACAGATTCTGCATTATAAAAATTAAAATAAAATCGAATTCCTGTCAATTTATGGTCTTGTATGCCGATCCATATGTCCTCTGCATCTGCAATGCCTGGTCTTTTATCTTCACTATAGATCAGTTTGACCTTTTCGTTATTTGGGGGTAAAATAGGCGGTAATTTTTCCGCTTCGGAAGTTCCTGGAATTGGTGCTTGTGTATAATACAATCCGACACGCTGGAAACACTTGTCATTTTTTGGAATGCTTTCGGTATAAGAATACATTTTTAAAATGTCTGGTTTTTTACCAGCCAAGCCTCTCCCCTTATTTCGATTTACTGCTATTCCGTTTTTGTATGCGCTTTCTACAATTTGGCAACTGCACTCCCTGATATTAAAAGTATCGCCCAATATTATATCAAAAACCTTCAAATCCTGAGCGAAAGCAACGTCACTGAAAAAGAGAATAGGGATTATTAAAAAAAAACGACCTTTCATAATGTGTGGGTTTTAGAATCCGTAGGCAATTGTTGGTATTAATATTTCTCCTGCCGAACCTGCTGTTGCAGTACTTGTTTTTACCGCTGCTCCGTTTGAGTATATTTTAAGTACAGCAGTTTGCCCCTGATTACCCATTACCGAAGCTTGGGCTCCTACGCCAATAGCAAGAACATTGCTGTTATACTCAATTTCTTTTGACCAAGGTAGGCCTACGTTTGATACGGTTGTGTTGCCACTAACATTATCATTGTAAACTATAGTTAGCTTACCAGTAAAGGTTCCCGTTATTTCATATTTTACTTTTCGACTGTTACTTACATCCTTAGTTTCGGATTTTTTACTACATGCCGATAATAGAATTATAATAAATAAAGCTATTACCATTTGAAGTTTTAATTTCATGTTTTGTTTATTTAAGCGAGATAATTGACATCAAAAATATTTTGAATGTTGTTTGCTGTACAATGCAGAAAAATCATTACTGGACGCAGGTGTAAAAGTTTGTTTTTCTGGGCTATTGATGAATTACTAAAAATTAAAGCCAAAATGAAATCCCGGTTCTCCAAAAACAAATTTCGACCATTTATCGTCTAACTGCTTAAATCCATCGGGCATTTTTGTATGATAAGCTCGGTGAGTAATTGCAATGGATGGTTGAATAAAAAATCTATCGTTAAGCAGTTTGATGTGGTAACCAATACGGTAAGTGTTGAAAATTTGAAAACCGTTATCAATTTTTTTGCCATTATCATTTACAAAATATTGCAGTGAAGGCATTACATTAAGTTCGGCATATAAACCTTTCCAAAAAAATCGTTGGTAAGCTACTGATAAGCCATACTCACGAATATATCCCGGAAATTTTTCTTCTTGCTTTCCGTATGACTTGTTAAAAAGCGGATTAATACCATTAGGCCATGCATATTTCCAGGTTTTGGCTTCCAATGTAACTACGTCTTTTCCTGTAATACGATAGCCCAAATTGAGCTGAAAGAAGTTGGGCGGATTTGTGGAGGCTAAATTACCCAACAAAAACAGCGTACTGCCAATAAACCTCCGCTTGTAGGTACTGTCTTGTTTGGTGTATTGGGCATTCGCCTGCAAATTACCTGTCAATACAAAGGCAAGCGCCATCCATAAAATATTCTTTTGCATATCTAATTAGTGTTAAACGATATGGCAAAATTAGATTGAAGACTTGGCAGCACACGTTCACTTAAGTTAAGAAACGACGGCTTGCTTAAAAAATATTGGCCGTAAATTACGAGTATTATCAGGGCCTTCATTTTTTCTTTTTGAAATTAAAATTATATCCAAAATCAAATCCAGGCTGAATAAAGTAGTTAGGCCATTTGCGTTCTACTGCTTTAAACGACTCTGGAACATTACTTCTTACAGGCCAATAAGATATTCCAATAGCTGGTTCAAAAAAGAACCGGTTTTTAAAAAACTTGAATTGGTAACCAGCATAAAAGTCCAGGTATAATGTGTAGCCATTTCCAATTTTTTTATTCTGCTCATCCATATATTTTTCAAAAGCATTTAATGCTTGAACAGATGTATAAATTCCTTTCCACCAAAAGCGCTGGTATCCTAATGTAGGTGCAAGTATGCGTGCACGTCCGGGGTAGTTTTCTCCTTTTGCATCAAATGATGGTGACCCAAAAGGAATACCTAGTGGCCAAGCGTAAATAGACCTCTTAAATCTAAGGGAAACAACATCTTTAGGCGTTATCCTGTATCCAACATTTAATTGTATATACTCAGGGTTATTTACATTATCAAAATTACCCAATAAATATAGCGTGCTACCAACAAACCACCGTTTATAGGTGCTGTCTTGTTTGGTGTATTGGGCATTCGCCTGAAAATTGCTTGTCAATACAAAGGCAAACACAATGCATAAAATATTCTTTTGCATATCTTTTTTTAGTGTTAAATGATATACAAAAGTAGATTAGCTCGTTCCTAAACCTCGTTCACTTAAGTGAAGAAATGAATTACTGTTTGCTTTTTTCCAAAATTCTGGCTCTTAGTCTACTCAATGATTGGGGTTTTATACCTAAATAGCTTGCTAACTGGTGCTGTGGAACACGCTGAATAAGGTCTGGTCTTTTTTGCAGCAGGTTCAGGTATCTTTGTTCAGGTGAAGAGGTCTTAAACTCATCAAAGTCTATTCGTTGTTTTGCTAACAATTCTTCCGCCAACATTTTGCACATTAAGTCGAACTTTGGAAACTTACTGTTCATTTCTGCTTCCATATCAGAATTGGAAATTAGAATTATACTGTCTTCTATACAATTTAAATAATATTCAGATGGGGTTTTGCTGATAACGCAAGGTGGGGTCAAAGCTTCCATTTCTGTGTAGAACGCAGTGGTTTTTTCTTCTCCATCTAAAACATAATAGGCCCTAATGCAGCCTTTTAAAACAAAGTAACTATTTTTTGATTTTTGCCCTTCTTTAAGTAAAACTACCCCTTTCTTAAACGAATGAAATATATCCAAAGAAACAATTGCGTTCTTCTCATCTGCTGTGAGAGAAACGTATTTTGCGATAAAGTCAAATAGTACCTCTTGCATTGCCTTGTTCAAAATATTTTTGGTTAAGGTAGGTACTATAAGTTACACTACCAACGCGTTCAAATAGTCGAGCCTTAATTCATTGACTAATATATATTGGCATAAAAAAAGGAAACAACCTGTTAGAGTTGTTTCCTTAAGTACCCAGGGCCGGGATCGAACCGGCACGGTTTCCCACTGGTGTTTGAGACCAGCGCGTCTACCAATTCCGCCACCTGGGCATTTCCTCGTAAGCGGGAGTGCAAATGTATGTATTAAGATTTAATTCGCAAATTTTATTTCTTCTTTTTTTGAGCTTTTTCAAGCGCTTAAACCCCTTAAGGATTTGGCAAAATCGCTAACAATAATTGGTTCAATTGTTTAGCTTTATTTTCGCCCATGGCAATATCCATAGGCAAGTAAATTAAATTTTCGAGCATCAGCTCATTTTCCATTCCAAAGCTTGGATTTTCGTCCTTAACCTTTACCAAACTAGATGCTTTTGAAGTCGCGTCAAAGCCCTCTCCTCTTAATTTGTCGACCAATGAAACTGGATCGGGCACATCAATAGGCAATACCCAATACGTGTGTTGTGCATTAGCAGCTCCGATCAAATAACGTTCATTTAAACCTTGTAGCAATTGAGCAGCCAACGCCATTCTCTGCTGAATTTGTCGACTAATATCTTGGGAGTATTTATGATGCAACATCAACAGATTAGCAGCACATGGCTGATGTCTGATTTTTCTCATCAATGCTGCGCCAGGAAAGCCGCGGGTGAAGCCTGACAGCAAGGCATCAAAATCTTTATTTGAGCGCTTACAAAGTGTATAAGCCAATTGGAGAGGCAATCTTTTAACAAACAGTTTAATTAGCGTCGCATTTAAAATCTTTTTGAAATAGATTTTAGCAGGTTGTACAGGTAATTGACTATTCAAGGACGATACTTCTGCAAAGAGCGTTTCGTGGTTAAAATGCAAAACAGCACCGGTGAGTGCAGTATTGGTTTTAATCAGCCCGAAACTAAACATCACCACATCCGACCGTGTATTGCCTTGATAAACCCCATTATAAGCTTGTGCACAGTCTTCAACTACAAAAAGTCCATGAGCTTTTGCCTCCTTTAGCAAGGCGTCTGTGGACATTATCGCCCCAAACAAATGGGTAATGAGCAGCAGCTTGGTGTTAGGTGTGATGGCATCCTTCAATTGGTCGGCAGATATTCCCAAGGTATCTTTATCCACCGCTAAAGGAATTACTTTCAACCCATGTTCGTCCATGATGGCAAACATATCGGGGATATTAATGTTGGTCACTAATATTTCACTACCTGGTTGCAGTTTCAGGGCGCTTAAAAGCAAGTCAAAACCAGTACGTACAGACAAACAGGGCAAAGACTGCTCTCGAAAACGGGATTGCCTTTTGCTTAAGCCAACAGCATTCTTCCCTATAGCACCAGCAGCTTTAAGAAGTTCGGAAAAACGGATATTTAATCTGCCTCTGGCAATCATATTAACGTTTGAGAATAAACGCTAAGGTAGTGATTTGTCAAGGAGCATTAAGCAGCTGTGTCTTCTGCTTTTAGTTTATGTTCTAACCAAAAAGGCACAAACGGCAACAAAGAAGCGATGAACAGCAAAACTACCTTACCAAATCCCCATTTTTTCTCTTGCCAAGCCATTACTAAACAGGCAATATAAGCCACAAATAATAAGCCGTGCGCCCACCCCACATATTTTACAGCCAATGGCATGTTGGCCCAGTATTTAAGCGGCATGGCAATAAACAACAATACAATGTAGGAAATTCCTTCTGCTAAAGCTACTTTTCTAAAAAGGTGTAATGAAGACATCTGATTTTGAGGTTTTCCCCAAAAATAACCCGATAATTTTAGTAGACCTACCTAATTTATCTTTTTGACATTATATCTACTTAGAAAATTCATTTTATGGATTGCTGTTAAAGTTTATCATCTTTTTACTACCATTTAGGGTTCTTTTATCAAATAGCTTTTGTTGTTTGATTCACCTTAATTCGATTACTAAATTTGTCAAAACAGCTCGTAAAGCCGATGCTGACCTGTAGCGAAGCGGAAAGCTACGTAGTAAAATAAATTAAGCATGCCGAACCGCCTATCTAACATCACCCTGAATTGATTATCCCTTTAAAATCATCGAAGCAATAAAAATTCACGGCTACACATTTTGTTAATACCATTGAGTTACTATGTGTCTATGTGGTTCATTTAGGAAACTTTTGCATTTTTGATGAAAAATACCACCACCTAGGCACATAAGAGTGCATGCTAAATGGGTTCCTATTTAGTAGAACGAAAAAAGGTTTGTTTAGGCCTAAGAAAGCGCTTATCTGAACTCGTATTGATTTGGTCTAAAAGTTAAAATTATCCAAATACTTATAGGCAGAACCAGTGTTGAGCAATAGCACTTTGTGGTGTCTCTCTATCTTGTTTAATTTGATCAGGCGTTTTAATCCTGCCAATAGTGCCGCACCTTCAGGCGCCACGAGCAGGCCTTCTACCCTAGCCATTTCTTTAAGGTTTTCGGTAATTTCGGCTTCGCTAATTCCTAAAACATCGCCATCTGACTGTGCCAATACGTCTAACATCATACGCTCTGCAAAAGGTCGTGGTACTGCCAAACCGTTGGCCACCGTAGCTGTCCCCTCGTAGTTAGCGGCATTTTCTTGCCAACCGTTTACCGTAGCCACTAAAGGCTGACAGTTTTCGGCTTGTATGGCAATCATTTTAGTAGGGATATGTTTAATCCAGCCCATTTGTTTCATCTCATGGAAGGCCTTCCAAATGCCTATCAAACCCGTTCCTCCTCCTGCTGGATATAAAATCACATCTGGGAGCTCCCAATTGAGCTGTTCGGCAATTTCGTAACCCAAGGTCTTCTTCCCTTCTAAGCGATAGGGCTCCTTCATGGTAGAGATATCAAAACAATTGATTTCCTGCTTAATGGCCGCTACTTTTTTGGCACAATCATGAATTAATCCATCCACCAAAATCAGTGCTGCTCCAAAAGCCAAACATTCCTTTTGAAAAGCCAATGGCGTATGACTAGGCATGACTACAATAGCCTGCATTTGGGCCTTAGCGCAATAGGCACTCAAAGCGCCACCTGCATTCCCAGCGGTGGGCACGATACAAGTTTCTACCCCCAATTCCTTCGCTTTGGAAACGGCCATGCTCAAACCTCTTGCTTTAAACGAACCTGTAGGGTTAAAGGATTCATCTTTCAACATTAAATTTTCCAAGGATAATCGTTTGCCTAAATTAGATAAGGGCAAGATTGGCGTCCATCCTTCCCCTAAACTTATCCTATTTTGATGATGGCTTAATGGAAGCATTTTAGCGTAACGCCACATCGACCTTTCTGTTTGATCAATCACTTGTTCAGGCGAGGTTTCTTCCAAAATATATTGAAGGATGATTGGTGACGCCCCACATTGCGTGCAAAAGGTTTGAAGTTGATCTTTACGGTATAATTGTTGGCAGTTGCTGCACATCAATTCATAATCATTAGTTATAGAAGATTTAGGTTCGGCAAAGATTATTTTTTCCATAGCACTAAATTAGTGCAATAGCAGACCTGGTGTATATCGCAAATAGCGATAGGTTATAACTAAATATTATAGTACTCTTTTGCGAATTTGATAAAGGCCTTGTTGACGCCTAAATTCTCGTCGCCCAGCCTTTGAATAAAGTAGAAATGTCGTTGTATGTTCAATTGATCAATGTTCAATTTGATCAAATCACCTCGTTCCAATGCCTTTTGTACCGCCGTAAAAGGCAGAAAGGCCATACAATCATCGGCCATTACAAAATTTTTGAGCACCTCTGTACCTCCCAAGCGGATACAGATATTAAGGTCGCTGATTTTTAAATGATGCTGTTGAAGTGCTTGTGCCACCACTGCCAAAGTGCCCGATCCTCTTTCTCGAATGGCTAGAGGCAGAGTTTTAAGTTCTTCAATGCTGTAATTTAATTGCTTTGACAAATAGCTATCTGGTGCACAAACGGCAACCACTTCTTCGGTCAGGAAAAACTGACTATTAATGCCATCCATTTTATTTTTCCCTTCTACAATGGCCAAGTCAATTTCGTGATTTAACAATGCCGTGGTCACGTTTTCAGAGTTTCTGTTCACCATACTGATGCTGATTCCCTCATTGCGTTTCCTAAAAGCCGACAATATGGATGGAATGATATACAGCGCTACGGTAGTGCTAGCACCCAATTTAAGGTCACCACGCAAACTATCAAACTGGCGAAAGCCTCCTACATCAAACACAATTTGACTTGCTAGAGTACTGGCGTTTTGTAAGTGTTTTTGCAAAATTAAACCTGCAGGAGTGAGTTTCACCAAACCTTTGTTCCGATCAAAAAGCGAAACCCCATATTGTTGCTCGAGTTTTTGGATGTGTTTGCTGATAGCAGGTTGGCTAATAAACAGTACTTCACTGGCTTTGGTAAAGCTCAAATGTCTAGCAACTTCTATAAAAACCAAATGATTAAAAGAAAGCATATCAATTCATTGCTTAGCAATAAGCGTACAATATAAATAATTAACGTCAGTTCGTCATAAGAAAATATCTCTTGGCATTACAATTAGATTTTCACATTCAAAATATCCATTGTCATGCTATTGGCCGATTTTAGTAGAACGAAGAGAGCTTGCTAGGGCTTGGAGATAATGAGACATCGCAAAACGCATTTTCCGAACTTAATTATCTAATTTAGTTAGGCTTTGTTTTAGGCGATGAAGATATTTGCTTCTGTAAAAGATATCCTTGATTTTGGCCAACTGTGCAGTTTGTTGCTCGGCATCCAATGTTTCAAAACCTTGAGTGCACTGGGCCAGCTCCTCATCTAGATTTCTTGTAATATCAATGATCTGTTTCTTGATCTGCTCAGTCTTATCTGCATCTGGATCAAATTGCAAATCCATAATGGCTTCATTAACATCCATCATTTCCATCAAAAAAGACTGTGGCAGGGTATAATTTTCTCCTTCAGTGATTACTTCTTTTAATGTAAGTACATATTGCAATACTTTTTGGGGATCTTTTAATACTTGAAAGGCTTTATTGTTAAGGGTAGAAAGTTCCAAAACCTCTTCCTGCTTCTCTGCACTTTCGTTAATGTAAAAATCTGGATGGTACTTTTTACTCAGTGCATAAAATTGCTGTTTCACCACATTTTGATCGGGATGAAAGCTCACTGGCAAATCGTAAAGTTCGAAATAAGTCATTTTATAGGTACTAGGGACTAGGAGTTAGGGGTTAATTTCAAGTACTGCCCCCTAGCTCCCAACACCTTAATTTTATTTCCCAAAAATCTTTAAAATATCGTTTCCAAAGGCAAATACCATCAAGCCCAATAGGATCACAAAGCCCACTACTTGTGCTTTCTCCATAAACTTATCGCTTAACGGTTTACCTTTAATCATCTCAATGATCAAGAATACTACGTGACCACCATCTAATGCGGGAATTGGCAATAAATTCATAAATGCCAAAGCCATCGAAATCAACCCCGTTAAACGCCAGAATTTCTCCCACTCAAATTCACTGCCATATACCTTGGCAATACCAATCGGACTGCTGATGTTACGAGCACTTACTTTACCTGTAATCATCTTCCAAATGCCCTTTGCATTATCGCTGAATGTGGTCCATCCTTTATCAATACCAATAGAGAAAGATTCTAAAAAGCCGTAGTTAATGGTTTTTAAAGGCAAATCAAAACGGCCAAAAATCAATCCAACAGTACCTTCCGCAGACACTTTAGGGTTTAGCACTATTTCCTGTCCTGCCCTGACTACTTTTACACTGATGGTTTTACCCGCGTTTTTTTCAACTTCCGAAGTAAAATCGTCCAAGAAACGTACCGTCTTACCATTAATAGCTAATACACTATCTCCTTTTTTAAGACCTGCTTGGTAAGCTGGGGCTACTGCCTTTACGGTATCTGGTTTAACGAAAACGGCTTTTATTTTACCAAACAAACCAACTTTCGGTTGTAAATCTTCCGGTGTTACTACTGAATCAATCTTTTTAGCAACAAATCGAGGGCTAACAAATTCTTTGATACCATGTTTACTGATATCATCCAATACTGATTCTGGCACCTTAAGGTCTATGGCTTTACCTTCTCTTGAAATGGTGAGCTTGGTATTGCCCAATAATACTTTGGAACTCAATAGCTCATCAAAATAAATCAATTTTTGACCATTAACAGCCAATATTTTATCTCCAGTTTTTAGTCCAATTTCCTTACCGATAATCCCTGGGCTTACACCATTCGCCAATTTATCATTAGGAATAAAGGTTTCTCCATATTTAAAGGTAATGATCCAAAAAATCAAAATACCCACGATGATGTTTACAATGATACCGCCTAGCATCACAATTAAACGCTGCCAAGCTGGTTTTGAACGAAATTCCCAAGGTTGTGCTGGTGCGGCCATTTGTTCGGTATCCATAGACTCGTCTATCATTCCCGAAATTTTTACGTAGCCACCCAACGGTAGCCAGCCTACACCATATTCTGTATCGCCTACTTTGAAGCTGAATAGTTTAAATCCCCAAGCGTCAAAGAAGAGGTAAAATTTTTCTACTTTAATTCCAAAAGCTCTTGCTGCTAAAAAATGTCCTAACTCGTGTAAAATTACTAGTATCGATAAACCCAGCAAAAGCTGGCCCGCCATAATCAATCCGTCCATATTTTATTGTCGTGTGTTTCTATTTTAGATGTGTTACTATTTGTTTTGTTACCAATTGATCCGCAAATATACGGGTAAGCTGGTCGGTTTCTAAATAATGGTTCAATGTTGGCTGCGCCAGAAAAGCTATTTCGTTCATACACTGCTCAATCACTTCACTCATTTCCAAAAAACCTATTTTATCTTTTAAAAATGCGTCTACTACTACTTCATTGGCTGCATTTAAGATGCAAGGCATGTTTCCTCCTTTTTGCATAGCCATGTAAGCCAGCTCAAGGTTACGAAAACTTTTTGTATCTGCCTCGGAAAATGTCAATTCTGGATATTTTAAAAAGCTAAAACGCTCGAAATCTGTTTTTAGCCTATTTGGATAGGCCAATGCGTAATGAATAGGTAGTTTCATATCTGGAACGCCCATTTGCGCTTTAATGGAGCCATCTGTAAACTGTACCATCGAATGGATGATAGATTGCGGATGTACTACTACCTCGACTTGCTCTGGTTGCAAATTAAACAACCATTTGGCTTCTATGGCCTCCAAGCCTTTGTTCATTAAGGAAGCTGAATCGATGGTGATTTTAGCGCCCATTACCCAATTAGGATGTTTTAGGGCCTGGTTTTTAGTTACCGTAGCTAGAAAGTTTCTATCCTTCCCCCTAAATGGCCCACCAGAAGCGGTAAGTAAGATTTTTTCAATAGCGTTTTGCTCCTCGCCTACCAAACATTGGAAGATAGCTGAATGCTCCGAGTCCACTGGAATGATGTTTACGCCGTGTTGTTTGGCCAAGTTCATCACCAATTCACCGGCTACTACTAAAGTCTCTTTGTTGGCCAAGCCAATATCTTTTTTGGCTTCAATGGCTGCAATAGTAGGTTTTAAACCTACCGAACCCATCACAGCTGTAAGTACTAAATTGGTTTGTGGCAATTGGACCGCCGCTATTAATGCTTCTTCACCTGCCATTACTTTGGTGTTAGGCAAAGCTTCTTTCACCTGTTGATATAGGCTTTCATCGCCAATCACCACCAGTTCTGGTTTAAATTCTAAGGCTTGTGCAATCAGCAAACTGGCGTTTTGTTGCGCAGTTAGGGCATCAACTTTGTATAAGCTAGGGTTTGCCCGCACTACTTCCAGTGCTTGTGTTCCAATGGAACCTGTAGAGCCTAGTATAGATATGTGTTTATATTGCAAAATGTCTGATTGTTGTTTTATAAATATTTGACCTTTTCAAGGTCCGTTATTCGTCTATTTTCTATTCACCGCCTATTTTTTCCATCCCGAAGGGATGATATACCTATAGACTTTATGCCGTTGTATATGCGACCCCTACAGGGTCGTATCCCCCTCAATGGTTTTATCTATAAACATTTTGACCTTTTCAAGGTCCGTTATTTGTCTATTTTCTATTCACCGCATATTTTTTCCATCCCGAAGGGATAATATACCTATAGACTTTATGCCGTTGTATATGCGCCCCCTACAGGGTCGTATCCCCTTCAATGGTTTTAATCTATAAACATTTGACCTTTTCAAGGTCCGTTATTCGTCTATTTTCAACTCACCGCCTTATTTTTCCATCCCGAAGGGATGATATACCTATAGACTTTATGCCGTTGTATATGCGACCCCTACAGGGTCGTATCCCCTTCAATGGTTTTATCTATAAACATTTGACCTTTTCAAGGTCTTGTAATTAATTCATCTATTCAAACAAATATTCTTCTTTATATTCGATATTAAATTTATCCAGAAGCTGTTTATATTCTTCTTTAAATGTCTTCTTTCGATGATGTTCCTTTTGGCAATTAATATAGTTTATTACATCATTTAAAGAAGAATGACTATAAGAAAATGCTCCATACCCTTCTTGCCATTGAAATTTGAATTTCGAATATTTCTTTTCATTCACAAACTCATTCGATGACTTTTTTACCTCTCTAACCAAGTCTGACAAACAACAAGATGGCTTCATTCCTATTAAGAAGTGAATGTGATCAGGCATTCCATTAATCGCCAACATCTTTTGCTCTTTGTTTTTAACAATTCCCGAAATGTACTTATACAATTCCTCTTCCCAACTAGCATGTATTAAGTTATCTCTACCTTTTACGGCAAATACAACCTGAATGTATATTTGAGAGAAAGTGCCAGCCATAACAATTTATCAATACAACAATCAAACAATATATTCCTTCAACCCCTCCGCTATTTTCCTATCATTGCTTAACCTAGGCACTTTGTTTTGTCCGCCAAGTTTCCCCTCTGCTTTCATATAGTTTACAAAAGCGTCCTTACCTAGTGTTCGTATTTTCAAAGGCTGTAGAATATTTCCTTCAATGAGGTCAAAATAGTAAATGTTTTTTTGTTGTAGGGCTTTATCCACTTTTAAACTGAACGCATTTAAATCCTGCGGTGCTTTTGAAAACTCTACAAACCACTCGTGATAAGGCAATTCGCCTTCCGCTGGATTTACTTGTGGTGCTACCGTAAATTCTGTAATCTCCACTCCTTCTTGGTTAGCCACTGAAAGTAAAGCATGCTCCACCTCTTCTCCAATCACGTGTTCGCCAAAGGCCGAAATAAAATGCTTAATTCTTCCAGTCACCACTATTTTATAAGGATTAAGAGAGATGAATTTCACGGTGTCGCCTATGCTGTAGCCCCAAAGTCCTGCATTGGTATTTAAGATCAAAGCATAGTTTTTATCGATTTCTACTTCCGCTAAACTTAAACGAGTGGGTTTGTCATTATAATACTCATCCGCTGGAACAAACTCATAGAACATTCCTGCGTCGGCCAATAACAACAAGCCTTTTTCGGTTTGACTGTCCTGATAGGCGATAAAACCCTCAGAAGCTGGATAGGTTTCAATCGACGCTATTTTTTTGCCGATGCTAGCTTCGATTTTTGCACGATAAGGTTCAAAATTTACTCCACCATACACAAACAACTGAAAATTCTTGAAAATATCTTTTATGGCCTTACCTCCTGATTTTTCCGATAGTTTATCGAAATACATTTGTACCCAAGGCGGAATTCCTGAGATTAGCCTCATGTCTTCATGAATGGTTTCACCTACGATCGCCTCCACCTTTTGCTCCCAATCTTCAATGCAATTGGTTTCGTAGCTTGGCATCCTGTTTTTTTGCAAATAAGCTGGCACCAAATGCGCCACTATCCCTGAAAGTCGGCCTATTTTAATACCATGTTTTTCGGTCAATACTGGACTTCCCTGTAAAAAGATCATCTTGCCGTCAACAAATTTGGCGTTACCTGTTTCGTGGATATAGGTTAACAATGCATTTCTCGCGGCCTTCACATGCTCCGGCATGGATTCCTTTGAAATAGGAATATATTTAACACCAGAAGTGGTCCCCGAGGTTTTAGCAAAATACTGTGGTTTGTTTTTCCATAGAATATCAGGTTCACCCGCTACTACCCTCTCGATATACGGCCGCAAATCTTCATAATCCCTAATGGGAACACGTTCTTTAAAATCTTGATAGTTTTTGATGTCATGGAAATGATGGTCGACCCCAAAAACGGTATGCTTGGCATCAGCAATTAATTTTTGCAGAGTACGCTCTTGGGCGTTTACCGCATTAGATTTCCAAGCCTCAATATTTTTAACCACAAAAGATGCAAATACCTTGCTTAGTGACGATTTGATTCCCATAATACCTCCCAAAGCCTACAGGCTCTCTTTCTTTCTATCTTTAAACCTAAACATAATTAAAGCGTATTTAAGCTAATCGTACCTAAACAATATTGTGGATAATGTCTGGATGCTCATCCCCTTTATATTCGCTCATGATTTTACGGTAAGCTACGGCAAAAAATGCAGTAGAAAATGGCACAATCACAAATGAACTGAAAACAACTACAATCAATGAACTATATTGGCTAATATCGTAATCCAAGAAAAGATTCACTAACCTAAAGCCCATTAATATCACAATATAAAAAAAGCCAAAAACAATAGCCTGTACTACGACCAAACCTAACAAAATCATTAACAGTTTAATGAAATTGCCTTTCGTAGTAGCTAAACTCAACTTAATGGATTCAAAAGGTGAACTATGTTTGTCGATAATAAAAAATGGGAAAAAGATGATCCTAACAAAAGTGAAGAAGATACTCAGGATGGCAATGCCCACGGCTACATTTACAATAATGGCTCCCGTTTGCGAATAACCATCTATGATTCCTTGACTTACCATAAATTTAAGCACCATATCAAGCAAATAGAGTACGGGCATTAATAATACGCCTACAAAGAAAATACTAAGGCCAAAATACACCGTAGCAATTAAAAACTTTATGATCTCGGCTCTGGTAGGCAAGGTTTCCACAATTTGTATATCCGCATTTTCGGTATCCAATAGTTTGAAAATATATTTGATCAAACATAACTCTACCACACAATAGCTCATCATGAAAATAAGGAGCATCAACAGTTTAATACCAATATTTACTTCTTCCATAAAGAATGCCATAAAGGTTGAAGTAGAAGCTGTCAAAAAAATTAGAAAGCATAAGGTAGCGATAGAAAGATAGTTTTCTTTGGTCACCTTCCATGCCTGCATGATGACATCCTTTACGGCAAAAGTACTTTCTTTTAAATAATTAATCATTTTGCTATTTTTTATCGTCTGGCGATAAGTGTTTTGCGTTAACCTAATCTTCAAACGCTTATCGCTCTACTTTAATTTCTAAATATCACTCTCTTCACAAAATCCTGTATAAAACCTAAACCGTAGGCCGTTAGCTGGATAAACGATGCAATGACACTCAAAAATGCAATTTTTATTGATTTGTTGAGCTGCCAAGCGTGAAAAAATATCAACAGGAAATATAATAGGACCAAGAAATTGCAGACATAGGCTAAAGGCCTGTAAAAGAAGTTGCAAAGGATTACAAACCCTAGCCCAAGCGTAAAAACAGCAGGAAAAAAATGTACCAGCTTTAGCTCCGAAGGAAAATGTTTGTAGATATTGATACGTGCCCTACCAAAAAAATGTAGCTGTTTGTAAAATTGTTTAAAACTGGTGCGTCGTTTATGGTAAACTTTAGCGGCCGGAATAAGACCTATTTTAAAGCCGTTCTCGTGGATACGGATGCTATATTCAATGTCTTCTCCCAAGCGGGTCAGAATAAAACCACCTACTTTTTCGTAAACCTCTCTGGAAATGCCCATGTTAAAGCTACGTGGGTGAAACTGGCCAATATGCTTTTTATTTCCTCTAATTCCGCCAGTGGTAAAAGGTGAGGTCATGGCATAGCTGATGGCTTTTTGTACAGGTGTGAAGCTTTCATGTGCGGCATCAGGTCCTCCAAAAGCATCTAACTGATGTTCATAAAGGTAATCCTTTACAATCTCCAAATAATCAGAAGGTACTAGAATGTCCGAATCAAAAATGATAAAATAATCGCCTTTGGCACGTTCAAAGCCAAAATTTCGAGAAAAGCCCTGCCCTGAATTTTCCTTGAAGAAATATTTTACATCAAGCTTGTTTTCAAAGGAAGCTACAATATCTTTAGCACCATTTACGGAACCGTCCTCTATCACCAGTACTTCAAACTGCATATAGGTTTGCTTGCACAAGGTAGATAGCAGTTCCTTAATTTCCTGCGGTCTATTGTATAATGGGATGATGATTGAAAAGAACATTTAACAATTAGCTATTTTCTAATTAGCTAATCTGCTAATTAATTTCTTTTTCTATTAAATACTGATTTCTTTCTGGGGCATTACGGCCTACCAGCTCGGCTACAAAACCGGCCAAAAACATTTGCGAACCTACTATAATGGCTACCAATGCCAAATAAAACAGAGGTTGATCTGTGGAATTACGGTAGGGCAAATTATTCCAAATCAGAACTTGTTTTTCTATCATGATGTACAGCGCCATAATGATACCGATAAAGAAACTCAGTACCCCTAACGATCCAAAAAAGTGCATGGGTCTTTTGCCGAACTTACCTACAAAGAAAATGGACATCAAATCCAAAAATCCATTGATAAAACGGCTTAATCCAAACTTGGTTACGCCATATTTACGGGCACGGTGTTCTACCACCTGCTCTCCTATTTTGGCAAAACCGGCCCATTTAGCCAGCACCGGAATATAACGGTGCATTTCGCCATACACTTCAATGGTTTTCACCACATCATGACGATAGGCTTTTAAACCACAGTTAAAGTCGTTCAACTGAATACCGCTCATTTTACGAGTAGCGGCGTTAAACAGCTTAGTGGGAATAGTTTTGGTAATAGGATCATAGCGTTTCTTTTTCCAGCCCGAAATCACATCATAGCTTTCTTCCTTTATTCTACGGTAAAGTTCCGGAATTTCGTCTGGGCTATCCTGCAAGTCAGCATCCATGGTGATCACTACGTCACCTTGTGCCGCTGCGAAACCTACGTTTAAAGCCGCAGATTTACCATAGTTGCGTCTGAATTTAACAGCTTTGATACTTGCAAATTTCTGCTTTAACTCGGTAATCACCTGCCAAGAGCGGTCGGTACTTCCATCGTCCACAAAAACGGCCTCGTAAGAAAACTGGTGCTTTTGCATCACCTCATCTATCCAAGCAATCAATTCTGGCAACGATTCTTCTTCGTTATATAAAGGTACTACTACTGATATGTCCATTTTTTAGTATTGAGTATTAGCATCACATATTAAGATGCTAAATTGAAAGCAAATGCTTACAAAAAACAACGTGCAAATTTCATCAAATAAATTGAGAAAAATGCACGTTTGAATAATATTTCAAATAGCTCCTAATTGCCCTCTGGATTGGCTTCTGTTGGGATACCAAACGGATTTGGATTATCTTTTTTTATAATCGCCGCAGTGATTAAGCTAATTATGAGACCTGTAAATGTAAAAGTTACCGCAACGCTAAACATCATCATGAAGACCATGTACTTACTCATCATTTCAATGCCTTTGATTTGGTTTTCATCACCTTTAGCGTTCGATATTGCAAATTCTATCACTTGATCCATTGCAGCTGGATTTAGCACTTTATAATATATGAATGTGAGAATCGCAATAAATAATCCTGCATAGGCCGAAACTTTAAAACCTGTAGAAAAGGCCCTACCAAAGGTGATGTAGCCACCTAATTCCTTTTTGTGTTTAGTTTGGACATACATAATTGCCCCTATAAAAGGAATATAGGTTAAAAGAGTAGTTAAAATTTTTAAGCCTATAGAAATATTTTTAACATTAGCCGTTCCTAAGCCCATTAATTCTGAAGCGTAAGTTAATGCTATGCTGTAAAAAGAAAATAACAAAGCGACTTGAAAAGCCAATACGTTTGGCTTTTTCTGTTCTTGTAACAATTGTTGTTCCATATACGAATAATTTATCTAGTTTGATTAAAGTTAGCAATTAAGCAATAAACAGACGCATCAAAAGCTTTATTGTTACTATATTTCTCTAAATCTTTATAAACTTGTTCGTTTGGGTTTGGATGTAGGAAGAAAGACATAAATGGCACGAAAAGTTCCTTCATTTCATCTACCAAGTTTAAAATCTTGGCATTTTCACAAATTTCCTGTACACTGCTTTCGGCCAATTGCTGATTGCTGATCAGGTCTTCGTAGATATGATACTCGTCCTGAAATTCATCTTCATCAACCAATAGGAACTCTTTTAGAAAATCTTCCAAGTCTGGTTTAATCTGTTCATCATGGCACTCATTAATGTACAATAACAAATTCAACAGTTCAGTTCCTCTATCAATGGTTTCCTCTTCAATAGCTTCCCATTCCTTTGATTCCAGGTAATCTTCTTCCAATTTGGCTACATCGCTGGTAAAGAAGTTGATCATCAACAAATCGAAATACACTTCTCTGAGCTCCTCAAATTTGGGATACTCATCAAAAACCGCATCAAACTTCTCGACCTTGTCCATAAAATTGGCATCTGTTTCAAATACCTCTACCAATTGATGGCTTAGTTCTACGCTAGGAGCTTTTTGCAATTCAGCAAATTTCGCCAACGATGCTGTTAAAGTCTTTTTTACGATATTGTTCATGGTGTTTTCCTTTATTTGTATGTCATTTGGACGTTTACTTGTCATTCAGAGCGAAGCAAAGAATCTTGAGATTCCTCCTTTCGTCGGAATGACAAAAAACGGTTAAAAAGCTTTGTATTGTTTGTTATTGTAAACCAAAGTTACTTTTCCTTTTAAAGTGGTATTGAATAACGGAGAATTAGCAGATTTTGATTGATTGGTTTCGCTATCAAAACGCCATTCTTGTGTTGGATTAAATACCGTAAAATTGGCTACCTGTCCAACTACAATCTGCGGAACATCTAATTTAAGCAAATTACGAGGTGCAATGGCCAGTTTCTCGACAATTAAATCGGTATCTAAACCAGCTTGCAGTAGCAATGGCAATACGGTCTGCAGGGTAATGATGCCATAATGGGCAATCTCGAACTCTACATTTTTAAATTCTATTTCATGTGGTCTGTGCTGTGAAGAAATGGCGTCAATGGTTCCATCTTTTAAACCTGCAATTAATGCCTTATTATCGGCTTTGCTACGCAGCGGAGGTTTTACTTTGTAATTACTATCAAAATCATTCAACAATTCCTCGGTAAAAACCAATTGATGAGCTGCTACGTCGCAAGTCACCTTTACACCATCCTTTTTGGCCTTTTTGATCAATGCCACAGATCCAGCAGTAGAAATATTGCTGATATGAATTGGGGCATTGTGATATTGCGCCAGGAAAATGTCTCTAGATACCTGTAGCTCTTCGGCTAAGGCTGGAGCACCTTTCATCCCCAACAAAATCGTTGTTTTACTCTCGTTTACCTGCGCTTTGCCAACTAATGCTTTATTTTCAGGATGGCTAAACAACAAACCATCAAATCCCAAGGCATATTGTAACGCTCTGCTCATAAAACCATCATCGGCAATGGCTCTGCCCGCTTCTGCAAAAGCCACAGCGCCTGCCTGTTTCATATCGAACATTTCGGCAAGCTCCTTACCTTCTAGGTTTTGACTAATGGCACCAATAGGTTTCACGTCTACCAAGTTACCTTTTGCCTTGTTAAGGATATACGCTACCTCGCCTTTGCTCTGCACTACTGGTTTGGTATTTGGCATCATAGCAATGCCTGTAAAACCTCCAGCCGCCGCAGCTGCTGTTCCAGTGCTAATATCCTCTTTGGTTTCTAATCCGGGGTCGCCAAAAACACAGTTCAAATCAAAAAAACCCGGAGACAAAATTGCCCCTTTGCCATTATAGATTTCTGCCGATTCCAAGTTTTCCAACTTACTGGCTATAGCGGTGATAATTCCTTTTTCAACACTTACATCGCAAGTTTTTCCATTAAACTTACTGTTAGGATCAGCTATGGTAATTCCCTTAATTAAGAGGTTCATGAGTTTTTGTATTTTTATTTTGGGTATGATAAAATCTGACCAATAATATTTCCGTTGCGATGAAAACCAAGCTTAAAATTAGGCAAAGTTTCCATAATTCGGTTCCATTATTTTCTTCAGCGATGGCCGAGGAAACATTCTCCTTCTGAGCATCAATAAAGTGTATTTTTTGAGCACCAAATCTTTCTTCCAATTCTGCTTGGCTATCATACTTCATATCTGACTCAGTCCTATTGTCGTTATAAGCCACAACAGCCAAGATGGCATCTCCATTTTTAACGCTATAGAAACCAGCTTTTTGTATTTGATCGGCAACATAAAGTAAGGTTTTACCATTTTGATGGTTTACATCCGGTATCACCTCAAATCCGTCTCCAATTAATTTCAGCGATTGATTTGCACCAAGTTTCACAGCTGGCAGCTCTATCACGTTATCCTTAGCAATGGTATAAAATAGAGGTTGATCTTTAGCGCTTTCGAAAGCAATTTTATACATCAACGGTACAAAAAGTGGATGTTTTGCTAAATTCCCATCTTGTTCGTCTAAGCCCGTAGCAGCCAAAAATACCTGCCCAGAATTGACGGGATAACGAGCCAAGTAAAGTTTACCTGCGGGAAATTGTAATAGATTTTCCTTACTAATAGTATTATTTTCGGCATAGGTAAAATACCTATTGGCCAACGGCAGATCCATGTTTTTAGGCAGCACTTCAAATACATCTTTAAACAAAGGATGTTTTAGCTCTATTTGGGCAACTTTACCGGGTTCGGTCACTAAATTTTCGACCGCTGGAAGTTTAAGTGCGGTTAAGAAGGAAGAATATGTGGTCTTATCAGTTTCTGTAGATGGGAAAATAACTACCGAACCACCATTGTTCAGATAATTTCTAAGCTCTTGGGCCAATCCGCTAGAGGGTTGGCTGATGCCATTAAGCACAATGAGGCTATAACTTGCAAAACTGGCATAGTTGATATTATTTTCGGAAACCGAACTCAATTTAAAATAACTATCGGCATTGAACAATGCCTCAACATATTTACCTGTTTTATCACCATTAATGCTTAATATTTGTTGGTTTGCATTAACGTTAAAACTGAAATTAAGTTGGTCGTCAAAAGTAAGTGGAAAATCTTTAATGCTTAATATTCCACGTTGCCATCCCAAACCTAAACCGCTGTAAGAAAGCGTATCAATAGCTGTTTCACCGGCTTTAACGTTAATACTGCCTACCGCCTTTTGCTGGTTGTTGATGCTCAATTTCAAAGGTACGTTCTGAGCGTCTTCGCTACCAAAGTTCTTTAAGCGAACAATGATTTTTTCAGAAGTGTTGGCCTGATGTACCGGTGAGAGAAACCAAACACTGTCTACCGAAATGTTAGGCAGTTCGTTACCGCTCAATTTTACCAATGCCAATTGTGTTTGTTTCTCTTTTTTTACGGGCTCCTTGCCTACAAAGTTCTGCTGAAAATCAGAAATCACATAAGCAAACCTGTTACTTCCACCAGTAAAAATACCTTGTTGCCTATTGATCACTTGTTGTAGTTTTTTGTTGGCAGCAGATATTTTCACTTCGTCAACGGCCTGCAGAAATTCTTCGGCATTTAACAAACGTTGATGCTGTCCTTCAAAATCATTGGTCAATATTTGGAAACGGTCGTTTATTTGGTAACTTTTTACAATCTCCTTCGCCCTGCGTTTGGCTTCATCGAGCAAGCTCCCTTCTTTATTCACGGCATCCATGCTATAAGAATTATCCAAATAGATGCTCACAATGTTTCCATTTGCCTTATTAGCGGCAGTATTTGAACTTAAGAAAGGGCGTGAAAAAGCCAAAACCAAAAACATAATGGCCAAAATACGAGCGGCCAAAATCAATAGGTTCTTTAACTTTTCTTTGGAAGAATTTTGCTCCTGCACTTCCTTAAGGAAGGCTACATTACTAAAGTAAACTTTCTTGAATTTACGGAAATTGAATAAATGAATAAGGACCGGGATAAGTACCGCCAAAAGTGCAAAAAGAAAGCCCGGATAGAGGAAATTCATTAAAAACCAAAGGTACAAAATTTATAAGATAAAATAAAGCGTACTTACCTCGTGGTATTTATACCTGATGTTAAAAAACACTTGCTAAACTTCAACAAAAACAAAGCTAGACTGTTATGTCTTTAAAATTCAAAAGCAATGAAAACTCCAATCAAGAACAAAAAGGAATCTTTCCAAAAAACCGAAAATCCTAAATTAAAAACAGAAAAACCTTTAGCTGAAAAAGACGAGGTTAAACAGGCAGAGGCTAAACAAAGGAAGAAGTAATCAAACGAAATAACTTAGTTTATATTCACTGATTTAACTGCTGATTTGAATATATAATCTGAGGGAGAAAAGAAAGCACGGGATATTCCAGTAAAAAAGAAACAATCCATCAGCCCCACTTCAACTGCTCCATGATCTCAGTAATGGAAAATTTGGCTCCGCAAATAAATTCATCGGCGGCACCATAATAAATAGTCAATTCATCGCCGTTAACCAAATGACCATTGGTAAATACTACTGAACCGAAAAAGCCACTTATTTCATAGTTCTCCAATGGTTCCATTATGGGTTCTTCGGTACGAGCCAGCACCTGGGCCGGATTTTTGAGGTCAAGTAACACTGCGCCCAAGCAATAGCGATGCTGATGATTAGCACCGTGATAGACAGCGAACCAGCCTTGGGAAGTTTTAATAGGAGCTGCTCCTGCACCCACTCGTGCACTGTCCCAATAATGTGGCCTGCTTTTTAAAACACATTGATGGTTGCCCCAATGGCTACCGTTTAAAGATTCGGCTAGCCAAATATAATTACCGCCAATTTCTTTACTGGTTGGTCGATGGAGAGCGTAAAATTTTCCATTTATCTTTTCTTCAAATATGGCTACATCTTTATTATGCGGCGGAAATATCACGCCCAAATGTTCAAATTGCTGCCAATTTTTGGTAGTACGTAGGCTTACGGCTACGCCATTTTCTGAAACGGCGGTATAAGTAAGATAATAAGTGTCGTCTATTTTACTTACCCTACAATCTTCAATGCCATATCTTTCCAATGCGCCCATGCCGTGCAATTGCAAGGTTTCTGGTCTAAAGCTAACGCCGTCCTCGCTACTGAACAACCTGAGGTACGAAATGGTCGTTAAATAATCCAATCCCTTGTAATTAATAATACGGGCATCGGTATTGATCAAGTCAGGGTCGTCCAATTTAAGTTCCATGACCTCTAAAAGATCATTTGCCATACGCACCGGGATAAACAATTTTCCTGCTTGCGGGGCCACGCTTTCGGCCACTCTTACCAATAAATATGTTTTGCTTTGATAGGTAAAAGCAGCGGGATTAAGCAAACAGATGACTTGTAGTTTTACAGTGCTAGCGGCTAAACTTTGCGGTTTTAGCAAGGGATTTTCCGGAAATCTTTTGGCTATATCCATCTAGAAATAGGTGAGTTAATGAAATGAGATCATTGGCGGTTATTGATTTTCAGCAGTTTTTTTATCTTGTTTCTCACCTGATAAATATCTGCCCACAAATCTCCCACGTCCTTAATTCTATCCGGAATATTAAAGATGCTGAAATCACTTATTTTCAAATGTTCATTTACCTCATCCCAGTGTAAGGGGGTAGATACTGTGGCACCAGGCTTAGGTCTTAGCGAATAAGGTGCTACAATGGTTTGTCCCTTTCTATTTTGTAGATAATCGAGGTAGATTTTGTTTTTTCGCTTACTCGGGCTGCGTTCCAAACTAGTAATATCGGGATGTTGCTCATAAATTAATCCAGCCAAATAATGGATAAAATTTTTAGAAACCTCATAATCATATGCCGCCAGTGGTATCACAATATGAATTCCTTTTGAGCCCGATGTTTTTACAAAAGAAATTACTTCCATCTCGTCCAATATCTCCTTAGCAGTGAGTGCCACTTTTACCGTTTGCTTAAAATTGATACCATGAGGATCTAAATCCAATACAGCAAACAAAGGCACATCTGGTTTGCGATAGGTACTCATCCACGGATTAATTTCAATACATCCCAAGTTTGCCATCCATAACAAGCTCGCCTCATCATTACATACTAAATAATCTATCTCTTTATGAAGGTGTTCCGACTTTAAAGAGGCATATTTAATCCAATGTGGAATTTGATCAGTATTTAAATCCTTTTGAAAAAATCCAGCTTTGCTGATTCCATTCGGATGCCGATTCAATGATAATGGTCGATCTTTAAGGTGTGGTAAAATATAAGGGGCCATTTTTTGATAATAGGACAACATTTGCCCTTTGGTAATTTTCTCGCTAGGCCAATAAATTTTGTGCTGATTGGTTAGTTTAACTGTTTTTCTACCAAATTTCAAGGTGATTTCATCTTCCTGCATTACGTTGTTGGTTTGATTAACAATTGCAATTTCTTGTTCTATTTCATCTGGCTTTTTATCTTCCCTAATACCCTTAAATACGGGATGACGTAAATGGTGATTATCAGTCCATTCAGAAAAAACAACTTCACAAACCACCTCTGGCCTTACCCATGTGATATTTCTAGGCAAAGGCACTTGATCTGGAAAAGGCTTTTCCTCTGCTTTTAGAGGTTCTAAAAGCTGAAAGATTTCTTTTAGCGATTGCTCTGTAAACCCAGTGCCACAATTTCCTATATAACTCAGTTTATTATGATGGTTTTTGATACTCAAGACCAAGGCCCCAAAATAATTTCTACTGCCAGTAGGTTTGGTATAGCCTGCTATAATAGCTTCCTGTGATTGCTGTATTTTTATCTTTTGCCAATGGCTACTTCGGGTACCGCTTAGATAAGAACTTTCCGCATTTTTTGCCATAATGCCCTCCCAACCACGTTTTCTTGCTTCCTCTAAAAATTCATTTCCGCGGGTTTGGGTCGCCTTCACTATTTCTATATCTTTTTGGTTGTTGTTATCCAGCAACATCCCCAAAAGTTTTTTACGCTGGTGCAATGGCATAGATCTTACATCTGAACCGTTGATTTCCAGTACATCAAAAACAGCGTAGTGCAAATTGATTTTTTTCTGAGAAGGTTCATAGTTCTGCAAAGCCTGAAAACTGGTCCTATCCTTTTCCCTAACTACTATTTCTCCATCCAAAACCGCATCAATATTTAAATTTTCTAAAGCTTTAACAAGGGTTGGATAATTGTCTCCCAAATTTTTACCGCTCCTAGAGATCAACGAAACTTTGCCTTTTTTCACCTTAGCAATTCCTCGGTAACCATCCAACTTTTCCTCAAAAATCCAATCTTCTTCCTGGGTTACGTATTTAACCAATTTAGCCAGCATTGGCTGATGATCTTCCTTTTTTAACTTCGGTTTTGCTTTGGGAATCTCAGGAACTTCGTTTTTAAAGTCCTTTCCCATTTTCTTTACCTTTTCGGGAATTTCATCTTCGGCATTATACTTTTTGCTTACCGCATATTTGTCCTTATGTTTGATTAATAACCAAGCATTGTGCTCACTGTCCTTCATCCGCACTAGTGCAAACTCACCTTTTAGCTTTTTGCCGTGCAGCACAAATTTTAAATTGCCACTATGCAAGCCTTTGTTTAAGCTAGTTTTATCATCAATAGGCTCATATGTACCCTCATCAAAAATATTCACCACTCCTGCTCCATAATTACCTTTAGGAATAGTGCCTTCAAAAGATTTATAGTCGTAAGGATGGTCTTCCACCATCATCGCCAAGCGCTTATCATTGGGGTTTAGTGATGGTCCTTTGGGAACTGCCCAGCTTTTAAGCACACCATTCAGCTCTAATCTAAAATCGTAATGCAAATGCGAAGCATGATGGCGTTGTACCACAAAGGAAAGTTTCTTGCCTGTCGATTTTCCTCCGGTTGGCTCAGCGGTTTGTTTAAAATCACGTTTCTGACTATATTTCGTTAAAGACATTTTAAGCTCCTTTCTTGCTTAAACTTTGCATCAATTGTTCGTACAAATCATCACTCACCGTTTTTTCTGGACGTATTTTTTTAACCACTGTTTTCTTGCCTTTGGCTTTGGCCTTAATAATTTTCAGCAGTTCTTTAGAATATTCGTCCTTAAACGCCGAAATATCAAAATCGGCACTATACTGCTTAATTAATGCCATGCCCACTTCCAGTTCCTTTGGTTTTACGGTAACCGCCTCCATTTCTAAGTCTTTGGTTGACTTAATTTCTTCCTCAAAACGGATACGGGTAATCACAATCATATTGTTTAGTGGATGGATGACACACAAATGCTCATTACTACGCAATACAAAACGGGCCACCCCCGCTTTCTTTGTTTTCTGCAATGCTTTTAAAAGTAATGCATATGCTTTCTTGCCCTGTGGCTCAGGTTGCGTATAATAAGAAGTTTCGTAGTAGATAGGGTTAATTTGCGCAATGTCAACAAAGCTTTCCAGTTCTATCAGCTTGTTTTTTTCGGGCATGGCACTTTCAAAATCCTCATCTTCCAGTAAAATGTAATTTTCATTGAGCAAATAGCCTTTTACAATACGCTCAAAGGGCACTTCCTTGCCGCTTCTTTCGCTAATACGCTGGTACTTGATTCGAGACATATCCTTACTATCCAACATGTCCAAATCAAGATTACTATTTTGTACTGCCGAATACAACTTTACTGGAATGTTAACCAAACCAAATCCAATTGCGCCTTTCCAAATCGATTTCATCCGTTTTAAGATTTATATAGTGATGGAGAGCAATTTCAAGCTGATGGTAAGCCTTAATGCTAAATAAACATTAGTAAAAGGAAATGGTTTTTTACAATTAGTTTTGCCGCATATACACAGATTTCTTTCCAAATATCTTCATTAAGCGAGGTGATGATTTGTGTATTTGTATCTAATTAGTTTATTGTATTAACCCATGTAGCACTCCGTAACGAATCAATGCAGCGGAATTTTTAGATCCTGTCTTGTCCAAAAGACTTTGCCGATGTCCCTCAATGGTCCTTTTGCTGAGGAACAATTTCTCAGACATTTCCAGATTAGTAAGGCCTTCGGCAATGAGCTGTAATATTTCCAATTCCCTTAGTGAGAAATCAATTTCGTTATCTGGCATGGTAATCAGATACTGTTTACTTTGCAATAGGCTATCCATCATTGACATCGTAAGCTCAGCACACAAATATTTCCGTCCCTGTTGGACAAATTTTACCGCAAAAATAAGTTCGTCGGCCCCAATATTTTTAAGTAAATACCCATCACTTCCGTGCTTAAATGCCTCAATCACATACTTTTCATTATCATGCATGGAAAGCATTACTACCTTTATTTGTGGGTATTTCAACTTTACTTCCCTAAGCAGTTCCATACCGTCCATTTCTGGCATATTAATATCTACTAAAATAATATCCAGCTTATTATCAGCCATCTGTTCAAGCACTTCGAAACCATTTACAGCTTCACCTACTACTTGTATTTCCTTATCGGATTCGAGCAACATTTTGATGCCATTTCTAACAATATTATGGTCTTCTGCCAGTAAAATATTAATCATGATCTACTTGGATAACTTTGTTCAAAAAAATAGTAATAGTTTAATCATATCTAAACAAATGAGCTTACATTCTGCTTTTTGATTTAAAAAATCAAGTATTATTTAGGTTCAGGCGAAGCAAAATACCTATCTAAAAGTGCAAATACTCGGTTCGTATAAAAATCATCTTATCTTATAATTGAAAGTGTTCCATTTTGTTTTAAAATAATTTGGATAAAATACTCTGCTTGATCATTACTAAAGAAATTCTCATGCATCATTGCAACAACAAATTATATCTACTGCTAAAACCCACCACGGAGTACATATGCCAATTATAGAGCTTTATTCCCTGCTATTCAAACAGAGGCAAGACCGCATAATGCAACCACGAAGTAAATCTCCAGGCATCACAATAGTTTCGCGTTATCGCAGGGATTAAAAAAGCGTATCTAAATGATAGAAACAAAGAACCAAATGCACAGATTTCTGTTATAAAGAAGCTAAACTATTTTAACATGTCTAAATCTTCGGACGTTGCGAACATACTCAATGCAATTCCACTAGCTTGCTATATGCTAGACCACAATGCCAATTTCATTTATATCAATGAAAAAGCTGAGCAATTCTTTAAAAAAGACAAAAATGAAATGCTTGGAAAAAACGTCTGGACCTTATTCCCCGAATCGAAAAAGAGCAATTATTTCAAAGAAGTTAACGAAGCTATTGTAAACAAAAAGCAAAGTACTTTCGAATACATTTCTGTTTATACCCAAAGCTGGATCAAATTAAACGTGAACCCTATTGCTGAAGGAGTGGTGATTAGTTTCAGCTGTATAGAACAGGATAAACGCAATGAAAATCTTTACAGAACATTGTTAGCAAACATACCCGATATTGTCACCAAATGGGACAATAAGCTTCATCTTATTTATGCCAATGCCGCTTTAACTCAAAAAACAGGAATTTTATTGGAAGATGCATTAGAAAAATCGCATCACGAAATTTGGCCTCATGCCGACATATCTACCCTTATTGAAAAAACAAAACAGGTGCTTAAAGACGGTAATAAACAAACACTAAATATTTTCTTTAGAACGCCAAAAGGCACCGTTTTTTACGATATTAAACTAGTACCAGAATTTACCGTAAATGGCAAAGTAAAAAACGTAATCGCTATAGGAAGAGATATTACCGATTTTACCAGAAACCAAGAAAATTTCAATGCACAACTTCGCCATAAATACACGTCGTTATTCAACTCCATTAATCAAGGCTTTTGCATTATTGAGATGATATGGGACGCATACGGGAATGCCATTGATTATCGTTTTATTGAAGCAAATCCGGCTTTTCAAGGACAAACAGGCATCCATAACTACGATGGAAAAACCATGAGGGAAATATGGCCAAATCATGAAAGTCATTGGTTTAAAATATATGGCGATATTGCCAAAACACAAACTTCGGCACATTTTGAATTACCCGCAACACTGATTAATGGTTGGTACGAAGTGGAGGCTTTTCCGATTAGAGAGCTGGGAGAAGACATTGTAGGTATATTATTTAATGATATTAGCGAAAGAAAAAAAGCCGAAGAGATACTCAAAAAAAACCAAGAAAGACAGGCTTATCTACTTAAGTTAATGGAAGCTGTCCGTTTTTTATCTGAACCACTTGAAATTCAACAAGCAGCCATAGAAATTATTGGGCAACACCTTAATGCTGAATATGCTTTTTATGGCCGCGTGGTTTACATTAGCAACATCGCTCATTTACAGATAGACAGACTGTACCAAAAAAATGAACGCTCAGCATTTAAGCCAAGTTTATATTCTCTTGCCGATTTGGGTATACAATTAGATGAAATGAAATCTGGGAAAACTTGTATTATTTTCAATAATCAACGTCAGAAAAACAAGGCTATCAAGGATGCTTCTTTACACCAAATTTTAGGCAATTATGTTTGGACTGCTGTTCCGTTGATCAAAAACGAAGACTTAGTGGCTATTTTAATGGTACACCAGGCGCAACCACATCAATGGTCTGAGGATGAAGTCTATTTGATTGAAGAAACTGCAGAAAGGACCTGGGCTTTTATTGAACAAAGTAAAATAGTAGATGCGCTTAACCATTCGGAGGAGCAACTTAATGTGGCTTTAACAGCTTCAAATATGAGTACCTTCCACTGGCTGTCTAAAAATGGCGATATAGTCGTTTCTCCGCTTTCGTCGGCGGTATTTGGGCTTGAAAAAAATAGTTTGTCTTACAGTGAAAGTGAAGGTTTTGCAACGCTACTACATCCCGAAGATAGGGACACGCACCTCCAGGTACTGCAAAATGCAAGTAGGGAGCAAAAAGAATTTCACCATACCTACCGTATCATTAGGCCTATTGATGGAAAAATTGCGTGGATCGAAGAACGTGGCAAGGGCATTTATCATTCCACTAGTGGCATATCAGAAATAAGAGGCATTCATTGGGATATCACAGCGCAAAAAAAGCAAGAGGAGATCATTAAACAATCGGAAGAAAAATATCTGATTAAACTGGAGGAAGATGTTTACCAGAGAACTAAAGAGCTAAAAGAAAGCAGAGACGAATTATCGGCCATTTACAACAATACCCTGATGGCCATGTCGGTTTTAAGTGCTGTAAGAGATAAACATAATCAAATTATAGATTTTACAATTACGCTAACCAATAAAGCACTGGAAATAGAAACAGGACGAATTGATCTGATCGGTAAACGATATTTAAAGGAATATCCCGGAATAAAAAAAGTTGGACTATTTGATATGATGGTGAAAGTAATGGAAACGGGCACTCCGATCAGCACCGAATATTTCTACCCTTATGAGGATTTTAATAAATGGTATTCTTGTATGTTCGTTAAAATGGGCGACAGTTTATTGGCTACCAATTTAGATATTAGCGAACGTAAAATTGCGGAACAGCTTTTCAATCAAAACTCAGCAATGATACAAGGCATTGCAAATTCTGCCCCAGATATGCTATATGCCATCAATCTCGATAGCATGCAACAATTTTATTCTAATTATCGCATTGAACAATTGGTGGAAAAAACACACAGCGAAATTAAAAAGATGGGAGCTGATTTCTTCGAGAAATTTATCCACCCCGAAGATAAAGCTAATTTTTATACCAGTTTAAATGAGCTGAGAGGTAAAAACTATAAAGAGGTCAAATCAATTACCTATCGCTTAGTAGATTCTAAAGGAAAAATCCACTGGATCAATTCTAAAAGTACTGTATACATGAGAGATGACCAGGGCATTTCAACCCATATTGTAGGCGTTTCACAAGATATTACTCAGCAAAAAGCTTTAGAAGAAAAAAACCGACAATTAACCAACGAACGTCGCGAGCTAGAAAAGAAACAACAAAAGGAGATTTTGAAAGCAACACTCAATGCGCAAGAAGAGGAAAGAAAGCGAATTGCAGAAAGCCTACATAATGGTTTAGGACAAGTACTTTATGGTGTAAAAGCGACACTTGAACGCATGAATTTAAATGAAGGCGATGCTTTGGAAAATGCTCGTGTACTTCACAAATCAAAAGAGCTATTAGGTATGTGTATTCAAGAAAGCCGACGCATATCACACGAACTGATGCCTTCTATTTTAGAGGACTTTGGGCTGAAAGCAGCTGTTAGAGATATTTGTGCACAGTTAAAGGGAGAAACACACTTTAACTGTACTTTTTCAGGAACAGAAGTTCCTCTTGACAAATATATTCAGTTAGCCATCTATAGAATTGCACAGGAGCTGGCGCAAAACATCGTTAAACATGCTTCGGCGAAATTAGCACATCTTGATGTTTCAATCAGCGATGGACAGGTGCATATTTTGGCAAAAGATAATGGCAAGGGGTTTGAGAGCCCAGAGAAGAAGGCCAAAGGGATTGGGCTGAAAACTATTGAAGCAAAAGTAAAACTGCTCAACGGTACGATAGAAATTAACTCCGTTCCTCAGCAAACGGTTATCCATATTCAATTTCCTATCTAAACCCAACCTAAGCTACAGTTTAAATCGGCATCCAACCTCCAAGGTTATCAGCCTCAAAATCCACTGAATTCCAATAGCTACGTTTGGTTTTTATTCCAGGAATAATTTTCTCGTCGTCAATTTCTTTCAGGTCAGGCTGGCCTTTACCAGATTTCTTCTGATAAGGTTTTTTAATTGGTAAGGCAGGAATGATACCAAACTCTGCGTCACTATTCTGTCCTTCATTGTTGCCTACAATATCTTTATAGCTTTCATTCTTCTGAGTTTGACGCTGCACCGAGCCTTGCTCTTTTTGCAGGTTATTTCTTTTCTCTTTCATCGTTGCTCTCTAAATTTTCTTTATCTCTCTAATCTCATGTGGTAAGTTTCCACTTCCTTAAGTGCTTCCAAAATCCCAGTGCGCTGTTTCTGCAGTAAACTTAAATGATCTGCATGTGTAGGTTCATCTTCCAATACCTCATCATATTTTTCAAGAGCTGCTTTCTCTCCTGTTTCCACGGCTTCCAAAATAGCCTCGTCCTCTCTACTACTAAAAGCTTGTTTAACATCAATCCAAGTTCGGTGCAAAATCCCCAAAATACCTCCACCTTCATTTTCGCTATCGCCACCATGCAAAGCAATATGGCTTTTAAGTTCATTGGCATAACCAATACGTTGAGAGGCCATACGTAAAAATAGTTCCTTTAGCTCCAGGCTATTCACTACCTCGCTAGCAGAGAGATACCCTTCCTTTCCATCGTTAAGAATATTCACTAAACTTTTTAAGTCTCCTATCATCTTGCTCATCTTCCGTCTCCTTTTTCCAATTCATCGTTCTCTTCTTTATTTTCTCTTTCTGCATTTACATTAGGGTCTTCGCCCAAAGGCTTGCCGGAGTTACGGGTGGTATTTTGAGAATCGCTTTGTATTCCCGGTATTGCCGATGAAGTACGATCTTTCTCAGGATTAAAATTTTCATCTTCTACATCAGCAGGTCTACGATCCAGCTTCTTTTCTTCGGTATTGAGTTCTTCCCTATTTACCAATCGCTGGTTGGGGTCACCTTCCCTACCTTGTGGTTGTTTACTATTTTTATCATTCGTGTCTGTCACTGAGCTTTCTCTATGAGATTGATTAAAATCTCTGTTCTGTTCAAATTGGATTTCCATTGCTATATATGTTTAAAGGTATATGGTATAGTTATTTACCTGATTTGGCTGGACTGTTACGATACATGGTGTCTACCCCTGCAGTGTCTGCCACCCCAGTGGTATCTATGGAATCATTCATGGAGGTATCTATTATTGACGTGTCATCCATTGCATTGTCTCTCTTTTCAGAGCTACAGCTAATTGCTCCAGCACACAGTATTATTGCGAATATGATTGTTATTGATTTCATTTTTAACTCCTTTAGTTCTATTAACCTAATCGTAAATACAGCTAAAAAGTTCAAATTATCTCAAAATCAAGTATTTTAATTGATATATAAAGGTATTTAACGCAACTAATCCACTGATATTTTTTTGCCCTGAAACAACTTTTTTAGTTTACGATTAAGGTAATTGCCCTTAGAAATAGCGGCCTTAAATTCTTTATAGATTTTTTCGGGCACAGCTTGATACACGTAAACATCACCCGAGTTGAAAACTACGGTTAAAGCTTTTTTTGAGGCTTCATAGCTGATATGGGCAATTACTGAAGACGGCATACATTTAAACATGTAAAAACGCATAGGTGTTTATACTCTGTACAAATGCGTAACTAACTTTACAACTACCCGTTTTGATAATAAAAAGGATAAAGGTTTGTTGTTTAGTTATATTTGAGTAAACACAATTAGCATGAGTAATAAAACGGATAAGAATAAAGAAGAGACGCAAAGCTTGTTGGAAAAATCAAGGGCCTTACGCGAAAAATCAAAAGCTACCGAAACAAAGCTCAATGAGTTAAAAGCTCAGGTTGATGAGTTTATCCATACCGAAAAATTAACCGATGAACAAAAAATACTCGAGTCACCTCCATCATCAAATGATAATTAATATCACAACGCTCTCGCTCTCCATCTCTTTATTATCTATGATTTTTTCTTAGGCACCTTAGCTCCAGCCTCCCTTGCTTCCGATAATCCAATAGCTACTGCCTGTTTTTTAGAAGTCACCTTTTTACCTGTTCCGGTTTTCAACTCACCTTCTTTCATTTCGTGCATGGCTTTTTCTACTTTTTCGCCAGCTTTTTTTGAATATTTTGCCATTTTAATACATTTTAATTAACAATACAATAAGCAATATCAGATGATTTTGTTTTTGGACTCTGCAAAACGAGTATTTGTACCTAAAAAACATAAACAAAATACCTCATTACGGAAATTGAATACCTGTTTATTTAAAACCACAAACAAAACAGCTCTCCTCGCGCTTTAATCAGTATTCAATTCATAAATATCCAATAAACATAAATTACCAAGACGATGAAAAGTGAAAGAAATGAAAATGCTATGCCCAACGCTCATTTACACGACCTCTTTGTTGATGAACTAAGGGACATTCTAGGAGCAGAAAAGCAGTTGTTAAAAGGATTAAAGCAGATGGCATCCAAAGCAAACAATACAAATTTGAAAGATGCTTTTATGACACATCATGCCGAAACTGAAGAACAAATTGAAAGACTTAAGCAAGTGTTCTCTAGCATTAATCTTAGTCCAAGAGCCAAAAAATGTAAAGCAATGGAAGGTCTTCTTAACGAAGCTGAAGAAATTATGGATGAATTTGAGGATAATGATGCCTTAGACGCAGCTTTAATTGCCGCTGCACAAAAGGTAGAACATTATGAAATTGCCAGTTACGGTTGCTTGGTAACCTATGCTACTTTAATGGAGCATGAGGAAGCACGAGAGTTGTTGGCCACCACCTTAAATCAAGAAAAAGAAACGGATAGCAAGCTTACTGACATTGCAATGTCGGAAGCAAACGTAATGGCATAAGTTTTCTGTTTGTGTTGGCGCTAGCTTAAGGCTAACGCCGACTTTTTCAAACCAGCTTAGTTAACTAAAACTTAAACAATGAAAAACCTATTTTTTTTGATCTATAGCATAGCTTTTACAGTAATGATTGCCTGTAATTCGCAACCCAAGGATGCCAAGGAAACAGCAGATAGTATTAACAGAACTAAAGATACCTCAACTGTAGTAGCAGATATGATCACCGTACGTGATGACGAAGCAGAATTTGCCACCAATGCCGCTGACGCGGGTTTAGCAGAAATTAACTTTGCCAATTTGGCTATTAGCAAAACTGCAAATGAACAGATCAAGGCTTATGCCAACATGATGCTAAAAGAACATGGAGCAACTAATGATGAACTGATTGCCTTGGCCAAAAGCAAAAATATTACCCTGCCTAATACCATGAGCGACGAGCACCAAAAACGCTGGGATGAACTCAATGAAAAAACTGGCGCCAGCTTCGATAAAAAATATGCCAGCCTAATGGAAGAAGACCATGTGAAGACTCTCGCTTTTATGGAACATGAAGCCCGAAAAGGTACAGATCCTGATTTGAAAGCCTTCGCTAATAAAATGGTTCCAACAATTAATGTACATCTAAATGCTATTAGAAAAATTAAGGATAGCCTAAAATAGCACCAAAACCTTTTACGCAATTGGTTGTTGCTTACATAGAAAATGCAGTACCTCTCTTACAAATTAAATGACGATGAAAATAGCCTATATCAGCACCTCATTGCCCATGGAATGTGGCATCGCTACCTTTAACGCTAACTTGGCACTAGCTATTAACCAACATGACACCATTTCTAAAGATAGCTTTGTGATTGCCTTAAGTGATGCCGAAGACTTGAAGAGCTATCAATATCCTAGTGATGTAAAATACATTATCAGACAAAATAACCAAAAGGATTACTTAAGGGCTGCCAATTATATTAACACCAGTCAAGTTGATGCCTGCGTTATTGAGCATGAGTTTGGGATTTATGGAGGCGAAAGTGGCCTGTATTTGCTTACCTTGATGGCAAGAATCAATAAACCAATTATTACTATTCTGCATACTGTACTGAAACAGCCCAATTATGTTCAGCAAACCATCATCCAGCAAATAGCCAAGCGCTCTGCCAATATTGTGGTGATGAGCCAAAAGGCCATAGGTTTTTTAACGAGCATTTATCACGTTCCCAAAGAAAAAATTAAGTATATAGAGCACGGTGTACCAGATTTAGAACCTGCCGCCAACAATCCGGTAAAGGCATCCTATCCATTTAAAGACAATAAGGTTTTGTTAACTTTTGGTCTCATTAGCCGAGGAAAAGGCTTAGAAACAGTGGTAGAAGCCCTTCCGAAAATTGCACAAAATCATCCCAATGTGATGTATGTAGTTTTAGGAAATACGCATCCTGGCGTGGTAAAAAGTGCAGGTGAAGAATATCGTGACAGCTTAAAACGTTTGGCCAAAAAGCTAAACGTCGAAAAACATTTGGTATTCGTCAATAAGTTTGTCGACGAAAATGAACTGCACCACTACCTATCTGCGGCCGACGTTTACATTACCCCCTACTTAAATGAGGCCCAAATTACCAGCGGCACACTTTCTTATGCAGTAGGTGCCGGTGCTGCTGTAATATCCACCCCGTATTGGCATGCTCAAGAACTATTGGCCCAAAAACGAGGACTATTGTTCGATTTTAAGAATAGTCAGCAGTTATCTATAATGGTAAATGAACTATTAGAACAGCCCGAAAAACTAAATGAACTAAAATACAATGCTTATCAATATGGACTTTCGTTACGGTGGCCCAAGATTGGTAAAAAGTACATCAAAGTACTTCAAAGTGCTATAGTGGATAGGGAAAAATCTGATTTAGAAAGCAAAAGCATCATCGACGTAGACAGCATTCCTACTTTTAACCTAAGCCATGTTCGTCGTCTAACAGATGATACGGGTATTGTACAACACGCTAAATATGGCATTCCCAATCTAAAGGAAGGTTATTGCCTGGATGACAATTCAAGGGCTTTAATTATGGCTTTGATGGCTTTCGAACAATATAAAAGTAAAGAAGCTTTGGATTTACTTCCCATTTATCTTAGTTATATCCAATACATGCAAAAGGAAGATGGCAATTTCCGCAACTTCCTAAGCTTCAACCGAAATTATTTAGACGAGGTTGGATCCGAAGATTCCTTTGGCAGAACCATTTGGTCATTAGGTTATTTGATCAATTATGCACCAAACAATTCCTATAAAGAGTTTGCAGATGAGCTTTTCCTAAAATCAGTTCCACACTTCGGCAAACTTCAGCATTTAAGGGGCGTTGCCAATACCATGATTGGGGTGCACCATTATTTAAAGGTAAATCCTCATGATGGGCATATCTTAAATGAATTTAGTTCTTTAGCAGTTCCTTTAATTGATGCTTATTTAGACAATAAGTCGGGTGATTGGCATTGGTTTGAACAAAAGCTTACTTACGACAATGCCATTTTACCTTTAGCGTTACTCTGCCATTATGAAATTACCCAAAACACACAATCATTAAACATTGCCTTAGAGGCACTGAATTTCCTTACGGATAAAACACTTAGCTTTGGATTTTTAAATCCTGTAGGTAATGATGGATGGCTGGAAAAAAATAGTTCTATGGCTCTTTATGATCAGCAAGCCATAGAAACCATGGCCATGGTTTTGGTTTATTTCAAAGCTTATAAAATTACTAAAGAAGTAAAGTATATGCGTCATCTTTACCAAAGCTATTTATGGTTTTTGGGTGAAAACAGCTTGAATTTGCCGCTTTATGACCATGAAACTAAAGGTTGTGCTGATGGGCTACAACCTCATGGCGTTAATAGAAACCAGGGAGCAGAAAGCACCTTAGCCTATTTGATTTCACATTTGGTAGTATTTAAAGCACTGGAAATTGAGTATCGTTATTTGGCGGACAACAATAAGCTTCAGGCAGATATTTTAGAGAATTAAACCGCACTATAATGCTACAGTTAAACCTCATAGATTTAAAAACCTACGAGGTTTGTTAATTGGAGATTCCTCGTCGTTACACTTCCCTCGGAATAGCAGCAATTATTTACGCTATTGCAAGTAACGCCAACTTTGATAATTATAACTTACGCGTAATATATGATTGTCAAACTTAAACTGCCGTTCCGTTATTATGTTCCAAAATGCGTTCCAACAAACGCTCTAAATTCACTGTTGCAAAAGAGGAACAGTAATCAGATAAACCATAAGGAATGATTAATTCATCGTTATGGATAATGGAACCACAAGAATATAAAACGTTAGGCACATAACCTTCACGTTCATCTGGATTAGGCACCAATAATGGCTCATGCAAACGTCCAATTTCAATGGAAGGGTCATTTAAATCCAGCAAACTTGCCCCCAAACAATACCTGCGCATTGGCCCCACGCCATGGGTAATAATTAACCACCCCGCCTCAGTTTCTATTGGTGATCCGCAATTGCCTATTTGTATAAATTCCCAAGGATACAACGGAGCCTGTAACTTAATTGGCTGATCCCAAACCGTAATCCGATCAGAGTACATTAAATAATTGTTCCAACCATCTATTCTAGACATCATCGCATATTTTCCATTGATTTTCTTCGGGAACAAGGCCAGATTTTTATTTTGCGCCCCTTTTCCGTGTAATGGACTTACCTTAAAATCATAAAAATCGGTAGTCTGCATCAACTTTGGAATAATAAAAGACCCATCAAATGCCGTATAGGTACCATAATAAATCACGCTTCCATCATCTTTTGTAAAACGTACAAAGCGTGCATCTTCAATGCCTTTACGTTCAAATTCTGAGATGGGAAAAATTACACGGTCAGAAATATCGGTATCTTTAGAAAAGCAAATTTCATGATAGGTATCCGACAACCATAAAATACGATCATACTCCAATTTATCCGCATCGTTCTTTTGTTGTTCTTTGGCTTCCAATACTAGTTTACGAAGTTGAGGATAATCAAATTTTTCACCTAAATGCGCATTCACGTCGGTAATCACATTCATCGAAATACTGGCGTCGGCAGCTTTCTTTAGGAAAAGGCGCTTATTATAAATAGCATTCTTAACCACTTCGGCCTCGTCTATATAACTGCCTGCGGGCATTACATGGATGTTATTATGGCTATCAATAAGCGCCCTTCTAAATACTACCGACGAAATATGTCCTTCACCTACTGCCCTGAAGCTAATAATAACCCGCTTTTCGCCTTCCACCAAATTGGTTTGGTCTGGATCTTCTACAATAGAAGGATTAAAGAATGCGGCCGACTCAATAGAATACTCGTGGGTAAAGTAAGAACCGATAAGGTATTTGGTAAACTCGTCCATGTTTTTATAGTCGATACCCATTTCCTCAATTAGCCATTGTATTTTTTTACAATGCTTTAAAAACACTTTAGTGATATTTCTATGGCGTTTCGAAAATTCTTGCAATAACGGTGATACAATGTCAAAAATCTGTTTCTCGCTAAGACTGATTACCTTTGCCACCACTTCTCTGGCTCTTTCGTCACCATTATAGAAAAATCTAGCAATTACTCTTTTGGGATCTGGATAAACCTTTACTGGTTTTCTACTGACTGTTATCCTCATTGTGGAATTTGTTTTAAAATGAATAACAATTTTTTTGAGTTAGGGTTTGATAAAAACCGAATAGCATTGCCTAAAACCAAAAGAGCACACGAGTTGTTATCAATAAAAGAACCTCGCTATGAATTCACCACATGTAGATTTTTATATTATAGCCAATATTGATGGCGAAGAAAAGCACATCAAAGTGATAGAACTGGAAACTACAGATGGTGTACCTTATTATTCCTGCTATATTGGCGAAACAGAAATCACTCAACTTAGAAATGAAATTTATGGAAAGTGGGAGCAGCTTTGGGGCAACCTTCCTAACGAAACCATCAGTCTTATCGGCGAGAAAATCCTGGAGAAAGTTAGCCCTCCCTAATCTGACAGGTTTGATTTTAGGATGCCGTGAATCAAGCAATATTTAATCAAGGAAGCAGTGTTACGCACGCCCGTTTTGCTGATCATTTGCAACCGATGTCCTTCCACGGTACGTTTACTGGTAAACAGCTTTTCGGCAATTTCCAAATTGGTATAACCATCCGCAATAAGCTCCAAAATTTCAACTTCTCTATTCGAAAAATCAATTTTGACCTGATGATTTGGTTTAGTACCAATTCGCACCCCCATTAAACTTTTACTCAATAGCTGGTAGGCAAGTTCAGAACAAATATAAAACGAGTTGGACATCACCTGCTTGATTGAAAATATCAATTCCTCTTCGTTAACACTTTTCAATAAATATCCCTTAGCACCCACCTGCAAAGCTTGAGAAACATATTTTTCGTGGTCCAGCATCGACAACATGATTACCCTAGTTTTAGGATAAAGGTCGCTGATCTGTTTACATAGATCCAAGCCATTCATTTCGGGCATATTAATATCAGCCAATACTAAATCTATAGGCTCTTCCGAGTCCCTGATAATTTCCATGGCTTCAGCACCGTTACCGCTCTCTCCCACCACATTAAAATCGCTATATTTTAAAAGCAGCGACTTAATTCCATCCCTTACCAAATGATGGTCGTCAGCTAAAAGAATATTTATTTTTCTGATGTTATTTTGCACTATTTAAAGGAATATTCATTAACACTTTTGTTCCGCTTTCGGGGCTGGAGAAAACTTCAAAGACACCATTGAGGATATGTAGTCTATTGATGATACTTTTGATCCCGAAACCTTTTTTTGAATCGTTCAATATACTTTTATCGAGCCCCGTTCCATTATCTGTTTGACTGATATATAGCTCATCTCCTTTTTGAAGCACAAGCACATTCACATGATTAGCTGTAGCATGTTTCACCGTATTGTTTATTAATTCTTGTAAAATACGATAAATGATCACCTCAATATTGTTATTGATGCGTGGCGCTTTTACATTAAAGCTAAAATTGAAGGAAATCTGATGCGCGTCGAGCTTTTTTTCCAGCATATCTTTCAATGCTACTTCTAGCCCCATATCATTGAGCAGCACAGGAGTGAGTTCAAAAGAAATTTCTCTTACTTTTTTAATAGCAGCATTTAGCAAAGTCCTACTTTCTGTTTCTGATGAGCTCAGCTTTAGTTGCGCTGCAAATAACAGTTGCCCTATCTCGTTATGCAGGTTTTCGGCAATGTTTCTACGCTCGTCCTCCTGAGCATTAATAATGGCCTCGAACAACTGCTGCTGCTGTAAAACCTTCAATTTCGCCTGTTCGTCAATTAACCTTTGGCGCTCTTCGGTAAGTTCGATCTGTTGGGTAATATCTTGCGAAATGCCTATGATTTGTAATGGCAATCCATGTTCATCACGCTTTAGCACCTTTCTTTTAGTGGCCAACCACCTTATCCGTCCCTCATGATCAATAATTCGATATTTAAATTCACTGATATGTTCGTTCTTAACTGCTCTTAAATTATCAATTTCTTTAAAATAATTATACTGATCGGCAGGATGTATTGTTTTTTCAAAAAAACGAAGCCCCATATCATTGATTTCTTGCTTACTCATCTTAAACAAATGATGGACATGGGCATTAGAGTAAATTTTACGCATCTGCTGAATATCAGTTACACATAACATATCTGGAATTGCATCTGCTATTTTAGAAAATAATACAGAATCTACTTCAAAATCATCGATAAGGATTTGGTCCAATTCCCCATCTGCGAATTCTAAACCTTTGCTTTTCTCCATAAACCACCTGTTGGAATAGTATTAAAACTAATATAGGATAAAAATATGTTCTTACATGCTGTTAATCGATAACAAAACAACTTTCAACACCGTCAAGAAAATAGCTAAGATCAAAAGGTTTAGCTATAAACAAATCGATGTATTGTTGGCAATTGCCGAATTTATGTAAAGGATATGCGGAGATTACAATGAGAGGTACAGATGGATAAAGTAACTTAATTTTTTGACATAAGCTTTCATGTTCCGGCATAGGTGCCAATACATGGTCTAGCAATACCAAATCTGGATTTGAAAATTGTGGAGTGTCCAGTGTTTCGGTAGAAACAAAAGTAACTTGATATTTCTCGGGTAAAAGTGCAGCAGACAGAATAGTTTGCATGCTGTCCTCATCTTCAAAAATTAGAAGTTTGCGTTTTTCTGCAACTGAGGTAGATAGGTAGGTCATATTTAGATAATTTCATCGAGCATCGTACCAGTGTCGGCCATGGCAAGCTGCTCTTCTTCTTGTTTTTTGTGATGGATAATAATTTTCAATAGGTTGATTACTTTTGGTTCATCTATTTCCAAGGCTTGCGCCAATAGCGAAGTATAAGCAGTAACTTGATATTGCTGTGCTTGCTGCATTCCCACAATTAGTCCTGCATCGCGTATAAAGCTCAATCGTGGTGTAACATCAATAATATCATAGCATTCTTCAATCAATACTTCCATATCCTTGTTCTCGGCAGATAAAACATCTACTCCCAAAGTTTCAAAACAGCTTTCCAACCTATGGAGATGCTCTTTTCCATCTTTTTGAAATTTGCCCAGCAACTCCAATAAGTCTTCATTACCTACAGCCAACTGTAAAATAGGTAACACAGTTAACCACTGTGTTTCTGCACCATACACCAATTGGATACTTTCTATCAAAGATTTACGCCTCAAATCCTCCTTGTTGAGCGTTTCTTCTTTTGAAGTATTAGATTGAATTACATTAATCATAACTAACTAATTAAAAATCAAAGAATAACCACTTCATAAAATAATGATTTGCAAGTTCTAATATCCGATAACATATTTATCTACCCAAGGCAATTTATACTTAAAAACACCGTATAAATACCCGTTTTAAAACCTCAAAATATTCGTGGCAAATTCATAAACAATTTTATGATAGCTAGTGTTTTAGCAATCATGAATATTACTCAATTAACCTTACAAGAACTTAGCAACCATTGTACTAGCAATCAGCTATCTTTGGGTGTAGCCGAAAGTGTTACTTCTGGATATTTGCAATTTGTGTTGAGCCAAATGCCCGATGCTATGCATATTTTCAATGGGGGAATTACAACCTACAATATTGGTCAAAAAGTAAAACATTTAGGGATTGATTATATGCTGGGTATGCAATGTAACTGCGTTTCTAGGGCTATCGCTGAAACCATGGCCATTAATGCTTGCAAATTACTGAACAGCAAAATTGGCATTGCCATTACAGGTTATGCCAGCCCAGTTCCAGAAAAAGATATTTCAGAACTACACGCTTATATGGCTATTGCCGTTGATGGTATAATTTCACATACCCACAAATTACACAGCAAAGAAACTTTGGCAACCGAAGCGCAAAAAGATTACGTGCAACAGGTTATTACCGAATTACTTTTACATTTTCAGAGGCTTTACTAAGTAAGGTTAAATGGTTATTCTTCCACCGGTTACAGGCAGTACGGCTCCCGAGATAAAACTTGCGTCGGCAGAAGCTAAAAAAAGAAAAGCTGGCGCTATTTCAACAGGCTGTCCCGGGCGTTCCATGGCCGTATTTTGGCCGAAAGTTTTCACATTAAACTTAGTTGCTGGAATTAAAGGCGTCCAAACTGGACCTGGAGCCACGGCATTTACCCTAATTCCCTTCCCTTGTTTTAATAAAATCTGACTTAAATTGGAAGTAAAGTTAATAATGGCACTTTTGGTAGCCGAGTAGGGTAGCAAATCTTCCGAGGGCTCAAAAGCAGTCACCGAAGTAGTATTAATAATGCTACTGCCTTTGGGCATATGCGGGATGGCAGCTTTGCATAGATAAAAAATAGCCTTTACATTGGTATCGAAGGTAAAACTCCATTCTTCATCAGATATATCCTCAATCTGTTTTCTGCTGATATGGAACGCAGCATTATTAATAAGCACGTCTATATGTCCAAATTCTTTCACGGCTCGGGCTACAATAGCTTGGCATTGTTTCTCTTTGGTAATATCACCTTTCATTAAAATAGCTTTTCTGCCTGCTTGCTTTACATATTGTGCAGTGGTCTCGGCATCTTTATCTTCTACATCTGCCAAATAACTGATCAGCACATCTGCTCCCTCCCTGGCAAAAGCAATGGCTACGGCCCTACCAATTCCAGAATCACCACCAGTAATAATTACTTTTTTGTCTTTAAAACGTCCATAACCAGTATAACTGTCCTCGCCATGATCCGCTTTGGGTTTCATTTGATCTTCTGTTCCTGGATGCTCCTGTTTAGGTGTATTAAATGGGGGGTTAGGGAACAGTGTTTTAGGGTCTTTGTTTTCATTCTTCTTGCTCATCTTATGCTTTCATTAATCATATAAGTTGAACGATTAAACTCAAGAAATGTTCATAGGTTTTTCTTTTCAGGAAGAAATACTTTTAGGAATACACGTATTTATACTACAATAAAAAAAGCTGCAAATGTTTCAAATTTGCAGCTTTCTATACTTGTTTTAGCTTTTATCTATTTTGTGGCTTTTACAAAGTTCATTACCACATAGGCAGTTTTACCGCTATATTCAATTGGCGATTTGATGGTCATTGTGTTATCATCAGCGCTGGTTAAAACTAAACGATAGCCTTCAGTAACATTCTTAGCCTTTTCTCCTTCATATAGTTTCTTGAATTGGAAAGTTTCATCAGCTGTACTTACCGACCAGAAGATATTTTGCGTTTTGGCACCACAGCTGGCACTAGTTGGCAAACTGTAACTTCCGTTACCACTATTGGTTAATCTCCATGAACTACCTACAAAACACTTGTAAGAAGTTTCTCCCAAAAATGACCTTACCGCCACATCAGGAATACCTTCGAAGGTAATGTTATTTAACATCCAGTTACCTGTTACATTGCCCCTACGTACCGCAGTAGTACCTGTAGTAGTTTTTGGAGAGCAGCTTTCTAACACCACCAACGATGTTAAGCACAAAGCGATAGCTAAAATTAATTTTTTCATCTGTTTATTTTTTATTTTCCATTTTAACAGAGCGATGGCTGGTTTTTTACCCCCGTCTTCCTCTATGTATAATTTTCGTGAAGCATTAAACATAAATCCTGCCAAAAATAAACTATCTAAAACATTTCAGCTACATTTGTTTAATAACTTATAAACCTTCCATTTTTATGAAAGCCGAAACCACTGCTATACACGCATCTGACCTTGTAAAATCAAATACTGGCGATGTAACCACTCCTATCCATCTTTCAACAACCTTTTATAGAGGTGAAGATGGTGGCTATCCTGGTGGTCATATGTATAGTAGAGTGAGCAATCCAAATCGGTCTGCATTGGAAAAGGTGATCAGCGAACTGGAAGGTGGTGCAGATACTTGTGCTTTTTCTTCGGGAAATACCGCAGGGATGGCTGTTTTTCAAGCCTTGAAGCCAGGCAGCCATATTATTGCTCCCGATGATATGTACTGGGGTTTTAAAAAACAATTGCTCACCATTTTTGCAGATACTTTAAGTTTCGACTTTATTGACTTAACAGCAATAGCCAAAGTAGAAAGCCATGTGAAATCTAATACGGTTTTGATATGGGCAGAAACACCTTCCAATCCTTTACTGAAAATATCGGATATTGAAGCACTGAGCAAAATTGCTAAACAGCATGAGTTAATTTTTGTAGTGGACAGCACTTTTGCCTCTCCTATCTTGCAAAATCCCATTGCTTTAGGGGCAGATATCGTGATGCACTCGACCACTAAATATATTGGCGGACATAGTGATGTTTTAGGTGGTTCGCTTACGTTTGCTGCCAAAAATGAATTTTGGCAGAAAGTTAAAAACATACAGGAAACTGGTGGTGCCGTGCCTTCACCTTTTGATTGTTTTTTATTGCTAAGAAGTATCAAAACCTTGGCTTATCGTATCAAAGGGCACTGTGAGAATGCAGAAAAACTGGCAGAATATCTAAATCAGCACCCAAAAGTTGAAGCTGTTTTTTATCCAGGCTTACCTTCACACCCTCAGCACGAAATTGTGAAAAAGCAGATGCGAGGCTTTGGCGGTATGCTTTCTATTTTAACCAAGGGTGATGCAGAAAATGCCCGAAAAGTAGTGAATAGCGTGAAGATTTTTACTCAAGCCACTAGCTTAGGTGGTGTAGAAAGCTTAATCGAACACCGTGCCTCTGTAGAAGGTCCTACCACTAAAACGCCACAGAATTTAATCCGTATTTCTGTCGGCCTAGAACATATTGATGATTTAATTGCCGATTTGGAACAAGCACTGGGTTAGGAAAGTCCAAAGTAAAGAGTTGAAAGTGAAAAGTTGTAGAAACTTCCTTTGTACCGTCATTTCGACGAGGAATGAGGAGAAATCTAACTATATGTGTTAAATTATTTGCTAGATTTCTCCCTACGGTCGAAATGACGAAACGCTTTTTACCAGACTTACGAAGTTTTAGAAACTTCGTAAGTCTCAAGAGCCCCAATATTCGTCATGGCGAGAAATACCAAATAAACTAATTTTTCAACGATGAAAAACGCTCTTATCTCCATATCTATATTGTTATTTTTAGGCTGCAGTCAGCCTAAAAAACAAGCTGAGGAATTAAAAGACACCAGCAATACCCAATCTTCTGAAAAAACCGAAAAACCGCTACTTTTAAAACACGCCAACCAAGACGACAATTATACAGAAAAAGCAAATTCGAAAAAAAACCAATTATCTAAGCATTACATCCAAACTGATTCCTTAATCATCCATACTGAAATTGGAGAAACAGCTCGATTTTCAAAAAAAGAGATTAATGAGATTATAAACAACCACCCCGAGTTTTTTGATGAGTTTATACGTAATCCCGACTTGACTTATCATAAATACGTTAATGGCTTAGATTTTGCCAGCGAAGTTGGACAAGATGGCTATTACCTACTCTACGCTTATTTTTTGAAGCAAAAAAACGGCACTAAAAAGTATGCACCACAACGAATGAGGCTGATCAATATCTATTCCAACATCAACGCTTTATTTCAAAAACTTCAACATGGTGGCACTTATTTCGGCCATCAACATATGCGAATATTAGGATATGCAGAATATGCCGTTTACACCATGCCCAAAGAAGGTGAATTAATCAATAAAAAGTATAATATCAATCAGCAAAAACTGCTTTACATCAAATCACTTAGGCAATTAATTGAGGATGAGAATGCTGCTGATTTTGATACACCTGCAACAGAAAAACCTCAGAGACTTAAGGAACTTCATCAAATAGTAGATAAATTAGATCAACTGATTATCAATTTATTTTATCTGAGAAGAGCACAGGAGTTCCAATATTCTAACTATGAGTATTATTGATGTAATCTTTACCATTTGAAAACCAACAAGTTAAATCTAACTATATGCCCTAAATAATTGCTAGATTTCTCTCTACGTTCGAAATGACGGAAGTATCATCGTCAACCATTACCCAAACAAATCACTGCTCAAATACCTATCTCCTCTATCGCAAGTAATAAAAACGATGAGCCCACTTTCTAATTCCCCTGCTAACCGCAAGGCACAATGTAAGGCTCCACCACTACTCATGCCAGCAAATATTCCTTCTTTACGGGCCAAAGCTCTTGCCGCAAGGGTAGCATCGTGCTGCGAAACATCCATAATTCTATCCACGCGTTCAGGCTCGTAGATTTTTGGCAAATACTCAATGGGCCAACGGCGAATACCAGGGATAGATGATTCCTCTGTAGGCTGACAACCTACAATTTGAATATCAGAATTCTTTTCTTTCAAATATCTCGAGTTACCCATAATACTGCCAGTAGTTCCCATACTGCTTACAAAATGAGTGATTTTTCCTTCGGTATCATTCCAAATTTCGGGGCCCGTAGTTTTATAATGCGCCAAATAATTATCTGGATTAGCAAACTGATTCAATAAAAAATAGCCAGCTTGGGTACCTTTCTCCTCCGCATAATCTCTACAAACTTCTATCGATTCTAACAAGGTTACTTTTGCTCCAAATGCTTCCATCGTTAAGGTGCGTTCTCTGGTAGAACTAGCTGGCATCACCAATTCAATATCGATACCATAAATAGAAGCAATCATGGCCAAGGCAATACCTGTGTTACCGCTTGTAGCTTCTATTAGTTTGGTATTTTTATCCACTTCACCTCTTTCCATGGCACTGCGGATCATATTTAGCGCAGCCCTATCTTTCACACTCCCTCCAGGATTATTTCCTTCTAGCTTCGCATAAATTTTAACATTTGGATTGGTATTCAAATACCTGATTTCTGCCAAGGGCGTATTTCCAATGCAATCTATAATGGTTTTCATATTTATATTTAAAATCCGTCATGCTGACCACGAAGTAGCTGCGAAGCAAATTTATTTCAGCATCAGCTAAACAGCCCCTGAAACGAGTTCAGAGTGACGGTGAGTAAGTGATTATTCTTTTTTACTTTCCTTAATTTTAATCTCCGCCTGATGATACACCGTTGAACCTTCGGGCACACTTCTCGTTAACCAAACATTACCACCAATAATACTATGGTCGCCAATGATAGTTTCGCCACCCAAAATAGTTGCTCCCGAATAGATAATCACATGGTTTCCAATGGTCGGATGCCTTTTAGAATTAGCCTTTGCTTTATCTACACTTAATGCTCCCAGAGTTACGCCCTGATATAATTTAACGTGATTTCCGATAACAGTGGTTTCACCAATCACTAAGCCTGTACCATGGTCAATGTACAAATACTCACCAATTTGCGCTGCTGGATGAATATCAATTCCAGTAACCGTATGTGCATACTCCGTAATGATGCGTGGAATGTGTGGCACGTCCAACAGATGTAATTCATGCGCAAAGCGATACATGGCAATGGCAAAAAAACCAGGATAACACCTAATGATTTCAAACTCGCTTTTAGCCGCTGGGTCGCCCTCCACAATGGAAATCAAATCAGTATTCAGCTTACGATATACTTCTGGCAGCACATCAAAAAAAGCATCTGATATTTCCTTATATTGGTTTTTGTTGCAGGCCTTTGTCGATTTTAAAATCAACTGAAGCTCTTCCTTTAATTCAAAGAAAACACCCTTTAATACCTCTTGGTTATAATTAGTAGACGCTCCCCTTTCAGGAAAAATCAAATTCAACAATGATTGTGCCCAGTTGGCAATCATCTGATTAGAAGGTACTACCTGTTGTTGATTTTGGCGTTGTATAATGCTATTTAGAAATTCAGTATTCAAAATTCAGAAATATATAGTAAGTCCACAAAGTTACTATACTTTATATCACATTCAAGTTTTCTACTGTCAAACAACTGCTAAAATAAAAAATAACCACAAATAATATACTGAAAATCAAAACAATAAATATTTTTCAAAATTTTATTTTGCATAAAAAGAAAAAACACGTTACATTTGAAACATTATTTGGAGCACCAAGTAAAAGTCAATCACCTGTTTAGGTTATTGATTTATAAAGAAGTGGCGAGAGACTGGCTCAATGACCCACTGGCAACCCTCAAAAAGAGAAGGTGCCAATTCCTGACCAAAATGCATGGTGCATTTTGGAGATATAAATTAATAAGATGAAACTAATTAATTCTATCCCAGCAAGTAACTTAGTATCCGAGCAGGTCGGCAAAAACATCATTTGTAATACGATTATTGGCAATTATTGCAATATGCCATCGATTTGTATGTGCTATGGCATGTGCTAAATCATAAAATCTTCCATTTTGTAATTCTCTAACAATTCGGAAGGCCCTAAGAAATTAGGGTACGCAACATCACTATATGCAGCAAGGCCAAACGGGCGTCCACTGCGAAAAAGCGTTATTCATCATTCAAAATCGTAAAACAACATGTCACAACATAAATTCGAAACACTACAAATCCACGCAGGACAAGAAATAGACCCAGCAACTGGCTCAAGAGCAGTACCTTTATACCAAACCACTTCTTATGGTTTTAAAAACTCGGAACATGGTGCTAATCTTTTTGCCTTAAAAGAATTCGGGAACATCTACACCCGTATCATGAACCCTACTACCGACGTTTTTGAAAAACGCATTGCCGCATTGGAAGGTGGTGTAGCGGCACTTGCTGTAGCATCTGGACAAGCGGCACAGTTTATCGCCCTAAACAACATTTTACAAGCTGGCGATAACTTTATTTCATCCAATCACTTATACGGCGGCTCATATAACCAATTCAAAGTAGCTTTTAAACGTTTAGGCATCACCGTAAAATTTGCCGATGCAGATAATATATCAGATTTTGAAGCTAAAATTGATGAAAACACCAAAGCCATTTATGTAGAAACTATTGGCAACCCTTCATTCAGCATCATTGATTTTGACCAGATTGCGGCCATTGCAAAAAAACACGACCTACCTTTAATTGTAGATAACACTTTTGGTGCAGCTGGCTACTTGTTCAAACCTTTGGAACACGGCGCTAACGTGGTGGTTGAATCGGCAACTAAGTGGATCGGCGGACATGGCACCAGTATTGGCGGTGTAATTGTTGACGGTGGTAACTACAACTGGGGCAATGGCAAGTTCACTCAATTTACCGAACCTTCTGAAGGCTATCATGGCCTAGTTTTCAATGACGTTTTTGGACAAAACGGTCCATTTGGTAATATTCAATTTATCATTAGAGCTCGCGTAGAAGGACTAAGAGATTTTGGTCCATCGCAATCACCTTTCAACTCGTTCTTGTTATTGCAAGGTTTAGAAACCCTATCATTAAGGGTTCAACGCCACGTAGAAAATGCACTGGCATTAGCAAAATGGTTAGAGAGCCATCCAGCAGTTACCAAGGTAAATTATCCTGGTTTAGAAAGCAGCCCTTATCATGCTAACGCGAAAAAATATTTATCTAATGGCTTCGGAGCGGTACTAAGCTTTGAAGTAAAAGGCGTGAAAGAGAATGCAACCAAAGTAGTAGACAGTCTGAAATTAGTAAGCCATTTGGCCAATGTTGGAGATGCAAAAACGCTGATTATCCAGCCTTCTGCAACCACCCACCAACAATTAAGTGATGCTGAGCAATTAGCCGCTGGAGTTACACCAAACCTATTAAGAGTTTCGGTAGGAATTGAGCACATCGACGACATTAAAGCTGACTTCGAAAACGCTCTCGCTTCCTTGAACTAACAACCACAACACAACCACAACAACCCAACAATGAGTAATTCGTTAACCTATAAATACCCAAAGATATTCAAGCTCGAAAGCGGGAAAAAGCTTCGTAATTTGGAGATTGCCTACCAAACCTACGGTACGCTAAACGCCAATAAAGACAATGTGATTTGGGCGTGCCATGCTTTAACCGCTAATGCCGATGTATTAGATTGGTGGAAAGGTCTGTTTGGCACCAAAAATCTATTTAATCCAGAAGAACACTTTATCATCTGTGCAAATATTTTGGGTTCACATTATGGTACGACCAACCCATTAAGCATTAACCCAACAACGGGCCAACCTTATTATTTGGCTTTCCCAGAATTTTCTATCAGAGATTTGGCAGCCATCCATCAATTGCTGGCCGACCATTTGGGAATCAAACAAGTGAAAACTTTAATTGGTGGTTCATTAGGTGGTCAACAAGCTTTGGAATGGTCTATTTTAGGAAAAACCGAAATTGAAAATCTGATTTTGGTGGCTACCAATGCCGCACATTCTCCATGGGGAATTGCCTTTAACGAAAGTCAGCGTTTGGCCATTGCTACCGACAGAACATTTTTTGCCAATCAGCCTAATGGTGGTTTAAAAGGTTTAAAGACGGCCAGAAGCATTGCCTTATTGTCTTACAGAACTTACGAGGCGTACAACGAAACTCAATTAGAAAGTGTGAATGATAAAGTGACTGATTTTAGAGCTTCCTCTTATCAAAACTATCAGGGAGAGAAACTTTGCAAGCGCTTTAATGCCTACAGCTACTGGTATTTGAGCAAAGCGATGGATAGCCACAATGTGGGGCGTGGAAGAAAAAGTATTGTAGATGCCCTTAAGTTGGTAAAAGCAAATACTTTGGTGGTAGGTATCGAAAACGACATCCTCTTTCCTATTACCGAACAACAGTTTTTGGCTCAACACATTTCTGATGCACAGTTCAGCAGCATCAAATGCGCTTACGGCCACGACGGCTTTTTAATAGAAACAGATAAGTTGACCAACATTATTGGACACTTTTTAAAAGAGAGTAAAAACAAAAAAATAATTAAGCTACAACACATCGCCTAAAGAGTTAAAAGTCTAAAGTGAAAAAGTTGAAAGTGAAAAACGACTAGACATCATTAAAAACAAGTAAAATAAAATTGGTGAAATCCTTTCATCATTTTAATCATCAATAAAACATGAGCAAGAAACTTAAAATAGGATTATTTGGATTTGGTGTGGTTGGACAAGGTCTACATGACATCATCAAGTCCCAAAATCTAAACTTGGAAATCGTAAAAATAGCCATCAAAAACCCTGAAAAGAAAAGAACTTTAGATGCGCATTTGTTTACCACTTCGCACGATGAAATACTGGACAATCCAGAAATCAATACCATTGTAGAACTGATTGACGACGCTGATGCGGCTTATCAAATCACCAAAAAAGCACTTAGCAATGGGAAACACGTGGTATCTGCCAATAAAAAAATGATTGCCAATCACTTAGAAGAATTAGTATATCTACAAGAAGAGCACGGCACTTCATTACTTTACGAAGGTGCGGTATGCGGTAGTATTCCAATCATCAGAAACTTGGAAGAGTATTACGACAATGAGTTGTTGCATGGCATTAGCGGTATCTTCAACGGCTCGTCAAACTACATTCTTTCTAAAATATTTAACGAAGGAGCAAGCTATGATTCTGCTTTGAAAGAAGCACAGGATTTAGGTTTTGCAGAAACTAATCCAATTTTAGACGTGGGCGGCTACGACCCTAAGTTTAAGTTGACCATTGCTACCGCACACGCTTACGGGCTTTTCATCAATCCTGATAAGATATTGAATATCGGTATTCAAAACCTCGCAGATGCTGATATCCAATATGCAAAAGAGAAGAACTATAAGATTAAGTTAGTTCCCACCACCAGAAAAATCAGCACTAAACAGGTGATCACTTTCGTATTGCCAAAATTTGTAAAAAGTGACGATTTTCTTTACAACGTAGAGAATGAATACAATGGCGTTACCGTACAAGCGGCATTTGCCGACAAACAGTTCTTCTTTGGTAAAGGTGCTGGAGGCCACCCTACGGGTGCAGCCGTACTTTCAGATATTGCCGCTTTGCGTTACGACTATCGCTATGAGTACAAAAAATATCACCAAAAAAATGGATTGATTCATACCGACCGAGTAAGCTTAGAGGTTTACTTACGCTACCAACATGAGTACACCGTAGAAAAACTTCAGATCGAAAATATTTCTGAACGTTTTTCTCGCCACGATTACAAATATGTGATTGGCAACGTAACCCTGAAGAGCCTTTTAGAAAACAAAGACCTACTCTTGAATAAGGATGTTTTTATCGCCCAAACTGGAAGAATTATCTACACTGAACAGGACATAAAAGCAATTGCCGAAGAAGAAATACTTGTTAATTAAATTTTTATATTGTTTTGTTTTGATGGTAAAACGCCCAGATGGATGTCTGGGCTTTTACTTTTTAGGACATTTTGTTTTTTCCCTTAGTTTGAAACTTTAATATCTTTTTTGAAGAGCAGGAACATTGCTACTATCTTCCGAAAGTCTGGCTGTCCGTTACAACTCCTCGCCTACGTTACACTTGGCTGTGGGGTTTTCACTTCCATCCAGTCTATCTAAGTTGTTGCGGTGCAAAAAAAATATATCCTCCGTAAACACAATAATCGGTCGTCATTTCGACCGTAGCGAAGCGAGCGGAGAAATCTTTAGACAACTCACTAAATACAGTCCAAAGATTTCTCCACTACTTTCGAAATGACGCATACGATAACTGTAACTACTAAAGATGCAAAAAACAAAAAGCTCCGCAAGATTAAACTTGCGGAGCTTTTTATATATTGTTCAATATCAATTTAAGACACTTCTCTATTGATATCCCAATTCTCTAAATAATCGGCCACACGACGAACAAATGAACCTCCCAAGGCACCATCTACCACTCTGTGGTCATAAGACAGTGACAAGAACATCATGTGTCTTATCGCAATCACATCACCGTGTTCCGTTTCCAAAACAGCAGGTTTCTTTTTAATGGCACCTACCGCTAAAATAGCAACCTGTGGCTGGTTAATAATTGGTGTACCCATCACATTACCAAACGAACCAACATTGGTTAGGGTAAAAGTACCGTTTTGTGTTTCATCCGGTTTTAGTTTCGAAGCACGAGCCCTATTTGCTAAATCATTTACAGCCTTAGTTAAACCTACCAAGTTCAATTGATCTGCATTTTTAATTACCGGAACAATTAAATTACCTGATGGCAAAGCTGCAGCCATACCGATATTTATGTCTTTCTTCTTGATAATTTGCGTACCGTTTACCGATACGTTAATCATTGGAAAATCTTTAATCGCTCTTGCTACCGCTTCTACAAAAATGGGTGTGAAAGTAATTTTTTCATTTTCGCGTTGTTCGAAAATCTTTTTCACTTTGTTGCGCCATAATACCAAATTGGTCACATCAGCTTCAACAAATGAAGTCACGTGTGGAGATGTGTGCTTGCTCATGACCATGTGGTCAGCAATCAACTTACGCATCCTATCCATTTCAATAATTTCATCGCCACCACTTACACTAGCAGCTACAGGAGCAGGTTTTGCTACTTTTTCTTCTTGAACTGGTGCTTTTACAGGAGCAGCAGTTTCAACTGTTGTAGCACCACCTTTTTTAGCTTTAATATAGTTGAGAAGATCTTCTTTAGTCAATCGTCCATCGGCGCCGGAACCTTTAATGGTATCTAATTCTTCTAAAGAAACCCCTTCTTCTTTTGCAATGTTCTTCACCAAAGGCGAATAAAACCTATCAGAAGCTTTAAAATCAATATTGGCAGCTACTGAGGCACTTTCTGCTGGTAATTGGCTAATGCCAGGAATTGCAGTTTCGACGGCTACTTTTTGTTCTGGTTCAGACAGTACCGTCTCCACTTTTTCTGCTACCTCATTAGCTCCTTCTATTTCTATGATTGCGATTACAGCACCAACTTGCACCACATCATCTACTTTAAAAAAGTGCTCTACCAGTTTTCCTTCCACGGGAGAGGGCACTTCAGAGTCAACCTTATCTGTAGCAATTTCCAGAATGGTATCATCTAAGTTGATATGGTCGCCAGGTTGCTTAGTCCATTTAATAATGGTTGCTTCGGCAACGCTCTCACCCATTTTCGGTAATAACAATTCGTATCGGGCCATATTTTTATAAGTTTATGTAATTTGGTTTGCGCCAAAAATACGTTTTTTAATGCTTTACATTCAAATCTTGTTTCAACTGCAAAAACAGCAACATTAGGGCTGCCATTGCCGAACGTTCAATATTCTGAAAACGTTGGCTGGCGAATTTAAACATTTTAGCTTTCACTTCTGTTTTACTCGCCACTGCAATCCACACCGTTCCTACTGGTTTTTCTGGCGTTCCACCATCTGGTCCAGCTATCCCAGTAATGGATATGGCATAATCAGTTTTAAAATTGCTAATGGCTCCCTGTGCCATTTCTTTAGCCGTTTGTTCACTTACTGCTCCAAAGGAAGCTAAAGTAGCTGCACTTACCCCCAATACCAATTGCTTTAAATTATTTGAATAAGTTACTGCTCCCCCTTGAAACACCGAAGACGAACCCGGATGTTGCGTGAACAAATGGGAAACATAGCCCCCTGTACAACTCTCCGCAAGCGAAAGTGTCAAGTGATATTTATCCATCAAATTAAGGATAGCCTTTTCAAAAGGTAAATCTTCGGTGAGTACCACGTACTTCTCAACCCTTTCAACAATTTGTTTGGTATAATGGGCAATATCTGCAAGAATTTGAGCTTCATTGGTACCTGAAGCACTTAACCTTAATCTTACCTGCCCAAGTTTTGGCAAATAAGCCAACTTGATGTAGGATGGTAAAGCATCTTCAATATCGGCAATTTGCTCCGCCAAAAAAGATTCGCCTAAACCAGCCGTTAAAATATTCTGATGAAAAATAAAAGGCATTTTAAATCTCTCCCTAATCCTTGGAATGATTTCTTCCTCCATCAAATATTTCATTTCAAAAGGCACTCCGGGCATCGAAACGATTATTTTTCCTTGATGCTCAAACCACATGCAGGGTGCTGTACCGTTTTTGTTTTTAATTACAGTACAACCATCGGGTACTTCAGCTTGTTTAATGTTGGCCTCAATCATTGGCCTATTTAGCTTTACAAAGAAATCCTTTACATGCGCTAAAGTATCTTCATCAAGCCTCAAAGGCATATTGAAATATTTAGCTAGGGTTAGTTTGGTGACATCGTCCTTAGTAGGGCCTAAACCGCCAGTAATTAAAATAATATCGGCACGACTTTGGGCTTCGTCTAGAGCCTGTACAATATGCTGCGCTTCATCTGAAATAGAAGTGATTTGTTTTACTCTCACCCCAATTTTATTCAGCTCCGCTGCCATCCAGGCAGAATTCGTATCTACAATTTGGCCGATAAGGATTTCATCGCCTATGGTTATAATTTCTGCTAACACCTTTTTTATTTTTAGGTTTACGAGGTTGCCCCTAATATCTTGTCCAGAATCCTTTACGCTTGCTTAGTTTCAAATCTTGCAATACAGAAGCTCGCACTCTAATGTCTATTGAATAACTTTGGTATGCTCCAAAAGGAATCCAGCTTGCACTCATATCCCAGCAATGCAAATCTCTATAAATAGAAAATGAGGTTTGGGATAAATTCTTAGCCTTAAAGTCGTAGCCCGAAGTGTACTGGATTTTCCACTTTGGCGTAAGGTTAAAGTCGCCACTAAAATTTAGCGTATTGGTAATACTTCTGGTTTCTGGCCTACCTAATGGATTATTGTAATTGAAACTATAAGCAAAAGAAAAGTTCCAAGGAATATTAAAATCAACAAAAGCATTTGGATCTCTGCTCACTGCATTCAATGCCTCTATCTGTTCTTGAGTTCTATTTACTGTCGGATTTTGATTGTTAAGCTTATCCAAATTTTCATTACGTTTTTTAAACGCCTCAGGATTTAAGCTATAGTCGAAAGAAAAGGTAAAAGTGGTTAACCTAGGGAGCTTACCATCCTTCCATACGTATCTATCAATTTCCTGATAAGAGTAGGTGGTAGTAGCGCTGCTTCCAGTCCCAGACGTATAAGGTACTAAATCTACCAAATATGGACTAAATGCACCACTAAAGTTAATTCCTAATTTTTCGGTAAACTGTGAACGACCACTAAAACCGATATTGGACATTTTTTTATTTTGTCTAAAAAGATCGTAGCTAGTGTTGAATGACAAACCTTGCAGAACAGCCAATTTACGCTCTCCCGTCCCGGTAGTATCTTTACGGTTTCTTACTTTTAACTCTACGTTGTTGTCCATGGAAAAATTAACACTACCACTTCTAAATTGTGGCGGACCTCCACCCATAAAAACTGAATATAAAAGTGGTTTCCCGTATTGATCTTTTACAATTTCGCCCGTTGGCTTACTCATCCCAGGCCTGATATCATCAGAATAAAATTCTGCTGTTTTGTAATATCCAAATTTTTCGGCTGCAAAACCAGGAGCATAACTAAAACCAATACTAGGGGTCATTACGTGGCGCATGGCCCTAATACTACCATTACCCCTAAATTGCTTGATTCCATAAATTTTGGTCGACATGGAAGTACTTAAACTATATTGTGCGCCCCTTTTGAAACCATTTACCGTATCCGAACGCACTTCATAACCTGTAGCAGTACGGATATATCTATTTTCCAAAGTTTTGAAATCCCATTTTTCATTATAATTCATACTGGATGAAAAGTTCAAATACTTAAACAAGGTAAAGGGTAAGGAAATGGGAACATTATGGGAAACACTATTTGTGAAACTATTCAATCCGCTTTTTGAAAATAGAACATCTTCCGTAGTGCTAACCCTATTGTAAGCAGTCATACTATAACCAACAGTTAGTTTTTGATACCATTTAGCTTCTCCAACCCTTTTTTTAGAATCGAAAGGGCTAATGGTAGTCATATTTAAACTAACGTCTGGCAAAGTTAAACTAATACTTCTATTTTGTGTTTGTTGGCTATGTGTTAAAGCTGAAGTAAAGTTGAATAAGCCATCGCCAAAAACTCTTCCATAAGCAATACTGGAGCTCATGGTATTTTGTAAAAATCTATTGGGATCATAACTACCGTTACCCGCCGTTACTGCGTTATGCCTGCTGGAACCTGCATTTACCGAGGCACTAAATGTAGTACCTGGCCTCGCATTTGCCGATTGGCTATGCGTCCAACCCAACATAATTGTTTTTATGGGCGCATATTCAGGTGTTCCCTCTAAACCATTACGGGTACTTGAATAGGTTAAATTGATATTTCCGTTATACTTATAACGTTTCGTATAGTTTGATACTAGATTAAGGTCATAAGAACCATTGGTGTATATATTGGTCACCAAACGAGCATCCATATAATCATTAAAGGCCATATAATAACCACCTCCCAATAACGAAAATCCTTTGGTTGCATCTTCTCCAGGGGTAGGTAAAATAAAACCAGATGCTTTTTTATTTGGTTTTGGGAAGAAAGCAAAAGGTAAGCCCAACGGCATGGGGATATCTTCAAACTTCATATAAACCGGCCCAGTAATGATATGTTTTTCTGTAGCAATACCTTTAGTGATAAAGATACCAAAGTGTGGATGTGGCAAGTTACAGGTACTATAGGTAGTACCATGAACGTGAAATTCATTATCAGGCTGCATCTTTGTTTTTCCTCCAGAGAAAAAACCTCCCTCCTGCTCGGTAAAAACACCATGCACTACCCCATTTTTGGCATTGAGATTATAGGTCAATGAATCGGCCATTGACGACCCCTGTCCTTCGGTTTTGAAAATCGGACGGCCGTAATACTTCCCTTTATCATTGGTACTTCCTCTGGCAAAAACAATCTTGCTTTTATTATCAAAACGGATAAAATCTGCATCCAATTCTAGTCCCTCGTACTTAACACGAGCCCCGCCATATAGGTATTGAACTTCATTTTTTTTATCTACCACCGCCGAGTCTTTTGCGTAGTATTCCAGCTTGGAATCAAGGCTACTTTTTTTCATCACCTTTCGGGTAGTATCCCTTTTAGGAGTATCTAACTGTTGGGGTTTGGTCTGAAAAAACGAGACAGAAGTTGATGCAAAAACTTTAGTATCAGCCGCTATGGCCAACAACACTAAAAAAAATGAAAAAATGAGTGTCTGTAAAAGTTTCAAATTTGTGCTTGAATGTTTATTTTGCAATAATCTTTACCACAAAACGTTCAAAATTAATGAAAAATATACCATTGAACAGAGCAAAAGAAATATTGATCTTATTAATTTCCATTTTATCATTATTAAATATTGATAATCAACTATTTGCGCAACAATATAAAATTAAAACAATTGTATTAGATGCTGGTCATGGCGGAAAAGATGGGATGACCAGAGGGAGCTATTCTACAGAAAAAGATGTAGCCTTGAAAACAGCTTTGCGCTTAGGAAAACTGATTGAAGAAAACATGAAGGATGTAAAGGTTGTTTATACACGTACCGAAGATGTCTTCATTCCTCTTTATGAGAGAATTGGGTTGGCCAATAATGAAAAGGCAGATCTGTTCATATCTATTCATTGTAATGACATGCCCGTGTATCCCCAAAGATACATTAGTGGATATACACGTAAAAAAGGCAAGAAGGTTCCCATTTATAAAACCAAATATGTAAAAAGTACGTCTACAAGAGGTACAGAGACATTCGTATCAGGTAGCGGACGGATAGACGAACAGGACGAAGCCATTAAGAGGGAAAATGCTGCTATATTCTTAGAAGAAAACTATAAGGAAAATTACGAGGGCTTTGATACTAGCGATCCAGAAAGCGCCATTATCTTATCGTTAATGAAAAACACTTTTAGGACACAAAGCCTAAAGTTTGCGAAGTATATTCAAGATCAATATGTAGCTGTTGGAAGAATCAATAGAGGTGTTCAAGAAAAAAGTTTGGCGGTTTTAGCAAGAGCGGGCATGCCAGCCGTACTTACTGAAATTGGATTTATATCCAACCCTAATGAGGAAGATTATATGAACTCTGAAGCTGGCCAAGCAGAAATAGCCAATTGCCTATTAAAAGCTATTCAAGCTTATAAAGCAAGCGTAGAAATTTAATATTTTGTATTTTTGCAGAAAACACAACTAAATGCGACCAAGAAACCTATTTTTATCCCTCACTTTTTTACTTTTCGCTTTCTCATTTTTAAATGCAAATGCTCAAGGATATAAAATAAAGACCATTGTAATAGACGCAGGTCACGGAGGAGTAAAACCAGGAGCTAAGGGCTCTTTTTCTTGGGAAAAAGATGTAGCCTTAAAAGTTGCACTGAAATTGGGGCTTAAACTTCAAGAAGAATTACCACATATTAAGGTAATACAAACTCGGAAAACAGACGTAGATGTTGATTGGTATCGCAGAGCCGAAATTGCTAATGATGCCAAAGCCGACCTATTTATATCTATCCACTGTAATTCTATGCCGAAAGGAAACAATTATACCAAAGGCACAGAAACTTTTGTGGGAGCTTACAGGCGTATCAATGAAATGGATGCAGGCTTAAAAGAAAATGAGGAGATCATTAAAGATAAAAACTTTAAGAAACATGGCACCTACGACCCTACTGACCCTGAAGAGATCATCTTATTATCACTTTATAAATCACTTTACCGTTCAAAAAGCTTAGCTTTGGCTAGTTATATCCAAAAAAATTATACCGAAGTAAACAAAAGAGTGAACAGAGGTGTTAAAGAGCAAGGATTACTGATATTACAAAGGGCGGCAATGCCATCGGTACTAACCGAGATAGGCTTTATCTCCAATCCTGAAGAAGAGAAATACATCAACTCTGAGGAAGGACAAGAAGAAATTGTAACGGCTATTGTAAATGCAATTAAGCAATACAAAAAAGAAGTAGAAAATTAACAAACCAAGCGAGCCTGCGAGCTCATTGATATGACTAAACTACATAGAAAACCATCAATAAAATCGCTACAACATCAATGAAAATAAAGAACGAAACCAAAGTAGGCATTTTAGCGGCATTTGCTATTGCCCTGCTTATTATAGGCTACAACTTTTTAAAAGGAAATAGCATATTTTCTAACGAGACAATCCTTTACGCCAAATATACCCATGTAGATGGATTAACAGTATCTAAGCCTGTATTGATCAATGGCTATCAAATTGGTAGAGTGGCAGCGTTGGAGCTACAACCAGATGCTACTATTCAAGCTACTTTAAAGATTAACGGAAAATATGAAATTCCTAAAAACACTATCGCTCGTTTAGAAGGCACCGACCTTTTAGGTAGTAAAGCCATTATATTGACACTGGGTAACGATAAAAATTTCGCTCAAGATGGTGATTACCTACAAACTAATGTGGAAAAAGGTTTGATGGAAACTTTTCAACCAGTGCAAAAGAAAGCGGAATTGATCATCACCAAAATGGATTCCATTCTTTCAAGCATCAATACTATTTTAAATCCTAATCTTCAGAAAAATATCGACCGTAGCTTTACCAGTATTGCAGGTACTTTAACTTCATTAGAGTCTACTTCAAAAAAAGTTGATGCTTTGGTTGGTTCTGAAAGTTCTAAGCTTTCGGCAATTTTATCAAATGTTGAAGCGATTACCGCAAACTTTAAAAACAATGGTGCCAGAATTGATGCTGTAATGAAGAACCTGAATACCATGACAGATAAGGTTGCAGCAGTAAATTTTGAAGAAACCGTAAAAAATGCCAATAAGGCAATGGCCGATTTGCAGGGGATGATTAATGATCTTAAAAATGGAAAAGGCACTTTGGGTGCTTTGTTAAATGATAGACAGATGTACGATAACCTTACTAATGCTTCTAAAAACTTAGATGCTTTAATGATTGACTTAAAAGCCAATCCTAAACGTTACGTTCATTTCTCGGTATTTGGTGGCGGAAATAAGAAAGATAAATAACAGACAGAACCTCAATATGACAAGCGAAGAATTTTCAATAGTTCTTCGCTTTTTTTATGGGCTATATCGTCATTTCGAGCGGAGAGCAATGAGTCGAGAAATCTAGCGATATGTGTTATGACACGAGAAGCAAAACTCACATGAAGTTTAACTTTAATTGTCCACTCCATTGTTTTCAAGCCTAAAATGAAGGCTTGCACCCTTCAAAACTTAATAAGTCGACAAAATCTGTACTTCAAATCAATTTTTACTTAACTAATTTTAAGCATAAATGATTATTTATAAACTATTATAAGCTCTCAAATAATTTCATCACCAGAAAGATGCTGAAATAAATTCAGCATGACGTTACGCTAAGATGGCGTATTTAAGCAATTTTATAGACTTTAAAATTTTAAGTCTCATATAAATACATCTATTAGATTTCTCCACAAGGTCGAAATGACGAGTGGTAGGCACGAGAAACAACCTATATTTCGAAAGTCTTACCTTCTATCGCCAAAACTGTATTTTCAAAACCGGCTTGGGCTTCCTCTAATAATCCTTCAAGTGTTTTATATCTGGATGAAAAATGGCCAATCAGTAATTTCCTAGCACCTACCTTATTTGCGATTTCAGCTGCTTGTTGTGCGGTAGTGTGGTGTGTTTCCAAGGCACGTTCCAACATGTCGTGCATAAAGGTAGCTTCGTGATAAAGCGTATCAGCACCTCTAATTTGTTCAAAATAACGCTCATCATACATTGTATCTGAGCAGTAGCAATATACTTTTGGTGTCGCAGAGTCAATAGTGTAATCCAGATAATTGATTTTCCTTCCGTCTGGTAAATCAATATTCACACTACGTTTTAACATCGTATAGTATTCTACCGGAATGGCATCTTGCTCCAACTTCTCTACAATCAACTTCCTTAAACGCTTTTTCTCTGTAAACTTAAAGCCTGTACATGGAATTCGGTGGTTCAATATAATTGTTTCAACCACAACATCATTATTCTTGAATATCACTTCTGGTTTAGAAGGATCTATTGGATAAAAGTTTATTGGATACCGTAAATGCGTATCGGAATGAAGAAACTGCAATTCCAGTATTTCTTTAAGCGCAGGGGGAGCAAATAAATGCAGTGGTTTTGAACGTCCGTTAAGATGTAAACTAGACAATAGCCCTACCAAACCAAAAAAATGATCACCGTGCAAATGGCTGATGAAAATAAAATCGATTTTTGAAGCCTTAAAACCATAGCGTATCAATTGCTGTTGAGTACCCTCTCCACAGTCAATCAAATAAAAGCGTTCATTACAATTTAATAATTGCGCTGTTGGATTTCGGTTATAAATTGGCGTTGCCGAACTACTTCCTAAGATCGTTACTTCAAATTTCATTCAATAATTTTACCCTTTGTCTACTCCACCGCGAAGTTCTTTCTCAATCTCTTCCATGAAGATGAGATCCGTTGCTTCGTCTAGCTTATTAACAAACGTAACAGACTGATGAAGGTTTGACATTTGGATAATTTGTGCAATACTTTTATTCACACCGCATACAATAAAAACGCCATCGGCAGCTTTACAAAGTCTATCACCAGCCAATAAAGAGCTTAAATCTTGCGCATCGTTACATTCTTTAACGGCCGATAAGTCTAATACAATATTGCGATAGCCTTCTGTATTTAAAAGAACAAATTCCGATTTTAAAGCTGGGGCGTTATCATTAGTGAATTTAGGCTCCTCTAATTTCAACACTACATATTTCTCGTGCTTATCTACACTAAATTTCATATTTTTTGGTTTTTGGTTGTTTGGTTTTTCAGTTGGTTAATTGTTTAGAAACCAAGCTTAAAACTTACAACGTAATACTTATTACCTAATCTATAGGTTCAATAATTTCTCAACTGCTACTTTAGTATTTGCTTCTATCCTATCCAGAATATTCTCAGAAGGATTTTTCACAAATTTCTCTCCGGTAATCTGCTCATAAAGCTCAATATAGCGTTCTGAAATGGATTCTACAATTTCTTCGGTCATTACAGGAACTACTTGTCCATCTTTACCTTGAAAACCATTCTCTATTAACCATTTACGAACAAACTCTTTGGAAAGCTGCTTTTGAGGTTCATTATTTGCTTGTCTTTCTGCATAACCTTCAGCATAAAAGTATCGAGAAGAGTCTGGAGTGTGAATTTCATCAATTAAATAGATATCATCTCCAACTTTGCCAAATTCATATTTGGTATCCACTAAAATCAGTCCTCTTTCGGCAGCCATTTCTACACCTCTTTGGTATAAGGCACGAGTGTATTTCTCTAGCTTTTCATAATCTGCTAATGAAACAATGCCTTTTGCCAAAATATCTTCTCTTGAGATATCTTCATCATGCCCTACAGCAGCTTTAGTAGTTGGTGTAATGATAGGTTCAGGAAGCTTGTCGTTTTCTTTTAAACCATCTGGTAAAGCAACACCACAAACCTGACGTTTTCCCAACGCATATTCGCGTGCGGCATGGCCAGCCAGATATCCTCTGATCACCATTTCAACCTTAAATGGTTCGCAAATACGGCCAATGGTCACCATTTCATCTGGGGTAGCCAATACCCAATTAGGCACAATATCTTTGGTTGCCGACAAAAATTTAGCAGCAATTTGGTTCAACACTTGACCTTTATAAGGAATGGCTTCTGGTAATACCACATCAAATGCTGAAATTCTATCGGTTACTACCATTGCCATCAACTGGTTATCAATAGTGTACACATCACGTACTTTTCCTTTATAAAAACTACTTTGTTTTGGGAAGGTAAATTGGGTTTCTTTTACTGCTTTCATGAGGGCATAAAAATAGTAAAAAAGTCGGGAAAGTCCGAAAGTTGAGCAGCCAACTTAGGTTAATAAAAAAGTCCGAAGAGAGAATCATAAAATTTCATCTTCGGACCTATTTTTAAACCATATGCCATCACTAGTCACTAACAACTAGCCACTATTACTGAATATCTCCGTAAGCTTTTAGGATTTGCTTCACCAATTTATGGCGCACCACGTCTTCACCGCTTAAATAAATAATATCAATTCCTTTAATATCACCCAAAATACGAAGGGCATTGTGTAAGCCAGATTGTGCTTTTTTGGGCAAGTCGATTTGGGTAACGTCGCCTGTAACAATAAACTTGGCAGTTGGTCCCATACGGGTAAGGAACATCTTCAACTGCAAATCGGTAGAGTTCTGCGCCTCATCCAAAATCACAAAACAGTTGTCCAATGTACGACCTCGCATAAAGGCCAACGGCGCTACTTCGATGGTCCTGTTCTCCAAATAGATCTTTAGCTTTTCCGCAGGAATCATATCATCAAGTGCATCATATAACGGACGCAAATACGGATCCACTTTCTCTTTCAGATCACCAGGTAAAAACCCTAAACTCTCCCCTGCTTCTACCGCAGGTCTGGTTAAAATAATTCGTTTAATTTCTTTGTTTTTCAAAGCCCTTACTGCCAGGGCAACCGCTGTGTAGGTTTTACCGGTACCTGCAGGCCCAATAGCAAACAGCACATCATTTTTATTAATGCTATCTACCATTTTGCGTTGGTTGGCCGTACGGGCTTTTACCATTAAGCCATGGTTTCCATAAACAATTACTTCACCACTACTCACAGGAGTGCCAGTAGCTGCTTCTGCGGTATTCTCAATATTTTTTTTAGAACCCAATATGCCATCCACATCGTTGTTGGTCAACGTACCAAATTTATCTAAATGAGCAACCAAAGCATTAATTTTTTGCTCAAACAATTTAAGCTCAGCCTCATCACCTAAAGCCTTCACTTCATTGCCTCTAGCCACAATTTTCAGCTTTGGAAAAGCAGCTTTTATTTGCTCGTAATGTTCATTATTCGCCCCCCAGAATTGTATCTGATCGGTAGTTTCCAGTATCAATTTTATTTCGCTCAAAATATTGTTTTTTTAGTTACGCCCTGTGTAATTCGATTTAAAAATTGAATATTTGTAGGCAATTTGCCTATACGCAAGAATAAGCATAAATATTTAATTTTTAATGGCTATAATCACATTAACGACAGATTTGGGTTCGAAGGATTTTTATCAGGCTGCGCTTAAAGGCAGTATCCTGAATATCCTACCAAGCGTTAATGTTATAGACATCACGCACGAAGTACCTGCTTTCAACATTTCGTATGCTGCTTTTGTTCTTAAAAATGCCTATATCTATTTTCCAAAAAATACGGTACATCTAATTGGTATCGATTCGGTATTTAACGAGAATACCAAATATATTGCCCTGCGTTACAAAGACCATTATTTTGTAGGTGCAGACAATGGCATTTTTTCGTTGCTTTTTGAGGATAAGCCAGATGAACTGGTGGAACTTAACATTATGCAGGATCTGAAATTCTTGCACTTTCCATTGGTTGACATTTTGGTAAAAGCTGCTGTGCATTTGGCTAAGGGTGGTAAGCTAAAAGAAATTGGCCTTCCTGCTGACGACATTGAACAAAGAATGTTATTGCATCCCGTGATTGAGCGAGATATCATCAGAGGAAGTGTAATTTTTATCGATAGGTTCAGCAATGTAATCACTAACATTACCAAAGATTTATTTACCAAAGTACAGCGTAATAGAGACTTTACCCTTTATTTTAGAAAAAGTGAAACCATTACCCAGCTGAGCTGGCATTACAACGAAGTTCCTGAAGGTGAGAAACTCTGCCTATTTGGCATTAGTAATCATTTGGAAATTGCAATTAACAAAGGTAAAGCTAGCGGTTTATTAGGTTTACATCTTAATGATATAGTAAGAGTAGAATTCCATCCATAAACCATCTTTTTTATGATGACCAGACTTGTTAAATTGGAGTTTTCTGAAGCATTCGTAGAAGACTTCAAACAGTTATTTACACAGGTTAACATTCAAATTGCAAGTTTTGAAGGATGTATGGGTGTTGATTTGCTACAACACGAAACGTACAAGAACGTATTTTTCACCATCAGCAAATGGAAAAATGCGGATGCCCTAGAAAACTATCGGCAATCTGATTTGTTCAAACGTACATGGGCACAAGTAAAACCTCATTTTGTAAAGAAAGCTGAGGCATGGAGTTTGTTGGATACTATTTAAAGTTTTAACGATGATTAGAAAAGCCATTCTTTTTACGCTCTTATTGGAAAGTTTGATGAGCGTAACTTTTGCGCAAGATAGTTCTGCTTATGAACTGCAAAGAAATAAAATTAATGCCATGTTAGCTGAACGAAGCGCTCGCTTTGGCCAATATGATGAAAGTCTTAATGCTCGTACAGGTATTTTTGGTTTCCAAACGAAAAGGGATATCAAAAACTCCAATGAGATTTTGAGACAGATTACTCTCAATGACAACAACATCTTCACTGAATTGAAGGTATTGCTAGATTACAAAGACTTGCAATTTCAACAGGTAAAATCAAATGTCGATAACAGTCAGTTGCGCATTGACAGTTATAAAAAAACCATTAGGGATTTACAGGTAAAGAATGATGAATTGTTAGAATACAACCAAAAAATAAGTAAAAACATCAATTACCTACAACTTTTGCTAGTTCTTTTTGTTGTGATGTCAGCAGTGTTGTTTTTTATTATCTACAGAAAGAACAAACTGATGAAGGCAAAAGAGCCTCAAAGCGGCATCAAAGTTTTATGATATGAAGAGAGCGTTTTTTAAGGCATTGGTGAAGTTAAATAAACTGGTGCTACCATCTTATTATCAAAAAGATCCAATGAGATTAAGTACCTTTCAAAAGGCAGTGCTAGGTTTTAGGTATTGGGCACTTACTAATTCGATGAAGTAAGTCATTTCGATCTTATGGAGACCCGCGAAGCGCTACGAAGTAAATCTTTCGATTGACAATGGCATATTCAAAGATTTCTCCACTCGCTACGCTACGGTCGAAATGACGGGTTATGGATGCAACTATGAACTTAACCCACACCGACGCATTATCAACGGCAATGACAGTCCGTATAAAAGTAAAAAAGCCCGAGATTAAAATCTCGGGCTTTCTATATGATAAGTTTATCGGAAATTAACCTTTAAAATGATCGATGATCAAATTAGCCAACTCCGTACCGATACGTTCTTGCGCTTCGTTAGTTGAAGCACCAATGTGAGGAGTCAACGAGATTTTAGGGTGTGACAAAATCTCTGCAGATGGTGTAGGCTCGTTATCAAAAACATCTAAACCTGCAAAAGAAACCTTACCTGAATTTAAAGCTTCAATTAAAGCTGCTTCGTCGATAGTTCCACCACGTGAACAGTTCACTACACCTACCCCATTTTTCATGGCTGCAAATTCAGCTGCACCTAAAATTGGCTTATCAGCAAATGGAGTATGTAAAGAGATAAAATCACTATTGGCAATTACTTCTTCCAAACTGACGGTTGTTACTGGGATTTCAACTTTAATCCCTAAAGTTAGATTCAAAGTAATGTTACCACTAAAAGGGAATAAATCATAAGCCAACACATTCATGCCTAAGCCTAAAGCCACCGCTGCAGTTTCTCTTCCAATTCTACCAAAACCAATAATACCAATGGTTTTACCTCTCAATTCAACACCTTTAGCATAAGCTTTTTTCAAATCGTTGAATTTGGTATTTCCCTCTACAGGCATTTTACGGTTAGCATCTTGCAAGAAGCGCACACCAGTAAATAAGTGGGAGAACACCAACTCCGCTACAGATAACGATGAAGCAGCAGGTGTGTTCACTACCGTAATTCCTTTTGATCTTGCATATTCTACGTCGATATTATCCATACCAACACCACCTCTACCTATTAATTTAAGGTTAGGGCAAGCATCAATCAGTTCTTTTCTAACTTTAGTAGCGCTTCTAACGGTTAAGCCATCATAATTTTGTAACGCTGCTACTAATTGGTCTTGAGGCACTGTTTGTGTATCTACAGTAAACCCAGCATCTTCTAATAATTTCTTTCCTATTGGATCTATGCCATCATTGGCAAGTATTCTAGCCATTTCTTATTTTTTGTGTTTTTCTTCGAAACTTTGCATTAAATCGATTAGCGCATGTACGCTGGTAATTGGAAGGGCATTGTACATAGATGCTCTGAAACCACCTACACTCCTGTGTCCTTTTAAGCCTTCGAAACCATTTTCATCAGCATATTTGGCAAAAGGCTTTTCTAACTCAGGATCTTCCATTACAAAACAAATGTTCATGCGTGAACGGTCTTCTACAGCACAAGTCCCTTTAAATAAAGGATTCCTATCAATTTCTGTATATAAAGCTTTCGCCTTTGCAATATTTTCTTTCTCAATTTCTGCAATACCACCTTTTGATTTCAACCAACGTAGGTTTAACATCGCGGTGTAGATAGAAAATACAGGAGGTGTGTTGTACATTGAACCGCCATCAATATGAGATTTATAATCTAACATAGAAGGAATAGCTCTATCTGTTTTTCCTAAAATCTCGTCTTTTACAATTACTACGGTTAAACCGGCAGGGCCGATATTTTTTTGCGCTCCAGCATAAATCAGGTCATATTTAGAAACATCAATTACACGACTCATAATATCCGACGACATGTCGCAAACTACAGGCACTTTAGTTGCAGGTAAATCAAACAGTTCAGTACCATAAATAGTGTTGTTAGAAGTATAGTGGAAATAAGCACTATCTGCTGGAATTTCGAAGTCTTTAGGAATAGAGGTATAATTGGAGTCTTTTGAGGATGCTACAACATTAGCCTTACCGAAATATTTAACTTCCTTGATTGCTTTACTTGCCCAAACACCCGAATCTAGATAGGCGGCGCTTTTGCCCTCAGGCAATAAGTTCATGGGCACCATTGAAAATTGTAGGCTTGCTCCTCCTTGCAACAACAGTACGGAATATCCGGAAGGAACATTTAAAAGCTCCTTCACCAATCTTACTGTCTCCTCAACCACTGCCTCAAATTCAGGTGAGCGATGGGAGATTTCTAGAATTGATAAACCGTCTTTAAAATCAAGTACTGCGCTAGAAGCTTGCTTAAAAACTTCCTGCGGTAAAATACAAGGACCAGCTCCAAAATTATGTCTCATTTTTTCTGTTTTTTATTGCTCGTAAAATTAACATTTTGACACTAATTATTTAGGTTTTTTATCAACCAAATAATCAACATGACAAACGTTTGAGAAAAAGACAAAAATACTACTCGTATATTAACCTAAAGTAATAGCATATTAACCTCAGTTAGCTACCTTTTATCTTAAAGATGAGCTTAAAGTTTAATTGTCTGCCCGTTAAATAATTAGGAATGGCGTAATTGACATTATTCACATCTTTTAGCCAGAGATAAGACACTGTATTATTGATATTCAGCAAGTTGAAAACCTCTACATAGGCAATTACTGAATTAAAATATTTGCTTAAAAATTGAGGCTTTCTTTTTGAACCGGCATCCAAAAAATCATTAGAAAAACCAATATCTACCCTGCGATATGCTGGAATACTGAAATCATCAGTATAAGTTTTAATTTGAGGGGCTCCAATAGGCAATCTGGAACCATATAGCAAATTAAGGTGCACTTTGTAGGTAGGACTTTTGAATAATCTGTCTTGAAAAAACATCGAGAAATTTACTTTTTGGTCTGTTGGTCTTTTCAAATAACCAGGGTAAATGGTTTGGTTTTTCCCATTAGCATCCTTAGTTACATAACTGTCGTTAATCACATCTTGGTTAGCGCCTAAGATTGAAACCCTAAAAAACGACATCAAATCCTTTACCAGCTCACCACCTAATGAAAAATCTGCTCCATAAGTATGACCTTTGGCAGTGCTTGTTGCCAAATATTTGATCCTTACGTTATCAATGGTATAAGGAATCATCCTATCTGCATACTTGTAATAAATCTCCGAAGTAAACTTCAAACGTGTACCCAATCCATTAAAGGCGAAATCGTAACCTGCCGATACATTATAGGAACGTTGAGCTTTTTGGTCGAGATTTAGCGAACCATCCAAGTCTCTAATACTTCTATAACTTGGTGCCTGACGGTAAATACCTGCTGTAAATCGCCAAAGTTTTTGCTCATCTAGACGATACAACATCAACAATCGAGGACTCAACAATAATTCGCTACTTAAATCATTGTAACTCGCTCTCAAACCAAACTGTATATCCGTTTTCGAAGAAATGGCATAATTGTCTTGCAAATAACCAGAAATGGTATTGATTTTTAAATGGTTGTTGCTAAAAATAGCATCCTCAAAAGTAAACGAATTGGTATTGGCTGGCAAAATATATCCTGCCGAATCAAGATAACTGTATTCGTTAATTCTATCTACATATTTCGATTGTTCAAATCGTGCGCCATAGGTAAAATCGTGCTTACCTACGCGTTGCTCTACCTTAAGTTCAGTACTTGTTGTACTTGAATTTAACGTGTTTCGGGCATAGCTGTATTGATTACCTAAGCCTCTATTTTTACGGATTGGCCCAAAATCACCACCTGCATAGTCATTATCCACTTCTTCAAAAACATAGTTACCATCGATATCAAAACGCTCTCTTTCCTTAATTTCGAAATAACTGTTAATCCACTTGATAGATACATCTTTATTAGGATTGAACAAAGCCGTTACTGCGCCTCCATAAGTGTAATAATCGTCAATTTCCTGCCCTTCATAATCTACCTTTAAGCGCATGGGCGTGGTAATGGTACCAAACTGCGTTTCCCTACTTTGCGGAACGAGCTTAAAACTTCCAGAATTAAAATTTAGCAGGGTATTAATGCTAAACTTTTGGCTAAAATTATATTGGTAAAGGGCTTGAAAATCATTAAAATTAGGACGATAGTTACCTTTTTGATCTTGCGTTCCCAATACATTCCGATTATCCTTTCTCCTGAAACCAAATAGCAAATGACTGTTTTTTAAATTGGCTTTAGCCGTGGCCGAAAAACCCATTAAACCAGCCGTCAATATATACTCATTGCTGTCTGGCTTGTCGTATCTTACATCCAGCACCGATGAAAGTTTGTCGTTATATCTGGCATTAAAGCCACCTGCCGAAAAGCGTGCCCTACTTACGAAATCAGGGTTGATAAAACTCAAGCCTTCCTGTTGTCCATTTCTAATTAAAATAGGTCTGTTAATTTCAATGTCGTTAACGTAAATCAGGTTTTCGTCGAAGTTACCACCGCGTACGCTGTATTGTGAGCTTAATTCATTGTTGGTAGAAACCCCTGGCAAAGTTTTCAAAATAGCTTCAAAATTCATAGAAACTGTAGGCAAGCTTGCCAAATCAGTAACATTGATACTTTGCGCATTATTGAGCTGGTTTTGCTTCCCCGTAATTTTCACCCCTTTAAGCTCTTTCACATCAGGTTTCAGGAAAATATCTTTTTTAACGTCCGCACCTTTTTGCTCACTAAACTTAATGGTTTCTGTTTGATAACCTATCAGCTTAAATCGCAAACTGAAATTAGACAAACGTGATTGGATAGTGTATTTTCCTTGTTCATCACTTACGGTACTTCCAGATAAGCCTACCAAGGTAATGCTTACTTTAGGCAGAGGCTGATTTTTCTCATCATAAATGACACCGCTTACCTTAATTAAGGATTGTGCGCTGGCATATAGCGATAAAATGACCAAACATAAAAGGAAAAGCGCTCTCTTGGCCATTAATTAGATGTGCTGAATAGAAGTTTCTACATTTTTTAGGTCTGCAATCATCTGTGTAGGACTTGGCGCCGCAAAAACAGCATTACCAGCTACAAAAACATTAGCTCCCGCTTCAATTAACGAAGCAATATTTTGAATACCTACTCCCCCATCAACTTCTATATACAAATTAGGATTGGTTTGTTGAGCCATTTGCCTCAACTCCCTAAGCTTTTTTAAAGTTTGAGGAATAAAAGCTTGTCCACCGAAACCAGGATTTACCGACATGACCAAAGCCAAATCAATATCCTGCAAAATATCTTTCAAAAGACTAACTGGCGTATGCGGGTTTAAAGCAACTCCCGCTTTGCAACCTACCGATTTAATGAGCTGAATAGTACGATGTAAATGAGTACAGGCTTCATAATGCACTGTAATTAAATCAGCGCCAGCTTTTGCAAAGTCGGCAATGTACTTATCTGGTTCTACAATCATCAAATGTACATCGAAAGGTTTTTTAGCATGCTTTTTTGCTGCTGTAATGACTGGAAAACCAAATGAAATATTAGGCACAAAAACACCATCCATTACATCCACATGGATCCAGTCTGCCTCACTTTGGTTAAGCATCTCTATGTCACGTTGCAGGTTGGCAAAATCAGCCGATAAAATCGAAGGGGCAATCAGGTGTTTCATTTAGTTTATCATTATTGCGAGGTACGAAGCATTTTTTTGTAAAAGTTATCGCTTTAAGATTGCTTCGTCGTACCTCCTCGCAATGACGATTTTCAATGTCATTACAAGTGTGAAACAATCAAATGCAAGTTACAAATTCTTTTATAATCCCACTTATCCTAAACAAAAAACCCTTCCAGTAAAACTGAAAGGGTTTCTATTCATTTTTGTCATGCTGAGTTTTGCGAAGAATCTGTTAAATCAGTGCTAAACACTTTGAGATTTTTCACTGTCGTTCAAAATGACAGTTGTTTTTATCCTTGTGGAGCAGCAGGTGCCGACTCAGGCTTTGGTGGGCGAGGCAATAAAACCTTACGAGAAAGTTTCATTTTACCTTGTTTGTCAATATCCAACAATTTCACCTCAATAATATCGCCTTCTTTAAGCACGCCATCCATGGTTTCCAAACGTTTCCAATCAATTTCAGAAATGTGCAACAAACCATCTTTACCCGGCATAATTTCTACGAATGCACCAAATGGCATAATTGATTTTACTTTACCAGTGTAAACTTCACCAATTTCTGGTTTAGCAGCAATGGCACGGATACGACCAACAGCAGCATCAATAGCGGCTTTATTGTCAGCAAAGACCTCTACAATACCTTTACCATCCACTTCTTCGATAGAGATAGAAGCACCAGTTTCACGTTGCATTTCTTGGATAATTTTACCACCTGGGCCAATTACCGCACCAATAAATTCTTTATCGATAGTTAATGAAACGATACGTGGAGCATGTGGCTTCATATCTGCTGCCGGCTCGCTGATTGTCTTATCCATTTCACCTAAAATGTGTAAACGACCATCTTTAGCCTGCAATAACGCTTTGGTTAAAACTTCGTAAGAAAGACCATTGATTTTCAAGTCCATTTGACAAGCTACGATACCATTTTTAGTACCCGTAACTTTAAAGTCCATATCACCCAAGTGATCCTCATCACCTAAAATATCTGATAAAATAGCGTATTTGCCGGTTTTCTCGTCGGTAATTAATCCCATAGCGATACCAGATACTGGCGCTTTGATTTTAATACCAGCATCCATTAATGCTAAAGTACCTGCACAAACCGTTGCCATTGAAGAAGAACCATTAGATTCTAAAATATCAGAAACGATACGGATAGTGTAAGGGTTATCAGCACCTGTAGGCAATACTTTCTTCAAAGAACGCATCGCTAAGTTACCGTGACCAACCTCTCTACGACCAACACCTCTATTTGGTCTTACTTCACCAGTTGAGAAACCAGGGAAGTTATAGTGCAATAAGAACTTGTTATAACCATTGATGAAAGCACCATCAATCATTTGCTCATCATCTTTGCTACCTAAAGTAACCGAAGTTAATGATTGCGTTTCACCACGAGTAAATACCGATGAACCGTGAGCTGCAGGCAAGTAGCCTACTTCACTCCAAATTGGACGAATTTGCGTAGTGGTACGACCATCTAAACGGATACCTTCATCTAACAATAAGTTACGTACGGCATCATACTGTACATCATGGAAATAATGTTTAGCCCATGCTTTCGTTAAATCCTCTGTATCTTCAGGGAAAGCATCTAAAATTTCGTTAATGATAGCCGTAAAGCCTTCAGAACGCTCATCTTTACCTAAACCAGATTTAGCAATAGCATAAACTCTGTCGTAAGTCTCCGCGTAGATTCTTTCTTTTAAAGCTTCATCATGATCTTCGTGGTTATATTCACGTTTTACTGTTTTACCAGTAGCTTCCGTCAATTCTACTTGAACAGCACACTGAACTTTAATGGCATCGTGGGCAAATTTCAACGCCTCAACCATTTCGTCTTCTTGAATTTCATCAGCCTCACCTTCTACCATCACAATATCGTTAGCAGAACCAGCAACCACAAATTCCAAAGTAGCTCTTTCTAAGTCGCTTAAGTAAGGGTTAATCACCAACTTACCATCAATTTTCGCTACACGAACTTCTGAAATTGGTCCGTTGAAAGGAATATCCGAAACAGAAAGCGCTGCCGAAGCTGCCAAACCAGCTAAGCAGTCGGGCATGATATTTTTATCTGCTGAAATCAAGCTGATCATTACTTGTGTATCAGCATGGTAATCTTCTGGGAATAACGGGCGTAAAGCTCTATCTACCAAACGAGAAATCAATACCTCATAATCAGATAATTTAGCCTCACGACGTAAGAAACCACCTGGGATACGACCCGTAGCAGCATATTTTTCTTGGTAATCTACCGATAATGGCAAGAAATCAGTACCAGGTTTAGCACCTACGGTTGATACTACCGTTGCCAACAACATGGTATCGCCCATTTTCACTACTACCGAACCATCAGCTTGTTTAGCCAATTTACCAGTTTCAATTTCAACAATTCTTCCATCGCCCAAGTCGAACGATTTTTTTATTACATTCATCTAAAAAAAATTATGGTGTGTTTCCTCTTTTTGCACACCTGAGTTTATATATACGTATTTTGTTTGCAAAGCAAAAAAGCCATCCTTCTTTTGGATGGCTTTTATTGATAAAAGCTCTTATTTGATGATATCCCTTAGCTCTAAAGCTTTGATGATAGCACGGTAGCGCTCAATATCTTTTTTGTAAAGATAAGCTAAAATACCACGACGTTTACCTACTAATTTTTGTAGTGCTAATTGAGTAGAGAAATCTTTACGATTTTTTTTCAAATGCTCTGTTAAGTGGGCAATACGGTAAGTGAACAATGCTACTTGACCTTCTGCAGAACCAGTGTTGGTTGCTACTTCGCCGTGTTTTGCGAAAATTTCCGCTTTCTTTTCTGAACTTAAATACATTACCTGAATAATATTAAAGTGTTTTTAAATTAATTAATTGCGTGCAAAGATAAGGTATTTTTCTGATTAGAGAAATTGTTGAATTGATTAATTGTCAAATTGTTCATTTAATATATTTATTTGAAAATCAAGGTTATTCGTCCTTAGCAGGTATAGCCCTGCTATTCGTTGCTCCAGATAAAAAATCGGGATACACTCCTATCAGGTTTAGAAAACAAAAGACATTGCACAAACTTTGTCAATCTTACCAGCGTGATGCAAAGGAAGATTGACAAAGCTAACCCCAACTATGCACAAACCTCACAGGTTTTAAAAACCTGCGAGGTTTCAACATTATACTCTTCTGTCTTTCTCTGGCCCACCATGATAAGGAAGCTTATCGCTTATGAACTTTTTTAAATCAATATAATTCTTCATGGAAAACTCTGATATGACAATCCTGTGCTCATCATTAAAAACAATTAACTCTTCAAAATTCCCCAATCTCATAGATTGAACTCTAGTCTCGTAACCATTCAAGGCAGTAAAATCAATTTTCTTATTAAGGAAAAATAAATTCTTAACCACAATAGCGTTTTCGTCCATTTCAACAAAAATCATATTTTTATTATGAATAAACTGCTTATAAACCTCAGGTTTTCTTTCATTACCGCTGCACTTGTCATGCTGTTAACCAGAGCGCTACCTGCCGGTAGCGAAGAGCCTTATACATCTAGAGATTCCTCCTATCGTCGGAATGACAAAAAACTCGAATAACGTTTTTTTTAACGAAGACTTATGAAGTTTTAAAAACTTCGTAAGTCTAAAAATGTTAGAAATTAGCGAGGTTTTTTCTTCAAATTGTACAAAAAACTATACATTTCATAAAAAATAATATATTCGCACTAGAAACACCCAGATACAGATATGGCAAAACTGCTCATAATTGATGATGAAAGAGCGATAAGGAGTACCCTTCGCGAGATATTAGAATACGAAAACTACGAGGTCGACGATATAGATAACGGCATTGATGGCTTGGAGATGATCAAAAAGAACGATTACAACCTCGTTCTTTGCGACATCAAGATGAATAAAATGGATGGTATGGAAGTGCTGGAAACAGCCCTTGGTATTAAACCTGACCTCCCATTCATCATGATTTCTGGCCATGGCACGGTGGAAACCGCCGTAGAAGCCAGTAAAAAAGGCGCCTTTGACTTTATCTCCAAACCACCTGATTTAAATCGCCTGCTTATCACAGTACGCAATGGTTTAGACCGTGGTTCTTTGGTTACCGAAACAAAGGTCCTTAAAAGAAAAGTAAGTAAAACCCGTGATATCTTAGGAAACTCGGACACCATTGGAAAAATAAAGGAAACGATTGAACGTGTAGCTCCTACCGAAGCCAGAGTATTGATCACTGGAGCAAATGGTAGTGGTAAAGAGTTGGTTGCACGTTGGTTGCACGAAAAATCAAACCGTTCTGAAGGACAACTAATAGAGGTAAACTGTGCCGCTATTCCTTCCGAGCTAATTGAAAGTGAACTTTTTGGACACGAAAAAGGATCCTTTACTTCCGCAGTAAAACAACGCATTGGAAAATTTGAGCTAGCTAATGGTGGTACTTTGTTCTTAGATGAAATTGGCGACATGAGCATGTCGGCACAAGCAAAAGTACTCCGTGCCCTGCAGGAACATAAAATCACTCGTGTAGGTGGCGAAAAAGAAATTGATGTGAACGTGAGGATTGTAGCCGCAACCAATAAAGACCTTCTAAAAGAAATTGAGGAAGGTAATTTCAGAATGGACTTGTACCACCGCCTAAACGTGATCAACATCCACGTACCTCACCTTACCGAGCGTACCGACGATATTCCTGTGATAGCCCAAAGCTTTTTGGAAGAGATTTGTGGCGAATATGGTATGCCAGCTAAGAAAATTACCGATGGTGCCATGGATGCCCTGAAAAGATTGCCATGGACAGGTAACGTACGTGAGCTGCGTAATATGATTGAGCGCTTGATTATTTTGAGCGATAAAACTATTACCGAACAGGATGTAGTGGCCTTTGCCAATCCTAGCGGAGGTACTAATGTTGGCGCTAGTCAACCGAGCGGCAGCAGTGGCAGCCAAGGTGGTAGCTTTAACTACGATAGCTTTAGCAACTTCCAAGAATACAAGGATTTTGCGGAAAAAGAATTCATCAAATTCAAATTGGAAAAAAACAATTGGAACGTTTCCAAAACGGCCGACGACATTGATATCCAACGAAGCCATCTTTATAGTAAAATAGAAAAATTTGGACTGAAGAGAGCCGAATAAACATAAACCAAGCGGGGCCTACAAGCCCCGCTTTTATTTTGAAGCAATTATTTCCTTTAAGTCTCCTCTGAGTTTTAGCAGGGAACCTACCCTATCCACTATAGCACTTTTTTGATTAAAATTAAAGCGTCTCAAAACTTGTTTTACTAATTTTTTTATTATTTTTGCTAAATATTTTAGTAAATAAAAATGCAAAGTCCCTTTCATCAAACGGTTATTGAGCGCCTCCAGCGACAAATTCTCGATTTAGAGGGCTACAAGGCAAAGCCTAGAGAGCAACAAAAAAAACTTGGTTTTGCCTATATCGAAAAGCATTTCCCCAATCAGGTTTTCCCCATGGGAACTATCCATGAGTTCATTAGTACTCAACCAGAATATACAGCCAGTACCAGCGCATTCATTATGGGGTTATTGGCCAAACTCAACACGCATCAAGGCATTTATGTATGGATTGGCAAACAGCGACAGTTATTTCCTCCTGGACTAAGTTACTTTGGCATTCCAGCCCATCAAATCATTTTCATCAATCTAACAAAACCCAAAGACATTCTTTGGGCTACTGAAGAAGCACTCAAATGTAAAAGCCTTAGCGGGGTCATTAGCGAATTAGAGACCATTACCTTTGCCCAATCACAACGTTTACAGCTTACTGTAGAAAAAAGCAAAGTCACGGGCTTTATTCTACGTACCCAAACGGGAACCATCCATGCAACTGCCTGTGCTGCTAGATGGCAAATTAGCCCCATAGCAAGCTTCAGCTTAAATCAATTGCCTGGTGTTGGTTTTGCCAATTGGCAGATAGATTTGCTCAAAGTACGCAATGGCAGCACTGCAAGCTTCAATATCTCATGGCATAACGGGCAATTCCAAGCTACAGAAAACACTATACCTCAGCTTTTTACCCATCATGCTATTGGCTCATGAACAAACGTTACGTTTCCATATGGTTTCCGCATTTGGTAACCGATCAAATGGCTATTCGGCAAAAGGAACTGGATGGGCAAGCTTATGTCCTAGTGGCGTACGAACACAATAAACAAATCATCGTAGGTGTTAGTCATGAAGCTAAAAAACTCGGACTAAAGCCTAACATGCCTTTAGCTGATGCCAGAATTATTATGCCTTCATTACAAGCTTTTAAGCACCAACCGTTACGCCAACAAAAACTATTAAAAATGCTAGCCGAATGGTTCATTCGTTATAGCCCGTACATAGCCCTAGCTTCACCTGATGGATTATTCCTTGAAGTCTCTGGCTGCACCCACCTATGGAAAGGCGAAGTTCCTTACCTACAAGAAATCAGTAGCAGATTAAAAAATGCAGGCTACCATTTTAAAATAGGCATGGCCGATACTTTAGGTACCGCTTGGGCTATTACCCATCATGGAAGAAACCAAATCATCAAAAGCGGTGAGCAACTACAAGCTTTACTGCCTTTGCCTGCAAAAGCTTTACGTTTAGCAGATGATACCTTGCAACGCCTGGCAAAGTTGGGCTTTCATCAAATTGAAAGCTTTATCCATATTGCTCCTTCTACCCTTCGCAGACGTTTTGGGGAAGAAATCAATTTGCGTATCGGACAAGCTATAGGGCACCAGCCCGAAGCATTTGAAACTATTTCAGAACCTCATCCCTACCAAGAAAGATTATATTGCCTAGAACCTATACAAACGGCAAAAGGCATTGAAATAGCCATTGAAAATTTATTGGAAAATCTATGTAGGATTTTACATAAAGACGATGTAGGATTTAGAAATGCTACCTTAAAATGCTATCGCCTTGATGGTAAACTACAACAGATCAGTATTGGCACTAACCAAGCTTCTATCCATATTAAACACCTTTTCAAACTGTTCGAGCTTAAAATCAAACAGATTGAACCTGATTTGGGCATCGAGCTATTCATTATGGAAGCCACTAAAGTGGAAAAATTGCCCAAACAGCAAGAAGCCTTATGGCAAATTCAGGCACAGCACAATTTGTCTGAAATCTCGGAACTTTTGGACCGCATCAGCATCAAAGCTGGAAAAAATGCCATCAGAAGATACCTACCACAGGAACATCATTGGCCAGAACATAGCATAACTGCCATCAATGACTTGCAACAGCAACCGGAAACCGAATGGCCAAACCATAAACTTAGACCTACAGTATTGCTCAACCAACCAGAACCCATACAGGTGAGCGCCCCTATTCCCGATTACCCGCCCATGAACTTTACCTACAAAGGTCAATTGCATCGCGTAATCAAAGCCGATGGGCCCGAAAGAATTGAACGTGAATGGTGGCTAAACGAAGGAAAGCATCGCGACTATTATTATGTAGAAGATGAAAAAGGACAACGTTATTGGATATTCAGGCTGGGTCACTATCATAGTGAAATGGCAGCCCAATGGTTCATCCATGGATTTTTTGCTTAGCCTATGCAATATGTAGAATTACAGACCACCAGCAATTTCAGCTTTTTACGTGGCGCCTCGCATCCCGAAGAACTGGTAGCCCAAGCGGCCCAATTGGGCTATCACAAAATAGCCATTACCGACAGAAATAGTTTAGCGGGCATTGTACGTGCGCATATTGTCACCAGAAAACACCCTATTAAACTCATTCCAGCTTGCAGGATAGATTTATTGGACGGTCCTTCATTATTAGCCTACCCTATTAATAAAAATGGTTATAGCCAATTATCAAGCCTACTGAGCTTGGGCAACAGCCGTGCAGAAAAAGGACAATGCCACTTGTACCAAGCTGATGTCTGGCAGCACCAAGCAGATATGCTTTTCATTGTCGTCGCTCCCATTTCGCTCAATCAAAACTTCGATTTTCAAGATGACTTCAAGGCAGATCTACAGCAATATCAAAAGATTTTGGGCAGCAAACTTTATTTATCTATTAATCGAACTTATACTGGATCAGATCAAAAAAGGATGTTTCGTTTGGCACAATTAAGCCAGAAATTCAATATCCCTTTGGCCGCTACCAATGATGTGCATTACCACGAACCCCAACGCCGACAGCTACAGGATATTCTTACTTGTGCAAGAGAAAAATGTACCATCTACACCGCAGGTTACCTGTTGCACGAGAACGCCGAACGCTACCTTAAACCAGTAGAAGAAATGCACCGTTTATTTAGGCCATATCCACAAGCGATTAGCAATGCATTATATATTGCCGAGCAATGCCAGTTTTCATTAGATGAACTAAAATATGTTTACCCCGAAGAATTAACCAGCGAAGGCAGGACTCCACAAGAAGAATTAGCGTATTTGACATGGAAAGGCGCAGCAGAAAAGTTCTCCGATGGGATACCTGAAAAGGTTTCAAAAACCATCAATTATGAATTAGACTTTATAGCCCGAAAAAACTATGCTTCTTATTTTTTAACGGTGTATGATTTTGTTCGCTTTGCCCGCAGCCGTGATATCCTTTGCCAAGGCAGAGGCTCGGCCGCTAATTCGGTGATTTGTTTTTGCTTGGGAATCACCTCTGTTAATCCTACTGAAATCAATCTGCTTTTTGCCCGTTTCATGTCTGATGCCCGTAATGAACCACCTGATATAGATGTAGATTTTGAACACGAACGTCGCGAAGAAGTGATGCAATACATTTATGAAAAATATGGAAGAGAACGTGCTGCCATTGTAGCCACGGTTACTCAATTACATAGTAAAGGTGCAGTTAGAGATGTGGGCAAAGCGATGGGACTTTCTGTAGACACGCTCAATATTCTTTCGGCTACGGTAAGCAGTCATTACGATGAAGGATTTGACCGTGAACGTTTAGTAGCCCATGGACTTGATCCCGATGAACCTTTATTAAAAAAAACACTGGAGCTTACGGCGCAAATGGTCGGTTTTCCACGTCAATTGGGTCAACATACTGGAGGTTTCATCATTACACAGGGCAAATTGACCGACTTATGCCCTACACTTAATGCTCGTATGGAAAACCGTACCTGCATTGAATGGAACAAAGACGATATTGAGGCTTTGGGGTTTTTAAAGGTAGATGTGCTGGCACTGGGTATGTTGACCTGCATTCGTAAGGCTTTCTCTTTGACTAAAAAACACTATCGCAGAGATTACAACTTACATAATATCCCTCCTGAAGACCCCAAGGTTTATGAAATGATTAGCAGAGCCGATACCCTAGGTGTATTTCAAATTGAAAGTAGAGCGCAAATGTCGATGCTACCAAGGTTGAAACCTAAAGAGTTTTATGATTTGGTGATTGAAGTGGCCATTGTACGCCCAGGCCCAATACAAGGTGACATGGTGCATCCTTATCTACGAAGAAGAAATGGCGAAGAGACTGTTAGCTATCCAAAGAAAGAACTTGAACAAATACTAGGAAAAACAAAAGGTGTCCCACTTTTTCAAGAACAAGCCATGGAAGTTGCTATTGTTGCCGCAGGTTTCAAACCAGAAGAAGCAGATGAATTGCGACGGAGCATGGCTACTTTTAAAGCCGTAGGAAAGGTAACCGATTTCAAGAAAAAACTGATTAATGGGATGATTGGAAGAGGATATGAACCAGATTTTGCAGAACGCCTTTTTAAACAAATTGAAGGTTTTGGAGGCTATGGTTTTCCTGAAAGCCATGCCGCAAGTTTTGCCCTGTTGGTCTATATTTCCAGCTACCTCAAATGTATTTATCCCGATGTATTCGCTACTGCCCTGCTCAACAGTATGCCCATGGGCTTTTACCAACCTGCCCAAATTGTTATAGATGCGGAAAATCATGGTGTAACGGTTTTACCTATAGATGTAAACCACTCAGAATGGGATAATATTTTAGAGGATAAAATTGGTGATTTTTATGCCATTAGGCTAGGTTTTAGACAAGCTAAAGGATTATCCGAAGAAGAAATGAATTTCTTGGTCGCACAACGTCAATCGGGTTATAACAGTTTAGCTCGCCTACGAGATATTGGGATTACCCAAAGCACCTTAGAAAAACTAGCTGATGTTGATGCTTTTAGGTCGATGGGCATGGACCGTAGAACGGCACTTTGGCAAATCAGCGCATTACATGATAGACCCATCGCTCTATTTGAAGGCAAAGCCGACAACAGTCGACATGAAGCTCAAATTTCCTTGCCACTTATGCCAACTTCGGAACATGTAATACATGATTATGCTCATGTAGGTTTATCTTTGAAAGCGCACCCTGTTAGCTTTATACGAAAAGAACTGGAAGCCCTCCATGTGTTAAGCACCAAAACTGCTAACGAAGCTAAAGATGGAGAGAAAATCAAAGTAGCCGGGCTGATATTGGTTCGTCAACGACCTGGAACTGCTAGCGGCATTTGCTTTATTACCATTGAAGATGAAACAGGCATTGTCAATTTAGTGGTCTATCAAAAACTTTTCAATCAATTCCGTAAAGAAATATTAGGGGCTAAGCTGCTCATGATTGAAGGAAAAGTGCAGCGTGAAGGGCAGGTGGTACATATTGTAGTGCAACGTTGCCATAATTATAATGGCCTATTACAGCAACTACACGGTAGCAAAACTCGAAATATTCCCCCAACTATGGGCGAAAAGGTTTTCCATGATGGTAGAAATTTCAAGTAGTTGGTGGTTCAGTAAACCTACAGGTTTTGAAAATGACATGAACCTCCCCCTGCCCCCTCCAAGAGGGGGATATGTACACGGCCTAATGGAATCAAAGACTTACGAAGTCTAACTTTAATATATCTAAAGACTTCGTAAGTCTAATTTCCGAGTGGTTTTTAAAAAAACAATAAACAGACCTCCCCCTGCCCCCTCGTAGAGGGGGATATGGATGATGCCTAATGAACAAGTGAGCTAATGAACTAATGAACTAAACTATTTATGCAATAAAAACACTTGAAGAAAGATTCCTTTATCTGATTTTACATAGCGGTTAAAAGCCAACTTATTGCCATCGTTTGACCATACCACAGCACCATTTAGCTGTTCTGGCGCTTGATATTTTTGCGTTAAACGTTGTGCGTTTCCTGTTGAAATTTCAGTAATGAATACACTTTGGTCGGCAATATAGGAAAGATATAAACCATCTGGACTGATGTTAATTGGGCTAGCAATCGAAAAGGGGTTCTTCGTAATCTGTTTAACATCTCCTCCATTTGGCGATACAGAGAAAGCCTGGACAATACCTTTTTCATCTTCCGACAAGAAAAAAATCTGGTTGCCATCTGCACTGCTACGCAGCCAATGCCTTGGTCCCTTCACTCCTTTTTGGCTAAAGGTAATGCGACGTTGGCTAATCTCCTTTGGCACAGCAGGTCTTGTATTTTCAGTACCCGCTATCTCTTGACCAAGTGCTGTAACACTTAAATCATGAGGAATATCGGCTACAAAAATCTCAGTAATGGTATTGCCCTTTTCATCTCTTACATTTCCTTGATAGGCAATCGCTTTATGCTGGCGAACTCCATCTGCTTTAACATAGCCGTCCTTCCCAATCCAACATTCATCAAAGGCTTTGTCTATTTCATTACTTCCTAGTTTTGGATTTTCGGTAACCACTGCAGCTAATACCGAGAACATTTCACCATCATTGTTTTCTACATCGGCAGTATTAGCAACCTGCACTTTTTTGGGAAACATGAGGCCTATGGTACGCAAATCCTTCACCTGCGAATCAGTTTTTGCCAGCTGTTCCATCACATAATCATTGTAGGTATAACTGATCATGCTGCCATCAGCGCTCCATGAATGGGCATGTGTCCCACCTCGTAAAGCTCCTGCTGCAAACGGTTTCTCAATGTTTCTGGCATCCATAAAAATAGGCTGCTCAGGGTTTACTAAATCAATAGCCACTCCAGTCCTACGTGTAAAATCGTAAGGTTTCTTTGCATCCGCATTGCGAATACCGTGTATGAAAATGACTTTGTTCTCTTTTGGAGAAAAACTAGCTGCACCTACTCCTGGTCCGTATTGCGTTTGATTTGGAACAGTATAAATTGTCTTTTCTTCACTTGTATTGACGTTAACAACGCCTATACTTCCTGTAATTTTAATATCTCCATCATTGTTCCTGTGATCAAAAACAATCCATTCGTTATTGCTTGAAAATACTTGGCCGGTGTTTAATGTATGTCCGAATTCGCCATGGGTGATTTGAACTTCTTTTTTATCGAACATACGAGCTACTTTTTTTTACTTCTAGGGTTTAACATGTAATAAAAATGACCATCTTCGGCGCCTATCAACAGATCAGGGATACCATCTTTGTTCCAATCTACCGTGGTTGGACTGGTATCATGACCAGCGAGGGCCAGTTCATCTAAATATCCTTCATCTTTAATCAGCACTTTGCCATTTTTCGTTCCTGTATTTTTAAGGAAACTGGCATTTTTGCTGTTGGCTAAAATATCTAATTTGCCATCACCATCCCAGTCCACAATGGTAAATTTACGACGGCCACTTTGGCCAAAATCAAGATTATTTAAACGTAAAGTACCAGGCAAACTATCTTTAATAGTATGTTTTTGGTCGTAACCCGAATAATTCATCCCTTCAAAAATACGTTTTCCTGGCTTTAGCCATAATTCGTTGCCTTGTTTAAAGCGTTCAAAAAAGGTTAAATAGCCACCTGTATCCAGCATCACAATATCATTTAATTTATCCTTATTCCAATCTACCACAAAAGGGGTTGTGCGCCATTGGGTTACTAAAGTTTGAGGTTTTGGATCCCACCAGTTCCAATGAGGTTTGTGAAATTTAGCATTTGTTTCCCATTTTACCTTTACGTTTTGTGCCTTGCCCAATTTAGGTGCTTTAGCGGTACCGATATTTTTATACCACATTACTTCGCCAAAAATGGAATTAAGCACAATATCTTTTAGACCATCGCCGTCCCAATCGGCTACAGAAATAGTGGTATAACCCCACTTAGCTTCTGCAGGTCCTTGGATAGAGCCATTGTCGCCCGCTTGTATGCGGATAATTTTTCCTTCGCTTTCCAACAATTTAGGAGCTGCCCATTTTGGAGTTTGGCCATTCATCCCTAAGTTTTCAATGAATGCAACATAACCGGCCGAATTTCCTACAATGATATCATCATCACCATCGTTATCCCAATCAACCCCTACTGGTGTAGCTAAAGCGCCAAATTTTACGTTATCAGCTTTTTGCTTAAAATAAAATGGCGATTTGAATACTGGCATTCCATTTTTTACTTTACCCGTATTTTCAATTAGGGCTACGCGACCATCTTCGTCTCCTACAACCAAATCTACATCGCCGTCACCATCCCAATCTACTGCCGTAGGCAAAATCATTTCCAAATCCATTTTGATGATGCCCGTTTCATTGGCCAAGTATCTGCCTTTGGCATATTTAGGTTGGGCTTTAGTGCCGATGTTTTCGAAATAAGTCATCTTATCCAAAAACTCGCCACAGATAATATCCAAATCGCCATCACCATCAAAATCGGCAAAGTTTGGTGAGGGGGCACCGTAAACATCGATGTCTTTTCCTTCTGCTTTTAAACGGCCTTTATTTTCATATTTTCCATTCTTATTTTCAATCAGATAGAGAAATCCTCTTAATGGTCCATTGGTCCAAACACCTTGTTTGTTAAAAGCATTGTCCCAACCGTAATCGCCCCAATCGTCAATTCCTACAATAATATCATCATCGCCATCTGCATCATAATCCACAAACTTCCATTGGTTAAAACGGTTACGGCCTTTTAAGTCTTTCAAAATTGAATCGGCAGGGAATAACTTGTTTTTCTTTTTACCTAAATCGGCCTTAAAATTTGGTAATTCTACGCCAGGTATGGTATAACGCGGCTTTCCATTACTGTAAGAAATCTGAATATTTTTAACGGCTGGACCAAGTTTCACTGGTTTTTCGAACACTGGAATCTTGGCTCCTGATTTGTTTTCAAACAACCAAAGGCCATTAAATGGTTTATCTGGGCAAGAAACCAGCAAATCCATATCACCATCGCCATCCCAATCTACAGGTACGGGCCAAGCCCATAATCCTACACCTAAATCAACCACTAAATTTGGATTGTTGTATTTCAAAATCTGAAGTTTAGGTTCTTCCGCTATTTTTGTCTGTGAATCCTTTTTTAAGGTAAAAGCGAGTAAGCTGGCCGATGCCATTAGGGCAAAGCAGGCAATCCATTTTTGTTTCATGTAACTGGTGGTTAGTGGATAGGAACTAGTAGTTAGTGACCTAGAGTTTTGTTAGTTAGTTATTGGTTATTAGTAGCTAGGGGTTAGTAACTAGTGGTTAGTTATGGTTATTCTTTTCCTTCTTTTGCTTATTTATGATATAGCACATTCGGAGATTCTTCGCTTTGAATGACAAAACATGCTTCTAATGGCAATAGTGTGCTCTTAATGACAAAAAGCTACTTAGGAACTACCCAATTGTCTGTACGGAATGAAGAAGCTGGTAAACCGTGTTCGTTCACCAAATCGCCAAGTGCCCATGCTTTAAAGGCATAACGTACGGATACCGGCTCCGCTACTTCTGTCGAGCTTACTACAATGCCATTTTTGGTAATCACTGCTTTTGCTGGATAGAAAACTTGGTTTTTGCCTGCTATTTCAAAATTTGAGGATTCTTTAGCTCCGCCAATAAATTTCAATTGCTTTGCATGGTCAAATGTTAAAGTAACTTCTGTCCCTTTAATACTTTGACTTTTATACACCGGGCCTTGATAAGCTACATTTTTTAATCCGTAACTTTTATTGAGCGCAATAAAGGAAAGACGATCGCTTACAGTTTGTTTGTCTGGTGGATGGATGGTATTTTGAGCGCCCACATCCATGATTACAGCCATTCCACTATTAGGGATAATACTTTCGGCTTTCAATTGAGCTTCGCGAAGAAAGGGCACTTTAGGTTGTAATTCCTCTAAGGCTTTTGAAAGCTTTTCTGTTTTTGAAATATAAGGAGCTATTTGTACATAGTAAAAGGCAAAATTGCCAATACCCCAACGGCTTCTCCAATCTTTCACCATGTCTGGAAACATTTTCAGATAGTTTTCCGGCTCATGTCTGTTTTGTTCACCCTGATACCATATTACGCCCTTAATTCCATAACCAATAATAGGGCTGATCATTCCGTTAAACAGTCCTGTAGCTACATTCTTATCTGCCAAAGCAGCGTTGTTAGCTTCTGGAATTTTCACTTCCGGATAAGGGCTTAAGCTTTTTGCACTCATCCAAGCTTGCACCAACGTACCGCCCCAAGCAACTTGGATAATCCCTACGGGAACTTTTAGTTTCTCTTGCAATATTTTTGCGAAGCCATATCCAACGGCACTAAACTCGGTCACTACCGCAGGGGCAGCCGCTTGCCACCGCCCTTTCACATCATTCAATGGATTTGACCAAGTGACTTTTTCACCTAGGAACAATCTGATTTTATTGTTGGCAGCGTTTTTAATGATCTCTTCGGAATTGCTTATGGGCTGATCTTTAAAACCTCTTAAAGGCATTTCCATATTAGATTGACCTGAAGCTATCCATACTTCACCAATCAGGATATCTTGCAGTTTGGTTTCATCGCCATCAGTGATGGTAATGGTATATGGCCCACCCGCAGCGGGGGTAGCAATTTTTGTCCTCCATTGTCCTTCAGCAGCTTTTACTTTATAGGTTTTCCCATTCCAAGAGGTGTTAATCACAATCTCTTTTTGGGTATCAGAGCTGCCCCAAATGGATACATCAGCATTTCGCTGTAATACCATACCATTTGAAAACACCGAAGGTAATACCACCTTGGCCCAACTGGCTGTAGAAAGAAAAAATAAGGGAAGAGCGCCTAAAAAAAGCTTCAATTTCATATCAAAATATATTTGGCCATTTATACTATCCAGGCAAGTTATTAGAACTTATTCATATTTACCTTTTAGCATTTGGCTAATTTAGCAGTATCTCCTAAGATTAGTGTTACTTTTCTTTCCCAATTTTTATACTATCTTATCATGGTTTTTTTTGCAAAATAGTTTACGCAAGCGTTGAACATAAAAAAGGGACAGACAAAATTTAACATTTGGTCTATCCCTCTGGAAATCTAAATAAGATATTCTAATTTCCACCTGCCTTAGCTTCTTCTTTAAGCTTGGCATTAATTTCTTCTACTTTTTTCTTTTGTTCATCATTCAAAAAGGCCATCATGGCATCATTTCTTTCTTTCACTACCACTTTAATGGCCGCCTTTTTTGCTTTTTCGTCAAGGCTTGCATCCTCATCGATTTTTTGTCTCTTTGCCGTAGCTTCTTTTTTTACCGCAGCAATTTTTTTAATCGTTTCGGCATCACAACCAATTTCGGTCAACGAAGCCTTATCCCAACCAAAAGAGGTTTTCTTTTTAGGGGCATCCTGGGCGTTTGCAAATACTACGGTAAAACACGCAATAAATAGCGTAAACAATAACTTTTTCATTAATAATTTATATTTAATTGATTAAATATATTCAATAATTGAATACATCGCATTGGTTTTATTACTTTTTAACAAATTATTTTTTGCCGTATGATGGCGCAAACCAATCATCGGTTCTAAAGGAAGAAGCGGGCAAACCTTCCGTGTTATACAAATCGCCCATTACCCACATTTTGAAACCATAACGTGCGGCTATTGGCTTCTTTACCTGATCTGATTGTAGAATCACTGTATTCCCTTTAATCTGTGCTTTAGCTGGATGAAATACTTTATCTGTTCCAGCCAGTTCAAAATTCACACTAGGCGTAGTAAAAGCTTTCAATCCCTTTTCGGCATTATCAAAACTAAGGGTTAACTGATTACCTTTTACGGTAAAGCTTTTATAACTTGGACCTGCATAAGCGATTTCCTTAAAGCCATAGGTTTGATTAAGCGCAATGGCTGCTAAACGCTTGGCTACGGCAGGTTTATTGGCCGGATGGATTACTTTTTGCTCACCCGCATCTAAAGTAACTGACATAGCGGTATTAGGCACAGCAAATTGAGTATTATACTGCATTTCCCTAAACAAGGCCGAAAGTGAAATTTGCTCTCCATCTTTTACTGATTCGTTAGGTGCCAATTGCACATAATAAAATGGAAAATCTCCTATTCCCCAACGTGTGCGCCAATCTTTAATCATCACTGGAAATACCTTCGCATAGAAATCTGGCTCACGATGGTTATGTTCTCCCTGATACCACAATACGCCTCTTATTCCGTAGCCAACCAAAGGATTGATCATTCCATTGAACAAGGCCGTAGGCGCATTTCTATCTGTTTTGATTACCGAATCGGGATGCTTTAGCTTGTATCGATTTTCCTTTTCAAAATCTTTGAAGGTTTCTGCACTCATCCACGATGAAATATTTGTACCGCCCCAAGCAGATTGGATAATGCCTACAGGCACTTTTAATTTCTGCTGCAGTTCTACCGCGAAGAGATAACCCACAGCACTAAAAAGACGAATTGCCGCTGAATCGGCTACTTGCCAATTGCCACGCATATTATCTACAGCGATTCCTTTTGCCTCTTTAATGGTTCTAAACACATGAATGTTTTTGTTAGTGGCATTTTTAAAGATTTCCGAGGAGTTTAACACGGGCTGGTCTTTAAAACCTTGCACTGGCATTTCCATATTCGATTGTCCTGAAACTAACCAAACCTCCCCTATCCATATTTCCCTTAATTGGAAGTTATTGCCATCGTTAATGGTGATGGTGTATGGGCCGCCTGCTTTTGGAGTGGCTAATTTTGTTTTCCATTTGCCTTCGGCGTCGACGGTAACTTCGTATTTCTTTTTATCCCAAGAGGTGCTAATGCTCAATGTTTTTGAAGGATTACTGCTTTTGCCCCAAAAATTCACTTGAGATTGTTGCTGTAACACCATTCCATTGGCAAAGAAGCTAGGTAAGATAACTTTTGCACTGCTCCAACTGGTCATCAGCAGACATACCAAAACTGAGGTGATGATTTTCTTCATTTCTATTTTCTATTCATTTAATTCGATTACTTCAATCTTATGGCAAGTAGCTATACTACTTTGGTATTTCCCAGTTATCCGTTCTGAATGATGAAGCAGGAAAACCTTCTGTATTGTATAAATTACCAACTACCCAACCTTTAAAGGCATAGCGTACAGCTACAGGTTTACTTACTTCTGCGGCGCTAATTTCAATGGTATTCCCTTTGATTTTAACAGCCGAAGCGGGGTAGAACTTTTTATCGGCACCTGCAATTTCAAAATTGGCGTTATTCTCTTCACTAAACTTCAAACCTTTTTCGGCATGGTCAAAACTTAAAATGGCTGTGTTTCCTTGTACGTTTAATGCTTTATAGGCAGGGCCTTGATAAGCCAATTCCTTGAAACCATAATTTCTGTTGAGTACCATCGCCAGCATTCTATCTGCCAATTTTTCCTTATAAGGTGTGTGACTTACCTTTTCACTACCCAAATCTACATTGACTACCATACCAGCATTTGGAATTGAGGTTGAACTATTCAATTGTGCTTCACGTAAGAAAGGGCTGTAAGCTATCCAATTTTCTGGCTTAGGATAAGGTGCTATCTGCACAAAGTAAAAAGGGAACTCGCCATTATCCCATCGCTTGCGCCAATCGGCCACCATTACAGGAAAAAGCTTGGCATAAAGTGCAGGATAACGTCGGTTATGCTCTCCTTGATACCAAAGCATCCCCTTTACGGTAAAACCAATCATGGGACTGATCATGCCATTAAACAAACTGGTTGGTGTGCCTTTATTCTCGATGGCTTCGTTTTTCTCTTCGGGTATTTTCACCTCCGATGCGAAAGGCGCAAGGCTTTCCTTACTCATCCAAGCTTCAATAGGTGTACCTCCATAAGCTACCTGTACAATTCCAACGGGGATATTCAATTGTTTTTGGAGTTTAAGTGCAAAAAAGTAGCCTAATGCACTAAACAATGGCGAACTGGTAGGGCTGGCTTCTTGCCATCTACCTCTTAGGTTATCAGTGGGTATTCCCCAAACCTTGTGCTGGCTCCTAAAAAACCTGATTTGATTGTTGTTGGCATTGGCAATGGCTTCTGGTCCGCCATGAATAGGTTGTTCGGCACCCATCCCACGCAGGCCCATTTCCATATTGGATTGACCTGAAATGAACCAAACTTCTCCAATGAGAACGTCTTTGATGCTCACCAAATCACCATCGTTGATGTTAATCTGATACGGTCCTCCTGCTTTTGGGGTCTCTACCTTGATCTTCCAGGTGCTATCGGCATTGGCTTTTATCTTATACTCTTTTTTATTCCACGAAGTGACTACATTTACAGATGCTCCAGGTGTTGTTTTACCCCAAATGGCGGCATTGCTTTGCTGCTGCAAGACCATTCCGTTACTAAATACGTAAGGCAATATTACTTTTGCCTGTGCACTACCTAACCCCAATATGAATGATAGGGCTACTAATATCTTCTTCATTTTAACTTTCTGATTTCTCTTCTTTCACTTTCTTGTTAAATTCTTCTACTTTTTGCTTTTGTTCATCAGTCAACACTTCCATCATTTGCACTTTGCTTTTGTCGATAAGTTTACGTTGTTCCAGCTTTTTATCGCGGTCCGAAAGTGAAACATCTTCATTAACTTTTTTACGCTCATCCATCACTGCCTTCCTGATTTCCGTAATCTTCTTGATTTGCTCGGCACTGCAACCAATTTCTTTTAGGCTTTGGGCGTTAAACGGGAATGAACTGTATTTACGAGGCGTATCTTGTGCTTGCAAGCCTATATTGAGCAATAGTATGCAAGCGATGCTTAAAATGAGTTTCTTCATCATGGTTTAAGGAGTAATATTTAGGGTAATTTCTTTTTTGATTTGTTTGGAGCCTTCGGTATTGGCATTAGCGGCTATAAAAGTTGCTTTATAAGTTCCTGGTTGCTGATAGATATGCGTATAGTTTTGCACACTTTGACTACCGATACTCTTAATTGGTTTAGACTTGTCAGGTAAATAAGTGATAAATCCATCAAAAAGAATGGGATACGTAATGATCCAACCTTCGGTATCAACAGAAGTATTGGTAGCATTGCCCATAAATTCCAAGTAAGCGCTGGTGATACGTACCCTATTGGTTTCGTAATTGCTGCTAGTGACTACGTTCCAACCAGCACTTCCGCTAAGGGCTTTTTCTTCCGAAGAAATGGCTGAAGCTATGAGGAACGAAAAATTGGTTACTCGCCAACGGGCACCTAATAAATTTCCTGCATTTTGCTTTGCTTTGGTTTTGTATCGGAACCCGATGTAAACAGCTTTTCCTTTGGCTAATGCATCATTTACACTTACTATTCCCGAGTTAACTTCGGTATTAGCCGTAGCTAAAGTTAATCGGCTATTTAAAGGTACCCAAGTTGCGGCTTGTACATTTTCCAGCGTGTAAATGCCATTAAAATCAGAAGAGGCCAATACTTCAAATTGATTTGACTGTCCAGCGGCAAGCACGCGGGTGGTAAATGATAATGCACTGGTAGCTGGCATTACTCTACCTTGCACGTAATTATAATCGTTACCTACTTCTCCAGAATAAAAGCTTACAATATCAGGATCTCCACTTAAGTTGAATTGCACTCTTTCGCCCACTTTGTAAGTGGCGGCAGAGGCCTTTACATCAAAAACTGGCTCACTAATTGTTTTTTCTTTATCGCAAGAGGCCAAACATAAGCCTAATAAAACTGCGTATAGTTTCGTATTTTTCATCATCCTAAATTTTACCATCCATAGTTTTGAACCAACAATCTGTTTAAGGACATTTCATATGCAGGAATAGGAAACACCACATCTCTGGCCGAAGCACTTTTGAAAGTTTTAGCACCATGTTTGAGGTTGTCAGGAACGATGTCCTTTCCAAAATCAGCTTCTACCGTCTTCATTTTATTTACCAATAATCCCCATCGAACTAAATCACCTTTTCGGACAGATTCGAAAGCTAACTCACGACTTCTTTCATCTTGCAAGGCGCTTAAAAAACTAGCTTTTCCCATTCCTGAAAAATCAATGGTCGCATCGGGGGTATTGATATCTTTTCCATAACCTCTTCTTCGTACTTGGTTAACGGCGTTGTAGGCGGCTATGGTTGGTATTCCATTTACTTCTGTTTCGGCTTCTGCATACATGAGCAACACATCGCTGTACCTCAACAGCGGATAGTTTTGTGGGGTAGAAATGATTGACTTAGGAGAAACTACTTCATATTCGCGACGCCATTTACCAGCGTTACGTTGGTAAATTTGTGTAGCACTATAATTAATTTTTGTAGGTGGCGTGCCACTGTATCTGAAAGGGCCGATGGTCCAATCGCGACGTAAATCGGCGTCTTCATATCTTCGGTATAAGGTAGCTGTGGTATTAATATACCCTAACACCCTACCTACTACAGGATCATCGGTAGAATTAGCGATTCCCAATACACTGCCTACCCTGCCCGATTCGGTATAGGCCTCGGCATCGTTGCCCCAAAACTCCACTTCCCAAATGCTTTCTTTAATATCGTACTTATCTTGGGCATAGTTGATGAAAATCTGTTGGTACGATGGGTTTAAAGCATGTTCTCCTGATGTGATTATTTTTAAAGACCATTTTCTGGCTTCTTCATATTTGGTTTGGTCTCTTAAAGGATAACCTGCCCAGTACAGGTATACTTTGGCCAATATTCCCCATACGGCCGATTTATTGATTTTACCTCCAAAACCTACTTCAGTAGCACTTTTCACTAATGGCTCGGCGGCTAACATGTCTTTTTCTATTTGCTCGTAAACTTGTTTGGATGGTGTACGGGCAATTTGTGTATTGCCAATAGATTTGGTTGCCATGGTAATTAAAGGTACATCGCCAAAGTTGGCCACTAAAAGGAAATAATAATAACCTCTTAGGAAAAGTACTTGTCCTTTGATTTCATTTCTTTTGGCTTCATCCATTTGCGGACGATGAATATTTTCCAATAAAAAATTGGCCCTATTAATGCCGTCGTACAAAGAGGCCCAAAAGTTTTGAACAGTTAAGTCGGCGGCTTCCACATCATAAGTGATGGGTCCTGTTACCAAGGTAGAACTACGTTGAAAGCCTTCATCTGCATCTAGGCCCATGCGACCATGCATATAATTACCATAAAGTGCCGAACTGCCCAGTACATCGTAAACACCTATAAGTGCTTTGTTCAGCTGTACTTCTGTTTCGAAGTATTCTTCGGGCAGTATCGAATCCTTAGGTTTAACATCCAGAAATTTGGAACAGGAGCTGACCAATACTATTGTTAACAGTGTTATAATGATTTGATATTTTCTTTTCATAAAACCTCCTAAAATGATGCCTGTAAACCAAATACAATTGTTTTGGGTAGTGGGTACGCCGAGTAATCGAACCCTGGAGTAAGTATGGTATTGCGTACCGAAACCTCGGGATCCATCCCCGAATATTTGGTCCACGTAGCCAGATTTTGTCCTGATGCGGTGACCTGCAACTTACTTAGTCCAATTTTTGCCGACCATTTAGCTGGTATGAGATAGGCAAGAGCTACTGTTTTTAACCGTAGGTATGAACCGTCTTCGATGGTTCGCGAAGAGTAAGCTCCTAGTGGTCCTGAACCACCCGCCCTAAACATGGTATTACTTGGGTTGGTTGGCGTCCATCTGTTTTGGTAAGCCGCAAATTGGTTTACATTGTTGCGGTTAATTTCATTGCCTTCAAATACTACCCTATTAGCATTAAAGATGTTATTACCGTAGCTCCATTGCAACAGCGTACTTAGGGTAAATGATTTGTATTGAAAAACGTTAGCAAAACCACCTGTATGCTTCGGCAAGGTTCTACCAATGACCACCATATCTTGGTCGTTGATGACCATGTCGCCATTCATATCCTTATATTTAACATCACCTGGCTGAATGCTTTCTCTATCAGTGCCGTTGTCTGTAATTCCTGATTTTAGTTTGTAGCTCCCATCTGCCATTTGATTAAAATCGGCATATTGATATACACCATCAAAAGCATAACCGTAGAACTGCGAAACTGGCTGGCCTACCTTGGTGAGATATAAAGGAGTAGCGTTAAAGGTGCTGGTCCACGATACGCGACTTAAGAAAACCTCCTGGTTGTCGGCCAATTCCAACACCTTATTTTTATTGAAGGAGATGTTGAAATTACTGGACCACGAAAAGTTCGCATTTTTGATATTAATGGTAGATAAGGTAAACTCCCAGCCTTTGTTTTGTACCTTTCCAATGTTCCTGTACACTTTTGAATAGCCAGTAGTGGTAGGAATATCGGCATTGAGCAACAGGTCTTTGGTGTCTTTATTATAATAGTCTACGGTTAGGTTAATCCTATCTTTTAGTAGTGAGATGTCGGCTCCTAAATCTAATTGTGCGGTGGTTTCCCAAGTTAATGCTGGGTTTCCCAAATTACTCAACCAACTGCCCAACTGCGGGGTTTGATTTTGGAAAGAATAGGCATTTGCCATAGGATAGCCAATGGTTGACAGATAAGAGAAATCGCCCACACGATTATTCCCCGAAAGACCATAGCTCACTCTGAACTTGGCATTACTAATAGCTTTGATATTCTTAATGAATTTTTCGCGACTTGCCAACCATGCCAAACTTGCTGCCGGGAAATAGCCCCAACGGTTCTCCGGTCTAAATTTAGAGGAACCATCAGCACGCATGCTAAATTCTACCGTGTATTTGGATTTATAGTTATAGTTAACCCTTCCCAATGCCGAAAGCAAAGTGTTTCTGGATTCCATAGCTCCTACCTGATAAGGTGTACCCAATGCCAAACTTGGCATACCTAAACTTTCATCGGCAATGCGACGAGTGGCAAAACCGTAGGAAGAGGTCTTTACTTCTTGCATGGTGAAGCCTATAACCGAATTGATTCGATGCACTTTGTTAAACTGCTTGGTATAGCTCAGCGTATTTTCGTTGGTCCAGCTAAATCTCGAAGGAAAATCAATAGCTCCATTAATTCCCCTGGCCGTATTACCATAAATATTGATATTACCTCTGGAAGTTTTGCTATTATAAAATTCTTCAACCCGCGAATTTCTATTGTTAATGCCTCCAGAAATCTTAAAATCTAATCCTTCTATGATATTGAAATTGACGAAAGCATTGGCATTAAGGTTTTGTATTTTATTGCTATTATATTCATTGTTAGCCGACATCACTGGGTTTATTCTCGAATCGGTAGAGAGCTGGATGGTTGGATCCAGTAGGTCGTCTTCTAAATTTTCGTCAACATTTCCGGTAACCGGCCTATAGCCCCAAGTACCAAATAGTAAATAACTGGTTGCTTGCGCTCCGTTGCTATCAGCATTGGATGCGGCTACTCGTTGCCCGTAAGCTTCTTGACTACTATAATCGGCCCGCAGCCTAAAAGTAACTCGCTTAGAAAAACTTTGGTCTAGGGCCAAACGACCTTGATAACGTTTAAATCCTGTATTGATGATCATTCCCTGCTGATCCAGAATGGCTGCCGAAATCATGTATTTAGACTGTCTGGTACCGCCGGTTACACTAATATTGTGCTGCTGGTAGGCGCCTGTTCTAAATACCGCTTCTTGCCAGTCAATTCCTTTGATATCCTTATAACTATCTAAGGTGCGACCATTAATGAGGTAAGTGCTGTTTGCTCGGGTTGGGTTAAATTCCAACTGGTATTTTACAAACTCGTAAGGGTTCATCAAATCCATGCGTTTGTCTGTATGTTGCAAACCATAGTTAAGCTGATAGCTAAACGAAGGTTTACCTTCTTGCCCCCTTTTGGTTTCAATTACGATTACCCCATTAGCTCCTCTAGCTCCATAAACTGCAGTAGAAGCTGCATCTTTTAAAATGGTAATGGAGGCTATATCATCTGGGTTAAGGGAACTTAAAGATGGATCTTCTACCGGAAAACCATCAATGACATATAAAGGGGCATTGCTCTGGGTAAGCGAATTCCCTCCTCTGATCACTACGTTCATTTCGTCACCGGGTTGACCATCGTTCGCAGATATTTGTAGTCCCGCTATTCGCCCTTGCAGGGCTTGTTCGAAAGAGGTTACAGGTGCCTTTTTCATTTCTTCAATATCTACTTTGGCTACCGAGCCCGCTATTTCATCCTTTTTAGCGGTACCGTAACCAATAATGATGACGTCTTCCAACTGGGTGGCTATTGATTTTAGGGCGATGGTATTTCCACTGATTTTTCTTACGGCAATGCGCTGACGTTGATAGCCCATGTGGGAAATCACCAAAGTATCTGCTTCTGAAAGTATGATAGTGAAAATACCTTCTTCATTGGTTAAGGCCGTTTTCTTTTTATCCAAAACGGAGCCGACTACTACTCCTCCCAAAGGCTCATTTCTATCGGCATCTATGACCTTAAGGGTAATTGCTTTAGGTACTTGCTGGGCTTTCACAGGTGTAAAAAGACAGCTCAACAACAGAAACAAAAGACCTATTGATGTTAATTTTTGCTGCATATCATTAATGATAAATGTAATTTTTAGGCACAAAACCTCTAATTCATTTTTAAAAGACAAAAAACAAACTGACGCTTTTCTCTACTTGATTAACTTGGCCGTTTGGCTGATATTGGCCGATTTGAGGCTGACCAGATATAATTTACCTTTAGTCAGTGTGACATTGTCTATCTCTAATTGGTTGGTTCCTTTGTTTAATAGCAGTTGTCGTTCAACAATTTTGTTTCCGCTGATATCTATAATAGAAACATTGGCCTTTTCGCTTAAGTTAGCCTCCACACGAATGGAAATACCTGCTGCGCTAGGTGCTACGCTAAACAATGAAGAGGTTAAACTAATTTTTACAGGAATAGCATCATAAAGCTTGCTAACTCCGTCTTCATCGTACTGTTTTAGAGCATAATAACTTGTTCCATTTACAGGTTGTTTATCCACAAAGCTATAGGTCTGCTTAATTTGTGTAGTGCCATGTCCTTCTTTTCTTCCAATCACATCAAAACTACTTCCATCTGCCGAACGTAGGATTTCGAAGTGCGAATTGCGCTGTTCTGATGCCGTTTGCCAATTTAACTGTACAGCGTTGGCTTGTGGTTTGGCGGTAAAAGAAGTTAACTCCACAGGAAGTGTAGATAATAAGGAGCCTTCGACTGCGAGAACATTTGCCGTCACACCCGATGTATTTCTACCTATGCCTATATCTGAGGCCGCAGAGCTACCAGCTCCCCAAGCTAACAGGCGTAAGGTTACGGTTGTAGTAGCAGGTAAATTTTGCAAGTTGGTGATAGCAGATAAATCAATGTCTGGTTGAAGCTGACCAACGTTATCGGTACTGGTAAAGGACACATCAGATGTACCAATTTCAAAAAAATCAGTACCATTGATGCTATAGCTCCATCGGTATGTATTTGGTGAATTTCCGGCTGTTGTTGACCCTCTTAATTTAAAGGCTATTTTACTTAAAGATAATTTATATCCTGTAGCTGCCTTAAGATTAACCAAGAAATAATCCTTCTTTGCTAATCCGTCTGCTTTGGTATTACCGGTAGTAGATTTTGCTTTTGCTCTAATAAAATAGCCATATGAGATATCAACGTAACTAGTGTTGTCGCCCCTAGACAGTGAATAGGTTTCTAAATTTGAATGGTTTGTTGTTGCATTAATACTCGATGATTTATCTTGGTTCGAGTTAAAGTCCCAACCTGCGATAACTTGTGCTTTTAAGGTATTGACCGTTAGCAGAGCCAATACCATTAAGGTAATGTAAATTCTTTTCATATAGTTTGTTTTATATTGGTTTATTTAATTCTAAAATGATGAAAAAGCTTTATACTGTTTAACATCAGAACATTTTTATTTTACAAATTTTGTTTGCCAGATTTCTCCCGATTGTGTTTTAACTTTCAATATATACATACCTCTATTTAAATGAACCGGAACTAAAATTTCATTAATACCGCTATTGAAGTTAGTTTGACCTTGATAAAGTGCGTTGCCAGAAACATTATAAACCGAAACATTTGCTTGGTCTGCCCTATCAGTAGTCAATAAGGCTCTAACCGTTGCCTGATCTTCTTGTTGCACCACTGTTAAAGAGGCTTTGGAGAAATTAAATTGTAGGTACTGTACCTCTCCTACTTCTTTAGAATCACCATTGATATCTGTTTGTATAAGTTTATAGTAGTTTTCTCCTAATGGCCTGTAGTCCGTTAACACATATTCTTTAGCTGTGTTGGTAGTACCACTTCCATTGATTTTACCAATGCTTACGAATTTTTGATCATGACCTGCCCTTAACACGTTAAAGTGACTATTGCTGTTTTCGGAAGAGGTAGACCAATTTAAACGTACCGAATTGATTTGTTTAGTTACTTTGAACGAGGTTAAAGTTATGGGCAGCGTTGTGCTTACATTACCTCTGATATATAAACTGCTAAAATCTGTTGTATTATGGGTAAATCGGCCAAAACCAAAAGCGGCTGCCGCAGAAGCATTGCCCCATATATAAATTTTCAAGGTAATGCTTTTTTCAGATGGTATATTCTTCAAAGCGTTAACGCCCTGTAGATCCAAATACATATCCACACCATCAGCCCCAGCAGCAGGTGCAGGAAAAGTTCCACTGGCACCTATATTTACTTCCGGTTCCCCGTCGATACTATATTTCCATTGATATGTTGTAGGTCCCGCAGCTGTCCTTCTCACTCTATAAAGCAAAGAAGATAAGGTCTTATAATATCCAGAATTAGAATTTAATGTTATTTGATAGTATTCATTTGCGGCTTCCGCATCTGCTAAACTGGTTGAAGTTGCCGCCAGGGTAGAAGCAAATGCTCTTTGGTATGCTGCTGCTGTTAACCCTGCTCCTCTCGATAGTGTATAGGAACTTAGGTTTGCATCGTGGTTGGTAGCAGAAACCGGATCAGCAATTGGATTAGTAGTTGATGCCCCTAAAGTAGCCCATTGCCATGAAACTATTTGTTTATCTGTAGACAATGTTAACGGTAATGTAGTTGAAAAACCTCTCAGCATTAAAGAAATAGATCCTTGCGTAGATGAAGACTTACCAATAGCAGAAGTATTATTACCTGTTGTGCCTAGCCCTCCCCATCCGTATAACCTGAATATTACTTCCGTATTTGCTGGTATTCCTTGTAAAGCACTTACAGAACTTAATTCTAAAGTAGATTGTGGTATACCGGTATCATTTGAGGAATCGTAAGCTGGAAAATTTCCATCCGCAGTACCCAAAAGAATGAAATCGGCATCCTCTGGCCTTTTATAGGCCCAGCGATATTTTGTGGCCCCTAATGAATGTGATCTTAGCTTCACATCTATTCCCTCTAACGATAAATATGCCGTGGTACTTTTAACCTTGAATTCTACATAAGCATTATTAGCTTTTGCATTTTCGTAACTATTGGCACTTTCTACAAATCGAATAGAGAAACCGTATGAATATCCTCCACCGGCTCCTGCGCCAGCTCCCCTAGTTAAAACGGAGGCGTCGACATCAGGATTGTTATATGTTGAATTGTAGGAAGCTGCAGTAGAAGTGTTGTTAAAAAAATCCCAAGCAAGTATTTGTCCGCGGGCAAAAACTGTGTTAAAAATTAAACATGCAATGAGTAAAAGTTTCTTCATACGCTTTATATTTAGTTAGTTTGGTTATTTATTTCTTGCTGACGGTACCTTCGAGCATTAATGCGTTACTGCCCTTTGCATCTGATTTCCCAAAACCAAAAGCTATGGCCTTTCCCTGGTTGGTTAAACCACCCCAAGCGTATAGGCGTAGGGTAATGGTTTTATTTACATTTTGAAGTTCTTTGATTTTAGAGAGGTCGATGGGTGCTTGGGCAGCTCCATTATTATGGATCGATATGACGTCGGCACTTTCTCCTATTTTGATAAAGTTCTTACCGTCGAGGCTATAGGTCCACTGGTAAATATATGCGGATTGCTCCTGTCTTCTTAAGGTTGCCTTTAAACTGCTTAAAGAAGCTTGATATCCTTTTTTAGGTTTCACCTCAAACTGGAAATAGGATTCTGATTTTTGGGCTTCGTCAAAGTTTTCATCAACTCCAAAATTACCACTAAAGCCTCTGCTGTTACCTTGTTTGGGGAGCACGCCTTTGCCCCTGGTAAGCAATGAAGTTTCTAAAAACTCATGGGTAGTGGTTGAATTAATACTAGGCTCAACTCCTTTTGTGGGCGCTGGCAAAGCAAATTGCCATGCTAAAATCTGCGCTTGCGCAATGTTTCCAAACAGCCATAAAATGGTCAGCAAAAAAAACTTCCTAGCAAAAAAATACTTGCAGCATATTGCCACCAAAGACGGTTTCCTTTTCATACAGTATCGCGGGAGTTATATTCAGTTATTTAAAGTTACTGCACTGCGACACTGTTATTTTGCCTATTATTCGCTAATGTTTATAGGATATTGTCATTTACAATCTGTTTGTTTTTTATTAGTCATTTCGAGAAGTTAAAATGCTTCAACTATGTAAGCCGTTTATTCTATTTTCCCATTCCAGTTTTGGTCATTGGCTTCCTTCAACTCATAAGCACTTACGGTATTGAGCACGGCGGTTCCACCTTCCGCAAATGCACTAATCCTATCATTTTCTTTGTTAGCATAAAAAACCCTAACTTCTGCTATTTTTCCATTACCAGCAAATACCTCTATAACCCCCTTATCAATAAAAATGTGGAATTTAATTTTTCCATTAATCGGTTGTAAGGGAATTGTTTCTGCTTTCGTTCCGGGCAATAACAGTTGGCCATTTTGGTATTTAATTTCAAAGCCATGATTACCCTGGTTGTCGCAGCGTAGTTTTAATCCAAATGCCTTGGCGTTACCTATTTCAAATTCAGCTTCAAGTTCTAATACATCTCCATTGATTGATTCTAAAATCTTATCGACTGAATTCAAGGTCAAATTGTTCAATTGTCTTTTATTTTTTCTTAACGATTGTAGTGCTGGTAAAGGATTCAGTAACGGATTTCCATCTTTGTCCAAGGTCAATACCCGAGGCAATGCTAAACAATCTTTCCAACCCTTACCATTTTTAAATCCTTTTACCAGTCCGAACAAAATTTGATTCCCCTTTGGATCCGTTAAGCCCTGAGTGGCATAAAGCTGATTATTCCCATTCAATAAGCCTGTTTTTTCTATTTGGAAGACTGCTTTATTTGCATCAAAAGTCCCTATCGCATATTCAACTGGGTTTTGGGGCGAAACGATGAGCATCCACTTATTTCCAAAGCGATAAAAATTGGGACATTCTGGTTCTCCTTTGGTTTTATATATTACATTTCGAAATACCCAATCATCCAATTTTTTGTTGGTGGCCTCGTACACACTCACACCTTGATCGGTAGTCAACAATACAAAGGTTCTTCCTTCGGTCTCAAATAAAAACGGATCACGCCACATCTTTCCCGGATTTTCACCTCCTTTGGGATAAAAACTAATCATAGGTTTGGGCGAATAATTTTTCCATTGTAAAAAATTATTATCTATAGCCTCTCTTGCCCATTGCTGTCTTGCTTCGCCTGGTGCTGGCACTCCGGTATAAAACAATAATGTTTTTCCATTTGCCATTTTAAAAGCATCGCCTGAGTAGCATTGCAATTCTCCCAATTCCCAGTTTGGCCACAACGCAATAGGTAATTGTTCCCAGGTAACCATGTCTTTACTACGGGCATGTCCCCATAACATATATCCTCCACCAGTAAAATCAGCTAATGGATTATGTTGATAAAATAAGTGGTAGTAACCATTGGCATAAAATGTGCCGTTGGGATCATTCATTCGTTGAGAAGGTGGTCTGAAATGATAAACTGGCCGATTCTCGTCTTTAGCTGCCTTTGTTAAATTATCGGTAATATGTTTGATTGCAAAAGCTTTGGCATTTTCAACTTCCGATGAAATCGTCCCTGTAGTTGGTATCTTCGCTTCATCTGTTTGGATAATATTGGTTACACGTACAGTTTTTTCTGGCTTTGAGTTCGCATCTACAATTTGAAGATGTACTTTTTGGTTTTGATAAGCTGATACATCCCATGTAACCGTGTTTCTTACCTCTTTTCCTTTACCACTTTGGGACCTAATAATTTTTCCATCCAGCCATAGATTTAATGAAGCTCTAAAAGGGTCGTTATCGGCTTCAATATCAAATTGAAGATATTTCTTTTGAATGGTAAATTCATTTGACCTGCCGCTGTAAGAAGGCTTATCACTATTCAATAACAACATAAATTGCTTTCCCAGAGCTTTTTCATCTAAAGGTGAAATTTCGGAAAAACCTGAATTGAATGCTGAAAATACTAGCAACGAAATCCCTAAAATGAAATATAATTTTCTCATTTTACTTGTTGTGTTAGGTTGATATGTAAAATATTAAGATAACTAAGGCCACAGCCAATAAAGCTGATATACCTTAATGGTTAAAACTAAAATGTTCTAAAATGGCAAAGCCTACCAACTCAAATCTTTCCTATCGTAGAACATAAATACGCCCGTTTCTATACCCACCACTAAGTTCATAGGATTGCTACCTGGGCCAATAGCGGCCACACAACCTCCTATTTCATGCCCGCCCAAAGAAATGTTCTGGCCTTTAAACTTCAGTACTTTCGGAAATTCGTAGTTAGGTTTCACATCGGTACCTACATTTTTTAGGAAAAGAATAGTTGATCCGCGTTTTGGTTTCATATTAACAGGAAGTCCAGTTAAGGTATCGGGAATGGATTGTTTGCCATAAGTACCCACCAAAAGATCCTTTACGCCATCACCATCCCAATCTATAATTTCAAATTTCGCACGACCTACGGTACCACCACCCAACTTATTTCCTCTGATATTTTTGTCGCCCATTTTCAGTTTGCCACCATCTTCCAAATTGTATTTGTCCAGCTGCCAATAGAGATGAAATTCATCCTCCTTATCTAGAGTGATATAAGCCATTCTTCCTCCTAATTTCGCCGCACCAGGGCGAGTACGCCAAGTACCATACATATCCATTCCATCGAGGTAAAGCGTATGTTCACGATCCAATTTTGGATTGGTTTTGGTACCAATATTAAGATATACCATAAACTTACCACGGCTATCGCCCGTTAAAATATCCAATAAACCATCACCGTCCCAGTCAATTACATTTGGCGAGGTATATCCCCATCGCGCTTCACCTGGCCCTTGAATATCTTCGCGATAGCCTGGTTGCACATGAATCACTTTGCCGTCGGCCACTAAGGGTTCTGGATCGCCATAAACAGGATGTTGGTTACTGCCAGTATTTTTATAGAAGAATAAAAAACCCATGGAATTACCCGCAATAATGTCCAGTTTACCATCGCCATCCCAATCAGCCACTGATGGCTGCACCAGGGAACCTCCATATATCTTAGGATTTTGTTGTAGTACATGTACAGGCTCGCTCATGACCAAATTACCATTCTTGTCTATTTTCTTGGTGTTTTTATAATAATATACCCCACCTTCGCCAACAGTAATCAAACCTTGGTTTTGTTCATTGTCAAAAAAATAAGCTGGCGATGAATGTACCCCCGGATTACGCAACAAAATACCCTGCTGATCAACAGCATATTTACGTTTAGACAATGTCCCTGCGTTTTCATCAAGCTTGTAAACTAAGATATTGCCCAATCGGGTCCCCGAAAGAATATAGCTATCTTTTGCATTGTTAAACTTCACAAAACCATCAATGGTAAATATTGCCTGGTCAAGTTCAGTTAATTGTTTGATGTTGACTGTTGAAGTTTCCAAACCATCGGCTATGCCACCAAATATGCCCATTTTACGAAGCTCATACGGCCAAAAACCCTCCGCATTATAGGTAATCATTTTTGGAAAATCCTTACCATTGCTAAACACGCCATCCTGTCCAACAGAGAACAAAAACTGCAGTTTGCCATCCTTCAGCGGTACAATGCCAAAATTAGAAAAGCCTCTTGGTTGCCCTTTAATGTTAATGCGCTTTAGTTCAGAGAAGCTGTAATTATCCTTGTTAAATTCAGCGTAACGCAAAGTTTGGCCAAATGCCCAAACACCGTAAATCTTTCCATTTTGATCTTGTACAATCAATCCTCGATTATCGCCCTTATCTTCAAAAGGTACCATAATTTTAACGGGTTCGGCAAAAATAGGTGTACCCTCTGGCGACAGTGTTTTATAAACATACAGATAGGTTCCCCTACCATGTCCATCTGTTCCCTGTAGAAACAAGTCTTTTGGTTCCTTGCTTTTTACCGCGGCAAAGCCCATATTATGACCATTATAAAATGGCAGTGAAAGTCGGCCGTAACCACTTGGATTACCATTTTTAATAGGTTGACCGCTCGTTAAAGCCGGTGCTGCCAACTGTGCCTTTGCAAAATTTAGGGAAAAGCACAAAGCTATTCCCAATGCCAATTTTATTTTCATGATGATTGTTTTCAAAAAAAAGCTCCTACTTCACTTAGCAGGAGCCCAAACCAAAAATAATAATCCATTACAGACCATTTTCGTTTTACGCCAACACGCTGTCGATATTTACTCGCTCCTTTAAGCTGGCGTAGTCCTCAAAAAGTTGGTCAATTTTAGCTTTTACTTCTGCATTGAACTCTCCTATGCCGGTTCTGCGTGTAAAAGTTGAAATTTGTAAACCTCTTTTTTGAAGATAATATTTTGCAACCGTTGGATATACATCGTGCATCACATCCATTTGGTCAATAAAAAACTGTTGTACCAGGGCTACTTCATTTTGTAGGTTACTGCTATTATAATGATTACATAACCATACCAGCAGCTCTGGAAAATAATTTCCCTGTATACAAGATAGCCCTGCAGAACCTGCTTTTAGAGACGCTACCGCATGTACCATATAGGCATCGTAAAGTCCAAAATTTGCAGCGTTTTTGGTAAGCGCAAGCTTCTCTTCGATTTGTTTAATGTCTAAACAGGTATCTTTATGATAGGTTACCCTACCCGTGGCCACCAAATTTCCCAATTGTTTTGGGGTAATAACTCTTTTATAAGGTACTGGACATTCGTAAAAACCCAATGGTATACTTTCGGTTTGCTGTAATAGGCTATGTACATTGGCTTCAAACACTTCATCGCTATCTTTTTCTTCGGCAAGTAATCCAGTAATACCAATCACTGCATCTATCTGGGTATCGTAAATACGCTTCACAAAATCAGCCTGCTTTGCAATTTCTCCACCAAAAGTTCCCGTAGCTACTACCGGCACTTTTCCATCGGCCAATTTCACTATATGTTTTACGGTAGCAATGCGTTCCTCTTCCGAAAGTTCAAACATCTCGCTAGATAGGCAATTGGCAAATAGTCCAGCCGCACCAGCTTCGAGATAAAGTTCTGTCAACTTGGTCAACCCATCAAAATCTACTGCACCATTGTCCTTAAAGGGCGTAAGCATTACTGGGATAAATCCTTTTTTCGTGTTCATGTTATCTTCTTAAAGTCTTCTTAATTCTAAATCAATTAAATGCTATGCTTCTAAAGCTGTCTGTTTGTTGCCTTTTAGCTTGGTGATGATGATTCCAGCTAAGAAAATGGTAAGGGTACCCACCACAATGATCATGTTCTTATGGAATGGGCTTCTTAAAAATTCGTACTGTTCAGGGATAAAATTGGAGAACGTCATCCAAAGAATTACAGCAATACCAATTAAAGTAGCGGTAAAAGCTTCAGTGTTTTTGGCTTTCCTACTGATCATTCCTAGCAAGAACAGCCCCAGCATTCCCCCTGCAAATATGCCCGAAAGCTCCCACCAAATGTCCAGTAAGCTCTTTACCCCAATCATGGCCAAGCCTGTGCCCATACCCATTAAACCAAATATTACCGTAGTGATATGCAAAGTGCTCAAGTTTTGCTTGTCTGTTAAATTTGGTTTGAAGTACCTTTTAAAGATGTCGACCGTAAACACAGTTGCCGAAGCATTCATGCCCGAACTGATGGTACTCATGGCTGCCGACAGGATGGCCGAAACAATTAAGCCCACCAAGCCTACCGGAATTTTGTTCACCATAAAGTGTGGCATTACTTTATCCCCATAATCTGCTGGTTTTAAGGAAGCAGCCATTTCGCTAATTTGAGCTGATGTAGCCGAAGAGGGTAAACGTTCAGCCGCTACTTGGCTTTTGATAATTTCTGTAAACTCTGGGTGCACTTGATAATAAGCGTACAAACAAACGCCTATGATAAAGAACAGTAATGAAGCAGGTACATACAACCAAACACATAACCAAACCGATTTGGTAGCTTCTTTTTCTGTACTGGCCGTATGATAGCGCTGCACATAGTTTTGGTCCATACCAAAGTTATTCAGGTTGATGAAGAATCCGTAGAATAGCACTACCCAAAAGGTGGATTCGGTGAGGTTTGGCGAAAAGCTTCCCAAACTAAACTTATGATCGGTAGTGCCAATATCAATGATCTTAGAAATCCCACCTGGCATATCGGCCACAATAAGATAAATGATCAATAAAGCTCCCAAAGTTTTGATGATTCCTTGCACTACTTCTGTCCAAATTACCGCTTCCATGCCGCCCATTACGGTATAAATGATGATGCTAATTCCCATGACGACCATTACCGTTGACATACTGTAGCCTGTTAAGGCCTGTAGGCTTAAGGCAATACCGAAAAAAATAGAGCCCATACGTGCCAATTGCGTTAACAAAAAGCAGATCACGGCATAAGTTCTGGCCCAAGGTCCAAATCTGTGTTCTAGATGCGAGTAAGCTGATATCCCTCCTACACTGCGATAAAATGGCACAAAGTATTTTGAGGCTACCCAAGCTGCAAATGGCATAGAAATACTGAATACAAAAGCATTCCAATTACCGCCAAAAGCTTTTCCTGGAACTCCCAAAAAAGTATTGCTACTTAAAAAGGTTGCATAAATAGACAAGCCAATTGCCCATCCTGGTATTTTGCCCGAAGCCTTGGTAAATTGCTCGGCACTTTTATTTTTTCGTGCAAAATACACACCTACCAATACCATTGCCAGTAAATACAGCAGGATGATAGATATATCTAAAATGGGAAGGTTTTTCATGAATGTTTTTATATTTGGTTAGGTTTATAAATGTGCCCGATAACCTATCAAGCGAAAGCAAACTTAAACGATTTCATACTAGCTTATTTATAAAATCTTCACAAGCTTATATACGATATTGCCATCATATTTGATAAATCTTGGTATTTAGCCAAAAAGCACGCTATCATCTTAAAATTTTTCTCCTTTAAATGACTTCTATCGTCGCAATTAGGCAACTATAAAAAATTTCAAAATAAATACTACTAAAATAGTAGACTTTATTATATTTGCATCAATGTTCATACAATTTATATTTGGTTGAAAAAACGGCAGCTTGGATGAGTTGCCGTTTTTCTTTATAAAAAAAGCCATCCTCTTAGGGACAGCTTTCATTTTACAACCTACGTTGATATTGAAATAAGGTGTTTAAAGCACTAATGCTTCCATTAACTGATTTAGGGTAACTTCTGGATCAACACAAAAGCCTGGATGCACTTTTGAGCATTGTACTACTGTGCTTCTAGTGGCTGTTAACCATCTGAAACGACTGGCCAAATCTAACATCCCAATAGGTCCAGCAGTTTTACCTCCTTGGCCAATGTTTACAATAGCTTTTAAATTATCCTCGATAACGCTTGCTTCCAATTCGCAGTTTAATGCCTTTAGCCTGTCGGCCTCTACATGAAATGCGGCTTTTAGATATTTGAATTTGGCACAGTAAAGAATAATTCCAACATTGATAAACTCTTCGCGTTCTACCCTAGGCACAACTCGAATAACGGCATACTCAAATAAGTGTCTGTCTTGCATTTTCGGCTTCGTTTACAAAAACTGAAGAATTTTCAATTCGGGTATTTAAAAAGTAGGCATAAGCGTTGCGTTGGGCCTTGGCGCTCTCAAATAAGCGTTCATCCAACCATTCGTCTGGAATTAAAGCCAAAATATCAGCAATCAACTGCGGGGTTAATATCGCTTTCAGTTCCGCATCAACAGCGGCAACTTCACTAGCTTGCGGCAATAGTACATGGTCCTTTACCAATACAAATGGACGTTTGGCCTGTTCTTTCCAGTTTTGCCACGAATGATGAAAATACAGTGATGCACCATGATCAATCAACCAAAGTTCTTTATGCCAATACAACATGTTGGTGTTACGAGCAGTTCTGTCCATATTGGTCAACAAGCAATCCATCCATACTATTTTAGACGCCAAAATTGGATCTATTTTAGTGATGGTAGGATCATAGGTAATCGCACCCGATAAATAGTGTAATGCCAAATTTAAACCTACACTTGCTTTTAAAAGGTCCTGTATTTCTTCATCAGGCTCGGTGCGTCCAAAGGCTTCATCTAAATTAGCGAAAACCAATTCTGGCATTTTTAAGCCTAGGGCTCGTGCAATTTCACCACCTATAATTTCGGAGACTAGCGCTTTATGCCCTTGTCCGGCCCCCCTAAATTTGAGTACATATAAAAAACCGTCATCTGCCTCGGCTATTGCCGGCATAGATCCGCCCTCTCTTAGTGGGGTTACGTAACGGGTCACGTTTACCGTTCTAAGTTCTAAATTTTTGCTTGTTGCTGTATTTGTCATACTAGTTCAAAGGTATTTAAAGATTGCGTAACCGAAAAATTTTAATAGCATCAACAGTTTGTATACACAATCGTAATCTACACGAAGAAGATAGAATGGCTATTTACCTTTGCGTTTCTTTGCGAAAACTTATTAAACCTTCGCGGTAAGATTAAACACCAATAAAAATAATTACCGCAAAGAAAAAAGAGTGACGCTAAGAATGCAAAGAGCTAAACACAAAAAACTCTTATAAAAAGCTAAATTTTGCCGAAATTGCAGTTTAACCAATACTCGACAATGAACAATTCAGCTCGTTTACTTTATAGCATTTTACTCGTCATTAGCTTTGCATTATTGGCTTTTTTTGTAGGTCAACATCCCATTAACAGCTTTGATTTGGCTATTTCAAGATGGGTTCAGCAATCCCATCAACCTATTTTAGATCAGGTGATGATCATGATCAGCGCTTTTGGAAACGTAGCCATTGCTTTTTGCTGTATGGCCATTACGGCTATCTTGTTTTTCGTGTTCAAGTTTAAGCGAGAAGCATGGTTTACCATTGCCATTTCGTTTACGGGCCTGTTTACCTTTGTACTGAAACGCCTATTCAGCCGTCCGCGACCTACCGAAGAATATGTAACAATTATAGAAAATTACCGAAACAACAGCTTTCCTAGCGGACACACACTTTCCTATGTAGTTTTCTTTGGCTTTATGATTTTGTTGATGCGCAGGTTAACCACTGTTCCAAACTATATACGGCGCAGTGTAAGCATCTTTTCCTACCTGATGTTTATTGCCGGCCCCTTATCAAGAATTTACTTGGGAGCGCATTGGTTTACAGATATTTTGGGTGGTTTTTTGATAGGCGCTTTATACCTTTTGCACCTGTATTATTACTATAAAAAGTCCTGAAAAAAGAAATGGAGATAGAACCGAAGTCCTACCCCCATCATCTAAATTAACGCTCTCGAGGACAAATATACGGTAGGATTCCAATAAACCAAAAAAACATTCACTTTTTTTTAAAAAAAATCTTCAACGCCTTTATTCACCCCCTCCTTCCAACAAGCATAAAAAAGTATTTAGAACCATAAAAACAATCATAATTCATCATAAAAAGCATTACAAAAAGTAAAAAATACCATATTAAAAACATAAAACACCATTGTAAGCCCAATAGAATTATCTAATTTTGTTACATGAAATCTAACATTCCTGTTTACGATATACAAAATTTCTCGGCGTATAAAAACGACGGAATTTTGGTAAGCAGGTTTGGACATTACGCCAGGCAACATCAACATCTACACCATGCCCACCGACATAGTTTTTTTCATTTGGTTTTTTTCACCAAAGGCAGCGGCAAACAACAGATAGATTTTAAAACATTTGATGTTAGCCCAAACATGATTTATTTCATGGTTCCGGGGCAGGTACATAGTTGGGATTTTGAGAGTGAACCTGATGGTTATTTGATCAATTTCTCAACCTCTTATTTTAGTTCTTTGCTGCTCAAACAAGAATATTTGGACAAATTCAATTTCTTTAGCGGAAGACCCGAAGAACAGGTTTTGTTTTTGGACAATGCCACTAGCGAAAAGATTACTCTAATTTTTGAGGACATCTTAAAGGAAGGAGAAACGGCAAAAACGATTAATGATGATTTGGTAAGGGTTTTGCTACTTCGGGTTTTTATTGAAGTAGCTCGCACTACCTTCTCAGCTAATCATCAAGAGCTTAATCCCTACAACCATACCATCCTTAAAAATTTCCAACAGCTTATTGAACAAAATTTCACCAAATTGCGTTTGCCCAAACAATATGCTGAACTGCTTTATATTACACCTAATCACCTCAATGCCCTCTGCAATGATTTTCTAGCTACTTCGGCCGGAAAATTAATTAGGGACAGGATTTTATTAGAAGCTAAACGACTGTTGATCAACCTGGATTTGAGGGTATCTGAAATTGCAGAGAAGCTTAATTTCGAAGACCAGTCTTATTTCGTAAAATTCTTTAAAAAATATGAGGGCACTACGCCCGATAAATTTAGAAAACAATATATAACGATATCATAATGGAACACATCAAAAATCATCCTTATTATATTTCTCAATGGCATGCCTTTAGCAATGCCAAATGCCCTAGATGTAGGGTTGGCAATACTTTTACTGGAAGCACCTATGGCTTTAAAATCCAGAAAATGAATGAACATTGCCCTCATTGTGGCTTAAAATTTGAACGTGAGCCTGGTTATTTTTATGTGGCCATGTTTGTAAGCTATGCCATGAACGTAGCAGAAATGGTTACCGCAGGAGTGGCAGCTTATATTTTTGGTTTGGCATTAGAGTATGAAAACCTTTGGTACTTTATTGCAGTATTGTTTGTTACCACCTTGCTGTTTTCACCTTTTAACTATCGTTACTCGAGAATGGTATTGTTATACTGGTTATCTCCAGGCTTACATTACGAACCAGATCGTAGTGCTCCTAAGGAAATAGAAAATCGATAAATAAAAAGGGGAGTTCCACCTGTGCGGAACTCCCTTTTTTAATGACCACTATCAAACGGTCTGGTTATATTTTTGATGGTTGTTGTGTCTGTGTTAAGAAAGTTTCGTGTTTGAGGCACTTTTCTTTTCATCTCTTGCTTGTTTAGCAGCCTTTTCCCTACGCTGATTTACGTAATCTTTTGCTGCTGTTGAAGCATAGTTTCTATCGGTTGATGCTTTAACTGAACGATTGCTATCGTTAGTAGTTCGGTGTAAAAAAGAGTTCTCGGCCATTTCATTAAAGATTTTAGTGTACCAATACCGAGTAAACAACTGAACTACAGAATTGTTTTGTATTTTTTTTTATTTTTTTATAATTAGACTTACGAAGTTTTAAAAACTTCGTAAGTCTTTAAATTCTTAATTCTCTTCATTTCTTAATGTTTCAAAAACTAAACAAAACAAAAAAGGTTGCCTCCAAAAAAGACAACCTTTAAACTAATATGTAAAAAAAATTAATCGGCCAATGCCCTAAACATGGTAGCGCCAACGGTTAAATTGGTACGGCTATCAATTAATATCGCCGAGCCATTTGCTTTGCTGTCGCTATAAAAATCGAAAGGTAAATGATCTGCAGTTTTAAGCACTACCCTTCCAATATCATTTAATTTAAACTCATCTGCTGCATGTTTTTCCAAAGTATTAATATCCACTTTGTACACTACATCAGCTATTTTAACCTTGGTTACTTTGCTGTTGTGCTGCAATAAATAAGTAATCGAAGTATCCAAAGCCTTGGTATCCATCCAACATAAATCGGCTTCAATCAGCTTACTTTCTTGGGGCAGAGCTGACGAGTTCACAATTGTATCGCCTCGGCTAATATCTACATCAGTAGCCAAATGTATCGTCACCGATTGACCAGAAGAAGCTTCCGCCAATTCCTTATCAAAAAATTCGATTTTACTGATGGTAGAACTCGCACCAGATGGCAATACCGTAATCTTGTCGTTCACCTTAAAAGTACCACTTACTACACGACCAGCATAACCTCTGTAATCATGCAACTCATCTGTTTGCGGCCTAATTACCCATTGCACCGGCAATCTTGCTTTCTCCGATTTTTCCTGTACATCAGTATCTACTTGCTCCAAGAAATGCAATAAACTATCGCCACTGTACCAAGCCATACGCTCAGATTGATGTACAATATTATCACCTTTTAGCGCACTCACTGGAATATAAGCAACCTCCTGCAACTTCAGTTCCTCTGCCAAAGATTTATATTTCTGGGTAATGGCATCAAACACGGTTTCGCTGTAATCAACCATGTCCATTTTGTTCACGGCCACTACCACATGCTTAATTCCCAGCAACGACACCAAATAAGAATGCCGAATAGTTTGCTCTACTACACCGTTTCTAGCGTCCACCAAAATAATGGCCAAGTTTGCCGTAGAAGCGCCCGTTACCATGTTTCTAGTGTATTGGATATGTCCAGGCGTATCAGCTATAATAAATTTCCGTTGGTCGGTTTGAAAGTATTTGTAGGCCACATCAATGGTAATTCCCTGCTCACGCTCTGCCCTTAAACCATCCGTTAAAATGGCCAAATCTACCGTACCATCGTCGTTCTTTCTGTTGGCATTTTGGATAGCCTCTAGTTGGTCGGCCAAAATAGAATCGGTATCGTATAACAAACGTCCAATCAAAGTGCTCTTGCCGTCATCAACACTGCCCGCTGTAAAAAATTTTAGTATGTTCATTCTTTTAGTATTTAGATATCAGTAGTTAGTATTTAGATAATTTCATGGTGGACAATCAAATCCAATTACTCAGCCCTCAACTACTAAAAATCCTAGTGTGTTTATTATTGGTATTCAGCTATTAAATAGTCGACAAGTATGTCTAACTACTCTGTACTAACTACTAAATACTTATTAAAAATATCCTCCCTTTTTCCTGTCTTCCATGGCTGCTTCCGAAACCTTATCGTCCATACGGGCACCGCGTTCCGAAATTTTCGATTGGCTGATTTCCGCAATAATATCGTCAATCTGATCAGCCTCCGAAGCAATAGCTGCCGTACAAGAAATATCTCCAACAGTACGGAAACGTACTTTTTTACGCTCTACTACATCCTCCTCATCCATATTTACAAATGGTGAAGCCGCCATCAATTGTCCATTACGTGTAATTACATCACGGTCATGGGCAAAATAAATGCTTGGCAATTCAATATTTTCCCTGCGGATATAGTTCCAAACATCAAGTTCTGTCCAGTTACTAATAGGGAATACACGCACATTTTCGCCTTTATGGATTTTTCCGTTATAAATGTTCCACAACTCTGGACGCTGACGTTTAGGGTCCCACTGTCCAAACTCATCCCTTACCGAAAAAATACGCTCTTTAGCTCTGGCTTTTTCCTCATCTCTACGAGCACCGCCAATACAAGCATCAAACTGGTGCTTTTCAATCGTATCCAACAAGGTAACCGTCTGCAAAGCATTTCTACTAGCATTTTTACCCTTCTGCTCCACCACTTTTCCCTCGTCAATAGACTGCTGTACCGAGCCTACAATTAAACGTTCGCCCAAACGAGCCACCATTCTGTCGCGGTAATCAATCGTCTCCTCAAAGTTGTGTCCCGTATCAATATGCACCAAAGGAAAAGGAAATTTTCCTGGCCTAAAAGCTTTCTCTGCCAAACGAACCAAAGTAATGGAATCCTTACCTCCCGAAAATAGCAATGCAGGCTTTTCAAATTGCCCCGCTACTTCTCTCAAGATATGGATTGCCTCCGCCTCCAGCTCGTCCAAATAATCAAAATTATATTTACTCATTTTTTTGGTTGTGTCTTTTTTATTATTCGAAAAGCAGGTTGAATTGCCCTTCGCTTACTGTAGCCCCGCTATCCGTTTCAAGTTTGGCTTTCGGCAAGCTCAGCCTGGCAAACTTTCCACTACTATCGGGTTTATTTTTGTTGGGTTTGTGCTGGTATTTAACCCCTCTCTGCCTGCCGGCATCTCTCCCCTAAAAGGGAGAGAAAAATGCTTTGGAACGGAAGCAAAACTTTTCAACTTTACAACCTTCCAACTTTTCAACCATCACTAATTCCTGACCACTAGTACCTAATTCCTAACTAGCATGCAAACCGCATTCCTTCTTGCTTTGGTCTTCCCACCACCAACGGCCAGCCCTAAAATCCTCTCCTTCCCTAACGGCTCGGGTACAAGGAGCACAGCCAATGCTCGGGAAACCCTTATCATGCAAAGTATTGTACACAATGTTATGCTCTTTCACGTAAGCTTTCACGTCTTCCAGTGTCCAATCAAAAATCGGGTGAAACTTCAGCAACTGATTTCCCTCATCCCACTCAACATCCTCCATTCCCTCTCGGTTGACACTTTGGTCGGCTCTAATGCCTGTGATCCACAGCTCATTTCCAGCCAAGGCTCTTTTCAAAGGTTCAATTTTCCTAATATAACAACATTCTTTTCTGTTTTCTACAGATTCGTAAAAGCTATTAGGGCCTTTTGCTGCCACCATATCCTGTAACAAATCACTCTTCGGAAAATAGGCATGAATAGGCTGCTGATAAATTTCAAGCGTTCTGTTCCACACGTAATACGTTTCTGGAAAAAGCCTCCCTGTTTCCAAAGTGAATACCTTAATCGGAATTTTATTGGAAAATATCAGGTTTGTAATTACTTGGTCTTCCCAACCAAAGCTGGTAGAAAACACAATTTTATCTTTATATTTTTGGGACAGATATTCGAGTTTAGCAACAACATCCAAGCCCTCCAATTCTTTCTTCAATGTTCTAATCATCACTTACTTAATAATAAAAAAATGGTTCTTAAACTGGTAATGATGACGATAATGCCCACCATAATCATGATGGTTTTGGCATTTAAACGTTTGGTAAGTAATGCCCCAAATGGTGCCGCTATACAACCACCCAAAATTAAGCCCAAAATAATTTGCCAATGGGTTAAACCAATCATCATGATAAAGGTTAACGAACTGGCCAATGTCACAAAAAATTCGGTAAGGTTTACAGAACCAATGGTATAACGAGGGTGTCCACCTCTAGCAATTAAGGTTGAAGTTACAATGGGTCCCCAACCACCGCCACCTATCGAGTCCAAAAATGCACCAATAAAAGCCAAAGGACCAATTTTTTTCAACGGTTTGGTTTTCTTATGCTTGGCGATAGCTTTCAATAAAATCTTGATTCCCAAAAATAAGGTATAGGCAGATACAATAGGTTTGATAATATGGCCATAATTTTCTAAAGATGATAGAATATAGGCTCCTGCAATAGCGCCAATAATACCGGGCAACAATAGTTTCTTAAATAATTTGGTACGTACGTTACCGAAACGCAGGTGCATTAAACCAGAAACGCCACTGGTAAAAATCTCCGAGGCATGCACACTAGCGCTTGCCGCTGCAGGTGTTACCCCAAAAGAAAGCAGGAAAGTAGTAGCGCTTACGCCATAGGCCATTCCTAATGCCCCATCAACCAATTGCGCTAAAAAGCCACCTAAAATAAAATAAAGAATGGTACTATCCACTTGATCGGCCAAACCAACAGCCACGTCTCCCAATTTCGCAAATGGAATAAAGGACAAGAAGATATGTCCAACTACCATCAGCGCAATCACCGACAGCGACCAAATGATGATTTTTTTGGTATTGAATTTATTTTCCTTTTCTAAAAAAGTGGCTGTAATACCGTTCAACACTTTTACTTTGTGTTTAATGTCTCCATTAAGGTTATGCCTAATTTGATTAAGCTGCCCAATAGAATGGTCTATCTCCTGCGGAATAGCATTGTCCAATACTTCTTTCAACCTTTTGGCCATGGTTGGCGATTTACCATTGGTAGAAATAGCAATCTTCAAATCGCCTTTTTTTACAATGGAACCTAGGTAAAAGTCACATAGTTCGGGTTTATCTGCTACATTAATGAGCAAACCTTTTTCATGGGCCAAACTTCTTAGCTCAGTATTGAAAGTATTATCGTTGGTAGCGGCAAACACAATATCTACGTCCTCCAAATCATCAGCAGTAAAAGCCTTTTGCTTAATTTTTACGTTTGGCTTTTTCGCCGCAATTTCGAAAACAGCCGCATTAATCTCTTGCGCAATCACGGTCACCTTCGCTTCTTCACTATTGTTCACAATGGCGTTTAGCTTTTCCAGGCCCACCTCACCAGCACCAACCAATAAAGTACGCAGCTCATTCAGCTTAATAAATACCGGAAAAAGCTGATTACCGTTTTCGTTAGGCAATACTTCTGCTACTGTTTTTTGACTAGGAGATGGCTGCATATTGTTTGATTACATTTTTAAAGGACAGGTGTAAGGATACAACCTCTCCGAAAATCAACAAGGCAGGAGCCTCAATTTTCTCTTCATTAACTCTAGCTACAATATTTTGCACCGTACTGATAACCAGCTTTTCATTTTCGGCAGAACCATTTTGCACCACCGCAGCAGGCAATTGACTTTTTCCTGCGGCTTTAAAAATCTCAGCAATTTTTGGTAGTTGCTTCAAGCCCATTAAAATCACTACCGTAGCGTTGGATTGCGCTGCCTGATAAATATCTTCAGAAATTTGTCCACTGGTAGTAGTCCCTGTAATTACCCAAAAGCTTTCGCTCAAACCACGGTGAGTTACGGGTATTTGCTGCAATCCTGGTACGCCAATTGAACTAGAAATACCTGGAATAACTGATACGGGAATGCTATAAGAAGCTGCAAAATCTAGCTCTTCGTAACCACGGCCAAATACAAAAGGGTCACCACCTTTTAACCTCACAACGTGACCGTAGTTCAGTGCATAATCAATCATTAACCTGTTAATAGCGTCTTGCGAGTGAGAGTGTTCTCCCGAGCGTTTACCTACATATACCTTAATGGCGTCTTTCGGTGCATGCTCCAACAATGCTTCGTTGGTCAAGGCATCATATAATACTACATCAGCAGCCTGTAATGCTTTTACTCCCTTCAAAGTTAACAAATCTGGGTCGCCAGGACCGGCCCCTAATAAGGTTATCTTAGATTCTATATGTTTGTTCATTTTTTACAATTTTGAATGATTGAATTTTGAATTAGTGAATGGGCATTTAGAAAATTCCATCAGTTTAATTAGCTAATTCTGCGGTTCTCTTTGTTTTAATATCATTTAAAAACTGCGCAGCTTGTTCATGGTAAATCCTTGCAAATTCTTCTGAAGGCTCATTTTTGTTGATTTGTAAAACTAAATCCGAAAAGCTTTGTCCGAAATTGAACTCTCCAGTTTCTACATAATGATTATCAAATTCTCTAATTACCCCTGCTTGGGTGCTGCTATTTACGCTCTTATCAAGTAGTAGTGATTTTGCTGCACTCACCATCGAAGCATAAGTATGATAAATGGCATCGGCGTAAGCACCATTGTTTAATGAAGCAGTGGCCCAACCAAATTTCTCATCAGCCTCCAATAATAAAGTGGCTACCAGATCAATCACTACGCCAGCACATTCACCTACTCCAATTGCGGTAACAAAAGTTTCTTCATGTCCCCAATCCACAAACTCTTCTGTTTTTAGCGCTGTTAAATCTGCCAAAGGTTTCAATAGCTGATAGAAATAATCCTTTCCTTGTCTATCGTAATATTGATGGAAAGTTTCTCCTTCCTGGTTATTTTCTTTAAAATCGTTAAGCAAATAGTTCAACACACTTGTAGCACGTTTAGAAGGTACTTTAATCACGCGTTCTGCGACTCTACCATAGCCGTTTCCTACCGTACCACCACCCAGCATGACTTGCACGGCAGGTACCACTTTACCTTCGGCTTTTAAAGAACTTCCGTGGAAACCAATTTCGGCCAAACCATGCTGACCGCAAGAGTTCATACATCCACTGATTTTGATATTAATGTTCTTTTCGTAAATCAGCTCAGGGAAATCGTGGTAAATCACGTCTTCCAAAACTTCCGCTAAGGTCATGCTATTTGAAATGCCCAAATTACAGGTATCTGTTCCTGGACAAGTAGTAATATCGGCCAAGCTATCAAAACCTAGTGCTGTAAAACCAATTTGGTTTAACGCTACATATAGTGATGGCAAAGCCTCTTTTCTCACAAATTTCAGTAACAAGCCTTGGTTTTGCGTAATTCTAATTTCGTCAGCTACAAAAGGCTTAACAGCTTCTACAAAAGCCCTAGCTTTATCTGTTTTAATATCGCCGATGGTTACTTTAACGTATACACCATAAAAACCTTGTTGCTTTTGTTCAATCACGTTGGTAGCCAACCAGTGCTGGTAATGTTGCTCATTTTCAATCGCCACTGCTGCATAATCCTGTTGGGCTTGTGGTTCAGGTTGAGGAACCGCCGTAACATCTACCTTAAACGTTTTTACTTTATTGGCAATTTTCTCTTCCTCTACTAAACGTAATACCTCTTCCAAACCAAGTTTTTGAACTAAATATTTCAAACGGGCTTTGTTGCGGTTGTTACGTTCGCCATATCTGTCGAACACACGTAACACGGCTTCTGTATAAGGAATCAATTGGTCTTCATGTAAAAATTCATGAACTGGACTAGCTAAAAATGGCTGCGCACCCAAACCTCCTGCAAACATGACTTTAAAGCCACGCTCTCCTTTTTCATTGATTTTAGGGATAAAACCTAAATCGTGGATATAACTATAGGCAGTATCTTTATCGCTCGAAGAGAAAGAAATTTTAATCTTCCTACCCATTTCCTGGCAAATTGGATTACGCAGAAAATAGGAGAATACCGCATGAGCATATGGAGAAACATCGAAAGGTTCGTCTGGGTCAATTCCCGAATTGGGCGATGAAGTAACATTACGAACCGTATTTCCACAAGCTTCGCGCAAGGTAATGTCGTCCTGTTCTAGTTTAGCCCAAAGCTCTGGAGTTCTGTCTAAACTTACATAATGTATTTGGATATCCTGACGGGTAGTTAGATGTAAATTACCACTGCCATATTCATCGGCAATATCCGCAATGCGCAACAGTTGCTTAAAAGTTACCTTACCAAAGGGCAATTTGATACGTACCATTTGTACTCCCGGCTGGCGCTGACCGTAAACACCTCGAGCCAAACGAAGGCTTCTAAATTTTTCTTCGTGTATGGTACCATCACGGAAGGCTCTAATCTTACGTTCAAGATCAATAATATCCTGCTCTATGATTGGATTTTCAAGTTCTGTTCTAAAACTTTGCATTGGTTGTTTGTTGTGCTTTTATTCAAAAAATGCCTCTCTTGTAGGAGAAGCATCTATGTTTATATCTTTAAAATCATATATATAGTTCTCCCTTACCTTGCTCTATCGCAATAGTTCATGATTAATTTTGGCATGGAACAACATATAAATATCGATTTCATCTGGCAAATATATAAAGTATATAGAAATAGTAGTAATTATTTTTAAAGTTTTTTCAAATTCATAGAAATAGATGACAGTTTCTAAGGAATGATTATTGGATGGAAAAATGAGGAAAATCTATTGAAAAGAGTGGGCCTTATTATAAAATCTGCGGGGAAATCAGCGTAATCCGTGGTAAAGAAATAATAAAAAAAACCTCCCGCGGATTTTCGCAGACATACATAATCTACTAAACCTCTGATTTAAGAAGATAAGGACATCGTGTTCTAATAAAAATCTGCGAGGAAATCAGAGTAATCTGCGGGAAACATAAAGCAACCTTAAAAGATTTCTCCGCTACGGTCGAAATGACGTAATAGGAACGGTATTGGTTAAGAAACTAAACACCTAACAAACCAACCAACGAAACAACTATTACAATCTGCGGGAAAACAATTAACCAGTTAAACAAATAACCGATTAACCAAAATACAACAATTAGATTTCTAGCTTAAGCTTGTCTTCCCTACCGATAATGTCTGCGATGCTCGTTTCACCAAGGATTTTAAGGGTTGCATCTCTTACATCAATGAAAGCACTTCTAATGCCACAAGTTACCTCATCGGTACATTCATCGCATTTGTGATAAAAGTTCAAGCTGGCGCAAGGCAACATGGCCACTGGACCATCGGTTAAACGTAAGATTTGCACCAAGTAAATATCTTCTGGATTTTTATTGAGACTATAGCCACCACCAGCTCCTTTTTTACTGTAAAGAAAGCCCGCATTGCGCAAGTCCAACAAAATCTGCTCTAAAAATTTCTTTGGGATGTGCTCCTCCTCTGCAATTTTTGAAATTTGCATGGGAGGTTGGTTCATATTTTTACCTAGCGCAACGAGCGCTTTAATGGCATACTTAGTCTTTTTAGAAAGCATAGACAAATGTAGTAATTTTTTGCTTAGCTAGTAATTTGGTTAGTTTGTTGTTTGGCCGCTTAGGAATGGTGTGCTCCCCTACTTTTCGTAATTCTCTGGTATCCTTCCCTTTTTTGCGGCCTCAATATAGAGTTTTATTTGATTAATGCTTGCACCTAAATGTTGTTTAATTTCATGCTCCCAAAAACGCATCACCACATAGCCTAAAGATTGAAGCGCATAGTTTACAAATCTATCTCGCTGCATATTACGCTCTATTTTAGGCACCCAAAATTGTAGGTTAGTTTTAGGTTTTCGCTGCTGCCACTGATAGCCATGCCAAAAATCACCATCGATAAAAATGGCCAACTGATACTTCTCTATCACCAAATCCGGTCGACCCGGCAAATCCTTACGATGAATACGATAACGAATGTTCTCCTTCCAAAGTGCTTTCCTGAGCATTAATTCGGGCTTGCTATTGCTCCCTTTAATTTTGGCCATAGTTTTACTACGCTGCTTGGTGGTATAAAAACCAGCACTTTCCTCAAAGCGTGGCACTTTGATCGCATCCTCTTCAACGATATAAAACTTATGCTTTTTTTTCATGCAAGTACAAAAATAAGGTTTAATCAATTACCAGTTATCAAGCTAACACGACTGCTGAACTTCTATTTCATGCAACCCATCGCATTTCTGTATTGGAGTTGAGCTAGTCTGCGCATATTTACAACATATTCATCACTACTTTTTGTTTTGTTATTGTATTTTTACCTGTGTTCAAATGGCCTTAACGTTAAAGAAATTCTTCGAAAACAAACTTGTTAAACACAATATTAAATATACTGTTATAGGTATTATTGTGGGCGTATGCATTAGCCTTTTGATTGCGATGGTTAGCAAAAATGGCATATTTATCAGGCAAACTTTCTTTAATATTCTCTTTAGTGTATTTATTAGTCTAGCCATTTCAAACATCTTTTCTACCTTTCAAAAATATAGTCAAAAATTTACCCGGCGCTTTTGGCAGCTTATTCTACTTTATTATACCTGTAACCTATTAGGCATGTTGATAGGTATCGAAGTATGTTATCTGATCATTTCCATATTCTATAATTTTTCCTATGAACCTTTTAGTCATGTTCAAGATTACAAATCTATTTCGTTAATTGTTTTTATTGTAGGTACTATTATGTTGCTTTACCATTTACAGCAACGTAATGCGGAAAATGCACTAAAGGCGAAGGATGCAGACCTCATTAGGAGTAATCAGCTTAAAGCCCAAGCAGAATTGCAAGCCCTGCAGTCTAAAATCAATCCTCATTTTTTATATAATGCACTAAACGCCATTACCAGTTTAATTCATGAAGACCCCGACAAAGCAGAAGACATGACCATTAAACTTTCTAAGCTGTTTAGGTACAGTATTAACTCCCAACAACAGAATTATTGTACGTTAAAAGAGGAAATAGATATTTTGAACACTTATCTGTCCATTGAAAAGGTAAGGTTTGGGAGCAGAATTAATTTTAATATTGAAATTGATGAAAGTATTGCTTCTATAGACTTTCCCAGGTTTTTATTACAGCCATTAGTGGAAAATGCTCTGAAGCACGGCTTAAAAGACACCTTTGAAAATGGCTTACTTGAGGTTAAGGTAGCTCCCAAAAACAGTAAGCTACAAATCTTAGTGACAGATAACGGCATCCCCTTCCCTGATGAACTGGTTGCTGGATATGGGCTGCAAAGCACATTCGATAAATTAGCTTTGCTCTATCCCAACGAACATGAAATCGAATTAATTAACCAACCTCAAAAACAAATCAAAATCTCCATCCCTTTAAGCGCATGAATTGGAAAACCATTATTATTGAAGATGAACAACTGGCCAGACAAAGACTGAAAAGGCTGCTAGGCAATTATCAAGAAGTTGAAATTATTGCCGAGGCCGAAAATGGATCAGAAGGGCTTGAATTGATTAATCAACATGAACCTGACTTAATATTTTTGGATATAGAGATGCCGGTTTTGAATGGTTTTGAAATGTTGGCAAAACTTGGTGAACATCAGCCTAAAGTGGTTTTTACAACTGCTTATGATCAATATGCGATTAAGGCATTTGATGAGGGTTCAATTGATTACCTGCTTAAACCCATTGAGCTGGAACGATTAGACAAAACCATCCATAAGCTAAAACAGACCAATTTGGCCAAACCTGTGTTGGCACTTGAGGACCTTTTACAGCAAATTAAAGGCAAAACCGTTCAAAAAACGCTTACCGTAAAACTTGGGGATAGAATTCTGCTTATCAAAATAGACGATATTATCCATATACAGGCGGAGGAAAAATACGTATTCCTATATACGATTGACGGTAAAAAACACCTCACAGACTATACGCTTTCGACCTTGGAAGCTAAATTACCAGAAGATTTTATCCGTATTCACCGCAGCGACATCATCAACACCAATTACATTAACGAAATCAGAAGAGGATTTAATGGCGCCTTAATTTTTGTGATGAATAACCAATCGAAAGTTAGTTCCAGCAGGTCAAACAGCGAAAGTTTGCGTACCCGCTTCGGGATCTAAGTGTATTTACCTGTTTTCACATTTTTGTTTCACAATAAGTAAAAGCTTTGTTACTTTTGTTTAACCAGACAAATAACTTGCTACACTTTTTAACATACCGAACACCTTCTAAATTTTTAAAAGCTTTTGATGAATACGCTGCAGATAGCAATCTGAATTTTGTAAAGATCATTAGCTCGATCATCTTAATTCTCGGTACAATTTCCCGAACATTAGCCATTGTTTTCCATCAAGATGCTATGGAAATACAGGGCTATGATGACCTTTCACTAAACAACTGGTTTCAGTTGACTTTCTCTGTTATATTTTTGTGTATTAGCATTTATGCAAAAAACAAACAGCTACCTCTTCTTTATAAAAAAATAATCGTACTTGCTTTTGTAGCATTTTTCCTTACCTCTGCTTTTAACATCAGCTATATCATTTCATTGCACAATACTAAGAATACACTATTTGTATTTCTAGTGGGGATTGTAGCAGCCAGCCTTTTTTTCGCCATTGAATATAAGTATATGAAGCTTTTGGTGATTTATATTGTCGCCTTATATTTCGCTGCCACACAGTTTTCACATCTCGCCAATCAGCAAAAGATTGTGAATTTTATGGCGGGCATTATACTTGGAATGGTATTGCTGAGTTTTTCGAGATATAGTTATTACTTTAAATCATCGCATTTCGTACAGATTAAAGAATTGGAAGAAAAGAACATCGAAATAGCCCATTTAAATAATCAGAAAGGTGAAATCCTCTCCTTTGTGGCCCATGATTTAAGGGCTCCATTAAATAATATTGAAGCACTTAGCCAAATGATGCTATTTGAAAAAGGGGACCAAGGGGAAACCAAAATGATTTACAACTCAGCTTTACAGGCCAAAAATATTATCAACGATTTAATAGAAGCAGTAAGAACCAGTCAGCCCGAACTGCAAAAAGAAACCTTTGAACTAAATCCCTATCTGCAAAAAATCGTTAGCAAATGGGAAACCAACACCGACAGAAAGATTGTTTTCAGCAAAGGAAACGAGCATTTGAGATTGAGTGCCAATGCCTCAAAGTTGGAACGAGTAATTGATAATCTTATTAGTAATGCACTTAAGTTCTCGAGCGTCGACAAGGAAATTAATGTACTAGCTAGCAACGTGAAAAACAAAGCCTTTATAAAGGTGAAAGACAATGGCATCGGCATACCTTCCGAGCTACAGTCACATATTTTCGAACAATTCTCCAAAGCAGGTAGAAAAGGCCTTCAAGGGGAAAAATCTATCGGACTGGGGCTACATATCTCGCACAAAATTATTGAGCAACATCAGGGTGAGCTTTTGGTAAACAGCGTTGAAAACGAAGGAACGACCTTTACTATTCAACTGCCACTGGTTTAGTAGTCTTCATCTTCTACTTTGCCTGCAAACAAATCTTTGCCAAAGTTCACCAAGAAAAGTTCTCGTTTTGCTCTTGTAACCGCCGTGTATAACCAGCGCATAAAATCAAGATCAATCATGTCTTCCGTTAAAAAACCTTGATCTACAAAAACCGCATCCCATTGCCCGCCCTGTGCCTTGTGGCAAGTAACCGCATAAGCAAATTTGATTTGTAACGCATTATAATAAGGGTCTTGTTTAATGGCCTGCAAGCGTTCTTTTTTATTGGTAATGTGTTCGTAATCCAACAACAATCCTTCGTACAGCTTCTTGCTCGCTTCGTAAGGTAAGTTCGCACTTTCAATCTGCAGGGTATCCAACAACACTTTACAGGTAATTGCACCCATGTCAGGAAAATCTACCAACTCCAATTGTACCTCCGCAAAGCGAAACCCATATCTTTCCTCTTCCCTACGTACCCTGATCACCTTGGCCATATCGCCATTGGCAATAAAGGCAGTTTCATTATCATCAGGCAACCAAAAGTAATTGTTTCGCACCACCATGATATAGTCCCCCCCACTCAATTCATCGTCCCTATAGAGCAAACGTGATCTAATTTGGTTGTTATAGATATTGGCCGATTTATTTGACCTGCATACCACCAAAGCATTTTCAAGACCATATTTACTGTAAGCATATTCCAAGCCTTCCACAAATTTTAGGCCTGTCATCCTAAAAATATCCTTATAACCTTTGGTAATGAATTTTGGCCATTTGGGTTGGTCATCGTAAGTGTTCACCAATTTCCTGAGCATGGTGGCATTGGCCAAAATACCCGATTTCTTTTCCTGCCTAACTACTTCTGTTAGTTCAACAGCGGTTACCTCGAGATGAAAGTTGCTACTGATGTATGCTGGATTTAAAGCTGGACTGTCTATGCTACCTACTGGAGGAAGCTGGGCGGTATCACCAACAAACAACAAGAAACAGTTTTTAGACTTGCCTTCTGGTGATGGCTGAAAAACAAACTCTAACAAATCGCCTAAAAATGACGAACCTCGCTGTGCATTCCATTCATCGGCAATCATGGAGGCTTCATCTACAATGAAAACCGTATTTTGTGCTAAATTAGGAGCCAGTTGGAAAACCAAATCCATATCCATTGCCGCTTTTTTACGGTAGATTTTTTTATGGATGGTCAATGCTTTCTGTCCCGTATAGTTGCTCATCACCTTAGCGGCCCTACCTGTTGGTGCCAGCAGTATAGACCTTAAGCCAAACTTTGGCAATGCCTTTACCAGCGCAGCAACCGAAGTGGTTTTACCTGTTCCTGCATAGCCTTTTAGCACAAAGCAAGCTTCTGCATTGGACCGGCTTAAAAAGCTAGCCGCATGCTCGCAAAATAGCAATTGTTCTTTTGTAGGTGCAAATGGATAGGATTGTGCAATCAGCTGGGCTTTGTCCATTTGGCAAAGATGCGAAATATGCCACAGATGCACAGATATTATTCATTAGCAAAGCGCTATTATATCCCGCCGCCGGACTTCCTTATAAAAGAGGAGAATTTCGATATCGGAGAGAAAAACATCTGTGCATCTGTGGCAATAAAAATCCATTTTTAAAAAAAAGAACTATTTTTGTTGATACATGAGCAATAACAGCATTTTATTAATTGACCCCAACTTTGAACCTGCAAACAGTACCAATTTAAGCTTGTTGGTAAAAATAGGTGCCGACACCTTCTCATACGCCATTATTGACAACGAGAAAAACTTTGTTCATGCGGTTTATGATGAGCAGGAATGCGAAAATGGATACGAAAAACTGAATGAACGGTTAAAAAGTGACAGCTATTTGCAACTTGCTTACAAGCAGGTAACTGTTGCCACACACACCAACAATATTGTTTTTGTACCTCAAGAGCTGTTTGATGAGCATAATGTAGCCGTTTATACGAAATACTTTGAGGAAACAGATTCAAATACGGTATACGTACAACCTTCTTTACAACAAACCATTCGCACGGTATTCTCTTTGCCCCTATTTGCCGAAAAAACAATCAATGAACGTTGGCAAACTGCCACAAGATTGTACCATAACGCTGGATTGGTAGAATTAGCGACCAATCTTCAGCAAGACACCATACTGATTGACTTTACAGTAGGTTCGTTCCAATTCATCTACCTTAAACATCAAAAAGTAGCTTTCATGCAGAGCTACCAGTTTGAAGACCTTGAAGAGCTTACCTATTATCTATTGCTCATCATCAACCAGTTAAACATCAGTACTGAAGCTACCGAAATTAAAGTTTGTGGTATTATCCATGAAGGTGATGACAAATGGAAACTCCTTAGTCAATATTTCAACCAAGTTGATTTGCTAATACTAAAGGCCAATTTGGACACCAATATCCTAGATGATATGCCTTCACATTATTACACTGGCTTACTTTCTTTACAACAATGCGTATAGTTGGTGGTAAATTAAAGGGTTTGCAATTTCATGCGCCTGCAAAACTTCCGGTAAGGCCAACCACTGATATGGCCAAAGAAGCATTGTTCAATATCTTGTTAAACAGCTATGATTTCGACGAATGTAAAGTACTCGACCTTTTTACGGGCACTGGTAATATCAGCATCGAATTTGCTTCCCGTGAGGCAGGTAATATCACCTCTGTAGATAAACATCCTGGTTGTATAGCTTGGCTTAAAACCGTGAAGGATAAGCACCAATTAGCTATTGATATCAGAAAGGCAGATGCTTTTAAATTTTTGGAACAGACCTCTGAGAAGTACGACATCATTTTTGCCGACCCTCCTTATGATTTGCCCAACATTCCTTTATTACCTCAATTGGTGGCGAAACATCAGTTATTGAAAGAAAATGGCGTGTTGGTTGTAGAACATCCATCGATGCTAAAACTAGACCAACAGCCAGGGTATGTGGAAACCCGCAAATATGGTTATTCTTCGTTTAGCTTCTTTAAATAGATAAAAGAACAAGGATAAAAGAGCAAAGACTTATATAAAACGTTAGTTTTCTTGCAATTTATCTTTATTCCTTATTCTTTGTTCCTTTATCCTTTTCAACTATCTTTGAACATGAAAATTGCTCTATTTCCTGGCTCATTTGACCCTATCACCATTGCACACGTTGATATTTTAAAACGGTCGTTACCCCTATTTGATAAAATTGTGGTTGGCATTGGTTTGAATAGTTCTAAGCAAAGCTTCCTTTCTGCCCAAAAAAGGGAAGAGATTGTAAAAAGCATTTTCGTTAACGACAGTAATGTTGAAGTTCAACTATACCAAGGATTGACGATTGATTTTTGTAAGAAGATTAACGCTACCTACATGGTAAGGGGTATCCGTTCCGCCTCAGATTTTGAATATGAGCGTGCCATTGCACAAATCAACAAAAGTATGATGCCCGAAGTAGAGACCATTATTTTATTAAGTCGTCCAGAATACTCGGCCATTAGCTCTACTATCGTCAGAGATATTCTAAGAAACAATGGCGATGTAAGTCAGTTTGTTCCTACAGAAGCGCTAGCATTTCTGTAGAAGTTATTCCAAAATAACTAAAGCATAAGAATAACCTGTATTGAAAGGCAACGGAGCCTTGTATTTAAATTGTGTTTTGGTGAGCTCCAGTACTATAGATTTAACACCGTCTATTGATATTTCTTTGGTGTCTCTATTATAACTATAAGTTGATTGTTTGATATCCTGCTCTCCATCTATACATTTGATTTTTCCAGTATGTAACAAAAGCGTACCATCTTTTTTAAACTCAAATATATTATCTCGAAAGCACTCGGCAACAACATAAGAAATAGTGTTAGCATCTGTCCCCCCAGAAGAAGGATTTTTATCAACAAGACTAAACTTCCACGTTTTAGAAGTTAAAATGTCTATTGGATCTTGTTCCTTGTCCTTCTCTTTTTTACAACCAAAGCATAAAAACATCAAACTTAAACCAAGCAACAACTTTAGGAAATGATTTTTCATTTATTAATTTAGATTTCAATAAAAGTATTAAAAACGACAAAAATATAGGTAATAGAATTAAAAAAGATATTCTATTTCTTAAAACCGTTAGGAAAACAAACTCAAAGAAAGTTCTGAATAGTCATTAAAATAAAATATTAAAAATCAACAACTTAAAAAAATCTCATCTTTTTTATATTTTTTATTGTAACGTTTTCCCACAACGCCTACTAATGGTTTAAATTAAAATCTTAAACACCATGAAATCATTAGTAAAAAACGTAATAGCCAAAACTGTAAAGTTAGCCGTATTATCTGCCATAGCTGTTGCACCTATTAACAGCGCCTTTAGTCAAAAAGCAAAAACCACTTCCCTACTTTGGAAAATTGAAGGCAATGGTCTACAAAAACCTTCCTACTTGTTCGGTACTCACCACACGCTTTGTGAAGGTGACTATAACATGCCTCAAAAAGTAAAAGATGCGATGAACAGTACTGAGCAAAGCTATTTAGAAATTAATTTAGCTGCCCCAAATCTGGCTGAGGAAACGAAAAAATACATCGCCAATGCCCAACCATTAAGCACCATGGTAAGTAAAGAAGATGCACATTATGTCGATTCTCTATTACAAGTAAAACTTAAAACAAATTTAAAGAAGGTAGAAAATTTAAAACCATTAGTGATCTTAAATGCATTATTGCAGTCCTCCCTGCCTTGTAAAATCGCTAGTATTGAAAGTGAAGTTATTAAAGCTGCCAAAGCTTCCGATAAAGAAATAAAAGGCTTGTCAAGTATAGAAGAGCAATATTCATTTTTAGACAAGATTTTTAGACCAAAGGATTTTGTACCATATTTGAAAATGTGGTCTGACGAAGAGCTAAAAAAATTAATGGCCAAACTCAAAGCAGCTTACTTAACTGAAGACGTGGAAAAAATAGACGAATTGATGGAAACTTTTTATACTGCAGACCCTGAAGCCTATCGTAACCTGCTGCCAATACGCAATCATCTATGGGCTGATAGAATGCCAGCAATAGCTAAAGAAAAACCAACATTTTTTGCTGTAGGCTCTGGCCACTTACAAGGTAAAGAAGGATTAGTGGAATTATTGCAAGCCAAAGGATTTAAAGTAACTCCAGTATTTAACTAAATATCTGCTCCCTTAAAAGAACGCCAATCCATGCACGATACCCAGAAAATATTCCTGCAGCAAATCAACGAGAACAAAGGCATTATCCATAAAGTTGCTAAAATGTATATGGATAATCCTTTGGATCAGGAAGATCTGTTTCAAGAAATTGTCATGCAGCTTTGGAAAGCCTATCCTTCCTTTAAGGGTACCAGTAAATTCTCTACCTGGATGTATCGAGTAGCTTTAAATACGGCCATTGTATTCTTTAAAAAAGATAACCGAAAAGTAGATAAGGCTTCATTAAATGAACATCTAGAAGTAGCTGATTTTAGCGACAGCCACGAAAAGGAAGAGAAACTGGCCTATCTCTACAAAGCCGTACAGGAACTTAATCAGATTGAAAAAGCTTTGATATTCCTATTTCTCGAAAACCAGTCGCATAGGGAAATTGCACAAAACTTAGGTATTACAGAAGTGAATGCCCGAGTAAAACTAAACAGAACGAAAGAAAAATTACAACAGATTATTAAAAAGAACGGTTATGAATTTTGAACAATTAAAAGACGAGTGGAACAACAATAACACTCAGCATCAAGAGATATCCGAAAGCATGCTTAAACTTAAAGAAGCACGTACGCCTATTGATAAAATAAGGAAACAGATGAAACACGAATTTATAGTACAACTGCTTTCACTGGCACTAGGTGTATTTATTCCCGCAATATTCTCTTTTTCAACACCTTTAAAATCTACCTATTTTATATTTTATGGTATTATAGTGGCTTTTTGCACCTACTATTTCTATAAGTTCTATCGTTTCTACAAGCACTCTTATGATTTAAGTATAGACAGCAGAAAGAACTTATTATGGTTTTACTACGAAATGAAACTTAACGTTGAGCTATACAAAGCATTAACTTACATTATAGGTTTCATCATGATTTCTTTCTGTGCAACTGCGCTTTTCTTAACCAAAAATGATTTACTGGCAAGAATTTTAGAAAAACTGTCGCTAACCTATATTGTACTGAACGCGTTTATCACTATCCTGATCATCGGTGTTCTTACAGAGCTTTGGGCCCGCTTTTATTACGGCAAACACATTAAACAAATCAAAGAGATTATTGATAGCCTTGATGAAGAATAGGTTTTACCCTCTCTGCCCTTTGGGCATCTCTCCCAGAGGGAGAGAGTTGCAAATAATCGTATTCTCAATAGATGGAATAGCCTAAAGAGGGAAACAATCTATATAAGCTTTAAAGCAATTTTTCGCTTTTTAAAACATCTATAATTAAAGGATAGGTGTTTTTTATTTTGGCCTTGATTTCATAAGGAGCAATCCAAGCCGCTTCGGTAATGCCTTCTTCTACTTGTGGTATCAGTTTTGGACTTCCCTTTACCGTCATATGATACCAATTGGTTCTTTTTAAGATCAGGTCGTTACCTATTTCGTAAACGTGATAGGTTTTACAAACTCTTTCATTTCTCTGCTCTATTTTAACTCCACATTCTTCTTCAACCTCCCTCACTGCAGCAACTTTCATTTTCTCTCCCTTTTCTACCTTCCCTTTAGGTAAATCCCATTTTTTATTTCTAAATATGAATAGGAATTCGCCCTTGGCGTTAGTTACCAAACCTCCGGCCGCCTTTATGATTGTTAAATCGTTTTTGATTTTCTTAAATACAGATTGGGGGCTCTTGGTCAGTAGAAGGTAATGTTTTTGTTTACTGTTCTTAAGGTTTTTGTAGAAAGACCTAAAATCAAACCCCTCTGCTTCAATCTGTTGTATTTTACCAATTTCGGCAGGAAGCTCATGAGTTATAAACAAAGTGTTGTCGTTAATATAAATTCTGTATTTTTGCGCCATGTACAATAAAAGTGATATTGAATTAAAGGTAGCTGAATTTTTGTTACAAATTAAAGCAATTAAATTACAACCTACTAATCCATTTACTTGGGCTTCGGGCTGGAAATCGCCAATCTACTGTGATAACCGCATAACTTTATCTCATCCGGCGGTAAGAACTTACATCCGCCAAAAACTTGCTCAATTGATCCAAGAAGAGTATGGTGCTGTTGATGTGATTGCAGGTGTAGCTACGGCAGGTATTCCGCAAGGGGTTTTGGTTGCACAAGAGCTAGGTTTACCTTTTATCTATGTTAGATCAAAGGCTAAGGAACATGGCACCGGTAGTTTAATAGAGGGCGAAATTGTAGAAGGACAACGTGTAGTAGTGATTGAAGACTTAGTTTCGACTGGAAAAAGCAGCTTACAGGCTGTAGAGGCCTTACGCAATGCAGGACTTTCTGTAGCAGGTTTGGTCGCCATTTTCACCTATGGTTTACAACAAGCCGACGATAACTTTGCAGCTGCGAAATGTAGATACTCTACCCTTTCTAACTACAAAGCACTGATTGACTATGCTGCCGAACATGGTTTTATTCCAAAATCGGAAATTGAGTTTTTGAACAAATGGCGTGAAAACCCAGCGGAATGGGGAAAAAGCGAGACCGCTTAAGACTTGTCGGACACAAAACCTATATATAAATGACAATCATTGAAAGTAACGCTGAAATTAATTTACCTGTAGCACAGGTTTATCAGTTTCTTGCTGATTTGAACAATCATCAGCAATTAATGCCAGAAAATATATACAACTGGTCTTCTACTGCCGACACGGCAAGTTTCACCATCCAGAATATGGCTAAATTGGCCATTCATATTTCTGAAAGGGTAGAAAACGAGAAGTTGGTAGCTATACCTACCGAAAAACCACCATTTGATCTATCGTTACAGTGGACGGTAACCGATAATGGAAACGGTACTACTTCTGCAAAACACATCATCTCTGCAGATTTGAACATGATGATGAAGATGTTGGCTTCTGGACCTCTACAAAAACTGGCAGATTATCAGACAAAAAAGCTAAAAGATATTTTAGGATAATACATAAAGGAAGTTCAAAAGACTTCCTTTTTTTATTTTCAGATATTTTGAAAATCAATAACAGCATTTCATCGGATTTTCAATCCCGCTATCTGCTTTACTTCAGGGCAAACACACAGGTTTGCCCCTACTTGCTCGCTCCTATCGGGTTTATTTAACAAATGCTGTGCTTGTGGGTTAAATTCTTTCCTGCAAAATGCTTATCCGTCGGTTAAAACCGACGGCAATGAATATCAAAAAGGCAACTCTCCATGCTGAAAAATCCTTTGTGTCCTTCATGCCTTAGTGGTTAATTCTCCCCCTTCAACCTCATTCGCTTCATCAACACATAAAAACCAATACCAGTAAGCAACATTAAAACCCCGGTACCAGCCCACAGCACATTAAAACCATGTTTTGCTGCAATCTGCGTTCCTAAATAAGGTGCAAAGATTAATCCTGCAGATAATGATAGCGAGTTTAAGCCCATATACGCTCCCCTATTTTTAATGTTAGAACGCTGTAACGTTACCGTAGCCATAAAGGGCATAGCTAACATTTCAGATACGCAAAGAAAAAACATCGACACATACAACAACCACAAACCTTGCGTAATTAACAGAGATGCAAAAGCCAATCCGCAGAATAGCGCACCAGCAATAATGGCATTTGCGGCCGTACTTCTTCGCTCTGCAAAATGAACAATCAGCATTTCTAAGCTAAAAACCACTACACCACTGTAAGCCAAAATTACACCAATGCTTTTTTCAGACAGATGATAAACTTGCCTATAATATAGCGGTAATGAACTCAACAATTGGAAAAAGCAAATCGCATATAAGATACTCAGTAGTGTAAAAACTAAAAAAGGAACGTCTTTATATGGAGATTGATAGGGTACAACAATTTCTTCTGCATCTTCCTTCTCCTTCACATTGCCTTTCTTATTCCTAAAATAAACGAAGAAAATAATAGCTGCTAAAGTAGCTGCAACGGCATTACCATAAAACAAAAAGTCGTAAGAAATAGCAGCTAAAAAACCTCCCAGCGCAGGTCCGATGGAAAAACCTAAGTTTAAAGCCATCCTATTTAGTGTAAAACTTCGCACCACATTTTCTGGTTTTGAATAATAAGCCAAAGAAACCGAATTAGCTGGACGAAGAATATCACTCACCATACTTAGTGCCAATATTCCAGCACCTAATGATGGCATTGTAGTTAACCTAGGCAACAGCAAAAACAATGGTACTATACCCGATAAACTGAACAGTTGCACTTTAAAATGACCAAATTTATCAGTCAACCAACCACCTAAAGAAGAACCCACAACAGAGCCAATACCAAAACAGCTCAATAAAATTCCGGCATTTTCTAAAGAAAAGCCTAAATGCTTTACCATGTAAACCCCAAGAAAAGGCACTACCATGGCGCCACTTCTATTCACTAACATTACCAAAGCCAACATCCATGCTGGGGTAGACAAGCCTTGGTAAACCTTAAAGTAATTTTTGATGTAAGTGGTCATTGAAATTGATGAAACGCAAAGGTAGAATTACCGCATTCCATTTCAGATATTTTAACAGAAATTATTTATCAAAATTTAAATTCGCATCTAGCTAATAGTTAAAATTTCACTATCATCGTATTTATAAAATGAAATTATGGGTTTTTTATATGTAATAATCGGGCTCGCTATCTTTTCAATAATCTTTGCCCTCGTATTTTCTATCCTCACTATTTGGTTTAGGAATACTGCAATGCGGATAATTTCATTTATATTAACCCTCTTGGCGTTCGCTATATACCTCATTTCAGTATTTACCATTGGCAGCGCCGATGAAATATTTGGTATCTCTGCAGACAAGTTATTGTTTTTGCCAATCGCCATTCCGCTTTATCTGCAGTGCTACTTCGCAATGAAAAGCGCTTCGACAACAATTGCAAAAAAAATCTTTTTCGGCTTGGCATGTTTAGTAGTTATACGCCTGCTGGGCGTTGTTGTAGGTGCAGCTAACGATGTACTCTACAAAAATTCACTTGAAGAAATTGCACAAGCAGTATGGAAAGTTAATTCTTACGTGCTTTTCCCTCTGTTTTTCGCAGGTATAAGCTATCTTTTTGCAAAATTATTTCATCCGCATATAAGCATATTCAAAGAGCTTTTCGCAAAAACACTAATTATTTTAGCTGCTATAACATTAATAGACGAATTTTTGAATATTTTAGTAATCTATACAAAATACAAAAATTTCATTGTTTACGATGGATACACCTATCTGATAATATTTGTGGTTTCAGTAATTCAAATTATAGTGGGCTGTCTGTTGGGCTTGTATATATTTAGAAACAAACGCGACAATTTTTCAGCATAACCCTCTTAATTATAGACAATTAGTCTTAAAAACCAAATTCAACACGACAAAACTTCCGATTTTAAAATCATTTATTCAATGGCATTTGTTTTGACCTTAGGCTATTAACCAAAAAGATAAAAGAGCAAAATACCGAGCGTTCTTTACTTCTTAGCGATTAAATAAAAGGAAAGACAACATTATGAATTTTAATAATTTTACAATCAAAGCCCAAGAGGCTGTACAAAAAGCCTCTGAAATTGCACAAGGCAACCAGCAACAGGCAATAGAAACAGCACATTTACTTAAAGGCTTGTTAACGGTTGACGAAAATGTAATTTCCTACGTTTTAAAAAAATTAAACGTAAATCTTAATACACTTAACCAAAAACTTGATGATGATATAGCTAAATTCCCTAAAGTTAGCGGTAGCAATATCTATTTATCATCTAGTGCAAATTCTGCTTTGCAAAAAGCACAAAGCTTTTTAAAAGAATTTAAGGATGAGTTTGTATCTGTAGAGCATATACTTTTAGGAATTTTAACTGCAAACGATGCGACCTCTAAGTTGCTAAAAGACCAAGGCGTAAACGAAAAAGACCTTAAAAAAGCAATTACCGAACTACGTGGCGATAATAGAGTAACCGATCAAAATGCTGAAGCAACTTATCAGGCGCTAAATAAATACGCCCGTAACCTAAATGAATATGCAGAAAGTGGTAAACTAGACCCGGTTATTGGTCGTGACGAAGAAATCAGACGTGTGATCCAAATCCTTTCCCGCAGGACCAAAAACAATCCAATTTTAATAGGCGAGCCTGGTGTAGGTAAAACAGCTATTGCCGAAGGTATTGCCTTTAGGATCATTAAAGGCGACGTCCCGGAAAACTTAAAATCTAAAGTGGTTTATTCTTTAGATATGGGTGCTCTTATTGCAGGTGCTAAATATAAAGGAGAGTTTGAAGAGCGTTTAAAAGCCGTGGTTAAAGAGGTTACCCAAAGCGATGGAGATATCATCCTTTTTATTGACGAGATCCATACCCTAGTGGGTGCTGGTGGTGGCGAAGGTGCCATGGATGCCGCAAACATCCTGAAACCAGCCCTAGCTCGTGGCGAACTGAGAGCCATTGGTGCAACTACTTTAGATGAATATCAAAAATATTTAGAAAAGGATAAGGCTTTGGAACGCCGTTTCCAAAAAGTAATGGTCGATGAGCCTGATACGCAAGATGCCATTTCTATTTTACGTGGTTTGAAAGAACGTTACGAAACGCATCATAAAGTGCGTATTAAAGACGAAGCGATCATTGCTGCCGTTGAAATGAGCCAACGTTACATTTCAGATCGCTTTTTACCAGATAAAGCTATCGACTTAATGGACGAGGCCGCGTCAAAGCTCCGTATGGAAATGGACAGTGTACCTGAAAATGTTGATGCTTTAGAGCGTGAAATTATGCGCTTAGAAATTGAACGCGAAGCTATTAAACGTGAAAAAGATGATAAAAAGGTTAAAGAACTAAGTGAAGAGATTGCCAATTTATCTGCAGAACGTGATGAGTTTAAGGCGAAATGGCAAGGTGAAAAAGATTTGGTAGATGCGATTAATACCGAAATTGAACAGATTGAAGCATATAAATTAGAAGCAGAGCAAGCGGAACGCGCTGGAGATTATGGTAAAGTGGCCGAATTACGCTATGGCAAAATCAAGGAGGCACAGGATAAGGTAGAGAAGTTGAAAGCAGACTTAGCCAGTCGCCAAGATCAGAGCCGTATGTTGAAAGAAGAAGTGACTGCAGATGATATTGCAGGTGTAGTAGGTCGTTGGACAGGCATTCCGGTAACTAAACTGGTATCGAGCGAACGCGAAAAATTACTGCACTTGGAAGAAGAACTTCATAAACGTGTAGCTGGGCAGGACGAAGCCATTGAAGCCATTTCTGATGCCATACGACGTTCACGTGCGGGTTTACAGGATAAACGCAAACCTATTGGTTCTTTCATTTTCTTAGGTACAACGGGTGTGGGTAAAACCGAGTTGGCCAAGGCATTAGCAGAGTTCTTGTTTAACGATGAGAATGCCATGACCAGAATAGACATGAGCGAATACCAGGAACGTCATGCGGTAAGCCGATTGATCGGAGCGCCTCCGGGATATGTAGGTTATGATGAAGGTGGGCAATTAACAGAGGCCGTACGTAGAAAACCTTATTCGGTAGTGTTGTTGGACGAAATTGAAAAAGCGCATCCAGATGTTTTTAATATCCTGCTACAGGTGTTGGATGATGGTCGATTAACCGACAATAAGGGCCGCGTGGTGAACTTTAAAAATACTATCATTATCATGACTTCTAATATAGGCTCTCATTTAATTCAAGACAATTTTAAAAACTTAGATGATGAAAACAGGGATAGTGTGATTGCAAAAACGAAAAGTGAACTGTTTGAACTATTGAAACAAACCATTCGTCCCGAGTTTTTAAACAGGATTGATGAGCTGATCATGTTTACGCCATTGAACAGAAACGAGATCAGAGATATTGTAACCCTTCAATTTAAGCAGGTACAGGATACTCTGGCCGAGATGGGTATTACCATGGAAGCTAGCACTGAGGCCCTCGATTGGCTTGCCGAGCTAGGCTATGACCCTCAGTTTGGTGCACGTCCACTTAAACGTGTGATTCAAAAACGAATCCTGAACGAGTTATCTAAAGAGATATTGGCAGGCAAAGTAGACAAGGATAGTAAAATCAAATTAGATATGTTTGACCACAAATTTGTATTCCTTAACGAGGACAAATAATATTCGTAACTCCATCATATATCAGAAAAGACAGGCTTGGCCTGTCTTTTTTTGTGACACTTATCTGCCAAAAAATGTCAAATCGACAAATCTAAAATCACTTAAAATATCACTCAATTGTCAGTAAAGGGCACTTTTGTCAATAAAATCTAATATCGAATTTTCCCTATATCTACCCAAAATATTATTAATCAATCGATTAATTAAATAGGGTAATTTTGGCATAGCTGACATTTTTTCAAAGAGGAACGGTAGTTGAAAAGAGTGTGTCAGATGGTCATAAGATCATCGTAAACATAACACATATAAAAATGAAAAAAGTTCTATTATCGTTATTGGCTGTAGCAGCTTTAACATTTGGTGCAAAAGCACAAACTGAAAAAGGTAAAATCATTCTTGGTGGTAACGTAGGATTTAACAGTACTAAAGTTGATGGTGCAGCTAAAGCTGATATTAACTTTAGCGTAGTTCCAAGTATTGGATATTTTGTAGGCAACAACTTTGCAGTAGGTACTGGTGTTGGATATGAGTATGATAAATCTGTAAGCAGAACCAACCAACGTGAAGCTTTTGTAGTGGCTCCTTTTGGCCGTTACTATGTAAACTTAACTGACCAATTCAAATTTTTTGGACATCTATCAGTTCCTATGGCTTTTGGTACCCAAAAAGATGTAAATGCTAATGGTGATACTGGTGCTAAAGAAGCTACCACTACTGCTATTGGTGTAAACTTGGCCCCAGGTTTTGCTTTCTTCCCTACTAAGAAAATTGGAATTGAATTTTCGGTAAATGGTTTAGGTTATAATAATTTGTCTGTTAAATCAGAAGCTACCGGTACTAAGGTTAAAACCAACAGCTTTGGTTTAGACGGAAATACTTTTGCCCCTAAATTGGGTGTACAGTTCCACTTTTAATTTGAGCTAGTTACTTATAAAAGGCCGCCCATTGGGTGGCCTTTTTTTGTTTTTATGGCTATTTGCTATCGCAAAAAAAATGCTAACTTGCTTGATATACAGACATTAATCTCCACTCATTCCTCTCTCCCACTAGTTTTTTGAACGAATGTGCGAAAAATGGAGGCGAAGTTGAAAATAAACCATAGCAAATGAAATGTTCCACTTACATTTTAAGAATCCTTATTTTTTGCATACTATGTTGCGGACATATTGCTCAAGCGCAAAAAGGTACTACCCCAAAAAAACAAACATTGCTGTGGACTACCGCTTGGAGTAAGGACAATAAATTGATAGCGGTGGGTGGCGATGATCGTGTATTGCGGATTTATGATTCCAAGTTTCTTAAGACTATCATGAGTTTTCCTCTCCATAGCATGATTAGACAAGTGAGTTGGCATCCTACAAGAAATATCTTGGCCATAGCCACCAGTGATGATAACGTCAGTATTTTGGATATCGCTACTAAAAAAATGGCTAAACTTAATGGCATTACTAGTGGTGCCAGAGGAATTGGATGGAATTTTAATGGAGAGTTGCTTGCTACTGCAGATAATGATGGCCTGGTAAAAATATGGAATGCTAACGCTAAGCTATTGAGAACTATCAAAAAGGAAAGTGATGATAATAGCTACTTTTCTTTGGACTGGCATCCACATAAAAATTTGATTGCTGCTGGTGGCGATGATTTACGGATCATAGATACATCCGGGGCAACGTTAAAAATTATTAAGCACAGAAAAGAAAATACCGGAATACTGGCGGTTCGTTGGCATCCTTCTGGAGATTTTTTGGCCTTAGGTGATTACGGCCAGGATAAGGAAGGCATTCCATCTATTGTTCAGTTTTGGAACCCAGATGGCACGCTGATCAAAGTTTTACGTGGTAGCAAGGCCGAATATCGAAACATCCAATGGAATAAAGAAGGAACGCTTTTAGCAACCAGTAGCGATGCACTGCGTATTTGGAATAAAAACGGCGATCTGCTGTTCACTGGAAAATCTAAAGATTTATTGTGGGGTTTGGATTGGAATAGTAATTCTAGCCAAATCATTACCACGAGTATTAATGGGCATATCAAACTTTGGACAGCAAAGGCTACATTGATCAAACGAATTACGAAATAAGATTTTGTTGTAAATTTAATTAGTATGATGTTAGAAATAGGCAATTAACGCTAATAGCATATCGTTAGATCTCTCCTAACGTCGAGATGACGAAGAATTCAATGGTCGCTGCCCATAAACCTAAGTTAGTGGAGCTAAATTGTCTGTCATTTCAAGGGCAACGAGAAATCTAGCTACATGTTTAAACCTAGCCATGATGTAGCCATTTTTATACTTATACTAGTTGTAAATAATCAATCCTTATATTAGTTTTAGACCGTCAACATTATTAACTCATCTTAGATTTATACAACCAGCTAAAGAGAACGACCCTCATCATGAAACAATTAGCTATCGTTTTTATATTTTTTAGTTTTTTAACTGCTTGTGGGCAAACAAAAAGTAGTGACTACTGGAGCAATTTGCCTCAACCTACTGGATGGGTAAACGACTTTGACCATCTTTATACCAAAGTGCAAAAAAAGACCCTGGACAGTTTAATTGCCAACTATGAACAAAAAACAAGTGTCGAGATTTCTCTTGTAACTATTCCGGTTACTGCCACAGACAAAGAACGTTTTGAAGATCTTACTCTTCATATGGCTAACACTTGGGCTGTTGGCAAAAAGGATAAAAGCAATGGTATTTTTATCGGTATTTCAAAAGAATACAGAGTCATCAGAATACAAAATGGTTTAGGAATTGAAAAGCTAATATCTGATAACCAAACCAAAGAGATTATCGATAGTTATTTCATTCCCTATTTTAAAAAAGGAGATTTTTTTAAAGGATCTTATGAAGGCATCGTGGCTATAACTAAAACTTTAGATAAAGCAAATCACTAGTTCTTCTCTAAGCCACTGAAATCAAATTCTTGTAACAACTCGCTTTAAATACGTCCAATTAAAGAACCTGATGGGCAGGTCATTTTAATTTAGACATATGAAAAGAACGATATACCTTTTTGTTTTTCTGCTTTTGGCCCAAACAGCTTCTGCTCAAAATGATGAAGCGAAAAGAGATTTGGCCTTTTTACAAGGTACTAAAAGTTGGTTTGCTGCTTGGCAGCTCGTTAGTAGCGAAGTTTTTAAAATCAATAAGGTTAAACCTGTCGAGTTTGTCTTTTTTGATGATCAATATGTTTATTCCACTTCAGCGGTCACTATACCGAAGGGGCTTGCTGTTAAAGGCAACAACCTAATGAACTTAAAGTTAACGTGGAGAAAAAGCCTACATCATGACACGCTTACCCTACCCGATAGAACAAAAGTACCCGTAGGGTTGATATCTTTTGCAAGTGAGGTAAACGGAAATGCCTTTTTTGTAATGCCTCTTTTAAGCTTTTGGCAGCATAAAGAAATTAAAAGCAAAGAGCTAGGTACCGAAAAATTGGTGACAGGTGTTTTTCTTCATGAATTTTCGCATTCGCAACAAATGGAAAATTTTGGAAAGAAAATAAGTTCGTACGAAAACACTACTCATTTTGAAGCGCCATTTTCTGATGACATTGTACAACATCTTTTTGGTAAAAATGAGGCTTACGCGAGTCTATACAAGCAGGAGGTTTCATTTTTATACTCATCTGTGAAGGATGAAAAATTGGATCAGACATTAGTGAATAAGGCTTTAGAAACCATGCAAAATAGACAGCAAACTTTTTTTAAAGACAAATTTGTAGCATTAAAAGAAATTGATCGCTTCTTTTTAACCATGGAAGGCTTGGGGCAGTATACTATGTATCTATGGCTAATTCATCCAAAAGGAGGAAATATTCCGGTAACAGATGCGATTGCTGGAGTAAGAAGAGGCAGTAAGTGGTGGTCGCAGGATGAAGGTTTTGGACTGTTTTTGGTATTAGACCGCTTAACTATACCCTCCGCATGGGCTACAGGCTTATTTGGTGACAGTACAGAGGACGTTATTTCCCTAATCAAAAGACTTGGCAAATAAATATTAATTTCAACTAAAACCCTATTGTTTATTGGTTGTTATGTAAATAGTACAACAATGTTATATTTGCGTTTATGAAAAGAATTATTGTAGTTGACGATGATGAAGAAGTACTAGATACTATTGAGCTCGTTTTGGAAATTGGGGGTTATGAAGTAGAACCTCTTAGTGATGCTGAGGGTTTACACGATGTGATTAACGGGTTTAATCCAGACTTGATTATATTGGATATTGTACTAGGCAAGATAGATGGCCGCACTTTATGCAATGAAATCAAGGTTAACCCAAAGACCAAACATATCCCTATTTTAATGATGTCTGGTCTTTATAAAGCAGAAGAAATCAATCTTTTAGCAACTCCACCTGATGATTTTATGCCTAAACCTTTTAAAATGGATGTGCTTTTGGAGAAAATTGAAACCCTGATCAATAAAAAAGCCATTAGGCAAAATATCAATTAACTATTTCTTTTCTTCTCTGGGACCACGTTTATAAATTACCAATCCGTTTAGGAAGTTTCTTAAAATCTGGTCACCACATTTTTTAAAGTTGGGATGATCTTCTTTTCTAAAGATATCACCCAATTCGCTTTTTGTAACTGTAAAGTTCACCAATTTACAGATAGCAATAATATCATCGGTAGTGAGTGATAGGGCCACTCTTAATTTTTTCATTACTTCGTTGTTGCTCATATATCTTTTTAGTTTACTAGGAACTAGGAATCAGCGGCTAGGACCTAGTAATTAGTAAAATAGCCTATTTCCTTCCTAACCACTAGCTACTAGTCCCTAACTCCTATCTAGCTATTTCTACTTTTATTTTCTTGCCTTTTATTTTTTCGGCAGAGAGTTTCTTTACTAATTTTTGCGCTAAGTTACGCTTTACGGCTGCATAAGTGCTCAAATCTTTCACTTCTATTAGACCTATCTCTTCTTTGCTTAGTCCACCTATTTTAATCAGAAAACCCACAATATCTATTTTATTGATTTTCTGTTTTTTACCTGCCGCAAAATAAATAGTTTGCCATTGGCTATCTGGTGGGATTGGATAATTTCCCTTGAGCTCTTCTTTTTCAATATCATTATCTAGATAGGGAAATTCTTCGTCGTTAGCAAAAATTAGATAAGCTGTTCCTTTGGCCTTCATTCGGGCTGTACGTCCATTACGATGTACAAAAGCTTCTTTGGTAAGGGGCAGTTGGTAATGGATAATATATTCTACTTCTGGAATATCTAGTCCACGGGCGGCCAAGTCGGTAGTGATTAAAATTTTCACACTGCCATTTCTGAATTTAAGCAGTGCTCGCTCTCTATCCTCCTGTTCCATTCCACCATGGAAAATGTCGTGTACCAAATCTTCGTCAATTAGCAAATCACTGATTCTGTCTACTGTTTCTCGGTGATTACAGAAAATGAGCATAGATTGGTCACCAATTTTACAGATCAGCTTAAATAGTGTTTCAAGCTTGTCCTCTGCAAGCGTATCAATTCTTTTCAAGGTTAAGTCTGGCACAACTTCTTGCTGACCCAAATAGTTAATGGTCTGGTGTTCCTTGATGCCTGTAAACTCAGGCAATTCGTTCATTTTTGTAGCAGAAGTTAGGATACGTTGTTTTAGCGCACGTAAACAATCGATGATGAAAGACATATCTTGGGTGAAACCAAATTCCAATGATTTATCAAATTCATCCAATACCAAAGTACTAATGGTACTTTCGTCGAAATTGCTTTCACGTAAGTGAAAGGCTATACGCCCTGGGGTGCCAATTAATACTGCTGGGGCTTCGATCAGGTTATTGCGCTCTATTTTTACCGAGTGGCCACCGTAGCAACAAATTACTTTAAAGCCCGTAGCCATTTGCTTAAAAACCTGCTCTATTTGCAAGCCCAACTCTCTTGAAGGTACCATGATCAAACATTGAATACCTTTTTGCCCTTGGCTCAAATTTTTAAGTACTGGGATAAGAAAAGCCAATGTCTTTCCCGAACCAGTAGGTGCCAAAACTACCAAATCATCACCTGTATTGGCTTTTGCCGTTACTTCTTCTTGCAATGGATTGAGTTTTTCGATATTGAGATTGGTGAGTAGCTTTTGCAGATTCATGATGCAAAGGTAGGGATTTAATGAGGAGTTATATGTTACGAGTGACTTGTTATAGGCGGCTATTAACTTCACAACTCACAACCAGCAACACAAAAACAAATATAACTTGTTGATAAACAATAAAATGTTAGCAAATAAACAACATACAATTAAAGAAACTTTAACAATAAGCTCTTAATTTTAGGAAACCTGATTTTAGGTTGCTTTATCTTATTACAATAACTTATGACCTGGAAGAAATTTAGTGGCGAAGTTATTCATTCGTCAATCTTAGCAGAAGTAGAAAAAGCAATTCTTCGAGAAACCGAAAATGGCTTCAAATTAAAAGTCTGCATCGGCACCGACTCCCAAGTAAAGGGTAGCTACACCGATTTCGCTACGGTAATTGTACTGTTAAGGGAACATCACGGCGGCTTTATGTATATCGCCCAAGAAAAAACCACCCAAAAAATGGGCATTAAGGAAAGAATGTTGCTGGAAGTACAAAAATCTATTGAAACAGCTTATTCCATCTGTGATCTATTGGACATTTACGATGTGGATTTAGAAGTGCATGCGGACATTAACACTAATCCATCGTTCAAATCTAATAAAGCTCTAAATGAAGCTATGGGCTATATTTTAAGCATGGGTTTTATTTTTAAAGCTAAACCAGAAGCCTTTGCGAGTTCGACTTGTGCGGATAAGATGGTGCATTAGCTTTTAGGTACTAGGGGTTAGGAACTAGTAGCTAGTGGTTAGTTTTTCAATGATGAATGGTTAATTGTTAGTGGTTAACGATTGGGTCAGCCGATTTTTTACTAATTCCTAGCCACTAACTACTAGTCACTAGCCACTAACACCTAGTACCTATTCCCATGTTTTAGAAATTACTTTCTTTTCAGCAGACTGGGGCGCTTGCACTGTTTTATGAAGCAAATGATCTTTTAAGCGGGCCGCAAATTCGGTAGCATATTTTGAAGTTTGCAGTCGATAATCTTCCCATTGATCTACATTCCATTTTTTGGGTTCTGTTTCCAGTGGAATACCCACCATTGTACTTGGGACAAAGTTGCCATATCTGTCTTTTTGATAAGGAAAAAATTCAAAATTGCTTAACCAAAAACGATACTTTCCATTATTTGCTTCAAAATAGAGTCGATAAGCAATTTCACCAGAAGGGTGTGAAAGCATAGCCATACTTTTACGGATGATCAGCTTACCATTGGCTACTAACTCTTTAGTATTGCCAACAGTTGCTGGTCTTAATTCTTTCTTCTGCTTTTGAATAAAGCTTAGTAACCTGACACTAAGCGTATCTTGCGAAACCGTGGTGTTTACTACCTCATAATAGGTGTACTTACCTGTTTCGTCCTTTGGCAATTGAACTATTTCTTGTGCACGCAACAGTACTGAAAACCCTAGCAACAACACTAACAACGGAAATTTTTTCATAAAATATACTTTAAAAAATGAAGCGCCCCGAAATTGGGGCGCTTTCGGTTGTGATTAGCTTATCGTAAAGGCTAAAAACTGTAGACTGCTGCTAAAGAAAATTGCGCTGCAGATTTATTTAATGTGGTTCCATCGCTTTTAACAAAGCTTTGGCTAAAATCCTTATCGTTATCAAAACGAACTTCTGGAATAAAGGTTAAGCCTCCAGATTTAATATTACCCGACAAGGTGAACGAAGTTACACTTGCACTTGGCCCACCTGAAATTCCTTTATAATTAAAGTATTCGGCCCTTAAACCTAAAGCTACTGATGGGGTAAATGCATATTGCGGATAAAGCGCTACACCTGAGTAGCCAAACTTGTCATCTCCGGCACTTAAATCGGCAGCATTTAAACCAATTTTCACCTTATCGGTAATTTGATAAGCAGTGGTCAAATCTATTACGGTGCTGTAATTTCCGTAACCATCCAAGCCATGCAAACCATTGATGTAGGCTGTCCAGCCTTTCACTGGCGAAATCATTAACTGACCTCCTAAACTAGATACTCCGCGGGAAGCACGATATTGGTTCCACTCGTTAAATAAACCTACCATCAGGCTCACTTTATCTGAAAAGGCATAAGTTCCTTTAATCCCTGCATTTTGGAATGGACCAGAACCAAATAAATAAGAAGTTGAATAGTTAAAGTTAGCGGCGGGCGAAATCACTTCATAACCAACAAATGTACCCATGTAACCTGCAGTCATACTGAATTTATCGGTGAAAGCATAGTTTACATACAAATTTTGAATATTGAAGCCGTTAGCTGTTGGAGCATATCCACCAGCAGCATCTGGTATCGATTCATATTGACCTCTAGGACCAAAAGAAAGCTCCCCTACAAAAGAGGCCTTACCTGTTGTTTTTTTAAGGGCTAGATCAATCATTCCTAGGGAAACAGAATTTTGTTCGCCCGCGAAATAGGTTTTAATATTGCCCGTTTTATTGAAATCGTATTTATAATAGGTATCTACCGAACCTGATATTTCAAGTGGAGAAGCTTTTTCTTGTGCAACGGCTGCGGTTGCAGTGCTTAATAACAAAAAGGATAGTGCGGCTATATTATTTTTCATCTTGTTTATCATTTTTATTTGAAAAGCGAGGATACTATCAGATTTTCCACTGTCTGAAAAAACATGACGGTTTCCATCTTTTCAAAGGATTAAAAAATTAAATAATTGATTATCTCTTCTATAGGTAGAAGATCATCATATAGCATAGCGCAAAATTTAATCAAAGCAATCTCACCCGACTCCAAACATGGAGCCGTATTCAAAAAATTGTTCTGCTCAAGAAATGCTCATCCAAACATTTCCGACATCTCTAATCGCCCCAGCCTGTGTTTATCGCAGACCGGGGAGACAGAAATTATATATCAAAAACAATTTAACATCATGATTTTTAACTTAGCCTAAGCGGGGGAAAATTAGTTTTAGTTATTCGGGATTTCCTGTCCAGATACGATTAGGGTACCTTGAGTGTATTTCTCATTGTGCTGAGAAGCATCCAACCCTTCTTCTTCTTCGTCGGCACTTACGCGGATTGGAAGAATTAAGTTGATTACCTTAAAGATGGCAAAAGATACCACAAAGCTAAATACTACTACCAAAATCATTCCTTTTAATTGGATAAAGAAAAATTCAGGATTACCATAAAGTAGGCCGTCAACACCAGCACCATTTACCGTTTTGGTAGCAAATACACCTGTTAAAAGCATCCCTACAATACCGCCAACACCATGGCAAGGGAATACATCCAAAGTATCATCTAATGCTGTTTTTTGTTTCCAAGAAACTACTAAGTTAGACACGATAGCGGCAAATACACCGATGAATATACTAGATGGAATACTCACAAAACCGGCGCCCGGAGTAATGGCCACTAAACCAACTACGGCACCAATACAAAAGCCCAATACTGACGGCTTTTTACCTCTAGCAGCATCAAAGAACATCCAAGATAAACCTGCGGATCCGGCAGCAACATTAGTCGTTACAAAAGCGGATACTGCCAACGCATTAGCGCCTAAGGCCGAACCTGCATTGAAACCGAACCAACCGAACCAAAGCAAGCCAGTACCAATTAGCACATAAGGAATATTTGCCGGCGGTACTTCTTTGTGCTCCAAATGTGATCTTCTGCGCTTTAATACCAAAGCACCTGCCAAAGCAGCCATACCTGCAGAGATGTGCACCACAGTACCGCCTGCAAAGTCAAGTACGCCCATTTTAAATAGGATGCCATCTGAATGCCAAGTCCAGTGTGCCAATGGCGAGTAAACGAAAATGGCGAACAATACAATAAATAAGATATAAGAGGTAAAGCGGATACGCTCTGCTACTGCTCCTACTACCAATCCAGGGGTAATAATGGCAAACATACACTGGAAAATAGCAAATAGCGACAATGGAATAGTGCCCCAAGCTGGACCCGAGTTTACACCCTGGAAAAAGAAAAAGGTTTTAGGGTTACCAATTAAACCACCAATGGAATCACCAAAAGCTAAGCTAAAGCCTACGATTACCCAAAGTACGGAAATGATGCCTGCGGCCACCACACTTTTGATCATGGTTGATAATACATTTTTGCGATGTACCATTCCGCCATAGAAAAATGCCAAACCTGGGGTCATTAAAAATACCAATGCCGAGGCGATCAAAACAAAAGCAATGTCTGGCGCACTGTACTTGCCGTCATCAAAGTTTGTTAATGGCTTAATAAATAATGCGGCAACTGCAACTAACATTAAAATTGCGAAGGGTGCCCACTGTTTAAATAAAACTTTACTCATAATTTAAATTTTAGTGTTTGATTTCAAACCTAAATTATAAATAAGATTCCAATTTTCATCACAATTTTTACATTTTTTTAATAAATTTTTAATTTTTATTTAAATAAAACAACAAAAAAGCAATAAAATATCATACAAAATCAAAAAACAAACAAAACAAAACACAAAACAAATAAACAAACCTCAATGAAGCAGAAAA
>NZ_JBCNMT010000006.1:0-250859 GCF_039594775.1 Pedobacter sp. | reverse complement strand
ACCTCTTCCCATTCCGAACAGAGAAGTTAAGCCCGCCAGAGCCGATGGTACTGCGGTAACACGTGGGAGAGTAGGTCGGTGCCTATCCTTACAAGCCCCCTTCAGAAATGTCGGGGGCTTTTTTTGTATATATAAATCTATACGAAACAAAATGGTATAGCTTAAAAATGGTAATTGGAAGCAAGGCATTTAGCCCACGGCTGCCTACCGTTTTTCCTTTCATATTTTATCTCTGGTACAATATGTGATCTACATCAGATTTACTAAGAATGTTACCGCTATTACGCTAATAAATTCCTCTAAACCATATAATTTGGTTATCTTTGTTCTTTACAAATCATATACACATAAATGAGTTTTTTTGTTGAAAGAAGAAGGGAAGTAATGCAGCATATTGAAAAATATATGCTAGAGATGATGCCTGAATATCTCAAGCCTATTGATGAAATTTGGCAACCATCTGACTTTTTACCAGATGCTAGTAAAGATGATTTTTTTCAACGTGTGAAAGATTTGCAACAAAGCGCAAGTGAGTTGTCTTACGATTTAGTAGCAGTATTGATTGGAGATACAATTACAGAGGAAGCATTACCTACTTACGAGTCTTGGTTAGCCATGGTTGATGGTGTTAGCAGAGATGAAGAGGGCGGATGGATGAAGTGGAATAGACACTGGACTGCTGAAGAAAATAGACACGGAGATTTATTAAATAAGTATTTATATCTTTCTGGGCGTGTAGATATGCGTCAAATGGAAATGTCTACCCAATATTTGATTGCCGATGGTTTTGATATTGGTACTGGTCATGATCCATACAGAAACTTTATTTATACTTCTTTCCAAGAATTAGCAACCAATGTATCCCACAGACGTGTGGCTTCTTTGGCAAAAAAGGACGGAGATACATTACTGTCTAAAATGTGTGGAGTAATTGCTTCTGACGAAGCTAGACACGCAAAAGCGTATAAAGATTTTATCAAGCAAATTTTTGCCGTTGATGCTAATGAAGCAATGCTTGCTTTTGACGACATGATGCGTAAGAAAATTGTAATGCCAGCTCATTTTTTAAGAGAAGTTGGCCTTCCAATTGGTCAGGTATTTGGGCACTTTACAGATGCGGCGCAGCGCTTAGGTGTTTATACTGCAATTGATTACGTTGATATTTTAAAACAGCTTATTGTGGAATGGAATATCGAAAGCATTAAGGAACTTAATGAGGCTGGAGAAAAAGCTCGAGATTATATCATGAACTTACCTAACCGTTTACTACGAGTAGCTGAAAGAATGAAAAATCCTACGATTGACTACAAGTTTAAATGGATATTAGCATAAAGAAAAAGCCACGATTATCGTGGCTTTTTTATTGGTATGACTTGTTTTGTTCAGCAATATTGAAGCCTTGATCAATCAGCTTTTGCTTTGCTTGCGGTTGCCACATTATCGGATTGGTATGATTGAAATGTATGAAGTGGATTTTAGACTTGGTGCTAGCATTTTCTTTTTCAAAAAGCTTCACGGTTTCGGAAACAAATGGATGGGGTACTTCATTCATTGGCCTATTGTTCAGCTCCAAATTGTCGTAGAATGTCGCATCAAGGAAGGCATAATCGACCTGACGAACTTCATCAATGATATTTCTATTCCACTTAGACCATTTATCTATATCGGGAATGAATAGGATTTTCTTCCCACCAAGATTTATTTTAAAACCCACCGTCTCTGAATATTCGTCACGATGAGGAACTATTAATGCTTGGAAGTCAATGGTACCAAATAAAGTAGGTTTAATGGTATCTAATTGAACTAAATTGATGTTCTTTAAATCAACCAGTTGGCTCCAAGGGCCATTTTTCTCCAAAAAACCTTTAAACTTTGGCATCACGTAAACGTTTAATTGTTTGGTATTCATTACTTCACGACCAAACTGCGTTAATCCAGTATAATGACCAATATGCGCATGCGTTAGAAAGATGCCATTGGGCAAATAGGGGTATTGGCCTTGCGTTAGGGTTTGAAAGTCTTGTAGTTGCTGTTTAATGTCTGGGGTTGCCTCTAACAACCACCATTGCTTGCTTTGAGGATTTACTACCGCCAATGCCGTAACATTTCTTCGCAACTTAGGATTTGCCCATGCTTGGGTACAGCATGTTTTTTGACATCCGAGGTGAGGAAATCCGCCATCTTGAGCCACCCCAAGTACCATTACATAGGGCTGATTGGTTTGTGCACTCGTTTTATAGACAAAGAGGATAAATGATAAGAAGATAATCATCCTTTTCATTACATATTCCTTCTATATTGTCCGCCCACTTCATATAAGGCATTACTAATTTGCCCTAACGAACAGATTTTACATACCTCCATCAGTTTATCGAAAATGTTCTCACCATTAACGGCTGCCCTTTGTAAATTTTTCAATGCTTCTGGGGCATCTTTTTCATTACGTTTCTGAAAAGCCTCCAAGGTACTGATCTGATATTGCTTTTCCTCTTCTGTAGCACGGATAACCTCTCCCGGAACAATAGTGGGTGAGCCGTTTTTATTGAGAAAAGTATTTACACCTACAATTGGAAATTCGCCAGTATGCTTTAAGGTTTCATAGTATAAACTTTCCTCTTGTATTTTTCCGCGTTGGTACATGGTTTCCATGGCACCGAGTACGCCACCTCTGTCATTAATACGCTTAAATTCAGCCAATACGGCTTCTTCCACCAAGTCAGTTAATTCTTCAATGATAAAAGCTCCTTGCAAAGGGTTTTCATTTTTGGCCAAACCTAGCTCTCGGTTAATAATGAGCTGAATGGCCATCGCCCTACGTACCGACTCTTCCGTTGGCGTGGTAATGGCTTCATCATAAGCATTGGTATGTAATGAATTGCAATTATCATAGATTGCATAAAGTGCCTGTAGCGTGGTTCTAATGTCGTTGAAATCTATTTCCTGCGCATGCAAAGAACGTCCAGAGGTTTGGATATGATATTTTAGCTTTTGCGAACGATCATTTCCTTTGTACTTGTTTTTGATGGCTTTGGCCCAAATTCTTCTGGCTACCCTGCCAATGACAGCGTATTCAGGATCAATACCATTGCTAAAGAAGAACGAAAGGTTTGGTGCAAAATCATCAATATGCATGCCTCTGCTCAAGTAATATTCCACAAAGGTAAAGCCATTGCTTAGCGTAAAAGCTAATTGTGAAATTGGATTTGCGCCAGCTTCGGCAATATGGTATCCTGAGATAGATACTGAATAGAAGTTTCGAACTTTCTCGGTAATGAAATAGTGTTGGATATCGCCCATCATTCTCAAGGCAAATTCAGTGGAGAAAATACAAGTGTTTTGTGCTTGGTCCTCCTTTAAGATATCTGCCTGTACCGTTCCGCGTACAGAACTTATTGCTTTGGCTTTGATTTGCGCATAGATGTCTTTGGATAATACTTGATCTCCAGTTACGCCTAAAAGCATTAATCCTAAACCATTGTTGCCTTCTGGGAGCGAACCGTTGTACGATGGTCTAATTAGACCTTTTGTTTTGAATATTTGATTGATTTTGGCAGTTACTTCTTCCTGTAATCCGTTCTCGATAATGTACTTTTCACATTGTTGATCAATGGCAGCATTCATGAAAAAACCTAATAACATAGGAGCAGGGCCATTGATGGTCATGGAAACAGACGTGCTTGGTGCGCATAAGTCAAAGCCAGAATATAGTTTTTTGGCATCGTCTAAAGTGGCAATGCTCACGCCAGAGTTTCCAATTTTACCGTAAATGTCTGGACGTAAATGTGGATCTTCTCCATATAAGGTTACTGAATCGAATGCCGTAGATAATCGATGTGCTGGTTGTCCCAACGAAACATAGTGGAAACGCTTGTTGGTTCTTTCCGGCCCCCCCTCGCCTGCAAACATACGAGTTGGATCTTCTCCTTCACGCTTTAGCGGGAAAACACCGGAAGCATAAGGGAATTCGCCTGGAAGGTTTTCGGTCAATAACCATTTTAAAATATCGCCCCATTCTTCGTAACGTGGAAGCGCTACTTTTGGAATTTTGAGCTTAGATAAAGACTCGTAAAACAATGGTTGTTTGATTTCTTTATCTCGTACTTTGTAAATAAAAAAGTCTTGCTTATAGTTATGTTTAGTGCTGGACCATTCTCTTAAAAGTCGTTTGCATTCGCCATCCAGTTGTTCCTCGTGCAGCGAATAAAGTCTTTCTAAGTCCTCTGTAGATGATTTTTCCTCTGCTTTTAACAAATCAATTACCCCATGTAACTGGTACATTTTACGGGCAATGCCTACTTGTTTTGCTACCCATTCATTGTATTGTTCGCTAGCTTCTGCAATTTCGGATAAATATCGGGTACGCTCTGGAGGGATAATGTATATCTTTTCGGATTGACTGGAAGTCATTTCCATTTTTGCGGCGAAATCTACGCCCGTTCTTTCTTTAATCTTCTGTAGCAAGGCTACAAACAGGTTGTTCATGCCTGGATCATTAAATTGCGAGGCCATGGTTCCATAAACCGGAATTTCCTCATCTTTAGCATCGAAGATATTGTGATTGCGTTTATATTGTTTCCTTACATCTCGTAGGGCATCTAAGGCACCACGTTTGTCAAATTTGTTGATGGCTACCAAATCGGCAAAATCTAGCATGTCGATTTTTTCCAGCTGTGTAGCCGCACCAAATTCAGGTGTCATTACATATAAAGAAACATCTGAATGTTGTGTAATTTCGGTGTCCGATTGCCCAATGCCCGATGTTTCTACAATAATCAAATCAAACCCTGCCGCTTTACAGATATCGATACTTTCTTGTACATTTTTTGATAGGGCTAGGTTTGCTTGTCTGGTTGCCAACGAACGCATATAGACCCTTGGATTGTTGATGGCGTTCATGCGTATTCTGTCGCCTAGTAGGGCACCGCCAGTTTTTCTTTTGGAAGGATCAACAGATATAATGGCAATGGTTTTATCTTTTACCTCGATCAAAAATCTCCTCACCAGCTCGTCAACCAAGGAAGATTTACCTGCGCCACCAGTACCGGTAATACCTAAAACGGGAGGTTGTGCAGTGCTTTGTAATTTCTTTAATGTAATTTCAAACTCGTCGGCATTGTTTTCTGCCGATGAAATGAGCCTTGCAATTTTTCTATTCTCTTTTTCCTGCAAATTCTCCGTTTCATCTTTCAGGCTTTCAATGGTGGCAAAATCTGTTTGTTGTAGCATGTCATTGATCATGCCTTGCAAGCCCATTTTCCTACCGTCGTCTGGCGAATAGATTTTGGAAATTCCGTAGGCTTCCAATTCCTTGATCTCGTCGGGAAGAATTACACCGCCTCCGCCACCGAATATCTTAATGTGCGATGCGCCGCGTTCTTGCAACAAATCGTACATGTATTTGAAATATTCGATGTGTCCGCCCTGATAGGAGGTCATGGCAATGCCCTGAACATCTTCCTGAATGGCACAATTTACTACTTCATCAACTGAACGGTTATGGCCAAGGTGAATGACTTCGGCTCCGCTAGATTGTAAAATCCTACGCATAATGTTAATGGTGGCATCGTGTCCATCAAAAAGTGCTGCAGCGGTTACGAAACGTATTTTATGGGAAGGCTTATAGATTTCAATTTTTTCCATAGTATGTAAATTCCCAGAGGGGAAATTGCTTTTGCTGAGTATAAAATTGGTTAGAAATTACTCATCAAATGTACATTTTTATCAGTGGTTTGGCAAGGTATGGGCATTGTGCTTATCTTAAAAGTAGTGACTATTTGTTACTTAAATGACAATAGATACTTGCTTAAAATACAAATCCCCAATTCGGATAAGTGAATTGGGGATTTGTATTACAAATTTGATAAAGCTGTTATTTCATGGCTTCGGTAATTACTTGTCCAATGCTACCACTCGGTTGTTGTATGTGCAACAGTGCAGATATGGTAGGAGCAATGTCTGTCATGGCGTAAGATTTATTGGTTTTGCCCGGCTTTATACCCCAGCCCATAAATAGCGCAGGGATATGGCTATCGTAAGGGTTCCAAGCGGCGTGGCCCGTACCTGGGTTTAGTGTTGGGTACCAACCTGCATCAAGTACAATGTAAACATCGCCACTTCTACGGGCATTATAACCGTTTGTAATTTTGTTTTTAAGTTCTTGTGGAATGCTTGCATTGCCCAAGTTTTTAATATCTACGGCATTAAGCACACCTTCTTGTTTAATGAGGTAATCGATACTGAGTTGTTTGATCTTGCTATAGTCGGCATTTGCAGCTTTAATGGCATCAGTATCAAAAATCAATTGGTTATTGATTAAAGTAAATATAGCACCTTTTACCTTAAATTCTTTTAAGATCAAGCTATCCAACTCGGTTTTAAATTTCTTTGCATTTAACCCTCCAGCGGGTAACTTGTTCTCTTTTGAAAAGCCTGGTACATGGGTTACACCGTGGTCGGCAGTTAAGAATAACAAATAATTTCCTTTGCCAATGGTTTTATCCAAGTAGGCAAAAAAGTCTTCTAAATCTTGATCTAATCTTAAGTAGGTATCTTCTAACTCAATAGAGTTTGGCCCAAACTGATGGCCTACATAATCGGTTGAAGATAAACTTACCGCAAGGAAATCGGTATTGCCTGTTTGTCCAAGTTTTTCGGCAGGAATAGCGGCTTTGGCAAACTCTAAGGTAAAGGTATTGCCATAAGGCATGCTTGCCATCATGGAGTAGTTTTTATTTACATATTGCTTGAATAGGTGGGGGAAAGTAGCGGTTTTCTCTCCCTTGAACAATCGTTCGTAAGGTTTGTCGTCTGCAGTACTTTCTTTGTAGGTTTCGATTGGGTAAAGCGTATTCCAATCTTTTGCAAAATAAGTGTTCGGCAGCTTTTTGGCATTAAAATCATTTACCCAGGCAGGTAATTGCTGCATATAATGGGTACTGGTAATGAAATTTCCAGTCATGTCATCGTACCAAAAAGAACCATTTGCGGTGTGTCCGCCAGGTAAAATAGCACCTCTGTCTTTAATGGATACACTGATCACTTTACTTCTAAAGTTTGTAGCCATTCGCAGCTCGTCGGTAACAGTAGTTACCAATAGGTTTTTAGGCGACATTAGTCCTTCTTTGCTGGGACTGCCTACCGTGCTTACATCTTTATCTTCTACACAATAAACGTCTCTACCCAATTGTGGGTCGAACCAGTTATTGCCAATAATTCCATTAATGGCTGGTACTGAACCAGTATAAACCGATGAGTGACCACAGGCTGTTAAAGTGGGGGTGTATGGTATTAAAGTGTTTTCTGCAGAAAATCCTTCGTTGATTAAACGTTTGAAACCTCCTTGCCCATATCGGCTATAAAAACGATAAAGATAATCCCAACGCATTTGGTCTACCACCATACCTACTACAAGCTTAGGTCGGGCAACGGTTTTTGGATAGTTTGACGTAGATGTAGTAGCGGCTGATTTAGCTGTTTTTTGAGCGCTTGCACCACCTGCAAATAGAATTGCAAATGACAAGCACAGGAATTTTACTTTCATTTAATGGTTTTTTTATAAAGGTATTAAATGCCTATTAAGTTAATAGAGAAATATTGTAAATATTTCATCTCATTTGCTATATAATTTCGGCCACTACAAAGGTGCTTCCGCCTACAAAAATCAAATCTTTTGGTTGTGCTTTTAGTCTTGCTGCAGCTAAAGCTGTTGCTACACTATTAAACACTTGCCCTTTTAAATTGAAATTTGCTCCTTGTTCCGCGAGTTCTTGAGCAGGTAAAGCTCTTTCCAACTCGGGCTGGCAAAAGTAATAGCTGGCATTTTGGGGCAATAGAGATAGTACAGCTGTAATGTCTTTATCTTTCACCATCCCAATAACCATGTGCAGTTGTTCATGTGGGGTTTGCTGAATGTTTTGCACTACCTCGGCAATACCAGCTTTGTTGTGTCCAGTGTCGCAAATGGTCAAGGGATTTTTAGCCAAAATCTGCCATCTGCCTTGTAAACCAGTCAATTTTTTAACGCTTTTTAATGCTTCGTAAACGGCTTCATCTTCAATTTGGTAGCCAATTTTTCTCAACGCCCTAACTGATTGCAGGACGGTGACGGCATTTTTGCGCTGATAGTTTCCCGTTAGATCTAAGCTTAGTTGGGTAAGGGTATTGTCTTTTCCTTTAATGTTAAGCTGTAATAAGCCCGATTTTACGCTAGCATTTGCTACTGATAACTCGTCTTCGGCAAATGTTAGATTGGCATTTTGCTCTTTTGCTTTTTGCTCAAAAACGAAATCTGTTTCGGGATGACGTTCCCCAATAATTACGGGAGTGTTTTGTTTAATGATCCCCGCTTTTTCAAAGGCAATTTCAGCAAAAGTATTACCCAGCATATTGGTATGGTCAAGACTGATATTGGTAATGACAGATAGGTCTGGATGTATGATGTTTGTAGAGTCTAATCGGCCACCTAAACCTACTTCAATAATGGCAACATCAACTTTCTCTTGCGCGAAATAGGAGAAAGCCATGGCCACAGTGACTTCAAAAAAGGAAGGTTCTATCTCTTCAATCAGAGATTGTTGTTGTTGTACAAAGCTGGTTACAAAATTTTTCGACACCATTTTGCCGTCGATGCGTATACGTTCCCTGAAATCTTTGAGATGGGGAGAGGTGTATAAACCTGTTTTATAGCCTGCTGTTTGCAAAATGGCAGCCAACATATGTGAAGTTGAACCTTTGCCATTGGTACCTCCGATATGAATGGTTTTATATTGATTTTGTGGATTATCTAAAGCGGAACAAAAAGCGATGGTATTATGTAAATCTTTTTTAAATGCCGCTGCACCAACTCTAGTAAACATGGGTAGGCGACTATAGAGATATTCAACGGTTTGGCTATAGTTCATCATGATATTCCAAATATAGACTAAGTTTTTTTTAAAAAGTTTAGAAAATGAACATTGTAATATGCTTTATTAGCATGTCTACTGGCTGATGATTGCTAGTTGTTATCGTAGTCATATGTTAAATTTGATAAATGCATTCGTATCTGAATTCTTTTTTAGATGAAACAATATGTTCGTCATTCTTTTGATTTTTCTTTCGAACAAAGTTCCAAAAGAAAGCGGCTTTTGATGAAAAATTGTCAATTATCGCATTAAGATTAAGGAATATGAAAAAACATAAATGGTATTCCTTTCTGCTCCAAAATAATTAGCTATGGCAATCAAGCCTGTGCTAATTTATACGTGTTGTCCTCGCGAGTGTAATAGAGAAAATCTTTGGATATTCTATTAATAATAATCTTGTCGAAAAATTTTATTTCGTAGCGCTTCGGTTGTCCACTCGTTTCACTGCGGTTGAAAAGAAGGGAGCGAGTTAAGCTTGCGCTGAATAAAGTCCTAATGTTCTTAAAAAGTAAAATTACTTTACCAAAAATCTGAAAGGAACATAAAAAATACGAATTTCAGGACCTTTGGCAATGGCGTTTAAAGATGCTTGAAGCATGGCGTTTTCGCATTTACGGTATAAAGCACTGTTAGAAAATGTAGTTCCTCTTGCGCCAGCGGTAGCGCTTATTATTCTTCCTGATTTATTTACCTGAATTTTAACCATAATGGTTCCAGTTTCCTGGCCATCGTCGTCTGGTTTTACTAAGTTTCTGAAATGGCTTAAAGGAAGTGGTTTGTTGCCAAATCCTGAACCACCGTCGCCATAGAAAGGGGCTAGCGGGTCACCGTCGGGGTCACCTTGGTTGCCAGGTTCTGTTCCGGTTCCATCGCCACCGCCTGTGGCATTATTTTTTTTGCCTTTATAAATGGCATTGGGGTTAATAGCAGGTTGTTCAGCTTTATTGTCTGTTTTGCTGCTTGGATTAGCGTTACTCTTGGTTTCCTTGGTGTTTACATTTACGGCTTCTTCATTGTCCTGTGTGGTGATGTTCTTATCGCTCAATTGTGTAGAAACACTTTTAGTAGTAGGATCTGGTGTAACTTTATCAGGCTCTTTACCATTGGCATCAGGTGCCATCGAAGGTTCTTCCATGCTGGTGTAGTCAGTACCCATACCGGTAACAGAAGTACCATAATTAACCACCATACCACCCATCCCCAATTCTTCATTGGGTTCGAATTTGCCAATTATCCAGATAAAGCTAAGGGCAATAAAGGAGCCCATCAGTACCGTAGAGATGACTAATGCCTTGGGATAATTATTTTCTTCTTTATGGTTTTGTGCCATGTTTATTTCTTCTGTTCTACAGCAAGAACAACTTTCAATTTCAATTTGTTAGCTACGTCAAATACTTTCATGGTGTTTTCGATAGAAACTCCTCTAGCCACATATAAGACGATGGTTAAATCGGTATCTTGTTGGATAAAGCTCTGGATTTTACCTTCCATTGCCTCGAGTGTTACGGGCTGCTTGTCTACAAAATAGTTGAGATTCTCATCAATGCTTACCGTAATAGATTTTTGGTTATTGGCCTGTTGTCCTGAAGAGGAGCGGGGCAACAATAATTTTACCACCTGAGGGTTTACTACTGCAGAAGCCAAGAGGAAAAACAACATCAAGAAGAACATAATGTCGTTTAAGGCAGCGGTGTGCACTTCTACATTGCCCTTTTTTCTGTTCTTTAAATTCATTATTTCCCTGGTTCTTCTAATAGATCGATGAAATCAATGGCATCGGTTTCCATTTTAAGGATGATTTTCTCTACCATCATATTCAAAATGTGATAAAGTACGTAAGCCATAATCCCGATGATTAGACCTGTTGCCGAAGTAATCATTTTGGTATATAAACCACCAGAGATGGTACCAATTTCAATAGCTCCTTGTGCAGATACTTCACGGAAGATGGTGATTACACCAATGATAGTACCTACAAAACCAAGCATAGGTGCAATACCCGCAATGATTCCCAAGATACCAATGTTCTTTTCTAGTTTAGAAACTTCTAGTTTACCAGTATTCTCGATAGCACCTTCAATTTCTTTGATAGGACGGCCAATACGTTTTAAACCTTTTTCGAGCATACGTGCCAAAGGCGATGCGGTGTTTTTGCAAAGGGCAATGGCGCTTTCCAATCTGCCGTCTTTGATGTTCTGTCTGATTTGGAACAATAAATTGGTGTCGTTTTTAGACGCTTTACGAATAGTTAAATATCTTTCTATAAAAATAACCAAGCCCAGGAAAGCCAATAAGCTCAGCGGAATCATTACCCAACCGCCTTTAAAAAGCAAATCAATAAAATGAAGGTCTTCTTGTGTTTTTACTGCTGTGGTAGGTACAGCTTGAGCCGTATCTGCTAAATTTTGTACGGTATCTTGTAAAGTGGTTAGTAATAATATCATTGTGTGTTAATTATTTTTAATGGTTTGAACGTACATTTTTGGATTTTTTAACTGCTTACGAAATTTAACAACGTATTTTTGGGCCGAATCGATATTGTTGTACGATGCAATACTGATTTTTTTATAAAGCTTGCCCGGCATTTTAGCTACTTTGGCTTCAAAGCCGTGCTTTTTCATGTAGGCAATGTATTCTTCAACTTCCGAATCTCTTGCGAAGGCTGCCGCAATAATGTCATAGGTTTCAATTGGCTTTGCTTCACTTTTTTTAGTGATAACTTTTAAAGTATCTTTAGCAGGTTGTACATCCAAACCCACTTTTTCGGCATTTTGCATAATGCTATCTGCAAAGTCTAAAGAATCTTTTTGTGTTTTAAGATCACTACGTTCCATCGGCAATACCATTTTTTCGTTTGGATTAACATCGGTTTTACCAAAGTGTTGGAACATTTCGGGTTTTACAAAATAGATAATCGCTAGTACTACCGCCAACACTAATAGACCAATGCTTACTTTTTGGTAAAGTGGCATGGTTGTTTTTTCCTCTTCAAACGATTCATCTAATTCATCGTTATCGTATTCGCCTATTAGCGTGTTTTCTTCGGTGACCTTATTGCCTACATTATCAAAATCCCATTCATGAGTAGTGGAGGTTAGTCTAAAGTCATCTTTTTTTCCAGTACTGTTAAAATCATTGCGGGGTATGAAATCTATATCATTACCTTCTGCATTTGTTTCAGTATTTGAAGTGTTTTCGCTTTCTTCGGCATTTTCTTCTTCATATACGTCATCATCAGAAATAACATTTTCGCCTTCGAAGCTCCAGGTTTCACCTGTTGGATTTTCGGTATTTACTTCTGCTATTTCTTCATAAACTTCTTCGTCGGTAGCTTCATTGCTTTCGATAGCAGTAGTGATGTTTTCAGATTTTTCAATAGAAGTTGCTGTGTTTTCGGACTTTTCGTGACTTTCAACAGTTATTTCGTCAGTGGCAACTTCTTTAATCTCTTCTGGTTGTGCTACAGATTCCTCCAATGCAATCTCGTCCTGAAGGTCTTCTTGCACTTCTGCTGGCTCATGATCTTCAATAGGGTTTGCTGTTTCAGTAGTCACTTCATCGCCTAATCTGGCCATTTCATGTTCAAATTCAGGAACTTCTGTATGCTCAATGGCCGGTTCTTGAATTTGTGAAACTTGGTTTGTTGTTTCTATTTGCTGTTCGGTTTCATTAGGGGCAGGTTCAATATGCTGAACGTCCGCCGTAACCGCAGGCAGGGCAAAAAAATCAAAACCAATATTAATATTTTGATTTACCGTAAACGAAAGTTCGTTAGCTGTTTGTTTAAGCGTTCCAACATTTTCGAGGACATATTCGCCGTTTTGTAGACCTTTATGTATTTCTTCAACAAACTGGTTGATGAAATATTTGGCCGAATCTTCGGAAATTCCCCTTTTGGTTTGGATATATTGCGAGAGGTTGGTGTGCTCCAAAACATCAGAGCTGAACTCCAATGCATAGCTAGGAGGCAAAAACGAATGAGTTTCTGCATCGTACCTTCCTGGTGTTTTCTTTTTGTAGAAAGTACCCAAGCCTTCAATTCCTATTTGTTTACGGGTTTTTAAAAGCTCTATCAGGTATTGCAATATATCCATTTGGGTAAAAATAATTATAAAATTTAACCTTTTAAAACGAATAGGTTAAGCCGCCAAAGATATTAAAACCATTTTGACGATAATATAAAAATTTACTGTAATTGGTATTTAAAATATTGTTAGCTCTGGCAAATGCCGAAACTTTATTGTTGATTTTGTAAGTGGCACCCACGCCCAAATCTACAAAACCTTTAATGTTCACTATAGTTTCATTGGTATAATCTGGAACAGGAGGGTAACTGCCATCTGGATTTAAAGGATTAGCACTGAATACTTTCGCTTTGCTATCATCTTGAACGGCAACGGCGGCATCAAACGTAAGTTTTTTGTTAAATACAAAGCTGAAGTTCGAAGTTAAACGTAGTTGAGGTTTAAAGTAGCTCTCTTTTTCGGTGCCCGCTTTATAGTCTTCCATGTTCAATTTACCTGTCCATTTTAGGTTATCGCTCACCTGAACGGTCAATTCACCTTCTAATCCTAATATTTTGGTTTTCCCAAAGTCGTAGATCACATCAAATTTGTTGAATGAACCAAAGCTGTTTACGAACAAAGGCATGTCGGTAATTTCTTTACTATAAAAACGTGCTTTATAGCCAAATCCGGGACCGCCAGTACCTTTAATACCTCCGCTTATGCTCAATTTCTCTACACTGTTTTTAATGAAGATATTTTGGTTCAGGAATGGATTTTCGTCGGTAAGGTCTTTTAAGGTGTTACGGTTTACGTCGCCTTTAATCTCCCCAAAGATTTGCAGGAAATCAGGGATTAAGGTGAAGTCGGCAGTTACTGAAGGGAAAAACCTTGTGGTTGAAGTGCTGCCAAATTCTTGAGTAATGTTAGCACCAGCAATAATTTTTACGCCACCTGCTTGTAATTTAATGTAAGGGTTTAAGCGTAAAAGGTTATTAGATACACTAGTGTTTACATCTTTGGTATTGCCAAATTCGGCCGATGCCGCTAAGCCCAAATTGAAGCTGCTTATTCTCTTATTCAAATAGCCTGTTAAGGTAAGGGCTTTTTCTTTTGCACTATATTTATCGTTAAAAAAATAACCATTTGCCTTTGCTGCATAGCTAAAAGCATCAGGATCAGGGGTAAACTTGCTGATTACTTCGCCTTCCAATTCAAAGAAATTAAGGGTTTGTTTATCGGGATTCGGATTTAACGTAGGGTTATTATCGTCAATACCGTAAAAGTACAAGCCATGTCTTTGGTAGTTTAATTTACCATTCAACGTTGCATTTTCGCCAATACTACGGGCAAATACACTTAATTGTTGCTTGTTTTCATTTTGTTTGTTCAACTTGCCCTCGTTGCTGAAATGTCTAAAGAATACACCAGTTTGCAAAGCTGGGTCTTGGCCCATACCTACATAGGCTTCGGCCAAAATTGTTCCCAAATTACCTACGCCACCTTTAACGTAGTTGTTGGTTAATGGTGCTTGACGTTCGTCGGCTACTTTTTGGGCCTGTAGCTTTTGGATATCGGTATTCAGTTCAAGCTTCCTGTCTGCTAGCTGATAGTTAAACTTGGCTTTATAGGTTTTAAGGTTGTCCAGATCAGGACTTCTTCTCAACTTTACTGCTTCTGCTAAAACAGGTTTGTACGGTCGTATAATTTCAATTTCTTCGCTCAGCGTTTTTTCCGTCTTTTCAGGAGGTTTTACGTCCTGCGCATGCAGACCAAATGCCCCTAGAATTAAGCCAAGCGTAATGTATGTGGTTTTATTAAATCTCATGGTGTGTCTTTCTAGTTGATTTTTGCCAATTTTTCTTTTGCGGTAGGAACAATATCATCCTTGCCTTCGTAATTGTCGATGATACTTAACAAAGTACTTTTCGCTTGCATCTTATCCTTTAAAGCCAAATAATTATCGGCTAATAGGATAAATGATTTCGCTACCCAATAATCATATGATGGCATGTTATTGATCAGGTCGAAACAAGTTTTTTGAGAAGTCTTGTAATCGCCTTTGGCATATTGTAACGCAGCAATATTGTATTTAGCCTCGGCAGCGGCCAATGTTTTGGTAGTTGAAACCACTTTGTTGAATGATTTAATGGCTGCCGTAGTATCTGCTTTCAACAAATAAGCCTTACCCGCAAATAGGTCAGAGCTGTTTTTCTCTTCTTCTGAAGATTTTTCCGAAGTTTTAACGATATCAGCATATTTTAGCATCTCATCAGGCATGTTCAAGGCGGTGTAAGCCTTGATCAAGTTATTGATGGCATAGCTGTGATGGGCTTTATAATCGGCTGTAGTTTCCAATCGTTTTAGGTATACAATGGCTTCGTTATACTTTTTCTCGTCCATTAATACTTTCGAAACACTCATTAACGAACGCTCGGTATAGTCACTGGTCCAATCGTTAAGGATGTAATCGTAATCTTGAATAGCTTCTGATGAACGGCCTAATTTTACCAGAGATTCAGCTCTGATAAATTTAGCTTCCTTGTCGTGGATTGGTTTAGGGAATTTTTCTAGATAAGAATTGATGGCCTCATAAGCACCCTTGGCATCGCCTCTTAGGTAAATGTTATTGGCCGACTGGAACATGATGTTGTCCTGCTCGCTGGTGGAATAGTTGCCCAGTGGGGTAGTAGCGGCATAAGCAATAAACCCATTGGCATCGCCACGGTCTACATAAATATTCTTGATGGATTCAAGAGATTGTTTAGCTTCGGGAGTGCTCGGGTAATCTCTGATTACTTTTTTGAAAGACTCTAGTGCCGAATCATCTTGATCTTGGTTGTATTGCACTAAGCCTATGGTTAAAAGCGCCTTAGGTACATAGCTGCTGCGAGGGTATTTGGCTACTAAACCTACCAAATCTGTTTTCGATTTTTCGAAATCACCTTTATTAAAATAGGTATAAGCAGTTTCGAAACCTGCGTCATCTGCATAGTTAGAGTTAGGGAATTGTTTCAATAAGCTTTGCATGGTGCCAATTTTGGCATCATCTTGCTTTTGCAAACCTTGAATCATCCCACGTTGAAACAATGCATAGTCCTCTCCAGTTTGTTTACCACTAATAATACGGTTGTAATAAGAAAGCGCGTCGCCATAATTTTTGTTCACGAAATATGAATCCGCTAAGCGAAGCATCGCATCGTTTACTGTTTTGGCATCTTTATCTGCTCCTTTTAAAAAGCGTTCGAAATAGTTGGCCGCCTTTACATATTTTTCATCTTCAAAAGCAGCATAGCCCAAGGCATAGTTCGCAAAGTTGTATACTTCGGTTTTCTTAGCTTCTTCCATGGCAAGGAACTTTTCGAAAGTTTTAACGGCTTCACCGTACTTTCTCAATTCGTACATCGATTCGGCCATCCAATAAATGCTTAAAGCATAAATCTCGCTATCCTCTTGGAAGTTACCCGAACGTAAAAACATTGATAATGCATTAGGGAAAGCTCTTTCATTGTAAAATTCCAAACCTCTAAAATAGGTTACTTTCTGATAAGCAGCCTTCGCTTCTGGAGTTTTATTAGGGATGGGCTCCAAAATATCAATAGCCGCCTGATAGTTTTTGCTGGTCAGTAAAATTTCGCCTAAAAGTGTTTTCGCTTCATTAATTCTTTTCGAATTAGGGAAGGTCTTCAAGAAATTTTGTGTAGCATCCAAGGCTTGTTGGTTAAACTCCAGTTCGTAGCTTAACTTGGCATAATTGATCCACGCTTCTTCCTGTAGGTTTTTATCGAAATCTAATCTCGAAGCTCTAAAGAAAGCATTTCTGGCCTTTTCCTTTACGTTTAATTTTAAGGCCGATTTTCCCAAGGTGAACATACCGTTTTGTAGGTACACATCGTCGGTATTCAGTTTCTCTAATACTGTTACCGATTCTTTGTATTTGCCATTTTGGAAAAGGGTATAGCCATATTGGTAAATGAAAAGGTTGTTCTTAACTTGATTTTGGTCCTTGCTGTAGTAAAGTGCAAAATATTTCTCCGCGTTTTTAAATTCTGATTTCGAGAAGTAGGAAGCAGCCACCAAGCTCAGCATTTCGGCCTCGTATTTTTGCTTGGTTTTTTCCATAACTGGAATGGCATAGTCGATCACATCTTCATAGCGTTCATCCAAATAATACATCGAAGTAATGTAGTACGGATAGCTGGCCTCATACGTAGGCGAACCTTTTAGTTTCTCGAAATTGGCAAGTGCCGTTTTGTATTCTTTATTAAGATAGTTGATGTAAGCAAAATAATAAGTGGCGCTTTCTTGGAATGGAGATTCCTCTTTTTTAACGGCCTCAAATAAAGGCTCGGCCTTTTCAATATTATTCTGCTCAAAATAAGCATAACCTTGCTTGAACTGATATTCTAAACGTTGTTTTTGTGAAAGTGAGGTGGGGTCAGCTTGATTGAACCATTCCAAAGCCTTTGCGTAATCCTTTTTTGCAAAATAGGTTTTCCCCATGTGGAAATAGGCCAGTTTCGTATTTGGATTTAAAGGATATTCTCTAATAAATTCTTGGAAAAGTGCTTCGGCATCATCGTTTCCCAATTCTATAGCGCAAACCGCGGCATAAAACTTGGCATTTTCTTTAATGATAGATAGCTCGGCGTTGCTTTGCTGTTGCGTACTTGTTTTGCTACGGTATTGCTCTACTAATTTAAACTGTTGTGCAGCGGCTACATATTTTTCGTTTCTAAGCAGCTCTAACCCACTCTGGTAATTTTGGTTCAGTTTTATCAATGGACTAGTTTGGGCATGTCCAAAACCGTATCCACTGGCTATAAACAGTGGAACCAATAAGTATCTTTTCTTCATTTGCGTATTTCTTTAAGTAGCTTTTTTACGGCATTACTTGGTTAGCTATGGCCAAATTGTCCATTTTGTTGAGCAATGGTTTTAGCTAGGGTTGATACTAAAATAGAATTAATGTGCTTAGCTATCAACATAAGAAATTAACATCTGTTGATAACAGACATTTAACGAAATGGTTGTGAGCTTGGTATGTACTGTTAAAAAGTTTTTAACAGCGCTTTAATGATGAGCCTGGTTGTACGTTAATAGCAAACGCTACTGTAGTTTATTGGTGTTTTTCCTTAAAATGCTCCAATACTTGCCTTCGTTGTAGTTCCAGTTGGCAAAACCTAAACCCATAATGGTAAGTACAGAAATGATGATCAAGTTGAAGATGAAAGTGCCCAGATGAGAGAAACTGAAAAAATCATACTGCGTGTCGCCGATAATGAAATAGTTGACTAAATCTATTAAGATAGCAAGAGGAATGGCTACGGTGATAAAGGTCTGGTAGCTGTGCTTTCTCCAGCTCCATGTTTTTCTCTTTTCAGTCCAATAGTCTACAAATTGCTTTTCTTTAGGGGTCATTAGCTATCTTTTTGGCTGGCCAAAAGATAAAGAACAGCCATTCTAACGGCTACACCATTTTCTACCTGATTTAAAATGATAGATTGTTTGCTATCAGCCACGTCACTGGTAATCTCCACCCCACGGTTAATAGGACCTGGGTGCATCACTACAATTTCTTTATCTAAATTATCAAGAATTTGCTTGTTTAAACCGTACATCATCGAATATTCTCTTCCCGTTGGGAAATATTTGATATCCATACGTTCAAGCTGTATGCGCAACATGTTGGCCACGTCGCACCAGTTGAGTGCCTTAATTAAATCGTGTTCTACCTTAACGCCCAATGCACCAATATGCTTAGGAATTAAGGTGGTAGGGCCGCAAACCATTACTTCGGCACCTAGTTTTTGTAAGCAAAGAATATTGGAAATAGCCACGCGAGAGTGCAAGATATCACCCACAATCACCACTTTTTTGCCCGCTACATCGCCAAGTTTCTCTCTGATCGAGAAAGCATCCAATAAAGCTTGTGTAGGGTGTTCATGTGCACCGTCGCCTGCGTTTACAATTTGCGCATCAATGTGGCGACTTAGGAATTGACCAGCTCCAGCATAAGGATGGCGCATCACCACCATATCCACTTTCATGGCCAAAATATTGTTTACCGTATCAATCAGGGTTTCGCCCTTGCTTACCGATGAAGAGGAGGTAGCGAAATTCACCACATCAGCCGAAAGCCTTTTTTCAGCTAGTTCGAATGAAAGTTTGGTACGGGTTGAGTTTTCGAAAAAGATATTCGCAATGGTGATGTCTCTTAGAGAAGGTACCTTTTTAATAGGTCTATTAATCACTTCCTTAAAATTATCAGCAGTTTCGAAAATCAATTCAATATCATTCAGGTTAATATCTTTAATGCCTAAAAGATGTCGTGTTGATAATTTGTCTGCTGCCATTTTATTGCTTTTCTGATAATAAAATTACTTTGTCTTCTCCTTCATTTTCCTTCCAGCTCACCTTTACCTTTTGGGAGTCAACTGAGTCAACCTGCATGCCAATGTAGTTGGCCTCAATAGGTAAGTGCCTCGAAAACCTGCGGTCAATTAAAACCATTAGCTCTACACTTTCAGGTCGGCCATAGGCCAAAAGCGCATCCATTGCCGCACGTATGGTACGTCCGGTCCAAAGCACGTCATCTATTAAAATTACTTGCTTTCCTTCAATAATAAAATCAATGGTATTGCTGCTTGCGGTTACCAAGCCATCTTTTCTCCTAAAATCATCCCTGAAAAAAGTAATGTCCAAATGGCCTTTTTTTAAGGAGCTGCTTTTTAAAATTTCCGAAAGTTCTTGGTGAACCCTATCTGCAAAGAAAGTTCCCCTTGGCTGTATACCAATTAAAACAGTATTATTAAAATCAGTATGGTTCTCAATTAGCTGGTGACAAAGTCGCTTAATTGTGATTTGAAGTTTTTGGCCGCTGAGTAGAGTTCTCTTTTGCATTGCACTGGGATTGCGCAAATATAGGTAAATGTTTTAAATCGTGAAGCCCAAAAATGCACCAGTTTTTCAAAATCTTTACTTGTTGTTGAAAATCAATTAAGTACCCTTTTGATTGGTGTTCCCGCTGCCTACCGCAGACTGGCTTTTCATTGCAATCGGGTTTATGATACAGCCGTCTGTATTGCTATGTTACTTTTTTTTTGCTAGTGAAGGTTTTAAATAGGCTTACGAAGTTTTTAATCTATGTGTCTATGTGGTTCTCTTAAATGAACCACATAGACACATAGCGCACACTGCTTATAGAGACTTACGATTTTGGGACCTTTGTAAGTATGAAAGCGTAATAAATAATGACAACCGCCTTGCGTTCCCAGCTCCTTTAAATCAATAAGTTTTAAGTTAAATCGTCACCATTATGTCATGAAAGATAAAAAATCTCCTTAAATTTAATTAGCTGCACGGAGTTTGTAGTTGTTTATGCAACTATTGTTATGATAACTAATTTGATTTCATTAGAAGATAAGTACAATTTGCTAGGAGGCAGGTTGTTCATGTATGCAAGCAGGGTGCTTACACAAAAGTTTAAGCTTAATAGCATATCGCTCACTAAAGAGCAATGGACCGTTCTAATGCAGCTATGGATGAAAGATGGCATTTCGCAACAAGTAATTGCCAATGCCACTGGAAAAGACAAACCTAGCATGACCAGATTGCTAGACAATCTCGAAAGGGATGGCTACATTGAAAGACGAGCCGACGCCAAAGACAGAAGGCTCAACTTGATATTCCTGACCAAAAAAGGGTTGGAAGTTGAAAAACAAGTAATGCCGGTAGCCGAGGAGGTTTTAACAGAACTTACCCGAGGGCTAACGGTACAGGAAATAGAAACAGTAAAAAATGTGTTCAACAAAATCTACAATAATATAGGCGTGTTATAATATGAGAAGAATTTTTTTAGGAATAGCGGTTTGCTTCATAGTGGGGCTGCCGCATTTACATGCCCAGCAATTTTATGTTTCCGAAACACTTAAACGTGCTATTGATGCCGCACTTATGGAAGACAAGGGGCTGGCAAATCACGATTTGGAAATACAAAAGTTGACGCTCCAACGTAAGGAAGTGCTTAATAAGTACATTCCTACCATAGACGCTATGGCCATGTATGGTTATTTTAACAATACCTTGGGTATTGACCTTCCAACATTGAATTTGCCCATTACAGGAATTTCTTTGTTTGATGGTCAGCAGAACTTTAAAAATAGGGGCAATCTTTTCTTTGGTGGGCTAACTGCAAAATCGGTGCTTTTTAGCGGCGGACAAATTATTAACGGTGCCAAAGCTATTGAAGCTAAAAAGCAGGGTACTGAATATTTGGCCTCTCCGAAAAAGGATTCGGTGATTAGGGATGTTGTTTATTCCTTTGATCAAATCCGTTTGTTGACCGAGGCGCAAAAATTGGTGGATGAAAGTGAAGTCCGTTTAAATAAAGAAAGAGAGCGGGTAGAGAAAGCTATTGCCAATGGTTTAGCCATTCCCTATGATCGAGATAAAATCAAATTAGCAGTTTTGGAATTGGCTTCAAAAAAAATAGAGCTGGAAGGTAAACGTAAAGTATTGTATCAAAAGCTGCATGTGTTGACCCACTATAGCAATGCAAAAATTGATAGCGTGGTTTATCAATTAGAGCCTATAGTGTTATTGGAGCCGCTTAATACTGATAATAGAGCAGAGATTAAAGCTCTTGAAAATTTCAAAACGGCCTATCAATTCATGTTAAAGAAAGAGAAGGGAAGCCTTTTACCTGTGGTTGGCGCTTTCGGAAGTTATAGCTATGCCTCGGTATTTGATGCAAAAACCACCTTTAGCGGTCCGGTTACCAATAATAATTATTCTTTGGGGCTTAATAGCGCCAAACTATCTCCCAATTTTATTGCAGGAGTGGCGTTGAAATGGAATATTTTTAGTGGTTTTGAACGCAAGCATAAAATTGATGAAGCTAAAATCAATATCCAACAGATAGAAAATAAACTAGCCGATTCGAGAGAGAAAGTGCAGCTACAGCTGCAAAATAATAATGTGCAATATGAAACTTTATTAAGACAGATTGATATTGCGGCACAAAGAGAGAAAATTGCTAAAAACAATCTATTAATTGCGCAAAAGCAATATAATACCGGATTGATTAACGTAACCGAACGTTTAACGGTAGAAACGGATATCTATCAAACGTCACTACAAAAAATTAACAGTATCGTAGAGCAGAGAAAACTCGCTTTAGAGACCATCTCGGCTACAGGAAACTTACAAAATTCACTTCAAGTAAAATAAGTTATGAAGAAATATACTTTTATACTATTAGGTATGCTTGCATTGATATCATGCAGACCAAAAAATAATATGGATAGCCTTATACAAGGTAAAGTGGAGCGAGATGAACTTGCTGTAGTAGGTAAAATCGCTGGACGTATTTCAAAAATATATGTAAATGAAGGTGATTTGGTGAAAAAAGGAGATACGCTTGCGGTATTGGATATTCCAGAGGTAGAAGCTAAAAAGGCACAGGCACAAGGTGCGGTTAAATCTGCAGATGCCCAATATGCCATGAGCGTGCACGGTGCTACGGCAAACCAATTAAAGCAGTTGAATGCAAAGAAATCTGCCTTAAAAGAGCAATATGAGTTTGCCAAAAAATCGTTGAAACGTATTGAGGCAATGGTGGTTGATTCATTGGTGCCACAACAGCAATATGATGAGGTATTTGCTAAATACCAAGGTGCTTTGGCACAGTACACGGCGGTAGAAGCTGAAATTGCCGATGTGAAAAATGGTGTGCGTATGGAGCAGCAAACCATGGCCTTGGGGCAAAAAGATAGAGCACTGGGTGCTTTGCAAGAAGTAAAAACGGCTGAAAAAGAAAGGTATGTAATTGCACCACAGGATATGATGCTTGAAACCATTACCCTAAAAGTGGGAGAATTGGCCTTGCCTGGTTACACCCTATTTACCGGTTCATTAAACAATACGACCTATTTCCGTTTTACAGTTCCTGAAAGCGAGTTGAGCAAATATAAAAAAGGTGAAGAAATTGAAGTGACGGTACCTTATTTGAAGGATAAAAAAGTAAGCGGCGTGATTAGGAACATTAAACAAATTGGTGCGTATGCGAATATCGCCACGGCATATCCTGATTACAATATGCAAGATGCACTTTATGAAATCAGTGTGTCGCCAAAACAGGCTACAGAAGCTGCCGAAATATTAACCAAATCTACAGTGACCATAACCAAACGATAATGAGAGTTTTTTTTGAACTATTAAAGCGTGAGTTCGCACTGTTTTGGAACAACAGTGTGTTGCGCATCCTTTTCATTGGAGCGCCCATTATGTATGGTGTATTGCTTGGCTATGTATATAACAAAGGTAAAGTAACTGATTTGCCTATTGTGGTGGTAGACAAAGACCAGAGCAAGATGAGTAAAAAAGCATTGCAAATGATGGAGGATAACGAAGTATTGACCATATCCGCATTACTGCCCAACGAGGATAATCTCACCAGAACAGCACTTGAAAATGAGGCAGTGTGTATTGTTATTATTCCCGAAGGGTTTGAAAAAGGTGTACTGACGAAGAAATATCCAGAAATAACCACCATTGTGAATACGGCAAATGTGCTTACTGCAAATTATGCTTCTACGGCATTGCAGGTATGTTTGGGAACGCTTAAGGTGGGCGTACAATTAGAAACGCTTAGAAAGCAAGGGGTACCAGAGAATTTACTGATGAGCCAATATGAGCCTTTCAAAACCACTTTCATCAAAAAGAACAACCGTTCTACAAACTACATGTACTTTTTGTGGCCTGGTATATTGGCTACTGTTTTACAACAGGTTTTAATGCTAGGCTTGGCCCTTTCTTTCGCCTCTGAGTTTGAAAACGGGACGTTTAAATTTTTGGTAAACAAAACGTCTTCTACCTTTAAGCTTATTATGGTCAAGGTAATTCCTTACCTGGTCATGAGTTTTGGTATTTGGCTCATCTATTGGTTATTTACTTGGTGGTTTAAGATTCCATTTTATGAAAATTTGGGAACGCTTACGCTCACCGCTGGATTATTTGTACTGTCGGTTTGTTTTATTGGTATTTTGGTGAGTTTATTAATCCCTAGCCAATTAAAAGCTACGGAGGTATTGATGGTCATTGCTACGCCTAGTTTTATCCTATCAGGTTTTACTTGGCCATTGAGCCAAATGCCCGAGTGGATACAGTATATTGCTTCCATCATTCCATTAACACATTTCCTGCCGATATTCAGGGTTTTGATTATTGAAAATGGTCCAACGGATTTGATTTATCCTTATGTCCAAAATTTAATCATCATTACTGCTGTTGGTTTTGTCCTTTCATATGCTGCGTTAGCGTATAAAAAAAGAAAGCTGCTAAAGGAAACCGCTGTCGTAAAGAAAAAGGAATAATCACTCATTGGGGGATAGCAAAAAATCTGTTATCCCTCGGTGAGTTTAAGTGGTAATAGCTTAAGTTCGATTATTGCCAACTTTGTTTGCTGACCCTGAAATAAATTACCTTCGGTGAACTCACCAAGGCTTGGTTTATTGCATAGCTTTCCGCTTCGCTACCTGCCTACCGCAGGCAGGCAGGTCAGGGTGACGTCAGGTGAGTGGTTCGTCATGTTGAATTTATTTTACTACGTAGCTTTCCGCTTCGCTACAGGTCAGCATCTGCTTTACGGGTTGTTTTGAAAAATTTAATAATCGAACTGAATTTAATAGTTTTTAATCATCTCGAGCAATTTCTCGTTTAAAACTGAGGTGATTTTACCTGGCTTGCCATCGCCAATAGGTTTACCGTCAAGACTAAGCACTGGTAAAATATTCTTGGTAGAACTGCTGATAAACGCTTCGTCTGCGTTAGCCAGATCATCGAGGGTAAAATCTTGTTCTTTAACCTCTATGCCATCAAGGTGTATGCCCAATATTTTACCACGAGTAATGCCACGTAAAATTCCGCTAATTGGCGTAAAAACTTGCCGGTTTTTTATCATGAAAATATTGGCCCTTGGGCATTCTCTTACGTCGCCATGGTTGTGATATAAAAGATCGTCGGCCTGTTTCAGTTTCAATAGTGGTTGAAGGCGAATGGCTTGCAGATAATCAATCGTTTTTACCGAAGATAGTTGTCTTTGATAATTGTGGGATAATAAATTTAAACCTTTATCAAAACTGGTAGGATTATATTCAAAAGGTGTTTGTACAATCACCAGGTTTGGTTTTGCAATTTGATAGCCATCCTCAGAATAACCGCCTGTTAGGATGATTTTTAGTCCTGAATTTGCAATATTGTTTTTTTCAAGAAGTGAGGTTACTGCAGTGAAGAGGTCTGTCCTGTCAAAATCAACTTCAAGGTTCATTTCACCTGCGGAGTTAAAAAAACGGTTGAAATAATCCTCGATAAAAATGGGTTTTCCATTTACGGTTTTAAGAAAGTCGAAAATACCATAGCCTCGTTGTACAGCTAAATCGGTAACTAAAAGTTTGGCCTCATTTTCGAGAAGTAATTGACCGTTAACGTAGGTATATGTATTGCCCATTTTTGTTTAATATTTTTTATCTAGAGTCTAAAAATGACGGCAAGGACCGTATCAAAACCAAAGTTTGAAATAAAAAATAAAAGAATGAAACTAGATTAGAAAAAAGAACAAAATGAATGTCGCATTCATTTTGATTATCTAACTTGCAGCAATGGTAGTAGGTGCGATTATATTTTTTGATGGTGTGTGTAATTTATGTAATGGCGCAGTGCAGTTTGTCATTAAACGGGACCGTCGTGAGGTGTTTAAGTTTGCCTCTTTGCAAAGCGATTTCGCAAAAGAAACGTTGAATGGCTCTGCTTTAAAGTTAGCTCATGGAGATAGCTTGGTATTACTGGAAAATGGAAAATTGTACGAGCAATCAACCGCCGTACTGCGTATTGCCAAAAAGCTGCCTGGTTTATGGCCATTGCTTTACGCTTTTATCATCGTGCCCCCTTTTTTGAGAAATGCCATATATAGATGGGTCGCTCGTCATCGTTACCAATGGTTCGGTAAACAAAATCAATGTTGGGTACCAACTCCGTCGCTTAAAAGTAGATTCTTGGATTAACTAGATTTCGGGATAAGCGTTCCGTGATTTTTCGACATCCCCAGCCTTCGCAAATCGTCTTTTTTCTAATAAATTGAGTTAGATTGTTGTTTGGTTGATTTTTAGTCAAATGATGCCAGCTTTGTTTTACTGACCCTGAAAAATAAATTACCTTCGGTGAACTCGCCAAGGCTCGGTTTATTGCATAGCTTTCCGCTTCGCTACAGGTCAGCATCAGCTTTAGAGAATTAAAAAAACATGTTAAAATAGAGCGTAAATATTATAAAAAGAACAAAGGTGAGTCTTCGGTTTTATCGTAAAATAGTTTTCTTGTAGATTGCCTGTGGACTAATTAAGCGCTAATTCCATCTCTTGCGATTTGAAATTTGCTTAATTATCTTTTTCTTTATAGTGACAAACGATTACGCTTTATGAAGAAAAGTACTTCCTATGATTTAACGAGTAGCGAATTTAAAAAAGCCGCTCGAAAAGCCATTCTTGCTATTATATTTTTTATGCTGTCTTATTTGCTGCTATTTGCTCTGTCCATTGGATTGGTGGTTTTGTGTGGCGCATTAGGCATTGGTTTAATAGCGCTTAAACCTAGTGTGATTACCCTTGGTTTGGGGATTGGCTTAATTGGACTGGGGGTAATTGTTTTCGTTTTTTTGGTAAAGTTTATCTTTAAAAAACACAAAATAGATAGGTCTCATTTGATTGAACTAACGGAAGAAGATGCCCCATTGCTTTACGAGGAAATAAGAGATATCGTAGATAAAGTGCAAACCACTTTTCCAAAAAAGATATACCTATCGCACGAGGTAAATGCCTGTGTATTCTATGATTCGACTTTTTTGAGTATGTTTTTGCCCGTGAAGAAGAATTTGCAGATAGGAATGGCTTTGGTGAATAGTACTTCTAGAACAGAATTAAAAGCAATTTTGGCGCATGAATTTGGTCATTTCTCTCAACGTTCCATGAAAGTAGGTAGCTATGTTTATACCGTGAACCAAATCATCTTTAACATGCTTTATGATAATGAAGGATATGGAAATGCCGTTCAGCGCTTTGCTAACGTGAGCGGCTATTTTGCCTTTTTTGTGGCTATAGGTGTTAAAATTATTGAAGGTATTCAGTGGGTGTTAAAGAAACTTTATCATGTGGTGAACATCCAACATTTGGAACTTTCAAGGGAAATGGAATTTCACGCGGATGCCATTGCGGTGACCGTAGTGGGTAGCCAGCCTTTTGTATCCTCATTAATGAGATTAGATTTGGCCAATAATGCTTTTGACAGGACGCTTAGCTACTACGAACAGAAAATCTCAGCCAATGTCAAACCTAAAAATATCTATCCCCAACATCGTCATATCATGAATGCTTTGGCGCAAGACTCGGGAATAGATTTTGTAAATGACATGCCACAGGTAACTAAGGAATACCTAAACCACTACAACAAATCAAAATTGGTAATTAAAAACCAATGGGCCAGTCATCCAAGTACCGAGGACAGGGTAGATGCCATCACCTCAGGTAGCTTTCCGCAAGGTGATGATAATGGCGAACCAGCATTGGTGTTGTTTGGTAAAGCAGATGAATTGCAAGCTACTGTAACGGAGCTGTTGTTTGCCAATGTGGAATATAAGGGCCAAATAACTTTTGACGAAATGGCAAGTTTTGTAGCCGAATACGAAGAAGATTTTAAGGCAGGTAGCTTCCCTAAAGCATTTAATGGATACTATAATAATTATAATCCTAGTAAGTTTGATTTAGAACAGTCGACACTTACGGAAACTATCTTAACGTTTGATGAGCTCTTCGGTACAGATAAGGTGGATATGATTTACAGTGCAGTATGTTTGGAAACGGATATCATGACCATCAAACAAATTCACGAAGGAGATACCGAAATTAAAACCTTTGAATACGATGGCGTTAAATATGTGAAAACAGATATTTATGAGTTGCTGCCCAAATTGGAAAAGGAACTATTGGATATCAAAGCTGCTTTAGTCATTAACGACGAAAGTATTTATCATTATTTTAAGCAAGAAGCTGCTAAAAATAGTTCGGGAGATTACTTTACCGGAAAATATCAAACCTTTTTGGAGTTTGATAAAATTTATGATGAGGCGTTAACGATTTACAACAGAGTGGCAGATGAAACGAGTTTTATACAAATCACTACGCCTTTTGCAGAAATTAGAGAAAACCTCCTGAAGTTTGCACGAACAGAAAGTCAGCTTAAAACACAGATGACTTTTTTATTAGCGCTGCCGTATGTAAATGTTGATCTGGCATTAAAGGAAAAAGTGGATGCTTATTTATCGAAACACGCCTTAATTTATTTTACAGGTAATAGTTATAATGACGATGAGTTAGAAATTCTTTTTGGTGCTGCAAATGCCTTTAAAGAAATACTGTATCAAAACTACTTTGAAGTAAAGAAAAATCTTTTAGAAGAAATGGCACGTTTGCACGCCATTAGAGTAGCAATTTAATGTAAATTGGGATATACATTTTGTGACTTTTCGGTACCTCCAGCGCTAGTAAAACCTCTTTTTTTTACTAAAAACGGCCTTGGCCCGTTCTTTAAAAGTTAGCCAATTGCAGGATAATGCCCTTATGTGTCTATGTGGTTATATGAAACACATAGGCACATCGTAATCGTAATGGCATTAACAAAATGTCGTACCCTATCCTTTATTTTTCTAAAAGAGCGACATAAAATAACCTTTCCACTTCATCACCTGCTTTGCTGGTTATTTTTTCGGTGAAAGAAGAAATATCCTTGATTTTAAAGTTTGCTGCTTCTGCTAAGGTGTTAATCCTGTCTTTGCTGTAAAGGTCAAACCCATAAGCGGTAAAAGGTAAGCTTTCCATAAAATCTTTATCAGCAAAACCAATGGCAAAAGTGCCTCCAGGTTTTAACACTCTGTAAATTTCTTTGATGAATTCTTTAGGTCTTTCCCAAAAATAAATGGTATTTACGGTGAGTATTTTGCTAAAGGTATTGTCTGAAAAAGGAATGTTGTTGCCATTATATAGGTGGAAAGAAGCTCTGTTGGCTTCAATAGCTACATTGTTGGCTTCCGAAGCTTGTTTTTGCATCAGTTCCGAAATTTCCAATCCGTAATAAGATGTATGCTCAGCTCGGTTCAAGATTTCAGGTAAGTGCTTACAATTGCCATGACCAAGCTCCAAGATTAAGTCACCTTTAGAGATATTCAGCGCCTCAATGGCCTTTCTGGTCATGCCAATATTGTTTTCGTGCATATTGTTGGCAACTTCTATGCCTTCGGTATTTGCAGGGCAGCTTAATTGCTTGGCCAGTTGTTTTAGAAAATCTTGGTCGTAGTTTTTCATTTTTCTCCTTTCGGTGTTGGGCGCCATAACCATAAACTAGCAATCACCAAAGGAATGGTGATGCTTAAACTTGCTAATTTAAGCTGACCTCTTTTAACTGCTATATCAGCATCTGAAGTGGTGAAAATAAAGATGGTTTCCTTAATAGCCCAAATAGCAATAATGGTAAGAAGTACAGCGATGATTTTGCGCAACATAATGAATAAATAGAATTGATGTCCTAATATCCGCTTTTTTGGTCGATTTACGAGGCTAAAAATGAAAAGAAGGGATTGAGATGATAATAAGCCACAGATGCACCGATAAAACAAAAATAGATAATTTAAAATCTGTGTATCTGTGGCAAAAAGAATTATTCCGCTATTTGAAGTACCATACGGCCTTCAATTTCTGCTTTCTTCATTTTGTCGAAAACGTCATTGATATCTTCTAGTTTTGCTGCGGTTACATTGGCTTTTACTTTACCTTCCACCGCAAATTCAATGGCTTCTTGTAAATCTTTACGAGTTCCTACAATGGAACCTCTAATGGTAATGCGATTCAGAACGGTATCAAATATCGATAAATCAAAGTTTCCAGGAGGTAATCCATTTAAAGCCATAGTTCCTTTGCGGCGTAGGGTTTCTAATCCTTGCTTAAAGGCAATAGGAGATACTGCTGTTATTAAAGCACCATGCATGCCTCCCGTCTCTTTTTTGAGGAACTCGCCTGGGTTTTGTTCTTTCGCATTTACTACTAAATCAGCACCTAAACGTTTGGCCAAATCCAATTTGTCGTTACCCACATCAATAGCCGCTACATGCATGCCCATGGCTTTGGCGTATTGAACTGCCACGTGACCTAAACCGCCAATACCTGAAATAGCTACCCATTCGCCAGGTTTAACTTCTGTTTCCTTTAAACCTTTATAAACCGTTACACCAGCACAAAGGATTGGCGCCATTTGTAAAAAGTTGGTATTTGCAGGGAGATGCCCTACGTAACGAGCATCAGCAATGACATATTCTGCGAAACCTCCATCCACACTATAGCCTCCATTTTGCTGGCTTTCGCAAAGGGTTTCCCATCCCGTAATGCAATGGTCACAGCATCCGCAGGCACTGTATAGCCAAGGCACACCTACAGCATCGCCTTCTTTTACATTGTTTACATCAGGGCCAACAGCCACTACATAGCCTACGCCTTCATGTCCGGGAATCAATGGCATTTTGGGTTTAACAGGCCAATCGCCTTCAACGGCATGTAGATCGGTGTGACAAACGCCGCTGGCAATCACTTTTACCAATATTTGGTTTCTGCCAGGCCTTTTTACCTCAACTTCTTCGATTTGCAGCGGTGCCCCGAACTCGCGAACAACGGCTGCTTTCATGGTGTTTGGAAGCATAATTTTAATGATTTAGTGAACAATTATTGATGAATAAAAATAGCTAGATTGGTATTTTTCAAAGCTGACGCAAATCAGTTTAAAATGAGATTTGAATAAGATTTGTTAAATTCATTGGCATAAAAAAACCAGCAAGCCAATAGGCTCACTGGCAAATCAAACCAAAATATAAACTAAGAATTTATTTTGCAGTGGTAATAGGTTCAAGGTTATTCAGTTCCTCTTCTGTGAACAGCCTGTAATGTATTTTAAAGGTTTTGCCAAGGGGAGTTTCCAACGAAAACCCACCAACGCCAAATCCATCCAACACATCTAGGGTAAAGTGCGAGTGCTTCCAGTATTCGAAAAGGTCCTTATCCACCCAAAACTCACATCCTTCTACTGTTCCAATGCATACATCGTGCATACGTACGTAAAAGCCACCTTTTTCGAAACACTGAGGCTGTGTGCCTTCGCAACAACCACCCGCCTGATAAAACATCAATTCGCCATGTTTGGCTTTCAGTTCTTGTATCAGTTCTTTAGCTTTCTCGGTACTGTCTAATCGCTTCACCATTTTTTCTCCTTTCTGTTTATGCATTTAATAGCTCCTTCGCTACGCTCTGGATGACAAAAAATGCTTATTTAAAAGAAGCCTAATTTATTTTTATTGTAAGAAATCAACATATTTTTGGTTTGGCGGTAGTGTCCCAACATCATCTTATGGTTCTCTCTACCCACCCCTGATTGCTTGTAGCCACCAAAAGGAGCGCCTGCTGGATACGAATGGTATTGGTTTACCCAAACACGGCCTGCCTGTATGGCTCTAGGCACTTGATAAAGTTCATGGGCGTCGCGGGTCCAAACGCCAGCACCTAAACCATATAAAGTGTCGTTAGCAATTTCTATAGCTTCTTCAACGGTTTTAAAAGTAGTTACTGCTAGCACTGGACCAAAAATCTCTTCTTGGAAAATACGCATTTTGTTGTGGCCTTTAAAAATGGTTGGCTTGATATAATAACCACCGCCTAATTCACCTGGAAGCTGGTTCACTTCGCCGCCAGTTAATACTTCGGCACCCTCTTGTTTTCCTAGCTCGATGTAGGTTTTAATTTTTTCAAATTGAATTTTGGAAGCTTGCGCCCCCATCATTACCGTTTTATCTAATGGACTACCTACTTTGATAGCGTTAGTACGTTCAATTACTTTGGCAATAAATCGCTCATAAATGTCCTCCTGTACCAATAACCTTGATGGGCAGGTGCAAATTTCACCTTGATTTAAGGCAAATAGAACGGCTCCTTCAATGGCCTTGTCTAAAAAAGCATCATCTTCATCCATCACAGAGTTGAAGAAAATATTCGGAGATTTTCCGCCTAATTCCAAAGTTACTGGGATAATGTTTTCGGTGGCATATTGCATCACCAAACGTCCGGTAGGTGTAGAGCCTGTAAAGGCGGCCTTGGATACTTTAGGGTTGGTCACTAAATGACGACCAAGCTCAGCGCCAAAACCATTCACCACATTCACTACCCCTGGAGGTAATAAATCGCCAATCAGCTCCATTAACACCATGATAGAAGTTGGAGTGCTTTCCGCAGGTTTCAATACCACGGTATTACCAGCGGCTAGGGCAGGGGCAAGTTTCCATATGCCCATTAATAAAGGGAAGTTCCAAGGGATAATTTGTGCCACCACACCAATAGGTTCGTGAACAATTAAGGAAACTGTATGCTCATCTAATTCAGTATGGGAACCTTCTTCAGCACGAATCACCGAAGCAAAATATCTGAAATGGTCCACACCTAAAGGTAAATCGGCATTTAATGTTTCCCTAATGGCCTTACCGTTATCAATGGTTTCCACCGTAGCTAAATATTCCAAATTGTCCTCCATGCGTTGGGCAATTTTGTTAAGGATAATGCTTCTTTCAGTGGATGAAGTTTTGCTCCATGTTTTAAAGGCTTCGGCAGCAGCGTTAACTGCTAACTCTAGGTCTTCAGGCGATGAATGAGCAGCTTTGGTGAATACTTTTCCATCAATAGGAGAAATGTTGTCGAAATATTTTCCGTTTACTGGAGCCACAAATTGGCCGTTGATATAATTGTCGTAGTGCGATTTAAACTCTGGTCTTTTTACAATTTGTTCCATGATTTTAAAATTTGGTTATTACAAACCTACGAGCATGGCCCCTTTGAGGATAGTAAAATAGTTTCAACCGATAGCACTATTGTTTCAGGTAATGTAATAGATTTGAAATAATGATATATTTACTTAACAAAAGATATACTCACTCGTTATTGGAATAAAGGGGGGACGAAAAATGAATCACAAACTTGATTTGGTAAAGTTAAGCAGCGAATCAAAGCTGCAAACACTGGTAGAAAACAGGACATCGTATAGCTTGGAAAGATGCGAGCTAAGTGTTTTTGAAACCTATACAGAGTCGTACAAAGTACCCTTAACTTTTAACGATTTTGTAATTACCAGTATGTTGCGTGGCAAAAAGGTAATGCACCTCAACGAAAAGAAGGAGTTTGAATACTTGCCGGGTGAAACGGTGATAGTGCCTCCATCTGAAACCATGCGTATCGACTTCCCAGAAGCCACTGATTTTAACCCGACACAGTGTATTGCTTTGGCTATTGATAACCATCAAATCAAGCAGACCATTCGATATTTAAACGAGTATTTCCCCAAGGAAAGTAATGGCGAGGAATGGAAGCTTAACTATGATGAGTACCATTTTTACAACAATGAAGAAATTGCTTACCTCATCAACAAAATTATCAAAGTTTGTTCTGACACTTCTAGGGAAAAAGATGTATTGGCCGATTTGACTCTGAAAGAACTTTTGGTAAGGATCATGCAGACCCAAAACCTTAATGTTTTACATGGTGAGGCCGCTAGCCATAATCCCTTAGCTTATGTGATTGGCTATATCAAATCTAACCTCAACGAAAAAATCAGCATTGAAAGCCTCAGCAATAAAGCTTGTATGAGCAAGGCGACCTTTTATAGGCTTTTCAAAAGAGAATTAGGTATAAGTCCTAACGATTTTATTTTGACCGAAAAGATGAAAAAGGCCAAGGAAATGCTGTTGAAACCAGGGATTAAAATCGCTGCAATTAGCTACGAACTAGGTTTTAGTGATGCCAATTATTTCATCAGGACATTTAAAAAAGTGGTAGGGATGACACCTGGAGCATTTCAGTCACAAAGCATGGTATCGAGATTGAGTTTTTAATAAAAAAGCGTAACATTTACTGCTACGCTCCACACAAATCATTTAGTTTTTACTAAAATTCTTTTTCTTTCTTCAGTTTTTCTTCGTTTCTATAGTAGTCATAAAGACTCCATATTAATAAAACTACACCTAAAGCTAACAATGGAAATTTTACCCAGTCGGCTCCATCGTTGAAGCAAATTACAGTAATGAACAAGGCTACTACGCTCAATCTTTCTTTGTTTTCTATCGTTGTCATAATGTTTTTGTTTTAAAGTTTATACCTCATTAGTATAAGGAAACAGAAAACGTTACAACATTTTATTTTTTTAAGAAAGCTCCTCGATTTTTGCTTTTAATCCGCTATCTGTTTTTTGAAAATACTCCTATTCATCCATTTTCCTAGAATGATAATTAGTACCCCAAAAGATTTGAGGGTATATGCTTATGGAGGAAATTGGAAATGCTAACGCAAAGATTTTTCCATTATGATGACATAATTAATTCACAACAGGACTAAGATACCTTTTGCTATAGGTAATTCCCATTAAATCATAGCGTTTAAACTGCGTTTTCAGCCTGTTTAAAAAGTCTGCATAATTCTTCTGTTCTTTTTGCGACCATTGGATTTCGCTTAGTGCATCCATTCTTGGAAACAACATATATTCAACTTTGGCTGGATTGCCAATGTATTCTGACCATAAATTGCCTTGGGCACCCCAAATATATTTGGCCTGTTCTGCATTAAGCTCTACTGGCACGGGCTCGTAGTTGTAAACGGTTTCAAGCGGTAAGAATTTATTAGCAGCTAAACTATCCTCTTTCATAAATTGCTTATGGTTAAGGTATAGCTTTTCTTCTGGGCTCATGACTACCTTTTGTTTTACTTTTGCTGCGGCTATACCACCTTTTTCGCCACGCCAGCTCATTACCACGGCATTTGGAGCTAGACCACCATCCAAAATTTCGTCCCAGCCAATAATGGTTTTGCCCTTGCTGTTCACAAATTTCTCAATACGGTGAATGAAATAGCTTTGTAAGGCCACTTCGTCTTTGATACCTTTCTCCTTCATGATTTTTTGGGTCTCGACAGATTGTTTCCACCACACTTTCGAAGCTTCGTCGCCACCAATATGGATATATTGTGAAGGGAATAGGTTCATCACTTCGGTGAGTACATCTTCTAAAAAGGAGAAAGTTTTATCATTAGGCTGAAAAACGTTGTTGTATTTGTTCATCATTCCCCAAGTTTCGGCCACTTTATAAGGCTTGTTAGGTTCAGTACCAAACTCAGGATAAGCAGCTAAGGCGGCCATGCTATGCGCTGGCATTTCAATTTCTGGAATAATGGTGATGTATCTATCGGCAGCATACTTGATCACGTCTTTAATCTCTTCTTGGGTATAATAACCGCCATGGCGAATGCCATCTGTTTTAATCACTGCATTGGCGGGAGTGATTTTAACGTCGTTAGGTAAAACCTGATACTTAATGTTTTCATTTCCCTCTCCAGGCCACAACCCGATAATGCTACCATTACGCCAAGCGCCAATTTCGGTCAATTTTGGATACTTCTTGATTTCTATGCGCCAGCCGTGGTCGTCAGTTAGATGCCAATGAAAATAGTTCATTTTACGCATGGCCAAGTAATCGATGTACTTTTTCACGAAGTTCACATCAAAAAAATGACGACTTACATCTAAGTGCATTCCGCGATAAGCGAAGCGTGGATAGTCGGTAACCGATACAGCCGGTAGGATTAAAGTAGCTGCTTTTGTAGTAGGCAATAATTGGATTAAGGTTTGAATGCCATAAAAAACGCCGGGATTCGAAGTGCCGGTAAGGGAAACATTTTCTGAAGAAACAGCCAACGTATAAGCATTATCAAATTTAGCTATGCTTGTGTTAACACTTAAGGAAATATAGTTGTCTGCAGGTTTAACCGAGGTAATGGTTAATTTAAATTGAAGGTATTTTTCAAGATAATCATTAAAGAAAACAGCTGCATTTCTAAGCGAATCGTTCTCGATAACAATTCTGGTTTGGGTGTTAATGCTAAAACCTTTTTGTTGAGATTCAACTTTTAGGGATACAGGTTTAGGAATAATGTTTACTTGTGCGGTTGATAGGAGCACATTAATCAGGATTAATCCGGTAAGTACAAATTTCTTCATATCCAAAAATAGTACTTTTTATGAGTTTTTTTAATGGAATTTGCAGGTATTTGCGGAAAACAACTGATTGCTTGATAAAATAAACCTGATTGAACGGAATAGCCCGGAATGTAGCGTAGCGAAATGAGGACTATGAGCGAAAGCGGGGCAGGAGCAACCAAAGAGCTAACAGTATTGATTTGCGACTATTAATGGCTAGAATATATCGCGTTAGTAACTAAAATGTACTAGGGTGTATAAGGTGGTTTAGAAAGAGATGCCTCGTCAGTGCGCTTCCCTCAGAATAATAAAACAACGTAACGGGATGATAACAAAAAAGCCTCGAAGTAATTCGAGGCTTTAATATTTATGGGTTGGTTAAAGAATTAGCCTTTAGCTTTTTTCTCTTCACCTTCCATTTGAGATTTCAATTGAGCCAATACATCAAGATCACCTAATGTTGATTTCTCTACTGAATCTTTCACTTTTTTCACTGCTGAGCTAGCTGCTTTAGCTTCTTTTTTCTTAGCTGCTTTCTCTTCGCTTACAGCTTCTGCTTTAGCTTCTTCCCAGATACGAGCGTGAGAAACTACGATACGTTTAGCATCTTTGTTGAATTCAATGATTTTGAAATCAGCAGTTTCTTCAGCTTTCAAAGTGGTACCATCTTCTTTAGCCATGTGTTTTGTTGGAACAAAACCTTCAACGCCATATGGTAATGCAATTACAGCACCTTTGTCGGTTACTTTAATTACAGTTCCTTGGTGAATTGAATCTAAAGTGAAGATTGTTTCGAAAGTATCCCAAGGATTTTCTTCCAATTGTTTGTGGCCTAAAGATAATTTGCGGTTGTCAACATCAAGTTCTAAAACTACCACATCTAAAGTATCACCAACTTTGGTAAACTCGTTAGGATGGTTGATTTTTTTGCTCCAAGAAAGATCAGAAATGTGGATTAATCCATCAATTCCTTCTTCAATCTCAACAAATACACCAAAGTTAGTCATGTTTTTAACAACAGCTTGGTGTTTGCTTCCAACTGGATATCTTTCAGCAACATTTTGCCAAGGATCTTGAGTTAATTGTTTAATACCCAAGCTCATTTTGCGCTCATCGCGGTCTAAAGTTAATACTTCAGCTTCGATTTCGTCACCAACTTTCAAGAACTCTTGTGGAGAACGCAAGTTTTGTGACCAGCTCATTTCTGAAACGTGGATCAAACCTTCAACACCAGGGATGATTTCTAAGAAAGCACCGTAATCTGCAACAGTTACGATTTTACCTTTTACTTTAGAACCTACTTGGATCGCAGTATCTAAATTCTCCCAAGGGTGAGCAGTTAATTGTTTCAAGCCTAAAGCGATACGTTTTTTCTCATCGTCAAAGTCTAAAACAACCACGTTGATTTTTTGGTCTAATGCCAATACTTCTTTCGGATGCTCTATGCGGCCCCAAGAAATATCAGTGATGTGCAATAAACCATCTACGCCACCAAGATCGATGAATACACCGAAGTCAGTGATATTTTTAACAGTACCTTCAAGTACTTGTCCTTTTTCTAATTTAGAAACGATTTCTGATTTTTGTGATTCTAGATCGTCCTCAATCAATACTTTGTGCGATACTACTACGTTTTTGAACTCATGGTTAATTTTAACCACTTTGAATTCCATAGTTTTACCTACGTAAACATCGTAATCGCGGATTGGTTTGATGTCGATTTGAGAACCAGGTAAGAAGGCCTCAACACCCATGATGTCAACGATAAGACCACCTTTAGTACGGCTCTTAACAAAACCGTTGATGATTGTGTCGTTATCAAGTGCTTCGTTGATAAGCTCCCAAGAACGTTGGGTTTTAGCTCTCTTGCGAGATAAGATTAATTGGCCGTTAGCATCTTCAGGTGCTTCTACAAACACGTCAACTTTATCGCCAATTTTCAAATCAGGTAGATCTCTGAACTCAGAAGCAGAAACTAAACCGTCAGATTTGAAACCTACGTTTAATACTACGTCTTTGTTGTTGATAGATACTACAGTACCAGAGATGATCTCACCTTGGTTGATTTGATTGAAAGTATCGGTATACATTGCTTCAAACTTTTTACGGTCTTCGTCATTGTAGTTACCAAAAACTTTGTCGTCTGCATCCCAGTCAAAATCTTGATCTGGAGTTGCCAATTGTGATTTGATCTGTTCGATCGATACCGAATCAGCTTCTGACTCGATAGTTTCTTTTTGGTTCAAACGGGCGTCTGCACCTTGCAATTCGGCTGTTTTAGCCTCTAGTTCTTTTTCTGCTACTTGTTTTTTAGCCATTAATTAATTATCTCCTTTTTCCCTGTTTAGGGACCGCAAAGGTACGGATAATTTTAAAAAACCAAAACTATTTTGAAATAAATATGGCTGATAGCTAACGGATTAAAATTTGCTTTGTGCGTTTTATATGCCATTGTTCGAACCGTTGATGTGTGTTGGCGTAAAGTTTTATTTTATGAAAAGGAATTTGCTGCAATATGGCAAATATACTCCCGCGATCCGCTGCAATCTTTTTGTTTTGGTACTATTGTCATCCTGAGCTTGTCGAAAGATCTGTTTCATGCGCTTCGACAAGCTCAGCGTGACACTACCAATAAAAGACAAGCAAAACAAAAAGTATTCCCTGCCTACCGCAGGCAGGCGCTGCTATCGGGTTTAAATAACCTAAGTCTGTACAAAGCACCAACTTTGCGACCTTTGTATAGCGCTTATTTTTGTAAACCGCCAAGATTTATTAAGTTTTCGCAAAGAACGCGAAAAATAGTGCATCAACTTTGTCAATTTTCTATAAAGCTGTCTAATAAAGATTGACAAAGTTTTACAATGGATTCTTCACTACGTTCAGAATGACAGGTGAAACAAAAAGTATTTTGGCTGGTTTATGGTTAATTTTTTAGTTTCTCCAAAACCTTCTCCAATTTTTTCTTGTCATTAGCGTAAGGCTGCAGATCAAATAATTTTACTGCCCTAAATTCAATAGGATGGCTTTCACTTTGTAGGGCAATATAGCCACCAGTTAAGGCCTTGCCATCTTGTTTTACCTTTGGATCGAAATTGGTCACATTACCACCACCAATTTTTGGATGGGTATAGGTTAACACCGTATCGCCATTAATAATATGTTTGATGATAGAATCTCCCAATACCAAAAACTCTGCAGTAACCCATTGGTCGCCATGATAGGTTTTTGAACTGCTGTTTAAACAATGTGGGGTAAATAAACTACCCTTGATTTCGATGGTAGTTCCGGGCGTACAAACATTGCCCGTTGGGCGTTCATCTTTACCGTTCCCACCTAAAAACTGTCCTTCTATGGAAATGGGAAAATTTTGGTCTTTAAGCATGGTCGCGGGATCTTGGCAATGCAGCATGGCACCGCTATTTCTAAAGGCCCATCCTTCACCGCCTTTGGCCTGTTCGCCAACAAATCTGTATTCTACTTTTAAAAGATAATTGGAAAAAGGCTTCTTGTAAAAGATATGCCCGTATTGCTGGTCAAAATTCTCATAACCATCATACTTCACTTTCATCATTCCATTCTCTACATAAAAAGTATTGCCAAAATTCTCATTATATTCATGTTTGGCAATTTTAATGTTCCAATCTTTAAGATCTTTTCCATTAAAAAGATTGATCCATCCTTTTTGGGCAAAACTATGAAACGAATTGGATAGTAAAATGGTGAAAATTATTAGGAATTGAGCGGGTTTAAACATCTTCATTGGAATTACATTTAAAATCAGAAGTTTCTAAGATAAGGTAACGATGTTAAACTTACAACAGCTAGTTTACCAGCTACCGCCAGCACCACCGCCACTGCTGCTTCCGCCGCCCCAACTGCCCGATGATGAGGAAGAAGATGATGATGATGACGAAGAGGACGAAGACGAGGAAGAACTGGTGCTGCGCACAAGTTTGCTTAATACCACGGTTCCAAGGAATATTTTATGCTTGCAAAATTGGCAAATCTGTACTCGTTCCGCTTCGCCGGCACTGCTATACGTAGCCGCTTTAAGGGTTTTTAGTTCGGGGTCTGCCATTGTTACAAAGTGACATTTTTCGCAACGGCTATAGTTAATGGCCTTTTCTCCTGGCCATTCTACAATCTTTACTTCACCAGCTTTGTCACCTAACCAAATTTGATAGCTTTTTACTTCTAAAAGTTCTTCTTTATATTGTCCATCACTCAAATAAGGTTTGCCATTTCTATTTTTATTACGGTCTACCCGATCATAGTCTTCAAAGCCCTCGGGAGCAATCATCTGTAATTTTAAGGCTTTGTTTTTGGCATATTGTTTTGAGAAGCCTATCAGTGAAAATGGAGCAAAAGGAAATAAAAAGCGCATTTTTTTGAGATAAGCTTGTATGGCTTCTAAATAACTGGCTACATCTACGTGCTGGCTTTTGATGACTTTTAGACCGGTGTTAAATCGCATGGTGAGTATCAATGAAGCAATTAAGGCCAATAGCCAAGGGATATATTTGAGCTTAAACAAAGCGAATATATTCAAGTCGAGAACTACAAAGAGGAAAATGCCGCCAAAAATAGCGAAGAAGATAATGAAGCAACCAGCTACAATGCTTTTAGCTTCAAAATCGTCCTTTTTAATAGGCCTCGTGGCTTTAGGTACTAAACGATTGGCGAATTTAAGTAGGCCAAAATAGGTTAGAATGACTAAAGCAATGGCGATTAAACTGGTGCTATTTCTATCCACAAAAGTTGGCGATTTCGGTAGGAGAGAATTCAGCTCGGCCACACCATCAGGGCTGCTCAATACTTGTTCGATCACTGTTGAGGCAGTTATAATCCCCTGTCCGTAATTTCCTTCCTTAAAATGTGGAACTAGTGCCCTTTCACCAATCTGTTTTAAACGGACATCGGGAAGCAAACCTTCAATACCAGAACCGGTAATGAAACGGTATCGCCTTCGGTCTTTGGCCACTAAAAGTAGTAAACCATTGTTAGCTCCTTTTTTACCAATGCCCCAAGTATTAAATAAGGTATAAGCAAAATTGAAGTCATCATCCTGTGCGGTAAAATTATTAATCACCACAATGGCATATTCTACTTTGCCTGTTGCTTCGATCCGCTTGGCAATTTGGTTCAGCTCATCAACTTCACTGTAAGTTAAAATCCCATCGGGATTACTTACATATTGATCCTGTCCTCGTTGTTTCGGATCTGGGATGCTCTCTACGGTATATTGCCTAGCCCAAGAGGTAAGTGTAAGAAAACTTAAAATTACTATCGTATAGATTTTCGTTTTAAGCATCTTAGTAGGGAATTAATGTGGTAAAAAAGGAGTTACTTTTTCAAGTGCAAAGTTCAGTTGTTCTTCCTCAGTAATGTCGGTGTTGTCGAGGATAATTGCATCTTCTGCACGGGTTAGTGGGCTTTCCTCCCGGGTGGTGTCTGCATAGTCGCGGTGTGCCAAGTTTTCGAAAACTTCTTCCAGTGTAATGGTTTGGTCACCTTTGGCTACCATTTCTTTGTATCTGCGTTCGGCTCTAATTTTAGGGTCGGCGGTCATAAAGAATTTTACCTGTGCATCTGGAAATACCGCGGTGCCAATATCACGTCCATCCATCACAATGTTTTTTGATTTGCCCATTCTCTGTTGCTGCTTTACCATTTCCTTTCGGACTTCCTTGATGGCTGATACAGGACTAACAGCTTCTGAAACCGGCATCAATCTGATTTCTTCCGAAACTTCTTCGCCATTGAGTGTAATATGAGATTCGTAATCCTTAGAATTGAAATTTAGCTCGATATGTTGTAGTGCATCTACAATCGCATCGTGGTTTTTCAAATCAACATTGTTGCGTAAAAAATATAAGGTAATGGCTCTGTACATGGCGCCACTATCAATATAAATAAAACCTAATTTCTTCGCTAAGGCCTTTGCCAATGTGCTCTTTCCACAAGATGAATAGCCATCAATGGCTATTACCAGATTTTTTCTCATACTTGGCAAAGATAACACTGTTGGGTTTAGTTAATGAAATTAAAGCTACATTTGTTGATATGTTACCGGACCAATCAGAAATATTAAAAATTGTCAGCTTTAAAACGTCAAGGAGTGGGGGAAAAGGTGGGCAGAATGTAAATAAAGTTTCCAGCAAGGTTGAATTGATTTTTAATATTGATGATGCTGATTTTTTATCTGAAGAAGACAAACAACGGTTAAAAGACAAGCTTGCCACCAGGTTAGATAGTGAAGGTTTGTTACATGTAGTTTCTCGGGAAGATAGAAGCCAGTTGTTAAATAAACAGCGGACGGTACTTAAATTGATGGCAATTTTAAAAGCCGGGTTGGAAGTTCAGAAAGCAAGGAAAGCTACTAAGATTCCAAGAGCTGTAAAAGAAAAACGCTTGGCAAATAAAGCCGCAAATGCCCAAAAGAAAGAGGGTAGAAGAAAACCTAATTTCGATTAGTCTGTTTTTAGTGTTTTTCGTCATTTCGAGCGCAGAGAGACCGCGTAACAGCTACAGCATAAAATTATAGCTTCATGATTTAAAACAGTTCGTTAGATTTCTCCTCCTTCGGTCGTCGAGATGACGAAAATAGCAATGTCTTTGCGAAGAAGCAACCCTCCGTCATTATCGAGGGAAGCGTAGCGACGAGAATTGAAAATCAACGAAGTTAAATCTAACGACATGGAATTAAAGCAACTTGCTAAATTCTCGTAAAGTAGGAAGAATAAAGCTTACAGAAAAGTCAAAAAAAGTAGCCACAGATAAATAATTATATGGATTAAAATCTGTGTATCTGTGGCTAAATAAGCTAAATAAAATACCTTTAGTTAAATCGATAATACATCGAAATACTGCCATATTGATGGGCCTTGGCACTGCTCTTAATTTCCTTGGATTGGAAAATCAGGCTATAATCTATCGTAAAACGAGGACTGCTGTAATTGAAGCCTAACTGCTGCGAAAATACCAGAGGCTTGGTGCCAAAAGTTACTGGGCTTTTATCATTGAACAAACTACCTTGGATGGTGGCATCGTAGGCAACATAGTTTAGTTGTGGCTTTGCGTAAAAGTAAAATTCTTTCTTTTTTAACTTCTCCGTTTTACTTTTATTGGCAATAGTAGCGTTATAATGTGCCGAATTGAAAAGCTGATTGATATCCCCAGCCCTAAAAAGAATGCCAACACCTGCACCATTATAAGTTGTCCCTATATTGGCATAAGTATCTAAAGTAAAATCCACAGAATTACTACTGTTGCGGTGAAGTAGTTTTGCAAATTGAACATTAGCGTTGGCGGCAAAATCATTAGCTATTTGATAGTCCCAGCCCTGTACTTCGTAAAATCCAACTATGCGGTGTAACAAATCTTGTGCTTCTTCGCCCAGAGCATCAGGACCTACTACGCCTACATTTAATCCAATCTTTAAAAGACTTTCTTTCTTGTAAAAAAGACTGGTTTGTACACCGCCATATAAATAACCAGCAAAAGGTCTGTCGTGAGTTTTTGGATCTGGACGGTAGCCTGAATATGGATTGTACATTTTCTGGCCTGCAGAAATTTCATAGGTAACTTTTTCCAAGTTGCCTTTTAATTTCTCTTGGTCAAGTGCCCTTCTAAAATAAACAAATAGACCATTGGTGTAATAACGGTCTTGACCATACCACAAATAGGCATCGTTATCACTTTTAAAACCAAACTCGTTCTTATACTCCTGCGCAAAAGAACCGTAAACAATAGCTAAAATAGCAAGAGCGATCAGAACGAGTTTTTTGTGCATTTTTAGTTGGCGCTAGTTTTAGTCTTTATACTTAAATCAATTGGATTTTTAACCTTGTCTTTGGTCAATGCTAAGTTAATAACTTCCTGCATTTCCGTTACATAATGGAATTTTAAATCTTTGATGTAATCTTCCTTGATTTCTAAAATATCCTTACGGTTAGATTTACATAAAATGATTTCTTTAATATTAGCGCGTTTGGCAGCCAATATTTTCTCCTTGATTCCTCCTACAGGTAATACCTTTCCGCGTAAAGTGATTTCACCAGTCATTGCTAAATTCTGCTTTACTTTACGTTGCGTAAATGCAGAAACTAAAGCAGTAAGCATCGTAATGCCGGCGGATGGACCATCTTTAGGAGTAGCGCCAGCAGGAACGTGAACATGGATGTCAAAATTATCAAACAGTTCGTGGTTAATGCCAAATTGCGATGCGTGTGCTCTAATATAAGCCAAAGCAATTACGGCAGATTCTTTCATCACATCGCCTAAGTTGCCGGTTAAGGTTAATTTGCCTTTACCTGGGCTTAAGCTGGCTTCGATGAAAAGAATATCTCCGCCTACTTGTGTCCATGCTAAACCTGTAACCACACCAGCGACCTCATTACCTTCGTAAGCATCTTTGTCGAAAATAGGGGCACCTAAAATTCTTTCTATATCTTCTGTATCTAAAGCTGGCTCATAAGCTTCTTCCATGGCAATTTTGGTGGCAATACCACGCACCAACGAACCAATTTTTTTCTCTAAACCACGTACACCGCTTTCTCTGGTATAATCTTCAATCACCTTTTCAATTAATGAATTTTTCAAAGTGATTTGTTTATTTTCTAAACCATGTACTTCTTTTTGTTTTGGCAATAGATATTTCTTAGCAATCTCAATCTTTTCTTCGATGGTATAGCCATTCACTTCAATAATTTCCATACGATCCAATAAAGCAGGTTGTATGGTGCTTAACGAGTTCGCTGTAGCAATAAACAATACATTGGAAAGATCATATTCTGCCTCTACATAATGATCGTTAAAGGCATTGTTTTGTTCCGGGTCAAGTACTTCCAATAAAGCTGATGAAGGGTCGCCACGGAAATCAGAACCCACTTTGTCAATTTCATCCAGTACAAACACTGGATTAGCAGCACCAGCTTTTTTAATAGACTGGATGATACGCCCAGGCATAGCGCCAATGTAAGTTTTACGATGACCGCGGATTTCTGCCTCATCTCTTACACCACCCAATGCCATACGAACATATTTACGGTTAAGCGCTTTAGCAATAGATTTACCTAACGAGGTTTTACCTACTCCCGGAGGGCCAACCAAACATAAGATTGGCGCTTTCATATCGCGTTTTAATTTTAATACCGCTAAATATTCGATGATGCGCTGTTTTACTTTTTCAAGACCAAAATGATCTTTGTCTAAAACACGTTGAGCTCTTTTTAAGTCGAAATTATCTTTAGTAAATTCATTCCAGGGAAGGTCTAATAGTAGCTCCAAATAATTCATCTGGATGGAATAATCGGGAGCTGCAGGATTCATACGACCTAATTTTTCCAATTCTTTGTTGAAATGCTGGGTAACGCTAGCATTCCATTTTTTCTTTTTACCTCTTGCCTGTAATGCTTCAAATTCCAAATCAGAAGAATTGCCCAATTCCTCTTGGATAGTTTTTAATTGCTGGTTAAGGAAGTAATCACGTTGTTGCTTGTCCAAATCAGTTCGCACCTTTGACTGAATCTGATTTTTTAGTTCAAGCATTTGTAATTCCTGCGTAAGCAATTCCATTACCATTTCGGCACGTTTGCGCAAATTGCCCATTTCAAGCATTTTCTGCTTGTCGGCCATTTCGGCATTCATGTTCGAAGAAATAAAGTTGATCAAGAATGAGGTACTTTCAATATTCTTCAAGGCAATTCCGGCCTCACTTGGAATATTGGGAGAAAGCTGTATAATTTGGCTCGACATTTCTTTAATGGCAGCTACCAAATTCTTGAATTCCTTATCGTTTTTATGCTTTGTTTCGGTGAACTTAGCTACTACCGCTTTAATAAAGGGCTCAGCTTGTACTTCCTGTACTAATTGGAAACGTTGCTTACCTTGTATAATCACCGTAGTATTCCCATCAGGCATTTGAAGCATTTTGATGATGTTGGCTATTGTACCCACACCATGAAGCTGATCAAAAGAAGGGTCTTCGATAGAAACATCTTTTTGCGCTACTACACCAATCACTCTGTCGCCTTTGTAGGCTTCCTTGATTAATTTTATTGATTTATCTCTACCAACAGTAATTGGAATAACTACCCCAGGGAATAAAACAGTGTTTCTCAGAGGTAGGATAGACAGTATTTCAGGTGTTTCTTCGCTATTCATATCGTCTTCGTCTTGCTGCGACATTAGCGGGAAAAACTCGGTATCTTCGTTTATAATAGGTAAAGTATTAAAATCAAACGGGTCTTGTTTGCTCATTCAGTTTGTATATTAAAAGTTGGGCGACATTATGACAGCATCGCCACATAAATTTATCAAATATATAGTAAGGTTGTTAGTTTCAACTCCTGTGCCAAAAATCATAATTGTGAGCCACAAAACCGTTGTCATATAAAAAACGGTAAAAAAGTCATGTAAAATAAATCTGTTTAATAAAAATCATATTTAGCATAATTGTACGTTTATTGATATTATTGCACAATAAAAGTAAATTGGTACAACATTTTTAAATTAACTATTGAGTACGTAGATTTACCTAAAACATTTTTAATGAAATTCCTTACAAAATCTTATCTATTATTATTCGCTATTTCAATTGGGCTACAAGCTAATGCTCAAAGTAATTTCGAGAAACAGGGTACACAGGCGTGGATGAAAGGCGACTTTAAAAACGCAGTTGTTTTATTAGAAAAAGCCGAAGGTAAGGACCCTGGCAATGTTAACGTGCTTAAAATGTTGGGCTATTCTTATTTCCAAAATGCGGATTTTGAAAATGCAATTGCGGCATATACTCGTTTAATCGCTGTAAAACCTACAGACTATTCTGCATATTATTATCGTGGAAAAGCTAGGTTAAATATTGCTAATGCTCCCAAAGAAGCATTGAACCAAATGCGCGAAAGTTTTTATACCGCGGCCATCAAAGATTTTTCGAAAGCGATGGAAATCAGCGGAGAAGAAGACGTGCAAATTCTGCAGAATAGGGGCGTGGCCTATAAGGATTATGGAATTTTTAAATCCTACAAGATTAAAAAATCTGCAGAGAAAGCTGCTTGTGTGGCGCTTTTCAATAATTCTATAGCCGATTTTCAAAAAATATTGACCATGCAGCCGCTTAAAAAGGATGTTATTTCATTAATTGATTACGTGAAAGCGCAAATTTCTAGTTTGAAATAGGAAAAGACTACTTGCTGAAAGTACCCGTTATACGGTAAACCTTTGGAGCCAGCAGCTTTATTTTTTGAGCGCTTTGTACCATGTAAAGACTATCTGGATAATAGATGAGCGTATCTATTGCGGTGTAAAGTCTATTCTCGGAAGATTTATATATTTTAATGCTGGTGATTTGATTGCCAGCTTTAAAAATCTCAAGTTTTTTTACAGGAATTTTTTCATTTCCTGTGGTGTAGGAAATGCCATTGCTCAGTTGCTTAATATCGAACTCGCCACGCCACGAAGCTTTGTTGATATCGGCAGCTTCAAACACGGCCAATTCGTTTTTCCAATTGGTTATTTTGATAGATTTCTGCTCGGTTTCTCCTTTGGAAAATACTTGTTTGCTTACCAAAGGTGTATTTTTTTGCAGGCGATTTGCCTCTTCTTCGAAATAACCTTTTAAATCAAAATATAAAAGTGTACCTGCGCTTTTATGCTCTCGTTTTACACAAGAGAATAAACAAAGCACAAGTACACTTAAAATGTATTTTTTCATCTATTTAACGGTGGTTTCGTTATACCAAGCAATTGCCTGTCATAATTTCAGGAGCAGGTATGCCCATGATCTTTAATACGGTTGGACCAATGTCGCCCAATTTACCATCGGCAATTGCCTTGTAATCCTTATCTATTAAAATACAAGGAACTAAATTGGTAGTGTGAGCTGTATTTACCGACCCATCTTCGTTCAGCATAAATTCAGCATTGCCATGGTCGGCTAGTATAATAAACGAATATCCGTTAGCAATACCAGTTTGTACTACTTCTTGGGTACAAGCATCTACCGTTTCTACGGCTTTAATTACGGCATCAAAAACACCAGTATGCCCCACCATGTCAGGATTGGCGAAATTTAAGCAAACAAAATCAGGCCATTTGCTTTCCAGTTCTTTGGTAATGGCTTCTGTAATTCCTGCGGCACTCATTTCTGGCTGTAAATCGTAAGTGGCCACTTTTGGAGAGGGAACCAATATTCTTTTCTCGTTCTCAAACTCTTTTTCTCTACCACCGGAAAAGAAGAAAGTTACGTGAGGATATTTTTCTGTTTCAGCAATTCTAATCTGGTTTTTACCGTTGGCCGCTAAAACCTCGCCCAAGGTGTTGGTCAAATCGTCTTTGGTAAAAACTACGTTTACATTTTCAAAACTTTCATCGTAAGTAGTCATGGTTACGTAGTACAGAGGCAATTTATGCATGCCTTGCTCCGGAAAATCTTTTTGGCAAAGTGCCTGTGTAATTTCCCTGCCTCTGTCAGTACGGTAGTTAAAACATATCACTACATCGCCCTCTTTAATGGTAGCAGTTGGGTTACCTTGCTCATCTACAATCACCATTGGCTTGGTAAACTCATCAGTAATGCCTTCGGCATATGAATGCTGAACTGCTAATTCTGGACTGGTAAATTTTTCGCCTAAGCCATTTACCATTACATCGTAAGCTAATTTTACTCTTTCCCAACGATTATCTCTATCCATGGCATAATACCTGCCCACAATGCTGGCAATTTTACCAGTTGATTTTTCTAAATGTCTATCTAGTGTGTTGATATAATTTAAGCCGCCATTAGGGTCCGTATCTCTACCGTCCAAAAAAGCATGAACAAAAACATCTTTTAAGCCATTTTCTTGCGCTGCATCGCAAAGAGCCATTAAATGGTTTATATGGGCATGTACACCGCCGTCAGAAACCAGCCCAATAAAATGAACTGCCTTATGATTGGTTTTGGCGTAATTGAAAGCATTTAATAAAGTTCCGTTACTGTTTAAGGTCCTATCGGTAATAGCTTTGTTGATACGTCCAAGTTCTTGGTAAACGACACGTCCAGCACCTAAGTTCATATGGCCTACTTCCGAATTTCCCATTTGCCCAGCAGGTAGGCCTACCGCTTCACCAGAGGCTTCAAGTTTTGAGTTTGGGTAGTTGAGCAATAGCGAATCAAAGAAAGGAGTGTTTGCGGCATAGGCGGCGTCAGATTTATCTTTACGTCCGTATCCCCATCCATCAAGAATTAACAGTACCAATTTTTTAGCTTCCATTATTATCGTTTTGTTTTATGCTATGTTTTATGTTGTTTTGCAAATATACTTGAAATTAAGCCCTAAACCCAATGTTTTATATTTAAAAACGGATTAGTGGCATAGTTTTGGCGGTACAAATGTTTTAGTTTTTAAGGATGATGTTTAAATCTATACTTGCGCTCATGGTAATGTTTTTGCATTTTCACCCTCAGGAGGCTATGCAAGGCGATATTGCTGATGAATTGGCAGCGAATTTTAAGCAGGGCAACTCGAAAGAAATTGCCAAGGGCTTTGCTTCGTCTATAGAACTCATCATTATCGATCAAGAAGATGTCTACAATAGAGCACAGGCTGAACAAATTCTTAAGGATTTTTTTCTAAAGAATCCTCCTAATAAGTCCAGTATTATTCATAAGCTCAGTAATAATCCAAATTATCGGTTAACAATTTTGTCTTTAATAACCAAAACAGACAAGTTCAGGGTTACTGTAACCATGAAAAAGTCCTCTAACGCTTTTCAAATCACCGAGTTGAGGATAGAGCCGGAGAGATAGTTCCTTATTGATGTGCTTTTTTGTTATTTTTGTAGCAAAATCACATAGCATTGGATAAGAAACTAACGGATCTATTTATAAAAAATGCGATTGCCGAAGACGTTGGAGACGGTGATCATACTTCCCTATCTACTATTCCTCAAGGTACGCAAGGTAAAGCTAAGCTAATTGTTAAGGAAGAAGGTATTTTGGCAGGTGTTGAGCTTGCGCTAGAGATCTTCAACCAAATAGATAATACCCTAAAGGTAGAGGTTAAAATGCAAGACGGCCAAGAAATAAAGCCTGGAGATATTGCTTTTACGGTAAGTGGCAATACACATTCTATCTTATTGGCAGAACGTTTGGTGCTTAATTGCATGCAACGTATGAGCGGCATTGCTACCCAAACAAATCGAATTGTAAAACGTTTAGAAGGGTATAAAACCAAAGTGTTGGATACCAGAAAAACTACACCTGGGTTGAGATATCTAGAAAAATGGGCAGTTAGAATTGGGGGCGGCGTAAATCATCGTATCGGGTTATATGATATGATTTTAATTAAGGATAACCATGTGGATTACGCTGGCGGAATTAAAAATGCCATTACGCAAGCCAACGATTATTTAAAGAGTACCGGTAAAAAGCTACAAATAGAAATAGAAGTAAGGAATTTGGAGGAGTTGCAGCAGGTGTTGAGTATTGGTGGGGTAGACAGAATTATGCTAGATAATTTTGAGCCATCTTTGCTAAAACAAGCGGTAGCGATGATTGATGGAAGGTTTTTAACAGAGGCTTCGGGAGGAATTGTAGAAGAAAATGTAGCGGATTATGCCGCTTGTGGTGTTGATTTTATCTCTATGGGTGCCTTGACACATTCGGTAAAAAGCTTGGATTTAAGTTTAAAAGCTTTTTAAATCGGTAGAGATTTGTAAACTTTCCAAAAGCAATTTTTTTAGTATCATTGTAGACAAATGATTTCAATCTATTCCATTTCTGCACTTATTGCAGCCTATCTTTTAGGGTCAATTCCTACAGCAGTATGGCTTGGGCAGGCATTTTACGGTGTAGACGTAAGGGAGTACGGAAGTGGCAACGCTGGTGCTACCAACACTTTTAGGGTTTTGGGTAAAAAACCAGGTATTGTGGTAATGACCATCGATATTTTGAAAGGTTTTACCGCTACCAAACTAGCCTATCTGATCGGTCTTTCTGTTACAGGGCCTAAATATTCAGCACAATTTGTTAATTATGAACTGGCCTTGGGCGTGATTGCCGTAATGGGGCATCTTTTCCCGATTTTTGCCGGTTTTAGAGGGGGGAAAGGCGTAGCTACGCTTTTTGGAATGGTTTTGGCCGTGAACCCCTGGGCAGCATTATTATGTGTAAGCGTGTTCGTTACGGTATTGCTAATTTCCAAATATGTTTCCCTAAGCTCAATTTGTGCTGGATTTACTTTCCCGTTGGGCACAGTTTTTGTGTTTCAATCCACGGTAAAAGCTGAAGTGCTCTATAGCATATGTGTTTGCGTATTGATATTGGTTACGCACCAAAAAAATATAGAGCGTTTACTTAAAGGGAAAGAATCAAAAGTTTATCTTTTTAAGAAAAAACAGGCTTAGCCAAATTTTAAAACAAAATCAACTATTAATAAGTTATGTTTTTGCTGCTATGCAAGTGTTGGCTATGATTGCTTCATGCCATCGAAAAATGGGTAGCACATTAATAAATATAAACAGATGAAAAAAACAATGCTTTTTGGAGTGGCAACGGCATTACTTGCCATCTCATCATGCTCTACAGTGCCTTTAACTGGCCGTAGCAGGTTAAGTTTGGTAGATGATAGCCAATTGCAGCAACAGGCCGCCATTGGTTATGCGCAATTGTTGAGTGATCCCCAAACCAAAGTGGTTGCCTCAGGTAATGCCAACGCAGCTATGGTGAAACGTGTTGGGCAAAAAATAGCAGCGGCGGTTACTCAATATATGAACCAGAATGGTTATGGAGATCAGATCAAAAATTATAAATGGGAATATAATTTGATTGATAGCAAAGAAATTAATGCTTGGTGTATGCCGGGTGGTAAAATTGCTGTTTATACAGGTATTTTGCCGGTAACAAAGGATGAAGCTGGTTTGGCTACCGTTATGGGGCATGAAGTGGCCCATGCTATTGCACAACACTCTGCTGAAAGAGCATCGCAAATGACCGTTGCGCAAGGTTTAGGTGCTGCAGTGGGGGTTGCTACTGCTAATTCTAAATATTCACAGTACATTAATGCGGCTTATGGTATAGGTGGACAGCTAACTATTTTAAGCTATGGAAGAAGTCAGGAATTGGAAGCGGATAAAATGGGCTTGTCTTTTATGGCAATGGCTGGCTACAATCCAACTAATGCAGTTGGTTTTTGGCAAAGAATGGCCCAAGCAAGTTCAGGCTCTCAAAAACCACCGGCTTTTTTAAGCACTCACCCTACTGACCAAGCCCGTATTGCACAAATTCAGAAAGATTTGCCAGAGGCGATGAAATACTATAAAGGAAAATAGAAATTAAGTATAAGATATTAGGTTTAAGGTTTAAAGTCTGAATAATTTATATTTCAGGCTTTAAACCTTTTTCTTTTGGGAAATCGGGAATTAACCACTAATTGTTAGAAAGCACACTCATCATTGCCGAAGCTTTGAGTAGGCATTCTTCATATTCTTTTTCGCTATCCGATTGATAGGTAATTGCTCCTCCCACCTGAAAAGAAAGATATTTATTGGTGGAATTGTAAAGGATGCTCCTGATCACCACATTGAAGTCAAAATCGCCGCTAGGAGTAATGTAGCCTAAAGAACCCGAATAAACGCCGCGCTTGCTTACTTCATATTGGTCAATCAGCTGCATAGCACGTAGTTTTGGTGCACCTGTCATGGAGCCCATGGGAAAAGTGTTTTTAATGGCATCTACAAAATGTACATCGGGTGATAGCTCGCAGCTAATACTCGAAATCATTTGATGTACTTGTGGAAAGCTGTAAATACCAAAAAGTTCATCAACTTTTACACTCCCTTTTACCGCGCTTTTAGTTAAGTCATTTCTAACGAGGTCTACAATCATCACATTTTCGGCTTTTTCTTTTTCGCTGTTTCTGAGTGCGGTTTTGATTTGGCTGTCCTCTTTTGGGTTTTCGCTTCTTTTAGCAGTGCCTTTAATGGGCTGCGATGTAAGTTGATTGCCGTTTTTCGCTAAAAATCTTTCTGGTGTAGCCGATAAAACAAACCTATCTTGAATCTTGAAGAAGCCAGAAAAAGGGGTAGGTGAAACCTCTTTTAGTTTATTGTATATTGATGAAGGGTTTATTTCGGCATGGTCATCAAAAAATTCTTGGCAAAAATTCATTTCATAGACGTCGCCACGTTTGATGTGCTGTTTGATACTTTCTAGCTGGTCTAGATAAGCTTGTTTGCTTAATCTACTTTTGATGTTTACAGGTACTGTCGGTGGCTCTTCTTCTATTTTAAGTTGAAGAATCTTATCTACAAGAGCTTTATCTCCTTTAAGAACATTGATCTGATTTTTACTAATTGAAATAAGGTATTGAGGGACGAAAAAATATAAATCAGGAAAGTTCAGTAAATCTGTTTTTGGAGTTTCTAATGCCTCTACTTCATTTTTAAGGTCGTAACTAAGTAAACCAAACATCCAATCTCTATGTTCATTTACAAAGGCTTTTAAGTCCGAAAAGGCCTGTCCAGTGCAAACAGACAATTCTTCTTTTGCTCCAAAAGCAATTAAGCAGTCGTGCTTGCCATATCTATCGGAGTAATTGTGCGAATCTAAATAGCTGCAAACTTCAAAATTAGCGGCGTATTGTAGTGCTTTCTGTTTAAAAACCTGAATTTGGTCTGGGCTCATCTTTATATCGCAAAGTTAAAAATGTTAAATGAAGCATGGTTAATATTTGGAATTAATATCTTGGCAAGTCAATTATTAATCCAATTTATGAGGAAAAAAATGTTAACGCTTTGTATTTTGTTTGGTACTGCGTTTATGGCCAATGCGCAAAATCCCGCTAAAGAAGGCTACCGGAATTTTACGGTCTACAGAACTGCCAAGGGCAGTGCGGAGAATATTGCAAAAATGAAGGCGCTGTTGCAACAACAAGATCAACTTAGTTCTAAACAAGTGACTAATTTACAGTATCAAAGACCAACAGTCGATCGCCGGCTTGCCTAATCGGTTGAAAACCATGGAAGGTGCTTGTGTGACCCTTTTGGATGATGAATAAACAAAAAATCCCGTTGTAATTAGCAACGGGATTTTTTATGAAAATCAACTTTTTTCTATTTTAAAGTTAACGTTTGTGTTCTGTCCGGGCCAACTGATAAGTATTTGATTGATACTTCTAGCTCTTTTTCTAAAAATTCAATATAAGATGTTAGCTGAGCGGGGATTTGATCTAATGAAGTAATCTTTGTTAGGTCAGTTTTCCAGCCTTCAATTGCTTTCAATACTGGTTTTGGTTGTACAGTGATGATGTCATACGGCATGTAGTCGATGGTTTTCTCATCGTGCTCGTAATGCGTACAAGCGTAAATGGTATCAAAACCATCTAAAACGTCTGCTTTCATCATAATTAATTCAGTCACACCATTTAACATGATGGCATATTTTAACGCAGGGATATCAATCCAACCACAACGGCGAGCCCTGCCCGTAGTTGCGCCAAATTCATGGCCTACTGCACGTAAAGTTTCTCCGGTTTCATCAAATAACTCGGTAGGGAATGGGCCGCCACCAACTCTGGTGCAATAAGCTTTAAAGATGCCATAAACATCGCCAACTTTATTAGGGGCAATACCTAAACCAGTACATGCACCAGCGGTAGTTGTGTTAGATGAGGTTACAAATGGATATGAACCAAAATCAACATCCAATAGGGTGCCTTGGGCACCTTCTGCTAATACTTTCTTGCCTTCTTTTAAGTAGCCGTTTACAAAATGTTCACTATCTACATGTGGAATAGACTTGATGAACTCAATAGCTTCAAAAAATGCTGCTTCTTTTTCTGTTAGATCGTATTCAAACTCGTAATGAGAAAGTATTTCTTTATGTTTTTGTACCAGTTTCTCATATCTTTCCTTGAAATCTGGCAAAGTCGTATCGCCAACACGGATACCATTACGGCCAGTTTTGTCCATATAAGTAGGACCAATGCCTTTTAGGGTAGAGCCAATTTTACCTGCACCCATTTTCTGCTCATTTGCAGCATCCAATAATTGGTGAGTAGGTAGAATTAAGTGAGCTTTACGGGCCAATACTAATTTTCCGGCACCTACTGGGTCGTGTCCAGCGGCTTTTAAATTGTCTAATTCTCTTTTTAAAATGATTGGGTCAATAACTACGCCATTACCAATAAGGTTCATGGTTTTTTCATTGAAAATCCCAGAAGGGATGGTATTCAGGACAAATTTTTTGCCGTCAAATTCTAGCGTATGTCCAGCGTTTGGTCCGCCTTGAAAACGGGCAATTAAATCGTATTGCGGGCTAAGAACGTCAACAATTTTTCCTTTACCTTCATCGCCCCATTGCAGGCCTAGTAGTACATCTACTTGCGTCATTATGTTAAATTAAGAGAATAAGATTGGTTATATGTGATTAATTAGTTTTGTGCTTTGTTTTTGATGGTTGCAGCAGCACTGCAATCAAAACATACTCCGTAAAGGTTTAAAGAATGGTGTTTGATGTCGAATTTTAAAAGATCGCCAACCATGCTTTGGATTTGACCAATACGTGGATCGCAAAATTCTACTACTTTACCACAATCAATACAAATCACGTGGTCATGCTGATGATAACCATACGATTTTTCAAATTGTGCCATGTTTTTACCAAATTGATGTTTGGTCACCAAATCACATGAAACCAGTAATTCCAATGTGTTGTAAACTGTTGCTCTACTTACACGGTACTTTTGGTTTTTCATGTGGATATAAAGGGTTTCCACATCAAAATGGTCGTCTCTTGAATAGATTTCTTCTAAAATAGCGAAACGCTCAGGGGTTTTTCTTAAGTTTTTATTTTCGAGATAGGCTTCGAAAATCTTTCTTACCAACTCGCTTGTGTTCTGTTCAGACATAGTTTTTAAACTCCACTCAAAGGTAACTATTTGATTTCACACATTAAACGATTTGAGGGATTTATGTTGATAAATTGCGTTATTGTTAAATTGTTTTGACGAAAAAAGACTTACGGAGTTTTTAAAACTTCGTAAGTCTCCTTTATAGTCCCTAACAACTAACTACTAGTAACTCTAGCTACTTTTTAAGCATCAAATCTGGTAACTCCCGTAACGCCTTTTACTTCCAATAGGTTTTTAATGAGGTTGTCCAAATGCTCTTTGTCGTTCACAAATACCTTGATAGAGCCATCAAAAATACCATCATTGGTATCAACCGTAATAGAGCGCATGTTTACTTTGAAATCGTTGGAAATTACTTTAGTAATGTTGTTGATCAAGCCTACATCATCAATGCCTACAATGTGTAATCCTGTTAAGAAAGTCAATTCATGCTGACGGTTCCATTTGGCTTTCACTACACGATAGCCATAATTAGCCATCAATTGAGCGGCATTTGGACAATTGGTGCGGTGTATTTTAATTCCTTCATTAACCGTTACAAATCCAAAAACATCATCACCAGGAATAGGATTACAGCAGGCGGCCAAGGTGTAATCAATTTTCTGAAGGTCCTCACCAATTAAGAGGATGTCTGATTCGGGGCCTTTTACTTTTTTCAATAAAGCGTCTATACGCTCATTGTCGCTAACTTTTTCGGTACCCCTGTTCTCAATTTCTTTTTCGCTGGCTACATATTCCCTTAGGTCTTTAAGTTCAATTTTGCCCAGTGCTACCGCAATAAACAAATCTTGAGTAGACTGTAGTTTAAAGAAATAGCTTATTTTATTCAGATTGTCAGTGTTGTAAGTGATTTTAAGAGACTTCAATTTACGTTCCAACAACTCTTTTCCTTCTTCGGCAATTTTGCGCTTCTCTTCTTTTAGGGAAGATTTGATTTTCGACTTAGCTTTTGCCGTAACTACAATGTTCAGCCAATCTTCTTTTGGCGTTTGCTTGCTCGAAGTAATGATTTCTACTTGATCGCCATTTTGTAGTTTATACGAAAGTGGAACTAATTTGTGGTTTACTTTAGCACCAATACATTTAGCGCCAATATCCGTATGGATCTCAAATGCAAAATCTAAGGCTGTAGCGCCCAATGGGAGCTGTAGCAAAGCACCTTTTGGTGTAAAAATGAAAATCTCATCAGAGAAAAGGTTCATTTTAAAGTCGTCCAAGAAATCCAATGCGTTGGATTCTGGATTGCTTAGCATTTCCCTTACCTTTTGGATCCATTGGTCGAGGCCATTGTCATTGGTGCTTTCTTTGTATTTCCAGTGGGCGGCAAAACCTTTTTCGGCAATTTCGTTCATCCGTTGCGTACGTATTTGTACCTCAACCCATTGTCCTTTAGGTCCCATTACCGTGGTGTGCAGGGATTCGTATCCATTACCTTTTGGAGAAGAAACCCAGTCTCGCAAACGATCAGGGTTAGGACGGTATAAATCGGTCACAATTGAATAAGCTTTCCAACAATCGGCTTTTTCACTTTCTGGTGGACTATCCAAGATAATTCTGATAGCAAAAAGATCATATACCTCTTCGAAAGGAATGTTCTTTTTCTTCATCTTGTTCCATATCGAATGGATAGACTTTGGACGGCCGTAAACATTAGCTACAAGCCCTTGTTCTGCCAAAATATCATTGATAGGTTCAACAAAGGCCTTAATGAATGCATTTCTTTCTGCCTTTTTCTCATTAAGTTGGGTCGCGATGTACTTATAGGTGTCGGGCTCCAAATATTTCATGGCCAGATCTTCCAGTTCTGATTTAATAGCGTAAAGGCCCAAACGGTGTGCTAATGGAGCATACAGATAAATGGTTTCGGAAGCAATTTTCAACTGCTTATGGCGAGGCATAAAATCCATCGTACGCATGTTGTGCAGCCTGTCTGCTAATTTGATCAAGATCACCCTTACATCATCTGCAAGAGTAAGTAGCATTTTTCTGAAATTCTCCGCTTGCAGAGAGCTATTGGTGTCAAAAACACCTGATATTTTGGTCAATCCATCAATGATTTTGGCCGTTTTTTTGCCAAACTCACGTTCAATATCTTCTAGGGTAATGTCGGTATCCTCTACTACATCGTGCAAAAGGGCACAAACAATTGAAGTAGTACCTAACCCAATTTCTTCTGCTGCAATTTGTGCCACTGCAATGGGATGATAGATGTATGGCTCGCCAGATTTACGACGCATGTCTTTATGGCTTTCTAAAGCCATGTCGAAAGCCTTACGGATCTCTTTTTTGTCGCCCCTCTGAAGTGTTGATTTACAGGCGCGTAGCAGTGCTCTGTACCTTTTAAGTATTTCTTTTTTCTCGGCTTCTAAGTCTATCACTAATGCGTTCTTCATTTGTATTTTCTAGGTAAAATTATACCGTAATTAAACTATAAAATGCTATATTGGGTTGTAGTTAAAGCGAATAAGTAAAAATAGCCTTAACTTTGAACAGGCATAAATTTATGAAATTTTATCGTTTTTTTGCTCTTTCAATTGTCATCATTGCTGGTTTTAGCGCAAAAGCTCAAGACAGCACGGCAAAAGCTATTTGGCCAAAGTTGGGCAAAAACGATACCATTAAGGTAGCGGCCACCAATGATGGCGGATATATGATTCCGTGGATTGGCCTAAATGAAGTAGTGATCATAGGACAACGTATCTGGAAGTCTCCACAAGAGCAGATGGCTTACAATAGATTGAGGTACAATGTGCTAAAAGTGATGCCTTATGCATTGTTTGCCAAGCGCAGATATGAAAAGTTAGAACGCGATTTGGCATTAGTTGCCGATAAAAAGGAACAAAAGCGTTTGATCAAAGAATGTGACAATGAAATAAAGAAAATGTTTAATACCGAAATCAAGGAATTAACCATTACCCAAGGACAAATATTAACTAAATTAATTGATAGAGAAGTAGGAAGAACCACTTATGATATTGTGAAGCAAACCAAAGGTAAGTTTGCCGCTTTTTCATATCAACTGGTTGCAAGAGTAGTAGGCCATAATTTAAAAAATACCTACAGCGTTCAAGAAGATAGAGATATCGAATCCATTATTAGAGGCTCCGGCTACTATCAGTAAGTTTGAGAAGATGAATTTAAAACCAACAGTGTATCCGTTTAAGGCCCGCCTTATCAATGGAACAGAAAAAAACTTGGCCGACTATAACGGCAAAGTATTGTTGATTGTGAACACTGCATCTGGTTGTGGTTTCACACCCCAATTAAAAGATCTACAGCAAATTCGAGAGGAATTTTCTGGTCAGGACTTTGAGATTTTAGGTTTCCCTTCCAATGATTTTGGTAAGCAGGAACCTTTGGACGGTAAGGCCATTAATGAGTTTTGCGAAGTGAATTACGGCGTGCAGTTCCCCATATTCGATAAAATCATGGTGCGGGGTAAGGAAGCACATCCTTTATTCAAGTTCTTGGCAGACAAGAAACTGAATGGAAATTTAACTTCTACGCCGCGTTGGAATTTCCATAAATATCTAATCAATAAAAAGGGCGAAGTAGTGGAGTATTTTTATCCTTTCACTAAGCCAACTTCTTCTAAAGTGAAGAAAAAAATTCAACGTCTTTTAAACGAGCAATGAGAAAATGATGGAGCGGGTAAGTGATAGAATTATAAAATGTCATTCACTCATTCAAAATTCACTCATTCAAAATTAATCATATGAAATTAGATTTACTGGTTTTGGCCGTACACCCCGACGATGCGGAATTGGGATGTTCTGGCTCCATTATTAAACATATTGCACAGGGAAAAAAGGTAGGGATTGTTGATTTTACACAAGGAGAACTAGGAACTAGGGGGACCATTGAAACTCGTGCTGCCGAAGCTGAAGCTTCTTCCAAGATTATGGGGCTACATGCTCGGGAAAATATTAAAATTAGAGATGGGTTCTTTAAAAATGATGAAGAGCACCAATTAGAGGTAGTGAAAATGGTGCGTAAGTACCAACCTGAAATTATTTTGACTAATGCGCTATATGATCGTCATCCAGATCATGGTAGAGCATCTGAACTGGCAAACGATGCCATTTTTCTTTCAGGTTTAAGAAGAGTGCAAACTACCGTGGATGGTGTTGAGCAACAGCCTTGGCGGCCTCGCTTGGTGCTTCAGTATATCCAAGATACCTATATTAAGCCGGATATCATTGTGGATATTTCTGAGCAAATGGAACAGAAAATTGCGGCCATTAGGGCTTTCAAAACCCAGTTTGACAGTCCAAGTGAAGATGAGCCTCAAACTTACATTTCTACCCCAGGGTTTCTACAGTCTGTAATTGCAAGGGCAAGAGAAATGGGTAAAAATATAGGTGCAGAGTATGGCGAAGGGTTTACTTCTAGAAAACTTTTGGGAGTAGATAATTTGTTTGATTTACGATAGTAATCCTACAAAAGCCAACAATTTTGGCCATTTCGTGTTTTAAATTTAGCTAACATAAGTCATTCCGTTTTTGACTTTAACTTTCTATTTTAAACCTAAAAAAATGGCCAATCTATTTTCCTCTTTAAAAAACGCCTATCAACTCTTTAAAAGTGTAGATTTCCAGAAACTGGATGCGCTTTCCAAAAAAGTGGACCTGCCCAAAATGGTAGAGACCATTTCTAGTCTCGACGATAAACAACTTCAGGGCATGATGAAAATGATGGGTGGCAATTCTCGTAAAAAGGAATTACCTCCCATAGAAGGCGATTTTTATCATTTGGGCGAGGAAGCTTTAAATGAAGAAGATAGGGCATTACAGTTAAAAGTTCGTGCTTTTCTGGAGAAAGAGGTAAAACCTATTGTCAATCATTACTGGAACCGGGCCGAATTTCCTTTCGAAATCATTCCTAAACTTGCGGAGCTTAACATTTGTGGCTTAACCTATAAAGGTTATGGCTGTCCGGGTAAATCTAATTTAATGGAAGGGATTTTAGCGATGGAAATGGCTCGAATTGATACTTCGCTTTCTACCTTTTTTGGGGTTCAAAGTGGCTTGGCCATGGGCTCTATCTATATTTGTGGTTCTGAAGAGCAAAAGCAAAAGTGGTTGCCGTTAATGCAGAAGTTTGAGGTGATTGGTGCCTTTGGTTTAACAGAACCAGAAGTAGGGTCGGCTGCGGCTGGCGGGTTAACAACTACCTGTAAAAAGATTGGCGACGAATGGGTACTAAATGGCCAAAAGAAATGGATAGGGAATGCGACATTTGCCGACATTTTGATCATCTGGGCTCGTGATGAAGATGGTGGTGAAGTAAAAGGATTTATTGTAAAAAAAGATAATCCAGGGTTTGCCGTAGAAAAAATGGAAAATAAAATGGCCCTGCGTATTGTTCAAAATGGTTTGATCACTTTAACCAATTGTAAAATTGCAGAGAGCGATCGCTTGCAAAATGCTAATTCATTTAAAGATACGGCAAAGGTATTGCAAATGACTAGGGCAGGTGTAGCCTGGCAAGCGGTAGGCTGTGCCCGCGGGGCTTATGAAAATGCGCTTGATTATACCCGAACTCGCAAGCAGTTTGGAAAGCCAATCGCATCTTTCCAATTGATACAAAATCATTTGGTAGAAATGCTGTCGAACCTAACGGCTATGCAAACACTTTGTTTCCGCCTGTCACAACTGCAAGATCAAGGTCTACTTAAAGATGAACATGCTTCTCTGGCCAAAGTATTCTGTTCGCTTCGCACCAGAGATGTGGTGAGCAAAGCAAGAGAGGTAATGGGTGGCAATGGGATTTTATTGGAGTATAATGTTGCTCGTTTTGTGGCCGATGCCGAAGCCATTTATTCTTACGAGGGTACCAAAGAAATCAATACCTTGATTGTAGGCAGAGCAATTACCGGTTTTTCAGCTTTTGTTTAGGTGTGTTACTTAGACTTACTAAGTTCCGAAAACTTCGTAAGTCTGGGTTTCCTATTTAAATGGCCATCTGACCAATCCAACATTTCCCATGGCACTTTTTTCGTAAAGTGCAAAGCAATTTTGGTTGAAACTTACATCAAAATTAACAGCGCCAGGAGAGAGCTTGGTAGGTACATTATTTCCTTCTAAAAAGTAATATACCTTGGTGTTGCCATATTTATTGTGCGGCATTAGGTTTCCATAGTCTTGCAATTGAGCACCTGTGGAGTCCTTTACAGTAACAACGTAAATGCGTTGCACCGGGCCAGTATTGTTTTCATTTCGATAGCTGGCAATTTCTTTAAATCCACCTTTCAGGTCTTCAATGCCCGATTGCGTAAAGGTATCTTTAAGCATCCAACCAACGAGGGCAATAACGAGCAATGCAATTCCGATTTTTTTCATGTTTCGAAATTAGTTCAAATAAGAACTTGTTTTGTTATGGGTAAGTCAGGAAAAATAAAAGGCTGCCTATTAAATTAGGCAGCCTTTTGCTTTTTTAAGGTTAAAGCGTTGGAAGTATTTTGCGCATTACTTCAATGCCTTCATCAATATGTTGTTTTTCAATGCAAAGTGCTGGTCTAAAGCGGATGGTTTGATTGCCGCAACCTAAAAACATTACATTATGGTCCATGCCTTTTTCGATGAATTTGTTGCGCATTTCTTTTTCTGGAAAGTCAAAAGCGCACAATAAGCCTTTGCCACGTACATTGCTTATCTTCTCGTGTTCATTGGCAAGTGTTTGTAACTGGTTTTTAAGATATTCACCTATGTTATTAGCATTGTCGCAGAGCTTGTCCTCTTCAACAATACTTAAAATTTGCGTAGAGCGTACCATGTCCACTAAGTTTCCGCCCCAAGTTGAATTGATACGAGATGGTACATTGAAAACGTTACCTTCAATTTCATCAACCTTGTTGCCAACCAAAATGCCGCAGATTTGCATTTTTTTACCAAAAGAGATAATATCTGGTCTGGCCTTTTCACTGAAATGTTGATGGCACCAAAATTTCCCTGTTAAACCTACACCGGTTTGCACTTCATCATAAATCAGGAAGGCTTCATTTTCATCTGCCAATTGGCGAAGTTGAATCAAAAACTCTTCTCTGATATGGTTGTCGCCACCTTCAGACTGAATTGGTTCAATAATGATAGCACAAATGTCATCCTTATTATCAGCGAAAGCTTGTTTGATTTGAGCAATAGAAGTAGCTTCGGTTTCCTGAGCTAACGTTAAATTATCACCAGTTAAAGGAAATTTAACTTGTGGAGTACTTACCCTTGGCCAATCAAACTTGGCAAACCATTTAGTTTTATCTGGCAAGGTATTGGTTAAGCTTAAGGTGTAGCCGCTGCGGCCATGGAAAGCTTTTTCAAAGTGGAGTACTTTGAAGCCTTTTTCTTCTTTGTACCCTTTTTTGAAATTTTTCTGAACTTTCCAGTCCATGGCTACTTTTAGGGCATTTTCTATCGCTAGCGCTCCTCCTGCAATAAAAAAAGCATGTGGCAAATAATCTGGTATTCCTACTCTGGAGAAAGTTTTTACAAATTCGGCATATTGCTGGGTGTAAACATCTGAATTAGATGGGTTTGCCAATGCAGCTAATAACAAGTTATGTTTAAAGGCTTCATCATTGATCATTTTTGGGTGGTTGTAGCCCAAGGGAACCGAAGCAAAGCAAGTAAAGAAATCTAGTAGTTTGCGATCGTATTTCGAATCGTAAATATAGGCCCCGTTACTTTTTTCCATGTCATAGGTAAGATCATAACCATCGGCAAGAATATGTTTTTTAAGAGCTTGTTTAACCTCACTAGGGGAAACACTTAGTTGATACATAAATTTAAGTTTTGGTATAAGCCAAATTTAGATAAATAGGCCAAATTATCAAATTTAGGCGGTTTTTGAACTCTGAGTTCAAAAACTAGGTTTAAACTGTTTAAACTTGGTTTTTACCTGAAACTTCAACAGAAATTAAAAAATGTGGAAAAAATATTTTTATAAAATTTAGCTAAACTGGTCAATTTTTCCCAAAATTCCGAAAATTCCGCCCGTGTGGAGCATCAGTATTTTAGCATCTTTTTTAATGATTCCCCTTTCCATTAAATCGAAAATGGCATAGCACATTTTACCTGTATAAATTGGATCTAATAAAATGCCGGTGCTGCTGGTAAAGTCTTTAATGAATGCAATAAGTTCAGGTGTTGTTTTGGCATAACCGCCAAAGTGATAATCTATATGTAGATGTAATTTGGAAAAATTACTTTCATAGATTGCCATTTCGTCCCTCATAAAATCGCCTCCCTTTAAAACCGGAACAACATGAAGTTGCGTTTGCATTTGATGTTTGTTGATGCCTTTTAGTAGCCCGGTAGCCGTAGTTCCGGTTCCCGCGGCACAAAATATATGGTCGAAACTTTCTTGCAGCTCATCAATAATTTCCTCGCAGCCTACAACAGCTTCTTTACTTGCACCACCTTCGTCTACAAAATAAGCATTGCTGTCGTTTGAGTAATGTTGTTCAAATAGGGCTTTTTTGTTCTTATAACTTTCTCTATCAACAAAATGAAGCTGCATGCCGAAAAGTTTACATAAAGCAAGCATAGGGTTGCTCACTTCTTCGCCGCGTACAAATGCGGTAGCTTTTAAATGTTTTTTAGCGGTAATGGCTGCGGTAGCTAGCAAATGATTGGAGTAAGCCCCTCCAAAAGTGACGATATGCTTTTTGTTTTTGTCAGCAGCATCTTGAAGGATGTATTTCAGCTTACGCCATTTATTGCCCGAAACGAAAGGGTCGATCAGGTCATCTCTTTTAACAAAAATAGATTTCCCTCGAAAGGAAATTTCGTGTATAGGACTTGGCAACAGCATAAAATAAAAAAGCTTCCCCAAAGAGAAGCTTTTTTATGCTTTTTTGAAAATTTTAATTTCCTATCCCAAAGCCAATACCAGCATTTACGTAGCTGTATTTAGCTTGAGTGTATGCTCCATAAAGTCTGAAGAATGCCAACTGTAATTGAAAACCTAGAGAGGCTTTTGCACCACTTACGTCAGTATTTTTGATTGCAAATGGATTGGTATAAGTTTTACTAGGGTCGGTATCATCAAAGCTGTAAGTACCTAATGCTCTAATGTGAGTATTAGATTTGTTGTAACCAAGGCTAAAGAATGGTGTAAATACCGATAGTTTTTTAGAAATGATGGCATCTACACTAACCCCTTTCAGTTTTACATCAATATTTTGGTTTGGATCAGGATTTTGGCCTACTTCCAAAGGAATATTCCATTTTAATTGGGTATAACCAAAGGCCACTGCTAAATCAAAAGGCAGTATTTTACCTGTTTTACCTAATACTAAAGGTAGTACCTCTACTTTAGCACCTACACCAAAAAGATCAACTTTGCCAAAATCACTAAGGTCAATGGTTGGGGTGTAACGTACAGAGATGTCAATGTTTTTTGGAAGACCCATAGTTAATTGCACCTGAGGGGCTGGTACTACACCAACGCCAATACCTTCAGGTAAGTTAAACTGCTTGCTAGGATCATTGCCTACCTGCATTCTGGTGCCATCTTGTTCTGGCCCGGCAATAGTAGGAGAGTTTACATTAGCGCCAGCTACTGGAGCCATGCTAGTGAGACCTAATTTAGTAACATCAAATGTTTTATCCTTTGCAGGAACGAAAGCGGCAGAAGCGGTAATCCTTAAATCAAAACGTAAGAAATTTTTAGCTTTTGCTGAACTGTACCACATTGAGTTTAACCCTAAACCAAATCCAGTAGTTGCAGGTAAGAGGTAAGCGCCAGCTAATTTACCGGCATCCGCTGGAGTTCCCTTAAAAACGCCACCAACCTCATCTTGTGCCATCAAATTAAATGGCAATAAAAAAGCGCTAAGAACAATTGTGTTTCTTAGCGCCCGAAATGTTTTTTCCATGTTTATTTGTTTGATATTCAGACACGAAAATATATTTTTCTAATTAAATATGGAAAAAAATTCATTACAATCTTAAGGTTTTGAGTAAAGCTTTTCATACGCACAATTTGAATTCTCCACCTACACTACAATAAATAAGCCAATTTGTTTTAAAGGAATGTCGATTTGATAATTTATTTTTGCAACATGGAAAATTTCGCAATAGGGCAGGAAGAGGAGGAACAGGACTTATTTGAGCATTTTAATATTGTCGTTGATAAAGGACAGTCGTTGTTGCGAATTGACAAGTTTTTAATGCACCGCATTGAAAATGCCTCTAGAAACAGGATACAAAATGCTATTGATGCGGGTAATGTGTTGGTAAACAAGCAAACCATTAAGGCTAGCTATAAGGTAAAACCTTTGGACGAAATTTCCATTGTTTATGCCCAACCACCTCGTGATACGGAGGTTTACCCAGAGAATATTCCTTTGGATATTGTTTACGAAGATGATGACCTGTTGGTTGTAAATAAACCGGCGGGTATGGTGGTGCATCCTGGCTATAATAATTATACGGGTACATTGGTGAATGCATTGGCTTATCATTTTGACCAATTGCCTACTTTGCCAGGTAACGACGGTCGGCCAGGCTTAGTGCATCGTATAGATAAAGATACTTCCGGTCTGTTACTGATCAGTAAGAACGAAATTACCATGACCAAGTTGGCGAAACAGTTTTTTGATCACAGCATTACCCGTAAATACATTGCTTTGGCTTGGGGCGATATTGAAAATGATGGTAGGATAGAAGGATACATCGGACGAAGTTTAAAAAACCGCATCATCCAAGATGTTTACGACGATGAAGAAAAAGGCAAGTGGTCGGTCACAAATTATCAAGTGCTGGAGCGTTTGAATTATGTTACTTTGGTGAGCTGCCAATTGGAAACCGGACGTACCCATCAAATTAGGGCGCACATGAAACATATAGGCCATCCACTTTTTAATGATGCGAACTATGGTGGAGATAAGATTTTAAAAGGCACTACGTTTTCTAAATACAAGCAGTTTGTGACCAATTGTTTTGATTTGATGCCGCGGCAAGCCTTACATGCAAAGACCTTGGGCTTTATACACCCAACTACACAACAATATATGGAGTTTGAGGCACCGCTGCCAGCAGATTTTGATTCTGTTTTAACCAAATGGCGTAATTACCTAGTACAACCTCAGTCTTAGATGTCGCAATATATTTTATTTAACGACCAGTTTTATGAGAGCAATGCTCCACTTTTGCAGGCCCAAAACAGGGGCTTCAAGTTTGGAGATGGTTTATTTGAATCGATGCGCATGTGTAACGGAAAATTAAAGTTCCCAGAACTTCACGCAGATAGGTTGCATGCAGGAATGAAGGCGTTAAAAATGGAAGGTTACACTTTATTGGATGACTATTTCTTAAAACAAAAGACATCAGAACTGGCCAAAAAAAATAAAATTCATGGCAATGCTCGTTTTCGTTTAACCATCTATCGTAATGGGGAAGGACTTTACACGCCGCAAAGTAATAAAGTGGGATATCTTTTGGAAGCCTCTGCTTTGTCCAATGCAGCGTATGAGCTCAATACCAAGGGCTTGATTGTTGATGTGTATGATGAAATCCCTAAGCCTATCAATAAGCTCTCAAATTGTAAAACCACCAATGCTTTATTGTATGTAATGGCAGGGCTATATCAAAAGCAGCACCGCTTGGATGAGGCTTTGCTGCTTAATCAAAATGGTTTCCTGTGCGAAAGTACCAGCTCGAATGTTTTTGTGGTATATCAAGGACAAATTTATACCCCTGCGCTTTCAGAAGGGTGCGTGGCCGGTGTAATGAGGAATGTGGTGATGCAATTGGCGAAGCAAAACCAATTGCCATTAATTGAAGCGCAAATTAACCCCCAAATATTAAATGAAGCTGAAGAGGTTTTTGTAACCAATGCCGTTAGTGGCATCAGATGGGTAATGGGCTACGGAAGAAAACGTTATTTTAATGAAGTAGCCAAAGCCTTGAGTACAAAGTTAAACTCGCTGTAATTTTCTTTGAGCATTTACTTGTATCGCTAATAAATTACATTGTCGTTTATTTTTTTATAGATTTTTCAGGATAAAATTTTTGTATCTTGTTTTACACACACAAATGTAAATCGATATGAAAAAACTACTCATGATCGTCATGGCATGCTATGCCCTGAACGCTCGTTCGCAAACGGACGAATCCAGAAATTTTATCTATCTCAATTCCGATTCTGTCATTCATGCAGATCGAATCAGGTTACGATCTGATTTTGCCGGTTCGTGGGTATTGCGGGCCGATTCTAGAAGAGTTCCCTTGGAACAGGTAAAATTCTTTAACAATGAAGATGGTTTCTTTGCCAATACCCGAAAGACCAGTCTTTTCGCTGTCAATGCTTTTTCGGAAAGAATTGTGAAAGGTAAAATCAATCTTTACCAAGAGGTTGCTTATGATCCTGTGCCGTATGAATTTAACCATTACCGATTTAGGGACAGGGGACCCCGGGCAATTTCTACCAGGTTGTTTTATAACAAAGGCTATTCAGATGTGAAAAAAGTAAGCTATGCTAGCTTGAAAATGGATTTGGCCGACAACCCCAAAAGTCTTGATTTTTTGGAAAGTTATAGGAAACGTAAGCAGGGTGGCACCGTTATGTACGTAGCTGCGGGAGCCGCTATTTTAGCAGGTCTGATTAACTTTGTAAGTACCGGGAACAAAGAAATGAATAGCGCTTCTTTTGAAAGGACGAGTGCTAATGGTTATGTAGGGAGTGTTGTATTGTTGGGAGTAGGTGGAGGTTTGGCTTTAGGAGGCTATCTAATGCAGGCATCGGGTAACAGGGATATCGAAAGGGCAATAGATGCTTATAACCTTAAATAAATGAGAATTAAACAAGTTTCCCAAATATACTTTTGGGAAACTTGTTAGCGGTTTATAGTCTAACGCCTCTTAAAAACTCGTCAACCATCATTCTTTTTTTGCCTTCGAGCTGTAGTTCCAACAATTTGATATAGCCATTGTTACTGGCAAATTTCAGGAAAGTTTTTCCATCTGTTTCAAAGGCCCCTGGATTTACCTTGGGAGAAACATTTTCTTTTTCCACCTTGAAAATCTTCAAAGTTTTATCATTTAAAAAGGTGAACGCGGTAGGGTATGGACTTAAACCCCTGATGTGGTTAAATACCGTTTGGTTATCCTGGTGCCAATTGACCTCACAAAAATCCTTGAAAATTTTTGGTGCCATTTTCAAATCTGCACTCATGGGCTGCGGTACTTCCTTATAATCGCCATTTTCGATGGCTTTAACCGTTTTCACGATCAGTTTGGCTCCAATATTCATCAGTTTATCGTGCAATGTGCCCGCGGTATCATCTTCGGTAATTGGGGTGCTCTCCGAAAAAATTACATCGCCTGTATCAATTTCCTGTTTAAGGAAAAACGTAGTTACGCCGCTTTCCTTTTCACCGTTAATGATTGCGTGGTTAATTGGCGCAGCCCCTCTATATTGAGGCAGCAAAGAACCATGTAAGTTGATGGTACCTTTGGCAGGCATTTTCCAAACAATTTCTGGGAGCATCCTAAATGCCACTACCACCTGAAGATCTGCCTTTAAAGCTTGTAGTTCTTCAATAAATGTGGGGTCTTTAAGCTTTAAAGGCTGAAGAACTTTTAATCCATGTTCAACGGCATATTTTTTAACAGCGCTTTCACTTAATTTTTGACCACGTCCAGCGGGCTTATCTGCTGCGGTAACCACGCCCACAATCTCAAACCCTGCATTCTTAAGCGCATCTAAAGACGCTACCGCAAAATCGGGCGTACCCATAAAAACTATCTTCATGTATAATAAAATTTTGAATGAGTGAGTGATTGAATTTTGAATGACTAAATGAGAAAATGAATTGGAACTACTCAAAATTTAATCATTCTCTCATTCTCTCATTTCTATTTAGAACTTCATCGCTCGGTCTAACTCCCGTTTGCTTTCCCTTTCCTTAATGGTATCACGTTTGTCGAACTCCTTTTTACCTTGGGCCAATGCTATTTCTACCTTGGCAAAACCACGTTCATTAATGAAGATCCGTAGGGGCACAATGGTGAAACCTTTTTCTTCTCCTTTTAACCTCAATTTTCTTAATTCTTTCTTTTGTAATAGCAGCACCCGGTCCCGCTTAATATCATGATGATAAAAAGAGCTGTGGCTGTATTCGGAAATGTGAAGGTTGCGAATGTAAAGGCTATTGCTGATGAACATGCAAAAGGCATCGGTTAAATTGGCCTTTCCCTGTCTGATCGATTTTATTTCGGTGCCAAGCAAAGCAATGCCCGCCACATACTTGTCTAAAATGTGGTAATCAAAAAATGCTCGCTTATTCTTTATCTGTATATCGTTAGGCATAACTGCAAATATCAACAATTGTGGGCTATAAGTAACAGCATCTTTTCATTTTTGTTTTATTGCAATGTTGTTGCATTTTATGAATGTAATTTTATATTTGCAATAATGTTGCGTTAGTATATTGGTTTAGATTTTTTTAATTTAAATATTTATGATTATTAAATTATTTTTTAGATTTGTCTAAATTTATATTTTTGTATAGCTAATCACTTTGATGATGAAGAAGACTTTACCTTTCTTGATACTTTTATTATTGTTTTTAAATGTCCATGCTCAAGATATAGTGCTGAAAGGTAAAGTGGAAAGCAACGGAATGCCTGTAGCCAAGGCCAGCCTGCGCATTATAGAGCTACAGCGCTCTGCACAGACCGACGCCGAAGGAAATTTTGGCTTTGTGGCCCTTCATGCTGGTAAATATCAAATCAGAATATCAGCTTTGGGCTATCAAACACAGCTGAATACCGTGCAAATTTCGTCAGATACGGTTTTGCATTTCGATCTGGCCGAACAAAAGGAGCGCTTGCGGGAAGTAGTGGTAACAGGAACACAAAAAGAGGTCAATCGTTTGGAAAGTCCAGTGCCTGTGGAAATTTATACGGCCAAGTTCTTCCAAAAAAATCCTACCCCAAGCATTTTTGATGCCCTGCAGAATATCAATGGCGTTAGGCCACAGCTTAACTGTAACATCTGCAACACTGGCGATATCCATATCAACGGTTTGGAAGGGCCTTACACCATGGTGATGATTGATGGGATGCCCATTGTGAGCAGTTTATCTACGGTGTATGGTTTATCGGGCATTCCCAATTCATTGGTAGATCGCATTGAGGTGGTAAAAGGCCCCGCATCATCTCTTTATGGTAGCGAAGCGGTAGGCGGGTTGATCAATATCATTACCAAAGATGTGGGCCGGGCCGCAAAGTTTACGGCCGATTTGATGACCACCAGTTATCTGGAGCACAATATTGATCTGGGGTTTAAGGCCCGTTTATCTCCCAAGGTAAGTTTTTTAACTGGGGTGAATTATTTTAAATATGGAAACAGGGTAGATGACAACCACGATGGCTTTACCGATGTGACCCTGCAGGATAGGATTTCGGTTTTTCAGAAATGGAATTTCAATAGGCGTGAAAATAGGTTGTTCTCATTAGCCGGAAGGTATTTATATGAAGACAGATGGGGCGGGCAAATGAATTGGACAAAGCAGTACAGGGGTGGTGGTGATATATATGGCGAAAGTATTTACACCAAGCGCTTTGAATTGCTGGGAAACTATCAATTGCCATTTAAGGAAAGGATGTTTTTGGCCTTTTCGCTAACGAGCCACCATCAGGATAGTAGGTACGGAGAAACCTCATACATTGCCCAACAAAATATTGCCTTTTCGCAGCTCACTTGGGACAAAAAAATGGGTAGCCACGATCTGCTGTTGGGTACGGCCTTTCGTTATACTTATTATGACGACAATACGCCAGCTACTTTCTTCGACAATGGGAACAGCCCCGAAAAGGTGTACCTGCCAGGAGCTTTTGTACAGGACGAAATTAAGTTGAACCAAAAACATTCGGTTTTATTGGGCATGCGCTATGATTACCACTCTGCACACGGCCATATTTTTACCCCTCGCTTTGCGTATAAGATCAATTTTGACGAAAGCAGCATCCTGAGGCTCAATGCCGGCACTGGATTTAGGGTAGTGAATATTTTTACCGAAGACCATGCCGCTTTAACTGGCGCTAGGGAAGTAGTGATCGAGGAGAATTTGAAGCCCGAGAAAACGTACAACGTGAACCTCAACTACCTTAAAAAAATGTACGATTTAAGCGGAAACACGTTCACTCTTGATGTTTCGGCATTTTACACCCATTTCAGTAACCGCATTGTGGCCGATTATGAAACCAACGTTAACCAGATCCGCTACAATAACCTTAGCGGCTATGCGGTAAGCAAGGGCCTGACCGGGAATTTTGATGTGACCTTAAACTTTGGACTAAAACTGAATGCGGGCATTACCTTGCAGGATGTTGGCTTGGTAGCCGATGGACAAAAAACACAGCAAATGCTTACCGAAAAATGGATGGGCACTTGGTCGGTATCGTACCTGATCAATGCGCTGAATTTGGGCATTGACTATACCGGAAATATTTACGGCCCCATGCGCCTGCCCTTGCTGGGCGATCTGGATCCCCGCCAGCCCTACTCGCCCGTGTGGAGCCTGCAGAATATCCAATTGGTGTACCGCGGCTTTAAAAACCTGGAGGTTTATGGCGGCGTAAAAAACCTGCTCAACTTTAAGCCTACCAAAAACAATCCCTTTATTATTGCCCGTAGCCACGATCCCTTTGATCGCCAGGTGCAGTTTGATCCCCAAGGCAATGCCCTGCCTACACCCAATAACCCCTATGGTTTAACTTTTGATCCCAGTTATGTATATGCACCTAATCAGGGCATCAGGGGTTTTGTGGGGTTGAGGTATAGTTTGAGGTGAGGCCAGGTGTCTGCTATTTGCATTTCACGAGCTTTGTTGATACTTTAGCAAGACCTTAATTAATTGCCAATTGTTAAACCCAGCGCTCCAAAAATACGCCAAAGCTTTTGCACGTCTTAAACGTGGCGGTACCAAATATGGTGCCGCACCGCATAAACCCATTTTGCTGCTAAGTCTTATTGAGCTGATAGAAAAAGGCGTGGTTGCCGATAACCGCGTGTTTGCAGATGCTCAATTGGTGGGTACCTTTAAAGAAAATTGGCTTTTATTGGTAACTACGCCGCACCAAGAAGATTTTACCCAACCCTTTTATTACCTGCAAAACGAAAGGGCCGAAGGCCAAGGCTATTGGTTTTTACAGCCTGTGCCCGGCTGCCAAATTAATGCCCATATCAAATCTGTAAATGTATTGGCCAGTGTTTGCCAGTATGGTTACTTAGCTGCCGATTTGTGGCTGTTGTTAAATGATGCTGTAAGCCGAAACCATTTAAAACAGGTATTGCTAAATACTTATTTCGCGGAAACTAAAAATAACCTTCTCCATGCCAAACAGCAGGGGCAAGGTTATTTGATTGAGCAAACTTTAGATTTATTGGAGGAGCCCCAAGCTAAATACAAGCACATCAGTAAATACACCGAAGAAGATGTATTTGTACGCAATGGCCTATTTAAACGCCTAGTACCAAGACTTTACCAACAGCAATGCAGCTTTACCGGTATGAGCCTAGGTAGTATCTATAGGCATAGCTTTGTTGATGCTTGCCACATTATACCTTTTAGCCATAGCCACAATGATAAGGTAACCAATGGCATTGCGCTTTGCCCTAACATGCACCGTGCTTTTGATCGCGGCCTGCTCAGCATTGATGAAAACTATCGTATTTTAGTGTCTGAGCATTTAACCGAAGACAGGAACCATCCTTATGCGCTTAGTGCATTAAAAGGAAGAAAGATACTATTACCTCAACAGCAAAACCATTATCCTGCAAAGGAAGCTTTGGAATGGCATAGGGAAAAGTTGTATAAGAGATAATTGAAATTAATAAGCAACGTTAAGACTTTTTATGAGCGGATTTATTGATTGGCTTTCCAAATACTTGGGAATTGAAAAGACCCCAACCGCAACGATTATTGTATCATTAACTGTTTTCAGTTTAGGGATTATTATTAATGAAACTATCAAAGCGATAGCAAGATTTAGAGAAAGAAAAACCATAAGAGAGATTGTTCGCAGAAATTATCTGATTTTTCAAAGCTATTTGGTTGAGCAAGCTGAAAGTTTAAGGAAGTTTGAGAGTCTGGTTACAGTTAAGGGTGGCCCAAATTTTAATGCACATGTACGTCCTTGTTCTGCCTTAGATAATTATAAGGATATCTCTTACAATAATAGTTTTAAAGCTTTTTTTGTTGGTTTAGAAAATATTAAGGGAAGAACCAAGCGAATAGAGGCTTTCGATAATTTGTACCAATCTTTATCAACCATTAGAATTGAGCAAGAAAGAATGTTTCCAATTATAGCAAGCTTTCTACCTGAGACTATCACAATCATGGATAGATTAAACATAAATTTTAACGATGCTTTCGAAGCAACAGGCGATGTAAATATGAAACTACGTAAGCAACAGCCAGTTAATCACAAACTAACGATGTGGCTTAATGTAAGGAGCGAATTTTATGAGAAATGTTTTGCAAATGGCGATTCTGAAGATTTGAACAAAATAAAGGATTATTTTCTTTCTGTAATAGATTTTGAAACTCGCAATAGAAGGCCATTAGATTTAATAATGGATGAAAAAGAGTTTTTTTACTATCATAAGAAAATCAATAGAGCTATAGGTGATGTAGATGCTTTAAATAAGCTTGTTAAGAATACTAAGGTTTACTGTATTGCTATTAGTGAAAAATTTGAATTTACTGCGCAACGGTTACGTTTAAATTATGAATTCTTGTTTAGAAAGATAAATAATGATTCTGTTTGATTAGTAGTGCTCGTATGAGTGTTGTTACTATATCATTGGCTCTTTTCTCCGAGAAGCTTATTGAAACTGATTTATTAAGTCTTTATCTTTTGATAGACTAGCTATTTGCTTAAACATCTTATTCGAATAATCACAAATGTAATTCCGCATTATTGTTAGTAAAATATTTGGAATTATACTTCTTGTCCGTAAATTTGTCCGTGTCCGTAAATTTGTTCGTAACATGGTGAGTGTAAAATTCTATTTAGACAGTAAAGCTAACAAAATGGGTTTATTCCCTATACATTTGGTAATTAGGCAAAAGGATGCCCAAATTAAAGTGTCAACTTGTGAGAAGATTGTTAAAACTGATTGGGATAGTGAAAATCAAATGGTTAAAGAAACTAATGCTGATCATTTATCCGTTAACAAGTATCTCTTATTTTTAAAGCAAGAGGTAGAAAAGCATATAGATAATACACCGCATTCCCAATTAACAGAGACAAATATTAAAGAGAAGATTAAATCATTGGTTGATAGTCGGAAGTCAAATCAAGATGTAAAGATAATTTGTGAACAACAGGCTTATTTAGAGGATAAACAGAAAATTACATTGGTTGATCTTTTTGCTGGAGCTGGTGGTTTTAGTGAAGGCTTTTTGCAGGCAGAACATGATAACAAATTATATGATTTTTTATTAGGTAGTGATATAAACGAGAATTGTGAACTTACTCATATAGCCAGATATAATTATCAACTAGGTCTTGATGCGCAATTTTTAAGGCAAGATATTACTGAACCGGACTTCTTGGATAATTTGGTAAAGAGAATACAAGATAAAGAGGTTGATGTTGTATGCGGAGGACCTCCTTGTCAAAGTTTTAGTTTAGCAGGAAAGCGTAAGAAATTTGATAAAAAAGATGATCTTTTTGCTCATTATCTTAATGTGATTAAGCAATTAAGGCCGAAGTATTTTGTGATGGAAAATGTTAAGGGGATACTTACTAAAGAAGGAGGGCGAATTCGTGAAATGATATTGCAAGAGATTAGGTCTATAGTTGATTTAGAGGAGTATCATCTTCTAATCAATTTTATAGCTTCTCTAAAAAAAACGGATAAGGATAATGGTTTTATTTTAGAGTGTTTTAATCAACGCCTTTTGTTCGAACAAGCGCTAGATCAGGAGCTCGAACAGTTGAAGGAGAAGTATATTCAAAATTTAGAAAGCAAATTTAAGAATATAACCCCTAAAATATGTGATTTAAAAGCTAGTAAAAATAATCCAAATATTAGCACCATTAGACATGGTTTTAGTTTGTTGAAGAGGTCAAACGAACTTATTTACATCCGTAAAAAAGTAATTGCTGAAAAGGCTTATTGTAATTTAGATAATGATGCGTTTGCTTCACATTTCGATGATTTCCTTACTTCTATAGAACCTGAAACCATTATAGAAAAAATAGAAACTGCATTTAGACAGTTAAATCCGCCTTTTGATTATGTGGAACAGGTTAATCAGATTATTAAAGCTATTGAGGTATACAACTATTCATTTGATGAATGTGTGGAGGAGTTGAATAAGTTTGCCAAAAATGTTGAAAAGGAGGATGAGCTTTTGCGTATCCTAAATCAGATACGTTTATACAATATTAAGGCCCCTTTTGTAGCGTTAGCATCGGATTATGGAGTTCCGCAAAATAGAGAGCGTGTACTTTTTATAGGTTGTAGAAAAGATCAAAAGCTAATAACAGATATACCTGCTACTGTTGGTCAAGATGAGAAAGTAACCGTGTTTGAGGCCCTATATGATTTAGATTTTATAGGTAATGATCAGGAAAAATTTGACTACGAGCAGATTGATTTAAATCAAAAATATAATGGAAGCACAAAAGCAATGAAAGCATTGCTTAAAAAACGTGCTATTAATGGAGAAGCAAATAAAAGTGGCTTTACATATGCTGAATGGTCCAGAAAGGGGCGTCTAAATGGACGTTTTTCTAATGCAAAAAGTCCATTTTATGTTAGATATGCACATGAACTTAACGATGCTAAAACACAGCTAGCTGCGCCGCTCCACAATCATAAAACTAGCAAACAAAACAAGGAGGTGGTAGAAAGGCTTAAATCTATATTGGAATTAGGTAATTATGATATTGCTAAACAAGTATTGAAAGATAAGGGGATAGATTCTGATAAAAGAAATTATAATGTTCTTAAGGCTTCGGAGCAAAGCCCTACTGTGCTAACTATCCCCGATGACTATATACATTTCTCTAGCCCTCGTTCTTTAACGGTAAGAGAAATGGCCCGTCTTCAATCTTTTGATGACTCCTTTGTTTTTCAAGGGAAAAGGTCTACAGGTGGTGATAAGAGGAAAAGTGAAGTTCCGCAATATACATTGGTTGGTAATGCTGTGCCACCATTAATGGCTAGGGCAGTAGCTATGGAAATATTAAAAAATATTGAATAAATTGCCTAAAATGTCAAAGATAGAAAAAGAAGATACATTACATTTTCAAGTTAGTTCCGGCCTAAAAGATATTTTAGGAAGGGAACTAATTACTGATGACGAAATTGCAATTTTTGAATTAGTCAAAAATGCTTATGACGCTCATGCTAAGAGGGTTGATGTAATTTTTGAAAATTTATTTGATAAAGAGCATTCAAGGATTATTATTAAAGATGACGGTAAAGGAATGAGCTTATCGGATATCGAAAATAAATGGTTGTTTGTTGCCTATTCAGCAAAAAAAGAAGGGACTGAAGATGAAGATTATCGAGATAAAATTTATCAACATAGAGCCTTTGCAGGAGCCAAAGGAATAGGTCGTTTTTCATGTGATAGACTTGGCAGAAAGCTTAGACTTTATACATCTAAGGAAGAATCTCAGTTTGTTGAAATAATAGATACAGATTGGGAAGAATTTGAAAGAAACTTACGCCATCAATTCGTAACTATAGAAATACCCCATAAATCTATTAGCAAACTTGAAAGTAATTTAAGACATGGCACTATTTTAGAAATTACAGAATTAAGGAGCTTTTGGCATGATAAAAAAATAGAGCGATTATATAATTCTTTAGCTAAACTTATTCACCCAGGAGATAAAATTAAAGATTTTGAAATATTCTTGACGTGTAAAGATTTGGGGATTGTAGAGAGAGGTGTAGAGAATTTTATATTTGAAGCTTTAGAGATTAAAACGTCAAGTATAGATGTTTCAATCTCTAAAAATGGTGAGACCATTACTACAGAGCTTTTAGATGGAGGTACAAGTATTTACAAAATACAGGAAAAAAATACATATTCGTCGCTATATGATATACATGTTAAGATTTTCTATTTAAATAAATCAGCAAAGTTGACATTCAGTCATAGAATGGGAGTTAATACTAAAGATTATGGTTCTATATTTCTCTACAAAAACAACATAAGAATTTATCCATTTGGAGAATCGGATGAAGATACATTAGGACTGGATTCAAGAAAGGCTCAAAAACCTACCCTTTATATTGGAAATAAAGATGTCATAGGTCGAATTGAAATTAATGGAGATAACAAAGGTTTTGTTGAGACATCAAGTAGAGGTAGCGGGTTTATTATAAATGATGTGTATTTGTTGTTTAAAGAGTTTGTTTGGGATAAGGCAATTGTTCGATTGGAGAAGTATGTCATTGATGTGCAAAAATGGGGTAATGGTTTATTCTTAAGTGTTGAGGACAATTTAAACACAAACGATAAGGAAATAGTTAATAACAGGATTACTACACTTGTTTCTAAATTAACTAACAATAGTGATATTATAGATATTGAATATAATGAGAATTTTTTAAGTATAATAAATGACAGCCAAAAAGATAGCGTAACTTCATTAATTAAAAATCTTTTTAAGATGGCAAAGGATACTGGGAATGATAAAATTCTTAGTGTTGCTAATACAACTGAAAAAAGAGTGGAGGAGCTATTGTTTGCATTGGAACAATCTAGAATAGCAGAGGATAAAGCCAAGGAGGCTTTGGAAGAGAAGGAAAGCGAAAATCTATTTTTGAAATCTATTAAATCTCAAGATCATGAAGAGGTCGTTAGTTTGTTGCATCATGCCGGTATATCTTCAAAAAATATAGATAACGAATTAAAATATGCATTTAAAAGATATAAAAAGGGAGACTTAAATATTGATTCTGAATTGTATTCTATTTTAGAATATATTTTGTTTGAAAACAAAAAAATTCTTTCTATATCTAGATTTGCATCTAAAGCAAATTTTAAATTATATACTGAGGAAATCGATTTGGATGTTGTTGAATATATTATAGAGTATATTAAAAATATACTGGGTTTGGTTTCTAACCAAAAACCTAATATTATATTTACAAACGATAGAAGAACGAAGTTTAATAGTAGAATAAAACCTTTAGAACTCAATATCGTAATTGATAACTTAATAAGCAATTCAAGAAGAGCTTCTGCGGAAAATATTTATATTTCGTTTTTGATAAAAGAGGGAAGCCTTTTTATCTCATTTTCGGATGATGGAAATGGAATTAAAGAAGAACATATTGGAAATTTGTTTAATTTTGGATTTACAACTACTGTAGGCTCAGGCATAGGCTTGTATCATATAAAAAAGATGTTGAATCAGTCTGGTAATGATATATTGTATAATTCTGATAATAAGCAGCTTACTGAATTTATTGTTAAACTAAACTAATTATATTAATGCTTATACACGACATACTGTGGATTGAAGATGATACGAAGTTTGTAGAAGGGATATTGAAAAATTTTGATGTAGATTCAGTTGACTTGGGTTATAAAATAAATCCATTTCATTATGTTAGCCTACAGGACTTTGAAAATGAGGCTGGTCTCGAGCTTTCTGCTTTAGCTTTAAAACTTGTTTGCGTCGACTATAATCTACCTAATGTAAATGGGGACGAAATAATCGAAAAAATACGCTCTTTCGAAGCTAATAAAACCATCAGGATTGTGTTCTACTCTTATGCAAAGAACGAAAAAGAATTAAGAGAAATATTATTGGAAAGGCTACCTAATTTAGATAATATCCACTTTATACATAAGTCTGAATTAGAAGATGCTATTATTGCGCATCTAAAATAGATTATATTTAAATCTTAAAATAATCTAAGTCCCCGTTAGTGTTTAGTTCATTTAATGCATTTCTTAAATCATTGCGTAAGTTTGTCCGTGAGCCGGAAGAATAGTTGTTGTTAAAAATTTCTTTAATAGATCTGGCAACCCCAAGAGTAGTTGCCTTTCCCCAGTAGTTCCCACCTGATAAATTAGTTACTCGTTTTACTGCGACAGATTGAGGGTTATAATTAGCTCTTGAATTAGATGGTACAGTTACAAATGAGTAAGTAAAATTTGGTGCATTCTGTATACTAAAGTTATTGCGGCCTATTGTTATATTTCTTCCTCTAAAGCCTCCAGCAGAATATATCATGTCCCAAAGCATTGGTATTTGGGCATTGTCATTCCAGTTAGTTTTACATTGAATTATACCTATTTCTGTTTGTGCGAAATCTCTTTCTGTTAAAAAATCTAAAATAGAGTTATTAAGTTTCCCTTGCTTTGTAATTGGAATCGGGATTCCGGAGGCATCATTTATTACTAGATGATTTATATCAGTATTATAGTCATAAGCATCAGGAAAGATAACTACTGTAATATCTGACTCGGTATTACAGGCAAAGTTTGAGTAATTTATTGTGGTTGCATCTTGTATAGGTTTGGGGACCATGCTCATGGTTTTTATAGCAACCACTCTACTCCCAACTGTGCATAAATTGATATACCAGCATACAAGAGATTCCCATGCAGTACCACCACTTGAAAGAGCTGCTTGGTCTCTCCCTGTCACGGAAGTAGATTGAAAAATTTCTGCAAGATGATCACCCAAATTAATTATATCATTTTCAGTATAATTATTTCCAAGTTTATTTTGAATTATATTTAACCATGTAGGCCAAGCAGCATTCATGGTATTGGTATTGAAAATAGCTTGAACAGCTTTTCTTCTTAATAAATCAGGTATAGTATTGTATGTCATTTTAAGAGTTTTAATTATAAATAGGTGATTACAATAAGAGATGTTATTTTCTTTTTATTCTCTTGAATAAAGTCTGATTAAGGGCTTTTGTATTTAAATCTTTTCTGAATGCATCTACAAGTATGCCAGCTTGTTCATAAAATGTGTCTAATGATTTTTCGTAAATTGGGATTTCGTATTTTTCTAAATCAATTAAAGGCTTAACATCAAATAGCTCAAAAACTAAGTAGTCCAATTTGTTTAAAATTTTGTTGGGAAGAATCGAGGAGTTAGCTTTTACCACATTGTCAAATTCATTTACTTTATCGTCTATTTCATCTGTAAATTCACTTATTTCTTCTATATCCTCCTCTTTTAGGGCTTTTTGCTTTATTTTTTCCTCGGTTAATTGAAGATATAATTGTATGGTATTCAGTAAATCGCTTAAAGAATACATTATGTCCTTGTAAGCATTTATTTTTTCTTGGTAAAGAATGTTTTCATTATTGATTTTGTGAGACTGCTTGTATGATCTAATTGAATATACCAAAGCTACTACTGATATAGCTATTGTAATTATACCGAATACTAATGGGCTTAATTCCTGTAGCATAGTTTTAATTGGAGAGAGTTTATTTCTTATATTTAGTTTATTCTATCTACCATGGAAACATTAAGAAAAATTCTTTCTGACTTATTTTCTCTAGTTGCTTCGAAGGAAAACAACGCCTATTACACTTGGGGTGAAATAGCTATTGCTTTGGTGATAAGTTGTTTTTTAGGTTTTGCTATTAGTTTGTTGCTTAGATAATATTAATTCTAAGTCTTGTTTATTCAGAAATCCAGTAATTCTTTAGGGTGAACACCTAGGCCTTTTGCAATCTCTAACAGCGTCGTAAAATTAAAATCCTTGTTACCGTTTTCAATATTACTTAAGTTTCCTTTGGTAACATCACAATTAGCAACTACTTGGTCTTGACTTAGTTTAAGCCTTTCCCTTATTTTTCTAACATTTTCGCCAAAGGCCTCTAGTCGTTTTCTATCCCTTGCTTCATTCATTTAATAAATACAGGAATTTTTTAAATATTTTTTGTTACAAGTTCTTGTAACAAATGATTTTAATTTTTATATTTGGGTAAGTATAAAGTTTAGGTATAATAAAGAGTCTCACGTCCTCAAGTCTAACAATAAATAATAAACGGGAGAGCGATATATTATGCCCACTTACCGTATTGTGCTATCTTTGCACAAGAGGGGGTGGGCACTATCGTTGAAAATCACGTTTATGGGCGTTAGACCCCGGGGACTGGTTGGAGGTAGTGCCGCTCCCTTTTTTATTAAAGCTCCATGGAGACTCGTATAACCAAATACGAGTATGAAAAACCGTTTTACCCATCTTTATACCAAGCTGCTCAGCTTGGTAAAACGTAACCCAGAATAATAGCGCCTACAAGCGGCTATATTTTTAGGTTAGTAATGCTATGGCCGCTTTTTTCCTACAGCCTGTAACCATTAAACCAAAAACTTATGATCATTAAAAAAATAGCGCTTTTGAGCGTACTGGCTCTGCTTTGCCTAAATTTTGGGGCAAATGGGCAAGCCGTATATATCCTTAAAGGCAGGGTATTAGATGGGAAAGGCCAACCACTGCCCAACGTAACGTTGAAAATTGCGGCACAAAATGTTGGCACCACCGATAAGGAGGGGCATTTCAATATCCAGACCTACATTCCCAAAGGCAGTCTTGTGTGCAGTGCCGTTGGTTATACTACGAAAAATTTGGCCTTCCAAGGAGGCGCCTCTAATTTAATGATTATACTAGTGGAAGAAACGACGGAATTAAATGAAGTAGAAATCAACGCTGGCTATTACACTGTAAAAGAGAAACTGCTTACTGGCAACATTACAACAATAAGGGCAGAGGATATAGGACGGCAGCCCGTAAGCAATGTGCTGTCGGCACTGCAGGGACGTGTGCCGGGAATGGTCGTAACCCAAACCAGTGGTGTAGCAGGCGCTTCTTTTAATGTGCAGATACGTGGCCAGAATGCCTTGGACCTTTCGCTATCTAAAAACAACCCGCTTTTCATTATAGATGGCGTGCCCTTTGAGCAGGGTAATGATGCTACCAACCGACTTACGTCGGCGGCAAATCTCGGCTCGGCGGGCGGTGGGCTCAGTCCACTAAATATGATTAACCCACAAGAAATTGAACATATTGAAATATTGAAAGACGCCGATGCTACGGCCATATATGGTAGCAGGGGAGCTAATGGAGTGGTATTGATCACCACAAAAAGAAGCAATGGCCAACAAACCAGATATAACATTACGGCTTATACGGGGCATAGCAGGGTGGGACGTACAATGCCGATGTTGGATACCGAATCTTTTTTGGCCATGAGACGAGAGGCTTTTAAAAATGATGGTGCGACAATGAACTTAGCCAATGCACCGGACGTACTGTTATGGGATAATAATAGATATACCGATTTTAAAAAAGAATTGGTAGGCCATAATGCTAGCGATAACAGATTGCAACTGGCAATTAGCGGCGGGAATGCACAAACAAATTTTAGAATAGGTGCTGGATATTTTAGACAAACCTCAGTTTTTTCACCGGATTTTGCCAACCAAATAGGCTCCTTAAACTTTAGCATTGCACATAGAAGCCATGATCAAAAATTGGCCCTCCAATTCTCAGGAAGCTATGCCCGTGACAATAATCGGCTACCAAGTAACGACCCCAGCCGTTACTTGGCCCTGCCGCCCAACATCAGGTTGTATAATGATGATGGTAGTTATGCGTGGGCAGATGGTGGAATAGTTTACAATACGCTAGGTAGCGATATTGTTAATCCATTTGCATTGAGAGAAGAAAGGTTTAGGTCATTAAGTCAAAACCTGATAGGCAATATGGTGTTGGATTATATGCCAATAAAAGCATTAAAGCTAAGTCTTAATTTAGGTTATAATAGTTTGGTTACCAATGAGTATTCAAGTAAGCCTACAGCGGCCATAGATCCCAACCTAACTGTTCTATTTGGGATTATGCCCTCCGCCTCTTTTGCCAATACCAGTTTGGGCAGCTACATTGCGGAGCCAAGGGCCAACTATGATTGGAACCATGGTCATCATCATATAAGTTTTCTTTTGGGAGGTGTTTGGCAACATAAGGGCCAAGCTCTGAGCTATCAATATGGTGCAAATTATAACTCTGATCTATTACTGGAAACTATTACGGCGGCGGGAACGGTTACAGCTTCCAACGAAGAAAGTGTATATCGTTATAGCGCCCTTTTTTCTAGGTTCAATTACAATTATGCCGACAGATATATCATTAATTTTACCGCACGGAGGGATGGATCTAGCAGATTTGGGCCAAACAGACGGATGGCGAATTTTTCGGCAATTGGTTTTGCTTGGCTTTTTGCAGATGAGAGTTTAGTACGCCGTAATCTACCTTGGCTAAGTAGCGGAAAAATAAGAACCAGCTATGGCGTTACGGGCAATGACCAAATTGGCGAATACAAATACCTTAATTTGTGGAGTGCCACCAATAATAGTTACGATGGCACGCCCGGGCTCTACCCCAGAAGTGTATTTAATGCCAATTATAATTGGGAACGTATCCGTAAATGGGAGCTTGGACTAAATCTAGGTTTTTTCAAAGACAGGCTTATGTTGGAAGCAGCCTATTATGTACATAGGAGTGGCAACCAACTGATCAATTACAATCTGCCTGCGCAAACGGGATTTTCACAGGTAGTCATGAACTTTCCGGCCTTGGTACAAAATAAGGGCTTGGAATTGATGCTCAATGGAAAATGGATAAGAAATAAGGTGTTAACATGGAGCACGTCATTTAATATCTCCTTTAATAGGAACAAACTGTTAAGGTTTCCAGATATAGAAAGTTCAAGCTACCGAAATACCTATATTGTTGGTAAGTCGCTCAACCTAATACAGGGACTCAGTTATCTTGGTGTTGATCCCCTAACGGGAATTTATAAGTTTAGGGATGTAAATGGTGATGGCTTGTTAAATACAGCTGATTATGGTTACATAGGGGAGCGTAGTCCAAAGTATACCGGTGGAATGCAGCAAAATTTAAGCTATAGGGGCTTTGAGCTCAATTTCTTTTTCCAATTTACAAAGCAGCTGGGATTGAGTTATATTCATCAGTTGTCATCATCCGTACCCGGACGCATTTACAACCAGCCTATAATTGTACTGCAACGTTGGCAGAGCGCTGGAGATATAGCCAACATTCAACGTTTTACCGCTCAAAGTGGGGCGGTAGCGGGAGCCCTAAGTTATTTGCGGCAGTCAGATGGTTCCTACGCCGATGCTTCATTTATCAAGCTAAGAAACGTAGATTTTTCCTACACTTTTAAGGAAATGCGGTTTGGTGGTATGTCTTTGGGTGGCTTAAAGATTTATATGCAGGCGCAAAATCTGTTTACCATTACCAACTATCTCGGGGCGGATCCGGAAACCCAAAACTTTTATAAACTTTCGCCATTGCGTACAATGGTGTTCGGTATTCAACTTAATATGTAAGCCATGAAAACAATTAAACTAATAATGGTCATTTTTGGCCTTACTCAGGTTTTTATATCCTGTAAAAAATACATCGCTGTTGCCCCACCAAAGAATTTGGCAGAGCTTAGTCGTATTTTCGAAACGGACCAAGCCGCTATATCTGCAGCGTCAGGTGTATACGCACAGATGGTGGCAGCAAGTCTTACTTTTTGCAATGGAGGTATTACGGTGTATGCGGGGTTATCTTCGGACGAACTACAAAATGTAAGTTCCAGCGCTACGGTAGATGCCTTTAAAAACAATACGCTACTTGCCGACAATCCAACAATTCTTTCTACTTTTTGGAATAACCCTTACAAGAATATTTTTCATATCAACGCTGTGATGGAGGGCTTGGTTAATTCTAAAAGCCTAAGCAGGCCTGTAGTAAAACAGTTAATGGCGGAAATGCGCTATGCGAGGGCAATCCATTACTTTTACATGACTAACCTATTTGGCGATGTACCTTACATCGAACATACCGATTACGAAGCTAATCGTGTTATGCCCCGTACTGACCGGAAACGAATTATCGAAAAAATCATTGACGAACTATTAAATTCAAGAAACGATTGGCCCTATGCCGATAAGCCGGAAATCAGTAAAAATAGACCGGGACTAAACGCAATTAATGCACTTTTGGCAAGAGCATATCTCTACCAGGGTAATTGGAATGAAGCTTATCATTATGCTTCCTTAGTCATTGAATCAAATAAGTATCAGCTGGAGCTGCCAAGCAGTGTATTTCTCAGTAATTCTAGAGAGACTATCTTTTCATTGATGAAGCCAAATGCGAATACGGCCGAGGGTGCATCGTTTATTCCATCAAGTGCAACAGTTAGACCAAATTATGTACTGTCAAGCTTTTTAATTAATTCATTTGAGCCAAACGACAAGCGTAGGTCAGAGTGGACAAAAAACAATTCAGTGGCTTGGCAGAATTATGTATATCCATATAAATATAGGACAAGAAGTGGTACAACAGTTACCGAACATTATGTGGTGCAGCGACTAGCCGAACTATACTTGATAAGGGCTGAAGCTAGTGCCGAGCTGGATAATTTACAAATGGCAATTAAAGATATTGATAAGATAAGGGGCAGAGCTGGATTGGCATTGATTAGCGAAACCAAGCCAGCTATATCAAAAAGGGAATTGATACAGCAGATATACAGGGAAAGGCAGATAGAGTTCTTCTGCGAATGGGGTACGAGATGGCTGGACCTCAAAAGAACTGGGATGGCAGACGAAATATTGGGGATAGAGAAGCATCCCAATTGGCAATCTTATGCTAAGCTTTATCCTATTCCATTAAGCGAGATAAGAAAGAATGTTTTTTTGACACAAAACGAAGGGTATTTTAATTAGTAAAAATCATGAAAAGTAGTGTGGTTGTTTTATTTGTATATATTCAATTTGTTGTTGTGGCTGTAGCCCAAAATGTTTATCCCATTGTAGATGAACCGTTGCCAACGGTTCATTTTTCTGATGTTCAATATCATGAAAAATCTAGGTTGTCCAATAGCGATTTCAAGGGCAAATGGACGGTGCTATATGCTTGGAATAGATATTGTTCGTTATGTTTGAAGAAAATGCCTTTATTGAGCCAGATGCAGGCTGATTTTCAAGATAAAGTGATTTTTTTGTTAGTGGGGTATAATGGCACTAGATATACCAAAAAAAGTGATGATAAGGATATAAGACTCCTGTACGAAAGAAACAGGATAGAAGAAAAACTCAAATTGTCAATAGCCTATGATTCGTTAATGTTCCATCAGTTTAATTTGGGGCCTAGTCCATATATCATCATTGTCGATCCAGGGGGTGTCGTACGTTACATTACTTCAGATATCAATGAAAGTCAAATGGAGGATATATTACAAGGTAAAGCAGTATGGCTAAGGAAGGCTTATCGTAGGGATGAACATTTAAAGCCAGATTAAGGTATTGGGGCAGCACATTTGTGCGACCCCAATGTTTCTAATTGGCAGGTTTCTGAATTTTGTTTTCAGTAAGAGTACCGTCTGGAAAATTGGTAATTGGACTATCAAATCCTCTTAAACAATCTAGCTCGGTTCCTACAGCACAAGGAGATTCAACCTGTTCCTTTTCTGCATGGTCATAAACAGGCGTACCCGATTTAATATAACCATCTGGATAATTTACAGGATCATCATATGAAACTTGATACCAATACATAGGTGCTTTTTTATTTGGTGCGCTTTGCTTAAAAGCACTTAAGCCAAGCACTAGGCCGAACGCCAATAGCAGCGCTGCAAGGCCATACATTAATTTACTTTTCATTGTAATTTTTGTTTGATGCCCGTTTTCGGGCGGTTAGGGTTTAGATTTCCCTGGCAGCCCGAAATCTGCACGGATATTTTTAATGGTTTAGGCTGGGCTGGGGCCTAGGCATGTGTTTCAACTGTTAATGGTGTTACCTCCTTTCTAATTGGTTATACCAAAATTAAAGGGTAATGAAAAGCGGGCTACCGCCCGATTTGTGATAAAAAGTGCCTATTTTTCGAATTTTATCACAAATCGGGCGGTCGGTGGGGGAATAATTGGCCTTGGGGATAGCTTTAAGAGGGAAAATGATGATGAATGATGAACGGTTAGTTGTTAATGCTTAATGAGGAAAGACCGATTATCCATGTATGGTGTTGATGGCCTTAATGTTCATTCTAAGTACAGGGAGGAATCTCCACGGGGGGTATAAATGAGGCCTTTCGCTACGTTCCCCGGTGGATCGGGACGGGTTGGATGACAAAGTTGAAAGACCTCTTCGCTGCGGTCGAGGTGACGAAAAGGAGGAGGGGTGGTGGGAATGATGAATGGTTAGTTGTTAATGCTTAATGAGGAAAGACCGATTATCCATGTATGTGGTGATGGCCTTAATGTTCATTCTAAGTGCAGGGAGGAATCTCCACGGGGGTATAAATGAGGCCTTTCGCTACGTTCCCCGGTGGATCGGGACGGGTTGTATGACAAAGTTGAAAGACCTCTCCGCTGCGGTCGAGGTGACGAAAAGGAGGAGGGGTGGTGGGAATGATGAATGGTTAGTTGTTAACGCTTAATGATGAATGATGAATGAACCGATGAACCAATCCATCTGCGGAAACATCAATACATAGTCCAAAGATTTGACTTCGTTGACTTTCAATTTACTTCGTAGCTGCTTCGCGGTCTCCGCTACGGTCGAGGTGACGTGGTAGGTACTGAATGAACAAATGAACAAATGAACCAAATAACTAAAAAACCAACCCCTAAATAACCTACCTTACAATGAGCACGGGTATATCCACTTTATGCCTTACCGAATCAACCGTAGTGCCAAAAATAAGGTCTTTAAGGCCCTTATGCCCATGGGCGCCCATTACCAAAAGCTCAATGTTGTTGGTATTGCTAATTTCGGCGATGGCTTTTGCGGCACCGCCGAAACCAATATGAGGGGTAGCCTGATAGCCCAATTGGGCCAGGTTTTCCTGATACTTTTTAAGATTGTCGATATCTGACTGTGTTTCGTGGTCCATGGCCGTTTTTCCGTGGTAGCGCGCAACGGCAGTTTCAACCACGTGGATGAGGTGGTAATGGGCCCCCTTTCCTCCCTGGATCAGGGCATGGCGAATCGTTTTTCTATCGTTCTCAGAAAAATCGACCGTAATGCCGATCTTTTCGTAACTGATTTTCTCCACCTGGCCTATGGAAAGCGCATCGCCATGGGGCACATTGCCCATATGCTGTTTTTGGCCCACAAAGGGATAAACGAAAATGTAGAGCAAAAGCAGGGCAACAAGTATGGCCACTGGTAATACAATGGCGTAAATATACCAGGCATGGCCAGATTCTTTGATCCAGCCACCAATTTCCTCAATCACCAATTTAATGTTTAACGCAACAATTACGGCCGCACTTAACCAGGCCAATATTTTTACCCAAAGCTTAATGGCGAATTCCTTCATTTCTTTTTTATCGGAATTGAGATGGATAAGCGGAATAATGGCAAAACCCAATTGCAGGCTCAATACCACCTGGCTTAAAATGAGCAGGCCGCCCAAGGCATCATCTCCGAAGTAAAGAATGGTGAAAAATGCAGGTACGATGGCCAAAAGACGGGTAATCAGTCGGCGTAGCCAAGGCTGTATCCTTAAATTTAAGTGGCCCTCCATTACAATTTGTCCGGCCAGGGTACCCGTTACGGTTGAGCTTTGCCCGGCAGCGATCAGCGCAATGGCAAATAGGGCGGGAGCAACGTTGCCAAAAATATTGTTCAACAGTTCATGGGCATCCTGTATTTCGGCCACCTCGTGGAAACCATTCTTGTAAAAAGCAGCTGCGGCCAGGATCAGGATAGCGGCATTGACAAAAAAAGCAAGGTTTAAAGCTACTGCCGTATCAATAAAATTAAATTTGATCGCCTCCTTGATGCCTTTGCGGTCACGCTCGAACTTACGGGTTTGCACCAAAGAGGAATGCAGGTAAAGGTTGTGCGGCATTACGGTAGCGCCAATGATCCCAATGGCAATATACAATGCTTCGCCACCTAACATGGAAGGTTCGAAACCTTTGGCAATTTCGCCAAGCGAGGGCTGTACAATAAACATTTCGGCCAAAAAGGAAATGCCTACAATAAATACCATGGATACGATAAAAGCCTCCATTTTGCGCATGCCCTTATTGAGCAGGAACAATAAAAGAACAGTGTCGAAAATGGTAATGGATATGCCCCATATCAACGGTAGCCCGAAAAGCAGGTTCAAACCAATGGCCATCCCAATAATTTCGGCCAGATCACAGGCAATGATGGCTGTTTGGGCCAAAACAAACAACGGAAAGTTGACCCATTTTGGGTAGGTGTTCCTAGAGGCCTGCGCCAGATCTAATCCTCTTACAATGCCTAAACGGGCACTTAACGATTGCAACAACAGGGCAATAAGGTTGCTCATTAACAGTACCCAAATGAGCTGATAGCCAAATTTACTGCCCCCCGCAATATCGGTTGCCCAGTTGCCCGGATCCATATAGCCTACGCTTACCAGATAGGCTGGTCCCAAAAAAGCCAATATTCTTCTCCAGCCTTTTCTTTGGTGGGTGGCTACGCTCTGGTGTACTTCGCTGAGGGATTGTTTTTCGGCCATTAGTTTTTGGTAATTAAAATGTGTTTGGCTACTTCTCTACTAATATTTAGTTTTTCCTGTTCCAGCAGGAGCTCCACCGAGCCATCAAACTCAACCACATCAACCACTGCTATGCGTTTGCCAAGCGTAAGCCCTAACTTTTCCAAATGTTTTAGAAAAGGGGAAGAGTGTTCGCTTACACCGGTAATAGTGCCCTTGTCGCCATTTTTAAGCTTGCTTAATTTCACAAGAGCCATTTCCGCGAAATTGCCATGCTTGTCGGGAATAGGGTCGCCGTGTGGATCAACCTTTGGGAAATCCAGAAACTCGTCTAAACGTTCGATGAGCAAGTTAGATTGGATGTGCTCCAATTCCTCGGCCACTTCATGTACTTCGTCCCACTTAAAGTTTAGTTTATCAACCAAGAATACTTCCCAAAGCCTGTGTTTTCTTACAATATTGATGGCGGTAACTTTCCCTTTTTCGGTTAGGGTTACCCCTTGATATTTCACATAATGCACCAGTTCTTTCTCCGATAGCTTTTTGATCATATCGGTTACAGAGGCCGCCTTGGTTTGAATACGTTCGGCTATGGCATTGGTTTGCACCGGATGACTGATTTCGGAGAGGTGATAGATGATCTTCAGATAGTTCTCTTCGGTGTATGATTGCATTTTTGGAATTCTAATTCTTAATTTAGACAAATCTAAAAATAATTGTATAAAATATTCTCTAAATTTTTACATTAGTTTTAGAATAAAATTTTGTGGATTGTGCTTTCTATTATACCTTTGAGTAAATCAAACAAAAAATATGGCACTAGAACTGGACAAAATAGATTTCAAGATTTTGAAGTTGTTGCAAGAAAATGGAAGGATTACCAACCTATTGTTGTCGCAAGAAATTGGTCTTTCTCCTGCACCTACTTTAGAACGCGTAAGAAAACTGGAGATGTCTGGTTATATCAAGAGCTACCATGCTTTGGTTGATGAAGAAAAATTAGGTCTTGGCATTAAGACTTTCATCCAGATCCAATTGGACTTTCACAAAAACAATACTATCCAGATTTTCTTGGATGAAGTGAACCAAATTAAGGAAGTAACGGAATGTCACCATGTAACAGGTCAGGCAGACTTTCTGTTGAAGGTTTACGTGAGCGATATTAAATCGTATGAGCGCTTGATCATGGATAAGATCAGTAAGATTTCAGTAGTGAAGACCTTCCAAACGATGATGATCATGTCGACGACGAAGAAGGAACCTATTGTGCCGTTGGAGTATTAGTAGGCTAGTTTATTAGTAGTTAGTTTGCATCACCTAAGACACCTTAGGGCATTTTAGTTTTTTGGTGGTTTTACCATCTAAGACATCTTAGTTTTAGCCGATCATCTTTTGCTAGATAAACACCTTAGACATTTTAGAGCATTTTAGTTTTTTATAGAGAACTTTCCTTTGGGATATTTTTTTCATCTCAGAGATCTTAGGATATTTAAGATTAAATCAAATCCCTGTAGAATTCATTGACAAAGGTTCTTTTTCCATTGTGAATAATATTTGTACAATTGAAATTGATTAATAGTCCTTTTGGGGCTTTTAATAGCTTCATATAGGTTAGAAGTTGTGCCTCATAGATTGGGTGGAACATTTCGACGGATTTTAATTCTATTGCTAAGCAATTTTCTATCACTAAATCTACTCGTAAAGCTGTATTCACAATAAGTCCTTTGTATTCAATGTCAACTTTATATTCGGAAATAAAAGATATGTGCTTTAATTGAAGTTCCCGCTCTAAGCAACGATGATAAACACTTTCTAATAATCCAGGGCCTAAAGCTTTGTGGATTTCGATACATGCGCCCGTTACTTCGTACTCTAAGCAGTCAATGAATGACTTGCTTACTATATTTTCCATAAGTTTTTAAAGATGATGTACCTAAAGATAATAAATGATCAGGTATTCTTTAATAAAAACCAAATGAAATATGCTGTTATAAACTAAGGTGCCCCTAAGGTGTCTTAGGTGTAAGAACTACGATTAAACGATTTGCCAATCAATAGGTGCTTTGCCTTCTTTCACCAAAATATCATTAGTCTTAGAGAAAGGTTTGGAACCAAAGAAACCGTTATAAGCAGAGAAAGGCGAAGGGTGTGCCGATTTAATGATGAAATGCTTGCTTTGGTCTATCAAGGCTTCTTTTTGCTTGGCGTAATTGCCCCATAGGATAAATACCAGCCCTTTTCTTTTTGCAGATAATTCAGCAATCACCTTGTCGGTAAACTGTTCCCAGCCTTTGTTTTGGTGCGAACCTGCGGTATGTGCTCTAACCGTTAGGGTTGCATTTAACAGTAATACGCCTTGGTCTGCCCAACTGGTGAGCTCCCCGTGGCCAGGTATTTTGAAATCAGGAAATTCATCTGCCAGTTCTTTGTAAATGTTTTTAAGGGATGGCGGAGGAACTACTCCTTTTTGCACGGAGAAGGAAAGGCCATGTGCCTGCCCCACTCCATGATAGGGGTCTTGACCTAAAATGACCACTTTTACCTTTTCAAAAGGCGTATGCTTAAAAGCATTGAAAATATCGGCACCTTTAGGGAAAATAGTAAAACCAGCTTGTTTTTCTTGCTGAAGAAAACTTTTTAGGCTCTTCATATAAGGTTTTTCAAACTCTTCCTTTAATACTTCAAACCAGCCAGGTTCTAGGTCTACAGCCATATTTTATTTTTTTGCCGCTAATATTTCAAGAAGGTCTAGCTCCAAAGTTTTTTTAGGGAATTCGGTAATGCGTCCAATTTCATTGCCCTTTTTATCGGTAACAATAAAAGTAGGTACACGTGTAATGTTCAGGTTGTCTAACAAACCGTTTTCTGCTTTTTTGGCGCCATCTACCGCAATAAAGGTTACATGGTCTTCTTTTACTTTGGCGGCATCGGTTACTTTCAGAAAGTGAGGTACTTGAAATTTGCTATCGCCGCACCAAGTTCCCAATACTACCTTTATTTTTTTATCCTTTAATAGTTTAGTAAGCTGGGCCATTGAAGCCGAGTCTACCGTGTAGTTTTCGTAGTTGGCATCATAGCTTGCCTTAAATTCAGGAAAGGTCACCAAACCTTCTCTTGAGCACTCGTTTAACATGATTTGCTTATGTTTTATCTGATCTTCTAATTTTTTATTGATTTCCTGTGCATTGGCCGAAAAGAAAAATAGGCCCAAAGCTATCGTGAATAAGTATTTCATTGCTGTTTAATTTTTGTTGAAATTATAAATTAAATCGTTATTTTCTGCTATATAAAACCGATATTTGCAGAAATATTGAAAAACTATGTCAAATTTGGTACGCCTAATTATAGGCTTTGCTTTACTTGGTGCGGCAGTTGCACTTTTTATTTTCGGTTATTGGGGCTGGGGTATACCAGCTGTTTTGTTTAGCATATTTATTTTCATCACTTATTTTTATAATGAGAATATGTTGATCGCACAATGGTATTTGCGTAAAGACAATATGCCTAAGGCCGAAGTTTTTTTGGGAAAAATTACCAACTACGAGAAGCAATTGAACAAAATGCAACACGGATATTTTAATCTTTTGCTGGGATTGATCGAATCGAGAAAAGCACCTATGAAATCTGAAAAGTACTTTAAAACTGCTTTGAATTTAGGTTTGCATATGGATCATAACGTAGCGATGGCAAAACTGAGCTTAGCGGGTATTGCCATGGCGAAACGCAACAAACGTGAAGCGCAGATGTATTTGGCAGAAGCGAAGAAAGCAGATAAAAATAAATTATTGGCCGATCAGATCAAACAAATGAAAGACCAACTTGGCATGTTAGATAAGCAGCAGCAGGTACGCTATAGCCACAGATAAAGATTTTTAAAAGTATAAAAAAAAGGTCTGGTTGCTTCACAGCGGCTAGACCTTTTTTATTTGTCGCAAAGGCGATCAAAGTTTTCTTCGAATGCTGAATCTGTCCTGCTGATCAGGTCATCTTCCTCTTCCATTCTTTTCTTGCTGAAAAATAATTCCTCAGCTTGGATGCGCTTAATTAACTGACGAATAAGCGACAGGTCAAATGTTTCTCTGCTTAGTTTGATGCAGTATTCGTTTTCTGTGATTTCGATACTTGAACTATTCATCTTATTTAGATTTTAATACAGGTCTAAAATAGAAAAGGCTTTTTAAGCGTAGGGTAACAAGCTTTTAACTTTTTGTTATGTTTATGTTAAGGGAGAGGGTGTTTTTGTTTTTTACTACCTTAGACAATTTAGTTCATTTTAGTTTTGAACCATTAAGGAGTTAGGGAACATAAAGGTTTTCATTTTTTAATGCTTTGTTTTAACCACCTAAGACATTTAAGTTCATTTTAGTTTTTGGACTGTTAAGAAACTAGGTAACATAAAGGTCTTTTTTGGTTTTAGTACTTAGATGAACTTAGGTGTCTTAGGTGGTTTTAAAAATGAGCCACCTTGGATATTTAAGCCCATTTTGGTTTTTGAACTATTAGGTAGTTAGGGGATATAAAGGTCTTCATTTCTTAATGTTTTTTGGTGTTTAATGCTTAGATGCCCTAGGTGGTTGATGTTTTATTTTGAAACAATCACCACATTTCTGCCAAGGGTTTTAAAACGATCTCCATTTTCCTGTACTACGGTAATGGTTAAATGCCCGGTTTTGCTGATGTTCAAATCTGTAGCTATGCCTGCCTTTCCTTTATGCGTACCTTTTATGACTTGACAAAAATCTCCATCTTTAAGTTCTGTTTCTTTCATAAGTTGATTTGTGGTTTTAATTAAAGTTAATAAATTCAGACAAAAAAAATCCCCAGCTATAATAACTGAGGATTTTTATATCAATAAAGGATATTCTTATTTATGCTCTAAAAACAAGCCATCATCGGTTTTGCTTACTTTCAAGATGTTTTTTCCAGTAAGTCCTTTAAGGGTAGTGTCCCATTTTTTGTTGCTCCAGTCTGCTAATTGTGCTCTTACTTCACTTAATAGCTGTTGTTCGCCTTCTTTTACCAAGCTAAACAATTCAGTTTCTTCGGCAGTAAGTTCAATCTTCTTTTTCTCCGGACGCATTTGAGGGAAGAACAATACTTCTTGAATGGTCGATTGATCGGTCATTAACATCACCAACCTGTCGATACCAATACCTAAGCCCGAAGTAGGAGGCATACCGTATTCTAGCGCACGTACAAAGTCATCATCCATGGCCATAGCTTCATCATCGCCTCTAGCTGCTAGTTTCAATTGCTCCTCGAAACGTTCTTTTTGGTCAATTGGATCGTTTAGCTCAGAGTAGGCGTTACCAATTTCTTTACCCATTACAAATAACTCGAAACGCTCTACCAAGCCTTCTTTGCTTCGGTGTTTTTTAGCCAAAGGAGTCATCTCTATAGGATAGTCGGTGATATAGGTAGGCTGAATTAGATTCGCTTCTACTTTCTCGCTGAAAAGCTCATCCACCAATTTACCACGTCCCATACTGTCATCGATCTCGATGCCTAAATCTTTACAGGTTTGTGCCAATTCAGCTTCGGTCATTTCCGAAACATCAATGCCTGTGTATTTCTGTATCGATTCGTACATGGTCAATTTTTCGTACGGACCAGCAAAGTCAATTTCATGTCCGCCTACTTTAACAATAGGTGAACCATGGATAGCTACTGCAATTTTCTCTAGACATTCCTCTACCATGCCCATCATCCATACATAGTCTTTGTAGGCTACATAAATCTCCATAGAGGTAAACTCAGGATTGTGGGTTCTGTCCATTCCTTCGTTACGGAACATTTTACCGAACTCATAAACGCCATCAAAACCTGCAACAATCAGTCTTTTTAAGTAAAGCTCGTTAGCGATACGTAAAAACAAAGGCATGTCTAAAGTATTGTGGTGGGTAGCAAACGGACGGGCCGCTGCACCGCCGTGTACTGCCTGTAGGATCGGTGTTTCTACTTCCATCCAGCCTTGGCTGTCGAAATAGTTGCGCATAGTGTTAATTACCTTGCTGCGGTTAATGAAGATTTGTTTGTATTCTGGATTTACGGTTAGATCTACATAACGCATACGGTAACGTAATTCAGGGTTGGTAAAACCGTCGAACACGTTTCCCTCATCGTCACGTTTTACAATTGGTAACGGACGCAATGATTTAGAAAGTACCGTTAATTTATTTACGTGTACCGAAATTTCACCGGTTTGAGTGGTGAAAACATAGCCTTCAACGCCAACAAAATCGCCAATGTCCAATAATTTCTTAAATACGGTATTATATAAGGTCTTATCATCACCAGGGCAAAGCTCGTCACGCTTCAGATAAATCTGTATACGACCGGTAGCATCCTGAAGCTCGGCGAAAGATGCTGCTCCCATGATGTTGCGGCCCATAATTCTGCCCGCAATCTTAATTGTCTTGTATGCCGTTTTATCTTTTTCGTAGTTAGCTAAAATGTCTGCTGCATTAGCATTGATTTCGTAAGCCTCTGCAGGATATGGGTTAATTCCCAGTTCGCGAAGCTGTTTTAACGAATCGCGACGTAATAATTCCTGTTCTGATAATCCTATACTCATTAATTGTATTTTTTGCAAAAATAGCAAAAAACTTGGCTTTTACGAGGTGTAAAGGCGATGAATCGCGTCGATTTTATTGAAGGGGAAATTTGAATGAAATATGTGGCCCCGAAGGTTTTGCAAGCCTTCGGGGTTTGAGTTATTAGGACCTTAATGGCAAATGCACCTCGGCAAGCATGCATCTGGCACTTCCACCACCATTTTGCTCAATGGTATAAAGCGGTGCGGTTACAATTTTGCTAAAGTTTTCTAGCTTGGTAATTTGGGTGCCATGTAAGGCTTTCAGTGCTTGTTCAGACATGACCAACAAACTTTGGCCTTCTTTGTTCTTGACCTCTAGCATGTTGCCGGCAAAGCGGTTCATTTGCTCAAAGTTGATTTCAACAATCTCTTTTCCACTGTTAGCTATGCTATCTTTTACGGTCTGTTTTTCTGCTTCATCTTTAATACTGTCCAAACATATCACGGCAAACTGTTCGCCTATACACATCATCACATTGGTATGGTAAATAGGGAAGTTGTTGGCATCAGTGGCCTGAAAAGCAACTGCCTTGTAGCCGGTTAGCATGGCGAAATTGTCGAGTACTTCTTGATCGGTACGAATACTCAAACAGGCGTAGGCAATTTTGTTGGTCCTGTCCAATACCATGCTGCCAGTTCCTTCCAAAAACAAATGCTGTTGTTCAAAAAAACTCAAATCGCTCAAATGGCTTACTTCAAAACGTTGTCCAAGTTCTTCAATAATGTCTTTTCTGCGCTCTTGTCTTCTGTTGGGCGAGTGCATAGGATATAGAAATACCGAACCATCTTCGTGGAAGGAGATCCAGTTGTTCGGGAATATCGAGTCAGGTGTTTCAGGTTGTAGGGTATCGTTAACAACGGTTACATCAACGCCGTTTTCACGTAGAATGTTTACAAATCCATCAAATTCGGCAAGGGCATTGGCCTGCACATGGGCCTGCTCGCCCGCAACCTGGAATTTATTGTCGCCCGCGGTTTGCTCGTTGAATTTAAAGTCAACAGGGCGTATCATTAATAGGTGTGAAGTTGTTTGCATAAATAATGATTGTGATCAACCAAAGTTAAGCTAAATAATAGCTTTGGGGGCTTATGAATAAAATATTTGTTTTGGTTGTTAACTTTTTTAAAAAAAAATCATATCTTCCCATCACACAAATGAGACATCATGAAAAAATACGTTCTGTCCGCAGCATTGCTGCTGTGCGGCGCACTAGGTGCGTACGCCCAAACCAAAGGCACAAATTCTATAGGCCTAGGTATTGAAAACTCTAAAAACAAGCATACCCTTGCAGATGGGAGTACCCTTGAAAACCGGTATTCCAATTACTCGCTTCGCTATGCAAATTTTGTTAAAGACAATGTGAAATTAGGCATAGGTTTATCCTATGGTGATGGTGAACAGGACGATAGGTCTGAGACAAAAAATTACGGAGCTTCATTTCTTTACCAAAAGTATTTTCCGGTATACAAAAAATTATATGTTTTTGTAGGTGGAGAAGCTGGTTATAGTTATACAAAGGCAAATAACTTTAATTATGTTGGTGGTGTTATTATGGAAACACAAACCAAGACTAATTTATACTCACTAGGTGCCTACGGTGGAGCTTCCTATTTTTTAGGGAAACATTGGGAATTGGAAGCAAGAATTTTGAACGCAAGTGCTGGATACATAAGTAGTAAAAATAGCCAAGCGGGTTACTCGCAGAAAAACACAAATTTCTCGCTTAAAACTGCCGGAGCCTTTACCAACTTAGGTTTCTCTATCAATTTCTTATTCTAAGATTATTTACTTCAAAAAATATATCAAATAAAAAAGCATCAGTTTTTACTGATGCTTTTTTTATGGAATGGCTGTTTGATTTTAGATAACCATCAACAATTAACCAATTTCAACAATTAAACGGTTAGTCCTAAATTTCATCCCTTAAAATAGGCAAGCTCATGCAGTGGAAACCACCTCGGGCTCTTGAGAGCTCTGCCGAAGGCATGAGTACCAAAGTATCAGTAAGGGTTTCGGGATCTACTTTTCCGCTCTCTAGGTCCTGGATCAGGTCTTGCACCTTAACCACGTTAAATCCGCTGGCTTTAAAAGCGTCTACGGTTTTGTCGTTACGGTCATAGCCTAAAACTACACCCTCTTTAATGGCCAACAAATTGCAGGAGTCGGTCCATTGTTCGCGGCTATCGTAAGGAAAGGTATTGCCACCGCTGTAAATTACTTTGGTAGGGCTAGTACTGCCCAAATCGTTTCTGCTAATATCATCTAACAGGGCTTCCACGTGCTCATAATATTTGGGCTGTCCCGGTTTGTCTTTATGGAACTGTATAGCGGTAGTTGCTTCCAGCTTTTCAGGTTCTTTTAAAAAGTGGATAGGTTCATTGGCATCGTAGGCGGGGCTATGCGCTATGCTATGTAAAATTACCCAAGTATCGCGCTTTACCTGTGTAAATACGGTATCGAGATGCATGTAATCACGCTTTGCAGGGATTTTCACTACCGTCACCTTGTCCACTACGTTTTTCTCGAACAACAACTTAATGGCTTCGTTAGCACCTTCTTCGGAGGTACGCTCGCTTACGCCAATTAGCAAATGTTTAGGGCTTACCATCATTACGTCGCCACCCTCCAAAGTAGTACGGAAAGCGGGTTCATCCCCAGGTCTTAAAAAATGTTGGGTAGGGTCCGGAATTTCGATGATGTTGTTTTGGTATGCTTCAAAAAACGGATGGTTAAAGAAGATATAGCGCATTAACATGGTTTCGCGAACGCGAGCTTTTTTGGCCGGTTTGTTCAGCAAAATGTGGTTGTTAATGGTGGTGCCCACATCGCGGGTAAAAATAAGGTTGGGTACTGGGGCAAAAATCATGGTGTCGTCGGCCATGGTACCCGATATGAAAATTTCCGCCAATTCCTTAGGGTTGGTAGCGGTAAGTTTTAATTGTAATTGGTAGGTGCAGCCTTCAATGGCACAAACCGCGGCAGTTAGTTTTTTACGGATGTACTCGTCGTCCAAAATATCCGATAGCAGGTTCTGCAGTTCTACTACATTTTCGGAGTTGTGAAAGTTTGGGTGGTTGGGTTTGTAAAAACCGCGATCGGCTTCTTCCGAATCTATTTCAGCAAGTTTGCCCTTAATTTTTTCGGGGTCCAAAAAGTACATTAGCAATTTGGTATAGTAGTCGTACTCGTCTTTTCTAATGGTGTCAAGGTGTACAATATCTTCAAATAGCCAATCTTGTGCTTTAGAGGGTACTACCTTGCCTAGGCCGCTGTCGGGGCTATGCACCAGTAGCTTTCTTAACCTTCCAATTTCTGTAGTTACGCCTACCTTAAATACTTTTTTAGGTCCGTTTCGTTGCATGTTCATATCATTTTGGTGTTGCCACAAAGCTATTCTTTTTTTTGAAAGACACAAGTTGGTTATTTAGGGGTTAGGGATTAGGAGCTGGTGGTTGGTGTATTTGGTTCATTGGTTATTCGTTTAACTGGTTAATTTTCCCGCAGATGGTTGATGCATTTGATTGTTTGTTTAGAGTTTTTGAAAAGCAGTTGTCATGGTACTTTTGATAGGATAGCCCCGCTTTACGCTACAAGCCCCGATAAATCGGGGACTTTCCACTACAATCGGGTTTATAGAGCAATTTTAGTGCAAGAAATAATGTGTCCTTCCGTTAACTTTCATAGCCCAGCTTACCCAATTTAATTAGGCAATCCTAATGCTATTGGTCATTAGTTTAGGCTGGTATATTTTTTCTTGATCCAACCGTAAATTTGGGTAGGCTGTTCCAAGAAAGATGGAAATTGCGTTTCTATAATCTTGTTTTCCTTATCCATTAAAACAAATAGCCAATCCGTTCCATTTTCATGCTTTTCGGCCATGGCCATACCTTTAGCATTTTTGGCATAAACGGCAATCATATTGCCCTTGTCCCCATAGGCCGGATGCTCGGCATTTAGGTCAAAGCAACAATCTCGTATTTCTGCGGTTTGCTCTTTAACGTGAAAAGGAAGAGGATTTTTGTATTTGGCCTTGGGTAATTCGTACGATCTGGTGTGGCCTATGGTATTGTTTAGTTTAAAAGAGGGCTGGTTGTCGGTCGTAAAGGTTACGGTATAATCATAATCAAGCACTTGGGCATCTGCACAACATCCGGGATTAGCGATGGATAATTGGGCTAATTTTCCATTCGCAAAACTCATTTTGGTAATGTCTTGCATGGTTTCAAATACTTTTTTAAAATCTTGGTTGTTATTCATGATGATCTTGGTAATATTGCCTTCTCCAAGGGTAACACCATTGTAAATGATGTCTTTTTGCCCATCGCCATTAATGTCTATTTCAAATAAATAGGGTAAAATTTCCTGATTGCTGTAGTGCCAAGCCTTATCGTTGTCACTAATTAAACCCAGATGATTAGCCAAAAAATAAAGGAGTGCGGTAGTATCTTTTTGTTTTACAAGTTTAGTGAGGTAGGGCGGGATGTTGTCTTTATATCTGTATCTCGGGAGTTTATCTGAAAATAGGTAGTCGTGATATTTTTCTAACAAAACCGAATCGGGAAGTCTAGCATTCTTTAAAGTATCAGTTTGTGGGCGCTCATTTCTTTGCTGATCAGATGGGGCAGATTGGCAGGAAAATAAACTGAGCAATGAAATCGTCGTAATTAGATGTTTAAGCTTCATGATGTTTTTTTATAAAAGTATAAAAAGAATGGTGGTGTGTAAAATGCTTTGTTAAAGATATACTGTACCTGTTTGTTAAACCCGATAGCAATGGAAAGCCCGCAAATGAGCACCTGCGCTAGTAGGTAGCGAGTGCGGACTTGCAATGGATAGCGGGACTACTTTATCAAAAGCATTACTGCAATTGCTTTTCAATCAATACGAACTTTTATAGGTCATTCGCTATCGAATAGTCGGTACAGGTATTGCTCCAGATGACAACGCAGATGGTTGATAATAACCAATGAACCAATATCCAAAAAACTAACCAACTAACCAACCAAAAAACTAAACATTCCAACAATTAGTGTATTTTTGCGATTATGAATTTTATTGTTGCTGGCGCAGTTAAGGCCGTTAAAGAGTTATATGGGCAAGATCTTGCCGAAGATGTAATTAACCTACAGGAAACACGTAAGGAATTTGAAGGACAGGTAACCATTGTGGTGTTCCCTGTGGTGCGGTTCTCTAAAAAGTCTCCTGAGGAAACGGGCAACGACATTGGTAGCTATTTGCAACAACACGTAGAAGAGGTAGTGGGCTTTAATGTAGTGAAAGGCTTTTTGAACTTGAGCATTGCCGAAAGCTACTGGGTAAATTTGTTTAACGATACTTTACTGGCATCTGACTTTTTGGTGGCCAAGCCAAACGGACAAAAGGTGATGGTTGAATATTCGTCGCCAAACACCAACAAACCTTTGCATTTGGGCCACGTACGTAATAATTTATTGGGCTACTCGGTGTCGGAACTGTTAAAGGCCGATGGTTACGAGGTGATCAAAACCAACTTGGTGAACGATAGGGGCATCCATATTTGTAAGTCGATGTTGGCTTGGCAAAAATGGGGCAATGGGGAGACTCCTGAAAGTACTGGACTTAAGGGCGATAAATTGGTAGGGAATTACTATGTACGTTTCGAAACTGAATTGAGAAAGCAACTCAAAGAGCAGGTTTACGAAGTTTTTGAAAATAGAAATCTTAGTATCTTTAATGAGACACAAAAAGAAGCGATAAGCCTTAATCTACAAAATATAGACTTGTTGGAGGAAAAATTAACTTCTATCCGTAATGGAATAACATTCTCCGTCGAAGCTATTCCAGGGGCAGTATTAGACAAGCTAGTTGAAGCCGCTTCTGATGGTGATGCAAAATGGAAGGATGTAAGTAAAGGTTTTGATGATACTGAATACAGCAATCTTTCGGAAAAGGAAAAATCGTCAAAGAAAAAGCAATTAGAAGAATTGATTAAGCCCTTAATTGATTTAGAAAAACAAATTGACGAGAAGAGAGATGATATTACGGAAAAAATAAAAGCCAACACCCCATTGATGAAGGAAGCACAACAAATGCTTTTGCAATGGGAGCAGGGCGATGCCGCAGTGGTAGGTTTGTGGGAAAAGATGAACGGATGGGTGTACGCTGGTTTTGACGTTACCTACAAAAAGCTGGGAGTTGATTTTGATAAATACTATTACGAGAGCAATACTTATTTGCTTGGAAAAGATACCATTGAAGAGGGCCTAGCCAAAGGAGTTTTCTTTAAAAAGGAAGATGGCTCTGTATGGATCGATCTAACTGCCGACGGCTTGGACCAAAAATTGGTACTGCGTGCGGATGGTACTTCGGTGTACATTACCCAAGATTTGGGTACGGCACAAATGAAGTACGACGATTTTAAGATGGACAAATCTATTTACGTGGTGGGCAACGAGCAGGATTATCACTTTAAGGTGCTTTTCTTGATCTTGGAGAAACTGGGCAAAAGCTGGGCTAAGGGTTTGTACCACCTATCGTACGGTATGGTTGATTTGCCTAGCGGAAAAATGAAAAGTAGGGAAGGTACCGTAGTGGATGCCGATGACCTGATTGCGGAAATGGTAGATACTGCCAAGCAAAAAACAGAGGAATTGGGCAAAACCAACGACTTTGCGGAAGCTGAAAAGGCAGCGCTTTATGATACGATTGGCTTAGGAGCTTTGAAATACTTTTTGCTAAAGGTTGAGCCTAAAAAACGTTTGTTGTTTGATCCTGCAGAGTCGATAGATTTTCAAGGTAATACAGGGCCATTTATTCAATATACCCATGCTCGTATCAAATCGTTATTGAGCAGGGCTGCCTACCAATTTGCAACAGCCGATTATGCCAACATTAAGTTAACTTCAACGGAGTTGGATATGATTATGCTGTTGGCCAAATATCCAACGGAGATCTCAAACGCGGCTAAGGCCTACAGTCCGGCATTTATTGCCAATTACCTGTATGAGGTGGCCAAGTTGTTCAATAAGTTTTACCACGAAGTACCCCCAATTATTAAGGAGGAGGATGCGGCGGTGAAGCAACATCGATTAAATATCTGCAAAATTACGGCTGATTTGATCAAAGCCGGAATGACAATATTGGGCATTAAGGTGCCGGAGAGAATGTAGGGAAAAGTTAAAAGTAAAAAATTCAAAAGTGAAAAACTGAGCGTTTGGAAATATCATCTAAACGCTCAGTTTTTAACCCACAACTCATAACCTGTAACCCATAACTTCAATTGGACCAAATCATCAATTTTCTCAGTACCAATAGCACCGACCTGGCTTTGCTTTGCCTCGCTGCTTTTGCGGCGGGCTTTATTGATGCCATTGTGGGCGGTGGCGGTTTGTTGCAAACGCCTGCCACCTTGCTGATCTTGCCCCAATACCCAGTAGCTACTTTATTGGGAACGGTTAAAATTCCCTCACTTGCGGGCACAGCAGTAGCAGCGGTAAAATATGCCAAGCAGGTGAAATTTAAGGTGGCAGTTTTAGCGAGCTGTACCTTGGCTGCTTTTGTGGCTTCGCTTTGTGGGGCCTACTTGGTAAGCACCATTAACAACCAGCATATTAAGCCTATAATTTTGGTGGTTTTGGTTGCCGTGGCACTTTATACCTATTTCAATAAGAAATTTGGCGAGCAACAGCATAAAAGCCACACCTTGGGCAAGCAGATTTTACTGGCCTGTTTGTTTGGCTTAATGATTGGGTTTTATGATGGTTTAATAGGTCCTGGTACAGGTTCTTTTTTGATTTTGGCTTTTGTAGGTATTTTAGGTTTCGATTTTGTGGGGGCCAGTGCGCATGCCAAAATTGTGAACGTAGGTACTAACTTGGCGGCATTGATCTATTTCAGTTCTACGGGCCATGTGTTATTCCAATACGCCATTCCAATGGCAATCTTTAATGTCTTAGGTTCTTTTTTAGGGGCTAAACTGGCTTTGCTTAAAGGCAATAAGTTCATTCGTATCTTTTTCTTGATCGTGGTGTTTGGTACCATTCTGCGCTTTGCGTACGATGTGTTTTTGAAAAATTAGGTGCTAGGAGTTAGGATTCAGTCAAAAAGTCCGAAAAGTCAGAAAGTCCGAAAGTGGGAATTTAGAGGGGAGTAGCTAAACGAATGAACCAATAAACAGTTAACCGATTAAACAGTGCTTAAGGAAATCCTTCGTACGCTCTGTAGACAAGTTATGTGAACTAACTATCAAACCACTAGCTACAAATTCCTAACCACTAGTTACTAAAACTACTTCTTATCTATCGTTCCAGATTTGGTTTTTACGGGACCTTTTTTTCTGTAAATAGCAAAGCTCATGGGGCTTTTGGCCGGACGTTCGTCGCCGAAGAGTACGCCCCAGTGTTTAAAGCCTTCGCTTCTGTCGAAAATTACTTTGAGTACCGCAATGATCGGCATAGATAGGAACATGCCCGAAATACCCGCGACCACGCCACCTATGACGACGCCCAAAATGGACACCAGCGCATTGATCTTCACTTTTGAACCTACAATACGAGGCATCAAGATATTATTGTCGAAAAATTGAACCACGGCGATCACCAATAACACGGTAATCACAGGGCCCAGTTCTGTAGAAGAAGTTAAAGTAATGAGTACCCCCAAAATGTTGCCAATTAAAGCCCCAACGTAAGGAATAAGATTAAGAATGGCAAAAATAACCCCAATAAGCAGGGCATGTTTAATGCCAAATAAAGTAAGTGCCCCACCCAATAAAACCGTCATGTACGTGATTTGTATCAATAAGCCTACCAGGTAATTTTTGATAATGGCTTCGGCCTCGTAAGCTGCTTCCTTTACTTTAGGGTGATGTTCGGCCTTGAACCACATGAACAAAAAACGCAACAGTATATCTTTATAAAATAGGATCAGGTAAATATAGATAGGGATAAGACCCAAAAACACAAAAATACTGCTTAAGGTTACGGCAGCACCACTGGCCGCTTTGCCAGCCATGTTCAGCAAATCGTCGCTCTTTTCGGTAATGAATTTCTTTTGTTTGTTGATTGAAAAATCGGTAAAACTACTGATCCATTCTTGCAGCGATTGCAAATGCTTGGCTACATTAGCTTTAATTTGTGGGAAATCGTTCACCAAAATGCCTATCTGTGCCGAAAAAAACCAGATAATGCCTGCTATAAAAATAAATACCAATAAAATAGGCAATATAATGGCCAATGCTTCTGGGAATTTGTACTTCCTTAAAAAACGGTAAATGGGCAATAGTAAAATACTGACGAAAAACGCCATGATGACCGGCATAATGATATCGCTAGCAATAGCAAAAATGCCAATACACAAACACAGGCCAAGTAGTTCGATGGAGCGCTTTACGGTTAGGGGTAGTTCGTTCATAATAAATGATGGTGTAAATTTTAATCCCTAACACTAAAGTAGACAAATTGTTTGGATGGTAGGTGGTTCATTGGTTTATTGGTTGGTTCTTTGGTATCTCCCATATTATTATCCAGCGTGCAACGAAGGATCTTGAAAGTGGTTACTGTTTAATGCTTCCCACAGATTACGCTAATTTTTCCGCAGGGTTTGTTCATTGATGATTGGATGTTGTCACTTATCGGCAACCCGTAACTCACAACCCAAAACTCGTAATCCATCGCCCTAACCCAAAAATCCGTACTTTTGCGACATGATGTTAACTAACGATACCATTATTGCTTTATCAACCCCTCCCGGCAGTGGCGCCATTGGCGTGATTCGACTTTCGGGACCTGAGGCCATTAGCTTAACCAACAGTGTTTTCAGTGGAAAGGATTTGGCCAAACAGCCTACCCATACCTTGCACTTTGGCTTAATTAAAGATGGCGACATTGTGGTAGATGAAGTTGTAGTGTCGTTATTTGTTGGCCCAAAATCCTATACCAAGGAGCATGTGGTCGAAATTTCTTGCCATGGCTCCAATTACATTATACAGCAGATCATTAGTTTGCTGATCCGTAAAGGCGCTAGGGCTGCCAAGCCGGGCGAATTCACCTTGCGTGCGTTTCTTAACGGTGCTTTTGACCTGAGCCAGGCAGAAGCTGTGGCCGATCTGATTGCTTCGGATAGTAAGGCTTCGCATGAAGTGGCCATGCAGCAAATGCGTGGGGGTTTTTCTAACGAGCTAAAAGATTTACGAGAACAACTGATCCACTTTGCAAGCATGATCGAGTTGGAGCTTGATTTTGCCGAAGAGGATGTGGAATTTGCCAATCGCGATCAACTGCGTGACCTTATCCAACGCATCAATAAAGTGCTGCAACGACTTATCCATTCGTTTGAGGTGGGCAACGTGATCAAAAATGGCGTGCCAGTGGTTATTGCCGGTAAGCCCAACGTGGGCAAATCGACCTTGTTAAATGCCCTATTGAATGAGGAACGTGCCATTGTGAGCGACATTGCGGGTACTACGCGTGACACTATTGAAGATGAAATCAACATCAATGGAGTGGTGTTTAGGTTTATTGATACGGCTGGAATCCGCGAAACTGCCGATGTGATTGAGGCCAAAGGGGTAGAGCGCAGCTTGGAGAAAATGAAACAGGCCAAACTGATCATTTACATGGTTGATGCACAAGAGGAGCGGGCCGAAGTGCTGAAACAATTGCAGGATTTAGCGCAACAACAAACGCCCTATCTATTCATCGTGAACAAAGCGGAGTTGTTAACGGCTCCACAAAAGGAGTTTTACTTAGAGCATGGGGCTTTACTTATTTCTGCCAAAACCAAGCAGGGAATGGATGTATTGGAAAATGCATTATTAGAAAAAGTGAATTTAAGCCATATCAATACCAGCGAAACTTTGGTGACCAATATTCGTCATGTGGAGGCTTTAAAGCAAACACAAAATTCCTTAGACCGAGTGTTAGAGAATATTCATAACCCTGTAACTTCTGATTTTCTAGCCATGGACATTAAGCAGGCTTTACATTACTTGGGAGAAATCACAGGTACGGTAACCACGGATGATTTGTTAGAGAATATCTTTACGAAGTTTTGTATCGGTAAATAATCTTGTAACTGCTTGTTTGTAAGGTTGTTGTTGATTGTAGTTTTAAATTGTTTTCTTGTTTGATGATTTAATAATCAGCTGATAAACAGTTTTTTGTGGTTTTGTTATTTTCTGGTTTTTAGATTTTTTGTCCCTGAGTTGTCCCTGAAATGTCCTTAATTGGGGACTTTTATAAGACCTTTCTTATGGGATAAGTATGGGAACATTATAAGGTTTAAATCGACAAACTACCTGTAGCTATCAAAAATATTTTTAGAATCATTAAATTGATTTTTATTTTTGATAAACATAGTGAATCATGTTAAGACATTTGGGGGCCAAGCGTACCCCGGGGCATAACCTTAAATTAGCGACACTTCTTGGCCTAACGGCGGGTTTCGTAAATGCAGCTGGTTTTTTGGCCTATTCGGTACTTACCACAAATGTTACCGGCCATGCAGCTTTGTTTGCCGAGCATATTGCCACTCAGGACTGGAAAACGGCCCAGGTTATTGCCCTATGGATGTTCCTCTTTTTAGCCGGGGCGTTTTTTTCCAGTTTGGTTTTAACCTATACTGGACCTAATCAACGCTTTTCTTATTCCATTCCGATACTTGTTGAAATTGTTGTCCTCTTGTTTTCGGCTATTTACGGGAACAGATACGATGCTACGCTCGTTTCCAAAGAGATTTTTGCCGGGAGTTTATTATTTGCAATGGGCCTACAGAATGCCCTGGTTTCTATGATTTCTGGATCTGTGGTGCGAACGACCCACTTGACAGGTACGTTTACCGATTTAGGAATAGAACTGGCGCAGCTGATTAAAAGGAACGAAAACGACCGCACAGTTGTTAAGTCCAAAATTAAGCTTAGAGTTGTGATTATTTTCTTTTTTATGATGGGTGCTATTGTTGGCGCTTATCTTTTTAGTCATTATAGGTTCAAGTCTTTTTTTGTACCAATATTTGTATTATGCTATGCTTTGCTTTACGATATTTTCAGAATAAAAATAAAACGGTTTTATCAAAAACAAATATTAAGGTGAAAAAATCGAGGGATATTTAAAATTATCAGGTGATGCTTGATGATTTTTAATCAGCTGATAAACAGTGTATCAGTACAATTCCTTCCCTTACTCGGATATTCTCATTATCTAAAAGATATTATTGATATAGATGTTCCGTAATTACTCCCTATTGCTTGGATGTTTATTTTACCGGCAGAAAGCTAAAAATCAATAAGACCGATTTGAATTTGGGGCCAGGGTGCAGGAGGTTTGAAAAGGAACTACAAATTTCAGACAGATTTGAAGCTTAATTATGTGGCAAAACTTTCCGCGTGTATATGAAGCTCATTCTGGTATTTATTCAATTAGCATTATTAACCTTCCTGGCAAATGCTCAGAACAATGGCACAGTTACCGGAAAAATAACCGATGCTACATCAGGCCAGCCTTTGGAATTTGTTACCGTGGCAATAATGTTTCAAGGCAATAATGTTACTTATAAGCAGGAAATAACCAATGCCAAAGGCATCTATAAATTTGCTGGCCTACCTGATGGACAATACTATGTCGTGGCTAGTTTTGTAGGCTACGACCGTTTCAAGTCGGACGAATGGCGAATTGATGCCAGCCACCGAAAAATAGACCTGAACATTAGCATGGGTGGCGGAGCCAAAAAACTAAACGAAGTAGAAGTGGTAGCCAAAAAGCCCCTGTACAGCAATTCTATCGATCGCAAGGTGTACCATGTTGACCAAGATATAATGGCCAAATCTGGATCAGCCAGCGAAGTATTGCAAAATGTTCCCTTGGTGCAGGTTGATATTGATGGCAACGTGAGTCTGCGCAACTCGACGGCTACCATACTGATCAATGGCAAGGTTTCGCCCATCATGGGTAAAAACGCTGCGGCGGCCCTACAGCAATTGCCGGCAAATAGCATTGAAAAAATAGAGGTGATTACTAATCCATCGGCCAAATATCAGCCTGATGGTACAGGAGGGATTATCAATATTGTGCTGAAAAAGAATGTTAAAAAGGGGTTAAATGGTAGTGTTACGGCTAATATGGGCAATCAGGAGCGGTATAACGCCAATGTCAACCTCAACTACAATCCAGGCAAGGTAAATATCTTCGGCAGCTATAGCATCAAGCAAGATGACCGCCTAAGACTGACCACCAATAGTCGTAGTCAAACAGATCCGACTACTTCGGCCCTGGCCTATTACCACGACGAAATCCGTGCAAGATCTAGGCCTTTTTCTAACACGGCGCTTATCGGTGTGGAGTATGCCATCGATGATAAAAACAGTCTTGGACTGTCGGGAAATTATTATTTAAGAAAGATGCACAAGAACGACCTCACTCTTAAAACAGTGAGCAACAGTAGCGGACTTCTTGCCGATTACGATCGTTTGCGCAAAAACTATGAATATGAAAGAGAAGCCGACGCTACTCTCTTTTTCCAGCACGACTTTAAGAATGAAGGACACCAAATAAGGTTGGAATTTAATGTCGCACATTCACCAGAAGTAGAAGATAACCATTATACCAATGCCTATCGAGTACCGGTTACGCCAAATCAGCTAGACAATACACTGATCAAGCAAACGGCCGATAACCAGCAACTGACTTTGGCCTACGAAAATCCGCTTTCTGAGAATACCAAGTTGGAATTTGGCTACGATGGTCGTTACAAGAGAGAAGACCTCGATTTTTATGGTGAATCTTATGATGCTGCCCAACAGCGTTTTGTGATTGATGCCTTAAAGACCAACCGTTTTATTTACAACGAAAATATCCATGCGTTTTATGGTACAATTGAACAGAGCTGGAAAAAGTTTGGGGCCATGTTGGGATTAAGGGGCGAATATGCCGATATCAAATCCCGACTGATTACCGCGGCTACAATCATTCCGAACCATTACTTTAAGATTTATCCCACCCTGCATCTTACTTATCAGCTTAACGATAGCCGACAGTTGCAACTTAACTACAGCAGAAGGGTACGCAGGCCAGAGGGCGATGATTTGAACCCTTTTGCGGAATATGCCGACCCAACCAATATCCGCGTAGGCAATCCGCACCTCTTGCCCGAAATTATCCATTCGGTAGAGCTGGGGTATCAATGGAAACGCAGTGGCTTTACCATTTTACCTGGAATTTACTATCGTTATAAGTACAATGGCTTTACTTCCATTACTACGCCTTTAAATAGCACTACCTTGGTAACCACACAACAAAATCTGGCTAATGATCAAGCTTGGGGAGTTGATGTTGTGTTTTCGGCCAGCATCAGCGATAAGCTCAATATCAATTTTACGCCAAATGCCTTTTATAATCAGATTGATGCTGCTAACTTGGGCTATAGTACCAAAAGAAATACGTTTACCTGGAGTGCCAATTTCAACTCGAGTTATGTAATTGCAAAAGGTACCATGTTGCAAATCAATTCCAATTACAAATCGTCCCGTTTAACGCCACAAGGGAAGTATCTGCCTAGTTTTGTACTCAATTTTGGCGCTAGACAGGATATTTTCCATAAAAAAGGATCTATTTATTTTACCCTTTCTGATGTGTTCAAAAGCCAAAGGCAAAAAGCCGAGCTGAGCAGTCCGCTTTTGGTGCAAAACATTTATATCCGGAGCAATTCGCGTATAGGCTATCTGGGCTTAAGCTATAACTTCGGCGTTATGAAGAAGAAAAAAGACTTGACCTTTGATAATTCACTATAAATACATTGTTTATCAGTGTTTTTAGGATTGAAATCGCTTGATGATTATGTTCCCAAAACGTTCCTAATTAGCATTGGAGGCCTACAACTTATCGAATATCTTAGGAATGAGTGATACTTGTTGAATGAAGCTTTCATCAATGATTTTTACTGTAGATTGCCAATTCAGAAATTTTTCGCCATCTTAGAAATTCAAGATGCTCAGATGAAATGGATTACCCGGGAAAAGCCCAAAATTGATAGAATTGCCTGTCCATGGTTGATCAAAAGATTTATCGATCCAGATGCCGAGATTTTATATGTACCGCATGAGAATGTACTGATAGAGGCAGAAAAGATGGGAGCTATTCCATTTGATATGCCCAACGTTGAATATACCCATTATCAAGATCGGTGCACGTTTGATTATTTTATCAAGAAACATCGGCTTAAGGACCCCGGGCTTGATCGGATAGCTGCAATTGTGCGAGGGGCCGATACTGATCGCCATGATTTTGCACCACAGTCTGCAGGTTTGGAAGCCATTTTTTCTGGACTTTCCTACAATAGTTCCGATGATCAGGAACTTTTGCAGTTGGGCATGATCATTTATGACGGACTATACAGTTGGGCCACCCATCTTTTTAGGAAAAAGCATACCAAGGATGGGCCAGTGGAGCAGCTTTTGTTACAGGTATATGACCAGTTCCTAAAACAGAAGAAAGGGCAGAAGACCCCTCAATGGGCCAAGGCGCTCAGGGAAATGATCCAAGACCAGTTGGATACCAATCTCACGATGAGCCTACGGGAAGTTTCACAGGAGCTTGAGATCAATCCCGCTTACCTTTCACGCGAGTTTTCAAAGCATTTCGATAACCTAAGCTTCGGCGACTACATGCGGAATGCACGCATTGAGAAGGCTAGGCAACTGATTGAAACCACTGGACATAGCCTGACCGAGATCGCCTATCTCACTGGTTTTTCCGACCAGAGCCATTTCAATAGGATATTTAAGAAACATACCGGGGAAAGTCCCTCGATCTACAGAAAATCTCTGAAAAGGTAAAATTCAGACTATTGGTCAAATCCGTTCTATTTTATCTTAGCTGACCTGGATAATATTGTAGTTTAAATACGATGTTATCCATGAAAGTTTTAAAATCAATCACGATTTTGGCTTCATTGCTGATACCTTTCAGCGGAGAAGCTCAAAGTATCCTACAACAAAACTATCCAAAAGTTGCGGGCTATGTAGGCATCCTCCATCCAATCGCAACATTCAGTAGCACTGGCACCGATACCAATTTCGATGGACATTACGTAGTGGGAATGCCTACGGGCATCAATATCTGGAAGAGTGCCAGGATTGGCTTCTCTGCGGAATTTGTTCCAACCATACGCGTAGAAAATGGTATCGGAAAAATGTCCAATTTCCTTTTCCATCCAGGTGTGTTGGTCGCCCTTGGCAACGGCTTTACCTTTGCTGGTCGGGCTGCCTTTGAGACCTCGGGCAGGTTCGGACTAACACCTGTTATCAACAAAACGGTGATCAGGAACAAAAGCTGTAGCTATTTCGTTGCATTGCCATTTCCTTTAAGGTTCGGAAATGATAGGCCATCAAGCTTTGGTATAGGTTTTCAGTTTGGCATTGCCTTTTAAAGATATGGGAGATAGAAAGTATACGCTATGGGAGCTTACGCTATATTTCCTAAGATTGGGCAGTTTGGGATTTGGAGGGCCGGTAGCACTGGTGGGATATATGTACCGGGATCTTGTAGAACAGAAAGGATGGTTTACGGAGGAAGAGTATAAAGAGGGACTTGCACTGGCGCAACTGGCACCGGGTCCATTAGCGGCTCAATTGGGTATTTACATCGGTTTTGTCCATTATGGCCTACTTGGAGCCACTTTAGTAGGAATGGCCTTCGTTTTACCTTCATTTGTTATGGTGGTGGGTTTGGGTATTGCCTATAGGGCTTATGGTGGCTTGCCTTGGGTTCGCGACGTGTTTTACGGTGTTGGAGCGGCAGTTATCGGTATTATTACCGTCAGTGCCTATAAACTCACCATTAAATCCTTGGGTAGGCCAAAGCTTGATTCCCTTAAAAGGTCGTGGATGCTGTGGCTATTCTATGTAATGGCTGTGGTAGTAACCGTAGCAACAAAGCAGGAACAAGTAATGATGTTCATTGCTTGTGGTCTACTTTACATGTTGGTAAAGGCACCTCCTGATTGGCTGGTCAGGCCTAAGAAATTTCCCATTTTTATTTTGGGAATAGCCAGCTTTTGGGATTATTCAAGAACCACATTGGTAGAACTTGGATTGTTTTTTCTCAAAGCGGGAACCTTTGTTTTTGGAAGTGGTTTGGCCATAGTACCCTTCTTACAGGCGGGGGTAGTAGTAGAACATGGCTGGCTTAACGAAGAACAATTTATTGACGCCGTAGCGGTTGCGATGGTAAGCCCTGGTCCAGTGGTTATTACCGTAGGATTTATCGGTTATCTGGTCAATGGCTTTCCCGGAGCTGCCATAGCCGCCCTTGCTACTTTCCTTCCCTGTTATCTGTTCACTGTAACGTTGGCACCTTTTTTCAAGAGAATAGCCCAGAATAACAGTGTAAAGGCTTTCGTGGACGGCATTACAGCTCCTGTAATAGGTTCGCTTGCTGGTGCTGTTATCGTCATTTCGGGTACATCCATAGTTGATGTTGCTACTGCCATTATCGCCATCGGTGTGGGTATAACACTGATCTATGTAAAGAACATCAAGGAGCCCGTGATCATTTTTATCGCTATGCTTTTGGGAATATTGATTAAGAACCTCTAGCACTTATTGGTGTTATTGTTTAATAAGTGTTGTGCTTGGAAATGGATACGTCTAGAAACCTATAGATAAGAAACACTCGATACTTACTCATGGTTCAACAGTTCTAGGGGGAAAGTTTGGAGGAAATATTAATTTTTAGTCACTGTCCATACTATACTAAAATGCCCGATATCAAACAAAATGTTCGATATCGGGCATTTTTTATGTTGCTAAATTTTATAATTATTTATAAATCAATGTATTGACTATGGCATTGCTCTTGTAAAGCAGATGGAGCGCTTACTAGAATCATAAAATTGTTAAATGGACACACTGATTGAAGAAAAGGTTATTAACCAAAAAAAGAAGAAACGGATACTGATTGGCTGCGTAGTGATTGCAATGCTCATTGCCACAGCGTGGTTAATCCGTTATTATTTTAAGCCCTCATTAACCACGGCAGATTTTACCACTGCCAAGGTAGAAACAGGCATCATTGAAAATACGATCAACGCCACAGGCGAGGTATTGCCTGAGTTTGAAGAAATTATTGCCAGCCCGATCAGTGCATCTATTAAGGACGTATTAATGGATGCGGGCAACAAAGTAAACAAAGGTCAATCCATCCTTACTTTGGACAAAACCATCACACAAACAGCCTATGAGAAACTTCGTTTCCAAATGGAATCAAAGGAAAATGAAATCCGTAAGTTGAAACTCGACCTTGAGAAAAGCTTTTTTGATATCAAATCCAATAATTCCATCAAGCAGTTGCGCATCAGTAATTTAAAAGATGCCGTTTCTTCTGCCAAGAGATTGCTCAATGCAGGAGGTGGTACCAAAGAAGATGTAGAACGTGCCCAGCTCGATCTAAAAGTTGCAGAGCTTGAGAAATTGCAATTGGAGAACGAAATCAAAAGCAAGCAACAAACGATGAAGATCGAAATTAGAGAAGCAGAAATTTCGCTGGCCATACAAAGAAGTGATTTAGATGCCTTAAAACGAAAACTCGATTTGGCCGAAGTGGTAGCCACCCGACAAGGGGTAATTACTTGGGTAAACAAAAATATTGGTGCAAGCATCAACGAAGGCGAAGCATTGGTTAGAATTGCAGACTTAAGCGGCTTTAAGGTTGCAGGCAGCATGTCTGATAGTATGCTGGAAAAAGTTAACAACCACATGGCTGCCATTATTCGTGTGGGAGATAAACTGCTTAGGGGAGCTATCGTTAATATTTCTCCGGCAGTAAACAACGGCATTATTTCTTTTGATATCCAATTGAACGATAAAAGTAATGCCACTTTAAGACCCAATCAAAAGGTAGACGTGTTTCTAATTACCAACACCAGAAACGGCGTTTTGCGCATTGCTAACGGTGCGGCATTTAACGGTTCCAATTTACAAGAAGTATTCGTGGTCAAAAATGGGATTGCCGAGCGTAGAACTGTAAAAACAGGTCTGAGTAATTTCGATTATATAGAGATTGTAAGCGGATTGAAAGAAGGAGACGAAGTCATTACTTCTGATATGGCCTCTTATAAAAATGTTAAAAAGATCACCATTGGAAACTAAGGATATGAGGAAGATAATTTTAGTTTTTGTGGTAGCGATGAGCACAGGCATCAACGCTTATGCAACTTTGGCCGACACCTTAACACTGTCGTTAAGTCAAGTGGTTGCCATGGCAAAATCGAACTCCATAGCCGCAAAGCAAGCCACTACCGTTAAAGAAACTAAATATTGGGAATGGAGAACTTTTAGGGCTAACTACCAGCCACAATTATCGTTGCAGGGAATTTTACCAGGTTACACTAAAACCTATACCCAGGTACAACAACCTAATGGAGCTATTCTATTTCAGCCAGTGCACAATGATAATTCCTCGCTTACCCTAAATTTTAGCCAAAGTATAGCGGCAACCGGAGGCACCATTTACGGCACCACGCAATTGCAAAGGTTTGATGATTTTGACCGAAATAATGTGCTATACAACGGTATACCTTATGGACTTGGCTATACGCAACCTTTATTACAGTTTAATAGTTTGAAATGGGACAAGAAAATTGAGCCATTAAAGTTTAACGAGAGTAAGCAAGCCTATATAGAAACGCAAGAAAAAATTGCCATTACAGTAACGGAGTACTTTTTTGACCTTTTACTGGCGCAGGTAAATTTGTCCATTGCCGAAACAAACTATGGCAATACCCAGCGCATATTAACCATTGCCGATACCAAATTTGAGTTAGGTAAGATTTCAAAGAACGAAATCCTTCAACTACAGTTAGAAGTATTAAATGCAAAAAAAGCGGTAGGCACAGCAAATCGGGATGTAGAAATTGCGACTTTAAATTTAAGGAGCTATGCCGGAATTGGTGGAAATGATAAGATCAAGCTCAATATGCCCGGTGTGGTTAAGCAAATGACAGTTGCTGCCGACAAGGTATTGGCAGAAGCTTTTGAAAACAGGTCTGATGCCATCGCATTTGTACGCCGATTGGCAGAAGCACGAAGAGATGTTGCTAAAGCCAAAGGGGAGAATGGCCTTACTGCCACGTTGAGAGCAAATTTAGGATATTCGAATGCGGCTACGAGGATTTTCGATGTTTATCGTTCCCCAAAAAATCAACAGGCGATAGAACTGCAATTCTCCATTCCCATTATGGATTGGGGAAGGTCAAAATCCAGAACAAAAACAGCATTGGCAAACGAGCAGTTTACCGTGTACACCGTTGAACAAGATAAACAAACATTTAAGCAACAGATCGTAACACAGGTAACCTTGTTCAATATGATGAAAGAGCAGATTCTGCTGACCGACTCGGCAGAAAAAATTGCTGCCGAAAAGTATAAAATTGCTAGTGAGCGTTATGTGCTTGGTAACCTAAGTATTACCGATCTTAGCATCGCCTTTCAGGAAAATGACCGGGCAAAACGCGATTATGTCTCATCGCTCAGAGATTTTTGGGCGGCTTATTATCAACTTCGCTATTTGTCATTATATGATTTTGAACAGAATAAAAAAATAACCTATTTATAAATCTTTATTTTAAAATACAACAAATGATACGTTTACAAAACATTGAAAAAGTGTACCGCACAGATACGGTCGAAACCCTCGCCATTAATAGTATTAGCCTGAATATTGCCAAAGGCGAATTCCTTTCTATTATGGGGCCCTCAGGCTGCGGAAAAAGTACCTTACTTAACATCATGGGTTTGTTGGACGAACCTTCAAAAGGCAGTATCAGCATCAACGATCAGGATGTGAGCCAATTTTCAGATCAACGACTGGCGAAGTTTAGAAACGAAAAACTAGGTTTCATTTTTCAGAGCTATCATTTGATCAACGATTTGCAGGTGCTGGACAATGTAGAGTTACCACTGTTATACCGCAATTCGACCGCCAAAGAACGTAAGCAATTAGCTACGGCTGCGTTGGAAAAAGTTGGACTAAGCAATCGTTTAAAGCACTTTCCAAGCCAGTTGTCTGGCGGACAACGACAACGTGTGGCCATTGCAAGAGCAATTGTTGGGAATCCGCAAATTATATTGGCCGATGAGCCTACCGGTAATTTGGACAGTGCCATGGGTAATGAAATTATGGAAATCCTCATCAATTTAAATAAAAATGAAGGGACCACTATTGTAATGGTAACGCACGACGAAAACATGGCGAACAAAACACATCGACTGGTTCGCCTATTTGATGGTTCACAAGTTCAATAAGCGCCTTATGTTAAAAAACTATTTTAAAATTGCCATTGCGGTATTGAAACGAAGAAAATTCTTCACGTTTATCAGTTTGTTCGGGATCAGTTTTACCTTAACGATCCTCATGGTAGGTGTTGCCTTTATCGATAAAGTGATCAGCCCAGATTATCCAGACTATAAAAGAGACAGGTCGTTGTATGTGACCACCATGGAAATGTCGAACGCTAAAGAAGGCTGGTTAAACAGGTCTGACGTTTCTTTTTATTTTTTAGACCACTATGTGTCTCGACTAAAAAATATAGAAATGATGGCCATTTCATCAAGCCCAAGATCATCCAATGCCTATGTGAACAACCAGAAAATTGTGATCGGCTATAAGTATACCAATGCTGATTATTGGAAAGTACTGGAATACCGTTTTTTAGAGGGGAAACCTTATACGCAAAGTCAAATCGATAATGCCGAGTACGTTGCGGTAATATCCATAAAAACAAAACAAGCGTATTTCGGAGATGAACCCAAAGTTGTTGGTAAATACATTTCTGCCGACAATATCAATTACCGCGTAATTGGCGTAGTTGATAACGTTCCAAGCACACTCCATACGCTTGCCGGTGACATGTACTTGCCCTATACCGTGGCAAAAGACAACTACAACAAGCCTGAATTATTGGGTGCCTTTAATGCCGTACTGTTAGCCAAAACAAAGGCAGATATTCCTAAGCTGAAAGCAGAATTTGACCAGATGGTGAAAAAAGTTCCAATCCCTACCAAAGAGTTTGACACCATCTATAGTCACGCCGATCCATATTTTGCCAGTATCACCAGAAAGTTGGCAGGTGACGGAAAAGATTCGGGAACTTCAACCGTAATCGGGGTAGCTGCTCTTTTCGTGCTCCTGTTTTTATTGTTGCCAACCATCAATTTAGTCAACATCAATATCACTCGTATTTTAGAACGTTCGTCTGAAATCGGCGTTCGAAAAGCTTTCGGTGCTTCTTCAAAAACACTGGTTTATCAGTTCATTGTCGAAAATATGATTTTAACCTTTTTGGGAGGGCTGATCGGCCTATTTCTTTCGGTATTTGTCATTTATTTCATCAATGATCTACAGTTGATCGAAAATGTCTATCTGAAAATAAATTTTGCCGTGCTGTTGTATAGCTTCATCGCCTGTTTGTTCTTCGGATTGCTATCTGGGGTGTATCCGGCCTGGCGCATGTCTAAATTAAATGTAGTTAAAGCCTTAAAAGCACAATAACCTAAAAAGAAATCATCATGTTCAAACATTTATTTAAATTAATATGGAATAAACGGAAGCAAAACTTCCTGTTTCTGTCCGAAATCCTTGTTTCGTTCCTAGTCATCTTTGCCGTATTTTCTTTCCTCACCTTTTACTATCAAAATTATACGAAACCTTTAGGTTTTGAGTATAAGCGGGTTTGGGCTATTAACTATGATAATGGAGGTTTAACGAAGAATTCCGACTCGCTACAAATATTTTATCGCAATTTGAGAAATTCGCTTAAGGCGATGCCACAAATTGAAGCAGTAACTTTTTCTGGTGCTAACTTTCCATATTCAAACAGCAACATAAGTACTAACCTCAATAAGGACGGGAAGACATTTGACTGGGTTAATGTGTATACCGATGCCGAAGATTATGTAAAAGTTTGGAATCTGCAACTCGTTGCAGGCAGATGGTTTAACGAAAATGACCAGCTGACAAAAAATAGAAGTATCATTATCAATGAAACCTTACAGACGGCCATATTTGGTAAGGGGAGTGCAGTGGGCCAGTTCCTTGGCGATTTTGAAGATAAGAACAGAATGAAAGTAGTTGGCGTAGTACAGGACATTAAGGCCAATGGCGACTATTGGCCAGCGGGCAATGCCATGTTCAAGAAATCAGATACTTCAGATTTACGATATACCCAAAATATTCTGATCAAAGTAAGCGAAGATGCAAATGCTGCTTTCGAGGGCAGGTTATACAAGTTCATGACCAATACTTTTAAGAATTCGACCATTGGCATTGAGCACCTTACCGAAATGCGTGATGCAAAAAACGAAGTAACGATCATCCCGATGATTATTTTTACCATCATAGCTGGTTTTTTGATCATCAATGTAGCTTTGGGGCTATTTGGGGTCATGTGGTATAACATTAACAAGAGGAGGCAGGAAATTGGACTACGACGTGCCATTGGTGCAAGTGGAAGTAATGTTTCCTATCAATTGGTACAGGAGGCACTAATTTTGGCAACTTTATCGTTAGCAGTGGGCTGTTTCTTTGCCGTTCAGTTTCCACTGCTCAACGTCTTCAATGTGCCATCAAGTGTTTACCTCATTGCCATGTTGCTGGCAGTGGCCTTCATTTACTTGCTGGTTTTTGCCTGTGCCTTATATCCGGGTAAACAGGCAGCGGCAATTCATCCCGCTATTGCATTGCATGAAGAATAATACTTTTAACTTTGTATATGATCCTAATTGTTGACGACGATATTGCCGTAAGAACTTCGCTAACGCTTTTGTTAAAAGGGGCCGGACATGAAGTGATGACAGCCAGTAATGCCAATCAGGCTTTTGAGCAGGTACAAACTCAAAAGCCTGAGTTGGTGATCCTTGACCTCAATTTTTCTATTGAAACTTCGGGAGACGAAGGCATGAGCCTGCTCCAGCAATTGAGGGCCTATGATAGCATTTTACCCATCATTTTAATTACGGGTTGGGCCAGTATAGATCTGGCCGTAAAGGGAATGAAGTTGGGTGCCAATGATTTTATACACAAGCCCTGGAATAACGACTATGTGCTGCAATCTATCGCCACTTTGCTACAATTGAACGGCAGCAAAAAAAGCACTGCCAAAACCAGAGCAGCGCTCGATAAAAAATATAGGTTCCAGCAAATTATTGGGGAAGACGCAAGCCTATTAAACATTTTGGAAGTGATTGGAAGAGTGGCAGCTACCAACGCCTCGGTATTGATTACCGGCGAAAGCGGTACCGGAAAGGAGTTAATTGCCGAAGCCATTCATGAAAATAGTACCAGAAGTGGAAAGCCTTTTGTGAAAGTAAACCTGGGCGGTATTTCTACCTCCTTATTTGAAAGCGAAATGTTTGGGCATGTTCGTGGTGCTTTTACAGATGCACGTTTCGATAGGATGGGACGTTTTGAAATGGCCCATAAAGGAACCATTTTTTTAGACGAAATTGGAGACCTTGAAGCCAGTAGCCAAGTTAAACTACTCAGGGTTTTGCAAGACAGAACCTATGAGGTATTAGGAAGCAGCCGAACAAAGACCGTTGATGCAAGAGTGGTGTGCGCTACCAATAAAAACCTAAATGAAATGGTGCAGATGGGTGCTTTTAGGGAAGATCTATTGTATAGGATAAATCTGGTGACCATTCACCTGCCAGCCTTAAACGAAAGGAAGGGCGATATTCCCTTGCTGGTTAATTTCTTCATCAACAACCTTAAGGAAATTTATAACAGGCCAAAATTAACCGTAGCACCTTCGGCAATGCGTTGGTTGCAACAATTGCCCTTGCCCGGTAACATTAGGCAACTTAAAAATCTGGTGGAACGCACCGTACTGATCAGCGACAAAGATGAGCTGAGTGTCGACGATTTTCAAGCACAAATACATCTTTCGCCCTTAAAAAACAATCACATCAAATTGCCTGGGGTGGGTACCATTACGCTCGACCAAATGGAAGCTGAAATGGTAAAACAGGCCATGAATTTTCATAAGAATAGGATCACCAAAGCTGCGGCATCGTTGGGCATTACCAGAAATGCCCTATACCGCAGGCTCGAAAAATATCAAATTCCTTTTAATGAAACTGAAGACTAAGTATATCATCTTTATGGTATCGCTCCACTTGGTCTGCCTGGTGATGAGCTACTTTATTTTTGAAGCCCATCAACTGATATTCATTTTGGCCGAAGCCATTATCCTTGTTTCTATCGTGATTTCTTTGAGTTTGTATAAACAGCTCATCAACCCGCTCGTGTATTTAAAACAAGGCGTTAATGCCATCAAGGATCAAGACTTTAACGTTAAGTTTTTGGCAACGGGGCAAAAGGAGGTTGATGAACTGGTGGATGTTTATAACCGGATGATAGACGAGCTCAGGACTGAACGTACCAAACAGCAGGAACAGCATTTTTTCTTGGAGAAGCTGATCCAAACTTCGCCAACAGGCATTGTTATTTTGGACTATGATGGCGAAGTGAAACAGATCAACCCCAAAGCAAAGGAAATCATCAGCGCTTCCCCAAATCTTTTAGCGCAGTTAAAAACCTTGCAGATAGGAGGGGAAAAAATCATTAAGATCGGTGGACTACGCTCTTATAAGGTGCAGAAATCTAAGTTTATTGACCGTGGTTTTGAAAGGGTTTTTATGATGATTGCAGAAGTAACTACCGAAATTTTTGAAGCGGAGAAAAATGTGTACAGCAAAGTCATTAGAATGATGGCCCATGAAGTAAACAATACCATAGGCCCCGTAAATTCTATCATGAACTCGGTATTGGCACATCAACAAAATGAGCCGATCACCAGTGATCCATTGTTGAACAACGCTTTGCAGGTAGCCATTGATAGAAACCAAAACCTCAATGTTTTTATGCGCAACTTTGCGGATCTGGTAAAGCTGCCAGAGGCTAATAAAAAGCAAATAGACCTGGTAAGTCTTGTAAAATCCCTGTCGGAACTCATGCTTTTTTCTGCCAAAGAGAAGCAGGTTCACATTGAATTGGTTTTGCCAAATGAACCTTATTACCTTCAGGCCGATGCACAACTGTTGGAACAAGCGCTGATCAATATTCTGAAAAATGCCATGGAGGCAATTGAACTTGAGGGATTGATCACCATTACACTCAACCCCGTGGAGCATCGGTTGGTGATTACCGACAATGGGGCCGGAATTGCAAAAGGTGATGCCGAACAATTGTTCAGTCCGTTTTTTAGTACCAAAAAAGATGGGCAGGGGATCGGATTAACCTTGGTGAGAGCAATCTTGTTGAACCATGGATTTGAATTTTCACTGCATACCGAAGGTGGGCTAACTAAATTTAGCATTATGCTTTAACTTACACTATGGAAACGATAACAATAAATGGTATATCAATAGCTTTAGATGCTAAGGAATCCTATTATGAAATAGATGATTTTTATTATGGAGATCCCATGATAAAAGTTACGCTAAATGAACTCAGTGAGAAAACAAAACAGAGAACACTGTTTCTTGGATTTCCAATGGTTTCGGAGATCAAGAATATAACCCTAGCCCATTTGCGCAAACAAAAAGTGAAGGGCAATAATGCCATGGGGGTGCTAAATATGATCGTATCCCAAAATTACAATTATGACTGCTTTTTTATTTCAACTGCAGGTATTGATCCCATTGGTGTAGATTTTTTAAAGCAATTGCCCTTAGCCTTTGAAACATTGGGTAAAAAAATATTTATCATAGGAGCGGTGAAGAGCGCAAATGATTTTGAGATCAATTATGGTAAATTCTCCTAGTACAATCTGTTACAGTCCTACACTTCTAAATAATGCTGCTAGTTCTTTCATGTCTGAGGGCCTGGGGGCATTATAGTCGATGATTTTTCCATCCGGGTCTAGAAAGATATACCTAGGGATTCCATACACCGCATATTCACGGGTGAAAGATTTATTGTTTGGTGTTTGGAGCAATTGTATGCCCGTTAACTTTTGTTCTGTGATGGTATTTTCCCAGTCTTTGGTCTTTTCATCTGTAGAAATACTTAAAAAAACGATGTTCTTCCCAAGATATTTTTCTTCTAGTTGTTTCAGGTATGGCATTTCGTTCCAGCAGTTGCCACACCAGGAAGCCCAGAGGTCTATATAAACGTATTTCCCTTTATAGTCTTCTAGTGAATTGGTCCCGCCATTAAAGTTTCGGTAGTCGGTGAATTTGGGAGATAACGTCCCCTTTTTAAGTTTTCCCAATCGTAAGTAAGTATCCTTCAATCGCTCTAATAGTTTCTCATCAGTGCCGGTGTAAGACTTAGAGAAATCTGTATAAAAAATGTCTATATCTTCTGCAGCTTTTAATTCGCTGATAGCCACTTCACCAATCATCACGTTACGTATGGTTTCATTCTGTATGGTTGAAGAGAAGAAGGCTATTTTTTTGCCTTTACCTAATTTCTTTTCTTCCCTTTGAAAACGCATAAAGTGATGTTCGGTTACCAGCCGCCAGTAAGGAGAGTAGCTTTTGAAAGCTATTTCATTACTGTAATCGATGTCCAGTTCTTTAACAGAAATGGCACTTGGTTTAAATTTGGGATCATCCATTTCCTTGTAAGCTAGGTATAAGAATAGGTCGAACAAGTATTTGTACTCTGTATTCTTTGTCTCAAATGATGCCAGTTTAGGTGGAAGGGCCGATTTTTTTATCTTTTCTAGGGCATTGGCCTTAAGCTCCCCAATAAACTGTCGCCATTCGGCTTCTGTTTTGCCACTTCCGGTAGGATCGAAAAATAAACGATGCTGGGATTTTTCTATATAATACCTATTGATAGCGGTGTCTGCACCACCTAATGTAACAGGTCTCTTTTTAAACTGGTCTGCATCGTAAAAAATGCTATATCGCTTAGATTTTTCCAGATACAGGCTAATCTGGTTCTTGTCATCCAATAGCATATATACTCCAGATACCCCTTTGATGGTATCCGTAAACGAGCCATCGTTTTGCAGCGGGATGATTTTGCTTGGGGTATTGCTTCCAAAAGGCCCCGTCAGTTCTATAGTGGTCTTTCCGTTAGTCTGTGGGGACACGTGGGTAATTTTTCCTGAAAGTATGATAAAATTGTCTGGTAATGGTGTTTTAGGTTCCGCGGACCAGGCAAACCATGAGAACAAAACGAGAGATAAGGGGGTAAGCATAGATCCAAGATATATGATCAAGAATGAAACGTTGTAATTCTAAAGTCAAATGTCATTAGAGATTTTAGATTCGTCAAAAGTAACCATCACCTTTCGTTCCAAATAGGCGAATTGATTTACATCTTGTTGAACCATGGATTTGAATTTTCACTGCATACCGAAGGCGGGCTAACTAAATTTAGCATCACGCTTTAATTAGCGAAACTTTAATGACCGACATTCGTGGATGATTTATTGGAGAATATCTTCACGGGGTTCTGCATCTGCAAATAGGTTTTATATTGGATAATTTTCCAAAAAAACTAACTCTAGCATAGCAACGTCGCTGAGTTCACCACCGAAATGATTGATATTTCTTATAAAATCAAAAAAAACTGGTTTCATTAGAAGTTCTTTCAGCAGACTATTTTTTAAGCAAACCCTCAAATTCAATCTGGAATGCCTGAGCGAAAACAGCCATATGCTGATTGATAGACTGTTGGTCTTTTATCCAATCTAGCTGAATCTCTAAAGGGACTTTAGAATTTTTCAGATTCAACACTAGATAATTAAAGGAGCCGCCCTCATCATCCTCCACACGAATCGCATAGCTGCGCAATCTATTCCAGCTATAGAAATACTTTCGATATTTAATGCCTTTAGGTCCCAGCTCCAATACTACCGCATTACGCTGTGCATTCCAGAAACAATAACCAGACAACAATAGGCCGCCAACCAGAAAAAGCCAGGATAAAGGAACAGTCTCCTCTTCCTCTCTAAAAATCCAATAGAACATTCCGGCAAGCACCAGTGATACAACTGCTGCGACACGGTATGCTACTTTATGTTTTTTAAATTGTACTGTTGTCAATGGTGTTGCGGTCATCGCATTTATAAATCTTAGCCCATTAGTCAGCATTTTTTTTAACCACTTCTACCATGTGGTCAAGATCAAATGGTTTCTCGATATAGTCATCCGCTTTACATGCTGTAGCCTCTTCAGGCAAGTTGAAAGATGTGGAGGTCAGCACCGCTGAAACATCCTGAGTTTGGGGATCAGATTTTAATTCCTTAATGACTGCAGATCCCTTCTTTTTCCCCTTAATGTGGTCATCTACCACCACCACATCTGGATCTATCTTATCAATTTTTTCTATAGGCTCGGTGGTCAGCGATGCTGTAACCTCAAAACCTTCTTCCTCCAATACCTGATCCATGATATCAAGTATATCTTCATTATCTTGAATAAGGACAACTTTCTTCTTCATAGCTACCAATTTGTAATAAATGTAGCAAAAAGAATAATCAATACAATGGCTTTATCAGTAAGCCCCGGCAACGGTTCTTTTGTACCAGTTTTTTTCTTATGATGAATGAGGATAGCCTATTTATTGATGCCAAAACTTAGGTCTGTTAAAAAAATAAGTAGTTTGCTATCTTTGGATTTATGGAAAGCATCAAATTGTCGTCATCAGCCGCCCGAAGGATCATATTGGATGCGGCAGGTCTAGCCAGGCCAGCCCAGTTCGGTCATGGGATCGAGGCAGCCTATCAGTTGATCGACAAACTAGGCTTTGTGCAGCTAGATACCAACTATGTGGTAGAGCGGGCACACCATCATGTGATGCATTCGCGTATTCCCGATTACCAGCCCAGCTGGCTTTCGGAGTTGAGTGATGATGGCCGTATTTTCGAATTCATGACCGCTGATGCAGGCTTCATGCCCATGAAGGATTTCAGATTTTCCCTTCCAATAAAGCAGGCCTTTGCCAACAAACCCAGGGCAGTAGATAGACGGATGGAGCACCTGATGACTGAGATATTGGACCAGGTGGAAAGGGACGGGCCGGTGATGCTCAGTGATTTCGAAAATGACCGCACCGAGGCCAGTACCGGATGGTGGGACTGGAGGCCTTCGAAAATTGCGCTGGAAAGAATGTACCTAGAAGGAAAGCTGATGATCAGCCGCGACCAAAAGTTCCATAAACGTTACGATGTACCCATGAATTTGGTGCCACCGGATATTGACCAGCGTATGCCAACGCCCGAAGAATTTGCCAACTTTACCATCCGCAGGGTTTTGGGTGCTTTGGGTATCTGCTCCGTAAAGGAAATGGCATGGCGGGCAAGAAGAATGAAGGGGAACTTAGTGAAGGCCGAACTTGCCAAAATGGTGCAGCAGGGCCAAGTGATCCCGGTTAGCGTGGATGGCATAAAGGGACCGCTGTACATGCTGCCCACGCAGGACATCAATCCCCCAATTTCGGGCGAGGTGTTTATTCTTTCTCCCTTCGATATTTTGAATGTCTTTCGTCACCGCTTAAAGGATTTTTTTGGATTTAACTACCAGATCGAGTGCTTTGTGCCGGCACCTAAGCGCTTGTATGGGTATTTTTCCTTACCTATTCTAGCGGGCGAGGTCTTTATTGCCAGAATGGATTCCAAAGCCGACCGCAAGAACAAAATCCTGCTCGTGCACAATATCCATTTTGAGGAGGTAGCGCTGGACAAAGAAACCATTGCTAAGCTGATCGTAGCGTTGATGGACTTTGTGAGGTTCAATGGTTGTCACCACATCAGGTTCGATAAAACCAATAGGAGGGATTATTTAAGTGCAATTGCTAAGGGTTTTGCTTAGCTGTTGTTATCCTATAGGGCTCGTTTGTTTTTAAAGTTTAGCGTAGGTGAAGGCTTGTGTTGGGATGAGGTTTTTCGTTTGCTTATAAATAATTCCTAACTTTAAAACATTAACGTTTTCTAAAATGACCAAAAAATTTATTACCCCATTACATCATTTCGCCTTCAATAGAACACCCTATATGGGAAGCCTTAACGTTGAATGGTTCTATTACGGCCTTAATCCAGCTTCAGAAGAAAATATTCGAGGATTCACTGATGAGGAAATCAAACTGTTTGAGCGATTTGTGTTGGCTAACAACCTGAATTTTGCAGGAGATAAGAATGTACACCCGACCAATGAGGGAGATGCGCCCATGGAATTCTACAATGACCGATTAGCTGATGAGTTTCTGAAGATGCCTTCCTACTTGCTTCTAACACCAAATCCTCAATTGATCAGAACAAATGCTATTGCTAACCTAATGGAGATAATTCTCCTTACCGATAAACAAAAACAGAACCACCAGTACGACCTGCCATTTGGAGCATTGGGCAAGGTTTCCAAGATTTATTAATATCTGAACATGGGTGAATTTAATTACATTTTTGACCAGAACAAACTTGAGCTGGGAGATATATTATTAATCATTTCCGATAGGGGCCTTAGCAAACAAATGGAGGAAAGGACTGGATGTAAATATCATCATGCAATGATTGTGGTGGCCTATTCCAGTTATATCCATTCCTATGGAGGCGGAGTGCAGTCGGGCAACTCTGCAAGAAGAACGTTTGAACGGGAAGACGATGTCGTGGCATTGCGCTTAAAAAGTAGCAGCAACGAGATTTTAATTAATGCAACTAATTTTGTTAGACGAAAGATAGGTACCCAGTATTCTTCGCTTAGAGAATTGCTTCGTGCAGAAATGGGTCTGGAGGTCGGGGCTGCTGAGGCCAATAGACAATTCTGTTCAAGACTGGTGGCACAGGCCTATGCCCATGCGGGAGTAGAGCTGGTTGAGAATCCTGATTACTGTACCTTACAGGATTTGATTGCTTCAGGAGAGGTCGAGATCATTTCTGGTATTTTAAGGATTGGCAATGAAGATGAACTAGAATATGCTCGCGAAAAAAGTCCTATATTATCAAAACAGGAAGAAATACAAAGCGGGATATTTGAACAGGCAAGAGTGCTGTGCGGAACGGATATACAGACCTTTGAACAATTGGAGGACTTTCTTATAACATATCCCGAATTCGATGAGGGGGCAGTGGCTATCATAGAACAGTCAGGCTATCTTTATCAATGGAAAGAGGAGATGGCGAAGAATCCGCAGTATTACGACTATGATGCATTTATTGCCTCCTTCCCTAATGAAGCCCACCAGGCAATAGCCTATAAGATACTCGGAAATTATAAGAGTGACCTGCTCAATTTTTCGGCCGAACATTCGCGATGGAAGGCATCATTTAAAAAGCATGGGCTAAGATATCACGAAATACACATAGATCTAATCGACAATCTAATTGGTATGGTCGTTCAAAGGAAAGAGGTAATGGAAAGGATACTTAATGATTTTTAGTCCTTAAGTATCTTCTCCTTTTGTTTTGCGTTCCTGTTCTTCCAAATATTTATCAGCGAGAAAATCCAACGGTTTTTGCCCTTCACTAGAGTAGTTGCGTGCTTTGAGTTATTTTGAACTTAGCAAGAGGAGACTCGTGCCTATTTAGCCTTCATTTGATTTATTGTCGCACAAGTTAGGTTATAGCTCTTTTCTTAGACGCTAAGAATTGCTCTAAATAAGCACCGCAATCCCCTGGAAAATATATCTATAAGCTTGTAGGTGAATCATCATAAATTGATTACCCTTTTTATATGATTGTAACTTCATTAGTTAACCTTATTGATATTTCTAAATAGCTAATTGTCGTAGTTTTTACGTTTTAACAATAAGTTTCATTCTTTTTCTTTACTAACATTTATTCATTTATTTGTGCCTTGTTTCTTTTCTCAATTTTGTTTCTTGTGTATTTATTTGTATGTTTTATGTGGATAACGCTATTATTTGTTAATAAAAAGTATTAATATGTTAGAAATGAAATAAATGTTAATAAGTTTTTAACTTCATCGATTTATTTGTTTCTTATTTTTGTGTAAATAGTTTGTATATGAGCATAAATTTAAAATTTATAGAAATAGACACCAATCCTGTAAAGCCTAAAGCTACAGTTCATGCAACAGGGAGATTGGGATTTAATCTGGATGCTATTAGTTTTATGGATTTAGCAAACAAAGAAAATTTTAAAGTGGCTACAACGGGAGAGGAAGGGGAAGAGCTTAAAAATATATACTTAATACATAGTGAAGAAGATAAATCAACAGCAAAGGTGGCAAAATCGGGAGATTATTATTACTTAAACGTAGGTAATCTCTTTGATGATTTGGATATTGATTATAAGAATTTTACAGTCATTTTTGATATAAAAAAAGATTATTACGATAATAACGAGATGTATGTACTTAAAATGAGGAGGTTGAAAAGAAAGAAAGGTTAAGATAGTTGCAGAGTTCCAGTCTGTAAAAAAATGCTTCACGAAGGTTCCAGCTTCGTGAGCATTATTGTAAAAAGGATGCAAGTTGTATGTACTAGGCACGAGTTGTAATTGCTCGTGGCATTCCTCTTTTGTTAAAAATAACGTTTGCAAAAGTATATTATTTTCGAGTTCCCGAAAATATTTTTCCAAAAAATATCCCTAGAACATTCCAAAGCATAATTCACTGTATTGTGAAATAGTAAAACGCTTTGAGCTATTAGAGAATGCTTGACAGTCTTGATTGTTAAGAAGTTTGTTAAAATTAAAATGTAAAAAATGGGAAGAATTATTAATGCGGAAAGCCACCTTAAAGATTTGTTAGTTGAAAATGTAAAATATTACATAGGTTTTGGGTTGAATACATTAACTGATGAAGGTAAAAATCACATAGATTTAAATGATTTAATTAGTGGTAAAATTAGAGAATTTATTGTTTCAGGAAAAAAAGGTCCATTAAGAGAGAATGTCAAAGGTAAGTTTGTTAGAAAGCAACCTGAAAGGAAAGAAACAATTGAAAAGCATATAGAATATTATAGCCATTATCACGGAAAGATTATTTCTTACGACAGGGAATTTCACGTATGGGAGAAGGAGTTGTCTCATAAATTTGAACTAAAATTATATCGCCATATTTCTCCCCAAGGAGAAGTAATAATTCACTTTCCGTTATTTACGATGGTAAGTGAAGAAAACCATTTTCTAAGGGCAAAGTCTGCAATGAATATCTCGGTAATTCTTGGGCAATATTTTCAGATTTACAATGAAAAATTTGAGCCAGTAGTTAAAATAACGGCTAGGCTAAATAAAAAAATACTTGAACAAGGGGTTGGTAGGTTAGAAGATAAAATAGAAGAAATTAAGGAACGCATCGTTAATGGAGACTACAATGCAACAGATGGAAGTGGTAATAGTTATAGATTTGCTATACTTCAAGATTACAGTTTCTCAGATATATTTGATGGTATCGGCGGGTTCAATGAATATCTGCAATTCGAATTTAAGGATGATAATGTTATAATACTTGAAAATCTTAGAACAGGTAATGCTACATATATTTTTGATTATTCTAAGTTTGATAGAAAGTTTGTATTGGATAAACAAAATGCAAAGTCACATCCAGCTTATTTAGATAGGGTTGTACATACCAATGTTGATGAGTGGGAAAGGTCGATGGTAAAATATCTTAAAAAGAAAACTAATTAAAAAGGTGATATGTCAATATTTACAATTTCATTAAATCAATTGGTAGAAGCTAGTTTGGGTACGAGTAAAGGCAAGACAAGGATAGTTAAACAGCAATTGCAGGTCAATAGAATTCTTATAATGTGGTATCGGCTTGCGAAGAAGAGAATGAAGGAATACTTCTCGGATGTGTCAAATATTACCGTTTTAGATAATGCTGTTGAAGAGATAAAGGCTTTGCCAGAAGAAAAGAAAAATGCGGCAAGGGATAAACAAGTTTCTATTGAAGCTATTCTTAAAGTCAGAAACATGCGCTTCGACAATATATTAGTGGAAGGGTATGAGATTATTAAAGTAAAAGATACGTCAATAGAAATCGAAGATATACGAATTTCTGTAAATCCTGACATGGTGTTTAGATATAGGGAAGATGGAATTACAAAAATAGGGGCTTTGAAATTTCATGTTTCAAAATCAAAGCCTTTCGACTTGCAACAGTCAAGATTGGTAGCCAACTTACTCAAAGTTTTTCTGCAAGAAAAAGTTGTAGGTGTTGATGAAATAGTAGATGAACAGCTTTGCTGGGCTTACGATGTGTTTTCTGATAGGCTACTTCATGCAGAGAAAGATGTAACTTTATCTAGGCAAGAAATGATGAAACTATGCCTAGAGCTAAAGGGTATATATAGAGAGCTTTAGAGGCTTTTTATGAGTAATTTCTAAATAACCCCCACTTGGCGCAAGTCTCGTGTTTTGGACTTAGCAGAGGTGACTTGTGCATATTTAATCTTATTTGGCTTAGTGTCGCACAAGTCATGCTAAGCTCTTTCCTTTGGCCCTAGGACTTGCGCTTGCATTTTTTTAATAAAGAAATTTTTTGCTTAAAATTTTTGATTTAACGCCTTTGTATGAACAGATTAATACTAATTGGCAATGGTTTTGACCTAGCTCACGGTTTAAAAACAAGCTATAAGGATTTTATCATTTGGTATTTGGCTGACTGCTTAAGTAATGTCGGGTTTGATCCTAAGATTTATGAGGATGAATTATTGAAGATTAGATTTAATGATACTAATTCTTTTATAAGTATGGTTAATGCTCATAAACCAGGTCGTTTTAATACAAACCTAGAGGAAGGTGATTTAGCTAATTTCATTACAAATCTATTTAAGGAACAAACTATAGATAAAATTTTTAATAATGAATTCATCAATGGTATCACTTCAATTGATAAAGATGGTTTTAATAAAAAATATAATACCAATGATCCTTTTGACATAAATATTAAATCTGCTTTTTTAAGGAGCTTAATTATTAATTGTCAAGATTGCAACTGGGTTGATATTGAAAATGAGTATTTCGATCAGCTTAAAAAATGCAGAAATAAAGACGACGTATTTAATGAGGATAAAGTAAAACAGTTAAATAGTGAGTTTACTTATCTAAAGCAAAAATTAGAAACGTATTTAACCTTACAACAAGAACAAGCAAATATTGAAGTTATTCAAGAGCTTTTTAAAGCAATAGATGAAAAATATGAAATTTCAGATTTTGAACCTATTATGGGATATGAAGCTGCCAGATTAAGCTTAAATTATGATAAGACAATACCGGAGATAAGGCATAATTTGTATTTCTTAAATTTCAATTATACAGATACGGTGCAAAAATATCTTGACAAGTTAAATACAACACCTACAGTTTTCTGGAAAAAAGAAGTAAATTATATACACGGACAATTAAATAACCTTGATAATCCAATTATTTTTGGTTTTGGTGACGAACATGATAAACAGTATACTACTTTTGAAGAGTACCGTAATAACCAGCTGTTTAAGCATATAAAATCTTATCAATATTTAAAAACACCTAACTACCGTAATTTAATAAATTACCTAAATAGTGGCGAGTACCAAGTATTTGTAATGGGACACTCCTGCGGTTTATCAGATCGTACCATGTTTAAAGAAATATTTGAACATGAGAATTGTAAATCTATTCGGTTATTTCACTACAATAACGATTTTCTTGACAGAGCAATTAATGTGAGTAAACACTTTAGCAATAAAGGACATATGCGTAAACTTATTGTCAATTATAGTGCATCAGATGCTTTTCCACAGGGTAAATAATCCACTTAACGCTAATCTTGTATTTTGGACTTAACAAAGTAATAGTAACTTTATTTGATATGGCGCAAGCTATGCTATAGATCTTTTGATATAGATTTGCGCTAAAGTAAAAGAGGATTACAAGGCTCAAACTTGAAAAGTAAAAGCCACAAGATATAAAATAATGACGATAGATTATTCGCCAAAATCAGGCTTCTCAATAGACAAGATTTCTATAAAATGGTCCGAAAGTAGAGAAGTGGTTAGAGAAAAACTAAATCAAAAACATAAAGAAGATGATAAAATCATCGAGCTAGCACAATTTTTCGATGGAGACAAAAGCTACGATATAAATCAGCTTAGAGATATTTATGAGAGTTCTAATTTATCAAAAAGCTATTTTTTCTTAAACTATGATAAAAATGGTGGTTTATCTGAATTAGAAATTCATGGTGGTGCTAAAATTATGTTGCATGGAATAATATTGGAATTTGAAATGCCTATTGAAATAGTATTAGATAAGCTGTCTGTTTTTAATGAAGCTTATGAAGCAAACGCAGGAAATTATTTGTTTCCAAATCTAAATATATCTATTTCTACTGATGAAGCGATGGGCGGTGAAGGAAAAAGACTTTCCTATTTCTATGCGGCGAAGGATATTCAAGACCTAAAAGACCTAAGATAATCATTACTACAAAGTAAACCCCATTATTCATAATTAACTCGGCGCAAATCTTGTATTCTAGACTTAGCTGAGTAAACTTGCGCATATTACCAATAACTTTATTTGCCTAGGTTTCGCATAGGTCATCCTTTCCTTTGGCCTTAAAACTTGCGCTAAGATGTGGGTGATGAATAATGCAACAACAATTCCAGTCTCGTCATCTCTGCACACTTTCTTTTGACGAGCGAAATTCTTTATCGTTTGCAATTACAAGGCCTAGCACTTATCTTGGTCATTAAATTAACTGCCCAATCTATTTGCTAAACGCTACCTTCAATACCATGGAAAACCAAACTATTGCCATTACGATGCAACAGGAAGAAACTGACGTAGAAACCCAGTATCTGATAGGTTTAAATAAAACCGTTTTGTTATGTTTTACAACCTTTGGGCTTTACCAAGTGTGGTGGGTTTACAAGGCCTGGCGGTTTTTCAATCAAAAAGATAACCTAAATCTATTACCCGCCGTAAGAACCATGTTTAGCATCATCTTTCTACCGTTGTTATTTACTAAAGTATTGCGCTATGCAAAGCAACAAGGTTATTCCCAGCACTATTATCCAATTTTGCTATTTGTCGGTTTCTTTGCTTTTAGTTTATTTTCCTACCTGCCACTACCATTTCTTTTCCTCTCCTTTTTGAGTGTGGTGTTTTTGATACCAGTATTTAAGGCCTTTGATTTTGCGAGGCGGCATACACCCAATTTAATAGTGATCGAACAAAATGCTTTCAACACCCGACAATTGGTTTTACTGATTATAGGCGCTGTCATTTGGGGTTTCATGTTGCTGGGCATAGCATTGATAACGCTTATGCCAGAAAACGTTTAACCTAACTCATTAGCTGATGAAAAAATATATCCTTACTTTATTTTTTAGCCTTTACGTTTATCATCAAGGCTTTGCATGCATTAATGGTGATTATCTTGAACTGGCAGATGCTAGTTTTTTATATGAAGATCCCATTAGAAATGTCCCTTATGGACATGAAATAAATCGAAAGGAACTGACTGCAACCTTGCTAAGAATGGATAGTCTTTACAAGCGCACCAACGATATCGCTTACCTGTCGGATAAAGGTTTGGTGCTCATCTTTTTGGGACGGTATCAAGAAGCCATCAACATTTATCTTGAAATAGAGTTGAGCCGCCCAGACCGATATATTACAGCTGCCAACTTGGGTACAGCTTACGAGCTCGCTGGCCAAAATGAAAAGGCACTACTTTGGATTAAACGTGCCGTAAAAATTGACCCAGGGTCGCATCATGGATCAGAGTGGATTCATGTAAGAATTTTAGAAGCTAAAATAAAAGGCGCAAACTATGTCAATAGCCAATACTTGCTTAAAACTAACTTTGGCGATGGCGCTATTCCGTACAGCACTTACAGCGAAGAGCAACTTTCCGACCTTTTTAATGCCCTATATTACCAGCTGAACGAAAGAAATACCTTTGTTAAGCCTAAAGATGACATTGTTGCCGTGCTACTTTATGATCTGGGAAATATTGCCTTTTTAATTAATAATTTTAAAGATGCCATGAGGATCTACCAATTGGCAAAAAAATATGGTTTTGATCCTAAACTTTGTGATGAAAGAATTATTGAGGCGGCAACCTACCTTAAATTGGGTAAAAAGGTAGACCGAACCCAAAAGGTGCCAATATCGAAACTAAGACAAAGCACAAAAGCTAACTACTATCTTGTGGGAGTTCCAATCGTCTTGATAGCGGTAGGAGTGGTAATCTATATCAGAAGAAAAAAGAGAAGAAGCATTTGATGTGTTTAGCATTTCATCCACTTGGCTCAAGTCTCGTGTTTTGTGCTTAGCAAGGAAGATTAGCTTAACCTTATTTGGTTTAGTGTGGCACAAGATCTACTATAGCGCTTTCCTTTGGCGCTAAAACTTGTGCTAAGGTGGGGTATTTAACAAATTAACCTGACTTTAGTATTTTAGAAAGAAAAAAAATTATGACAGTAAAAGAAGGAAAACGCACAAAACAAGCATTTCAAGAGTATAGATTCAAAGCATTGTTATCAGTATTAACAGACGAACAGCGTGAACATTTTAATGTTTATATAAAAGAACATCTTACAGATTATAAATCTACAATATCAAAATTATTAGCCCCAAGTGACGTAATGATGTTATGAATCAACTTAACAAAGTACAGAAGTTTGGTTAGGTTTGTATATAAATACCGAAATCATAACCTCGTTTGAAGAAATAAAAAATACCTCTTGTAAGTACTTTTATAAATAAAGAATGGTATTGTTAACTAGATGGTAGTATTGGCTACCTACAATTATAAAATGAAGAAGCACTACGATATCAATTGGTTAATTGAAAAGTTTGAAAGTGGAGACACTTTGAAATATATTTTCTTTTGGGGACATACCAATAAATATAATGAAGAGGCTGGAAAATTTTGTTTTAGCCAATGGTTCGAAAGCCCATTTACGGTAAATGATGTCGTTTTCAAAACTGCTGAGCATTGGATGATGGCTCAAAAAGCGTTGTTATTTAAAGACAAGGATATTTTTGACAAGATCATCAATTGTGACAAACCAGGGGAAGCAAAAGAACTTGGTCGACAAGTTTTAAATTATAATGATCAAATTTGGGATGAAAAGAAATTCGACATTGTAAAACTTGGTAACATTCATAAGTTTAATCAATATCCTCAATTTGCAGACTATCTGCTAAAGACCGAAAACAGAATATTGGTTGAAGCAAGCCCCTTAGATATCATTTGGGGTATTGGACTTTCGCAAGACAGCGATGATGTTGAAAATATTTATACATGGCGTGGCCAAAATTTATTAGGCTTTGCGTTAATGGAAGCAAGAGATTTTTTAAAAGAATTTGGGCACTTTAAACCGCTTGATAATTCATTTCAAGCACCGTGGATAAAATTCTCAAATATTGATAGTCAAGATGTGTTTTGGAAAATGGGACAAGGGGAGGACTATTTAATGGAATTTAGTAGTTATTACCAAAATTTAACTGACAGAGAAAAATTGGTTTATAAATTAATAAATCCTCAGCCTTATGAGTGGGATAGTTTTTATGACTAAACGAAGAAACTTGCACTGAAACCTATAATCTTTTTACACAAAAAAAGCAGGCTTGCCCTACACAAACCCGCTTTTCCATAGTTGAAACGTTTTACTGTACAATTCGAGACAGAATTTCAGAAGAGGCCTCTTGCCCCTTGGTACCTATGGCTTTGATACGGCCATAAATGCGGGTGCCACTGCGAAGCCCCCTAATGGTCAATTCTTTGGTGGAGGCCGAGAGGGCTGTCCACTTCGTCTCCTCGGCAGGGGTTTCGTCGGTATATTCAAATAGATAAGAAACTGCAGCGAGTACCTTTTTACAGGAGAATTTTAACTCGCCATTATTTAAACCTTCCGATATTTTAAAATCTGTTGGCGGGATGATCAAAGGATTGCTTTCGCCGGCGTTGGCGAGGTCGAAACCGCTGGACAGCAATTTGGCCCGGTCGCCATTGGCCTGTGCGTTCACTTCGAGGGCCAATTGGTACATGGCCTGTACCAATAATAAACGCGACTGGTTTTTTAGCGCTATTTTAACACGGTCGCGTGAGGTGACCAATGCCAATGCCGCTTCAAAATCTTCCTGTACGGTAGTGAAATTAGCGAGGCTGAGCAAAGCAACGTTAAAATTTGGATTGTTTGTTAAGGAGTTTTTAATGTCTATGGCCTTTTGGTTCAAATTAGCATCAGACAGTTTGCCATAGTTGGTTAATAGTTTTGAAATTTTCATAAAAAAATGTTTATCCTGAAAACCATTTTCCAGGCGGATAAGCAATTTACGCCATCCTATTTTACCCTTAGACAAGAAAGTCCAAAACTGGGCAGTATTGGCCAAAACAGGGAAAGAAGGGATAAAAAGAGGAAATAATGGCCTTAAATTGGCAAACTAGGGCAATAATGGCTGTGTTTGGGCATATTGATGGCCATTAAATGGCTGCTCACCCAAAAGAAAAGTACTCAGAAAAGCAAGAAAGGTTCTTGGAAAAAGAAGAAAGGCCTTTAGCAAAGGAAGAAAAGTACTTGGCAAAGGAAGAAGCATGCTTGGAAAAGGAAGCATATTGCTTAGCAAAGGAGGAAAGAGATTTGGAAAAGGAAGAAAGGGGCTAAGCAAAAGAAGAAAGCCGATTAAAAAAGGAAGAAAAAGTACTTTTACCCGAAAGAAAGATTTTTTCGGGTATGCAAAGGTACTTTTGGAATGCCCTTATTCTCCAAAAATAGCTTGGCGGGCATCCACTAGTGAAATGTTAAAATAATCTCGCAGGTGGTAAATGGTAATCCGCTTGGATTTAGGCAAGTTAAACTCTTGGCGTATATGGTTATAAAGCTTATAACGGGCCTTGTCGCAAGCACAAAAGTTATGAAGGTCATCAGGGTACAAAATTACCCGAGGTGTTTTCTTTTCCATAGGTAGCGTTTGAGATGAATTTAAATATGGAGGAAGAGGAGCTATTTCTATCGTAAGATCATCGCGTCATTTTTGTCGTATTTTAAAATGATAAGTGTTATAATCAGGTGTGGCTATGTGCTCCACAGGGTTTTGAGCCTATCTGTTTTCTTTAATGGAGCTAAGGTTTTGGGGTAGCCATCAGGTATTGATGTTAGTGTTTTTGTGAAATAGTTTCTCATTTGGTTTAATGGTTTGAAAAACTAATTTATGGTTTAAGTAATTAAAATACAAGAGTTTATGTGCAATTTTTTTCGTTTACAACCTGTATGTGTAACGAGGGTTTGGCATAACTTAGCCAAAATTGGGGAAAGAAAGTGCCTGGCAATAACGCCATCACAAATAACCCTAATTTCTACCCAGTAGAGAATTCTCAAATATTTTCTATCTTGGGGGATGTTCAAATCGCTTAAAACCCTCTCTATATGCTCGCTGCTGATCTTGTCATCTGCCGTTAGTGCGCAGCAGAGCTACCAAAATCCAGAAGACAAAATAGAAATCGATCCTACACAGATTTATCCTCAATTGGTGGTAAATAAGGCCTGGAAGCAAAAGGTGACCTTTATAAAAGGACGTGATACGCTTGATATCAATCGTTTTGATGGTCAGGGACGTAAAATTTATACCAAGAGCTTTTATGAAGGCAGGCCCGAATCGATCACTACCTATACCCATAGCAAGGATGGTAAAACATGGAGCTGGCGTTCAAACCGATTAAAGAATAAAACGGTTTGGACCAGTAAAACCACCTATCTATCGCCAGGCGTTCCATTACAATTTTACAACATGGACTATAATACCAAAGGCGATACCGTTGCCAGCCAACGTGCCCTATTCAGTTATGATGCTGCCGGGAACCTGTTGCAACGAAGTGATTTTACCGCAGGCAGGTTGACCATACAACGAAAATACCGATACAAAGGGAAATTAATGATAGAAATGACCAGCCAAATGACGGGTTCTATTTCAAAGAAGCGCATGCAGTATCGTTATGATGTCGCCGGAAATTTGATCGAATCAAAGGAATTCTATGAGCATCCCAAAGAAAATACCTTAATGAAAACCGTTCAATATGTATGGAAAAATGGCAAACTGGCTGAGAAAATCTCTAAGGAAGAGATTGGTGAAAAGCGAACCTTCCATTTCTCCTATAGCTATGATGCCAAGGGAAGACTATCGGGCTACACCGCAAAATCAGGGACCAACTTTAAAGAAGCAAAATTTTTGTATGAAGGTGATCACCTGAAGAAAATTACCATGGGTTTCAATTCCAACGTATCTTTTCCCGATGCCCTGCCGATATGGAATGCAGGAACATTTACGGGCACCATGGTATACCAAAAGATTTTTGACTACAATGAAAAAGGCGATCTGGTAAAAGTAGAAGATTTTTATGGGACCAGGCTCCAAAATTCGTGGAGCTATGAATTTAGTTATTGAGTACTGGGAATAGCTGTTGAGGTAACAGTAATCTTTATAAATATAGCGCGAATGCGGCATGGTAGAATTAGGATGGTTTGGCAATAACGCATCTATCTTAAGTTAACGGCAGTTCCACATAAAAAACTGTTCCATGATCTGCCTCGCTTTCAAACCAGATTTTGCCGCCATGGGCTTCCACAATTTGTTTGGAAATGGCCAAACCCAAACCAAAAGATTGTTCGCCAGTGGTACCTTTCCTTTTGGCATCGGTAAACATGTCAAAAACCTTAGCGGCAATTTCCTCGGGAATGCCAATCCCGTGGTCCCTAACGGCAATACATACCCGATCGGTTTTTTGCTGTAAAGTCACCTCAATAGCAGCACCTTTAGGGCTAAACTTAATGGCATTGGCAATCAGGTTGCTGATCACTCGCCATAACTTCTCCTGATTAGCTAAAATGCTGATCGCGGGAGCTGCCTGCAAACGGATCTGTTGTTGTTTTTGTGCTGCTTTGTGGTGCAGCAGTTCCACACAATAGTGTAGCATTTCGACCAAATCAACCGATTCCTTTTTCAGGTCATCTTTTTTGGTTTGGATCAGCAATAGATCATTCACCAGATCTAAAGAGACTTTTCCAGTGGTTTTGAGCATTTCCAAATACGCTTTGTCCTCGTCCGTACGGCCATCATCCGCTAACATCATAGATGCGATGGAGTACATGCCACCTATGGGATTGCGTAGGTCGTGTGCCACAATCTGCATCATGCGGGTATTATCCTCTTGGCTCTGCTCCAGTGCATGCAAGGTTTTCTGCATGGAAGCATTTTGTTCGCGAATGGTCTTGTTCAGTACCAATAAACGTTTTCGGTTATGCCATACCTTAAGCAGGGCCAACACCACTACGATCAGGCAAGCTCCAAAAACGATCAGGTAGCCTGTTTGTTGTGCATTTTTTTGATTCAGTAATCGGTTGTCGTCCTGTACGGCATTGTATCGTACATAATCGCTGATGAACTTTTTTGATTTTTCCCATTCGGCCGACATGGCCTCTTCCAACTTCACATGCACATTGATGATCGCATCCTTATCGCCCAGCTGCTTGGCCATTTCCAAAGCATTCGTTAACACATAAATTTCTATGGATTGGTCTCCGCTTTTCAATGCCACTTCATGAGCCTGATAAAGGTAATCAAGTGCTTTTTTGGGCTGGTCATCGTAATAGCCGGTCATGAGAAAAAGGGCATTAATTTCCATGCTGGTATTCCCAATGCGCCGACAATCGGAAATCAATTGCCTGATCAGCGGTAATGCTTCCTGTTTCTTGTGCTCCAAGATCAATAAACGTGTTTGCCACAACTGAATATAGATCAACATCCGTTCGTCTTTGTAGCGATGGGCAATTTCGGCAGATTTGTTCAGGTAATATTTGATGCTATCGGCGGTAAGATCAGAATTTCGGTTACAATAGCTGATATATACTTCCGACATGATGCTGTCTTTTTCCAATTCCTTTCCCGTTTGGATGGTGCTTTGTAAAAGCGATCGGATCTTTGCCCTGTCGGAAATTCCTTTGTTCAGCACCTCAATCTTATCCAGATTTACCCGAATCATTTTCTCGGTATCCTTGGTTTTCTGATAATAGGGTAATATTTTACCAAGCAAATCCAGCGATTCGGCATATAGCCCTCGTTTAAAAAAGGCATAGGCAATTAATTGGTCGGCATCTTTTTGACCTTTAAGGTAATGTAAACGAGCGGCAATGCGCTTGGCATTTAAGCCGTAATAAAAGCAGCTATCTGCATTTCTGCTACGATAGAGTGTGCCCAATCTGTTGAGGCCGTTCACCAGGCTAACACTGTCCTTAACCAAAGGCAGTGCACCAAGTTGCTGGTTGATCTGTTGGATTTGACTTTGTGCAATATAATGGCAAAAACAAAGCGAAAATACCAAGAGCAAACGGAATATCGGTTTGATATATGTCATGAGCGAAGGGTGAAAACTATTTAAAAATACAAATTTAGAAACGTTTAAAAGCGTTTTCTTCTAAAGTTTGGCTTGTATTTAAATATCCAACTTCGCACAGGTGCTGTATTTTGGGCTTAGTAGGGCAGGGCTTGATGCCGTAAATTGATAAGCTTATGGTATTTCTTTTTCCATGATGGCGATAGCTTTATCAGCATGTTGGAGATGTTGAATGGTTTTCCAGTTCATGGAAGCATAAAGGGCCTGGGCAGTGGCGGTAAATAAATGCAATTTAGAAATACCCCTTTGTTTGGCTATTTTCTCCATATGTTGGCACAGTAAAGTGGCATAGCCTTTTTTTCGATGTGAGGGTATGGTGTAAACCAAAGCTAACCAGTAGTCAAATTTTTTCAGTGCTGGGTAATGTTTCACTATGCCCACGGTTTGATGTAGGCCGGCGGTAGCCACCGGAAAATCATTTACGGTTAATACAAGTTGTAGCTGTAGTTTATGCGAGCTCACTTCCGTTAAGAGATGAAGTGTTTTTTCTACGGGAAGCTGCCATTCTTGTTGGTACCAGTTGGCTAAAGTTTGCCTTAAAGCAACATCATTGATGGTTAGAACGTGATATTTGAGCTTATTCATGTAGCATGTTGGCGGTAATATTGCTAAATTAATATCAGAAAGACCAACTGCATCATGCAGTTGGTCTTTATAAAGGTTATGGATTTTGAGGCCCAATGTTTGGATTGGCGTCAATTTCTGATCTAGGGATCAAAAACTGCCACTTATTGTCGCCAGCGGGGATCAGCATCACATTGGATACCGAAGTGCTGGTAAAGTTTGGCACTACGGTTCTGTCCAAGGCCAGGTTCAATCGCTTAAGGTCGGGATATCTAAAACCTTCGCCCCAAAGTTCTATCCGTCTGTTGAACAATATTTCGTTGATCAAACTGGCTCCTGTATTACTGCTCTTCACTGCGCTGGCATCTCTTTTGGAGGTTAATACAAATAGCGCATCCTGAGCGAGGCCATTTTGCGGAGTGGCCAATTTTGCATAGGCTTCAGCTAAGATCAAATACATTTCGGCACTTCTCATGAGCGGAACGTCGCCCAATGAAGGATCGCCCACATTTTTAACAGCGTATTTCCTGCTCATATAAGGTACCCTTGCAAAAGCGGTAGAAGGCAGGGGGAAATTGGTTGCGGTAGGTGCGGCCTCCCACATTTTCTTTCTCACATCTGTGGCAGGTATTTGATCATATAAAGCCTTGTTGATCAATTTTGGTGTGCCTCTTTGGTAAGAAGTATTGGCATTATAGGCAATTTGCGCAAAAAAGGATCCAAAGGTATCGCCCTGTTCGGCATTGGGCATCATTGCCCACATCACTTCAGAGAGTGCCGGAGCATTATTGAAACCACTTTGATAGGCCGTTTGGTCCATTAATGGAAAAGCACCACCATCAATCACTTGCTTGGCAAAGTCAATGGCCGTTTGGTAGTCTTGCATGGTGAGGGCTACTCTTGCCTTGAGTCCCTTTGCTATCCAAATATTCGAATGGCTTTTATTTAACCTGTTGGTTTGGTTAAGTGCTATGGCGGCATCCAAATCTTTATTGATCGCGGTGTATATTTCTTCTACAGATATCCTGGGCTTCTTGGTATCTGTTGAGGTTAATAATAAGGGTACCGCTAATTGGGCATTGGGTTTGTTGTTGGCATCGTAGCGTTTTCCATAAAGCTGCACCAAATAGGAGTAGGCATAGGCCCTTAGTACCAAAGCTTCGGCTTTTACCCGAGCTTTTCCATCGTCGGTTCCGGTTACGTTATCAATATGGTCTAAAATAAAGTTTGCATTACCGATCATGCGGAAAAAGGTCCTGTAATAATAGAGGTTGGAAGCATGGGTGTCGGTTCTGGGCGCAATCCAGTTTCCCTCACCGGTAGAGGTAAACCAGGTGGCATTCACCTGATGTAAATCTTCGCCCATAAAATCAAGGCCCAATAATATGCCTCCAACACCGGGTTTCCCCTGGGCGTTAGAAGTGGTGGCATCTGTTCTTTGGAACATGTACCTATATATGCCGTTAAGAACGGAGGTCGCATTTTCTACACTGGTAAATACCGCATCTGCCTTTACCTTGTCGGTTGGGGTAGTATTAAGGTAGTCTTTTTTACAGCTAGCGATAGCGAAGCACAGGGCAATGCCCGATAATAAAATTGTCTTCTTCATATTTTGTTATAATGAAAGATTAATACCAAAACTGATGATCCTGTTTGGTAGGTAAGTACTGCTGTTTACACCATCAAAGGCTTCTCTTGGATCAAGGCCCTTACGTTTAGAAAAAAGTAAGAGGTTTTCGCCGCCAACAAATAGCTTGGCACGGTTGATATTCACTTTGCTAAGCCATTGCCTAGGTAGTTGATAAGATAGGTTTACGTTGGTTAAACTTAAATACGAGGCATCTATCAGCCATCTGGTTGAAGCTGCGTTGATATTGGTCGTATTGCCCACATCCAAACGCGGAATATCACTTCCCGTATTGGTAGTGGTCCAAGCCTTTAGGGCATCTTTGTGCAGGGCGGCTCCGTAAGACAAGCTCATTAAACCTTGATAATTGCTATCATAAAATTTCCCGCCCAGTTGGTAGTTCACCAAAAACGATAGCGAAACATCCTTGTAGTTAAAGGTATTGGCAATAGACCCAGCTAGATCAGGTATTGCCGTACCCGAGTAATCAAACTTTGCAAAAGTTTGGTTGGTTACATATTGCTGGCCATTCACTGTTCTCATGCTGGTTGCTGCTGTACCCTCTGCCGGAATATACAGTGCCGAACCATCCGAAGGGTCTACACCGGCATATTGCCTTAACCAGTACGCATAAAAGTCTTTACCAACTTCTCTTCTTTTGGTTCCAGAAATAATGGTAGGCGTTTCAACTGGCATTTTGGTAATTTCATTTTTAAGAATGGTCCAATTGGTAATAAGGTCCCAACTAAAGTTATTGCTTTTAACCAATTGGCTACCCAATTGCAGCTCAAAGCCTCTGTTTTCCATAGAGCCAATATTGGCCAATCGTGAAATAACCGGATCCGATTGTGGAAGGGGCAAGCTGAAGATGAGCTGCCCTGAGCCTCGCTTGAAATATTCAAATTCACCATATAGCTTTCGTTTAAATAGGGAGAATGTTAATCCCGCATTGGTAGTCTTTGAAGTCTCCCATTTTAAATCGGGAGTGGCCAAAGAGCTCAGTAGCACCCCACCTTCAGAGTTGTTGTTCCATCCCAAATCGAAATAAGGATCATAGGCGTAAAAAGAAGATAGGGCATTGTTGCCTACCTCGCCATAGGAAATCTTTAATCTCAGGTCATCGATCCAGTTTTGCTTTTTAATGGCTTCCTCTTTGGAAATACTCCACGAAGCACCCGCCGAGAAAAATGTACCCCATCTGTTATTCGGATGAAATCTTGAACTGCCGTCTCTTCTCAATGAACCTTCCAGGAAATATTTTTCATCATAATTATAGGTCAGTTTGGAGAAATAGGATTCTATCGCATCTTTATTGGTTACACCACTTGCACCTAATATGGAAACAAAGTTCCCGAGTTCGGTAATTCCCAGGGCTACGATACCAGATTTGGCTACATTGAAGCTTTTGGCGGTATAATTATAATTTTCATGGCCTAAAGTAACGCCAAACGTGTGTTTGGTGAATGATTTATTATAGTTTAGGATCTGGTTGAAGGTGTAGGATCTAACGGTGCTGCTGGTATTGGAAGCATAGCCATTATACGATACTCCATCGCCAACCAAAGGGCTCCAAAATATATCGGCACCATTATTTCTGATGTCGATATTGATCGTAGGAGTAAAGGTAAAGTCTTTCAGAAACCGAAGTTCTACATACCCTCGTCCGCCGATCGAATTTCGTTTGGAGAGATTGTCATTTAACATAGTTTCGTAAATAATATGACGACCTGGTGAAGCACCTTGCGGACGATTGACTGCTCCGGGATGGAGTCCGTAATCGTACCAGTTCATTTTTTGCACGCTGTTATAGATCAGGTTCCCCGCGGCATCTCTGGCGTGTACCGGATAAATGGGACCAATTCCCCTAGTGAAGCTAAATACATTCACAAAGGAAGTAGCATTTCCGGTAGAACTATCGTAGGCATTGTTGAGGTCTGAAAGCGTGGCCGACAGGTTAAAGCCCGTTTTAAGCCATGGTTTAACCTGCGAATTGGCATTGATCCTGCCGGTAAACCTTCTGATATCTGATTTAAGGATATAACCTTTGTCGTCCAGATAGCCTAATGAAGCATAGTAGTCGGATTTTTCATTTCTGCCAGAAAAACTCAAATTAACATCGGTCCGTTTTCCTGTTCTTTCCAATGGCCCAAACCAATCGAAATCATCATATAGCAAAGCTGCGTTTGGGTTGATTTTGCCGTCGGTGCCTACAATGGCGTTATTGGCTACATTGAAAGGGTTATAAACCAACTGGGTTCTGATGTTGTTGGTCGCATTTTGAGCTGCGGTAGCTTCTGGTTGGGCCGGAGAGGCCGAGAACATATAATTGTTCTTTAAGGCCTGCCAAAAAGCGGGGTAATACTCAAAGGCATTCAGCCTTTCATATTCTGGAATTGACCTTTCAGAAAAGCCTTGGTTAATGGATGCGTTGAGCTGGGATGCGCCTGTTTTACCTTTTTTGGTGGTAATAATAATGACACCATTGGCCGCTCTGGCTCCGTATAGGGCCGAAGAGGAAGCATCTTTTAGAATAGATAGGTTGTCAATATCATTCACATTAATATCTCCAATGCTACCATCGTACTGCGAACCATCTAAAATGATCAAGGGCTCGCTAGAAGCAGCAAAGGAACCAAACCCTCTTAAGCGGATGGAAACTCCCGAGCCAGGCTGCCCGTTGGCAGATGAGGTACTGATGCCTGGTGAAGCTCCGGCCAATAACTGTGTAGCATTGGTAACGGTTCTTTTTTCGATTTCGGCAGTACCAATGGTGGCTACAGAACCGGTGATGGCTTGTTTTTTCTGGGTGCCGTAGGCCACTACCATTACCTCATTAAGGCTTTTTACATCTGATTCAAGTGAAATGTTAAGCACGCTTGCATTGGCAATGGGAACATTTTTTTTGATGAAGCCAATGGAAAAGAACTCTAGGAATTTGGTTTCCATATTCACCTTTAGAACAAATTTGCCATCAACATCGGTTTGGGTGCCTACATTGGTGCCGGTTGCGCGAATAGAGGCACCAGGAATAGGTTTTCCATCTTCCTGTGAAGTGACCGTTCCCGTAATGGTTCGCTGTTGGGCGAACAAAGACAGGCAACATGTAGCCAACATCACTAACAGTAGTAATTTTTTTTTCATGTTTTTGATTAAAATTTATGTGATAAATTAATTTCGAAAGTTAGGTGGCCTGTAAAACCTATAATGTTTCCCCATCACCTTTTTGAGATTTGGAAACCGAACTTGGAATGGTAAAAGTGAGCATTGCCAAGGCATGGGTGTTGCCCTAAAGGCGGGGAGTTTTATATGGGGTAAAAAAACTCCTAAAACCAAAGATCCCTTTCTATGTAGAAAGGGATCTTTGGTTAAACTTTAACAGCTATGTTTCTTTTTCTGGAATATTAATAATTGCAGAATCTTTCAATAAGTTGTTGATCGATTTTTTTCCGTTTGGCAACCTTGTTCAACAAAGTCATTAATGGAGACAGCAGTGACATGATGCCTGACTGGTTCATATCACTCATTTTACTGACTACGGCAAGTTCAAGCAAGCTGAGGGGAATGCCCTGATGATTTGTTTTTCCATCTGAAGCAAGCCCGTAAAGAATAGAAAGTGCATTTTCAAAACCTTGGTAGCCAGGTTTGATCACCGTAGTAAAATGCACTGGTTGATCGGATTCATTCGTAAAACGATGCGCTTTCCCTTTTTTTACCGTAAACAGTCCATGTGGTTTCAATTTGATCTTTTGATTTCTGAGGTATAAAGTAAGTTCTCCCTGGGTCACCATAAATACCTCATCAAAATTGCGATGGTAATGCATTGGTGTTCCGCCGCCGGGCATTAACTTGACTTCCAGTTCGCTAAATTCTCCATTCGTTTCGCTGGAGGTATGTACAAAGGTGACTTCATCCTTTATCACAGGGTTGATGATCGTTCTGTTCATGTTGTCGGTTCTATTAATTCGACAATTTTATAGGATTGATATGGTTTTTAAACCGAGCATAGACATACAACCGATTTTGAAGACAGAATGCATGTTTTTAGCTTAAATCATGTCTTTTTTCAAATGTCCCTTATTGTTAGGAGACTCCATCTGCACTGCTGTTAAAAACTAATGATAGCGTTTTTTTGAATTGCCCGCTTTACCCATAAAAAAAGCCGGCACCACATCCATGATGACGACTTTTAAATTAACTATTAACTATTCCTAAATTTTATAAAACTAGGATATACAAAAATAAGGCACTCCCATTACCTAAAATGTTCCTGCAACACCAAATGAACTTTAATTGGGAGGCTATTAAACGAAAGGTCATTTAGCATTGAATTAAAAAATAGTGTCGTTGGTCTGCATACTTAGTTGTCTATCTACAATTCTTCCTTATCAACTAATGTATGGTCAGCTTTGTAGGATGGTTTGATAGTGTACTGAACCATTGTTTCTTTACGAACATATGCTAAAACAAAGCAAGAATAACGAGATGAAAAAGAAAGTAAATTGGCTCTATGGGCTGCTGTTATTGGTAGTCATAGTTTCCTGTAAGAAAAAAAATGAAAATCCTGCCGATCCAACACCAGAAAAAGATATTCCGGGAGCGGTACGTACCAAGCATGGCGAAGTAGTAGGTACATCAACCAAACAGATCATTGGTGCAGATGGGGGTAGTTTGGAAATTCCCAATAGAGGGGTCAAACTAAGCGTTCCCGCTGGTGCATTAGAAACCAATATAGAATTCAGTATTCAGGAGGTAGAATATCTGTTGCCTTTTGGGGCCATTGGTAAAGCCTATCGGTTCCTGCCCGAAAATGTTACTTTTAAAAAGGATATAGAAATTACCATACCCTTCGGACAGTTATCTAATACCTCTTCAAAGGCACTTTCCCTAGCATATCAGGATAACAAAGGTTATTGGCATATGGTAAAGCAACCTATAGTTGATGAATATAAAAATACGGTAACAGCAAAGACACGCCATTTCAGTGATTGGGGAGTGGTATCAACGCTTTATATCAATAATTCTGGTAAGGAAGAACTCAGTGCTGGCGAAACCACCAAATTGGAAATCAAATTTATTCCAACTAAAGAAAGTCCAGATAATGATGACTTGCTGGATATTGTCGTTACGCTTGCAGATACGAAGGTAAAAAAATGGTATGCAAGTGCCACGGGTGCGGTAATATCAGGTGGACTTACAACCTCGGTAACCTATAAGGCACCAGAAAGCATTAACACGATGGGTTCTACGAGTATATTTGCCGTAGTGTTTGTTGATGGTCGTGAAATAACCTTAGCGTGTTCTTTAATGCTGCTTCCAGAACAATACTGTGCATTAAAGATTGCCAGTAACTACCTTACCTTTGATGATATTGACGTGCTATCTGCACAAGATATGTTTATCAACTTTTACGGAAATTACAAAGAATATAGGTTCCATTTAGAGGCTCCTGATCATAACGTAGGCAAAAAGCCTTTCGGCAGAGATAAAGCCTTGGTATCTACCTATATTAATGGCAAAGACTATTATACCTCTGCCTATACGCAATGCGATGGACCAGAGTTGTATTATACCGATGGTGAAATTGTAGTTACTGAGGTTAAAAACGGTCTTGTGAATGGAACAGCAAGTGGTGTTTTAAGATTGAAAACTTCTGGAACATCTTATTGCTTTGGCGGAGAGATTTCTTTTTCAGCCAAGTTTAGGTATAAAAAGCCTTAAAAGAACTTTAATAATCAATTAAATAAGTAAGGAACTGCTCATCAAAAGGGTGGTTTTTTAATGTTATGTAATAAATGGCCAATTGTCTCTTCAATGAGCTTTTGGTCATTTTTTTTGAAGGGAAAGTGATACAAAGTTTTAGAATATGCTGCTGTTATCCGCTTCAAGGTATCCCGCGTATTTGCATGGGTGAAGATTAGGAAGGAAAAGATAAATTAGAGCCCTCTGTCGATGATTGTATGCCTTCTATCTATGCTTCTTAGACCACCTTTCCTGGCACACTACTTTTACTTCATTAATAAGCGAAATGATATGAAAAGAAAAAATGTAAGGTACAAATTGCCGCTAATGTTATTGGTATTTGGAATGGTAATGGTGGGCTGTAAAAAAGATAAAGGAGATGCTGCATCTTTACAGGAAGCACCAAAGGATACTTTTATTCCACGCCTAAGTACAAAATATGAATATCGTATTGCCGAAGAAGGTGTAGCCGTTGCTACCGCTACCAAGTGGATCGATGGCGGAAAGGATTCCTCTGGTATTAAAGTATATAACCTTCATACCAATGTAGCCTCTCCTTATGGAGACATGGCATTAGACAATAGCCTCTATGTAGCCAATGGAAAAACTTATACCGGCTTTAATATGCCCGATGCATGGTATGCCTTGGTTACCGAATTGAAAAAGACCCCCGGCATTGAAGTTATTGAAGCAAGGACCACAGGCTTTCCAGGTTATATGGTGATGGAGAACAGTATTAAAGAGGGCAGTAAATTAACGTGGGAAATACCCGGCAAAACAGGCCAATACTTAAAGTATCTGCAAAAATCTTCCGGAAGCAATATCACTTTGGAAATGACACAGGAAATTACCCAGCTTCCGGGATCTGCGGTAATGGTAGAAACCATTACGGTGCCTGCGGGAACTTTTACCTGTAGCAAGTTTGTTTACAACTCCAGTCAACGGCAGGAAATAAAGATGGATAATGGTCTAAAAATGGTGAGGGTAGGTACTGAAAATGTGGCGCTTTGGATGGCACATGGCATTGGTGTGGTAAAACAAGAAAATACAACCGATTTTGATGGTGCTACCAGTACCTCTTCCATCGTATTAACCAACACTAAAAAATAGCCTCAAACTATATAGTGATCAAACAAGCGCCTGCGCTAAATGCCACCAGATTTAAAATTAGTTTAGTTTCATATGTTAAAATGTGCTCCAGTGATTTTCACTGGGGCTTTTTTTAGCTAATGGTTTTAAAAAGAGCTAGCGCATATCAATGCAGTTCGTCATTAATTATGGGGTTATTAGGGCCTAAATATGGTAGACTGTCGATGTTGGTTGCGGCGGAAACTACGGGGGCGCAATTTTGGGCCTTTAAAACGATATGATGTATAAAAGATTATTCCTTGCAACCTTAATATTTGCGGGTTGCTCAAAAAAGCCCGAAGGTGAACCCAATCAGGCCTGGGGCAAGCAGCCCGATCTTATTCCCATTGCTGGGCAGGTTACCTTAACGGTTGCCGCTGATGAACCATTTGTTAACGTAATGGGCAATGCTAAACCCGCTCTTCCTAACTTTCCCGCTATTGAAGTAAAAAAAGGATTTTTAAGAGGTTATGTTGCCGATATGACAGGTAAACCACTAGAAGGAGCCTATATTGGTATTAGATCTACCATAGGAACCACTAATGGTGCCCACGCAGTGAGCAATGCAAATGGATATTACGAAATTTCACTGCCCTATGGCGCCATTACCTACTATGCCACAGGTTATGAGAAGGAATATGGACAGGGCAAGGCAGTGATGGGACTTTTCCCGGCTGATGATAATACCACAGGCTTTGCTTCTGAAAATGGTCAGGTAAAGAATTTTGTACTCCAATCTTACGGACTGGGCAACAAATCGGAAGTTGCAGCACAGCCAGGTAATTCGACCAATTACTATGGTGGGGCCATTTCTTTCGACTATAGCATAGATTGGGACGGAAACATCCCAGAATATTTACCAAAAAACGGAACTATTGAAGTGACACTGGTACCTGAAGGACCAGGTATTTTTGGAGAGAACAGAACCTTTGTGATCAAGAAAAATATTGGCATAGCAGCACTTACCGCATTGAATATTCCCGTAGGTAAGTATGCCATTAGTGCCAAACTTTCGAACGGTACACCTTTAAAAATGCAAGAGGTAAGACCTTATGCCGGTTCATTTCCCTTATGGGGGCTCAAACCTTTGGGACCTACAGCTACAGCCACGGTAATGTTCACCCCAATTTTTCAATATACCACACAAATGGCGGTAGCGCACAAAAGCAATTGGCAAAGCTTAAATATTAAACTAAGCAGGTAATTGCCATCAAGATCGGCAATGCCACAAAAGCTAATTAAATGACAACGCTATAGATGGGCTTTATGCCAATCCAATTCGAAAAAAATAAAATCAATAATTATAATTTAAATGAGAAACTTAAAATCCGTTTTATGTTTGGTGGCTATTTTTGCGGCCACCGAAGTTAGTGCCCAAGTAAAAAAAGTTGCAACTGTTAAAAAGAGTACACAGGTACAGCAAAAGAAAGCTGAACCAAAACCCATTGGAGAGGCACCTGTTGCTGAACCAAAATTATCAACAGCTAAAGTTGAGTTAAAGGAAAAAGAAACAACCGAGCTTACACCCAAAGCTGCGGGAAAGGAAGCTGCCACTATTGTTAATGAGGCAACTGCTCCCTACAAAGCTGCCATTGGTGTTAAATTTATGTGGGGCATTGCCCTTACGGGAAAATATTTCTTTAAAAAAGATCAGGCATTGGAAGCTATTTTGCGCTACAGGGGATATAGTGGTTTGGGCAAAGATATTGCCATTACCGCATTGTACCAATATGAAAAACCTATTGTAGAAGTAGCTGGCTTGCATTGGTTGGTAGGGGCAGGGCCTTACTATAGCCATTTCTCCTATAAAGAATCTATTTATTCTTCCTACTATCCATCGTCGGGAAGTTCAAGCTACGGCGTTGTGGCAATGGCAGGTCTGGAATTCAAATTTCCAAAAGCTCCTATTGCCATTAGTGCCGATTGGATGCCAGCCTTTGATTTTAATGGAGGAGGTTTTGGTGCAGAAAGTGGAGGATTTGGAATTAAGTACACTTTCTAACCGCTCAAAATTTTAAGGGGAAGAGAGCCCCCTATTTCGTAGTAGTGTTGGCCGACACGTCATTGATTGACGTTGTCGGTTTTTTTATTGACATGCTGCTGCATAAAAGTCATACTGTGCCATTGATGAGCTAAAAAGAGCCGATGGAAGTTGAAGCGATTACCCTTGACGAAATGTTGGTTTATTGGATAGATAGCATTGTATATCAGTTTTACAGCCTGGTTGATGCTGCTCGTATTTATTTTTACTCATATCATAGATAATTGTAAGTATCAAGAAGGCAAAAAAAAAGCCCTGCATTTTCGCGGGGCTTTTTTTTAATGCTATTGAGCAATGCTTGAAGTAGGTATGATGAAGTGCCTACTTTTTATAGGTCCTAACTTCCACTTTGTTTGCAATGGGTTTAAGACTTTGTAGATAACTGTAGATTGCGGAAAGGTCTTGGGTGGTCATTCCACTGTACATTTTCCAGGGCATTGGGGTGTTGAGCTGGCCTTTTTCTACTTTTATTGGACCTTGATTGTTGTTGTCGTAGGACTTAAACTTGGCAATAAAAAGTTCAGGGGTCCAATTGCCAATGCCCAAGGTAGGATGTTTGGTAATGTTAGGTGCCCTGATAATTCCGGCAGGCTGCACGAACTCCATGCCGCCGCCAAAGGCAGTTCCTTCAACAATTTTTCCCTTATCTTGTTTACTGTGACAATCTACACAGCCAGCAGCGTTCACTAAATAGGCACCATATTTAAGGGTGTCCGAAGGCTCGGGACGAACTTCGTGTTCGGCAGGTTTTGGTCCCAGTTTGTTGAGCAAGCTCACGGGGAAATCTAATTCAGTTTTAGGGATATTTTTTTGAATAGGTTTGAGGGTTCTGATATATGCAATGATGCTTAAAACATCATCAATGCTCATTTTCCCAAAACGTGGATAGGACATTAAAGGAAATAAGGCGTGGCCGTCTTTTCCTACGCCGCTGGTAATTGCTCTATAGATTTCGCCATCTGACCAGGCCGAAAGTGCTGCGGGAGTAAGATTTGAGGAATAGATCTTACCAGGAAAGCCAGCATTTTGATCAAATACTTCGCCGCCGCCGCCCTCTGTGCCCGGTATCACCGGACCGCTAAAAAGGCTCCAGTCGCGTTGGCTATGGCAGTCTATACAAACCGCTACATGGTTGGCCAAGTATTTGCCCCTTGTAATGCTAATACTGTCGCCCTTGGCAAAGAGTTTGGGTGGTTCATTAACGGTTGGTTTGGTAAAATTAATATAGAGGCCAGCCCCTAAAATTACGAATAATACAATGGCAATAATAATGCCTAAAAACTTTAATATTTTCATTTAAAACCTTAATTAGGCTGCTAAAATGAAAATAGAAGCAGACATATACTTGTTTGGTAGATAGATGACGTAATATGATCGATATACACCATATTAACCCTCACAAGAAGTAAAAATTAAACGCCTATGGCCAATCTTTTTTTACATTCTGCTTTGTAGTTTCTTCCAATGGGCAACTCCTTGCCAAGGATTTCGATGGCATAGGAATGATAGCTTTCAATTTTATCCATAGACACCATAAAAGACCGATGGATCCTAATAAATTTATCTTCCGGCAGCAGTTCCTCCAGTACGCCAATCTTCTGTTTGCTAATAAGCGTTTTATCTTTCAAGGTAATTTTAATATAGTCTTTTAAACTCTCCATCCAGTAAATATCATTCACATTGATTTTGACCCTTTTTCTGTCTATCCTCAAGTAAAGGTAATCTTCTGCTCTTTGTTCATTTACATGTACTGGAGTGTCGTTTTTTTGATGTTGGAGTTTGAACAGGTCAAACACTTTGTCCATGGCCTTAAGGAAACGGTCAAACGGAATAGGTTTGAGTAGATAATCCACCGCATTTAGGTCAAATCCATCAAGGGCGTAATCTTGATAGGCAGTGGTGAAAATTACCTTTGGTGGGTTTTTTAAGGTCCTGATCAGATCGGTGCCCAATAGTCCGGGCATCTTGATGTCTAGAAAAATCAGGTCGATAGGTTTATCTTGAAGAAGCTGAAAGGCGTGCACTGCATTATTGCAGGTGCCTACCAGTTCCACCTGTGAAAAGTCGTTGATGTATTTCTGGATGATTTCTATGGCATGTGGTTCATCATCCACAATAAGGGTCTTAATTTTCATAAACCTTTATTTTCTATAGTTAATGCTGCAAATGATGGATCAATTGGATTGCTTTTTTCTTTTTTGGATACCGATGAATTGGACATGGATTCGATATGCAGAATAACGGCAAACATATCCTCCTCGTCATGTATCATTAAATGGTGTGTTTCTGGATAGATTAGCTCTAGGCGTTTCCTAACATTGGCCAGTCCTATCTTTCCAAAGTGGGAACGGTATCCTTGCTGATGCTCCATGGGTTTGCTATTGGATACTTTAAGCTTAATGGAAGTGGGCTCTACCTCAAGTACAATATTGATCCAGGCATCGTCGATCATCTCGCTAGCACCGTGCTTAAAGGCATTCTCAATCAAAGGAATCATCAGCAGTGGAGCAATATGCTGTCCGGTAATTTCTCCCTTAATTTTTAAATTAAGATCAAGCTTGTCTCCATAACGAAGTTGCTCAAGGGCAATATAATTTTTAATGATCTCTACATCTTTTTTGAGCAGTACATAGTCGGTATTACATTCATAGAGCATGTACCGCAGAATCTGTGATAAGTCTAATACAACATTGGGAGAGGCAGGAGAATTGTTCAAGGTGAGGGCGTAAAGGTTGTTGAGTGTATTGAACAAGAAATGTGGATGGATCTGTGCCTTAAGGAAATTAAGTTCTGAGTTGAGTGCCATTTGCTTACGGTCGTACCACATGCCTACAAACTTGATCAATAGTCCGCCCCAAATAATGGTATTGCTCTGTTCCAATGCATGGATCATATATTGACCATTAAAAAACTGCTCTGCAAAGGTTCCCTCAATTTTTTTCCATTTAAAATCTGGGTTGATAAGCTTCAGTTGTTTGAACAGGTAAGGGTCGGCAAAGAAAATTTCAATTAGCCGATAGCAACAGGTAAAAAAAGCACAGGCCAAAATGAATGAGACGCTTAGGGCAATAAAGTTCCGACGATAGAGGAACTTGGGGATAATGAGGGCACTAACGGTGTAATAGTAGGCAATATGTATGGGAAACAACATGAGCACTAACTTAAATGCCAGGGAATACCCAGATAGGCCCACGGAAAACATAAAAGTCAATACGGCAAGACATATACCCCAGAAAATGAGATGACGAAGAAGTCTTTTACGATGTAACCAAAGTTTAACAAACATGAGCTGCGGACAGGGCTGGGATAAAATTCATGGAAATGTGCTTGCGCTATAAAGATAGTGAACTGTTTTCGAAACTAAGAGCTTATACGCTTGGTTATGACCTGTTTGTAGACGGAATACATCAATTTGTAGATAGACGACAATTTACAGGCCCTAACGTTCTTTTTAAGCTTAAGCTACATTAATATTTAAAATTGAGGTATCTGTAGAAGAATATGGGGCTGCTATCGATGTTGGTTTTTTGCTAAATATAAGGGGGTCAATTTTAAGGTATTAACTAATACTTAATCACATGACCGATTCCATAAATAATACGGTAAACAACGTTGATGAGTTAACGCTAGAAGAAATTTCCAAGTGGCTATCGCTGCATTTGGCTGAAGAACTGCGCTGGGTAGAAGATCTTAATGAAAGTAATGACCTGATAAAAAGTGAATCTTTGCATCCCGTTCCTGGGAGGTCTTTTTTGGTGGCTACTAAAGATTGTATTGCTACTTGTTTTATGCTTAAATCCGAAGGTTTTTCGGCTATAACAACTCCATATTACGGCAAAGAGGGATTGTTTTCTAAGATGAAAGATGGTTGGGGCAATACGTATCTCATTAAAGAGGAGAGAAGCTATCGATTTGAGCTTTCAATATGAAAATTTGTAGAGTGTTAGCCAATAAAAATGTGGTGGAGTATGAAAAGACCGCTGAACAACGGCTACAGATTTTGGCAGATGATTACCAAATCAAGATTGTTTTCAATGGAAGACAGGAGGTGTTGATTGGGACTAGAAAATTTTCCATTTTTCCCGACTGCTTGGCCATCATTCCACCAGGATGTAGCTGTGAATGTTTGATTGAGGCCGACGTTCCGGTGCAAACTTTGTCCATTACCCTTAATGCCCATTTTATTGAAGCCTTTTTAAGGCTGCAGTACCCCTTTCAAAAACAGTTGGTTTGTGGTGAAACCCTTTTTGATTTGCCTGAAGCCAGTGTTATTCCAATGAATAGTGACATGCGACAAAATTTTAGGCACTTGTTGAACAGAACCGTAGCCGTAGATACACACGATGCCTTGCTCAACGAATACATCTCCCAGTTTTTATTGGATTATGTTAGCGGTCATCATAATAGGTTCAGGTTGGAACGCAAAAGGTTGTCTTTTGCCAGGCCAGCTACAAAAGCTGATATTTCAAGGAGGTTGCTACTGGCCAAAGAATATATCTCTAATAATTATAACCAGAAATTTCATTTGGCTGAGGTGGCCAATTCCTGCTACCTTTCCGAAAATCACCTTTTAAGGACTTTTAAAGAAATGTTTGGACTTACGCCCTACCAACATTTGGCATTGGTAAGATTAAATAGGGCCAAAAACTATTTGGAACAGGGCGGCTATACCGTAAACGAAATTGTTATACTCGTAGGGTTTGAATCGGTGAGTACTTTTATCAAGCTCTTTAGGTTGACCTTTGCGCTTACACCATTACAATACAGAAAACATTTTCAAAAGATGTATGCCGATTAATGTGCCAATTGGACCACATCGGCTATAATGGTCCATTTTTTCTCAAAACGCCATACCTGGGCATAAAAACCTTTGATTTTTTTAAGGTCTATGGTTGGGTTATGGTCGTAAAGATTGCCTACCTCATAATAAAATTTGCCACTTTCATCGTAACCGCTTTGTTTTTGGTGGTATAAAAGCGCAGCAGAGGTATCTGTATAATGTGCTTTGCCTAATCTGATAGGATGGTCAGCCCTTAGAATTAATACCTCTTTATCTAAATAATTGTATGCTTCGTGGGTAGTGGTCAAATCAGGTGGGGCTGGTTGTTGCATTTTTTTGGACTTTTTGAACTTCAGCAATTGAGTGTTTGAGCGCTCCACCGCTTGTGGATAATCTTCATTAATACTAGTGTGGTTTACACCTCCATCAAAAAGCAGCTTAAAGCGTTGGTTTTTATCTTTTTTCCATATAGAAAAATAATTACCGCTGGCTACGGCTTGCTCCCCACGGCGGCTATAATAAAGATAGGGACCTGTAGTGAAACCAAAATCTTCTGTAAGGTTGGTACGAGCAAATGTGGGATGCCAAACCAATAAGTCATTGTTCTCTGCCGTTACCTTGGCATAAGCCTTTAGCCCATTAACCAAATGTACCCCACTGGCAATCATTGCCGTTGAATCTAAGTTTTGTTCAAAGGCATATTTCAGCCCCATTTGTTTGGCAGTACGTGCAAAGTTCAATTCACTGGAAACTATTTCTTTTTGGGAGACAATAGGGGATTGAGCCTTCAGGATGTTCGTTCTGTTAAACCAAATAATGGTGATTAAAACAAGAATAAAGGTTTTTTTGATCATGATATTGCAATGGTTATGGAACCAAATATCTAGCTTCTATACCTCATTATGATAGGTCTAAGCGCCACAGTCGACATAAATCACTATATTGTCGATGAATGTTGGTATTGGAGCGATACAAGTCTTTAGCTTCTTTCCAATAGTTTGTTAGATTTTTGTGGGGCAGGAACTTAGGAACGCTTTTTCATCATTTTATATATTCGTTGGTAACGCATAAAATGATTAAGATATTAGTGTTTGGAATAAATTTATCACCTATCAAATCATCGGTGCAACATTGGGCTCATTTTTGGTGTCTCTTGTTTAATGCTTAATTAAAAATTTACACCAACCATAACCTTAACTTCATGAGACTACTTTTATTGATGCTATTTGCCCACTTTTCGCTAAGCACTTTGGCGCAGGAACAATTTGTGTTGAAGGGCTATGGAGAAAAATACAAGGATGGAGATAAAATTTTCCTTTCCTATAAAAAAGGGCAGCAATGGACCAACGATTCGGTATTGGTTAAAAATAAAACGTTTATTTTCTCGGGAACAGTATCGGCCCCTATAAAAGCCAGTGTTTATCGCAATCAAAATCCCCAGTTTGCGAATATCGTTTATGACCATGTCAACGTATATCTGGAAAAGGGAACCATTCATTTAAAATCCCCAGATACCCTAAAGCATAGTATACCTTCTGGTACACCTGTGAATGAGGATTTTGCGCAATTGAATGTCCTATTGATGCCTTTTTTAGATCAATTGTCGGCCATGCAAGACCCTACAGAAATTAGCGAAGAAAAGAAAAAAGATAGCGCCTATGTGTCACGGGTAACGCGGGAATATCTTTCGGTATTGAAGGAAATGGACGAGGCGAAATTCAAATTTATAGCGCAAAAGCCCTCGTCTTTGGTAAGCTTGGTGGCCTTAAATGAGCTTGTTAAAAACACGAAATGGCTCAAACGAGTTGAAGAGGCCTATCTGAAATTACCTGTGGCCTTAAAAGCAAGCGGAATGGGCAAGTTTGTGGAGCAAAGTATCAACCTGGGAAAAAAGATAAGCGTAGGTATGCAAGCCCCAAATTTCTCTCAGCCCGACACCTTAGGGAAAATACATCAATTAGCCGATTATAAGGGAAAGTACGTGCTACTAGATTTTTGGGCTTCCTGGTGTGGTCCATGCAGGGCCGAAAATCCGAATGTGTTAGCTGCTTACCAACAATATAAAAGCAAAAACTTCATGGTGTTGAGTGTATCTATAGACGAAGCAAAGGATAGGGACAAATGGCTAAAGGCAATACGCGAAGATCAACTGATCTGGCCCCAGCTTTCGGATTTAAAAGGAAGCCAAAACGCAGCTCATAAGCTTTATGGAATCACCACTATTCCTGCCAACCTGTTGATTTCGCCAGAGGGAAAGGTTTTGGCAAAGGATTTAAAAGGTGAGCTGCTGCATGCTACATTGAAAGAACTATTGAAATAAGCTTGGGAATAGGAGAGAAGCATCATTTGCAAAAAAAAAACACGGCCTGTATGCAAGTTAAGGCTTGCATTTACCACGGGATTTCTGTAGCATTGGTAGCCTTAAACCATATGGATGTTAAGGCAATATTCATTAAGCTTTTCAAACCTCAAAACACTAACAATGGATACCATTAAAGATGAACCAATGCCTAACCAAGTTACGCACAGCCCTTTTTCGCAGACATTTTTCCACGGCACAAAGGCTGATCTGAAAATTGGCGACCATATTGCTCCGGGCTTTCAATGCAATTATGCCGATAGGAAACTAAGCCATGTGTATGTAGCAGCTACCCTCACGGCGGCCATTTGGGGTGCCGAACTGGCCTTGGGCAACGGACGCCAAAGAATTTATTTGGTTGAGGCAACGGGAGAGGTAGAAAACGATCCAAACGTAACAGACAAGAAATTTCCGGGAAACCCAACCATGTCCTATCGGTCGGTACATCCCTTTAGGGTCATTGGCGAGGTAGCCACTTGGGTGCCTCATTCGGCCGAACAGCTACAGGCCATGAAAGAGGGACTTAACAAGCTGACAGCACAGGGGATCAATGTAATTATAGATTGATTGGTGGTTTAGCTTTCCTACGGCGGCAGATGATTATTGGGGCGGGCATATGATTAAAAGAAACGGGGACTTAGCATACCGCTTTGTCCCCGCCATCTAAATTAACGCTCTCAGTAATATAAACACCAATACTTCGCTTTTATTGTGCAGGCCGAAAATTTATTAAATAGGATATGGCTAATGAAAAAGGAAAGTGCTAATTCCCAACGTGATGAATGAATGGAATCACCAAGCCACTTTTCAGCTGTACGGGCTAATAAGTTCCTATGGCGTTAAATGACTATGTGTCTATGTGTTTGTTTTTTTTAATAATATAAATGAACCACATAGACACATAGTCGTATTGTTTTAAGATTATAGCGGATATCCAACCTTAAAGCGAATTTTTTAAAATAGCCTTGGCAGGGGCATGCATTACATTTGTGGTTAGTGTTATCACCAAGCCACTTTTCAGCTGTACGACTGATAAGTCCCTATGGTGTTAAACGACTAATTGCTATGGGATTTTTTTTTAATTGAGAAAATTAGTCTTAAGTTTATTAGGAAATAAGGTGTTGCTCACAAATTCTTGGTATAAAATTAAATCCCTTGCCATTACGGCAAGGGATTTATAATTTAATTGCACTAAGAAATATTGGAATGTTAAATTAGCAGTTAAATAGCCTTGAATTTCGTTGATCATCAAATCATGGACAGAATAGAAATCCCATTAAGTAAAAGTAAATTATTGTTGATATTACTTGGCGGACTTGCCTTTGTAATAATAGGCGTAATTTTTATCATTAACCCCGAAAGATTTGTTTCTGCTCGAATGAGCAATCCCGGACTATTGCGGCTGTTGGGGATAGCCAGTATTGTATTTTTTGGAGCCCTAACGATGTATGCGATTAAAAAGTTGCTTGGCAATCCCATTGGCTTAGTAATAGATGAAGAGGGAATCATCGACAATACCAATGCTGCGGGCATTGGATTGATCAAATGGGCCGATATTACGGGGCTAGAAAGAGTACAAGTGAAGTCGACCAAAATTTTATTGGTTCACATTTCCAACCCTGAAGAATATTTGAATAGGACAAAAGGATTTAAAAAACTATTGATAAAAGGTAATTACAACATGTACGGAACACCTTTGTCCATTACCTCAAACGCTTTGAAGTATAATTTTAACGATTTGGAGCGGTTGATTGCTGAAAGACTTTTAAAAAAGAAGCAGACTGAAATAGCCTGATCAAATATTGAAAATCAAAGTGAACTATGCCGAGTCGATTTTGAAAGAATTAATACCTAAAGATAAATTTGATATTGAGACCGCCGAAAAGCTAAATCAATATTCAATTGATGAGCTGCGTCCTATAGTTCCCGCTTTGTTGGAATGGTTGCAGGATGGCAATTGGCCAGTGGCCTATCCTGTTAAATTGTATCTTGAAAAGCATGTGAAGCATATTCAAAACGAAATTTTAGCGGTATTTAGAACCGATGATACCTATTGGAAATACTGGGTAATTTTATTGCTGGGAGAGGGCATAGACGATGAATGCTTGATCAATGAAATTAAGCGAATTGCTTTAGCCCCTACCGATCTAGAAAAAGAGGACGAAGTAGATCAAATGGCGCATGAGTTAATTGCTAAGAAAGGCTGGGGATAGCTTTAATAATGTAGTGTGGGATAATATTACACCTTTTGTTGGTGTTATCACTAACCCACTTTGCAGCTGCACAACTAATAAGCTTAAATGGCTATGTGCCTATGTGTTTGTTTTTTAAAGAGTGTAAATGAACCACATAGACACATAAGGGTATTTCTTTTGCCAATTATAGCCCTAAAGTAAATTTCTTAATATAACCTCTGTAGGGTTACACATTTTTATCACTTCTTTAACTTGTGGAAAATGAATAATACTTACATCATTGCTAGTAAAATGCCAAGGTGATGCGTAAAATTATCCAAACTACTTATCTACTCTATATTGCATGTACGATTTTGAGTTGTAATCACTATGATCGTGAAAATGATAATATCATCTTTCGACCACGATGGTGGATGGAGATAGACTTGAAAAACAGAAGCATATCTGTAGAGCTTACTAAATACAAAGGAAAACTAGTGCTTTCTGAAAAGGAAGAGAAAATCATTATCGACTCTTTCGAAAAGAATGAGATTGGAAGTTTAAAAGGAGAATATCATGTTGCCAATGAAGACGTGATAGCCCCAATTGTAGATTTTACGTTTGTGGTTTTTAAAAGAGATAAGAAAATTCTTGACGCCGCCATTAATGAAGGATATGATACACAATCAAACTCTAAGTCTATTGATGATAAAATAGCAAGTTTTAGAGATGATCTTAAATCGGTATTACGGAATAATCCAAGTTATAAATTGGCAGAAAAAAACCTTGAGGATTATATGGTTAAACATGATGTCTTTATGCTTTAATTATCTGATAGTATGAATTTAAAAAGCTTAATAAGACTTCTTGGTAAAACGACTTTTGCACTGATTATATTTATATTCTCCTGTACAAAAAATGAACAGATATGGAGGTATGACAAACAAATCATCTTACAAAGGGAAGATTTTCAAAAATCATGTGAGATATCAATTGATAGCACCTTTTTAGTGGAAGATATCTCGGAGTTTGATTTCCAAGGGCGCAAGAAAAAATTGAATGTTATTTGTACTGACAGCACCAACATTGGTAAATATTTGATGCAGCAACAAATAGAATCCGAGCTTTTCTATAACGGGAGCTTTAAATTAGCTGGACAGATGGTACATCTAATTTCTTTGCATGGCCATTCAAGAAGCTCCAGCGGAAAAACCCAAGGATATCTATTATTCAATGGCCAAAAGAGAAAACTACTTATCAAAGCGTTTTCTGTGCAGCCTGAATCCGAAATGGTAAAGTTTTATCTACGAAATGGTTATCTGTTAATTATGAGAATAAATGATTATAGAGATGAGGTTTATCCTTTTACCTATGCGGTTTTAAAACTCAACGATACAAGTTTAAATATTCTTGAAGAGGCCGAAGTAATAAAGATTTTTAAGGAAAAACTTTATAATATAAAATTTGAATATAGCCGCTCAGCAATGGAATAATAAGCAGTAAATGACTGACCTTTTACATCTATGGTTGGTGTTATCTCCAACCAGCTTTGCAGCTGCACAACTAATAAGCTTAAATGGCTATGTGTCTATGTGTTTGTTTTTTTAACATTATAAATAAACCACATAGACACATAAGAAATTCCCACTTTGGCGCAAGTCTTGTGTACATGGTTTAGTGTGGGGAGACTTGTGAGGATTAGAAATTAATAAAGCCCAAGTCGGGTCATAGCTCTTTCTCGAGCACTAAGACTTACGCTTAGGGGGAATCATTTGTCTATAAATTCCTTTTTGTTTTTCCTTATAAAGTCCACTTGAATTTGTTGTAAGTTTTCTATTTTGTAAAGATTGTAAAACTCATCATCATATCTATTTAATGGATTGCCATCATATGATTTATTGAAACCCTCTAATGTCCCATCTTGATGTTGTGTTATTTTGGGATTTTCCCTTTCAAAGGTTTCATTGGCTCTTTTGGTCAGGTCAGCAAACTTATTTGCGCCGATAAGCTTTAAAGCATCTGGTAAATGTTTATAAAATTGTCCACTTGAATTGGAGTAAAATTGGTTGTAACCACCATTATTTACTTCTGCTTCCAACAACCAGATCATATAAATTGCTTGTCTTGATTTATTCCAAGACATCGTGGTTTCGTATTCTTTTTTATAGTCGGTTGGTTGTTTTTCAGAAAGATTGTCAAAAATAACTTGTAATAGATTGTCGTTCGAAGTAGTGTCAATAATTTGTTCGGTCAATTTTTTATGTATCGGTCTGTTCTTAAATGCGTCAACTGAATTGGCAATTTGTTCGTCCAATTCTTCGGATAATTTGCCATCGTCTTTCTTTATTTGCCCGGAACAGCTAAACAAGTTTAAGGTTGCTGTTATAATTCCTATAATTATAATTCGTCTTTTTGACATATCGTTTTTAACTTAAGTTGCTCATATATGTTATTAATGGGTCACATATTAACCCAAAACTACGCCTATGGTTGGTGTTATCACCAACCTACTTTGCAGCTGCACAACTAATAAGCTTAAATGACTATGTGCCTATGTGTTTGTTTTTTAAAAGTATAAATGGACCACATAGGTACATAGATGGGTAATCTGTTAAAAGAAGGTTTGCTAATACTATTGAGTTGGCTATGTATCTATGTGTTTGTTTTTTAAACATTATAAATGAACCACATAGACACATAAGGGTATTCTTTTACCAATTTCCGACCCTAAAGCGAATTCCTTAAAATAACCTTTGCAGGGTCACGCATTTTAACCACTTCCTTTTTCAATATGGCTTTGGCCGCTTCTTCGCCCATTTTATTAAAATCGGTACTGATCACCGTAATGCCGTCTTCTAGCACTTCCTTAACCGCGGTGTCGTTGTACGAAAGCAGGCCAATATCCTTGCCCAATTTCCAGCCTTTTTTGCGAGCTATTTTAATCAGGGTCACATCATCCTGATCATAACGGCTAAAGGTGATGTAGGCATCTCCCTTTTTGGCAAAAGTGTCTTCTATGGTATTGACGATGGTATGTTTTTTCGAATTAAGTTTCGAGAACAGTTCAAAGCCATCAATCACTTCCTTGGCATGGAAAGCCTCCAAAGGAGCAACCAGCACCAATCTCGAATATTTTTTTAGCTGCGGAAGCAATTCGGTAAGTGATTCTTGGATGTCGGTTTTATAATCCTGGTAAATGCAGGTATAATCACCATCCAGGTTTTTCTCCTGATAGTCAATGATGATCCTTTTTTGGGGCGGAATACGATTTAAGACTTCCGTAGTATTGCCATGCAAAAAAGTGGTAATGACAAAGTGAGTATAATTGGGAAGATTTTCGTCAACTAGTTTCTCAAAAACCTTAAAGTTATGGTGATGGAAATAAACATCAACATCAGCTTTATCCTTAATGGTTTCTAAAAAGGAATGATAGATCCGGTCCCTCAAAACGTTCATCTTGTCAAGGATCAAACAGATACGATAGGGGTGGTACTGCTTTTTCTTTTTTACATAATACCCTTTTCGATACTCAGCCTCAATAATTCCTTTTTCCAATAGATAGTTTAAACCTTTTAAGGCAGTTTCCTTGCTGATTTTCAGTTGCTCTGTTAATTGATTTAATGAAGGCAAACGATCATTGATCTTTAATTTGTTGGTTTCGATCAAATGGTTAATATGTTCAGCAAGCTGAAGATACTTCATTCGGTGTGCAGAAACATTCGGGTTAGCTTCTTCTGTCTTTTTAGTTTGATCCACTGTAGTAGGTTTTTCAATGCAAAGCTAATGGATATTTCTGAAAAAAGCCCATACCATACCAAACTAATCATAAAGGGCCTACAGCTAGGTTTTACCGCTAATCTTTGGCCTTACAGGCAAAAAAAATAAAATGTTTGATAATTAAGAATATTTTATACTTTTGTTAAACAAATTAAACCAAACCAAACCAAACCAGTTCCTCAGCTGAACGTAACCAAGTATAATGATCAAACCATGATGCTGCCAGTGTAACCAAATTGTGCGGTTAGCGATAGTAAGATCACTATAAAAAAATATAAATTACTTCATCAATGACTAGATCCATTTCTTTTAAGCGCATATCCCTGTTCTTCATCGCAATTTGCTGTACCACCCATACCTATGCACAAGTGTATGCCAACAGTAAGGCTCCCGTAGAAGATCGAGTGAAAGCCATTTTGGCTCAAATGACGCTGGAAGAAAAACTAGATTATATTGGCGGATACAGAGGTTTTTACATTAGACCCATCCAACGATTGGGTTTGCCCGAAATTAAACTTACCGATGGGCCGGTAGGAACGCATAAAGACGGAAGGGCGGTAGCCTACCCCGCCAGCATTTTATCGGCAGCCACTTGGGACACCCAATTGATCACCAGATTGGGCAAGGAACTGGGCAGAGACTCAAAGGCACGTGGCGTGCACATCTTGCTTGCACCTGGCGTGAACATTGTGAGGGCACCTATGAGCGGAAGGAACTTTGAATATTTTAGCGAAGATCCATTCCTGAACTCGAGAATAGGGGTGAGCTATATTCAAGGACTACAGGGCGAAAACGTAGTGGCAACCGTAAAACACTATGCGGCCAACAATCAGGAGTGGGACCGTAACAATGTAAGTTCAGATATTGACGAACGTACCCTTCACGAAATTTATTTTCCCGCTTTTAAGGCAGCGGTTCAGGAAGCAAAAGCGGGATCGGTAATGAACAGCTACAATTTGGTAAATGGCGTTCATGCTACCCAAAGCGGTTATTTGAATAATGAAATTTTAAAGGGACTTTGGGGCTTTGATGGCTTTGTCATGTCAGACTGGTCATCAACCTATAACGGAGTAGAAGCCGCTAAAGGTGGTTTAGACCTGGAAATGCCCAGGGCAGTGCGCATGAATAAAAAGGACCTTGATTTGGCCATTAAAAACGGTGTGCTCAATGAAGAGGTAATCAATGATAAGGTGAGAAGGATGTTACGCATCATTTTCAGGTTTGGTTTTTACGACAAGCCACAGCTTGATACTTCCATTCCAAAAGATAATCCCGATGGCGCAAAGGTAGCTCTTGATTTGGCCAGAGGCGGTATCGTGCTGTTAAAGAATACCAAACAAGTATTGCCATTATCGGCAAATATTAAAACCTTAGCGGTAATTGGTCCCAATGCCGATGCCTATGTATCAGGTGGTGGTAGTTCCTATACTTTCCCATTTCATTCTGTTTCGGTGCTTAAAGGCATCCAAGAATATTCAAAAGACATTAAAGTCATTTCATCTACGGGTTTGCCCGTACTTTCAGATCAGGTGGCCAAGTCGGTGTTTTACCATAGCCCAAGTGCGCCAATACGTGGCTTAAAGGCAGAATATTTCAACAACACCAAATTGTCTGGAACGCCTTTTAAAACAACTATAGATACCATTGTGAGTATCAATAACGGTTGGCACATTGCGGCCGAGAATAGAGGTTTTCCTTTTGATCACTGCTCTATGCGCTGGACAGGTTTTGTTAAACCAGAAAAAAGCGGAAAATATAAGTTCACCGTAAAAGGTTTTGATGGTTTTAGACTTGAGGTAGGGAACGAAAAAGTGATTGACCTTTGGAAAGACCAAGGCATTACCACTAAAAGTGTAAGCCTGCAGTTAGAAGCTGGTAAAGAATATGCCGTAAAACTTGAATATTATGCGGGTCCACATCCGGTAGACATTAATTTTGCCTGGGCGCCAGATGTGCTCGATTTTTCTGAAGCCATCAATGCGGCAAAAAGTGCCGATGCTACCATTGTTTGTGTGGGTTTTAATGAAAGTAGCGAGCGTGAGGGAAATGACCGCCCGTTTGAATTACCCGATCACCAAGATAGCCTGATCAATGTAATTGCTGGTCTTAACCCTAAAACCATTGTGGTTTTAAATGCAGGTGGCAACGTAGCCATGGAAAAATGGATTGCCAAAGTGCCGGGATTGTTGTTTGCTTGGTATCCTGGGCAAGAGGGCGGAACGGCCATTGCAGAAATACTTTTTGGGAAAACCAATCCAAGTGGGAAGCTCCCGATCAGTTTTGAGAAAAAATGGGAAGATAACCCGGCTTTTAACTATTATTACGACGAGGCTAATAGCAAAAGGGTGAGTTACAAAGAAGGTATATTTATGGGCTATCGTTATTACGACTCAAAGCAGGTAGCCCCTCAGTTCCCTTTTGGTTTTGGATTGTCCTACACCTCTTTTAAATATAGCGACTTAAAAGTTACAGTAAGTAGCAAAGGTAAATCGCCTCAGGCTACGGTAAGCTTTAAGCTTAGCAATACGGGAAATAGCGATGGTGCAGAAGCGGCGCAGCTTTATGTAAGAGATGTGGTAAGTCCTGTGCCACGTCCTTTTAAAGAGCTTAAAGGCTTTTCGAAAGTGTTTTTGAAAAAGGGCGAAACAAAAACCATTACCCTTAAGCTGGACGAATCGGCTTTTGCCTACTACAAAACCAAGCTTAAAAAATTTGGATATGATCCAGGTGCATTTGAAATCCTGATCGGGTCATCATCCGCAAACATTCATTTAAAGAAAGCGATCATTTTAAAATAAGCCGCCTTATTGAACAAGGCAAAAGGCAAGATTTTTAACCAAATATGTTGTACTAACCAAATTATGTAATGAAATTTTATGTTGTTTTACTCTGTGCCGTTTTGAGTTTTCAAAACGTGAATGCACTAAAGCGCCTCAAATCCAATACCACCCCCGCACCGGTATATATTACGGGTACGGTAACCGATGATATGGGTGAACCATTACCAGGTGTTAACGTTAAATTAAAGGGAACCAACAGTACAACACAAACGAATAATGACGGAACTTTTAAGTTCTCCATTCCAGAACTAAAAGGCACCTTGGTATTCTCTTACACGGGCTTTATCACTAAAGAAGTAATTATTACCGCTGCTACCGTTTACCGTGTAAAACTTGCCAAGGATTTAAAGGTTTTGGATGAGATTGTAGTGATTGGCTATGGCACCACTACCAAAAGAGATTTAACTGGGGCCGTAAGTCAGGTGAGTATAGAGGATTTACAAAAAGCGCCTGTGGCCTCTTTGGAAGATGCTTTAGCAGGTAGAGTTGCAGGGGTTCAGGTAACGGCATCAGACGGTCAACCAGGAGCGCCCATGCAAATTTCCATCAGGGGAAATAACTCCATCACCCAAAGCAATTCACCTTTGTACGTCATTGATGGTTTTCCGATTGAAGACCCAACCAATAACGTGATCAACCCTAACGAAGTAGAATCGATCGATATCTTGAAAGATGCTTCGGCCACCGCAATTTATGGTGCCAGGGGCGCAAATGGGGTAATCATCATCAACACCAAAAAGGGGAAAATAGGTGATCCTACCATTTCTTATCAAAATTATTTCGGAATTCAGCAAAACCTTAAACAACAGGAGTTATTAAGTCCTTATGAGTTTGTTAAGTATCAACTGGAATTTAACTCTGCCGTTTACACACCCATCTATCTTAAAGATGGAAGAGATTTAGAATACTATAGAAATGTACCAGGAATCAACTGGCAGGATAAAGTATTCAGGACGGCGCCTATGCAAAACCATTTCTTATCTATCAATGGTGGTACCGATAAAACCAGATATTCTATTTCGGGCTCTGTGTTAAATCAGGATGGCATTATCATTAACAGTGGTTTTAACAGATATCAAGGCCGAATTGTATTAGATCAGACCATTAATCCTAAATTTAAGGTAGGGGTCAACCTTAATTATTCGAGTACTAAAACCTATGGTACCATTGCCACTGAGCAAAATGGTAGTGCCACTGCCAGCTTAATGTACAGCGTTTGGGGATACCGCCCTATTACTGGCGATGCCCTGACCGATGAACAATTGGTAGAGCAACCTTTTGATCCAGATGTGAACCCTACGGCCGAATATCGTATCAATCCAGCCATTTCGACCAGAAATGAATATAACCCTGCTTTTGTGAGCGCCATATTGGCCAATGCCTATGCCGAATATAAGTTCTCGAACTATTTAACCTTCAGGGCTTCTGGCGGTATAACCAAAAGAGATACCAGAAAGGAAATCTTCAACAATTCAAATACAAGATCGGGTAATCCGTTGTCAAGTAGTAATGGGGTAAATGGTTCCATCATGAATTACGACTTGAATAACTATTTAAGTGAAAATACCCTAACCTTTAAACGGAATATCAATAAAGTGCATAACATTACGGCACTTGCAGGTTTTACCCTTCAACAAATCTCAGCTTTCAGCTCTGGTTTTGCGGCTACGCAGGTACCTAATGAATCGTTGGGCATTAGTGGGCTAGAAGAAGGAGTGCCTAGTCGTGTATATTCCACCAGTTCAAAATCGGCGTTAATGTCGTTCCTAACCAGGTTGAATTATAGCTACAAGTCTAGGTATTTGTTCACGGCTTCATTCAGAGCTGATGGTTCTTCTAAATTTGCTTCTGGCAACAAATGGGCCTATTTCCCTTCGGGCTCTTTTGCCTGGGTAATGAGCGACGAATCTTTTATGAAAAGCATTAAGCCCATCACCAGTGCTAAATTAAGGCTTAGCTACGGTTTAACCGGAAACAACAGGGTAAATGATTTTGCTTATCTATCCTCATATCAAATTATTTCCAACTCTGGCTACAACTTTAACAACAGCCCAGTGAACGGATCTATTCCTAATCTTTTAGGAAACAGAAACTTAAAATGGGAAACCACCTCTCAAGCTGATATTGGTTTGGACGTAAGTTTATTAAAGAACCGTATTTCTGTAACGGCCGATTACTACGATAAAAAAACCTACGATTTGTTGATCAATTCATCATTGGCACCTTCGCAGGGCTTTTTAAACGGCATGCGCAATATTGGTAAGGTTGGTAACAAAGGTTTTGAGTTTACTTTGAATACTACCAATGTGAAGAATAAAACTTTCTCATGGAACAGTAGCTTCAACATTTCCTTTAACCGCAACAAAGTATTGGAATTAACGGAAGAAGATCCATCCATTTTATCTAGGATCAACTGGGGCAATTTCAACAATGCCTATCCATACATTGCTATTCCAGGGCGTCCAATAGGACAATTTTATGGTTACGTTTGGGATGGCGTATATCAGTATAGTGATTTTAACCAGTTGGCCAATGGCAGCTATGTGCTCAAAGACAATGTGCCTAATAACGGCCAGTCAAGAGCAACCGTACAGCCCGGTTTTATTAAATACAAAGACATTAACGGCGATGGGCAGGTAAACAGTTACGACCAAACCATTATTGGCGATCCTAATCCAAAGCATACGGGCGGTTTTTCTAATAATTTCACCTACAAGGGATTTGACCTTAACGTCTTCTTTCAATGGTCGTACGGCAACGAATTGTTGAATGCCAACCGCATTGAATTTGAAGGTGGCGAAAATAGAAATTCATTAAACATGTTTGCTTCTTATGCCAACCGCTGGACACCAGAAAACCAAACCAACGAACTTTATAAAGTGTACGGACAGGGACCATTGGTTTATTCTTCCAGAACTATTGAAGATGGCTCGTACCTCAGGTTAAAAACGGTTTCTTTGGGCTATACCCTTAGCCAATCGCTGCTTAAAAAGCTAAAGATTAAAAACTTTAGGGTTTATGCTTCTGCTCAGAACTTATATACCTGGACCAACTATTCGGGACTTGACCCAGAGGTTTCTACCTACGCTTCGGCACTTACACCAGGCTTTGATTGGTCGGCCTACCCGAAAGCGAGAACAATCATTTTTGGACTTAACCTTACACTATAAATCATAATCACTTAAAAAATTGAACATGAAAAGGATTATTTATTTGATGTGCATCTTATTCACCTTGCCGCTTACTTCCTGCAAGAAATTTTTAGAAACAGAGCCAACTGATTTTAAAACACCAGAAAATCATTTTAATACCGAAAGCGAATTAAATACCGCTTTGGTGGGTGTATATAATAAATTGGCCGATGAAAGAACTTACCGCAGAGGTTTGTTTACCTACTTGGCCATTAGCGATGAGTTTTTTTATCGCAATGTTTCTACGGCTTCCATCTATGTGTTAGATTTTGATGCGGCACATGTCGACATTGGCAGGTTTTGGGAAGCACTTTACCAAGGCATTGACCGTGCCAATGCAGTGCTTGAAAACATCAACAAACCGGTAATGGATGAGCAGAGGCGAAACAATGTGCGTGGCGAAGCATTATTTTTAAGAGCCTATTACTATTTTTTATTGGCCGATAACTTTGGTGGCGTACCCTTAAAACTAGCTTCTACCAAAAATCCAACCGAAGTGCCATTGCCTAGAGCAGCACTTAAAGATGTGTATGCCCAAATTTTAAAAGACATGACAGAGGCGTATCCTTTGGTATTGGATATTAAAAAAGACCCTGCCGACAAAACGGATACAGGTATTGAATACAGCGAAAGAATCACAAAATCTGCAGTAGCGGGCATATTGGCCAAGGTTTGCTTAACCATGGCGGGACAGCCCTTAAATGACCAGTCGAAATATACCGAAGCCCTGCAATGGTCTGAAAAAGTGATCAACTCAGGTCGACATGCTTTAAATACCGACTACAAACAGATTTTCATTAACGCTGCCAAAGACCTACAAGATCCTAAGGAATGTATTTGGGAAGTTGGTTTTTATGGGAATAATACGGGTACTTTTATGCAAGGAGGTACTTTGGGAATTAGCAACGGCATCACCAGTACAGATTTGGTTGACCCCGGATATTCTACGGGAAGTATCAACACTACTGCACGTTTGTATAATTTGTACGATGCAACGGATGTGCGACGCGACTGGTGTATTGCACCATTTAGATACACTACTACTAATAACGTAACTACCCAAACCGCTTGGACAGCGGCACAAATTTACGACCGTAACATTGGCAAATGGCGTAGAACTTATGAAAGCGTAATGCCTAAAACAAAAGATTTTAACGGGGTTAATTTCCCTGTACTGCGCTATTCGGATGTGTTGTTGATGTATGCCGAAGCGGCCAACGCCATTAATAACGGACCTAATGCTTTGGCAGAAAACTACCTGAACCAAGTACGAAGAAGAGGACATAATAAGCCCGTAAACGTAACAGATCCCACCGTGGATGTGGCAACAGGCTTAGCGCCAGCTAGATTTTTGGAAGAAATTCAAAATGAAAGAGCCAGGGAGTTTGCTTTTGAGGGAATGAGACAACATGATTTAAAACGTTGGGGTATTTACGTGACCAAAATGAATACCTTGGCAACGGAAATCACGGCGAGTGCACCATCTAACTGGAGATATGCGAGCTCGGCAGGTAAAAACACCTCGGCCAGAAATCTCCTTTTCCCAATTCCAAATTCCGAATTGGTGCTTAACCCAGGTATTGGCGTTCATGATCAAAATCCTGGCTGGTAAAATTTGATGACCATAAAAATTAAAAAAATGAAACACTTGATTTTTGCGATAAGTACTTTATTGGTTGTCTTATCGGGATGTGCAAAAGATAAAGTAGAAACGCCTGAATTTGAGGTGAAAACTGCCGCCCTAACCTATAAAGTTGGCGAAGAAATAACCTTTAAATTTTCAGGAAACCCAGATAACATTACCTTCTTTTCTGGCGAAGACGGAAAGAAATATGAGTTTCGTAACCGTACCTCGTTGCCTGGTAAGTTACAAGTTCAGTTTACCTCTTTGGTAGATAGGGGAGTGAGACAAAACCTTCAGTTATTGGTTACTTCAGACATTATCGGAGCCATTAATGCCACTACCGTTAGTGCCGCAAAATGGACCGATGTTTCCAGTCGTGCGGTATTTTCTACTGGTGCGGATAATACGCCTTCTGGGGCCATCGATTTATCTGATTTTTCAGATCTGGGGAAACCAATTTCTGTAGCATTCAAATACACTGATGTGAAAACCGCCGCCCAGCAAAACCGTTGGGTAATCCGTACTTTTAATGCCAATTCGGTTCGTGGTACCTCGGTAACCCCATTAGCCGTGATGGCAGATGCAGGTTGGGTGGGAATCAACTATAAGAACCCTACAGCAGTATGGACCATTACCAGCGCACAATTATTAATGTATGGTGGTGCGGTAGGTTCAGATGATAACGAAGATTGGGTGGTGTCTAAACAATTAGATCCAAATTTCATCAAGTCAGACGTAGGTTATGTGCTTAAGAACATCAGTACGCAGCCTTCTGATTTTATTTACAAATATGATAAAGCAGGTGTATATAAAGTTTCCTTCTTGGTTTCAAACAGGTTGGGTTCATCTGTTAAAGAAACTGTAAAAGAACTCACGTTAAATATTGTTCAGTAACATAAAACAATGACGCTTTAAAATACATCACTTCACGTTAAAACAAAAATCCCCATTGCTTAGCCATGACTTTTAAGAAAAAATATGCGTTTTACACTGGCCTTTTGAGCTGTCTTGCCATCATCGCCTTCAGTAATATTGCTTGGCAAAGTAGAGAGGAGGTGATGCTGAAAGGATCAAAACTAGATCTCCGTTGGAAAAAGGGAGAGAAAGGATGGCGCATGACCAATATTGCAGTTAAAGGTCAGCAGAACTGGATACAAGTACCCAATCCAGAGGGCAGTTATACCATACTTTATACCGCTATTAAACCAGATACGGTAGAAGCACCATTGTTTGATAAAGATGGCAAAAAGTCAAATTTCCCAGAGCCTATTTATAAGTACATCACTTCTCATTGGAGTCAGGTTACGCAATCGGTGCAGTTAAATACTGCGGGAGAGGCTATACAGTTCTACCCTGATCAGATTACCAAAAATAAAGATCAGTCCCTCAACTTCTCTAAAGAAACAGGAACGGCAAGCATCAATGCCTTATGGCAAATTGATCCAAAATTCCCTACAGATATTACGGTTAAAATAGCCCTAAAAGCCAATAAAGACGGCTATTATTCTATCGCAAGTCCAACCTTGGCAACGGTTTCAAATGATCAATTATCTTGGGGCTTAATGCCAGGATATTTTCAGGGTGCAACGGTGGAAAAAGACTTGGTGAAAGCCTATGCCTATGGACAAGGGATCCCCGATAGGCCAATTGTGGTAAGAGAACGTACCGCAAGTACACTTTCGCCATTGATCAGTTCAAAAAATGGCGTAACCATGGCAGTTATTCCAGAACCAGGTAAAGGAAGAAACCCTTGGAGCAAAGACAAAAACACCCATAATGAATGGTTGTTGGGGCTTTCGCTCATGAATAGAGTGGCAAAACTTTCGCCAACGGCTTATCATCCAGTACTGGGACAAAAAGGATCATTCCTTAAAAAGGGAGAAACCACCAGCTTTACTTTTAGATACTCGCTTCAAGCAGCTGATTGGTATACCGTATTTAAGCATGCCGTTTATGATATTTATCGTTTTAAGGACTTTTTGGATTTAAAGCAAACCTCGCAATCGCTCACAGATCGTATTTTGGCCATGCATAAATACGTGGTCGATGATAAAACGTCTATGTGGCGCACCGAACAGTATAAAAACCTAACCATTGGTGCACAGGCCTATCTTGGTGGCGTGTTGGGATCGGATAAAGATGCGATGAAAAACTCCGATTACGGTGCCATGTGGATGCTTTCGAACATCATGAAAGACTCAGTTTTACAAAAACAACGTTTACCGTTTGCCCGTAACTTTAAATTGCTTCAACAAGAAGATAAACCAGGATTTTTTGAAGGGTCTGCTGCCGGGCAATATTATTTGTCCAAAAGCAAAAAGTTTACAGAAGAGTGGGGGCCATATGTGGAACCTATTGGTGTAACCTACTACACCATGATGGATATCGGTAACATCTTGCTGTTTGAACCAGGTGATGCCGAATTAAAAGAAAAATTAAGAAAAGGTGCAGAGCGATTATTGGCTTGGCAAGGACAGCAGGGCGAATGGGCGGTAGCTTACGACCATGCCTCCGAAAAGCAACTCTTTACCGAACTTCAAGATTTACGACCAACGTTTTACGGATTGCTGATTGCCTATAGAGTTTTGGGTGATCAAAAATATTTGACAGCCGCTTGTAAAGGTGCCGATTGGTACATTAAACAAGCTATTGATAAGGGACATTTTCTCGGGGTTTGTGGCGATACCAGATTTGTGCAGGATTTTGCTACGGGACAAAGTATCCAAGCATTATTGGATCTTTACGAACTCACCAAAAAAGACCCTTATCTAAAATCGGCCATTAAAGCGGCTAAGTTTTATACCACTTCTATTTATACGCACCCCATTCCTACCAAAGAGGTGAAAACAGTAAAAGGCATTAGCCGACAAGATTGGGAAATTAGTCAAGTAGGTTTAAGCTTTGAGCATGGCGGAAGCATAGGCTCTGCCAATTCCATGGGACCAATTTTATTGGCCAGTCATGCAGGTTTGTTTGTACGTATTTACGAACTCACCAAAGATCCTATTTATTTGGATATGGCCAGGGCTGCCGCATGGGGCCGCGATGCTTTTGTAGATAAAAAAACAAGCGTAGCTTCTTATTACTGGACGGCCATGAATGCTGGGCCAGGTTCATTCCCTCATCATGCTTGGTGGCAAATTGGTTGGATCACCGACTATCTTTTGTCTGAGGCAAAGCTCCGCTCTAATGGTGAAGTTTCCTTTCCGAGAGGATTTATTACCCCAAAAGTAGGGCCGCATCAAAGTTATGGCTTTGCCCAAGGGAAAATCTATAACACTCCCGTTTCATTAATGCTTAGTGATGGTTTGCTCAAAGCAGACAGTCCTTACCTCGATTATATCGAAGCCATTAATACAAATCAGAAGAAATGCTTTTTGGTTTTGCTCAACAACAGCAACAAGCCGCTAAACACACAAATCCATATCAATCCCGAGAAAATCCAAGGAGCTTCGGTAAGCAAAATTAAAAGTGCAATGTTTATGGACCCTGCTTCAAAAAAGCAAAAATTAGCCGCTACCGATCAAACATGGAATATCGAAATTGAAGCTTATGGTTTAAAAGTGATTGCCTTAAATTATTGATGATGAAACAAGGGGTTAATACTGATAGAAAGTATTTGAAAATAAGTTTTACCATATTGCTGGCTTGCTTTTTTGCAGTAAATACTCACGCACAAGCACCAACAAACTATTTGATAGAAGCCGAAGATTTTCAATTTCCAGGCGGATGGGCTTTGGGTAAAGAAGCAGGGACAAATGTTTCAGGAAAAGGGGCGCTCATTGGGTCTGCGGCTGCAGAGCCTACTACTGATGCATTTACCGTAGTTAAAATAGCCAACAAAGGCAATTACGTTGTTTGGACCAGATCAAGAGACTACGCTGAAAATAAACCGGGAACAAGAAAATACCTTTTGATTTGCAATGATGAGCCAGTGGGCACAGAATCTGGCGCCCATTTAAAAGAAGGCTATCATTGGGAAAAAGTAGGCAAAGTGACCTTAAATGCTGGCGAAAATCTGCTAAGGTTAAAAAATACCAAGTTAAGTTTTGCCCGTTGTGATGCTGTTTTTTTTACCACCGATGAAGCCTTTGATCCTAACCAAAAAGAGCAATCGCTCAATAGCTACTATTTAAAACCTGTTCAGGTGGTAGCAAGCCAAGCGCAGGTCAATATCACCACGCCAATTCGCTTCACTAAAAAAGAAAAAGTACTTGGTACCTTAACCAATGGCAAACTAAAATTGACCATACAGGAAGTTTTGGATGCCAAGACAAACCAAAAACACATCGTTACCCTCACCGAAGTTTTTCAGGATAACAAATGGGTAAGCCTTAGCCAAAATGCAGAAGAAAATAGAATTTTCCTGTTAAGAGCTAAAAAACCTAAAATTGAATTTGGACCCTATTATGCCTCGTGGAAAAATGCGACAAGCATCACGACCTTTTCTGCTAATGGAAAAACTTATCAGGTAATGGATCCAAATGGGGCTAAAAATCCATTTTTTGCTGGCGATTTGCTTTTGTGCAAACCAACAGCTGTTACACAAGTATCATCCGAAGAAATTAAAATTACCTATTTAACCGAAGAAGGAAATGAGGTGAAAGGCACTTGGAAACTAAAACCCGAGTCGGCCAATTACGAATTGAGTTTGGAATACGCAGCCAAAGAAGATGGTTTTTACAGTTTTGTGGTTTCGGCTTTTCAAGCTGTTGCCGCCAATAGCGTAAAAAATGTGCAGTTGCCTCCCATGTTCAATTATACCCGCATTCCGCAAGAGCCGCTGTTGGTACCTAGTGCCATGACGCCCCAACCTTTGGTCATTGTAGAGGTAGCCAATACAGGCAAACCCTTAAGTTTATTTGTGTCGGGCGTAGCCGATGAGTTTCCTTTGGACTGGGCAAAAGACGTGAGTTCACGCATGGGCTTTTCACTTAAAAATGAGTTGAATGAAGTACAGCCCGTGGCCTTTGCGCCAGTGCTGGGATTGAGCGATTCGAAATTGCTGAAAGGGGCAACGTTAAAAAGAAAGTTTAACATTGGTGCTGTTGCTGGCAATTGGAACGAGGCTTTGGTCTATGTATCTACCCATATTTATCAGGTAAAAGATTATCGCCTACAAGATTCTACCTCCTTAACCAATGCAGTCTTTAACATCATCGATTTGATCAAAAATGAGGATGCTTCGGGATGGAATCCAAAGTTGAAGGGTTTTTATGATATAGAAGCCGATCCTAAAATCGCACCAACCGTAGCACAATCATCGCCTTTGGCCATTATTTCAGCTTCGGTATTGAGCAAAGATGAAGATTTATATTTGACCCGTGCATTGCCAACCATCGAATATACCTTGTCTCGTAGTGCCTTCAGATGGGCAACTGGTGTAGGGGCTCCATATAACCCTACAAAGCAGTCGCTTGAATTAAATCCTTATAAAAACGTACAATTTAACACAGCTTATTTCGAATCCCTTAACCAACTGTTAGGGCACAAAAACCCTTGGTTGTTGCAAGTTGCCATGCCTGATCAGTTGCCCCGAAAGCTTTCGGGCTACTCGGTAAACATCCCCGCATGGACGCAGGAATTGGCGGCATATCGCCTTACGAAAGATAAGAAATGGCTTAATGAGGCCGTTTCACACGCCAAGGACTTTGTGCAAAGTGAGGTGTATGGAACCAAAAGCAATTTGCTTACCGCTCAACCATTTTATAACACCTCGTTTTATCCCTACTGGTGGGATTTGATGGACCTTTACGAAGTGACTAAAGATGCTTCGTTTGCAAGGGCTGCTGAGTATGCTTCGTATTTTACCATCGCGGGCATCCGTTCGTATCCAACCGTTGAAGATAAAATGCAGTTGATCCACGAAGGAAACCAATATGAAGGCAATACCAATTTATGGTGGAAAAATGGCGATAAATTTCGTTTGGGCTTTCCCCGTCGTGCTGGAGATGTGAAAGAAAAAGAAGTCCCGCAGTCGTTAATTTCTCCCGTGGGGCTTGGCTTAGAGCAACCCAGTACCTTCTTTTTGCCGAATAAAAATGTTCGCCATATTTTCATGTCAACTTGGGCACCGCATTTGTTAAGGATGGCTGAATATAATAAGCGTGATATTTTTGAAATATATGCTCGTAACTCCATTATTGGACGTTTTTCTGGTTATCCTGGCTACTATGCCACAGGCTACACAGACCTTACTTACCGTGCCGAATATCCTTACAAAGGCCCAGATATCAATTCCATTTATTATCACCATATTTCTCCGCACCTTGCTTTTACCTTAGACTTTTTGGTGACCGAAGCCGTACAAAGATCGCAGGGGCGTATCAGTTTTCCTTGGGGCAAGCAAGAAGGCTTTGTTTGGTTTAACAACCGAATTTATGGTGGTGGAAAAGGAGCCATTTACGACGATAACAATGCCAGTATCTGGTTGAAAAAAGGCTTGGTGAGCATTGATATTCCAGAGATCAATTACCTTACCGCCAAATCAAAGGACCGTTTTTGGGTTATCTTATTAAACGAATCTAGCAAGCAACAACAGTTTAGCCTTACGCTTAATGCCAATGAAATAGGGATTAAAAATACAGGGATTAAACTTTATCAGGGCCAAACTTCTGAACCAGTAGGCACACTATCTGCTGAGCATCAAATAAAAGCAACAGTAGCTGGAAAAGGTATGGTGGCTTATGCTTTCCCGCTTCAAACCAACACAGTAGAAAAAGAACTGTTGCCAGTAAAAGAGGGAATGAAAGAAATTAATTTAGGTGCACCTTGGGGCACCCTTTATGCTTTCAGAATTCGTTCCCCATTTGGTTGGGATTCTATTTATACCTATTTGAGTACTTCGCCACTAACGGGCGCCGAGGCAGAATTAGTCATCAACGATGATGCTTCTACATCGGTTAAATGTTTGGCTTATCCCTACGAATGGTCCTTTAATAAAATCGATCCACATCAGCCTGTGAATATTAGTGTGCACCTAAAAACTAAAGATAAGGATGATGTACGCCAGGTTCATCTTACTTTGGAAGGCGTAAAACCATAAAATCAAAAATGAATTTGACGATGTTTTATAAAAAAGCTTGTTTAACACTCGGATTGATGCTCTCTTTAGCTAGTTATGCGCAAAAAAATACAACCGTGAGTAAAGAAACTCAAGAACGGGAACGACTTATTGCTGCCAGTCAAGCGGGGGCATTACCCTTGTTTTTTGATCCTTCAGTACCCGCAACCCCTACAATTACACCTGGTACTTTTAATGATCCAAATGATTTTTTTGTGAGAAAGGGGCTTCCTAATTTTTTTAACAAGGCGAAAAAGAAACAGCCAGTGGTGATAGGATACATAGGTGGAAGCATTACCCGTGGTATTAATTTGTACAGGATGCAATCGGCTAAGTTTATCCAAGAAATGTACCCCAATACCAAAATGCAGTTTATTAATGCAGGGATATCAGGTACAGGAACTGATTTGGGTGCTTGTAGAATTCAGGAGCAAGTATTGCAGTACAAACCCGATTTGGTTTTTGTGGAGTTTGCTGTGAACAATGCTTTTGCAGAAGGCATGGAAGGCATCATTAGACAGATATGGAAAGCCAACCCCCAAACGGATATTTGTTTGCTATACACTATTTACAGCGGGCAGACCAAGATTTACGTCAGCGGAAAAATCCCACCGAATATTCTTGGCCTTGAAAAACTAGCAGATTACTATCAAATACCTTCGGTACACATGGGCTTTGAAGCAAGTATGCTCGAAAAGGAAGATAAGCTCCTTTGGAAAGCACCAGCAGGAACCAAAACAGACAAGATCATTTTTTCTAACGATGGCACGCACCCGGTGGAAGCAGGAGGGAATTTATATGCACAGGCAATTGCACGGTCATTCCTTAAAATGCAGGACTACGCCGAAAATAAAAAGCACGAATTGCTGAAGCCTTTGTTGGCAGATAATTGGGAAGAAGCGAAAATGCTTGCCCCGTCTGTCGCTCAGTTTAGCAAGGGCTGGACTAAGTTTGACCCTAATGGACTAGCAGATTTTAAGCAGTTTGCAGGTTGGTTTCCTTATGTAATGAAGGCCGAAAAACCTGGAGAATACTTCACGTTTAAATTTAAGGGCAACATGATTGGTTTTTTTGACATCGGTGGCCCAGAAGTGGGGCAGCTCACTTTAGAAATTGATGGGAAGAAAACAACCATCCAAAAACAGGCGGGAACATTGGTGCTAAAAACCCAAACAGCAAACAATACCGAAGACCTGATCAACAGATTTAATGCTTTTTGCAATAACAGGTACAGGGGGCAGGCAGAATTTTTTGAATTACCATATGGGATACATACAGTGAAGTTTACAGTGTCTGATATTATCCCCGATAAGAAGCAGATTTTGGGAGAAAGCCAGTTGGCCGATATAACGGCTAATCCGGCTAAATACCATAAAACAGTGGCCTACATTGGGAAAATATTGATCAAAGGTGAGCTACTTCCTATGAATTGATTTTGATAATTAGAAATAATTCATAAATTTGATTTTTAACCATACCAGACCAAACCAGTTTGCTTTTTGTTGAGGACTTCAATGGACAAGCTACGTATTGAATTCGAAAATTATTACACAAATGAACTACACAAAAATGATCGTACAAAAGATCGAGCGTGCCAAAAAGATTTTCTTTTGGGCAATTGCCCTCCTGCTGTTAAGCAATTTCACCTACGGGCAAACCAAAAATGATACCCTCCGCATATTTCTGATTGGCAATAGCTTTTCTCAAAATGCATCCGCTTACCTACCTGAAATGGCTAAGGAAAAAGGAAAGCACTTGATCATTGGTAGGGCCGAGTTGGGAGGCCATTCATTGGAGCAACACTGGAAGTACGTGGAGGCTGCGGAAGCCAATCCTGAAAGTGCAGAAGGCAGGCCTTATAAAGGAAAATCTTTACGTACGCTCCTGTCAGAAGGGAAATGGGATGTGGTTACCTTACAGCAAGCTTCTTACCTTTCGGCAGATAAAGAAAGCTATACACCCTATGCCCAAAAGCTTTATGACTTTGTTAAGTCCATTCAGCCAAAAGCCGAGGTGGTACTGCACCAAACTTGGGCCTATCGTGCTGATGCAAAAACTTTTGGTAGGGTAGCTGCTGGACAGTTGGCGCAAAATCAGGCTGAAATGTGGCAAAAATCTAGAGAGGCCTATCACGCAGCAGCCAAGCAATTGAAAGTAAGACTAATCCCCGTAGGAGATGCTTTTGAGGAAGTAGCTACGGGTAAGGAGTATGCTTATCAAAAAGATACTGCATTTGATTTTACCAATCCTACTTATCCTAATCTTCCAAATCAGATCAACTCGTTGAACATGGGGTATTCTTGGAAAAACAATAAAGAATTTACTTTTGATGCCAACCATGCTAACGAAGCTGGAAGATACTTAGGCGGATTGATCTGGTATGCTTTTCTATTTAAAGATTCCCCTGAAAACATCCAATTTGTACCGAATAAAGTTCCTGCAGATTTTGCCAAGTATTTGAGAAAAGTAGCTGCACAAACCATTAAGAACTCAAATAAAAAATAACGAAGAATAAAGTCCAAACCCTCTATATATCAATGCTTAATTAAGAATGAACTCGCTAATAGATACCTCCGTTATAGTTGTTTTTTCAGTATTTATCATGGTGATTGGTCTGCTATTTTCGCGGACTGGTCGTAACCTCAAATCATTTTTCGCGGGTGGCGAAGCAGTGCCATGGTTCATCGGAGGTTTATCGCTGTTTATGAGTTTTTTCTCTGCAGGTACCTTTGTGGCTTGGGGCTCAATCGCTTATAAGTATGGTTGGGTGGCTGTGACCATTCAGTGGACCATGTGTATCGGTGGCCTGGTTACAGGTTTGTACCTGGCACCCAAATGGAAAGCCACTGGAAGTTTAACAGCAGCCGAATTTATCAAAGAAAGACTTGGCGAGAAAGTCCAAAAAAGCTTCATCTACATCTTTATGTTGGTGTCACTATTCATCAAAGGATCGGTATTATATTCAGTTTCTAAATTAGTGGGCTCCTCTCTTGAATTTCCATTAGTGCCTGTAACCGTGGTGCTGGGTATCTTGATGATTGCCTATACCGCCGTAGGTGGTTTGTGGGCAGTAATGGTGACCGACATCTTGCAGTTTGTGATTTTAACGGCAGCGGTGCTACTGATCATTCCTTTGGCTTTTACGGAAGCGGGGGGTATACAGAATTTCCTAACCAAAGTTCCCGATGATTTTTTCCAACCCGTTAATGGCGAATACACTTGGGGGTTTATTGGCGCTTTTGCCCTATATCACATTTTTTATATTGGCGGTAACTGGACTTTTGTGCAACGTTACACCAGTGTGGATACTCCAAAATCGGCTTCTAAAGTGGCCTTTCTTTTTGCTGGCTTGTATATCCTAAGTCCAGTATTGTGGATGTTGCCACCGATGATCTACCAAACCATTAATCCTGGTTTATCAGGTATCGAAACCGAAAACGCCTACCTTATGGTTTGTAAACAGGTACTACCGGCAGGCTTAATGGGCTTGATATTAACGGGTATGTATTTTTCTACTTCGGCCTCTGCAAATACGGCATTAAATGTGGTTTCTGCGGTGTTTACCAACGATATCTATAAAGGCAATATTAATCCTAAAGCAAGCGATGAAAAGTTAATGAAAGTGGCCCGTACTTCTTCTTGGTGCTTCGGTTTCGGGATGATTGCCATTGCCTTAATTGTACCTTATATCGGCGGTATTGTCGAATTTACGTTAAGTGTTGGCGCCATTACTGGTGGTCCATTGTTAGCGCCACCGATATGGGCTTTGTTCTCTAAACGCATCACAGGAAAGGTAACTATTTTGGTAACCATGATCAGTCTGGCCGTCAACCTGATATTTAAAATAATGCTCCCATTGGTGTTTGACTATAAATTAAGCCGTGGAAGTGAAATGCTGCTCGGTGTATTATTGCCATTTGCTTTGTTGCTTATTTACGAAATCTATGCCGCATCAAAAGGATTGGTCAGTAAAGAATACTTGCTATTGCAGGAGCGCAAAGCAGAACGTAAAGCAACGGTTATACAGGTGGATGAAGCCGAACTTGCCGAAACCAGAAAGCAGAATAAATTTGGTTTACAGGTCATCTCATTTTCATTGGCATTTATAGCATTGTTGCTGTTTGTACTCTGTGCTTTTACGACAAAAGCAACCGGAATGGTAGCAGTCATTGCAACCATCATTTTGTTAAGCGCATTAATTCCATTTAGAGCTTCCAGAAAAGCAGTGGTGAGGTAATATAAGTTGTTGCTTAAATAATTTCAAAGCCTGGTTATTAGCGAATAACCAGGCTTTTAAGTACATAAACCATTCATCAAAACGTCATTCCCGCATAGACCTACGTGTGCAAAATGCTTAAGCGCTATGTGTCCCCCTTGGGAGGGGGATTTAAGGGGGAGGAATGAGATGTGTCCACACGATAGGCATAGGTTGGAACCTTAAAGCTTATCCCACTGCCCCTCCGAAAATTATCGGAGCAGGCTCTCAAAGAGGGGATATACAAAATACTTAAGCGCTATGTGTCCCCCTTGGGAGGGGGATTTAAGGGGGAGGAATGAGATGTGTCCATACGATAGGCATAGGTTGGAACCTTAAAGCATATCTCTCTGCCCCTCCGAAAATTATCGGAACAGGCTCTCAAAGAGGGATATGCAAAATGCTTAAGCTATGTGTCCCCCTTGGGAGGGGGATTTAAGGGGGAGGAATGAGGTGTGTCTACACGATAGGTGTAGTCGGGACCCTTAAAGCCTTATAAAACCTGGCTCTAGGATCCTGAAATAAATTCAGGATGACGACCGATCGAAGTTAGCAATGATGAAAGACAGTACCGCTTCCCCTCACCAGCCCATCAAAACAAAAAGTTTTTTCAAAAAAAATTGCTTTTACAAAAATAACTGATACTTTTGGTTAAAATATAAACCAAACCAAACCAAACCAATATAAATCTTTAATTCAACTCACTTACGGGTTTTGCACAAGCTCATCATCGAATGCTCCACTTAAAGCGTGGTATTTTCAAAATAGTTTTAGATGCTTCTTAACCAACCCGTACGCTTTAAAAAACGGATATGAATAAAAAACTTTTACTAACCTGTTTATTTGCCATCGCTGTACGTACCGCTTTTGCTCAAACCGCATTTACGCCTGGCAGTTTGTCGGTGTTGAGGGTAGGAGATGGAACAACAGCTTTGGGAACGGCTGCGCTACCGGTATTTATTGACGAGTATTCTACCAGTGGAAAGTTGATCAGAAGCATTTCCTTACCAACCGCATTGGTAGGAAAAAACAAAAGACTCACCTTAGATGGTAATACACCTGGCGTTTCTTCCTTCGAAGGGCTTTTATCGCTTTCTCAAGATGCCAAGAAACTTTCATTAGCGGGCTACGATGCCGCGGTGGGTACAGATGCTGTAGTTGCTTCCGAAAGTGACCAAACTAACAGAGTGATTGGGATAATAGATGGAGCGGGTAATGTAAATACCACTACCTCCTTAAATATTTATTCGAGGGCTTATATCAGTTCGGCAGTTACCGATGGAAATAATGTATGGGTTGCTGGTGGAAGTGCTAATATCTATACCACTACAGTTGGTTCAACTGATGCAACTTCTATCATTGGACGTTCTGGAAGGTCAATTCGTATCTTTAAAAACCAATTATATGTTTCTCAATCCTCTGGTTTAGTAGGCCCTTTAGTAACCATTGGAACAGGTTTGCCAACTACAGCTCCTCAAACGGCCGTTGCGGTTGCTGGCCTTACCATTAATGGCACTAGCCCAACTGGGCGAGAATTTTTCTTTGCAGATATCAATCCAAATATCCCTGGTTATGATGTGCTATACATTGCTAATACAGGAATTACCGATGGGATTACCAAATATTCTCTGGTAGATGGTTCTTGGGTTTCAAATGGAACGGTAAAAGGACAATACACTGGTCTTACCGCTACCGTATCTGGTACCGAAGTAACCGTTTACGGAATTAAGTATGGAGCCACTTCATCGGAACTGTTTAAAATTACCGACAATACAGGTCACAATGGATCTATTGCCGAATTAACCCGATCGGTATTGGTCAAAACTGGAGCCAATACAGTATTCCGTGGTCTTTCATTATCGCCTCAAAAACCCTAACCATTTAAACCAAACTATGATGAAAAGAAAACTACTATTAAGTTGTTTGTTTGCCGTGGCCGCCCATACAGGGTTTTCACAAGTTGCATTCACCGCAGGCAGTTTATCAGTCCTACGGGTTGGCGACGGTTCGGCAGCCTTGGGAACAAGCGCTACGACTGTATTTATTGATGAATATGCTACCACTGGGACATTAATTAGAAGCATTGCTTTACCTACTACGGTGGTGGGGCTTAATCGACGACTAACCTTAGATGGTAATACCTCGAATGTTTCCTCAGCTGAAGGACTTTTATCGCTTTCGCAAGATGGGAAAAAGCTTACCTTAACAGGTTACGATGCGCCTACGGGCACAGCTACGATAGCAACCTCGTCCAGTGCAACTTACAATAGGGTGGTAGGGGTGATAGATGGAACGGGTAATGTAAATACAAGCACGGCACTAGATATTTTTAACTTACAATTGATTTCCTCGGCTGTTGCGGATGGAAACAATTTATGGATATCGGGAGGAACGATAAATATTTATCATACTACCATTGGAGCTACTACGGCAACATCAATAGCTGCTCGTACCGGAAGGTCTATGCGTATTTTTGATAATCAGCTATATGCCTCACAAGCAACAGGTACAAATACTGGCCCAGTAGTTTCTATCGGTACGGGCTTGCCTACAACTACTGGACAGACTGCTACAGGATTGCCAGGATTGGCAACGACAGCATCTAGCCGAGAGTTTTTCTTTGCCGATCTTGATGCTACGGTACCTGGATACGATGTCCTATATGTTGCTAATACGGCGAATGCCGATGGGATTTCTAAATATTCACTGGTAAATAACAATTGGGTGCTAAAAAGTAATATTGCAGGACAGTATACAGGTTTAACAGGAGTGGTTTCTGGAAATGAGGTAACGCTTTATGGGGTAAGATTTGGTGCATCAGCCAATAAATTATTTAAAATTGTCGATGCCTCGGGTTACAATGCCGCAATGACGGCTACCGCTACCGATATTGCTACGGCAGCAGCTAATACGGTATTTCGTGGGGTATCTCTATCTCCAACCGTAACCACCACGCCAGTAAAGCTGCTTTCTTTTACAGGTAAAGAAGCTACCAATGGTGTGCGTTTAAATTGGTCTACAGCTTCTGAACAGAATAACTCACATTATGAGATTTACAGGTCTTCCGATGGACAGAGCTTTACCAAAATAGGTAGCGTTAAAGGAAATGGAACTACCAATGAAGTCCTGAATTATTCGTTTACTGATTTATCACCATTATCGGGAACGGCTTATTATAGATTGCGTCAAGTAGATTTTGATAATCGTTTTGAAGATTATGGCCCAATTCCAGTAAAATCGAGCCTTCAGAAAAACGATTTAAAAGTTCAGGTGAAAGATAACAGCTTACAGGTTTCTGTATTTGCTTCAACCAACTCAACTTCCGAAATTAAGGTCTACAACATTTCAGGAAATACCTTGGCAAAAGTAAGCGCAAACTTAACCAGCGGATGGAATACCGTTGAAGTGCCATTTACCGCTAGCAGAGGCGTATATATCGTTGCTTCTAAAATTGGTAATGAAATCACCAAAACAAAAATTGCAAAATAAATAGGAGAGGATGGTATGCAAATACCATCCTTTTACTTTATAAAAAGAACTGCTGCTATCAATCATTTCAGCAGTACAGAATGCCCCTTGCTTATACAATAAGTTAAACTAACCAAAACTGTAGTATGAAACGATATGGCTATTTACTGCTGCTGCTCATCTGCTGCACGGTACTGGAGCTGCATGCTCAAAATTTATCCGACAGAAACATTTTCGTAGTAAGAATTGGCGACGGCAGTGCCTCGCTCACCACTGCTGCAACCCCGGTTTATCTGGATGAATACAATACCTCTGGAACTTTAATCAGGACCATTGCAATGCCTATTGTCAACTCGGGAACTCATAAAAAGTTAACCCTGTCTGGCAAATATGCTTATGAAGGTTATCCCGTACTATCTCCCGATGGGCAATCCGTTTGCTTGTTTGGTTATGATGCCGCCCTTGGAACAGCCTCCATTGGCACTTCTGTAAGCAGTACCATCAACAGAACTGCGGGTATCATTTACGCCAACAATACCATCAATACTTCTACCAGTGTTATCGATGCCTTCTCGGCCGTAAATGCCCGTTGCGCCGTATTTGATGGAAATAACGGTATTTGGATGACGGGTGGAACCACGGGGGTTCGTTACGCATCATTAGGGGCTACCACCTCTACCGCATTAACCACCGTGACGGGGCGTGCCATCAATGTTTTCGATGGACAGTTGTACATGTCTTCTACCAGTGGCGATACCAGAATTGCGACCGTTGGACCAGGCGTATTGCCTATTACAGGACAAGTGGTGGCCAATTTACCCGGTTATCCATCAACAGGTAGCCCTTGCCAGTTTTTTTTGGCAGATGTATGCAATATCGTACCTGGACCAGACGTGCTTTATGTGGCTGATAATACCGCTGGAGTTTTTAAATATTCGTTGGTTAATGGAACATGGGTAAGTAATGGAAAAATAGGAGTAGCCAATGACCAATATGTGGGAATAACAGGCAATGCCACTAATGGCAGTGTGGTGATGTACGCCACTCGTAAAAGTGGTACTGCCGATGCAGGTGGTGGCGAGTTGGTGAGCATTACCGATAACAGCGGTTTAAATGGAACATTCTCGGCCACACCAGTAGTTTTAGCAACCGCTGCCGTAAATACTGTCTTCAGGGGCGTTTGTTACTCGTTTACCCCCGTTCCGCCAAATGAGGTGTTGCCTATTTCATTACAGTCATTTTCAGTGCAAAAAAATAACCTTAGCACCACACTTAACTGGTCTTCATCTTCAGAAAAAGAAAGCGCCTACTTTGAAGTACAACGGGCGCAGGACGATGGACAATTTAAGGAAATAGGGAAGGTTTTGGCCAATGGTTATTCCGATAAGCCCATTCATTATAGATACGTAGATGCCAATCCGCTCAAAGGGCTAAACTACTATCGCTTGAAATCGGTAGATACTAACGGGCAGTTCAGTTTATCAGATGTTCGTTTCATGCAATTCACCAATACGGCTACCGCTACTATCCAGGCCATCTATCCCAATGATAAAGTGCTGGAAATGCTCATCAACATGCCCGAAGCCGTTTTAACCACCTTAAGGATTATTGATATAAGCGGAAAAATAGTAAGTACCGAGCAGCTCAAGCTAGACGCAGGCTTTACCAAGATAAAGCCAAGGGTTAGCCTTATTCCAGGAACCTATATCGCTAGCATAAGCACTACGCAAGGAGAGATCAGTACAAAATTTATTAAACAATAATGTTTGAGGTATGAAACAACTTAAAGTATTGTTCACAGGCTTTCTTTTGTTGATCAGCTGTCTGATACAAGTTAAAGCACAAACAACTACCAATACCTTTTTGGTGGAAGCTGAAGATTTTCAATTTCCCGACAGGTGGGTGAGTAGCAATGAAATTGGCGTTTCGGGCGGTGCCATTTTAAGTGTGGGACAAACCGCTACACCAAATGCCAATGCCTATACGGCGATTAGTGTTAAAACCGCAGGCACTTATGATATTTGGACCCGCTCTAGAGATTATCCTGATAATAGACCTGGTACACGACGGTTCTTAATTTATGTAAATGAGGTAGCCATGAGCCAGGAATCTGGCATACACGGACAAGATGGCTATTACTGGGAAAAAGTAGGAACCGCTACACTTGATACTAACGAAACGCTTTTGCGCATCAAAGACACCAGAGGTTATTTTGGACGCTGCGATGCCCTGTTATTAACCACCGTTACTTCTTTTAATCCTAACCTGCAAAGTTTAACCGCATTACAGGCCTTTAGATTAAGTCCTAAAAAACTGGAATCAATTCCGCCCTCAGCTTTAGTGGCAGCGCCGTATCTACCCATCACCAGCTCCGCAACCACCAATGCCGAAATGAACAACGGCAAGTTAAAACTGCAGTTTGTGACGGTGGTAGATACGGCCACTAATTTACCTCGTATCGTGAGCACCACCAGTTTGTATAACGGTGGTCAATGGACTGCCGTGAATACAGGAGTGGAATCCAACAGGGTTTTTTTACTGCATGAAGCCACGCCCGATGTCAACTTTATCGGGGTTAACCCCGCTTGGGAAAATGCAGCAGGAATGAGTACGTTCCAAAGCATGGGGCAAACCTTTTCGGTGTTTGACCAAGCCAACGGTAAAAATCCGTTTAGTGCTGGCCAATTGCTATTGTGTAGGGCTACAGCAGTGACCAAAATATCCGACGAGCAAATAAATGTGACCTATGCCAGCGATAGTGGATACACCTTAACGGGAACATGGAAATTGGCAGCAGGAGCCAATCACTTAAGTTTAACGCTTAATTACCAGGCAAGCGCAACAGGTTATTACAGTTTTGCCGTGGCGGCCTTACAGCCCATTACCACAAGTGCGGTAAAAAATGTGCAGTTGCCGCCCATGTTTCAATACCAGCGTTTGCCCAGCCAGCCGTTGATGGTTCCAAGTGCGCTCACCCCACAACCGGTAAGTATTGTTGAAACTACGGTGAACAATACGCCATACAGTTATTTTGTGGCAGGTGCATTATCAAACTTTCCGTTAGAATGGGCCACCGGCGAAACTTCTCCAATGGGATTTTCGCTTAAAAACGAAAGCAACCAGGTACAGCCCTTAGCTTTCGGACCTATTTTAGGTTTTGCCGATTCAAAGCTGAACTCGGGACAATCCATCACTCGCGAATTTATGATAGGGGCCTTGCCAAGTACTTGGGATGGTGCTTTAGAATATCTGTCCAACAAAGTTTATGAGGTTAAAGATTATCGGAAGCAAGGCACTACATCCCTAACTAATGCGGCCTTAAATATGGTAGACCTGATTAAAAACGACAATTCATCAGGTTGGGATACCACCATGAAAGGATTTTACGACATTGAACAAAACCCTGTCATTGCCCCAGTAGTGGTTAATACTTCGACCTTAGCGTTGCTTTCGGCGGCCGTACTTGGACAAGATGAGGATATGTACCTTAAAAGAGCCCTCCCCGCTATCGAATATACCCTTTCACGACGTGGCTACAGGTGGTCTAACAAGCTTGGCACTTTGTACACACCTACTGAAAGCTCGCTCAAACTAAGTCCATACAGTAAGGAGTTTAACGTGGCCTATTTTGAAGGATTGGATAAGTTGACGAAAGGGGCTAACCCTTGGCTGGTTGACTTGGCCTTACCCAATGGAGAACTGCGGACCACCACCAATAGTTGGACCGAAAAATTGGCCGCTTACCGCATGACCCAAAGCGCATCGTGGTTAAGTGATGCCATTCGGGGTGCCGATTTGTTTCTCACCAACGACGTATATGCTACCAAGACCACTGCCCTAGATGAAAATGGTTTTTATAATACTTCATTTTACCCTAATTGGTGGGATTTGATGGATATTTATGAGCTCACAAAATACAGCCGTTATTTAACGGCTGCAGAGAAATCGGCTTTTTATACCATTGCAGGCATCAGGTCTTATCCTAAAGTAACCACCAATCTGCAAACCATTCACCCAGGCAATAACTACAGTGGAACCACCACTATTTGGTGGAAAGGCACGCAGCAATATCGCTTGGGCTATCCTCGTGTGGCTGGCGATGTGCAGGAAAAGCAGGTTGCTCAAGACCTCGTTTCTCCTGTAGGTTTAGGATTCGAACAACCAGTGACGCTTTTTTTTTCCAAAGCTCAAATTCTACACGTTTACATGTCCAACTGGGCACCTAACTTGCTGCGTATATTCCAATACAATAACCGAGATATCTTTCAAACCTATGCACGTAACTCTATTATTGGCCGTTTTGCCAACTATCCAGGTTATTATGCAAGAGGTTTTACTGATGTACCTTTAAAGGCAGATTATCCGTATGTAGGACCTGATGTGACTTCCATTTACTACCATCACATTCCTTCCCAATTAGCTTTTTCGGTTGATTTTTTAGTGACCGAAGCCATGCAGCGTTCCCAAGGAAATATCAATTTTCCATACAGTAGGCAAGAAGGATTCGTTTGGTTCAACAATCGGATTTTTGGAGGCGGAAAGGGTAAAGTCTATACAGATAAAGAAGCCACACTATTGTTAAAGAAAGATTTGGTCCAATCGAGCAATCCCGATGTGAATTATCTTACGGCCATTTCCGAAAACAAATTTTGGGTCATCGCTTTAAATGAATCTCCAAATCCCGCTGCGGTAAGTTTGACGCTTACAGACAGCGTGAAAGTGGCGTCTAATTCATCAAGTGAACTTTATACTAATGATAACTGCACACCAACTACTGCCGTAATGAATGGTCGTACCACGCAGCTTACTGTAGGTGCAAAAAGTGTTTCGGCGCTTTCATTTCCATTAAGCACCCCATTTAAGGAAGCAAAGGCTCCCAAGTTGCCACAAGGAATGTACACCACTACGGTAGATAGTAATTGGGGCACTTTCTATGTGTTCAGGATAAGATCTCCATTTGGTTGGGATTCTATTTACGCCTATCTGGATACCCCACCATTGGAAAATGCAGAAGCCAATTTGACCACTAATCTTGATTCAAATACCCTACAACGAGTGGCCTATCCCTATGAGTGGTCTTTGAAAAAAATCCCTTACGGCCATCAAGTAGTGCTCAACTTACAATTGACACTGAACGGAGTAAATAAGAACCTATCGGTAACGGTAAACGGCACCAGTAATTAACCGCAATGAATAAGGATAATTTTCGGGGAGATGGAAATTTATGAGATTTATTAATATATTTACAGACCAAACCAAACCATACCAAATTTATAATAACCAAGATAACCGAGTATTTTAATATGATCATATCAGAGGCAACAGATTCCCGTAATTTAAAATCCAATCAATTAAACACAGATTTTGCAGTGATTGGCGGTGGACTGGCAGGGGTTTGTACTGCCATTACTGCTGCACGTAAAGGTGTAAAGGTAGTTTTAGTACAAGATAGACCCGTTTTAGGCGGTAACTCATCCAGTGAAGTTCGTTTATGGATTTTGGGGGCAACCTCGCATATGGGCAACAATAACCGTTGGAGCAGGGAAGGTGGCGTTATCGATGAAATTTTGGTAGAAAATACCTATAAAAACAAAGAAGGAAATGCCTTAATATTTGATACCATCCTGTTGGATAAAATATTGGCAGAGCCTAACATTACACTTTTGCTAAATACGGCAGTTCACGAAGTGCATAAAGCTGACGCAGAAAAAATTTCATCAGTAAAGGCTTTTTGTAGCCAGAATTCTACCGAATATCATATCCATGCTCCTTTGTTTTGTGATGCCTCTGGCGATGGAATTGTAGGCTTTTTAGCAGGTGCCGCTTTTAGGATGGGCGCTGAAAGTACGGAAGAGTTTGGTGAAAAATTTGCACCCTCCAAAGAGTATGGCGAATTACTTGGCCATAGTTTGTATTTCTATACCAAAGACACGGGCAAACCGGTAAAATTTACCGTACCTAATTTCGCTTTGCAAGACATCACTACAGAAATCCCTCGCTTTAGAAACTTTAATACCAAAGAGTACGGTTGTAAACTGTGGTGGTTGGAATATGGTGGAAGATTGGATACGGTGCATGATACCGAAAAAATTAAAATGGAACTGTGGAAAGTAGTTTACGGCGCTTGGAATTACATTAAAAATTCGGGCAATTTCCCTGAAGCAGAAACCATGACCTTAGAATGGGTAGGTACCATTCCTGGTAAAAGAGAAAGTCGCCGTTTTGAGGGCGATTACATGTTGCGCCAGCAAGATATCATCGAACAAAACACCCATCATGATGCCGTGGCATTTGGTGGATGGTCTATAGACCTTCACCCAGCAGATGGCGTATTCAGTGAAAAACCAGGTTGCAACCAATGGCATAGTAAAGGGATTTACCAAATTCCTTACCGTTGCTTATACAGCAAAAACATCAAAAACCTTTTCCTTACCGGACGCATTATCAGTGCTACACACGTCGCATTTGCGTCAACAAGGGTAATGGCAACGGCGGCACATGTGGGCCAAGCGGTGGGTATGGCTGCTTTTGTTGCGAAGGAGAATAATGTAAATCCAGCAGAGATCATTCACCAAAACCTGATTGGTCAATTGCAGGATGAATTGCTGAAAAGCGGCCAGCATATTCCTGGCTATGCGCTAAACGATGGCGCAGATTTGGTACAAACAGCCAAGTTATCCGCATCAAGTGAATATGTGTTAGATGAGTTGCCCTCGGAATTACTGAAAAGTTTAGAAATTGCTACCGCACAAATGTTGCCGTTAAACGAAGGGAAAGTGCCTCAAGTGATTTTTCATGCGGAGTCTGATGAAGCGACGGAACTAGAAGTTGAACTTCGAATCAGTGGGAAGTCGGCAAATTATACGCCTGATATCATTCTTGAAAAACAAACCTTGGCGATACAGCCCGGTCGTAATTGTTTGCATGTCGATTTTTCTGCCGAACTTACGGAAACGACTTATGCGTTTATCGTGTTCCATAAAAACCCTAAAGTAAAACTACATCTTAGCCAACAACGGGTTACGGGAGTGATTTCTGTATTCAATTTGGTAAATAAAGCGGTGTCTAATTTTGGGAAGCAAACTCCAACCGAAGATATTGGGGTGGATGAATTTGAATTTTGGTGCCCTCAACGTCGTCCAGAAGGGCATAACGTAGCTTTTAAATTGAATCCATCCTTAAGCAAATTTGGAAAAGAGAATATTAAAAGTGGTGTTTATAGGCCTGTTAGCGAGCCAAATGCTTGGGTAGCTGCAAAAGAGGACAAAGCGCCTAGCCTTCAAATAGTATGGGACGAGGCACAGACCATTCAAAAGATAGAACTGTTTTTTGATACCGATTACGACCATCCAATGGAGAGTGTTTTAATGGGACATCCTGAAGACGTGATGCCTTTCTGTGTGCGTAATTACATCATTAAAGATGATTTGGGGAATGTTGTTTTTGAAAAGACAGCCAATTACCAAACCCTGAATACCATTGTGTTGGACAAAGCCATTAGCACGAAATATTTGACGATAACATTAGAACATCCATCAGAAAATGTCCCAGCAGCTTTGTTTGGAGTAAGGTGTTACTAACCTGAGTTCGATTATTATTATTATGCTTTAAGATTGCTTCATTCTTCGCAAAGACGTCCTTTTTTTCGTCTTTGCGAGGGGCTACTCCAGCTTTTTGTTATCTCCAGCCTTAGCAAAGCCTCTTCGTTCTACTAAAATCGGCCTTGGCCTGTTCGGGAGGCACAAATTTGCTATAGCTGTTCCTTGAACAGAACAGGGCGCAGCCGTGGATTTTTTTGCATACTTTTTTCATCTACAGGAAAAAAGTTTGTCCGCGAAGCGACAGAATTAAAAATAGTAGCAGAAAACTGATGTTCTTGGTCTAAAATTCTGATGCGTAGAAAGTATTTATTAATCCTACTTCAAGAGAAACATAAACCTACTTGAAGTAGGATTTTATTTTTAAGCGTTAAAAATGGAGTAGGTCATTAGTCCACTATTTCCGAACCATTTCCCGTTTCTACCACGTAAGTACTCAGGTTTAAACCAAACTCTTCGTGGTAAAGTTGAGTAAGTTTAGCAGTCAATTCATCAATGGCTTCATCCTTTACGATGTTGATGGTACAACCACCAAATCCACCACCCATCATCCTAGCGCCTAACACTTCCTCTACCTCTTTCACCTGCTCTACCAGAAAATCTAATTCCTTACAGCTTACCTCGTAAGCTTTGCTCAAGCCCTCGTGGGTTTCAAGCATCAATTTGCCCAACTCAGCTAATCTGCCATCTTTTAATGCTACGGCAGCTTTTTTTACACGGGCTATTTCCGCCACTACATAGTTGCATTTGGTGTAAACCTCTGCATCTTTAGGCAATACATATTCCGATAGCATTTCTGGACTCACATCCCTTAAATACTCCACTTCGGGATGATGTGCTTTAACCCAGGCCACGCCCTGTTCACATTGTGCTCTTCTTTTATTATAAGCCGATTCGCTTAAGGAATGCTTCACATTGGTGTTAAACAATACCAATTTGTAGCCTTCTAGCTTTAATGGGATATATTCATGCTTTAACGATTCGCAATCCAACATCATGGCATAATCTTTTTGACCAAATACCGAAGCAAATTGGTCCATGATACCACAGTTTACACCTGCAAACTCATGTTCTGCTTTTTGAGCAATGAGTGCCAAATCCATTTTTGGAATAGCAAGACCATGGAGTTCGCTTAAGGCATAAGCCGTGGCACACTCAATAGCTGCTGATGACGATAATCCAGCACCTAGAGGCACATCGCCATAAATGTAAAGGTTGAAACCCGAAAGCGTATGACCTAGTTTCAATAAACCATGAACCACACCAAGGATGTAATTTGCCCAAGATTTTTCACTTTTGCTTACCGCATTAATGTTTCCAACATATTTTTCTTGGTAGCTTTCCGCATACAATTGGATCTGCTCGTCATCTCGTTTTGAGATGGCTACATATACCGCTTTGTTAATGGCGGCAGGCATCACCAATCCACCATTGTAGTCGGTATGTTCGCCAATGATATTGATACGGCCAGGTGATTTAACGAGCATAGGCTCCGCATCGAAAATTTTTCTAAAGGCTTCTTTAAGAGATAGGGGATTCATGTGCTAGTGTTTTACTTTTATAATGTTCGGTAGAAAGTTCTTTTAGTCTAGTAGCAGCGTATTCAGGCGTAATGTCGCGTTGTGGATTGGCCAACATTTCATAGCCTACCATAAATTTCTTTACCGTTGCCGAGCGCAATAATGGCGGATAAAAATGCATGTGCCAATGCCATTCTGGATGGTCGCCATGATTTACTGGCGCTTGGTGCATGCCTGCTGAGTAAGGGAATGAAGTTTCGAAAAGGTTGTCGTACTTGGTGGTCACTACTTTCAGTGCTTCCGCAAGTAAAAGTTTTTCCCGCTCCTCAAAAGCCAATAAGTTTTGTACGTGCCTTTTGCTGATGATCATGGTTTCATAAGGCCATACCGCCCAAAAAGGAACTACTACCACAAAGGCATCATTCTCAAAAATAATACGTTCTTGCTTTTCTAGCTCAAGGTTCAAGTAATCTTTCAAAAGGCTGGTTTTATGTTTGTCAAGATAAGCCTTTTGTCTTTCACTTTCCTTAATGATTTCTACAGGCAACTCGCTTTGCGCCCATATTTGCCCATGTGGGTGGGGGTTGCTACAGCCCATGATTTCGCCCTTGTTTTCAAAAATCTGTATATATTTGATCCATGGCTGATCTGCCAAGCTTTTAAATTCGCTCTGCCAAAGGTCTACCACTTTACTGATTTCGGTTACGTTTAACTCTGGTAAAGTAAGGTGATGTTTTGGACTAAAGCTGATCACCTTGCAAATACCACGCTCCGTTTGGGCAATTAACAAGTCCTCTTGGTTATAACTTTCATCGGGCGTATCTTCCAATAATGCCGAAAAATCATTTTTAAAAACAAAGCTTTCCTGATAATCTGGATTGGTCTCGCCATCAGCTCTGGTATTGGTAGGGCATAGGTAACATTTGGGGTCATAAGCTGGTCTGTTGTCCTGCGGTAAATCCTCAATTTTTCCCTGCCATGGTCTTTTGGTCCGGTGGGGTGAAACTAGTACCCATTCGCCAGTAAGTAAGTTTAATCTCCGATGTGGATTTGAGTCTAGATGATGCGATCCGTGCATGTAAATTAATATTTGATTTGTAATTAGTTGGCTCTAACTTACAGATAAATTTATTAATAGTCAATATGACAATTAATAAATTGCGCAGGTTTGTTAATTTTGGGAGAATAATTTTAACAGCAATCATTAAATAAGCTTACAAATGATCGAATATTCAAGTCAAACGCATTACCTGGTTGCTGTAGATTGTATTGTGTTTGGTTTTGATGGCGAGCGTTTGAAATTACTATTGGTAAAAAGGGGGCTTGAACCCGAAATTAACAAGTGGAGTTTAATTGGTGGATTTGTGAGTGCAAATGAAAGCACCGACGAAGCTGCTGCCAGGGTGTTGAAAAAGAATACAGGGCTGGATGGCATTTATTTGGAGCAATTTCAGGTATATGGTAAACCAAATCGTGATCCTATTGAAAGAGTGCTTTCCGTGGCTTATTTTGCCCTGATCGATATTCATAAGTACAGTGCTCAAATTAATGCCGATTACCATGCCGAATGGTTTCCCATCAACCAGCGGCCCGAACTTATATTTGATCATGATACGATGGTGGCGGATGCGTGGAAAAAGCTTCGTTACAAAGCCGCTTTGCATCCTATTTTGTTTGAATTGCTTCCCAAAAAGTTTACGCTTCCTCAGCTACAAGTACTTTTTGAGGAAGTGAACGATATGAAGATTGATGCTGGAAACTTTAATCGAAAAATAAAATCTACAGGACTGCTTATCAAGTTAGAAGAAAAAGATAAGTCGAGTTCCAAAAAGGGAGCTTTTTACTTTAAACTTAATCCTAAGAGATACCAATCAGATTTCCATTTGGTGCTGAATGTGTTCCGTAGTACTAAATAACCTCAATTTAGTTCTTCGCACTCAAATCCCTTTTGGTGGAGTATCGCTACTATTCTTTCTGGGTGTTCCAAAGGTGTGTCGGCACGGAGGATACGATCGCAATCTTCGAGGTCGAAATTCCAATCTAATTCAGCTAAGGCTGTATCCAAATATGGTTTTAGTAACAGCACATCTGTTTCAGTTTGTACGGTAGTTTTAAATACGTATATCATTTGGTGGTGGGTTAGGTTTATAGTCCTTTTTTGCCTTCAAGCCAATAGCCTTGTGAAAAGATTTTGGCCTTCGATTGGTTTTTGACGGTCTTTTTAAATGCTTGTACCGATTTTGCATTTCCGGTGAGCACAAAAGTGGTATCGTTACTAGTGGAACTTTGAAAAATGGGTAATTTGCTGATCCAACTTTCGTTAAGGAAGGAACCATTTTTGGCAAACACCGTACAATTTGGAATGCCTAGTAATTTGGGAACATGGTGGTTTGCTTGCTCTAGTTCAAAATAGAAATGAAATTGGTGGTCGTTGTTAATGAGTACAGGTAGTAAAGAGCATGCTAATGCTAAGGAAGTTTCATCGCCAAAAATAAGATAGCTTTTGAGTGATTTTTCGTAGCACTTGTGTGATCTGGGAGCGCTTACCACTATTTTATCACCTACTTTTAAGTCTTCCATAAACTGCCTACCCTGGCCTTGGCCATGCAGATGTACAATAAATTCCATTATTTCCTTTTTAGGGTCTAGGTAGGAGACTGTATATCTTCTGGCTTCCGTATCCGAAACCCTAAAATCAAGGTATGAGCCTACTTGGAATTGTAAAGAATCAAAAGTTCCTTTAAACCGTATTTTCTTAATCGTTGGAGACAGATACTCACTCGCTGAAACTTCCATTAACGGTATTTTTGGAAGCAATAAACGTTCGACAACGTCGAATAACCATTTTGGTGCACTTGGCATAAGCTATGTTTTTTTTACAAAACAAGCTTAAATGGGTGGGCTAGGAAAGGATAATGCAAGGTGATAATTGGATTAATCGAGGTTTTTGCTTCTGAAGCTCAAAGCCGACATCCCCACCACTTTGGTGAAAAGACGAGAGAAATAAGGGTAATCGTCGTAGCCAAGTTCGGCCGAAATTTCCTTCACAGATCTATTCGAATGATACAGTAGACGTTTGGCCTCTAAAATAATGCGTTGTTGGATATGATAAGAGACGGGATAACCCGTTGCTTTTTTAAGGCATTCGTTAAGGTAAACTGGCGAGATGTTTAATTTTTCGGCATAGGCGGCTGGACTTTTAGATTGGATAAAATCTTGTTCTAAAAGTGTCCTAAATATACTGGTGATAACTTCGGACCTGTTTAATTTGGTTTTGGGTTTTGCTTGCCCCAAATATTGTGCAGTGATCAGTCCCACTAAAGCATTGCAACTATCCCTTAAAATAGATTTGAAAAGTTGTTCAGGCTTACCGTCCCAAAATTTGAGGCATAGGGTAACGGTTTCCTTAAAAAGGATGAGGTCTTGTGGTGCTAATTTTAGCGGTGTAACGGGTGCTATTTCTTGCAAAATGTTTAGCCATTCCACATGGAGGCTTTCATTGCTAATGATCAATACATTCACATTGAGATCCTGTGCCGCCAACATGCGATGGACCTGATTGGGATGGATATAGGCAATAGCAGGACCCGTAATGCAATATTTTTGAAAATCAATTTCAATAGAGGTCGTTCCTTCTTCCTGGATGAAAAAACAATGGTAATCATCCCGATGGGCATGCATAGCAGGTTCGTAAGAAGCCAGTTCCTCCACAGATACCTTGGCAATGTACATTCCTCTTTCGAATTCATCGGACATGGTTTTTAAAGGAATGGAGGGTTTGCTTTTGGACATCGGTTTCAATTGAAAAAGTAAATATAGTGAGCACTGGATACTTTAGGAACAGCTATTTGAGGAATAAAGCAAAATAAATGGTTGATGGTTTTTAAGTTTAAGGCAATCAATAAGCTCCGTGCATTTGTTTTTAAATTTCTTATATTTAATCAGCTCGATTTCAATATATGAACAAATCTATTTTCGCTAAAACATTTACTGTAATCATTTTGATGTTAATGCTCTTCAATATCAGGTTGAGCGCACAGGAAACCTTTACTTATGGAGGCTTTGGGAAGCTCACCATGTACCAACCTAAATCTCCACCCAGTTCATTGGTTTTATTTGTTTCTGGCGATGGAGGATGGCAGTTTGGGGTAATCAATATGGCCAAGTTTTTAGCACAGCAGGGCGCTTTGGTTGCTGGGGTAGATGCTAAGCATTTTGCTGCTTATATGGCCAGACAGAAGAAGGATTGCTATTATCCGGCGGCAGATTTTGAACAGCTTAGCATGGCCTTGCAAAAGAAATATAAGTTTGCCAGCTATCAAAAGCCCATATTGGTTGGTTATTCTTACGGTGCTACCTTAATTTATGGTTTAATTGCCCAAGCACCTGCAGGTACATTTAAAGGTGGGATAGCTTTGGGATTTTGTCCTGATATTGATCTTCGTAAACCTTTGTGTAAAGGAAGCGGATTGCCTTCGCATATACTTAAGCCTGGAAAAAGCTATTATTTGGATAAAGTAGAAAAATTGGCCGCACCTTTTATCGCACTTAATGGTGTAAAAGATCAAACTTGTCCTTTTAATGCTACTGCAACTTTTTTAAAGGGAATGGAAAATGCTGAATTGGTCACTTTGCCCAAAGTTGGGCATGGTTTTTCTATCGCCGACAATTGGCTGCCTCAGTTTAAAACAGCTTATTTAAAAATATTGGGTCCTAGCCAAAAAAATCCTTCCTTTTCAGCGCTAAAAACAGAAATGCCTATACAGTTGGTAGAACCAAAAACATATACCAATGAATTGATGTTCATGATTTCTGGTGATGGTGGTTGGACAAGTTTTGACCAAGATTTGGCCAATACCTTTGCAGCAAAAGGACTAAAAGTGATTGGGCTAGATGCTCAAAAATATTTTTGGAACGCTAAAACACCCGAGCAAACGGCTACTGAGATAGCCAAAATTTTAGCCTATTACCAAGAAAAAGAGCCAAGCATCAAATTCTCTATTATGGGTTATTCCTTTGGTGCCTGTGTAGCACCATTTATAGTGAATAGACTACCAGAACAAATAAAAAAAGCTACAAAAACGGTGGCTTTATTGTCGCCAGATGATCGGGCAGATTTTGAAATTCATGTGGCCGATATGCTTAGTTTAAGTAGTGATAATGAACCTTATGATGTTGTCGCTGAGTTGCGTAAAACGAGTGTTAAAAAACTCTGTATTTTCGGTAGTGATGAGGATAAGGAGACGATGGCCAAATTCAGGAACTCGGGAGCAGCGTTGGAAACGCTTCCTGGAGGGCATCATTTTGATAATGACTACAATGCTATCGTAGAAAAAGTCGTTAAAATGAGGTAGAGAATAAAGATACCCTTAACCATATCAACAAATACCAGATCATGAAACTCTCACTTAGGGCCAATAACTATTACTTTAAGGAAATTCTAGCTTTTCTATTTCTTTTATTGGCAGCGTATTTTTTTAGAAAACAAAGGACCGAAATTGTACAAGCTGGCCAAATATTACAACATGCCTTGCCCACTTACGTGCTGCTTGGGGTAGTAGTTACAGGAGTGTATATCACTTTACATGGTTTAATGTATGTTTATTCTTTCAAGGCAGTGCAGGCTAATATTTCTGTTTTGGATGGTGTAAAGCTATTCTTAAAAAGAAACTTGGTTAGTGTTTTTTTACCAGGAGGAGGCATTACATCATTGGCGTTTTTTACGGCCGACATTGAAAAAAAAGGAATCAGCAAAAGCCGTATAGGGTTTGCCTCCTATATTTTCGGGATTATTGGCATAGCATCTTTAGCTATTATTGCTTTACCAGTGCTACTTTACCTTGCTGCAGTAAAAAGTACTTCCAATAGTACTTGGGCCGCTTTTTTAGGACTGATTGTACTCATGTTGCTATTAATACTGGCTACCAGGTCTTTTTTGAAAAAGGGATGGGTATTTGATCAGCTTTATAAGTTAAGTCCACAATTTGAAGGTATTGTAGAAGAAATTAGTTTAGGTGCTTTTTCTCTTAAAAAAATTATAGCAACGCTAATCTGTTCGTTATGTGTTGAGCTATGTGGGATTTTGCATCTTTATATTGCTATGAAAGCATTGGGCATTTCGGCAGGTTTAGAAAGTTGTATTGCGGGTTATGTAATTGCTACTTTATTTTTTGCCATTTCGCCTTTTTTGAGAGGTTTGGGGGCGGTAGAAGTTTCACTGGTATTTGTGCTAAGATCTTATGGCATTAGCAATATCGATTCTATTTCCATTACTGTTTTGTATAGGGTATTTGAATTTTGGTTAACGTTGCTTGCTGGTCTTGCGGCATTTAGTTTTTCAAGAGGAAATATCCTATTGCGTATTTTACCAGCCACTTTGCTGGCCTTGTTAGGTTTGGTAAATATTGTCTCGGTATTAACGCCGCCACTTGCCAATAGACTTCATTTCCTTCAGGGCTTTTTACCTATGAACGCTATTCATTTGTCTAACCTTGCCACTTTGATTGCGGGCATCATGTTGCTGTGTTGTGCTGCTTTCCTCATTCGTGGTTTGCGTAATGCTTGGTTGCTGGCCTTGGTGCTGTGTGTAATTTCATTAATTGGAAACCTTTCGAAAGCGATTGACTATGAAGAAGCTTCTGTGGCGCTTTTGGCCATCATTGTACTGGTGGCTACAAAACGTAACTATCGGTTGAAAAGTGATCCTAAAGTGCGTGATTTTGGTATTCAAAACTCTTTAATTATACTTTTAAGTGTCATTGTATATGGTGTAATAGGTTTTTACTTTTTAGATGCCAAGGAGTTTGGCGTTGATTTTTCTTTTGTCGAGGCGGTTAAAAGTACTTTAAATAGCTTTTTGTTACTGTCGCCAAATCCTGCGCCTTTAACGAGGTTTGCCGCTGGATTTGTGCATTCTATTAATTTGCTGGGACTTATCTCGATTGGTTTATTGCTTTATGCTTTTATCAAACCTTTTATCTTTAAAACAGCTACCATAGAGGAAGAACAAGAAAAGGCCACCGCTTTATTGGAACGTTTCGGAAGGTCGGCAGATGATTATTTTAAATCTTATGGAGATAAGTCCTTCTTTTTTGGAACTTCTACAGAAGGTTTTATTGCTTATAAAATAGCTACGGGCTTTGCGGTGGCATTAGGCGGTCCTGTATGCGAGAATAATCCCGAGAATATCCAAAACATCTTAAGGGAATTTGAAAAGTTTTGTTTAGATAATGGCTTAAAAACCGCTTATTATAAAATTGATCAATTAAGCTTGCCATTTTTTTATCAATTGGGCAAAAAATCATTGCCAATAGGACAAGAGGCTATTGTAGATCTCAATTCTTTTACGTTGGAAGGGAAAGACAGGAAATCGCTGAGGAATGCCATCAATGCATTGGAACGTAAAGGATTTAAACCTGTTTTGTACCAGCCACCTATTAAAGATGGTTTGTTGCAAAAGTTAAAATTGGTTTCCGACAATTGGTTACATTCGCTTGATCGAAAAGAAATTGTCTTTTCATCGGGTATGTTTAACTGGGACGAACTCAAAGAACAGCCAATCATTACTATTGAAAATGAAGATGAAAAAGTGGTCGCTTTTTTGAATATTATACCCGATTATGTGGAAGGAGAGGGAACTTATGACCTCATCAGAAAAACAGAGGATGCGCCATCAGGGGTAATGGATGCACTTATTGTAAAGTTGATAGCATATTTAAAAGAAAACGGTTCGCAAGCGCTTAATATGGGAGTAGCATCCATGTCGGGCATAAATAAGCCTAAGGATGTTCCCGAGTGGGTGATCAAGTTTGCCTACGAACGTTTGAGTCAATTTAAGCATTATCATGGTTTATATGAATTTAAGGCTAAATATGCTGACCAATGGATGGATAAATATCTGGTTTATGAAAATCATTACGATTTGCTGTCGTTGCCATTGGTGTTAAGCAGGGTGATGAAAAATCATGAAACATAGGATGGTACTAATGAAAAGGTCATTTAACAAAACTAAGCGATGATTGAAAAACATTACATTAACAGGGTGGGTTGGCTAAGGGCTGGGGTGCTTGGAGCCAATGATGGAATACTTTCAACCACTAGTCTGGTGATTGGTATTGCTGCTGCAACAGATGTAAGAAGTACGGTGGTGCTGGCTGCAATATCTGGCCTTATCGCGGGGGCGATGTCGATGGCCGCCGGAGAATATATTTCGGTGAGTTCTCAACTCGATACAGAAAAGGCCGACATCCATAGGGAAGAACAAGAACTGGCTGAAATGCCAGCGCAGGAGCTGGAAGAATTAGTAGAAATTTATAAGGAACGAGGCCTTTCTGAGGAGCTTGCTCGAGAAGTAGCTCAACAGCTGATGGCTAAAGCACCCTTGGAAACGCATTTACGAGATGAATTGGGAATTACCCAGTTATCAGGTGCAAAGCCGTTGCAGGCTTCTTTGGCATCTTTTGCATCATTTATTGCTGGTGCCGCTTTACCTTTGTTGGTAGCCATTTTTTTGCCTATGCGTAATATGGTTTATGGACAATATGTATTTTCCATTTTATTTTTGATGGTATTGGGCGCCATTGCCGCCAAAACTGGTGGAGCTCCTGTGGGGAAAAGCGTTTTACGGATTGCTTTTTGGGGTACTGTAGCCATGGTAACCACTGCGCTGATCGGTTACTTTTTTGGTACTAAAATTTCGTAATCTTTATCGGTAAGTTCTGCACAGTTTGTGATTTAATTTCCATCAGCTAATTTTTTGTAAAACCATATTTTAACATAATCAGCAGTAATAATGTAGGCAATTACAATGGCTGTCATGTAACCATAAAACTGTAGCGGTAGCTGCACAAAACCAAATAGATTACCTAAAGGCGTATATGGAATTGCCAGTACCAATATAACCACCAAAAGGTTGGCAATCCATAGTGGACGGCTAGGCAAGCTCTTGAAAAAACGATTTCTGGTTCTTACCACCAAAACGATGAGAGAAGCGGAAATAACAGACTCAAGAAACCATCCTGTTTGAAATTGCCGTTCGTTTGCTTTAAGTATCAGAAGCAACACGCCAAAGGTGCAATAATCAAAAATAGAGCTTAATAGACCAAAGACCAGCATGAATTTTTTGATAAACCCGATGTCCATCCGATGAGGTTTGTTGATATAATCTTCGTCTACATTATCTGTGGCAATGGTGGTTTCAGGAACGTCGGTAAGAAGGTTGGTGAGTAAAATTTGCTTAGGTAAAAGTGGTAGGAAAGACAAGATTAATGAAGCCCCAGCCATACTGAACATGTTGCCGAAATTAGCACTGGTAGCCATAAAAACATATTTCATAGTGTTGGCAAAGGTTCTTCTTCCTTCTCTAATACCGTTTGCCAATACTTCCAGGTCTTGGTTCATCAATACCAAATCAGCGGCTTCTTTAGCCACGTCCACTGCGGTATCTACCGAAATTCCTACGTCTGCGGCATGTAAAGCAGCTGCATCATTGATGCCATCGCCCATGAAGCCCACCACATGCCCAGCCTTTTTCAGTGCAAGAATGATCTGTTCTTTTTGGTTGGGCTCTACTTCTGCAAAGATATCAGTTACGGTTGCCTTGGCCATCAGCGCATCATTACTCATGGACATTAGTTCACTTCCTTTTACCACTACGGCATTAGCTAAGCCTATGGTTTTGGCTAAGGTTTCAGCAATTAATGCATTGTCGCCGGTAATGATTTTTAGTTTTACCCCTAATCCATTAAGGTCATTGATGGCTTTAATAGCACTTTCTTTCGGAGGATCAAAAAAGGTAAGAAAGCCTAAAAATACCATTTCCTTTTCGTCTTCTTTTTTGAAAGTCTGTTGGTTAGGTTGTTTCCAACAAATTCCTAATGTGCGATAGCCTTCTTTGCTGAAATTGGCATAACGTTCCTGTAATTGCTTACGATCATCTTCCGACATCAGGGTAGGGGCTGCTGTTCCTTTTTGGATATAGCTACAAATTTCTAAAACTTGTTGAAATGCACCTTTCGTAATTACTGTTGGTTGTCCATCTAATGACAATACTACACTTAGTCGTTTGCGAAGAAAATCATAAGGAACTTCGTCCAGTAACGGTGGTTTAGTTTGTTCATTTTGAGAATAAGCAGTGATGAGCGCCTCGTCAATAGGGTTTTTAAATCCTTGTTGCATGGCCGCATTTAACCATGAATAATGCATTACTTTTTCATTTTCTTTTCCTTCAAAATCCGTAGCTTGGTATAACTTCACCTGTCCTTGGGTAATGGTTCCTGTTTTATCGGAACAGAGGACATTCATACTGCCGAAGTTTTCAATGGCCGCTAATCTTTTTACGATAACCTGTTGCGCGGCCATTTTTTTAGCACCTACAGATAGGTTCACAGTAATGATTACGGGGAGTAATTGTGGTGTGAGGCCTACTGCCAATGCCAACGAAAAAAGAAATGCATCGAGTATGGGTTTGTGTAAAAGCACATTGAGGGCAAATATGATGATGATAAGCACCATGGTGATTTGCATGAGCATGAAGCCAAACTTTTTAATGCCTTTTTCAAATTCGGTTTCAGGTGCTCTAAGTCTTAATCTATTGGATATTTTACCAAACTCGGTATTCATTCCTGTAGAGATGGCTAATATTTTTGCTTTACCGCTGATTACGTGAGAGCCCATAAAGAGCATATTTGTTCGTTTGGCGATAGGGGTGTCTATTGCTAAAGAACCTACTTGTTTTTCTACGGGATAACTTTCACCGGTAAAAGCTGCTTCATCTACAAAAAGATCTTGAGAGGAAATGATGATACTGTCGGCGGGGATGATGTCACCAGCAGAAAGTAAGATGACATCGCCGGGGACAATGCTTTCTGTAGCCACCGATTTGGCTGCATTTTCTCGGATTACCTGTACGGTAATTTGTACCATTTGTAGTAGCTTGGCCACTGCATTTGAAGCACCATATTCTTGCCAAAACCCAAGACCACTACTTACCACTACAATGACGAGAATGATGATGGCATCGGTTTTATCCTGAAGAATAAAGGAAAGAATGGCTGCGGCAATAAGAATCAGGGTGATAGGACTTTTGAATTGTCCTAGAAACAATAAATAAGCGCTGGAAACATTTTTTCCTTTTATACTATTGGGACCATATTTCTTTTGGCGTTTGTTGACTTCTTCATTGGATAAGCCATTTTCACTTGAGCCAAGAGCCGTGATAACATCTTCAGGCCGCTCCGTCCAATAATGGAGAGCTATATTGTTGTTGGTACGCGATTCCTTCATTAGATGATCCTTATATAAAACACTAAATGATTTGTACTTAGCTAAATATAAGGATTTAGTTACGGAATTATCTTACCTGGTTTTGAGGTTAAAAAGAGCTCCTTAGTTATGATATCTTCTATTTACCCCATGATGGAAATATTACTACATCTTTTAAAAGGTAACTTCAATCGCCAATTCAATGTCATTATCTACTAATGTTTTGTCTGCCCAACTTCCAGTATAGGCTACTTTCCAGTCCAATCTATTAAAGGTAAATTTGGCAATAAAGCGGCTGCCTTTTTGCTGTGCGAAAAAAGTAATGTTTTTGGTCACGTTCCTGATGGTCAAATCTCCACGGATTTTTAGGCTATCGTTAGAAAGTTTTTGAACGCTGGTAAACTTTAAATTCGATACTGGATATGTTTTCGTGTAAAAAAAATCTTTGCTTTTCAAATGAGCGATTAGATTCCTGCGAGCCTCTTTTTCGTGAGCGGGAATATCTGTCACATCTATGGTTTTCATATCAACAATAAAGCTTCCTCCCACAATTTTTTGTTTTGAAAATAGACAATAGCCTTTACTAAATGAAATTTTTCCAGCGCGTTTCTTAAGGCCCCTCATTTCGGTGGCTGTCCAGTTGATGCTGGATTTTAGACGATTAATGGGAACTGTATCAGCGGTGATTATTGTAGATGTATCACCTAAGATATTGATAGTTACGGGAGGCGCATCAGAATGGTGCTTGCTTATACAGGAAAGGACCAAAAGCAAAGGGAAAATCAAAAGAAGTAATCTATTCATAGTTCGGAATGTTTTGCCCTAAAATGATGTTTCGTTCGATAGTAAGCATTCCCTTTTGAAGAGTGGGTTTTACAATGCCGGATCCGCCACGGTTTTCCCTTGTCTTCCTAATTTTTGGAGTTAATAAAGAATCATCCTCAAAAAGATATTCGTCAAGGTAATATTCTTTTATATTAGGTTCTTTAATGGTGATATGGATATGTTCGGGTTCGCTGCGGTCCGGATAGGAGGCGGGACGAAAAGTATAAAAGGTATATTTGCCATCCGCTCCCGTTTTAACCCAACCTCTAATGAAACCATGTCTTTTAGCCCAGCCCTTTTCATCACCTTTTTGTTCATAGATGCCTTCTCGGTTGGTATGGTAAATGTAGATGATTACACCTTTAGCTGGCGTTTTGCCATCGGCCTTGAAAACGGTTCCGGTAATTTTCAATTTGGGAGCTTTACGTTCAAATTCAGGTAAAGTGTCTACTGGAGTTAGCTTTTTATTCCCGTACTCGTAAATGGCTTCGCATCCCTCGCAAGCCCCGCCAATTATCTTATTACGTTGTGCATTGCAAGCAGTTGTAACGAAAGTAAAAAAGAAAAAAAATAAGATTTTAGTTTTAAGGTTCATGGTTGTTATGTTTTCTGTTGATGAAAACGAAACTATGAACTAAGGATTTGTAATGGAATTAAAATAGGTTAACCCGATGAGTTTATATGTTATCCTGATGGTTTTTCAGGTTGAATCTCTTTTTAAATCCTTCTACATAGGTTCGGCTTAACCTAATGTCCTTGCCATTTTTTAATTGCAAATCGTAGTCTCCGTTAAGTCGGGATTTAACTGCTGTAACCATGTTAAGGTTTACAATTGTGGTCTTATGTACTTGAATAAATACCTCAGCGTCTATTTTTTGGTAGAAAGACTTTAGCGTATCGGTATGTAAGTATTCCTTATCTCCGGCATGAATGGTAATATAAGGCGTAGCAGAAGTAATTTTTGTGATTTCATTAACGAAAACCAAGGTTTTGTTCCTGCCATGTTGCACCATTAGCTTTTCTAAGCTTTGTTTTTCATTTTGCTTGATTGGGTTTTGGCTAGCGAACAGATGAAAATGTACAAAGGCAAAACAGGTGTAAACCACCATTATTTTATAAAAATCTTGCGCAAGGGTGTAGGAAAATATCTTATACAAATCATACCTGCCCTCAAAAAATAGCACAGAAAAAAACAAGGTGATTACAGAAACTAAAATGAGATGAGCCATGCTTGCCGCCAGTACAAAAGAAATGATTTGGGGTGCACCTTTTAATTTTGTTCGCTGAAATGTTCGATGCAGCAGCGCTAGCATAGGAATAAAAAGGAGCCAAATCACTTTGAAGAGTAAAGATTCTTCGATATAGAAGGAGGAGCTATTCCTGATAGATTCAAGGAAATCTTGTCCAATGGTAAGCGAGGTTATGGCAATAAATGCTATGGAGAGAAAAGCTAGCAATTTGCAGACAGGTAAATTGGCCTGCGGTTCTTTCTGTAGTACCATCATGATTTTTAATTTTCTTTCAGTTTATCGATGACGAAATTCCAATGTGGATTGGAGGGCTCTAGTTTTGCTGCTTTCTCAAAAAACTCGAGGGCTTTTTTTCGGTCTTTTTGGTAACGTTTATAAATTTCACCAAGACTTTCGTAAACCAAGGTACTGTTTGGATATTCAGATTGGTTCAATTCAAAAATCTCGATGGCATCGTCAATTCGTTTATTTTTTCTGAGTTCGTGCCCCAAATTGTTTAACTGATTTTCGTCAAAAAAATATTGGGGGTGCTTTAAAGTTTTAAGTGCTCTATAAAGCGTAATAGTCGCATCTATACCGCTATTTTTTATAGTTTCTCTAAGTGTGTCTAATAAATTCCAGCGGTAAATGTAGGTGCTAATAGGAGAGTTAGGCTTCATTACATGTTTGCCGATATCCGTTACGCCATTATTGGAATTAGAGAGTACTACTACCGCAAATTTGTACTGCGGGTCTATACCAATGAAGGTACGAAAACCTGGTGTACCACCATCTTTATAAATAATGTTTCGTCCATCTTTTTCCCATAAAGTCCAACTCATCGTAGCATACTCGGTACTGTTTCGTTCTTTCTGAATTTGTTTGGTATGTGTAAGCTGCATGGCTGCTGATAGCTTACTTTGGATGAACCCCAAGTTTGCAGCGGCAAAGGAGAGCATATCGTTCGCATTGGAGCGGAAAGCACCACCACCCTCTATGGCCGACAGGTTTAGTGGGGCTACTTGTTTACCATCTTCAGCATAGCCAGTTGCCGTGTTTTTTAGTAACAAAGGAGTTAAGGAAATGACGGTGCTGCGCATGCTCAAGGGTTTACAAATTTGTGCTTTAATAAGCTCCTCGTAGTTTTTTGCTTTTGAAACAGTTGTTAAAATGTGGCCCAATAATCCATAGGCAGTGTTTGAATATCTCCATTGTGAACCTATTTCCATATCGGGTTGGTAAGTAGAAACGTATTCAAATAAACGTTTGGTACTATAATCGCCATAAGGATCATCCAAGTTTTTGGGATCTACATTAGAAGGAAAGCGGGGAAAAGTAGAAGTATGGATGGATAGGTCCAGTAAGGAAATTTCCTTGCCATTAGTGTTTGGGGTTTTTACCGATTTTGGTAGAAATTTGGAAATAGGGTCTTGAAGAGAGAGTTGGCGCTTTAAACTCATGTCTGCCAAAACAAGGGAGGTGAAAACCTTAGTGATTGATCCGATTTCGTACATCGTGTTACTGTCTGGTCGTCTAGGGTTATCATCACTAATTACTCCTTCGCTAAAGAATCTTCTGCCATTGGAATCGATAATGCCTATAATGATGCTCTTGCTTCTTTTACTGTCAACGGCCGTTTTAATAATGTCATTAATTTCTTTTGAAGGGAGTTGAGCCATGGCTGTATTAGCAACCATCCATAAAAAAGCAAGCAAGTGTAGGTATTTTCTCATCGTATCTTGTATGTGTGTGGTGTTGGCTATGATGTTTCTAAGATACCAATATTTATGCTAATATAGGCGTGTAGAACGGGTTCCCAACTTTTAGGAAAGTCGTCTGTTTATATCAATTAAATTTTAATGCTTTTCTGTGATTGTTATATTTGTTTAAGCACCACCATCTTCAATTAACCAAATGAGTATCGAATCCAAGGCCATCTTATTCCAGCATTTCGAAAAATATATCAAATTGAGCGATATCTTAAAGGCCGCTTTGGATGAGCGTGTTACCTTTGTTTCGTTTAAAAAAGGTGAGTTGGTACACGATGCGGAAAAGGTGTGTACGAAATCTTATTTTATACAAAAAGGCTTGTTTAGAACGTATTTCATTAAAGATGGCAAAGAAATTAGTGAATACTTTCCAGCAGAAAATGAATGGAGCAATTCGCCCAAGAGTTTTATGACCAGGCAAAAGGACGTTTATTATATTGATGCCATTGAGCCTACCGAAGCTTTTTGTCTACAGGTTAATGATTTGGTCTATCTGTTTGAAAATTTCCCAGAAATGGAACGCTATGCTCGACTGTCGATGGGGACTGTTTTTGGTCACTTGATGGAGCGCATCACTTCGCTAAGATTTACCAGCGCAAAGGAAAAATATGCACATTTTCTGAAAACCTATCATGATATCTACCACCGCATTCCCTTAGGGATGGTCGCCTCTTATTTGGGTATCACCCAAGAAACCTTAAGCAGAATTAGAGGCGAAAAATAACTTTTTGATTTACATCAAAAGCATTTACGCAAACAATCTCCATTTTTGGTTAAAAAAAAGATGGACTTGAAAAAAGCAAAACAACTTAGCCTAGTACTATTTTTCTTTCTACTACCTACGGTGGTATTTTCGCAAGATACCTTGAAGGTGAAAAACGTAGAAGCAGTTTTATACACCAACAATCAAGCTAAACAACCTTTAGTAGTGGGTTTGGGAGGCTCAGAAGGTGGTAACGCTTGGACTAGTGATTACTGGAAGAAAACTAGAGAACAATTTTTAGCTAAAGGCTATGCCTTTTTGGCCATTGGTTATTTTGGATGTAAAGGAACACCAAAAATATTAGATCAAATAGCCATTGATGAAGTTTATCAGGCCATTGCCACAGCTAAAAAATATCAAAAAGTGGATAGCAATAAAATCGCGGTTCTAGGCGGTTCCCGCGGCGCTGATTTAGCTTTATTGCTAGGAAGCTATTATCCTGATATCGATCTGGTAATAGGAATGTCGGCAAGCCATGCTGTTTTTCCTGGGCATACGCAACATTTTACCAGCTCTTGCTGGACTTTTAAAGGAAAAGAGCTGCCCTTTATTCCCGTAAACGATCAAGCAGTACCCTTTTTAATGAAAAGAGATTTACGTGGTACTTTTACAGCAATGATGCAGGATAGCCTGGCCGAACAAAAAGCATTGATCAAGGTAGAGCGTATCAATGGTCCAGTACTATTGCTCTCTGCTGATAAAGATGAGATGATTCCCGCGGTACAAATGGGAGAAAAGATGATTTCGAGGCTAAAAGACAGTGGATTTAAATACCCTTTTGAACAGGTGGTTTATCAAGGTTCACACACTGAACCCACTAAACACTTTGATAAGGTCTTTGCTTTTTTAGAAAGTAATTTCCTGAAAAGGAGATAGCAAATTGCTAATTTTAGTCTTAGTATTTAAATAACAGAAGATGCAAGAAAGGTTTAATGACCAGAACAAACGAATTACTGAGTTTCAGACCGAAGTTTTGGTGGTGTGCCCTTCATGCGGTCAAAAAGCAATGGCCTCGGTAGACTATGGAAAAGAGAGGGCTCGTTTGCTTTGTACTCAATGTAGTTACAACAAAGAAAATACTACTGAAAGCACTGTTTTGGGAATAAAAGGCCATTGGCAAATGGCTGCCCATCAATATTTCAATGCAAAACTCTGGTTGCAGCAGCCTTTTAAAAATGAAGTGTTTTGGGCTTATAATGAGCAGCATTTAGCTTATTTGGAAAGCTATATTGGGGCAACGTTGCGTGAGCATAAAGACAGGTCACATTTTACATTGTTAGAAAAACTGCCCAAATTTTACCATGAAGCCAAAAACAGAGCGGCACTTTTAAAACTGATTGATAAACTTAAGCAGTTATCTGCAAAATCCTAATTGTGATGACACCAAGACCTATCCATCCAGATTTTGAACGTTTGCTGAGTTTTAAGGAGAAGGAACTTATCGGTCTTTTTTATGATTTAAGAGCATTCATTTTAGAGCTTTATCCCCAAAGTAATGAACTGTTATATCATACGCATGCATTAACGGCGGTCTTCTCCATTTCTGATAAGCTTTCAGATGCTTTTTGCATGCTTCCCATTTATACCAATCATGTAAACCTCGGTTTTAATAAGGGCACTTTGCTAAATGACCCTCACCAATTGCTTACGGGAACGGGAAATTTAATTAGGCATATTGATGTGCAGAACCCCAAAGATTACCGTAACCCTAAAGTGCAGAATTTGATACAGGAAGCCATTAACTTTGCCATTAAGGATATGGATAAGCCTACAAGAATTATTGGACAAACTATTTCGAAGATTAAAATCTAAATAGAATACGAAAAAGCTACATTTTTTTGCTGATTTATTCATCAAATACTCGATATGTAATAGGTTAACTGTTTTTATTACAATATGCGGAAGTGCTTAAGCAGTTAGTCTTTGGGTAATTGATTGAAACTTACAAAGCCTTTTAAGAGTGAATCTTCTATCCTGATAGATTATTGTTGAAATGAAGATTTTACTGAAAAAAAAAACAGACATAGCGCAAAAAAAAATGTAGACTCGTATATCTCTTATGGTTAGTATATTCTAACTTATTTATATTTGAACAGCTCAACCATCAAATTAAAATATTCTATTCGCTCAAATCAATAAAACCATAAACTATGAAATCAAATTTCAAAAAGGCACTCTTACTGGCCATGTTATGTAGTGGCCAAGCCATGGCCCAACAAACCATCAATCAGGTACTTACTCTTAATTCCAACGGAGTTAACTCCACTGAAATTTTAATGAAGAAGCAGGATAATGCAAGTTATTACAGCTTATTTTCAAATGACTTAAGTTTTGGTTTATATAATTCGAGTACTGGCAAATACTTATTATATACGGATGCCAATGACCGCGTGGGGATTGGCACGCATACTCCTTTAGCCAAACTTCATGTGAATGGAGTACTGAGGGCCATGCATTCTATTTCAGGAGATAATAGCGCTTATTTTGGAAACGAATCATCTAGTGGCTATGGGCTATTTTCAACAGGAGGCGGTGGTGCTTCTAATTTATATCCCTTTAGATTTGAAAAATATACTGGAGCTGTAGTGATGATGGCTGATGGTGATGGCAATGTAGGAATTGGTATTGACAATCCTCTTCACATCCTACACTTAAAGAAGCCTCAACCTACGTTAAATTTTGAGAAAACAGGTATTTTAAATTGGACGGTAGGCAATATAGCCGGTAACGATTTTTATATCCGTGTTGATAACGCTCCTTCGTCGCCGTTTGTGATGGAATCCAACACAGGCAACGTAGGCATAGGTACCGCAACGCCTAAAGAAAAACTTTCCGTAAACGGCAAAATCAGGGCCAAGGAAATTAAAGTTGAAGCAACCAATTGGCCTGACTATGTGTTCAAACCAGAATATCAACTTAATACCTTACCAGAATTGGAAGCTTATATCAAAGCTAATGGACATTTGCCAGAGGTGCCTGCAGCGGCTGAGGTAGAAAAAGAAGGCGTAGCCTTAGGCGAAATGAACAAAATCTTATTGAAGAAGATAGAAGAGCTGACTTTGCATCTGATAGAGAAGGATAAAAAATTAGAGGAAACGAATAGAAAATTAGATAAAGTGATGCAAATGGTAGAAACATTAACTCAAAAAAATAAATAACCACTATGAAAAAAATGCTGTTACTAGTTGTAGGCTTAGGCCTATCATCACAAGTGCTATCGCAAAACCTGTTAGACCTACAACATTGGAAGGTAGGAACGGGAAGTGCGGGTGTTTTCACCATGAATGGAAGTCCTCAAGAGAACCTTAGGGAATGGGGAACAGGGCCACATGGCGACCGTGTGGTATTATGGAAGGCTATGCCCGATGGCGCAAATAATGCTGACGGTGGATGGAATTCAGGTGATGTGAATATCGACCACGAAAAAATGTACCGCTTTACGGTATGGATAAAAAAAAACAATTCTACTAATGGCGTATCTTATTTTGGTTGTCAGGATATATTGAATTTGGATAATTCAACCAAAGTAAATCCATATTTTTGGCATGGTGGCTTGCCCGAACTAGACAAATGGTATCTGTTAGTGGGATATATTCATGCAAGTAACGATACTTCAATGGAACATTATGGCGGTATCTATGATGGCGCTACCGGACAGAAGGTAGTAAGCATAACCGACTATAAATTTCCTATTGGAGCTACAACAGCAGTGCATCGCAGCTATCTATATTATGACCCCAATGTAAATGACCGCCAATACTTTTATGCGCCAAGAGTAGAGGTGGTCAATGGTGATGAACCCAGCCTAGGGACTTTATTGGGCATAAATACAGCTTCAAACAACCTCCACTACTTCTCAGGAAACGTCGGGATCAAAACACCAACTCCTCGAGATTATGAGCTAGCAGTAAACGGCAAGATCAGGGCTAAGGAAATTAAAGTTGAATCAACCAATTGGCCTGACTATGTGTTTAAGCCTGATTATGAGAAGATGAGCTTGCAAGAGATTGAAGCCTATATCAAAAACAACGGTCATTTGCCGGGCGTGCCTGCTGCGGCCGAAGTGGAAAAAGAAGGCGTAGCCTTAGGAGAGATGAACAAAATCTTATTGAGAAAGATAGAAGAACTAACACTGCATTTGATTCAGAAAGATAAAGAGTTACAACAGTTGAAAATAGAAACCCTATCAAAAGATAAAACTGTTAACGAACTAATTTTAACACAAGAAAAGCAAATACAATTGCTAAAAAAACATCTAAAAATTAAATAGCTATGAAAAAACTACTCTTTTTATGCTTGGTAGCCCTAACCTTTAACTTAAAGGCTCAAAACTACCCTAATATTTTAAATTATTCTTTAAACGGTACACCTGTATATGGTGTAAAAATCAAAACAAATCTTCCGTTTACAGCAGGTACGCAAATGCCTACTATAAGTATTGTTGGATATAGCTACATTAAGTCATTAACTATCAACCTTACCTTGTCTTATTATGTTTATGCCACTGATTTTAACGATGCTTCTACAAATTATTTTCTCTATCAAACCGCCTCTTCCTCGGGTGGAGATGCGCCCAGGATATTTTTATCAGCAGAAAATGGCAAAGTGGTGATTTTTATTGATGACGAGGTATATCACCAACGATTTACGGTCAGTGCATATGCCGATGGAATGAGCGAACAGGCAAGCTGGTTTACGGGCTGGACAGCGGTTGATGAAGCAATATCGGGAATTAAAACAGTACAAGTGCCTTATGACAATGCTTTTAGAGGAAATGTGCGTTTTGCCGCCAACGGGATTTGGAATGCAGATGGTAATGTAGGCATAGGCACTGACATTCCTCAAGAAAAACTCTCCGTAAACGGTAAAATCAGGGCCAAGGAGATTAAGGTTGAAGCCGCTAACTGGCCTGACTATGTGTTCAAGCCAGAATATCAGCTCAATACCTTACCAGAATTGGAGCTTATATCAAAGCTAATGGACATTTGCCAGAGGTGCCTGCAGCGGCTGAGGTAGAAAAAGAAGGTGTAGCCCTGGGAGAAATGAACAAAATCTTATTGAAGAAGATAGAGGAATTGACCTTGCACCTGATAGAAAAAGAAAAAAAACTTGACCAGATTAATACGGACCTAAAAAAGAAAGATGAAGCCATTGAGGTTTTAATTTCCAGAATAGAGAGATTAGAAAAGAAATAATAAACAATAGAAAAAAATAACATGAATAAAATTAAATATGTATTGATAACGATGTTGTTTTGCTCTGGTGTAGTTTATGGACAGACAGTTCCAAATATTCCTTATAATTTCCAGAACTTAGATTCGGTGGCTCCCGTTGGACAATTCGTAGTAGGTAATGGCTATAATATGCTAAATGCCCCTTTTGGTGATACGGGTTATTGGAACGTGCTTTCTATGCGTCACGAAAATCCTGGAAATAATTATGTCACACAAATTGCAGGAGAATTTTTTGGTCCTCGATTAGCTTTTAGAAATAACAATAGTGGCTCAAATAAACAATGGAGCGAAATTTATCATAGTGGCAATATCCCTACTTTAAAAACAGCTTTAGGAATTGATCCAAATGTTCTGATAGGATTAGACGGTCCAGCTTTAGGGGTTAATATAAAGGCAAACTGGTCGAACTTAACAGGAGACTGGGCTAGAGGATTTACCATCTCTGATCAAAACGCTAATAGTTTTTTTGGGATTGGTGTATATGGGAACGCCAATAATGGTGCCGCTAATATGGGCAGAGGTTGGATAGGGGAAAGCTATAGTAACAGTTTCATGAATTTTTTACCTAATGGCGATGTAGGCATTGGTACTACCACTCCAAAAGAAAAACTCTCCGTAAACGGTAAAATCAGGGCCAAGGAGATCAAGATTGAAGCCGCTAACTGGCCTGACTATGTGTTCAAGCCAGAATATCAGCTCAATACCTTACCAGAATTGGAAGCTTATATCAAAGCTAATGGACATTTGCCAGAGGTGCCTGCAGCGGCTGAGGTGGAAAAAGAAGGTGTAGCCTTAGGGGAGATGAACAAAATCTTATTGAAGAAGATAGAGGAATTGACACTTCATCTCATAGAGCTAAAAAAAGAGGTGGAGAAGTTGAAGAAGAAATGATTGTTTTATGCTTTTTGGCTTTGATTTTTATCAGTCAATCAATATTATATTCAGGCAGCATTCGCAGAGTTAGGATGGGTCGAACTGGGTGCAACAATAAGGGTATATATACTTAATTAACTCGAAAGATAAATTACATATGGTCATTTGGTTTCTTTTACAAAGCTTACTAACATTTATAAGCTTTATTATACTAATAGCTTTTAGTGATTATTCAGGAGGCGATGTTGGTATGACACCGTTAGCAGTACTCTTAGCGGTGTCAATTCAATTTACAAGCTCAATTGCACTATATTTTGCTACAAGAAATTTAGTTAAAAGTAGCCAGAATTATATTTTTTTTTATCATAGGTATGATATTATATGAATTGTCATTTGCTATTTTTTCTCAAGGCATCCCTATTCTGAATATTTTTACATTCGGATTTAAAGGGTTTATTGATAGATGTTACACTTTTTCATCAATTATCTCAGGTATATGTATAACAATAGTTTTCTTATTTCTTAGACTAAAAAAAGCAAATGATTGAGTATTTAAAATAAAAGCCCAGATATATGGTAAATTGCTGTGCTTCTTTATGCTTATGGGTGTTTACACTCCTCTAGCGCAAGCATTGGCCTATTGGTGCTTATACATTAACCTGTAAATCTTGTCTGGAGATAAAATGAGGTAATTTGTGTCTATGAGCGCCTTAATCATAATTTAATTATACGAGAGCGGACAGTTAACCGTCCGCTCTTTTTGTTAAAGTCAAAATTCAAGCTGTTTTTTACGTAACACTAACTCACTTGAATTTTAACCCCCACAAAATCAGTTATCTTTAATTAGATTTTTCTAATTTTTATGGAAAAGCCTTTTGCTACACATCATATGGTCGAAAAATAAAAATGACCTAAGGGTCAAAAAAATAAGAACATGAAAAAAATAACATCCTTACTGATAGCGCTCCTTACCATTACCCAATTCGCAAAAGCTGCTTCCAACAGTGAAATTATCACCATGGAAATTAAAGAGAACAAAGCAGATTGCACCGGTGTAGGTCCTATGAAATGCTATTTGGTGAAATACAAAAACAGTAAAGACTGGGAATATTTCTACAGTGGTTTCCAAAACTTCAAATACCAAGCAGGATACCGTTACAAAGTACAGGTAAAACGCACCAAACTTAAAAATGTCCCTGCCGATGCTTCTTCGTACAAATATAAAGTGGTAAAAGTATTGAGCAAGAAAAAAGTAAAAGCCGAAAAAGCAGATGCCAAAGTTCTTGCTTTTCTAGATAAGTATAACTGGAAACTGCTTTCTATTAATAACAAAACATTGACCAATAGTACGGCTACTATGAAATTTGATACAAAAAAAGGTACAGTAAGTGGCAATACAGGCTGTAATGGTTACGGTGGTTTGGTACAATTTACCGGAAAAAACAAAATCGCTTTTTCTAAAGTAGTGAGTACACAAATGGCATGTTTGGACAACAATGTGGAAGGGGAGTTCCTAAAACTCATCTCGCTTGAAAACTTAACCTACGATATCGCCGACCAAACTTTTAACCTTTACCATAACCAAAAATTGATAGCCATATTTGGTTTGGTCACTAAGTAAAACTTTATATTGTTGTTTTAATAAAGCCGTCCATAATGGATGGCTTTTTTATTTAATCAACATTAAAGTTTATGCTGCCTTTCCTAAGCATTATTCTCTCCCTTTTAGGGAGAGATACCGCACAGCGGAGAGAGGGTGTTTTCTTTTAAACCTCTCCCTAGCCCTCTCCTTGAAAAGGAGAGGGAAATCGTGAATGCTATACCACAAAAAAGAATAACTACCCCAAAATATGCTAGAGCTTAAAGTTGTAATTAGTATCTTCACTTTATGAAAAAACTGATTGTTACTTTAGCACTTGGCTTCGCCTTTATGGCAGCCAAAAGCCAAACCACGGTATCTATAAAAGAAGTAGTGAACCATGTAGGTAAAGAAGTTACCCTTTGCGATTCGGTATACAGTGCCCGTAGCTTAGAGAATTTAAGCTTGCTCAACTTAGGAGGTAAATTTCCAAAGGAAGTAATTACTGTAGTGGTGTTTAAGGCCGATAGAAGCAAATTTGCAAAGGAACCTGTAGAAATGTTCGAAAACAAGCGTATTTGCGTAACGGGAAAGGTAACCTTATATAAAGAGAAATTACAATTAGTAGTAAATGATCCAAAGCAGATCAAGGCGAATTAATAAAATCAAGACTTACGAAGTTTCTAAAACTTCGTAAGTCTCCTTCAAAACTACCTTGTACAATCGGCGGTCCAAATAGCACCATCCTTAGTAAAAGCTATTTTTAAAGTTCCAGCGGTAATTTTAATGTACTTGCTTTCATCGTTGCCAATAGAAATAGCCTCGTTTTCATTTTTCTGAAACTGTACTCCATTCAAATCAGGAATACCATCCGAAAATTTAAAATCATAATTATTGCCTGTTTTCACTACCGTTACCTTACCGGTCTCCGTACGGATAGATGTTGAACCACTGTTATAACTAATGGTACCGTTATAGGTGCCAACAAATAGATCATTATCCGCAGGGTCATCATCTTTACTACAAGCTAAAAAAAAGAGAGGCATCATCAGTAAGACGGCTAAAAATTTAAATTGAGTTTTCATAATGTTCTATTCTTAATGTTTTTTGGCATTACTAACAGCCGCCAAACACTAAAGGTTTTCGGTTTTTCCATTTTAGGTAGTTAACCTTAACTTATCATTAAGGCAATAGAATGTTAATGGATTTTTTGAATGTTTGCAATGGTTTGAAAAACAAAGCATTGTATTTGAAATGGGCAGTCTTGTTATCGCTATGTTAACGGCTTGTTCATGGTGGTTTCTTTTTTGTAACGCGGTAATTGCGGTGGCTAGTAGGTATAATGTTCAATTTCGTGGCGATAAGATTTTCAAACAAATTAAAAGCAGAAATGAAAACACTTTTTACTTCAGTACTTTTACTATTTGCCGTAGTATTTTGCCACGCCCAGCAAGGTAGTGGTGTCATTACAGGTAAGGTAATCGAAAAAATGACGAAGGCCTCGTTACCAGGCGCTACCGTTAAATTAAATGTGGGTAACCGTTATACCATTTCCAATCAAATTGGAGATTACGAATTTTTGAAAGTGCCAGAAGGTACCTATGAGGTAGAGGTCATCTATATGGGCTATCAAAGCCAAAAACAAAGTGTAACCGTTTCAAAAGGTGGTAATACAGTTATTAATTTTTATTTGGAAGATGGTGCTGTAGCGATGAACCAAGTAACGGTAATGGGCGATAGGTTGCGTGGACAAGCCAGAGCGCTTAACCAACAAAAAAACAAATCTAACATCACCAATATCATCTCGTCTGACCAAGTTGGACGTTTCCCTGATGCCAATATTGGCGAAGCCTTACGTCGTGTACCAGGAATCACTATGCAGAACGACCAAGGCGAGGCCCGTAACATCATTGTAAGAGGTTTGGCACCAGAGCTGAACTCGGTAATGCTCAACGGCGATCGTATTCCATCGGCCGAGGGCGATAACAGAAGGGTACAAATGGACTTGATTCCTTCGGATATGATTTCTAGCATCGAGGTAAACAAAACTCTTACTTCTGATATGGATGCTGATGCGATTGGTGGTTCGGTGAATTTGATTACCCGTGCCTCTCCAAATGGCGAACGTATTTCGGCTACGCTATCTACAGGTTACAATCCTATTAGAGACAAAATGTTGTATACTGGTGGTTTTGTGTATGGAAATCGCTTTGCGAAAAATGCCATTGGTATGGTGTTAAGTGGTTCTTACAACAACAACGTGTACGGTTCAGATAACGTAGAAGCCGTTTGGGCAAAAGATGATTTCGGAAATACCTTCGTAGAAGAAACCGATATCAGAAAATACGATGTACAACGTATTAGACGAAGTGTAGCCGCTGCACTAGATTTTAAACTGGGCGAAAACCACACCATTTATGCCAATGCCATGTACAACTGGCGTGATGATAGAGAAAACAGATACCGTATGCGTATCGACAATATTGCACCGCAATACAACGCCAGCAATGCCATTATCGGTTACAGAGGCCGTATTGGTTTACAAACCAAAGGCGGTATTGACAATGACAGAAATAAAATGACCCGTTTGGAAGACCAACGTGTGCAAAACTACTCGCTGCGTGGTGAGCATTTAATTACTTCGGGCTTGGATATGGACTGGGCAGCAAGTTATTCTACCGCTAGAGAATACCGTCCGAACGAGCGTTATATGCTTTTCAGACAAAGCAACAGAACCATCAATTTTACAGGTAGTCCTGATTATCCATTGTTTACAACCACCAATTTTGACGCAAATGCAGTGGGCTTAAACACCATCTCGGAGAATACCGATTTAACCAAGGAAAGTGAATTTGGAGCCAAGCTTAATTTTAGGTTGCCACTATCTGTTGTTGACGGGCAAAAAGGTCGTTTACGCTTTGGTGGTCGATTGAGAATTAAGGACAAAGACCGTAACAATAACTTCACCAAGTTTGAGCCTATTGATGATGATTTGATTCCTAACTTAGGCCAAATTCCGAACAGTTATTTTGATGGTAAGAAATTTCAGCCAGGTAGCCAATATGTACCAGGATTATTTGCCAGCAGGGCTTATTTGGCAAGTTTGAATTTGAACAATCCAGCCGTATTTGAAGCTACTGATGCAGCTGCAGAGTACTTGGCGCTTAATTACAACGCTAAGGAAAACATATTAGCTGGTTATTTGCGTTGGGACCAAGACTTGACCGAAAAACTATCGGCCATTGTAGGTTTGCGTATGGAGCATACCCGAATTAATTATACAGGTAACGTGATTGAAGAAGAGGAGGAATTAGCTGGTAAACGTACTTCAAAAAATAGTTATTCTGATTGGTTGCCAAGCATAACCTTGAAATATCAGGCAAATGATGATTTGATTTTACGTGGTGCATTTACCACAGCACTGGCTAGACCAAATTACTATGCCCTTACGCCATTTGTGGGCATCATTGCAGGCGATGAGGAAATCTCAGCTGGTAATCCAAATTTGGATGCTACTTATGCCTATAACTTTGATTTAATGGCCGAGCAGTATTTTAAATCAGTAGGTTTAATCTCGGGAGGTTTCTTCTATAAGCGATTGAAAAACTTCATCTACACCTATAGCGATAGAGCTTACACCACTTCAAAATTTGCAAATGACTTCCCTGATTTGGCCAATCCAATTCCTGCAGGTGAGCAATGGGCCTTTACCCAAAGCAGAAATGGTGAAAGCGTAAACGTATATGGTTTTGAGGTGGCTGCACAAAGACAATTGGACTTTTTACCAGGCAAATTTTTAAAAGGCTTTGGTATTTATGCCAATTATACCTACACCAAATCGAAAGCTAAAGGGGTGACCAATAGCGATGGTGAATTGAGAGAAGGAATGACCTTGCCAGGAACTGCGCCACACATGCTTAATGCTTCCTTATCATGGGAAAATAGTCGTTTCTCAGCAAGGATTTCGGCCAACTATACCGCGGCTTATATTGATGAATTAGGGTCTGATACTTTTGGTGATGTATTTTATGATAAGCAATTCTTTTTAGATGCCAACGCTTCCTTTAAAGTATCGAAAGTAGCTAGGTTTTTCGCTGAAGCGACCAATTTAACCAATCAGCCATTGAGATACTACCAAGGTTTGAGCAACCAAAGCAGGCAGATAGAATATTACCGTCCAAGATATAACCTAGGCGTTAAGTTTGATTTTTAATTGTTTTTAATGATGAATGTTAGCAGTAAAAAGAACCAATGGCTTAAAGCCATGTTAGTGATTTTAAGCGTATTTTGTGTAGGGAGAGACCTCCTTGCACAAAATACCACTGCTATCAAAGATATTGGGCATGGTGCTAGTAAACTAACCACGCCATCAGATGCTTTGTTCATCAAGCAAAATGAACTTTATAAGCAAGCAAAAAGTAGCGGCGATTTGCAGGGAGAAGCAAGGGCATTGCAGCACATGGGGCAAATTTGTTACCAAATGGGCTTATTTACCCAATCTTTAAGTTACCACATTAAGGCTGATGAGATTTTTAGAGCCTATAAAAATGAGAAGCAAACGGCAGATAACCTAAATGATTTGGCACTGCTGTTCCTCATCACCAAACAGCAAAAAGAAGCTAAACAGTCTTATTTCAAGGCACTAAGTACCTATCAATTATTTAAAGACAGTACGGGGATTGCTAAAACTTACGCCAACTTGGGCCATTTTTACGAGAAAGTGCTTAATTATGATAGTGCTTACTATTATCAGCAAAAGGCCATGCAGGTGTTTGATGCCATTGGTAATGCCGAAGGAGTAGCGTTGGTACATGAAAACTTGGGCAGCATTTACGAGGATAAGTCGCAGTTTGACAAAGCTTATTTCCATTTTTCAAAAGCCTTGACTTGGTTTGAACAAGGTGGAAATACCGAAATGCTGATTGACGCCTACAATAACGTGGGTGATGTGTACCGTAAGCAGGGGCAATACAACCAAGCATTGCATTATACCCGCAAGGCAGAAAAACTGGCCAAAAGTACCAAATCATATAGCCGTTTAAGTAGTGCCTATCGTGATTTAGGTAAAACCTTTAGCTTCTTGAAGCAAAGCGATAGCACCTTTTATTATCTGGAATTAAGCAGGCAATACTTTTTGAGCTCCTATTCCGAAGAAAGTAAAAACCAAGAGGCATTGTTGAAGGTGATTTATGGTTTGGATAGGAAAGAACTGCAGATTGCCCAAATGGCACGACAGGAAAAAATCGCTTGGGCCATTTACATTGCTTCGGGCATTGCCGCCGTGGTGTTTATTTTGGTCGCCGCCATTATCATTCGTAACCAGCGTCATCGTATTTTAAGGGAGCGTGAAATTAGGGAACGTGAGGAGAAAATTTTGAAGACCAAGCAGGAGCTGATGGAGATTGATTTGAACAACAAAAAAATGCAAGAAGAACATCTCAAAGAAAATCTGCATACCAAAGCTAAAGAAATCACCGCCCATACCCTGCAAACCATTCAAAAAAATCAACTGCTGGAGGACATTAGGGATGCACTTACCGAGATGATTAAAAGCGATGGCCGAAGCTATAAAAAGGAACTGCGGAGCCTGTTGAATAAAATCAATCAGAACTTTCATAAAGATGCTTACTGGGACGATTTTAGGAGGATTTTTGAAGAAATCAATCAAGAGTTCTTTGATCGCTTGCAACAAATCAATCCGGGACTTTCTGCAACCGACATTAAATTCATCTCCCTCATTAAACTCAACATCAATGCAGCAGATATTGCTGCACTATTAAGCGTATCCACCGATAGTTTGCGTGTAGCCCGATATCGCTTACGAAAAAAACTTAAATTAGAGCAAGGCGCTAGTTTAACGGCATTTATACAGTCCATTTAAATCAAGCTGCCTTTTTGTAAAGGCTTGTTCACGATTTGTAACGTTAATTTTTTGTTTTAATAACCACTATGTACAACATTTGTGCATACTAACCATATTAAATGAATACACTAAGTAAATATTTTTTAGCATTGGCTATCTTGCCATTTGGAGCATGTGCCCAGAATCCTCAATCAAAAAACAAAAATAATCCCAACACTGCACAGGCAACAGTAATTACTGAGCAGGTTAAACATGATACGGATGATCCTGCCATTTGGATTAACCCAACCGACCCTAGCAAAAGCTTGGTAATAGGTACAGATAAAGATAAAGACGGTGCTTTGTATGCCTTTGATTTATCTGGAAAAATTGTAAAGAGAGTAGGAGGGATACAACGTCCCAACAATGTTGATATTGCATATGGCATTACGCTTGGTGGCAGGAAAGTGGATATTGCCGTAACTACCGAACGCCAAGCCAATAAGATAAGAATTTTCAGCTTGCCCGATTTATTGCCTATAGACAACGGCGGGATTGAAGTGTTTGCTGGTGAAACCGAGCGTGACCCTATGGGCATTGCCTTGTATACTCGTCCAAGCGACCACGCTATTTTTGCCATTGTAGGCAGAAAAACAGGTCCAGCAGACGGGTATTTATGGCAATATCAATTGGCTGATGCTGGAAATGGTCACATAGGTGCCAAGCTAGTGCGCAAATTTGGGAAATACAGTAGTAAAAAGGAGATTGAAGCCATTGCGGTAGATAACGAGTTGGGTTATGTGTACTACTCAGACGAGCAGGTTGGCGTGCGTAAATATTTGGCTGATCCAGCGGCTAACCAAAATGAGGAATTGGTGCTATTTGCTCAAACAGGATTTTCAGTAGACCACGAAGGGATTGCCATTTACAAAACTGGAGAAAAAACAGGTTACCTATTGGTGTCTAACCAAGGTTCGCAAAGCTTTATGGTTTATCCGCGGGAGGGTAGCAAGGGCAATGCTAATCAATATGACCTCATTGCTGAAATTCCAGTAAGTGCCATGGAAACTGATGGTGCTGATGCAGTTTCGGTAAACTTAGGTACTCAATATCCTGAGGGCATTTTTGTAGCCATGAGTACTGATAAAACTTTTCATTTCTATGATTGGAGAGTGATTGCTGCTAAAATCAAAGCAGCGCAAGCAAAGAAATAGATAACTAAAAGACTTACGAAGTTTCAAAAACTTCGTAAGTCTTTTTAACGTATACAAGAAGCCTGAGCTTGCAAAAGCATTAAAACAAATAACCTGAAAGTTCGATTGTTATTTATTTTTTAGCGGGATGATGCCAACTTTGTTTTGCTGTCCCTGAAATAAATTCAGGGTGACGCCAGATGGACGGTACGTCATGCTGAATTTATTTCAGCATCAGCTTTACAGGCTGTTTTGACAAAATTAATAATCGAACTGAAGTAAATAAAACAATAAAAACTACCTAATGAAAGTTTGTCCGCGAAGCGACAGAACCTTAAATAGTAGCAGGAAATTTATGTGTTAAGTCTAAAAGTCCAATTATAATGAGTAGAAGGTCTTTTTTTTCCGAACTCGCATTATTTGTCTACTTCTTATATTTTCGTTCCTTTAAACAGTCGTATAACCACCATCCGTGATGTAATAAGCACCTGTAGTAAAAGATGTTTTATCCGAACTAAGGAATACCACTAATTCAGCTACTTCTTCGGGAGTTCCCAATCTATTCATCGTCGCTTTAGCGGCAACGGCTTTCAAACTGGCTTCATCCAAATTGTCATCCAATAAAGGTGTACGGATATAACCTGGACCAACCGCATTACAACGAATATTTTTCTGTCCGTATTCGGCACCAATATTTTTGGTTAAGCCCACCACGCCATGTTTGGCTGCGGTGTAGGCCACGCTATTAGGTGCGGCCACGGTGCCGTGAATGGAAGCCATGTTCACAATGCTGCCACCGCCATTTTTCTCCATTTGTTCAAGTTGGTACCTACAGCCATAAAATACCCCACTTAGGTTAATGGCAATTACTTTGTCCCAGCCAACAATATCATATTCGCCAGTAGGAGCCGCAGGGCCGCCAATACCTGCATTGTTGCAAGCAATATCTAGCCTGCCATATTTGGCAACGGTACCTGCTACCAATTTTTTATTGTCTTCGGCGCTACTCGAATCTGCTTTGATGAAATGAGCCTCTCCACCACTTTTCTGGATTTCAGCTACGGTAGCATTTCCATGTTCTTCGTTGATGTCTGATACGACTACCTTAGCACCTTCACGTGCGTAAGCTTCTGCAATGGCTTTACCGATGCCTGAACCAGCTCCAGTAACCAATGCTACTTTGTTTAATAGTAATGACATAAATGATAAGTTTTAATTTGTGATGAGCTTTCAAAAATTTAAAGTCTCACTATTAAAAACAAGTAGTGTCAACGGAAGTTTTTCCTTTAAGGAGAGAGGCACTCATTATGACAGAAACCTGTCAAAAGAGGTAATGGAACTGTTTTGTCTTAAAACTGAAAGTTTCAAAACTTTGTAAGTCTTAATGAAAATATACAATGTTATACCGATGGAATTTTGATGTGAAAACAACTGCCTTGGCCTATTTTAGATTCGATGCTCATCTCTCCGTTAAGCTCGTTCAATAGTTTTCGCACCATAGGCAAACCAAATCCATAGCCCTTTTCGCCAATCGTGCCATTACTGCTTTCGGCCGTACCTTTTAGAATTTCGTTAATAGCCTCTTGACTAAGGCCCTGTCCACTATCCTGCACCTGCATAATTAATGTTTTTTGATTAGTTTCCAGAAACAAGTCCAACTGCACCTTGATGTTGCCATTATTAGGGGTAAACTTAATGGCGTTTGAAATCAGGTTGCCACTGATCTGCATCAGTTTGTCCTTCTTAATCTGTATGGTCTCAAATGCAATATTAACTTTTATATCCAAATTGATTTGTTTGTTGAAAGCTTGTGGCTGATACAATTTGTCCAGTTTTTCTTTAAAGATTTTCAAATTAAAAACCTCGGCAGCACAATTCAGTTTATCCAGAGAGCTTCTTAAAATCTCATCAGCCAAATCCAATACCGATTGCCCGCTTTTGCCCATCATGCCCACCATGTTTTGTAGTTCATCTTTGTGATATTCATCCGTATCGTTGGCAATCATATCCGCTAAACCAATAATTCCTGCAATGGGGCCTCTAATATCGTGAGCTACTTTTTTATAAGTATCTGTTTGTAAGCGCAATTGATTTTGTAATGACCTGATACTGCTGGCATCATTAATTCTGGCAATAATTTGACGAGCAATTATTTTTAACTGCTCAATTTTTTCATCCGATAATTTACCATGAAGTTTATTGTCGATAACGCACAACGAACCAATGTTTAAACCGTTAGATGATTTGAGGGGAACCCCTAGATAATACTTTAAATTCATTGGTTCACCAATAAAATCTTTGGTAACAAAACGTTGGTCTTTAGATAAATCTTCAATTTCCAAATGGTCTTCTTCTCCCAGCGTAAATTGGCAAACCGTATCATCTATGGGAGTTTGATATATTTCGAGACCAAATCGTGAAACAATCCATTGCGTATACGAGTCAATAAATGAAATCAGTGAAATTTCGGTTTCTGTAATTTTAGCTGCCAAAAAACTTAAATCTTTAAAAGTATCGTTTAAAGCAGTATAGTCAAGGTCGAGCTTAAATAAGCTGGCTAACCTCTCAGTCTCATTCGTTGGAATTGTACGGGTGGTTTGCAAGGATTTAATATTTGGTTTGTGTGATGTTTAATTACAAAAATATAATTAGAGCTCAAAAAAGCAACTTTTGCAGTGTACTAAATTTCTTTTTAATGTATTTTTGAAATATGTCAACTATAACATGCGCTTGTTCATTGAACAAGCCTTATGCCCAATGCTGTGAAGTTTATCATTTGAAGAAAGCACTTCCGCCAAGTGCTGAATTGTTAATGCGATCGAGATACAGTGCTTACGCCTTGCATCTGATTGACTATTTGTGGGATACTACACATCCGGCCAAAAGACATTTATATAACAAAGCCGATATGGAGCAATGGGCGAAAGCTAATCATTGGTTAAAATTGGATATTGTGGCTGCTAAAAAGAACGTGGTTGAGTTTAAAGCTTTTTATCAAAAAGGATTGCAACAATATGTTCATCACGAGCGGTCGCAGTTCAAAAAAGAAAAAGAACAGTGGTACTACTACTCTGGCGAACATTTCCACTGAGTTGAAACTCTGCAAATCCTTTAATTATTTGTTCTGAACCTCATGTATATGCCAAGCCGTTTCGTTTTAATTATTCTGTTTGAGTTATTCACTTTTCCCCTTTGGGCGCAAAATCGAGATAGCATTGAGAGCGTTAAACTTACTTTAGATAGCGTGGTGATTAATGCTTATGGGAGCAAAAACTTGATGACTACGCCAACCGCAGTGAACAAAATAGGCTTGTCGCAGTTACAGCGTTATGCAAATACTAATGTGCTTCAGGCAATCAATGCCACACCAGGTGCTCGTATGGAAGAGCGATCGCCAGGCAGCTATCGCTTGAACATCAGGGGCAGTTCGGTGCGAAGCCCTTATGGCGTGCGTAATGTGAAGATTTATTACGATGATATTCCTTTTACTGCACCAGGTGGTAATTCGATGTTAAATATGTTGGGTTTTAATAACGTGGGCGGTATAGAACTGATCAAGGGACCGGGAAGTAGTGTGTATGGCATTGGTACAGGAGGCGTGGTACTATTTAATGCGCCAACGGTAAATAATAACATTATGTTGGAAGCCGGTGCTAGTGGAGGAAGTTTTGGGGCACTAAATTATAACGTTAAGCTGCAATTACCCAAGCATCTGCTGGCTTATGAAGAACAAGGTGCCGACGGTTATAGAGCGCATACAGAAATGAAACGTCGTGTGGCAAGTTATCAAGCCCTGCTACCTACTTTTTTTAAAGCAAACTTGACCATACATGCCATTTATAGCGACCTTAAGTATCAAACTCCTGGTGCATTGACTTTAGCGGAATATGAGGCCAATCCAAAACAAGCCCGACCAACCGTAGGTGCTAATCAAGGTGCTATTTTAGCGAATGCAAGTATAAAACAGCAAGCTTTTTTGCTAGGATTGGTACATCGCTATGCTTTTGATGAAAAGTGGCGAAACACGACAAGCTTATATGGCTTTTACAATGAAACAGAGAACCCAGCCATCCAAAATTACGAGTTGAAAAAAGAGCCACACTGGGGTGGAAGAACAGCTTTTGTTTATGAGCCCTCAAACAATATATCCTTGCATTTTGGCGGAGAGTTGCAAAAGGGCGACTTCAGCTCTAGAACCTATAGAAACTTACAGGGGAATAAGGGAAATCAGAACACCAATGACAAACTTGACTTATTGCAATGGCTGGCATTTGCCCAAGTGAATTGGCAGGTGAAAAAATGGCTATTTACCGTTGGAGCCAGTACCAACAACCTCAATCTTGGTTTTCTTCGTAATAGTGAAACACCAAATATTAATGCCCATAAAAAGTTTAGTGGAGAAGTACAACCGCGTTTTGCTGTGCTTTTTAGTGCCAGTGAACATTTTTCTACTTATATCAACGTAGCGAAAGGGTTTTCGCCTCCTGCAAGTAGCGAGATTTTTGCGGACAACAATAGCTATAATTTAGCTTTGAAAGCAGAGAAAGGTTGGAATATAGAACCTGGTTTTAGATGGAAACTGCTTAACCAGCGTTTGTTTCTGGATGCCAGCTATTTCCATATGTTGTTGAGCAATGCTGTCGTCACTCGTAGAGATGCTGCTGGGGCCAATTACTACATCAATGCGGGGCAAAACAAGCAACAGGGGGTAGAAGCAAGTTTATCCTACCAATTGCTTAAGGAAAGTCAGCCATTATCGGTATTGCTGCAAGGAGCCTATGCTTGGCATCAATTTAAATACGACGATTTTGTACAATTAAATCAAGATTTCTCGGGAAATCGTTTGCCAGGAGTAGCGCCACATAGTTTTACTTTAATGGCTGATATTAAACATAAAAGCGGTCTATTGGCTTTCCTGACTTTTAACCACAATGCTAAAATTGCGCTTAATGATGCCAACACACAATATGCCAATGCCTTTCAGTTGGTATCGGCAAAACTAGGTTATCAGAAGCAAATTAAGCATCTACCTTTACAATTATTTGCAGGGGTAGACAACCTTTTGAACCAAACTTATAGCTTGGGCAATGATATTAATGGTTTTGGTGGCAGGTATTATAACGTAGCACCCGGTCGTAGCTTTTACTTTGGGCTAAAAGTAGGATGGTTGAAATAGGAAGCGCTTCCGTCATTTCGACCATAGCGAGTGGAGAAATCTTTGAATATGTCCTTAGATTGCTGTCATTCTGAGCTTGCGAAGAATCTCTTTGGTTACCAGAGTCCGAAGGATTTCAATTGCTATATAAAGATATTAGCCAAATCATGTGATTCCTACATAATAGTATCGAAGCGAATAAGCTATTTTATTAATATTAGACCTCTTCGAGATATGGAAATGAGCTTATACTCAAACTGATGCTAAAATTAAGCCCTGTTATTAATCTTCCGTCATTTCGACCTTGTGGAGAAATCTTTGAATGTATAAATAAAAGATCTCTCCACTCGCTGCGCTGCGGTCGAGATGACGACCGTCATTACTTTTTTAAAAACTCTTCTTCACCTTGGGGTCGGTAACAATAACATAATCGCCCAAGTTTTGATATTTTTCCCAGTTGGGATTTTCAAAATCTTCGGCTGCAAACGAAGCAATGTTTAAAGCCTTTAGCTTTGGTGCCAACTTTTGAAGCTGTGCATAAGTACCCAACTTTTCATCGCTATGGAAACGGCCATTCACCTGAAATATCTTTTTCCCCTTATTTTCCTTGGCAAATTTTGCAATAGACCAAGCCATGGTGGCATCCCAAAAGTTTTGGGACTGATATACCTTCATGGTACCCATGCCATGGCCGCCTAGTAAGCCGATAAACTTTTCGTAGTACCTGCCAGTTAAGGTGTCTATGGTGTTTGGCGGCAAAAACTGTTTAGAACTAGAAGGTAGTTTGCCTAAAATTCCCAATCCATTTTTGGTAACTGCATTGCTATATCTTGCCGCTGCATTACCGCCAATCACCATAATCCCTTCATTCTTTGCAAACTCAACCATGGGTCTGTAATCCTTATAATTGTTCCAAGCCCTTGCCTCTTTAATAAAATTTTTTTCGGAGATGATTCCTGCTAAATATTCGTTGATCACGGGCTGTACATCGGTGTGGAACATTTCAAGCGTTAAACCTACCTTGTTTTGGTAAGTAGTTGCAAGCTTCTTGAACAGCGTTACTTCTAAATAATGGCCAATCGAATCATTGTGTTCCTCCCCGAAGAAAAGAACATCGGCTTTTGCCATATCAGCCACAATATCATCCACATTAATGACCTTCTGTTTTTTTACGTCGTAAACCTTGTAGTGTTGGGTAATGTCCTGTGCATTTGCTAAAATAGGGAGAATCAAAAGCAGGAGGAGCTTAAGTGTTTTCATTTCTTTATCTGTATTTGACCGATGGTTTTCAAATTAACGAAAATTTTTACCGATAAATTAATGCATTTTACCGATAATTGGATAGCAAATAACCGTCTTGTGTTGTGTAGTCTGTAGGGTTGAGATACTTTTGGGCATATCAAATAACACAAGACAAATGGAAAATATAGAAAATAAAGATATGGTTAATCGCTCAGGAAAAGTTTGGGCAGGCTTCATCATCGTAGGTATTGGTGCACTTTTATTGCTAAGGAATTTTGGCTTAGGTTTACCACATTGGTTCTTTAACTGGAGTGTTTGGCTTATTGTTATCGGCTTATTCGTAGGTGCACGTCATAATTTCAGAAGCAGTGGCTGGTTTGTGATGGTGCTGATAGGTAGTTACTTTACCTTGGATGATATCTTAGATGATTATTCAATGCCTCATGTAGCCCTACCAATAGCCATTGTTGCGCTTGGACTTTATCTGATCCTTAAACCCAAAGACACTACGGTATGCCGAAATAAAAAACGACGCAGGAAAGAACGTTTTGACAAGTTCGAGTATGTGAATCCTGTAGGTCAAGAGGCTGAACCAGTAGAACCTATCAACGGAGATAAAAAAGAAAAATATAGCAACGACTACATTAATTCCGTAAATGTATTTGGCGGAAGTAATCAGGTCATCTACTCTAAAAATTTAAAGGGAGGGGAAGTGGTTGCGGTATTTGGAGGTGGAGACCTTAATTTGACCCAATCTGATTTTGAAGGACAAATTATATTGGATGTTACTGCCATATTTGGAGGCGTGAAAATTGTAGTGCCCGCCACTTGGCAAATCAAATCGGAAGTTACTGCCATTTTTGGAGGGGTTGACGATAAGAGGGCCATTTATCCAGCAACCGAACAGGCAAATAAATTGATCATTATAAGAGGAGTGGTGCTTTTTGGAGGGGTAGAGTTTAAGAGTTATTAATCTTTTCGCTAAACCTAAAACTAAACACCTTGACAACTACACCACTATCAAAACCGCAGATCAAGACCATAGCAGGCATTATTTTATTATGCTGGCAGGTGGCTTGCGCTGCGGTTTTGTATTTCTTTTTTAATTTCTCTTGGCAAATTTCGGTGTCCGATAGTGTGGTAAGTAATTTATGCTTGGCCTTTGGTTGTATTGTAATCAGCAATATGTTGGGCTATTACCAGCCTAAAAACGAAAAGCTGCTATATGTACTATTGGTAACGCTGGTAATTTCGGCGGCGGTTGTGTTCGCCTCAAAATATGTTTTAACTTTTCTGTTTGCTAATCAAACGAGTTATGTAGCTTTTTTAGACCTTTCTGATATTTTTAAGGCAGCAGTGTCCTTTATGTGCTTAGCTTGGTGCGCATTGGCCAATATTTTATGGTATCGCTTAGAAGAACAATCGGAAATGCAGGCTCGTATGTTGGCAACCCAAAACTTGGCTAAAGAGGCTGAACTGAACAAATTGCGCCACCAACTACAACCTCATTTTTTATTTAATAGCCTTAATTCGGTTTATGCCCTAACCATTGTAAATCCTACAGAAGCGGGTACCATGATCACCAAATTGGCAGCTTTTTTACGTGGCACCCTGAAAAGAGATGATGAAGTTTGGGTAAGCGTAGCTGATGAAATGGAATACATACAGCTCTATTTGGATATCGAAAAAGTACGTTTTAGCCACCGATTAAGTGTAGACGTAAACATTGCTGAAGAAACGAAAGGACTTTGTTTGCCGGGAACCTTGTTGCAGCCCATTGTAGAGAATGCCATCAAATTTGGTTTATATAATACTTCCACAGCTATTACCATTACCTTGGAAGTGAAAATGGAAGACAGCACTTTGGTCATTTGTGTAACCAATCCTTACGACCCGGAAATGAAAGCATCAAAAGGAACTGGTTTCGGACTTTCGGCCATCAGGCGAAGATTGTATTTGCTTTTTGCGGATAGCAACTTGCTCCAAGCTGAATCGAAGGACAATAAATTGTATATTACTACCCTAAAAATCCCTCAGAAAGATGATAAGAACCATACTCATTGATGATGAAGCCCTTGCCAGAGATATTGTAAAGCATTATTTAAAAGCTTTTCCAAATATTGAGGTTGTAGCCGAGTGCAGTGATGGTTTTGAGGGACTGAAAGCTATAGCTCAACACCAACCAGATTTGATTTTTTTGGATATACAAATGCCCAAAATTAGTGGATTTGAAATGTTGGAACTGGTAGAAAACCGACCAGCGGTAATATTCACTACAGCATTTGATGAATATGCCATCAAAGCTTTTGAGGTGAATGCGGTCGATTATCTTTTGAAACCTATCGAACAAAGCCGCTTTGAGCAGGCTATGCAAAAGCTGCCCGCTAAGTTGGCCAAAGAAGATAACAGTCAAGAGCTTTTGGAAACCGCATCGCTATCACCAGCGCAAAACAATAGGGTAGTGGTTAAAAATGCGGGAGTAATCAAAATCATACCGATAGAAGCCATCCACTATTTGGAAGCCGACGATGATTACGTAAAGCTGAGCACTACCGAGGGTAATTTTCAGAAAAATAAAACGATGAGCTTTTTTGAGCAGACCTTAGATGCTGCTCAGTTTATCCGCATTCATCGTTCCTACATCATTAATTTGGCTCAGGTAACCAAAATAGAACTTAAAGAAAAGGAAAGCTATGTAGTGCTCCTAAAATCGGGAATTTGGTTGCCGGTAAGTAAAACAGGATATGTAAAGCTTAAGGCCGCTTTAGGGCTTTAATGGGCTTGTTTTATTTCTTTTATTAAACTAAGTGCCCGTACGTCATTGCGAGCCTCGCAAAGCCGTATTAATACGTAATGCTGACAGTCTGTCTTCCGGCAATAGGAGATAACACCACGTTTTAAGCATTTTGCATATCCCCCTCTTGAGGGGGCAGGGGGAGGAAATTAGTTGTTTCTAATACTTGTATCCACGCTATTGATCTAATCTTCTCGAAAAAAAGTAAATCCTTCAAAATGTTAAAGCTTGCTCGTCATTGCCAGTCGAGCTGGCAATGACGAGCAAGCAAGAACCCATCTTTTAGAAAAGCGACAGGTATACAGATTTTATAATTATCTGTGAGTCTGTCGCTTTTTTATGCGAACAGAAAAAAATCAGAACAATTTTTAACACGGCGTGTTTTAGTAATAAATCAAATCAATTAACAATTTTACACTTAAAACTTTAACGTCAATATTATGGGAAATCTATTATATGTAATTGCAGTGATTTTAGTCATCATTTGGGCAATTAGTTTTTTAGGAGGCTATTATACAGGAGGTATTATACACGCTTTATTGGTGATAGCTATTGTGGCTATTTTATTAAGAGTAATAAGGGGTGCCGCATAAAAAGAAAAATTTGTAGTTAGTTAATAAATGGAGCTCGATAGGTCTAGGTTGCCTATCGGGCTTTTTTTATTTAGAATAAAGGAATATCCACTAATCAAGCTTGTTCAATGTTAAATCATTTTACTGTTAACCGATTGATGTTTAGTGTTTAATGTATGATGGCCAATGGCTAACGGATTAGTGGGGCAATAAATCAAAAAGCTTATCTTTGAACATTTAGCCGCTGGTAAACTAGCAAGTTTAAAAATAAATTAATTTGCTGTTGCAATTTTAAAAATATCGCTTTATATTTGCACCTCTTATTAAAAACTCTAGTTAATATATTATATAGTTATGAAAAGAACATTCCAACCTTCGCAAAGAAAGAGAAGAAACAAACATGGCTTCCGCGAAAGAATGGCTACAGCAAACGGTAGAAGAGTTTTAGCTTCTCGCCGTGCAAAAGGAAGAAAAAGATTGACAGTTTCTGACGAGCGTCGTCATAAAGCATAATTTTTGATTGCCACCCTTGTGGTGAGGGCAGATCAATTTAACTTCTGCATTTTAGCAATCAAAAAATGAATAAATTTTATAAAGAAGAGCGTTTATGTAGCAAAAAGTCCTTGGACTTGCTATTTAAAAAAGGCTCTTCTTTTTTATTGTATCCCTATAGGGCAACTTTTATATTGGATGCCCAAACCCATCGTTATCCAGCTCAAGTGGTAATTAACGTAGCTAAAAAGCGCTACAAGCATGCCGTGGATAGGAATCTGATCAAACGACGAACCCGAGAGGCTTATCGTTTGCAAAAGCAGGCATTTTTATATGAGTATTTGACTGATCAGAACAAAGTGCTGCTTTTGTCGTTGCAATATGTAGGCAAGGAAATTCATCCTTACGCATTCCTGGAAAAGAAAATAAGGCAAGTTTTTGTTAAACTGTTAGGACAAATCAATAGCAATGAAGGTCATTAAGCTTTTATTTTCTTGGTTATTCTTGGGCATTATCAAATTGTACCAATGGTTGTTGTCGCCTTTGTTGGGTGCAAGTTGTAGGTATACGCCCACATGTTCGCAATACGGGATAGAAGCAATTAAAAAACACGGGCCTTTTAGGGGAGGTTGGCTAACACTAAAACGTATCGGGCGCTGTCATCCTTGGGGGGGACATGGTCATGATCCAGTTCCTTAAAAAGTTCAAAGTTAAAGGTTGAAAGCGGATTAAACTTTTAACTTTGCACTTTAGACTTTCAACTATTCAATGTCAACAATACTTCAGATAGAAACAGCTACGCCCGTTTGTTCGGTAGCCATCTCGGTAAATGGAGAAACGGTAGTGCTTAAAGAAGAAAAAGCACCAAATATTCACGCTTCAAACCTTACGCTTTTTATTGATGAGGTGATGAAAACGACTGGTTTAGCCTATGCTGATTTAGATGCTGTTGCGGTAAGTAAAGGACCGGGTTCCTACACAGGGCTACGTATTGGGGTTTCTACCGCTAAAGGATTGTGCTTTGCCTTGGAGAAACCTTTCATTGCGATTAATACCTTAAAAATGATGGCAAATGGATATCTGTCAAAGCATCCGAACTTTGGAGGCTTGGTGTGCCCAATGATCGACGCCAGAAGGATGGAGGTATTTACCGCCGTTTTTGATCATAAGCTGGCTGAAGTGGAACATACTCACGCTAAAATAGTTGATGATAAGAGCTTCGTGATTGAATTGCAGAGTAATTACATAGCCTTTATAGGTGATGGGGCCGAAAAATGCAAAACAGTAATAGATGACCCCAATGCGCATTTCTACGCAGATAATTTTAATAGTGCCGGTTATATGAGTAGTTTGGCCTATGAGGCATATCAAGCTAAGGTGTTTGAAGATGTAGCCTACTTTGAACCATTTTACCTTAAAGATTTCGTGTTCACTACGCCAAAGAAAAAAGTTTAGCGCTGCTTTTTCTTGAATATGCCGAAAATGCGACCAAAGAAACTCTGGCGTTCCTGGCCTTCGCCAACACCAGGCATCCAGCTCATGTTCATAGGGTGTTCAACGATATAACCAATTTTAAAAGCCATACCTAAATAAATCGATCCACGACGATAGCCTGTTTCTACAACATCTTTGCTGTTGACGATGTTTTTACCAGCATAATAAGTTTCTATCAAATCATTAGTGCCTAAAAACATTTCAAAGTTGGGCGTTTGGATCATTCCTTGTACTCCTAATCTAAAGTTCTTATCTGTATTATAGCTTGGTATGGCACTGAAAGAGAAAGTGCCAGATTTGATGGTGTTTACCAATGCCGCTTCGCCATATTGATCAAAAATATGTTTACTGATGATTAAGTTGGGCGTGTAGGCTCCAAAAGTTTTTGAAATAAGGAAATCAGCTCTGCTGTTTATTGGAGCAATAAAACGTTTTTGTTGGGTGTTGCCTTTGGCCAAATTATCTAGTGCCCTTTGAAGTTTATCCTCTTCTTGCTCTCCAGCATTTCCGGTAAGTGGAATATTACTTTGTGTAATATCAAAAGAACCCGAGTATGAATTTTTTCCCCATCTAATGAAACCCAGGTCTTTCACGTTGGCCATTATGAAAATACCAGATTTGGTGGTGTAAGTAGTGCCGAGTGTAATTGCTGCGCCTAAATTTTTGTAAGGTAAACCGTTTTTGAATTTAACCTCGCCACCTTCAGGATAATTGAGCCTAAATTTTGCAGCCATATCAACATCTAACGTGGCCGAATTAACTCTGGCCGAAGATCTACTAGCGTCGAATTCCATATAGCCAATACCACTTAATAAACTCACTTTTGCACCTAATGCCCAGCGTTTGGTATAGTTCTCGCGATAAGTAAAACTGATCTGATGGTAAGTCAGCATCTTACTGTTGTTATTGAACAGGTTGATGCGGGGTATGGTAGCAAACCGCTGAAAAGTATCGTAAAATAGTCCCTTGCTGATATTCTCGTCATAGTCAACTTGGGTTTCCGATTTGATTTGCCAAGAAAAGCCCATCTCGCTATGGTATTTATGATATTTAAATAGCCTAATTGCCACCAAGTATGCATTTATTTCTTCACGCATAGTTTTCGGGTTGGCAAAATCTCCAACTCTGCTTTGAGCATAGCCCTGTTTAACTAAGTTTCTGATGGCTATGTTCGAATTACCAGGACTTAAACCACTTAGATCGAGATAGGGTATAAGGAAATTAGAGGCAAATTGTCGAGATGAATCCAATACAAAAGATTTTTGAGCAGGGTTCTCAAACGAATCGAATAATGTTTTTGTATTGAATAATGCATATTGTTGTGCAACGGCACTTAAGGTAGAAACAACTAAAAGGAGAACTATTAAGCCTTTCCTCATAAAGCCATTTGTTTTTAGGTTAAATTAGCTGTTTTATCAATAATTAAACGTTAATTCTCTGTAAGCTTAACAGTGTCAGCCTTTGTTTGGTTTTTAAGCAATAAAATATTGCTTGTGAACTTTCCATTATCAGCAGATAGCTGATAACCAAAAGCATTGTAGCTTTTAACGCCCTTTTCAGATTTATATTGCTTGTAGTAAGGTGCTTTTAGGTTTCTGCCAAAAATGTCGTTGCTGTTTTTGTTATTGATGTAAAAAGCGATGGTGGCAGCACTCGAAGTTTGGTCTTTAAAAGTGTGATAGTCATCAGTGTTCATCAATAAGTGGTCATTCCTGTAGGCATTTAAAAATACCTGTACCGTGCTGGCATTATTGGCCACTACCAAATGATTGTCGATAATGGTGTAAAACGGGCGTTCAAATTTTTTAAAGGGTTCACCGAAATAGTTGTAAAGCAAATTGGGTTCTTTAAAAATCCTAACGTCAGGAGCATAATCGCTACCCAAATCTAAAAGGAGCTGACCAAGTTTATCCCCATTTTTAATCTCTACGATTCCAAGTTTTTCGCCACTTTTTAACTCTATTGTAGCAAGTTGTTTATTAAAATACTTAGGGAAGATTTGATTAATGTCAATTCTGTATTTTTCGTCGATGTTTCGGAGCTGTTCTGCAATTTTTTCATCCTCTTTTTTGCCTTTTTGCCAAGCTTTAAGTGCCTTGTCCCACACCGCATAATCATCGATGTTAAATAAGGTATAGTTGGCGGTTTGTTCGGGAAAGAACTGGTCGATATTTATTTTTTGTTCTTTTTGGTCTACAAAAAGCTTGAAATAATTTTGAGCATCTTTAACTTCAGTATAGCCATTGAGCAAAAGCTTATCGCTGCTAAAATTATAGCTCAAAGAAGCATAGGCATTCTGTTGATTAAATACACTTAATTCGCCTGTCAAGTTAGTATTGAGGATGCTCTTTAACAGGTGCGGTAATTGCTTGTAGTTGATGTAAACGTTGGCCAGTGTGTTTTTTCCAAACCTATTATTTTGTTTGATATACTCCGCAAATTCATTGTTAGGGATCTTGGTTTCCGCTAGCACAGATAATGCTTTTTTACTATTGGAAAGAAAAATAGAGCGATTGATGACGGCTACATAACATTCGCTGCTATCACCAAATTTGATATGATAGGCATTTCCGTCTTCCTTTAAGGTGGCATTTATTTGATTAAGAGCTAGGGCGTCAATCTTTTTTTCCTTGGTTTGTGTAGCGATAATGAAGTCTACTTGTTCGGTTTTAGTGGGTAAAAAACCAACAACAACTTTCTCTCCTTCTATTAAGTGGTTGAACTTTGCATTATTGATAACATTTTCTCTTAAGGCTTTTAGTAAATCGCTCTTGGCTGTTCCCAATAGATTATTGGTTACATCTTGCTGACTGAGGATGTCATAAAAACCTTTGTCATTTTCGAAAGTGAAGATGATTGGGGCATTGGCAGATATAAGATTTAGCGAAACGTCAGATGGACTACTTTCCCTATTTAAATTTGAAAAGTATAAATAGGCCATGCCTGTTACCCCAAGCACAAGTATAATTAATAGGATATAGATTCTTCTCATAACTATGTACAGCAAATTTAATTTAATTTTATGATTAGCGAGATTATGAAGGCATTTTGTTAATTTAGCGCTATTTAATGCCGTTGCTCATGAACAAAAGAATAATCTTAACCGCTGCCTTTTTTGGTGCGCTTGCTGTAATACTTGGTGCTTTTGGAGCACATGGGTTAAAGAATATCATCGCACCAAATCAATTGGAAATATGGCAGAAGGGTGTGGAGTATCAGTTTTATCATACTTTTGCTATTTTGTACCTTTCTACCTTTGCTAGATATAAAAACAAACTCATAGCACTGTCGTTTTTCTTTTTCACTTTAGGGATTGTTTTATTTTCCGGCTCTCTATATCTATTGGCGATTAAAGATGCCTATCATTTATCATTTGCAAGTATTTTGGGGCCAATAACACCTATAGGCGGGCTTGGGTTTATTTTAGGATGGGTGTGTTTATTTTTGGCCGCTTTAAAGGATAAATAATGCAGTTTGCGGAGTCGGATTTTTCGGAAAGAGAGACGCTATTTGTAGAGGTTGTGTTACCCCTATCATTGGCAATTAACTACACCTATAGAGTTCCTTTTGAACTTAATGAGGTAATTGCTGTTGGCAAAAGGGTAGTGGTGCAATTTGGAAAGCATAAGATCTACACGGCTTTGGTGAAAAGTATTGGTGCTAATCCGCCGGAGCATTACCAGGCAAAATATGTGATTGATGTGGTTGATGACTATCCGGTAGTGACCAGCAAGCAATTTGAGTTTTGGGAATGGATAACCTCTTATTATTTATGTAATGAGGGCGATGTAATGGCTGCTGCTTTGCCTACGGGCTTGAAATTGGCCAGTGAAACCATACTTCTCTTAAAAGAGGAGCAACCTGAAGAGGTCGAACTAAATGACAAAGAGAGGGTTATTGTAGAAGTGCTTCATAAACAACATCGCATTAGTGTTGATGAAGTGGCGAGTTTATTGGGCCAAAAAACGGTTTATCCCCTCGTAAATTCACTAATCGCTAAAGAAGTAATTATTGCTGCCGAAGAAGTAGTGGATAAATACAAGCCACTGCTTAAATCCTTCGTAAAGCTTAATGCATTTTATCTAGAAGAGGAAAACCTAAGACAATTGTTTGCCCAACTAGAAAAAGCTCCTAAACAGCTAGATGCCTTGTTGGGCTATTTGAAGCTAAGCAAAGACAAAGGCTATATCGCCAAAAACCAATTAATCGAAGAAAGTGGTTGTGGGCAGGCAGCTTTAAAAGCGCTTACGGACAAAGAAATATTTTATGTCGAAAAAAGACCGGTTAGCAGATTAAGCAGTGATGGCGAAATATTCGATGTTAATTTTAAGCTTAGTGAACATCAGCAAGCAGCATTAGATCAGGTAAACCAACAATTTCAGCATAAAGATGTGGTATTGCTACATGGTGTTACGGCGTCGGGCAAAACGCAGCTCTATATCAAATTAATCGAAGAGGCTATTGCTAATGGCGGACAGGTGTTATTCTTGTTACCGGAAATTGCATTAACTACGCAAATTGTAGAACGTGTAAAGCTATACTTCGGAAATAAGATTGGAGTTTATCACTCCAAATTCAACGATAATGAGCGGGTGGAAATTTGGAATAAAGTGCTAAATAGTGCTTATCAAGTCGTATTAGGTGCAAGGTCGGCCGTTTTATTGCCATTTCATGATTTAAGATTGGTAGTGGTTGATGAAGAGCATGAAAACTCTTACAAGCAATACGATCCGGCACCTCGCTACCAAGCTCGTGATGCCGCTGTGTTTTTGGGACATTTACATCAGGCCAAAGTAATTTTGGGTTCCGCCACGCCGTCCTTAGAAAGCTATTATAATGCCAAAACGGATAAATATGGTCTGGTAGAACTCAATGAGCGTTTTGGAGGTGTTCAGCTTCCTTTGCAGGAAGTAGTAAGTATTGCAGAAGAAACCAAACGTAAGAAAATGACTTCTTACTTTACCAGTGTATTGGTAGATGATATAGCCGAAGCCTTGGAAAAGAAGGAGCAGGTAATCCTGTTTCAGAACCGTAGGGGATATGCTACTATTTTAATATGCGCTACCTGTGGTTACGCGCCAAAATGCGTGAATTGTGATGTGAGCTTAACCTACCACAAATCTAGCGGTAAATTGCATTGCCATTATTGTGGTTATTATCAAAACAGCATCAATGTATGTCCAGCTTGTGGATCGGTACATGTGGAGCAAAAAGGCTTTGGTACTGAAAGGATTGAAGAAGAGTTGAGCTTGATTTTTCCGGATGCTAAAATAGCCCGTTTGGATTTGGACAGCACCCGTACCAAAAATGGCATGCAACAAATCATCAGCGATTTTCAGGAGAAGAAGAACGATATCCTGATTGGTACCCAAATGGTGGCTAAAGGACTCGATTTTGAGAATGTGAGCCTTATTGGAGTAATCAATGCCGATACTTTGCTGAACTTTCCCGACTTTAGGGCTTTTGAACGGAGCTATCAATTGTTGGCCCAAGTGGCAGGTAGGGCAGGTCGTAGAGACAAACAGGGTAAGGTATGTATTCAGGCCTATGCCGATGATCATCGTATCATTAAGCAGGTCATAGAAAACAACTACGAGCAAATGTATGCCGACGAATTGGAAGAAAGAAAGCAGTTCCATTATCCGCCTTTCTCAAGATTGATTTTTATTAACGTAAAACATAAAGATGCCAACGTGCTTAATATGGCGGCACAAACATTGGCCAACAACTTAAGAGCTCAGTTGGGGAAAAGGGTATTAGGCCCAGAACAACCTTTGGTGTCCCGAGTGAGGAACTATTACATCAAGCAAATTATTCTTAAGATAGAAAGAACGGCAGCTATGCAAAAGGTAAAAACAGTTTTGCTAGATACCATCAGAGATTTTAATGCCCAAAAAGATTTCAGAAGCGTAATTGCGCAAATAGACGTTGACCCCTACTAGTTTTTGCCTACCAAATGAAATTGTATGCCAATTGAAACTGGGTTAAGCAAAGTTTCCAGCTTGTTGTATTTGGCAAAGGTTCTGGTATTGTTAGCATCATTTAATACCGTCTCTTGGCGCTCATAAGCATAAAAGAAATCCATTGTAGACTCTGCAAAGAAACTTAGGTTTTTTAGTGCATTAACTTTAACCCCCAATACTGGTGAAAAAGTTGCGCCGTTTTTATTAGAATTTGCAGCATAAGAAACTTTAAGGTTAGATGAATTTTTGTTTTCGATATCTCCCTTAAAATGACTCGCTCTAAAACCGATATCAAAACCAAAATATGGCTGTATCACCGAATAGTTAAAGTTTTTCTCGAAACCTACTTTAATGGAGAAGTCGCTGAAATTACCTTTGGCCGTTTCGCAGGTTTCACATTGGTTGTCGAAAGTCAAATCTCTTTTGTAATAATAGTGACCACTGATCCTAAAAGCCATTTGATTATCGTTGATCTTGATCATGCCGCTGTTTAGCCACATGGTTGTATAATCGTCGGTATTGGTTTGTTGCAATATTTTTGGCATTTGAACAATGTTGTAACCTTTAATGCCAATACTGTAGTTGTAGTTCCCGTCAATCTGGGCAAATGCTGAGGCGCTAATTAACAATGAAACAATAACAAGTATAACTCTATTCATGCAAACTTTATTGGATAAACAAAAGTATAAAATATTTGTGAGCGATTGCGCTAAAAAGTGCTAATAAGTTAATAGTTTGAGAATTGCTGTTCTGGCATTCTCCCTGTTGAAGGATGTTGGTAAAAATTATGTCCGGTAATTTGGTTAAATACGGAGTTTAAAGCTATTTTTGGCACAAATGGCTTATAAGTTTGTAGATAATTATCGGGAAAAAGGCGCAAGAAAAAAACTTGTAGAAATCTTAAAAGAAAGAGGAATATCTGATGCGAAAGTACTCAGGGCAATAGGCAAGGTGCCTCGTCATTTCTTTTTCGACGAAACTTTCTGGAACCAGGCTTATAGAGATATTGCCTTCCCTATTGGTGATGGGCAAACCATATCACAACCTTATACTGTAGCTTATCAAACAGAGCTGTTACATATCCAAAAAGGAGATAAAGTATTGGAAATTGGCACCGGTTCGGGCTATCAAACTTGTATTTTGATGGAACTTGGTGCTAATGTATATACTATTGAACGCCAGGAAAATTTATATGCCAGGACTATCAAGGTGCTGCCGGGAATGGGTTATCAGGCTAATTTTTTCTTGGGTGATGGCTCAAAAGGAATTGAGGCACATGCGCCTTATGCAAAGATTATTGTAACTGCTGGAGCACCCTTTGTGCCCGAAATATTGCTGAAACAGTTGAAGATAGGAGGGATTCTGGTGATTCCTGTAGGCGATGAGAAATCGCAGAAGATGATTACCGTCATCCGTGTGAGCGAAAATGAATACGATAGGATTGAGCTAGATACCTTTAGGTTTGTACCATTGGTAGGTGATCAAGCTTGGTGATTTCGATAAAAGTACAAAGAGCAAGGAATAAATACAAACTTCATCTTTACTCCTTAATCCTTGCTCCTTGTTCCTTATTCCTTGTTCCAACTAAGGATATAACAAATACTTTTTCCTCATTTCTTTGTACTTACTCAAACCTGGTTCCCAGCTTGCTCTAATTTCAGCTTCGCTTTTTCCAGCCATAATCTGCTTTCTAAAATCGCTTACACCAATGAGTCTTTCGATAGGTAACATCTGATTGCTCAATTTCGAATCAAAGAACGTTTCTTTTTTAGGAGAAGCTTTGTAAAGTTCTATCATCCATTGGATATTGATTTGACGTGTTTTCCTGAAAATAGAGGTGTCATAATTCCTTAAATCGATACCGTAGCAAGTTTCATCCTTAAATATTGGTGTTTCGGCCATGCCTTTAATACCTGTCGGCGTAAATGAGAATTCGTAAATACCTTTGTAATATGGTGCGCCCAATACCGTAAAAGGAAATTTGGTACCTCTACCGTGGTTCACATATACGCCTTCGAACAAACAAGTGCTAGGATATAATAAGATAGATTGTGGTGTATTTAAGTTTGGTGATGGACTAACTGGAAGCTCATAAGGCATATCATGGTTGTAGTTAGCATTTTTGATGACCGTAATTTTGCATTTTAATTTGTCCTTTAGCCAGCCTTCGCCATTTAACATTTGAGCATATTCACCTACTGTTAATCCATGAGCAGCTGGAATGGGTTGTATCCCAACACCTGATTTAAACTCTGGAGCTAAAATTGGTCCATCAATTACAAAGCCGTTAGGGTTAGGACGGTCGAAAATCATTACCTCTTTGCCATTCGCTGCACAAGCTTCCATTACACGTTGTAAAGTATTGATATAGGTATAGAAACGAACGCCTACATCCTGAATGTCGAAAATCATGACATCAATGTCTGCTAAGTTTTCTTTGCTAGGTGTGCTTTGTTTTCCATAGAGAGAAACTACTTTGATGCCCGTTTTAGCATCTGTTTCATTACTTACATGGATGCCCGCACTTGCATTACCTCTAAAACCATGCTCAGGACCAAAAATCTTTACTATTTTTACGCCACGCTTCAACAAGCTGTCAACGGTAGTTGTTTTGCCTATCACAGAAGTTGGATTAACCACCATGCCTACACGTTTGCCTTTTAATAGAGGCAAATAAAGTTCGGTTTGCTCGGCACCAGTTTTAAATGTGCTGTTGGAAGCTCGGTTTTGTTTGACGATTGAGTTGGTTTTTTGCGTCTTTTTGCTGTTTTGGCCGCAAGCTGAAAGTGTAAAAACAGCTAGGAGAATTTTAAAAAGTAGAATGGATTTGTTCATTTTCGGGTTTTTAAGCACATTAGGCTAAATCAAAATTGAATTAGCACTTTTACGAAGTTACAATTTATTGCAAAAAGTTGAACGTAGAATATTTTATATCGAGCCGTATTTCTTTAAAAGCTGAAAGAACCTTTTCAAAGCTAATTGTGCGCATTGCTATTGCCGGCGTCATGCTGAGTTTGGCGGTTATGATTCTTTCCATTGCTATTATTAAAGGTTTTAAAACGGAAATACAGGATAAGGTAAGAGGGTTTATTGGTGATATACAAATCTACAGGTTTGATTTGAATGGTTCTTTTGAGAAATCGCCGTTTATTCCAAACGATACTACCATCAACAACTTAAAGAATAATAAACAGATAGCTTCTTTTTACCCTTTTGCCACCAAACCTGCCATTATAGTGGCCAATGGCGAGGTAGAAGGGGTCAATTTTAAAGGTATTGATGCTACCTATGATTGGGCCTATATTAAAAAGCACTTGGTGAGTGGCAAGGTCATTGATTTTGCGGATAGCACCAAAGCTGCGCAACAGGTACTCATTTCTGAGTATACTGCAAATCGCCTGATGTTGAAAACAGGTGACAGCTTTATCATGCACTTTGTACAAAATCCACCAAGGAAAAGAAAATTGACCATTGTAGGAATTTATAACATTGGAATAGAAAGCCTCGATAAAGGTTTCGTGATAGGAGATATAGGACTGATTAGGAGGCTGAACAATTGGCTGCCGCAACAAACAGGGGGTATAGAAGTACGTATTAAGGATTTTAGTCAATTGAAACCTGTTGCCGATGAGGTTTATCGTAACTTAGAAATGAAGTTGAGGTCAAGGTCGGTGGAGGAGAGTACGCCTGAAATTTTTACTTGGCTGTCGTTATTGGATGTGAATACAAGGGTATTGCTAATTTTAATGCTCATTGTAGGGGTCATCAATATGATTACGGCTTTGCTGATTATGATTCTTGAACGTACCAACATGATTGGAATGTTAAAGGCTATGGGAATGGGCAATGGCAGCATGATGAAAATATTTCTTTACAATGCCGTTTATTTAGTGGGAATAGGTTTACTATTGGGCAATATTTTAGGCTTGGGACTATGTTTCTTGCAGCAATATACCCATATGTTTAAGCTGGATCAAACGAATTACTATTTAGATCATGTACCTATTGAGGTGCACCTTAAAGACGTACTTTTGCTAAACTTGGCTACGATAGTAACTTGTACATTGGTGCTAATTGTTCCATCGATGTTAGTGAGCAGGATTAGCCCTCTGAAAGCGATAAGATTTAAGTAGTAGTTAATAAACCACCTTAGGCATCTTAGAACATTTTAGGGTACTGTGTCTTAGATGGACCTAGGTGTCTTAGGTGTTAAATTTAGTTTTTTAGCGACCTTAGGATATTTTAGTTTTTTTAACCATTAAGAAATTAAGGGGCGTGCGTTTTGTTTTTTAACCACCTTAGACATCTTAGAACATTTTAGGGGACTGTGTCTTAGATGGACTTAGGTGTCTTAGGTGTTAAATTTAGTTTTTTAGCGACCTTAGGATATTTTAGTTTTTTTAACCATTAAGAAATTAAGGGGCGTGCGTTTTGTTTTTTAAGCACCTT
>NZ_JBCNMT010000005.1:0-349229 GCF_039594775.1 Pedobacter sp. | reverse complement strand
ACAAAAAAAGCCCCCGACATTTCTGAAGGGGGCTTGTAAGGATAGGCACCGACCTACTCTCCCACGTGTTACCGCAGTACCATCGGCTCTGGCGGGCTTAACTTCTCTGTTCGGAATGGGAAGAGGTGGACACCGCCGATATAGGCACCTGAAGATTTTTATTTAAGTGCCGGGTTTCATGTTTTAAGTTATACGCCGTATAACGTACCACTTACAACCTATAACCTACAACCTAAATGACATATTATTGAAAGAAGTTATGCGAAGAACAAACAACGTGTGTGCAGCTCTTGAAAGCCTCGGGCTATTAGTACTACTCGACTGTGGTGTCGCCACCTTTACATCTGTAGCCTATCAACGTAGTAGTCTGCTACGGCCCTATATGGAATCCTCATCTCGTGGCTAGTTTCGCACTTAGATGCTTTCAGCGCTTATCTATTCCCAGCGTAGCTACTCTGCAATGCCCCTGGCGGAACAACAGATTCACTAGAGGCTAGTCCAACCCGGTCCTCTCGTACTAAGGTCAGCCCCACTCAAGATTCCAACGCCCACAACAGATAGGGACCGAACTGTCTCGCGACGTTCTGAACCCAGCTCGCGTGCCACTTTAATCGGCGAACAGCCGAACCCTTGGGACCTTCTCCAGCCCCAGGATGTGACGAGCCGACATCGAGGTGCCAAACCTCCCCGTCGATATGAGCTCTTGGGGGAGATCAGCCTGTTATCCCCAGCGTACCTTTTATCCTTTGAGCGATGGCCCTTCCATGCAGAACCACCGGATCACTATATCCGTCTTTCGACCCTGATCGGCCTGTATGCCTCACAGTCAAGCAAGCTTATGCTATTGCACTCCCCGTACGGTTACCAAGCGTACTGAGCTTACCTTTGAAAGCCTCCGTTACCTTTTTGGAGGCGACCACCCCAGTCAAACTACCCATCAAACAATGTCCTCCGCTCAGCGGAGTTAGACACCGAATACAGAAAGGGTGGTATTTCAACGTTGGCTCCACGACGCCTGGCGACGCCGCTTCAAAGCCTCCCACCTATCCTACACATCCTGTACCCAATGTCAATGTTAAACTGTAGTGAAGGTGCATGGGGTCTTTCCGTCCCGTTGCGGGTACCCGGCGTCTTCACCGGGACCACAATTTCACCGAGCTCATGGCTGAGACAGCGCCCAGATCGTTACACCATTCGTGCAGGTCGGAACTTACCCGACAAGGAATTTCGCTACCTTAGGACCGTTATAGTTACGGCCGCCGTTTACTGGGGCTTCGATTCAATGCTTCGCCTTGCGGCTGACATCCCCTCTTAACCTTCCAGCACCGGGCAGGTGTCAGGCCTTATACCTCATCTTTCGATTTTGCAAAGCCATGTGTTTTTGTTAAACAGTCGCCTGGGCCTTTTCACTGCGGCTGCCATTGCTGACAGCGCCCCTTCTCCCGAAGTTACAGGGCCATTTTGCCGAGTTCCTTAGCCATGATTCACTCGAGCACCTTAGAATTCTCATCCCGGATACCTGTGTCGGTTTGCGGTACGAGTTTTTATAGCCTAGGGCTTAGCGGTTTTTCTTGGAAGTCTGATTACCTGCGCTATCCACTTGCCCGAAGGCTCGCGGTACTATCGACATTCAGCACACACGGCGGATTTGCCTACCATGCGTATACCTACTGTCTTCAACGAACTATTCCGTCAGTTCGCGGCAGTTTCACTACTCCGTCCCCACATCGCAGCTATAAAAAGTACGGGAATATTAACCCGTTGTCCATCGACTACCCCCTTCGGGTTCGCCTTAGGCCTCGACTAACCCTGATCCGATTAGCGTTGATCAGGAAACCTTATCCTTTCGGTGGGCGGGTTTCTCTCCCGCCTTATCGTTACTTATGCCTACATTTGCTTTTCCAGAAGCTCCACCATTGCTCGCGCAACAGCTTCGCCGCCGCTGGAATGCTCCCCTACCGATATATTTCAATCCCATAGCTTCGGTATACGGTTTGATGCCCGTTTATTATCCATGCACGATCGCTCGACTAGTGAGCTGTTACGCACTCTTTAAATGAATGGCTGCTTCCAAGCCAACATCCTAGCTGTCTATGCAATCGCACCTCGTTAGTTCAACTTAACCGTAATTTAGGGACCTTAGCTGATGGTCTGGGTTCTTTCCCTCTCGGCCCAGGACCTTAGCACCCTGAGCCTCACTGCCGGTTATATTATATAGCATTCGGAGTTTGTCTGGATTTGGTAGGATTTGACTCCCCCGCACCCAATCAGTAGCTCTACCTCTATATAACTCAACACCGACGCTGTTCCTAAAAACATTTCGGGGAGTACGAGCTATTTCCCAGTTTGATTAGCCTTTCACCCCTACCCTCAGGTCATCCGGAAACTTTTCAACGTTTATCGGTTCGGTCCTCCATTACGTGTTACCGCAACTTCAACCTGCCCAAGGGTAGATCACAAGGTTTCGCGTCTACCTCCACTGACTATGCGCCCTATTCAGACTCGCTTTCGCTTCGGATCCGTGCCTGAAGCACTTAACCTTGCCAGTGAAGAGTAACTCGTAGGCTCATTATGCAAAAGGCACGCCGTCACACCACGAAGGTGCTCCGACCGCTTGTAAGTATACGGTTTCAGGTTCTATTTCACTCCCCTGTTCGGGGTTCTTTTCACCTTTCCCTCACGGTACTGGTTCACTATCGGTCTCTCGGGAGTATTTAGCCTTACCGGATGGTGCCGGCAGATTCCCACAAGGCGTCTCCGACCTCGCGGTACTCAGGATACTGTTAGGCCATTATTGCTTACGTGTACGAGGCTGTCACTCTATATTGCCGGGCTTCCCATCCCGTTCCACTTCGCGTTAATGTAACCACATCACAGTCCTACAACCCCACATATGCCGTAACATAAGTGGTTTGGGCTCTTTCCCTTTCGCTCGCCACTACTCAGGAAATCATTGTTATTTTCTCTTCCTCTGCTTACTTAGATGTTTCAGTTCGGCAGGTTCGCTCTTATTGTGCCATGTCTTCAACATGGCGGGTTTCCCCATTCGGAAATCCGCGGATCGAATCTCATTTGCAGATCCCCGCGGCTTATCGCAGCTTATCACGTCCTTCATCGCCTCCGAGAGCCAAGGCATCCCCCGTATACTCTTTGTTACTTTCTTCCACTCGTGCGCCTTTTGCGCCGCACGGTGTGCTTTTTTGCTCTTGTCATGATGTCTCATACCACGCTTCCCATTGCTGGTGGCGCGGTGAGCACAAACACAACAGTCGCCTATTGTTGTTTGCTCTTCTTTTTAACTTCTTCCAATATGTCAAAGAACTTTCTCTCGGTGGAGCAAGGATAAAGGAGCAAGGGATAAAGACTTGGTCTTTGATCTTTGTTCTTTCATCTTTGTTCACCAAAGTGGTGGAGAATAACGGAGTCGAACCGTTGACCTCCTGCGTGCAAGGCAGGCGCTCTAGCCAGCTGAGCTAATCCCCCAAAAAAACTTATCCGTAGTCCCGTCCAGATTTGAACTGGAGACCCCTACATTATCAGTGTAGTGCTCTAACCAGGCTGAGCTACGGGACTATATCGATGTGCCATCCATATCCCCTGCCCTGTGGCCGGTTTAGACCTGCGGCTTCATCTTCTTGGTGTTTTTTCTTTTTATTGCGAGATATCCATCATTTATCATTTGGGCGCAGCGAGTGGTTGGTCCCACTCCAGAAAGGAGGTATTCCAGCCGCACCTTCCGGTACGGCTACCTTGTTACGACTTAGCCCCAGTTATCGGTTTTACCCTAGGACGCTCCTTGCGGTTACGTACTTTAGGTACCCCCAACTTCCATGGCTTGACGGGCGGTGTGTACAAGGCCCGGGAACGTATTCACCGCGTCATTGCTGATACGCGATTACTAGCGAATCCAACTTCACGGGGTCGAGTTGCAGACCCCGATCCGAACTGTGAACGGCTTTTTGAGATTGGCATGATATTGCTATCTAGCTGCCCTCTGTACCGTCCATTGTAGCACGTGTGTAGCCCCGGACGTAAGGGCCATGATGACTTGACGTCGTCCCCTCCTTCCTCTCTGTTTGCACAGGCAGTCTGTCTAGAGTCCCCACCATTACATGCTGGCAACTAGACATAGGGGTTGCGCTCGTTGCGGGACTTAACCCAACACCTCACGGCACGAGCTGACGACAGCCATGCAGCACCTAGTTTCGTGTCCCGAAGGACGCATCCATCTCTGGATGCTTCACTAACTTTCAAGCCCGGGTAAGGTTCCTCGCGTATCATCGAATTAAACCACATGCTCCTCCGCTTGTGCGGGCCCCCGTCAATTCCTTTGAGTTTCACCCTTGCGGGCGTACTCCCCAGGTGGAACACTTAACGCTTTCGCTTAGCCGCTGACCGTGTATCGCCAACAGCGAGTGTTCATCGTTTAGGGCGTGGACTACCAGGGTATCTAATCCTGTTCGATCCCCACGCTTTCGTGCCTCAGCGTCAATCAGACCATAGTAAGCTGCCTTCGCAATCGGTGTTCTGTGACATATCTATGCATTTCACCGCTACTTGTCACATTCCGCCTACCTCTAGTCCATTCAAGCCCATCAGTATCAAGGGCACTGCGATGGTTGAGCCACCGTCTTTCACCCCTGACTTAACAGGCCGCCTACGCACCCTTTAAACCCAATAAATCCGGATAACGCTTGGATCCTCCGTATTACCGCGGCTGCTGGCACGGAGTTAGCCGATCCTTATTCTTACGGTACATTCAGCTTTCTTCACGAAGAAAGGTTTATTCCCGTACAAAAGCAGTTTACAACCCGGAGGGCCGTCTTCCTGCACGCGGCATGGCTGGTTCAGGCTTGCGCCCATTGACCAATATTCCTTACTGCTGCCTCCCGTAGGAGTCTGGTCCGTGTCTCAGTACCAGTGTGGGGGGCCATCCTCTCAGATCCCCTAGCCATCGTAGCCTTGGTGGGCCGTTACCCCGCCAACTAGCTAATGGCACGCATGCCCATCCTTCTCCCATAAATGTTTGACCCCTCGACGATGCCGCCGTGTGGTCTTATGCGGTATTAATCCGGATTTCTCCGGGCTATCCCCCAGAAAAGGGTAGGTTGCATACGCGTTACGCACCCGTGCGCCGGTCTCAAGCAAGCAAGCCTGCTCTACCCCTCGACTTGCATGTATTAGGCCTGCCGCTAGCGTTCATCCTGAGCCAGGATCAAACTCTCCATTGTAAAATGTTGTAGTTCGAACACTGACTATCTATTAACTAAAATTGATTGTCTGTTCTTAATTGTATTGTCTGTAAGAACCGACCCAAAGAAAACAGTTTGACTATATGTACTTTACAGTAAACATTTTCGCCTCGCTGCGCTTGTATAAATGATATCTCTTTAATGAACTTTCCGACCTGGCCTCGCGGCGGTCTTCTATATCTTCGACTCGTTCGTCGGCCAGTCTTAATGTTCTGGCATCCGTCCCATCGTTTCAATCTTTTTTCTATTCGCCATCAAGCTCCGCTCGATAGCTCCCATTCCGTTTGGGACTGCAAAGGTAGGAAACTTTTTCTTTTCCGCAAATAAAAAATGAAATATTTTTTATTTGCCTTCTCTTCACCTTCTCTCCCCCGTCATTCCCCCTTTTCAACCTTCCCCTCTTCCTCCGAAGCGGAGTGCAAAGGTAGGAAAACTTTTCCCTTCCGCAAGAAAAAAATAAAACTTTTTTTCTTTCCGTTTGTCCTAGCTTTTCATCGTCCCATCTTCCTCCGAAGCGGAGTGCAAAGGTAGCAAAATATATCCCCCGCGCAATACATAAGCCGTTTTTTATTGAAGGAACCTACATAAGACACTGGGGAACAGAAAGAAAAAATAACAACCTATCTGAAAACTGATTTAAAACTCTTAGGAATGGTATCTATATTGCATCTCCTATTGTAAGTTTTATATTTAATCAACCTAAAAACAAGGAATGAATACTCGCCATATTAGCACTATATATATATAATAAAGGCAAGCGCTCTTCTCATCAGCATCTGGGTTTAGAACATCCCCAATAGATACTATATATAAATGTATAAAGAAGAAATTTTGAAATGATGAAGCCGCTAAGAAATAAAACCAGTTAGGCTTTAAATAGCTTCTTGTATAAATGATTGGCCAGGCCACTAAAAGAGGTCTTGTTTTTTTGCCCTTGATGTATCTGCAGCAGTGATTTCTGCTTGATTTCTGCAATCAATTGTGAAAAATATACGGTTGGCGACAGAAAGTCGTCATAAACTTGCCTACACTTTAATTGTAGTTCTTGCGTTAGGCCTTGTTCATGTATTTGTACTGTGCGCCGCAAACATGTTTCCGTATCATCTTCAAAAACCAGAATTTCATTCCAAGCAATCTTATCTGAAAAAGGCAATAACATATTTGTATTTACCAGCACGGGTATCCTTCCACAGGAAAGTACTTGATAAAATCGCATCGAAAAATTACCTGCACCTCTATTAGATAAAGTAAATTGGGTATTTTCTATATTATTGAAAAACTCGTTGATCAAAGATTTATCATGCGGCTTTCCTCCCCAAAACTTCTCCCTAACTAAAAAATCACTAGTAACCTGTTTGCTTTTCAGGAATGCATTGACCAGTTTTTTACGATGTTTTGAAAGCAATCCACAAAAACCAATGATAGGCAACTCACTTTTTGGAGATAAGGGATAGGGTGCTTCCCTCCCTTCCCATAGATAAGGCAGAATGATTTCGTGATTCCTCAATTTGCTTGCTCTTGCACTTACCCGCAGCAAAATCAAATTATCGAAATGTCCGTAATCACTCTCATCATCGAGCATGATAAAGATGAGTACCTTTTTTCCTAGCGGCTTGTATTTTTCTGAGATCTGTTTAAGAAACTTCCCAATCTGCTTGGCATCTTTATAGAGGTCATGATATAACACCAATTCACAATCTTCTAAGGATGCGGGCTGATAGGCGCTACTTTGAGCAACAAAAAAGAGTGTACCGTCTAATGGTTCGGCGTGGTATATTTTAAGAGGTGCGATGATTTCCACTTTGCGTTAGTATTGCCCCGTACTTAACAGTACCAAGGTACAAGCTTCTGTATATGCTATTTGATGCTTATCGAGCAATTCTTCCAACGCCTCATTTTCAGTGCCTGGATTAAAAATTACTCTTTTCGGTTTTGTGGCAACAATATAATCAACATATAGTGGTTGGGTTGCTGGCCCTATATATAAGGTAATGGTATCTATATCATGATAGATGGTATCTGGTTTTTCTATCGCTACCCCAGCTACTTCGCCCTTCTTTATTCCAATATTAACAATTTGATGGCCTCTGCTGGTTAACATATGAGCTGCTTTGTAGGCATATCTATCTGGGTCAGTGCTTGCTCCTATAATTAATGTCTTTTTCATTTCTTTAATTGCTTACGCAGATTTTAATATTGCAAAGATAAAACGGTTTTGTGGAGTTAATGTTTATGCTGATTTAAAATGGCGTTGGCACAATTTACCCCATCAATGGCTGCAGAAACAATCCCTCCAGCATAGCCAGCACCTTCAGCACAAGGATAAAGTCCTTTGATTTGTGGATGCTGAAATGTCTCCTTATCTCGTGGTATACGAACTGGAGAGGATGTTCGACTTTCGACACCCACCAAAATTGCTTCGTTGGTATAATAACCTTTCATCTTTCTGCCGAATAATGGCAGCGCTGAACGCAAGCTCGATGAAACAAATTCAGGCAAGATATTATCAAGCATTACGCTCTTTGTTCCTGGCAGGTACGAGTTTTTCGGCAGATCGATAGACAATTTATTTTCCACGAAATCTATCATCCGTTGTGCAGGTGCTACCAAGTTTCCTCCACCGGCTTCAAATGCCAGTTGCTCAATCTCCGACTGAAAGTTAAGCATCCTCAAAGGGTCATAACCTTGAACGTCTTCTAAGGTAACCTGAACCACTGTTCCTGAATTGGCATATGGATTATTTCGCTTTGAGGGCGACCAACCATTGACCACAATTTCATCCAAACCAGTAGCGCAAGGTGCTATAATACCTCCGGGGCACATACAAAATGAAAATACACCACGGTTTTTCACTTGCTCTACCAAACTATAATAGGCTGGGGGCAAGTACTCACTCCTCACGTCGCAGTGATATTGCGCTTGATCGATCACATTCTGTGGATGCTCTATCCTAACTCCCAAAGCAAAGGGTTTGGCTTCGATCAAGATATTCTTGCTATTTAACAGTTCATAAATATCTCTTGCCGAGTGTCCAGTGGCCAAGATAACGGAATTAGCAGCTATTTCTTGTTCGTGGTTAACGATGATTCCCTGCACTGTGCCATCTTTAATGATCAGGTCGGTAAGTTTCGAATCGAAGAGCACTTCTCCGCCTGCCTCCAAAATGGTTTCCCTAATGGCAGTAATAATATGGGGTAATTTATTCGTGCCAATATGCGGTCGTGCATCAATCATAATGTCTTCATCGGCACCATGCTGTACAAAAATTTGCAGTACCTTATTAATATCACCACGTTTATTAGATCTGGTATATAACTTCCCATCTGAGTAGGTTCCCGCTCCACCTTCGCCATAGCAATAATTAGATTCGGTATTTACAACACCCTGCTTATTGATTGCTGCCAAATCCCTACGGCGTTGCTTTACATCCTTCCCCCTTTCTACCACAATTGGCTTCAAGCCATTCTCTATGCATTGCAAAGCAGCAAACAAACCGGCTGGCCCCGCCCCAACAATGATGACCTTTTTATCATCGGCTATTTTAGGGTATTTAAAAGAAATTTCTTCTGGGATGTAATCTTCATTGATGAAGACTCTTACCTGCATGCGATAAACCACTTTTCTAGAACGGGCATCAATAGATCTTTTAAGGATTTTAAAGTCTTTGATTTGATCGCGACCCACTTTCAAGTTTTTTGAAAGCGTTTCTAAAATTGCTTTTTCATCGGCAACTTCATGGGGAGGAAGGGTTATTTCAATATCTTTTTGCATAATGGTGAGTCGAGTTTTTATCTCGAACCCTGCAAAATTAGCAAATTAGCTTGATGGTAAGATTGTTTTTATGCTTATCTTGTTGTTAAATATGGCAAGTTGTCAGTTTTTTGTTTGTTTTGGTAACAAGGAATGAATATTGATATCTAAGCTTTAAATAAAAACCTAAAAAGAAAAATAACATGAAAAAAGTTATCATTGGAATTGTTGCGATTGTGGCAATAGTGGCTTTGTTTAGCGGTTGTGGATATAACAGCCTAGTAAAACTAGATGAGGATGTTAAAACAAAATGGGGGGCTGTGGAAGCTCAATATCAACGCAGGGCAGACTTGATTCCTAATTTGGTAAATACCGTTAAAGGCGCTGCAAAATTTGAGGAGTCTACATTAACTGCGGTAATTGAAGCGCGTAGCAAAGCCAGCCAAATTACAGTAGATCCTGATAAACTTACAGAAGAGAATATGCAGAAATACCAACAGGCTCAAGGTCAGATTACACAGGCTTTAGGCCGTTTGATGGTATTGACAGAAAACTATCCTCAATTGAAAGCAACTGATCAATTTAGAGATTTGTCTGCTCAACTGGAAGGAACTGAAAACAGAATTACCGTAGCTCGTACTGATTATAATAACTCTGTACAAACTTATAACACTAAAGTAAGATCTTTCCCAAACAATCTTACTGCTGGATTATTTGGCTTCTCACAAAAAGCAGCTTTCAAAGCTGATGCTGGTGCACAGAATGCTCCAAAAGTAGAATTTTAGTTATAAAATAACCTTTTTATGGGGTAATGTATATCTTACACTGTTTAAGCATGCATTACCCTTAATTTTTATTTAATCAGATGTCTATTTTCACTACCAAAGAACAAGAGCTAATTGCCAATGCCATTACCGAAGCTGAAAAAGCTACTTCTGGCGAGATCAGAATTGCCGTTGAGAAACATTGCAAGGGTGATGCTTATGAAAGAGCCACTGTTTATTTCCACGAATTGGGGATGGATCAAACTTCGCAGCATAACGGTGTGCTGATTTACCTTGCAACCGAAGATCATAAATTTGCCATTATTGGCGATAAGGGAATTAATAACTTAGTTCCTCCCGATTTTTGGGAAACCACCAAAACAGCAATGAAAGCTCATTTTATGTCAAACAATCTTTGTGATGGCATTATTGCTGGAATTGCACTTGCTGGCGAAAAACTATCTACATTTTTCCCCCATAAAAATGATGATGTGAACGAACTACCTAACGAGATTGTCTTCATTGATCAAAAACCTTAGGACATTTCGAACTGATTTAATCATCACCTATATGTAACTAAGATGAAAAGAATATTTCTTTTAATAACCCTGCTATTATCGTCTGTATTTGGTTTTTCTCAGGAATTTCCGAAAAAGCCTAGTACCCTGGTTAACGATTATACCAACACCCTATCTCCTGGCGATATTGCCAGTTTGGAAAGAAAGCTTGTGGCATTTGACGATTCGACGTCCAACCAAATCGCCGTGGTTATCCTCAAATCTGTTGGAGATTATGACATTAATGAATATGCTTACCGACTTGGTAGGGCGTGGGGCGTGGGCGGAAAAGAAAAAAATAATGGCGTGGTGTTATTGATCGCTCTTGGCGATCGCAAAATATCCATCCAAACTGGTTATGGTTTAGAGGGCGCATTACCTGATATCTATACCAAAAGGATTATAGAAAACGATATCAAGCCTTTTTTTAAAGAAGGAAATTATGCCCAAGGGATTGAAGCCGGAACAAATTCAATCATTTCACTGATTAAAGGGGAATATAAAAACGACAAACCGAGAGGCAAGAAGGGTGTTGGCGGCGCAGGTTCTGGTTTAATTGTGCTGATCATTATTGTTGTCATTATCCTTCTCCTCAAACGAGGCGGAGGCGGCGGAGGCGGTCAAGTGATTGGTGGCCGTGGTGTTTCTGAAGCACTTTTCTGGGGCTTGTTGTTTGGCAGTGGCCGTGGTAATTCTGGTGGTGGTTTTGGTGGTGGTTTTGGCGGCGGAAGCGGGGGCGGTGGTGGCTTCGGAGGATTTGGTGGTGGAAGCTTCGGCGGTGGTGGAAGTAGCGGAAGTTGGTAGTGGTTAGTGGTTAGTGGTTAGTGGTTAGTGGTTAGTGGTTAGTATTGGAATTTCTACAACTTTAAAACATTACAACTTTCAAACATTTAAACTAAAAATGTACAGAAAAGATTTAATTACCGCAGAGATAGAAAGGCTTGCTCAAGTTTTGGCCAGAATTATGGGATTGAAATTAGAGGGAGATTTGGCAAAGGCGAATGAACTTTTTAACGAAACGATAGAAAATTCATTTAAGCTATCTCCTGCTATTTTAGAAGATAGCGATACTACTGCATTTGAAAATTGGCTGAACGAAACGGATCTTCCTGCCGAAAAACTGGATTCCCTTAGTGAATTTCTTTACTATGAGCTGGGCATTAGCCCCCAACGTAATGCTTTAATCGCTCCTAGATTGAACCTTATTTATAAAGTTTTGGCCGAAAAGCATAAGATTGTTCATTTGGTTAATTTTCACAGACAAGAAATCATACAGCAGTACCTATAAAAGGTAAAATTCAAAAATAAAAATTCAAAACACCCAACCTATTTATCAAGTCCGATACGTTAAACTTAAAGCTTACTCAAGCTATTTTTAATTTTTACTTTTAACTTTTGAATTATATTCATGGAAATAAAAAAATGGCAAAAACTTGCCTCTAGATATTTAGTAAGGGAAAAATGGGCTACACTTAGGGTGGATACCTGCGAACTTCAGAATGGGACCATTAAAGACGACTACTACGTTTTGGAGTATCCAAATTGGGTAAACGCGGTAGCACTTACACAAGATAACCAAATGATTTTGGTACGTCAGTACCGTTTTGCTGCAGACATCATTTCATTAGAAATACCCGGGGGCGTAATTGATGATGGCGAAGCACCAGAAGTAGCCATTAAAAGGGAATTGCTAGAGGAAACAGGTTATAGTTTTGACAGTTGCGAATTGATTGCAACCTTATACCCTAACCCAGCAACCTCAACCAACAAGACCTTTACCTATTTGCTAAAAGGCGGCATAAAAACCCACGACCAGCATTTAGATGAACATGAAATTTTAAATGTAGAACTCTACAGTATTGATGAGGTGAAACAATTACTAAAAGATAACAAGATTGATCAATCTTTACATACTGCCGCCTTATTTTATGGATTGGCAGCTTTACAAGAACAATATCTTTAACGATCAAGCACTCCCTATCTCATTAAGGAGTGCTTAATTTTTTGTTGATGACTTCAATTGCCTTTTTTAAATAGGCATCATCACTACTTTTAAGCAATCCCATATTATCAATTGGATAATCAGGTTGTAATCCTTTTCCTACTTCAGCATATTCTTTCTTATTTCTATCAACGGTATTCCCTTCGGTAAGCACTAAAAATGCACCGTCTGCTAATTTATGTTCCTGATTAGCAGAAGTCAATCCAGTAGTTTTTGTTCCAACAAAAGAAATATTTTTCTGTCCAACGAAGGATATCGCTGCAAATTCCCCACTACTTCCTGTTCCTTGGTTAATGAGTATCACTATTGGCATTCTTCCTATTTTGACTTTTTGACCACCTAATTTAAATTGATACCTGGCCAAGTTGTTTTCGTAGAATTTCCCATTTTTAAAATTCATAAAAATATACTTTCCAAATCCGTCTTTACATCCTATCACGTTGCTTTGGTTTAAGAATGGCGAAATAGAAGCGTACATCGGCGCAAACATCCCGCCTTCATTGTCGCGAAGATCAATCATCCATCCTTTTGGATGTTTTGATTCCAACTCTGCAATTTTATGCCAAAAGGTTTTTACATATTCGTCCCACTCTGTAAAGTTAAAGCTAGCAAAGGAAGGCAGTTGGACATAAGCATACCCACCTTCTAAAATTGCCGACTTCATTACAGGGAATTGTTGTCCTGTTTTTCTATAGCCCAACAAGTAAGCTTCAACCTGTTTAGGTGAAAAGAATTTAGAATGACTATCTCCCAATTTAAGCAAGGTATTTTTGATGATTGGATAGGTATCTGCTATTGTCTTCGCATTTTCGGCAGCTTCGTTAGCGTTTTTATAAATTTCTTCCCACTTTAACTTGCTACTGTTCACCGACCTCTTTCTCATCAAATCCAATGCTTCTTTTAGATAAAGCTTAATGCTATCTGTTTTGCTTTTTTGCAGCTTAACCAAGTTCTCTTGTGCATTAGCCCCTGCAAATACGAGCAAGAAAAGCACGACTAAAATATTTTTATTCATCTTCTGCATCTCCTGCTTACGGTTTTCCCACTTCATCAATAGCATATGCTAGAAAGGTGTCTTTTCCTTCAAGAATATCGGCTTTGGTGAATTTTATCTTCCTATCAATTTTCACACCTATCCCTTGGGCTGAAGTCCCGTCATTGTAATAGATTGCATTGCCTGTAAAGTGTATATTATAATTACCTGGAATATTGAAGTGCTTTTCGTCGCCATCGCCCCCTGAAGTTTGTTCGCCAATGGTGATGGCTTGAGGAAACATCGATTGCAGGCTCATGGTATTCCATTCCGACATACTACGTGTCCTGGCATTTACAATGATGGCTACTTTACCTTTATAAACTACATGCTCTGGCACAACATTAACATTGTTATAAACTTCAGGGGAATTGAGCCAATTGTAAGTACCTATGTTGTTTAAATTAGCTTTAACATATTTAGCAAAGCGATGGTCTAATGAGCCGAATTTCTTGTATAAATAGGTATACATAAATCCAGGCCATTGTGGATAGCCTCTCATATCAAAAATGATAGCCCTTTGTTGAGCTGCCAAATTTAAGATCGAATCTATGTGACAATCTATTTTATCCTCTGAAACATTCTCTATCAATTGAATAATTTTATCAATGTTGAAATAAGCAATGTCATTATTCAATAGCATAAACCCTTTCATATTGTCTGATGTTTTCGCTTTATTTTGGAAAAAAAAATTGATATTTTCAAGTGAGGGCTTATCGCTTAGGCCTACAAATTTTACCGCTACAGTACTAGGTCCTTTATCGCCTGTGATTTTTAAACTCACATCAATGGTGTCTGAACGCCAAATAAAATTGGTGCTATAGTTATTCAAATTTGAAATTAAGGTACTCCTGTTTGACGTAGATAGCAATCCACTCAATGTATCAATCCTTGCAGCAATAGTTTGTCCATTAATTTCTGTAATCCAATCTCCAATATTGATTCCCGCCTCCTTGCAAACTTCAGGCAAAATGATTCCTGTTACCAGAATATGTTTGTCCATAATTCGATAATCAAAAGGCGGATAAAACGTATTCTTAAAAATTTGGCTCTTAAATTTTAAGTCTGCATAAAACCGATTATAGGAATGCGAATCGTTTAAGTTTGCTACAATTTTCAAGATCAAAACTTCGTATTCCATTCTGGAACTACAATTTTTAAATAGCGGAATATTTCTTTTCATTACTACGCCCCAGTTTTCTTTCATCAAATTATGATGTGGATCTAAATAATCAATTACTCCCTGCAATTTTGCTAATGCCAAAAACCGCATGGGTTCTGGCAAATTCACAGATGCCTCAAAAGCATACTTTTTTTCATTTGGAATTTCTGTGTTGTAATTAAGCTTGGGCACGTAGTAGTTGCTGCTAATATCTCTACGATTATAAACCTCAAGCAATAGATTTTTGAGAGAATCACTCAAGTCTTTGCTTCGCACATACCAGCGATGTAGTGGATTAACTTTTACGACGTTTTTCATCGAAACTTGCAGCATTTCGGGATTAGGATTCACACTACCAAGCGACTGGATGGTCTGAATAAGCATATGGTTAAGTTCTTTACGTGTTGTGACGTCTCGCAATTGCCCATACTTGGCTAAGAAAAAGGAATCGGCATCCATTTTTCCTGAAGTAATTTTCTGATGATTGTATTTCAGAAAATTCCAAGTTTTGATAAAAAGCAAAAGCTTATCGGTTTCATTAATGTTTTGGGAGCGTACTGTTAAACAAACGAAGCATAGTAATAAGGTATAGGTAATCTTTTTCATAAATCTATTTCTCTATTTTCTTCAAAACTGTAGCATCAAAATAAATTTGCACTAAAGAAATTGACCAACCTGTATTTTCCATTGACGAAAGCTCCAACCCGAATAAAATCCAACTCAACCTTATTTCAACCTTTTTGATGTACAAATATTGACTGTTGGTACATTAGTTAATCTACTTGAGCATTGATTATGCTATTTTTAGCAAAACTTGTTCATGAAGAAATCACATTTTGCTTATTTCCACATTGGCTATTGGCTAATTCTTTGGCTTAAAGAATTACTCTTCGGTTTCCAAACGTATAATATCGACGAGCTTACTTTTACGAATGTGGTCAGTGTTTTAACCGTAAAGCTAATTACCTTAATTTTTCCGCTCTGTATATTTTACACCAATTTTCTGTTACTGGTCCCGAAACTGGTTAAAGCCAAAAGAATATTTTTATATATTGTTTCCGTTTTTTTGCTCTTCTTAATTCTTGCTCCCATACATCATTATGTATATGCCATTATCTTACCTCAAAAATTTGGCTGGTACTCCTATGCATATCTTGATAAACTCAATTTTTGGCTCTCTTTTCAGACCTTAATTTTCGAGAATTATGTGTACGTATTTTTTAGCTTGGCCATTAGCTATGCCAACGCATTTTTTGAAACGCAACAGAAACAAGAAGCATTAGAAAAAGAACAAGCCATTACAGAATTGGCTTATTTAAAATCACAGATCAATCCACATTTTCTGTTCAACACCTTGAACGATATTTATGCACTCACCTATCAACAAGCTGAGGAAGCCCCTGAAGCGGTTCTTAAACTTTCAGCTTTGCTAAGATACATGTTAAAGGAGAGCAATGATAAATTTGCCTGGGTTGGAAAAGAAATCGAGTATCTTAAAAATGTTATCGAATTGTTTGAAATTGGACAAAAGGGAAATGCCTTTATCCATTTGGAAATTAAAGGCACGGTAGATCAACAACAAATTGCACCTTTAATATTGATCAACTTTGTTGAAAATGCCTTTAAACATGGCGTGATTAATGACCCTGAAAATCCAATACAAATTATGATGTTTATTACTACAGATCATTTGGATTTTCGGGTATCGAACAAGAAAAACCATGACCAAAAAGACCAAACTGGCGGCATTGGCTTAACAAATGTTCAAAGAAGACTTACTTTAATTTATCCAGAAAAATATCAGCTTCAAATTATAGATGAGAATGATACTTTTACAGTAACCTTAAAATTAAACTGGACATGATTCGTTGCATAGTTGTAGATGACAAACCCCTTGCTATTGATATCTTAAATGATTACATCAGTAAAGTGCCCGATCTGAATTTAGTTTTCTCTAGTACCAATCCTTTGGAAGCATTAGAATATATTATGAAAAATGAGGTCGACCTTGTTTTTCTGGATATACAAATGCCACAACTGAATGGTGTACAGTTCATGAAGATTGTACAGGGCAAATGTAAAATTGTTTTAACCACTGCTTATACCGAATATGCATTAGATGGTTTTGAGAATGACGCTATCGACTATTTACTAAAGCCCATCTCTTTCGAACGATTTTACAAAGCAGTACAAAAATCACAGCATTACTTTAATGCCAAAAATGAACCTCAAGTTGTAACTCAAGTTATCGAGACCACTCCTACTGTTGACTACATTTTCGTAAAAACGGAATACAAACTGGTTAAGGTCAATACTGATGATATTTTATACATAGAGGGCATGCAGAACTATGTGGCCATTTATACCAAAACAGAGAAAATCATTTCCTTACAGAACATTAAAAAAATGGAGGAGCAACTTCCCAAAAAGCAATTTGCCAGGGTTCACAAATCTTATATGGTTGCCCTCAATAAAATAAACAGCATTGAAAGAAGTAGGATTTATATTGCCGATGCGGTTATTCCACTTGGCGATGTTTATAGAGATGGCTTTTACCAATTGATAGCGGCTAATCATTAAAATAAAAAATCCCCGTCCTGCAATTGCGAAACGGGGATTTTCCATGTATATCTTAAGGCTTAGCTCATTTTCAGTTTCTTCTGAATATCGTTCACATAAGCTTTAAATTTCTTGTCTGTTTCAATCAAATCTTCAACGGTTTGGCAAGCGTAAATTACGGTCGAGTGATCTCTTCCGCCAAAGAAAGCGCCAATGGTTTTTAAAGAGGATTTAGTATGGCTTTTAGACAGGTACATGGATATTTGACGGGCCTGTACAATTTCACGTTTACGTGTTTGCGATTTCACCATTTCCACTGGCACTTCAAAATACTCACAAACCAATTTCTGTATATACTCCATCGAAATTTCTTTCGAGGTATTTTTGATAAAGTTCTTCAACATCTGTTTAGCTAACGCTAAATCGATGTCTTTCTTATTCAAAGTAGATTGTGCCAATAACGAAACCATCGCTCCTTCTAGCTCACGTACGTTATTGTCGATGTTGTGTGCCACGTATTCAATGACCTCTCCTGGAAGTTCGATACCGTCTGCATACATTTTCTTTTTAAGGATGGCCACACGGGTTTCCAAATCTGGCACTTGCAAATCTGCAGATAGTCCCCATTTAAAACGGCTCAACAATCTTTCCTCTAAACCAGCTAAATCTTTAGGAGCTTTATCAGAAGTTAAAATGATCTGTTTTCCTGATTGATGTAAGTGGTTGAAGATATGAAAGAAAATATCTTGCGTTTTTTCTTTACCTGCAAAGTTGTGTACGTCATCCATGATAATCACATCCATGGCTTGGTAAAAGTTCACAAAGTCATTGATGGTATTATTTTTTAGAGAGTCAACAAATTGCTGGCAGAATTTCTCACAAGAAACATAAATTACCAGTTTATCTGGCACACTACGTTTAATTTCATTACCAATAGCTTGGGCCAAGTGGGTTTTGCCTAAACCTACGCCGCCATAAATCATCAAAGGATTAAAGGAAGTACCTCCTGGTTTTGCAGCCACCGCATAACCTGCCGAGCGGGCAAGACGGTTGCAATCTCCTTCAATGTAATTATCAAAAGTATAATTAGGATTTAGCTGAGGGTCTACGTTCAGCTTTTTTAATCCAGGGATAATGAACGGATTTTTAATGTCCTTATTGATAGATACAGGAATAGGCATTGACTGTGTTTTTGCCTCTGCGCCATTACCATTTGACGGCATGTTAGTCGTGTACGGAGATCCTGTGTTCGACGATTTGTCAACCACGATGTTATACTCCAATCTACCCTCATCTCCCAACTGCTTTTTTACCGTTTTTCTGAGCAAACCAACATAATGTTCCTCAAGCCATTCGTAGAAAAATAAACTAGGTACTTGTATGGTTAATACCTTGCCTTCTAATTTAAGGGCTGATATCGGTTCGAACCAAGTTTTGAAACTTTGATTCGGGATATTATCCTTTATAATTTGGAGACAGCTATTCCACACTTCTGTACAAGTTTTTTCCATATCGTTTCTATAATTTATTGGTTTTCAGTCCTAATAAGTGCGTTTTGAATGCGCACTTTCGAGACTTCGAATATTGAAAAAATTATCAACATTCCGAACATTTTTTTGAATTATTTCGTAACTACTTAAACTGCAATAGCATATACAGGTCCAGCTCAATCATTAATGTTAATAACTATTTTTACACACCTTTTTTAGTATTCTCCAAACACTTCCCTAAGGCAATTCGCTATTTCTCCTAAGGTAGCATATTCTTCTACAGCAAGCAAAATAAAAGGCATCAAATTTTCATTCCCATCAGCAGCATTTTTCAGATTCAAAAGCGCATTTGCCACAGCCTCATTATTTCTTTCGGCTTTTAGTTTTTTCAATTTCTCTATCTGTATCGTTCTGATGGATTCGTCGATATTAAACACCTCGTCAAAACTCTCCTCCTTTTGAGTAAATTTGTTTACCCCAACAATGATCCGCTCTCCATTTTCCACTTCTTTTTGATATTCATAAGAAGCATTGGCAATTTCCTGTTGGATATAGCCATTCTCAATAGCATTTACCGAACCGCCCATTACATCGATCTTATCTATATATATGGTAGCCGCCGCTTCTATCTCATCAGTTAACGTTTCTATAAAATAGGAACCCGCCAAAGGATCCACCGTATCGGTTACACCACTTTCAAAGGCTATAACCTGTTGTGTACGTAAAGCAATTTTAGCCGCAGCCTCTGTAGGCAACGACAAAGCTTCATCGTAACCATTGGTATGTAACGACTGTGTACCACCTAATACTGCCGCCAAAGCCTGGTTTGAAACCCTGATTACATTATTCAATGGTTGCTGTGCAGTGAGCGTTGAACCTCCGGTCTGCGTATGAAAACGGAGCATCATAGCCTTTTCGTCTGTAGCCCCCAAGTTTTTGGTGATATTTGCCCACATGCGCCTCGCAGCTCGGAACTTCGCAATCTCTTCAAAGAAATTATTATGGCAATTGAAGAAGAACGACAATCGCTTAGCAAAAACATTAATGTCTAATCCTTTCTGCAATGCTGCATTTAAATAAGCCTTACCATTAGCCAAAGTAAAGGCCAATTCCTGCACCGCAGTAGAACCAGCTTCACGAATATGGTATCCCGAAATGGAAATGGTATTCCACTTTGGCAATTCTTTACTACAATATTCAAAAATATCGGTAATGATACGCATGGATGGCTTAGGCGGATAAATATAGGTCCCTCGAGCCGCGTACTCCTTTAATATATCATTCTGTATCGTTCCAGATATTTGTTTCAAATCAGCACCTTGTTTTTTTGCCAGGGCAATGTACATCGCCAATAATATAGATGCCGTGGCATTTATGGTCATAGAAGTAGTGATCTGCTGTAACGTTATGCCATCAAACAGAATTTCTATGTCTTTCAATGAGTCAATGGCTACCCCAACCTTTCCTACTTCACCCTCTGCCATCTCATCATCAGAATCGTAACCAATTTGGGTAGGCAAATCAAAAGCTACCGATAGCCCCATGGTTCCCTGTGCCAATAAATAATGGTAACGTTTATTAGATTCCTCGGCGGTTGAAAAACCAGCATATTGGCGCATGGTCCATAACCTACCACGATACATGTCTTTCTGTATACCTCTAGTAAAAGGGAATTGCCCAGGCAGTTCCTCATTTTTTGGCGCAGTGGTATATACATTCTTTATTTCTATTCCGGATGTGGTAGTATATTTTTTGTCCATGGTTTAAATGGTATTTGGTTAGTGGGCATTTGGTCAATTATTTATTTGTCCAATCGGCTAATCGTTCGAGCATACTGTCAATCATCCAGTTAACCAATTCAAACAGTTAACCTCAAAATAATTTATGTATATCCTGTTTAATTAAGCCAATAGCCAATTCGTAAGGATTCTCTTCTATCTCGCTCATGTAATTAAGCACCTTTTTGCTCAATTCTCTTCCCGATGCTTCAGCAGGCAAATTTTTCACGGCATTATTTACCATGGCAATCGTATCATCTTTCAATTTGCGAACGACATTCCAAGTAGCCGCTTCAATATAAAGTTGCTGTGTAATGTTATGCTGAAACTCAGTCTTGATCTCATTGATGGCCATCACCTGTAAAGCACCAACCTCAATGCCCTGCTGATACAATCTCAAAAGCAGGTTAGATGGATTAATACGATCCACAAAAATGATCATCCGCTCATGTGCTTGCAAACGTAAATTCAGCAAATTACTTTTATCATCCGCGGGCACAACACTACTATTTCTTGAACTCAAATACCTCATCACATCGTTTCTCACCATATAATAGACCACTACCACTATAAATGTACCTCCTACCGCTAGGCTTGTTGAGTTTAAAAGAAATTTACCTAAATCCATTTTCAGTTTTGTTTATGCATCGTAATATTAGCCAAAACGACAGGCAAAAATGTACATAAATATTTATATTTGTTTGTCATAATTTTAAATAAGATGAGTAACACTGTTGAAACTAGCTTTGCACCTGTAACCTTTACCGAAGGCGCTGTTAAAGAACTGATAAAACTAAAAGACCAACAAGAAATTGCTGATGATTTTGGGCTTAGAGTTGGCGTTGAGGGCGGAGGCTGCTCAGGCATGAACTATATTTTAGGTTTTGACCAAAAGAAAGAAGGCGACCAGGAGTTCTTCATTGAAGGCATTAAAGTATTTATGCACAAAGCCCACCAAATGTATCTTTTAGGAATGCAAATAGATTGGCAAGATGGCCTAAATGCTAGAGGCTTCACTTTTAACAATCCAAATGCGGCCAGCACTTGTGGTTGTGGAACAAGCTTCTCTGTATAAGCAAAAAATATTGTAACATTTTAAAAGGTCTCGTTGTCTTAACAACGGGACTTTTTATTTTTACTACTAAAGGTTAATGATATAAGCCAAAGGTTGTAATATTGTAGACCAGAGTCTTCATATTAATTGATATCTTAACTATCCAATATACCAAAATGAATTATAAAGAAAACGTACGACTAGCGATGCAATCCATTAAGAGTAACCGTTTGCGTACTTTTCTTACCGCACTTATTATTGCCATTGGCATATCGGCGTTAGTGGGCATATTAACTACCATTGATGCCATTGAGAAGAAAATGACCGATGCTTTTTCCAGCATGGGTGCCAATGCATTCACCATTAGAAACCGCGGCACCAATATTCGTATTGGAGGCCCAGGACAAAGGCCTAAGAGCTATAAGCCTATCAGGTATGAAGACGCCCTAAAATTCAAGGAAAGATTAAATGCTCCTGCTAGCGTATCTATTAGCGTGTTTGCCAGTAATGGGGCTACCGTAAAATATGGACAAGAAAAAACCAACCCCAACATTAACATTAGGGGTATAGATGAAAATGGACTAGCAGCACAGGGTTTGGAACTTGGGCAAGGCAGAAACTTCAATAGTGCCGAATCGCTGAGCGGCCCTAATATTTGCGTTATTGGTTCAGAAATTGCCAAGACCTTATTTAAAAATAGCGACCCTTTGGATAAAGTAATCAATGCGGGCAATAACCGTTTGCGGGTAATTGGCGTGTTGGCCAGCAAAGGTTCGGGCATGGGCGCTAATGTAGACAGGGCTGTATATGTACCGCTATTTAAAGCCAAAGTTATTAATGCCAATGCCAATCCATCTTACACCATTACAGTACTGGTTCCGAATGCCGATCTGATAGATAATGTTATTGGCGAGTCTACTTCTACCTTTAGAAGTATCAGAAAAATAAAAATCGGCGAAGGCAACAATTTTGAAATTACGAAAAGTGATGCGGTTGCCCAAACTCTAATAGAAAACTTACAAGTAGTAGTCTATGGCGGTGTAAGCATTGGTATCATTACCCTGCTAGGTGCATCCATCGCATTAATGAATATTATGCTGGTATCTGTTACAGAACGTACACGAGAAATAGGAATCAGAAAAGCCATTGGTGCAAATCCAGCTGTGATCAGAAGGCAGTTTCTTATCGAAGCCATAGTAATTTGCTTACTCGGCGGCGTACTGGGCATATTGCTGGGCATTGCCATAGGTAATATTATTTCGCTGGTAATGGGCGGTGGTTTCATTATTCCTTGGCTTTTCATAGGGCTTGGCCTAGCTTTATGTGTATTGGTTGGTGTTGTTTCCGGCTATTATCCTGCCAAAAAAGCATCGAAACTTGATCCAGTAGAAGCTTTACGTTACGAGTAATCTTTTTAGAAAAGCGAATTTAAAGGTGCTTCCGCAACGATAGCCCTTCTTTCCGCTACAATCTTTTGCCTTTATCATTTCATGATAGGCAAAAGTATTTCCACTTTAATAAGGTTTACCTTTTAAAGCAAGTGCTTTTGGCAAAATCATAACAGCAGATTGTTCAACTGGCCTTGCTTTAGCAACTCTTCCACTCTTGACAAGTTTAGACTTTCTTCTAAGGCTTTCGCATGTCTTAAGTGATGCATATCGCTACCCAAAAATGAGATACAACGCTGATCAACCAAGCTATCCGCCGCCTTTTTTACACCTTTACCATAGTAACCTGTTAGCGAAATGGTATTTAATTGCAAAAAGCAACCACTATCTTTTATTTGCTGATAGTTTTCAATACTTCCATGATAGTAGGGGTAACGTTCTGGATGTGCCAAAACAGGATAAAACCCCGCATCTTGAATTTTAAACAGCACATCGATTATATTGGGCGGCTGATTGATGTATGAAAGTTCGAATAGCAGGTAATTATTCCCAAAGCCTAAAACTTCCTTTCGTGCCAATTTATTGAAAAAGGTTTCATCCAAATAGTATTCCGCTGCCGCTTCTACCTCCAAATCAATCTGGTTTTGTAATAATCCTTGCTTCAAAATATCTAGTCCCTTATGAATGCTATCGGGAGTATTCCTGTAAAAATCGGCCATGACATGCGGTGTAGCAATGACTTTTTTAAAGCCCATTGCCACATATTTTCTGGCCATCGCTAATGAAGCCTCCAAATTAGGTGCGCCATCATCAATACCAGGAATGATATGCGAATGCATATCGGCCCCTATCGCAGAAAAGTCGACTTCGGGTAATTTAATTCGCTTTTTAAACAGACCAAACACTTTGTGAAATTAAAAAATAAGTGGCTAAAGTCATTAATCAACCTGCTTAGGCAGGCCTAAATCAAGTGCCGTTTTCGAGATATAACTACCATAGACCTTTGCAAGCAAAGCGTTTAGTTCTTCTTTTAGATCAAATTGCAGATCCTCATGTAGTTTTTCGAACTTACGCAATAACATCAAGATGGCTTTCACCACGTAATTGGCCAATAACTGCTCATGATTTTTAGACAAGGAGTAAACCTTATATCTAAAGCTCATAGGAGCCAGGTTAAACATCAACAGTTTCAATTCCACCTCTTCGAAATCTGCTTTGGTGACCTTATAAAAATGATTGATTTGCTTAGCGAGCTTACGAAGTAACAGCAAGGTATCTTTTGCACTAGTTTTTGGAGTGGTGTTTAGTTCTTCCAATACCTCAGTGACTTCATTTTTAATAAAAGCAACCCTATCATTAAGGTTGCTTTCATCTTCTAACAATAAAAAATGTAAATGTTCAGTAAGCACTTTGTCCTTAGCCACCAAGCGTAAAAGCAGTTTGTCTTTCTCTTTTACGGGCAGGGCCAATATTTCTTTCTTCAAATCTTTGTGCTCACTAAGTTTCATTTTATCTAAAATGGATTATCGCGAAGGTATTTTTCCCATTCCCAAGCAGAGCGCATCATCTCGTTCAAATCTAGCTCAGTTTGCCAGCCTAAAATTGCTTTAGATTTGCTTACATCACCATAAATCTGTTCGATATCACCTTCTCTCCTAGGCGCAATCTGGTAGTTTAACTTTTCGCCAGTAGATTGCTCGAATGCATTAATGATTTCCAATACCGATGAACCTTTTCCTGTACCCAAGTTAAATACATCGTAACCGTCAATCTTTCCATCGGTCAGCAATTTTATGGCAGCAACATGTGCTTTTGCTAAATCTACCACGTGGATATAGTCACGAATAGCAGAACCATCTGGCGTATTATAATCATCACCAAAAACCTGAATAGGGCCTCTTTTACCAATGGCCGACTGGGTGATGAAAGGCACTAGGTTTTGAGGCACTCCATTTGGCAACTCACCAATTAAAGCGGTAGCATGTGCACCAACTGGATTAAAATAACGTAACGAAACTACATTAAGACCTGGTGTTGCCTTAACGGTTTCCCTTAAAATTTCCTCCGCTACCTGCTTAGTGTTGCCATAAGGCGATTCTGCCTTTTTCACTTCGCTATCTTCGGTTACAGGCAGCCTATCTGGCTGGCCATATACGGTACATGAAGATGAAAAAACAAAGTTGGCAGTAGGGTATGCAGTTAACAAATTGATTAAACTGTAGAAATTGTTTTTGTAGTATTTCAAAGGTTCTTGTACCGATTCGCCAACTGCTTTATATGCTGCAAAATGGATGATTCCTGCTACATCTGGGTGCTGTTCCGCAAAACCGTTCACCGCAGCGGCATCTTGTAAATCTAGTTCGATAAACTCGTGATACTTTCCTGTGATCTGATGTAATTGATCAAGTATTTTGATACTCGAATTGGCTAAGTTATCCACAATCACCACTTCGTAGCCTGCATTATGCAATTCTACTACCGTATGTGAACCAATGTAACCTATGCCTCCAGTAACCAATATTTTCGCCATGCGTTTGCTTATTTATTGTAAGTAGTAAAGTCTTTATGTTCTATTTTGGCCAGCGCTTCTGCTGATAGTGATTTGAAATACTCGTAAGTAATCTTTAAACCTTCTGCCCTATTCACTTTTGGCTCCCAATTCAGCAATTGCTTTGCCTTGGTAATATCAGGTCTACGCTGTTTCGGGTCGTCCTGAGGCAATGGCTTATAAACAATTTTCTGATCGGTACCTGTCAACTTGATGATCTCTTCGCAAAACTGCTTGATGGTAATTTCATCGGGGTTACCAATGTTTACCGGACTGGCATAGTCAGATTGCAATAAACGGTATATCCCTTCGATCAAATCATCTACATAGCAAAAAGAACGTGTTTGACTACCATCCCCAAAAACGGTCAAGTCTTCTCCTCTTAATGCCTGACCAATAAATGCAGGCAAAACCCTTCCGTCATTCAGTCGCATACGAGGCCCGTAAGTATTAAAAATACGTACAATGCGGGTTTCTACGCCATGAAAAGTATGGTAGGCCATAGTTATAGCCTCCTGAAAACGCTTGGCTTCATCATATACGCCACGTGGACCAACTGGGTTTACATTACCCCAGTATTCTTCGGGCTGAGGGTTTACGTTTGGGTCGCCATATACTTCAGAGGTTGAAGCAATCAGCATTCTTGCACCTTTTGCTCTAGCCAAGCCTAATAAATTATGCGTTCCCAATGAGCCAACTTTTAAAGTTTGGATAGGAATCTTCAAATAATCAATAGGACTTGCCGGCGAAGCGAAGTGCAGGATATAATCTAATTTCCCCGGAACGTGAACAAACTTGGAAACATCGTGGTTGTAAAACTCAAAATTCTCCAACTTGAACAAGTGCTCAATATTTTGCAGATCTCCAGTAATAAGGTTATCCATCCCAATCACATGGCAATTTTCTTTGATAAATCTATCACAAAGGTGTGACCCTAAAAATCCGGCAGCACCAGTAATCAATACTCTTTTACGTTCCATTAGCTAACAATTTTACGACCAATACTGTTGTAATAATAACCTAGGTCTATCATTTTTTGCAAATCAAACAGGTTACGCCCGTCAAAAACAACTTTGCTTTTTAGGATTTCATCCATTTTTTCAAAATCTGGATTACGGAATACCGACCACTCTGTAGCGATCAATAAGGCATTCGCACCTTCTAAAGCCTCATATTGATCTTTAGCATAACTGATCTTATCGCCCACCAATGCTTTAACATTTTCTATAGCTTCTGGGTCAAATACGGTAACTTCTGCTCCTGCGGCCAATAAATCGTCGATGATGTACAAAGCTGGTGCTTCACGAATATCATCCGTCTCTGGTTTAAAAGCTAGGCCCCAAAGCGCAAACTTTTTGCCTTTGATATCGCCTTTGAAATATTTCAGCACCTTTTCGGTTAAAACGGTCTTTTGCTTTTCGTTCACATCCATCACGGCTTTTAAAATCTTAAAATCGTATTGATGCTCAACTGCCGCTTTCTCTAAAGCTTGTACATCTTTAGGGAAGCAACTACCTCCATAGCCAATTCCTGGGAATAAAAATCTTTTACCGATCCTGTCGTCAGAACCAATACCCTTACGAACCATATCTACATCAGCTCCTACAATTTCACATAAATTGGCAATCTCATTCATGAAAGTGATTTTTGTTGCCAAAAACGAGTTTGCCGCATATTTTGTCAATTCAGAAGAACGTTCATCCATATAATAAATTGGGTTCCCCTGACGTACGTAAGGCGCATATAGTTCGCCCATTAGCTTTTTCGCTTTTTCACTGGTTGTTCCAATGACTACACGATCAGGTTTCATAAAATCATCCACCGCTACACCTTCACGTAAAAACTCTGGGTTAGAAACCACATCTACTTCCACCTTAGTATTTGCTGTAAAAACAGCCGCTACTTTATCTGCAGTACCAACAGGCACGGTAGATTTGTTTACGATTACCTTATATTCTGTGATTAACTTGGCAATATCCTTCGCTGCTCCCAAAATATAAGAAAGGTCGGCGGCACCATCACCTCCTGGAGGAGTAGGTAAAGCCATAAAAATAATTTGAGCCTCTTTAACGGCTTCTGCAAGATTGGTTGTAAAAGACAATCTGTTTTGCGCTATGTTACGATGGAAAAGTACATCTAAACCTGGTTCGTAAATAGGTAGTTGTCCTGCCTTCATCTTATTCACCTTCTCTTCAACAATATCTACACAAATGACATTATTGCCCGTTTCGGCCAAACATGTACCTGTTACCAAACCTACGTAACCCGTACCGATTACAGCTATCTTCATATATTTTGGATTGTTTTTAACATTAATATCTATCTTCGAGCGAAGATAACAAATTATGCAGCAATATGTATTGGCTTTACAACATTAGTATGTTAATTTATGGCCTTCTGGTAAGATTGGCATCACTTTTTAATGCTAAAGCAAAGCTTTTTGTAGATGGTCGAAAAGGTATTTTTGAACATATTGCAGCTAAAGTTAATGCTAACGAAAGACCTATTTGGTTTCATTTTGCCTCATTAGGTGAATTTGAGCAGGGCCGACCGGTATTGGAGCGCATTAAATCTTCAAAACCCAACGAAAAAATAATCGTTACCTTCTTTTCACCTTCGGGATATGAAATCAGAAAGAATTATGCTTTGGCCGACGGCATCTTTTATCTTCCTTTGGATACCATTGCAAAAGCTAATCGATTTGTAAAATTGGTAAATCCCAAAATGGCCATATTTACCAAATATGAGTTTTGGCCAAACTACTTTAAGGCTTTAGCAAGACAAAACATTCCTCTTTACATTATATCAGGTATTTTCCGTCCAAACCAAATCTTTTTTAAGACATATGGTGGCTTTTACAGAAATGTATTGAAATGCGTGAAACACTTTTTTGTACAAAATGAAGAAAGTGCTATGCTACTGAAAAGCATTGGCATTAACAACGTTGATATTAGTGGCGATACCAGGTTTGATCGCGTTTACGAAAATTCACAAACACCAAAACATCTTCCGCTGATTGAAAAGTTTTGCGGTGAGGCCCCGGTCTTGATAGCGGGCAGCACTTGGCCAGAGGATGAAAAACTATTGGTCCATTTAGCTGCAAAAAACCCGAATTGGAAATTGATTATTGCACCGCACGAAATTCATGAAGCCCATATCAATGCCATTGCCGATTTATTTCCAAATAGCTTAAGGTTTTCCAAATTAAATATAGAGGCAACCGCTGAAATCGGATCACAAGTTTTAATCATCGACAACATCGGTATGCTATCCTCTTTATATCAATATGGCAAAATTGCTTATATAGGTGGGGGATTTGGTGTAGGAATACACAATACTTTAGAAGCCGCGGCATTTAGCCTTCCGGTAATATTTGGGCCTAACTATCAGAAATTCCAAGAAGCAAAGGACTTAATAGAAATTGGTGCTGCAAAAAGCATCAACAACGCTGAAGAACTTATTGCTGCTTTTGAATATTACCTAACACATGAAAGCGGAATACTAGCAAAGAACTACGTAGCGCATCAAAAAGGTGCTACTGAAATGATCATCAAGAAAATTTTCGAAAGTTAGATCTGATCCACGCGCACCCAATCCATACCCGCAGCAATAGCTCCTTGTACCCCTAGTTCTGCATCTTCAAAAACGATACACTTTTTGGGGTCTACACCAAGCGCTTCGGCAGCTGCCAAAAACGGATCCGGAGCGGGCTTACCTTTTGGCGTTTCGCCAGCACAAACCATTACATCAATCAGATCTATTAAGCCCAGCACAGTGAGGGTTTTGGTCACGGTTTTTCTACTTCCACCAGAAACCACGGCTATTTTAACTTTACCCACATGGTTTTTCAAATGCTCGGCAACGTACGAAATAGGTTGTGTTTGTTCAATATATTTATCGATAAAAATCTGCGATTTCTCACTTGCAAAAGTATCTGGCAAAGGCACTCCGTATCTCTTGGTAATTTCCTGAGCAAAAAGAGCGGTTGGCATCCCCGCAAATTCATCTACCATATTTAAATCCAGCCCAACACCATAATTTGCGGCAACTTCTTCGTAGGCCATTTTATGGGCCAGCATATTATCGGCCAATGTACCATCACAATCGTATAGGAAAGCTTGGTATTCGCCTTCAGTTCTTCGGGTTAAAAATTCGAGTTTTTCTAAGTGTTTGTTATCCATTATATCGACATTTTAGCCAAGACCTCAATAAATCTTTCGTCGGTATTTAAGCTTTCTACCAGTTGTACCTTTTCACCACCAAGCTCCTTAAATTCTTCGTTATATTCTACGGTAATTTCATAAATGGTTTCTAGACAATCAGCTACAAATGCTGGGCTAAATACCAAAAGACGCTTTTTGCCTTCAGCAGCCAGCTTCTTCAATACATCTGTAGTATAGGGCTGTATCCAAGGTTCCTTTCCTAGACGCGATTGATAGCAAACTGAATAATTTTCACGGGAAAGCTCTAATTTTTCTGCTAAAAGTTTCGCGGTATTATGGCATTGAGCCGAATAACAGAACTTATTCGCATTGTTATAATTTTCACAGCAGTTATTCACTTTCAAACAATACTTCCCAGTATGGTCTGATTTGGTCATTTGTCTTTGTGGTAGGCCGTGAAAGCTAAACAATACGTGATCATAATTTTCAACACCATGTTTACGTGCATTATCTGCAAATATTTCCAGCATTAAATCATTGTCATGAAATGAATTCACAAAAGACACTGGCGGTATGGTTGGCCATTTGCTCAACAGTTCCATCACTAGCTGTAAAACTGAACCTGTACTAGCTGAAGCATATTGAGGAAATAGAGGGATTACTTTTATACTGCTTACCAATCCCTTTTTTAAATTCTCCAAAGCACCTTCTATTGATGGGCTTTGATAGCGCATCGCTAACTCCACCTGATATTCGCTACCCAGCTTATCTTGCAGCATTTTAGCTTGCTGTTCACTATAGTAAAGCAAAGGTGAACCTTTTTCATCCCAGATTTTTTTATAGAGCTTTGCAGTTTTAGGGCTACGGAAAGGTACAATTATCCCTTTAACCAATAGTGTCCTATTAAGTTTTGGGATATCAATCACCCGTTCATCCATTAAAAATTGATCAAGATACTTTCTTACATCTTTTACTTCTGGACTATCTGGAGTACCCAGATTAACTAGCAATATACCTTTCTTGGCCATTAATTTTCTTATTTGCCGCAAATATAACTTGATTTGCGATTTTAGGGACACGATTTTAGATTTTAAGACACAGAAGAGACATAAAAGTTTTCAGTTGGCATTAGCCGTTTACTTGTAAACTGTCAAGTGTTTAACCTAGCTAAATTTTCGGCAGCAATTAAAACTGTTCTAGCTGTGCTTTTACATTTTCCATGAGCCACATGGGTGTTGATGTTGCCCCACAGATACCTACACGATCGTTAGGCTGGAACCAGTCTTTATTTAATTCTTCTACATTTGAAATGAAATAAGACTCGTCGTTATATTTTTTGCATACGTCGTACAGCACTTTTCCGTTGGAAGATTTTTTACCGGAAACGAATATGATCTTATCAAAGTCTTTCACAAATTCCTCCAGTTCTTCGTAACGGTTAGAAACCTGTCTACAAATGGTGTCGTTTGCTTTTACCTCGTAACCTCTTTTGATCAGCTCGTCTTTGATCTGATAGAATTTATCGACGCTTTTAGTGGTTTGGCTATACAGCGTAAACTTACTTGGGAGCTCAACATTGTCAAGTTCGGCAATATCCATAAAAACCAGAGCCTTCCCATCCGTTTGACCTTGCAGACCAATCACTTCGGCATGACCATGCTTTCCAAAAATTAGAATCTGTTCATCATCGTCGTGGGAGTTTTTGATACGGTTTTGTAGCTTGAGCACTACTGGGCAGGAAGCATCAATCAGCGTAAGATTATTTGCCAAGGCCAGCTCATAGGTAGAAGGTGCTTCCCCATGTGCTCTGATCAATACTTTTTCGTTGCGAAGTTCCTTCAGCCTTTCATGATCAATGATCCTAAGTCCTTTCGCTCTTAGGCGTTCTACTTCTTCATCATTATGAACAATATCACCCAGACAATACAAATATTCTTCTCTGTCTAGAATATCTTCGGCCATATCAATGGCATACACTACTCCAAAACAGAAACCCGAAGATTTATCTATTGTTACTTTTAAATTATAGCCCATAATGAATATACAAAGGTACACAGAAGAAGTTTAAATTAAACAAAATTTTTAATATCGGATAAAATAATTAAATTTGATAACGATATTAATGAGATGTGGGATTTTGATTTAAAAGATTTAGAAGAATTAAAGCCACAAATAGAACGGCTATACAAAAAAAAAGCAAAGATTGACCAATCTAGGCCTTTGCCAAATACCGTATTGCAAAAAATAAAAGCTCAACTTAACCTTGAATGGACATACAATTCCAACAGTATTGAAGGTAACACGCTCAACCTTCTTGAAACCCAGCTTATTTTAGAAGAAGGAATTACTGTTGGAGGAAAATCTCTAAGAGAGCATTTTGAGGTAATCAACCACGAAAAAGCAATAGATTATTTATACAGCTTGGTCAACCCTGATTATACCTTGAGAAGTATTGACATCTTAAACTTACATGGCTATATCTTAAAAAATATTGAAGATGAATTTGCGGGACGATTGAGAAACGGGGGTATTCGTATTGTTGGTGCAAATTTCACGCCTCCAAATGCGAAAATAATTCCTGATCTTTTTGATGAGCTGGTCGCTTTTGCAAATACCAACCCCATTAATGCTAATGATTTAGTTCTAGCTACATTATTTCACCACAAACTGGTTTGGATACATCCCTTTTTTGATGGAAATGGTCGTACTGTTCGTTTAGCGATGAACCTTTTATTAATGAGAAAAGGGTTTCCGCCTGCGATTATCCTTAAAAATGACAGGAAAAAATACTACGAAGCGCTTAATCAAGCCAACAAGGGAAGCTATCATAAGCTTTGTTTATTGATGCTACAAGCAACCGAGCGATCTTTAAATATGTATATTAATTCGTTACCAGGCAAAAGCTATGATGATTACGAACCAATCTCAAGTATTGTTTCCGAGCCAAGCTTTCCTTACGGACAAGAATACATTAGCTTATTGGCAAGGCAAGGCAAAATAGATGCTTACAAAGAGGGCAAAAACTGGCTTACTACTAAAGAAGCAATAGAAGAATATGTAATTAACAGGAAAAGAAAAAGGTAGGTTTTTTGAACCCGCCTTTCTTATACTGAATGCTATTTTTTTGATTAACTTAAATAAACCCTATCCTCTTCGCCTTCTACATCCATAATTACATCTACATGTTCTTTTAAGATCGTAGCTAGCTCTAGGCCTACAAAATCAGTGGCAATAGGAAATATCTTATGGCTTCTATCTACCAAAACCACGGTTCTAATTTTCTTATGGGGCGTATTTAAGAAAACACCTAAACCGTAGGCCAAAGTTTTGCCGCTGTTTAATACATCATCTACTAGGATAATGACCTTATTTTTCCAATTGCTTTCGGGCAGGTCGGTTTTTGCCACCAGTTTGCTGCTCTGCTTTTCCAGGTCTATACGCAATAAAGTGGTCTTAAATTCAGAAATTTCATTTAGGGTTTTCTGCAACCTCACTGCCAATTTATAGCCCCTATCCCAAATGCCTGCAAGTATGATTTCTTTTTCATCTAGGTTGTCTTCCAGGATTTGATAAGCAATTCTATTGATTTTTTGCTGAATCTGTTTCTTGTCTAAAATAAGGACTTGATTTTGGGGCATATGATTGTGCTTTAGCATTTACAAAAGAACGATTTTAAGCCTCAATATCAAATATTGATTTTTTTTTAGTTATAGGCGCAACGTTTAGTAAGTTACAAGCGTCTTATCAACAAAACCACTTGAACAATGAAAAATTCACGAACACTTAAAACAAATCTAACATTTATCCTTTTCTTCCTCTGCGGCTTTACCTGCATTAATGTATTTGCCCAAAGTAGCAGACAGGTTTCTGTAAGCGACTTTAGCGGCATTGGTGTAAGCAGCGGGATTAATCTTCATTTGAAACAGGGCAACACAGAGAGTCTGGTGATCAAAGGGGAAGAAGAAGTAATTAAGGATGTAGTTGTTGAGAAAAATGACCGCAGCATTTCCATCAAATATAAAGAGGGTGTTAACTGGTCGCGTTTATTTAAAGGTAGAACCATTGATGTATATGTTACCTTTAAAAACCTGAACAGCCTAGCCGCTAGCGGTGGCGCCGATGTTTATATTGATGGCCAATTAAGAACAGATCATCTATCACTGGCAGCAAGTGGTGGCGCCGACATTAAACTAAGCCTTACTTGTAAGGATATTAAAATTGCGGTTAGTGGTGGTGCAGACATTGAGCTTAAAGGTTCTGCCGAAAACATGACCATTAGTGCCAGTGGTGGAAGCGACATCAACGCTTTTGATTTTAAAGTAGACTACGCCCAGGTAAACAGTAGCGGTGGTGCCGACGTAGACATTTATGTAAACAAAGGACTTACTGCGGCTGCAAGTGGAGGAAGCGATATTACCTACAAAGGCAATGCTTCTTTGAAAAAAACTTCGAATTCGAAAAGTGGCGACATTACCCACGCCAACTAATCTTATCAAATTAAAAAGCAGGCAGCTATCCCTCAAAAAGTGATAGCTGCCTGCTTGAAAAACAAACTGCGTAATTGGTTAATTGCAGAGCCAATGTTGTGGATACAGCATTGGCTATTTTATTTCTTGGTGTATGGATAATAGATAAAGTTAGCACCTTCTGGCACCACTACAAACACGCACATAAAATCTTCTGGCTTTTTATAGTTCTTCAGAAAATGTTCTTTTTTATTTGGCAGAATAATCCCTTTTTCAATAAACTCTTCAAGGGTCGAAGCTTGAATAGTCCAATTGGTATTTAGTTCCTCCCTATTTAAAATCATTTCTCCAATTTTCACCTCGTGTTGGTGTGCAATAAAAATTGGTGCTTGCGAAATTCCTTCCACCATAATCTCTACCGCCACTTCTTTGATAGATTCGGCGTAAAACTCCAAGTCTTTCTCTAAACTTACCAATGGGCTTTGCTTTTTCTCTTGCTTAGGCTCATTACCATTGGGATTTAAGTTTCCTAACAACTCTTCTGATTCCATATTTTAAAACTTAATTTCTTGTTTTTGTATCACAAACTGGTCATCTGCCAAACTATCGGTCAGCAGATAATATTTGTCGTGATGCTTTTCTATTCTCTTAGACAAGGGATACTCGTCTGCGCAAAAATACATACTACCTTTTTTCACGATTTTCCAAGCACCCTCTTTTAAGCTGAAAAGATTAATACTTGACCAACAGCTGCTAAACCATTCTGGCCTCAGCAATAGCTCGGGCTTATGGTCACCATCAATATCGTCAACCACATACAGGTCGGCTCCAATAGCTTCACTGAATTTCAAGGTTGGCCATTTCTTATTTGCAAACATGATATTGATTTCGTAGCGGTCTTTTTTACCTCCAGTATCGTCCGTATCTAATTTGTCTTTTACAATAATCGCGGTATCTTTCTCTCCTAAAATGACGGTATCCAATTCCTGCTTTTCGGAGTCCATGATAAAGGTTTTACTGGTTACCTCTACCTTGTTGGTTCTCTTATTTTGACAGGCGAACAATATCATGACCGTGAGGAACAATAACCCGCAATTTTTCATCTTATTTGAGTTTGAGTAAAACCACGTTTTCCACGTGCTGTGTATGAGGGAACATATCTACAGGCTTAATTCGGGCCACTTCATATTTTTCGGTAAGCAGTGCCAAATCACGAGCTTGCGTAGCTGCATTACAACTTACGTAAACAATTTTCTCTGCCTCCATTTCCAGCAATCGCTCAACCACATCTGCATGCATCCCAGCTCTAGGAGGGTCGGTAATGACTACATTGGGCTTACCGTGCTGATCAATAAATTCTCTGGTGAGGATATCTTTCATATCTCCCGCGTAGAATATCGTATTGTTAATGCCATTTAGCTCCGAGTTAAACTTCGCATCTTCAATGGCCGAAGGCACGTACTCCACACCAACCACTTGTTTTGCGCTATGTGCTACAAAATTGGCAATGGTTCCTGCACCAGTATATAGATCGTAAACCAACTCATCCCCTTTTAAATCGGCAAATTCTTTGGTGATACGATATAGCTCATAAGCTTGTGCAGAGTTGGTTTGATAGAATGATTTGATGCCAATCTTGTATTTTACGCTCTCGCCATTTCCCAGGGCCATTTCCTCAAAAATATGGTCGCGGCCTGCATAGGTAACAACCTCTTGATCAAAAATGGTGTCGTTCTTTTTATGATTAACGATGTATTGCAATGAGGTGATTTCCGGGAAAGTAGCTTTAAGGTAAGCCATCAAACCATCGATTTGTTCCTGTGTAGCATAAGCAAAAACCACCCCTACCATCACTTCGCCAGTACTCGCCGTACGGATGATCAGGTTACGCATGGCCCCTTCGTGATTACGCAAATCGTAAAAGCTTAGGTTGTGCTTTAGGGCATAGTCCCTCACTTTCAAACGAATATCGTTACTTGGATTTGCTTGCAAATAGCAATGATCTACGCCCAAAATCTTATCAAATCTGCCTGGAACATGAAAGCCAAGCGCATTCATCTCTCTGCCTTCAGCTTCTTCGGCCATGTCCTTGCTATCCAACCAACGTTTGTTAGAGAAGGTAAATTCTAGCTTATTACGGTAATATTGGTTTTCGGCAGAACCTAGAATGGGTTCAATACCGCTCACATCTATTTTCCCTAAACGTTGTAAAGCAGATTCAACGCTTTTTTGTTTATAGGTTAGCTGCGCATCATACTGCATGTGTTGCCATTTACAGCCGCCACAGGTACCAAAGTGGCTACAAAATGATTCTTGGCGCAAAGCGGATGGCGTGTGTAGGGTTTCGATCACTGCCTCGGCAAAGTTTTTCTTTTTCTTTACCAAACGTACATCTACCACATCGCCAGGAACGGCTTTATCTACGAAAATCACTAATTCTTCGGCTTTGCCCACTCCTTTGCCTTCTTCGGCAATATCAATAATACTCAAACCCGAAATTCTGATGGGTTCAGTATTTTTTCTTTTTCTGCTCATTGCTGCAAATATACGGAAAGTCTTTAGTGAGTTAAGTCAAAAGAATAGCTGCCGATAAATTAGGCATAGGAATAGTTAACAGGCAGGGCTGCCCGCTTGGCAAAATCGAAATCAATGACGTGTCTTAACCTTCAAAAATACCCAGAATTACCCCTAAAATACCGCTCGTAAGATTAAAATTCACGTCAAACTGTTCGTCTACCATCACTGAAATCTCTAACACTTCTTGACTCATAAATTCATTCTATATTCACAAATATAAAGAAAATGAACCAAAAACTAAATTGGTACAATATTAATTCTATATTAAGTTTTTATCCCTAAAAAGAAAATGATGTAATAGTTTGTTAAAATCCTGTAACGTTTAGCCTAGTAGTTCGAGCTAATTTTGTATTAGAAATTTTTGAAAGATGAAAACGACAGATGCCATCTATATTCCACTAGAAAATGTGGAGAGCGAACATTGTGCTTTGATTGTTGACAAAGGGCTTGAAAATGTTAAGGAAGTTAACACCCATCAGGTTGAGCTTAACAACCAAAGAGCTGTAATTACAGCCAAAAAATACCCAGAGGAAGCTGTTCAGGGAGCGGTAAAACAAATTAGGGACTTAGGTTATGACGTCACTACAATCAAACAGACTTTTCCGGTTACGGATATGTCCTGCGCCTCTTGCGCCGCCAATACCGAAGCCATCTTAAATGGTCAGGTTGGTGTGGTAAAAGCTGAAGTGAACTATGCCAATACTTCTGCCAAAGTAGAATACATTCCTAGTTTGGTTACAGCACAGGAGCTGAAAAAAGCGGTACAAGCTGGTGGTTACGACCTATTGATAGAGGATGGCAACGAAGCTAAGGAATCGTTAAATGAAATCAAGGCCAATCAGTTTCAAAAATTGAGAAAAAAAGCCATTAGCGCCCTAATATTAGCTGTTCCTCTCTTTATTATCGGAATGTTTTTTATGGACATGCCCTACGCCAACTATATCATGTGGGCATTATCAACGCCGATGCTACTTGTTTTTGGCAGACAGTTTTTTGTAGGCGCTTGGAAGCAGGCCAAACATCGCTCGGCCAACATGGATACTTTGGTGGCCGTGAGTACTGGAACAGCCTACGTTTATAGTGTTTTAATCACGCTGTTTCCCGACCTGATGCACAGTTTTGGCATTCACTCTCATGTATATTTTGAAGCTGCGGGTATTGTGATTGCTTTTATCCTATTGGGTAAACTTTTGGAAGAAAAAGCAAAGGGCAATACTTCATCCGCCATTAAAAAACTCATGGGCCTACAACCAAAACATGTCACCATTGTGCACGAAGGTGGACATCAGATGCAGATTGCCATTGGCGAGGTTAAGGTTGGGGATGTATTGCTAGTGAAACCTGGTGAGCGTGTGGCTGTAGATGGAACGGTAGTGAATGGCAGCTCTTACGTGGACGAAAGTATGATCAGTGGCGAACCTATTCCTGTGGCCAAGACTGCCGAAAGCACTGTATTTGCAGGCACCATTAACCAAAAAGGAAGTTTCCAGTTTAAAGCTGATAAAGTAGGTAGCGACACTGTTTTGGCGCACATCATTAAAATGGTAGAAGATGCACAGGGCAGCAAAGCCCCAGTACAAAAACTAGTTGATAAAATTGCTTCCATTTTTGTGCCCGTTGTGATTGCGATTGCCGTGCTAAGCTTGTTACTTTGGGTAGTTTTTGGTGGCGAAAATGGATTGGCACAAGGTATTGTTGCTTTTGTAACCGTACTGGTAATCGCTTGCCCATGTGCTTTGGGTCTTGCTACGCCTACCGCCATTATGGTTGGTGTAGGAAAAGGAGCCGAACAGGGGATTTTAATTAAGGATGCCGAGAGTTTAGAACTGGCCAAAAAGGTAAATGCCATTATTTTGGATAAAACAGGAACCATTACCGAAGGGAAACCAAAAGTAACTGCTGTGGAATGGTTTGGAGAGTTTAATCAGCTTCATCAGGATGTTTTATATAGCATCGAGAAATCATCTGAACACCCCTTGGCAGATGCTATTACGGAGCATTTTTCAAGCAAAGCGAATTTTTTAAACCAACTCAGTATAGAGAATATTAGCGGACAGGGCATTGAAGGTAACTACGAAAATCACACTTACTTCATTGGCAATGAACTATTGGTCAAAGAAAGAAACATTATCATTCCTGAAGATGCTAAGCAATGGACAGCAGCTCAATTGGAAAATGCCCAAACAGTGGTCTTCTTTTGTAATGAAACGAGTTTGTTAGCCATCGTTGCCATTGCCGATCAAATTAAGGCGACCTCGCAGCAAGCCATCAAAGAATTACAAAAAGATGGCATTAGGGTTTACATGCTTACGGGTGATAATGAACAAACTGCGAAAGCCGTGGCTACCACTCTTGGCATTGATGAATACCATGCCAATGTGCTACCTGCCGACAAAGGAAAATTCACGAAAAAACTACAACAGGAGGGTAAAGTGGTAGCCATGGTTGGCGACGGCATTAACGACAGCAATGCCCTTGCTCAAGCCGACGTGAGCATTGCCATGGGAAAAGGGAGTGATATTGCCATGGATGTGGCCAAAATGACCATCATTTCTTCCGATCTTTCTAAAATTCCTGATGCGATACATCTATCAAAATATACGGTAAATGCCATTAAACAAAACCTATTTTGGGCCTTTATCTACAATGTAATTGGTATTCCAATAGCAGCAGGAGCTTTATTTCCTATTAACGGTTTCTTGCTCGACCCTATGTGGGCGGGTGCGGCCATGGCCTTTAGCTCGGTAAGTGTAGTGGCTAATAGCCTTCGCTTAAAATGGAAAAAGATTTAAGACTAAATTCGACGCTCTAATATTTAAAAACAATTAATTCGTATCAAATGAACACTTTAAAATTTAAAACTAGCATCAATTGTAGCTCTTGTGTAGCCAAAGTTACTCCAGTACTTAATGCACAAGAAGATATTCAGAACTGGGAAGTAAACACTGATAATCCAGATAAGATATTAACTGTAGAAGGTAATGATATTGACGAAGAGGATTTAGTAAAATCTCTTCAGAAAATTGGGTTTAAAGCAGAGAAAATCTAAAGGTGTATGTCATTGTGAGGCTCGAAGCAATCCCAAATTACTAATTGTGTCGAGAATCACTGTAGGATTGCTTGGTTCCTTGCAATGACTATCTTAAACCATTAGCCTCTATTTAACTCCAGTCATTAAATCTGGATAATCTGTAACAATACCATCTACACCCAAGTTCTTAAGGTATTGCATCTCTTTAACGGTATTCACGGTCCAAGGAATAATCTTCACTCCTGCAGCGTGACATTTATCTACCAAACCTTTACCAACCAAAGGCAAGTACGGGCTATAAATAGTCGGCGTAAAACCAAGTGCTTTGATATTATTTTCAAAGTCCTCTTTCTCGTCTATACCCAGCGAAGTTGGAATGTCTGGATATTTTTCGTGAACATATTGTAAACTTCTTAAATCGAAAGAATGGATGGTTACCCTTTTTTCCAATTTCTTGGCTTTTACAATAGTCATGATCAGTTCTACAAACTCCTCTGGGCTTGGCTGAAACTCTCCATCGCCCTTTCTAATCAATTTGGTTTCGATGTTATAGTGTGGCTTGGCCATTTTCCTTTTGGCCACAAAAAACTCAACCTTATCAATCAGATCTGACAAAAGAGGTTTTTCCACCCTAAATTTTTCTTGATGCGGAAAGCGTGGATGTGGTTTAGAACCTACATCGAACTGTTTCACATCTTCATAATCCATTTGATAGATATTGAACTTCTTTTCGTTTTTGAGCGTAATTTCTTCACCAGTTGGCGCAGTACTGATTACATGGTTAAAATAAGGCTCTTGCGAAACCACCACTTGTTTATCTTTCGAAATCACCACTTCCATTTTTAGTGTTGTAGCGCCACTCTCCAATGCCTTGATCATTGACGGAATCGTATTTTCAGGCATTAGCCCTCTTGCCCCGCGATTGCCCTGTATTTCAAAAGCTATTTTCTTTTGTGCTTGTACAACGATACTGGCAAATAGAAAAAATAAAATAGGAAAAGTAATTTTCTTCATATGATATTTAGTTAACGGCTAAACCTTTCGAGAATTGCAAGTATAGCGGTTTTCGATTTAAATCTTTTAAAAACAAAAGCACATTAAATAAAAAAGGATTTCAACTTATCGTTAAAATCCTTGGTTTATATTTGATATTTGGTTTTAATAGTTATCTCTCGGCGACCGTAAAAATTTGAGCTATGATATTCCAGTTTGCATCAGCCTGGCGTTCCCAAATAAATACATAGTTAAAGCTCTCGCGAAGATTTGCTTTATAGTCAATAGTAGCTAAACCATAAGTATAGGCGAAATCGCCCCCCAACGCTTTATCAGCTTGCGTGGTTTTTAAATTGATTTTGTCTATTACCCTATTATTAAATGCTAAAATATCGTCTTTACCAATAATCAAATCGGTACCAGGGAACATCAGGCGTGCATCGGGATTAATGAACCCAGAAAAAGCTTGAACACCGTGAGTTTTTAACATAGTATTCAATGTTTTTTCCGTATTATTGATGATTTCCGCAGCAGCTTTCAAATCTTTTTGAGTGGCAAATTTCGGACTATGCGTACCTGTTGGCTCTATAAAAGTATTTTTAGGTTCTTTACCTTTAATTGGCTTCATGGCTTCGGCACCTAGGTCGATTACAAATTGCCATTCGCCATCTTTTCCCCTCCAGATTGAAAGGTAATGTCCATAAGTTTTTTTATCAGTACCTGCCACATACGTACCAGAAGTAAAACCCCAATCTCTGCTTTTAGATAAGCGAGCATAGTTAGGTTCCCATGTTAGATCTTTAGTATCTGGCGCAGTAGCATAAAACTTTTTAGCGTTTACTGGATTTGGGCGAAAAACGATGGCATCAGGAGCTGAAAACTCCAAAAAAGCAGCATTGACACCATTTTTAGCTGCTTTTTGAGCAAAAGCTTTTTCTGCGTTAACTAAAGATTTTACGGTGCCATCCGATTTTTGTGCATATACATTGGCACCTATGGCTAGGGCTAAAACTGACAGATATATTTTTCTCATAACAATTTATTATTGTAGTGTACGAATTTAAATGTTGATTGAATTAGTTGGCAAAAAAGTAATTAACAATTGCACATTTTAATAAGGGCAAAAGTTAAAATTAAAAAGTTTGGCAAGATCAATTAGGCAGATGGCTTTTCTCTATAAATGGTTTCCAGCATGGTTTGCCCAACAGCTTTCAAGGTATTCCTATCAATGTTGTTCAGGTTATCTAACTGGGTATGCCAATTGCTGTAAAAGCCTGCGGCATCTGAATAATGGATTACATCAATAGCCGGGATTCCGGCCTGATTGATCCAAAAATGGTCGTCAACCAAACTGCCAGAACTTACGTTGATGAAATAATTACCATAACCAATTTCGCCAGCAATACCCCATACTTTGTTAACTATATTTGGCGCATATTTTCTTGAAAGTTCATCTTGAGTAAACTGTGCATTACTACCGCCAACCATGTCTAAATTAATTGCATATAATGGCTTGTAGCCTTTTACATGTGGGTTTTTAGCCCAATATTGCGAACCAATGCACCATGTAGTTTCATTAGGGGTTTGGTCGTTGGCACTGCCATAGTCTTCAATGTCCCATAAAATAAAGTCCACACCTACTTCAGGTTGCTTTTCTTTGATTTGACGAGCCATTTCTAAAATCACAGCCACCCCACTTGCGCCATCATTAGCCGCCTCAAATGCCTTGTCTTTCATTGCGGCATCAGGATCTTGATCTGAAAAAGGACGAGCATCCCAGTGAGCAGTAATTAAAACCCTTTGCGTTTTTTCTGGATAAAATGCGGCAATGATATTTTTTAATTGATGTGTTTTACCGTCGTAGGTTTTAGCAGGAGCTTGTTGAACCATTACCTCTCCACCAAAAGATTTTAGCTTGGCCACCAAATATTCCGCACACTTTGCATGGGCAGGTGTAGATGGGATACGAGGACCAAAGTCCACCTGCACTTTGGTATAAGCATAGGCGCTATCGGCATTAAATTCCGGCGAGGTCAGCTTAACCTGCTCCACCGTTGTTTCGGTATCTGTAGGTTTATTTTGCTGGCAAGATTGAAAGCCAACCAATGCCAAAAGTGATGCTGCTAATATTTGATTTACTTTCATCCTATTTTTTGATTTGCAGTTTAATACCGGTAATGGATTTAACTATATCTTGCTCCAAGTAGTACCTTCTTTGCTATCTTTTAATTGTATTCCTATGTTTTGTAGTCCAATACGGATAGAATCAGAAGTTGCATAGTCCTTATTCTCCTTGGCTTCTTTGCGCAAGGCGATAATCATTTCCAGTACTTCATTCATATCTGTATTGCTGCTTTCCTCATCTTTCAAACCAAAAATATCAAACACAAAATCATTCATTAGCGCTTTCAGTTCTTCCAGTTCAGCAGCATTGATTTTTGCCGTACCATCGTAAACAGTATTGATGATACGAGCGGCCTCAAACAATTCGGCTATCGCTACCGGACTGTTAAAATCATCGTTCATTGCGTTAACACACTTTTCTCTAATTGGCGCGATGGAAATATTTCCTTCTACAGAGGCTGTTAATTTTGGCAATAGAGCGACGGTATTCATCAATCTTCTGAAACCTTTCTCGGAAGCATCCAAAGCATCGTTACTAAAATCTAATGTACTACGATAATGCGCTTGCAGCATAAAGAATTTCACCGTCATTGGGCTGTAGCCCTTGCGCAATAGCGGATGGTCGCCTGTAAAAAGCTCGTGCGGCAAAAAGCCATTACCAGCTGATTTAGACATCCGTGTGCCGTTAACGGTTAACATATTGGTATGCATCCAGTATTTAGCTGGCTGGTGGTTAGAGCATGCTTCTGATTGCGCTATTTCGTTGGTGTGGTGCGTAGCCGCCAAGTCCATACCTCCTCCATGAATATCAAACTCACTGCCCAAATATTTAGCGCTCATTGCAGAACACTCAATGTGCCAGCCCGGGAAACCCATACCCCAGGGCGATTGCCACTGCATCAATGTTTCTGGCTTGGCTTTTATCCAAAGGGCAAAATCTAAACGACCTTTTTTATCATTTTGACCACTTAGTTCTCGGGTATTTTCCAACAATTCTTCCAACTTACGATTAGTTAAAATCGTATAGTTGTATGTCTTGCTATATTTCTCCACGTCAAAATAAATGGTACCATCTACCTCGTAGGCATATCCATTTGCCATGATGACCTTTACCATTTCTATTTGTTCAATGATATGTCCTGTGGCTGTAGGTTCAATACTTGGTGGCAGGGTGTTGAACATCCTCATCACGTCATGAAAACCCAAGGTATACTTTTGAACGATCTCCATGGGTTCCAATTGCTCTAACTTTGCACGTTTTGCAAATTTATCGTCCCCTTCATCCCTATCGCCTTCCAAGTGACCGGCGTCGGTAATGTTACGCACATAGCGTACTTTATAGCCACTGTGGCTTAGGTAACGAAAAATCAGATCGAACGAGATAAAAGTACGACAGTTACCCAAATGCACATCGCTGTAAACGGTTGGTCCGCAAACGTACATTCCTACGTGCGGAGGATTTATGGGTTCAAAAACTTCCTTTTTACGGGTAAGCGTATTGTATAACTGTAATGCTTGTGTCATGGTTGCAAATGTAAATTTTTAGAGATTAATATTCATCATCGCTTTCTAAGGAAAAATTTAATCTCAAATCGCTCCTTACCGGAAAATGATCTGATAGTTTTTCTTTGGAAACATGGTGATTGATGATATCAAAGTCTTTGGTAGTTGCGATATAATCGATTTGAAAATTGGGGAATGCTCCATTATAAGTTTTACCAAAACCACTACCTTTTTCTATAAAGGCATTCTTTAAGGATTTAGTGATTTGGGTAACGCAATAAGATGCAGGCGTATCATTAAAATCGCCAGCAATCACGAAAGGCAGTTTACATTTCTGCATTTCGGCCTTCATGATTTTCACCTGCTCGCTCCTTCTTTCAAAGGCAGCTTTGAGCATGCTCGCAATCCTTCGAGACGACTTATATTCGGTGTTCATCTTCGTGGTGACTTTGTCAATGTAATCGTAATCTTCCTTTTGGAAAGAAATGGATTGGAAGTGTACATTGTAAATCCTGAAAAGTTGGCCTCCCACCTTAATATCGGCATAAATACTTCCATTGCCTGGTACTTGGCTAAACGGCACTTCCCCTTTATTATCAATCGGATAACGCGAAAAGATGGCCAAACCTGCGGCTTCGTAGTTGTTGTCGATAGTGGGCACAAAATAATAATGCTTCAGTTTAAGTCTCTTTTTAACACTGTCAATCAAATCAAATTCACCTTTCCGTCGTGTAAAAAACTCTTGAAAACAAATCACATCAGGATTTTGGTCTTCTAAAAGTTTAAAAATTTGATCTCTGGTAGAAACATCATTATTTTCCCCATATTTTTTGAACTGGTGTACGTTGTAAGTCATTAGTCGTACATAATGCTCACTTTCTTTTACGGTAGAACCTTCCTCGCCAAAAAACTGATAAGTAGCGTTTAAAGGTTTCCATCCAAGTGCCATAATGGCCAAGGTAACCAAGGCAAAGATGAACCTGCGGCGGAATGCCCAAAAGATAACAAAAATTAAATTGGCCAATAAAAAGAACGGGTAGGCCAATCCAGCAAAAGCGATCCAGATATCATTTTTCGGATCGGTTTGTCCGGCAACCATTCCCAATGCAAGCCCCATCACAGCCAACACTGCCAAAAAGAGCATGAATTTGTCGAATATGGAAAGTTGTAGTTTAGGCATTAGTTTTTACTTGCATCAAAAAGGGTTTGTTTTTCTTTAGCGGTCAGGTTTTCGTAACCACTTTTGGAAATCTTGTCCAATATGGCATCTATCTCCGCTTGATTTACCGAACTTGTTTTCTTTTTTGGAACTTCGTTTTTCACCACTTTTAATTTGGGCTTTTTCACCAAAAAATTACTCAAATCAGTTCCGTTTTGTAAGAGCTTGATGTAGACAAACCCAAACAATGCGCCACCTAAATGCGCCAAATTCCCACCAATATTACTGGAACTTGGAGTGGTCCCAATCACATCGATGATGATATACACCAATAGCAAGTACTTCAATTTTACATCCCCAAACAGAATCAATCGAATGCTATAATTGGGAATAAGGGTAGTTATGGCACTAAAAATGGCCATCACCGCAGCGGAAGCACCAATCAAAGGGCCTTTAGCGTTCAGCTGTGGGCTTAGGTTAAAAACTAAAGCAAAGGTTAAGGCTCCTAAAATAGCACCTCCCCAATACACCACCTGAAACTGCCTTGGTTTGAGGAAATCAAGAAATAAGTTCCCCATCCAATACAACCACAACATATTAAAAAGGATATGAAAAATATTCTGATGCAAAAAGGCGTAGGTAACCACCGTATAGAAACGAGTAGGCCATTGGGCTATATCAAATGGGAAAGCCAAATACTGTGTGACCAAGCTGTCGACCGCCCCTTCGGTAAAAAGATTGGCAATACCCAAAACCAAAAACACTATCGCATTTACGCCAATGTAAAACATTGTGGGATTACCCGACTTAAATAAACGATAAGATAAATCCTTGAAGCTATTGTTATTCATAGTAATCGTAAAACCTGTCTTTATCTTTCCATAGTTTAACCAAAATAAATCCAATCAGCGCACCACCCAAATGAGCAAAATGGGCTATCGAATCGCCTGGTATACGTGCCACGCCCAAGAATAATTCTATAACGATATAAATCGGGATAAAATATTTCGCTTTTACAGGGAATGGAATAAACATGAGCATCAGCTCTACGTTAGGATACAGCACTGCAAAAGCTGTCAATACTCCAAAAATTGCTCCAGAAGCACCTACCATTGGACTAATATATATTGCCCTTAAATCAGGGTTTGCTCCTACAACATTTAGATCATTAAAAACACTTCCAGTTATTTGATATACCTCAAAAGCCTGTACTCCCCATTGTAATGCCAATGCTCCTAAACCAGTTATCAGATAAAAATTAATGAATTTCTTTTGTCCCCAGCGTTGTTCCAACACACCCCCAAACATGAATAGACCGAACATGTTAAAAAACAAATGCGCAATCCCTCCATGCATAAACATATAGGTGATAGGTTGCCATACCTCAAAAAAGGGAGAATCAAAATAAAAGACTGCTAAATGTTTTGTTACAACGTCTCCTAAAATCCATGAAGCAAAAAGCATTATCCCGTTAATGATTAACAGGTTTTTGACTACTGGTGGGATATTGATATTATTCATTGTTTATTTTTCAAATTTTTGTGCCAACTCAGCCAAGGTAATGGTCTGAATTGCGGGTTTACCACTGATGCTAAAGTTAGGGCTTTTACAAGCAAAAAGTTCATCAATTAAGGTGTTCATTTCCTGCTGACTTAGCGCCGTACCTGCTTTAATGGCGCTATTTCTGGCCAAGCTTCTTGCCAAAGCATCTCTCTTGGTTAATTTTAGTTCTTGTTGAGAGTTTTTAAACCCTTCTATCAAATGTTCAAAAAGTTGGGTTTCGTTAATATTTGTGCTGCCCAAATCAACGGGGATGCCTTCAATTACCAGTGTATTCTTTCCAAATTCCCGTACATCAAAGCCTAAGCTCTTAATGTCGTCCAACAAACTTTTTGCCAATTCAAAGTCTCCTGGACTTAGCGTAACCGTTTGTGGAAACAAACTTTGTTGCGACGCTCCCTTACGGTCTTCTAGGTGCAATAAAAAACGTTCATATAAAATGCGCTCATGGGCAGCCTGTTGATCAATAAGCATGACACCCGATTTAATTTGCGAAACAATGTAACGATTATGCACCTGCATGTACTGCTTGCTTGGTGAGGCAACCAAAGTTTCCTCCTCATCCACCTCTCCCAAATCAATACTGGTTTGCTCGGCTTGCTGAAAATTGGTGATTTCATACAAAGAGCCCCAATTCTGAGTTTTTTCTTTTGGTTGATACTGCTCCCTGAAATAGGTTTCCTTAGCGGCAGGCTTAGTCGCACCAAAAGGGTTAAAGTTTGGATTAAAAGAGATACTCGGAGGTACAATATCTTCCGGGGCCTTTGGCGTAATCATATTGCTAAAAGCCGTTTCTTGGTTAAAATCCAACGTTGGGCTGATATTAAATCGACCCAATGACCTCTTCACCGCCGAGTGGATAATGGCATAAATGGATTTTTCATCCAAGTATTTGATTTCCGTTTTGGTAGGGTGAACGTTTACGTCAATTTTAGCAGGATCTATATCAATGAAAAGCACATAAAGCGGAAAATTATCATCAGGCAATAATTCTTGATAAGCCTTATTGATAGCATGGTTCAAGTAATTATCCTTAATAAACCGATCATTCACAAAAAAGAACTGTTCTCCACGGGTTTTCTTGGCAAATTCAGGTTTTCCAATATACCCTTTAAGATTAATGATGGTAGTTTCTTCCTCTACCGGAATTAAACGCTCATTATAATTGTTCCCAAATAGGTGTACAATACGTTGTTTGATGGTAGCTGCAGGTAGTCGGTAAATTTCATTTCCGTCATGATGCAGGCTAAAGGAGATGTGCGGTTTGGCCAAGGCTACACGTTGAAACTCATCAATAATGTAGCGCATCTCCGTTGGGTTGCTCTTCAAGAAATTACGCCTTGCAGGTGTATTGTAAAACAGGTTTTTAACACTAATACTTGTTCCATTAGGTGTCCCTATGGGTTCTTGCTTCGCCACCGTTGAACCTTCTATTTCGATTAAGGTCCCCACTTCGTCTTCATAACGCTTGGTTTTCATTTCCACCTGCGCAATAGCGGCTATTGATGCCATCGCCTCTCCCCTAAAACCCATGGTTCTAATGGCAAAAAGATCTTCGGCTTTACGCACTTTTGAAGTAGCATGACGTTCAAAGCACATGCGTGCATCGGTAACGCTCATTCCACAGCCATTGTCTATCACCTGAATCAGGGCTTTTCCGGCGTCCTTAACAATTAGCTGTATCTTATCGGCGCCTGCATCCAAAGCATTTTCCAATAATTCTTTTACTGCCGAGGCTGGCCTCTGCACTACCTCTCCTGCCGCTATCTGGTTGGCTACACTATCGGGTAAAAGTTGAATAATATCAGACATCTATATTGTTAAGTAAAGCCGCTAATTTAATGAAAATAAGCCTTACAAAAGGAGCCCGTTTCCACTTACCTGATACTAAATGACTTAATATTTACGATTACCTCAGAATGTTTTGCAGCTATTCACTGTTCTATCGCTTCGCGGACAAACTTTTATTCATTAGCGGTGACATCTTCATGGTATTCATGCTTGCTTCGCAGGTTTCCTATAGCTGAAAAAAAGTATGCAAAACCGAAACGATTGAGCTCATTTATACAGATGAAAGTATAAAAATAAATAAAAATCCATGTCTGCCTGCGGTAGGCAGACGTCCTGTTCCATTAAAAGAGCAATGAGGGCTATTTTGCACCTACCTAACAAGCCAAGGCTATTTTTTAGTAGAGAGAAGAGGAGCTTGCCAGGCCAGAGATAATGAAAAATTACAAAACGCTTATCTCGTACTCATGTTAAATAAAACTCTCATCCTCACTAAACCATCTGCACCCTTAACCATCTAACCAACCATCTACATAAAATTGTAAAATCTTAACATAAGTCAATACAAACTAGATTTAAAATTAAATATCTTTACGCTAACTATAAATTATTCAACAATGAAATTAAAAATCACTTCTATTTTAGCGTTAGCTCTTGTGGCTAGCTTTTCTTTTTTCGCATTTAAGCCAAAGGCTGATGTTTACACCGTAGATGTTACCAAATCTACCATCAACTGGGAAGGTAAAAAATTCTCTGGCTCACACACTGGTAGTGTTGCATTAACTTCTGGAACATTGGGCTTCAATGGTAAAAAACTAGCAGAAGGTGGCTTTGTGGCTAACATGACTACTATTCAAACCTTAGATGGTGGTAAACCAAACGCAGGCTTAGACAAACACTTGAAAAATGATGATTTTTTTGGCGTAGAAAAATTTCCTGCAGCTAATTTTGTTATTAAAAAAGTAGAAGGTAATGGTGCCGATGTAAAAATTACTGGCGACTTAACCATTAAAGGAAAAACAAACCCAGTAACTTTCCCTGCAAAGATCACTTGGAATGCCGACAAAAGTGTTACCGCAGTAGCAGAGAAGGTTGTAATTGATAGAACCAAATATGGTATTGAGTATAAATCAAAGTCGATCTTTAGCAGCATCGGTGATAACTTCATCTACGATGAGTTTACGATTGACGTAAAATTGGTAGCAAAAAAATAACCTCCTATTAAATAGATATTTAGAAAATCCGAGTAATACTCGGATTTTTTTTGTTAAATAAATTAATGTAACTTTATGTAAATCCACTTATGAAATATATACCTTCGCGGCGGTTAACAACGTATTTCATAAAAGCCCGATGCAACAAACACCCTCTTCTAAGATTAACCTCCTTGTCATTGATGATGATGACATCAATATCTTTATCATCAGTAAAATTGTTGAAAAAACCGGGTATGACGTGGAGATTTGTGCCAAACATAATGGCCAATTGGCGATTGACTATATCAAGGATTTAGTTGATAGCCAACAAGCACTACCCCAACTGGTTTTAATCGACATCAATATGCCTATCCTGAATGGTTGGGAATTTATTGAGGCTTTTGAAGCGTTAGACCTCAAAGCTACCAATGACATGTACATGCTCTCTTCATCAGTTTATGAAAACGATATAGAGAAAGCCAAAAGTTATAAATCAGTAAAAGGTTTTATTTCGAAGCCACTGTCTATTGACCGCTTAAAAGAGCTGCTTGCCGCGATAAATTAAACGATTATAAACTTATCGTCCTGTAGTTCAACAAAAGCTTGCGTCTTAGATTTGGAATGATAGAAAAGGCATTTCCAATGCTCGGCTGCTGCCTTATGCCCAAACTCGTCCCTTAATTCCATTGCTTTACGGCCATCGTAATCGTATTTGGCTATAAACTTCCTAATGAGCTCTTCTGGTTCAGGTAATACATCGCCCCCAAAAAATACTTTATCTTCCCCATCATCAATTAAAAAAACCTGATGATATGGGCAATGCGCTCCGGTAAGCTCATAACTGATTTCGTTGGTAAGCTGACCGTTATCTTCTACCAAATGGATTTGCGCATTACGCTGTACAAAATCAAAAATATCTGTGTGGTAAGAAGAAGATTTACTGCTAAAAGCCGTTTCCCACTCTCCCCTTTGCATTACATAAGTGGCATTGGGAAAGCTGAGTTCCATTTTGCCATTGTGATGATGTACCATACCGCCAGAGTGATCAAAATGTAGGTGCGACATTAATACCAGCTCTATATCGTCTGGATCAAATCCTACTTTTTTAATGTTTTCATGCAAATGCAACTTACCTTCTTCATTACTATAGCCCAATCCTGTGTCTAGCAACAGCAGACTGTTTTCGAGCTTCACCAGAAAAGGCTGTACGTGAATAAACAACGATGCTGGTCTATCCTTTGGATTATCCTTTGCAGGATCAAAAGGGATAAATTTTTTACTGGCATCTACCGAATATGAGCCCTCTGATAACGTGAAAACTTGAATAGCCATCTTTTTACGAAAGAAATTTAATGATATATTTACGGGTTACAAATATAGAGAACAAGGCGAGGCTTTTTGTAATATTAATGCAAACAAGCTCGTTAATGGAGCAGATACCAATGAAAAAAAGATGGGTTATTAATGAAAACATTGAGCAGGAAAAGGTTGAGGAGCTTTCCCATCAGTTAACTATTGATAAAAGCTTAGCAGAAATTTTAGTGCAAAGGGGCATTAGAACCTTTGAAGAAGCCAAATATTTCTTTAGGCCACAATTGGCACATTTGCATGATCCTTTTTTAATGAAGGATATGGAAATCGCCATAGAAAGAATTGAAAAGGCCATCCTGCTTGGACAAAACATTTTAATTTACGGTGATTATGATGTAGATGGAACTACAGCGGTAACTCTTACTTATCAGTTTTTCAGCAATTTCACTAGCCATATCGATTTTTATATTCCCGACAGGCACCTAGAAGGCTATGGCATTTCAACACAGGGGATTGATTATGCTCACGATAATGGTGTTGATTTAATTATAGCGTTAGACTGTGGCATCCGTTCTAATGATAAAATTGACTATGCTAACAGCTTGGGCATTGATTTTATCATTTGCGACCACCATTTGCCCAGCGACGAAATTCCGAAAGCCGTTGCGGTGTTAGACCCTAAGCGCAGCGATTGCGAATATCCTTTCAAGGAGCTGTCTGGTTGTGGAATCGGTTTTAAACTTGCCCAAGCTTACTGCACAATCAAGAATCTTCCAGATGAGTTATATGAGCAATATTTTGACCTGTGCATGGTGAGTATTGCCGCGGATATTGTCCCAATTGTCGACGAGAATAGGGTTTTGGCCCACTACGGTCTTAAAAAGCTGAACGAAAACCCCTCTACCGGACTAAAAGCCTTGATGCAAATTGCAGGTAAAACAGACAACTATTCTATTACGGATGTAGTATTTATGTTAGCCCCACGTATTAATGCTGCGGGAAGGATGGGCCATGCCAATGAAGCAGTAAAAATGCTTTTGAGTGAGGAAGACTTCATTGCAGATGAACATAGCTCGCTCATCAATCTGCAAAACACCGAACGCAAAAGCTTCGACCAAAATATTACTCTCGAAGCACTGGCTATCATTGAGCAGGACGATGTATTGATCAACCGAAACACCACAGTGGTATTTCAGGAAAGCTGGAACAAAGGGGTTATCGGCATTGTAGCATCTAGATTAACGGAAAAATATTACCGCCCAACTATTGTGCTTACCCAATCCAATGGTAACTATACAGGTTCAGCGCGTTCCGTGGTGGGTTACGATTTATATGAAGCCTTAGTAGAATGTAGCGATTTATTGATTCAATTTGGGGGGCATAAATATGCCGCTGGGCTTACCATCAGTCCAGAAAATCTATCCTTATTTTCAGAACGATTTGAGGAAGTGGTGACCAGAAGTATCGATCCGGCACTCCTCATTCCTGAAATTAATATCGACACTACGGTCGATTTTGCGCAAATCAATGCCAAGTTCTTTAGAATATTAAATCAAATGGCCCCTTTTGGTCCGCAAAATATGGCGCCAATATTTACCACCCATAAGGTAATTTTGGTGGGCGCTCCGCAAATTGTAGGCACAAATCACCTAAAAATAAATGTAAAACAACAAAATTCGATTATTTTTGAAGCTATTGGTTTTAACCTCGGAGAATTCGAAAAACTGTTAAAACCAAACCAACCGTTTTCTATTTGTTATACCATAGAAGAAAATAATTGGAGAGACAAAAAACGTTTGCAACTAAATATAAAAGGAATTAAGATTGAAGAGTAAAGATTAAAGAACAAGGAGCAAAGACTGACCTCCTACCTTAAATCGTCATTCGTAAATCTAAAATCGTAAATATACATGATTTTAAAAGCCGAGCATCTCATTAAAAAGTATAAACAGCGTACAGTTGTTAACGACGTTTCATTTGAAGTAAGCCAAGGAGAGATTGTGGGTTTGCTGGGGCCAAACGGTGCTGGAAAAACCACCTCATTTTACATGATTGTGGGCCTGATCAAGCCAAATGAAGGCCATATATTTTTGGATGGTGAAGACATTACCAAAGATGCGATGTACCGCAGGGCACAAAAAGGGATCGGCTATTTGGCACAAGAAGCAAGTGTTTTCCGTAAATTATCAGTAGAAGACAACATTATGGCTATTTTGGAGATGACCAAGCTCAACAAAGAAGAACGTAAGGAAAAACTGGAAGAGCTACTTACCGAATTTAGTTTACATAAAGTACGTAAAAACCGTGGTGATTTGCTTTCTGGAGGTGAACGACGAAGAACTGAAATTGCAAGGGCCTTGGCCGCGAGTCCTAATTTTATCTTATTGGATGAGCCATTTGCAGGGGTTGACCCTATTGCCGTGGAAGAAATCCAAAGCATTGTAGCCAAGCTTAAGAAAAAGAATATCGGTATTTTAATTACCGACCACAATGTACAGGAAACACTCTCTATTACAGACCGAGCTTATCTGCTTTTCGAAGGAAAAATCTTGGAGTCAGGTACTCCAGAAGTATTAGCTGCCAACGAAATGGTGAGAAAGGTTTATTTGGGCTCTAACTTTGTTCTACGCAAGAAAAATCTATAGGTAAAACTGATGGCGATAGTAAATTCTATTTTTACGTGGTACATGAAAAAGCGCATCCATCAGATTGAGCTTTTTATGAAATATCCCTTAGATGTACAGGATGAATGGTTGCACACCTTAATTTCAAGTGCCGAAAATACAGAATGGGGCAAGCTGTACGATTACAAGTCGGTATTGAATGTACAGCAGTTCAAGGAACGTGTACCTATTCAGAACTACGATACGCTAAAACCCTATATTGAACGTATGCTCCAAGGGGAACAGAACATTCTTTGGCCATCAGAAATTAAATGGTTTGCTAAATCATCGGGAACTACCAGCGATAGAAGTAAATTCATCCCAGTATCGGAAGAGGCCTTGGAAGAATGCCATTTCAAAGGTGGGAAAGACATGCTTTCGATTTATTGCAACAATCGACCAAACACACAAATGTTCACCGGAAAAGGTTTGGTTTTGGGCGGGAGCCATCAAATCAACCAACTTTGCGAGGACATTCACTATGGCGATTTATCAGCCGTGCTGATCAAAAACCTACCTATTTGGGCCGAATATTATCGAACACCTGAGATGTCCATTGCCCTTATGGATAATTATGAGGAAAAAATGGATCGCATGGCAGAGGCCACTATCAAGGAAAACGTAACCAATATTTCGGGCGTACCTACATGGACCATCGTGCTAGCCAAAAAGGTCATGGAAATCACTGGAGCAAAAAACTTATTGGAAGTTTGGCCCAACTTAGAAGCTTATTTCCATGGTGCCGTAAATTTTGGCCCGTACCGCCAGCAATTTAAAGAGTTAATCCCATCGGCAGAAATGTATTACCTCGAAACCTATAACGCATCCGAAGGTTTCTTTGGCATACAAGACCAATCCTACTCGGAAGAGCTACTTTTGATGCTTGATTATGGCGTTTATTATGAGTTTCTTCCTCTGGAAAATTTGGAAGACGAAAACCCTAAAACACTTTCATTAGACCAAGTTGAACTACATAAAAACTATGCGGTAATCATTAGTACCAATGCAGGTTTATGGCGTTACATGATTGGCGACACCATTCATTTTACATCTTTATATCCGTTTAGAATTAAGATTAGCGGACGTACCAAACACTTTATTAATGCCTTTGGAGAAGAAGTAATTATTGATAATGCCGAAAATGCATTAACCAAAGCCTGTGCGGCCACTAATGCTAAAATTAAAGACTACACCGCCTGCCCCATTTATTTTAGTGGCGATGAGGCTGGAGGTCATGAATGGATCATTGAATTTGAACAACAACCATCAGATTTCGAGCAGTTTGTAGACGTTTTGGACCAAACACTACGTGAGGTAAATTCCGACTACGATGCCAAACGATTTAAAGATATGGCTTTGAAACGCCCAAAGGTGCACAATGCACCACAAAATACCTTCTACAACTGGATGAAAACCCGCGGTAAGCTTGGTGGACAACATAAAGTGCCTCGTTTAGCAAATAACAGGGAGTATGTAGACGATATTTTGAAGATGATATAGTTGAAAACGAGCTATTTGGAATTACTGTTATTTTAGGTAAATTTAAGTAAACAACCAAAAGCAGACCATGAAAACAGTTCAACAAATTTTTGACACTAAACCGCTGCAAATTTTTAGTGTTAGCCCAAACACTTCGGTTTTAGATGCCCTAAAATTAATGACAGAGAAAAACATTAGTGCTCTGTTAATTATGCAAGGGGGCCAATTGCTCGGGATTTTCACGGAACGAGATTACGCTCGAAAAATCGTTTTACAGGGCAAAGCTTCTAAAGATACGCCCATCAGTGAAGCCATGACTGCCAACCCGGTTACGGTAAGCTTAGCCGACAGCATTGATTTGTGCATGCAAATGATGACCGACAAGCACATTAGACATTTGCCTGTGGTTACTGAAAATCAAGCCGTTGGAATGGTATCCATTGGTGATGTAGTGAAATTCATTATTGCAGATCAAAAACAGACCATTTCGCAACTAGAAAGCTATATCAATAGTTAAAATAAATGAACCGCTTTCCAATATTCAACAGCTTTTAGACGTCCATCCCTTATGTTAATGATATCACCATTTCTTTAGATATGGCTTTAAATAACCTCTGCAAATGCTGTTGAACATCAGGATTAATTATTTTCGTTTAGCTTGGCTATTGCTATTTTTCTTTTTCTTTCTGCTCATGTTGCAAATTACACTACGCTATTTACCATTGAGTAGCGATGTGGCCTTTTTGCAGATTAAACAAACAGAAGTAGAGGGCATTAAGTTATATCTCCCTGTTTTTTATATCCATGTATACAGTGCAATTTTTGTATTGCTGGCCGGCTTTACCCAGTTTAACAAAACACTCTTAAGCAAGCATTCTAAATTACATCGAAAGCTAGGCTATCTCTATGTCGTAGTCGTTTTATTATTCGCCGCACCCTCTGGCTTGTTTATTGGCTTTTTCGCCAACGGCGGATTAATTGCCCAAACTGCTTTTAGCATTTTAGCGATATTGTGGTTTTTGTTTACCTTAAAAGCACTATTGCTAGCAAAAAAGCAACAATTTAAGGCACATTACCAGTTTATGCTACGTAGTTTCGCTTTAGCCTGTTCTGCCATTACCTTGCGCCTATGGAAGGTAATTTTGGTATATTTATTTCATCCCGCGCCTATGGATGTGTATCAAATTATTGCTTGGCTGGGCTGGATACCGAATTTGCTTTTGGTAGAATGGATCATCAGAAAGAAATACTTAAACATCAAATGAATAAAATGAAAAATCTTGTTATCGCCTTTTTATCAATTTTAACGCTTGCTTCATGTAACAGTAACGACAAGAAGGCCGAAAAGAGCTACGTTGATTCGGCAGCAACCGTAAACACCACTTATGATCATGCATTAGGTATGTGGGTAGGCGATTTTATCTCTGAAAAATATCGAGAGGATTCCTACAGTGAAAATAAAATCACTTTGGTTATTAAAAGCATTGATAAGGACAAAGTAATTGGCCGTAGTGTAGTAGCAGGAAATGACAGACCTGTACAAGGAACGCTTACGGACACAGGCAATAAGATTAGTTTTGTGTTGGATGAACCTGGTGACCAAAAGTACGATGGCCGTTTTGAATTTGAGCTACGCAATGACACTTTAGTTGGCACTTGGAAATCATATAATCAAGAAATTAATGTCACCGAGAGATCTTTTAAATTGCTGAAAAAAATTTTCACCTATAACCCTAATTTAATGCTAGATAAAGATGGTGAATATATTGATTGGCAATCTAGTAAGATAAAAAATGTAACTGATACAATTGATGGCGAGGCTCAGACTTACTCAAATGAATACTATAGATCTGCTTCGGAAGCCGTTTTCACTATCAATTCCTCTACTCAAGAGTTAAAAGAAAGTGATTTAAAAAACCTACGTAAACTTGACCTACAAATATTAAGAAACACCATTTTTGCTCGTCATGGATATTCATTTAAAAAGAAAACTTATAGACAGTTTTTTGATTATGCAGATTGGTATATTCCAGTAAGCAACAACGTAGATGGCACACTCACTGCATTAGAAAAGAAGAACATCAAATTGCTAGAACGATTTGAAAAATATGCCGAAGATAATTATGATAGGTTCGGAAGATAAAAAAAGGGGAGTTAATCTCCCCATTTCCATTCGCCGGCAATTTTTAGCGGCTCTTTAAGTTTTTGACTTTCCAAAAATGCTTTCAAATCCGCATCAGAGAACCTGGTTACAGGAATAGTAGGTGTATTGGCCAAAGCATACGTTAACATTGCCGAATAGCGCACTGTATTTTTCATGCCTTGTTCATCCACCAAGTGAAAACCGTCACCATCTGAGTGGTAGAAAGGCCCTGAATTATTAGGCAGTTTACCTCCAGCACCACCACCAGTTGGAATCCCTTCTAGCATAAATGGTTGGTGATCACTATGCAAACCGGCTCCTGCATAGAAAAGATTTTTAAAGCCCGTATCAATCTTTACAACCTCAGCGCCCCAACTTTTAAACAAAGGCTCCATCTCTTTCCTTGTGGTAGAAAAGCCTTTAGGGTCATTGGTCATGTCGTAGTTTAGCATAAAACGTACTTGGCCCAAAGTTTTATCTTTTAACCCTTGGGCAACGTAGGCTTTTGAACCTAATAAGCCTTGCTCCTCGCCCATAAACATCACAAATTCAACGGTACGTTTGGTCTGCAGGTTCAACATTTTAAAGGTTCTTGCCATATCAATAATCGAGAAAGAACCAATACCATTATCAATAGCTCCGGTAGCTAGATCCCAGCTATCTAAATGCCCGCCAACTACAATTTTTTCATTGGGCAAAGTAGTGCCTTTCAAAGTAGCTATTACATTTCTGGCCTTAATCATTCCAGAGAAGTTAGTCATTGCAATTTGTGCAAATTGAGGACCTGATTTCAGTTTCGCCTTTAAAGCCATTCCGCTCTCTAGACCAATACAGATTGCTGGAATAGGAATTAATTTTCCAGTAACAGAAGCCGTTCCGGTAAGCAATACGCCACCTTCTACTTTGTTAATGATAATGACACCGGCCGCACCATATTTGGTAGCGATAGCCGTTTTTTCGGAACGGTGCAATGAAGCTGTACCTGCGGGAGAGCCTGGCAATACCCCAATATAAATCAATGCAATTTTACCTCTTACGTTATCTTTTACGGGTTCGTAATCTGCTTCTAAACCATTGCCTACATCTATAATTTCCCCCGTAACGTTTGCTCTTACTGGCGAGTGTGCCAAAGTAACTGCTTTAACGGGCGACAAATTCGTTCTATCTCCGCCAATTTTAACCGATAAGGTCTTTCTGTCCCAACTTTCTACTTCAAATGGCTGATAACGCACATCAAATCCGTATGATTTCAAAAGATTATAGGCAAATTCTTCGGCTTTTGCACCATTGGCAGATCCCGTTAAGCGATGACCAATTTTATCGGTAGCGCTCTTCAAGTTTTTGTAGGCCTGCGAATTCGTCTGTACCTCGGTATTGATTTGTTTGAAAACGGTAGAAAAGTCCTGAGCCCTTGCACTTAGAACAGCACAGGCTAGACCTGCAATAAGGGTTAATTTCTTCATCGAATGATTATAGTTTAGCTAAATGAAATTAACACTTTATTATCATAACTATGGTCTATAGTTTAAATTTTACAATTACTCATGGCTTCCTCAGGTAGTTTTGGCTTCTTACTAATTAGAAATCCAACTCGTCATTTCGACGAAGAATAAGGAAAAATCTAGCTCATAACTAATTGTTAGATTTCTCCCTGCGATAGAAATGACGGCATATATTAATTACTTGGTGGAGGCAAGAAAGTTTTATTGCTTTGTTTTCTCGTATAGTATCTAACCACAAAGAAAGCTCCCAAACCAACTGCAAAAAATAACCAAAATCTAGATAGGAACAGGATAAACTCTTTGAAATACATCCACCCATCAACAAAGTTTAATGCCAATCTATTGAAAAAGCCAGGTTGATAGTCATACAAATTATCGTTGGCAACGGTCATTGTTTTAACGGTATTGTCTTGATAAAAGCTAAGCGTAATGGTGCTAAATTTAACTTGTTTGTCGATACTGAGGTTTTCGATTTTCTTGTCCACATAATCATCTTTGATGTTAAGCGAACTTTCTACGTTACTTCCTTTTTTAGTAGCTACCTTTTTAATTTGCTCAACTGCTTCTTGTCTATTTGTCGATTTCATTGCATTCTCCAAATAGGCTAAACTTTTGTCCTCCATTTTTAAGGACTGATTATCTACAAATACAGCCATTCCAGCAATTTGATCTGTAAATTCATCCAGCTCCGCAGATGGAATTCTGGCTACTAAATAGCCCTCTTTTCGATAAGCGGTAATCTCTTTTAGGGAGTCGGCACTTAACTTAACTTTTTTGGTATTTTGGATGTTACTATTTAAGGAAAATTCCATCACCAGCCCACCTTGCTTTTTAATGGTATTGCTCAGCTCGGCTTTGGTACGCTGTACATCTTTTACCCTAAAACGCATATCAGCGGTTTTGGTCATTTTCTCAACCAACTGGTTGTTGGATACGGTATCTAAAGCTTCAGTAGAAGCATAATCAGTACTTTCAGCTTTATGCTCGGCATTACAGCCTGCAAATACAATTGCAGCCAATGCCACGATGGCAAAATGTCTTTTCATTTTGTTAATAGGTTTTAAGTGGTGAACTTATTCCTTTCACAAAATTGTCTTAAGCATGCTATTTCCTTAAGGCAGACAATTTGTTTCGAGGTGGAGTTTAATCTCTTTTTAGCTTAATGCTAAAAACGGCTGAAGGTAACCCATTTCAATTTGCAGTTTTCAGTTCCCCGGATGGGGGTGAGCAAAAAAAATCCCTTCATAGCGTGGCTATGAGGGGATTTCCTATCTATAAATTTTACTAATTTATTTTGCGTTTAAAATTTTGAAGGCCGTAACGCAGCACATTACAAAGCCAAAAGCTAAAATAGCCCAAGAAAGTAATGAAAGCCAAAGTGCGTCAAAAGCGAAACGTAAAAATACACCAACTACAGTCACAATTGCCCACCCCGCAAGTGAAGAATAAATAGCCGAATCGTTGGCTGTTTTCATGCTGTTTTCTCTTTCTTTAGCATCCATGTTTTATCGTTTTAATTTTGTACTGCGCAAAAATAATATTTCTTCTATAAAAACTACTATGGTTTAGTAACTTTTAAGTTTTTCTAGGCGTTGTTTTGCTTTTTCTTGCTCGTTAAATTTTCCTTCTTTATAGAGTAACTTTTCCCAGTCACCATACATAGGATTTGGAAGCACAATGAACTTGGTTCCAAACAAGTGCTGATTTGCATCTACCTGCTCCTTGGTATCTTTCCCTTCCCTATAAAAAACGTTCGAAAAATCGCTTAAATTATCGCCGCAAAGCAACAGTACATTATATTTTTCCAAAACTTTATTTCTTCTCTCCTGCTTGTCTGACGTAGTACTTTTAGTCATTACGTGGGCATCATCTACATAAGGGAACCCAAGTCTTTTCAAATTCTCTATGGTCGCTTTTCGGTCAGCCTCATCGCGATTGGTGATGTAAAAGGTTTCCACGTTTTTGCTTGCCGCAAATTTTAGGAAAGATAATGCGCCAGGCACCGTATCGGCCATTGCTTTGGAAGTCCATTCTGTCCAATGAGCAGGCACATAGCTTACACCGTGTTGAATTTCATAACCTTGAAATCTAGAGTTGTCTATGATTGTTTCATCAGCATCTACGATAACGCAGTTAGGCTTACCATTCTGATTTTCCCATAGCGCCTCTTTTAAGGACAATCTAGCGAAGTTATAGGCTTGAAAGGCCAAGGCTCTATACTCGCCGCTATATTGCTGCCATAGCACTGCATTTGTCCAATCTCTCTCAGGCGCTACTCCCTTTTGTGCCGAAACCAATACTGGAAAAGCAAACAGGGCAATTATTAAAAGTTTAAATCTCATATCTGATAAGTTAAAGGTGCAAAGTTAAAAAGTTAAAAGTGAAAACTCCTATTGGTATAAAATGAATGATATCAGAAGTTGATTATTCTGCTGACCCTGAAATAAATTCAGCATGACGTCACCCTGAATTTATTTCAGGGTCTGTGTTCCCAAAATATTTGTCAGACTTTAGGAAACAAAAAACCCTCACCGATAAACGATGAGGGTTTATATTTTTTTGAATCCTTCAGCAAGTTCAGGACGACAAAATCATATTATCCGTTTAATGCTGCCGCACCACTTACAATTTCGGTAAGCTCGGTGGTAATTGCAGCTTGACGTGCCTGGTTGTAAGCTAATTTCAACGATTTCAACAAATCACCTGCGTTTTCTGTTGCTTTATCCATTGAAGTCATACGAGCACCATGCTCAGAAGCATGAGAATCTAATACTGCTTTATACAACTGGATTTTGATTGACTTAGGGATTAATTGAGTTACGATCTCCTCTTTACTAGGCTCCAAGATATAGTCTACATTGGTTTCTTTAGTGCTAACTGCTTCTTCAGATTTTGGAAGAGGTAATAATTGTTCTGAAGTTAAAATTTGAACAGCAGCATTTTTAAACTGGTTATAAACCACTTCTACACGGTCGTATTTACCCTCTACAAAGCCTGCCATGATCGCTTCTGTAATTTTAGTTACATTCTCGAAAGACAAATCAGCGTAAACTTCATTATTGTTGCCAATAACATTGTAATTACGTTTCTCGTAGAAATCTTGAGCTTTTTTACCAATAGCAACAATACTTACGTTACCTTTCTTCAATTGCTCGCTGTATTTCTCAGCAATTAAGTTATTAGTGGTTTTAATTACGTTCATGTTAAACGCACCCGCTAAACCTCTATTTGAAGATACCGCAACAATCAATACTTTGTTTGGCTCTCTCTCTTCGATAAACGGAGAGGTAGAACCTTCCAAACTTGCCGAAAGATTTCCTAAGATTTCTTTCAACTTGGTTGCGTAAGGACGTAATTGAATAATCGCATTAGTAGCACGCTTCAACTTCGCAGCCGATACCATTTTCATTGCTTTGGTAATCTGCTGAGTTGACTGCACAGAGGCAATACGATTTCTTACTTCTTTTAAATTGGCCATTTGTTAGTATTTAGTAGCTAGTATTTAGTAGTTAGACCAAAATCTAAATACTAAATACCGACTACTTATAATCTAATTAATATTTACTTGAAATTTCTTTTGCTACAGTTTCCAATACACCAGTAATTTGGTCATCAAACTTACCAGCTTTTAATGCTGCTAAAGTTTCTGGATGACGCAATTCCAATGCTTGTAGATAATCTGCTTCAAATTCTTTTACCTTGTTGACAGGTACATTACGCATCAAGTTTTTAGTACCAGCGTAAACAATCGCAACTTGTTTCTCTACAGTGAATGGAGAGAACTGAGCTTGTTTCAACATCTCCACGTTACGAGCACCTTTATCCAATACAGATTTAGTAGCCGCGTCCAAATCAGAACCGAATTTAGAGAAAGCCTCTAACTCACGGTATTGTGCTTGGTCTAATTTCAAAGTACCAGCAACTTTTTTCATTGATTTGATTTGTGCGTTACCACCTACACGTGATACCGAAATACCTACGTTAATTGCTGGACGGATACCTGAGTTGAACAAGTTCGACTCCAAGAAAATCTGACCATCAGTAATTGAAATTACGTTAGTAGGGATATATGCAGAAACGTCACCAGCTTGAGTTTCGATAATTGGCAATGCAGTTAATGAACCACCACCTTTAACGATACCTTTGATAGACTCTGGCAAATCGTTCATGTTTTTAGCGATATCATCATTAGCATTGATTTTCGCAGCTCTTTCTAACAAACGACTATGCAAATAGAAAACGTCACCTGGATAAGCCTCACGACCTGGAGGGCGTTTCAATAATAATGAAACCTCACGGTAAGCCACAGCTTGTTTAGACAAATCATCATAAACAATTAAAGCTGGACGACCTGTGTCACGGAAGAACTCACCAATAGCAGCACCAGCGAAAGGAGCATAGAACTGTAAAGGAGCAGGTTCAGCAGCAGAAGCAGCCACAACCACAGTATAAGCCATTGCGCCGTTCTCTTCTAAAGTACGTACAACGTTTGCTACTGTACTTGCTTTTTGACCACAAGCTACATAGATACAGAATACAGGATTACCTGCTTCGTAAAATTCTTTTTGGTTGATGATGGTATCGATACAAACCGCAGTTTTACCAATCTGACGGTCACCAATCACCAACTCACGCTGACCACGACCGATAGGAATCATCGCATCGATAGCTTTGATACCAGTTTGTAGAGGCTCGTTTACCGGCTGACGATAGATTACCCCGGGTGCTTTACGCTCCAAAGGCATTTCGTAAGTTTCACCAGTAATAGGTCCTTTACCATCAATTGGCTCACCTAAAGTGTTTACTACACGACCTAACATACCTTCGCCAACTTTAATAGAAGCGATTTTTTTAGTACGTTTAATGGTATCACCTTCTTTGATTTCGTCTGATGGGCCTAACAATACCACACCCACGTTATCTTCCTCAAGGTTCAATACAATTCCTTGCAAGCCGTTAGCAAACTCAACAAGCTCACCACTTTGAACTTTAGTTAAGCCGTAAACACGAGCAATACCATCGCCCACTTGCAATACAGTACCAACTTCTTCAAGTTCAGCTTCTGATTTGAAGCCGGCCAATTGCTGTCTGATAATTGCCGAAACTTCGTCTGGTCTTACCTCTACCATAATTTTATGTTATTTTGATATCTTTTGTTGTAAAATGTAATCTCTTACTCTTTTGTTATTTCAGTCCCGCTTTCCGCTTTACTTCGTGTTCGCTTCAATCGGGTTTATGTTATTTGCTATTGTAATTCTTGGTATAATTCAGTATCCTCAAAGTTTCCTATCTAAATACTGATTACTAAAATCTAGTTAGCAAATTCCTTTTTCAGTTTGGTTAAGCCGCTAGCAATACTTGCATCAAATTGCTTATCGCCAACTTTAAGAATAAAGCCCCCGATTAAATCAGCATTTACCTTTTCCTTGATCAATACTTGGCTAGCATTCAGTTCCTTTTTCACAAGGCTTACTACCTCAGCTCTGTTAGCGTCAGTAAGCGGGCTTGCTGAAGTTACCTCAGCAGTTACAATACCGTTAATGGCATTATATTGTTGTACAAACTGTTTAGCTGTATCAAACAAGATAGCACCACGACCTTTGCTTACCACCAATTTCAAGAAGCTTTGAGTAATGGCATGCACTTTTCCAGCAAAAATACCATCCAAAATGCCCTGTTTCTTATCCAAAGGTACAATCGGGTTTTTAAGGATTGCCTCTAGCTCCGAATTGTCATCCACCACTTTTTCAAAAAACACCATATCATTTTTCACCTCTTCTACGGCATTTTGCTCCTTAGAAAGGTCTAACAATGATTTCGCGTATCTAGCTCCTGCTTTACTTGACATATATTTTAGTTGTAAGTTGTAAGTGGTAAGTTATAAGTTGCTTAAAACATTAAGCACTAAAACCTAAAACTTAAAACGTTATACTTATAACTTAGTTTAATTCAACGTCCTTTAACAAATTGTTCACCAACTCTTGTTGCTTAGCCTTATCATCTAATTGGCTGCGCAATACACGCTCTGCAATATCCAATGACAATGCCGAAACTTGACCTTTCAATTCTGCCAAAGCTGCTTTCTTCTGGTTTTCGATTTCGATACGAGCTTTCTCGATCAATTTCGCCCCTTCAGTTTGTGCCTGAGTTTTTGCCTCGTTAACGATGCTATCTTTTAATGTTTTAGCTTCTTTTAAAATTTGGTCGCGTTCTTCACGAGCTTGTTTCATCAACTCTTCGTTCTGAGAACTTAAACGAGCCATCTCTTGTCTAGCTAGTTCAGCTTTATTTAAAGCCTCATCAATGCTTTTCTCACGATCGTGAATACCTTTCATGATTGGCTTCCAAGCAAATTTGCCCAATAAAAACACCAACACTAGGAAAGAAATAGTATTCCACGCTAATAAACCAATTTCAGGAACTAATAAATCCATTGTATATATTTAAATATTTTTTCTTTGTTAAACTTTCTTTTAAATAAGCACCTTAGCGGCAACCCCGAAAAGGTGCTTATCTTAAAATCTTTCTTTGATTAATTTGCGATCAAAGAAACTACTACCGCGAATAAAGCAACCGCCTCGATAAAAGCAGCAGCGATAAGCATAGCAGTTTGAATTTTTGAAGCGGCTTCTGGTTGACGAGCAATTGATTCCATTGCAGATCCACCGATTTTACCGATACCTAATCCAGCGCCAATTGCAGCTAAGCCTGCGCCGATTGCAGCTAATGTTCCAGTCATTTTTCTGATTTATTTATTATTGTTTAACAATTATGTTCTAATTAATGGTGCTCTTCTACCGCCATACCAATAAATAGCGCTGATAGAATAGTGAAAATAAACGCTTGGATAAATGCTACCAAGAACTCGATCAAGCCAATGAACACCGCAAAGAAAATTGATGCTGGTGCTACAGCAATAGAGTTAAAGATAAAAATCAAGCATAATAGTGACATGACCAAAATGTGACCTGCCGTAATGTTTGCGAACAAACGAATAGCTAGAGCGATAGGCTTAGTGAACATACCAAAAATCTCTACAGGGATCATCAATGGCTTTAACCACCATGGCACTGGAGGGTTCAAAATGTGACCCCAGTAATACTTATTTGCTTTAAAGGTAGTGATCAAGAAGGTAGCAGCGGCTAAAACCACAGTTAAAGCAATATTACCAGTTACGTTAGCGCCTCCCGGGAAGAAAGGAACCAAACCTAACATATTGTTTAGCCAGATAAAGAAAAACACAGATAACAAATACGGCATAAACGCAGCATACTTATGACCTAAGTTTGGTCTAGCAATATCATCACGCACAAAAAGAATAATTGGCTCCAAGAAAGATTGGATACCTTTTGGTGCTTTGCCAGCTCTCTTTTTGTAACCTGCAGCAACCGTAGTAAAAATAATTACCAACACTACAATTGACAGCAGCATACTGAATACGTTTTTGGTAACAGAAAAATCTAAAGGACGTGCATTAGTCACCTTCTCTTCGCCTTTCTCATCAGTTACGTGAGAAACATATGAACCATGAGCATCTGCAGTAGCATTTGCATAGTATATTTTGTTATGGGCAATGGCAAAACGTTGACCATTTTTTTCTACCACAACTTTACCAGCATCGTCAAACTGAAAAGCAGACGAACTAAAAGTCACCAAACCGTTGTCAGTCCAAAGAATAATTGGCAAATGAAGGGTTAAACCATGGTCGCCATGTCCCCAAATGGTAAAAAAATGACTATCACTAATGTGATGGAAAATAAATGAAGTAATATCAAATCCTTTTTCTTCTTTTCCATGCTCTTCACCGTGTGCAGCCGGAGCACTCACTTCATGGCCTTGAGCAGCCACACTATCAGCTTGCGCAAAAGCAGTAGTCCTAAAACCTAAAAACACAGAAAAAAGCGCAAAAACAACAATTAGCCTTCTAACTTTTGACACAAAAACTTGGTTATAATCCATTTACTCGCAGATTTTTACTATTTATTTTGGTGGCGCAAGTTACGTAACAAACCTAATATTTCAAAGAGGGTAAACAATAAATATAAAGAAAAAAAATTGAGGGCAAAAACCAAATCTCCTTTGGCTTGTTTCAGGCTGTAAATCAATACAAAAGCCATAGCGAACAACATTTTGATGATTACAGAGCCTAAAATAGCAAAAACCCCAATTTGCGGATTTCTTTGAATGCCCAAGTGGGCTAATAGGTAGGCAATCAGAGTTAGTCCAGCTAAAAACCCAAATACCAACCAAAATTGACCGGCAATAGCGTTTGGCAATAGCTCTTTCAACAATATGGCCGCCCCCGCCAATATTAACGTATAAATAAAATAGGCAACAATAAATTTTCTTAAGCTCAAAACAGTTTTTTTGTGGCAAAGTTAACCATTGGCTTATAATTTTACGATTTGTTCTTACTTAATGACCTCACCACTTGATATAACGATGCGGCAACCCCTACTATTCCCAATAGGGCCGTAAAAAGAAAATTTTCGATTCCTTGGTGTTCGTCTATTTTATAGCCAATAAAAGCAAATACGCCTATAGTAGCCATCATTTGAAAAGCCAGCCCAGTATATTTGGCATAGCTAAATGCAGGTTTATCTTTTTCCTCTTCCATTGTTTGGCTAACATTTGGTAAATTACATTTCAAATATTAAGATTATATTGCCGAATAAAATATTTTTGCGAATATTTTGTTATAGTATAAATAACTCAAAACCAATTGAACTCCTACAAGAAACATGGCTACGGAGCCTTATTGGGCTGTTTAACGCTCGCATTAACAATTAGCTGCTCTTCTCAAAAAGACACGCTTGCCAACAGAAAGCTCCAAAATCTGTCTGCAAGATATAACCTTATCTATAACTCTAATGTTTTATTAGAAGAATATTTAGAAGGTGTTAACCAAAGTAGAATAGATAATTTTAGTAGTTTTTTACCGCTTTATTATGCGCCGGCTATAGCCGATGCCACCACTGCCGGCAGTAAAATAAAAGAACTTGACCTGATAGACCAAAAGGCAAGAACCATTATTGCCGAAAAGAATTACAGTAATTATATAGATGACGCGTACATCCTTTTAGGAAAAACAAATTTTCTTCAAGGTAAATATTATAACGCCACAGCCTATTTCGATTACGTAGCAAAGGCTTATCAAAAAGACCATCAAGTTTATCTCAACGCCCTTAATTGGAAAGCACGTAGTTTTATAGAGCTAGACGATTTAGGAAATGCAGAAAAGATTTTAGACACGGTTAAAATAGAGCTCGACTCTGTAAAAAGAAACAAATCAGAGCCACTAGCCACCTTGGCACAGTTTAGCATTATCAAAGAAAACGATAAGCAAGCTATCGATTATTTGGAACAAGCCTTAAAAGCTGGGCCAAGTTCCTTGAACAGAATCAGATGGACTTATACCTTGGGACAGCTTTACGAGAATGAAAAGGAATATGCCAAAAGTATGGCCGCTTACCAAAAGGTAGAAAAAAGCAACGCCCCTTTTGATATGTACTTTAATGCCAAGTTGAGCAAAATTAGAATTGCGGAACTCTTGGACGGCAAAAACTTTGACCGGAAGCTACAGCTTACCCGAATGCTAAAGGATGATAAGAATGTAGATTTTAAAGATCAGATCTATTATGAAATTGCCGAAGATTATGCTGCAGCTGACCAATATGCCAAAGCAGAAGAATACTATAACCTTTCTGTTAAAAGCAGTACCGTTAACCAAACGCAAAAAGCATTATCATACTTAAAAATTGCCGATTTAAACTTTAAGCATTATAGCGATTATGTAACCGCAAAGCTCTATTATGATAGTACAGCCTTAACTTTGCCCAAAACACATCCGCTATATGAATCAATAGCTAACAAGGCCCAAAACTTAGCTTATTTGCAACAACGTTATGAAACCATTAGCCTGCAGGATACTTTGCAAAAAATAGCCTTACTGCCCGCTAACAATCGTGCGGTTGCTTTAAACAATTATTTTTCGGCAATGGCCCCGAATGTGGCTAGTGCCTCTACAAATCCAAATGGCACCACCACAGGTAACCTAGGAAGAGCAAATGTAAATTATCAAAATCAAGCTGGCGGCACCTTTTATTTTGCTAATTCTAATGCTGTTAGTAGAGGTTTCAATGAGTTTAAAAAACGTTGGGGCAATAGAAAATTGACACCTAACTGGCGACAAAGTGTAAAATCATCGCAAGATCAGCAAGATGCACTTAACGGCGCAATAAATGACCCTGGTTCTCTACCTTCAAATCCAGATGTAGTAGCCTCAAACGACGCATCAAAAGATCAGAACAAGGTAAACTCCTATCTTGATTCCATTCCGCTTAGCCCTGCGCAACTGGAAAAATCAAACCAAAAAATCATAGATGCCTATTTGGATATGGGCAGTTTTTATCAGCAAGTGCTGCATGATAAACCGGAAGCTATCAAGACTTACCAAACTTTGTTAAAAAGGTTTCCAAACAACAGCAAGCTGGACATGGTCTATTACAGTCTGTATCTCGCTTATCAAGGTAATGATAATGCAAAATCGAATGAGTACAAAAACTTGGTGTTAAGCAAATATCCTAATTCAGTTTATGCCAAAACCATCATCGACCCTAATTTCTCTTCGAAACAAAATCAGCTGGAAGCCACCTTGAATAGAGAGTACGAAAGTTTGTTTAACAAACTGCAGGAAAAAGAATTTAAGGCCGTAATCGCTGACGCAAACAGTGTTAGTCAACGTTTCCCCGGAAATAGCATGGAGCCTCAATATGATTATCTAAAAGCAATAGCCATTGGGCGTACGGAACATGTTGACCAGTTGATTTCGAGTTTCAAACAGATTACTGAGAAATATCCGAATGACCAATTGATCAAACCCTTAGTAGAACAGCATTTGCTCTATATCAATGCTCATTTAAGCGAGTTTAAAAAGAGAAAAATAGCACTCGTAGATTACGACACCAACGAAATCCCGTTTGCAGAGAATAAAACAAGGATAAGGTTTAACGAACCTATTATTGCCAACTTACTTGATCCAACAGGTAAAAAAACTTACACGCCTACGCAAACTGTTGCACCAAAACCTGTGGAGGAAAAACCAGTGCAAAAACCAGTAGTAGAACCAAAACCTGAGGTAAAACCGGAACCTAAAGAAGCCAAAAAAGATACGGTGGCGACGAAAAAACCAGTGATTGAACCTAAAAAAGATTCAGTAATTGTACCTAAGCCAATAAAGAAAGACAGCGTAATAATTCCACCAGTAACCAAAAAGGATACCATAGCTACGCCAATAGCTGTTACAAAACCAGTGGATACTGTTGTTGCTAAGCCCGTAATTCCGGAACCTGAAAAAGAAACTTTATTCAATCCTGCTTCTTCGAGTACCTATTATTATGTAGTGGCGGTAAATTCGGCAGCACTAAATGTAAGTACTTCTCGTTTTGGTATCGGACAATTTAACCGTGGCAATTATGCTGGCACCAATCTTCGACACCAGCTTAAGGAATTCAATGAAGACCAATTGATTATTGTAGGCGACTTTAACAGTGTTGGCGATGTGCAACAATACCTGCAGAATATAAAACCTCAATTAGGGAAAATCATGAAAATTCCTGCCGCTAATTATGTTACCTTTGCCATTAGTAAAGAAAATTTAGAAAAAATCACCAATCGAAATACCTTAGAAAGGTATATCAGATATATAAGTAGCAATGAACTATAGAAAAAACAATTCATTATCTCCGGAGCTTATCAGAAAATACAATTGGCGCATTTGGAAAGTGCTGATTGCAGGCATTATTGCCTTTGCTATTTTTATCATTATGATAGGTTTTGGTGTTTTTGGAGAAATTCCTTCATTTAGAGCCATTGAACATCCAAAAAGCAATGAAGCTACAGAGGTGATTTCTGAAGAAGGAAAGGTTTTGGGGACTTACTTTGTTAAAAACAGATCCAATGTTAACTATAGCGAAATTTCACCAAACGTAATCAATGCGCTGATTGCTACAGAAGACATTCGCTACCGTTCACACTCAGGTATTGATTTTAAACGTACATTCACTATTTTTCTATACGCCCTTACGGGCAAAAAACAGGGTGGTAGTACCATCACCCAACAGTTGGCGCTCAACCTTTTTTCGGAAGAAGGAAGAGCCAAAAATTTCGCAAAAAGGATCATTCAAAAGTTCCAGGAATGGGTAATTGCCATTAAATTGGAGCGCAACTATACCAAAGAGGAAATCATTACCATGTACCTAAACACGGTTGATTTTGGAAACAATGCCTATGGTATCAAATCTGCGGCGAGAGTATATTTCAATACTACTCCCGATAAATTAACGGTACCTCAAGCTGCAGTATTAATCGGTTTACAAAAAGGGATTACCCGCTATTCGCCAACCAAAAACCCAGAGCGTTCTTTAGAACGTAGAAATACCGTAATGGCTTTAATGGTGAAAGAAGGTTACATTACCCAAGATCAGCTTGCCGGAGAAAAAGACAAACCACTCAATCTACATTTTAATGCAGCAACCACCAACGATGGTATTGCTCCTTATTTCAGATCTGTTTTAAAAACAGAAGTTAAAAAGATTTTGGAAGAGCGTTCGATCAACAAAGCGGACGGCACTCCTTATGATTTAGATAGGGATGGCTTAAAGATTTATACCACGATCAATTACGATATGCAGGTATATGCCGAAGAAGCACAAAAAGAATACATGAAAACTTTGCAGGCCCAGTTTACAAAAAGCTGGAAAGGCAGAAATCCGTTTAAAGGCCTAGACCAACTCATTGACCAAGGCATTAAAAGATCGGATAGGTATAAAGCGTTGAAATTAGAGGGCAAGTCTGATGAGGAAATCACTACTGACTTCAACACCCCTTCTAAACTGACTATTTTTACTTGGCGTGGTAACATCGACACCTTGATGAAACCGATTGACTCGGTAAAATACTACAAATTGTTATTGCGTAATGCAATGATGGCCATGGACCCAAAAACAGGCAACATTAAAGCTTGGGTAGGTGGTATTAATTTTGAACATTTCAAATATGACCAGGTAAAAATGGGTAAAAGACAGGTAGGCTCTACCGCTAAACCTTTTACTTATGCCGTAGCCATTGAAAACGGATATTCTCCTTGTTTTGAAGTGCTAAATGAGCCTGTGACCATTTCTAACCCAGGCAGTCCGGATTGGACGCCTCGAAATTCGGGCACTCCTCTTCCGGGGAAAATCACTTTGCAAAAAGGTTTGGCCTTTTCACAAAACTATATTGCTGCATTTTTAATGAAAGAAGTAGGTCCAACGGCAGTAATGAATGAAATCAAAAAGATGGGCATCACTAGTGAAGTTCCTGCAGTGCCTTCTATTGCTTTAGGAACTTTTGATGCTTCTATTTATGACATGGTAGGCGCTTATGGTGTTTTTGCTAACAAAGGAGCCTGGACACAGCCTAATTTCATCACCAAAATTGAAGACAAGAACGGTGTAGTACTTTACGAAAGTAAGCCAATTATTAAAGTAGCCATGAACGAAGAAGTGGCCTATGTAATGACCCGTATGCTACGTGGCGTAATTACTGGCGGTACAGGTTCTCGCTTAAGCTATAAATACAAGATAAACGGTGCTATAGGTGGTAAAACCGGAACTACTCAAAATAACTCCGATGGTTGGTTTATGGCCATCTCTCCTGATTTAGTAGCGGGTGTTTGGACAGGCTGCGAAGACCGTGCTTTCCATTTCACCAGTACCAGAGATGGCGAAGGTGCTAATTCGGCGCTGCCTATTTACGCAGGCTTTATGAAACGAGTATATGCCAATCCAAATCTAAAAGTAACTAAAAATGATTTTGATCCTCCTGCAAGTGGGGTCAATATTATTTACGACTGTAACCAATATCAGCCGCAAGAGCAAACGACAACAGAGCTAGACAAGAAATTGGGCTTTTAATTTTAAGCAATATTGAATAGACCTCGTAAGTTTTAAACCTACGAGGTCTAATTTTTTAGTGTAAATTTGTAATATAGATGAGCAGTTTCGATTACAAAAAGGCGTTAAAGGATATCCCACACAAACCTGGTGTTTATCAATATTTTGATATTGAGGATAAACTCATATACATCGGTAAGGCCAAAGATTTACGAAATCGTGTAAGTTCCTATTTTGTAAAAGACAAACAGGTCAATGGGAAAACCAGGGTATTGGTATCAAAAATCAGACGCATACAGTTTACCATTGTAGATACCGAAATAGATGCCTGGTTATTAGAAAACAGCTTGATCAAAAAACATCAGCCCCGCTACAACATCATGCTTAAGGATGACAAAACCTATCCATGGATTGTCATCAAAAAAGAACCTTTCCCTCGAGTTTTTTCTACCCGAAGAATGGTGAAAGATGGCTCTACTTATTTAGGACCGTACGCCTCCGTAGGAATGATGCACACTATTCTTGAGGTCATTAAGGAAACCTATACCTTACGTACCTGCAATCTTCCTTTAACAACAGAAAATATCAATGCCGGCAAGTTTAAGGTTTGCTTGGAATACCAAATTGGCAATTGTAAAGGGCCGTGTCAAAACTACCAAAGCAAGGAAGACTACGAGACCAATATTGCCGAAATCAAGGATATCTTAAACGGTAAAATCGGCAATGTGATTAAGGACGTGAAGCAAGTAGTTAAAACTGCTGCCGAAGAACTTAATTTCGAGCTGGCACACAGTTACCAAAAAAAACTGAGTGTTTTGGAAAAATACCAAAGCAAGTCTACAGTAGTAAGCAGCGCCATTACCAATATTGATGTCGTGAGCATTGCAAGTGATGAACGTTATGCCTTTGTGAATTACCTTAAGGTAATGAACGGGGCCATTATACAAACGCAGACCATAGAGATTAAAAAGCGATTGGACGAAAGTGACGAAGAACTTTTATCCATTGCCATTGCCGAATTTAGAACGAAATTTAAAAGTACGTCTCGAGAAATTATTGTCCCTTTTGAAATTCCATTGGAGGACATAAACTTAAAGCTTACGGTACCTAAGCTTGGCGAAAAGAAAAAGCTGTTAGAACTATCGCAGAAGAATGTACTATTCTTTAAAAAGGAAAAACTTAACCAATACGAAAAGTTAAATCCGGAACTGAAAACGGAACGTGTGCTTACTCAAATGAAAAATGATTTGAGACTTACGCAGCTGCCTTATCATATTGAATGCTTTGACAATTCTAACTTTCAGGGCAAATATCCGGTATCGGCCATTGTGGTTTTTAAGGATGCCAAACCCAGCAAAAAAGACTACAGGCATTTTAATGTGAAAACAGTAGAAGGCCCCAATGATTTTGCCACCATGCAAGAGGCTGTTTATAGGCGATATAAACGCATGTTGGACGAAAGCCAATCTTTGCCCCAACTGATCATTATTGACGGCGGTAAAGGCCAGCTTTCATCTGCAGTTAGCAGCTTAAAGAAATTAGGCATAGATAAGAAGGTTACGGTAATTGGCATTGCCAAAAGATTAGAGGAGCTATATTATCCAAACGATAGCCTACCAATGTACCTCGATAAAAAATCAGAAACGTTAAAAATCATCCAACAGCTTCGTGACGAGGCACATCGCTTCGGGATTACCTTCCATAGAAAGAAAAGAGACCAAGGCACCTTAAAAACGGAATTAGAAGAAATAGAAGGCATTGGTAAAAGTACCGCCGACAAGTTATTGAAACACTTTAAATCAGTGAAGAAAATTAAGGAAGCAAGTGCAGACGAGCTATCCAAATTACTTAACAAAAAACAAGTGGTTACGCTTGTAAATTACTTTAACGATACTGAAGCTGGTTAAGCTTTTCTTTTTAGTTATTGATAAACCCAAGGCAATCCTAAAGTATTATATAACAGACTTTAAGATTGCTTCGTACTTCGCAATGACATAATGCTTAAGAATAGCGAAACGATCACAAAAAAAGTCCCGATAAATGAATAACGGGACTTTTTATATTTTTACACAAGTTAGGATTAATACTCCCAAAGGCCTTGTTCCATATCAGCCATTTTCTTCTTGATACGTTCGTTTTCCAATAAACGTTGTCTTGGATCCGTAATCAAATCTTTTACCTTGTAATCACCGGAGTTGGTTTCTTTCACAATATAACTAGAGAACAAACGGTGTACAAAGAAATCGTCCATGCTTAATGGTGAAGAATCGTTTAGGGCATTGAAAAGTCTTTTGGTTGCCAGAATATCTCTAGCCTCTTCATAAGCAATCCAAAATACTGGTTGCCAGTCCTTAGTTTGCTCATTGAATTTCAAAGGAGCCAAGGCAATTATACGAGGTTCAAAAACGCCTCTTTTACCGTCGAAAACCCAATCTTCCTTAATTCTGTATTTCAAGAACAAAGCTGGATTAAACTCTCCAGCTACTTGCGTAACCGTTCCCGTTTTATTATTGGTTACGTTTACCATACCGTTTGCCAACTTAATTGCTTCCGCTGTATCCAATGGGAAATTAAATGCATCGTCATCATCCAAAGTCGTTGGATTTTTAGGGTTATAAGCCGTAAGCTCTTCATTTCTAACATGAGTAAGCAATACATCTATTAACCTTGACTTAGGGAAGTTCAGTACACCGTTAATGGTATCGCGTAAATCAATATCTCTCCAAACACGTTTGGTCAGTACTACATCTTCGTCCTTAATTACTGCTAAAAATGCCTTTTCAGAAGCTGTATCTCTTAGTTCCTTCTCCATGGCATAGCCATCTTTTGGCTTTACCTTCTGCTTTTTCTTAACCGTTTTGGTGGTATCTACTTTTGGGACTTCTGTCTTCGGAGCTTCTTGAACCACCTTAGCAGGAGGAGTTTTTGCACCTTTCTTATTGGTATTCGCCTTTTTTTGGGCAAAACCAGTAACTGAAATTACTGCAATAAATACCAACGACAACGCAATCTTTTTCATTTTCAATTATTTTACATTAAATACCAATGCTGGCAAAACCTTTTGTCTACCATCAGGCCCTTGAGAAACAATTTGGTCAAAAATAACTCTTGTTCCTGGCGATACCGCATTGATTGCACTTCTAACCGCTCCAGTAAAATTACCGCCTTGTCCTGATATGGTAATCGCATCAGCACGAGGTTTAATTACTGTTAATTCAAATCTCAAAATTTTAAACTTCACATCAAAAGGGAAGTCATCTAAATCAGCTTCAATCTCCGATTCGCTTTTCAGCTGTACCGAAGCGATATCACCACCACCATAACCACCAACTTTGGCAATTGGTGCAGGAATCGCCTTTACTCTAAATTTAGGGGCGCCCAAGTTTACCGTCTTCCCAGCATTGTTACCAGTTACACTAATAGAAATTTCTTTACCTACCAATGAACCTGGTACGTTTACCATGTATTTTCCATTGCCACCAGTTAAAGAACCACCACCTACAAGATTAGCACTAATGTTAGGGAAACCAGCTGCCGAAATGGTAAATGGATTTGGAATACCTGCATAAATTACATTCAACTTATCGGATGAAACCGTTGCCGAAGGGGCAGCTACCTGATAGGTTTGTGGTTTAGTTTCGTAAGTTTTGATATTGCCATTTCTTTCTTTAACTCTAATCGTACCTTTCCAAGTAAAGGTACCTACGCTGCCGGTACCGCCAGTATAAACGCCTTTTCCATTTTCGGTAGGAACTTTATTACCATTCACACTAACATCTGGGGTAGATTTGGAGTCACTAGCGGTTAAATAGATTTCTGCTTTATAAGGCTGTCCTTGTATCACGTATGAAGATGGTGCTACCGCAACGGCTTCAAATTGATCAAGCACTACAATAGGCTTATCAGCTAATATTTTATTGATGATATCTGCTTCCATGTTTTTAGCATCATTTTGAATCATTGTCAAAATGGTTCTAAAAGCCGCTAAAGGCACACCTTCACCAAAATTATTCCCTGTCCAAGTTCTAGGTTCACCAGCCTTAGGTTTTGCTGGGTCAAGTGCCTGTAGCATAAAAGTAGGCTTGCCCTCATCGGCCTGTAACAACGCAGCTAATTTCTTACCTGTTTCGTTAATTTTGGTTTGTAGCCTTTTACCTTCTTTATTTTCAGTATCACTACCCATGATATTTTGACCAATATCAAGGTTATTTTTTTGCACTAACTCGCCATTTTCGTCAAGTCCTTCTTCAGCAACCTTAGCTTGAAGCCCATCAATATGTTTGATTAAATCTTCAGCTATTTTCTGTGCTTCCTTTGCCCTATTTAATTTCAGCAAATTGTCGCCACTCTCCTTGGCTTTGGTGCTCTCGTAATTTCTTAAAAGTTGGGTGATGTTATTTCCAACGTTTTCCTTAGAGGTATTTAAGCTATCATTAATATTCTTAAAAGCTTTCAATACCAAATCAGAAACGTTTAGGGCAAGCATCGCTAATAGTACCAAATACATGATACCAATCATCTTCTGCCTTGCCGTTTCCTTACCTCCTGCCATATTATATCAATATTTAAAAGTTAGATAATATGACCAATTAAGCACGTGGTTGATTCATTGCCGTTAACATGTTACCATAAATGGCATTTAACGACGATAAGTTTTTGGCAAGTTTACCAACTTCTTCCTTAAACTGTTTAGAGTCCTCCATCGATTCGTTGAAATTATCCATAGTTAAGGCTAAGTTTTGGTAGAATTTATTCATGGATTTTAAGTGTGCACTAGAATCTTGCAATTCTAATTCATATACTGCATTTAATGCTGATAGGTTTTTTGCCAAATTGTTTACCTGCTCGTGATAAGCTTTTGAATCCGCGTTACTAGCACCTAATTCTGCCAACTGCTCTGTAGCTTTATTAAAAGCAGTGTTCATATTACCAAGGCTATCGCTAGCACCTTTTACTTTCGAGGTAAATTCTGTAGTTGCTAAAGAGGCGTCCGCAACATTAGAAATATTTGCTACTCGATCTCCAAAAGTGCGTAAGCCATTTCCCAAGCTCTCAATCAACTCTGGACCAATTTTTTCATTTACTAATTTATCCAACGCACCGGTTGAAGAAGCACTACTTACTGCAGCAACCTGAGGAATTGCGTCGGCAGGTGTCGGTTTGCCATCTTTACGCAATTGAGGATAAACTCTATCCCATTCCACATCTGCATGAGGAGGGAACAAACCACCCAGCAGGAACAGAATAGCTTCTACTCCTAGTCCCACACCAATCATGATACTTCCCCAAATACCTCCCAAGTGAAGGATTTTAAATAGCGCACCAACAATTACAATAGAAGCACCGATTGACGTTGCTAAGTGTAATTTCGCCTCATTAGTAGCATATTTTCCCGCCATAATTCTTAATAGTTAATTTTTTAGTTTGTGGTTTTATTTTATTTTTCTGTTGTTACTTGATGCTATTTCCTGGGTAGTGTGATACACATCTGAAACCAATGTATGACCTAGGAATATTTTGATATTCGTGCTGTGCTACTGAGTTTTGAAGGAAAAATCCGATATCCTTCCAAGAACCACCTTTTACAACCTTACGTCTACCTTTTCTAAAAATTGGGTTTTTATCTTCCGGCAAAGAACTATTGTATGAATTCAATGTCCACTCGGCTACGTTACCAGACATATTATATAGACCATAATCATTTGGCAAGTATGCCTTTGCTTCAACAGTATACAAGGCACCATCATCTGCATAGTTACCTCTACCTACCTTAAAGTTGGCCTGTAAGCAACCTTTGGCGTTCATAATATAAGGGCCTCCCCAAGGATATTTAGTTTGAGTTCTGCCCCCACGTGCCGCATATTCAAATTCAGCTTCTGTTGGCAAATCATATTTCAATCTAGAATTAACTGGCAATTTGCGTTGACGGGCTACATTTTCATAAAACTGTGTACGCCAATTACTAAAAGCCCTTGCTTGGTCCCAAGTAACGCCAACTACCGGATACTTATCATATGAAGGGTGGTTAAAGTAAGCTTCAACCATCGGATCATTATATTCATATGTATAATCTTTTCTCCAAACCAAGGTATCTGGGTAGACCATCACTGACGGATGCTCGTTCACTTTCCCGGGAGTTGGATTATCGGTATAGATATCATAATCGTCTATACGCTGTCTATTAGGAATTGAAGCATTTTCCAATGCCATGTCCATATTTTTCTCTACATAGGCATAGCGTAAAAGTTTAATATCAATATCCTTGTCGTTCTTCCCATTAGTAAAACTAGAAAGGTTATCATTGATATACATTGCTTTTAGCTTATTCTGCACTTCGGGTTTCTTATTTCTCCAAAGATTGGAGCCATTCCCTACCTTTTTCCAATCGATAGTCTTAAAGGTAGAAGGTCCAGCGGTAGCGCCACCTTTTGGTTTAATGAAATAGTCATCAATATTACCCTTGGTAACGGCAATGGAATCTCTTACCCAATTTACAAACTGTCTGTATTCAGCATTGGTGATTTCTGTTTGGTCCATATAGAAAGGACTCATCGAAACCATCTTACTTTGTTTGCCTTGGTAAAAGGTAATATCCTCGTCGGTCATTCCCAAAAGGTTCCGACCACCAGGTATATAAACCATCCCCAATGGGATAGCATTGTTTTTAAATTTCCTGTTATAAGCCCCTACTAATTCCCCATTACCGCCCTTTCCACAACTAGAAAGCATTAAAGAAAGCACGGTAATCGCAAGAAAGTATAATTTCTTCATATGTTGTCTAAGCAATTTTATAGCAATTTTATCAATTAACATTGAGATTAACAACTATTCGCACAAAAAAATCCACACTTTTTGTATTGAAATATTTTATTAACATTATGTTCATCTCAAAACCTTAAGATCTAGAAGATAATCTGGCTGCTTTCAAACCTGCCACCACATTATACACAACCCTTTAGAAAGCAGCCAGCTGGACACATTTTAGATGTACCTAGCTGACTACCAGTAGAAGTTAACGCTATTTCCGTTGCTTTATTATGTTATCGTTATACAAGAAGCATTTTATTTGCAATTTAAACGATAACTACCTGCATATCAATACCTAAAAATAGGTATTCGAAGCAATTATTTATTAGATTTCTTGATATAGTTCTCCAAGGCCATAATCATTGATGGCGCCTCTGGATTTGGTGCCGCGATATCCACAATTAAGCCTTTATCGGCTACGGCTTTCTGAGTATTTAACCCAAAAGTTGCAATCCGCGTATTGTTCTGTAGAAAATTGGGGAAATTTATATACAGCGACTGAATGCTCGATGGGCTGAAAAAAGCCAAGATGTCATAAAACACATCAGCAAGGTCTGAAAGATCACTCACCACTGTTCTAAAAAGCACCGCAGGTGTTACATCATAACCGTTTTTCTGAAGAAAGTTCATCGTATCCTCAGTTGCCACATCCGAACATGGGTAAAGGAATTTCTCCCCGGCATGTTTTTTTAACACTTCAGCCAAATCAGCTGCTGTCTGCTTGCCAAAGAAAATCTTACGTTTTCTGTATTGGATGTATTTTTGGAGATAAAGGGCTGTCGATTCTGAGATACAGAAGTATTTCAGGTTCACCGAAACCTCAAATCGCATTTCTTCACAAATCCTGAAAAAATGATCAACAGCGTTCCTACTGGTGAAAACCACCGCAGTATAATCGACCAAATTGATTTTTTCTTTTCTAAAGTCTTTAGCCGGAACGCCTTCAACGTGAATGAAAGAACGGAAATCTATTTTTAGATTATACTTCTTGGCTAAATCAAAATATGGCGATTTTTCAGTTTCTGGCTTAGGCAGGGTTACCAATATACTTTTTACCTTGCGTACTCTTTCGTCTTTATTTTCTTGCATTTTCCTAATTAGCACTTATATACCTACTGCCTTGATTAATATCAATATAGGGCAAATTTCGAGGGTGCAAAAATACAAAAATAAATACAATTTCGGAAACCTATATTGCGATAAAATATTTATTGCCGCCCTTATGAATTGAAAAACAAAGATGAGCACAAGGGCAGATATACCTAAAACAATATAGTTAGAACCATATTTCTTGGCAGAAAGCGCAAAGGCTATAATAATTGGAATGAATAGTAAAGAGGTATTAAAATAACTTAAATATAATATAGAAATGTATTGGTGAAGTGGCCGCTGCACATCAAATACAAAACCAATAAACCTTAAGCATATTATTTTAAGCAAGTATAAAAAAATAACCCCAACGGAAATGGTAACAAAGAAACCAAACCCTCCCTGATTGGCCGCTGGCAAATCCTGATACTGGGCCGCGAGGTAAAAAAACATCCCAATGGTAAAACCAAATTGGATAAACAACAACAGAAAGGACCAAGAGGTCACCAGATTGTCTTCCTTATTGAGATTGGCAAGTGCCCTATTACTATAAAATGATTGTACCACCGAACTGAGCTGCTTGCCAAAAGCATTTTTTAAAATAGCAAAAAGCACCAGCAAAAATCCAATAATACCTAAAACCCAAACATCTCCCTTAGGCAAAAGCTGGCCATGTTGGTAACTTACTTTCTCATGAGGATTATTAGCCTGGGCAATTACTTTCTGCAAAGAAAACACTTCGAAACCATAGCCTCGACTCAAGCTATCCAACCACAGTGCATTGGTAAGCGAATCTCTTATTTTTAAAATATTGGGCGTTAAAGTATCTATAGCCTTTACCTGTGCGGTATCCACAAGCAAACTCTCTGGCAGAGGTCGTACGTTTAACAGCGTATCGCTTTGCACAGGAACTTGTGCTTGGCTGAAGACAGTCATTACAGCAACTAGAAGGAAAAACAAAAAGCTTTTTTTTGACATATTAAAATAGAGCAGTAACACCGAAGTGCACTTTTCCGTTGCGCAAATTTAAGGGATTATTTCTTTGTTTGCCTAATGCATAGCTAATGGAAAGTATTCCTAAATTGGTTTCGAAGTTTACCCCCGCCCCAAATCCCAAGGGAAAATCAGTATAACTTTGCTTTGAGGCCTTATACCGCAAATACCCTTGATTATAAAAAGCAAAAAGAAAAGAATTTTGCTCCAATAAATATCTCAGTTCAGCATTACCATAAGTATATTGAGTAGCCAACACCGAAAGTTCGTTAAACCCTCTCAAACTTTGTTGTCCGCCAAGCCTGAACACCTCATTTTCCAACAGTTGCTTACTGCTGATTATTCCCGTTTGATTAGCTACTGCAAAAACAAGCTGTTTGGCCAAAGGCACATAGTAATTAACATGACTAAACCATCGATAAGAAGTGCCGCTTAATGGCACCCCCTGATAAAGCTGCTCGGGAATGGCAGCGTTACGCTTAATCTTTCTACTTCCCACCGCCACATCTAAAACTACACTGTAGCCCTTTTGCGGATTATAACGGTAGTCGAGGTTTTCCATATTCAATCCCAATCCGTAAAAAATAGTATTGGCATCAAGCACTGGTGGCAGCGTGGTGGCGTTTTGATAAGCCTCCACAGATGAAAGTCGCGAAGATTTGTTCTCGATAAAAAACTGAAAAGTATTATTGCCTTTCATCAGGTAATTAAATCCCAGCTTGGTATCTACGTTTAAAAATGACGAATCTTGCTTGTATAAATAAAGGCTTGGACTCAAACCGAAATCCGTATTCAGCACATGTGGCACTACTGCTTTTACGTCCAATAATTGACTGCGCTGGGCAAGCCCCTGATAACTAAAGTTAAGTTGTTCGCCCCTTTTAAAGGCATTTTGCAGATGTAGCCGTAAATTACCTACCAATTGTGTTTTCCCTGTAGCAGCATTTTGCTGCAAACCAACTACGCCATCAAATTGATTAGCATCTCTTTTGTTAACAAATATGCTCACCTTGGCTTTTTCCCCCGAGAACCTGACCTCCGTTGGTTTTACCACGGTTAAAAAGGGTAGCTCGCGTAAACGGTTCTCTATGGCTTGGATCGTTTTCTCGAAATAAGGAGCGCCTGCTTTAATGTTAAGGTATGACTGTATGTATTTTTGTGCAATTTGACCGCTACCTACCACTTCTATGGTATCAAAAAAAAGTCGTTGTTGAGGTTTTACATGAACGCTTGCCGAAATGGCACTACTAGAAATACTGATTTGTTCTAAGCTCACACTGGCAAATGGATAACCATTGTTTTCATAATAGGTTAAAAGCGCTTCAAAAAGATGGTTTAACCTGTCTGTATTAAAAATAGCATCTTCAAAACTTCGCTCCCTAAAACCAGCCGCTTGTTTAGCGACACCCGATAAATTTCCACTAGATAAACTGACCCATCGGTACAATTGATTAGGCAGAATATTGATGGAAGCTTCTTTTCCTTTGAAATTTAGCGCACTAATTTCTGCCAATAAATAACCTTTAAACTGCAGTTGCGACAATACCTTTTCGGCTTCTCGATAAACCAACAAACTATCTGAAACCTCTTTTTGGTAAGAGATTTTTTTGGCAATGATTTTAGCGGTATCTGGCAAAATTACCAATACTTTATAGACCTGCTGCGCCGATGAACTTACACCAAAACAAATCAAAAGCCATACAACTAAGCATCTCATACGCATCAAAAATAATAAAGGGGCGAGGTTATTCTTAGCTTTTCTATTTGTATTTGCACAAATAAGCTACTTGCTGTATGGCTTTCACCTTAAATGAGGTATGGGCCGGCACTTCAAATTCTTGTCCAGCGGTATAAGTTCCCCATTGTTCTTCGTTAGGGAGCAGCACTTCCATTGTACCTTCCACTATGGTCATTGTTTCATGTGTGGATGTACCAAATTCATATTCGCCAGCATTGATTACACCTACGGTTGATTTTCCATTGTTTTCGTAAGCCAGTGATTTTACGGCTCCATCAAAATACTCATTTACAGCTATCATATCGCTAAAATAACAACATAAAATTAATCTGACTCTCCTATTATAAAAAATTAGCCCTCGTCTGTGATGGCCTAATTTCAAATTAACCTACCTTTGCAAAAATGGCCGGTATTTATATCCATATTCCTTTTTGCAAAAAAGCTTGTACTTATTGCGATTTTCACTTCACCACTTCTACTAAATACTTAAATGAAATGGTGGAAGCAATTTGCATGGAAATAGTGATGAAAAAAGACAGGTTGGCGAATCAACAGGTGGAAAGCATTTACTTTGGCGGCGGTACTCCAACCACCCTACCAAGTGCCGCGCTACAAAAAATATTGGCCACGATTGAACGGCTCTTTTCCATTTCCTCGAATGCAGAAATTACGGTAGAAGCCAATCCAGACGACCTTACCGCACAAAAAATCACCGAGTTGAGGAAATTACCCTTTAACCGTTTTAGCATAGGCACTCAATCTTTTTTTAATGAGGATCTGATTTGGATGAACCGTGCCCATAATGCCCAAGAAGCTACAGACTGCATTAAGAGAAGCCAAGATGCAGGTTTTGAAAAGCTAACCATTGATCTTATTTATGGTTATCCTCTGCTTAGTGATGATAAATGGAAACACAATATCCAAACAGCTATTGAGCTAGAAGTGCCCCATATTTCTGCTTATTCGCTTACCGTGGAACCGCGTACCGCACTTGCCCATGCCATTGAGAAAGGCAAACAGCCTATGGTAAACGATGATCAAAGTGCCGAACAGTTTCTTATGTTGGTAGACATCTTGACGCATAACGGATTTGAGCACTATGAAATTTCCAATTACAGTTTACCCGGAAAATATGCCGTGCACAATACCAATTATTGGAAAGGCGTACCTTATTTGGGCATTGGACCTTCTGCACATGGTTTTGACGGCACTGATCGTTATATCAACGTTGCCAACAACGCCAAATATTTAGAAAGCATTGGTAAAAAGCAGCTACCAGAAACCATCGAACAGCTGAGCAATGCTGATAAATTTAACGAATATGTGATGACTTCATTACGCACCATGTGGGGCATTAGCCTTGAAAAAGTGAGTGCAGAATTTGGCAATAGGCCAAAGGAGCTGATTCTTCGTAATATTAAACCTTATCTATCCGACGAAAAAGTCTATATTGATAATCACAACATCTATCTTAGTAATAAAGGGAAGTTATTTGCTGATGGTATTGCCGCAGCACTTTTCTTAGAGGAAGATGAATGGGACTAAATCATTGCTTTCTATTAGAAGCAAAATCATAAAACGATATGATGAACAATAAAATAGTATGGATTACAGGCGCATCATCAGGAATTGGCGAAGCACTGGTATACGAACTAAATACTGCTGGGGCTAAGCTTATTATTTCTTCTCGCAACAGAGATGAATTGTTCCGCGTAAAACAAAAGTGCCGCAACCAAATCGACGTACATGTGCTTTCATTGGACCTTGAAGATAGCGAAAGCCTTCCTACTAAAGCAACAGAAGCATTACGTATTTATGGCCACATCGATATATTGATTAACAGCGGCGGCATCAGTCAAAGGGCTTTAGCTTTAGAAACCGACCTCAAAACAGAACAACGTTTTATGGACATCAATTTTTGGGGAACAGTTATTTTAAGCAAGGCTGTTCTGCCACAAATGATTAAACGAAATACCGGAACCATTGTATGTGTAAGCAGTTTGGTGGGCAAGTTTGGCACTCGCTTCCGTTCGGCTTATTCAGCATCTAAACATGCCTTACATGGCTATTTCGAATCACTGAGAATAGAACTAGACAACCCAAATATACATATTATGCTGGCCTGTCCGGGCTTCATTAAAACCAAGGTTACCATTAATGCACTTACCGCTGACGGCAGTGCACAAGGTACCATGGACACGGCCCAAGAAAATGGCATGGCCCCGGAAGAGTGCGCCAAGCAAATCATCAAAGCCATAGAGCAAAAGAAAGACGAAGTTTACATTGGTGGTAAAGAAACCAAAGGAGTGCTTTTAAAGCGTCTTTTCCCGTCATATTTTTCCAAAATGATCAAGAAAGCAAAAGTGACCTGATATGATTTAAATCATTTTTTTCACATTTTATTTTAATTCACATCTATATTTCCGTTTTTAATCACAATTTTGTGATGATTAACTTTTTGTTAATTTTAATTAAAAGTTTATACCCAAACCACAAATGAGCTTTATATTAAAACCTGTCGATACTGTCGATACGATAAGTAAAGAAGACTTTAAAAAGAACTATTTAGACCCAAAACGTCCACTAGTGATGAAAGGGCTTACCAAAGATTGGCCTGCTAGAGAAAAGTGGACCACTGAATATCTGAAATCAATTGCCGGCGACGTGGAAGTTCCGTTATACGACAACTCCAAAGCTGATCCAAGCAAACCAATCAACTCGGCAGTAGCACATATGAAATTTGGAGAATATTTGGATCTCATCAAACGTGAGCCAACTGAGCTACGCATTTTCCTTTTCAACCTTTTCAAAAAAGTACCAGGGCTAATTGACGATGTTAAAATCCCTAAAGATTTGATGGGCGGGGTAATGGAAAGCATACCAGCAATGTTTTTTGGCGGATCTAATTCTGAAACTTTCCTGCATTACGACATCGATTTACCAAACATCCTACATACCCACTTTGGTGGCCGCAAGCACGTAATTTTGTTTGATTATAAATGGAAAAAACGCTTATACTGCCTACCTAATGCCACTTATGCATTGGAAGATTTTAACGTAGGGAAGCCCGATTTTGAAAAATTCCCGTCCTTAAATGGCATTGAAGGTTACGAAGTAATTTTAGAGCATGGAGACACGCTGTTCATGCCTATTGGAATGTGGCATTGGATGAAATACCTAGATGGTTCGTTTTCGCTTAGTTTAAGAGCATGGGACCAATCAATTCCAGGTAAAGCAGCTAGTTTATGGAGTTTATTTCAACATGGCGCCGTAGATAGCTTGCTTAAAATGGCATTTAAAGGAAAGTATGCTTCTTACAGAGAAAAATTAGCAGTAAAAAGGGCTGAAAAAGCTTATGCTAAAGGCACTCTATAATAATTAGCGCTAAAAGTATTTACAGCGGGGCATTGGTAACGATAGCCCCGTTTTTATTTTGCAGAATACACCTCCCTATTTCAAATTTCAGGCATATCGAAAAAACACCAAAATCTCATAAAGTCAAAATTTTTACCGCATCGTAAAGTTGTTGCTTAACTTCGCAGTCATGCAAGAAAAGCAGTTAAGCGAAAAAGATAAAATGTTGGCTGGCAAGGCCTATCAAGCTGGAGGTACTGAGCTTGCTGGTGAGCGTTTAAAAGCTCGGGAAATTGTTTTCGAGTTCAACAACCTAGCTCCTAAACAAATCAAGGCACGCAAGCAATTGATCAAAAGGCTGTTTGGCAAAACAGGCACTATGTTCTATGTTGAGCCACCTTTCCGCTGCGATTATGGTTATAACATTGAAATTGATGAACATTTCTATAGCAATTTTAATTTAACCATTTTAGATTGTGCCAAGGTTAAAATTGGCAAACATGCTTTTTTTGGGCCTAACGTAGCACTTTATACTGCCGGACACCCACTACATCCGCATTTACGCGACCAAGAATACGAATGGGCACAATCCATTACCATTGGTGATAGCGTTTGGCTAGGCGGCAATGTAGTCGTTAACCCTGGAGTAACCATCGGCAATAATGTGGTGGTAGGCTCAGGCAGTGTAGTAACCAAAGATATCCCCGACAATGTTTTCGCAGCGGGCAATCCTTGTAAAGTAATCCGTGAAATTACGGATGCTGACAAAGATTTTTACCACAAGAACTTCACTTTAGAACAATAAAAAACACTTTTATATACAGACTTACGAAGTTAAAAAACTTCGTAAGTCTTAAAAATATCCCCCAAAATGAATTCCCATATTGAGAAAATCAACCAAACGACAACAACGCTCAGAAATCAAATTGTAAACCACGATGTTTACACGCAAATTAGCGAGCTGCCAGAGTTACGTATTTTCATGGAGCATCATATTTATGCGGTGTGGGATTTTATGTCGTTACTAAAAGCATTACAGATCAATCTCACCTGCACTACCCTACCTTGGTTTCCAGTAGGCAATGCCAAAACAAGACAGTTGATCAATGAAATTGTAGCTGGTGAAGAATCGGATGTGGATGAAAAAGGGGATATTAAAAGCCATTTTGAATTATATATTGATGCAATGGTGCAAGTGGGAGCCAACACCGAACCTATCAAAACGTTTATCCAATCGCTTCAATCTGGAAAAAGTTTTGAAGAAGCTTATACTTTGGCTAATGTTCCGTTGGCTGCTCAGGACTTTATTAATAGTACTTTTGCCATCATCAACGCGGGCAAAAATCACGCTACTGCAGCCGCTTTTACCTTCGGCCGCGAAGACCTGATCCCTAACATGTTCCATAGCATGGTGAATGATTTGAACAGCAAACACCCTGACCAAGTCACTATTTTTAAATATTACTTAGATAGACATATTGAGGTAGATGGTGACCACCACAGTCATTTGGCTTTGGAAATGACCAGCGAACTTTGCGGAAATGAAGAAAATGCTTGGAAAGAAGCTTCAGCAGCAGTAGAAGAGGCCTTGCAGCAACGTATCAATTTATGGAATGCGGCACTCAAAGAGATTGAGCAAATCCGCAGCACGACATCCGTGTAATTTCATTGCGACTTCTTTAGTATTTCATGCTATTTTAGGTTATCTTCAATGAAGATTAATCTTTTATGAGCCAAACAAATACTAGTAAATCTATGCAAACCGGGCTTTATGCCGCAGTGGTTGTATTTTTAGCCTATACCATGATTTTTGGCTACCGGAAAACCTTTACCGTAGCCACTTTTGATGGATTAACCATTGCAGGGTATAGCTATAAAACGGTGTTGGTAATCAGCCAAATGCTGGGTTACTTACTGGCAAAGTTTTACGGCATCAAATACATTTCTGAATTGCAGCGAACGGGCAGGGGCAAAATTATATTGTTACTTACAGGTATCGCTTGGTTAAGTTGGTTGCTGTTTGCCATCATTCCAGCTCCTTACAATATTGTGTTTCTTTTTGTAAATGGATTCCCTTTAGGCATGCTTTGGGGTGTGGTATTCTCTTACGTTGAAGGCCGTAGAAGCACAGATTTCATTGGAGCGGCGTTAGCAGTTAGCTTTATTTTTGCTTCTGGCTTTGTAAAATCTGTAGGTGCGCTATTGATGAACAATTTTGGCATTAGCGAATTTTGGATGCCTTTTTATGCTGGGCTGGTTTTTTGCCTTCCTCTGCTCCTGTTTGTTTATTTAATGGAAAGAATTCCGCAACCAGATGCCGAGGACGTTGCGTTTAGGTCGCAACGGGTAGCCATGACCGCCGAAGACCGAAAGAAATTCATCCGTGATTTTTTGGGCGGGATCATTGCCTGCGTAATGATTTACTGCTTTGCCACCATCTTTAGAGACATCAGAGATAATTTTAGTGCGGAGATGTGGAAGGAAATGGGGTTCTTTAATCAACCTGCTATTTTTTCTAAGACCGAAACACCAATTACGTTAATTGTACTCGTGCTCATTGGCAGCATGGTGATGATCAAAAATAATTTTTTAGCGTTAAAAACAGCTCATTACTTTATTTTAATAGGTTTTATCTTGGCTGGAGTTTGTACCTTACTGTTTAAATCGGGACAATTAAGTCCTATTACTTGGATGACATTAGTAGGACTTGGCCTTTACATGGTTTATATTCCCTTTAATGCCATCTTCTTCGATCGATTGATTTCTACCTTCAAATATGCCAGCAACGTTGGTTTCTTAATTTATATTGCCGATGCCTTTGGTTATCTGGGCAGCATTGGCGTATTGTTAAGCAAGGAGGTTTTTAAAGTAAAACTGAACTGGGTCACTTTCTTTTCGAGCAGCGTGATGTTATTGTCTGTAATTGGAGTTGCGCTAACGGCTTATTCCTTGTATTATTTTTCAAGAAAATATAGAAAATTGGTTTCGATGAAATAGTCTTGTCATTCAGAACTCTACTTGCACCGAAACGTTGGTAGCGAAGAATCCATTTTAAATGTACATATGAGATGTCTCGTGCCTCGACATGACAAAAAGGTTAATTGGGTTAAGAACTATGGTCTGCAACCACTTTCCATTGTCCGTTGATCTTTCTCAATAACAAAGTGAAATATCCTTTAGGTTCGTCTTTCTCTCGCTTCAAATTCCAACTGCCCAATACAAAAGCCCTATCTTTCGATAAAAATTCCACTTTCTTGATTCCAAAGGTTAAAAAGCCCATCGCACTTTTATCGGGATAGCCTTTCTTATAATTATCCAAAGTTTTCTGCCAGCCATAGGTTGGCCCACTTTTACCAACAAACAGCAGACTATCACTTTTCCAATAGCCTTGCATGTAGGCATCCATATCTCCTTTGTTCCAGCCTTGGCGCTGATTTTCCAATACTTTTAGAATATCCGTTTTATCTCTTGCAGTTTGTGCCATCACGGTAGTTGAGCAAGCCAGCAACAATACCCATATTATTTTTCCTATCATCTTCATTAAATTGAAAATCTAGTTTAAATTAGGTTTTTAAAACTATCTCACCAAATGGAACAACGCCAAAATACTTTTAGGTTTGATCGAAAGAGTTTTTTGATTGCCGCAATTTTATTTATCATCGAAGTTTTAATTGCCTTATACATTACCGACAACTTTGTCCGTCCTTACGTTGGTGATGTGTTAGTGGTTATTTTAATCTATTATTTTGTAAAAGCATTTTTTCGAATTCCGGTTTGGCCGTTGGCAATTGGCACATTGCTATTCGCCTATCTGATAGAAACGCTACAATATTTTCAATTTGTGAAACTGATTGGCCTGGAACATTCTAGACTGGCCAACGTGGTGCTCGGCAATTACTTCGCTTGGGAAGATATGATAGCTTATACTGTGGGCATTGCCATCGTTTTGGTGATAGAGCCAAGAAAAGCTCAGTCCTAGACTTTGTCGATCTTCTGTGCGAATTGCCAATTAAGATTGACAAAGTTGACACAGCCCTTGAGGAATTAAACCTGATGGTAGCGGGTATCCTTTTTGTTTGCAATACATTAACGTATACTTGTCATGCTGAGCCTGTCGAAGCATCTGTTACCTATAAAATATCCTTTAACAAGCTCAGGATGACAGAAACAACAAAAAGATACAAGCGTACAGCAGGACTTTCAGTTGCGATGAAAACTGGCCCACATTTTCAAAATATTATGACATCTACCTTAAAAAACTAAAACTATCAAACCATTAACTTAGTTGCTACGTTAATTATTGAGCAACGAGAGATATGAAAGGTTATCAATTTTCTAAATTTTTACCCAACGAATTGCCCAAAGGTGGTTTTGATGAATTGCTAAAATTATTTACACAGTTGCTCAATTACACCGCTGGCGATGCTGGCGAAGCTTTGGCTTGGATGAACGAGTTGGACAAGCAATACAAGTTTACCAACAATGATTATGGCATGGGCGATTTCATTGAAGACCTGAAGGAAAAAGGTTATTTGAAGGAAGAAGATGGAGAAGTAAAAATTACTGCCAAAACAGAGCAAACGATACGTAAATCAGCTTTGGAAGAGATTTTCGGAAAGCTGAAGAAAGCTGGAAAGGGTAATCACAACAGCAATATCTCAGGAATTGGCGAAGAAAAAAATGCTGATAGGCGTGAGTTCAATTTTGGGGATAGCTTAGATCAAATTGACATGACAGCCTCTATCCATAACGCTCAGATCAACCACGGTCTTGGGAATTTCACCCTTACAGAACGTGATTTGGAAGTGGAAGAAAAGGACTATAAAACCTTAACTTCTACAGTGCTGATGATAGACATTTCGCACTCGATGATTTTATATGGGGAAGACCGCATTACCCCTGCCAAAAAAACAGCCATGGCTCTAGCAGAACTGATCAAAACCCGATATCCAAAAGATACTTTAGATATTGTGGTTTTTGGAAATGATGCCTGGCCAATCAGTATTAAAGATCTACCCTATCTACAGGTTGGTCCATATCACACCAATACTTTTGCGGGCTTAGAATTAGCCGTCGATTTATTGCGCAGGCGCAAAACCCACAATAAGCAAATTTTCATGATTACCGATGGCAAACCCACTTGTTTAAAAGAAAATGGCCGCTATTATAAAAACAGTGTAGGATTAGACAGGAAAGTGATTGGCAAAACGTTGAACATGGCAGCGCAATGTAAAAGATTGAACATCCCTATCACTACGTTTATGATAGCCAAAGACCCTTATCTGCAACAATTTGTAAGACAATTTACACAAATTAATGGCGGTAGAGCTTTCTATAGTTCATTAAACGGATTAGGTGAATACATTTTTGAAGATTATATAAAAAATAGAAGAAGAACCGTAAGATAGACAAAAGAACAAGGAGCAAGGAGTAAAGACTTTTAGTCACGGCTTAAATCTTTATTCTTTGTTCTTTTATCCTTATTCCATAACAAATGCAAGCAACAACTCTAGGTGAACTAAAAGCAACCTCACATCAATCGTTAAGTATTAAAGACGAGCTTAGGAAAAATTTAATTAAACAGTTACAGCAAAAAGAAGCAGGTTTTGAAGGAATTTTGGGTTATGATGAAACCGTTATTCCCGAATTGCAAACTGCCATTCTAGCCCGACACAATGTGTTGCTATTGGGATTAAGAGGGCAAGCTAAAACCCGCATTGCCCGTTTAATGGTGAATTTGCTGGATGAGTATATTCCCTATATTGCAGGTAGCGAGGTTTTTGACGACCCATTAAACCCTATTTCGTGGTTTGGCCGCAATGAAATTGCCACCAAAGGTGATGATACTCCCATTGCCTGGTTACATCGCAGCGAACGATATACTGAAAAACTGGCTACTCCCGATGTTACCGTGGCCGATTTGATTGGTGATGTAGACCCTATTAAAGCTGCCAACCTGAAACTTACCTACAATGATGAAAGGGTAATCCATTTTGGATTGATTCCTAGAGCTCACCGCAGTATTTTCGTCATTAATGAGCTTCCCGACTTGCAAGCGAGGATTCAAGTGGCCTTATTTAACATGCTACAGGAAAAGGACATTCAAATTAGGGGTTTCAAGCTTCGACTACCTTTGGATATACAATTTGTGTTTACCGCAAACCCGGAGGATTATACAAATCGCGGAAGCATTGTAACGCCATTGAAAGACCGCATCGAAAGTCAAATTTTAACCCACTATCCAAAATCAATAGAAATTTCGAGAAAGATTACTTTTCAGGAGGCTAAGCTTACACCCGAACAACGTTTAATAGAAGCTGATGGTTTGGTAAAAGATTTGGTAGAGCAAGTAGCGTTTGAAGCAAGAAAGAGTGAATACATCGATCAAAAATCGGGTGTTTCAGCTCGTTTGACTATTTCGGCATTTGAAAACTTAATTGGCAATGCCGAGCGAAGAATGCTTATCAACAAAGAGAAAGATACTTTTGTACGTATCTCAGATTTTAGTGGTATTATCCCTGCGGTTACCGGAAAGATAGAATTAGTATATGAAGGAGAACTAGAAGGTCCCGCAAAAGTGGCCCATACTTTAATTGGAAAAGCCATTAAACATTTGTTTGTTCGTTATTTCCCTGACCCAACAAGAGCGAAAAAAAGTAAAACAGCCAACCCTTATACTGAAATTACAGAGTGGTTTACGGAGGGCAATACTATCGATGTGGATGACAACCTCACTTTAACCGAGTATAAAAAGGAATTGTATAAAGTAAAAGGCTTAGAAGAACTGATCAAGAAGTTCCACCCTAAGTTAAGTGAAAACCAAACTTTATTGCTCATGGAGTTTGTGCTACACGGATTATCCGAATTTTCACAACTGAATAAAAACTACCTTAACGGAGGCTTTGGCTTTTCAGACATGTTTGAAAGCTTATTTAATGCTGATTTGACGGATGAAGATGAGGAGGACTTTGGATAAACAACCTCTCTTCATTTGCAGCAAAGCGAGAGAGAAATCTAATGCCTTGCTAGATTTTACTGTGTAGCTGCTCCGCGGTCTCCATATAGTCGAAATGACGGAAAGCTAGACGAGACTTACGAAGTTTTTGAAACTTCGTAAGTCTTCACTAATTCTTCCTCCATCATCAGAATGACAAAGATATGGCAAGACCTGTGAAACATTTGAAAACTTCATCAATCTAAACACTCAAATCAATTAACTTTACCCCTCATGGGAAGAACAATATTTCTTACGGTACTCTGCTTTATCGTCATCTTATTCGACATTTATTGCTACAACGCCATTTTAGCTGTATTTAAAAACTGGAAACAAAGCACTAAGCAATTCTTCAAAAAAGCTTGGTGGGTAGTGAACATTAGCTTAATCGTTGGCGTTTTTTGTGCCATTTACCTCAATTTGTTTCTAACCGTTAGAGCCATTATTTTAGTAGCGTTCTTTCTGCTTTCGGCCAGCAAAGCCATTATATTACCTTTCTTATTGATCGATGATCTGAGGCGTCTAGTGATTAAATTTACAAGATTGCTGAAGCGTAAAAAAAATGCGGAAGCAGCAAAAGAAACTATTGTTGGTGAACCTATCAGCCGTTCTTCATTTTTGGTAAAAGCAGGTTTAATTGCTGGAGCAATTCCTTTAAGCTCCTTAAGCTGGGGCATTATTTCTGGGGCTTACGATTACCAAATCAGAAGGGTGAAATTAAAGCTTCCAAATTTACCTAGCGCCTTTGATGGTATCACCATGGCACAGGTTTCAGACATTCACTCGGGAAGTTTTTACAATAAAACAGCGGTGAAAGGTGGTGTAGAAATGCTCCTAGCCGAAAAGCCAGATTTTGTGTTTTTTACCGGCGACTTGGTAAATAACCTTACTAGCGAAGTAAAAGATTATCAGGATATTTTTAGCAAAGTAACAGCTCCATTGGGCGTTTATTCAGTACTGGGAAATCATGATTATGGCGATTATCATTTTGGTAGAGACAGTTCGCCAGCGAAAGTTAAAAACCTACAGGACATGATTGCTACCCATAAAATTATGGGCTGGGACCTATTAATGAACCAACATCGCAGATTAAAAGTTGATGGTGAAGAAATAGGAATTCTGGGTATTGAAAACTGGGGAATGGGCCGCTTTCCAAAATATGGCAAAATGGAACTGGCTACACAAAACACAGATGATTTGCCTGTAAAACTATTGCTTTCGCACGATCCCTCACATTGGCGTGGGGAAGTATTGCAAAAATATCCGCAAATAGATGCCATGTTTAGTGGCCATACCCACGGCATGCAGTTTGGCGTAAGACTAAAGGAAATGCAATGGAGCCCTATTCAATATATTTACAAAGAATGGGCTGGTCTGTACACCGAGCAACAACAGCAGTTATATGTGAACGTAGGCTATGGCTTTTTGGGCTATCCAGGACGTGTAGGTATTTTGCCAGAAATCACGATATTTACGTTAAGCAAAGCTTAGAAATTTTGAATGAGTAAATTTTGAATGATTGAATATCGCTTATATTTAACATTCTATCATTTAAAACTCTATCATTGAGTAATTATGATTCGAAAAATAGGTTTATCCATTCTTGATTTTCTGCTTTTTAGCAATTTCTTTATTGCTATTTGTGCAGTTGCCCAAGGTTTGGTCACTTATCATTTGCTAAAGGCAAAACCCAGCGAACATGTATTGGCATTTTTGTTCTTCTCCACTTTGTTGATTTACAATTTAGCCGTACTGCTCGCTAAACCCAAAACACCTCAAAATTCACCTTTTAAACGGGTAAGGTGGATTTTCGGGCATCATAGGTTCACTATTTCTACTACACTTATTTCTGCACTTTGTTTAATTCCATTGGGCCTGCTTTATCTAAGCTTTGAATCTAAATTGCTCATGGGATTTGTTGGTTTGCTAGCAGTAGCCTATAATATTCCCTTTCTAACACTTAATGGCAAAAAGATAGGGTTAAGGAATATTCCGGGAATTAAACTGTTTCTTATTGCCTTTGTTTGGGCAAGCAGTTGCGTGCTCCTACCCATTGTTGAGCTAGAAAGTAGTCATCAGATACAAGTACCGCTAAGTGAAACCGTATTGCTAGTCGCTAAGAGATTTTTATTCATTTGCGCCATCACCATACCCTTCGATATCAGAGATTTGTTCCAGGATAAGCTATACGAACTAAAGACCATTCCTGTAGTATTGGGTGAAAAAAAAGCCTGGATCTTCTGCCAAGCCCTGCTGGCAATTTATGTGCTACTCTTAGTACTGTTCGCCAAAAATATTAACCTGGATGTAGTTGGGCTTACTTTAACAGTAGTGCTTACAGGATGGCTCATTTTTAAATCTAATTTTAAAAGAAACGAATATTACTATTTCTTTTATTTAGATGGCACCATGTTACTGCAATACCTAATATTAGTGGCATGCAGCTGGCTGGCCATGCTATAAGCTTTATCCTAATGTTGGCATATTCTTTGCAACCTATCTGACAAGAAAAATCCAACTGAAATGAAAAAGAAACTTTTTATCCCGGTATTATGCGCTGTGGTTACCCTATTTGCCTCGTGCTACGCAACGGCTGGTAATAGTGGGAAAGTTCCTCCGGGACAGGTGAAGAAAGCTACGGGTTCCAAATCAGCAAAACCTTATGCCCCTGGTCAAAACAAGAATTAAAAAAGGCCTCGGACTAAATCCGAGGCCTTTTCTTTATCCAGCGTTAAAACGATAACCTACCCCCCTAACCGTTTGTAGCAGTTGAGGATTATCAGCATTGGCTTCTATCTTTTTACGCAAACGTACAATATGCATATCTAAGGTACGTGTATTTACATCCGAATTATAGCCCCAAACCTCCAACATCAAATCTTCTCTGCTAATTACCTGATTTGGGTTACGAAGGAAATACAGCAATATTCTATTTTCCAAAATCGTCAATTCTATTTTTTTGCCATCGCGGAAAAGCGTGTGGATATTTGGATGATGTTCCATGTTCCCAAACCGATGGATTTCAGACCTGTCGGCATTCAACAGAAACTTAACCTTGCTCTCCAGCATAGCCACCAGCACATCCATATTAAATGGTTTGGTTACATAATCTGACGCTCCAAATTGATAGGCATCTATTTTATCTACATCCTGTGCTTTGGCCGTCATCATAATAACAAGTCCCTCAAAGCCCTGTTTGCGCACTTCTTCACAAACTTCAGAGCCTTCTTTTCCCGGCAACATCCAATCCAAAAGCACAATATCAGGTTTTTCAGCATGGATAGTTTGTACCGCGGTAAGGCCATCACCTTCTTCCAACACTTGGTAACCTTCATTTTTTAGACGATGAACCACTAAAAAACGTAAGTTTTCATCATCTTCAACAATTAGTATTTTAATATCTTTTGACATAACTATTTAAATTTTGAAGATTGGATGATTGAATTCAATTATTCAAAAATCAATCATTCTATCATTGATTATAAGGTAATACTATTTTAAATTCGGTGCCTTTGCCCACTACACTCCTTACACTTATTTCGCCTTTCATAAAATTAACAAGTTCCTTACAAAAAGCCAAACCTAAGCCAACACTCCCAGCTTGGTTATACTGATTTTGAACTCTATAAAATTTCTTAAAGATATTGTTAATTTCTGATGCAGGGATACCAATTCCTGCATCTTTGAAACGTAAAACGACTTTATCTTTAATGAGCCTTGTGGTAATATGTAGTTTCTTTTGGTTGGGCGGCGAATATTTATAGGCATTTTCCACCAGATTATCAAATAAGCTCCCCAACAATACGGGATCCGTTACAAAATGGGTGAATTCCGTAACCTCGTAACTTAATTTAAAATCAGGGTGTTTAAGCTGATGGACATCAATGGTGCTTTCAATAAATTCAACCATATCAATACGGTCTTCGTTGAGCTTAATAGCCTTGTTTTCAATTTGGGTAAAAGCCAACAATTTGTTCATTAAACCATTAAGTTTATCAGCTTCTTCATCAAGGATTTTGCCATATAACTTTTGCTCTCTTTCGGAGATGCTCGCAGCGCTTTTAATGTTATTGCCCGCAATTTTAATTACGCTAACCGGTGTTTTAAATTCATGCGTTAGGTTGGTTAAAAAATCGTATTGTAGCTTAAACATTTTATGATTGATGTTCAGATTACGGTAAATCAAGAAGGCCACTAGCAACAGTAATCCATAAAAAATCAAAATCAATGCGGCAATTGGGAAAAAGTAACCAAAAATCTCTTTCTTAATAAAAGACTTAGCCGAGATGAAATAGAGCTTGTAGGCTGAAAAAGGACCACCCAATGTAATTTCCCCGGTTTCATATTCGGAAGAGGTTTCCAAAGGATCGTAGGTAATTGGCTCTATGCGCACTGATTGGTAAAGCAATGGACGATTGTTCTTGATTTTAATCTTCATAGGATCAAGTTCAAAAGAAAGCATGTCCTGTTGATATACCGGTTCCGATGGAAGCTTTTTGGTAATCATCTGCTTATACACCTTCAAATCTTCAAAACGAGGGATATTGAAATAGTCTATCCGGTTATGTTTAATATTAGAAAAAATGTTAAACAGTTCTTCCTGTGTCGGAGTTTTGGTTGTATCAAGCTTATTAACAAAAGTATATAACTTCAGGGCCAGCTCGTTAAAGCTTTCTAACGTGGCATTGCTTTGTACGGCATTAGGGCCAAAAATCTTCACCGAATCATCGGGAATATAGGTGCCAAATTGGTAAGCATTTTTCATCCCCACTGAAAATTCGCCTACGTTAAGCCCATTATCTTCATAACGCATATTACGAACCTCGGCATCAAAGAAAACTACCTTTTTAACAAAAGGGTATTTGAGTAAAACAGTATCTACAAATTTAGCAGCGGTGGCCGAATCGAGGAAGCCATTGTAATAGGAAATTTCGGGTAATTTGTTCGAAAAGAAATCATTATAGGGTTTAATACTCTCTTCCAATACATTAGTTTTGGCTGAAATAAAATCACCTTCGATTTTCTTTTTGCTGAAGTTGAACGCCAAGAACAACGAGAGTACAAAAAGCACCGATATTAGGCCAATAAAAGTGACGATTAGGGAAAAGTTTTTACGATAACCGCTTTCTTTAACAGACTCCATGGCCATAATTTAGCGCTTTTTTAAATTGCCTTGTAAAAAAAGCTCCAGTGCAGCATATGACTTTTTACGAGCTTCTTCTCTATCCGACGGCGATTTACTGTCTTCTTTTTCTAAATAGGTTACTGGTAAATTTAACTTTTTAAGCTCCTTTACAAACTGCACCGCATCATTCCCATTAATACGTGGGTCTTTGGAACTTTGTGTAATAAATATAGGGATATTTACTTTATCTGCATGAAAAACAGGAGAGGCCTGTCTCATATATTCCGCATCTTTATCTGGATTACCTACAATTTCGTAATACATTTGAAGATTAGAGGTTAAAAAGGGTGGAATTGCTTTAAGGTAACTGAAAAGATTTAATATTCCAGTGCTTGAGCCCGCACACTTATATAATTTGGAATTACCTACTGCACTGTTAATTGCAATAAGCCCACCAAAACCATAGCCATAAATAGCCACGCGCTGTGGATCCGCAATTTTTTGTTCAATTAGCCATAATACTCCTGCATCTATGTCCTGTTGTATTTTTTGTCCCCACTGTTTAAAACCCGCAGCGTAAAACTCCTTGCCATAACCTGTTGACCCCCTATAGTTTACCTGAAGTACGGCATAACCCCTATTGGCCAAAAACTGCACATCGGCATTAAAGCCCCAGGTATTGCGTTGCCCCGGACCATTATGCGGCATAACCACCACAGGTAAATTTTCAGGTTTTAATCCTAATGGCAATGTTAAATAACCATTAATTTTAAACCCATCTGCCGTGATGTAACTTATGGGCTTCATTTCGCACATTTCTCCTTCTTTAATGGAAGGATTAATGTCGCTCAATTTTTTCAAGAAATTATTCCTGGCATTGTAGAGATAATAAGCTCCTGGACTGCGGTCGGTAAAAGTTCTAACAATAAAATGCTGTTCGTTTTTATCTTGATGAATAATCCTCGATTCAGCATCAGGGATTAATTTCTCCAAGCCTTGATAAAGCCTCTTGGCTTCTTCATTCAAATAGTATTTTTCCTTTTTCCAAGTTTCATACACCAAAAAATCCATTTTGCCGCGACGCTTGGAGTATTGCGCCTCTACTACATTTAAAGTGTCTTCGGCAAACAGTACGTCTTTTTCTTTTCCTGTAATACAATCTATTTCAACCAAGGCATTTTTATCCCTATTCACGTTAGAAATGGCATAAATGGTATTGGGTTTGTTTTCTGAAAAGGCAACGGGCCATAAAGTTGTCTTAAAGTTATTGGTAATGATTTTCTGAAATGGTTTGGTTTCGTTTTCGCGGTACCAAACAGATTCGTTTACGCCATCCCTAGAAATGGCCATTCTCAATTTACCTTTGCTATCGGTTAGCCAATCGGTAAAATTTCCCGGATTTTTAGCTGCCACAAGCATCTGTCCGTTTCGTACGTTTAGTTTATAAACGTCAAAAACCGTAGAATCCCTCTTGTTACTGCTTACCAACAAAAATTTATCTTCAATCAATTGGTCCTCCAACAAGCGTACCTTGCTTTTACCATCATTGCTTAAAATGCGTTCTTGGGTACCATTCTTGTTTACAATGTATAAATCGGTTTGAAAACGGCTACCTTCTTTTTCCTTGTAATAGATCAATTCATCATTACTTACCCAGCAATAAAAATTGATGTTACGTTCTTCCAGTTTTGATACTTCGGTGATGCTACCTTTTTCGAGATCCTCAACCACCAAGTGCTGCTTTTTATCTTTAAGTGTAAGATAAGAAAGGTATTTACCATTGGGCGACAGGCGATACAAAGCCCTATCTTGGGTTTTAAAAAAATCGTTTACTGGAATTTCCCTCACTTGTGCATCACGATTGCATGCAAAAAGCGCTACCACCAACAACAACCATACATATTTTTTCACTGCAATCATCATCTCGCAAAATTACACAACACTATAGCTGTTGGGCTATTAGCATTAATATTGTTACTTACCTCAAAGACTTAGTTATATCCAAATAAAATAACTATTTGGCATTTAATGGAAAATAGACCGTAACATTTAAAATACAGTCCCCCGCCCAGCGTTATTTTATTTTCAATGCGTAATTATAAGCTAAAAAATTTAATTTTAGCAAATAGCGGAATTTGTTGATGAAACGTCTAATGTTATTATTTCTTGGCTGTTGTTGGTACACCTTTGGTTTTGCCCAGCAAAATATAGAAGAGGCACTGGCTTATCAGTACTATCAACAGGCAGACTATGAAAAAGCAGCTACCTTACTAGGAAAGCTTTTCAACAGCACCAGAAACGATGGTTATTTTGACCTCTACTATACTTCGCTACTTAAAATCAAAAAGTATGACGAGGCCGAAAGTTTAGTCAAAAGATTGATCAAGCAGTCACCACAAAAACTTAATTATCAGATTGCCCTCGGCCGGATTTATCAAGAGCTAGGAAGAACAGCGGAAGCGAACAAGATATATTATACTACCATACAAAATACGCCCAAAAATGAATTTCAGTTTAGAGAGTTGGCTAATGCCTTCTATAGGTTCGAGGCTTATGACATGGCTGTTAATACTTTTTTACAGGCCCGAAAGGCACTTGGCGATGAACAGCTTTTCACCTTCGAGTTATTGAGTATTTATCGGTTTAAGAAAGATAAGCAGGCATTGATTAACGAATATGTCAATGCTTTGCCTGCTAACCCGCAATTGGTGCCACAGGCGCAAAGTGTACTCTCAACTGTTTTTGAGGATAACAGCGACTACCAGCTTTTTCAATCAGCTTTGCTTAAAAAGATACAAAAGGACCCTCAAAATGAAATTTATGCCGAGCTTTTGATTTGGCAATATATACAGCAGCAACAGTATGAAATGGCATTGAGGCAGCTAATTGCCCAAGATAAACGGACTAAAAAAGCTTCTGATCTAATTTTCAACACGGCAAATACTTTTGTAGCCAATAAGGCTTTTACTACAGCCATTAAAGCTTATGAGTATTTATTGAGCAAAGGGACCGAACAGGAGCTTTACCTTCCTACAAAAATACAGCTCATTAATGCTAAATATGAGCTTGCCATGCAGGGAAAAATAGACCAAGTGGCCATTAAGGCATTGGCCGATGAGTTTGCACAGGTAATTAGCCAATACGGCATTAACAACCAAACTATTTTTGCACTTAAAAAGCTATCCTATCTACAGGCTTATTATTTGAATAATCTGCCCGAAGCCGAGAAGACTCTAGAACAAGCTTTAAAAGTTGCCGGTTTGCCTGCCATGGAGCTTGGACAAATTAAAATTGACCTTGGTGATATTTACGTGCTGAACAAAGAACCTTGGGAAGCAGTGCTGATTTATGAGCAAGTGGCCAAGCAATACGAAAACCTCCCGATAGCCAGCGAGGCTCGTTTTCGTTCGGCACGGCTGTCTTTCTATCAGGGTAACTTTAAATATGCCAAATCACAGGCCGATGTCCTTAAAGTGTCTACTTCACAGCTGATTGCCAACGATGCCCTGAATCTAAGCCTTTTAATTTCCGATAACCTACAAAATAAAAACGATAGCTTGGCCCTCATGATGTATGCTGATGCCGAAATGCTACAGTTTGTGAACAACAATACCGCAGCCATTAAAAAATTGGACAGTATTGATATTGCTTTCCCCAATAATAGCTTGGCTGATGATGTACTTATGTCGAAAGCTAAAATTTTTATTAAGGCTAATGACTTTGTAAAAGCGGAAGAAAGCCTAAAAAAACTGATTGCCAATCATGCTAACAGTATATGGATTGATGATGCCTTGTTTATGCTGGCAGATATTTACGAGCATAAATTAAACAATATTGAAGCGGCCAAAAAATTATATCAGCAACTCATTACCGACTTCCCCGGCAGCATGCTCAACAGTGAGGCAAGAAAAAGATACCGCAATATACGTGGGGATAATTTGGGGGCTTAAATGTATCTTTGCAGATGCTATTATTTAACGTAACCGTAATTATTGAAGAAGATTCGGCAGCTGATTGGCTACATTGGGTGAAAGAAATCCATATTCCACAGTTGATGGACAAGGAATGCTTTGTATCGCATAGGCTTTTAAAGATAGTAGACTCTCCTAACGAGGGCCTGAGCTATTGCATACAGTTCATTGCCGAAGATGAAATCCGCCACCAAGCTTTTTTAGATTTACACGAGCAACTTTTTATTGCCGAAATGTATAACAGATACCCCAATAAGCTGGTTACTTTTAGCACGTTAATGGAATTTATAGGATAATTCATGAACTTAATAGAAACACCAATAAAAGACCTATTTGTGATTGAGCCAAAATTATGGCAAGACAGCAGAGGTTATTTTTACGAGAGCTTTAACCAAAGAATTTTCGAACAGGCGGGCATTGATGTCACTTTTGTACAGGATAATCAATCTTTTTCCAAAAAAGGCACGTTACGAGGAATGCATGCTCAAGCAAATCCCTTTGCACAAGGGAAATTGGTAAGGGTAATACAGGGCCGTGTAGTAGATGTTGCTGTAGATATTAGAAAAAACTCCCCTACTTATGGGCAGTATTTTGCCGTTGAGCTAAGTGGTGAAAATCATAAGCAATTATGGGTACCTCCAGGCTTTTTACATGGCTTTTTAACACTGGAAGATGATACCATCTTTACCTACAAGGTCAGTAATTATTATGATAAGGCCTCAGAAATAGGCATTATGTGGAATGATCCAACCATCAATATTGATTGGGGGGCCTACTTGGATGCTAATGAATTTTTATTGTCAGATAAAGATTTAGTATTGGCCGATTTTGCTTCATTACAATCACCATTTTAATATAAAAGCCACAAATACGCAAACTTGGTTTGTGTATTTGTGGCTACAGATTCTTCGCTACGCTCAGAATGACAAACAGAGTTTTCTGTAGGCTTACGTACGAGGTTTAAATTTAAGTAGCTTAAAGACTTCGTAAGTCTTCTTTATTGCTTGATTAAATCGTACAATTCGTCCAATTTCGGAGAAAGTACAATTTCAATCCTACGGTTTTTGCTTCTTCCTTCAGCGCTAGTATTTTCCGCCAAAGGTTGGTACTGTCCTTTACCAGTAGCAGTCATTCTCACGCTTTCTACCTTTTGCTCCTCGGTTAAGAAACGTACTACAGAAGTGGCACGCAATACACTTAAATCCCAGTTATCCTTAATCTGTCCCAAATTGTTAATACGTTGCGAATCGGTATGGCCTTCTACCGCAATATTGATTTCTGGCTGCTGTTTTAATACTTCGGCCAGTTGGGTCAATGCTTGCTTTCCGCGTTCATCAATAATGATACTTCCCGAAGGGAATAATAATTTATCGGTTAGGGAAACGTATACCTTACCATTTTTAACCTCTACGGTCAATCCATTTTTGGTAAAACCCAGCAATGCTTGTTGCAATTTAGCTCTTAATTGGTTGGTGGCTTCATCACGTTTACGCAATACTTCTTCCACCTCTTTTAAACGTTGCTCTCTCTTTTTAAGATTTTCGTTTAATTTATTGATTTCTGATGAACTATTGCTTCTCAATTTACTATAATTACCATCTAAATCGGTATAACGTTGGTTAAGTGCTGCCAATTGACTATTCAAAGATGCGGTATCAGCCTGCAGACGCTTAATACGCTGCTCTAAACTTTCATTCTGCAATTGCGAGCTGTTCCATCCGGTGTTAAGGGAATCTTGCTTGGCTAAAAGCGATTTGTATTTTTTGGTAGAAAGTACCACGCATGAACTAAGAGTGGCAAGAACTAAAAAGAGAGCTACTAAAAAATTGAATTTCTTCATTGTGTGTCTGTCAATGTATATTAAGGAGTTACTGATCTACTGCTTTGCGTAAAAATAAAATGAATGGTTGGATTACATGAAATGCTTTTTTCAACTTTTCAACGATATTCTTTTGATAGAAGTCTTCTTCCTTTAATGGATAGATGGAAATAAAGCTTTTCAATTTCAAGTAATCAATCATCGGATGATCTATCTCATACCCTTTTGGCGCTTTTTTCAAACTATCTTCCTTACTTAACGAAAATATTGTTTTGTACTCTTTATCGTTAACCACTTTCAAGAATTCATCCGAGCTGTAATCGATTTCTTCTCTAATACTTTTAACTACCTTGCTTTCCGGCATCCAAAATCCGGCACCGAAGAAACAGCTTCCCGGCTCTAAGTGAAGGTAGTAGCTAGGAGTAGTTGGACCATATCCCTTCACGTCAAAGGCAATTCCATAGTTTTTTTTGTAAGGCGCCTTATTAGGGCTAAAACGAATGTCTCTGTAAATACGCAATAGGCATTTTTTAGGTTCGGTATCTGCGGAAAATTGTGGATCAATACTCGAAAGCTCCTTGATTAAAGGCGTTATAAAGGTAAAAAGATCAGTTTTGGCCTCTTCGTACAGGTGCTTGTTTTTTGCAAACCATTCTCTGTTGTTATTGTCTGCCAATTCCCTTAGGAAATCGAAAGTGGATTTTTTTAGCATAGCAAATCTTTGGATGCCAATGTAGCAAATTAATCTTTGTTTAAGGAAATTTTAAGGTTTTTTAACTGCTCTAAGCTATTGTATTACTAAACAGACTAAGATCGTTTCATCATATACTAACGAATAATCGTTAACGGCTAGCATTTTTAAAAAATCTTGATTTACTTCACTAAAAACATCGCGACAATAATTGCGATGGTAACGATACAAGAAGCGATGTTATAAAAGTTTGTTTTTTTCCTAATTACAAATAGAAATGCAGCGATAGCAAATATGGCAATTACACTTGCAATCAGCGGAATAGTGATGAACTCATAAATGGCGCCAATTACTGCATTATCTAACTTTGCGATTAGTCCAGTAAAAACCAATGAGAAATAAATCAGTAAGCCAATGCTGGCAAAAAACATTTTTTTTGAAAAAGCTACCGTCTGTATCATAACGTTAATTTTTTAGTTGTAATCTTACTTAGTTCGATAATTTCTATACCAAACCATGCCTACACTGCCCGCCAAAAGAAAAGGGATGGCCAATAAATAAATCACGCCTGAATTTAAACCTTTAGTTTGTGTATTTCCATTTTTAACACCCATTTCAGCATTTGCTGTACACATGGCACATTGGGCATTAGCTTCAGGGCTAACAATGAGCACTGTGAAAAAGAAAAGTAATATGGCCAATATTTTTTTCATACTTCAAATTTAAACTAAAATTGGCGGAAGTTAATTCATTTTTAGGTAAATAATCATAAAGATACTTTATTCAGAAACTGGCAATTTATCTTTCCATTTGCGATTTCATCTACATACATTCCTAGTTTATTGTATGATTTGGCCCCGCTGATTACTTGAAGCCTTTATACTTGGGATAAGATCTCTATGAACTAATGCTGTAAGGTTTCATTGTAATTTCAACTCTTATTTATCAACATCAATTTATCTAAACATCTCAACTTCTTTATATGATCTTTTTAAAGATAAAAAGAATATACAACATTATATTCCCAGACTTCTAAAAAGCAATACAACATATGAAACAACTCACTGAAAACCAAACAAATTAACCTCCACATATCCATATAATTATTAAATTTGATTTTATAGTCATAAAACCATATACCACTAAACAAATTTTTATGTTAAAGAAAAATTACTTTTTAGCAATTGCTTTTTTTTGTTTCATTAGCGCTTGTAAAAAAAATGGACAGAACACGATTGAGAATTTTGATGTTGCAAATTATAATGTGCAACTTAAAAGATTAACTGGCAACGTAGGCAAAGTCCATAACAATGGCCTAGATGTTGCATTAAGGTCTAGTATCTTAATAACCCATAATAAGCTGCAGTTTAATAGGCGCCAAGTTCAATCACTTTTCCCAACTGCTCCAGATCCCGAAAACCCAGGTCAAGAAGCCAGTGAAAGTTCTGCACTAGCCGCATGTGAAAACTACATTAATAATCAGCCAGAATTTAGTGGACTTAACTTATCGACCTCCCCTGATGTTATGTTATCTATAAATTCATCTGCGACAATAAGAACCCCATCTCATTTATCAAATCAACTAGACTCTGTACTAAATATTCTAAATCAATATAATTTAATTTCCTCTAGAGAATTAGGTATGGTTGAAGAACTCAATGATATTTTTATTAATGGATATTCTCTTAACTTAAACCAAGCTGATGCAAATTATTATTTCGCTACGGAATTACAGGCTTTAAGAAATCAACATATGAATATTGTATGGAATGTTAATGAGGGCGAGCTATTCTTAGGTATGTTAGAAGTAGCAATAAATTCTAATATCTATTGGCATTCTAATCTTTCTAACGAAACGCAAGGATTTAGAACAAGCAAAACTATGACTTTATCCAATGAATTACTTCCAGCAGATCCGACTCTACCAGAAGAGCCATTGGTTCAGGTTGATGCAATTGGATATATTTTCGGATGGGGAAAAGCAGTTTTGTCTGATTATAACAACAACAAACTAAATCCCTCAGGACAATGGCATAGAATAGGCCAAGGTGCCTTAACAGCACTACAGGCGAGCACGTTAGGAGGTTGGCGAAAATGGTTCGGTGATGGTGATCCAGAGAACCCCTCCATTGACAACCCTGGTAACGGCTCTAACAACAACCCATTAAGCTTACCCATGCCACTTCCAACGCCTGTAATAGCTTACTGGATTTCGGTTAGTGATGCTGAAGTTAGTAACACAGTAGATAACTCATTCAGTACACCTATTTATTTAAATTCAGCAGATAATAAATATTATAGTGATGCGATTTTTAGCAATGTTGTACCAGACGGTCTTTATAAGCATCCAGAAAATTTTTACAACAACAAATTTCATCGTATAATTAACGGGCAAGTTACAGCAATATTAGCCATTGATTTTACTCCTTAGTTATTTGCTATAGTTTGTAAAGCTTATAGGTATTTTCGAAATCGAAAATACCTATAAGCTAAATAAGCAACTTAATTTATAGATCTCTGTAAAATTAGAAACGCTTAAAAATAACTGGACTATATTAAACATATCATTTCTTTCAAAAATAGGTGTGCCAAAATATACTTATGCCCCTATTAACAAAATAAGAAATGCCCAACAGTAGAAATATGGGGCCTGCCCAATAAGTTCCAAGCTGATATTTAGTTTTTTTTAATTTAATATTGATCATCGTCCTTTATTGATATTTCGTTTCCTGTTCAGTAATAAGTTTTCTTTTAACCAGATAAAATATGATGATTAATACTAAGTTCAGTGTAGCCAACACATAAACACCATCAACAAACCACATTAATATTCCATAAAGCAGGAATAAAAATGGGGAGACGATGAATTCGGTTCTTTTTCTATAATTAAACTGATAGTCACATAAGAATACCAAAATGGACAAAAGCAAGAATGCTGCAAATGCAACTTTTAATTGAAATGTGCTAGACTGTACTTTAAAAGAAAACTGACCTATGTGGTTTACTAGATAGATCGCAAAAGCAGATACTTGAAATAGTAGTGTATGTTTCATATCATAGTTGAATTACTAAAGTAGTTATATAACCAGCTTACTTATAAAAGTAAGTAATAATTACCAATCATATATATTCTAAAAAACAGCCTGGCTATTCACCAGACTGTTTTATTAATTATTAATCTAACTCACAAAATCTCTACTTTCTGAGCGTTTCATAGAAATATGTTATGGTTAGGTGTAAACTATTGCCCTAGTCTACCATATAACATGTTATTAGGATTAGCTACGGATTTAATCGCACCAATTGGGAATTTAACCGTGTTACTACTACTGCTTGCCCAAGCAATGGTAAACTCCCTTTCGTCACCAGCTCCAAAAAGATCATTTACTGGTGCAACTTGTGTTGCTCGGGTATTCCAGTTATTGCCACCATCAATACCGATGCGTTTAAAAAAGATGCTGTTTCCTTGTCTTCGGTATTCATAGGTAGCAGAGGCTACAAAGCTTGATGTACCAGACGTATAAGCAATATAAAATATCGCCGTTGTACTGTTGGTAAAACCAAAGTACATATTGGTAATATTTCTACTAGAGGCAGTGAACAAAGTTCTGACCTGATCAAAAATATGAACATTTGCGGTCACTCCTGGAATAGTTGCGCCCGAAACTAATTTTTTAAATGCCTTATTATAGGCAAATACTGATTCAATATTATATAATGGCGTTCCACTATTCAATATTTCTTGGTTGCTGCCATCTGTAAAAATCAGATTTACCTTGGTGCCTGCATAGGAAATTGCTTTGATTACTTTCCCAGCAAATGGTACAAATAACGGTCTTACCAAACTTAAATCAGTTGTGGTATAGTAGTAAGGCGAGGTTTTACTACTGGTTACTTCACCTGTGGCATCCACGTAACTAAACTTAATGGCTTTAGAAGCATAATCTACCTCTATAGCTAGTTTATTGGCTTGTGCATCTAACGCGTAAGAAAACGCATAATTGGTATTGTAAACGTTTGAAAAACCCGTTGAGAAGGTATTTAACCCGCTACTTTGATAAGCCTGTTGTTCTGTATTGGTGGCTTTGATCAACACTAGCGGCAAGCTGTATTTTTTACCTGTAAAGAATAGCGAATCGCCTCTTTTTCCTTGATAAGAAAATTCAACATCGCTTCTAAATCCCTGACCTGCTGTTCCGCCTGCTACATCTGGTACTGGATCTTGCAATAGCGAAATATGATTGTAGGTATCAAAAATTAGCGAGGCTACCCCTGTTGGTGAAACACGGTAAGTTGATTCCTTTAAAGTAGAACCCGTAGTCGTTGAAAAATCGCCTACCATTTTTACTTTATTATCATCAGTAAACTGAAAATAAAAACCATATCCACCCTTTAGTCCCGTTTGTAATCCCGCTTTCCAGCCATATTGTGCGCTGGTTAGGTCCTTTCTAATCATTGCCAGCGTATCGGCCATTCGCCCTTCTGGTGAATCTGCAAATAAGTTATCTACTTCCGTTTTTCGGCAAGCCGAAAGTGCCAACAATAACACTCCCGCATATAAAAAATATCTTTTCATATCTATTTCAATACTATTGGTCCATAAAAATAATTTGCTGCCACTCCTTTTTCAGTAAAACCGGCAAAGGTCCTATACAGTGGATTAGTAGGTGTTATTCCAGTAGGTAGCCAATCCGCAACAAATATGCGGTTTGTAAGATATGGCAATAAATACTGTTCAAAAAATGGCTTCATACTTGCAATCTGCCCATTCCCATGGTTTGTAGTTGTTCCCTCGGGAAGCACTTTAGCAAATGTGACCTCTCCGTTTGCAGAAACTATCTTGGTTGAAAAGTTATAATCTCCGCTATAGTTTGTTGTATTTGTTGTATTTGAAAATCCAATGCGTAACGTCATTGTCGTGTCCGAGGTGAACATCAATTGCATTGTCTTTGGAATATACTTGGTATTTGCGGTTTGTGTAGAAACGGCCGTCACATAGTTATTCCACATGGTGGTAAAAGTTGTAGATCTGCCATAGGTGGTATAATGTGCAGCCGCAGGATCTATGGTTAACGTGCTTACTTTGTTGTTAACTAACCAAGCTGCAAAAGTTTGAGTTAAGTCTACTGGATCTGTTGCTCCGTATTTCGTTTTTAACACATTTTGAATTTCTGCCTGCAATGCTCTAAAATCAATTCCGAAAGCATCTTTAAAGTATTGAACCACCATCGCTTCTTTTCTTCTCAGCTTTCGTTGCGCACTTGCTGGGGCACTCACTACATAATTATCAAACCAAATTTGCCCATGCACCAATAAATGTGCGGTCATTTCTGCAAAGTCTTCTCCATAATTAGAACGAGCGTATCGACTTATAAAGCCTAATTGCATTGCCAACACTTCTGTATTAGCATCGTTAGTCCATTCTTCGGTATAATCTGCCTTGGTTACCTGTGTAAATTCTGGTGGAATGATAACGTTTTGATTAAGGATGTGCGTGAATTCATGGTGAATGGTTCTCAACTTCCTTCTTACGCCATTTTCTCCTTCTACATCGGTAAGGTTAAAGCCATTTACGCCATATAAAGTTACTTTACGCCCGCCATCGGCTGTACCTAAGGTTACTGAGCCGTTTGAATTATATGCTACAGATCCATACAGTACATACTGTTTAGGGCAAAGTTTTTTGATAAATGCTTTCCCAGCAATTTTTTCATACGGCAATAAATAATTGTCTAAAACTGCCGACATGATAGGCTGCACCTTGTCTAAATCAACTGGCGAGATATCTTTTGCCGGATCAGCTAAGTTTCTATCAAAGCGATAAACTACTTCAATATTATATGGATTGGTTATATTGGTCATTAACCAGTTGTCAACGCTGTTCGGCGTGGTCACATCAGAATTGTATTGATTCATATCAACACTCACATTGTCTTCTTTTTTACAAGAAGAAATGATCAATACAAAAGCCGAAAGCCAAAATATTATTTTATTTTTCATCTTCTTTACTATTTGAGTTTACCTTGGATTTGGTGTAATACCTGCTGCGATCGCATCTTGCGGAATTTGGAAGGTACGTCTTGGATCATTGGCTTCTAAAATTTTGAAAGTCTCTGTTCCGTCTGTTGCAAGGAAGTTGTGTTTTACAGGCAATTTGTATCTTAAAATATCCATCCAACGGATACCTTCTTGCATAAATGCAACACGCTTGGTTTGTAGCAATGCTTCAATCATCGCTTGTTTTGCATCTGTTAAGTTAAAATACGTTTTCGCTTTATCTACCGTTAAACCATGAGTATTTACATTATAGTTCACAATTCTAGTACTTGCAAAATCATTTAAATCCTTGATGGCATTGGTATAATCTTCTCTTTGAATGTAGGCTTCGGCCCTGTTCAACAATGCTTCATCAGCAGTTAAAATAGGTGCCATGATATAGGGTAATCCAGTATTAGATTGTGTGTTGGTGATGTAAAAATATTCGTTAAACTTATTCGTAGTGTAATTTGGTGCGCCACCATTTGTACCTACTCTATTTCTAAAAGATGCTCCAAAGACTGTTACAACAGAATAAAAACTTCTCACCGTTTCTCCAAAGCTATAACGGGCACGGGTTGCTCCACTGGTTCGTTGAAAAACAGAGTAAGTATTGGCCAGCAGTAAATTCCAAGATTTCTCTGCTTTGGTATACTCAACTGGATGCTCTGCAAAAGTTAAGTTATAAAGCGAACCTGTATACTGTCTGATGTTGGATTTAAAATTACCATCGGTATAAATAGCATTAGCATGCGCAATTACCTTTGGCCAATCACCTTTAAACAAATAAAACCTTGTGGCGAATGCATGTGCTGCCTGCTCCGTAAAATGGTAATGCGGCACTTGATATTTAGCTCCAACTAAAAGCGGCAGACCTTCTTCCAAATCCTTTTCTATTTGCGCATAAGTTGAAGCTACCGTTCCTCTTTCATAAACTGGTCTGGTCACCGTTTCAGGAGTTAGCGGATAAGGAACCCCCAAACCTGCATTAGCACCATTAATTTCATAAGCTGGCGAGAAGAAGGTTACCAACATAAATTCTGCGTAAGCACGTGCTACTAAAGCCTCGCCCTTATACTGATTTGCCGCTGCGCCAAAGTTATTTTCGCGAATAGCCTCCAATGCTTGGTTTGCTGCCGCAATAGCTCTATAACAAGCATTCCAATACTCAGATGGTGTACCGTTTCCTGTGCCTACCACTACGTTCCAGTTATAGAGGGTTGGAAAAGGTTCGTTAACATGGGTACTAAACCCACCCGTTTTGTCTTCTGCATTATCAGAGGCAACTTCAGCAAAAGTAAAATAATTTCTATCCGGGTAAGCTGTTACCAACAACTGTCCCAATTTTTCAACCGTATTGATTTCGGTCCTCATATCTGGATTAACATCCAAGTATTTTTTACAACCAGTGCCTATGCTTAAAAGGCAAACTGCGAGCAAACTATTTTTTAATATTTTATTCATGATGATGTGTCCTTTAAAATCCTGCTTTAATCGATAATGTATACTGTCTTGGTATTGGCATGGCTACACCTCCGTTGTTAAAAAACTCAGGATCTGCACCATTTAATCGCTTATCAGAGTACAACAGAGCAATGTTATTGCCGACTAAAGAGATTTGAGCATTAGTCATTTTTAATAAGGATGCGATTTTTTGCGGAATACTATAGGTCAGCGTTACATTTTTCAAACGTACAAAATCACCTTTAGCTACACGTTGATCCGAATAATTATAAGCGTTATAGGCATACCTTGCATCTACAGTTTCGCCATTTGGTCTAATGATTCTATTGCCAGCCACAAACGGTTCAAGAATAGCTGGGATATTGGTTTTATTCTCATCGCCTGGGAACAACCAACGGTTAGCCATCGATTTTGATATCGAATTCAGATCGCTATAAGTCGAGGCATAACTAGGTTGCAAGCGAATATAATTACCAGTGGCGAAAGTAAACAGGGCTGATAAGGTAAATCCTTTATAGGCAACCTGGTTATAAAAACCACCTGTTAATACTGGATCTACAGGACCATGATATACTAAATTAGAAACATCAGTAGTGTTTTGGAAATAGATATATGGTTCTTTTCTGGTACCATCTAGCCCTATAAATGTAGGATAACCATATTTTGGATTAAGGCCATCAAATTTAATAGAATACAAACCACGCTGCGACTTACCTAGTAAAGGTGCACCTTCTGCTCTCACTAACGACCAAATGCTTGGATTAACTTCTAAAGCGGTAACCTTGTTAGTGTTGTGGGCAAAGTTCAATTGCGTTCTCCACTTAAAGCCTGATTGGGTAGCCACAGGATTTCCAACAATGGTAAACTCAAAACCAGAAGCGGTCATTTTACCATAATTGGCATACTTCGTATTTTGTCCGCCAACACCAGATGTCCTTAAATTTCCTAACAGGTCAAAGATATTACGCTTGTAATACTCCATCGTTACATTCAATTTATCTTTAAACAAACCGAAATCACCCCCGATATTTAGCTCATACAACTTTTCCCAGGTTAACTCGCTATTGGCTAAACTAGAGATATATACCGCAGTTTCTTTTTCGTTTTCATAAGGACGATAGGTGGTACGGTTAAAATACAATACAGAAGAATTGGAGGCATCCCCTGGGTTTGCGACCAAACCATAGGTTCCTCTTAATCTTACTGAGCTCAGCACATCATTTTTAGGATAGAATTCTTCCTCATCAATGGTCCATGCACCAGATACGTTCCAAGTTGGCAACCATCTTGAGGCCGTTGATCCTTGTCCCATTCTGTTAGAACCATCGTAGCGGAAGGTTGCATTTACAGAATATCTGTCATCATAGCTATAGGCGGCCCTACTCATAAATGCTACATTTCGCTCTTGAGTAAGAGACATACCAAAATATGGATCACCTCCTTCGCTAGCCTTCTTGAAATAACGGTAGTTAGAATTTACCAAACCTCCGTTGCCAAATTGGTAACCTACGCCATCATAATCGGAATTTCTTCTGTCTGTATAACGCACCTCCATGGAACCAAAAAGGTTTAAGCGATGCTTTACGTTAAAAGTTTCATCAAATTCTAAGTTTTGACGGAAGTAGTAGTTTTTGATGCTGTTTAGTGAAGTGTTATAAAAACCCCCTTCTGGCAATATCACCCTCGCAGGATCATTCGGAAAATCAGGATCTTTATATAGAAATAAGTTGGCATCATTAATCACAGCGTCGCCATTTGCTCTAAATGCAGAAGCCATGTTAGAACCTTCTAAAGCACTATGGTTTCTTTCTGAAGAGGCGTAACGATAAGCACCATCAACCGAATAGGTAAGTTTTCTCGGGATAATTTGATATTTTACACCACCTTGCAGCTTTAAATCAATAAGTTTCAGATTTAAATAGTTAGTGTTTAGCTCATTTAAAACATTGAAAGGTGCATAGTTCCTAGTGAAATACTCCAAGTTTCCATTTTCATCATAAGGAGTAATCAACCTACTGGTATTTAATGCATACGAATAAGGGTTGATATCAAAATCTCTAGAATATTGACCATAAACTGGATCTGATTGTCTAGTTAAAGTTCCTGGAGCACGTTGGTCACGGATGGAACCGTTCATCAATAAATCAACAGTTAAACGATCGTTAAACTTTACAGTATGCGTTACATTACCCGTAAAACGTCTTACTTTATCCGCAATAGTTTGACCATTATCTGAAGTAAAACTAGTTGAAAAATAAGATTGCGCTTTTTCAGTACCCGAAGTTGCACTTAGTGAATGCTCTTGCAAAAGCGAGTTTTTAAAAAGCACATCGAACCAATTGGTATTGGCGTTTGCATATCTGCCTAGAAAATCTAATCTTGATTGCAATGTATTTTTTAACTTAAATGAATCACTTGAAGAATCATAATCATACATCTGATTGTACATCTTATAAAAGATCCCGCCGGTGGATATCCGTGAAACTTGCGCATGATCAAAATAGCCTTTGTTTTCCATTTCCATCAAAACAGACATTTGTTCGCCCGAGTTCATGATATCAAATTGACTATAATTAGGTCTTAAGTAGGTAGTTAAAGTACCTGAATAATTGATATTAGCCCTACCTTGGGTATTTCGTCCACGTTTAGTGGTTACTACAATTACACCATTCATTGCTCGTGCTCCGTACATAGCGGTTGCAGCAGCATCTCTAAGGACGGTAAATGAGGCAATATCATCTGGGTTTAAACCCGCTACAGAAGATCCCAAAAGTGTATTGGCATCTCCTGTAGATAAGGCCTCATTAGAAATGTTTACCACATCTTCTAGGATAATTCCATCTACTACCCATAAAGGTTTGTTATCGCCTGATAGTGAGGTAGCACCACGAACACGGATTTTAGGCGCCGCTCCAAATGTACCTGAAACGTTTTGCACAGATACACCAGCAACCTGGCCTTCTAACATTCTAGAAACATCTGGGATACCGCTTCTTTCAACGTCCTTGGCATTAATTTTTGAGGTAGAACCCGTAAATAGTTTTCTATCTAAATTTTGATAACCCGTTGAAACAATATTAACTTCTTTTAACTGGCTAGCGTCTTCTTCAATAGAAACATCTATTTTAGTTCTGCCATTGATACCAATTTCTGTGGTTTTATAACCAATAAAGCGAAAAACCAGCACCGCATCTTCTGCCGCGGTAATTTGGTACTCGCCCTTCTCATTGGTAACTACTGTAGTAGTAGTGCCTTTAATGGTAATGCTAACTCCAGGCATCGGTAAACCGTCCTTTTTGTCTCTTACGATACCGGTAACTTTGATAGTGGCAAAGTAATCTACAATTTTTTCAAAAATTGATTTTTCTCGGGGCTTGATGAGAATTGTCTTGTCTTCTATAGAATAGGTTAAGTCTTTTCCAGAAAGGATTTTATCCATGACTTGCTCTACAGAAACGTTATTGAAGCCTGCTGTTACAACCGTATTGCTCTTCATTTTGTCGGTTGACACCAATACGTCGTAACCAGCTTGCCGTTTTATTTCCTTAATAACTCTTTCTAAAGTTGCTTTCTTTTCTTTAATAGTTACCAACTGCCCGTAGGTAGCAGCGCTTACTTGAAGAAAGGAGACAAGCAATATCACTGTAACTAATTTCATGATCAATAAAAATTTTGGTAGGTAGCCAAAATGCCTACATAGAATTTTGGTGTAATTTCTATACATTTGATAGTCTGTTTTTTTGCAGCTTCTCCGTAGGTGCTAAACACCACTGAGATTTTGCGGTTAATCCAATAAAATTGATTCCTGATACGCCAATATTTTAGGAATGGGTTTAAACAGATACTAGAAAAGGGGGTGTTACGAGCACCTCTTTTTCTTTTGTACTTGACGTTAAATTGGGCGGGATTAGGTTTGTTGAGTTCTTTTCATTTTTTAAATAGTTTGTTGGTTAGTTGATTTATTTTAACGCTAGTTAGCGCTCAGTTTCTTTATAAACGGTTATTTTATTTTTATTGATTTCAAATCTCACTTCTCCGGTCTGTTCAAATTTCCTCAGTAATTTCGAAACATTTTCAAAACGGCTAATACTTCCGTAATACATTACGTCCTTAGCGCTAGCATCAGCATATTCGATCTGCACATTGTACCATCGGGCTATTTTACGCATGATGCTTTCCTGTCTCTCATTATTGAACATGAAATAGCCATTTTTCCAATCAATAGCTTCATCGGCGTCAACTTCTTTAATATTGATTCCCTTTGCATTGAGAATCGACTGTTCTCCAGGTTTCAAAACATTTGCCTGTTCTCCGGCCAAATAAGGCACTACTTTCACGCTACCTTCCAATAAAGTAGTTTTTACCTCGCTTTCATCAGCGTAGGAATTGATGTTGAAATGTGTGCCTAAAACTTCTACTTCTTGTTTGGCTGTTTTTACAATAAAAGGGTGTTCTTTATCTTTTGAAACTTCAAAATAGGCCTCTCCTTTTAATTCAACAATACGATTTTTACCTTTTGCGAAAGAAATTGGATAGGTCAAAGATGAAGCGGCATTTAGCCATACCGATGATCCGTCTGGAAGTTTGATTTGCCAAACACCTCCTTTTGGAGTTTCTATGGTATTATAAGTATCGTCTTTCGTAGCTCCCGATGAGATTTCTTCAAGAACGTTATAGACTAGCTGACCATCAGCAGTTTTGGTAATGGACAAACCTGCTTCTTTAGCCACATTACCATTATTAACATCACTTAGAGAAATTTTACGTCCATCGGCCAGTACCAAAATGGCTTTGTTACTTCCCGGCAACGCATCAGAAGCATAGCTGCGCTGTTTGTGAAATAAAGATTTACTTCCGCCAGAATATAAATAAATCAACGAGCCCAATGCAAGTAAAATTACCGCTGCTGCGGCCCATCTGAAAAATACTGTACTGCGAGAAAGCTTAACTTGTTTTTTTGGAAGAATTTGCTGCTGTTTATTTAGTTTCTTTTCAAATCTCTCCGCTACTTGTTTATCATCTAAATTAGCCAACGGGCTAGCTTGCCCCGACAAATGCCATACTTTTTCTACACTATGATAGAAAGCCTCATTTTCCGCGGATTGTTTACGAAATTGATCAACTTGGGCTTTACATTCCAAATCATTCGGGTATTCCAAATGTCTTGCAATTAAGGCAAGTATTTCTGGCTGGTTGGTCATTTTGTTTGTTTAGTACTCCCTATGACAAACAGTAAACAAAAAACCCCTAGTCGTCTACAAACTTTTTTTAAAAAAAGAATAAAATCTGGAATAGCTTTATGGAATTATTGATTTCTATATTCCGCTTTTTGAGCATAGCTTCTCTCAAAAGCTTTAATGCATTGGCAATATGATTTTCTACGGTTCTTTCGGAAACGTCCAACTTCATTGCGATTTCTCGATACTTCAATCGCTCAAACCTATTCATTTTGAAGATTTCCTTACATTTTGGAGGTAGCTTCTCAATTTCGTCAAATAAGCATACAATCAATTCATTCTCTTCGTCCAACTGATCGGCTTGATCTTCCGTAAATTCATCAGCAATTTTCTGATGATGTTGCTCTAAATTCCGTTGCCTATTTATATAATTAATGGAGGAATTGATTACCGAGCGGTATAAATAGGATTTAATGGATTGAATTTGAGTAAAATCGGCTGAACGTTCCCATATTTTCAGAAAAACATCTTGGACAATTTCCTCGGCTACATAAATATCTTTTACATATTTATCGCTTTCAATGATTAGCCTCTTAAAATATTGGGTATAGAAGTCTGTAAAGGCTTTTGTATTGCCTTTTTCCAACATTAGTTGTAAACTTTCTACAGTTCCTTTGCCCACACTTCTGAATAATTAATAGTTGCTATGTTCTAAGATAAGAATTAAAGCAAAAAGCTATAGATTTTTTACAAAATCATACGCTAAAAATTCAGTTTACCGTGTTATAAAGGACTTAGAGTTGTATGATAATGCCCTAGTGTACGTAATAAGGAGAAATCATTAAATAAACAATTACTCCGGTAACGGCCACATATAACCACATTGGGAAAGCAATCTTCGCTATTTTCCTATGTTTATCAAAACGTTGGGCCAATGCCTTTACGTAAGTGATCAACACAAACGGAATGATGATGATAGATAATAAGATATGGCTAATTAAAATGAAGTAGTAAACGTATTTAATAGCCCCTTCGCCACCAAACTTTGTAGAATCAGAAGTCATGTGATAGGCTACGTACATGCCCAAGAACAATACAGATAATACGATAGCAAATTTCATCAGATTTTCGTGAAGCTTACGTTTGCCATTTTTGATAGCCCAAATGGCTACAAGTAATACCACTGCTGTAACGCCATTGATGGTAGCATAAATAGGAGGCAAAAAGCTTAGCGGCTGTACATCATATCCTAATTTTTTCAAATTAACACCAAACAACAAAGCCACTAATAGCGGAATAGCTACCGAAAGGACTACAATCCATTTGTTATATTTTTGTTCTAATGTATTTTCCATCTTTATTTAATCCTTACGCTTTATTCTTTTATCTGCCGTCTTTGATATTTCTTAGTTCTTCGGCAATGAGTACTTTAATTTCGTCGTCTAATTTAGATAAGGCTTCTTGATTGCTGGCTTCGTAGAAACCTCTGATGCGGTGCTGAGAGTCCAACAGGACAATTTTATTGCTGTACAGAAATTTCCGTTCGCTTTGAGTGCTATTGTCAACCGCATCCAATAGCAGTGAGTGTTTCACCAATTGATTTAAGGATGCGGTATCCCCTATCAAAAAGTCCCATTTCCGAGCTACCGCATTTTGTACCCTAGCAGCATTGGAAATAGCCTTAAGATCATCTTTGCTATCTACACTGATGGTAGCCAAGTGTACCATATGGTTATTTTGGTACATCTCATTAAAACCTTGCATGGCTTTCATTGACATTTTAGCACCATCAGAATTCACCTGTGTATAAAAAAGGTTCAGCACTACTACTTTCCCTTTCCATGCTTGCAAATTAACTGTATCTCCGTTTTGGTTAGTCAGGGCAAAATCATCCACTAAATGATAAATAGTATCTGGAATTTGCTTTCCTCTTACAGAGTGAAAAGTTGACGCTACCTGTTTTGGACCATAAATAGGTAAAGGTTTATATCGGTTTTTACCTTTGTCCTGTAGTAAATAATATAAAAATCCCGGTACCGCTAATATGGTGACCAGGATTAATATCTTTTTGATATGATTATACTTCATCTATACTTTTGGCATGTGCAAATGAAGATAGCCGCCTTCAATTAGCATCAATACAATAAAGTAAATGATAAAAACGAAGGAAACGGTTAGCGATAATTGCAATCCCAATTTCTCGTATTTAAGGTGCATAAAATACGCCACAATGTAAAAGGCTTTCAATAGGGTTAGCAAAATGTAAACATAATTACCAACCGATTGCGACATATGGCCTCCAGGGATTGCCCATAATGCTATAATAAACTCAATTACGGTAATGAACAAAAGGATGAAAAACACTTTCCAAATTTTGCCTTTCGACATTGAAGCATGCTCTCCGTGGCCGTGTTCTTCTGATGTATGTGTGTGATGTTCTGACATAATAAATCTCTTTAAAACTAATTAAACCAAATAGAAGAAGGTAAATACGAATACCCAAACTAAGTCTACAAAGTGCCAGTAAAGACCTACTTTTTCAACCATTAGATAATGTCCGCGTCTTTCGAAAGTACCGTTAATTACCATACATAGGATAATGATATTGATGACCACACCACTAAATACGTGGAAACCGTGGAAACCTGTAATGGTAAAGAACAAGTTAGCGAATTGTTGTGCAGATACTGCGGAGACCTCTCCATCAAAGAATTGTCCTAATTCCTTAGGGATTTGGCCCCACCAGAAACCTTCGTGGTGTAAGTGAGTCCACTCAATAGCTTGACAGCCTAAGAACATGAAACCACCGATGATGGTTGCTACCATCCACCAAATTACTTCTCTTTTAGACCTTCTGTGCCCTGCTTCTACGGCTAATACCATAGTTACAGAACTCATGATCAATATAAAAGTCATTATACCTACGAAAACCAAAGGATAACCGTGGTCTGCGAAACCAGGGATAGATTGGAAAACCAAATCCGGATCTGGCCAAGCAAACTTGCTAAATCTTTGCGCTCCATAATAAACCAATAACGATGAGAATGTGAAGGCATCTGACAACAAGAAAAACCACATCATTATTTTACCATACTCTACCGACCACGGCGAACGACCGCCGGCCCATGGGGTTGTTTTAACTTGGTCTAACTTCGATAATGAATCCATTTAATATTAGTATAATAGTTTGTTAAAAAATTAACTGTTCAAAAGTAAAAAAACATATAGATATATCCATAAGATATCTATAAAATGCCAAAATATTGAGGTAACGTCCTGACGATAGGTAGCTACCTCTGGAGAAACCTTTTTATAATTGCCTATAAGGCTGCTGGTCACAAAGCCTAAACCTGCTACAATATGTAAAAGGTGAAAACCTGATACGACATAAATTATGGAAATAGCCGCATTATTGTTCACCAATACTGCTCCAGTTTGGTAAAGGCCTACCCAACCTTGAAATTGCAATACGCCAAAAACAATACCTAAAACAAAAGTAAGCCATAATAACATTCTTTGCTTACCGGTATCGCCGCTTTTTAATGCTCTTGCAGCCATGAACAAACATACACTGCTAAGAACTAGCACGCCAGTGCTGTAGGTAAAAACTTCTGGTAAAACTAAACCATGCCCCTTACCTTTTGAGGCCATAAAAACAAGGTAATAACTGGTCCATCCGCCAAACATAATGGTAGAAGAAACCACAAACAACCAAACCACAAATTTTTTGGGTTTGAAGTTGAACGCTACGTTCTCTTGCTGCATTGTACTCACCATCTTTATACTACTAAATCAAACAATAAAATTAACTGTACCAAAGGGATGTAAAAGAATGAACAAAACATCACTTTTCTGGCACTTGCCAAATCCATTTTCACCACCAACTGATAGGCATACCAGCTGAACAATAATCCAAGTACTACTGAAACACCAGCAATATAATAGCCGCCAAAACCGTAGAAAGTTGGCAACAAACTTACTGGAATTAATATCAGTGTACTGGCAAAGGTAAAAATTGCACTAGTTTTATCTCTTTTTTTGGTTGGCAACAACCTAAATCCTGCTTTGCTGTAATCTTCATCCAAAACCCAAGCAATAGACCAAAAGTGCGGGAACTGCCATACAAATTGGATAAGGAATAAAATCAGTGCGATTTGTAAATCAATCTGCGGGCTATCTTTTGGTAGCACAAATTCTATACCTTCGCTACCTAATCCCGCAAAATAACCAATTAGCGGAGGTAACGCTCCTGGAATGGCACCTACAAAAACCGCAATTGGCGACTTTCTTTTTAGTGGCGTATAGGCAAAGGCATAAAGTAGGATGGAAAAAACGGAAAGTAAACCGGTTTCTAAGTTCAGTTTACCTAATAACCATGTACCTAAAATTCCCATGACCAACCCTGAAACCAAACCCTGTCCTGTGGTCATACGACCTGCTGGCATTGGTCTGTCTTTGGTTCTAGTCATCAACCTATCCAAATCAACCTCAATAATTTCGTTAAAGCAATTTGCTGCACCAGTCACCAAGAAACCACCTACAATCAAAATCAACCAGTTTTCCCAATTGATCCCGTCGGCCATGTCTCTTGAGATCTGAATCTTTTGAGCAATTAAAAACGTAACAGACGCAGAAAACACCACTAAGAATGTTAGTCGGAATTTTATGAGTTTTGAAAAATCTGAAAAAAACTGTTTCAATTTTTAATATTTAAGCGGCTTTATAGGTTTTCGTCCTATAAACCAACAAGTACAAATAATATTGCAGACTAAACATAATGGTCGAAAACAAAATGTGTACCGCCTGCGCATAAGGTGGTAAACCTAGGTAGGATAACAAAAACCCAGAAACAATCTGAACAATTAATGTTACCATTAGGTAGTTGGCCGTAATTAACGGCCAAGCTTTGCCGCTAAAGCGGTCAATCACCATTTTATAAACAATAAAATTGCTAATACCTACCAAAATAGCCAAGTCTCTGTGGTAAGAGAACACACTGCCTATTTTAGCTACCCACGTATTCCTTCCATTGTATTGAAGCGACTTTGCAATGCTGTCCACTGCTTCCCTAACCTCCGTTCCTAAAATAATTTGTAGAACAGAAATAACGATAGTAAACAACAAAAACCCCTTCAACCACATGATACGATACATGATTACCGTTGGTTCTTTGTGTAACTGCTTAGCGTAATTGTAGGTATAGATGGCAATTCCCAAAATAACCAGAGCCAACAGCATATGTACTGTTACTACCCATTGTGTTAAATTGGTAGATACCACAATGGAACCCAACCAAGCTTGATAGCCCACTACAAAGATATTCAACCAGCTGAGTACAATAATTCGTTTGGCCTTCTTCTTATATGCAAATGAAAAAATTGCAGTTAACAAAAGAAAGATTCCCAAGATTGCACCGGTAAGCCTGTTGACATATTCTGTCCACGTTTTTGCGGCATTAAACTCTTCATGCACCAATATAGACCGATCATTTCTAATGCTATCAGCTAGTTGATGCTTGCCCATACTTTCCAAGTATTTGGCGAACTTCTCGTTTTTCTTCTTCCTTCCTTCTACGTATTTCGTTTCGTAATCGGGAGGAAGCTGTTTTACGGAAGTAGGTGGAATATATTGATCAAAGCACTTAGGCCAGTCTGGACATCCCATACCTGAACCAGTACTACGAACAATACCTCCCGCCAAAATAACCACCAATGTGGCTATGATGGTAATTAAGTTTATTCTAATAAATCTACTTTCAGATTTAGCAATCATTGAATGTGTGATAGATTTATAAAAATAAGGTACCTGTAAATGTTAAAACACTTTGCAGATACCTTATTACATATTTTAGACAAAGTTCGGCGCAGTGCTTATTCCTTCACTGGCTTATTTGCAGCTTCCCATTCTTTTTGTATGCGCTCTGCTTCTTCGTTACCCTCAAAGTCATGAGGTAAGTTAGAGCTCATTGTTTGAGAGAAAGGAACTGTTTGAGGAATAAAATCTTCCTCGGCTCCTGGCTTACTATAGTCATATGGCCAACGGTATACTGTAGGAATTTCCCCTGGCCAGTTTCCGTGCAAATGTTCTACTGGAGTAGTCCACTCTAAAGTGTTAGCATTCCAAGGATTTTGAGGAGCTTTTTTACCTCTAAAAATCGAATAGAAGAAGTTAAATAAGAAAGCTACTTGAGCTAAAGCTGCAATAATAGCAGACCACGTTACAAATACGTTAACTGTTAACCATTTGTTCATGAACTCAAACTCGGTAAATGCATAGTAACGACGAGGTACACCATCTAAACCTAAGAAGTGTAGAGGGAAGAATACCAAGTAGGCACAGATGAAAGTTACCCAGAAATGCAAGTAAGCTAATTTAGCATTCATCATTCTGCCAAACATTTTAGGGAACCAGTGATAAACACCAGCCAACATCCCAAAAATGGCCGCAGAACCCATTACCAAGTGGAAGTGAGCTACTACAAAGTAAGTATCGTGTAAGTTAATATCTAATGAAGCATTACCCAAGAAAATACCGGTCAAACCACCAGAGATGAAGAAAGACACCAAACCAATAGCGAACAACATCGCTGGCGTAAATCTGATGTTACCTCTCCATAAAGTAGCTAAATAGTTAAAGGTTTTTACCGCCGAAGGTACCGCAATAATCAACGTAGTGATCATAAACACCCCACCCAATAATGGGTTCATACCTGTTACGAACATGTGGTGACCCCAAACGATGAAAGATAGAATAGTAATACCCATCAATGAATAAACCATCGCATGGTAACCAAAAATCGGCTTTCTAGCATTTACAGAGATGATCTCAGAAGAGATACCCAAAGCTGGCATGATTACGATATATACTTCAGGGTGGCCTAAGAACCAGAATAAGTGTTGCCACAAAATTGGAGAACCACCTTCGTTAGGTAAAATCTGAGTACCAAATACTAAATCTGATAAATAGAAACTTGTACCAAAGCTACGGTCGAATACTAAAAGTACCACACCAGCTACCAATACCGGGAATGACAAAATACCTAAAACTGCAGTTAGGAACAAAGCCCAAATGGTTAAAGGCATTTTCCAAAGGTCCATACCTTTTGTACGCATGTTCAAGATTGTACTTACGTAGTTAATACCACCCATTAAAGATGATGCTACGAAAAGAACCATACTGATCAACCACAAGGTCATACCGATTTGCGAACCAGGCATTGCTTTAGGGACTGCCGAAAGCGGTGGATAAACGGTCCAACCAGCACTAGCAGGTCCAGTTTGCGTAAAGAAAGAGCCCATCATTACTAAACATGCGGTTAGGAAGAACCAGTAAGAAAGCATGTTCAAAAATGGAGATGCCATATCTCTAGCACCAACCTGTAAAGGAATTAATAAGTTACTAAAAGTACCACTTAAACCAGCTGTTAGTACAAAGAATACCATGATGGTACCGTGAATTGTTACTAACGCCAAGAAAAAGTCTGGCTTTATTCTTCCACCTTCAGCCCATTTACCTAAAAATGTTTCTAATAAAGGAAAAGATTTGTCTGGCCAAGCAAGCTGGATCCTGAATAGGATCGATAAAAGCATTGCGATAACTGCCATAATGATACCAGTTATTAAAAACTGCTTGGCAATCATTTTGTGATCTTGACTAAATACATATTTAGTTAAGAACGTTTCATGGTGATGGCCATGTCCATGATCGTCGTGGTGTGTATCGTGTAATGATATTGTTGACATAATAAGGTTTTTCCAGTATTATTATTTTTTTAAAGCTAATTGGTTGTTTACATCTAAGGCTACCTTAGCAGCTGTAGCTGCAGTATCCGCAGGAGCTTGTTCAGCTGCTGGAGCTGCCTCAACTGGAACAGGTAATTTAAATGCCTTTCTTAAGTCGTTGGTTAAATAAGGTGTTTGTTTAGTTAACCACTCTTGATATTCCTTTTCACTTACAACTCTTACATTTTTCTGCATGTTAAAGTGGTTTGCTCCACAAATTTTAGCACACAATAAAATATAATTGAATTTAGGATCATTAAGTTTAGCCTTCATATCCTCAGTAGTAATGGTAGGCGTAAACTCAAAGTACGAGGTCATACCAGGCACAGTATTTAATTGCACCCTGAAATGAGGCATATAAAAACTATGGATAACATCTTTACTAGTCAAGATAAAACGAACTGGCTTGTTTACAGGAATTACAATTTCCTCAGCCATTAAATCATCTAAACTGTTTTTATCTGTAAAATCAATACCTAAGCTATTGGTTGCAGTAATTAACTTATAGTTTTTCTTGCCCACAATAGCATCAGCTCCCGGGTAACGAATTTCCCATAAGAACTGAGACGAAGTTACCTCAATATTAATCGCTCTATTTTTAGGATCTTCTACTTTGTAGAAAATAGATCTCCAAGTTAAGAAGCCCTTCAATACCAATAAGGTTAACACCAAAGCAGGAACAATTGTCCAAATTTTCTCAATGGTGTTATTATGAGGGTAGTAATAAGCTTTTCTCTTGTCAGATGCTCTGTAGAAATAAGCGAATGCAAAAAGAACGATGTGTGTAAGAATAAACACGATAGTAGTAATGACCAATGTTAATTTAAACATTTCATCAATACGCTGACCATGCTCAGATGCCGCTTCGTGCATATGAGAAATCATTCTACCATGAACTGAATATTCCCAATATACACCGTATAAGCCTACGATTAAGAATAGAGCAAATATTACAGCGTTTACAGTATTCCAGTTGATTCCTTCCGGCTTACCTTGCGTTTCGCGGGTTAATTCATATACTTTTAATGCTTTACCTACAATTGCAATGAATAAACATAGAAGCAAAAACATTAGCACATAAAATATTGCATTTTTATGTACCGGACCCATGTCTACAGGTTTAGCCGTTGCGGCTGCTGCTGCTTCTTGAGCAAAGGCATTAGCGCTTGAGAAAACAGTAAATAATACTGCTAACGCTGCCATTGTTTTATTAACGATTAATTTTCTTAAACTCATTTTCTTTAAAAGTAGTACGATGTACTGTAGTTATATTACTTATTTATTGTAAACCGTATTTTTTATTATAAGTGGTGGTTTAAACTCTCTTGTAAAAACGGATGGTTTTTTGCCACTAAAGGTTTTTTGCTTAATGCACTTAATACTGTATAAGTAAATAAGCCAACAAAGCCAAGTGTGATGCCGATTTCTAAAATACCGAATCCGCTACCACTTTTTGTTCCAAACTCGAACACTCCCGGCATAATCATTTGGTAATAATCTACCCAGTGGCCGCATACTACAATAATAGATACAACCAATAGGATATTTTCACTTCTCTTGTTATCGCGGTCCATTAATAATAATAGCGGAGATAAGAAGTTCAACACGATGTTAAGGTAAAACCAAAACTCGTAGCTATTGAAACGTTTGTAGAAGTAAACAGTTTCCTCAGACATGTTCGCATAGTAGATCAATAGGAATTGAGCAAACCAAACGTAAGTCCAGAAGATAGAGAAACCGAAGATAAACTGACCTAAGTTATGTAGGTGGCTATTGTTTACCCAGCTCATGTATCCTGCTTTTCTCAATAAGATAATCACGATAGCGATGATAGCTAAGGTACTTACCCACATTGAAGCGAAGTTATACCAACCGAACATGGTAGAGAACCAATGTGCTTCTAATGACATGATGTTATCGAAAGCAAAAATCGGTGTTGTAAATCCGTAGATTACTAAGAAGATACAAGAGTATTTGAAACTTTTATTGTATGAAGTTAATCCTCCCGTTAAATCTTCATTATACGACCACTTGGTTACAAAATGAGCAAAAATTGCGTAAGAACCCATAAATACTACCTGTCTGATCATAAAGAAAGGCACGTTTAAGAATACTGCTTTACCTGCAATGATGCTGTCATAATGAGGCGAGTTAGGGTCTGTCAACCCTTCTGCATGCCAGTGGTGATAAAGATTGTGTGTGTATAATCCCATTCCGGTAATAACGATTAGGATTAACGCTGCAAAAGGCAAGTTTTTTGCCATGGCTTGCGGTACACGTAATATAGATGCTGACCATCCTGCTTGAGCAACAAACTGTATTGCTAAGAAAAAGGTGGCAGACATACAAACACATGCAAAGTAATAGCCCATCAACAATAGATTGGCAAAAGTACGCTCATGTGTAATTTCGTCACTGTTAAAGAATAAGCCATAAGCTATGGTTAAGATACCAATAACGATACCAACAATACTCAGGATTTTTACTTTCCCAGTAAACTCAAATTGTTCACTTAAATTATAATGATGAGTTCCCATTTATATCTGCTTTTCTTATTGTATTTTTTGTAATTGTTGAACATACATCACCACTTTCCATCTTTCTTCTGGACTAAGTTGTGAAGCATGAGACCCCATTGCATTCAAACCATACATAATGGTATGATAAATTTTTCCAGCTGGCATATCTTTCATTAAACCACCGCGAGATGAATTTGCATCAGCGCCGTGATAAGCAGGTACACCTGAGATACCTTTATCTAATTTTACGATATGGCCTTGACCGTCGCCTTTCTCGCCGTGGCAAGGTGAGCAGAAAACAGTATAAAAATGCTTTCCTTCAAGTAGGTTCTTCTCTGTTAAAGCTAGAGGATTTACCAATGCCGCAGAAGCCTCATATCCTTCTTTAGTATTTGGATACTCATATCGGATAAAATCAACCGGATTAGTATTTGGAGGTGGCGTTTGCGACGTTGCTCCGTTCGCAAAGTTTTTATTAGGCTGATCCTGATTGTAAGCAATCGGGTCATACATATTCCTTGCGTATTCTAAACCTGTACTTTTGTTATCTCTACAGGCCGAAAGCATTGCTACAGAAGCTAGTAAGCTAAATGCTCCTAAAACAATCTTATTCTTATTCATAGCTAATATACTTCCTTTCATTATGCTTAACTTCTAAAGCGCCTGCACCTTTTAAAAGTTCATCGATTTTTTCGTGTTCTGTATTTTGTTTGGCATCAATTGCAATGACAAAACGATCGTCGGTTGCACGTAAGTCCATTACCCTTGGTGCTCTTCCTGGAAACAAATGGGTTGAGGCATAATATGAACCTACTAAACCAAATGCACAGAATAGAATGGTTAACTCAAATGTAATTGGAATAAAATCTGGCAATGCAAAGTGCGTTTTACCTCCAATGTTTACTGGCCAATCTACTACGGTAGCTAAATAAACTCCAGTAAGCATGGTTATTGTACCTGTAATTCCGAAAAAGAAAGCGGCAATATCCAATCTAGATCTTTTAACTCCCAATTTCGCTTCGATACCGTGAATAGGCATAGGGGTATAAACATCATATATAGAGATGTTGTTCTCCTGCAATTTCTTGATGCCTGTTAGCATCTCATCAGGATCTCCAAAGCTGCCTAAAATATATTTGATATTACTCATTGTTATATTTTTGCGTATTCTTCTTGTTTAACACTATCAAATTTCTCTAAAGATTCAATGTACTCTTGTACTTGCTCTTTATCTAAGTTTCCTTCTTTAATCAATTTCATCTTAGATTGCTCACTTGAGCTCTTCAAGATCATTTTAACCTCTGCAATTGCAATTGAAGGTAAAACTCTTAAGAACAATAGGAACAAGGTAAAGAATACACCGATTGAACCTACAAACACACCCACATCTACCCAAGTTGGAGAGAACATGGTCCAGCTCGAAGGAAGGTAATCACGGTGTAGTGAAGTTACGATAATTACGAAACGCTCGAACCACATACCGATGTTTACTACAATGGATAATACCCAAGTTGCAGCAATGTTGGTACGGATTTTCTTGAACCATAGTAACTGCGGAGAAATTACGTTACAAGTCATCATTAACCAGTATGCCCAAGCAAACGGACCAGCAATACGATTTTGGAACGCGTATAGCTCATATTGTGAACCTGAGTACCAAGCAATGAATAACTCTGTTAAGTAAGCCACACCTACAATCGAACCTGTTAAGATGATGATCTTGTTCATTGATTCGATATGGAACATGGTGATATAGTTTTCTAAACCTAAAACCTTACGTACAACCAATAATAAGGTTAATACCATGGCAAAGCCTGAGAAAATCGCACCCGCAACGAAGTAAGGAGGGAAAATGGTGGTGTGCCATCCCGGAATTACCGAAGTTGCAAAGTCCATAGATACGATGGTGTGTACCGAAAGTACTAGTGGAGTTGAAATACCTGCTAAGATTAATGATACTGCCTCAAAACGTTGCCAAGTTTTTACGCTACCTGTCCAACCAAATGAGAAAATAGTATAGATTTTTTTGCGAACGCCTGTTGCTCTATCTCTAATGGTAGCGATATCTGGCAATAAACCTGTGTACCAGAATAACAATGATACCGAGAAATAAGTAGAGATCGCAAACATATCCCACACTAGTGGAGAGTTAAAGTTTACCCAAAGTGAACCAAACTGGTTTGGCAAAGGAAGTACCCAATATGCTAACCATGGACGTCCCATGTGTGATACTACGTATGTTGCGGCACAAATAACGGCGAAAATAGTCATCGCCTCTGCCGAGCGGTTGATGGAGTTACGCCAGTTCTGACGGAAAAGTAATAGTACTGCGGAGATTAGCGTTCCAGCGTGACCAATACCTACCCACCATACGAAACCGGTGATATCCCAAGCCCAACCTACTGTTTTATTTAAACCCCAAGAACCAATACCAAACCAGAAGGTATAGCCTACTGAAACTACCCATAAAGTAGCTCCACATAGTGCAAGGATAAATCCAATCCACCAAGCCTTGTTAGGTTTATTTTCTACCGGAGATAAGATCTCTTCCGTAATTTGGGCATACGTGATGTCCTTTCCGGTGATTAAAGGTTCCCTTAAAATTGATTCGTTATGTCCTGCCATATTCTATATTGCTGTAAGTAATAGCTTACGCATGTACTTCTTTTGTTTCTGAATCTATGTTTCTAATTTTTGTCATGTAACCAATACCTGGCTCAACGTTGATTTCTTCTAGTACGTAGTAAGTACGCTCGCTACGTAGGGCTTTTGAAACTTCCGAGTTTGGATCGTTTTTATCACCGAAGATAATTGCGTTTGCAGAACATGCTTCTTGACAAGCCATTTTGATATCGCCATCTTTCAATGCACGTTTTTCTAATTTGGCAGTTAATTTACCCGCTTGGATACGTTGAATACACATTGAGCATTTCTCCATTACACCTCTTGAGCGAGTAGTAACATCTGGATTCAATACTAATTGCGTAAACTCGTTGTTCAAGTAGTTATCGAAACGTGAATCGTTCCAGTAGTTAAACCAGTTGAAACGACGTACTTTGTATGGACAGTTGTTTGCACAGTAACGAGTACCTACGCAACGGTTGTAAGCCATGTGGTTTAAGCCGTCTGATGAGTGTACTGTTGCCAATACCGGACATACGGTTTCGCAAGGTGCGTGGTCGCAATGTTGACACAACATTGGTTGGTGCACTACAGAAACATTTTCTAGGTTATCTAAATGAGCAATTTCTTTCTCTTTAGTTACCGCACCGTGTTGCTCATCGTTAAAGCTATAATAACGGTCAATACGTAACCAGTGCATTTCACGACGACGGCGAACCTCATCTTTACCTACAACTGGAATATTGTTTTCTACATTACAAGCTACGATACATGAACCACAACCAGTACAAGCATTCAAATCGATTGCCATTACCCAGTTATTGCCCAACATCTCGTGCTTATCGGTAGTCCACAAATCGTAAACTTTATGTTTGTGATGGTTACCTGAACCAGCAGCTGGATCTTTTAAGAAATCTTTGAAAGAAGCTTCACGAACAATGTTTCTACCTTCGAAAGAATAGTGGGTTTGTGTTTGAGCTAATTCAGACCAAGCACCTGTAGCGGTTAAAGTAGCTGTAGTAGCATACTTTAAAGTACCGTTAGCATAAGTTACAAATGGAAATGCGTTTTTACCCACATTGTTACCTGCTTTACCCGCTTTAGTACGTCCGTAGCCTAAAGCCACTGAAGCCGTACCCATCGCTTGTCCTGGTTGGAACAATACTGGCAAATCAACCGAATAACCATTTTCGCCTTTGATAGTAACCACATCAAATTCCTTGTAACCAAGTTTCTCTGCTTGTTTAGGGTTTAAGGCCAAACTGTTATCCCAAGTTACTTTGGTTACCGGGTCAGGGAACTCTTGTAAGAATGCGTTGTTGGCTTGTTTACCATCACGCATAGGTACACTTTCAAAAATCTGAAGCTCGATATCTTTCTTCAATGCTTTGCTACTTGCTACGATAGCTGCCGCTACTGCATCTAAAGATAAAGTGAAACCATAACTTCCTGCTGGTTTAGCTGCGTTAATGACTACACCTGTTTGTAAAACATCTTTCCAAGTTTTACCTGCCGCAGGTAATATATTTTTCTCCCAGTAATTACGTACGTATTGGTAGTAATCTTGTACCGGAGCATCAGCCCAAGTCAATAAACTTTGCTCTGCTTGGCGAGAGTTGAATACTGGATTAATGGTTGGTTGAACAATACTGTAAAAACCTTCATAAGTATTAGCATCGCCCCAAGCCTCTAAATAGTTAGGTGTAATAGCTACTACATCAGAAAGGTCAGCAGTTTCATCTTCCCTATCGGAGAAAGAAACTTTCAAACCAACTTTAGCTAAGCCTTCAGTGAAGGCTTTAGTGTTAATGGCATCATAAGCAGGATTTGAGTTCAAGAAGAACACTGCGCCTACTTCACCTTTGTTCATTTCGTCAACTAATAACGCAAATTCAGCATCATTACCTTCGTAACGTTTACAAGGGTTATCTAAATCGATAGTAGTACCATAGCTACCAATGGCAACGTTAATAGCGTTTACTAAAGTTTGTACAGAAACATCATTAGAGCCAGCTACAACAACCGCCTTACCTTTGTTTTGCAATAATTCTTTAGCTACTAGTTTAATTGCCTTATCAGCGTTGGTATTGTCTGGCAAACCTGCACCTGGCAAGCTAGCACCTGTAATTGCATTGTATAACGCAATTAATGCAGGTCCTTCTTCCGATAATTTCAAAGCAATACGAGTATCGGCGTTGGTACCTGTTAAACTCATACCAGCTTCAAACTGGAAGTGACGAGACATTTTTTTCTTCTCTAAAGATTTGTAATCTCTGTTTGAAGTATATTGAGCAGTAAACTCTTCACCACTGATCCAAGTTCCCAAGAAATCAGCTGCAAAGCTTACGATCAAATCTGCTTTATCAAAGTTATATTTTGGCAATACAGCTTTACCAAAGCTGTTTTCATTAGCTTTGATGATACCTGTATAAGAAACTGGATCATATTGAACCAATTTAGTAGTAGGGTATTTTGCCGTAAATTCAGTAACTACCGCTTTAGCCGATGGGCTGTTCAAACTGCTAGCTACTACACGAATTTTCTTCCCTGATGCTTGAACTTTGTTCAATTCGCCTTTTACGAATTTATCCAAATCAGCCCAAGTAGTCGGATCCTTTTTTAACAAAGGCTTTTCTAGCTTAGATACATCGTACAAATCTAACACCGAAGCCTGAGCTTGAGCATCAGTACCTCTGCTGAATAAACCAGCATTACGGTTAACTTCTACTTTAATTGGGCGACCTACCACTGTCTTCACCATTACACTGTTTCCTTTGAAAGTAGAAACATAATAGTTAGGGATGCCTGGGGTTACCTCTTCTGGTCTAACCAAGTAAGGGATTGACTTGTGTACCGGTGCTTTTTGACAAGCTGCCAAGGTTACCGCTCCTAAACCAAAACCTAAGGCTTTTAAAAAGTCGCGGCGTGGGGTAACGGTACTTAGTCCTGCTTCACTTAAAACATCTTCTATTGGAAGCGGCTCGGCAAATTCGCTTTTGTTGTTCTCAACAAACTCGGGAGTTTTATTCAACTCCTCCAAACCTTTCCAGTATTTTTTGTTGCTTTCCATTTAAGCTATATTACTGTTTATCGAACGTTCTTAACTAAAACTCTATTTATTAATAATGGCACTTACCACACTCTAAACCACCTAACAATGCTGGGGTAATTTTCTCACCTTTTTTGATTTTCTCGTGAGCAGCAATTACGTTAGCATAAAATGCGTCGTTTTTCTTATTAGAGATGTCCGCCTCTCTGTGACAGTTAACACACCATTTCATGGTTAATGGAGAATACTGATAAACTTCTTCCATGGTGTTAACAGGACCGTGACAAGCAAAACAAACTGGATCTGTTGGTTTCAAACCTGCTTCTTTACGGATAGCTTCTTCACCTACTACTACGTGTTGAGAGTGGTTAAAGTAAGCGAAATCAGGCAAGTTATGTACACGTACCCACTCAATTGGCTTCTCTTTAGTCTTATCGTAAGTTTGAGTATCTGGGTTATAGCCCAACGCGTTATAGATTTTTTGAATTTCTGGAGAAATCAAACCATCATCAGTTCTAGCTTGTACGTTTTTATGACAGTTCATACAAACATTCAAAGAAGGAATCGTTGAGTTTTTAGATTTGAATGCACCAGTGTGACAGTATTGACAGTCAATTTGATTGATACCAGCGTGTAATTCGTGGGAGAACTTAATTGGTTGAGTTGGCTGATAACCAGTGTGAACACCAGTTTCCCACATACCCATCCAACCGAATGAACCTAATACGATTACCAAACACAACACTGAGAAGAAAACAAATTTCTTGTTTTTGAATAATCCTTTTAAGCCAGTAGCTAAAGAAACATTATCCTCGTCTGTTACAACAATACCTTGTTTTTCTAGAATTAAACGCTCAAGCATTTTAACTGCTCTGCCCAATACCACTAAAACAACGATAGCTAAAACAATAATAGCAATCACACCTGCAATTGAGAGGCCTGAAGCACCTTCATCTTTAACTTCACCAGTACCTGCCGCAGCCTGTTTTTTAGGCTCTCCTACTTTTGCATAAGCGATGATATTTTTAATTTGATCATCAGTCAACGTAGGGAAAGCGGTCATCTCTGATGGAGAGAATTTAGCTGCCTCGATAGCTTGTTTGTTACCCGAAGCTCTCAATTCAACGTTGTTTCTAATCCAAGGAATCAAAAACGACTCTTCCAATTCGTTAACTTTAGGAGTTAAAGCTGGTCCAGTAGCATCGTGATCTAAGGCGTGACATGAAGCACACTTCGACTTAAATAACGTTCTTCCTTCTACAACATCTTGCGCTTTCGATACAGTTACAGTTAAAAAAGATAGTGCAGCTAATACGAATGTTGCTTTTCTAAATTTTTTAAGTCCGAATGAGATATTCCTCATAATGAGTATTTTATGCTTTATTTTGAAATAAAAATTTTAATCTAAGTGATGAATGATGATTTACCTCTCAGAAATAATTGGACAAAAGTAATCTTTATTAGGATACCAATGACATATTAATGACAGTGAAATACAATTTATAATCATTCTAAACTAATGCCTTTTTAGCCACTCTAGCTAAATAAATCAGCGATTTTTTACAAAATCGCTGACCGTATTGGGGTAAAATTTACACCCTGATATTTTGATTTTAAATTATTGTTTTAGAATCCAAGCAAACATTAATGGCGCCACGATTGTTGCATCACTTTCTACAATAAATTTAGGAGTATTGATATCTAGTTTCCCCCAAGTAATCTTCTCATTTGGAACTGCTCCTGAGTAAGAACCATAAGACGTAGTGGAATCAGAAATTTGACAGAAATAACTCCAAAATGGAATATTTTCCATCTCCATATCTTGATAAAGCATTGGCACAACACAGATTGGGAAATCGCCAGCAATACCACCACCAATTTGGAAGAAACCTATTCCTTTACCTTCTGAGTTTTTCACATACCAGTCAGCCAACCAAGCCATATACTCAATACCGCTTTTCATGGTTGTGGCTTTAAATTCATTTTTGATCACGTATGAAGCGAAGATGTTACCCATGGTGCTATCTTCCCATCCCGGAACCACAATTGGCAAGTTTTTCTCAGCAGCAGCCAACATCCAAGAGTTTTTAGGATCAATTTCGTAATACTGCTCCAAAACACCACTCAATAACATTTTGTACATATATTCATGCGGGAAATAACGTTCCCCTTTATCATCCGCATCTTTCCAGATGGCATGGATATGCTTTTGTAAACGACGGAAGGCTTCTTCTTCTGGAATACAAGTATCAGTAACGCGGTTATAGTGGTTTTCTAACAAATCCCACTCATCTTGCGGACTTAAATCACGGTAATTAGGTACTCGTTTATAATGTGAATGAGCAACCAAGTTCATAATATCTTCCTCTAGGTTGGCTCCTGTACAAGAAATGATCGCAACTTTGTCTTGTCTAATCATTTCTGCCAAAGAAATGCCCAACTCTGCAGTACTCATTGCACCAGCAAGGGTAATCATCATTTTACCACCTTCGTCTAAATGCGTTTCGTAACCTTTGGCTGCGTCCATCATAGCCGCAGCATTAAAATGGAGATAATTGGTCTCCATAAATTTCGATATTGGTCCTCTGTTAGTACTCATTTTATATTCATTTTGTTTTCGCCCGCAAAAATACAAATGATTTACGATTTTAGGTTTACGATTTATGATTTGGTTCAAAAACCTTGAAAAAGGCTCCTCATAAATTAAACGGCAAAAACACTTAAACTACTAAGTTTTTCGACTTTACAACAACAATAAAATATGTAGCTTTGCTTAAAATCCTTCGTTTATGAACGCAAACCCTCCTGATTTTAGCAAAACAAACGCAACCGTATTCCCTATTTTATTTGCGTTAAGCTTCTCTCATCTACTTAACGACACTATACAATCTCTCATTCCGGCAATTTACCCGTTGGTTAAGGATTCATACCATCTTACCTTTTCGCAAATTGGCCTGATTACGCTCACTTTTCAGTTAGCTGCTTCCTTGTTCCAACCATTTGTGGGCCTATACACAGACAAAAAGCCCCAACCCTACTCGTTAGCCATTGGCATGGGCTTTACGCTAGTGGGCCTCATCACGCTTTCATTATCTAATAGCTTTTACCTGATTTTATTTTCGGTAGCGTTGGTGGGCACTGGTTCTTCTATTTTCCATCCGGAAGCATCTAGAATGGCGCATGCCGCATCTGGCGGAAAAAAGGGACTTGCCCAATCGGTTTTTCAACTGGGCGGTAATGCCGGCAGTTCAATTGGTCCTTTGCTAGCCGCCTGGATCATTGTTCCCAAAGGGCAGTTTAGCGTTATTTGGTTCTCGGTAATTGCTTTGCTAGCCATTATGGTATTGAGCTACGTGGGTAATTGGTATAAAAATTATGTTTTAAATCGAGAAGCGAAAAAAGCGAGTGCAATTGTAGAGAAACACCATCTTTCAAAGTCGAGGGTAATTACAGCTATTGTGATTTTACTAGTGCTTATTTTCTCTAAGTACTTTTACATGGCAAGCTTAACCAGCTACTTTACTTTTTATATGATAGATAAATTCCATGTTTCGGTACAAACTTCGCAGATATACCTATTTGTATTTCTATTTTCGGTAGCTGCAGGAACATTACTTGGCGGGCCCATTGGCGACAGAATTGGCCGCAAATATGTAATATGGGTATCTATTTTAGGTGCCGCACCTTTTGCTTTGATGTTGCCACATGCCAACTTATTTTGGACAGGCGTCCTGATTGTTCCTATTGGAATGATTTTGGCGTCTGCCTTTTCGGCAATATTGGTATATGCACAAGAACTGATTCCAGGGAAAGTAGGCTTGGTAGCTGGTCTTTTCTTCGGCTTTGCCTTTGGAATGGGCGGTCTTGGTTCGGCACTAATAGGGAACCTAGCAGATAAAACAAGTATCAATTACGTATTTTCGATTTGTGCTTACTTGCCATTAATTGGTTTGATTACTGCATTTCTACCTAATATTAGCACTACTAGAAAGGCTAAATAACATAGGACATGATAAAAAAAAGCGCCAACAAAAATGCTGGCGCTTTTTTATGCCATAAAATCCAATCTACTTTGAGGTCCGCAAAACTATTAGGCGAAATCCATTGATCTTATCTTAATCCTGGAGAGACAAGCATCTTTTTAAACCCAGATGTTAAAGTATCTACAACTGTACCATCTGCCTTTTTATAGATAATGTATGCTTCTAAATCTCTTTTAGCCTTTACAAATTCAAGTGCTTTTTCTACTGGCATCAACATTAGCGCATTGTCATAACCATCTGCATCTATTGCTTTTTTTGCATAAACAGTAACGCTAATGACACCATTGTTTATTGGATAGCCCGTTTTTGGATTAATGATATGCCCGTAGTTTTTACCTTTATAAACAATGTAATTACTATAACTGCCCGAAGTTGTAATTGCGCCTTCTGTAAAAGAGACCCGATGTTTAAAATTTGCCTTTTCAAAATCGTCCGTACTAGGCCCTTCAACACCAATTTTAATGGTACTGCCATCTGGCTTTGGACCCTTGGCTCTAATTTCTCCGCCTAGCTCAAAAACATAACTTGCAATACCCTTCGCCTGCATAAAATCGGCAACCACATCTACCGAATAGCCTTGCGCAATTCCATTTAGATCAATTTCTACATGGTTATTTTTTTTACTCAGCCAGTGTTTACGGATTTTAATTTTATCCATACCCGTTGTACTCTGTAAAAAAGCGCTAATTCTGGTCGTATCCGGCGGATAATTTTGTCCCTGCTCCCTGTAAAATCCCCAAAGGCGCATCAATGGCTGAATGGTAACATCAAACAACCCATCTGTTTCTTTATTAATTTGAAACGATTTATTTAAAACGGCAGCCATGTGCCCGTCAACTTTGATTTTGGCTTTTTTATTGGCATTAAACTGACTAATGGTAGAATTTGGCCTGTATAGGGACATAGACAAATCGATAACATTTAAAATGCTATCGATTTGTGCTTTGGTAATCAAGCTATCTTTTGCAAAATAGCTGGCAGAGTATGTTGTACCTTGCGCTCGCCCTCTAATTTTAAATTCTCGCATAGGCGATTCTTGTCCTAGCGTCATAAAAAAACAGGAAAATAACAATATCGACTTTAAACTAGATATCATTAAAGCACTTTGTTTTTACCTGGCCTTGCTATAGCGTAAAGCCCATTAGCATCTGGCAATGATTTTGGCAAGGCATCCCAAGCTAATTTATCTGGGAACAGGCTATTTTCTGCGTTTAACGCATCATCCCATTTAATTACCTGGCCAGAATAGGTTGCATAACGCCCAATGATTGCTGTTAAGCAGCTTTTTGCTGCACGCTCGGCATCCCAAAATTTATATTCTCTTTTTGAAATTGCCGCAAACAACTCGTCATGCTCCGTTTGGTAAGGGTTTGCATTTCCTTTTCTATCGTGGTTATATATTTCTTTACCTTGATGGTCCCATAAAATTCCGGAATTATTGGCTGATAAATAAACTTTGCCCTTTGTACCTTGGAAAGTTTCATCAACTCTGTTTTGTGTACCTTCAAAATGGCGGCATTGACTGTAGATAACCGATCCATCTGCGTATTTCAGTTCTACCGCATGGTTGTCATAAATCTCGCCGTAGTCTTTACCTGTTCGCCAGGCCCTACTTCCGGTTCCCTGTACGGAAACTGGATATGCATTTTTAACCCAATTGGCAACATCAATATTATGCACGTGCTGCTCTACAATATGGTCGCCGCACAACCAATTAAAATAATACCAGTTACGCATTTGGTATTCCATTTCGGTTTGTTTGTCGGTACGGGGCTTTACCCAAACACCACCACTATTCCAGTAAACCTGCCCTGAAACAATATCACCAATGGCGCCATCTTGTATCCTTTTAATTGTTTCTCTATAATTGGTTTGATACCTACGCTGCAAGCCAACAACTACATTTAGTTTTTTCTGTTTAGCAATTTCAGCAGCAGCTAAAACTCTACGAATACCCGGAGAATCCACTGCAACAGGCTTTTCCATAAATACATGTTTTCCCTGCTTCACGGCTTCTTCAAAATGCATTGGCCTAAAACCCGGAGGCGTTACCAATAAAACAACATCAGCTACAGCGATCGCTTTTTCATAGGCATCAAAACCTACAAACTGGCGTTCTTTAGGAACATCAACTTTGTCTTTAAACTTTTCCGACAACAACTTATAACTATTATCTAAGCGATCCTGAAATGCATCGGCCAATGCCACGAGTTTAATATTAGATTTGGTATTTAAAGCCTGAAAAGCAGCTCCAGTACCTCTATCTCCACAGCCAATTAGCGCAACTTTAATAGTATCATCAACAGAAGAGTTAACTCCCGCCCATGAATATCCACTCATCACCATTCCTCCTGCTATAAGGGCCGAAGACTTAATAAATTTTCTACGCTCTTTTTGTATATCCTTAGTATTAGCCATAATTTTTTATGTGTTTTGGTTTAGTTTTCTTAAAAATCCTTGATTGGTGGTTTATTATAATAAGCATCTATCTGCTCCTTGGTTGGTTGTACTAGTGGCCTAACCAGCCTAATTCCAATAAATGGTGCTTCTGGAAACCACCAATTGCTTTTAGGTATTTGAGGGTCAATTTGTTTCCACGCAGGATCTGAGGTTGCCCTTGCGGCAGAACGGAGGTATTTGGCATCATCTTCATAAGAACCTCCACGAACAACTAAGGGATATAATTTATCCGCAATTGCTACTGGGTTCTTCGCATTTTCCGAACTGGCATAAAAATCTGTGGTATATTGATCATAGGTCCATTCAGCTACATTACCGTACATATCATGCAAACCCCATGCGTTAGGTTTTTTTAGCCCAACCGGCTGTGTTTTCTTCTCACTGTTGTCTTTGTACCACGCAAACTCTTTCAATCTTTTCTCATCGTTACCGAAACTAAATTCTGTGTCAGTACCTGCCCTACAAGCGTACTCCCATTCAGCTTCTGTAGGCAATCGATAAAAAACACCTGTACGAACATACAGCCATTTACAAAACTGTATGGCACTGTATTGAGTCATAGCGAGCGCTGGGTAGTTTTGTTTTCCCATACCAAAGGTCATATCTAAATATGGTTTAGTTGGGCGGGTAACGGCATCAATTTCTGCCGACACATTTGTACTGTTGCTTTTCTCGTAGTCTTTATATAGAAATGGCTCAAAAATATCCCAGGTTACTTCTAGCTTGCTCATCCAAAAAGCATCTAGCTTTACTTTGTGAACCGGAAGTTCGTCTGCATTACCATTCTTGCTGCCCATCGAAAATTCGCCTGCGGGGATAGCCTGCATATCGAATGTAAGTTTGGTCCCGTTAATTTTTTGCTGATAATTTTTGTGCTGTTGGGCTTCCAATTGAAAGCAGATCAACACCAATCCTAGCAAGAATTTATATTTCATAATCATAAAATTATAAAAAGAAAACATAATTAAAAGTGGGGCCAACAAGGCTTGCTATTTAAGTTGAATACTTTGCAAATTGAACTGATAAATTCAAACAATACCATAGCGCCACACTAAGGAAAATATAAGGATATAAGTAGAAAACATAGCTTAATGTGAAGGATACCGGGTTCAAACCCTCCCGATTTGCCATTGAGAGGGTTTGAACCTGTGCGAAACCGTTTTTTTTGCTTAAACTCTTTAAAAACAAAAAAGCCTTACCAGCAGAACTAATAAGGCTTAATGTGGAGGATACTGGGTTCGAACCAGTGACCCCCTGCTTGTAAGGCAGGTGCTCTGAACCAGCTGAGCTAATCCTCCGGGTTTTAATTGAAATTGCTTACTATCCTGTAAACTTTTTTGGTGGAGGATACTGGGTTCGAACCAGTGACCCCCTGCTTGTAAGGCAGGTGCTCTGAACCAGCTGAGCTAATCCTCCAATTCCGTTTGGGAATGCAAATATAGCGTTATATTATTTCATTGCAATTCTTTTTTTATTTTTTTTAGGAAAGAACTTCTTCAAGTATTTGATGTGACTTTATTTGCCCAAAGGAAGCTGTATGCAATTGATAGTAAATCAATATTTTATCTAAAACCAATCGCCTGTAGGCATTTGAAAATTTAATTTCATTAATTTTTTCAAAAGGTGTGTTTAATAGCTGCATCAAAGAATTTCCATCTACATCGGCAGTAAAATAAGGATGCATCGGAGCAACCGAAGTAAAGCTTCCTTCCTGCAAATCGAAATATTTTTGGTCAGCCCTAGCCTGAGCTTGCGGAGCAAAGCCTAAGAAACGTGTCAATTTCATCAAAAACGACAAATGGAAATTTACACTCAACTCTTCGGTTTCATCAAACCAACTAATGGCATGATAAAGATACTCGAACAATTGCTCATCCACATGTTGCTGTCTAATGCTTTTATAAAGTACCTCATTTAAAAACTGAACGATGGTATTTTTAATCACCTCATAGGGAATACTTTTGAATATGGGCACTGGCCTAGCTTCAGACACCCTTTGTATCTGTGTGTTCTGTTTATAGTAAACGACCATGTCCAACAAATGAAGTGGCTGCAATACATTCATCGGGATTTTAGCTTTGGGCTTTTTCACTCCGTTAATTAGGTACGACTGTATGCCGAACTTTTCGGTAAACATTTGCACTACCACACTGCTTTCGCTATAAGTAGTTACTCTCAACACTATCCCTCGGGTTTTATGCAGCATTTAAAATATTTTGGGCACGAAAATAATGAATGCAACGAGTAATGCGATCAAAGCGGCCACCAAAACTGCTCCAGCGGCAATATCTTTCACTAAACCTGCTTTCACATTAAATTCTGGCGATAACCAATCGACCAAAACTTCAATGGCGGTATTAATTAGCTCAGTAACCATCACCAAACCAATACAAATTACAATAGCCAACCACTCTCCTTTTGAGACCTCGAAGTACCAACCTGCCGCAACAACAAGTAACGCAGCAATGAGGTGGAATATGAAATTCGGCTGTGTGACCACCGTATGGGACAATCCTTTGGCCGCAAACTTAAAACTCTTCAAAAACCTATTCATTAAAAACGGAAGTTATTGAACTTTAAAGTTACTTCATTTTTTAAACAACATTTACAGCAAAACTTCTGTTTGTATAAACAAGAACCTTCCATAAATAGCCTGGTTATTTTGTAATCCATCATTTTTATGCGTTCTTTACATTTTTTTATAAATCTATATGTGGGTAAAACTATCTAATGCTATTTTAAAAAATCGCGTTCTCCTTATCCTTTTATTTATTGCCATTACCATTTTTATGGGATGGCAGGCCAAAAACATCAAGCTTTCTTATGCAGGAAGTAAAATTCTGCCACTAACCGATTCGGTTTTCATCAAATACAATGCTTTTAAAAAGCAGTTTGGTGAAGATGGCAGCATTGTAGTGATTGGTATTAAAGATGATAAAATCTTTCAAAAAGATACTTACAACAAATGGGCGAAGCTTTCTAATGAACTACAACAACTTAAAGGCATTAAAGGCGTACTTTCCATCGGTAAGTTTTTTGAACTGGAGAAAGACACCGTTAACCAAAAGTTTACCGTAAAACCACTTCCAGGCAAAATCATTACCACCGATGCGGAAATGGACTCGCTAAAAAGCAAGTTAAACCAACTGCCTTTTTACAAGGGCCTTTTATATCACACCGAAACTAACGCCACCTTAATGGCAGTTACTTTCGACCAGAAAATCCTCAATTCTGCAGCTAGAAACCCTATCCTGAAAGAAATAGAAGAAAAAGCATTGGCTTTTGGAAAAAGCGAGAACATAGACGTACACCTATCAGGATTACCTTATATCAGAACGGCAACCAGCAAGCTCGTTTCTAACGAATTCGTGCTTTTCCTTGGCTTATCCATTCTAGTTTCCGCCTTAATATTGGTCATCTTTTTCCGTAGCTTTTCAGCTGTGTTTTTCCCAGTACTAGTGGTGATCATGGGAGTGATTTGGAGTGTGGGCACCTTGGTGCTATTTGGCTATGAAATCACCATTTTAACAGGATTGATTCCTCCACTGATTGTAATTATCGGTATCCCGAACAGTATTCTGTTACTGAACAAATACCACAATGAGCTTAAAAAGCATGGCGATAAACAAAAAGCATGGAGCATTACTGTAGAAAGAATTTCGGTAACCACTTTAATTGCAAACATTACTGCTGCCATTGGCTTTGGCGTACTTTACTTTACTGGAAGTGAGCTGTTGATGCAATTTGGAAGTGTAGCGGCATTAAATGTAATGTTTACCTGGCTAATGAGTCTGTGCTTAATCCCTGCTATTTTTAGCTATCTACCTGCTCCAAAAAACAAAACACAAGGAACACACGAACCAAATTTCCTAGACAGGCTATTAGCCAAAACGGATAAATTGGTGCAACATAAAAGTGCTTCGATTTATATCGTTACCATCATTTTAACTGTTGTTTCATTGATTGGCGTTTATCGCATCAATGTGAACGGCTATGTGGTGGACGATTTACCGAAAAGCTCTAAAATATTGACCGACCTGAAATTTTTCGAGAAGAATTTTGAAGGCATTTTACCGCTGGAAATTAGTGTCGACACCAAACGCAAGAATGGCATTTTAAGCCTATCATCGCTCAACAAAATCGACAAATTGGAGCAGATGATTGCTGCTTATCCAGAGTTTTCTCGCTCTATTTCGTTGAACACGGGATTAAAATATGCCACACAGGTATTCTATAATGGCGACACCTCATTTTATCGCCTACCTTCAGATTTTGAGAAGAATTTTATTTTAATCTATGCAGCAAATTCTGGTAAAGGAAATGGAAATATGCTCACCAATTTTGTGGACAAGGACAAACAAACGGCACGTGTAAGTTTTCAGATGGCGGATGTTGGCTCTAAACGTTTAGACCAATTGTTGGAAGAACTGAAACCAAAAATCGATTCTATCTTATCCCCAAAACGTTTTAACGTGACCTTAACCGGCTCTAGCATTATTTTCTCTAAAGGAACTGACTATCTATTGGAGCATTTATTTGAAAGTATTGGTTTAGCTATCGTGTTGATTTCATTATTACGTCTGGCACAGTTTAGAAGCCTGGGCATCATGTTCATTTCACTGCTACCGAATGTAGTTCCGTTAATTATTACCGCTGGACTGATGGGATTCTTTGGCATTCCGTTGAAACCGTCTACCATATTGATTTTCACCATTGCTTTTGGATTGGCTTCTGACCAGACCATCTATTTCTTAACCAGATACCAACAAGAGCTTAACCTTACCAACTATAGCGTAAGCAAGGTAATTACCGATACCATCACCGAAACGGGAGTAAGCATGACACACATTGCCCTAATCCTATTCTTTGGCTTTGGCATTTTTACGGCCTCTACTTTTGGGGGGACTGTAATACTAGGTTTCTTATTGTCCATTACCTTAATTGTTGCTTTGGCTTTTAACCTTACCTTATTGCCTGCTTTAATGCTTTGGTTAGACAAGAATAAAAAGCGTAAAAAACTATCTGAAGCAGAGGTCGCAAAGAACTTGGAGAATTTGGACGACCATTAACAAATGAACTTCCTAACTATATCGTATTTAAGTGAAGGTAACGAGCGACAACAGTCAGCCTACCAAACGCTCGTTACTCACCAGATATTAGAAAAACTTGAAGCTTACGCACCAATTCTCACCGGTACCATTCCTATCCTCATCGATATTGAGAACAGTGACCTCGATATCATTTGCCACTGGAAAGATCAACAAGAATTTTTGGCAACATTAACTAATTTGTTTAATTCAGAAAAGGAATTCCAAATCGGCACCCAAGCTGACAACAGTGTTGTTTGTAATTTCAAGCTAGATAATTTCGAAATTGAAGTCTTTGGTCAGAACATCCCAACTCAACAACAAAACGCTTATCGGCACATGCTCACCGAACATCAAATCTTACAAGAAAAAGGAGAAGATTTTAGGTTAAAAGTTGTTGAGCTTAAACGCAAAGGCTATAAAACCGAACCCGCATTTGCAAAGTTGTTAGATTTAATCGGAAATCCTTACCAAGCTTTATTAGATTTACATCATTAATCAAGCTATTTTAGCAACTGTTTATAATTCACTACGCATGTTAAGCTCACTTTCAAAACTTGTTTTCATTTTACTTTTTTTGTTTAATCTCAAGTTGCAGGCTCAAACATTTATCCCTGACGAGAATGGTTATATCTCCAACCCCAAGTTTAAAGAAATGCTCAAAGCAAAAAAGTACTTATTGGTTGGAAGATATGATACATTGCAAAGAAAGCCCTTACTCATAGCGGCACAAGCTATTTACGATAGTAAGCCAGGCTTTATAGATCTTCATGGCAAATTCACTCCAAAAAATGAGATGAAAGAAGTCTATAGTTATGGTGGAGCAATGGGATCAATAGGCATGGGAATGCCGGAACCTCGTGAAATTGAATACAGAAGAAACGACCCTTACCAGCAACTCAACATCAACGGCAAATTAGGGACGTTCCACAAAACAAGCAACAAACAAGGATTAACACCCATATACAACAATCTGCAATACATTGACAATCAACTTTTAATCACAGAGAAAGATGATAAATTTGGGATAGCCAAAAGTGATGGTACAACAATAAAAGTGCCTCAATATGAAAGTTTATCTATCTTCGATAGCTACAACAACAGAAAGAAACACCCGTTACTCCTAATAAAGCAAAATAAAAAATTGGGGCTTATTGACTACGATGGACAAATGGTTTTACAACCGGTTTACGACGCTTTAGCCTTTCATCCAGGAGCCGACAACGGTAATTTAATCTTACTAACAATAGACAAAAAAAAGGGTCTGGCCAATACTAAAGGGCAAATATTGCAAGTTCCAACTTACGAACAGATTAGTCCCATAGCTCACGGACTTTTTTTAATTACTAAACAAGAAGAACAGGAAAAAAAATACGGACTTATGGATACCATGGGCAGAACTGTCGTAGCTCCTGTCTATAGTGAAAGACTTCAGTTTCTGTACGAGCAAAAATTGATCAAATTTAATGAAGGAACTAAGTCGAAACCTAAAATTGGTTTAATGAACCTTCAAGGAAAAGTACTCATTAATGCCGACTATCAAGAATTCCTACATTTTACAAAACAAATGGTGGTGATAAAAAAAGGAGACAAACTTGGTGCTACAGGCCTAGATGGCAAAGAGATAATTCCAATAGACTACGAACACTTGTTCACACCATCGACAAGCCCTTTCATTGTTATCGAAAAGGAAAAAAAATATGGATTAACAGATTTGAAAGGGAAAATCTTAATACCAATAAAGCATGATGTGATAATGCCTGTAAAAAATGGAACAGCCATTATCAGCGATAGCGATAAGTGGAGTAGAATAAACTTAAAGACGAAGGAAATCACTCCAATGAGTTATGACGAAATTGAGTTATATACAGATTTCTTAGTAGTAACCCAAGGAGGCAAGATGGGTGTAATAGACCTAGAAGGCAAGGTACTTTTCCCTATAAAGCACGATAGGATTAAAAATGCCTCACAAGCAATACGACAAGGTTTTATCACGATAGAAAAAAATCATGAAATTTACACCGTTGACCGTTACGGTAACGAAATGCGAAGAAACACCATTGACTACTAATTCTTAAAGTAGAGAAACCCTTTGGGATCAGCAAAACCTAACACCTTTCCGTTAGCATCTTTTAATTCAAAAACCATATAACGACCAATAGAAAGCTTTCTCGACACAGGGTAAGGAAATTTAGGTTCGATTTTTTCTTTATACATGTCTAGATAGCCATGCTTACCTTTGTGAACAATATCAAAACTAAGAAATGATTCACTAGGATTAATCCGATCGTATCTAACTGGAAAAATAAATTTCCCTTCACTATCAGTAACCCCATAAAGATTATCTTTTTTGATAATCCACATTGCATTAGAAGCCTGCGGTCTAATAATTTGGTCGTAAATAATCGGTAAGATCTCTACGCCCTGTTCATCTATTACTCCCCAATAAACAGCATTAGTTGTTGATGATGTTTTACTTGCCAAGAAATAAGGTTTGCTTTTTGCAGATGCTTTGAAATAAATTAACTCATCATAAACCGCGGGCACTACTCTACCGTCAACATAGACTCCTTTTTTGCCTTTATAGCTATAATGCAAATAGTTCTGATAAATATAAATGGTATCGGTTGCTTTTGTCCAATAGTTATCCGTTGTATGATACACTCCAAATCTTCCAGACTTATAATCGCTTAAGTAAGCAGTATCTGCTTTCAAGTCAATAACCAAGGTATCATATTTGGTTTTATTTTCGCGGTATCTAAGGGTCATCGTAACCTGAGACCAACCCTTAGGGCTACTAATTATTTTCTTTTCAAACATTAAATTGTTGCCTTTACCACTATCCATTCCCCCATAACCACTCGAACCACGATACAAAGCATCGGTTCCTTCGCCCACTTCTGGCATTACACTAAGTTGTTTAACATCATACATTTGAGTAACAGTATTGTAAGGCAACTCGAAATAAGTTCTTCCCCCTTTTTCTGTTTTATACACCGTCGCAAACAATTTCCCCTTGTGTTCATACATAAAAACATGAGCTATATTTTTAAACAACCATTGGTTAATCACCTGTTTCTCCGGATCGTACCAAAAAGCTCCCGAACGGTTGTTATTTGCCCTAGTCTGGAAAACCATATGCTGAAGTCTTGTATTGGACGAGACCTTCTCTATCTGCATAATCGAATCTGGGAACAGTACCTCACCTTTGAGATTACGAATAATGAGCCTAGAGCCGCCCACAGTCGGGTCATCATTGATCTTTCTATATTCTGTGATAAATAGAGAATCAATAATTAGCCTATTGTATAGTGGAGCAAGTAAGGTTTTAGAACCTATCAGAAGACCGTACTTCTTGTTTTTTCTGGTAATAAAAAAGGGGATTACTTCTTTACTCTTTCTTTTTTTGACACCTCCATCCTCAATTTCATCGTAAACTGGAGTTAGCTTTATGATGCCGTTGGTATCGGCCAAACCCCAAAGCTTACCTAAACGATACGGGATAAACTGTTGTTGCGCAAAAGCGTGACAAGTGCTAAACAATAGCGATACAACAAATGATATATATAGTATTTTCTTCATGAAAGCAGTTAAAGGCTCGAATATACCAATTCCCTAACTACCTATCAAACCTTTGACTTAAATGCTAAGTCTAATTTCTTAATAGCCAATCAGAACGTCGCTTAACTAGCTATCCCGCTCCCAGTTTCAGGAACTGGTTCCTTTGCAGCAGGCTTAAGCTCTACATGTTTACCATCTTTATCTGCTTTAGTCGCAAATAATATCGGATAGATAAAAATTAATGCTCCTGCAATAAATAGCACTCCAGAAATGGCCAATACAACTTGGCTTCCGCTTACTTTATAAGCCTCCATGATTTTGGCGGCAATAAGTGCCGTAATCCCCAAAGCTATTGCTACAATAGCTTTAGTTAGCTTCAGATTTTTAATCATAACTTATTGGTTTCTTACCCTTCTTTGTTGCAATATGCTTAACACAACAAAGATGAGCCCAATAAGTTCTAAAACCATGCTTAAAAAAAGTACTCCTAGTGTTATATTTTCGTTGCTATTCTTTAACAACAGTGCTAAAGGCATCAACAATACCGCCCCCAGCATACAAAAAAGCCCTCTTTTCAGAAATTTATCCATAAAACTATTTCAGCCTCAAAACTACCATTATTCATTCTAAAATCTTAACTTTGCAACCTTTAATTTTTGAGATACTTGATTGATGTATAGGGAATTTAAACAGTTAGAACTAGCGAAAATAGGTAAAGAAATACTAGAGTTTTGGAAAGCGGAAAACATCTTTGAAAAAAGTATAGACAGCAGACCAAAAAACAAACCTTTCACTTTTTACGAAGGACCACCTTCGGCAAATGGTATGCCTGGCATTCACCACGTGATGGCCCGTGCGATTAAGGATATTTTCTGCCGTTATAAAACCCTAAAAGGATATCAGGTAAAACGCAAAGGGGGTTGGGATACTCATGGTCTTCCAATTGAGCTTGCTGTGGAGAAAAAATTAGGTATCGTTAAAGAAGACATCGGAAAGAAAATTTCTGTAGACGAATACAATGCCGCTTGTAAAGAAGAGGTAATGCGCTACACTGATGTTTGGAATGACCTTACCGAAAAAATGGGTTACTGGGTTGATTTGCAAAACCCTTATATCACCTATAAAAACGAATATATCGAAACCCTTTGGTGGATTTTAAAACAACTTTATAATAAAGGATTTCTATACAAAGGCTACACCATCCAACCTTACTCGCCAGCAGCAGGTACAGGTTTAAGTTCACACGAATTAAACCAACCTGGCACTTATCGCGATGTAAGCGACACCACTATTGTAGCACAGTTTAAAGCCATTGCAGATACGCTACCTTCGTTTTTACAAGGTTTTGGAGAAATCCATTTCTTAGCTTGGACCACTACCCCTTGGACCTTGCCAAGTAACACCGCTTTAACCGTTGGGCCAAAAATCGACTATGTATTGGTAAAAACTTTTAACCAGTACACCTTCGAGCCCGTTAAAGTGATATTGGCAAAACCTTTAGTGGGCAAACAATTTGGCGGAAAATTTTTCCTAGCGGAAGATGAAGAAGCTTTTGCAAACTACAAAGCCGAAGACAAAAAAATCCCTTATCAAATACTAGCCGAGTTTGTTGGTGCTGATTTGGTTAACATTAAATACGAACAACTTTTACCATTAGCGCTACCTTACCAAAATGCAGAGAATGCATTCCGTGTAATTAGCGGCGATTTTGTAACCACAGAAGATGGTACTGGTATTGTTCACACTGCTCCTACTTTTGGTGCCGATGATGCTCGTGTAGCTAAACAAGCTAGCCCTGAAGTTCCTCCTTTGTTGATTTTAGACGACAAAGGCAATGCCGTTCCTTTGGTTGACCTGCAAGGTAAATTTGTAGCTTCATTAGGTGAGTTTGGTGGCAAATACGTAAAGAACGAATACTACACTGAAGGTCAAGCACCAGAAAAATCAGTGGATGTAGAAATTGCTATCCGTTTAAAGGAGGAAAACAAAGCCTTTAAGGTAGAAAAATATGTACACAGCTATCCACACTGCTGGAGAACTGACAAACCCGTGCTTTACTATCCATTAGATAGCTGGTTTATTAAAACCACTGCCGTTAAAGAAAAAATGGCTGAGTTGAACAAAACAATCAACTGGAAGCCTGAAGCTACCGGAACTGGACGTTTTGGCAACTGGTTAGAAAACTTGGTAGACTGGAACCTTTCTCGTTCTCGTTACTGGGGAACACCGCTTCCAATTTGGCGTACTGCTGATGGTTTGGAAGAGAAATGTATTGGTTCTGTGGAGGAATTGAACAACGAAATTGCGAAGGCAATTGAAGCAGGTTTAATGCCAGCTGGTTTCGAGCTCAAAGACATGCACCGCCCTTACGTAGATGATGTATTTTTAGTGTCCTCTAAAGGAGAAAAAATGACCCGCGAAACCGACCTTATTGACGTATGGTTTGATAGCGGCGCCATGCCTTATGCACAATGGCACTTCCCTTTCGAAAACAAAGAAGAATTTGAAAATGCCTACCCTGCTGATTTCATTGCAGAAGGTGTTGACCAAACTCGTGGCTGGTTCTTTACCTTACATGCCATTGCGGTAATGTTAAGCGAAACCAGTGATGAAATCAAAGCCATCAACGAGCGTGTAAACAACCCAGGGATTGCCTTTAAAAATGTAGTATCAAACGGATTGGTATTGGATAAAAACGGCAACAAAATGTCTAAACGTTTAGGCAATGCCGTTGACCCATTTAGCACCATTGATACTTACAGTGCCGATGCTACGCGTTGGTACATGATCAGCAATGCATCACCTTGGGATAACCTGAAATTTAACCTAGAAGGATTAGATGAAGTACGTCGCAAGTTCTTTGGAACCTTGTACAACACCTATTCTTTCTTTGCCTTATATGCCAACATCGACAAGTTTGAGATTGACTTGAACAATCAAACTCCTGTGGCACAACGCAGCGAATTAGATCGTTGGATTTTATCGCTATTGCAAAACCTGATTGCCGAAGTTGACGAAAGCTACAACACTTACGAGCCTACCAAGGCCGCAAGAGCTATCCAAAATTTTGTTGATGAGCATTTAAGCAACTGGTACATCCGTTTATCTCGTCGTCGTTTCTGGAAAGGCGAAATGACTGAAGATAAAAAAGCAGCTTACGAAACATTGTACACCTGCTTGACCAACATCGCGCAGCTGATGTCGCCAATTGCACCTTTCTTCTCAGACTGGTTGTATCAAAACCTAACTGAGATTTTACCTGCTACCGCCAAATCAGAATCGGTACACTTAACCATTTTGCCTGAGGCCGATTTATCATTGGTAGACAATGCTTTGAACGAACGCATGGAGCTGGCTCAAAACATTTCTTCGATGGTACTATCACTACGTAAGAAAATGGGCATCAATGTACGTCAACCGTTAGCTAAAGTATTGATCCCAATTTTGGACGATAACTTTAAAGATAAAGTAGAACTGGTGAAAGACCTTATCCTATCTGAAACCAATATTAAAGAAATTTCCTATATTACCGACGCCGCAGGTTTCATCAAGAAAAAGGTAAAACCAAACTTTAAGGCTTTAGGTGCAAAAGTTGGGAAGGATATGAAAATGGTGACCGAAGTCATCAACAACATGAGCCAAGAAGACCTTGCCAAATTTGAAAAAGAAGGCAGTTTCTCAATACCTGATACGAGCTACTCGATACTTTTATCAGATGTAGAGATTATTGCCGAAGATATTCCAGGATGGCAGGTTACAAACATGGGCAGTTTAACCGTAGCATTGGATGTTAACATCACTACAGAGCTTAAACAAGAAGGTTTGTCACGCGAATTGGTAAATAGAGTGCAAAACCTGCGCAAGGAAATGGATTTTGAAGTAACCGATAGGATAACCGTAAGTTTACAACAGGATAACCTGATTACACCTGCGGTATTACAAAACAAGCATTACATTTGCACCGAAATTTTGGCCGACGATATATTACTGTCGGAAAAACCGCTTAACGGAAACAAAATAGTAATTGAAGATGTTGAACTTGAAATTTTGATTGCCAAAATATAACCATATGGAAAAAACTGAGAAAACACGTTATTCTGATAGCGAACTACAGGAATTTAAAGAGCTGATTTTAGAGAAATTAAAAAGCTCTAGGGAAGAGTTACAATCGTTAACTTCATCATTAAGCAATCCGAATTCTAATGGCACAGAAGACACTTCTGGTGCTTACAAAACCTTGGAAGATGGCTCTGCTACCTTAGAAAAAGAACAAATCAATCAGTTGGCTGCACGTCAACGTAAGTTCATTGATAATTTGGAAGCCGCATTAGTGCGTATTGAGAACAAAACTTATGGCATTTGCAGAGAGACAGGTAAACTCATCCAAAAGGAACGTTTACGTGCGGTACCGCATGCCACGCTAAGCATGGAAGCTAAATTGAAACAAGGTTAATGAAAGGCTATACAAAACCCTTACTTTTAATATTTATCGTGCTTTTGGTCGACCAAGTTTCTAAAACTTGGATAAAAACCCACATGTACCTAGGACAAGAGTATAAGGTCTTAGGCGATTGGTTCATTATCCACTTTACAGAAAACAATGGAATGGCCTTTGGCTTAGAGTTTGGTGGCGAGTTCGGGAAACTGGCATTATCCCTATTTAGAATTATTGCAGTGGGCGGTATCGGTTACGGACTTCATTACCTAATTCAACGCAAATACCATCGTGGCTTAATCCTAAATGTAGCCTTGATTTTTGCAGGCGCTTTGGGCAACATCATCGATTCTGTTTTTTATGGCCTGATTTACGGCTACGAAACTTTGTTCCATGGTCGTGTGGTTGATATGCTGTACTTCCCGATTTTGAAAGGCACTTTCCCTACTTGGTTTCCAGTTTGGGGCGGCGAACCTTTCGAGTTTTTCAGACCAGTATTTAACCTTGCCGATGCAGCCATTTCTGTGGGTGTTATCACCATCTTGATTTTCCAAAAAACCTATTTTAAGGAAGAAGTGAAAGATGAGATCGGCATTAATAATGAAACTGTAGAAGACTAGGGAGATTGACGATTGTAGAGTTACAATTTTAGATTTCCGTTTTGATTATAAAAACCTTACAACAAATTGTTGTAAGGTTTTTTTTTTGAGATGTCGTCATTTCGAGCGGAATGCAGTGTAGCTGGGAACCGAAGCTCAACGAAGTTAAATCTTTGGATTTGCTCAGATTAAATAGTTCAAAGATTTTCGACAAAGTCGAAATGACGTACTATGAACGGTAACGGAACAAGTCCGAAGGGCTGATATAATTCTAGAATATAGGGTTAGCTAATAAACCACGAAGTGGTGATATAATTTTGTTAGATAATGTTCTTTTTAATTCCTCTTTCATAACATTCCCAAAGATTTGGCTTCGCAAGGTCGAAATGACGTTATAAACGCAAGCCTGCACCACTATTGTATGCGTCCCAAATATAGTTCCCAAACATTTTTTGTCGTGTCCCCAAAGGTTTTGACTTCGCTAGATAAGTAAACCGTCTGGGTTAATGATAACGAACGAGCAACCTTATTATCTAAAATTTGAACCTCATAAGCTGTTTGCCAACTATCAAAAAGAATGGGTCCATCTTCAAATCTCAACAGCTTAAACTTTAAATGTCTTTTCTTAAGTTGCTCGATAAAAGAAGATAGCTTAATTTCATTTTTAGCATTATTTAAGAAATCTGGCAGCAAGATATCCTTCCCCTTAAAAAGAAGGTAGATATTTTTCTCCACTTCTTTTTTTAAATCTACAGAGGCTGCCGTATCCGAAAGCAACTGGAAATACTGGTACAAATCTTCTACTTTTCCTTTGGCATTCTCCTGATAAGCCGCCAAGACTGGGGCAGCAAAAGTTGATTGTAAGCCCCTAGCCCCCGTCTCTTTTTTACTAGCCTGTTGTGCCTTTATAAAAAGACAACAGATCATTAAACCTACTGTTAAAAAAGTTCTAAGCATTATTGATTAATTCTTATAAACTGTATCACCCCATTTTCGTCACTTCTCAATTCTACTATTTTCATTCTTTTTATAGAAACAGTAGGAACAATTAGCTTTTGGGAAAACTCTTCTTTATTAAAGTATTCAGCACCTAAATCATCTTTCAACATAACAATTACTTCCAAGTCATCTGATAAAATTTTATCGAGCTGCACTTTACGTGTCTGCCAATCTTTAATATCAGAAATCATAAAAGCCTTCAACATCATCGCATAATCGTTAGGCTGTAAATCAATCTTTGTGATTGCCGTATCGCTATAAGAAATATGAACCACTTTCTTTTTATAAAAGGGGCTTACAATTTCCAGCGTCGTATTTCGCTTTTGTAGGCCATCTACTTCAATGGCCCCATTTTTAACCTTTAATGTTTTCTTTAGCGAATCCTGTAATTGATAAACTTTAACCTCTTCACTATCCACCTGTTGATCATTATATTGATTCTTTATTTGTAATAACCGTATTTCTTTAGCAGGTTTTTTGGTGATGAAAAAAACCAGAAGAGCACAGATTACTAAAGCGGTCAATCCTATTCCAAACCGAAGCAACCAATTGTTTTTTGGTGAAGATGGGGCCTTCATCCCTTTTTTGCACTCAAACTTAAATTCATCCCAATTAGAATACCCCACAAATGTCGACAAGATGTCCAACATATCTTTTCTAGGGATCTTCTCATTTCGCTCAGGCTTTAGATGAGTGTAGATCCACTTCTCGCTGACAGACTGTTTACAAACATTTTCTATCAAAACGATTAATTTCTGGATATCAAGCGAACTGAAGGTTTTCCAGCTTCCAGTAAAAAATGGAAAATGCTCTTTATAAGTCTGGAGCACTTTGCCTTTTAATTCCTGAAACAAATCCAAATCGGTCATTTATCGATTATCGAAAGTATTTAGAAGCTGCTTTATTTTACTGTAAAACCACTGTAAATGTAGTAAAAAACTTTACAGTGAAGTGCAAGCGGTTTTACCAAGACAATCTTACTTAAGCGCCATAAAATTGCCTCATAAACATTAAAAAATTTAAAATTATGAAAGCAAAACTGTTAATCGCATTAGTCACTACCTTATTCTTTTTAAGCCAAGTCCATGCTCAAATTAAAGGCAACGCCAATTACAAAAGTGGAAATGTAAATTATGGAGACAACTTTTATCAGATAAACAGAGGTAGCACCATAAAAACCACTACCAGCTCACGAGATGAAATGATGGTAGTAATAAAAGGTATTTACAATGAAAAGGCCTCGTCGTTTATTGCAACTTTTGGGATTCTACAATCTGGGAAAACTGCGGAAGAAACCACCAACCTTATTGACGAAAGAATTCAGAATGTAATAAGAGACTTAAGCTCATTCAATAAGGAAATTGAAATTGCTACAGATATGATTTCCTTCGTTCCTAGCTATAACTATGCTGTAGAAAAGAAAATATTTAATCCCAAAACCTATAATGAAAAACCTGCCGGCTTTGAGCTTAAAAAAAATCTCATCATCAAATATAAAAAAGGTAGTGATTTCGATAAAATCATGTCTGTATGTAGCAAAAATGAAATCTACGATTTAGTAAAGGTAGACTATATAACGACCAACTATGATACGATCAAAAGTCAGATGCAGAAAAAAGCGTTGGAAGTATTCAAAGAGACGACAGCAAACTACTCCATGCTAATGAATACTGACCTAAACAAGAAAGAAAAAATACTACAGGAGGGTTTTAACATTAGCTATCCAACAGAAAATTACAGACAATACCAAGCTTATGCAGCAACCCATCCTAGTTTCGAGAACAGTAGCGAAGTAAATGACATTAAGAAAAACACTACTCAGTATTTTAACGGTGCACTTTTGAGAGAGCATAACTTTATCTTCAATCCAGAAATTACTGAACCAAGCATACAGGCTTTTTACGAAATCACCATTACCATAAAACTTAAAGAAGACCAGCTTCCAAAAAACACTATTGTTAAGGACAATAAGTACTATGTGATTACCGCAACCGGAGAAATTAAACGATTGGTTTTATAACAGTTCTATCAGTATTGCTAACTTAAGCTCCAAATATGAAAACAAACATTATAACTTTCATTGTGATAGCAATGGCCGTGATTTCCTGCAACGGCAATCAAAAAACCAAGACCCCACCTAAACAAGATACAATCGATCAATTAACCAATGAAAATCAACCAATAAATACAGTTAATACTCAACCTACAACTGATTCTTTGTTCTTGAAAAAGTACGAATGCAAGATTAAGAAAGAATTTGTTGAAAACGCCAAAACTTTAACTGAAGAACAGCTAGATAGTATTTTTAACGAAACATTTCCTCGCATCATTGATACCAAGATTACTTATTCACCAGATAGTACATTTAAAATCTTCACGTTCACGATGGAAGATTGCGGAGCCCGCTGTAATGTATTTTATTATTCTTGGTTACACTTCAATTTAAAAAAGCAAGAAAAAGCACAACGTTTAGAGACCCAATTTAAAGCCATAGACTCCATTTACAAAATAGAAGAAAATAAATTCTTAATCGTTGATCGAGAGGTGGGAGCACAGCATGATGTAACCTGTTTAAGCGCAAGTCTAATTTCTTTTGCCCAAAACAACATCAAAATACAAACTGTAAAGCGCAAATTAAATAAGGATCTTTCCTTTTGTGACCAAGAAAACGAAACTCCAAATGAAAAAGAACCATTTATTAAATACGACAGCAAGAAAAAACGACTTATTTATTCTTTCAGGAGTTACAATTTAAAACAAGATGGTATTGCTGATACAGTTTGGCAGGGTCAAATGAAATATTTAGGAAATAATTTTGTGTTAGAGAAAGAAACATTTAGAATAGCAACACCCGGGAATCAATAATGTGCGTTTATTTTTCCTTATAAATCCTAAACCTTACATTTGATAAAAGACCAAATTATATGTTCAGCAAACAAACCTTTCTTATTTGCCTATTTTTAGTAAGTATCGGCTATGCAGTAAATGCCCAAAAAACTAAGTTATTCAACGGTAAAGACTTAAAAGGCTGGCACGCCGACGTCCCCGCAAAAGATAAAAATCCTGATACTCCTGCCTCTTTTATTGTCCGCGATGGGAAGCTGGTCAGTATGGGCGATCCCAGAGGGCATCTCATCACCGATTCTGTTTTTTCTAACTACCGATTAGAAGTTGAATATCGATTTGCAGGAAAACCTGGAAACTGTGGTGTTTTGATTCATGCTTCAACTCCAAGAGCATTGTACAAAATGTTTCCAAAATCGTTAGAAGTGCAAATGCAACATCAAGATGCTGGTGATTTCTGGTGCATCGAGGAAGATATTACCGTTCCCAACATGGAAGAAAGACGTGGTCCGAAAGAAACTTGGGGCGTTAGTGCTGGCAAAGCAAGGCGTATCAAAAACCTGACAGATGGCTCGGAAAAACCTTTGGGCGAATGGAACAACATGGTCATCGAATGCTTCTTAGACATCGTTAAAGTTTGGGTAAATGGTGTTTTGGTAAACGAAGGGACCAACTGCACGGCCCAAAAAGGCCAAATTGCTATACAGGCCGAAGGAGCCGAGGTGGAATTCAGAAAACTTGACCTTACTCCCATTGATCCAAAGCTTAAATCCATCAGATAAAATCCGAGTGACTTAATGTTCAGGTTTTTGAAAAAAACAGAAATAATATTTTAAAATAATTCCCTCATTTTTTGAACTTTGGCTCAATTTTAGCGCAAAGCAGGAAAATTGTTTATGGATTTGATACAACATTTACATCTAACCTATAAACACACAAAAATTTGAAATTATGAAACGATTATTTGCAATAGCTTTATTAGCTTTCACCACTCTATCTACTTTTAATGCATCAGCTCAACAAGTTGATCTAAGAAGAAAAATTACCGTTACTGGAACTGCAGAAACTGAAGTTACGCCAGATATCATCTACATCAACATCTCCTTAAAAGAATATTTGAAAGATGGCAACAGTAAGAAAAAAGTAGATATTACTACTTTGGAAACGCAACTTTTTAATGCTGTACAAAAAGCAGGAATTGCTAAAGAGAATTTAACGATTAACAATTTAAGTAGCTGGAATTATCAAACCGAAAAAAGGAAAAATCCAGACTTTTTAGCCAGTAAACAATATCGTTTAAAAGTGAGCGATTTGAATAAATTCAACCTGATTTTAGAAGGTGTTGATGCCAAAGGAATCACTAACACCTATGTAGAAAGCTACGATTACAGCAAAATAGAAAGCTTGAAAAAAGAGCTAAAAGTGAAAGCTTTATTGGCTGCCAAAGAAAAAGCTGCTTACATGGTAGAAGCCTTGGGAGATAAATTAGGTAATGTGCTAGACATTCAAGATGTAGGCGACAATGGAGGTATGATGGTTCCACAATACAGAAACTACGCGATGAAAGCCGAAATGTCTATGGATGCAGGTGCTGCTCCAGAAATTGACTTTAAAAAAATCAAATTGAGCTTTACCGTAAACACCGTTTTCGAGATTAAATAATTTATTTTTAATAATTTTGTGAACCTATCATCGTAATGGTTGATAGGTTCTTTTTTTATCCATAACTAACACATACATGAAAAAACTGATTTACTTGTTCCTAGTTCTTGTTACGCTAACCACTACCGTTAATGCCGCTCCTACAAACGATGATAAACCTAAAACGGAGTTAACAATTGAGCAGAAGGCCGAGTTGGAATATATTACCAAACGTGTAGAGGAAATTAAGGCTATCGATAAATCGACCCTGACCAAGGCGGAAAGAAAAGCGCTTAGAAAAGAAGTAAAAGAACTGAAAAAACGTTCAGATTTTCTAAGTCAAAACATTACACTTTCTTTAGGTGCCATTATCATCATCTTATTATTGCTTATCCTTATTCTTTAATTTTAGCAATTAGGATTTACGATAGAACTTTTTTTAACATGAGTTGTTTATAGCATTGTAACTATAAACTAAATCGCATGAAAAAAATTATCTATCCATTAATGTTATTGATGGCATTAACATTTAACCTAAATGTAGCCCTTGCCGCAAATGATAAACCTAAAACGGAACTCACTCCCGAACAACGGTTAGAGCTGAACAGAATTACGTCCAGAGTGGAAGAAATTAAAGCGATGGACAAATCAAATCTTAGCAGAGAGGAACGTAAGGAGCTGCGCAAAGAGCTTAGAGAGATGAAGAAAAAAGCTAAAGCCATAGGAGGCGGTGTTTACCTATCCGTTGGAGCAATTATCATCATCATTTTATTATTGATTCTTATCTTATAAGATAGAACATGATACCGTTAAAAAGCTGGGATTTACGTCCCGGCTTTTTTTTGTGCGTTTAATCACCCCCATATATAAGGCACATCAATTTATGAAATGAGCCATATCACGTACCAGCCTCCTATTTAGCCAGACCTTTATAGTATTAAAACTTGAATGCTATGAAGACTTCTAAAACCTTCTGGATTGTCCTGGCCATCCTTCCGTTTTTTGCCTTAGTAGGCAAAGCGCAAACCGCCAAACTAAATTTAAAAGAAAGCTCAATTTTGGTAAAAGGCACTTCCTCTTTACATGATTGGCGCTGCAAGACCGAGCAAATTACGGGCGATATTTCCTACAAAGCTGATGCCCTCACTTTAAAAGACATTCCCACTTTAGACTTGCAATTGATAGTTAAATCAATGCGGAGTATTAAGGAAAACGGAAACTACTATGAAAGCGGCATGGATAAAAACATGTACAAAGCATTAAATGCAGAGAAGTTTCCAAAAATCACTTTTACGTTGATCGACATTAGCAATATAAAGGCCAGCGCAGGCAAAGCCGAATTTGTAGCCAAAGGAAATTTAACCATAGCAGGTAATCAAAAAGCCATTAGCTTCCCCGTAAATGCTACGCTTACCGCTAACGGAATTGCTTTTAAAGGCACTACCTCCTTCAAAATGACTTCCTTCGGTGTAACGCCTCCAAGAGCCTTATTGGGCACTATTAAAACTGGTGATGAAATTACCATTGAGTTTAATGCCGCTTTTAAAAACAACTAATTACTACACGCTAAATCAATTAAAATGAAAAGACTTTTACTCGCTGCAGTTTTTGTTACAGTAGCTGGAACTGCATTTGCACAGCAGAGCAAAATTGCCAACATGAGGCCCTACGATAAATCAGGCATCAACATGTTTGAAACCCCAAAAACTGATACCGTTCCGTTTGATGATGTAAAAGTGAGAATTGGTGCAGGTTTTACGCAACAGTTTCAGGCCCTAAAACACAGCAATAACTCCACATCTACCACTCAATTGTACAACTTGCGCAGCGGCTTCAACTTGGCCACAGCCAACCTTAACATCGATGCACAACTGGCCAAAGGGATTAGGTTAAACTTGATTTCTTACTTATCAGCCAGGCACCACCAAGAAACTTGGGTAAAGGGAGGCTTTGTACAGATTGACGCTTCACCTATAAATTCGGAGTTGCTAGACAATGTGTTTAAATATGTAACCGTGAAAATTGGTCACTACGAAGACAATTATGGCGATGCTCACTTTCGCAGAACCGACAACGGACACTCTTTATACAATCCGTTTATTGGAAACTATATTTTAGACGGTTTCACCACAGAAATTGGTGCCGAGATTGATTTCCAAAAAGATGGCTTTTTGGCTGTAGCTGCCATCCACAATGGTGAAATTAAAGGCGAAATTTCTGATGCGCCAACTCGTAATCCATCTTTCATTGGCAAAATAGGTTACGACAGACACTTGAACAACGATTTAAGGGTACGTTTGACAGGTTCTGTTTACCACAACAATGGTGCTGCTGCCAATACTTTATATACTGGTGACAGAGGTGGCTCAAGGTATTATTTAGTGATGGAAGCTGCAGGGGCCAACGCAAAAGACGCCGCTTGGTCAGGTAATTTACGCCCAGGTTTCAGCCGTCAGGTAACTGCCTTTATGATCAACCCTTTTATTAAGTACCAAGGTTTAGAGTTATTTGGCACACTTGAATTTGCTAAAGGGAAAGCCATTAACGAAATCAACAAAAGAGATGTTAATCAGTTAGCCGTGGAAGGTATTTATCGCTTTACTAAAAACGAAAACCTATTTGTAGGCATGCGCTACAATACCGTTACCGCCGACATGCTGTTTGGAACAGCAACCCAAGAAGTAAAAATTAACCGAGTACAAGCAAGTGCAGGCTGGTTCGTAACCAAAAACATGGTGGTTAAAGCTGAATATGTTAACCAAAAATATAATGACTTCCCTACTTCCAATCTATTATCAGGTGGTAAGTTCAAAGGGATGATGTTTGAAGCCAGTGTAGGATTTTAGTTAGTTAATAGTTGAATAGTTATGGTTTGAGCCGCTCTTTAGGTTTAGGGGCGGCTTTTTTCGTAAAACGACAAACTGATATTTATTTCCTCCCCCTACCCCTCTAGAGGGGGATACATGGCGCTTAAGTATGCGATTTACATATCCCCCCTTTGGAGGGGGCAGGGGGAGGATGATTGAACATACTGATTACCACATTCTAAAACCATGAGCACATTTCCCCATCACTTACTCAGCATCCTCTTGCTTCTCTTCATAAAATTGGCAGATGCACAAGAATACCAGCTCCAACTTTTACCAGAGAGCAGTATTTTGATTAAAGGCAATTCTAACATCAATAAATTCACCTTTACCTACGAGAAATTACTCAAACCTAACAGCAGTATCAATGTAGAGAAAAGCAGGAATAGCCTCACCTTAAAAAATGCCAGAATAGATGCTGAGGTTGTAGCCTTTAGCTCGGGCAGTAATTTAATGGACCGCGATTACAGAAACATGATGAACTATCGAACGTTCCCCTACATCAGCATCGTGATACATCAGATCAACTTCCTCAAAACCTACAATGAAAATAATGGCACTGCCGAAGCCATCGCTAGCATCAGCATTGCGGGCGAAAAACGATTGGACACCCTACAGTTCAATTACGCCAAAACAAAAGAAATTTATCGTTGCAATAGTTTACACCAACTTTCACTTAGGGATTATAAAATAAAGCCCCTCAAAAAAATGATGGGGCTTATTTCATTAAAAGATGTATTGGCAGTAGAAATGATTCTCTACCTTAAAATAGATTAATCGATGATATCGAAACCTGTGTATTTTCTCAAAACCTCTGGAATAACAATTCCCTCAGGAGTTTGATAGTTTTCTAAAATTGAAGCCACAATACGAGGTAAAGCCAAAGCACTTCCGTTTAAGGTATGTGCCAATTGGGTTTTTCCTTCTTTTCCTTTAAATCTTAATTTTAAACGGTTACTTTGATAGGTTTCAAAGTTTGATACCGAAGAAACTTCTAGCCAACGTTGTTGAGCGGCACTCCAAACCTCCATATCGTAAGTCATGGCCGAAGTAAAGCCCATATCGCCACCGCATAAACGTAATACACGATAGTGTAAGCCCAATTGCTGCAATAACGACTGCACATATTGGCTCATGTCTTCCAGCGTTTCGTAAGATTTATCAGGATGGGTAATTTGCACCACCTCTACCTTATCAAATTGGTGCAAACGGTTTAAGCCACGTACGTGGGCACCGTAAGAACCTGCTTCCCTACGGAAACAAGGCGTATAACCAGTATTTTTGATGGGAAGGTCCTCTTCTTTCAAAATCACATCACGGTACAAATTGGTCACGGGTACTTCTGCCGTAGGAATCAAATACAAATCATCCACTCCAACATGGTACATCTGTCCTTCCTTATCAGGCAATTGTCCGGTACCAAAGCCCGAAGCCGCATTCACCAAGTGAGGCACTTGCATTTCTTTGTAGCCAGCAGCAGTAGCATGGTCTAAAAAGAAATTGATTAACGCACGTTGTAACCTTGCCCCTTTTCCTTTATAAACAGGGAAACCAGCTCCAGTAATTTTAGTACCTAATTCAAAGTCAATAATATCATATTTAGCGGCCAGCTCCCAATGTGGCAATGCACCTTCTGGTAAAGCCGTTGGCTCGCCATGCGTTAAAACTACCTCATTGTCATCAGCACTGCTTCCAGCCTTTACCAAATGGTATGGTAAATTAGGCAACTGTACAATTAACGATTGTTGCTTTTCTTCTACTTCGTTAAGCTTTTCGGTCAATACTTTAATATTCTCCTTATGAGATGCCGTACTTGCTTTGATGGCTTCTGCTTCTTCTTTTTTGCCACTGCGCATCAATTCGCCGATTTGCTTGGCAGCTGTGTTTGCCTCTGCCAACAGATTATCCAACGAAACTTGAGTGGAACGACGTTCCTCGTCAACGGAGATGATTTGATCTACCAATTCAACTTGTTTAAAATGACGAACGCCTAATCGCTCTAAAACTTTCTCTCTATTTTCGCGGATATAGTTAACTTGCAGCATTATTTTAATTTTTCACAAAGATAAGATTGAATTACGAATTACGAGTTACGAATTACGATTTTACCTACTAAAATCTAAAATCGTAAGTCTAAAATCTAAAATTAGGAAATGAGCGGCAGATTATACATTGTACCTACACCTATTGGCAACCTAGAGGATATGACTTTTAGGGCAATACGCATTTTAAAAGAGGTAGATTTAATTTTGGCCGAAGATACGCGCACCAGCGCTCCTTTGTTGAAGCATTTTGGAATTGACAAGAGAGTATTTGCCCATCACCAACATAACGAACATAAGGCTACCGCCGAAATCATTAAGTTTTTAAAGGAAGGGCAAAACATCGCCTTAATTTCTGATGCAGGAACGCCTGCCATCTCCGACCCAGGGTTTTTCTTGGTTCGGGAAGCGCTAAAACACGAGATAGAAGTAACCTGCTTACCAGGAGCAACCGCTTTCGTGCCTGCATTGGTGAACTCTGGCCTCCCTAATGACCAATTTGTTTTCGAAGGATTTTTACCTGTTAAAAAAGGAAGACAAACCAGATTAAAGCTTTTGGCGCTGGAAGAAAGAACCATGATTTTTTACGAAAGTCCGCACCGATTACTGAAAACATTGACTGAATTTGCGGAGTTTTTTGGAGAAGATAGACAAGTTTCGATAAGTAGGGAGTTAAGTAAGGTATACGAAGAAAATGTACGTGGCACGGTAATGGAAGTAAAATCACATTTTGAAAACAATATTTTAAAAGGAGAATTCGTAATTTGTGTGGGTGGGAATGAGAATAAGGATAAAGGAGTAAAGAACAAAGACAAATACAAAAAATTAGACAGTTAACTGGCACAACGAATTGCCTATTTGACACGCTATAACAAAACCGATAAAAGAAAAATGATTAACATAGATAGATTTTTGGCCGATGAACAAGACCCAAAGGCCGTTGAAAAAGTAGCAGGAAAGCTAAACGATTTATTAACCAGTGGCGAAGAAATTTTGTACCTAGCTGTACAGAAAAAACCTGCTGTAAACCTTCTTCCTGATTGTATTGCCATTAGCAACAAAAGGATTTTTTATTGCTCACCAAGCAATTTGGGCTTAACCATGAACTTTAAGGATATTTCGTGGAAAAACATTAAAGAAGTGTCTTTTAAAGAAGGTCTTTTAGGTTCTAAGTTTATTTGCGTACCACAATCAGGCGAAAATATTGTAACTGATTTCATTCCTAAAGTTCAGGTTCGTAAGCTACACCAAGCAGCAAACCAACAGCTAGAGGAATATAAAGAAATGTTGAGGCAACAAAAATTGGAAGAAAACAGAGCTTCAGCCTCTTCGTTCAACATGCCTACCCCAACTGCTACACCAGTAATTGAATTGCCTATTGAAGAAGCAATTATAATTCCTGAAACTACTGTGGTAGAGACCAGCAAAGAAGACGAGATTGAGCAAAAACTAGTTAAGCTAAAAACTCTATACGACAAACAGCTGATTACCCGTGAGGAGTATGAACACAAAAAAGCAGCTATTTTAGATAGCATGTAGGTTTATTATCTTGCCGTCATTTCGATACGAAATGACCGAGAAGCAGCTACGGAGTAAATCTGTAACGAAAAGTACACCTAGATATCCTTACGTTCAATAGTGCATCATGCTGAATTTATTTCAGGATTCTTATGGATTGAAAACAATAGGTTAAAACTGATGCTGAAATAAATTCAGCATGACATAATAGGAATGTAATTGCAAACAAAGAACTAATGGAACTTAGCGGGTGCATTTATATTTTAACCAATTACACCCACGAAGTTTGGTATATAGGGGTTACGTCGGATTTGTTTTTTAAGGTAAAAGAGCATAAAGAAAAAGTTCACTTAAATTCTTTCACCTCGAAAAGCAGCTAAAAAACTGGAAGATGAGTAGTTCCGTTAATTAGTGCGTCATCCTGAATTTATTTCAGGATCATTGCGGATTGAAAACAATAGGTTAAACTGCTGAATAAATCAGCATGACGCAATAGGAATATAATTGCAAATGACAAAAAAAACAATACTGCTCGCATTAGCGAGCGCCTTCATAATGTGGTTGGCGTGGCCGCCACACAATTGGCTAGCACCACTACTTTTTATTGGGCTTGTACCTTTGTTAATCGCCATTAACAACATCAAAACCAATTCTGAAAAGAAAACTGGCAAAAAGATATTCCTTACCGCAGGACTTTGCTTTTTAGTTTGGAACACGGCCTCTATTTACTGGGTATTTAACTCCATTAACGCGGTAAATACTGGTTTTGTAGGCACTATTATTTCACTGCTAGTATCGTTAATCCCGTATGGGCTAGGTGCGCTACTCATGACTTTCGCCGTTTGGATGTACTACCGATTGAGTACCTATACCAGCAAACCTGTTGCCTATGCTGGACTAATTGTTTTCTACATCAGTATGGAATACCTGCACCAAACTTGGGATTTAGCTTTCCCATGGATGACCTTGGGAAATGGCTTTGCAGGTATGCATCAAATTGTGCAATGGTATGAAGTTACAGGTGCTTATGGGGGTTCGCTATGGATTTTACTTAGCAACATTTTGGCATTTGAAGCTTACCAAAAAATCAAAAACCAAAAGCAGTACAAACTGGCGGGAATTTGGATGTTGCTTTTACTTTTACCGATCGGATATTCTATTTACCAATATAAAAATTACGAAGAGAAGAGCATTCCCGTAAACGTAGTGACCGTTCAGCCAAATATTGACCCTTATGAAAAATTTGGTTCCATATCGGCTAATGAGCAATTGAACATATTGACACACCTATCGGATTCTATTGGACAAGCCAATACCGAATACTTCATATGGCCAGAAACAGCTATTCCAAATTATGCTGATGAAGAACGCATCAGAACCAATCCAGACTTTTTAAGGGCCCAGCAATTTCTGTCAAAATACAAAAATGGCACACTGATTACGGGTATTGAAAGTGTTAGGTTTTACAATGATAAAAAAACACTTTCGGCCAAAGCAAATCCTAACGGGGGTTATTATGACAATTACAATGCAGCTGTACAAATAGAAAACTCTGCATCGGTAGCTTTTTACCATAAATCCAAGTTGGTACCTGGCGTCGAGAAAATGCCCTTCCCTAAGATCTTTTCGTTTTTAGGCCCTGTTTTCAGCAAACTTGGCGGCAGTGTTTCTGGCTGGGGATGGCAAGAAGAACCAGGTGTTTTTTATGCTTATAGTGGTATTGGTGTAGCGCCCGTAATTTGCTATGAATCCATTTGGGGCGATTGGGTTGCTGGCTCAGTTAAACAAGGAGCACAGTTTATTGCCATCATTACCAACGACGGCTGGTGGGGCAATACTTCTGGCAAAGACCAGCATTTACTGTATGCTAAATTACGTTCTATTGAAACCAGAAGATACGTAGTAAGATCGGCCAACACGGGTATCTCTGGCTTTATTAACCAACGTGGCGATGTGGTGCAACAATCGAAATGGTGGACACGCACCGCACTAAAGGCAGACATCAACCTTAACGACCATATTACCTTCTATGTAAAACATGGCGATGTCGTGGCAATAGCAAGTAGTATTTTAGCGTTATTAGCGGCAGGATTCATCCTACTGAAGAAATGGTTTTTAAAATAATATTATAGCCTCAGATACACAGATAAAATTGAATTAAAATCAATTCGCGCATCTGTGGCTAATCCTATCAAACAAGAAATGATTAACCAAAAGAAATCTATCAAATTTGCTTTCCTTTTAATAATCGTTGCTCTTAATTTGGGCTGCGATCAGGTTTCGAAAGTAATTGCACGCAAAAGCATAGAACCTTATGAGCAGATTAGCATTATTAAAGATCGTTTTACCTTAACCAAGGTAGAAAACACCGGAGCTTTCTTGAGTGCCGGCAGTAACCTGCCCGATTTTGTAAGGGTCATTTTATTGACGGTGATGCCCGTTTTGGTATTAGGCTATGGCTTATGGTTTCTGTATAGTAACCGAAATTTACCCCGAATGATGCAAATAGGCATTTGCTTTTTAATAGGAGGCGGTATTGGAAACATCTACGATAGAATTGTGTACGGTTCCGTTACTGATTTTCTACACATGGATTTTGTCTTGTTTAAAACAGGTATTTTTAACATGGCCGATGTTTCTATCATGACAGGTATAGGATTACTCCTACTACAAACTTTGTTAGCTAAAAAAGAAGAAAAGCAGTTAGCAAATAATCAAGAACCTACAGCTTAGTTTACCAGAGTTAAATAGCCCCGATAAGAGCGAGCACATAGCCCAAGTTTACGCAGGGCGAAGTAAAGCGGATAGCGGGACTACAGGTCAATAGCAGCAGGGCAATTGCGCTTCTAAAACATCAAAACTTGCTAACCATAAATATGCTCCTATCTCCATTGCAGGGATAACCGAAGCGTAGCGAGCTCATTGCCCAAACACCAGGCAACTATCAATAGATGCCAATGCACAAAGAGGGTACTAAGCCTAATCCATATACTTGCCTACAATAGGCATGCGGCGGCCCATTCCAAAAGCTTTTGGCGAAACCCTTAAAATTGGCGGGGTTTGGTAACGCTTAAATTCAGCAAGGTTCACCATGCGTAAAATACGTTTCACCAACGGCTCATCAAAACCCTGCGAAATAATTTCACGGGAACCTTTTTTGAGTTCGATATGCTGGTAAAGAATTTGATCTAAAACATCGTACTCCGGCAACGAATCGGAGTCCTTTTGGTCAGGACGTAGCTCGGCAGAGGGTGGTTTCACAATCGTATTTACAGGAATAATTTCTTGGTCTTTGTTGATGTATCTAGCCAAATTAAACACTTGCGTTTTGTACACATCACCGATTACACTAATAGCTCCACACATATCGCCGTACAAGGTTCCATAACCTACGGCACACTCGCTTTTGTTAGAGGTGTTGAGCAAAATATATCCAAATTTGTTAGACATGGCCATTACCACAATGCCGCGACAACGAGCTTGGATATTTTCTTCGGCTAGATTAAAAGGCAAGCCCTCAAAAGGTTTGGCCAACATGCTGTCAAAAGCATCAGCAGCTGCTGCAATAGGAATAATTTCGTGTTTGCAACCAATATTATTCACCAAATCCAAGGCATCCTTAACAGAATGATCGGTAGAATATTTAGAAGGCATCAATACTGCCATTACATTTTCGGCACCCAATGCCTTGCATGCCAATGCACAAACCACGGCCGAGTCAATACCTCCAGACAATCCTAAAACAGCTTTCTTAAAACCAGATTTAGCGAAATAATCCTTAATGCCCAAAATCAATGCATCGTGTATTTGTTCAATGTCTGAAACACGCTCGGCAACAGGATATTTATTTTTAACATTCTGCACTTCATCCAAATCAAATAGCTGAAGATCTTCTTCAAAATACTTCATTTCGGCCTTCAGTGATCCTTCTTCGTCGAACACCAACGAGCCACCATCAAAAATGATCTCTGTTTGTGCCCCTACTTGGTTCACATAAAACAAGGGCAATCGATATTTCTTGGCATTGTCTGCCAAAATTTTGATACGGTCTTCGTCATGTCCATAGTCAAAAGGCGAAGCAGCGATGTTAATCATCAGATCAGGTTGTTGCTTGATCAATTCATCCATCGGGCAGGAAACATACAAGGGATTGTCATTAATGTTCCAAAGATCTTCGCAAATAGTGAGCGCAATTTTCTTTCCCTTAAATTCTACACAATCAAATACTGTGTTAGGTTCAAAATAACGATACTCATCAAACACATCGTAAGTAGGAAGCAATGCTTTTTTGACCACTTGTTTCACCTTACCATCTGCAATAAAATAAGCGGCATTGAACAAATCTTTACCCTCGATCACAGGGTTTTTAATAGGCAAACCCACAATACAGGCAATGCTATGGCAATGCTCGGCTATTTGTTGTACAGCCTTTTCGCAAAGCGATATAAAATCTTCATACTCCAGAAAATCACGAGGCGGATAACCGCTAATGGCCAACTCTGCAAATACCACTACATCGGCCCCTTTGGCTTTTGCCGCTGCAATATTTGCAATGATTTTTTCCGTGTTGTTTTCGAAATTCCCAATATGGTAATTAAGTTGTGCCAGTGCTATTTTCATGGTCTATTTTATGCTATAAATATAAAAAACAAGCCTCGTTAAGGCTTGTTTGGTTGGAATAGAATTTAGCGTTTGTTAAAAAAATACGCCAATGTTCAGTGCAACATAATGATTTCGAATAGATTCGTTATTTTTTGCAATATTAGTTAAGCCGTTGTTATAGGTTAAGCCAGTCAATAAGCTGGTTTTTCCACTTAAACGGTATTCCATCCCACCGCCAATAATCATTCCCGCTCTTAAAAATTTAGTGTTCCCGGTTGCTTTGGTATCCTCGGCATATACGATATTACCGCTTTTCACATCCTGTCTAGCACCAATGCGGATATCAGCCGTTAAGCCAAATTGGCCATACCATTTCATGCCATCATTTTCGTCAGTTTTCAACTTAACAGACAGTGGAATCTCAATATATTGCATCTTAAACTTTACATCATATTCAGCAGAATTAGTGGTCGAGCTAGAAAGCAAACTAAAAGGTTCATAGTTCAGGATTGTTGCCTTACCATTAATAGTGGTTACGGTTAAGCCCGTAGCAAAGCTGTAGTTTTCGGCAAACTCAAAGTCGCTCATTAAGCCGTAGCTAAAACCAGTACTTACGCCATTACCTTTTCCATTTTCTACTTTCAGAAATCCAAAGTTAGGGTGTGCGGTAAGTCCTAATCTTACTTGCGAAAAAACTTGCGTAGTGGCCATAATAAGTAACGATGCTAAAAGTATTCTTTTCATGAACAAAGATTTTTGTTGTTTTCTAAAATTGTTAGGGATACATCATGATTTTGTAAATGATGATGGTTTCCTATTCCGTAGTTTATATATTTGTTATCAATGATACAGCTATTGAAACTTCGCCAAAGTTATTTATTTTTTTTGTGCGCTACCCTATTTTTTTCGTGTACTAACAGCGACAAGCCCGATGTAAGCAAAATTGATCTTGCTATAAAAGTAGAAAGATTTGACCAAGATTTATATCAGCATCGAGGAAAAGACATTAAATTAACAGACAGTTTGCTACACAAAAAATACGGTGCATTTTACGAAGACTTTATCCATAAAATGGTGGGTAACGATAGCTATACGAGTCTAGAAGTACTACAAGGGATTTATGAAGACACCGCGTATACCGACCTTAATAAAGAGGTAGATAGTGTGTTCCCCAACCTTAATAAGATTGAAACTGATTTAACCCAAACTTTCAAATACATTAAATACTATTACCCAAAAGCTCCTGTCCCTCGCTTTATAGGTTTCCTGTCGGGTTTTGCTTACCAAACACCCATTGGAGATGACTACGTAGGTATTGGCTTGGATATGTTTTTAGGCAAGGACAGCAAATTTTATGGTGCATTGGTGAAAAGCATTCCATTGTACATGTCAAGACGATTTACTCCAGAATACATTGTACCTCGCGTAAGTGAATATTACGTGCGTGAAAATTTATTTAAGGAAAGGGATGAAGATCGCAGCTTATTAGCAAAAATGGTTTACAATGGTAAGATATTGTACTTTATGGATCAAATTATGCCCGATAATATGCCCGACAGTGTTAAAATTGGCTACACCCAAAAACAACTGGATTGGTGCAAGAGTTTTGAAACCGAACTCTGGGCCTATTACTTAGAAAGCAATTTACTTTACGAAACAGATTACACTAAAATACAGGTATTTTTAAGTGAGGGGCCATTTACTCCTGGGTTAGGAGAAAGGAATGAATCGGCACCAAAACTTGGCGTATGGACAGGCTGGCAAATTGTAAGGAAATATATGAAAGAAAACCCAGAGGTAACCCTACAACAATTGATGGCCGATACCGACGCACAAACTATTTTAACCAAATCAAAGTATAAGCCAAAACCAAGCAAATAATTAGCTGATGCAATGATGCGCTAATTATCCAATTAATAAAAAATTACATTAACACACACATGAAAATCGGGATTGTATTAAGTGGAGGCGGAATAAGAGGCATTGCCCATTTAGGCGTGCTGAGTGCCCTAAAGAAAACAGGAATTAAATTTGACCATATTGTGGGCACTAGCGCAGGTTCAATTGCGGGTGCTTTTTATGCGGCTGGCATCGACCCCGAAGAGGCTTTCAATATTTTCATGAAAACCCGATTAATTAAATTTGTAAGGCCTGCATTAGGCTCCTTGGGCTTGGTGAACATTGAAAGAACGGGAGACATTTTTAAAGAATATTTACCTGCACATCTTGAAGATCTAAAAACACCATTAACCATTTGCACGACTAATTTCAGCGAAGGCAATGTGGCTTATTTTAGCAAAGGACCTTTAATTAGAGCCATTCATGCTTCGTGCTGTATCCCAGGGGTATTTAAACCGATCATGATTCACGATCAAATGCATGTAGATGGAGGTGTACTGAACAATTTTCCTGTAGAGCCACTTTTAAACAACAGCGATTATATCATTGGCTCAACCTGCAACCATTTAAAACCGGTTGACAAGATCGTAGGGATTACCCGATTAATGCAAAGAGCAGCCATCATGTCTATCAATCATGATATGGAGAGAAAATCGAGGTTCTGCAACCTGATGATCGAACCTAAAGGAATGGGCGAAATCAACACTTTTGATACTAGAAAAGCGGAAACGATTTATTGGCTAGCTCATGAAGAAGCGTTGAAAACTATCAGAGACAGTGAAAGCTTTCAGCAACTTCTTACCGCACAAAGAAACCCTCAATTAGGTTTTAATAGCTCAAACACGGCCCATTAATGGATCGGTAAAGCTAGTGCTACCTGTTTCAATATGGCCAGCAAACTGCTGGTAAAAGGAGTCGTTGCCCTGTACTTTAACTTCAATATCGTACCAATGGTGGCTTTTAGTGACATCGATTAATAACGTCCCTTTTGCGCCAACAGGCAATTCCTTCTTTACTGGAGCTTGTCGGTACGATTTATCGTTAACCTGCACCGTTAACTGCTGACCTGAAGTATTGGTCAATGCAATTAGCACTCTACCTGTTGGCCTTTTGGTTAATCTATTTAGCTCGGCCGAAAACTCAACTGATAGAGGATCACTTCCATTACCTTTGAAATTTCTGAAAAAGCCGTTCGGACCATGTAACCTCAAGTCGTATTTTCCATCTTCAAACTTTTGCAATGGCCATTGATAGCCGATTTCATCTCCCGCTTTAACCGCGAAAGACCAGTTTCTACCTACTTCAGCTACTTTATCCGCTTTATAACTTAAGGGAGAATATACATTGAAAGGCGCCCCTACAGAGCGATCGGCAAAAACCTGGTTACCTGCCACCATTTTTATTGCAAACGACTTTTTATCTGCACTTAGGCGTCCCGTGGCCTCCAATTGATAAGGCAAGGCCGATGCCTTTCTAATCCCTTTTTCTTGCGGAGCCATCAAGTCATCAAACCTTGTTTCCTTTTTTACCTTGTCAATGGCAGCCGCATCCAACTCCGTGAAATTGCCGGGCTCTTTTTTAAACTTGGCATTATGGATTAGGGAAATAAATTCATTTCTATCTTGAAAAGGCAAATTTTCCTTGCCTACACTAAACGGCTCAAAAACAGAAGTTAAATCTCCACAAATGGTACGACGCCAAGCGCTAATGTTATCTAGTTTGATGTTCTTTTTGTATTTCTTATTGAGGAAGTTTTCCAAAAATTGCAGGGTAGATGTATGGTCAAAAACTTCGGAACACACTTTGCCACCTCTACTCCATGGCGAAGCTACTAGCATTGGTACTCTAAAACCCAAACCTATTGCCGCTTCCCTAGCTTGTTTTTGCGGAACACCATGTGCCACTTCATGCGCCAAACGTACCTGCTCAATTTCGGTATCTATCCTTGTGGAAACCTTTCCTGTATCTGGCTTGGAGTAATCCGGTATAGAAAAAGGCACTACATGGTCATAATAACCGTCGTTTTCGTCATAAGTCACAATAAAAATGGTCTTTTTCCAAACCTCTGGATTTTTGGTTAAAATGTCCACAATTTCAGAAATTAACCACGAACCATACCATGGCGCACTAGGATGGTCTGAAAAGTTTTGTGGACCAGCCAACCAAGAAACTGTTGGTAATTTTCCTTCGTTCACATCTTTTCTGAATTGGTACAAAATATCTCCCTTTGGCACCACCAGTTCTCGCTCCACACCATTATCCTTATGTTTCAAAGTAGCTGTTTGTCGGTAATTTTTATCTCCTCTATTCACCACAAAAGCCCTATTAAAAAGCTCCTTTTGCTCGGCATTAAGTTTTGCAAATTGGGCTTCGCCCCATTGGTTCAGCTCTTTAGTGGCATTTTCTAAAACAGTTGTCTTATCAGCTACACTTTTGGCTATTTTCTTTGCTGCTTCTTCACTCGAAGGGCTTTCCTCCTGTAATTTGGTAATTTCTACAGGCAGCGTTTCTACCTGCTTCTTAAGGTTCTCTACATATTTATCTTTAAACTTCACGTTGTAAGCCTTAAAGAACTCCAGCAAGTTGCAGCCAAAGTTAGCCAACCATGAGCGTTCCTCTCCTTTAAAACCACCGCCACAACTGGTTTCGTTTTGGTAGAACTTCCAATTGATTTGGTTTTCCTGCAATAGCTCGGGAAATGTTTTCCAGGTATGCTTGCCATAGGCGAAATTTTCATTCCTGATATTAGCCTTAGGCAATCCATTTTCTTCATTACTGATTTTACCTGTCCAAAAGAATGAACGATTAGGCGTAGTGCTGGTCATGGCCGAACAGAAGTTATGATCGCATACCGTAAAGGCATCTGCCATGGCATAATAAAAAGGCAAATCCTCACGGGTATAGTAGCCCATGGTTAGGGGCATGTGGGCATATTGCTTATTCCCAGATTTTTTGGCCAATAGCCATTTGTCATATTTACCTTGGTTATAAGCATCAACTTGACTCGCCCTGGAATGTGGCAACGAGCCCATCCAAGTTACCTTGGTATCTTTAATATTCAAACGAAAGGGAGCGTAAGTTTTACCAAGTGCGTCAGTTTGAAACCATACGGGTTTTTGGTCGGGCAGGGTAACAGCCCTAGGGTCATTAAATCCCCTCACGCCCTGCAAGCTCCCAAAAGTATGGTCAAAGGAGCGATTCTCTTGCATAAGAATTACTACATGTTCTGCATCATAAAAAGTGCTCCCGTCTTTAGGATCTATAGCTAGCGCCTTTTGGATGGACAATGGCATTGTATTAGCTAAACCCGCAGCCCCAGACAATAACAACGACTTTCGCAAAAATTCCCTTCTACCGTTCATTTAGTTTTATTTGATTTCGATTTATTTCCTTTATGCAAGTTAAGACTTTATTGTTTAGAGAAGTTTAACTCCACGTTAAGTAACATTCGTTTTACAAATTACTTCTACTGCCTAAAAACCAACTAAATAACCAATTTATACATGTTGGGAACATAAAACCAACTTTTCTAAAATTGGTTTAACTAACTTTAAATATGAAAAAAATTATCACTCTGCTCTTGGTCGTTCTTTTTTGTTTAAACACCTACTCTTGCAAACGCAGTTATGGTTGCGACGATGATACCCGCGACGCGCCTCTTTCCCTCTTTGATTCTAGATTGGTCATCACTTTTAAAGATAAATCCACAGGTGATTTTTTAATTAAAGGAAACTCTGGCACTTACGCCATTTCGGATATTAAAATACTTGATGAAAACCAAAAAGAAGTGAGTTTTAATGCACAAATTGCCAAGGAAAATCAAAAGGAGTACTACGTTATACACATCCCAGTATTAGCAAGCCAACCCCTACCTGAGTGGGGCCAGGCATATACTCGCAGACTGTATATTCATTTAAAAGGCGATATAGACACCTTGGATTACACCTTTAAAGCAAAAGCCTTACCATGCGGTTCCAAATTAGAGCAAATCAATGTCAAGTATAACGATTTAGAGTTAAATTCGATAGCTGACGGTTGGTATGTTTCTTTCGATGTCAATAAATAAGAACTATCTATTTTAAAGCCATCAGCATTTCACCTTGCAATACCGGAATAGTTTTACAAACATCAATTTTTAAGCAAAAACGAACATCTTCTTCTATATTCAGCTTAATTAAACGATGGTTATGAGAAGATTTTTGAAGATACCCACGTAAATTTTCTTTGGCTAGTTGGTACATATCCAGAGCAGCCACACTAGAATCATCAGCAACACTGAAATCACTTTGAAGCTGTTCTACCACGGCTCCAGCAAACAAAGTATCCTCTAAATTGAAATTGTCTTTCCAACCGGCACATAACAATAAAACATCTTTGTTTTCTTTCCTGAGATAATCGCAAACAGCAGAAAGATTAAGAAAAGAACCCACAATTACCTGATAAGCTCTTTCTTGCGCCAAGTGCATGGCTTTTGTACCATTGGTGGTGGTAAGTACAATCGTTTTTCCAGCTACTTTCTCGGCAGTATATGAAAAAGGCGAGTTCCCAAAATCATAACCTTCAACCACTTCTCCATTACGCTCTGCTGCCAACAAATAATCTTGATCAGCATAAGCTAGGCAATCTTCCACATTCATTACTGGAATAATAGCTTCGGCACCATTTTCGATACCATAGGTAATAGAAGAAGTTGCTCTTAGAATATCAATGACAACTACAATACTATTTTCGATGGCATATAAATCGAGCAGTGCAGGCGTTAAACAAACTTCAATTTTGGACATTTCTAAGTCATCTGTTTTAAGTTATAAGTTTTAAGTTGTAGCTAGTACGGATAATCTACAACTTAAAACCTAAAACCTTACTTTTTAAGAAAAGGGAATTTAACTATTTGGGCCTTTACTTTATTATTTCTGATGTCGATAAAGATTTCCGTGCCTTCTTTGGCAAATTCTTTAGCAACATAGGCAATACCAATAGCTTTTTGTAATGATGGTGACTGTGTACCTGAAGTTACTTTACCAATTTGGTTTCCATCGGCATCAACAATCAAATAATCATGACGAGGAATCCCCCTATCAATCATTTCAAAACCTACTAGTTTACGGCTTACGCCGGCTTCTTTTTGAGCAAGTAAAGCTGCCGAATTGGTAAACTCTTTGGTAAACTTGGTTACCCAACCCAAACCGGCTTCAATTGGCGAGGTGGTATCGTCTATATCATTACCATACAAACAGAAACCCATTTCCAAACGCAAGGTATCACGTGCACCTAAACCGATCGGTTTAATACCAAACTCTGCACCTGCTTTGAAAATTGCGTCCCAAATTTGATCTGCATATTGGTTTTCGAAATAAATCTCAAATCCACCAGCACCTGTATAACCTGTTGCCGAAACAAGTACATTATCAACACCAGCAAATTTGCCTTTTTTGAAAGTATAATACTCCATTGAAGCCAGGTCCATATTCGTTAACGACTGCAAAGCATCTGCAGCTTTAGGTCCCTGAACTGCCAATAGCGAAGTTTGGTCAGAAATATTATGCATTTCAACACCCTTGTCATTGAATTTTTGAATCCAGTTCCAATCTTTTTCGATGTTCGACGCATTTACCACCAACATATAGGTTTTTTCGTCAATACGATAAACCAAAAGATCGTCTACAATACCTCCAGTTTCATTAGGTAAACACGAATATTGGATTTTTCCATCATAAAGTTTCGAAGCATCGTTGCTGGTCACACGCTGAATTAAATCCAAGGCATTTTCACCCTTAAGGATAAATTCGCCCATGTGGCTCACGTCAAAAACCCCCACTGCATTACGTACAGTAGCGTGTTCTGCATTTATACCTTCATATTGTACAGGCATATTGTAACCTGCAAAAGGAACCATCTTGGCGCCCAACGAAATGTGTTTCTCGGTTAAAGCGGTGTTTTTCATTTATTCTTTATCTATTTTGAATTGCAATGAGCCCATCTTTCAAACAAGCTCATTAATATATTTGGTTGCTATTTTAACGGCCAAAAGTACTAAGAAACTGGCTAAGTTTTATTTTAAATATTTTTTATGGCAAGCCAATCATTAGAAAATGAAAACCCCTGCCAGTCGGCTGCTGTAGCCCCCGCTATATGCTACAATCTTTTTGTCCATAGCTGCCATTCAGAGGAACGAGGAATCTTAAAACCTACTAAATCTAATCCAGCATGTTTGTCATCCTGAGCCTATCGAAGGATTATGAAGCAAAAAACACTTCGACAAGCAGCCTGACACCAGTATTAGCGAAAATGCCAACAAAAAGTATTTCCCTGCCTACCGCAGGCAGACGCTGTTATTGGGTTTAGCACACACTAATCCACTTCAACTTTGTCAATCTTATCAACCTAACACGTTTAAAGATTGACAAAGTCTACAACTGTATTCCAAACCTCGTAGGTTTTTAAAAACCTACGAGGTTTAATAACAAACCTTTCATCCGTGCGTCTATCGTTAAAAACAACTTATATTTGAATCATAAATCTCAACCATGACCTTTACCACTAAAAGAACCACCTCTTCAAACCCCGATTTTATTGCCCTGGTCAAATTATTAGATGCCGAATTGGCTAAAATAGATGGCGAAGAACACGGCTTTTACGCCCAATACAATAAAATTGACAAAATCAACCACGTAATATTGATTTACGACCACGATATAGCCATTGCCTGCGGGGCAATAAAAGCTTACGCTGAGGACACGATGGAAATTAAACGGATGTTTACTCAACCCAGTTATAGAGGACAGGGTGCAGCCAGCACGCTTTTGCAAGAGCTTGAAAAATGGGCATACGAAATGAACTTCCACAAATGCATACTCGAAACCGGCAAACGCCAGCCCGATGCCGTAGCACTTTATCAAAAAAATGGTTATCAGATCATACCAAACTACGGGCAATATGAAGGAATAGATAACAGCGTTTGCTTTAAGAAAACACTAGCACAACACTAGATATTTTCAAATTTTATTAAAATTACGGTAATTATTCAATCAATTTCACAACACGCGAATAAAAAAATTAAAAAATTCACCAAAAACATTTGCATTTATAAAAAATAATATCCTTATTTGCAGTGTATAAAATACACCAACAAGAAATGATTTTTAACTCTTCAATTATTACCACCATTATTATTACCGGAGGCAAAAGCTATCGGGAGCAGTAACGTTGTGTAAAATTGAAAAACATATAAAACACAAAAAGGCGCTCCCGATAACTCGGGAGCGCCTTTTTTTTTAACCACTGAAAACTAATAAATAAACGAATGAAAGTCCTCAAATTTGGCGGTACATCCGTAGGTACCACCGAAAACATTAAAACACTGCTAAAACTAGTACAGGAAGAAAGAAAGCATGCCAATCCGGTAGTTGTATTATCGGCCATGAGCGGGGTAACCAATCTTCTTCTGGAAATGGCAGACTTGGCCGAAAAAGGCGAAAACTATCAAGAACAGCTCAATGGCATCGAGAAAAAACATTTCGACGTTGTTAAAACCTTATTACCTGCAGCGGCACAAAATCCAATTTTAACCAAGCTGAAAATTCTTTTTAACGACTTGGAAGATGCCTTACAAGCAGTTGCCAGCTTGAAGGAATTGAGCTTACGCACCAAAGATTTCATTGTTAGCTTTGGCGAAAGATGTTCAAACATGATGGTAAGCCACATCGCCACCCAATATTTCGACAATTCATTGTTTGTGGATGGCTCTCAATTGATCAAAACCGACAGCAACTTTGGCAATGCCAGGGTAGATTTTGAACTGACCGACGCACTGATCAACGAATTTTACGAGCAACACAATGACAAAGTTTTATTCGTAACTGGCTTTATTGCTAGCACTAACGATGGTAAAATAACCACTTTGGGCCGTGGTGGTTCTGATTATACCGCAGCCATATGGGGAGCAGCGCTGAATGTTGCAGAGATTGAAATATGGACTGATGTAAACGGCATGATGACCGCCGATCCTCGCATTGTTAAAAAAGCCTTTTCATTAGACGAACTGAGCTACATTGAAGCGATGGAATTGAGTTATTTTGGTGCTAAGGTAATCTATCCGCCAACCATGGTCCCCGCTTTCGCCAAGAAAATCCCATTGGTAATCAAAAATACTTTTGAACCAGAATTTCCGGGCACTTTCATTCGTAGCAATATCAAACCTTCAGATTTACCTATCAAAGGCATCTCGTCCATCAACCATATCAGCATCATTAACTTGAGCGGTAGCGGCATGGTAGGCAAAGCGGGTTTCAGTGGACGCCTGTTCTCTTTACTTTCAAGGGAGCAGATCAATGTGATATTGATTACCCAGTCTTCATCGGAGCACAGCATTACTTTCGCAGTTAATCCACCAGATGCAGCAAAAGCCGTTACACTAATTAACAAAGAATTTGAGCTAGAGTTGGCCGCTGGAAAGTTGGCTTATCCAGAAGTGGAAGGCGATTTAGCGGTATTGGCCATTGTTGGCGAGAACATGAAACGTACACCTGGCATGAGCGGCAGATTGTTCCATGCACTGGGCCGTAACGGTATTAACGTTAGAGCCATTGCACAAGGTTCATCAGAGTATAACATTTCGGTAATCATCAGCAAAGATGATTTGGCGAAATCCCTAAATGCGGTACACGATGCTTTCTATACCGATTTAAAGCGAACCTTAAACGTTTACTGTTTGGGAACAGGGAATATTGGCAAAACTTTGTTCAAGCAAATTAAGGAGCAAAGTCAATTCCTGGCTGAGAAAAATGATCTACAGGTAAAAGTAGTAGGCATTGCCAATACCAGAAAAATGGTATTTGATGCCAATGGTATCGACCTTGACCAATGGGAAGCTACCTTGGAAGAAAAAGGCGAACAAGCCAATCTATCGGAATATGTGGCAAAAATGCAATCGCTAAACTTGGCAAACAGTGTTTTTGTAGATAATACGGCAAGCGAAGCACCTATTCCTTTTTACAAACAGGTTTTCGAAAACAGCGTATCTATTGTAGCCTGCAACAAAAAAGGTAATTCTGCCGAATTTGCACAATACAAACTTTTCAAAGACACGGCTAAAAAACATGGCGTAGATTTTTATTACGAAACCAACGTGGGTGCTGGCCTTCCAATTATCGGCACTTTGAAAAACCTAATGATGAGCGGTGATAGAATAGATAGGATTGAAGCCATTTTATCAGGAACTATCTCTTTTATCTTCAACAGCTTTAAAGGCGATAAAGCTTTTTACGACATCGTGAAAGAAGCGCAAGACTTAGGCTACACCGAACCAGATCCACGCGACGATTTGAATGGCAAAGATTTCATGCGCAAAATGTTGATTTTAGCGAGAGATGCGGGCTATCCTTTAGAAGAATCGGATGTTAAAATTGACAATATTTTACCTGAAGCTTGTTTAAAAGCTGACTCGGTAGAATCATTTTATGAGGAGCTAAAGAACAATGCCGCTTATTTCGAAAATCTGAAAAACACTGCGGAAAGCGAGAAAAAAGTACTTCGCTATATCGGCAAACTGGAAGATGGCAAAGTAGACATCAGTTTACAAATGGTTGGCGAAGACCATCCGTTTTATGCCTTGTCTGGTGCCGACAATATCATTTCTTTTGTAACCGACAGATACAAGTTCCGTCCCATGGTGGTAAAAGGTCCAGGTGCTGGTGCCGAAGTAACCGCCGCAGGCGTGTTCGCAGATATTATCAACGTAGCTACTCCTTAATCAACAACTTTGTCATTCTGAGCGTAGCAAAGATTCCCGATGAGATTCCTTCTATCGTCGGAATGACAAAATGAAAAAATAAAAATGATAAAAGACCTTAAAATAGACAACCCACCTACAGTAGCTGTTGGAACAGAAATAAAAGTTTTTGCCCCTGCAACGGTAGCCAATGTAGTTTGCGGCTTCGACGTGCTTGGCTTTGCCGTAAATGCTCCCGGCGATGAAGTAGTGATGCGTTTGGTAGAAGAACCTGGAGTTCGCTTACTTAAAATTACTGGCGACGATGGAAAACTTCCTTTAAACAGTGATAAAAATACCGTAAGCGCTTCGGTAAAACATTACCTAGCACATATCGGTAGAGAAGATGTTGGCGTAGAAATAGAACTTCACAAAAAAATGCCAATTGGCAGTGGTTTGGGTTCTAGCTCTGCCAGTACTGTAGCAGGACTTTACGCCATCAACCAGCTGATGGGTAATTTGCTAACCGCAAAAGAGTTGGTGCCATTTGCCATGAAAGGCGAAGAAATTGCCTGTGGCTATGGGCATGCCGACAATGTTGCTCCCGCTATTATGGGCGGCTTTGTATTGGTCCGTAGTTACGAACCTTTGGATGTAATTTCCTTACCAGTACCACAAGGTATGTATGCCGCCATTGTTTATCCTGAGGTAGACGTACCTACCAAAGATGCCCGTCAAATGATCCGTGCAAAAGTGCAGCTAAAAGATGCCGTTACCCAATGGGGAAATGTGGCGGGTTTAGTAAGCGGACTGTTTTTAAACGATTTAGACTTGGTTGGCCGTAGTATGAAGGACGTTTTGGTAGAACCAACACGCTCTATTTTGATCCCCGATTTTGAAGTACTGCGCAAGTTAGCCATGGAAAATGGTGCCGTAGGTTTTGGCATCTCTGGTTCTGGCCCATCTGTGTTTGCCTTAACCAAAGATGAAGAGAGTGCTAAATTGATTACCAAAGCCCAACAAATGCATTTGCATCAAATCAACATTAAAAGTCAAGCTTACGTATCTGAAGTGAATACGGAAGGACCGAGAACACTTTAGATTTTAGAATTACGATTTAAAACCACATTCAAAACTTCTTTAAGACCTTATAAGTGATGTGTTTTAAGTTATACGTCATCAATAGTCGAAATGCAAAACGTATAACTTATAACGAAAACCTAATACTCAAAAAATGCAATTCTATTCAACCAACAATAAAGATTTACGCGTTTCTTTTAAAGAGGCTGTTTTTAACAGCATGCCTTTAGACAAAGGACTATACATGCCCGAGGCAATTCCTCAACTACCCGCTTCTTTCATCGACAACATCGAAAAATACTCTCTTACAGAAATTGCTTACGAAGTAGCCTCTGCTTTGCTAAAAGACGAGATGCCTGCTGAAGATTTAAAAGCTCTGGTAGAAGAAGCCGCTAATTTTGAGGCTCCTGCTGTTCCTTTGGACAACAACACTTTCGTGTTAGAACTTTTCCATGGTCCTTCGTTAGCATTCAAAGATTTTGGCGCACGTTTCATGAGCCGGGTAATGGGCTACTACCTTAAAGATGGCGAGCAGCTACTAGATGTTTTGGTGGCAACATCAGGAGATACTGGTGGCGCCGTAGCACTGGGTTTCTTAGGTGTTCCAAATACTCGAGTTACCATTCTTTATCCAAAAGGAAAGGTAAGCCCTATACAAGAACAACAACTCACTACACTTGGACAAAACATTAGAGCCATTGAAGTTGATGGTACTTTCGACGACTGCCAAGCTTTGGTAAAGCAGGCTTTTGCCGATGAAGAACTCAACCAAAAATTCCGTTTAACTTCAGCCAATTCTATCAATATCTCTAGGTTAATCCCTCAAACTTTTTATTATTTCAATGCCTATGCGCAACTAAAAAGAAAAGGCTGGAAGGATGTGGTGTTTTCTGTACCCAGTGGAAACTTTGGTAACATTGGTGCAGGCTTGCTAGCTTACAAAATGGGTTTGCCAGTAAAACAATTTATTGCGGCAACCAATGTAAACGACACCGTCCCACGTTTCTTAGAAACGGGTATTTACGAAACCAAACCATCAGTACAAACCTACGCCAACGCTATGGATGTAGGTGCACCTAGCAACTGGGTGCGCATTATGGATTTGTTTAAACAAGATACCGCAGCATTAAAAGAAGTAGTAAGTGCTTATCGTTTTACAGATGAGGAAACCTTGGAGGGCATTAAAGCCATTGCTGAAAAATACGACTACATTGCCTGTCCACATACCGCAATTGCCTATTTAGCTGTAGAGAAATTTAGACAACAAACTGGAGATGAGGCAGCAGCGGTATTCTTATCCACAGCTCATGCTTGTAAATTCCCTGATATTTTTCCACCATTGTTGGCTACTAAAATCGAAATCCCAAGTTCCGTAGAAGAACTGGCTGGAAGAGCTAAACAGGCCGACAACCTAAAAATTGACTTTGCAGGCTTTAAAAGCTATTTGCTCAACCACTAAAACCAAATTCAGGTGGAAAATCACTTTCCATCTGAATTTACACATTCCTTCTAAACAAAAAATCAGACAATTAAAAGACAATAGTTATCCACTTTTCCACACAAACTGGCCTAGTGTTTGTTTATGCTATACAACAAGGAGGAGTAGTCATGATAGCAAAAATACATTCGGGCACTGCCACGTATTATAAGGCCAAGGAGAAAAGAGCGGTTAAATCCTCAACTTACAGAGAAAGGGTGAAGGCCGACCGTATTGTAATGATTCTGATGTTGTTAGGCACTATTGCATTTGCAGTATTTACTACATAATTATAGCAATAACGCATCTATACGCTGAGCCTGTACCATATTCAAAGATTTTGACCAACTGAAAACAGTAAAGTGTCCATCCTGCGATGCTACCAAAGCCAATGCATTACGCTGGTCAAACACAAATTGTGCTGCCGACAAATGCCTTGTCCCTCCTATTTTAGCCGGATGCACTACCACAGCTTCTGCATTATTAATAGGTTCAGTATAGGAAATCTGTTGAATGTGCTCACTACTATTTGCCCTTCCGGTTTTAGCACCAAAGGCCAGTAATTCATATTCGTCTGTAATAATGGTAGCCCCATCTACTGCGGTTAATCCTGCCAAGTGGTCAATTTCTCTTTTCAAAGCTGTTTGCCAAAAAATTTCACTAGCATCACTCCGGTCTTTCTTTACCAGATCTGATAAACCTTTAAATGGCGGAGTCAGCGCGTAGCTGATAGGATGTATCACAGATTGTTTCCAATCATCACTACCCTGAGGTACCATGAGCACTGCTCCACCCCTACCATGTGCTCGCATAGAAACGGATAGTTGTATCAGAATATTTGCAGAATCGTTCCAATAACTATCAGCTGTAAGGTCAAGCAGCGATAATAAAATACTAGGACATTCACCTATTTTTGGAGCGTTTTCATTTACGATCTTAATCTGGTCACCTTTTAGTACCGCAACATTGGTAAATTTACCATAACCCGCCATCCTACGATGCTTCACCACCAATAAAGCTGGCTCCGAAACATCTACCACGAAACAGTAGTTGGGGATATTCAAGGTGGTACCCCAAATATATAGATCATAACCATCGTGCCATACCCCGATATGGATGCCTCCACGTTCTACACCAGGTGCTAATTTGGTTAACACATTTGGATTTAAAGGCAAATTCTGTTTAAACAACAAAGGCTTTGTGGCTTGCTCTGGCGGCAAAAACGCGATGGAAATTTTAGGGGAGTGCCCTTCCTCTTTCCGTAAGCTACTCCAAAAAGCAGCATCCAAAATAGCTTCAATTACTCGGGCTGGCGGTTGAGGCGCCAAGTCAATTTCTCCCTTAGCGCTAGCTTCTGCCAAGTGTTCAGCGAAATGCGTTTCTATAGTAGCTGCAACAATTTGCGCCGCTTGATAAGTAGCCCTGTTAATCATGTTACTAAGTTATCTATTTGGTTTGGCAAAGTTATCAAGTTAGCTATTTCATGTTGTAAAACTAACGTCAGTTTTAGCATCCGCTTATTATCCGGTAACTGATCTAAACAAGTAATATTCCGCAGCTAATTTATAATTGCCCATTAGTTGCCAATAAAACTCGCCTGATACCCTAAGAGCCCTCGCCTCTCTATGCACTACTTTCTTATCCTAGATCAAGAAATGGCAAAAAAATGCGCCGTAAATTTGTTTCAACAAAGGAGAAAAAACAATGGCACAGACCGTATTACACACCGCCAGCACACGCGGAGCAGCAGATCATGGCTGGTTAAAAAGCTTTCACTCTTTCAGCTTTGCTGGATATTACAATCCAGACCGCATCCATTTTGGAGCATTAAGAGTATTGAATGATGACTTTGTAACCGGTGGCATGGGATTTGGAGAGCACCCACATGACAATATGGAAATTATTTCAATTCCATTAGAAGGTGAGCTGCAACATAAAGACAGCTTGGGCAATACCGCCACCATTAAAGCTGGTGAAATACAAGTAATGAGCGCAGGAACAGGAGTATATCACTCTGAATACAACCCTGATGGTAAAAACCCTGCTAAGTTTTTGCAGATATGGGTATTCCCTAACAAAAGGAATGTAGAGCCTCGTTACGACCAAATTACTATAGACAAAGACACTAGAAATGAATTTGTACAGGTGCTTTCGCCGAATTCCAATGATGCAGGGGTATGGATTTATCAAGACGCATGGTTTAACATGGGTAGATTTGATGCAAACACTGCAAAAACCTATCAATTACATAAAGAAGGAAATGGAGTTTATATTTTTGTGTTGAATGGTTCGCTTAAAGTGGAAGGACAGGAATTAAATACCAGAGATGGCTTTGGAATTTCAGAAACTAACCAATTTGAAATTGTGGCTAGCACCGATGCTGAATTTTTAATCATGGAAGTTCCCATGAAATTTTAACCTATAAATCTGTCTGGGCTTGTCGAAAATAACCATACTTCGACAAGCCCAGTTTGATAATAGCCAAAACATAAAGCAATGATCAATATTTTAATAGTTTGTGCTAACGAATCCATTGCGGCTACAATAGCACGCTTAATTGATAAAGTAGATGACTGGCATGCTACAGTAGCTTTGTCCCTAAATGATGCCATGGAAAATTGCTATGCCAAAACTTTTGAAGTGGTTCTAATCGGTTCGGGCATTACACAAGCACAAGAAGATGTTTTAAAGCTACATTTGGAAAAACTGAAAACAAGTAGTACAATAGTAAAGCACTATGGAGGGGGCAGCGGATTGCTCTATGCAGAAGTTTATCAGGCCTTGGCCACTAAGTGACAAAAGTCATTTTTTTGGTTGACAGCGCTAACCGTCGACCATTTAAACTACCTTTACTTTTGACGCCTATAGCAAAACACACAACCCATACATTTGTTAATCAAGCCAAATCGTATGTACAAGAACAGAATACTTAACCCAGAATTAGAGCGCCTGATCATTACTGCACAAGAAGCGGCAATGATGTTTAAAGATAAAATGGTAGTGGCTTCCAGTGGCTTTACCAAGGCTGGCGACAGCAAGGCCGTACTCATGGCTTTAGCTGAAAGAGCACATACAGACCCTTTAAAAGTAACTTTAATGACTGGTGCATCTCTGGGACAGGGAACAGATGGTGCGCTTGTTGAAGCAGGTGCCCTATCTCTGCGTTTGCCTTTTCAAGTTGACCCGATTATGCGCAAGGCCATTAACAAAGGTGAAGTATTTTTCATTGACCAACATTTGGGAGAAACAGCCAATTTATTAAGGGCCAACAATTTTCCAAAAATTGACATCGCCATTTTAGAAGCTTGTTTGATAGAAGAAGACGGAAGTATTATACCCACAACCTCTATTGGGAACTCGGCTTCGTTTGCCGCATTGGCCGAAAAAATCATTATCGAGCTCAATCTATCTGTCCCCCTATCTATTAAGGGTATCCACGATATTTTTTCAACTGGCGAGTACCCCAATCGCAGAGAAATTCCAATTACCAAGGCTAATACAAAAGTAGGGGCTCCAGTGATTACTATCAATCCAGATAAAATTGTAGGTATTGTAATTACTCAAAAAACGGATAGCCCTGCAGAAATTGAAGCACCAGACACCTCTACCAAAGCCATTGCCAACCATTTGATCCGTTTCTTTAACCAAGAAGTGGCCAAGGGAAATTTAACCAAGTCTTTGTTACCATTACAGGCTGGCATCGGTAAAGTAGCCAATGCAGTATTAACAGGTTTTGTACACAGTGATTTTGAAGACTTGACTATGTATTCTGAAGTACTACAGGATAGTACTTTTGACTTATTGGACTCTGGAAAATTGCTATTTGCCTCTGGTTCATCCATCACTGTCTCCCAAGCATATTACGAAAAGATATTCTCTAATTTCGATACCTATAAAGATAAAGTATTGCTACGCCCACAAGACATTAGCAATGCAGCAGAAGTCATTAGGCGATTAGGCATTATTGCCATCAACACCGCACTGGAATGTGACATCTATGGCAATGTAAACTCTACCCATGTGAGCGGAACGCACATGATGAATGGCATAGGAGGCTCTGGCGACTTTGCCCGCAATTCATACCTCAGTATTTTTGTAACCACATCAATAGCTAAAGGGAATAACATTTCTTGCATTGTTCCTATGGTCTCACATGTTGACCATTGCGAGCACGATGTGGATATTATTGTAACAGAACAAGGGCTTGCAGATTTAAGAGGCTTGGCACCACGACAACGAGCACAGGTAATCATTAACAAATGCGTACATCCTGAATACAGACAGCAATTACAGAGCTATTTCAATCGGGCTGCTAACGAACGCGGCGGACAAACACCTCATCTATTGGAAGAAGCTTTTAGCTGGCATATTTCATTAAGGGAAACTGGCAGTATGAAAAAGCCCTTACTTAATAAATAAGCAAGGGCTTTAAGAGCGTAAACAATAGCAATTTATTGTTTAATGAATTTATGTACAGTTTTTGTGTTGCCAGATGTTAATACTACCGTATAAACACCAGCAGGTAACAAAGCGATATTTAGCTTATGCTCTTGGTCTTTAGCGGTGATTTTGCTACTCATTACCACTTTTCCCAACATATCAATCACCTGTAGCTGGTTGTACACATTTGCTGGGAATTTAACAGTAATTGCATGTGAAGCAGGATTAGGGAACAATGACACCTCGTCTTTAGCTTGACTGAAGTTAACTTGTTTAACCCCATAATCTTTAGTATCCCCATTCCTATCAACCTGCAATAACTGATAGTAGTTTTGGCCATTTATAGCATTCTTATGTAAGAAAGAATAACGCTTACCAACCTTAGAGTCACCTAGTGCGTCTACTTTGGCAAGTGGCTTAAATTCTCCTTTTTCTGTAGCATGTAATAGTTCAAAGTGCGAAGAATTAGACTCAGACTTAGTAGCCCAAGTAACCTCAACACCCGTAGCTACTGCCTTTGCAGCAAAATTGATCAAATCTACAGGTAGTGGATCTTCCACTTTAATGCTTACGTTAACCGTTTTGGTACAAGCATTGGCATCGGTTACGGAAACCGTAAAACTGTAATCTCCAGCTACAGTTGGCGTGCCTGACAATACACCTCCTGCAGACAATGTTAGCCCAGTTGGAAGTGTACCAGAACTACTGTATGAATAACTTGTAGTTCCTCCTGTTGCTAGGAAAGTATATGTAAATGCGGTATTCTTATTCACCACAGCAGCCCCTGAATAAGCCAATTGTAATGCCGATGGCTGAGTAATGGTAAATGTTTGTGTTTTTGTGCAATTATTTGCATCCGTAACGGTGCAAGTATAGGTACCTGCAACTAGTCCAGTTGCTGTGGCTGCTGTACCTCCCGATGGAGACCATGAATAGGTATATCCAGGCGTACCTCCCGATACTGAAACAGAAGCAGATCCAGTAGCACCGCCATTACAAGCAATATTGGTTTGCATAAGCGGGTTAACAACCAATGCCGGTGGTTGGGTAATGGTAAATGACCTGGTTAAGGTACAAGCATTGGCATCGGTTACGGTAACCGTATAAACACCTACAGGCAATCCGCTTGCTGTTGCAGCTGTACCGCCTGATGGTGCCCATGAATAGGTATATGGAGCAGTTCCTCCCGAAACATTAATACTAGCCACTCCATTTGATCCACCGTTACAAGCAACCGTAGTCATCGATGCGGTAGACGTTAAAGCGCTTGGTTGGGTAATGGTAACTGATCTTGTGATAGAACAAGCATTGGCATCAGTAATGGTACAAGTATAAACACCTACTGGTAAGCCAGTAGCTGTAGCCGCTGTACCGCCTGATGGTGCCCATGAATAGGTATAAGGCCCTGTACCGCCTGAAGCAGTAACTGAAGCTGTCCCATTTGCACCACCATTGCAAGAAACTGTAGTAAATGAACTAGTAGCCGTTAAAGCGGTTGGTTGGGTAATGGTAAATGTTTGTGTTTTAGTACAGGCATTAGCATCTGTAATGGTACAAGTATAGGTCCCTGCTGCTAATCCAGTTGCTGTGGCTGCTGTACCACCAGTCGGAGACCATGAATAGGTATATCCTGGCGTACCACCGGTTACAGATACAGTAGCTGTACCATTTGAACCGCCATTACAAGCAACATTAGTTTGCGAAGGCGTAACTGAAATTGCCGTAGGCTGCGTAACCGTAAATGTCCTGGTCAAGGTACAGGCATTGGCATCGGTAACCGTAACCGTATAAGTACCCGCGGCTAAACCCGTAGCGGTAGCAGCGGTACCACCGCTTGGTGCCCATGAATAGGTATAAGGTGCAGTCCCCCCGGAAACGTTAATCGTAGCCATACCATTTGAGCCGCCGTTACAAGCAACAGTGGTCATTGAAGCGGTAGAAGTCAATGCCGTTGGCTGGGTAATCGTTACCGTTCTGGTAATCGAACAGGCATTGGCATCGGTAATGGTACAGGTATAAGTGCCCACCGATAAGCCCGAAGCGGTAGCCGCAGTACCACCCCTTGGCGCCCACGAATAGGTATAGCCCGGCGTGCCGCCAGAGACCGAAACCGTAGCGGTTCCGTTACTGCCACCATTGCACGAAACATTCGTAGAGGAAGTAGTGGCCGTCAATGCCGTAGGCTGCGTTATGGTAAAGGTTTGTGTTTTAGTACAAGCATTAGCATCGGTAATGGTACAAGTATAAGTTCCTGCTGCTAATCCAGTTGCCGTGGCCGCTGTACCGCCGCTTGGTGCCCATGAATAGGTATATCCTGGTGTGCCACCCGTTACAGATACAGTAGCCGTACCGTTGGTACCCCCATTACAAGCAACATTAGTTTGCGAAGGCGTAACTGAAATTGCCGTTGGTTGGGCAATTGTAAAAGTTCTCGTAGCTGTACAACTGTTAGCATCCGTAATGGTAACGGTATAAGTACCTGCCGCCAATCCAGAAGCAGTTGCCGCTGTACCACCTAATGGTGACCATGAATAGCTATATGGAGGTACTCCGCCAGTAACACTTACACTTGCCACACCATTTGAACCACCGTTACAAGCTACATCAGTTCTAGAAGTGGTGATTGACATTGCACTAGGCTGGGTGATTGTAAACCCCCTGTTGATCGTACAGCCATTTGCATCGGTAATGGTACAGGTATAGCTACCTACGCTTAAACCTGACGCGGTTGCCCCCGTACCGCCACTTGGCGCCCACGAATAGGTATATGGACTGGTGCCGCCGCTTGGAACTACTGTAGCAGAGCCATTTGAACCACCATTACAGCTCACATTGGTTTTTGCAGAGCTAGCGCCAAGCGTACTTGGCTGGGTAATAGTGACATTTCTAGTAATAGAGCTACCTTCATTATCAGTAATGGTGCAAGTATAAACACCAACGGCTAAACCACTAGCAGTTGCCGCTGTACCTCCTGCAGGAGACCATGAATACGTATAAGGCGTTACACCTCCAGATGCCGTAACGGTAGCCGTACCATTGGAACCTCCGTTACATGAAACATTTGTAGAGGAAGTAGTAGCAGTTAAAGCAGCATTTGTAGTAAAAGTAAGGTTATTTCCATAAGCAGTTCCTGAAGAATTTGTAGCAAAAGCTCTAAAATTTACGGTTGTATTAGCTGGCAATGAGGATACAACAGAACTAAAAGTCCCTGTTCCGCTGCCAATTATTACTTTGTTATCTGACGTTGTCGGATTAGCAGTTAATCCCCATACTATCCCTCTTTCGGTAACAGATGCACCTCCGTCGGCAGTTACATTACCACCTAGGGTAGCTTTTACCGCTCCAACACCGCTTGCGGCAGTACTGGTTACTGTTGGATTAACCACCTCAGCGGTTATATTTGGTGTTGGAAAATTTGCTGGTAATAGACCCAAAGTTGCTGTACCGGTTTTGGTCCAGTTAGCTGTATTGTTAATGGCAGTTCTCAAAGCAGTGGCAGTTCCCGTTAAAGTTCCGGTATACTTGCTGTAAGCTTGTTCAGGTCCTGGTGCTGGAAAAAGAGAAATACAGTTCACGCCATTGGCAAGTCCCGTAGGCACAACACTTTCTGCTGTACCAGCTGTGTTGCTTGAATTCCAAGTGGTTACTGGATCATAGTTGGTACTGTTATAATCGCCATGAACTCCAGCAATAAAAATAGGACTAGCTGGCGCAACGCCTGTAGTACTTTGGTAAGCCAGAATCTGATCACCACCCGATAAGTTGAAGTTTGAATTTAATGCAATACTAAATCCAGAGGTACCACTAACAGTAAACGTATCTGCTGACGTTTCCATCACTGTGATAATCGTCCCGATAGGAACTGTAGCAGGAATCACCCATTGTAAGTGGGTTTCCGAGTTGGCAGCCCAGCCTGTACCCGTCCATCCTTGTTCGGAGAAATAAATGGTTTCACCCGCTGGGAGTGCTTTGAGAGCGATGAATGAGAAGCCATCTGTCGTACCGAAATCATAGCCGATAAAGGCAATGTCTCCAGCGGCGAGCGTTTGCGCCCGTAGCTTACTCATTCCAATCCCAAGAAAAGCACAGCATATGATCAATGCCATGCAAAATTTCTTTCGAAAAGAGTTGTTAAAATAGATCATGATATATTGTTTTTTTTACGATACAAAAAAACGTCATCATGCGGTCCTTGATACCTTATCCAAGAATATGACCTTGATAAAAATCAATATTTCTTTTACTCATTCAACAAAAAAAAGCCTATAGGTTAAGCCTGTTACATTTGGCAATTTTGGTACGAACCCTGCTCAATGTCTCTTCGGATACATTAAGGAAAGAAGCAATAAATCGTAAAGGAATTCTTTCTATTAGATGTGGATAGGCTTTTAAAAACCTTAAGTACTTGGATTCGGCAGACGGTAGCCTAGCAATGAAGGCCCGTTCTTCTGCGGCAGCATAAGAGCGCTCAATTAACACACGACCTATATAATTAATCTCAAAATAGTTATCATATAGATAATTTAGCATTTCTTTATTGATAACCACTAATTCGCAATCTTCTATTGCTTCAATATATTCTTCTGTGATGCCAAGGCCGTCAATACTTCGAATACGACCAATGAGCACATTCTCGACTTCAAGCCATGTAGTAATTTTTTTAGTGTTGATTTTAGTGAAGCCTCTAACGGCTCCCTTAACTACAAAAAACAAACAATCTTCCTTGTCTAACGGGCTAATCAAATACTTACCTTTTTTGAATTCAACGGTAGTTACCTTTTCAGATAAGTAGGTTACTAAATGTTCCTTTAAAGGATATATTTGATTTAAATAGTTAAAAAATATGGTAACTGGCATAAAAATTTGAGCGTTGAGATTGAAGCAAAGCAGGATTCTCTCCAACTTCAAGATAAATAAAGGTTAAAAGCAGTTTAACTTTCGATAGGGTAAAACAAATTCATCTACCCTAGAATACACGAAAGTCAAAGAGTACTAATACAATCCTTGTATTAGGATAAAGAGAATCGCCTTTTAATAAAGTTTTTGGCATTTTATTTTAGAAATACCTTATCGCAGAAAATATTTATTTGATTTATTGGTTTGAAATATGCAAGCAAATAGTCCATAACACTTGATTTTAACACAAAAAACGCCAATATTGATGATATTCCAATAGCGAAAGAAAATAAATATTGACAAATATCAAGACTTTTCATGTATCATTCTTACCTTCAATATATTGTCCTTAATAGCTATTTTTGTTCTTACCCTACTGAGCGTTTCCACCGAAAGTCCCAAAAAAAATGCGATATACTTTAAAGGCACCCTACCATTCAAATCGGGATAAACCATTAAAAAGCGCTTATACTTTTCTTCAGCCGTTGGCAACCTACAAATAAAGGCCCGTTCTTCGGTAGCAGCATATAAATTTTGCCCCAGCACTCGGCTAATGTAATTAAGCTCAAAATTGTTAAGATAAAGTACGTCTAACAAAGTCCTACTGACCTTCACTACCTCACACTGTTCTATAGCCTCGATATATTCCTCCACTTCGTCATCGGTTTCCCTTGCCCTTAAGCGTCCAATTAAATTATTTTCAACAGCAATCCAAGTGGTAATTTTCTTTTGACCAATTTTAGTAAAGCCCCTAACGGCCCCGCTAGATAAAAAATACAAACAATCCTCCTTGTCCAACGGGCTAATTAAAAATCTTCCTTTATTAAAGAAAGATGTCGTTGCTTTATCAGCCAAATAAGCTAGCAAATGCGGTTTCATTGGATACAATTGATTTAAAAACTTAAGAAAAGCAGTAATAGGCATAATTATACAAGCTAAACACTAATGCCTATAAGTAGACTCCAATTAATATTCGTTACACCTGAAAAAATATTTTTTTAATATATACTAAACCTTTGCTGTTTCAAGATGAAAACACAACCCACTATGACTGCAATAACGCACATAATTTGTCATTTCGACCTTGTGTAAATCGCGAACAGATACAAAGAAAATAGCGAGGCTAAATCTTTTTCTTTTATCCTCATTAAAAACAATTATTTCTTTATGGTTAAGTTTCTCCGCTCGTTACGATTATCGAAATGAGCGACAAATAAAAAAGCCCCGACGCTAACATCGAGGCTTTTTATAGGCAATTCGTACTTTTGCCTTTTAAAACTTTTAATTCTAATAGGTTGCAGCTAATTTCAACGCATTATAAGCGTTAACTACACCACCAGTAACCGAAATATCTTTCAAAGCATCTGCTTTCTCTACAGAATTCATGATGATTTCCTTTACTTGCTTAGCTGATAATTTCGGATAGTAAGAACGAATTAATGCCGCCAAACCAGCTACCACTGGAGCAGCCATACTCGTACCATTGTTATCTTGATATTTTTGATCTGGATAAGTAGAATAGATACCGAAACCTGGAGCAAATACATCTACGGAAGTTTTTCCGTAGTTAGAAAAACTTGCTTTAAGTCTACGATCGTTATAAGGAGTTGATGCACCAACTGTAATCCAGTTCTCTGCTAGAGTACCGTCCTCATATTTGTTAGTTGGGAAATTAGTCTCTACATCAAGGTTTTTGTTATCGTTACCTGCTGCGTGTACCAATAAAACATCTTTACTTATTGCATACTTCACAGCATCGTCTACTACTTTTTTATCTTGTGAGTAAGCTTTACCAAAACTCATGTTCAGAACCTTCGCCCCGTTATCTACCGCATAGCGAATAGCATTAGCAACATCTTTATCACGCTCATCACCATTAGGCACGTTACGTACCGCCATTAACAATACATTATCGGCAACACCTTTAATGCCAATATCATTTTTTCTATCTGCACCAACAATACCCGCTACGTGTGTACCATGCGATGGATCTGGTCCTTTAGAATCGGCGTTACCATAAATGCGTTCGTTGCTATTGTTCTCATCATCACCAACTATATTACGCGGATCAAAAGTTAAGTTGTAATTGTAATTAACCTGATCATAAAAATGCTCATAACCAGCTTTTACTCTAGTTTCATAGAAAGTTTTATAATCAGTATTGGCCAAAGCCCTAAGCAAAGCATTTTTAGCAGTACTTTCAGCCTGTCCTTCCGGTGTAAAGCCTTTCACATCCTCCAAAGTAGGATTTTCTTTACCTAATTTTTTAACAATACTTTCTACGCCATTTTTCAATCCTGTATAGCCAGCAAGGTTTGCTTTAGCTTCTGCCAAACCTTTATCAAACTCCTTTTTCATAGCTAAATAAGCCTCAAAAGCAGGTCTGTCATTAGCAGTTACATTCTCTTCAGTAACGTTAGCGAAACGGGCGGCATCACGACGTATCAAACGAGTAAGCTCCAATGCCTCTTGGTTGATATTACCTCCCTTTCCACCTAAAAAGCTCCAGCCGTTAACATCATCTATGTAACCATTCTTATCATCGTCCTTACCATTACCGGCTTTTTCTTTTTTGTTCACCCACATTACAGACTTTAGGTCCTCGTGAACCCCATCAACACCACTATCCAAGATACCAACAATTACAGTAGTCGATTTTTTACCTTTTAATAACTCATTGTATGCTTTTTCAGTACTGATCCCAAAAACGCTATCTGCTTTAAGATCTAAGTTGTACCAGTTTTTCTTTTGCGATTGGGCAGACGCAATAAAAGGACCTGTTGCCAATAATGCTAAGGCAACCAATCTTTTAATTTGGTTTGTATTCATTTGTGTTAATAATAAGTTTTAGAAATAAAAAACGGCAAGATAGCTTGTTTTATTATCATTATCAATGCGGCGGATCCCTCAAGGCACATTTATGGGCTAAACCTGACAAACCCATTGCTGATAAAGCAAGACCTCATAGGTTTTGAAAACCTACGAGGCCTGAATGAATTGGTAGTGCTTAATCGTTTTTAACTTCATCCGCTCAATACACTCACAACCTTTCCTAAGCTCTTCTCTCTCCATTTTTAGGGAGAGAGGGTTAAAAAAACAGCGACCAATTAGGCCGCTGCTTTAAAAACCAACATTAACGAAATGAATCCTTAATTGTTGTCATACTATGCCTTATTGCCAGCCTCCACCCAAAGCTCTGTACAATTCTACACTAGCATTTAACTGCGCCGTCTTCAAACCTGCTAAATCAAGCTCGCCCTGCAACAGATTAGATTGCGCAGTAATTACCTCTAAATAATTGGCCATTCCGCTTTTGAATAATAAATCTGCATTTTTCACTGCCGATTTCAGAGTGCGTACCCTATTTTGGGCAATGCCAAACTCCGTTTTTAGATTTTCCAATTTAGATTGCTCATTCGATACCTCAACTACTGCCTGTATTACCACCTGTCTAAACAGCAATACCGACTTTTCCCTTTCCACCTTCGCCAATTCAAATTGCGTTTTCAATTCCTTTCTATTGAAAATAGGTTGGGTAATGCCCCCACCAACAATTCCAAATAACGAAGCAGGAACATTAAACCAATTGCTGGCCTTAAAAGAGTTAACACCCGCACTTGCCGAAATCGTTAACGATGGGTACAAGCTCGCATTAGCAACACCAACCTTGGCATTCGCTATTTTCAAACCAAGTTCTACACTCTTCACGTCCGGTCTAATAGCCAACATGATGGATGGAATGCCAACGGCCAATTGCGTTGAAATTTCTAATTGCGCTAATGTTTCCGAACGTTCTATCGCTGTTGGAAATCTACCTGTCAGTTCGCTCAATGCATTTTCCTGGATGCTGATTTCCTGGGTAATTTGTGGAATAAGCTGGCTAGCTTTAAGCAGTTGCGCTTCCGTTTGTTCTACCGCCAGTGAAGTTACCTGACCTACCTCAAACTGCTTACTCACCATTTTCAAAGTGCTATCACTAAGTGCCAAATTTCTTTTGGCAATGCTTAACTGCTCGTCAAGCAACAGCAAACGATAAAAACTAGTCGCCACCGTGGCAACTATCCTCGTTTGCACCGCTTTCTTCGCTTCCGCACTCTGTAAATAAGTAGCATATGAAGCCTCTTTTTGCTTGCTGATTTTACCCCAAATATCAGCTTCCCAGCTCAGGGCCAAATTGGCATTATAATCTTCAACGTGGGTAGTCTTCAAAAACTGCGAAGCACTAAGCCCGTTCAAACTATTATCAGAAGGACGATTTGAACTGGCAGTCACCTGCAAATTTAACTGTGGAAGATTCCCCATTTTAGCCCGCTTTAACAGCAAATTGGCCGCATCTATATTTTTAATAGCAATCTGTAAATCAATATTTCGCTCAATGGCACTATCAATCAAGCGTTGAATAGTCTTCGTCGCAAAAAAATCCTTGACTAAAATATTTCCGATACTTGTGGTATCAGTTTGAACTACCCCTCTGTACTGCGAAGGCGTATCCCGTATCGGGTTAATCACATTTTTGGGAATGCTACAACCGTAGCTCCCCAAAATGAAGGTGATTAAAAAACTATATATGAATGTTCTCATGATTTTATATTATTTAATTTCCTCATGTTTATGCTGAGGGTTTGCATTGATTTCTGCCAATGGAGCACCAGTTACCTTTTCCTGTAAATATTGGAAGATGATGAAGAGTACGGGGATGATGAACAACCCTAAAATTACGCCGGAAACCATACCTCCCGCTGCACCAATACTAATACTATGGTTACCTTGTGCCGATGGTCCAGTGGCAAACATCATCGGGATCAGTCCCACCACAAAAGCAAGAGATGTCATGATGATAGGACGCAGCCTCAATTTCGCCGCTTCCAATGCCGCAGCAATCAACGGTTTACCAGCCCTTCTGCGCTGTGCCGCAAACTCCACAATCAAAATCGCGTTTTTAGCGAGCAAGCCGATAAGCATGACCAAAGCTACCTGTACGTAAATGTTGTTTTCTATACCAGCAAAGCCGATGGCCAAGAACACTCCAAATATTCCCACTGGAATAGAAAGGATAACTCCCAAAGGCAGCAAATAACTCTCGTATTGAGCGGCCAATAAAAAGTAAACAAATACCAAACACAGAATAAAAATCACGGCCGACTGTCCACCAGAAGAAATCTCCTCCCTTGTTTGGCCAGAGAACTCGTAGCTATAGCCTGCTGGCAATTGTTTAGCGGCGACTTCTTCAATCGCTTTAATAGCATCACCCGAACTAAAGCCTGGTTTTGGTATTGCATTAATGGCGATAGAATTAAACAGGTTATATCTTGAAGCAGTTTCCGACCCATAAATACGGCGCAAATTCACCAAGGTATTAATAGGCACCATTTCACCCGTTTTGTTTTTCACAAACACCCTATCAATAGAAGCTGGATCTGCTCTATCGGCAATATCGGCCTGTACAATTACCCTATAATACTTTCCAAATCGGTTAAAGTCAGATGCTTGCGCACTACCAAAATAAGCCTGCATCGTTTGCAATATATCTTTTACGTTCACTCCTAACTGGTCGGCCTTTTCCTGGTTAATATCTAATTCCAATTGAGGGTAATCAGCCTTGAAACTGGTAAATGCTACCGCAATGGCTGGTTGTTTCATCAATTCGCCAATAAAGTTTTGCGAAATGCCACTAAATTTATCCAGCTTACCTCCTGTTTTGTCTTGCAGTACCATATCTAAGGCTTCTACGTTACTAAAACCAGGCACCGTTGGGAAACTGAATACAAAGAAACTACCCCCAGGTATACCCGCCAGTTGTCCCCTCACTTGGTTCATGATTTCGTCGATATTCTTCACAGCACCCCTTTCTTCTGTAGGCTTAAGCAATACGAAAACTACCGCAGCCGACGGACTAGTAGAGTTGGTTAGCAAGTTAAAACCCGAAATGGCCGTTACAAACCTCGATGCATCTAACTTCTTCAAAGTATTCTCTGCTTCCGTCATTACCTTTTGGGTTCCATCCAAAGAAGTTCCCGAAGGTGTTGATACCGAAATTGCGATAAAGCCCTGATCTTCCGTAGGAATAAAACCCGTACGAGTAGTTCTAACCATCCAAATCGTCACTATGGTAATGACCGCCAAACCACCCAAGCTTAACCATCTGTTTTTCACCAAAAATTTCAGACTGCTCACATAACGGTTGGTCATGGCATTAAAGCTGCTGTTAAAACCACTAAAGAATTTTTCCTTAAAGCCCTTTTTAACTGGTACCTCACCTTCTTTAACTGCCTTATGATTGTCTTTTAAAAACAAGGCAGCCAGTGCAGGACTTAAGGTTAAAGCGTTAACCGCAGAAATGACAATGGCAATGGCCATAGTAAAGGCAAACTGACGGTAAAACAAGCCCGTTGAACCTTCCATAAAACCAACAGGTAAAAATACCGCGGCCATCACCAAGGTAATGGAAATAATAGCCCCTGTAATTTCGCTCATGGCCTCATGCGTAGCCACTTTGGGTGGCAAGTGTTTATGTTCCATTTTGGCATGCACTGCTTCCACCACTACAATCGCATCATCAACCACAATACCAATGGCCAAGATTAAAGCGAATAGGGTGAGCAAGTTAATGGAGAAACCAAACAACTGCATGAAAAAGAATGTACCCAAAATAGCTACAGGTACTGCAATAGCAGGAATCAACGTTGACCTAAAGTCTTGAAGGAAGATAAATACAACAATAAACACTAGAATAAATGCCTCAATCAATGTATGGATTACCTGATCAATACTTTGATCCAAGGCGACTTTTGTACTATAAAAAATATTGTGCTTAATCCCTTTTGGAAAATCTTTTGAAGCTTTCTCCATCAGCTTATTAATGGCAATCTGTATTTCGTTAGAGTTAGAGCCTGCCAATTGGATTACCCCAATTACAACCCCTTTCTGCCCATTTAAACGCGTTAAACTGTTGTAAGAATAAGCACCAAGTTCAACCCTAGCCACATCTTTTAAACGGAGTATAGAACCATCCGCATTAGTTCTTACCGCAATATTTTCATATTCTTCGGGCTTGGTTAGTTTGCCTTTGTACTTAATTACATACTCAAAAACCTCTTTGCTTCGCTCTCCAAATTTACCAGGAGCAGCCTCCAAGCTTTTATCCTGAATAGCACCCATTACCTCGTTAGGCGTAACTTTATAAGTAGCCATTTGTGTTGGGTTTAACCAAACACGCATCGAGTAATCTTTTACTCCACCAAAAATACTGGCAGCTCCTACCCCAGGGATCCTTTTGATTTCCGGAATAATGTTAATTTGGGCATAGTTGGCCACGAAAGTCTGGTCATATTTCGCCTCGTCCTCTGTAAACATCCCAATAGCCATGATAAAGCTATTTTGTTGTTTTGCAGTGGTAATACCTTGTTGCACCACTTCGGCAGGCAATTGGCTGGTAGCCTGAGCTACCCTATTTTGAACATTTACCGCCGCCTGATCCGCATTGGTACCTAATTTAAAGAAAACCGTAATGGCCAATGAACCATCATTACTGGCCGTTGAGCTCATGTAAGTCATGTTTTCCACCCCGTTAATCGATTCTTCGATAGATGGTGCTACTGAACGCAAAACCGTCTCGGCATTCGCACCCGGATATACCGCAGTAACCAAAACCGACGGTGGAGCAATATCTGGGAACTGTTGAAGCGGTAACTTAGTTAAACCAAGCACCCCAAGTATTACCAATAAAATGGAAATAACCGTGGCAAGTACCGGCCTTTGTATAAATATTTTGAACATTATGTTATTGTTAATTTTTAGAAATTAATTGGGCTATTTTTTCACCTTTTTTATCTGGCTGAATAAGTTGCCCATCTTGAAGTTTATCTAAACCACTTAAAACGATTTGATCTCCCGATTTTAAGCCGTCTTTAATTAAATAGTTGGTACCAGCTTTTCCATCGATAGCAATAGCCACTTTGTTTACTTTGTTGTCTTTCCCAACAGCAAACACAAAGATCTTATCCTGCATTTCTACCGTTGCAGACTGTGGAATCAACATCGTATCATCGTGAGACAGGCCTAATCTAATTTTTCCGGTATTACCAGATCTTAATAAGCCTTTTGAGTTGGCAAAAACTGCTCTTAAGGTAATTGAACCAGTAGTTTTATCGAACTGACCATTGATCATGTCTATCTTTCCCTTAACTGGATATACACTTTGATCTGCCAAAACCAATGATACGGCAGGCAAATGCTTAATTCTATCCGCTACAGAATTTCCTTCGTATTTAGCATTAAAGTTGATGAAATCAGTTTCTGCCAAAGAGAAATAGGCATACACTTGATTTACATCCGAAAGTTGGGTAAGCGCTTCAGGATCTGTAGGAGCAACTAAGCTTCCTTGTTTTTTGGGCAAACGCCCGATGTAACCGCTACTTGGTGCTTTAATTTGGGTATAGCCCAAATTAATTTGTGCACTGTTTACACTTGCTTTAGCCTGTTCAACATTGGCCAATGCAATTTGATAAGTAGTTTTTGCAGTCTTCAGTTGAAAATCTGAAACTACCTTACTTTGCACCAAAGGTGTTAATTTATCGACTTCTAATTGAGCATTTAAAACTGCAGCCTGCGCAGCCTGTAGTGCAGCTTTGGCATTATTCAATTGTGCCTTAAAAGGCAGTTCCGAAATTTGGAATAACAACTGGCCCTTGCTTACCAACTGGCCTTCGTTCACAAAAATTCGGTCAATAGTACCTGCAATTTGAGGTCTGATTTCCACGTCCGTAGTTCCTTGTATCGCAGCTGGATAATCGACAAAAGTTTGTTGCTCACCAGTAGTTACCGTAGTTACGGGCAATAAAGGTGGTGCAGCGGCGGCCATCTGCTCAGGTTTTGCTGTACAGCTGGTAAGAAATAGCACTATGGTGATGATAAACAAAATTATCCATTCGTTAAATAATTTAACACTGTTAAATTGAGGGTGATGTTTGTATATATGATTCATGATATTGGGGATTTTATTACTTTATCTTACGTTAATAATTAATTTAACACTGTTAAATTGAGGGCGAAAAAAATTTTAGTCGTTAATGGTCTTAATGATTGCCTTGATAGCACTTCTTAAAATTTGCTGATTAATCTCATCATTAGCACCTTTTTGGACAAGGTTGATAGATACTAATCCGTGGATTAACGACCAAAAAGTATAATATTTTAAACAAGAAGTGTCTTCTGATACCGGCTGTTTAGTCAACAATTTTTCAATGGCATCGTAAAACAAATCAGTGGTATATTCCGCTTCCGGCATTTTCTTGTACAACTCACAACAGTTAACCTGAACGCCATACATCAGCTGGTAATATTCTTTTTCTTCAAAAGCAAAATCCCAGTAAGCTAACCACATGGCCTCTAATTGATCTTCTGCATTGGTCTTGCTATCTCTGGCTTCTTTAACTTTTAATCCTAAGTTGATATAACCTTGCCTAGTCAGTTCCAACAGGATTCCTTCTTTGTTTGGAAAGTACTCGTAAATGATTGGCGCCGTATATTCAATTACATCCGCAATTTTTCGCATACTTAATGCGGCCCAACCCTCCTGTTTCACAATTTGTAAAGCAGCGGCCAAGATACCTTTTCTGGTATCATCTTTTTGACGCTGTATTCTTTCTTTACTTCCCATGAGTTATAGTGCCATAAAATTATTTAACACCGTTAAACAAAGGTATAAACACTTTTAATTTCTCATATCATCTATTTGTCAGAAATATTTATGACACAAAAAAACCTGCCTAGAACACGTCCTGACAGGTTTTGAGTATGAGGTCTGATTAAGGTTTAAGCTACTTTTTTCTCGCCAATCAATCTTTTGATCCTACTTTCAATGTAATCAAGATCAAAAGGCTTACTGATATAGTCATCAGGACTTACGCTCTCGCTCAATTCTTTACTACGAACATTTGCCGACATCACAATTACCGGAATATGTTTGGTAAAAACATCAGTTTTCAAATCTCTGCAGATATCGATACCGTTTCCATCCGGCAGCATCACATCTAGGATAAATAAATCTGGAATAGAGTCTTTAAGCTTTGTTTTTAGTTCACTAAAGGTAGATGATACTTGGATTTCGTAACCTTCATCTTTCAATAAAAATTCAATAATGAAAGCAATGTCTTTGTCATCTTCTAAAACATGGATGCGTTTTTTCATGTGGCTAATTTAAATAGTCTATACGGTTTAACACTGATTTTGTTAGAGGTTAAACAAGCCTTGGCACAAAAGGTTTTAAAAAAGATTTATTTTTTATTCTTCGGTCAATTTTAACCTGCTGAAAAAGTAGGCACAAAAAACCAATAAAGCCGTTACAGCGATCCAAAGTGTATTATAGCCAAATTTTTCGGCAATGTAAAAACCACTCGTAGGCCCTACCACTTGCGCCACCGACCAACTTAGCGTATAGCCAGCGGCATAAAGCCCCCGGTTATATTCGTTACTGCGCTTCACTACAAAAGTATTGAAGAATGGAAGAGAGAACATCTCTCCAAAGGTAAAAAGCAAGATACTGAGCACCGCCAATACCAAAGGAATAAATTTAGGCAACAGTAAAACTGCGAAGGAGAGTGATACAATAATCACTCCCATCACAATATAAAAAATAGGAGACCTCTTATTTTCAATTTTGCTGATCATCACCATTTCCATCAAGGCAATAACTACGCCGTTAATGCCAAGAATAAATCCAATCAACGCTTCATTCAAATGCCAAACTTCCTTATAAAAAACTGGCACCACCCTAAACATTAAAAAGAAACAGGTGGTAAACATGGCCGATAGGATAAGAAATTTTATAAAAGGCATATCTTCCCAAGGCTTTCTTACATTCATTGCCCTTTTTTCCTGAGCTGTTTGATGTTGGAGCTTCTTAGCAGGAAGTAAAAAGAATATGGCTATGGCTACCAATACACTTACGCCACCATCAACTATAAAAAGTAATTTATAGTTAAATGATGCAATAATACCACCCATACTAACCCCTACTGCCCAACCAATATTAGTAGCCAAACGGTTTAATGAGTAGGATCTAGTTTCTGTACCCTTGGCCGCATAAGAAGCAATGGCGGCATAATTGGCTGGCCTAAAAGCTTCCGAAAAAAAACTAATGACCACTGACAATACACAAAGCCAAGTAAAATCTTCAACCATTGCAAAAAACAGAAAAAATGTTCCGCCCAATAAAGCTGCAATAATTTGCACCGGCCTAAAACCAAAAACATCAGTAAGTTTTCCTCCAACGGCTGCCCCAGCAATAGATCCAAAGCCAAATAACGAAATAATAATTCCCGCATCTGACTCAGAGCGGTGCAGTGCCTGTGTGACATATAAGCCCATGAAGGGCACAGCCATAAAACCGCAACGATTGACTAAAATTACAAGACTGAGTATCCAGGTTTGCCGACTTAAGCCAGAAAACGAGGTTCTATAAGCATTTAAAATACGGCTGAACATTCGGATTTAGTTGATGTGTAAAATTACGTTTTTGGCTATTAATTAACCACAGATGCACAGATAAATAAAAATCAAATTCATGCAACTGATTTGATAATTTCAATATCATTATTAGCAATCAAAAATATTATCCGTGCATCTGTGGTTAACAATGCTTAATTTTGATACTCTTTTTCCGAAACAACAAATTTTATTATGTCAACAGAAATCAAGTGCCCTAGCTGTAATCATTCATTTCCTTTAGAAGAAGTAATGGTGGAAGAGTATAAAAAAGACTTGCGAGAAAAAATGCAATCCTTTACCAAGCAAAAGGAAGATGAGTATCGCAAAAAATTGGATGCGATTGAAAGCTCTAAAAAACAGCAAGAAGAGGCTTTTGAGAACCAAAAGAAATTACAAGAACAAGCTTTTGAGCAACGTTTGGCAAAGGAAAAAGAAGCTTTACAGGCCAGTGTCTCTGAAAATTTGCGCAAGTCTATCAGTGCCGATTTTGAAAACAGGCTGAAACTGCTTGACGAAGCCAATAAAGAAAACGAAGAAAAGCTAAAAACCGCCCGTCAGAAAGAGTTGGAATATTTGCAGATGGCCAACGACTTAAAACGAAAAGAAGAGGAGCTTGACCTGTCCATACAAAAAAAGCTTACCGAAGAACGCGAAAAAATGGCCATAGATATTAGGAATATCGAAAACCAGCGTTTACAACAAGCCGAGCTTGATTTTAAGATGAAACTGGCAGAAAAAGATAAACAACTAGAGGATCAAAAGAAGCTGGCGGAAGAGATGAAGCGCAAGGCGGAACAGGGTTCTATGCAATTACAGGGCGAAATCCAAGAGTTGGCATTAGAGGAACTGCTACGCAACTCGTTCCCTTTTGATTTGGTACAAGAAGTTGGCAAGGGCGTACGGGGAGCTGATTGTATTCAAACGGTAAGGAATAATTTCGGACAAGAGTGCGGACACATCATTTATGAGAGTAAACGTACCGTTGCCTTTGCTAATGATTGGATAGAGAAACTAAAGGCAGACATGCGTAGCCAGGGCGCTGAAATTGCGGTACTAGTTACGCAAAACATGCCAAAAGACATGAGCTGCTTTGGTTTAAAGGACGGTGTTTGGATTTGTACTTTCAATGAAGTACAGGCTTTAGCTGCCGTTTTACGTGACGGTATTTTACGCTTATTCAACGCTGCCAAATCGCAAGAAAACAAAGGCGATAAAATGCACATGCTTTATGATTATTTGACTAGCAATGAATTTTCTGAACAGTGGAAAGCAATTAGAGAAGGTTTCTTAAGCATGAAGCTATCCATCCAAAAGGAAAGAGACGCAATGGAAAAACTCTGGAAAGCAAGGGAAAAACAACTGGACAAAGTCCTATTGAACGCCGCTCACGTGAAGGGTTCCATTGAAGGAATTGCTGGAAGTGATAATATACAATTAAGTTTAACAGACGACGAGGACCTCTTTTTAGAATAACTAGCATTTTTTTTAACGTTTGCGACATTGATTTTGTAAATTGCTAGGTATAAAGCCAAATAACTAAAACTAAATGAATAGCAGTTTACTCGATATTAAGGATTACATTGTATTCCTAGTTTACTTTGTGGTAGTAGCCGGTTACGGATTATACATCTATTACAAAAAGAAATCCGCAACTACCGATTCCAAAGACTATTTTCTGGCAGAAGGATCCTTAACCTGGTGGGCAATTGGTGCTTCGCTCATTGCTTCCAATATTTCTGCCGAACAATTTATAGGCATGAGCGGTTCTGGCTTTAAAATGGGATTAGCCATAGCGGCTTATGAATGGATGGCCGCAGTTACCCTCATTGTAGTAGCTGTCTTTTTCATGCCGGTATATCTTAAGAATAAGATTTTTACCATGCCGCAATTCCTCAACCAGCGCTATAACGGCACTGTTGGAATGATCATGGCCATATTTTGGTTAATGCTTTATATTGTCGTTAACCTTATGTCTATCCTCTATTTGGGAGCCGTAGCCATTAGTGGTATTTCTGGACTTAACATTACTCTTTGTATTGTATTACTTGCAGCTTTTGCTATTATCATTACCCTTGGCGGAATGAAGGTAATTGGCTATACTGATGTGATCCAAGTATTTGTATTGGTTTTGGGAGGATTGGTTGCTACTTATCTGGCCTTGGATATTATTTCCGAAGGAAAAGGCGTTTTAAATGGATTCACCAATTTACATAACGGAGCATCTGAACATTTCCATCTCATCTTTAAACCCAACAATCCGAATTATATGGATTTACCGGGCATTAGTGTTTTAATCGGAGGTATGTGGATTGCCAATTTGAGTTATTGGGGTTGTAACCAGTATATCACTCAGCGTGCCTTAGGCGCATCCTTGCCTACGGCTAGGAACGGTCTTTTATTTGCAGCATTCCTTAAACTTTTGATGCCTATTATTGTGGTAATTCCAGGTATTGCGGTGTACTACATTATTAAAAACAACATGGGCGATATCAGTGCCGACAGCCTATTAACCTCATCAGGGGCTCAAGATCCAAACAAAGCCTATCCAGCACTTTTAACTTTACTCCCAGTGGGCCTCAAAGGTCTTTCTTTTGCTGCACTTACCGCGGCTATTGTCGCTTCTTTGGCAGGAAAAGCTAATAGTATTGCCACTATTTTCACTTTAGATATCTATAAAAAAGCAATCAACAAAGATGCCTCAGAGAAAAAGTTGGTGGGCATTGGAAAAATTGCCGTTTTAGTTTCTATGCTCTTAGGAACAGGTTTGGCCTTAGTGGTTGGCGATGCTTTAATGGGAGAAGGGAAACAAGGCTTCCAATACATACAGGAATATACTGGTTTTGTATCCCCAGGTATTTTTGCCATGTTTATCTTAGGTTTCTTTTGGAAAAAAACCACCTCAAATGCTGCATTGTTCGCTACCATTGGAGGCTTTGTATTTTCGGTAATCCTTAAGTTTTCTCCTGATTTTATGGATCTTTCCTTCTTATCGAGCATTAACTTTTCAGTACCTAATGCCAAAGGTATCTATGAAATCCCATTTATTGATAGAATGGCTATCGTATTTTTACTTTGCGTAACAGGCATGTACATTATATCTGTGATAGAAAACAAGAAAAAACCAGTTACGAGTGGATTAGAGATAGACCCAAGCATGTTTAAAACCAATAGGGCATTTACCATAGGAGCATTATTGGTTATTGCTATAGTTACAATTTTATACACTATTTATTGGTAGCAAAAAAAGGTTTGGAAGACTTTATGGAAAGCGCTTTTCGCTATCATCAATTCAATAGATTAAACATTTCTATTGAAAAAAGAGTTTATTAACGTAAATAAATATAAAATGATGAAAATGAAACTTAGAAACTTTGCATGGGCCGTTTTGGCATTGCCAATGGCTTACAGTTGTAATCAAAGTGGCAACAAACAAACCGATGATCATGCGAGCAAAGCTGTAGCCGATACAGTGACCCAATGTTACACCTCAGCTTTTGAAGGTGATAGCGCGGTCATGAACATCAACATCATCGACAGTACAAAAGTCGAAGGTAAATTGGTCATCAACTATAAGGAAAAACCTCATAATGATGGTATTGTAAGAGGTGAGTTTAAAGGAGATACTTTATTTGTAGACTATACTTTTAAAACTGGCCAAAATCCTACAGAATTTTCAAATCCTTTGGCATTCATCAAAAAAGATGGCCATTTGAAAATGGGTGTCGGCATTATAGAAACTACCATGGGCAGGTCTTACTTTGCAAAGGACAAACCAATTAACTTTGAAAGGGGGAAATTTGATTTTGCTCCAACTGAATGTAAATAGCATCAACTCTTATAACTTGAGTCAACTCCGAACTTACTGGTAATTAACCTGTAAAACTGATGCTGAACTAAATTTGCTTCGCAGCTACTTTGTGATCAGCATGATGGAACGTTTATTTTGCGTCACCCTGAATTTATTTCAGGGTTGGTATACATAAAATAATTAAAAATTATAAGTCAGCGACATAACACAGATTTATAAACACAAAAAAGCCCCGCACATGCGAGGCTTTTTTTTTTCATAAGCAATTTGTATTTTCTAGTAAAGAGTAAACTCTACCCTTCTGTTTTGCTGACGACCTGCAGCAGTTTTGTTAGTTGCAATTGGTTGGTCTGGACCATAACCTGTTGCCTCTATACGTGAAGCGTTAGCACCTTGAGAAACTAAATAAGCTTTTACTGATTCTGCTCTTTCTTTCGATAAGCGCATGTTCAATTCTCTTGAGCCAGTGTTATCAGTATGGCCAGCTAATTTTAAGCTAAAGTTTTTCTCTACCAATAAAGCAGCTACTCTGTTTAAAGTTGCATAAGATTTAGAACGGATAGTTGCTTTACCTAAATCAAATTCAAGGTTGGCAATCGCATCTCTTACTACCTTACGATCAGCTTCAGTCACAATTACTTTCTCAGTAACTACTGGAGCAGGGATTTTAATAGGACATCCTGAACCATCTACCACAGTACCCGCAGGCGTGTTAGGGCATTTATCCAATTTATCAGCCACGCCGTCACCATCACTGTCTTTCAATAAGTCGTTCATTTCCGAACGTAATTTTGAATTTTCAGCTTTTTGCGCATCTAGGTCAGATTTAAGTGCATTTGCTGTGTTTTTAGCAGCCAAAGCCTCTTCATAAGTAGCGGCAGTTGGGCTAAAGAAAGCTAATTGTTTCCCTTTACCTAACGCAAACTCTAGACCTGCATAACCGTAGTTATACTTGTCGTTGCTACCTCTGGCATAGCCATCAAATTTGTCGCCATCAACAAAGTTGATGGTCCAACCTAAATCGAAGTTAATACCTTCAGATAAACGGAATTTCGCACCAACACCAACAGGAACAATCATTTTGTTAACCGCTGGCCCAGTAACTTCTGTACTAGATCCCGTAGCAACAGTAGTTGGCGCGTAATTTACAAAACCACCACCCGCCAAGGCATAAAGCGTTGCATTGTTGTGCTGATTGAACATGCTCCAGTTTACCATGTTAACCTGTGCACTTAAACTTGCCGAATACCTAAGATCAGTATTATAAGAAGCGATCGGGCTGGTATTTATCGTACCATCATTAAAAGTTTCAGAGTTGTCACCTCGAACTTTACCTCTCACTCCGTCTAAACGTAATGCGAAAGCAGGGCTAATTTGTTTTTTGATGTATAGACCGTAACCGAAACTAGTTTTCCAATTTGAGAAATCGTTTTGACCGCCCAAAGGAGAAATACCGGTTAAAGCACCAGCGTTTACACCAATTGACCAGGTTCTAAGAGCTGGTTTTTGGCCCGAAGTTTCTTGAGCTTGGGCACTGTTACCGATGATTAGTCCAGCTAATGCAATCGGAAAAATTTTTAAGAAATTTTGTTTCATAATATTGACTTTATAAGTATCTGTCAGACACCAAATCTTAGTCAATAGCTGTACCAACTCTTAGCCAACAGCAAAAAAACAAAACACAACAAACTGAAAAACAATAAATTAACAATAGTAACAAAAAAGTTAAAGAAAGAAAAAAAGTGTGTGGTTTGCTATACACTTTTAAAAAAAGGCAATAAAATAAACGGAAAAAGCAGGCATTTATTTTATGCCAATTTATAAATTATCTAAAAATTTAAAATAAAATTTCCATTTTGTAGATTCCATTCGATCAAGATGGGGAATGAATTTGTAAAAGAAATCCTCAGCATCTTGGAAAATACTGAAAAAAAGAGGTCAACATCCATTAACCTCTTTCTATATTTTATACAATCGTTTTATTACCATCCACCGGCAGTGTCATCTCCCCTGGGATCAGCCCCTGTTTGATAGATGCCTTTTTTAGTTACCAAAATGGCATCTACTCTTCCAATGCTGCCACGCTTATAAAAAGTATAACCTTTTGCTTCCAACTTTTGCTGGGCTTCGGGGGTTAATGTATTAGGTTCAATATCCACTCGATCAGGCAACCATTGGTGGTGGAATTTTTTGGCATTCACGGCCTCCTGCATATTCATTCCAAAATCTACCACGTTAACAATAGTTTGAAAAACGGAAGTCATAATGGTAGAACCTCCAGGTGTTCCAACTACCATTGCCAGTTTACCATCTTTTTCCAAAATGGTTGGCGTCATCGAACTTAGCATTCTTTTGTTTGGTGCAATAGCATTAGCTTCATACCCAACCAATCCAAAATAATTTGGAACTCCGGGCTTAACCGAAAAATCATCCATTTCATTATTTAAGAAAAATCCAGCCCCTTTTACCACCACATAGTTTCCATAGGAAGTATTAATAGTAGTAGTTAAAGATACAGCATTGCCATCTTTATCTACGACAGAAAAGTGTGTAGTTTGTTCGCTTTCTTTTCTGGCAAACTCTCCAGCTTGGATTTCGCTACTTGGCGTCGCTTTTGCCCAATTAAAATTAGCCATACGCTCCTTATTATACGCAGGCTCCAATAGCTGCTTTTGAGGAACTTTCCAAAAATCAGGGTCACCAAGGTGCTTTGCCCGATCAGCATATACTCTTCTCTCTGCTTCCACCATCACTTGCACCGTTGAATCGGCATTATGCCCCCATTTAGAAAGTGGAAACGGCTCCACCGACTGTAACAGCTGAACCAAAGCAATACCTCCGCTTGATGTTGGCGGCATGGTAACTACCTTATATCCTCTATAGCTACCAATAATAGGCGTTCTCCAAGCGGCATGATAATTTTTCAGGTCCTCTTTGGAAATCAATCCTCCGCCCCTTTTCATTTCTTCTACAATATAGTTGGCTACTTCACCTTCATAAAAACCCGCTCTGCCTTTATCTCGAATCAATTTCATCGTGTTTGCCAATTCAGTTTGAACCAATAAGTCGCCTGCTGCCCATTCCCCATCTTGTTTAATAAATACCGTACCCAAAGGATTAAACTGTTTGAACTTGTTTTGCAACCTATTTAACTCATTAGCTTGTTGTTTAGTAATTTTAAATCCATTGGCAGCTAATTGATAGGCTGGCTCAACCAAATCGGCCCATTTCAGTTTACCATATTTTTTATGCAGCTCTACCATTCCGGCAACCGTACCTGGTACACCAGCCGCTAAATGTCCTTCTTTACTCTTTTCAGAGATGGCATCGCCATTGGCATCCAAATACATGTCTTTAGAAGCTAGTGCGGGTGCTTTTTCTCTAAAATCCATAGAATTAAGTTCCCCCTTGGCAGATCTATAGATTAAAAAGCCCCCGCCGCCAATATTACCAGCATTTGGGTATACTACTGCCAATGCAAACTTTACCGCTACGGTAGCATCAACCGCATTACCTCCTTTTTTAAGGATTTCGACACCTACTGCTGTGGCCTCTGGATGGGCTGATACTACAGCGCCTTTTTTAAATTCTAAAGCTTTTCCTGCCTTTTTCGAATCAGCATTTGACAGGAATTCAAATGCTTTTACATCTTTTTCTACCTGAGCCTTCGCCTGGTTAAAATTTAACAGTAATACCATGGCGAGCCATTTGCTCATTTTAATCCTTCTATTTAGTTTCTGGATGATAGTTTTCTGCATCTTTATATATTTTCTCAATAATTTCTTTGTTCTTTTCCAAAATCACTTTACGTTTCAAACTTAGTTTTGGCGTTAGTTCACCCCCATCAATACTCCATTCTTTAGGCAACAGCGCGAATTGTTTTACCTGTTCCCATTTACCAAATTCCTTATTGGCTTCATCAATTAACTTTCGAAATTTCTCGTGCACCTCTTTATTCTCTACAATGGTTTCGTTACTGCCATATTCAATACCCTTCACTTTGCACCAACCTTTTAAGGTTTCAAAATTTGGCACGACCAATGCTGCTGGGAATTTTCTATTTTCGCCCAAAACCATGATTTGTTCAATAAGCGGTGCTTCCTTAATTTTGTTCTCAACCATCTGTGGTGCTACATACTTGCCACCCGCTGTTTTAAACATTTCTTTTTTCCTATCGGTAATTTTCAGATAACCATCTGTAAGCTCACCAATATCGCCAGTATGAAACCAACCATCTGCATCTACGTTTTCACTCGTTAAATCAGGTCTATTGTAATATCCTTTCATTACATTATGGCCTTTCACTAATATCTCGCCATCTTCAGCAATTTTCACCTGTACGCCTTCAATAGGCTTTCCAACGGAACCAAATTTAATAGCGTCAAAATGGTTTACCGATATTACTGGAGAAGTTTCAGTAAGACCATACCCCTCAAAAACAGGCAAACCCGCCGCCCAAAACACCTTTGCTAAGCGAGGATTTAGGGCAGCTCCCCCAGAAATGATCACTTGAATATTTCCTCCAAGTGCTTCCTGCCATTTTTTAAACACTAATTTTCTGGCGACACCTAATTTAAAGGTATACCACCAACTTTTTTCGATATCGTATTGCTCCGCCAAACTTAACGACCAAAAGAAAATCATTTTCTTAATACCTGTTAAGGCTTTCCCTTTCTCTACTATTTTATCATAGACTTTTTCCAAGAGCCTAGGGACCGTTGAAAAACCACTTGGCTTCACAAATTGTATATCTGCCACAATTGTGTCCATACTCTCGGCATAATAAACTGCAATGTTTAAATAGACATAAAGGTAATGAATCATTCTTTCGAAAATATGCGACAAGGGCAGAAAACTAAGGGCATGGGTAACGTTTGGGGGTAAAAGCACTGCCGACATCTTGAAGTTCTGCACCAAATTATCATGGGTGAGCATTACGCCTTTAGGTGTCCCCGTAGTTCCTGAGGTATAAATAATGGTCAAAATATCTTCTGGACTAACGGCTGCCCTATATTGTTCTAAATCCACTGCTGAATTTTGCTTTCCTACTTCTACCAACTCTTCCCAACAGGCTACTCCTTCAACCTTATTAAAGCTATAGATTTTCACTTCATGTTTCACCTCGGCAATCACCTTTTTTACTTTATTGTAAAGTTGATCATCGGCTACAAAGATCACGGTGATTTCAGCATCTTCTATGATAAATTTGATATCATGCTCAGCCAATGTTGGATAAAGGGGAATTTGATAAGCTCCGAGCTGCAAAATAGCATAGTCGCAGATGTTCCATTCTGGTCTATTTGCAGACATAATAGCCACCCTAGATCCTTTTCCTATGCCAAGAGTCGTTAGTCCCCGGCTCACATGGTCAGTCAACTCACAAAATTTTTGTGTACTGTATTTGCGCCACTCGCCATTTATTTTTCCGCTGACAAACTCATCTTTAGAAAATTTTTCTAGATTATATTTTAGGAGGTCGAAAACTCTCGTTACTGATACTGACATACGATTGATATTTATATTGGCTAATCCTGAAAAACAGCCTTTTGTAGCTGTAGAACATCCTAATTTAGGATTTTTAAATGAAGTTTATACTATGCAAGCATAATTATTTTACACCTAATTGGTTTTATCAGAAAACAAAAAAACTGCTCTATTGTTGTTTTAAATGTACAAAAGGCACAGAAGTTGATAAGCGTGCTCTTATATATTAAACAACAATTAACATTTTTATGAAAAAATTACTTTTTACTATTATCGCTGGCGTTGCCTTTTTTGCTATGAACTTATCTAATGCAAATGCACAAAGTTACAAGACGGCCTTGGGTTTAGGTCTTGACTTCGGTAACGGTTCTACTTTGGTTGGTCCTTCAATCAAGCATTTTTTTAGTGCTACAGGCGCAGGACAAGCTGAAGTTTTATTTGGTGGACACAGCACTCGTTTGCAAGCTTTCTATCAATACCATGGTGCCATTAATGGTGCCCAAGGCTTAAAATGGTATGTAGGTGGTGGTCCAGGTTTAAATTTCTTTAGTGCTGGAGGTTATAGCCACACTAATTTTTTATTGATTCCACAAGCTGGTTTAGATTTTAAAATTCCAGGAGCACCTATTCAAATGGGTTTTGACTGGAGACCAACTGCTTGGATTGGCGACAATTCTGATTTCGAAGCAGGAAGATTTGGTTTTGGTTTTAGATTTACTTTCTAATCGCAAAACAAAGTAACTAAACAAAAAGGGCAGCCAATGGCTGCCCTTTTTGTTTATAAGACTATCTTAAACACCCATCCAGCGTTTTCTTACCGCCAGTTGTTGCGCAGTAGCATTTTCATTATAGCTAGCTTTTATGCGCACGTTAGGGCTTTCTTTTAGGGTTAAAGAAATTTTCTTTTCCATCCCATCACGCTTCACCGTTACTTCTACTACATCCCCCACTTGCTTTTTGGCAATAGTTGGCAAGGCTTCCAAAGTAAGTCCTGGATTTGGCAATTTGATGTTGCGCATTTCTTCGTTAATGCTTGAACCGTCTAACGCCAAAATTTCATCATTAACGTTTAATCCTTGAATCCAAGCTGGTGAATTTCTAGAAACACCACTAATATTTACACTTCTTGTAACCGACAATGTCGTTCCAGTATACGGCTTATTTGGTGAAGCGATTTCTGCCTTGGCATCAATTCCGGCATATGCAAAAAACTTTTCAAAGTCGATGTCATCTACACCATCAATATATTTTGCCCAAAAATTGGTAAAGCTTATTCCGCTAATTTTCTCTACCATCGCTTTGAATTCGGCATCGGTATAGCCTCTTTTCTGAACTTTTCCTTGCTCATACATGGCTTTCATCACGTCGTCCAAACTTTTAGCACCTTTAGTAGCATTCGCAATTTCCAAATCCATCAACATTCCTACCACTTCACCTTTGCTATAGTAAGAGATGGAACTGTTTTTTGAGTTTTCATTAGGACGATAGCCTATGATCCAAGCATCAAAACTAGAAGATGAAGCCGACTGGAATTTAGATCCAGGAGTGTTAATTACTGTTCCTAATCCACCAATAAGATCATTCAAGAAAGTAGTTTGATTGGTAGCACCAGCCCTAATCAATAACTTGTTTTCATAATATGAAGTAAATCCTTCGGCAGTCCAAAGATTGGTCGTGTAGTTTTCGTTATCATAATCAAACGGTCCTAAAGCAATTGGACGAAGTCTCTTTACGTTCCATAAGTGGAAATATTCGTGAGCTACTAATGAAAGGAAACTTTTGTAGCCTCTTTCAGACCCATATGCATTTCTACTTGCACCTAGCACGGTTGAATTTAAATGCTCTAAGCCACCGCCGCCTTGCGCATAGTTATGAACAATAAAGGTGTAGTGTTTATTGGGGTTTTCACCAAAAATTGCGGTGCCTTGCTCCACAATTTTAGCCATGTCTACTTTTAAACGCTCTTTATCGTAATTACCGCCGCCGTACATGGCCACCTCATGTTTTACACCTGAAGCCATAAATTCAAAAATATCCTGATTACCCACTTCTATCGGGCTATCAAACAGGATATCAAAATCTGACGCATGATAAGTGAATTTTTGTCCAGCCACTGGTTCTAAACCAGTGCTCACCTTATCCCATTTACCAAAAGGCACAATTTTTACGGTGCTTGGATTTTTGATCATTCCAGCTGGATACATGAAAATACCCGCCGAAGAAAGAAAGGCATGGGACTCATCGATGAATGCTGTACGTACCGAGATTTCAAAAGCATAAACTCTATAGTTAACTTTTAGGGCTGCTGCTTTGGCATTATAAACCCTCCAAGTGTTTTTGGTTACCTTTTGCACTTTGGCAGGCTTACCATTAATGGTAGCAGTAAAGCTTTCTACATTTTTACCAAATTCACGCACCAAATAAGAACCTGGTGTCCAAACAGGCATTTTCAAATCTACATAATCTTTTGCGGCAATGCCCGACATGTTCATTTCTACCTCTGCATAGTGTGCCTGGGGCTCTTTAAAAGACACCTCAAAGCCAATTTTAACCTGCGATTTAGCTGCCATAGTTAATGTTAGCAACAATGCTGCTCCTAGGATTTTTTTCATTTAATAGTTAATAGTTTCACAATGATAAAGAACCAAAACCACTTTGTCGATTGATTCTTTAATTTACATTTTCTGCTGGTATAACAAAGGGGTTCAAATCCATAAGAATACCAAGCGTATTGGCACAAAAATAGAATTTAAAACTTCTTTCCTCAATGTTTATCCTCAAAGCGCTGTAACATAGTTAGTACATCTTAGTAATGGTGAAACAATTAGATATTTTTGTTTGTATTCACTTCGCAATTTTTGAGCATAGTAGCTTAAACTGAAGACGACATAAACCATTTAAAATTCTATACCGAATACAAACTATTAAGATGAAAAAAAGGTATATATTCTATTTTGTATTGGCACTTGGATTGGCCTATCTTGTTTATTACAGAATTACTGAAAATAAAAAAATTGAAGGTGGAGGACCAAGCGGTGCAGGCCCTGGAAAAGGTGGAAAAGGCAAAGGAGGAGCTCCCTTAAATGTAGATGGAATTATAGCCACAACCAGTGATTTCTCTAGCAATTTAGATATTACCGGAAGTATCGAAGCCAACGAAGCCGTTACGTTGAGAAGCGAGGTTTCTGGATTGGTTACTGGTATTTATTTCAAAGAGGGCAGTAATGTAAGTAAAGGTACAACCTTGGTTAAAATCAATGATCGAGATATACAAGCTCAGCTTAGAGAAGTAGTCACAAGGGAAAACCTGTCGGCAAGTAATGAAAACAGGGCCAAGCAATTATTGGCAAAGGGCGCCATTAGTCAAGAGGAATACGACACCTCTTTGGCCGAATTGCAAGCTTTGAAATCGCAAGTGCAATTAATCAGAGCACAGCTTGCCAAAACGACCATTATAGCACCTTTTAGTGGCAAAGTGGGCTTGCGCAACATTTCGGTGGGCGAATATATTACCCCTAGCACCACCATCGCGAATTTGTTAAGTACCAATCCGGTAAAAATCAGTTTCTCCATCCCTGAAAAATACGTTTCGCAACTAAAACCAAATAGCAATATTTCATTTACCATTGATGGTAGCAATAAAACTTTCTCCGGAAAAGTATTCGCTATAGAACCAGGTATTAACCAAACTACAAGAACCTTACAAATTAAAGCCTTGGCACAAAATGCCAGCGGTGAATTACTTCCTGGTTCGTTCGCCAAAGTAAAGCTATCGTTATCGACTATCAAAGATGCCATATTAATCCCAACGGAAGCTGTGATTCCTGTACTTAAGGGCAAAGTGGTTTATATTGCCAAAAATGGCAAGGCTCAACAGGTGCCTGTGGAGACTGGAACCAGAACAGCAGATAAAATTTTAGTGCTTTCGGGGCTGAACGTTGGAGACACCATACTCACCACAGGTGCAATGGCCCTAAAACCTGATGCAGATGTGAAAGTTAAAATAGCCAAAAAGTAAATATGAGTATTTCAACCACCAGTATAAAAAGGCCAGTTTTGGCCATTGTGATGAATCTCATCATTATCCTGTTTGGGGTAATTGGCTACAACTTTTTGGGTATTAGGGAATATCCCTCTATTGACCCTTCTATCATTTCGGTGCGAACCTCGTACCCGGGCGCAAACTCCGACATTATCGAATCTCAGATTACCGAGCCCTTAGAAAAATCCATCAACTCCATTGATGGGATAAGGAACATTACTTCGTCAAGCAACCAAGGAACCAGTAATATTACGGTCGAATTTAACCTTGGAAAAGATATCGATGTAGCGGCTAATGACGTCCGAGACAAGGTATCTCAAGCAGCCAGAAATTTACCCAAAGATATTGATGGTTTACCTATTGTAAGTAAAGCCGACGCCAATTCGGACGCGATTATCTCCATGACCATTCAAAGTGACAAACGTGGCGTGACCGATTTGAGTGATTTTGCAGAAAACGTAATTGCCGATAGGATACAAACCATACCGGGTGTAAGCAGTATGCAGATACAAGGGCAGCGTAAATATGCCATGCGGATCAGGATTGACCCTTCCAAATTGGCTTCCTATGGACTTACTTCTCAAGATATTGTAACCGCATTAGACCGAGAAAACGTAGAACTTCCTTCGGGCAAACTAACTGGTGCTTCCACTGAGCTTACCGTAAAAACACTTGGAAAGCTTGCCAACGCTGAGCAGTTCAACAATTTAATCATCAAGGCCGATAGTAGCAATGTAGTAAAGCTTCAGGATGTAGCTGTTGCTGAGATTGGTTCTGAAAATGAGGAGACAGTATTACGCGAATCCGGAAAGCCCATGGTGGCAGTTGGGGTAATTCCTCAACCCGGAGCCAACTACTTAGACATTAGCAAAGAGTTCTACAAAAGATTTGAGAAGTTACAAGCCGATATGCCAAGCGATATTAAGCTAAAAGTTTCGCTTGATACTACTCAATTCATCAAAAGATCGGTAACCGAAGTAGCAGAAACTATTTTAATTTCACTGGTACTGGTAATCCTTATCATCTATCTTTTCTTTAGAGATTGGGGTATTGCTTTTAGACCACTGATAGATATTCCGGTGTCCTTAATCGCTACTTTTTTCATTATGTATATTTTTGGTTTTTCCATTAATGTACTGACGTTGTTGGCTATTGTTTTAGCGACAGGTTTGGTAGTTGATGATGGAATTGTGGTTACAGAGAATATCTTCAAAAAAGTGGAGGAAGGTTTATCTCCTATTGAAGCAGCCATTAAAGGCTCTAACGAAATTTTCTTTGCTGTAATTTCTATTTCTATCACCTTAGCAGCGGTGTTCTTACCGGTAATTTTTCTGCAGGGTTTTGTAGGGCGATTATTTAGGGAATTTGGGGTCACCATTGGTGCAGCGGTATTAATTTCAGCTTTTGTATCGTTGACGCTGACGCCAATGTTAAATGCGTATTTGATGAAAAAAGGAGGCCATAAACCTTCTAAATTTTATCGATTAACAGAACCTTATTTTATCAAATTAAACGAAGGCTATCAAACCAATCTAGAGAAATTCCTTAAACGCCGTTGGTTGGCAGCCCCAATTATTTTGGTTTGCGCAGGCCTGATCTTCCTTTTTTGGAAAGTATTGCCCAAGGAAACAGCACCGTACGATGATAGAAGTGCGATTAATATGAGCGTTAGTACTCCCGAGGGTACTTCTTTTGCCTACACAGATAGGTTTATGATGAAGATTAACCAGATGGTTCTGGATTCAATACCAGAAAAAAATGTTAATATCACCATTACTTCTCCAGGTTTTGGGGGTGCGGGCTCTACCAACTCGGGCTTTGTGAGAATGGGCTTAGTTGACCCTGGAGAGAGGAAGAGAAGCCAAAAAGAAATAGCAGAACAGCTTACTAAAATTACCCGTAAATATACCGAAGGGAAAGTAACCGTTACCCAACAGCCTACCATTTCTGTAGGGCGGAGAGGCGGCTTACCCATCAGTTACATTATTCAGGCGCAAAACTTTGAAAAGCTTCGTGAGAAAGTGCCTCAATTTATGGAAGAAGTATCGCAAGATCCAACTTTCACTACCTCTGACGTAAACCTTAAATTTAATAAGCCAGAAATTAATCTTACCATTGATAGAGACAAGGCCAAAAACCTTGGTGTTTCTATTGTGGATATTGCCCAAACCTTACAACTTGGTTTAAGCGGACAACGTTTCTCTTATTTCTTTATGAACGGCAAGCAATATCAGGTAATTGGGCAGTTTGACGTAAGCAATAGAAAAGACCCATTGGATTTAAGCTCGGTATACGTACGAAATAATAAAGGTCAGTTGATCCAGCTCGACAACTTGGTAACCGCTAAGGAAGAAAGTAGTCCGCCACAACTGTATCGAAATAACAGGTTCATTTCGGCCACGGTTTCTGCTGGCTTAGCTCCTGGAAGAAGTATTGGCGACGGTATTGAGGCTATGGATAGGATTGCGGCCAAAGTACTCGATGAAAGTTTCACCACCGATCTAAGTGGTGAATCGAGAGATTTTAAAGAAAGTTCATCTAACACCATGTTTGCTTTCGGATTGGCGCTTTTACTGGTCTATCTTATTTTAGCAGCGCAGTTCGAAAGTTTTAAAGACCCTATTATCATTATTTTAACGGTACCAATGGCTGTTGCAGGCGCGTTTTTATCTCTATGGTTATGCGGACAAAGTTGGAATATTTTTAGTCAAATTGGTACTATTATGCTCATTGGCTTGGTAACCAAAAACGGTATTTTAATTGTTGAGTTTGCCAACCAGCTTAAAGAACAAGGGAAATCTGTACAGGAAGCTATTAGAGAAGCCGCTGTTTCAAGGCTGCGTCCAATTTTAATGACCAGTTTGGCTATTGCCATTGGAGCATTGCCTATTGCAATGGCCTTGGGTGCAGCTGCTAAAAGCCGTATGAGCATGGGAACGGTAATTATTGGGGGAACGCTTTTCTCATTAATATTAACCCTTTTTGTAATTCCAGCCATCTACTCCCTTTGGTCAAAAGAGCATAAAGAAAATACAGACCTCAAGCAATCGCTAGCAGCGGCATTGGCCGATGAAGAAAAACCGAAAAACCAATAGTGAAAATGAAAATCAAATCATACATATACGCAACGTTCACGATTTGCCTTTGTAGTATTTCATCGGTTTTTGCACAAGAAAAACTGACTTTACAGGAAGCAATCAGCATTGCACTACAAAATAACTACGATATTAAACTGGTTAAAAATGAAGTAGAAATAGCAAAGAATAACTCCAATTGGGGCAATGCGGGTATGCTTCCTATAGTTACTGGCGATTTTTCTACCGGAGGCAGTAGACAGAACACGGTACAAACCCAAGCCAGTGGCACCGAAAGAAGAATCAACGGAGCTAGAAATAGCAACATGGGCTATGGTTTCGGCATTAACTGGACGGTATTCGACGGCTTCAGCATGTTTGCCAACTACGAACGCCTAAAGACTTTGGAACAACAGGGCCAAAAGAACGTGAATACGCAAATTCTCAATACCATTACCGAAGTACTTTCTGCCTACTACAACATGGCCAAGCAACAACAATTAGTGATTGCGGCTGATAGTACCATTGATGTTTCAGCACTACGTTTACGCATAGCAGATAGTAAGCTAAAAATAGGGCGTGGCTCAAAACTGGATGTCGTGGCAGCACAGGTAGATTATAATACCGATACATCTACCTACCTTCAACAAAAAAATCTACTGAATAACTATATGGTAGCATTAAATAGGCTTTTGGCCAGAGATATTACTACCAAATTTTCAGTGGATAACATTTTTGACATCGACGCAAACCTCAACTACACTACACTCTCCTCTCAACTTGAACAGCTAAACCCAACTTTGCAAAGTGCTATTCTTAACCAAAAGGTGGCAGAATTAAGCTTGAAACAGATTCAGGGAAACCGCTATCCACAAATTAGTCTTAACAGTGGTTATGATTTCAATAAAAGCGAATCCCCTACTGGCTTTAACACCCAATTTAGGGCCCGTGGCTTCAGCTATGGATTAACTGCTAGCATCAATATCTTTAATGGCTTTTTACAGCGTCAAAACGAGCGCAATGCCAAAATAAACATTAGCACGGCGAAAACACAAGTGGAGCAAACCAAACAAAATCTTGTTGCGCAGCTTACCGAAGCTTATCAAGACTATACTACTTTTTTGGAGCTGGTTAAATTAGAGCAGGGAAATGTGAATCTGGCCAATCAAAATTTGGATATTACCCTAGAAAAATACAGACTTGGAAATATTACACCATTGGAATTACGTGAAGCCCAAAGAAATGCTATTAATGCCAACAATAGGTACCTAGAAATAAAATATCAAGCAAAATTGTCGGAAATCTACTTAAAACAGATTAGTGGCACGTTAAATTTGTAATATTTTTTTATTTTAGAGCATGATTTTAGTTGCAGATAGCGGCTCGTCCAAAACAGACTGGATGGCCTACAGCCCGAGCGAAACACTTTCATTCAGCACACAAGGTATTAATCCTTATTTTGCAAATGCTCAAGATGTGGTAAGAATACTTTCTAAGAACAAAGATATTTCAGCCATTGCAAGTCAAGTTAAGGAAGTTTATTTTTTTGGTGCAGGATGTTTAAACCCTGATAAACACGAGATTATTTCCAATGGTCTTTCCTCATTTTTCAAAAATGCCTTTATCAGTGTAGACCATGACCTGTTAGGTTCGGCTTATGCTACCTGCGGTGATAAAAAAGGCCTAGCCTGTATTTTAGGAACAGGTTCAAATATTGCTTATTATGACGGTCAAAACGTTTATAATGGCAAACACGGCTTAGGCTACATTTTAGGTGATGAAGGTTCTGGCACTTACTTCGGCAAAAAAATGCTGATTTCATTTCTCCATAAAACTATGCCGGCTGATCTGAGAGAAATTTTTGAAGAAACTTTTCAGATTACCAAAGACATTGTGGTCGAAAACATTTACCAAAAGCCTTTCCCTAACTCATACCTTGCTACTTTCAGTAGGTTTATGGTTCATCATAGGCAACATCCTTTCATCCAAAAAACCTTAAGAGATGGTTTCCAAGAGTTTATAGATTCAAATGTTAAGGATTATAAGAATTACAAAACCTTAGAATGCAATTTCGTAGGCTCTATTAGCTACTATTATCAAGAAGAATTAAGAGCTGTATTTGCAGAAAACAATCTTAGAATTGGCAAAACGTTGCAAAAACCGATAGAAGGTATCTTCGAGTATATCTTAAAAAGAGAAGGGATATTAGAGAAAGCCGGTTAGCGTTCTAAGCGGCTTCTGAGTTTTTATTTTGTTTACGTTTATCGTAAACTTTTTTCATACCATAAGCTACGCCAGCTGCAACCAAAATACCTACACCTCCATCTATTGGTACCGGGTAGTCTGTTATATCATCATTAGGTGAATCGTTAGGATTACTGGGCCCAGGATCTTCTGACTCAACTTGAGCTACCACATAATTACTGACAGAGACTGCCAAAACAACTAGAAAAAAAGCCTTGTAAATTGTTTTTGTTATGTTATACCTCACAAATCCTAAAGTTATGAATTAGTCGGCTATCGCCATCTTATAAATATGTCTGCAATTATAGATTTTTTTAATTGAAAAAAAGAATTTTTCTGATAAAAAATACTCTTTACAACTCTAAAAATCAGTTTATTACTAACGTCTACAAAACTACTTTTAATAGGCCGCTTTATAATTGACATTAATATCGAGCTTAACCTTTTGTCCGGCCACAATTTCGACGGTATTGATCTCCCCCTCTCCGTTGAAACTATTCGCAAAAAAGCTGTTCTTTTCTTCTATCGTAAAAATTGAATATTTCCCGGGCGGCAATTCACATTGATAAAAGCCTTTGGAATTAGACTTGATGGCTTTCACCAATTGGGCGTTGATTTTCGTAAATAGAGGTGCTTGTCCTTCTACGTCCTTAAACGTAGCGACCTTATAGATATTGATTTGTTTTTCAACAGCTCTTCCGCCGTTAGCCTTGGGCTCATCTGGCGAAGGCATCATGTTACCCTGCACCCAATAAACATAACCGTATACGCCTTGCTTAATACTAGGCCTAGCATTATTTTGTAACGTACAACTCATCAACAAGAACATTGAACATAAAATTGTTATATTTTTTTTAATGTAAGTCATCTAATTATGCTTAAAATTGTTCCTCAAAATAATCATTTATTTAGATTTAATAAAATTTATGCCCCGCAGCGTTAAAATAGGATTGTCGTTCTCTATTTATATCAGTATTTTATGCTATTTACCTTTCTATTCATATGCTCAAGCTGATCAGCGCAATCAAACGAATACCGCATTTTTAAAGGAAAATTCTATTGCGCTAGAAAAAATAGAAAATACGAAGCTAACTAAGGCATTTTCGTTGGCACTGGAAAAAGGTTGGGAAACATTTGGAATAACTAAAGAAGGAAAAGTTTTCACCCTACATGGTGTTGACGATTTTGGCATGCCCTTATATAAAATCACAGACAATAATTCTGTCTCTGCGGCAACCATTAATACAAATAGGCTTTACACCGGAGGCTCTTTAGGGCTCAATTTAAGTGGAAGCACCCTGCCAATTAACAAGGTTGCCATTTGGGATGGCGGTGCTGTTTTAGCCTCACACACTGAATTCGAAAACAACAGAGTGGAAGTAAAAGACGGTGTTAGCGGTAGTTCTATGCATGCAACTCACGTTGCAGGCACCATGATGGCGTCTGGCAAAAATCCAAATGCTAGAGGCATGGCATTTGGCCTCCCAAAACTCCTTTCTTTCGATTTCAACAACGACAATTCAGAAATGTCCAGTTATGCGGCTTCGCTACTACTTTCCAACCATTCTTATGGAGTTATTGCTGGCTGGTACGAAAATACCAGTGCTATTCCAAATAGGTGGGAGTTTAGAGGGCAGGCTGGAGCAACTGAGGACTACAAATTTGGGTATTATGATAGCGATGCAAAAGAGTGGGATAGAATTTGCTATAACGCACCTTTCTACCTACCCGTTAAATCGGCTGGGAACTACCGCAATGACAATGGTCCTCCCGTTGGCACAACTTACTATAGGTATAATGCAAGCGGCAGTATGGTAAATGCAGGTCCACGTCCAGAAGGCATATCCAACAATGATGGTTATGATATATTAGGAACTTACTCGGTAGCAAAAAATGTAATGACTGTAGCTGCAGTAAATCCCTTGCCTTACGGAACAGTAACGCCAACCGACATTATCATTTCTTCTTTTAGTGCTTGGGGCCCCACAGATGATGGAAGGATTAAACCTGATATTGCTGCCGATGGTGTAAGTGTTACCTCTACGAGCAACACTAGCAATCAATCATACACTACTCTTTCAGGCACTTCTATGTCTGCGCCGAGTGTAACAGGGTCTTTGGTATTATTGCAAGAGCTTTATTACCAAAAAAATAATGCCTTTATGCGTGCATCAACCTTAAAAGGCTTAACCATAGGTACTGCAAGCGAAGCTGGTGCAACTCCTGGCCCCGATTATATTTTTGGATGGGGCTTAATGAATAGTGAGAGCGCCGCAAAAGCAATCTTAAATAATGGGACTAAAAGTTTAATTGCCGAACGCATATTAGCTCAGGGCAATACCGAAACGTTCAATGTAGTGGCCTCTGGAGATGGCCCACTCATTGCCACCATTTGCTGGACCGACCCAGAAATTGATGTAATACCGGTTGCTAATGCCCTTAATAACCCCACACTAAGATTAGTAAACGATTTAGATATGAGAACTAGTGATGGAACTGATACATTTTTCCCTTGGATTTTAAATCCTGCAACCCCATCAGCTGCGGCGACAAAAGGTGATAATTTTAGGGACAATGTAGAGCAGATTTATATTGCCAATGCTGTTCCAGGTAAAACCTACAGCATCAACATTAATCATAAAGGCACTTTACAAAGAGGGGCACAGGCATACTCGTTAGTGGTTACAGGTGTTGGAGGCAACCCATATTGCACCTCAAGTCCCCTATCTTCAAACGACTCCAAAATAAACAGTCTAAGCATTGCTAATATCAACTACACCGCATTAGCGGGATGCACATCTTATCAGGATTTTACCCAGCAAACCATTGAGTTGGAGAAGGCAAAAACCTACCCTTTAAATATTTCCTTAGGTACTTGTGGGAATAACTTTAACAAAGTTGCCAAGGTTTTTATAGATTGGAATAGCGATGGCGACTTTAATGATGCAAATGAGCTGGTAGCCACCAGTGGAGTAATCAATGCCACTGGATTATTCACCGCAAATATTACCGTACCTTCAACGGTGAACATCAACAATTTTTCGCTGCTAAGGGTTGTACTCAGCGAAACCAACGATGCTACGACTGTTTTATCCTGCGGAAATTATGCAAAAGGTGAAACGCAAGATTATAGGGTGAAATTCCTCAACGTAACTACCGACGTTGGTATCTCCGCAATCAAAGAATCACTGACCAAGTGTGCAAATCCTCAACAAATGGTTAGTGTAGTGATTCGCAACTTTGGCACCCAGAATATTTCCAACATTCCAGTAACCGTTATGGTTAAAGATGGCAACACTACTATTGCCTCGCTGAATGGGACTTTCGTAAATACGATTAAACCTTCGGAAGAAAGAGAATTTACCTTGCCAGGGTTTTATGCTGCACAGAGTGGAAAAATCTATACAATTACCGCTAAAACTAACTTGGCTACAGACTTTATTGCTACTAATGACGAAAACACCAAAACGGAGCAAATTAACTTACCACCTGTTGTAAATGGTCAAGCAGCATTTTATTGTGATGATAGCAAACAGTACCAATTGACAGCTAATGGTGATGGCGTTATTTATTGGTATAAAGATGCTACCGAAACTACACCGTTTGCTAGTGGAAATAACATTAACACCACTATTGCTCCTATTAACGGAAAGTTTTACGCAGGCTTAAATGAATACAGTAACACTTTTGGGCCTAAAAACAAGTATGAAACCAGGCTTGGGGGAGGTTCTTACCTGCAAACAAGCGGAGGCGTACTTGTACGTACTTTTGCGCCTGCAATCCTAGAAAGTGCCCGTTTGTATATTGGTCATTCGGGAACAATTAGATTTTATGTTAAAGATAGCCAAGGCATGGAAATTTCGAGCAGCACTATTAAAGTAACTGCTACAAGAAGTACTCCTGTTGTTGGAAATGCCGCGGATGACTTAACTGACCAAGGTCAGGTTTATACTTTAAATCTTAAATTTCCTACGGCAGGCAATTACAGCATCCATACAGAATATGAGGATGATGCTACCATTTTCAGGAATAACACAGTGCCTCGTTCTATTTATCCGCTAAGTTCACATCTTGATGTGTTCAATATTATAGGGAATGATGTAAGCAGCCCAAGCTCATTTTATTACTACTTCTATGATGTTAAAGTAAGAGCATTTGGCTGCCTTGCTGATCAAAGAATGGAAGTTCCATTAACAACCGTAGGCATTACTAAACAGGGGAATATTTTGGTTTCAAGTGCTGCCACAGGCAACCAGTGGTATTTAAATGGAGTTAAAATTGAAGGAGCCACTTCGCAAACTTATCAACCAACTATACCGGGAAGATATCAGGTCTCCTCGGGTTTTAGCAGTAACTGCAATTCTTTTTCGAGCGAACTTTTGTATCTGCCAAGTGATAAAGATGATAACGAGATAAGGCTTAAGGTATTTCCAGTTCCGGCGTCAAAAGATTTGACAGTGGCCTTTGAAGTCCTGGAAGCAAAAACCATAACGGTAAGCATCGCAAATATCATCGGGCAAAAGGTTTATGAACAAAGCAAGGGAACCCGTACCGGAACAATCATCGACCAGATAGATGTTTCTAAACTGGCTTCGGGTACTTATGTTCTAAGTATAAAGGTAGGTGATAGGATTTATACTGAAAAAATCATTGTTATTTAACGGGGATTAACGTCCGGTGATTTATTGTAAGGCCCATCAAAAGCTAAATCTTATTATAGCAGCATCCTTTTGCATGGTTATGCCAGCAAAAGGTAAAGCGGAAACAAGGGCAGCATTGTTAGGGATAATGAAGTTTGATTTTCTTAAATTTCTCAAATAACAGAAAAGGGAATACCATATGGCATTCCCTTTTTCTTTAATATGAATATTTATACTATTGTTTAACCAATTTGGTCTGACCCACACGTTGGTTTCCATTTTCATAAACTTCTACAATGTACAGTCCTGAAGCGTAACTAGCGATATCAAGTTCTTGGCCCTCCAACAAGTTAATTTTACCAATTGTTTTGCTCAATAACACCTGTCCGGTTGCGTTTACAATTTTTAAAGTTTGCTGGTTATCTTTCAAACTACCATTATATTTTATGGTAAAGCTTGAAATTACCGGATTAGGGAAAATGCCAACAATATCAAGTGTTCCGTTAACTTCACCCGTATAATTAATTACCTGTGGTTCGGTTGGATTTTTTGTACCGTTGTTGTCCATTTGTACCAATCGGTAATAGTTATTTCCAATTAATGGAGTCTTATCAATAAAAGAATAGCTTGAGTTATTGCCTTTGGCGAGCTCAGTATGCAATTCCATATAACGACGGTCATCTCCGGCTCTTTCAACCAAAAACTTGCTATTATTAACTTCGGCAAGTGTATTCCATTTTACGGCTACACCTTGGTTAATTTTAACCACATTAAAAGAAGCATAGGTTACAGGTAATACGGTTGGATTTTCGAATGAAACGCTAAACCTATTGGCTCCAAAACTTGCGGCATTGTTCACATCTATGCCAAAAGTATGTACCCCTCCATTTTGCATATTGGTTGAAGTTCCCAGAAAGCTATCGTGAAGTTTCACCAAATACCCAGTTGGTACATCTTTATATTTTACCTGAAGTTGGTAATTACCGTTGCCATTTAGTTTATCAATATCAAATTTAACTAAAGAGTTTTCATTGATTTCGGGCATATAGTTAATTACCAATCTCCTATTGTCGCTAGAGAAACTAGATAAGAACACTTTTTGCTCTGAGAATTCTTTGATATAGGAAACATCTTCGGAGGCATTGTATTGTGCTAATTTTCCAGATTGGAATACCACTGCCGTTTCTTCTTCAAACAAACTGCCTTGATTTTTAAGTGTCATCCTTAATTCGGCACGCGGATTAACCAAAGTGAAATCTGAACTTGGCCCTACCGCTAATTTTTGCACGATTAAGTTGCTCTCATTAGGGGTAGACATTAACAAAGCTGGTGCCTGACTACCTACTTTAGCTTCCTCTGTGAAGGTTAAACTACCTGAAGCATTAGACTGAACGAAAAAGCCCTGACCAGCTGGAATGATATTACTAGCCACTCCTGCAGGAACACCAATGGTACCATCGTATGTAGTATAAGTTCTACTAGCTGGATTCCAAATTCTAATCACATTATTTAATAGATTGTTTCTTACGATACCGGTTGAATTCCAATCGATACTGGAAGCATAAGGATTACCTACCAAGTTATATCCGCTTGTAAGTGGAACGTTTACATCTCTCTGGTTCAATACTCCGTCAAACGTCATCACAATACTTTCTGGATCCACGAAAGGTGGAGTGGTTTTATTGGCTAAATTAGACTTGTCTCCACGATAGAAAATATAAGCGCCTTTACCTACAGCAATAGAAGTATTGATGTTTGGCAATGGTACAAAAGGGTTGGACAGGGTACCGTTGTAAGTCCAAGCGCCGGCCTGATTAGTAGCAGTTTGATCGAAACCATTAGCTGAACCACCAGTACCAGAAATAATCATGTCATCGATAAACTGAGTAAAGCTATAGGTTCTATTCGAGGCATTACCATTGTCATAAATAGGTGATGACAGCATTCTGTAGGTTCTGTACATGTTTTTATCACCGCCACTGATGAATCTTTCAACTTTCACATTTCCGGTAATAGATGAACCTGAATGGATATTTGCGACCGTTGCTGAGCTTGAAGCATTTGACATTAGCGTTAAATGGCCATTTGCATTTAAGTTAGCTCCTGAGTTTAAGGTAAGCACGCCTGTTGGTGGAATTGAAAAATTACCTGAAGTCAATGTTTTTGTACCATTATTGCTAAAGAACACACTAGGTAGAAGAAGCGTAGAGGTAGTTGATAACCCCTGAGCCGATGTGCCATCAAAAGTAATGATACTGGACCCTGGAGTAAAAGTTCCTCCATTAAGGGCAAAATTGCCCCCAACATTTAAGCTCTGGTTAACTACAAAAGTACCGGCAGACTGAGTAAAGTTTCCACTAACAGTGGCGGCACCCACATTTAAGGCTCCAGCTCCTGTAGAGGTAACGGTAAAGTTCCTCGCCGAAAAAGCATTGTCCAAGGTAGCTGTGCTTGCAGCAGTTTGTCCCGTTGAATTCCAAACAAAGTCAGAGAAAGTTTGGCCACTTCCTAATACAGTACCTGCAAAAGTAGTATAGCCCGAAACCTCACATATAGAACCTACCGCCCATAAAAATGTAGGAATAGTTCCCGAAGCCGTGGTGAAATGATGTTGGTATTTCCCTGCGTTATCAACTTGCAATGCAGCCCCTGCATTTATTACAATAGGACGAGCATTGTTTCGCAAGACTCCCTGTACATTAAAATCTATCGCAGTTGCAGCATTATTATTAATCGTTAATGTTCCGCCATTAATATTCACCTGCGCGCCGCTTTCAATTAAAACATCATCAACCGTAACGTTACCTATAATGTTAACGGTATGTGTATTTCTAATTAACACCCCTTTTGCAGCGTTGGTAGGTGTTCTGGTGGCTGGTTGCCAAGTTGTATTATTTGCAGAACTTTCCCAAGTAGATGAATTGCTCCAATCGCCCAAAAGCACAGCAGTTCTGTAATAATCGGTAGTAGCGCTTGGTCCTACTACTGTAATAGCACCAGTGGTATATGGCGTTTTGGTACCATCGGTAATACTAGTTGCTGTAAGCGTTGCAGAAGTACTTGCTGAATTTAATCCTACTGAAAAATTTGTTTTTATACCGTTAACAAGTGGTGCATTTGCTGGTAAAACGGCTAAAGGATCGTTAGACGTAATGCCTATTTGATCATTAACGCTAGTAACGGTATTCCAAGCAATATCTACCGCTCTAACGGTAATATTGAATGCCGTACCAATACCTTGGTTGCCAGGTGTGCCAGTTTTCCCCAATGGTGAACCTGCCACGTAAGTTTCACCGGGCAGTACAATTAGCAAACCAGCATAAGGTCCAATGTTCACCACAAATGTTGGACTTTGACTAGCTGTTTTGGTATTATCTGTTACATCAGATACCGTTAGTCGTCTGTTGTTAGAGGTACTTCCAATACGATAAGTTGCCGATGAATTTAAAATTCCGTTAACAAGTGCAGTGTTAGGTGGCAATTGTGCATAAACATCGCTAGTTGCGGTAAAAGCAACCACATCATTAACGGTAGTTACTGTATTTCCATAAGCGTCTGCAGCTTTAACAAAAATATTAAAAGGCTGTCCTGCTACCTGGCTACTTGGCGTTCCTGTTTTACCTGCCACAAGTCCTTCAACCGCTGTTTCTCCAGGCAATACCAATACCAATTTGGCAAATGCACCACCTGTAACCGTTATTGGATTAGTGGTATAAGATGTTTTAGTATTATCCGTTACATCGTTTACCGTAATGGTATGAACATTTGCCGCTGTTCTCAATCTAGCGGTAAATGTTCTTGTTCCTGCAGCCAGAGCCAAATTATTGGTAGTAAATGAGCCATTTGGATCTGTAGTGGTTAATAGCACCACATCAGTTACAGTATTCACAAAGTTCCAATATGCATCGACCGCTCTCACCACTACCGAAAGATTACCGCTAGCTGGGTGAGGATTTGATGTACCTGTTTTACCAGTAACAGTTCCTGGGGCATATGTTTCTCCTGGAAGAGTAATCAATAATTTTGCAAACGCACCTCTATTTACGGTAAGGCTAGTACTTGTATTTGATAGGATAGATGGTTGAGTAATATTGGATGCAATCAGTTGATGATTAGTTGCAGATCTTCTTAAGGTTACACTAAATGTTCCTGTACCTGACACCAAGTTTGCATTAGCTGGCAGCACAGATGTAGCTGCGTCAGCGGCAAGCGCATTAGCAATTGCTACCTCATCTGTTACAGTCGAAACAACATTCCAATTGGCATCCACGGCATTCACCGTTACATTAAATGGTACCCCTGCATTCTGCGCAGTTGGTGTACCTGTTTTACCTGAAGCAGTGTTAGGAACAGCTGTTTCACCAGGAAACAATATTTGTAGTTTAACAAATGGTCCCACAGCAACCGCTGGTAGCAATTGCGTATAAGGTGTTTTTGTACCATCGGTATTGTTGGTGGCTGTTACATTAGGTGTTTCGCCCACAGTTTTAAAGACCAAGCTAAAATTACGTCCGGTAGCAGAAAGTGCAGCCGCAGCAGGAGGTGTAAAATTAGTTACCCCTGTAGCGGAAATGGCTACCGAGTTGGTGCTATTAACTCTATTCCAGTAAGCATCTACCCCCGATACGTTGACCGAATAGGCTACATTTCCCGTAGGGGCTGTTGCAGTACCTGTTTTTCCGGTTACCGACCCTGGATCATAGGTTTCACCAGGCATTATCATCAACAATTTTGTAAAAGCACCGGCCGTCGGCCTAATGTTCGAACTCGTGTTGGCAGTAATGGCATTATTGGTATCATCGCTAGCGGTAATGGTATAATTTACTGTAGTACCTGAGCTATAACGGTAAAAAATAGCATTAAAGCTTGCCGTGCCACTTACCAAAGTCACCGGTGCAGATAAAGTTGCATAGGGATTATTGGTACTTAATGACACCTGATGGGCAGGTGCTGAAGTAATGATGTTAAAAGCATAATCTGTAGCGTTTACAGTAACCGCTAATGACGCCCCTGCTACCGGTGTAGCCACCGTACTGTTTGAACGTCCCGTAGCCGTTCCTGGCGAATTGGTTTGTCCAGGCAGCAAAACTTGCAATGAGGCAAAAGGTCCTGCAGCTCTCGATAAAGTAGCCGCTATCGCATTGGTACCGAATCCCGCAATTATTCCTCCCCCTGCAATGGAAGTTCTTGTGATATTACCCGCTATACCTACTGCTTTACTGGTAGATTTTACTCTTAAACCCGAAATGGTTAGAGAGTTACCAGCAGACACTGTAGAAGTTGCTGTATAACTAACGGTAATATAGGTTGCTGTACTTTCAGTTATGGAAGATGCCGTTAGTTTTGGTCCCGCATGAATAACCGTGGCTGTCCCAATTTCAAATTGCCAACCTGCAGGTGCCGTTAACCTGATTAGCAGATTTGTACCGGCTGTAAAGTCGGCAGCGGCATTATCGGCAATTACAATATCGCCAATAGCAGTAAATTGTTCCAAAGGACCTCCCACAGCTCTTTCTACAGATAAGTTCTGTCCTCCCGTTGGACGGGTAACAGTTACCTGGGCCAGTACTGCGGTAGTACTAAACAAAACAAGAAACAGGAAGAAAAAATTACGCTTGGTAAAAATATTCATAGGCATTAAAAATTAGCTCTCATCATTTTAAATAAAACCAAAAAAAACATATTATTCTGTAAATCAAATAATTCGGCTAAAGTCGAAATTTTTAAAGACTTACACAATACCAAAAAAGTATTAATTACAACTTTTTTTACTATTCCAAAAAAGAGAGCGTACGCTATGATTAAGTTGATAAAAAAGTTCAGTTAGCGATTAAAATCTAACTATTTCTTGATCAACTTTGCGGCAGCGATTTTTTTGCCTTTTGCGTCAATAAGCATTGCGAAATAAACTCCTGAAGATGCGTCAGACAAAGCTCCAGTATAACCATTCATTATCTCGTTTTTAGCAACTTCCTTATTGTACAATTCTTTCCCTGTTACGTCAGCAATTTTTAAAGTATAGCGATCTGAATTAAGGCTACCTGCATATTTGAGGGTAAAGTTGGTTTCAATAACTGTTGGGTAAATGAGCATATCATAAGAAGCATTGGCATTTAAATCATATTTTACCACTACAAGCTTTTGATAAGGCGTTGGGGTACCGTCTTTATCTACCTGAACCAATTTATAATAGTTATTTCCTGCCAATGGAGATTTGTCCAATAAATTATAAATACCTGTTTGATTTGCCGGTACGGTTCCTATTGAAGTAAAAACTTGGTTTTCACCAGCTCTTTGTAAAGAGAAGTGGCTGTTATTAACTTCCGAAGAGGTTTTCCAGGTTAATACCACCCCTTCATTTGTTTTAACGCCAGCAAATTCGGTAAAAGTTACCGGCAATGTACTTGGTGGAGTTACCTGTAATTCGAAACGATTGTTGCCCAAACTTGCCGTATTACTTTTATCAATATTTAATAGGTAAGTTGTTCCTTCGTTGGCGATATCGGTAAGCGTATTCAAATATTTATCTTTTAGTCTCACTACATATCCTGCTGGAACATCTGTTAAAATGAATTTTAAAGTATAGGCTCCACCATTATCAGCATTAACAGTCAGCGCTACTTTTTCAACATTTGAAATATGAGGCATATAATTAATGGCCAATTCTCTAGCATCAGTTGATTGACTTGATAAAAATACCGATTCGCCACCCATTCTGGTCACGTCATTTCCTGAGAAAGTAGCTTCGCCACCATTTTTTAATACCACTAAGGTTTCATCTGTATTTTCGGTTTCATTCCTAACCAATTGTACTCTAATTCTAGCAGGCTCCTCTTCCTCTATAAGGACAGTATTTGTTTGTCCGCTAGATAAGCTGGTTACCTCTAAATTAGTGTTACCTACAGACATCACTCTCGACATATTACTAGTAGAGGTTCCAGCAACCACTTTTGATGCTTCTGTAAATGTTATTGACGGCGATGAGCTATTGGTAGTTTGTACGAAAAATGATTGGCCTGGTGCAATAAATTTAGAACCCCCGTTTACACCATCGGCACCATTATAAGTCGAATATTGTCTGCGACTAGGATTCCAAACCCTCACTACTGCTCCAATATTAGCTGTTTTGGTTACTTTGCTCCAATCTACCACTGCTGCATAAGGGTTGCCTACCAAACTGTATCCCGTACTACCATGAATTAAAGGCACGGTAACATTTTGCTGGTTCAGTATTCCTTTATAGGTCATCACGATAGACTCCGGGTTTACAAACGGAGCGGTTATCTTTGCATTGAAATTACTTCTGCCTCCTCTGTAAAACAGATACGCTCCCCTTCCAATATTTACGCTTGTATTGATGTTCGGAATTTCTATATACTTATTGTTATAGGTCCAAGCACTGGCCTGATTATTTGGAGTTTGATCAAAACCGTTAGCTGAACCGCCTGCTCCTGAAACAATCATGTCGTCAATAAACTGGGTAAAACTATAAGTTCTGTTGCCCTCTATATCTGCATTGATGAAATTAGTGGTGTTATCATAAACGGGCGACGAGAACATTCTGTAAGTACGCCACATTCCCTTATCTCCACCTTGAACATAACGCTCAACGGTTACTTGTCCTTTAATCGCCGCACTCGATGGAATAGCTGCTACATAAGCTGAACTAGAGGCATCTGCTTTTAATGTAAGATTTCCTGATGCTATCAAAGTAGCGTTGGCTGCCATGGTAATAGAACCATTTGCGGCAATAGAGAATTTCCCAACCCCTTCTAAAGTTTTGATGCTAGCACCCGAGAAATACACATTTTTAAACACCACGCCATTACCGGCATTAGACCCTTCATCTTTGATTGATTGGTCCTTAGCCCCACTAAAACTAACCGCTATGTTACCATTTGCAAGATCAATAGCTCCACCAGAAGTATTCCAGTTACCTTCTACAGCCAAGGTGCCAGTGCCAGAAAATGTTGAGTTCCTATCATTCTTAAAAGTTCCTGCAACCGTTAAGGTAGCACCACCATCAATGGTAACCGATGGAGTATTGCCCGTAGTACCTGTAATCATTAAATTGCCCACTTTAGTATTGACTGATAAAGTAGGGGCCGCATTTAATTGACCATTGCCAATCCTTACTAAATCGCTAGGTCCTGGAAGCACAGAAGGATTACTGCCATTAGCTAATTTCCAGTTTGACAAGGTACTCCATGAACCACTAGCGCCTACCCAATCGTAGATATTTCCATTGGGTATTGTTGGCGAAGCAGTACTGCTATTTACCACACCTGAAGTGTTTTTATAGTTCAACTGCGAATCTTCTCCACCAACTTTATTAAGATTGGTAAAGCTAAAGGTCGCATCAGTGGGCGCATTGCTCTTTACATCGGCCTTAATGCAGTAATAAGCTGCAGGCAACATCGAACCATCGGCAGCACCAATTGTAAACATTCTGCTTTTTTGGGGGAAAGGATCAACACGAGCTGCCCTCCACTCTACATTCATGCTAGACACCAATGCATCATCAGCATTACCAAAATAACTATCATTTGATTTGAATATTCGAAGATTTTCGATAATGTCATTCAAACCTTTACTACTAGGAGAAACAGAAGCATCCAATACCAAATAGTTAATATCGAACAAACCGCGGCTCATCATCTTAAGTCCATAAATCACCGCATCTTTTTGTCCATTGTACAGTGGGCTCGAAATTCCATAAACTGGGTCATTGGCACCAACAATTTCAAATTTCATGCTGTACATTTTCAATTCATCAAATTTGAAACGGTTTGCCGATGTGGCATTGATATGAAGACCTGAATTGGTAGCAGTATAATTACCCAAGGTACTATGATAAGCTCCGGTTCCACCTCTTTCGGTTTTGGCTTCCCTAACAGTGGAAGTGTATTCATCAACAAATAAATGCCAAACATACTGTCCCTGTCTTTTCAATCTTTGCAGCCTGATAGCATAGGTTTTATTTTCCCATCCTGCTCCTAGCGATGACATGTCAAAACTAATTAGGTTATTGTACCTATTTCCCCAAGGATCATTGTCATATCTCCACCTCAGTGATAGGTTGTTTCCGTCTTGGGTTAAATAATAGCCAGTATTTGGATTAGCAAAATTACCTGTTGATAGCGCCCAGTATTTCCATGAATTCTGTCCAGCGTTGATTACATCCGATTGATCAGCAGTATTTGAGCTATTTTTATAAATAAAAGTCCATTCCCAACCGAAGGTTTCATCATTAAGGTTTGTATTATTGGACAAAAAAGAAAATTGATACGCTCCCGGAACATTGTTTCCCGTAGTGGTTAAGCAGTATCCATTTTCAACGGATAGATTATTTGCTCCATTTGAAGAAACTGCCAAAGCAGCACTAGTACCTATTTGTGATATCCCCGAACCTAATTGGCCACCATCAAAATTATTGTAGTAGTAATTGGTCGCGGTGTAAACCTGCGCAGAAGAAAGCATCGTCAAAAAGGACAAAGCTAGGGTAGATATGATGAATAAAAGTTTGTTTGGTCTTTTCATTATGCTAATGAAAAGTCAAATCACGAGCCACAACCTATAGATCTAGCCTAGCTATTGCAGAATCCAATATCCATACAACTTAGCGGAATAACTCCACATTTCCACACTGGAAAACATTGCCCAAATAGTGAAAAAAAATCCACAAAACTTCCACAGAATTCAATCCGCCACAAACCTTTAAAACACTGATTATATGCCTTATAATCGTTTATTCTAGTTTTTAACTACTTTATGCACAGTAAGCACTTTTCCTGTATCAATTTCCTCAACTTTGACGAAGAAAAATCCCGAGTTTAAACCTGCAATATTTACTTCATACCCGTTGGTCAGCTCTGTTTTTGAAAGAGTATATTCGCGTAGCACTTTTCCTGTAAGATCATATAATTTCAGTTTAAATTTCTCGCTCAAAAGACCATCTACTTTTACCTTAAATTTATCAATCACCGGATTTGGATAAATTGATACCATATTTTGTTGTCCAATTTTAAAATTAACCACTATTGGGCCAATTTCTGTTTTTTGACCATCCGCATCCATCTGAACCAATTTATAATAATTATCCCCCTGCAAGGGAACAGCATCCATATGGAGGTAATTTCCAGCCCCTTTGGGCAAAACATCAGCAATTAAAACATACACCCCGTCGCTAGATGCCCTATACAACTTGAACAGCTTGTTATTGGCCTCATAAGAAGTAGTCCACCTAATTGCAACACCTTCATTTTGCTTTTTCGCCACAAAACTCACCATCCCTACAGGCAATGTCACTGGAGGTTCGACCAGCACACTAAACCTGTCAGCACCAAACGTTTGAGCATTTGTTCTATCAATATTGAAATTATAAACAAAATCTGATGTTATTGGGATACTCTGATTAAGAAAATTATCCTTCAAGGTCAAATTGTGCGGTTGATAATATTCATTCAGGTTAAATTTCATCAGGTAACTACCAGTGGCATTGGCAGAAACATTCATGGCAATCTCTGCCGCTTGAGACATAGGCGGCATAAAATTGATGGCCAGTTTGCTGGCACCCGCTAAGGTTGAAACATTAACCACTTCTCCATCAAAATGCAAGGCATCTTCTTGATTATTATAGGCTGCACTACTAGACTCGTTAAAAACAATCACGGCTTCATCTTCACCATATGAAGCCAATGGGGTCATTCTTATCCTAACCAGACTTTGGGGCACTTCGGCATTCTGCCTTGTCTCCATAATCGCCAGCCCATCATTTCTCTTCTCTGTACTCATCAACAGAACGGCAGGCTGTAGTGTCGATGCCTTTACACCTTCCTTAAACCTAATGGAGCCAGCGGCCGTAGTTCTTACAAAAAATGCCTGGCCAGAGGAAATATAGTTACTTCCATTTAAAGACCCTACTCCGTTAATATAGGTCGCATAACCTCTGGCAGAGGGTTTCCATATCCAAATGGCATTACTTACATTCACTTTGTCCCAATTTGAGGAGTTCCAATCAATAGTGGAGGCGTATGGATTACCAAGTAGATTATAGCCTGCACCCAAAGTTACGGTCACATTTTGCTGGTTTAGCACGCCGTTAAAGTCTACAATGGTATTTTCGGGATTTGCAAAAGGAGCATTTGTTTTGCTTGTGAAATTATCCCTGTTTCCTCTATAAAAAACATACATGCCCCTACCCGCATTCACAGCCGTATTAATATTGGGAATTTCCACAAAACCAGCATTATAGGTCCAAGCACTTGCTTGGTTATTATGGGTAACATCAAAATTACCCGCAGCGCCCGTTTTTCCACTAACAATCATATTATCTATCAATTGTGAAAACTTCGCGCTTCTGTTACCTTCGGTATCCGTGTTGGTAAACATTGTAGTATTATCGTACACCGGGGATGACAGCATGCGATAGGTCCGGTAAGGGTTGACGGCCCCACCTTGCACATAACGTTCTACTTTTACCTGACCAATAATGGATGCGCCTACTGCAACAGGCCCTACCTGTGCTGTGGAAGCGGCACTAGAAGCCAAAGTGAGGTAGCCATTAGCATTAAAAGCGCCAGCACTAACGGTCAATAATCCCGTTAAACGCAAGGCTCCATTTAAAGTTACCCCCGCCGCGTTGTTGATTGTTAAATCTTTAATCAAGTTGCCAGCAAAAAGATTAGCCGAAATAGTTTGAGCCGAGGTGCCGTTAAAGACCATACCCCCACTGCTTACCGTTAGGGTGCCACTATTGGAAGCTGCACCTGCTACAGAAAGTGAATTTGTTACCGTAACAGAAGCCCCTGTAGCTATCATTAAATCATTGACAGCCTGATTTGTGTTTATGGTGGGATAAGTGGACCTTCCCGAAGGGATAGAAACGTTAACGCTAGCTGTTGGCACTATCCCATTACACCAGCTATTGGCCGTTGCCCAGTTATTTCCGGCATTACCAGTCCACTGGCCTTCGCCCATAGAAACTACCGTAGTAGAAGCTATAGCCACACAGCCATTTCTGCTTACCGTAACCGTATAAACCCCTTTTGCTGCATCAGAATAGGTAAGGGTGGGGTTTTGCAAAGACGAAGTAAAGTTATTGGGACCTGTCCACGAATAAGTTGCCCCATCAATAGTATTAGCCGTTAACGTTAAGGTTGTTTGGGCGCAAACCGGACTGGTACTACCTATGCCTTCAGTAGCATTATAAAGCTGAGTGACTTCAGCAGCACTTAACGCTCTGCTATAGATGTAAGCATCATCTAAACTTCCGGTAAAATACCTATTCGTGGGGGCGCTGGGCCATGAATCGATGTTGTCATAAGCTAAGCGCCAATACCCCGTAGTACTTTCGGCGGTAGTAACAGCTGCATCTTGCGCCACCAAAGTGCCATCTATGTAAAGCGCCATGCCGCTGCCCGATAGAACTCCCGTAGCCATATGCCAGTTACCATCGGCATAAGCGACGGTAGAATTGATCGTTTTAAAGATTCCTCCAGGTTTTACACCAAAGAAAATCCGTCCATTATTGGCCATATAAATATGCCGATCCGCATTGGTGCTTACACCAGTTTGACTACTTCCAAAACCGATCAACTTTCCACCTGCCGTGGTGGTTTTAAACCAAATGGAAACCGTAAATACGGTGGGATTTACAAAAGAGTTAGCTGTGGAAACATATTGCGTTGTACCATTGAATTGATAGGCTGAGTTAGCAATATTAAACCTGTTAGTGGTCGCTGTCGGCGAACCCTGTAAAGTGCCATTATTGGTGACGAAAAAATCATTGGCATTGCCATCCAGTTTATAGGCAGCGGTGACGTTACCCAAGGGAATATTAGCCAAAGAAAAACCTTGGCAACTTGCCACTTGACTTCCAGTAACGGATGCCCCCAAATTTTCTCGGATCACATACACGATGTAAGTATAATTTACTCCATTAGTTAGGCCTGTATCATTAAATGTAGTAACCCCTGTTGCCGTTTGACCTATATAAGTGAAGCCGGATCCACTTGACCGATAAATAGCAAAACCTATTTCATTACTTGAAACATAATTCCAATTCAGTGTCATTCCTGTAGCCCCAACATTCGAAAAGGTTAAATTACTAGGAGCAGTAGTAAGCTCCACTGGATCGAAGGTATAAACCTGTCCATTTGCTGGTTTGGCATTAAGTGTAGTCGTTTCAAAATCATTACGTGCGGTTGGGGAAGCGCCTACACCATTCAGCGAACGATAAACACCATTGTTAAGCCCAGTAATACCTATAGAGGCTGAGCCATTATTTACCCCACCTGCTTCTGGGGTATAAACAAACTGTATATTTCCATTTTCGTAAATTTTTGCCTGAAAGGTAATTACAGAGGTTAGAGCCAGAGTAAGTAAATTAAATGAATTTTTATCCCAGCGCATGGAATACCATTGCACTGTTAAAACCATATTCCCTGGTGTGCCGGAGGTAACATAACTCATTTTACCAGGGCCGAGAAGGTTTAGAATGCCTGGGAAAACTTCCAAATCGTCCCATAATGGCGCAATAACAGGTCTGTTACCACCCGTTGCTAAATTATTCGTCGGCATAGCTCCAGTAACCGAACTTCCCAGCGAAATCCAGCCATTAGCGCTTAAACAGAACCTATCATAACGTTGTCCCATATACCAAAAGTCGAACCCAATAGGCAAATTTTGATAGACATTCTCGTCGTTACCTGCGGTTGTCCCGGGCTCCGTACCTGTTACTGCCGCATAAGTTCCAGAGGACGCACTGAAAACATAATTGTTAATATTCTGCGCACTAGATTTCAGCGCAAAAAACATAAAACATAGGATAAAAATCCTACGCAACGAGAGTAGAGAAGCTGCCATAACATTTTTGTTTATGGCACCCACATTTAGTGATGAGAGGCGAAAATAAAGACCGAGCGTAACAGCACAAAAAACAGGATTTATTAGCAAATAACCCCACTAAATGCAAATGCAATTAATTAAAAATTTTGCGGCATTTGTGCTTAAAAAAACAAATATGAGAGAGATAGCGTTAATAAATTTCCAATGAGCGTTGACGGCAAATAAAATTTATTTTCTAAACTCAAATGCACTACAATGTAGAATATTTTTCTCTATTTAACAACTTTAAGTTGTAATTGTTCCCAAAAAGAGAAAATTAATACACAAAACCAAACGCAGTTTCTAGAACAAATTAAACCCGGCCGACCAACCTAACCAAGCATTATTTCCATTAATTTTTTTACTGTTTGACGGAGCTATTTGACTTTTATAACCAGTTGCAATCACATAATTATCTGGGGCTTCGGTAACATAGTAATTAAGCACCGGCCCTCCATAAATGCTGAAACCTTTAAATAGCTTTAGCTGAAAATTAAGATGAAACTTATTGAGAATATTGGCATAATCCCATCTTCCCAAATGCAAATGTTGGGTAGTAGTTTCTGTTGAGAAAGAAAGTGTTTTACCTGCAAAAAAATCATGGCCAAGTCCTAAACCAAAAGTTTCAATCTTTTCATTATCAACAAAGTTTTTGCCTAGCATAAATATGGTATACAGGTTTGCATTTCCACTTTTAAATGAAACGTTGGCATTAATCAAGTCATTTGAAGAGATACTCAGCTTATGATAGCCATGCTTAACAATATTTATGAGTCCTAGGCTTACTCCCGTAGAAGTTTCGGATATATTGACCAAACCCAATTGAAGTCCTCTGTTATGTTTAGCATAATTAAAAACGCCCGAAATTTGCAAGCCCCTCATTTCTTTCAATGCTGCATTTCCCACCGCCGAAAGCTGCATACCCTTAGTCTCCTTACGTACAATATTAAGCAATCCTGTCATTTGAAAACCGCGTAAATTACCACTAACGGTATTGGAAACTGCCGAGAGTTGTAGCCCCTCGGTTGAACCGTCAACATAATTAATGGTAGACATCTGTATCCCATCAACATTTCCCTTTACATGGTTATAAACAGCTGATAGCTGCGCGCCATTAGCATTTTTCCCTACCATATTGAAAACTCCGGCCATTTGAACTCCTTCCGTGTTACCTCCAACAATGTTTAGTACACCCGCGACTTGCACATATCTTACGTCGGCTTTGTTAAGATTGAAAACTCCAGCCATTTCCAATCCGTCAACTCCAGCAGTGTATCCTCCAACCAGATTAAGGGAAAATTTATTCACCACACTACCGCTCATGCTCCCTTGCGAACTTAAGCCCGGTGTTAAGGAAGCCTGTACGGGCATGTTGGCTAAAAAGTTAGGAATATTCATGTTTTGAATACGCTGTTTCGACGAGGTTAGCCAACGTCCAATCTTTAAATTATCCAACATATTGGACATAAAAGTGCCCTTTTCCTTATCAGGATCATCGTATCCTTTGGGCTTTACATCGATACTGGAAAGAAAAATAATAGAAGTATCCCTATAGGTTTCTTTACTTGCCGTTAGGATAATGCCATTATGTTCACCCTTAAATTTCAAACTAAAAAAGCCCTCATCATCTGTTAGGGCCGATTGTAGCAAACGCTTCTCATATACGCTCGCATTCTTTACCCTTTTCCCAGTTTGTATATCCACCACCCTACCTGTAATACTGTAAAGATTTTCCGCCGTTACAATACTCTCTGCCTCAATCGAAAAATGATTGACCGCATAACGTAAAATGATATACTCGTCATTTTCTTTGTAATCTACCTTACCTTCGAAAAGTTGGTCCAATATTTCGCGGACAGGCTTATTACGCACATTAACATTCACAATGCTATCTCTGGCAAATAATGCACCGTTGTAAGTAAAATAAAAACTTCCCGCTTTCCCTATTTTTTGCAGCACCAGGCCAATCTTCTCTTCCTTGATATCCATGGTAACCCTTTTTGCAAGGTTACTTTGGTTATAGTTGACTACGGAGGTTTGTGCGGCACAAATGGTGCTGATCAAGAGCAATAAGATAAATAGCTGTTTTTTCATTTCTACTTTTTAGACAGCAAAATTTCATCGCCGTTACGCTGCATTTTCAAATTCAAGGTGCCGCAAATCGTCTTCAAGTTTTCTTCCAAGGAATATTTAAAAGGTAAAGTGGTAGAAATACCTAGAGATTTCACCTCGTCGCTCAACAGCACTTTGCTTCCGTAAGCTTCATTTAAAACATTAACTACTTTAGGTAAAGGCGTATTGTTAGTCACAAAAAGTTGGGTTCGGTAATAGTTGTACAATTCATCTTCTACAGGTTCCTTCACTATTTTTTCATCAGCATCCAACAACATCACGCGTTCACCTTTGGTAAGCTTTAACTCTTCATCGCCTTTATTTACTTTCACTATACCGCTCTCCACAATAACCTCAACAGCATTTTTAAGTCGCTTGATATTGAAAGAAGTTCCCACTACTTCAACCTGCACCTTGTTGATTGCAATCACAAATGGATGCGAACGATCATGGGCCACCTCAAAAAACACTTCGCCGCTGATCAGTTCTACCTTTCGGTTGGTTTTAAAATCAGTGATGTAACTAATACTGGTATTTTTGTTGAGCACTAATTGGCTTCCGTCTGGCAGGGCCTGGTTCAATACTTGCTCGTTACTTTCTAAATCGGTATAAGTATTCCCAAATTGTTGATAGGCTAACCAAGCACCAAAACAAAACACAAAAACAGCAGCTATGCGCAGCCAGACCACATTGTGTCTTATTCTTTTCACCACAGGCACGGTCGATTTTTCCTCCACACGTTGCTTAAATTTCTGCCAAGCCAATTCCTCGTTAACCGTATTGGCAGGAGCTAAATCGGCGCTTTCGTTCCATATCCGTTCTAGTTGTTGATAGTAGGTAGCATTTTCGGTGCTTTCCGCAACCCAATCCTGCACCTGCTTTATTTCATCTGTCGTGGTTTCCTTAAGCAGAAACTTTATCAATAACTCATCATTCATATCGCTTCGCTTAATTTAAATAATCATTATAATTGGCCAGCCCCAATAGTACCAGCACCAAAAAGTCAACTAACTTGAGGCGTAAAATTTTAAGGGCCTTGCCCATTTGATTTTCTACCGTTTTAATAGATATGCCTAGACGTTCTGCTATTTCCTTATATTTTAATTCCTCAAAACGGCTCATCTGAAAAATAATCCTACACTGCTCCGGCAAAGTATTTAGAGCATTTTGCAACTGCCTTTGCAACTCCGACAGCTCCACTTTATTAGAGGCCGACTCATGCTCGGTATTCATGGTATGCAGGGTAAAATCCTGGTACTTATTTTTAACCCGCTCGTGTTTCATGAGGTTAAGACTATCATTATATACACACTTGTATAAATAGGCCTTTACGGAAGTTTGTACATCTAACAGATGCCTCTTTTCCCACAACCTTAAAAACATCGTTTGTACTACTTCTTCGGCAGCATCAAGGTCTTTAAGCAGCATGTTGGCATAACTGTGCAAAGCCTTGTAATGGGACTTAAAAAGTTGCTCGAAAGCAACATCGTTATATGTTTGTACGGCTATATTCACGTTTGGATAGTTCAAATATATTGGTTTGATTTCAGCTACACAATTAACCATTTGACAACAAATTAATTCGTTTCAAAATTTGCGCTCCATTCTCGCTATCAATGGTAAATAAATCGATATACTGTACCTTGGGGAACCAAAAACTTCCACCTTCCACTTTCACAAAAACGCGTTTCAGCAACAGGTCCTTTCCCTCGTCTTTAATGTACAAACGATACTGTTGGTCGGCGGGCGATTTCAATAAATACATGGGCAACTTTTTGTAGGAAACCAAACGCACCTCATAGGCTTCGTTACCCAAAGCTTTGCATTTTACCCCATAGGCAAATTTCTTTTCAATGCCCGAAAGCTCCTTAACAGCCCCATCTTCCTCGTACCTGATCCACGAAGCCTTCACCGGAGATTTTTCATTTAAGCTGCCATCTTTTTCTAAATTCAATTGGTAAACTACCGTGTTGGCATCGGGTGTGCGCTGCAAAAAGAACAACAGGTTTTTCAACTTTGGTTCGGGCAAGGGAGGTTGTGCCATTAACAATCGCGCCACCAACAGCAAAAACAATCCCAACACCATTCCTTTTAAAAAGCGAGTGAGCCTATATCGTTTATCATTTTTGGGTTGTTGATTAGCTTTGTACCGATAAACCTTAGCTGGACTGGCAAACAGGAAGAAAAGCATTTCCTTTAAGCCATCGCTTTGCCTAATATCTTTGGCAATGGCCCTATACTCATGGAAATTAAGCACAAAGGGATTGCTCTTATCCGTAAGTGGAGTAGTAAGCCCGTATTTGGGTTTTTCCTCTTCGTACTGAAAAGTGCCAAATAAATGGTCCCAAATCATCAACGTAGCCCCAAAGTTTTTATCAATGTATTTTTCTTGACTGCCATGATGTACCCTGTGATTAGATGGCGTACCAAAATATTTCTCTATCCATGGATGAAGTTTGCCAATGGTTTCGGTATGTACCCAAAATTGGTAAAGCGTACTCATTTGGCTGGCTACCATGAAAATTACCGGATGAAAACCGCACAGCGCTACCGGAATAAAAAACACCACCTTTACATGCTGCACCCAGCTTTGCCTAAAAGCCACCGTTAAATTGTAATGTTCTGCCGAGTGATGCACTACATGCGATGCCCAAAAGAAACGGTTAAAATGGGAAATACGATGCGACCAATAGCTACAAAAGTCGTAGATCAAAAAGCAGGGCACCAAGCTCCACCATCCAAACTCCATGCGCCAAGGCAAAAGGTTATAAAGCCAAACAGCACCAATAAACAATCCCGATTTTAAGAAAAGGTTCACCAATAAATTTCCCAAACCAACCCATAGTGAGCCTTTCAATTCCTCGTGGGTATAATCTTCGTGCCCAAAAATCTTTCCAAGCGCAAATTCCAGCACGGTAAACACCACTACGAAAGGCAAAGCATAGGTAATAAGGTTGGGCGTACTGCTTTGCAATAGGTATAGATCTTCCAGGGCAAGCTTCTGGGCACCAAAATTGTCCACAAAAGCTTGCCAAAATGATTGGCCAGCCATAAAACTTAAATTAAATTAGTACTTGATCAATTTGCCTGATCCGCTAATGTCCTGTTGTACTACCGGATTGCCTTTATAGTAAATTTTGCCACTACCGCTTATTTTTGCCTTAATTCGGTCTTGCACCTGAAGTTTCAGGCTACCACTACCAGAAATATCAGCATCAGCAGTTTTGGACATAACTTCTTCAAAGTCTACCATTCCGGAGCCCGAAATATCAACTTTTACGTTGTCTATTTGCATGGCATTATCTGCCTCCACTTTTCCGGATCCGCTAATGGAAACATTCAAATTAGCGATCAACGGAAAGTTTCCTTCAATTTCAACCTTGGTGCTACCGCTTAAGTCTATCCTGTTTAAGGTTGGCATGGTCAAGGTCACCTCTATATCATCCCTATTTATATTTACCCTTTCAAAACCAATATGAAGCACATTGTTAACTATTCTGGTGGTATAACGAGGAACAATATTGCTCGAGCCCTTAACTACTACACCAAACTCCGTCCCATATTTAACTTCAACAGGTGTAGCACCACTGGAGCTTATTCCTGTAAACTGTCCCAAGTTTCTGGTTTCAGAGATAATGTTTCCATTACCTGTTAAACGATCTTTTTTACACGCCGAAAAGTGAATAACGACGACCAATCCTAATACTATTGCAATTACTCTTTTCATATTTCATTTATTTGTGTGTGAAATCTTTTAACCTAATTTTTAATTGTATATCGCTAATTAAAGTGGTTTAACCAGTGAGTAGCAGACCCTGAAATAAATTCAGGGTGACGCTAATCAACGTTTCGTCATGCTGACCACAAAGTAGCTGCGAAGCAAATTTAGTTCAGCATCAGTTTTACAAGGTTAATTACCAATAGGTAATCAAAATCTGTTTTAAAAAACAAACTGTAAACCTGCTTGGTAGCCAACATGCAGCGACTGTTTAAAATCTGAATGCTTACGGTTCCAAGTACGAATCACCAAATCATCACTTTCTGGATGTAGGGCTTTCCCTTCAACGGTATTGGTACTTACGAAATTGATAGATGGGCCACCAAAAATCTCTAGCCATGGAGCTACCTTTACCGCTGGCAATAATCTAAAAGTGCCCTTAAAATATTCACCCTTTTCAAAGCTTTCCAAAATGGTTTGCGTTAACTCCATATTTAGTCTAAAGTATTTCGACTTAAAGAAATGAGCACCCAAACCAGCCTCAAAAGCATAAACTTCATCTTTGTTTTTAAAGTTGTAGCCCACACCAATAATTCCGTACATATTTTTTCCTCCAGACCTGAACGTTAACATAGACGTCTGACTTTCATCAATGGTTGCAGCAATACTTTTTTCTCCATTTTTAATAATGTTGATGATTCCAATAGGACTATCGCTTGTTTCGGCGATGTTAATGAAACCGGCAACTTGGGCCCCCTTAACTTTTTTGGCTACGTTAATAAAACCGGCAAACTGGCTCCCGTTTACATCCTTAGCCACATTCATAAAGCCTGCAAATTGCGATGCCGATATGTCTTTAGCAATATTAGAAAAACCGGCAAACTGCGTTCCTTTTATATTTCTGGCTACGTTGGCAAAGCCCGCAAACTGCACGCCCTTCATCTCGCCACCTGTGGTATTTAAGAAACCGGCAAACTGCGCCCCCTCAACATCTTTTTGCGCCAAATTGGCGAAACCAGCGAACTGACTGCCCTTAGCCGAACGATAAGTGTTTAAAAACCCTGCGAATAAGGCACCATTGGCTTGCTTACCAATATGATTAGAGAAACCGGCAATTTGCACCCCATGGCTCTCGTTACGTACCACATTGCTTAAACCGGCATATGAAAAACCTTTCTCTACCGATGATACGCCTGCCAACAAATGGATAGATAGGTTATTGGTGTCCAAAGGTGCGTGTGTACCGTTGGTGCTTAACGGATAAATGAGCCCAAAGTGGGCTTTTGTTACTTTTACTTCCTGTGCATTTGCCTGGAAAGCCAAGCCTAAAAAAGTAATCCCTAGGCAGGTTGCTTTTTTTATTTGGTTAAATTGATCTTTAAGGTGTAATGATTTCATTTGTGTCTTATTTAAAAATGAGACAACAAGAAAGAAATGTACCCCTACGTGAATTTTTAAAAAAGCAAAAAATATTTATAAAACACTAAATATCAGAATTATAAAACATAAAATTCTAAGTGATTTTTTTTTGAAAAGCTATGTTCGGTAATATTTTGTATAAAAGATTGTCATTTCGAGCGTAGTCGAGACCGCGAAGCAGCTACGAAGTAAAATCTTTTGATGAAGCATTTACATTCCAAAGATTTAACTCCGTTGATTTTCAATTCTCCGCTCGCTTCGCTGTGGTCGAAATGACGAACTGTATAAGCTTCCAAAGCCTTATTTCGGCTCCAATAGAAACAAAACCTTACACTACGCCACCCATATAAGGATCGGTAACACTATCCGCATCCGTTTCAATATGGCCAGCATAATGCGCTTGGTAGTCATCAAAACCTTTCACCTTCACCTTGAAGTTATACCAATGGTGGTATTTCTTCAAGTTAAGCAATACTATCTTTTTACTACCTGCATCAACCTTTATAGTTTTATTATTGGTCTTGTAAACATCATTTGCAATCAGCACTTCCATAACCTCATTGCTTTTGTTCTCCAGGTGCAACTGTAAATTCCCTGAATATCTTTTTAAACCATCTTGCACTTCGGGCACTCCTCTAAGCAACAAATCAGGATCAGCTTTACTGCCCATAAACCTACGATAGAAACCATTTGGCCCATGTACAGACAAATCATAACGACCTTGTGCAAAAGCCTCTATCTCCCAATTATCCTCAATGTGATCATTTGCCTTTACACCAATGTACCAGTTACGACCCTGCTCACCACTGTAGGTATTTAATGCCGAAACATTGAATGGTGCGCCAACACTTCGCTCATCTGTCATGAAATCAAGAACTACACTCGTTTTGGCTTCATTTAAACGAGCATCAACCCTTAAATAATAAGGCAACGCACAAGCAGGCTTAGTACCTGTCTCCTGTTTAGCCATAAAGGCTGACGCCCCATCTTCAAAAGCGTGGTGTGCATTGATTTTCGCAATATCTTCTTCTTTTAACGGAAAAGGAATACGCTGTTGAGGCTTAGTTTTTACCTTCTGGATATGGTCAATCACCTCGTTACGCGCTAACACATTTGGGTATTTGAGTCTCTCTCCCTTATAGGGCCTAAACACGGAGGTTAAGTTTCCACAAATGGCCCTGCGCCACGTGCTGATCTGTTCGCTCTTTAACTGTTTTCCTGTTTTATGTTTCAGGAAATCCTCCAAAAACATTAAAGTACTGGTATGATCAAAAACCTGTGAATTTACATACCCGCCCCGGCTCCATGGCGAAGCTACAATCATGGGTACACGATAGCCCAAACCAATAGGACTACCTTCATTGGCCTCGTAATCTGAAGCTGTATCAATCCCCTCAGAGACTTTTCCTCGGGCCAAAGTATCCGGTTTTGGGGCCACAAATGGCGTCATATGGTCGTAATAGCCATCATTTTCATCGTAGTTCACAATAAAAATAGTCTTCTTCCATATCTCAGGGTTTTCCGTCAATATATTTAAAGCTTCCGACACATACCAAATACCATATAGCGGTGAACTTGTATGTTCCGAAAAACGTTGGGGCGCCACCAACCATGAAACTGTAGGCAGTTTCCCCTCTTTTACATCTTTTCTAAACTGATAAAAAATATCGCCCTTAGGCACATTTATATTTTCCTGCTCCCCCTGTTCATTCTTATAAGTGTGGGGAGCGAGATCCAAATAATCTGCTGCGTTAATATTGGTGGTAAAAGCTTTGTCAATTAAGTTTTTCTCCCGTTGCGTTAAACGATTATACTTTTCAATCACTTCTTCAGCCGAAAGATTTGGCGTTACCGTTTTGTCTCCGTTTTTCCTGAAATAGGCCGATAGTTTCACTTGATGCCTCTTCACATACTCCAAAGCATTATCGCCGTAATTCCCCAACCAATCGTCGGTTTCCGATGGAAGTTTAGCTGTCCAAATTTCGTTTTGATACACTCGCCAATCAACACCGTGGTCTTCCAGCAATTCGGGAAAAGTAGGCCAATCCACAAAACGGTTATTATGCGATTCCGCTTGATGGTTGCTCACCACTGCCTTTGTTTGCTTATCGTTAGGGTGCGGGCGTACATTGCCCGTCCAAAAGAACAATCTATTAGGCGTAGTTCCCGTTAAGGAAGAACAAAAATGGTGGTCACAAATTGTGAAAGCATCCGCCATTGCATAGTAGAAAGGCAAATCTTGTCGTTTGTAATGCGCTAAACACATTGCAGTTTTAGCGGGAATCCATTTGTCGTATTTCCCGTCATTTCTAGCTGCAATTTGATCAGGCCACGAATGTGCCAAACCACCCTGCCAGGTAATTTTGGTTTTATGAATATCGACATGAAAAGGCGTATAAGCATTGCCCTTGGCATCGCGCTGCACCCAAACCTTGTCTTGGTTGGGCAAAATATGTGGATGAGGGTCATTAAAACCACGCACCCCTTTCATGGCTCCAAACATATGGTCGAACGATCGATTTTCCTGCATCAAGAAAACAACATGCTCGGCATCGTAAAAAGTACTGCCCAAGTTAGGGTTAATGGCCAAAGCCCGCTGAATGGCCTCGGGGAACATTGTAGATAATGCGGTTGCTCCCGACAGTAAGCTGGCCTGCTTTAAGAAATCTCTTCTGGTAGTCAAATCGATTCAATTCAAAAGGTTAAAACTAAGAACTTTTTCAAGGTTCATAACGCTCATAATCATAAGATTACTTCGTAAACTCGCGGAGACGATAACGTTTATTTAAAAACAGCAGATTTCCCAGCTCCGCTCCCAGCTTTGTCCGCTTTCCAATCTTTCAATCCCTTCCTTGTCTTCCAGCTGTTGGTTATGGTCCATTGCATCGGCTATGCCGCACCAAGGTTCCAAGCAAACAAAATCAGCATCTTTGGCTGCCCAAATTCCAAAATAAGGGAAACCTTCGAAATGAAAATCTAGGCCATTATAATTTTTGGTGTTCAGCAGCCTGATATGTTTGCTCTTCAGATTTTTAAAAACCAAGGCATCCTCATAAAAGAGTTCATGCGTTAAAGGCAAAATTTTGTCCTCAAGTTTTAAAGTAGTGGTTTGGTCCAAAACCAGATTATCTACAATATGATGAAAAGTAAGCTCATCATCATTATCAAATTGCAGATAGTAATCCGTATAAACACCTTGGTGATGCAAAGGTGCCGCAAAGGCGGGATGACCACCAATTGAGAACAAGAGCAATTTACTACTTGGGTTTGACACTTGGTAGGTACACTGAAGACTAGCTCCCTGAAGTCGGTATTTAATGACCAGCTCAAATTCAAACGGATAGTTTTTTAAGGTTTCCTCGTTGTATCCTAATTTAAAAGCTATTTCTGTAGTATTTAACTTTTCGTAAGAAAACTCCATATCTCGGGCAAAGCCATGCCGCGACAAATAATACTGATTGCCCTGATAGAAATAGGTATTTTCTTTAAATGCACCTACAATTGGGAACAACACTGGACTAAACTTCCCCCAAAACTTTGCATCGCCACTCCACATGTAGTTTACCTCACTATCGGTTCCCATGATACGTTGAAGTTCTGCGCCTTTGGTAGAAAAATCTACAACCAAATGCTCATTCTTTATAGAAACAATCATGAAATAAAAATATAACTTTTAAGAATAGCTTTTTAAAATTTTAACAAACTCTAACAAATTGTAACATTGGCCACAGCAGAAACTTAATATCCTGTAGAAAAGCAAATGATAGCGGTGGCTATCTCTCCCTTTGGAGGAGATCAAGAGGGAGGAATTAATTTCGAGATAAAAAAATCCTCCCCCTACCCCCTCAAAGAGGGGGATATAGCAACAACACCAAGCATTGGCCACAGCAGAAACTTAATATCCTGTAGAAAAGCAAATGATAACAGTACCCATCTCTCCCTTTGGAGGGAGATCAAGAGGGAGGATATTAATTTAGAAGTAAAAAAACTTTTAAACTAAGCCTGATACATCTCGGGATTAATGACCTGCGGCATTCGCTCTCCTTTCAAGGCCTTAATGATATTTTGTGCCGCCATCACCGCCATTTTCTCTCTGGTTTCCTCTGTAGCGGATCCAATATGTGGCAATACACAAACATTTTCCATATTTAACAAAGGGCTGTTTCTGTCCATGGGCTCGGGATTGGTCACATCTAAACCAGCACCCCAAATAATTTTGTTTTGTAATGCCGTAATCAGATCTTCTTCATGGTGGATGGCTCCACGAGCAGTATTGATAAAGATGGCATTGGGCTTCATTTTTTCAAATGTGGTAAGGTTAAACATACCCGTAGTTTCTTTGGTTAAATTAACATGTACTGATAGCACATCACTTTGTCTCAACAGTTCATCAAAAGATACATACGTGGCATCCAATAATCGCTCCGCATTCTGGTTTTTACTTCTATTATGATAAACTATTTCCATTCCGTAAGCTGCTTTCGCTTTTTTGGCAAGCTCCAGCCCTATCCTTCCCAAGCCTAGTACACCAAGGGTTTTTCCATAAAGCTCCTGTCCAAGATTTTTCATAGGCTCAAAAAACCCCCATTCGCCACGCTCAATAGTTTTATGCATGTAGAATGCTTTTCTTGCCACGGAAAGCATTAACAAGAAAGCTACGTCTGCCGTAGCCTCGCTCAAAACATCGGGCGTGTTGCTAATGGGCATGCCCTGTTTAATGGCCGCATTAACATCTACCTTGTCGTAACCAACGCTCATCAATGCAATACCTTTCAAATGCTTACATGAATTAAGAAAGTGCTCATCAATTTTATTAGGTCCAACGCTCAACAAAGCCGCGTGGCCTTCACACATTTTAATGAGTTCCATAGGTGTTAAGTCCCTGCTTTCGCTATAAACACTCAATTCGTAACCCTCATTCCTGATCAATTCCAGAGCATTCTCGCTAATGCGGCGTGTAACTAAAACTTTCTCCATAACCCAAATAGTATTCTGTAAAACTAACGTTTTTAATTGGCTATTGTTTAGGCCAAAACCGCTATTTGGAGTTGTTTTGACATTTTTAGCATGTTTTTTACCTAGCCTGTTAAACCATATCCCAAAACACCACTCTATCCGGTATGCAAGCAAAATATTATTTCAGGCTTCCACTACTGACATTGTTCATATTTACTTCGCTATTATCGGCAGTAGCTCAGGAGAACAGTCCAAAAACAATGGAATGGACCATTAATGGCGAGGTCAGAAAAGCATTGGTTTATATTCCCCCTATGGCCAAAAGCAAGCCAACAGCCATTATTTTTGCTTTTCACGGACACGGTGGAACCATGTTGAACATGTACAGAACAAGAGGTTTTGACAAACTTTGGCCAGATGCCATTTTCATTTGCCCGCAGGGATTGAACACTCCTGGCTTGCTTACAGATCCCGAAGGTAAAAGAAGTGGGTGGGTAATGAGCAGTGAAACGGAAAGCAACAGAGATTTGCAGTTTTTTGATGCCATGCTTAAAACGCTTAAAACAGATTATCATATTGACAATAATAGAATTTATGCTACAGGCCATTCCAATGGTGGTGGTTTTACCTATTTGCTTTGGGCAACAAGAGCTAAGGAGTTTGCAGCCTTTGCACCAACGGCCACGGCAGCCGGTAAGTTAAGAACCAGCCTTACGCCAAAACCTGCCTTACACTTAATGGGCGAAGCAGATCCTTTGGTAAAGCCGTTCATGCAAAAGGCAACCTACAACATGGCATTAAACATCAATGGCTGTACCAAAGAGGGAGTAAAACTAGATAGCAATGCCACTTTATATGCGGGTAAAAATGGAAATGATGTTATTATTTTCTTACATGGCGGTGGACATGAATACCCTAGAAATGCCAACCAAACCATCATTGATTTCTTTAAGAAATACACAAAGAAATAGGACAATGCATCCCATTAAAACTAATTCTCTAATTTAGGGTTTAGTTGATATGGCAAAAAACATTCTCATTGCAGGTGCAACTGGCCTAATAGGCCAAGAATTGGTTGCACAGCTACAGGCAAAAGGACATCAGGTAAGTATTTTAACAAGGAAGCCCACACCAAAAGCGGGCATAAAGGTTTTTCTCTGGAATGTTGACGAGCAACAAATCGACAAAGATGCTCTTACTGGAGTGGATACCGTCATTAATCTAGCGGGAGAAGGCATTGCCGACCAGCCATGGAACAGGCAACGCAAACAACAGATCATCGATAGTCGGGTGAAATCCACCGAGCTTCTCTTTAAAGCCATTAAAGAGACTAATACACCTATTGAAAGTTATATTTCTGCTTCGGGTGTAGGCTATTATGGAAATAGAGGCGATGAGATTTTAGATGAAGAAAGCGCAGCAGGAGATGACTTTATGGCCCATTGCTGTATTGAATGGGAAAAAGCCGCAGACCAAGGCATAGCCTTAGGGATTAGAGTAGTGAAGTTGAGAACAGGCATTGTATTGAGTGAAAGAGGGGGTGCTTTGCCTACCTTGGAAAAACCGATAAAAAATTTTGTGGGCGCAGCCCTTGGCACGGGCAAGCAATGGATGCCTTGGATACATATGGATGATCTAGTGAACATCTATATCAATGCTGTGGAAGATACTTTAATGTTCGATGCTTACAATGCCACAGCCCCTTCGCCGGTAACCAATGCTACCTTTACCAAGGCACTAGCCAAAGCTTTGCATAGACCTGTTTGGCCTATTAATGTTCCAAAATTTATCTTAAAACTAATTTTGGGTGAAATGAGTATCCTACCACTAATCAGCAATAATACTTCAGCGCAAAAGATCTTGAATACTGGATTTCAATTCAGATATTTGACCCTCGAAAATGCTTTAACCGCAATTTATGAGCAAAAAAAGTAATGCACACGCCATTAGTATTTGTTGGCTACGAAGAGATTTGAGATTAGAGGACCATGCCTCAATGTACCATGCTCTTAGATCTGGCTATCCGGTACTCGTCATTTTCATTTTCGACGCCAATATTTTAAATCAACTGGAAAATAGAAAAGATGCGAGGGTAGATTTTATCCACCAACAGTTAGGCAACATCAACCAGCAATTAGTCAAGAATGGTTCATGCATACTCGTTAAGAACCAAACACCTCAACAAGCGTGGCAGGAAATTATTAACGATTTTAAGGTGCAGGGTGTTTACACCAACCATGATTATGAACCTTATGCCAGAGAGCGAGACGAAGAAATAGCTAATCTGCTAAAACAAAACGGCATTGCCTTTCACACTTACAAAGACCAAGTAATTTTTGAAAAAGGTGAAATACAAAAAACAGACGGAACGCCTTATACGGTTTTCACTCCGTATTACAAGCAATGGAAATTAAAGCTTAATGATTTTTATTTAAAAACTTATCCTACCAACAAGTATCTACAAAATTTATATCAAATAAACACCCATCTTCCCGAAGGGACAGAACAAGGAAAATTTAAGTTCCCTTCCTTAGAAGACATTGGGTTTTCTGCTAGCGGTGTCAAATTTCCAACTATCCAGTTTGAGGACAAATTAGATGGCTACGAAACAGACAGAGATTACCCCTCCAAAGATGCTACCACTAAACTTGGCTTGCATTTACGCTTTGGCACGATAAGCATTAGGCAGGTTGTAAGTAAAGCCCTTGCCCACAAGGCCGAAAAATGGGTATCTGAATTAGCTTGGCGTGAATTTTACATGATGATTTTATGGCACTTCCCAAAAACCGTTAATACTTCCTTTAAGCCTGACTACGATAAAATCAATTGGCGAAATAACGAAAAAGAATTTGAGCTTTGGTGCAAAGGGGAAACAGGCTATCCTTTGGTAGATGCAGGTATGCGTGAACTGAACAATACGGGCTTTATGCATAACCGCGTACGTATGGTGGTTGCTAGTTTTTTATGCAAACACTTATTAATTGATTGGCGATGGGGCGAAGCTTATTTTGCTGAAAAGCTTTTAGATTATGAACAGGCCAGCAATGTTGGTGGGTGGCAATGGGCCTGTGGGAGCGGTAACGATGCTGCGCCTTATTTTAGGGTATTTAACCCTGAGCTACAGCTCAAAAAGTTTGACCCTAAAATGGAGTATGTGTTTAAATGGGCACCTGAATACCAGAAGGCCATCGTGCCTATCCCAATCGTAAACCATGAGTTTGCCCGCAACAGAGCTTTAGAAAGTTACAAAAGGGCATTAAATGAAAAAGCCAGCTAGTTGCTGGCTTTTTTTATCAAAAAGATACTTAATCTTAGTCTGTAACGGTAACGACCTCCACATCAAAATCCAATGAATTTACACCATCACCTAGATGTGCAGGCAGCAGCATTCTTAATTTACCTCCAGCAGTGAGACGGCCTGGCAACATGATTCTCCATCCCTTATACAAATTTAGGTCATCCATTTTTGCGGAAAAACCAGCACCCGTTTGCAAAACAGTTCCATCTAAATATCTTACGGTATAATTAGCAGTGATATTCGAGCCGCTTTCAATCTGCTTAGTCCCAGTTCCTGGGGTGACAACATTAAATTTTATACCCGATGGGTCTGTATTGAAAGTTAAATTATTCCTTGTAATAAAAGTTGACATTTCATAATTATCAACTTCATGCCTTTTTTCAAAAGTATAAAGACCTAATTCTACTACAATGGTTTCATTAGGACCAATTCCAAAATTACTTAACCCATTTTTGCCAAAAGCCATTCTAGAAGGAAGAAGAAGAGTTGCTTTCCCTCCTCGCTTTAGCTTTCCTAAAACCTCTCTCACCGGAGAAAAGCTATAAGCCTTTCCACCAACTGTAAATCGATCGGCATAACCTAACAGAGTTCCCGGAATAACCAAATCACTTGTTTGATTATAAACTGTCCCCGAAGTAGATTTAAAAACGTACGAATAGTAAATAGAATCAGTATTTACCACTGCGCTACCTGTTCCCGGTGCCGTGATACTATAACTATAGCCATCAACATCATTAAATATTAGGTTGGGGTGTGCATTTTTATAGTTTTTAATATTTCTATTATCTAGCTCTTCAGTTGTTTCGTATTCCTTCTTACAAGATGTAAAAAGTATTAGCACTGAGAACAGCGCCAGCAAATAATTAGTTATTTTACGCATTAAATTTTTATTGTGCATGGAGTAAATCAATAGTAAAGTCTAAAACCGAATTTTTAGGAATGCCTGGACCGGGTGACTGGTTACCATAAGCCAAAGTAGAAGGGAGGATCAATCTGATACGTCCGCCTACTTTAATCAAAGGCACGCCAATAGTCCAACCTTGAATCACACCAGTTAAGGGAAAAGTAACGGTCTGTGTAGATTTATCGAACTGTGTACCATTCAACAGTTTTCCTTCGTAGTTTACACCAACGGTAGAAGCCGCAGTAACGCTTGCCCCCGTACCTTGGTTAATAATTTGATAATACAGTCCAGAACTGTGCTTTGTTGCTTGAATATTGTTTTTGGCAATAAAATCAACAATTAAGGCATCATCCTTCTTCGCTTGTTCCTCCGCATTATAATTGTCTTTACTACATGAGCCTAAAGCTGTTATAAGAACAACCATAGGAAGTAAAAACCTGGCCACTATCTTCATTTAGCAAAAATAAACTTTTAAACCCGATGCTACAATTTTTAACCAAATTTAACAAATAGGCCCTTATATATTAGCTTAACACACTATAACCAAATACGGTCCTTTCTCTCTTTAAATCAGTCATCTATAAGAACTTAAAAATTTAAAACAATGAAAAGAAACTTAAAAATGCTAGCTGTAGCTACTGTAATGGGGCTTACAGTTTTTTCGTGCGCTAAACAGAATGAAGCTGATTTAGCAAACGCTCAAGCCGAAAAGCTCGTTTCAAGTACCGAAGCGCAAATGGCCGCACTAACCACTTACATACCAGGCACAAGCTACAAGTACAACGTAACGAATGGCACATCGAGCTTTCTTGCAATTGAATACATTGCTGGAGATGCTGATTCCAGATTGATCATTGCTGCTCCTCACGGCGGCGGGACCAAGCCCGCATTTATGAAAGATAGAACGGAAACATATACTTACGGCACGCTACCTTATGACCAATATAGTACCGACACGAGCTTTTCAGACCTTGCCGATACCAAAACCAAAGAATTGGCCATTGCCATTGCCGATTCTGTTCGTATTAAAACAGGCAAAAGGCCCCACCTCATCATTAACCACCTTCACCGCTCAAAACTAGATGCTAATAGAAGAAAAGAAGTAGCCACACAGGGCGGCATCTATGCCGGACCTGCTTGGGATAAGTTCCATGAATTTATTGACGACGCCAAAGCAACCATCAATGCCAATCATGCTTCTGGTTTATTTATTGATATCCACGGGCAAATACATACCCCAGAAAGGACAGAAGTAGGCTACATGCTCACCAAGTACCAGCTTGCTACCTATACCAATACCTTAGGCAATTTAACCAGTCAATCGAGCATTAGGGCCATGGTTGGCAATGGCATCACCCATACTAGCTTAATTAAAGGAACCAATGCTTTTGGCAGTTTATTAAATGCGCAATTAGGTTACATGGTGACACCAAGCAATACTTATCCGTTACCTGGCGATACAGCTATTTTTACGGACGGTAAATATTTCGATGGTGGATACAACACCTCCCGTCATGGTTCAAAACATGGAGGTACTATTTCGGGTTTTCAGTTGGAATTTAATTCGAGTGTTAGAACCAATGATAGCACAAGACCTAGTTTTGCAGGAAAAATTGCTAACGCATTGAAAAGCTATATGAACGTGTATTTCTAAACCTTTTATATCACCCTTTCAGGGTTCAGAAAAATAGATGTTTCATATCATCTTGGGCTATAAAAAATATCAATGCTAGAAAAACATCAGACTTTTAGACAAAGAAATAAATTTAAGCACTAAGACAAATCAAAAAACGAAGATGAACACCAAGAACATCATATATAAATCTCAAAGGGTGATATATTAAAAAAGGCTTAAGGATGGCATCGCCATAACCTTAAGCCTTAACAACAAATCATATAACCTTAGAACAAATATTTATTAGCCTCAATAATTTGCTGGGCAACATTTTGACGAGCCTGCTTTACATTGAATGGCTCCATTTTGGTAAACCTTCTTAAACCTACCAACATCATACGTAATTCATCACCCTCACCAAATGCCCAAAGTGCTTCTTTACCTGCTTTGGCTACGCCATCAACAGCTTCTACAAAGTAGATGCGCATCATATCCAACTGACCTTTACAAGCTTCTTCTCCCCTTAGGCTTACCAGCTTTTCTGTACGCAACATCGTCGACTCAGCTACATATACATAACTAGCCATGTCAGCAATGTTCATCAAAATTTCCTGCTCTTTGCTCAAGCTCATCATTAGTTTCTGTACTGCTGCGCCCGCCACCATTAAAGTAGCTTTTTTCAGATTTTGCAATACTTTTTTCTCGGCTGCAAACAGTGTATTATCTTCCTCTCCAAAATCAGGAATCGACATCAGCTCTGCTACTACTGCCGTTGCGGGGGTCATCAAATCTAACTCACCCTTCATGGCACGTTTCAACATCATATCAACGGTCAGCAAGCGGTTGATTTCATTCGTGCCTTCGAAAATACGGTTGATACGTGCATCACGGTAAGCTCTATCCATTGGCGCATCAGCACTAAAACCCATACCACCATAAATCTGTACGCCTTCATCCACCACGTAATCCAAGGCCTCAGAACCCCAAACTTTCAAAATGGCACATTCTACCGCAAACTGCTCTACCGATTTCAATTTAGCTTTAGCTGGCTCCATTCCATCGGCCACTAAAGCATCGTAAGTATCATCGATATTTTGTCCGGCACGATAATTTGCGGCATCTACCGCATAAACCTTGGTCGCCATTTCAGCCAATTTATAACGGATAGCTCCATATTTTGAAATTGACCTGCCAAATTGCTGACGCTCGTTGGCATAGTTTACTGCTGTACTGATAGTAGCCTTTGAAGCCCCAATAGCCGCAGCCGAAAGTTTAATACGACCAATGTTCAGGATATTAACTGCAATCTTAAACCCATTTTGACGGTCGCTCAACATATTCTCTACCGGTACCGCACAATCATTAAAGAAAATTTGGCGAGTTGACGAACCTTTAATACCCATTTTATGTTCTTCGGGATTCATAGTGATACCACCAAAATCACGTTCTACAATAAAAGCCGTTAGATTCTCGTCATCATCAATTTTAGCAAAAACGATAAAGATATCTGCAAAACCACCATTGGTGATCCACATTTTTTGTCCATTAATGATATAATGCTTGCCATCATCACTCAACTTGGCCTTGGTTTTTCCCGAATTGGCATCAGAACCTGAATTAGGCTCGGTTAAACAGTAGGCGGCTTTCCACTCGCCCGTACCTAATTTGGGAATATATTTGGCTTTTTGCTCTTCGTTGCCGTAGTAAAGAATAGGTAAGGTACCAATTCCAGTATGGGCCGAAAGGGCTACCGCAAAGGAATGTCCTGCACCAACTACATCGGCCACCAGCATGGAAGTATTAAAGTTTTTTCCAAAACCGCCATATTCCTCTGGCACAGAAACCCCTAAAATGCCCAATTCACCCGCCTTAGTCAATAAGGTTGGCATTAATTCAGGATCTTCATGGCTATCCAGTTTTTCCAAGTTAGGATAAACTTCGGCAGCTAGGAAATCGCGACAGGTTTGTGCAATCATTTGCTGCTCTTCATCAAATTCTTCTGGTATAAATACATCGTGGTAAGATGTTTCCTTGATCAGGAATTCTCCGCCTTTAATTGTTTTGCTCATTGTATTTTGGATTAAGGATTAAGGAGCAAGGAATAAAGACCAAGCGCCTAAATCGATACTTATATTTTTGGATTAAGGATTAAAGAACAAAGAGTAATGACTTGGTGCTTTAATCGATATTATTTTATACTTCGTGCAAGAAATCCTTATTCTTTGCTCCTTGCTCTTTTTTCTTAAAAAATTTCAAATATGCCCGCAGCGCCTTGTCCTGTTCCAACACACATGGTGACCATACCGTATTTTTGGTTTTGGCGTTTGGCTTCGTTGAACAGCTGTACCGATAGTTTAGCTCCCGTACAACCCAACGGGTGGCCTAAGGCAATAGCCCCACCGTTTACATTGATCCTATTTTGGTCCAAGCCCAAAGTCCTGATGATAGCTAATGATTGTGACGCGAAAGCTTCGTTCAATTCAATCAAGCCAATTTCATCCTGTTTCATATTAGCCATTTTTAAGGCTTTTGGAATAGCCTCAATTGGACCAATACCCATAATTCGAGGTGGCACACCGGCCACACCATAGCTCACCATGCGGGCAATCGGCTCGGCACCTAGTTCTTTCATTTTCTTTTCTGAAACCACCAATACAAAAGCGGCACCATCTGAAGTTTGCGACGAATTACCGGCGGTAATACAACCATCAGCAGCAAAAACAGGTTTTAACTTAGCCAATCGATCTAAGGTTGTATCTGCACGTGGTCCCTCATCGGTATCTACTACATACGACTTGGTTTTCTTTTTCAAGTGCTCATCTAGATAGGTTTCGTTCACCGTAATTGGCGCAACGCCTGCCTTTAGGTGACCATTTTTAATTGCCTCAATAGCTTTCATGTGCGAGCGATAAGCAAACTCATCTTGGTCTTCCCTGCTCACGCTATATTCTTTAGCTACAGCTTCGGCAGTTAGCCCCATACCCCAGTACCAATCTGGATTGTTTTTGGCTACGTCTGGATTGGGCACCAATTTCCATCCACCAAATGGCATTCCCGACATCACCTCTACACCACCTGCCACAATGCAATCGGCCATGCCAGCTTTAATTTTAGCTACTGCAGTGGCAATGGTTTCCAAACCAGAGGCACAATACCTGTTTACGGTTACGCCCGGTACTTTGTCGGTATCCAAGCCCATTAAACTGATCATGCGACCAATATTCAAGCCTTGTTCTGCTTCGGGAGTGGCATTACCCACAATCACATCGTCAATTTCTTCTTTTACCAGATTAGGTACCGATGCTACCAACTGTCTGATTACATCTGCGGCTAAATCATCGGCTCTGGTAAAGCGAAATACTCCTCTTGGAGCCTTGCCCACGGCCGTTCTAATTCCTGCTATTATGTATGCTTCCATGCTATTTTAGATTAAAGATTAAGGAGCAAGGAATAAAGATCAAGCACCTTAACCAATAAATATTATTTTAATGTCTTTTTAAAAGCCGATATTTTCTTTTGCAATTGGATAATGCTTTCGATAATAGGGCCCATTTCATCTCTATTAATCATTTCTAATTCTATTGCGAGCAAAAGCTGAGTTTCTAATTCGAATAAAGAGCCTAAAGCAATTGACAAAAAATGCGAAAATTCTTTATTTGATGACCTAGATGAACCTTCAGCAATATTCGAAGGAACTGAGACTGCACATCTAGAAATTTGAGATATCAGGCCAAACTTTTCTGAAGATGGAAACTTCGCCAAAAGCAGATAAACTTGTTTGGTCATTTCCATTCCCTCTTTCCAAATTTGCAATTGCCTAAAGTTATGCATAAAATCTTTGCTCTTTGTTCCTTGCTCTTTGTTCCTTGCTCTTTGTTCCTTGCTCTTTGTTCCTTGCTCCAACCTAATTCCTCAACGGTTTCCCCTTCGTTACAATACTTTGTATACGCTCAAGTGTTTTACGTTCTCCGCATAGCGATAAAAAGGCTTCGCGCTCCAGATCTAGCAAATATTGCTCGCTTACTTCCGTTGGAGACGACAAATCTCCACCACACATTACGTAACCTAGTTTTTCTGAAATCTTCTTATCGTGTTCTGAGATATAATGACCAGAGTACATGCTATTGGCTCCAGCGTAAACAATACCTAGACCTTGCTTGCCTAGCACTTTAATATTTTTACGCTGCACGGGCTTGGTATAGCCTGCCTCAGCCAACTCAATAGCTTTAGCTTTAGCATCGGCAATTAAGCGGCTACGATTCATTGTGATGGCATACTTACCTTTCTGCAAATAACCCAACTCAAAGGCTTCAACAGCAGAGGTTGACACTTTGGCCATACCAATGGTTAAGAAGCGGTTTTTTAACGTATTTTGCACAATCTGATCATCGCTAAACTCATCAGATGCTCTCAAGGCAAATTCTTTGGTACCTCCACCACCTGGAATTACACCCACGCCAAACTCCACCAGTCCCATATAGGTTTCGGCACTCAGCTGCACGTGGTCGGCATGTAAGCTAAACTCGCAGCCACCGCCCAGCGTAAGGTTATGTGGTGCCACTACCACAGGAATGGAAGAATAGCGGATGCGCATAGAAGTATTCTGGAACAAACGTATAGCCATGTTCAGTTCTTCCCACTCCTGCTCTACAGCCATCATAAAAATCATTCCCACATTGGCTCCGGCAGAGAAGTTAGCTCCATCGTTACCTATCACCACACCACGATAATCTTTTTCGGCCATATCAATGGCTTTATTGATGGCACTTAGGGTATCGCCTCCAATAGTATTCATTTTAGAATGGAATTCTACGTTTAAGATACCATCACCAAGATCAATGATAGATGCACCAGCATTTTTATAAAGCACTTTATCATTGGCTTTCAGGTTTTCGAGGATAATGAAATCTGATGTACCCGGAATAGCTTTATAGCTTTTTGAAGGAATGTCGTAGTATTTCTTTACACCACCTTCCACTTTATAGAATGAATTGTTTCCAGCAGCCAACATTTCACTTACCCAAGCAGCTGGTTCATTGCCATATTTCTTCATTCCTTCAATGGCTTCGGTTACGCCCACAGCATCCCAAACTTCGAAAGGACCAAGCTCCCAGCCAAAGCCGGCACGCATAGCATCGTCTATTTTATAAAGTTCATCGGCAATTTCCGGGATACGGTCCGAAACATATTCGAACAGCCCAAAGAATGAGGTGCGGAACAGTTCGCCAGCTTTATCTTTTCCCGCAGCAAAAACCTTCATCCTATCAGCCACCCTATCAATGTTTTTGGTCATTTCTAACGTAGCAGATTTTACTTTTTGCTGTGGTTTATATTCTAAGGTTTTAAGGTCTAGCGCCAAGATTTCACTTTTACCTTCTGCATTTTTAATCTTTTTGTAGAAACCTTGCTTGGTCTTATCACCCAACCAATTGTTTTCGGCCATTTTTTCTACATAAGCAGGGAGCTTAAACAAATCATGCGCCTTATCATTCGGTACATTATCGTACAAGCCTTTGGCCACTTTAATCATGGTATCCAGGCCTACTACATCCGAAGTACGGAAAGTGGCCGATTTTGGCCTGCCTAGGGCCGGTCCTGTAAACTTATCTACTTCTTCTATGGTAAGGTCTAATTTCTCCACAGAATGCAATAAGGCCATAATCGAGTATACCCCTACACGGTTAGCAATAAATGCTGGGGTATCTTTACACAACACTGTTGTTTTACCCAAAAACTTGTCACCATAGTGCATCAAGAAATCCACAATTTCTGGCTTGGTGTAAGGCGTTGGAATGATTTCGAGCAATCTTAAATAGCGTGGCGGATTAAAAAAGTGAGTACCACAGAAATTCGCCTTAAAATCATCACTTCTTCCTTCGGCCATTAAGTGGATAGGAATACCCGAGGTATTAGAGGTAACCAACGTTCCCGCCTTGCGAAACTGCTCCACCTGCTCAAATACCTTTTTCTTAATGTCCAAGTTTTCTACTACCACCTCAATAATCCAATCGTAGTTGGCAATCTTCGACATGTCATCATCAAAATTACCTGTACTGATTTTTTGTAGTACACTTTGGGAGTAGACCGGCGAAGGGTTGCTTTTTACAGCGGTCTGCAACGCAGCATTAACGATTCTGTTTTTTACTGCCTTATGGTCCAGTGCCAAACCTTTTGCTTGTTCTTCAGCCGTTAATTCCTTAGGCGCAATATCCAACAATAAAACTTCTACGCCAATATTAGCAAAGTGGCAAGCAATACGCGAGCCCATAATACCCGACCCTAAAACCGCTACTTTCGTTATATTTTTTTTTAGCATCATTTTTTCTTTAATGGTAAAAAAGCTATTATGATTTTTTTAAATATTCTCTATTTAGCAGATCATAATGGTTCTGTTTATGATTATTTTTTTGATGGCCGATAGGCCAATGTTAACTGGTTAACTTTATCCAGCGTATTGATCAATTGTTCTTTCTCTCTAACGCTCAGCTTTTCATTCAGATATTCATTAAATGAAACCACCACATCCCGGGCAAGCTTACGCTTTTCTATGCCAAAAGGTGTTAAAAAAATCTTTACAGACCTTTTATCTCCTTCAGATGTTTCTCTATAAATCAACCCCGATTCTTCCATATTGTTTAGCATTCTGGATAAACTTGTAGCTTTAACTCCAAGCAAACTTGCCAATGCCGATACCGCAGTGCCCTCTGCTTCAATATTGATGAGCACATAGCCAATGGCTTGGGTAATCCCAAATCCCGATGCTATTTGGTTATAGGTATTTGAAACGTTTTGCCAAACCACCTTTAAAAAATAATCTACTGTTTCTTTCTGCTTCATCAATTTATTATGCTTGCATAACAAATTTAGTAAATTGATTTTTACTATGCAAGCAGAATATTATTTTTTTGAACAGAACTTAAAAACAATAAAAAAACACTCGAAGATTTAAACAATAAGAGAATTTACTGATTCAATTTCAACGATTACCTGAGTTCGGGTTTTACTGTTATTTGTTACTTCATCGCGCTTCGCAAACAAAATTTTATCAAGTCCTTTTATCGTTTATTTACCTCGTTGCTTTCACAAGCTCAGGTTTCCTATATAATGAAAAATTACAAAACGCTTTTCCCTAAACTCACGTTATTAAGTTAATTAACATCCTTATATCTCACTTTAAAATTTGATAATATGGAAGCATTACCCTAATCCGCAGAAATTCATTTACTTTGTAGACAAATGAAAAAAATCTCTCTTACGATTTTATGTCTTTGCATGGCCCATTTCAGCTTTGCACAGGGCAAATTTCTTAAAAAGCTTTTCTCTAACGAAAAGGATACCACTCGCAAATCCAGCTATATGCCTATACCAGTATTTGGCTATGCTCAAGAAACTGGCTTTGAATTTGGCCTAGGTAGTATTTATTCCTTTTATGTAGACAAGGCCGACACTAACAACCGTAGCTCCAATTTTTTTGGTGCAGCTTCTTATTCTACCAAAAAAACGTACAACGTTACTTTTCGTGGCGAAGCTTGGACCAAGCGCAATGACTTACACTTTATAGGGGAAATGCGTTTTAAAAATATGCCTTTTAATTTTTATGGCATTGGCAATAATACTTCTCATATAGATGAAGATAAATTGGTACAACGCATGGTTAAGGTACAGTTTGATGCGGAAAAGGCCTTTGCCAAAAATACCTACACGGGCCTATCGATAGGTTTTGAGAACTACCGCTTTAAAGACAGCGAACCTGGAGGCATTTATAACACAGGCAAGGGCATGTATGACAGGGATGGTGGTTCGGTTATCTTTGTAGGTTTATCACAGAGCTATGACACCCGTAACTCTAACAATTATCCTACTAAAGGATTTTTTGGCCGCGTCAGTTATCAATACGCTCCTAATATATTTGGTGGACAGAATTTTACCGGAAGCCAAATAAAGGTTAACGTACGCAACTTCTGGTCTTTGAGCCCCAAAATTGTACTAGGGGTACAGGCACTATACCATACCATACAGAGTAAAAACACCTCCTTTTATTTACTACCACAATTGGGTAATGATGAAATTATGCGAGGGTATTACGGGGGGCGCTATCGCGATGAAAATCTTTTTGCTACCCAAGCGGAGCTCAGATATAGATTTATGGAGAGGCTAGGCTTAGTTGTTTTTGGTGGTACAGGTAAAGTTTTTGCCAACAATGATTTTGATTTTAAAAACTTAAAACCTAACTATGGCATTGGAGGAAGATACTTTTTTGATCCCGCCAAAGGTTTAAGTGTGCGTATTGACTATGGTGTTGGCGAGAAACGTCCAAATGAAAAACGTCAAAGTGGGTTTTACATTAGTTTCGCTGAATCTTTTTAAGACGGTAAAACTGATTAACACGAAGTTTTTACAAGCATTTCTCCATAATAATAGTTAAGTACCTTTAACTTTCTGCTAATTTTATTGAAATTAGCTTAACGCTAATATTTCGAATCTAAAAACTTCACGACGATTTGCGCACCACAATCGCTTCTTCGTCGCCGAAAAAACAAATTATAAACAGATGAAAAAGTTTCTATTGTTATCGCTTTTACCCTTAGCTGTATTTGCGCAAAAACCAAGCCCTAAAGAAATCAGCGATTGGGAAAAGCAAGCTGAACAAATAGAAATTATACGAGATAAATGGGGAATTGCTCATGTTTATGGCAAAAGCGATGCAGATGCCGTTTTTGGAATGCTATACGCCCAGTGCGAAGACGACTTTAAACGTATAGAGCTTAACTATATTGAAAAACTTGGCCGTTTAGCAGAAATTGAGGGCGAAAAAAGCTTGTACAACGATCTACAAATAAGACTGCTTATTGATAGCACACAAGCCATTAACGACTATAAAAAGGCCGAACCTTGGTTTAAAAAAATCTTGGAAGCCTACGCCAACGGAATTAACTTTTACCTGTATAAAAACCCTCAAGTAAAACCTGCGCTACTTACCAAATTTAAGCCATGGTATCCATTTTTATGGACTGATGGCAGCATAGGCGCTATCAGTACCGGCAACCTGACCATTAACGAACTTAAAAAATTCTATACCAACGATTACTCGCCAACCAGTGCTCTACCTCAAATCAGAGATCAGCACAGTGGTTCCAACGGCTTCGCTTTTGCGCCTAAAATAAGCAAAACAGGTAAAGCCATGTTGTATATAAACCCACATACTACTTTTTATTTCAGACCCGAAATACACATGCAAAGCGAGGAAGGTTTGAATACTTACGGTGCCGTTACCTGGGGCCAATTCTTCATCTATCAAGGCTTCAATGAATTTTGCGGCTGGATGCATACTTCCAACAATGTAGACGTGGCTGATATGTATGCCGAGAAAATTACCAAACTGAACAAAACGCTTTATTACACATACGACAAAAAGCTTTATCCAATTGGCAAAAAAACGATAGAGATCAAGTATCTAGAAAATGGCCTTCAGCAAACTAAAAAGTTTGAGACATATTTTACACATAATGGTCCGGTAATGGCCATTAGAGATGGTAAATGGATCAGCTTAAAACACAAAAACCAAAATCCTCAAAGTTTACTGCAAAGCTGGGTTCGCACCAAATCTAAAAGTTTTGAAGACTACCAGAAAGCAATGGATTTAAATGCCAACGCATCTAACAACACGGTTTATGCCGATGCCAAAGGCAATATTGCTTATTGGCATGGCAATTTTGTTCCCAAAAGAGATACCGCTTATAACTGGAGTGAAGTAGTAGACGGTACTACTTCTGCTACGGCATGGAAAGGCCTTCACCCTGTTAGCGAAACCGTTCATTTATACAACCCAGTAAATGGCTGGTTGCAGAACTGCAACTCCACTCCATTCACCGTGGCTGGCGTAAACAGCCCTAAAAAATCAGCCTACCCGAGCTACATGGCACCTGATGGTGAAAATTTCAGAGGTGTTGCAGCTTTGCGCTTATTAAACCAACCTAAAAAATATGATTTAAATGATGTGATCAGCATGGGTTACGACACTTACCTCCCTGCTTTTGAAGTATTATTGCCGGCCCTCACTAAAGCTTATGAACAATTACCGCTAGACCATACTTTACGTGCAAGCTTAAAAGAGCCCATTGCCGAACTGAAAAAATGGAACTATTATTCCTCCACCTCTTCTGTAGCAGCTACTTTGGCCATGGAGTGGGCCCAAAGGGTAAATAGGGATATTCAAAACGTATACATTAATCCTGGAGAAAAAGATCAGGTAGAGAAAACTACTGAATTTGCCAAAACAGCGAAGGCCGAAACCTTACTACAACCTTTGAAAACCACCGTTGATGATTTAAGCAAACGTTTTGGCAAATGGCAAATGCCATGGGGCGAAGTAAACAGATTTCAACGCCTTACTGGGCAAATCAACGAAAAATATGATGATAATGCTCCTAGCCTTCCCGTAGCTTATGGTTCGGCACTTTGGGGCCAATTGCCATCGTACCGCAGTAATCCATTTAACACCAACAAACGTTATGGCTATAGCGGAAACAGTTTTGTTTGTGCGGTGGAGTTTGGCGAAAAGGTAAAAGCTAAATCGGTATTGGCGGGTGGTAATAGTGGCAATCCGGCTTCTAAACATTTCAACGACCAAGCAGAAATGTTTGCCAAAGGGGAATTTAAAGATGTGCTGTTCTACAAAGAAGATATACTGGCCAACATGGAAAAGAAATATCGCCCAGGAGAGTAGGCTTTAACTGAACCAAGGAAAATACATGGACGGCGAGGACGCCGTCCTTTGCATCAATACTTTGATGTCTAGCTTAGGTTTGGCGCCCGCGGGTATCGGCCTGTTCGGAATGCACAAATATCCCTAATCACTCTTTAAAAACCATTCGCTATAATTTAAAAATAATGCCCTATGTGTTTTTATTTATTAAAAAGGAAATAACCACATAGACACATAGCAGGTCCGACCTACAATGATTTCAAGCGACAGAACCTAGATAGTAGAAAAACTAATATTTTAGATATAGGAGCCTGACCATAGATTTCCTTAACCCGAACTCATGTTAAATTTACCCGAATAACCCTGCTACCGCACTAATGGTAAGTGCTACAATACAGGTATTGAATACAAAGGAAATTAAGCTGTGCCCCAGCGTTAATCTACGCATTCGTTTGGAAGTGATATCAATATCCGATACTTGGAAAGTCATTCCGATCACGAAGGAATGGTAGGCAAAATCAATAAAATCAGGTTCTTCATCGCCTGGAAAAACTAGTCCCTTATGCAATTTACCTGCTTTAGTATCGTAATAGAGATGGGCATAGCGAGAGGTATAACTAGTATGCACCAATATCCAACTCAAAAACATTCCCACCATTCCAAGTAATACATCAATCCACTGCTTTGAGCTATTATCAGTTTTAATTAACAAAATAAAAACAGCCATCATACCAGCAAAAGTCGCCAATAACACGGTTAAGGAGACAATTGCTCGTCCACCATCCTCAATACCTGCATGTTGACGGGTTTGTTTTGCCGATGATTTGACGAAAACCAACCAGCTAATTCCTGTTTGAATGGTGCAGAATGTAATCCAAGAGAGCATTATTCTGCTTATTAAATTGCTAAGTACCATCCCTGAAAAAAAGTAAACAACTACTGCCATCACCAAGCTAATGGCAAGGTGCTCTACAGCTTTTAGTTGATGAATTTTTTTAAGTTCGGCGTCCATTGTCAATATTTTAGTTTAAAGTGCTCCTTGGCTTGTCCTTTTCGAAAATAAACCAAACCGATCCAAAATAAATCTACCGTAATAGTTACCTGGGGATGTGCCTTAATTTGTTCCCAAGCTTGCTTCATGCCTTCGCTCCAATAAATATCGTCGAAAATAAGCAGACTATTTTCGGTAAGTTTTGGCAAACACCACTCAAAATAATTGAGCGTGGCTTCTTTGGTATGGTTTCCGTCAATATAAACAAAATCTAAATGGGTGCTCTCTTCAATGGCTTTAGGCAACAAATCATTAAAATTACCTACTTGTAATTCAACATTGTTCAAGCCTAGTTCGTTAAAATTTTGATAGGCCACTTCGGCGGTTTGCGGGCAGCCTTCAATGGTTAGCACATTAGCTTTAGGCTGTGCTTTGGATAAATATGCTGTAGTAATGCCTAGGCAGGTACCCAGCTCAATGATGTTAGCCGGTTGATGGTTAGCCGCCAAACGATAGATCAATTGCGCTAATTTGGGAGATTTTAAGGCATTTTTTGCAATTTGAGCAACCTTTTTTGTACGGTTTTTATTTAAATGGGAACCCGCTCCCAAATCGGTTACGGTAATGAGCTTTTGGTCAGCTAAAAGTTTTTTTCGCTGTGCTTCTATGTCTTTGTAAGCGCTTTTTATAGAAAAATCGTAAATTACCTCATCCGCTAGTTTGTATACAAATGGAGAATGCGTTCCGTGTCTGGTTTTAGCAGTAAACTGATGTTTAAGATAATCGGCAAAAAATTGTAGGACCATGGAGCAAAAGTAGAAAGTTAAAAGTTAAAAGTAGAACGTTAAAAGTAGAAAGTGGCGTATGAATCTTTGAGATATGACGTTACTTATGTACTGTAGCAGGTTTTTAGCAGTATTTTTTAAGCTAAACCCGATTGAAGTGCCTGGCTGCTGTCGGCAGATGGGGCTGTTTTTACCGACGGGAAGCTGGCTTTGATTTTCGAAAAAACAAACACAATAATGGTTAGAAAGGGTGACATCAAATGAAAAATGTTGCAGAAATAGATGCGTTGGTAAAATTACTGGATGATCCTGATGAGGAGGTTTTTATGCACGTGCAAGAGAAACTACTCGAATACGGGAGCGATGCGATTAGCTCACTGGAATTGGCATGGGAGAAATCGTTGGATACAATGCTACATGAAAGAATAGAGAATATTGTGCATACTATTCAGTTTACCAATGTTAAACAAGATCTCAATTTGTGGTACCAAAGTGGTGCTTTTGACCTTTTACAAGGTGCACTGATCATTAACCGTTACCAGTTTCCCGATCTGGATGAACAGGCAGTAATTAACCAAATTGAAGACATTAAAAGGGAAGTTTGGGTGGGCCTACAATACGAAATGAGCTCGATTGAGAAAATCAAACTGATCAATCATGTTTTTTATAATCAGTTTGGGTTTGGTGGCAACACCAAAAATCATCACGACCCGCAAAATTCCTATTTGAACCAGGTGCTGGAAAGCAAAAAAGGAAACCAGATTTCATTGGCCATTATTTACTCGACCATTGCGCAAAAGCTAGATATCCCTGTTTATGGAGTTAATTTGCCGCAGCATTTTATATTGGGTTATATTGATGAAAGTAATCCTGATAGGGAGCAAGCGGTGCTATTTTACATTAATGCTTTTAATAAAGGAGCTATTTTTGGCAAACACGATGTAGACCAATTTTTGCGCCAGCTTAACTTGGAACCCCAACCGGGTTTTTATGCACCGTGCAGCAATGCGGAAATTGTTCGCCGTATTTTAAGAAACCTGATTTCGGCCTACGAGAATTTGGGTGCTTCTGAAAAAGTAGCAGAACTTAAGGAAATGCAGGAAATACTATCCTAGGTTTGGCGCTTATGCAAAATCATCTTAAGAAAGCTTTTTGCTTTGGAGAAATTTTATGGGACAATTTACCCTCAGGCCGATTGGCCGGCGGTGCCCCCATGAATGTAGCCTACCATTTACGAAAGTTAGGGGTTGATGCTTCGCTGATTAGCCGTGTTGGTGATGACGAGGCTGGCAGGGAGCTGATCAATTTTATTGTATCAATTAAAATTCCTTCCGAGAATATTCAGGTTGACGCCGAACAAAGCACCAGCGAAGTGATTGGAGAATTAAAGGAAAACAATGAGATGGTTTATACCATTACCTATCCTACGGCCTGGGATTATATTGCTTGGCAAAGTGATTTTAAGGCAAAAATCGCGGATGCGGACGTTTTTATTTTTGGTAGCCTTTCTGCACGAAACGAAGTAAGCAGGACCACCTTGCTCCAATTGTTGGAACATGCCAGGTTTAAGGTTTTTGATGTGAACCTTAGGGCTCCTTATTACAATAGGGATACGATTGCCACTTTTTTAAGCAAAGCTGATTTTGTAAAACTCAATGAAAATGAAATTGTGATTTTGGGTAATTGGTTTACGGAACATCGTGATGAGCAAAATGTGGTAACGGCTTTAATGGAAAAATTTCGGCTTTCGGCAATATTAATTACCAAGGGAGCCGACGGCGGCACTTATTATGATGCTGACCAACGAATTGATTACCACGCTGAAAAGGTAGCTGTAGTAGATACCGTGGGCAGTGGCGATAGCTTTTTAGCGGCGTTTTTGAGCAAAAAGCTGGCTGGCGAAAAGATAGCCGATTGCCTAAATTTTGCGGCCAAGGTGGCTGGTTTTGTTACTTCGCAAAAGGGCGCCTGCCCTAGTTATAATGCAGCAAGCTTGATGTTTTAGGTTTAATGTTACATTAACAACCCCTACTTTGCGTTCTTCGCGAGACTCTTCTTTTCTTTGCGTTTAATTTAAATAGTTTTAACGCAAAGGTGTTTGAAGTACTCGCAAAGAGCACAAAGCCTCATCCCTCGCAATGACGGGTTTCGCACCAAGTCTACTTGCCCGCTATAAAATCGCTCAAATAACTACACGCATTGGTGGCTTTTTTAAAGTAAGCGGTGTTTGCGTATTGTTGTTTTAATTCTGCGAAGTAAATATTGTTACGGTTTGAATGGTATAGTTGGTTAATTCTATTGCTGTAATCAATATCGTACCATTTGGACGAGCTTAATACACCATTTGCTTTTCGCTTTTGCTCACATTTGGCCAGCATAAAAGTGCATTGCGCCCTAAACTCTGGGTCTTTGCTTAAACTACGTGCCTTGAGGTACCATTTCTTAGCAGTTTGCGCCAGCTTATAATCATTGTCGTATACATAAATTGGTTTTTCGTTCACGGCATAGGAGCTCCATCCGTAACTGATCAATATCCATGAGTTACCAAAATACCCGGTTTGGTACACGCCATTAGCCATTTTAAAATAGTACTGCGCCGCATTTTTCTTGTCGCTAAGCACCAGTTTTTCTAAACGCAACATTTCTTTGGCAAAGGTTTTCTTATTATAGGTTTCGCCTTTGGAAGTAAATTGTTTAGGGTAATCCTTAATGGTAGTCAAAAAAGGATTAGCATACATAGTAACTTCTTGATACCAATTCTCTGGAGTTTTAAACTTATGGGTAGCTTCCAGTTTTTCAAAACACCTTACCGCCCTTTGGTATTGATGGTCACGGAGGTATGCCGTTCCAAAAAGCTCATAGAAATCAGATTGGCTTAACTTTCGTAAATCATCGTTTAATAAAGCATCAAAGCTGCCTTCGCCGGATTTTACCCATCTTTTTTCCAATTGTTCCAAAGTGGCCGAACTTAAATAGTTTTGCCAAAATTCAAGGGTGGTCCAGCTCATACGGCTAGAAAAACCATTGCTTTTAGTAGAATCTGGAATTAAATCGCCTTTTAACATCAGCAATGCTGCTCGAGCGGTATCACCCATTTTCATGTAGGTCGGCGCCAACAACTCTTGATAAAAATTGCGGGTGGTTGAAACGAACCTGTTTCCGACAGAATAGCCATCTGTGGGAACTTGTATTTCTTTACGCTTTTCATCCAACCATTTTAGGGTAGGCACTAATTCATCGACATTAAAAGTCCCTGCCCGCTTAATTTTCTTTGCGTTGATCAATAAATTAATGATCTGGTATTGGTTGTTGTATCGAGGCTTTAGCTGCGAGGGGTTAAGCTGCTTTAATAGTTCGGCAGCTGCGCGGTCATCATTTTTTAGCCAATTGAGGTAGGCAGCGGTCATAATTCCCAATTCTGGTTCTGGATATTTCTTTTCGTTTGCCAATTTTAGGGCAAAAGCTTTAGTGAGTTCCAGTTGCTGCAAATTTACTTTTCTGATGTTGTCCTTTTGTTGTTGGTCATCACCGTAATAGTAGTTTTTTGCCAAGCCAGAGGGTCTGTTCAAATTCTTTTCCAACTTATTCACTTCCCTTACCAATAAAGTTCCGTTCATTAAACTGGTTGGAATACTGGCATAAACTTTTTCCAAGGCATGAAGGTCATATTCGGGATTACCAAAGCTTGTAATTGCCCAAATATGCGCTCTTTCTTCATCATTTTTAGCCAAGGGCAGTACTTGTTCGGTAGTTGTTGAAGTATAGTGAAAGTTCTTGTAGGCTTGTACCTTTCGTTCCGGATTGCTGTTAAAAACTTTGGAAAAAAGGTATGCCGCTTCTGTTGGGTTTCCGCTATAGCGAACAGAACCCGCATAAACTGCCATGGACCAACCTTTGGCCAAATCGGTAGATGGCAGTGTTTCTACATATTGTTTATATACGGTCTTGCAAGCTTCATAATTCTCAGCATAATGGTACATCCTGAGCGCTTGGTAGGCATACCGAAGCTTTAGGAAAGTATCTTTTTTTACCTGTGCCAACAGTAACAGGGCTTCTTGTGCTTTATTGTTCATTTGCACAGTATCTCTTTGTACCGGGTTCCAAGGGTCATAACTCACTGTAGCCAGTGGCTCGCAACTTTTGGCAAAGGCAAAATAGGTTAAGGCTTGTTTATTTTTAGCCAAGGCTTTTACAAATGCATTTTGCTGCAAAGTTTGAGGCAGTTGCTTTAAATTTTTATTAGTAAGGTTTGCCAAAAGAACATTTGTAGCGCTATCGCTTTCGTACATGATCTGTTGGACGTCTTGTTTTTTAACTTTTAGGTAATTGGCCCACTCGGCACTATTCAAATCATACTCATTTACATTTTCCTGATCGTGATATAGGTATTCCCACTCGCTGAAATTGAATTGGTCATAATCTTGCCCCTGCACATCGTTATGAAAATAGGAGATGTAATAATCGTAAGGGTCTATTTCGCCACCACAGGCTATATTTACTACAATTTCACCAAAAAAGACGGTTAAAAAGCTAGCGCAGAATATGAGTGATTTCTTCCAGTTCATATATTTTAAAGTTATTCAGTGTTTGTTCATCTAAATGATAAAACACTAAGTTCAGCGGTTTTCTTGGCAGATATTTATCGAGATAGACGGCACTCTGCCTGATGTCTTCAAATTTACTTGCTTCAAATCTAATTTCATCATTTTTGTAGAGGCCAAATTCGGGCAGATCGGTATTTGCCTGATATAGTCCATTATGCATTTTAGTGAATGCGCCATTAGCAGTCAGATTTGCCAGCTTCAAGCGTTTGGAAATGCCAGCATAATTGCCATTTCTGAATACCACCGCCCACGAGAATAGTGGCAAGGCTACATCTATGGGCATGGGGTAGTATCCCAAATTTTCTCCCGCATATTTCTTAAATTCTTTTACGTCTAAAATTGAATTTTGCGTGCCATATTTCCTCAAATTGCCCATGTTATAACACATCAGCAGTACTTTATCAACCGGTGGGATGCCGCTTTTTTCCTGATTTTTCAGTTGGTGCAATCGCAGGGTAGATGAAATGGTTTTGTTGCCTATATACTTCTTGATTTCTTTAAGCAACAGAAAATAACTGGTTCTGGTGGTGGCTGTCCAATCACAGTCTATTTGTAGTTCTGCATAATTTGATTTGCCGGCTTGCTTTACTTTTCCATCCACAAACTGCACAATATTGGCTGCGAGTTTTTTGATTTGGGCATCGTTGACCTCTTTCAGCACCTCGTTTACGATAAAAACGACGGGTACCAATTGTAATGTTGCGGGCAATTGATCTTTGAACTTGATGGGGGCTACCGGGCTAATTCCTCCGTTTAAGTCCCTATCTACGTCCAAAATCCTCACAAATAGTTTTTTGCTGTTGAAATGTTGTAAATAATTTTGCTCAGCGGCATTGGTTTGATACACGGTTTTCCAAAAGTAAAAACTGGTTTCTACTTCCCGCTTTTGTTCGCAACCTATTAACAGAATTACAAAAAACAATATATACTTGCATTTCATAAGGCAAAATTAACATTAAGTATGGTATGAGAGCAGTAATACAAAGGGTAACTGAAGCAAGTTGTAAGGTAGATGAACAGATAACAGGCGAAATTAGCAATGGTTTTTTGGTTTTATTGGGGATTGAGGATGCCGATACACAGGAAGATTTGGAATGGCTGGCTCAAAAAATCGCAAATATGCGGGTTTTTGGGGATGAAAATGGATTGATGAACAAATCGCTAGGAGATATTGATGGGAATATTTTGTTGATCAGTCAATTTACCTTGTTTGCTTCTACCAAAAAAGGCAATCGCCCTGGCTTTACTCGTGCCGCCCGACCTGACAAGGCTATTCCGCTTTATGAGGAAATGAAGAAACAGTTGGGCTTATTGATTGGCAAAGAAGTGCAATGTGGCATTTTTGGCGCCGACATGAAAATCAGTTTACTGAACGATGGTCCGGTAACCATCATGATAGATACCAAGAATAAGGAATAGGAATTTGGTGGGTTAGGATACTTCGAGGTGCAAATTTTCTCCTATAGCTAATGTAATTTTAGCTTCACATATGATGATTGACATAGAACAAAAATGCCCCGATTTAATTCCGGGGCATTTTCTGTTAAGAGCGAAAATATATTAATAAGCTCCCAAGTAGAAACTACCTGATTGATTTTTCAGTTTAGCACCTTTGGTGATCTGCTTAGTTTTGTAGTTAATCACATACAAATTACCATCAGTACCATTAGGGGTCATAGGAACGTATATGTTATCGCCAAAGATGGCTACGTTTTGGAATTGACCAAACGCACCCGTGATAGCAGTTACACCAGTGTTTGTATTTGCTGACCTACCTGAAAAACCAATATCAGTTTCATTATCGGTAGTCAATTTAGTGGCTGTTTTAGCATTTAAATCTACCAGTGCCAAATAACCTCCAGTAGTTCCACTAACGGTATAAAGTACAATACCAATGCCATCTTTAATATATCTCCAAGAACTGATAGAAACATTGCTAGAGGAATTTAGCGCTGCTTTCAAATCAAAATTGTAGCTATTATCATATTCGTTAGTTGTGCTGCTAATACGTAAAATCTGAGAACCAGAAGTAGCCGTAGCTTGGTAAACATATCCATCAGTGCCCACATATTGTGTCATGGTACGGTAGCTATGGTTATTTGTTTTACTAATCGTAGGATCTACATAAATCAATTTAGGATTAGTCAGAGACGGATAGTCAACCACCAAAGTGGCTGTTCCCAATTCCCTTGTTCCATTACTCCAAATTTGAGTTCCATTAGTATTTACTGTAGATTTTTTGGTCACATCTGTTCTTGTCAAGTTACAGCCGATGAAAATTTTGGTTTTTGCTTTATTTAATACAGGGACGTCAATACGGCCAATTTGATAACCAGCTTTTGTTTGTTCGGCAGTAAATGGAATGGTAAATTCTGTTTGACGAGTGATTTTAGGGTCATCTAAGCTAAGTATGGCAATTTTGGCGGTGCTTTTCACATCAATAAAATCAGCTCCAGCACCTGCAGCAGATGCCTGAACGGTAGCAGAAGCATATACGCCAATACCTATTCCTTCTGCAGCCACTACCCAACGTGGTGCCTCACCTAAAATTGGCTCCGTATCTACCTCTTCACGGGTATCTACAAAGTTTTTACCGCCTTCAACCTTGTATTTGTTAAAAATACCGCCATCTGTTCCCGTATATTGAATATTGTACAAGAAATTTCCATTAACCGATCCTTGCACACGGGCAGTACGTTGAGACCTCAAGCCATAACCACCTGTGAAGACATTAACTTCAAAATTAGGATTAATTGCTTGCTCAGGTGTAATTGCAAAAGCCATCGTTCCGCCGTTTCCTGCTGTGCCTGTTGCATCTGGAAATGCTGCCGTTAAGGTAATAAACTTTCTAGCCCAAACATCGGGACCTGAAACTGAAGTAGCTTCGGAGCTTCCACCCTTTTTACATCCGGTTAAGGCCCCAATAGCCAATGCGGACCCTAACAATGCAGTTTTATAAAAACTATTTTTCATATTGTTATTTATTAAAATTATTTATCGTGTAGTTTAATTTGAAATAGAAAGCTCTTCCAGGTTTTTGAACACCAAAATTGTCATACAGCTCGGCATTCAATATATTTTTACAGTCGAAACTGGCCACTAATTTCCCGCTGGGAAAACGATAGCTCGCCCCTAAGTCATGCGCAAATTGGGTAGGTGTGGTAAACCATTCCGATTCCATCCATATTGTTCTGAATGGCGCCACATAACCGGCATTATAATAAACATTGAGATTGGAACGCTTCTGAAAAACATCGTTCAAACGATACTGTAGGTTTCCATTAACCGTAAAGAAGGGCTCATTTGGCACTTGTTTGTTATACAAACTGTGTGGGTTTCCTCTTTCATCCTTTTCCACTTTAAATAGGGAATTGAATTTGGAGAAATTAACCATCGCATTGAGTTTATTATCGAAAATATAATTGACTTCCGCTTCAAAGCCCACTGATTGGGTTTTTGACAAATTGACAAATTGAGTCACTTGTATATCTTCAACCTGATTTTCACGTCCCTCTATCACCTCGTCTATACGGGTTTGCAGCATGATTTTGTCGTAACCATTGCGCCAGAACATATTTCCATATAGCATAATTTTATGCTTATTGGATTTAACAATGTTATAGCGGGCACCTAGGTTGTAATTGATCGCCATTTCTGGCAGAATATTCGGGTTTGCCAATAAATTGTTTTCTGGTTCTCCATAGATATGGCGATCAGTAGGCATAATGAAAGACTTTTCGGCAGAAACAATCAAATAGCCATTATTGATCGGCTGATAAGATAGTGTACCGCCAAACCCTTTGTTATCTCTTGTCGTTCTAGAATTTTCATAAACCAAACCACCCGAATTATCTGCTTTTGGCGATTTTTGATCGGTTTGATAAATAGCGTATTTTCCAAAAATATTGGTCCTTAACTTCCCATTAAGAAGCTCCGACTCGTAGTTCATTGCCCAAATATTAGTGGTAAGTACATTTTGGGTAATCCATTTGCTCCTTTCCGGATCCAATAGATCTTGGTCATTTCTATTAGATTTTTCAAACTTGTGGTTTAGGGAAACACGGTGTCCAGAGAAAATATCATAAGCCAAATTTGAACGTATATTGGATATTCTACGTTCTATATTACTCATTACGGCATCTCCTTGTTGTCCCTTGCCCGGACTATAACCATAAGTCTCAGGGGGGCCTTCCGCATTTTTAACCAGCAATGTACCATCCCAATTATATCTTAAGCTTACGGTATCTTGTAAATAGGTACTCCTTCTGCTGTGTACCGCATTCACATTGAGCGAAAGGCCATCAAAGAACAAATCCTTTTTATTATAATTCAGGCTAAATACATGGGCCTGATATTCATTAAAGCGTCCGAAATAGGGCTTCGTCATGGTAACTCCGTGAGGAATTTCTTTATAGGAATCTGAGATATTATAACCTAGAAACACCTGATCAGCCCATTTTACATTGGTAAAACCAACTTCAAAACGTCCACCAATGGTCTCAAACTCATCGTTAGATCGTTTCACGCGATAGTTTCTAATAATTCGACCACCAGGCAAAGTATATTTCGAGAACTTTCCCCACATCTCATAATTATTATCGGAATGGCTATAAAATCCAGAAGCACGGGTAGTAAAACCATTTTTGGGATTACGATATAAAGCACCAACATCAGCCCGATAGGTATTGAACGACCCGTAGGAAACTGCAGCGGTAATGTTATTTGCCGAAGCATCTTTTTTCATAATAACATTGATGGCCCCACCTATATAATTTCCACTCAAATGAGAAGGCAGTACACCTTTGTAAACTTCTATACGTTCAATCATAGCAGGAGGAATATTATTCAAGTTGAAAGATGAACCGTACGTAGAAATCTCGATACCATCCAAAAACAAGCCTATGGTACTTCCCGACATTCCATTTAAATTGTATTCGATAGGAGAACCTTCCCCTCCATTTTGCCTCACTCGAACACCAACACTGCGATTCAATAGCTCATTGGTGGTTAAATTTCTCAATGAAGCCTCTTTGGTTTCAATAATTGCCACCGCAAATCCGCTGGTTTCCATTTTTTTCTTTTCGGTTTTACCGGTAATGCTAACCTCATTAAGCGTTTTATGATCCTTTGCTTTTGTTGAGACATTAAACACATGTTCATTTTTATCGATGGTAATGGACTGCTTTTTAAGGTGTATTTCCATCGATCCAATTTCCAACACATGGCTACCATAAGCAATGTTCTTTAACTCGTAGTACCCCTTTTCATCAGATAAGGTTTGTTTGTTTAAAGCTTTGATCATTACCACCGCTCCCACCACAGGCTCTTTATTTTCCATGGTAATTTTCCCTGTAATATTCCCAGTTTGAGCTTTTGCAACAGTATTGAGGGCGAAAACCCATATGATGGCGAATAAAAAATGCTTCATCTTTCCCTATTAATTTCATTTTTTTATTTAGAAGAAGTCTAAATAAATGTAAATTGCGGCAAATATAGGTTTAACCCTATCCTAGGAAATGACTTCATACGAAAATTTAGCAACGCAAAAGGAAAAAGAAATAACACTCAATTTGGGCTTATGTACCGAAGCTCATGATACAGAAACTCTCTCATTATTAAAGAAATTACGGTTTAGCAAATTTCTATTCAGAAAGTTCACGGCAGAAGAAATTGGAGACAATCCTATTTCCATCGTGACTAATCAGAATATTTTATTGATCCAATATTGTCTACAAGGAAGCTGCAGCTTAAAAAATTCGTCTAGCAAAAAAGCAGAGTTTTTTAAACAGGCAGAATATAACATTATCTTACTGCCAAAAGACGAAACCACTGTCATTACCAATGATGGCGACTATGATCTAATGCATATCTACCTTAGCGAAGCATTTTTCTATCAATACATGCCGCAAGATTACAGCACCCCACTGTATAACCTGAAGGATATTGGAAAACTGTTCCATAAAAATCTCTATCTCAGCCCCAAGCTAAAGTACATTTTAAATGAAATTAACCTTTGTGATTTCGGAGATCATTTAAAAAACCTGTATACCAAAGCGAAAATCATAGAATTGCTTAGTCTTCAATTGGCACAACATGAAGAAGAAAAGCTTATTCCTGCTACCTTAAAACCATTGGAGGTTGAAAAGATGATTTTAGTAAAAGAACTTATTGAAAACAATATTACCGAGTCGCACACCATTTCATCTTTGGCCAGGGCCGTAGGTACTAATGAGCAATATTTAAAAAAACATTTCAAGTTGCTATTTGGAAGCACCGTTTTTGGACATATGATTTCATGCAAAATGGAAAAAGCTAAAGAAATGCTTTTAACGGGCCAATATCGTATTACCGAAATCGCCGAAAAGGTTGGCTACAAACATGCTACCCATTTTACCAATGCTTTTAAAAAATTCTTTGGCTGTTTACCGCAATCCTTCAAGACCAAGCTATTTTTTGGATATTTTTCATTTGGTTTTGAATTAGAAGCCTTGGAGATATTGATGATGGTTTGATTTTTAGGGGTTAGGGGTTAGTGGTTAGTCATTTGCGTCGTTACTTCCTATGCCGTCATTTCAACCTTAAACTTTGTCATTCCGAGAGAAGTGCAACGACAAGGAATCTCTTCGGTGCTGATTCATTGATTAAGCGTTTAACTGGTTAATTGTTATCCCGCAGATTGGAAATTGATTATTGATTATTATTAATTAATCATTGATACTTAACCGTTGGTCATTAATTCCCAATCCTTATCTTTACCTCATGACTATTATCGAAGCGCAGCAAATTATTGATCGTTGGATCAACACTACTGGTATCCGTTATTTTAACGAGCTAACCAATACGGCTATTTTAATGGAAGAAGTAGGTGAGGTTGCACGGATCATGGCCCGCAAATACGGAGAACAATCATTCAAAAAAAGTGATGAGCAAGTAGATTTGGCCGATGAAATGGCCGACGTGCTTTTTGTTTTGATGTGCTTGGCCAATCAAACGGGAATTAACCTTGAAGAAGCCCTAGCAAAAAATCTGGAGAAAAAAACCATACGCGATGCCGACCGTCATCAAAACAATGAAAAGTTGAACCCCTAAATCCCCTAGAGGGAACTGATATTAGCCACTCAAAAGCGCCTTTACGGGTTTGGCATTAACTCGGCTTTAATCTTCGCTGCTACTTCTGCCAATTGCTCTTTGCTAAGCTTCAATTTGGGATTGGCAAAGTTCATGTCATTCATTTGGTTAATAGGAATAAGATGTACATGGGCATGCGGTACTTCTAAACCAATAACGGCAACACCAACCCTATCGCAGGGATAAGCTTTTTTAATTCCTCCAGCTACTCGCTTTGCAAACAGCATCAGACCTTGGTACAGCTCATCATCTATATCAAAAATGTAATCCACTTCCTTTTTTGGAATTACCAGGGTATGCCCCAGCACCAAAGGACTGATGTCCAAAAAGGCTAAAAAGTCTTCGGTTTCGGCTACCTTATGTGCTGGAATGTCTCCTGCTACTATTTTAGAAAAGATGCTTGCCATAAAAGTATTAAGTTTTAAGTAATACGTTGTACGTAGGCACGGCCAAAACGTAAAACGTATTACTTATTACGTATAACGTAATTATCTAGAGATTTCCAGAATTTCGAATTCAATTTTACCCGCCGGCACTTCAATTTCAGTTTTATCGCCAACAGATTTGCCTAACAAGCCTTGTGCAATCGGTGACTTTACAGAAATCTTTCCCGACTTCAAATCGGCTTCGCTCTCTGCTACTAGTTGATAAGTCATAGTAGCACCGTTTTTGATATTTTTTATTTTAACGATAGAAAGCGCCAATACTTTTGACAAGTCTAATTTCGATTCGTCCAGTAGCCTAGAATTAGCCAAAACCGTTTCCAATTTCGCAATTTTAGCTTCATGCAAACCTTGTGCTTCCTTCGCCGCATCGTACTCTGCATTTTCCGATAAATCCCCTTTATCGCGGGCTTCCGCAATAGCTTTTGCCATTGCCGCTCTACCTTCAGTTTTTAACTGATGTAATTCTTCTTTAAGTTTATCTAACCCTTCTTTAGTGTAATAGGTAATTTCTGCCATAACGCTATTTCTTTCTTTAATCCTCTTAAAAAACAAACAAGACTACATGGGTGATTAACCTACATAGTCTTGCTTTGTGTTAAAAACGAAGATATAAGCCTTAAACTATAAAAGCAAATAAATTGATGGAATTTTTAACGACTATAATGTCCTTTGAATAGCTATTGTTTAATCAATTTATATCCCTTATCAGCTGTTTTCAGCGCATAAACATCTGTAGACCAATTGAAAAAGTATTATCTTGGTTGTACCTGCTGCTAGCCCATTCCATTTGTGGTTTATTTACCTATGGCAGTACAGCTTGCTTGATGTTTTACAGGAAAGTTAAGTGAACTGGCAATAAAGCACATTCTATTGGCCTCGGCATGTAATGAGTTGGCCCAAGAAATATCCTCTGGTTTTGAAATTACGACTTGTGGCTGCAATAATATCTCGGTAAACTTGCCGCTACCATCCGCATTTTCGACCATGGTACCCGTGGCATTATCGGTATATTCAATCACTACAATGCCGTTTTTAGAGCATAAATGCAAATACCAAAGCATGTGACAAGATGATACAGAAGAGAGCAACAAGTCTTCCGGATTGTATTTTGATTTATCACCCAAAAAAACCGAATCGGAAGAACCCTGAATCGGCATTTTACCTTCTATCTCAACGGTAAAATCACGATCGTACGAACGGTAATCCATTGTACCGGAACCTTTGTTACCTACCCAAATTAAGTTGGTTTTGTATATATGATGCTTAGCCATAATTAGATACGAATAGAGAGATATAAGTTTTGATTTTTTTTCTCTACCTATACTTTCCTAAATTGTTTTGTTTGTGCCAATTTAACAAATTATCTATTCATATTCTCTAATTTCTGGGCTAAAACTTCAGAAATTTTACGATAGGAATCGAATGTCCAACCACCTACATGAGGCGTTAAGATCACTTTCTCATTGGTTTTCAAGGAGTCATACCAAGATTGCTCTAACAAAACTGGAAACTTCTCTTTTTCCAATACGTCTAGGCCCGCGCCAATAATTTTTCCGCTAGCAATATTATTCAGCACCGATTGGGTATTTACAATTTCTCCCCTAGCGGTATTGATAAAGAAAATAGGCTTTTTGAAGTGAAAAAAGTATTCGTCATTAACCATCTGACGAGTTTCTTTGGTTAATGGAATATGAAGGCTCAGCACATCGCTATGCTTCACAATTTCTTCCATACTAGCTTCTTTGGCGTAAGCATCACTAAAGTTAGTTTTGTATTTATCGTAAGCCAGCACATTCACTCCAAAGCCTGATAGTTTACGGGCAAAGCTTTGCCCCATAAAGCCATAACCAATGATACCAACTGTTTTATCTTTTAGTTCATAACCTCTATTCCCCTCACGGTCCCAAACACCATTTCTAATCTGCAAATCAGCTTGTCGGAAATTGTTCATTAACGACAATAACAGGCCAACGGTGTGTTCTCCCACGGCATCCATATTTCCTTCATTGGCTGCTAAAAGGGCAATGTTGCGCTGCTTGGCAATGTCGATATCAATATTGTCAAGTCCAGCCCCTGCCCTGGCTACAAATTCAAGTTTTGGTGCAGCATCGAAAATCTCTTGGTCTATTCTAAATTTGGTCCTTACCGCAATTCCTTCATAACCAGCAATGGCTGCAAGTGTTTCTTCTCGGGTAATTAACGGCCTATCGTCAACAACATATCCCAATGCTGCAGCTCGCTCTTTAAAAACAGGATGTAAATCGTCGACAATTAATATTTTTTTGCTCATGCTAAGGCATTTTTTTAATGTATTCGAGCGTTTGTTCAATCCAATCGCCCTTATAAGGATCCAACAGCACATCTGGATCAACGCCCTTGCTTTCATAGGCCAGTTCCTTATCAATACCGTTCATATCGGTAGGATAAAAGGTAAAGCGCCCACTGGGAAGTAACACCGTTTTTCCATAGTTGCTGCCAAATGTAATCATCCCTTTAGATTGTTCGCCAAGCGTTACGACATTTTTTTGACCTTTTAACTCAATAATGACCTGCTCGGCATTACTCACCGTTTGAGCATTTTGCAGCATAAAAATTTTGCCTTTATATTTTTTAAAGAGATCAATAAATTTTTGGGAAGTTTTATAGCCACCACCTGTATTGTTCCTTAAGTCTACAATCAAATATTTGGAAGCCAAACGACCGTCGATGGTCTTGAAAAACTCTTCCGATTTTTTGATATTGGCATTATTAGTCCCAAAACTACTCAATCTCAAGTAGCCCATCTCTTGACCAAGAGGCTTATATTCAAAATTTTCAGTTGATTTAGCAAGTGCGGAAAAGCTCTTCTCCTTACTTTTCACAAACGGCGTTCCTATAAGTGTCCCGTTAATAAGCCTTATATTCTTGATCAATTGATAGGGAACATTTCTGCCACCATATTGTATACAGTCGTAGCCACCATAGGGAGTCTTGATGATTTCGCTCATTAAAACACCATTTTTCAGCAGTACCATTTTATAATGCTGTTGATCGGTAGTATAAAGTCCAAAATCATACTCTCCCATATAATAGATACCCTCCAACTCATTTTTGTCTTTCTGAACCAGTTGTTTTCTTAACGAATCGGTATTAATGGGCAAGGAAACATAAGCTACCTTTAAGACTGAATCGGGTGTGCGATAAAACCCTAAGTGATTATCGTTAATGGGATAAATTAAGCGGCTTAACTGCTTAAAAGTCGTTTTCTCGTCAGCATCTTTTATCTTTCCTTTAACATCTTCATAAATCTGCTGATAATTGGCGTCGCCTTTTAACAGCTTTTTGTATGAAGGCATTTTTTGAATGGCCTGATACAAGGCATTCAAATCTGTCTGGTTTTGATCTTGCTGGGCAAAAGCCGCAAGTCCTAGCAATGAAATTAAGAGTGTGCAAATTGAAGGTTTCATTACCATTAAAGATGTAAGGTTTTAAATTATCGTTGCATCACCTGGTAGATAAAAAATTGGTCAGCTCAATAAAATCGGCTACGGTAAGCTGTTCTGCTCGTTTTTCATAAAAAGGATGTTCGCCCAGCTTATCTCTTGGCACTACCGCAGAAAGCGCATTTCTCAGCGTTTTTCTACGTTGGTTAAACCCAGCTTTCACTGCTCTCCAAAATAATTTTTCATCGCAGCCCAACTGTTCCACACTATTTCTCGACAAGCGAATTACACCCGAATTAACTTTTGGAGGAGGATTAAAAGTCCCTGGTTTTACCGTAAAAAGGTAATCAATATCATAATATGCCTGAGTGAGCACACTTAATATGCCATATTCTTTGGTACTAGGTTTAGCAGCAACACGCTCGGCAACTTCCTTTTGGAACATGCCCACCATTTCCACTATGTTTTGGCGGTTCTCTAAAATCCTGAATAAGATTTGGGAAGAGATGTTATAAGGGAAATTTCCGATCACAGCAAATTTGCCTGGAAAAATGGATTCGAAGCTGAGTTTTAAAAAGTCTCCGTTAATAAGCCTATCGCCCAACTGCGGATATTTTTCGCGAAGGAAATTGAAAGATTCCACATCGATATCAATCAAAAAGGTCTGCAAATCTTCTCTCTGCAATAAAATATCGGAAAGAATACCCATTCCCGGCCCAACCTCTAATACCTGATGATATTTATCAGTATGGATCAATCCATCCACAATTTTTTGTGCAATGTTTTTATCCGTTAAAAAATGTTGCCCTAAATGCTTTTTCGCTTTAACTAAACTCATGCGTCAAAGGTAAGGATTTATGATGTACGATTGTAGATTTACAAATTACGACTATCTGTACATAAGCAAGTAAAATTCTTAATTAAACCGCTTTGTACGCTCTGTGCCTTTGTGGTTAAACTTAATAATCCTTATTTTGCGCTAAATTTAAACATGAGCATGAGCAACAAAGTTAAGATAGGTATTAGTATAGGCGATATTAACGGTATTGGTTTAGAGGTAATTTTAAAAACACTTGCCGAAAGCAAGATTTTAGACTACTGTACGCCAATTGTTTATGGCCATACCAAAGTTGCCTCTTTTCACCGCAAGACTTTACGTTTAAGCGAATTCATGTTTAATGTGACCCCCAATGCCGAGGCCGCCGCTTCCCATAAACCCAACATGATCAACTGTTGGGACGAAGACATAAAAATTGATTTGGGTACTGCCAATGAAACGGGAGGCAAATACGCCTTTATTTCATTGCAAAAAGCTACCGACGACTTAGTTCGTGGCGCTATTGATGCCCTGGTAACTGCACCTATTAATAAAAACAACATTCAATCTGCTGATTTTAAATTCCCTGGACATACCGAATATCTTCAGGAGCGCAGCGGAAGCAATGATGTATTGATGTTTTTGGTGAGCGATCTTTTACGCGTTGGCGTAGTAACAGGACATATTCCTGTGACCGATGTAGCGAAAAGCATTACCAAAGAGAAAATTGTTAAGAAACTTCAATTGATCAACGAAAGCTTGAAAAAGGATTTTTGGATCGAAAAACCTAAAATTGCAGTTTTGGGACTTAATCCACATGCCAGCGACAATGGTTTACTAGGCAATGAAGAAGCCGAAATTATTGCACCTGCTATTCAAGAAGCTTTTGATAAGGGAATCATCAGCTTTGGTCCATATCCTGCCGATGGCTTTTTTGGCAATGGCACCTACAAACAATTTGATGCGGTGTTAGCCATGTACCATGACCAAGGCTTAATCCCTTTTAAAACCATTGCTTTTGAAACGGGCGTAAATTATACTGCTGGATTGAAATTTGTACGCACTTCGCCAGACCATGGTACTGGTTATGATATTGCAGGTAAAAACCAAGCAGACCCTACCTCATTTATGGAAGCTTTATTTGCGGCCATTCACATTGTAAAAAACCGTAGGGAACAGGAAGCCATGCTACGTAACCAATTAAAAACTGGTGGTAAAATCATTGAAACGGCTACCGACGTAAAAGACGATGCGAATTAACATTTAAATACCCATGGAATGACAAGAAAACTCTTATTGATTTATACTTGCCTTATTCTATCTGGAGTTATATGTTACGCTCAACAAAAAAAGACAAGCCCTATTAAGGGCGAAATTATTTTTTCATCGTTTTCCGTAATACCCGACAGTTCTTTTTTTGTCAAATCTTTAAAAGAAAGCCAAAAACGATTGGTTAGTCATCTCGTTAAAAAACTTGACTACAACGATAGTAATATAGATACTGCTGAAATACTATCCCTAATGGGGAATCATATATTTCCCAGTATCTCTACCCACGAAAAAGACTATCATTATTTATATAAAGACAGTTCTATTAAAAGTCATCAAACAGATGACAGTCAAAAATCCCGAAAATTTTCAATTATCGACACGCAAAAATCCATCATTACATATATAGACGTTTTCGAGGACGATACTGTCGCTATGGATCCGATTCGTTTTCCATATACCAACATCAAAGAAGAAAACCTACAGGAATTCAGGAATGAGAAGAGGATAATAAACGGCTATGAATGCTTCAAAGTAATTTACACCTATAAAATCGCCTTTTCTGAAGATGAAGATCATCTTGAAGTGATAAGCAATAATGAACAAAGCACCGCAACTTATTGGGTTACCGAAAAGATTCAATCTTTATTTCATCCCGTTTGTGCCGAAAAGAGCATCCTAAAAAAATATTATCCTTTAGAAATTGCCTACAATAGTCCCTTTCATAAAGGGCTAACCCTTACCTACAAGCTAAAATCCATAAACCTCTCAAATTAATTTCTATTCAAGAAATCTCTGCCCTGCGGAGTGATAGATGCGGCCCATTGAACGCTATCTCTATCTATCTTTACATAGCCCAAAGCCTCCAGTTCTTCATAATCAGCTTCCCTACCCCCTAATATAGAGGAGCTTACCTGTTGCTCGATAACCTCTAGCAATTCTATTAATTCTACTCTTTCCATCGTATTGTTTTGTTTACGTAATAAACAATCGACAATGGATTAAAGTTTACTTTTCCTTTGTAAAATAAACCTTATTGAAGCGAGCACGAGGGGCGAACCGATCTTTAAGGAAGGACAATGTGAAGTGGAAAGAAGGACTTGCAAAGCCATAATTCACCCCCATTGTTTTCCAAATAATTAGCACTTGCAATTCCTCCAATATTTTCTGCCACTCATTTTTCTAAATTTATTTTCAATTCAAAAAATATTTAATACCTTTGCAGGCTAAAATTTAGTTACAATTGAAAGCATTAAAACAATTTTCAATCCCGTTTACCGGTTTAAAATTGGGAAAGCATCAATTCGATTTCGAAATTGATAAAAGCTTTTTTGATGCATTTGAGCATTCTTTGGTTAAAGATGGAGCGCTTAAAGCAACGGTTGAACTAGATAAACAAGAAACCATGTTGATTTTAGGTTTCCACATTAAAGGAACGATAAAATTAAACTGCGACAAATGTTTATCTGACTTTGACCAGCCAATTGAACTGAATGAAAGACAGATTGTAAAGTTTGCAGAAGAGGCAGAGGGCGAAGAGGAAGATTTAGAAATCATCATTCTGCCTAGAAAGGAAACCGCAATTGACGTTTCTGAATTGATTTATGAATTCATTACCGTTGCAGTACCTTTTATTAACAAATGCGAGCAAGCTGGACAAACCTGTGATGAGCAGATGTTGGATACCTTAAACAAGCTGCAAGCAGGAAACGAAGAACAAGAAGAACAAATTGACGACCCACGTTGGGAAGCGTTGAAAAAATTAAAATAGTAAATAAAAAACTCAGATGGCACATCCAAAGCGTAAAACTTCTAAACAAAGAAGAGATAAAAGAAGAACACACTACAAAGCTGTAGCTCCTTCGTTGACTACTTGCCAAACTACTGGTGCAGTACACGTACCTCACCAAGCTTACAACGTTGATGGTAATCTTTACTACAACGGTAAATTAGTTATAGAAAACACTTCGATAGGTTAATTTTCTGAAAAATTTTTGTGTTCCGTTAGTTTAAGGTTAACTTAGCCAATGGAAATAAAAGCCAGCTTGGCTTACACAAAAGATTTTTTACTATGAAAATAGGTCTCGATATTATGGGCGGAGACTATGCTCCCAAAGCAATTGTTTTGGGAGCAATAGCAGCTCATCAATCCCTGGCTCCAGATGAGCATTTAGTGCTAATTGGAGATACCCAGCAGATTAAACCGCTTCTTTCTGAGCAAGGATTCAATCCCGATCATTTCGAATTCGTACACACCGAAGAAGTGATTGGCATGGGCGAACACCCTACCAAAGCCATCCTTCAAAAACCCAATTCTAGCATTTCTGTTGGCTTTCAATTATTAAAAGAAGGCAAAATTGATTCGTTTGCAAGCGCAGGCAATTCTGGCGCTATGTTGGTGGGCGCTGTTTTTAGCGTTAAGCCCATTGCAGGTATTGCCAGACCTTGCCTCTGTACCATTGTGCCCAAACTAAAAGGAGGCGTTGGCCTTTTATTAGATGTTGGTGCAAATGCCGACTGCAAACCAGACAACTTGGTAGATTTTGGTATTTTGGGCAGCTTGTATGCTGAACACATCATGCAGATTGAAAAACCAAAGGTAGCGCTGATGAATATTGGCGAAGAAGATGAAAAAGGCAACATGCTTGCCATGGCTACCTTTCCCTTAATGAAACAATCCCCACATTTTAATTTCGTAGGCAACGTAGAAGGTAGAGACCTTTTTAACGATAAGGCCGACGTAATTGTGTGCGATGGTTTCACTGGAAACATTATGCTTAAACTGGCTGAATCTTTTTATGTATTAACCATCAAGAAGGGTTTAAAGGATGAGTTTTTTGACCGTTTCAATTACGAAAACTATGGTGGCAGCCCTGTATTAGGTGTAAATGCTCCTGTGTTGATTGGACATGGAATATCGAGCCCTGAAGCTGTGAAGAATATGATCTTCCAATCTAGGGACATGATTAATACTGGATTGGTTGGTAAAATACAAGCCGCATTCCAATAATTAAACAAACAACAAAATGAATAAAATTCACGCTGCTATTACCGCAGTTAATGGTTACGTTCCCGAATATGTGTTAACCAACAAGGAGTTAGAAACTATTGTTGACACCTCTGACGAGTGGATTACCACCAGAACCGGTATTAAAGAGCGAAGAATATTAAAGGGCGAAGGCCTAGGTACTTCAGATATGGCTGTACCTGCCGTAAATGGTCTTTTGAAAAAAAGGGGCATTGACGCCAAAGAAATTGACCTGATTATTTTTTGTACCACCACTCCTGATTTTACTTTCCCTGCCACGGCTAATGTATTAGCAGACAAGATCGGAGCTGTAAATGCTTGGGGTTACGACTTACAAGCAGCTTGCTCTGGATTTGTTTTCGGACTAACCACAGGGGCACAGTTCATCGAATCTGGAAAACATAAAAAAGTATTGGTAGTAGGTGGCGATAAAATGTCATCTATCATCAATTATGAAGACCGCACCACTTGTATTATTTTTGGTGACGGCTGTGGATGTGCTTTGCTAGAGCCTAATGAAGAAGGTTTTGGCATACAGGATTCTATTTTAAGAAGTGATGGTTCGGGCGGTAAATACCTAGGCATGAAAGCTGGAGGATCTGTACGCCCTGCTACCCACGAAACCATAGATGCTAAAGAACATTTCGCTTATCAGGAAGGACAAACCGTATTTAAGTTCGCGGTAACTAACATGGCTGATGTAGCTGCTGAAATTATGGAAAGAAATAGTCTTTCTTCTGATGATGTAGCATGGTTGGTACCCCACCAAGCGAACAAACGCATTATTGATGCTACCGCTTCTAGAATGGGCGTAAATAGCGATAAGGTAATGGTAAACATTGAGCGTTATGGCAATACCACCAATGGTACTATTCCACTTTGTTTATGGGAATGGGAAAAAGACCTCAAAAAAGGCGACAATATTATCATTGCTGCTTTTGGTGGAGGTTTTACCTGGGGATCAGTATATTTAAAGTGGGCCTATAACAGTTAGTTGGTTGGTTAGACGGTTAGTTGTTTAGAGGGTTACCCCCCAAGCAACCAAAAGCCAAACATCTAAAAAACTAATAAAAACCTTAACTTAGTTAATCAAAATAAGACAACAATTATTTAACATAACAAAAAGAGAATGGATATTAAACAAATTCAGGAACTTATAAAATTTGTTTCTCGGTCGGGAGTGAATGAAGTTTCTCTAGAACAGGAAAACTTTAAGATTACCATCAAAACTAACCAAAATCCAGTTTATGTAAATGCTGCCATTCCTACTCCGGCACCAGTTGCAGCAGCTGTAGCACCAGTAGCAGCACCTGCCCCAGTAGCAGCAGCACCTGCGGCACCAGCCGCCTCTTCAGCTTCAGAAGACACTTCTAAGTACATCACCATAAAATCTCCTATGATTGGTACTTTCTATCGTTCTGCAAGCCCTGAGAAACCTTCGTTTGTAAACGTTGGTGACGAAATAGGCACTGGTAAAGTGGTATGTATCATTGAAGCAATGAAACTTTTCAACGAGATTGAAAGTGAAGTTTCTGGCCGTATCGTGAAGATCTTGGTCGATAATGCTTCTCCTGTTGAGTACGACCAACCTTTATTCTTAGTAGAACCTATCTAAGGGATTTCGCAGATTATTAGATTACACAGATGATGTTTTTAAGCATCAATGTAATCCTTAAATCCGTGTAATCATTTTAAATTAGAAAGTATGTTTAAAAAAATATTAATTGCCAACAGGGGCGAAATCGCTTTGCGTATTATCCGTACCTGTAAGGAGATGGGCATTAAAACCGTGGCGGTTTACTCTACAGCTGATAGAGACAGCCTACACGTACGTTTTGCCGATGAGGCTGTTTGTATTGGCCCGCCACCAAGCAAAGACTCTTACTTGAGCATTCCTAACATTATTTCTGCTGCGGAACTAACCAATGCAGATGCCATACACCCGGGCTACGGCTTCTTATCTGAAAATGCTAAATTCTCTTCAGTTTGCCGCGATTATGGAATCAAGTTCATTGGTGCCACGCCAGAGCAAATCAACAGCATGGGCGATAAGTCGTCGGCTAAAGAAACCATGAAAAAAGCTGGAGTACCTACTATTCCGGGTTCAGAAGGTTTACTGGAGAGCGTTAGCGAAGGTATCAAATTGGCCAATGGCATGGGCTATCCTGTAATTTTAAAAGCTACCGCAGGTGGTGGTGGCCGCGGGATGCGTGTAGTTTGGAAAGATGAAGAATTTGAGAATGCCTGGGACAGCGCACGTCAAGAGTCGGGTGCTGCTTTTGGTAACGACGGCCTTTATTTAGAAAAATACATCGAAGATCCTCGCCACATCGAGATTCAAATCATTGGTGACCAATATGGCAAAGCTTGCCACTTATCAGAAAGAGATTGTTCTATCCAACGCCGTCATCAAAAATTGGTGGAAGAAGCTCCTTCTCCTTTCATGACTGATGAATTGCGTCAGAAAATGGGAGAAGCTGCGATCAAAGGTGCTTTGGCTGTAAATTACGAGGGTGCTGGAACTATTGAGTTTTTGGTAGATAAACATCGTAACTTCTACTTCATGGAAATGAACACTCGTATCCAAGTAGAACACCCCGTAACTGAAGAAGTAATCAACTTTGACTTGATCAAAGAACAGATTAAAGTTGCTGCCGGCATTCCTATTTCTGGTAAAAACTATACCCCTGATATGCATGCGATCGAGTGTCGTATCAATGCGGAGGATCCTTTCAATGGTTTCCGTCCTTCACCGGGCAGAATTACCAATTTCCACTCACCAGGTGGTCATGGGGTTCGTGTAGATACGCACGTATATGCAGGTTACCAAATTCCACCTAACTATGATTCAATGATTGCCAAGCTGATCACCGTAGCTCAAACTAGGGAAGAAGCAATTTGCACCATGGAACGTGCCTTAAGCGAATTTGTAATTGAAGGTATTAAAACCACGATTCCTTTCCACTTGAAATTAATGAAAGACCCTAACTTTAGAGCTGGTAATTTTACCACCAAGTTTATGGAGACTTTTGATTTCTCGGAATAAGCGATATTTAATTTTAATGAAAGTGCCCCGACAAATTGTTGGGGCATTTTTGTTTTAAAAGAAACCACCTCAGACACCTAAGAAAACCTAAGTTTTTAAATAGTATTTGTTCTAAAGTGAACTAAGGTGTCTAAGGTGGTAAAATATAATGATTCGATAGCTTAAAACTTTTCACTTTCAACTATCAACTATCAACACTACCTTTACACCTATTAAATATGCAGGGATTAGTCATTAAATCTACCGGGAGTTGGTACCAAGTATTTGCCGAAGACGGCCATACTTATTCTTGTCGCATCAAGGGTAAGTTTCGTATTAAGGGTATACAAACCACCAATCCTATTGCCGTTGGCGATCAGGTAGATTTTGAGCTGGAACCTAATGCCGAAACAGGCGTGATCAATCATTTGCATGACCGGAAGAATTACATCATCCGTAAATCCATTAACCTAAGTAAGCAATCGCAAATCATTGCGGCCAACTTGGATCAGGCTTTTTTAATTGTCACATTGGCCTCACCCCGTACCTCCCTAGGCTTTATAGATCGCTTTTTAGTTGTTGCCGAGGCTTATGATATTCCAACTTGCCTGGTTTTTAACAAATTAGACCTGTACAGCGAAGATGGCTTAGAAATATTGGCTGATTACAAATCTATTTACGAAAACATTGGCTACCCTTGTTATGAAGTTTCTGCACTCGAAGGCACTAACATTCCTCAAATTGAAGCATTGCTAAAAGACAAGACTACGTTATTTTCGGGCCACTCAGGCGTTGGAAAATCGAGTTTAATTAATGCCATTCTGCCGGATTTTGAGTTAAAAACTGGCGAGGTGAGCGAATGGAGTGATAAAGGACAACATACTACTACTTTTGCCGAAATGCACCAGTTACCTTTTGGCGGTTATTTGGTAGATACTCCCGGGATTAGAGAGTTAGGTATTGTAGACATTGAAAAAGAGGAGCTCAGCCACTTTTTTGTAGAGATGAGGGAAAGGCTCAACCAATGCAAGTTTAACAATTGTAGACACATCAATGAGCCTGGTTGCGCCGTAATTAAAGCTGTGGAAAAGGGAGAAATTGAGCCTTCACGTTATGACAGCTACCAAAGCATCTATTTCGGGAACGATACGAGAGCTTAACTTTAATTAGGAACTAGTGAATAGGGGTTAGGTATTATAGTGATTGGCTTAATCTAAAAAGCACCCTTATTCCTTACAATCTGATCAAAACAGGAGGTTTTTCGAAGCGCAATGACAGTATCAAAATGAAAGTTAATCCTTTTTTCCGCTATATTTTTAAGGATCGCTACGCTTCCTTAAAAGATACCGCTGCAATAAGGGCTATTAAACTTAGGCCGTTGCAAGCAAGCCCCCGTCATCCTTGCAGGCATTGCTAACTAAACCTGATGGCAGCGTAAATCCTTTTTGTTTGAAGTCCCCTCCAAATCGTTTGTCATGCTGAGTTTATCGAAGCATTTTTTGCGATGAAAAAGACCCTTCGACAAGCCCGGATGACAGTGGTTGAAACAAAAAGATTACAGCGTACAGCAGGGCAAGCCCCCTGATAGTTGCTTCTGTGATTGATTTTCAAATCCTTTTAAAAAGACTATCTTCCGACGGCTTCCCGCCACAACGGCAAGTGTTTTTATTTTTGTCTGAAATAAATTTGGATAGGCACGCCCGAAAAATCGAAGTTTTCACGCAGCTTATTCTCAATAAATCGCTTGTAAGGCTCTTTGATATATTGTGGTAGGTTACAGAAAAAAGCAAACATTGGTGCCACCCCATTTATTTGGGTAATGTATTTAATCTTAATGTACTTTCCTTTGGTTGCTGGCGGCGGGTACGCCTCAATAATTGGCAATAATACATCATTAAGCTTTGAAGTAGGGATTTTCTTCGCCCTGTTTTTCTGTACTTCTAAAGCAGTTTCTATGGCTTTGAAAATACGTTGTTTATTTAGCACCGAGATAAAAAGAATAGGTACATCGGTAAATGGCTGCAGCTTATGCTTAATTTGCTCTTCAAATGCTTTCATGGTCTTGTCGTTCTTTTCGATCAAATCCCATTTATTCACCAAAATCACCACTCCTTTTTTGTTCTTCTCCGCTAGGTGAAAAATATTGATATCCTGTGATTCTAAGCCTTCTTCCGCATCCAACATCAGCATCACCACGTCAGAATCTTCCAAAGCTTTAATGGTCCGCATTACCGAATAAAATTCGATATTTTCCTTTACCTTGGTTTTTTTACGCAAACCGGCGGTATCAATAAACATAAACTCGTGTCCATATTGATTATAATGGATGTGGATCGAATCACGTGTAGTTCCAGCAATTGGGGTTACAATATTTCTGTCTCTACCAATTAGGGCATTAATTAAAGAAGATTTACCTACGTTCGGTCTACCTACAATGGTAATTTTTGGCAAAGTATTTTCTTCTTCCTGAATATCTTCGAAGTGCTTAACAACTTCATCCAACAGATCACCTGTACCAGAACCAGTCATCGAAGAGATGGTATAAATTTCGCCCAAACCAAAGCTATAGAATACTGAAGACTCAGTTTCCAGACTGGTGTTATCGACTTTGTTCACCACTACAAAAACAGGCTTTTTGCTCTTGCGAAGTAAATTGGCAATGTCATCATCTAAATCGGTAATACCAGTAGTTACATCAACCATGAAGATAATTACAGAAGCTTCTTCTATAGCAATTACCACTTGCTCGCGGATGGCTACTTCGAACAAATCTTCAGAATTGGCCACATAGCCACCAGTATCAATTACCGTAAATTCTTTATCTGTCCACTCGGCTTTGCCGTAATGTCTATCTCTGGTTACCCCACTAAAATCATCAACAATAGCCTTACGACTTTCGGTTAAGCGGTTAAAAAGGGTTGATTTTCCTACGTTGGGTCTGCCTACAATGGCGATGATATTGCTCATTTTAATATACGATTTTGCTTGCCTGCGTTTAGGCAGGGGTTTACGATTTCAGCATTTTGAACGACATACGATCATTCGGAACCTGTTTCTCGTTTCATTCCCTTTTTGCGTAAAGGGTTTGACTTGCAAAAGTACGCTTATTTTTTGAACAATTGGCGAGGAACTTTACAAGCGGCTATGAAGGGATACAATAAACATCGATTTCTATTTATGCTGTTGCAATAGCTTCATTGCTTCTGGTCCTTTCATCGCAGCATAAATAATACCTCCTATAATTACCAAAAGGATATAAACCAAAAACACAAAAAGCAAAATGAGAAATACTTTGAGTATAATAATTCCTATAGATTGATCAGGATAAAACCCTCGATAAAACCAAACAAAAATGAAAGGTATAGTGAATACCGACCCCGAAAATATCAACATAAACGAATCAACATTACCCCTGAATGCAAACAGAATGGGATAAATAACAACGATTGTAGTTAGGGTATAAAAAGAGAGACCAAAAGCATTCATCACAATATGCTCGAAATAATTTTGCCCCCATGTACGAAATACAATCCACGTAAAAATGGCAAAAAAAGGCACCATTGCTAGCATCAAGAATGAATTATAGCTGGAGATGAAAGCAAATATGCTATTAGACATTTCAGGGGCACCCGATTTGGCACTAACTTCACGTATGATTTCATTCATCCCCAGAAACTTATATGATATAAGCGCTGAGATACCGCTTAATACAAACGCCAAAAGAAGTGGTTTGTAATGGTTAACCCTATTTCCCTCGATAAAATCCCTAGCTGTTTTACCAGGATTTTTAAGAATGTTTTTCACGGAATACAAAAAGCCCTTATTGGTATGCACCAGCAAGTATTGCGCCTCATCTACAACGTATTTTCGGTCAATTCGTTTAAATTTTTTCTGTCCGCAGTTGCCACAAAAGTTTTCAGTAATAGGAGTTTGACAGTTCAAACAGTTACTTGCCATTTTAATAAGTTGTTTTGCTTTCTATTTTATTTTTCACCAGCCATTCTTCGGCTAAAGATTAAAATCTAAAGCCAAAAAATGATGTTACAAGTATAAAAAAAAGCCATAAATAAGCCAAGGTAAAACCTTAGGCTCTAAAAGAAAATTAGCACATTTTCCAGTAAAAGTTGTCGGCTATATTAACTGTCGTAGCCGAAGTTTTTAAGATAGTTCTTTTTGCTTCTCCAATCAGGAATCACCTTCACAAAGGTTTCCAAAAATACTTTTGAATCGATGAACTTCTCTATATCCTTACGGGCTTCCATACCTACTTTTTTCAAACTAGCCCCGCCCTTTCCTATCAGGATATTTTTTTGCGACTCACGCTCTACAATGATTTCAGCACTAATCCTGGTCAAATTTTCCTCTTCCTTAAAAGCGGTAACAATTACTTCTGTACTATAAGGAATTTCTTTTTGATAGTTATTAAAAATCTTTTCCCTGATGATTTCCGAAGCAAAGAAACGCACATGTCTATCGGTAAGATCCTCTTTATCATAATAAGCCGGGTGCTCTGGGATTACATCCAAGATTAACGGCAACAACCCTTCTAGATTATAACCATGCAATGCCGAAATGGCGAAGATGTGCATAGGATTTAATTTCTCCTTCCAATAGTTCATCTTCTCTAGCACCTGTTCCTGTGTGGCATTGTCTACTTTATTGATAAGCACTACCAGAGGAATGCTGGTATTGGCAATTTTTTCGAGTACATCATTTTCGTCATGACGTTCGTTAATATCGGTCACAAAGAAAATAAGATCGGCATCTTGCAAAGCTCCACCAACCGCAGTCATCATCGAATCTTGCAACCCATATTTAGGTTTAATAATTCCTGGGGTGTCAGAAAATACAATCTGAAAATCTTCCTCATTTACAATTCCCAATATACGATGACGGGTAGTTTGTGCTTTTGGGGTAATGATGGAGAGCTTCTCTCCGATCAATGCATTCATCAGCGTAGACTTTCCCACGTTTGGCTTTCCGATAATACTTACAAAACCTGCTTTATGTGCCATATAATATTTTTTTAAAAAAAATTTGCGTTACAAAGAAACGAATTATATCTTTGCATTCCAATTCGGAAGCAAGCTGTGTAGGATTAGGCAGCAAAAATTGAATTGTTTATAGTGCGGGGTGGAGCAGTTGGTAGCTCGTCGGGCTCATAACCCGAAGGTCGCACGTTCGAGTCGTGTCCCCGCTACCAAGTAAATCTACAAATGTAGATTTACGATTTACGAATGGTTAATCGTAAATCAAAAAAATTGAAAGATGGAAGAAATAAGATTAGCATTGTTTAGCAATTGTAAATCTAAAATCCTAAGTCTAAAATCAATTTGGCCCGTTCGTCTAGGGGTGAGGACGCCAGATTTTCATTCTGGAAACAGGGGTTCGATTCCCCTACGGGCTACTATCAAAAAGGCTGTAAATTAAGTTTACAGCCTTTTTTGCGTTATGGCCTTCGCATAATGTCCCAAATCTTTAAATATTCCTTCCGAAATTTTACTGTGGCTTTCTTTTTTACATCTCCATTTTTGGAAGAGTTTTTGCGGCGTAGTTCCGCATTTAACTTCCTATGGACAAGCATTATAAACTTATTTTTGAAGAAAATCCGCTGCACATTAAAAATGTCGCCAAAAATGTACCCAAAACCTGCATGTATCCACTCAAATCGGCCACAGAAGTTTTGGAGTACAACTTCCCAAAGGCTACTCTTTTCAAACAAAAATGCTGTTTTGAAAATTTTCTGATAGAGTCCTTTCAACTGGACACTACCGTACCATTCACCATTGGTTACGAGCTGCTAACCCCTCGTATATTCTTTACTTTTGTGGCCCATAATGATATTGAATTTACCACAGGTACGGGCCAGCCCATTGTTCAGGTAAAAGCCTGCCATTTTTATTTATCCACCGAGCTTGAAGGCATTTACCACGTTCATTGCAAAACCGGCAGGTCAGTAGTTATTGCAATATCTGTACATCCTGAGTGGCTCATGAAAATAGCCAAAGATTATCCCATTTTGAGGACATCCGTTCAGCATTTACTTAGCTCAGATGCCCAATTTGAAGTCCTACCCCGCTGTAAGATTGATGAGCAAGTGCATCAGTGGCTGTTTGATGTACGCAAATTTGCACACCAGAATAGTTTTGCCGAAGAGCTGTATCTATCTTCATGCTTGGTAATGGGGCTTGGACATTATGAAACACTATTGAACAGCACCACTTTAGGCAAAGTATACCACATTAAACAGTATATTGCCCAACACTACGCTGAACCTGAGCTGGACCTAGGCAACCTGCTCAAAAAATTTGGACTGGAAAGAAGAACCGCAGCACGTCAATTCAAAAACCTATATGGCATGTCCATGCGCAGCTACCAAATGTGGACAAGGCTCAGCAAGGCACACCAATTGATCAACAACGAAAAAGTGCCCATTCCAAAGGTCATTGAAAAGGTAGGCTATCTTAATGCCAACTCATTCCGAAAAGCCTATCGTAAATTTCTTGCCCACCAAAGGGAAAAATCCCCAACGTCATAAAGGGACTGAAAAGACAGGCACAGAAAAAACAAGGCTAAATTTTGTCGCTTTAGCTATTTCCCAATCCCGCGGTTGCTCCGAAATTTACCCATCAAAAGCAACTAGAAAAACATGCAAAATCCAATTGAGGCAAGCATTAACACTAGGCACAATAGCAAAGTCTACGTAAGCAATTATCAACCAAAATGTTGCCATTTCCCTATCATGGGCATTCCTTATCATGTTGTGGAACATAAAAATTGTCAAATGTCTACACAAGAGATTGATTTTTTAGGCAACCACCTACAGCTCATAGAAATAAAAGTAAAAAAGGAAGTATCTCTGGCGTTAAATGTCATGAATCCCTGTGCTTTCTTCGTGATCATGGTACAAGGCCTTTTGCGCTATTACCATCACAATACCTTCAATTTTTATGGTGTTGGCCATACCATGTATATGGCCTATTGTCCTGCTACCCAACTCCAGTTGCACATAGGCCCTGGAAAACACAGCTTATTGGTAGTGGCCCTTCACCAAGAATGGTTCCCCCACTTGAGCGGCAACACCGCAGCACTGGCACCTCTGGTACGCTCACTTGAAGAAGAAAGCCAACACATCAGCATTCTTCCCATGTGCAAAACCGACCATTTCATCCAACATCTTTTCTACAAAATCCGCATGGTAAATTCCAATCCGTTTAGGCGGAAGGCCAAAATTGCCGCCATCATTTCAAAATTGATGGGCAGGTACCATCATCAACTGGCCAAAAACAATGTCATTAAAAGATATGTATCCATGGAAACCGCCAACCTGATCTTCAATTATGTATCACAAAACTTTAATGCCGCAAAAAAAATCACCGAAGAAAAAATAGCCCGCCATGTTAACCTACCGTGCTGGAAATTACGTGAATGCTCCAAACTGATCTTTGGCAAATCATTGCACAAACAAGTGCAGGAGTTAAGGATGATGAAAGCGGCCGAACTGCTCAGAATGACAGACATTCCTATTTATGCCATTGGCCTTAAACTAGGTTACAACAGCGATTCCCATTTCTACAGAATTTTCAAAACGTTTTTTGAGGTCTCGCCAAAAACCTACCGTAACCAACATAGAACGTAGCTTTTTAGGGATTGACCGCCCGATTTGTGATAAAATTCGAAAAATAGGCACTTTTTATCACAAATCGGGCGGTAGCCTGCTTTCCATTACCCTTTAATTTTGGTATAACCAATTAGAAAGGAGGTATACCCTTAGCAGTTGAAACAAATGCCTAGGCCCCAGCCCAGCCTAAACCATTAAAAACATCCGTGCAGATTTCGGGCTGCCAGGGAAATCTAAACCCTAACCGCCCGAAAACGGGCATAAACAAAAATTACAATGAAAAGTAAATTAATGTATGGCCTTGCAGCGCTGGTATTGGCGTTCGGCCTAGTGCTTGGCTTAAGTGCTTTTAAGCAAAGCGCACCAAATAAAAAAATGTATACTTATTGGAGATACAATCCCAATACTGAAGCTGGCACTCTTTCAGGGTACAATTATACCAAAATAGACGCCCCAGAGGAGCCAGGATGTGAAGATGAGAACGAAATTCCTTGCGTTATTCGAGTAGATGAGACGATTACTTCACAAACTGCCCTCGACACCTATTTAAATAACGCCTTCACCACAGAAGATCAGGTTATCCAAATTGCAGTACATACCAAAGCTGAATTGTAGACCAGAATGGCGGACAATGTCCGCCATATTTTTGTACTAAGGCTCATTCTGTTTCATCCCACTTAACTCTATCACATCTTCCGGTATTGCCAATGCATATGAATTACTGCGGGGGATTAACGTAAAGGTTTTCCCATTAATGGTACGCCTGATTACGATTCCATCTCCCTCTTCATTAAAACGCCTAATATCCAACCATCGCATACACCTAAAAGCAAGCTCTTTTCTTCGTTCAGCTTTAACCAGCACTAGAGCATCTTCTTTAGCGACTACATTTATTGACGAAAAGGTCCCTGTCTTGTATCTATGGCGTAAAAGCGTATTTAAATCATCCAATCCTTTTTGGACATCTCCATTCCTTATTAAGCACTCTGACCTGCTCAATAACATCTCGGCTGTAGTAATCCCATTAAAAATAGAGGCCGCAGCTTCATAACTTCCCTTAAATACAAAATTTTTACCGCTTGCCTTAAAGAATATGGTTTTGCGCAAATCATTAGCTTCATACAATTGATATAAGTCGGGCTTAATCAGGGCTCTTTCTTGGACTAGCGGTGCCGCCATTTCGCCTCGTCCTTCAAAAACAACTTCTACGTTCAGTTTTGGCACAGGGTAATTGCTACCTGCATTTAAAGTATTGTAATCCAACAGACCGCTTTTCAATTGTAAGCAGCTATCGGCGTATTTCTCGGCTTGTACATAGTCCCTCATTTGCAGATAAACGCGGGAAAGCATGCCGTACGCCGAGGCTTTAGATGGCCTCATTGGGGTTAGGGCATGTAGCGGCAAAACTGCACAGCTTTCTTTAAAATCAGCTATAACCTGTCTATATCCCTCAGCGATAGTTGAACGGGTTGATGAAAGATTGAAATTTGCATTTAGGCGAAGCGGGATACCAGGCAGAGCACCCGCGCTATTTACGTTGTAAGGCATGGTCCAAACATTCAATGCATTAAAAAATGCTTTTGCCCTAAAAAATAGGGCCTGTGCCCTTATCAGCGAAATTCCATTCCTATCGTTTATTCGCTGCTCCTTATCTCTAACGGCTTGTAGCACAATGTTTGCAATATTGACCTGTGTGTACACATTGTTCCACACATTTAGTTTGGGCTGAAAAATACGAGCATCCGCAAAGACATACATATTTCTATCATATTCATTTCTGGCATTGAACACCTCATCGGCCATAAAATAATTATCACCGTACACCTCGGCCATGGCTGGATCACTGTAGTTTAACTTGGCATAATCATCCAACAATGCCTGCATATCCTTAATGGTTTCTATAGTAGCCAACCGTTGATCAGGCTTTTCCGCTAAAAACTCTTCGCAACCTAATAGGCAGCATACACTCCCTAATAAAAAGGCCATTTTGTTTAGTTTCATGATCTAAAATTTTAAATTAATGCCAAAACTGTATGTCGCCGATGGTCTAAGCACTTGAATATAATCAGGATCAATATCATGGGCATTGGCAGCCCATAATATTCCAAGGCTACTTGCATTCAAGAATACCCTAACACTTTTTAGCTGTTTTATTTCCTGCGGCAATTTCGGCTCCCATGCTACATTGATATATTGCAAACGTATATGGCTAGCCGAGGACACCAGTACGTCTGATTTTTGATAAAAAAGATTCCGAGCAGCATTTACGGGATACTGGAAAGCAGGTACTTTAGTGATAGTCTCATCTCCAGGCCGCTGCCAACGCAGCGCATAGTCCGGATGCCCACGATTGGCACTCACCAGATTGGCATAGTCAATACTACTCCGCCTAAAAAAGTAACCCAATTTATAACTAATAGATAATTCCACGCTAAACTTTCCGTAAGCTAAACGGTTCAGCACATTGCCAAATTTGGTGGGCAATGCAGAACCGTGAAACTTCAAATCACTAATGGAAGTTCCCGTTCCGGTAATGGCGGCATAATCCTTGGAGTAAACACGTTGCAAATAACCTATCGGATCACCAACAGCATCAAGTCCAACATAAGGATAAGAAAACACCGAATAAACCGGCCTGCCTACCAATCCCGTAATGGTAGCATTGCCAATATAATCGTTTCCTTTGGTGGCCGTAGTATAGTAATGTGTAACCTTATCGCGGTTAATACTCAGGTTAAGAACGGTATGCCATGAAAATACTTTGTCCTGAAAATGCCTACGCTCTATATTAATGTCAATCCCACTACCAACCATTGAAGCTACGTTTTTTACAATAGTTGGCCCAACGCCCGAAGTATAGTCAATCGGATAGACACCAAATAGATCGCGGGCTGTTTTCTGATAGTAATCTATACCTAAATTTAAACCTCCGGAAAATAGCCGAAAATCCAACCCAATATTCATTGTACTTACGGTTTCCCATTTAAGATCTGGGTTATAAAATTGATTGATGGAAGCAAATAAAGTATTGGTGTATGGTGATACACTTTGATAGGAAATAGTTGTTAATCCAGTGCGATTGGGATCTGCATTACCGCTCCTACCGTAGCTTGCCCTCAACTTTAGCAAATCTACAAAATCGGGCAGTCGCCATTGCCTACTTGCTACCCATCCTAATCCTAAACTCCACAACGGTTTCCATTTATCATTAATATTTACACCAAAAAGATTGGAGGCATCAAAACGTGCACTGGCATATGCAAAATAGGTATCACGAAAGCTATAGCTCATATTACCCAACAGGCTCAAAAATTTATTAGTTGTACTTGATTGGCTCTGTCCATTGGGGATATAACTGTTGGCCCCTGTTAGTACGTTAGGATAACGGTTCACTAAATCTACTGGGGAAGCAATCATGGTATTAACATCATATCCATAATAGCGATTGGCACTGCGCCCAATATTCAGACTCCTAGCCTCCGCACTTGTAAATGCCGTAAATCGATGAGCATCAAGCTGTTTTTCATAACTAACCTGCAAGCGAAAATCTTGTGCAAATAAGTTGTTGGTGGTAAAATTTCGTATACCTCCAAAAGGTACGATGTAGTTTACGCCCGTTGTGGTCAATTGACTAAATCTGTTGATTAAATTTCTGGCTTCATAGCTTTCTAAATCCTGTATACTATTGGTAGTAGCTGTTTGCCGCTGTATACGGTATAGCAGATTAATTTTAAAACTACTATACTGATAAGCCAGAGAGGTGTTGATATTCACATCGTCCGCTTGCCCCACTGTAGTATAGTGTTCGCTATTAGCTAGGGGATAATATTTCCAATCGAGCAGACGTTGGTCCAAGCTTTCCAAATAGCTTAAGCTATAATCCCTAACTATGGCTAGAGCATTGCCTTCGGTATCTGCAAGCGATGCATAAGGATATAAGGTACCATTTAATGGTGCTATGCTATTATAGTCATCTTTCCCACTATTGCTTCTGCTGGCAGCGTAATTAAGCGTTGCACTAAGTTTAAGCCGCTTAAGCAGTGTAGCGTTCAGTGCATATCGTAATGCTATTCGCCCGTAAAGAGCGTTTAGATTGTCTCGGTTATAATCGTACACCACACTGGCCATCCAGCTATAGTTATTAGCTCCCGCACTGGCCTGTATATTGTATTGTTGGTTAAGCCCCTTAGCATATATCCATTTGTTAAAATCATCCCTTACATCTTTATTGCGCCATTGGCTAATCAGATCTTGTTTTTCCTGTTGCGACATATTGAGGTTGGTCATCAATTCTATTACTGGTGTTTGTCCCAACCTAGGGTTACTATTGAGTGCCGCATTATAATACCCCTTTTCAAAAAGGAATAGCTCCACATCAATATAATCGCTACTCCCCATTTGCTTTAGGCTGTACAGATTGGGCTTGTTAATGATACTTGTGGCTGTAAGCGCCTGTAATTGCATGGGCGTATTGAGTCTGCCGCTTTTACTAGTGATTACAATAACGCCGTTGCCCGCTCTACTTCCCCAAATGGAAGTGGCTGCCGCATCTTTTAGTATGGTAATACTTTCAACATCATTGGGATTAATACTGTTGATGTCACCATCATAAGGAAAGTTATCAAGAACGATAAGCACCCCCTTTGGCCCATTTATACTGCTTAGCCCACGTACCGAAATCCCGTTTGGCGTAGTACTCCTATTTACCATAAGCCCATTGGCCAAACCTTCTAATCTGGAAAGCACGTTAGTACCTATCTGATTTTGCAGTAAATCATGGCCTATATGGTCTACCGCTCCCGTTATCTGTTCTCTATTAATCTGTTGATAGCCTGTGCTTACCACTACCTCATTTAAGGTGCTTACATCTATTGCCATATTCAGCACAAGGCTGCTTATTGGCAGGTTAAATGTCGTATCTATGGAAATATAGCCCATATGCCTAGCCGTTATCCTTAATGGAAAGATTATTTTCTCAGCCTTGAAATAGCCGTTGCTATCAGTCTTTAGCTGTAGCCCATTCATTTGTAAGCCAGCAGACAATCCCTTTTTTGTAATTTTATCTACCACCTGCCCTACAATCATTTTCTGTGCCCGGCCCTTACCTATTACAAAAATGACCAGTCCTATCAATAAACAAATTCTATTTCTCATCACCCTTTACCTTTCCTTTATTGGCACGTAACCGCTCAATACAGGCTGCTATATTTCCAGTTGTAAAAAAATCGCTTCCTGTTGCTGCCACAAATTGACCCGCCTCTATCCATATGTAATGGGGCAGTATTTTGTGCGGGAAAAGCTCCTTTAAATAGTTATCACCTATTGTGGTATACAGGCCATGTCCATAGCTCTCCATCGTAGCCCCTATTTTTTCCGGTGTATCTTTAGTATGCACGGCATTTACAAGCACAATACTCAATTGACCTCTGTGCACGCTTTGCAGGCTATCGGCAAAAGCAAACTTCTTGATGCAGCTCCCGCACCAAGTAGCCCAAAAATCAAGAATGAGCAGTTTACCCTTATACGCGGCCAAAGTCTGTTTAGTGGTTTTGCCATTATGGTATACCATGTGCTCCTGCTGCCAGAAACTTTCTGGTAGCTTATCTCCTACCTTTAATGGCTTGATGGGATTTGGCTCCTGTGCTAAAGCCCAAAAATTTAGGCAAAGCAGAGCCATTACGCTCAAAAGCGTTATTTTTTTAATGATCATAAGTTTTTGGTTTAAATGGTTATAGGTTGCAGGGAAAAAGCGGCCATAGCATTACTAACCTAAAAATATAGCCGCTGCACACCTCTACACAGGTTGCTTGGGCTTTAAGGCATAAAGCCGATCAAAAGGATAGCAAATACAGTTCATATCATTTGAAACTTTTGAGCAAATATGGTTTTCATCATTTTTTAACCAATTAAAAATAAAACAACCAAAAAGCAGCCCTCAGGGCATGTTTTACATGCCCATACGGGAAAACGTATTGCTTATTTAGGGAAATTTGCCTACCTTGGAATTGCAACAAACCAAGCAGCGCAACTTGTGGCCCGTAAGCTATAAGGGCTGGAAACCAAACAAAATGTAAACCGATCTAAAAAATTGCGGTTCGCTCTCACGCACCTCTTCTTTTTATTTGGCCCTTTTATTTGGAATTTCTTTGCTGCGCTACGACGGGGAACGGATAACGTTTTGGGGTAGTTTTTTTTGCGAGTAGCCATAGCCCATCTCCTTGAGGTGGCGGTATGGAACGGAGCCTGATTTTTTCGTTTTCATACATGGTTGATATTTGGACGATGCGTACCCAAAAAGCTTAGAGAAGAAACCGAATGGTGTAAAAACCAATAGGGCGAACCTCGCTGCTTTTGAACTGGTACCGTCAAGAACCAACCTAGCAAGCTAGGCTCCCCAAAAGGCTTACGCGAAATTCGCCCTATTGAATAAGTATGCAAAGATACAAATACTCAATAGAAAGCGAACTCACGATCTGCTCACGGGGAAATTGACGGTTTCGTTCATGAGGGACATCGTTAAAGTAAGGAAATACCCTACTCCTATTTGTCGCTATAATTAACTGATAACAAACATACTAAAATAAAAATATAAAAACAAAAGATTTTATATTAATTAAGATGAAGGAAGTACTTGTTATTGACGAATTCGCTAAAATCTTAAGGAAATACATGAAAAAATTTTCTTTGGAGCCTATCGATATTGCATATTTAGCCAATTCGATCAAGAGAACCATTTCTTCTGTTTTGGATAATTCAGGTAGTTTGCAACTCGAAACAGCCGAAGCGATAGCTCAGGCGTTTGGGTTGAGATTTTTTGAATTTGGCAATCCCGATTTTCCTATTCCTTCTTTCAACTCGCTTCCCGAAAAGACCAAACAACGCATCGCTTACCGAAAAAAAGAAGGTCCTGCTAAAGCAGTTACCTATACTCCAAGCGATATAAATGAGCAAATTAACAAAGTAATCAAGGGCTACACAGCTGGTGACGAGTTTTTAGCCGAAGACATTGCAAATAGCATTTTAGAGGAGCATGGAGAAACCTATTCTGTAAGCCAAATTATAGACCGAATTAACAAATCTTTTAAAGAAAAAATAGAAAAAACCGAAAGAAAGGATATGTCAAAAGAAGGACGTGGCCCAAAACCTGTTTTTTATAAGCTAAAAAAGAAATGAGGGATATATAGTGGTTATTGATAGGGGAAAAGTATTGTAAAAATGCTAACTAACTCACTACTAAGCACAATAAAAGTTATTTTCCTAATGACCGAAATGCTAATGGGATAGAATGCCTTGTTTCCTTTGTTGGCGCCTTCTGCCAACGACAATTTAATTTTTGTTTCTTTGCTTTCCAACTTCTTTTTGATTGTTGTAAATAAAAAATTGAGCCTTTGGTTTATCTACATTCTTAAAAGCCCGTACCCCAAAATTAGCAGCGCAGCCACTTGGTGGCAATACCAAAAAACCTGTATTTTACTGATTTTAAGACATTTAAAACAACAGACCATCTACAAAAGGGAATGATATTGTTGTAGTAATATTTTCTTTATTAAATAAAGAGGAATACAGTATTTGCTTCAAAGCGCACAAAAATCAAAATATTTTTGCAAAATAAACCTAAACTTCTACCTTTGCAGACCAATCGGTCAAAAGACCAAAAATTGGCCCGTTCGTCTAGGGGTGAGGACGCCAGATTTTCATTCTGGAAACAGGGGTTCGATTCCCCTACGGGCTACCAAAAGGGACAAAAATTATATATTATAATTCTTGTCCCTTTTTTCTTATAAGAAACTAAATATCAGTTATTTAAACGATAAATTTATTTTTTCTAACTTTTTTCCTCTCTTAGGCATCAAGAAAATCTAATTTTTGCAAAAAAACACACAACAAATTAATTTTTAACAAGATCTACATAAATCCAATAAGGGAGTTCTGTCCATCCCAAACATAGAGAGAATTGGGCTATGATGATTGGTTGAACTTGTTGCTCTGACCTATTTTGCAGTCTCAAGTTGCTTGGCCTGATGTAGGGAATCCGATTTGGAGAGTTCAATATGGGATTGCATTTTTTTTTCAGCTGCAGACTTCGGGGAAATCAGCTGTGGATTCCTAAGCCATAATATGCAGGCAATTGCCAAAAGACAGATACCGCAAGCCGTGACCAGAAAAGCGATATGCTTTTTTTGTCGGCCCCCGATATCGGACCTCGAGCTTCCGCCATCGCTGATCTGGCCATGTAGGCAATATCCCTTTTTAGGCAGAGTATGGATGAGTTGTTTGTCCTTATCATCCAACAGCTTCCGTAGATAGGAAACCGCCTGGTTTATACCATCTCCCGAGCCTGGGTAATTGTCCCACACTTTTTCTGCAAGAAGTTCACGCGTCACTATTTTTCCTTGATTTTCGATCAGGATCAAAAGCAACTGCATAAGTCTGGGCTCAATCTTAGTCTGGATTTCATTGAGACGATCGACCACCTTGTTCATGTCTTCCCAGATTTCAAAACGGTTATTGAGCAGCAGAGCCATGTTGTTTTTGATTTAAAGTAAATCTAAAGCTTTCTTCAGTTTTTCCAAAGGTTTTTTGTTTGGGAGGAGATATCAATGGGGAGTAGTTTTGTCCCAAAGTTTTTGTCATGAATAAAATATTTCTTCCAGTAATCTTAATCTTTTTTGCGCTGTCCACTTTCACTGTCTCTCATGCGCAGCAACAGTCGGATTCGCTTAGACTTGACAGTCTTTTTAGTTCAATTGCCAGCTATGGACAGCTGAACGGCAATGTTCTTGTTGCTCAGATGGGCAGGCCCATATATCAACGTTCATTCGGTTTTGCGGACTATACCAGGAAGATTCCAAATGCTCCCAGCAGTGGATTTACCTTGGCCTCGATATCAAAGCTTTTTACATCGACTGCAATCCTCCAATTGGCCGAACGTGGCAAACTGAAACTGGATGAGCCTGTCGGAAATCATCTTACCGGGTTCCCATTCCAAGGGATTACCATACGTCATCTACTTTCCCATACTTCAGCTCTTCCTGACTATGACTTATTTGACGCACAACTCAAAAACGATACTTCGAAGGTATTTACCAATGCAGATGTCATACCGGCACTGATTGATTGGAAAAATCCACTAGGTTTTGCTCCGGGAGCCAAGTGGCAGTACTCTAATATCAATTACTGTCTTTTGGCCCTGATAGTGGAGAAGTGCTCGGGAATACCTTTTCGGGCCTATATCGAGCGGAATATCTTTAAGGCGGCAGGAATGGAACATACATATTTTGCCGACAAGGGGAATAAAATTGACATACGGAACAAGACGGTCAACCATGATTATAAAGATATGTTTGCCTTAAATGTTGAGGATGTTGAGGGAATTGACAGATTCCGCTGGAGACTGCATCACATGAACGGGCTCGAAGGGCAGGGAAATGTGGTTTCGACAACATCCGATATGTTAAGGTTCGATCAAGCATTATATACGGGCCTGCTGCTTAATGCTTCATCGTTATTACTGGCCTTTACGCCCACCCAATTATCGGACGGCAGCCTTGCCAATGCTTCAATTGGACTAGGCAAGGCCACATTTGGACTGGGCTGGTTCATCCTTGACGACCAGCGCCATGGCAAAATAGCTTTCCATACTGGTGGTGTACCGGGGGCAGTGACCATCCTGCTAAGGAATGTTGACAGAAGACAAACTGTGATGGTTTTTGATAACCAGTTCAGTGTGGGAGTTTATAAAAATGGGCTGAACGCGCTGAGGATTCTAAATAGGGAAAAGCCGGTGGTCGTTAGGCAATCTGTGGTTAGGGCATTTGCAAAGGCGCTGATGGAAAAGGACATTGATGCGGCATTTGTGAAGCTGATGGAACTAAAGGCTGACAGTACGCATTATACTCTTTCCGAAGATGACCTCAACGATTTTGGGCTACGGCTGCTCTATCAGGCCAAGTTCCCGGCACACGAACAATTTTCGCTGGAGGTGCTTAGGATGAACATCATATTCTTCCCCTCGGGCTTCAATACCTATGATAGTTATGCTGAGGCTTTGGCGTATCTGGGAAGAAAGCAAGATGCCATAATGATGTACCGCAGATCACTGGCTCTCAATCCAAATAACTTATCCGGCGCATCAGCACTCAAAAAGCTGTTAGAACAACTATAATTCGGGTGATTTGTTGCTATATAACAGCCAATCTAACTAAATCCTCAAAGATTTAGTTAGACCTCAGTCCCGTACAGCCTACAAAAATCCAACAGGAATTTTAAGTTTATTTGCAAAGGAATGCTGTCGAAATCGATGGCATTTTTGCTTTTTGGGAGTAAAGGTTATGTATAGCTCGTTGTGTCGGCTTTAAACGGTAAGTCCTGAATATCCGCCTAATTTTAATCACGTTTATAGCCTTATGACCACCTTGGAACAGCTATGATCTTCCAAAAATGCGTATAACTATAGTTCCCCTGATTTCAACGGACTAATTTAGCTTCGTCTGAAATCAGGGAATCTTGATTTTGCACAATAGAAGCAGTGCTTTTTACCAAGCAACGGGAGCTATCTCCATATTTAAAATTTTACTGTATTTAAAGCCTTATCTACCAATAAACCTTCCGATGCTTTCAGGTTAAATTTCAAGTTATGCTTAGCCCTTAGTTTAATGACAAACAGTATTTGTGATCCATTTAGCGTAGGTTGGTCTCCAACATTCACAAATGTTGGATAAAGCACCTTGCTCCTATCCGAATGTAGCCTGTCATAAGTAAAGTTTTCTGTTTTCTCCATGTTTAGCGGTTGTATGCCTACAAATTCATAATCCTGCACCTCATAAGGCAGGGCAAAACTCAATGCATTAACTGCTGAAAAATCCTCGGCTTTAACTTGTATCTCAATAATTTCGCCTTTGGTGTAGCTTTGTTTAGCTGTTGCTAAAGTTAATTTTCCGGATAATTTTTCATCCTTCTTAGCTTTCGCTACACCTTCAATTTGGGTAGCCGCAACGGAAATATCGTAAGCATCTATCAACCCATTCTTATTGATGTCGCCGTTACTAATGTAGCCCTCAAAATCACCATCACCTTTGCGCAAGCCGGTATAGTTCATGTAGGATGTAAGATCGTTCCTATCTAGCTTTTTATCGTTATTGATATCTCCTTGCAAGTAACTTTCCGTACCTGGTACTTTAAATACGTACATTTCTCTACCCGATCCAAAATTACCGGTCGCTTTGGTGACCTCTAGCTTTAGATAACGGGCTGTAGGTTTTCCTGCAAAAGCAAATTCTTTTGTTTTATCATCATTGGCCCAAGTAAAATCCGCAGCTTTAGTCCAGCTCTGCTTATCGCTGCTATAATAAAACGTACCTTCTTGTATAATTCCATTCCCTCTACCGTTACGAGGCACATATTGGATTTTCTCTAATTGGTTTACCGTTTTTAAATCTACAACCATATTGAAAGGCACTGCTGCAGTTCCCCATTTGGTATGCCACATGTTACCTTCATCAAAATCAAAAAGTTTGCGAATTTCATTACCTCCTTGGTTTGGTACTGAGGTTTCAGCCAATATGCCTTTAATGGCAAATTCCAGAGGGTCATTTTTGGTCTTTGCCGAAAAATCTACCCATTCTGATTGCCTACCTTTATTAAGCGCCCTAATTTGGAATTGATAAGTGGTTTCGGGCTTTAGGCCGTCAAACAGCAAATTATTTTCTTTGATGGTAGAGAACAGCACCTCATTAAATTTGATTTCGTAATAATCTGCATTGGCCACTTTGTCCCAACTAGGCTTCAAGGTGTATGGGCCAGCATTTTCGTCGGTTACTTTTACCGTAATCGGAGGCGTTAGCTCTCCTTTACTTTTTAAATGATGATTTACTGGCTCAAACTCGTAGCCATCTATTGTAAGCACTGTTTCGTTGGCAGTCACATCGGCAGTTGCCAGTTTAACCAATAACTGCGGATTTTTGGTCATGGCAACACGTTTAAATTCGCTGCCATTCGTTGCAAACTTATTGATATTAGGTGCAGCCTCGTAGAAATAGGCATTATCTGTTTTTGCAAAATCGCTATATGACAGCACCTCTTTCAACGCCACTTTTTGTTTGCCAACTTTAGCAGTAACGCGCTTAGGCTTGACAGTTAGGTTAACTTTAAATTCCGTGGATTGCAGTTTTTCAAATCCGTTGAAAATCCCCTGCGTTGGTTTAATGGTGATGATGGCAGTTTGTTTATCGACCGAACTTTGTATTAAAGTTGATGCCCCTTTTTTATCCTTATATGCTTCTGTTAAACCATCATCATCATATAAAGTAAAACTGGTTTTCCCTGCTGGATACAGCTCGAAAATGCGCAGTTTTTTGTTTATCTGCAATGGGTTATTATTTGGGTTGTTCAATGGAATAATGGCTCCTGCCTTAACAAATACAGGCAATTTCCAAATCGGCGCATCAACATTATTGATGACCCGGTTACCTTCATATTTTTCGCCTGTGAAATAGTCGATCCAAACTCCATCGGGCAGATAAATGCCATTACGGATATCGTTCCCGTTTTCATCACTATTGGTGGCTTGATAAATGGGCGCAACTAAGAAATTTGGCCCGTACAAAAACTGATATTGTGTGGCTGTACCGTAGGTATAGGCATTAGGATTCTCCAGAAACATTGCCCTGATCATTGGCAAGCCATTTACGGCTTCCTTTGCAATACTATAGGCATAAGGCATCAACTCCGATTTTAATTTTAAATAATTCCGGTTGATAGAGGTTATTGGTTCGCCTAATGCATGTGGGTATTTCTCATTGGTCCCCCAACCATCCATATTCAACTGCATGGGCGTAAAGGTTTTCCACTGGAAATCACGAGTGTTTACCGTTGGATTTTTGCCTCCGAAAATACCATCCATATCTGAAGAGATATTAGGCTGACCAGATAAGCCTGACCCTAAATAGGTAGGGATATGAAAACGAATGTACTCCCACTGCCCGCCTGTTTGATCGCCAGACCAGATGCTTGCGTAACGTTGTGTACCAGCCCAACCATCCAAAGAAATGATAAACGGACGGGCATTATTACCGTACTTTGGCATAATTTGCCCTACATCGGCAACACCATTTAAACCAAACGAGTAGCCTGCACCTACCCAAGCTACATCAGTTTTTAATACCCTTACTCCTGCATCTTTTACCTCTTTTATGATATCACGTTGTAATAATGCCGATATGCCTTCTTTTGGGTGCAAATCTGATTGTGTCCACAAGCCTATTTCAACACCATTTTTTCGAGCATATTCACCGAAACTTTTAAGGTTAGCAATATTGCTATCTAATGTTGAGGTTTGTCCATAGCCTGCGCCATAACCATCATTGGGTAATATCCAACCCAAAGGCATATCATTATTTTTGTAACGATCTATTACTGCTCTTGCCGAAAATTGGTAATTACCTTTTTCGCCATTTAGCGACTCTTTAGTTCCTCCGTTATCCTTTTGGCTTTCTTTATAACGCTTGCCGTCTTCAAACAGAATGCCCTTCTCGTCGGCTAACCAGTAATCTCTGTTATAAGCGTTTAAATGCCCCTGATAAAATCCGAATTTTGGGAGTAGAACAGGATTGCCTGTTAACTGATAGAAACTGTTTAACAGCGGCACTGCACCATCAGCAATCATAAAAAACACATCCAGATAATCAGTTTCGTGATATAAATTCACCAAACCTTTGTCTTTCGAACCGAAATCATATCTTCCTTTCTTAAATGTGTACCACATTACACCATATCCCCTAGTAGACCAGTAAAAGGGTGTTGGAGATGCTACTCCTCCATCAGTCCAACTGTTTTGGTTTTCAATGGCAATGGCTTTGCCTTTGTGCGAAAAACGACCATTCTGTACCCCTCCACCATAAAAATATTCGCTTGCGTTTTCTTTCAGGCCAATGGTCACCTTATCTGCTTCGAATAAAATCGGCTTTGCAAATTCTAATGCGATTGTGTTCTTAGCTTTATTCAATACCTTGAACAACTGTGTTTGCTTATCAATCTCAACCACAATATTTGCTGTGGTGATGGTGATCTGGTTTTCGCCGTCATTAACGTCCAACTTGCTTAGTGGCTTTCGTGGATTGTTCACCAAAATTTGTGCTGCTGGTTTGGCTTGTGGCGCTCTCATTTCGCCTCCATTGTTATCCTGGAACAACCTAAATATATTCTCTCCATAAAAGTCAATCAGCATTTTTTTGCCATTACCATATTGCACTTCTATAGTGGTTGCATTAATTTTTTTAGCAGATTTAATGGGATTTTCTTCAATAGCTTTAACAAGTACCCTTTTGGCAGCGCACAACTGAAGTCCGCCAAAAAGCATCATCATCATAAGTAGAGAAACACGCCATTTTTTGCCCTCGATATTAAGACATTTATTCATTGTCAAATCTAAACGCTTCGCAAGCTGCATCATCGTGATTGGTTTTTTCATATTTGTGAATAGGTATTTTCTATATTTAGACGAGGTCAATCTTTTAATTCTATTTGATAATGATTTGATAGCTGTCTTTTAGGAGTGCTTTTTTAGCGACCAGCTTAATTTGATAAATTTGATTTCCCCAAGCCTTTATCAGTCTATCATCATCCATTATTTTTTGATTAATGACGACATCGAATTTGGAAGCATCAAATTGCAATGTTGCTTTGTTGTCGAAATTTAATTTACCTGTGGTTAAGGTTGGCTTGATCACGGCAATGTAGTTAAGCTCATTGTTCTTTATCGTTTTATTCAATCCAAATTTATCAGTGATGTTAATTTGCTTTTTTGACCTATCCAATATAATTTCTCTATCCCAGTATTCTATTCCGGCTTCTGTAGGGTAAGATTTTGAGATATCCATTGATATTTGCTCCATATTATCTTTATGGATTTCATTTACTTTTGAAGCTGCATATTTTCTACCATCTTTCTGTTCAAATCCGTTAATGGTTGGACAGTTATGCCAATTGGATTGCACATTCCAGATTTCATACCGTTGCTTACTGAATGTTTTCGCCGTATAAGTTCCAACACCAACATCAATTAATAGGGGATTGCCATCTACGTAAACAATAAAATTCCCAATATCGTTGTGATTATGACTTTCGTTGTTATGGCCACCCTTAATCGCGAAAAATAACCCTTTATTGGAACCTTCTTGCTGACGTCCCGTAAAAACCTGTAAATTAGGTAGCGATGTACGCTTAGGATATGGTGCTTTTGCCGGGGTGGCACTTAACTTTTGATGGACTTTCAAAAGTTCTACGAAATCAACGATATCGTTACCCCATTCTTTACGTCGTTGCTCAAAAACGAAAGCTGCATACTCCTTCAACTTCTCGTCGTTAAACATTGATCCGTATTGAAATATACTCACTGGATTTTGAGTGTAAATAGCGTGAGCGTCAGCAAAATTGGTATAAAATTTATCGCTGATATGCATTTTATAGGTATAGCTTCCCATGTTATGCAACAATTTGTTCTCCGCAAAATCAATGTGATTTGATGAAATGGCTTTTAGCTGATCTAACAAATTAATTAAACGACCGCCTGCCATGTCCCAATAAGAAGGACCTTCGTCACAACCTCCATCAGCTGGATAATGATTTAAAAAGGCATCGGAGCTGAGGATAATTTTTTGGGCCAATTGCTTGAGCGTATCAGCTGATACTTGCGAATAAATTAAGGCGTTGAAACAATTAGAATTATTAAAGGCATTCCAATTATTAACGACCCCTCCATTTAAACCCATCCAAAAAAACCTATCATTATTTAGATAAGGTTGAATGATTCTCTTATCTAGCTCGTCAGATATTCTTTGGTTGACAACTTTAGAATATTTCTCTAGTTTATCTTTTAAAAGAAATTGAATTAACGCCGCACGATAGCCTGTTCGGGAAGCGTGCAAATCGATATAAGAAGTTGATACGGCAGGCAAATCAGCGCCTTGTTTTTGTACTACAATGTGAGCCGGAGCCACCCAAGTGCTTTCTTCGAGTAAAAGCCATAGTCCGTTTACCAATTGGGGAATATAGGTATCATCATCAGAAATGATTGCACCTATGGCTAAAAGTGAAATCATTTCTTGGCGCTTGTTGTGCAAATTTTCGAAATCTACGCGTCGGCCTTTGTGTTTATAATCTAAATATAAAGATGCAGTAATACTGGGCCAATCATACTTGTTGGCTTTATTAGCTAAATTAATGTAATAGGCTTTTTGCGTAGCGGATAAGCTGTTGATTTTATGGCGCAAATCAACTAATTCGTTCATACGCCATTGCGCAATGTCCTTGTCAAATGCTTCTTGGTGGTATCTTTCGTTAAACTTCCTGGTGATATAATTTTTTTCTTGGGCATCACCTTTAAAAGCTATGCCCAAGAAAAGAACCATTGACAAGCCTATTAACAATTTAGGTCTTTGCATCACCATAATTTTTATTGTTTCCGTTACTTTCACTTAAATCAAATACGACCACAAAGGGCTTGTCTGCTTTAAAATCTGCAGGCAAGGTAACATCAAAATATGTATTGCTATCCCTATCTATGCCCATATTGGTTTTTTTAACTTTTAATGACTGGCTGCCGACCAAAAAAGAAGCTTTTTGTATCCCTTTCCCATAAGATTGAGGAATTGCCAAACGCAATTGATTATTTACCGGTCGGTTGAAAACCGTTAAATAAAGCTTATTTCCTTTTAGGGTATAATACCCATATTCTGGTTTAGGCAGGCCTGCATATTTAGTACCGTAAATGGCTTCAGAATTTTGCTGCATCCATTCGCCAATGCCAGCTGCAATTGCACCTTCTTCGGGACGGATAGCGCCTTTCCCATCTGGGCCAAAATTAATCACCAAGTTACCATTTAATGATACCGAATGCAATAACATCTGGATCAAATCGTAGTCTGTTTTAATGTACGATGACTTCCAATCTGCATTGTAGCCCCATTGATTTGGCGGAATGGTCATTACGCAATCCCAATCACGCCCCTTTACTACGTCGATACTGGCTGGTAATTTACGTTCCCAACCTTGCTCATAATCGCCCATCATTTTACCGTTCGAGTCAAAGTGACGTTTACCATTTTCATCGGCCCTAAAACGGCTGCCAATAATTAAACCTGGATGTACCTTGCGCAATTCCTTTTCCAATTCATCAGTATAAGCGGCCTCTTTAATCCAAGCTTGATCCCATGAGCCATCAAACCACAGACCTTTTACGGTTGGATAGTTTTTAAGTAGTTCGAGCAGTTGGTTGCGTGTAAATTTTTTGAATGTTTCATAGCCCGCAATTTCTTCCGCAGTTTTTGGAGCCGCACTTCTGTAACCTTTATGGTTCCAATCAATAATCGAAAAATATAAGTAAACATCTATACCTTCAGCATTGTAGGCATCCACTACCTCTTTTACAATATCTTTTTTATAAGGGCTATTTTTGATGGTATAATCAGTGTATTTACTTGGCCAAAGGCAGAAACCATCATGATGTTTAGTGGTGAATATCACATATTTTGCCCCAATTTGCTTAGCCTGCTTTGCCCAAGCTTTCGCATCAAAACTAGTAGGGTTAAATTGTTTGTAGAAATTGTCGTAGGTATTGGTCCAATTTTCCGGCGCCGTAGATTTGCTCCAAGAACGTATCCATTCCGCTGCCCCGCCATAGGTTTTGCCGTCCCACTGACCTCCCGGTATGGCATACACCCCCCAGTGGATAAACTGGCCTAGACCATAACTTCGCCAACGTTCCATTTCGGCATCGGTTCGGTTTCCTGTTCTGTGGGCTCCATATTTCAAAGGAATGGTGTCTGTTTTTACCGTGGAAGGCTGTGCATTAACGGTTAAACTTGCTACGCCAATTAACAACGGGGCTAGGATTGCTTTTAGTTTTTTCATTTGTGTGTGTGGATAAGTCAATTTTAGCAATTCTTATTAAATAAAATGCTTTTAAAACATAGAGGATGTACTTTCGTGCATCCTCTATGATCGTCATTATAATTTTATAGCTCTTGCAGCCGTGTTGCCGTTTGCACCTATTAACCTAATGATGTAGGTACCTGCCGCTACCGATGCTAGGTCGATATCAACCGCAGTATCTGCACTATTAATTTTTCCAGAGGCAACGGTATTACCCTGTACACCAACCACCGTATAAGTAGTGTAAGCTCCAGCAGCCAAAGCTACCGTTGCCACACCTTTAGTTGGGTTGGGATAAACGCTCAACTTGTTGTCAGCTAAGCCTACCTTTACAACTTTTGTATCTAAATGGTTAATTTTCCCATCTGAATCCTCTTGCTCTAACTTGTAGTAATAAGTACCCGATGGTACATTTTTATCAACCAAACTGTAACCTGTAGTTGTTTCTACTAAGGTAAATTTCACTCCATCATTACTACGGCTTACGATATATTGCTTATGATTAGTCTCTGAAGCGACTTTCCAGCTTAATTGCACACCACTGGTAGTGGACTTAGCAGCAAAGCTGATAAAGTTTACTGGTAGCGGAGTGTCATTATACGTATACAAAGCTGCAATACTTGCCGAACCTGCATTAGCAGGGATACCAAACTTCGCCACATCATCTTTCCTACCATCTCCATCTATATCGCCAAAGGCGAAGAAACGATAATTTGAGTTTGAAGCATAATCCCAAATAAAACTGGCAAATGCTGTAGTATTAATAGTATAAACAGAAGGATTGTTGCCGTATCTAGAATAAACAGTGAAATCAGTGTAGGGCGCTCCTTTGCAGATAAGCACCTCTGTAGTTACATATCCGGTAGCCGTTTGCCCTGTAGTAATCAAATCTTTTTTAAAGCCCGAGCCGGTTAAATCACCAAATATTACTTGACCATATCTTTTACCCCCTTGATGATTAGTTTGACCTGTACTACCGTTTCCGTAGGTTAACACCGTTGTATAAACATCTGGATTACTCGGATCTTGTTTATATACTTTGATCATCCTAGAAGTTGTGTTAGTATTGCCGCTTGTATTACCTTGAACTGCTATATCTGTTGCGAAACCATCTCCGTCTAAATCTCCAAAATCAATACTACCATTCCCCATGCCTGTAAAATTAGCATTTGGTGTACCATCTAAAGTAATTGAAACTTTAGAAAAAGTACCATTACCATTGTTTTTATAAATAGAAGTATAGGTATCATTAGCACCGGTTCCAATTTTTGCGGAAACAGCAATATCTTGTTTGCCATCCTTATTATAATCGCCAATTACTATGCCAGTTACCTGATAACTATTTAGAATCATTACTGGGAAATTGCTAGTTCCATCTACTGGATTAACCAACAATGTATATTGGTTTGAACCTAAATTTTGGTACAGAAAGCTTGCACCAGTCTCATTATCAACCAAAAATATATCGTCTTTGCCATCACCATTGTAATCAATAAAGCCTACAAAACCAGTGGTACCCGGAAATTCACTTGTACCATTAACAGGGTTAACTATTTTAACATAATTACCACTTCCATCTCGAGCGTACAGAATAGTTGTTTTAACATCGCTGCTGTTAAGTCCATTAGTTACAATGTTACCGTCGGTTTTACTCCATGCTCCATTTCCTTTTTTTAATACATCAAATGTAGAGGCATTTAAAGTATAAGTCCCAGTACCATTGTTTTTATACAACTCAATCCCAGTAAAAGTAAGCGTAGCGCTTGTTGTTTCGTTACCTACTTTGAATATTAACAAATCCTGATCTTTACCATCATTAACTGCATCGATGGAGCCAAAAATCATCTTTTGTGCTCTAACGTTATTTAATATTCCACCTGAAATTGACGTTGAGTCTACACGGCTATATGTTTTTTGAGCCTTTACATCAGTTAGTGCAAATACCCCCATCCCAAGCAATATAGCTACGCCATTGGTTAAGGATTGTTTTTTTAAGTTGTAGAATTTTCTCATCCTTTAAAGTTTAGTTGGTTATTTTTAGTTAATAGCATGGATTGCTTGAAGCAACCCATGCATTAGAGGTTAATTTAAATATCGCTCGACCTGATGACCTTAATTTTCTTATTGCCAACATCTGCCACATACCAATTGCCAGTATACCTATCATACCAAATACCAATTGGGCCATTAAATCTTGCCGAGCTTGCCGCTCCCAAAACATCGCCACTAGCAGTTGCTCCAGCGACCAAACTAAAGGTTGAGGTACCAGTTTCGTTAAGTGCATTTACCATAGACAGGTAATGACCTTGACCAGTGCCCGGGTTATCGAAATTAGACACCACAATTTTACCCTGTGAGCTCACGTAGATGCCTCTTGGTGATTTGAAATTGGTTGTAGCTCCGGTTCTAATAGCCGTAACGCTGTTGTTTGCCAAATTGATTTTACTGATAGAATTTCCGTTCCAAGCAGTTACATAGAGGTTTTGGTTATTTTCATCTAATGCTACTCCCCATGGATTGGATCCAGTAGTAGCAATAAAACTTACTTGGTTATTCGTTAAGTCTATCCTTCTTATTCTTGCACCACCCCACTCTGCCGTATAGAGGTATCTGTTTGCTTTATCGATGGCCAAACCCGCTGGTCGGTTAAATGTAGCCGCGGTCCCTATACCATCTGCGGCACCAGAGGCACCAGCACCCGCAATAGTGGTTACCGTAGCCGCTCCATTTGGCGCAATATCTAATCGACGTATAGCATGAAAAGCAGTGCTTCCAGAACCATTATTGTTGGCCACATAAACTGCACCATTGTTAGCTACTTTAATGCCATACGGAAAGGCAAAAGTTGCGGTAGCTCCCGGTCCATCAGTTTTTCCGGCTGTACCATTGCCTGCCAACACAGAGGTATTTCCATTGGCATCAACCTTAATAATTCTGTGAGTATTACCATCTGTGATGTAAATATTACCTTTTCTATCCGTGGTTACATCTTGCGGATCTGCTAGGGTAATTCCATTATTTAGAGCAAGCGTAGTCACTCGCAAGTTGGTCATTACAGGTTCATTGTAAGCTGGCGGCTTTAAATATAATGGCGCACTTAACACATGCGTAGCATATTTAGGCACATTGACATTAAATACAGTATCCTTAAAAAATTTAAGCCCTGTTATTTCAACTTTCACTTCTGACGGGAAAGCAACAAAAATACTTGCCTTACCTACTGCCGAAACGGCTTTTGTATCGAGCAAGGTAAAAGTGCTCTCCCCTTGTTTTTTGATACTAAATTTAACATCAGCATCTTGGACGTATTGATTATCTAGGTAATCGAATACATTAACATCTAAACCAACTAACGTCGATATTTTTAGCGTGACCGCTGTGCCTGTATCATCTTTATGCTGTACAAAAGCCGAATCCGCCTTGTAAACATCTGCATCTGCTACTTTTGCCTTTACGGTAGATGGCCACGGTAATGACATCAAAATTTTACCCGATGCATTTGTTTTTTCTGTGCCTACAATGGTAAAATCATTCTTCCCAGAAGCTCTATAGCTTACAGCTACGTTAAAATTTGCGATAGGCTGCAGGGCGGCACTATCTACCACATTAATTTCTACAGGCGACATTCCAAATTTTGGATTTGTACGCAGTACTATACTATTTGGTGTAGCTGTACCCATTACCAGATTAACCGTATCGGCAGTGTAAAACATGGTATCTAAAAATACCCTGTACTGATTTGGATAGCGGGCATCATAATTAAACTCGCCACTAGCATTAGTTCTAATGGTATCCACAATCTGATATTGTCCCTGAGCGCTAATTTTTCGTCCAACGAAAACCTTTACTCCGGGTTCCGGTAAATTCTTTTTCGCGTTAATTACCTTAATATTTAACGATGTACTTGGTAAATTTTCGTCGGTATTCAGTGCATCATTTTCTAATTTGCTACAAGCGAAAATAGTAGCAATAGTTAATGCAGGAATTACGTATTTAAATAGTTTGATGTTTGACGCTTTCATGTTGCAATCTTTAATACGATCTTATTTTATAAACTCAGATTCAAAATCTGATAACCAAACTTTACCATTGGTTACCCATTTGGCTTCGATATTAACTCCAAACCAGTAGTAAATCTGTTGTGATATATCTGAGTTATGGGTAAGGTAAAGCTTACCTGATGTACATGTCCATGCTGCTAAAGGAGCCCAAGCGAAGTTTGCTCCGCTTGTTGCAGTAATTGTTAAATCTTTACCCGTAACATTTGGGGCATAGTTTTTAAGGATATTGCCTTGCGCATCATTTCCTGGCCAATAACCAATTAGATTATTAAAGTAAGGGTCGGTATTGGGAATTTGCTCTTGACAAACAAAATCTTGAATAGCTTGTGGCGAGATTGCTGTATTGTAAATAGCCAATTGATTTACGTTTTGCGTGCATGTCCCTAAAGAAGAGGAAATGGTACCAATTACCAAGTCCGAACCTGTGCCCATAGCAAAACCCGTAATATCCGTAGGTTCTTTAATGGGTTTTCCATCTTGAAAAAGTTGTGCATAACGTTTACCACCTTCGGTATGTACCCTTAATGCCAAGCTGTACCATTTATTAAGATCAGTAACTTGGGTACCTACTAAAAATTTTAATGTTGCAGAACTACCGCTACCTAAAATCACACGGAAATATTTGGTAGACGCTTCGTACATAAATTCCCAACCGGTAGCATTACCATAAGCCGCATTGATTTTTGAAAGTATAGTGGCATGGCTAGAACCGCTGGGAACGGCTTTTAAATTCACCTTGAATTGGATGGTAAAATCGCCTGTGGTACCTAAGCCATAAGCAGTAGAGTTTCCCGCCGAAAGACTTGCCAATACATTTTTGGAAGAGGTAGTTACCCCATCTACCACGGGCTGTGCCGGTAACTCTTTACCTACAAAATTTGGTTGATGGTAAATGGTAAATATGTTACGTGTACGCTTGCTACCCGATGTAAAGGATTTTCCGTCGCCACCGTGGGTGGAGGTAATGACCACCAGCCAATCTTCCTTGGCATAGGTAGGTCTTGCTTTAATACCTGCAAGTAATTCGCCAATGTAAGTATCCAATTGTGATACTGCATTTTTGTACTCCGGTACATTAGCATCGAAACCTGCAGTTAGGCCAACTTTGTTTGCGCCGTTAAAATTAGCAATGACCAAATCCATATTGGGTTCTGCTATTTTTTTCAGCGTAGAATCTTTTACCAACGCATCATTTGCGACTACAATTGGAAAATCTGAATAGATAAATAACTTTTGCGACAGTTTTTGCCAAGTGGTAATCGCGGCTGAATATCTAATTTTGCCACTTCCTTGTAACCTTTCAATAAACGTAGGATATACTGCCCTTGCATCGTGTTCGCCACCGATGACGGTAGATGAAGCGTCAAAAGAACTATCAGCTACTCCGTGGGTTCCTATGCTTACACCTGTCATGATATTTTTCCAACTACCAGCATCACTAACGGGCATATCTGTCCAACCATCATAGCTGTATTTACTTTTGGTTAATATCTCCTGAATTTTTGGCGGGGCAATAGCTTTTAAGTCTGCACCCGTTATCCCATCAAGTCCAATCAGCAAAACTTTTTTTCTTTTGACATTTACGATGGTTTGTTCTTCAAATACATCTGGTGGGTCGAAATATTTTTTACATCCCAAAAAGGCAAAGCAAAGCATCAAGAGTAAAAGCCCTTTGTTCACCATTTGTCTAGTATTTTTTAATGTCTTCATCTTATTTAAATTAGATTGGATTTGAAAGCCAAACTTGTTCTGTTAACAAAGGATATTGCGCTGATATTTTCGCTTTTGAAACGGTACTCACCGTAATGCCCCATGCTGTTAAAAAAGGTTGCATATCGGTATTCGTGTAAGTAGATAACTTTTCGTAGAAAAAATCAATTTTATCTTGGTTGTTGTTTGCTCCAAATCGGGCGTGTCTGGCTTCTGTGGTGAGATAGGTCATAAACTCGTATCCGTATCTTTCAAATATTTGAATGTACATGGCCAGTCTAGCATCAAGCGAGGTAGTGGTGGCACTGTAATTTTTTGTACCAGCGTTGATATAAGCCAAACCAGCATCAAGCATTCTTTTATAATTACTGTGTTTAAAGCCGTTTTGCTTGGCTACTTTTAAGCTGAATAAGTTGCAGGTCACCTCGCCGTTGCCTTCAAAATTCCAAGTAGAACCCATTTGCATATTGTGTCCAATTTCGTGGTAGGTACCCCAGTTAAATCCAATCACCTGGCTTTGCGTAACTGCCTGCTTAAAATAGTTATCATTTGCGGTGGCCACTACGGGATAACCACTATGCTGCGCACCAACAGAAGGTTGTATATCATGCACAATGCGCCAAGGCAACATGGCATTTCTATCTCTCACGTCAACGGCATCAGGAGATAAGCCGTACCATTTCCAGATACCATCTTCAACTTGTTTGTCCCAAGTTTCCATGAGCAATTGGGGATTATCGATAGGATAGTCGGCTAATTTATTTACAGGCAAAGTGAAAATAATACGTTTACCTCTTAACTCGAACCAAGGAACTTTGGTGTTAGCAATCATCTGCTTCCACTCTGCATTAGTCGTTTCGCCCAGTACAAAATCTGGTGATTTTACTACACCTGTAAATTGAAAAGTTACTTTTTTACCTAACGGACGGGGAGGAATAATCCAAACATGACCGCCATATAGATTGCGCAACAAGTTTTTACCAGGAAACAATTCTTGGCGGCTATAAATTATTGGAGCTCTACTTAAAGGATCCTTGCCGGTTAAATTATCTGTCCATGCGCCAATTTGAGCCGTTAGTCCATATACACCTGAAGGAACTACAATTTCGATCAGTTCTCCGGCAGGCGCATACATGCCAGTACTAAAATAGCCACCAGGGGGTACAGAAACCCTTAAATGATCATTGTTACTTACTACATAATCTAGGTCTAAGGTAACTTCTATACCTTTCAAACGCGGTTCTTCAATGCCCACAAGACCAGGAAATACTCTAGCTGCATTAAACTGCGAACGGTCTACTTTATAAATTGAGGTATCTAAAATCAATTTTTTCAGGGTATCGGGAACACCATTTGGATTGTACCCATCCTCAAACGAATAGCCGTATTTCTTTTTACATGCCGCCAAACACATTACAACGATTAAAATAGCCGCAATGCTAAAACTATATTTTTTCATGTTCGTCATTATTATTGGGTGATGTTATAAACTGGCAACCAAACTTTTCCGTCGAGGCCATAATTATCTGTTTTTATTTTCAACCAAGAGTAGATATATCTTGGAATATCTACCCCTCGTGGCAGTTTATTATATATTTCTGGTGAAAATGGGATACAAAATTTTGCATCTGTATCTTCAAAAGATTCCCATACTGGGCTTCCTCCGATGGTAAAATTTCTGGTCCCCGATATTTTATCGACAAAGGACACTCCCGTTCCATCTGTAGCTGGCCAATAACCAATTAAGGAGTTGTAATAAGGGTGCGTGGTAGGCACATTTACCTGACAAGCATATTCTTTAATGATATTATCTGGAACAGCTGCTTTAAATAGTCTGATATCAGTGATACTTTGTGTTGCCGTGTTTCCGTAACCGTCTATTTGTCCAGCAATAAGCGGAACCGCATTATCTACATTTCTACTGGTAACGTCTACCGGATTGGAAATTTTCTCGCCATCTTGATAAAGCACAACCCATCTTTTAGCGCTTTCATTATATATCTTAAACCCGATGGTGTACCATTTACCAACGGTAAGCAAAGGAGCAGAAGCGCTTGTAATCGTTGTTGAAGATAATCCAGCGAAACGCCATGTACCATTGGAGCCGTTATGTATAATCCACCATCCTGTTGAACTATTTGCGGGACTGCTACTTTTAGAAAATATCGGAGCATTTAGGGTACCAAATGCATGCACTTTCAATTTAAATTCTACGGTATATTCTGGTGCCGTTACACCAGTACCAAAGTTAAAAATGGAAGCATCGGCAGCGCTCAAAGTTCCCCGCAAAGCAGTGCCGTTTAATTTAATATTGTTACCACTATAAGGAATTGCACTTGTATTGGGTTTTTCGTAAACACTGATGTTAAAGGCTGGATTGTAGAACATCACGTAGCTATTAAGCAACGGTTTGCTAAAGAGGGTACCATCATTATCTGCTGGATTAACGGGATAAGCGCCACCCTGGTTAGAAGCGATAATGACCAGCCAGTTTTCATTCGTATAATTTTTACGACTCTTTAGCTGTGCCATAATTTCACCGATGTAACCATCTATTTTAAGAATAGCATTTTGGTATTGCGCCACCGAATTGTCGTAGCCGTATTGTGCCCCTGCTTTGTCAACACTATTAAACTCTGTCAACACCACCGCAGCATCGTCCCTTTTCAGCTCATCTACTGTTGCTGTTTTTACTGCCAAATCATCATCATTAAAAGATTGATTCACATCGGCATCGCTAACTAAATTTTGGCTTAAACGTGCCGAAGCACAAAAGGCGGCTGTTCGCAATGTAGAATTATCCTTAATTCGTTTAAAGAACATAGGATAGTTTGTCAACTGCTTTCCAGCAAAATTAGCGCTAGTTACCCCATGCTTTGCTTTATTTACGCCCGTAAGCATATCTGTCCAAGTGGTTGCATCTAAGCCACTATCATCACTTACCGATTCGTAGGCGTAATTGGCATTTGCTTTGATTTTGGTTAGATTGGGCGCCATACTGGTTTCGACAGATTTACCTCTAGCACCATCAATAATTACATATAAAATTTTTGAGGTTCGGACATCTAGGACAGTATCTTGTGTTTTGGCAAAATCACGTTTACCTTCAAAATCTTTGTTACAAGCCGATAGGCCACATATTGCCAAAATAAATAGGATACCATACCATGTGCCATATTTATTGGTTTTATTTTTTTGTGTTCTTTCCATTGCTATTTTAATCAGGAGGTAAATAATTTATGGTTTAAGGACTATCCTAATGATGTTGTTGACGGGCTTGGCATCGAACGTGGTGATAAACCCAGCTATAATTACCGTTGGGTAACCTAGGCTATTTGTTTTTTCATAGATGTCGGAAATTGAACCAATAAACCTACCTGTATTGTTGTAACCTTGGGCTAGGGTTCCATCGGCATTCAGGATCATAAAGCCTTGCCTTATAATATTGTTATAACTTGCAAAACTTCCCGACACGATGATTTTCCCACCAGAAAGTTGTGCAGCAAAAGTTGGGAATCCACCTGCCATGTCAAGCGCTGTAAATGATGCATCAATGCTTCCATCAGCATTGATGCGCACCAAGCCATTTACCGGCGTGCCATTATAGGTAGTAAATGCACCCGCCAACATATATTTTCCATTGGCAACATTATATCTCACACTAAAAATGGGTCCGTTAGCCGAGGCGGTAAAAGATGGATCTACTCTTCCGTTATTATCTAGCCTTAAGATGTAGTTAGCTGTTTGAGCCTGATATCTCGTAAAACTGCCCACCATAATCAACTTACCATCGGGTTGCATTGCAGCATCGTAAATACTTCCGTTGCCGGCTTCCAATGCTGTACCAGCCGCCTTATCAAAATTGTATGTAGAGTCCATTTTCCCTTCCAAACTCATCCGCAACACGTTATTTATTTTGGTATAGCCCACTACTTTTCTATCTCGGGTAGATCTTTCATAAAAATGTTCTGCATAATTGTTGAAGTTGCCTTGTACAATAATTTGATTGTTATGGATAAATAGCTTACTCGCCGTTCCACTAATCCCTCCATTAAATCTGGCAACGGTATCATAACTATTGCTGGGAATAAGTGGGGTCAAATTCACCACTTCTACACGTGCAGTATCTAACGACCCATCGGCGTTTAACCTGGTGACACCACTCATGCCCTTTCTATTATTAAAACTAGAAAACGATCCGCCTATCATGAATTGACCGTTGCTCAAACGGGCTATAGCATTGACAGAACTGTTTGCGCCTTTTTTTGAGTTTAAAGTATTAAGGTAAGTTCCATTTTGATTTGTTAACACGATACCGTTAATGGGCTGTTTTTCTGAGGCAGCCTGTGCATAGTTATTAAAACTACCCACCATCATTAAATTACCATTTGGCAACGGCAAGATTTGACTGATCATGCTATTTGCGCCCAAATTAGAAAAAGTGGCGTCTACTTCTGTTTTGCCGGCAATGTTTACCATTGGACCAAAAAATATCTGCTCATCCACAATGATTACCGCTGGTCCAGAGCTCAAATTATTTGGCGTAGTAACGGTTACAGAATTTGTAGTAACTGAGGTAATTGTTGCCTCTACATTGTTGATCAGTAGATGTAGCTTGTCTTTATAAGGGACTAAACCTGTAGCACTAAAAGTCATGCTATTCCCCTCAATTACCGCAGCGGTAGTTAAAAATCTAATACCTAACGCGTCTTTGCCACCTGAGTATGGATCTTCCGGCAATGGTTCCGTTTTTTTACAGGCCGTAAAACAAACAACAGCTAGCATTAATACGAAGAAAAAATGAACTGGATGCTTTATATCTTTAAATCTTTTCATGTCTATTTCTTATTAATTGCCAATGCCATATTGAAGTGCTATCTCGGAAAATATTCCGGTGTTAAAACCAAATGCGTGGCGTTCTATTTTTAGCGCATGTACAATTCCATTTTTAGGGTTGATATCTGAAGAAGAAACCAGGGCATTAATCCAATACTTTTTTGGATTTGTCCAATCAGGAATGTAGGAAATCATAAGTTGACGATAGCCTGCATATTTGATAACGATATTATCATTTTTGGCATCGTGATATACTACGCCAATGTTATAGGGAACATTATTATAAGCTAAGTAGCCTTGCCCAGCGTAGGTATCCAAAGCCAAGGTATCTACCTGTCTGTAATCTTTCAAGCGGTTTGTTCCTTTAAAGATGTACGATGAAAGTAGTATTTTCCAAGCCTGAGGTTTAATATCTTCCAATTTACTTACCGTATCTCTACCTATGGAAAGCAAGCGCTGATTCAATCCCCTAATAGATACTTGTATGGTAGGATCTGGGGGTGCAAAAAAGGTAATCTCTTCATTATTGAAGGTATTTTCCATACCTGCCAACTTTATAATTTTAGCTAGGGTGTCAAAATGCAAGGGCTTAGACTCCAAGTATTGCAATATTGTGCCATTGAAATTGGCTTTAGCCAAACCTGTGTCTTTATAATAATCTTTTTTACAAGAAGTGACGGTTATCATCGCCATCAATAGCAATAACAAACCCATGCCTAATTTTCCAGTAAAACTCATTTTTATAGCTGTTTTCATCTGTTTATTGCCAATAGTTGTTTAATGTCATGTACGGATTGTTTGCTAGTGCAGCCCGGTCTATAGGCCAAGTCCAAGCGCCAGCAATAAATGCCGAATAAGTAAGTGGGTTATAGCAGTAATCTGGATTTAAGATTTTTTTGGTGCGCACCAAATCATAGAAATAGTGTCCCTCGCCCATTAGTTCTTTACATCTTTCCCAAAAAATAGCATCCTTAAGTTTCCCTTCTCCAGGATCCGCCGGGTAAAGATCTGCTCCCGCCCTAGCTCTAATTTTATTCAATAAATCTGTGGCTTTGGCATCGTCGGTCCCCAGCTCGGCCAACGCTTCGGCCTGTAATAAATAAGTATCTGCCAGCCTGAAAACAATAGGGTTATCATCGCTACTTTGCGTTGTTGCACTTTTGTTAAACATTTTGTAAAACACCGCCGTACCGTCGGTTTTATACATGTTGGCATCAAACCATACCTGTTTCCTTTTATCCGTAAGTGTTTCTGGATAAATTTTGCTCATGTATGCAGGATAGAAAGTGAGCTCAGTGTAATTTCTATCACTAATAGCGGGTGCAAAAATTTGATTAACTAAACCTACACTGAACTTGAACCTATTCCTTGCAGTACTTTCTCCGTAGTTATCACTCAGCTGTATTTCATAAAGTCCTTCTTGCGAACGACCAAACATAATTTGATAGGTTTGCTCGATTGGCAACAGACGGTAAGCACGTTCCTTTATTACCCCTATCTCTTCAATTTCATCGCCAAATGTTATTGTTTCTTCGTAATATTTTTTTGCATTTCCGGGGTCAAAACCTGCATTCCACATGTTCATGTGCATCATTAAAGCCAAAGCGCCTCCACGCATGGCTCTTACACCTCTATTGGCCGGATCAGTGTAAGTCCATGGTAAATTATCTTTTACTTTTTTTAGCTCCGCTACACAATCGTTGAATATGCTGACCATATTGGTTCTAGGCATTGCATTTTGCTGATATGCTTCTTTGTAATAAGGAACGTCACCATACAACCTCACCAAGAAATAATAGGCCATTGAACGCATAAATACAGCCTCTGCTTTGTATTGATTTCTTTTCGCCTCGGAAATTTCAGTTTTAGGGATTAAATCAATTTCCTTGTACATGATATTACAAGACTGGATGACCCTAAAAAATGGAGTCCAATTGGGAATTAAGTCATACCTGGCATTGTTTTGAAACCATTCTAAAAGCAATTGCGCATTGGGTAAATTAAGAATTCTTGGCGGCCCATCTGCTCTAGCTGCAATAGCTAGTTTGAGATTATTTTTGGCCATATAATCAAAATCGTGACGATATGGATTTGCACCAGAATAGCCCCTAATTGGAGCGCAACGCTCATCGCCAACGGCAAATAATACACTCGACATGGTGGCATTTCTAAATAAACGATGAATATCGGTGGCAAAACTCTCAGCGTCTTTTTCGCTTGTCCAAAAGTTATTTCCAGAAAGCTTATTTAAGGGTTCTACATTAAGGAATTTCTTGCAACCGCTATTGGGCATACCTAGCGCTAGGGCAAAAATTAATACGATATAGCTAATTCTTTTCATAACGATAATTTAAAACTGAACGTTTAGGCCTAAACTGTAACTACGTCTTGACGGGTACCCGGCGGACATGTCCCTACCTAAATCACTTACATTTTCGGGATCTGGACCAGAGTAGCTTGTAAATGTGTATACATTGTTGGCCGTAACATACATCCGCATAGAACTTACCCCTATTTTTTTCAATGCATTTCTATTGAAAGTATAAGAGAAGGTAATGGTATTGATTTTTAGATATGAGCCGTCTTCCTGAAATAAGGTTTGGTTATAACGGAAGGGTAAAAATTGTGTCCCTGTATTTGAAGTAGGGCTGTAATCACCAAATCTTAAATAATCATAAGGATTTGGATAAGTGGCATTATCACCTGCGCTTCTCCAGTAGTTAAACTGCTCAATGGGAACTAAATTTGTTGCCGCTAATGGATTGGAAAAATTTTGGAACATACTGGATAAAGCATTATTTAAGATATCTCTCTTATAGGTATAAGACATGTTCACGTTAAGTGAAAACTCTTTGTATCTTATGAAAGAAGTGGCACCGCCTGTAATTTGAGGAAACGAGTTACCGGCAGGTACCAAATCCCTTTGATCTAAGATATAATCTCCATTAATATCGGCATAGTAAGGATCGCCCCCCTGAAAGTAAACAGGGGTTGTAGTGCCGTTAAAAGTTTTATAACGCATACCCGTAGCTGGATCAACCGCTACAGCATCTGTAGTAGGATAAACGCCTTTTGTATTGTAAAGGATGTTGGTTAAGCTATTTCTTCCCAGTCTGTAAAGGATGGCCTGGCCTGTTGCCCCGCCCTCTATTAATTGTTGTCTAGCTCCGTCAGGCAATGAAGTAAGCACATCTTTGTTGATGGCTCCGTTAAAAGATAATGTCCACTCTACTTTGCTGGTTTTAGATAAAGGTCTAACCGTAGCAGAAAGTTCGTAACCATAATTAACCAAACTTACTTCATTAGTTTTGATATTAGCAAACCCGGTCATGTTTGATAATGCTTTTGATCTTAACTGGTTATCAACCATTTTATAGTAAGTATCAAACGACAATGATAACCTGCCATTCAAAATACCCATATCAAAACCTGCGTTATATTGTGTGGTGGTAGTAGGTACCAAACTGATATTTGGAAGTGTACCAAAATCAATACCTACCGCTTGGTTTCCGTTATAGAAACCTGTATAATCATAAGTACCAAAAGCATCGAAAACAGAACCTGTAGGCACAATATTTTTACCCCAGCTGGCACGTAACGAACCATAATCTAACCACTTAGATAGTGTTAAAAAATTTTCTTTATTAAAGTTCCAACGTAATCCTACTGATGGGTTTTTTGACCAAGGTGCATTTGGACCACTGGTAGATAAACCATCTAACCTATATGAAAGCTCCACCACATATTTTTTATCAAAATCATAAGCCACTTGAGATGCAAATGCTACTGATCTTAAATCAAAATAATTATCTAGAATACCACTTTTAGATGTTGCTCCGTTACTTCCTACTGGACCTTGATATTGATCATTTGTAGTTTGCTCATTATTGATGGCCTGTGCTTGGAAGTTTCTGATGTACATTTCGTTAAAAACGAATGCGTTAATACTATGCTTTTTTATGGTTTTACTAAAGTTTAGCATGTTTCTGTTATACAGCGTGCTACGTTTATCGTTATACGAATACACTTTGGCCACATTATTTCCTAAAATGGCAGGCGTAAACGTTTCTACTGTACCGGTATTATAATCATAGCTAAATGTACTTGTGGCGGTAAGCGACTTGATGAACTCATATTTACCTTCCAATACAGCTTTCAAATTCCCCGTTTTGTTATCATTTTCGGTGATTAAGGCCCCTAAGGCAGCATTTCCGTTAAATAAACTAGGGCCGGGCAATAAAGAAGATGCAGAGGCTGCCGAAGCTATTCCCGTTTGCAAGACACCATTTCCGCTACCATTTTGTCTGTTACCCAGGTTGGTAGAAATATTAGCGTTAAAGGAAATTCTAGCGTTAGGTCTGTACCTAGTATTCATATTTAGGGAATACCTTTTGAAACCTGTATTTTTTATGATCCCATTTTCATCATAATAACCCATATTAACTTTATAGTTAAAATTATCATCTCCACCCGATGCAGAAATATTATGGGTTTGGTTAAAGGTTGTTCTATAAAATAAATCTTGCCAGTTTGTTGAGTTATTATAGAAGGCATTTAAACTATCAGCCAAAAATGGAGAATTGTCTATGGTTTGGCGAGCCGAGTAGATGTCTTTACCAAATGTATTGATCTGCCAAATACGTAAAGCCCGTTCTCCATTTCCGCCCAGCACCTCCTTTAAGTTTGGAGGGGTATTTATAAATACGTTAGAGGTATATTGGATAATAGGTGTTTTAGATTTCCCTCGCTTGGTGGTGATGAGAATTACACCGTATGCTCCTTGTGAGCCGTACAAAGAAGTTGCCTGTGCATCTCTTAACACGGTAATTTCTTCCACATCTTCGGCAGGAATCAAGGAAAGTGGACTAATACCTGGACCTCCACCTGAAAAACCATATTCATAGTCGGTGTTGGCATCAATAGGTACACCATCTATTACGAATAATGGCGAGGTTGGTGTTAAAAAGGCATTGTTACCAGAACCTTGAACATCAATACTACTTAAACCACGTACAAAAATAGAACCTCTTGCACCAGGACTACCAGTGTTGTTCTGGATGTTTAAACCTGCCACCTTTCCTTGCAAAAGTGAAATTAAGTTGGCTTCAGGTACGTCTTGAATATCTTTACCGCTAATGGTAACCGCAGCTCCGGTAGTGACTTCCTTAGTTTTCGGGGTGTAACCAATTACCTGTACCTGTTTTAAACTGGTAGCATTATCTTCTACCATTTGTACCTTTAAATCTGTTTTCCCTTTTACTTTAATGGATTGTGTTTTAAAACCCATGTACCTGAAAACAAGTTCAGCATCTTCGGGTACAGTTACACTGAACTTTCCATCTGAATCTGTATAACCTGCTGATTTTTGAGTACCGCTGATCATGATGACCAATGATGGTATCCCTAAACCGTTAGCACGCTCTACCACAACACCTTTTATGGTAATGTTTTTTGGAGTTTGAGCATGAGCATTGATAGCCGTTAATACAGCTAACATGAGCATTAAAACGAAGTGAACACACTTTTGCTTCATTATAGATCTGTTTGTGAAAAGTATCTTATCCAATTTTGTTTTACTTGTATGTTCCATTAGTCGTCTGTAAATTTTGGATTGTCCGTCTTAAACCAAATGATGATATCCCAACTTCCCTTTTGAAAAATTGTAAAATCAAATCCCAATTTTGCTACCTCTCTTGCCCCACCAAATCCCATTCTATCGTAAAGAAAATTCACGCTAGCTCGGCGACCATCTGCTGTGGTGTAAGGTGTAGGAATGAATACGCAAGGGATAGGATAGGCCACATCATAAGTCACCTCGGTAGCGGTCATCTTCATGTTAAACCCATGTACCAATTTTGCCCAGTTGGTCAGCTTAAATTTTGCGGGATCTATGGGGTTAGATAAGGTATCCAAGAACTTAAAGCTCAATGAATTTCCATCTCCCTTTCGGTGAAATGAAATATTTACATCTCCAAAATTGAGGAAACTAGAACTCGCCTCCCCCATGATATTATCAATTCGCGTAGGGAATATGTTTCCGCCGGTAGAGGTACCTGTAAGTGGATTAATGTTATTTGGCTCGTATGCTCTTTCCTTATACGGTTGTAGCTTAAGGCCATTGTAGTATTTACGACCTCCTGAGTTGCTTACCTCAACGTCGAAAACGTAACCAGAATCTGGAAATGATTTTACAATGTTCGAAGTTGCTTCCGACCACATGATCAGCTCTCCAGAATGTTGCCTGATTTCAAAGAAGGGATGTTCTTCAATTACTCTTTTTCCTTCAATTTCGGCCAATGTTTTCTCGCTACCGTCGTAAGCTTTTTTCCATACACTTATGGGGAAAGATTTTAGTAATTCAGGTGCAGATATACCGTCACTATTTCTTATACCAACAATCTTAAATGTTAAAGGCAAAGAAGAGCCTTGTGAATTAAAGTTATTGCTCATTACAGTGGTTCTGCCTAAAACAGGTTGGTAAATCGTTTGGGTAAAACCCGCCTCTGCATTAAATGCATCTTTATCTGTAGGTAAAAGCTTTTTACAAGCACCAAATAACAAAGTGGCGAGTATGAGTATCAATAATGCGTTTGTTTTATATTTTAGCATCGCTGTATTTTTATGTTCTTGCTTCAAATCCTATCTATTCATTCGATTTACAAACTCGCCGAAACCAAACTCGTGCGAAGCTGCAATGATGTGTACAATAGCGTTTTTACTATGGATATTTACGGCTTGGGTAGTGGTGCTGATCCAATCTTTTGTGTATTGTGAGTTTTTCACATCACTGTAGATAATACTTTTGGGGCCGCCATTTACCAGTCCACTTGCATTGGAACTTTTATCCACTGCGTTCATTTCATAATCTAAGCGGGCAGTTCTAAGAAACGCGCCATCGGCAAACTTTAAACTATCTGTAGTTAACTTGCCTTTGATCACATAGCGATCCATTAAAATTTCTAGGTGACCTACATCGATAGTTGCGATGCCTAAAGATGGTTTGTTTTGTGATGTCCTAACCTTGTTAAGGCCAACAAAGGCAACTTCGAAGCTTCTGTTGGTGAGTGCAAAAACGGTAAGATTTTGCTCCTGTGTCATCCAGTCTTTAAATCCAGGCACTCTATCTATCGCTTTGGTAAGCGAATCAAATTGCTTTTGGCTTTTGAGATAGGCATAAACATCACCATCGTAAACGTTTACTTCGTTTACAAAATCATATCTGCCTTTATCTTTCTTGCAGGCTGTAAATATTAAGCACAACATCAAAAAGCCTAGTAAAATTTTACTCGTATTTTTCTTGTTAAAATTCATCGCTTGTTTACCTCCAATATTCATTTTGCACCAATAATGAATTGTTTCTTAACACCTCTTCGCTAATTGGCCAATAAATGCCTCCGCGATCCAATAACTGATTAAATGCAGCATCTTTTCTCTTTATCCTGTTTAGTCTAACCAAATCAAACCATCTCCAGCCTTCACCCATTAACTCTCTTCTTCTTTCCAAAAAAATGGCATCAATTACACCTTCCGCAGATCCGCTATAACCTCCTAACCCGCGTAGGAATCTAACTCTATCCAACTCGTCTATTGCAGATGAGGTATTTCCTAAAACTGCTTGAGCCTCGGCATACAACAAGGTCAGCTCTTCAATTCGGGTAAATACCATGGCCGAAGTGTACAAAGCCAATGAGCCATCCGTTTGCGGGGCATTTCTGATACATTTTATTTTACTAAAAACCGTGTTTGAGCTTCCGTAACCGGTAAAATAGTCTGTTACCGGCTTGCCATCTGCGGGGTTAATTCTAAACCTCCCATCAGTAGGTTCATTAAAAATTTGCGTAATAGTTTCATCTGGAACATAGATATGAGGTTTAGCTCTGGTAATTAAAGGTGCTGCCAACGTCAAATCTTCGATATGGCCAACCTGCGAAAACTCTTTTGTATCCCATCTAAAAGGAAAAGCAATTAAATGTGATGGCTTATTGTTGTAAAAGAAGCCATTTGATAGCGTTAAATTAGTTGTTGTGGTAAACGAAGCACCAGTTTTTGTATAATTTCTGATGGCTATTTCTGCATAGGTAGAGGCCTCTAAATATCTTTGATCCCAAGCTGCAATGTGTGCCAAAATTGCGTAGGCTGATGTTCTGGTCAGCAATACTCCATTCCAATAGCCCACATCGGCGGCTACTGTTCCATCAGTGTACTTACCGTAATAAGCACCAGGTAAATCGGCATCCGTCAGAAATCCATATTTATAAGGCAAATCAGTGGCTGCAAGTGCCAACTCGCTTTCTGCATATCTTAATACAATTGACTGCTTAGTTCTCTCCTTCTTCTCAAAATAAGCATCGTGCGAAGAAGTGATCAACGGCACATCTCCCCAAATTCTACACATTAAAAAATAGGTAAAAGCTCTTAGGGCACGCATTTGAGCGATGTCTGTTTTATAATTTTTTTCGGTGTATTGCCTATCTTTTTTTAACACCTCCCCTGCTCTTTCAATAAATAAACTGGTGCTGTTAATTACGGCATAAAACCTCCGCCAGTTGCTTAAAGACTGTAGAGTTGGATAGGGAGCGTTCAATTTATTATCGATGATGGCTTTAAGGTCTAACCTAGTGGTTGCAACGAAATCGCCTTGCCTAAGTTCGCCATACATCCAATGGGCATTGTTATCTGCCAATGCGGCTCTTAATAGTCCGTAAGCCCCTAAAAGTGCGCCCCTGGTATCTGAAATAGTTTCCCAGTTATTATTTTCGTTTACTAAGTGCGTGGAATTAACTTCTAATTTCTTGTTGCAAGAAACCAAAACCAACACCGTCATCAAAAATCCAATGGCTTGGAACTTCAACGTATTAAATCTGATTTGATGTAGTTGCTTTGATAACATTTTCGTTCTTATAAATCTAATTTTATACCTAAAGAATATGTTTTTGGAATAGACATGCCGTATCCGGTGTCTACACCCGTGTAATTCACCAATTCGGGATCTCCACCAGTGTAAGGCGTAATGGTAAATACATTTAATGCGGTAGCATATAGGTATAACCTTCTAAAATTATTCCTCTGTTTTTTGAAAAACCCTGCCTTAGTTATATCATAGCCTATTGAAATACTTCTCAACTTAAGGTAAGCACCGTTTTCGATGAAAATATCCTGATCGGTACGATAGGCTTGCACAGCACTCCAAGGATTGTACACTGGATAATTGGCCATATCCAAACCTTTTTGCCAAAAAGTGATTTCGTTGATGGAATTGATATCATTACTACCGGCCCTAGCTGCAAAATCAAGTCTATTTGCCGCAGCCTGGTTTAAAATATTGCGTTTACCTACAAAGGCAAAGTTTAGGTCTAAGGTGAAGTTCTTATAGGTAAGGTCTGTACTTACATTTCCGGTGATACGGGGAATAAAGTTGCCTAGTTCTATTTTGTCATTTTCATTGATGATGTAGTCACCATTTAAATCTTTCCATTTTGGATCTCCTGCAAGTAGCGGTAAGCCTTTATAATTTAAGATTTGATAGTTAACTGGATTTACCGGAACATCTATGTCTCTTTGATAAACGCCTGTACTTTGCAACACCCAAAACCTATCTATAGGTTTACCTACCACTAGTTTCTGATTACCAACGGTAATTTCGTTAAGTCCACCTGGAAGCGCATTTAACTTATTGGTATTGTAAGCTGCATTGAAATTTACATTCCAAGTAATACCTCCTTTTTTGGGTGCTAAAATAGCGGCTTGCAATGCCAATTCTACTCCCCTATTATTTACATCCATACCTGGTTGGTAGGTGTTGGCATAACCGTACTCCGCATTAGTTGGCACATCCAATAACATGCGCTTATTGGTTTTAGAATACAAGTCTATTTTTGCTTGCAACCTATCCTTTAACATGCCTGCTTCAAAACCAATGCTGGCTTCCTGCACATAAGCCCAGGGTATATCATACCCCACCCAACCTGAAGAGTATGGCCTGGTAATGGTTCCAAAACCGTTATAAGAGCTCATGTTGGGATTTGCAGACCAGCCAATTTCAGAAGTATATTGAGGTCCGGCAGCATATCTATCAGAAGTATATAGCGTACCCAACCTCCCCCAAGTAGCATTAACTTTTAATCGTGAAACTGGCAGGTTGTTTTTAGCTATAATTCTTTCAAGGTTCCATTGTGCACTTACAATTGGCGAGAAAAACCAACGATTGGTAGGTTGCATATTAGATGCACCATCTGTACGCAATACCGCAGTTAAGAAAAACTCTTTATGATAACTGTATTCTACTTTACCGTATAAAGAGCTAAGGTTAATTTTTTGCTTATCCGTAAATCTATTTACAATAAGGAATAATGATTTTAGATATTCGTCCTTTTTATCTGGATTTCCTCCTACCGAATTGATTCTTACATAATCGCTAGGACCTTTGTAACCTTGTCCGTAATTGTATTTACTGATATCATTGGTGAAGGTATGTCCTACCAAAAAATTAAAGTCGTTTTTACTATCAAGTGTATAGCTATAACTTAAAACGTTATCAATATTTAATCTCTGGTTATAACCAAAATAGTTAGAAACATAGTTATTACCATCCAACAATTGGGAGTTATAAAAAACATCCCTCATATTTTCATTATAGTCAAACGATATTCTCGATAGGAAATCAAACTTCTTGATTTTTGCATTTAACGAGAAGGAACCTTGTATGACATTGTTAGCGTTATTGTCGAAAGATTTATGCTTATACTGGTCAAGCAAATTGCTGTATACTATTTTATTTGGCGCAATTGGGCTGCTTAGGTCTGGTACATATTGCATCTCGGCAAAGCGATCTCTTAAATTTCTATTGCGGTCTCTAGTTAATTTAGTGGCGTTCACCATACTAGATACTGTTAACCATTTTAGCGGCAACATGTTAATAAAGAAAGAAGCGACGTACTTATCGAGCTTTGCGTCATCGGCATTACCTGCACTTGAGCTGTTTGCTCCGTAAAATCTAAAGTTCGACCTACTAGTTCCTCCCGTGATACTTCCATTAATCGTATAAATTGGAGCTCTTTTATAATAAAGGTCGGTCCAATTAGAAGCACCATAATAGTTTTCGTTACTTACATCGCTCAAAAAACCAGGTACGTTAGCTCTTTCTTGAGCTGTAGCAAATTTGTCGTAAAAGATTTTCCTGAAACTACTCTCATCCACACCGTTAGTTGTAGTTACCATATCCTTATCCACAAAACCATAGGCGCTACTAAAAGAAATTTCACGTTTACCTTCGTGGGCATTTTTGGTGGTAATTAAAATGGCACCATTGGCAGCTCGAGGACCATAAATTGCGGCTGCATCGAGCCCCTTTACCACGTGTATGGATGCAACATTATCTAAATCAATTGCCGAAAGCAGATTAGTTGCCGACCCAAGTGGGCTAAAATCATACTTTTGTATCTTATCCGAAAATGTATTGTCTTGCATTAGCGGAATACCATTGATAAAAATTGCAGGTTGAGCCAATGCCACATCGCTTTTAGTAAAAAATGGACGGCTTATCCCTCTAATGAGCATCCCTTGTTCAGAAGTTCCAGGCTCTCCGTTAGGTTCTTGTACGAATACTCCACTTACCGACGCTTTCAATGTTTGTTGCAAAGAATTGAAAGGAAATAACGCAGCTTTCTTTACGTCGATGGAATCGACGATTTTTTTAGAAACATAGTTCCTGAGCACCACCGAGTCTATTACCTTAGTATTTTCAGTAGGCTTATCCTTTTTAGATTTTGCTGAATCTACTTCTTGATAAGGCGCAGCGATTGGTATATTTTTTAAACTAACACTAGCTACTATAGCTTCTGGCAGGCAGGCATTAATAAAAAGTAAAAAAGTAAAACACGCAAAATAGTTTTTCATTTTTCTAATTGTTGATTTAATCAATTTCGAATGTTGGAGCCACACTGAACATACACTCAGGGGACTCTAATTCTAGTATTAAAGAAGAATATTTATTTAGCTTATTTTCTTCGTTGTCGAAAGATGGCGTTGGAGCATTCCCTCCTCAGCAAAAGGAATTTGTTTGGTTAGTTTCATCATTAGTTTAGGTTGGTTTCGTTAATCCAAATATGTTTATTAACCATTTTAAAAAAGATGAAAATCCAAAACAATTAGGTAGATTATTCTGCATAAAACCTTCAAAATGCAACTAAAAGCCATTTTTCAAAACACTAACGGCATTTACTCGGTAAAAAAGCTGGAGAAAAACCCAGAATATTTTTGCAGAAAAAAATCAATTTCAATTGAATAAAAAAAATGCTACGCTCAACTGCATAGCGCTATAAATAGACGTTATACAAAATGCCATTCGTAAAAGCTTCAAACCTCACGCATCATCAAACATCCAGATTGAAAATAAAATGCTTTCTAAATAGAATGGAGCTAACTAAAAAGCTGCTCCGGGCAAATACCTAAGCGATAGACATTCATTGCTCGCTAGAACAAGTTCTTTATATAGAAAATTATTGGCTTAGAAAGCTATATAAGATATTGTATCACTTACCGATGTGTTCTACCAGCACCGGATCGACTAACGTATTAAAGAAATATTGTTCGGTACTACCGTTGTTGTGAATGAGGTGCAACAACGCATCTATAGCTTTTTGCCCCTGTTCAGACGGGAACTGTTCTACAGATGCCAAAGGTGGAAATTCCATATACTTTGAGATGGGCGAATTGGCGAAGCTAACAAACTCTATTTCCTCATTAATCCTGATTCCAAGTTTTAGTGCATGTCCTATTGCAAAGGATGCCACATCATCACTAAATACAATAATTGCCGTGGGCATGTATTGGTGTTTGAGCAAAGTTTCCAGTGCCGTGGCAACTCCTTCTTTTGTCAGATTACAATTGATTAATAAGGAAGAATCAAATTTTATGGAATTTTTTTTCAATCCCTTTAAATAGCCTTCCTTTCTTTGCTTACTTTCTGACAGTTTACGGGGGCCATTAATAAAGGCAATATACTTATGTCCCCTTTTTACAAGGAAATCAACCGTTTCCATGCTACCTTTTTCTATATTGCAGGTTACATAATGAATATTTTCTATGGGTGGGATCCGATCAAAATACACTACTGGTATTATGGACTTTCTCAGTTGCTCAAAATGCTCAAAATCCATCGTATTTTTAGCTACCGAAACTAACAGCCCATCAACGCCGGATGCTTTCATCTGCTCCACCATCTGTTTTTCGCGTTTTTGATCATCACGAGACTGGGCAACCGAAATGACATAATTGTTCTTATAAGCGATATCTTCAATGGCACTAACTGCAGAAGAAAAAAAGCTCTCCGATAGTTCGGGCAGGATGACACCTATATTAAATGTTCTGCCCTGCTTGAAAAAGATTGCTTTTTGATTGGGCAAGTATCCCATTTCATCGGCGGTTTCCATGACCAGCTGCTGCGTAGCCAAACTAATACTCGGATGTTTATGCAACGCCCTAGAAATGGTGGAAAAAGAAAGATTCAATCTCTTCCCAATCTCCTTGATGGTTACATTCTTTTTCATGCCTAGTAAATATATTTAGCTGGTAGATGCCCATTCGTGCTGTGGGCATCCAAAGTCCCAAGCTGCTCAATCAACCATCTATAAGTAGGTAACATTAATAATCAACATGGTAATCTTTTGGAAAACTCTTGGCAGACCATGCCTTTTTTGCGGTCCATTCGGCAAAAGGTGCCGACCAAAACGGGTCTGTAGCAGGCAAACCCAAAGGTAAAAAAGACAAAGTGGCCATATAAAGACTCCCTGTTGAGGTATAATAATCTGCTATCTCAGGCTGATGACCGCAAAAACCAAGCTGTAGCCATCCATTGTTGTCAAAAGTTCCCTTCACATCATACATATTCTTTTTTACCAATGTTAAGGCACATCTAACTTGTGCTGGCTCAATATTTTTCGGTAGCTTATTCATCAGGGCAACCTGGCTTAATACCTGAAACGCACTAGTTCTGTAAGTAATAGACCTACCAATAGGGGGAAATGTACCCTCTGGAGAAATCATTCTTTCCTGCCCTACTGCATGGCGTTGCATGCGTTTTAAAGCTAATTCGTATTTAGCTGGCTCTATCATTTGATGTTGTACTAGCACTGCCAAAGTATCTACCATCATAGGGTGAATCACAAAAGAATTATAATAGTCGAACGCTAAATTTGGTCCATCACCATACCAACCATCACCTTTATACCACTCGTTAAGTTTAATAATACCTTCATTCAACCTTTCTTTATCCACATCCTCACCTAAGGTTAGCAAGAAGGCTTCAGTTATGGAGCCGAATAACAACCAATTGCTTTTGAAAGGCTTTCTGTTCCTAAGAGATTTAAATGATTTTACAATGGCCTGCTTAGTTGTTGCTTTTAATGGTTCCCATAGTGCTTTAGGTGCCCTCAAAAAAGCATGGGCTAAATAAGCCGAATCAACAATGGGCTGAGCATCCCTATTAAAGGTGAGCTGATCGGGACTACCATCGGCAAAGCAACTATCCAACCCCTTCACCGCTTCTATCCTCATTTTTTTTCTAAGCTTTCCTTCCTCCGTATCGTCATCAGGCAAGGCTAACCAAGGAGCTATGCCAGCATAAGTACGACCAACGGCCTCTAAATAAGATACTTTTGGCGACCTCGAATCAAATGTTGGAGAAGTAACCAAGGGCATATTTTTAACCAATGTACCTGCTGCCAAATTAGATACCACAGGATTGGCTATTTTATAAAGTAACTGATACCAGTAGGTTCTATCATTGATTGGTTTTATTGCTTTCTCATTTTTCTTCTCCTCGGCTAAAACCGTTTTAGGTTTAATTATTCCGGTTAAACCCGCAATGGAAATTGCAGTTAAAAAATTTCGTCTCTTCATGATTTTACTTTTTACAGGTACCAGTTTTTATAACGCATCAAAGCTTCAAGGTAATAATAATCGGCATAAGTCAAGGGTACGTCAATCTCGGATTTTAAGGGCAGTGCCCCGGTACTATGCTTTAATAAAAATCCACCATTGGAACCCTCCTGTGCCGTATATTCTTCAGAAGATAGTGATACTAACATTTCTTTTGCTTGGGATACATAATATTTTTTGTCTTTAGAAGAACTGTATTGCCCTAGTTCTAATAAAGCCGATGCAATGATGGCCGCAGCTGATGCATCTCTATAGGTATTTGGAATATCTTTGGCATTAAAATCCCAATACGGGACTTTATCTTTTGGCAACGTGGGATTGTTTAAGATATACCGAGCGATGTTCTGGGCAAAACCAAGGTATTTCTTATCTCTCGTAAAACGGTACATCATGGTGTAGCCATATAAAGCCCAGCCTTGTCCCCTGCTCCATGCAGATTCATCGCTGGCTCCTTGAGCAGTTCCTTTTCTAACGACCTCCCCATTAGTCATATCATAATCTACCACATGGTACGAACTGAAATCAGGCCTAAAATGGTTAGCTAATGTCGCATCAGCGTGATTTAAGGCAACCTCTTTATATTTTTGATCTCCACCATTTTGCGCTACCCATAGTAAAAGCTCCAAATTCATCAAATTATCAATAATTACAGGTCCTTTCCATTTCTTACTGGAATTCCACGATTGGATTACCTTCGCATCTGGTCTATAACGAGTAGTCAATGATGCTGCAGCTGTATCTATTGTTTTTTTATATTCCGATTTTTTATTGAGGCGATAGGCGTTCCCGAAACTACAATACATCATAAAGCCTAAATCATGGTTTCCCGTGTAATGTTTTTCTTTCTCAAGCGAAGCTAATCTCAGCTCAG
>NZ_JBCNMT010000004.1:0-368986 GCF_039594775.1 Pedobacter sp. | reverse complement strand
GGCAGTGTTCACATCAATACCAATGAGCCGCCTAAATACTCAACGTTTGATTCAGATAGTACTAAAACTGAAGGCGGTACAGGTGGAGAAAATGGTCACTTGCCACCACCTAAACCAAAACCATAGTTTTTGAAAAAATAAGGCGGGTAACCCCGCCTTATTTTTTTATCTAAATATTCTACTTATTAAAAAAAGCTTATAGTTTATATTTTTTATAATTTAGGTTATTAAAAATAGCCCTCTTGAAACCATTTATATTATTATACTGTTCGCTACTATTTTTATTTTGTTGTTCTAAGGACAAAGTTGAACAATCTCCTAAAAAAGAAAATATTCTCGTTGATAAAGCTTATCAATATTACGAAATCAATAGAACTGATAGTGCTTTTATTTACTTTGATAACGCCAAGGAAGCAGCATTACAGCAAAAAGATAGCGCAATAGTAAACTATTGCCTTATCATGATGAGCATGATTGCGAGCGACGAAGGCGATCATTTTGGCGCCCAAGAATTTGCCTTGGAGGCTTTATCTTATTTAAATAGAAAAGATACTGCGCAAAGTGCTACCGTCCAATCTTGCTTACATGAATTAGGTTTTATATCCTTCAATCTAAAAGAATATGATCAGGCTATTGATTTTTTTAAAGAATCATTGACATACGCCAAGAATAATGAAGGGATTATAACAACTAAAAATGCACTTGCAAATGCATATCGTGATAAAAAAGACTATCAAAAGTCAATGAAAATACAGCAGGAAATGTTGACGCAAAAAATTGACACCATAGAATATGCTAGAATATTATCTAATTTGACTTATACTAAATGGTTAAATAACCCCCATTATAATGCAAAAGATGATTTGATGAAAGCGCTTTCCATCCGCCTGAAAAACGATGATTTTAGAGGATTAAATGCCAGCTACTCTCATCTAGCAGATTACTATGCAGACAAGCAAACTGATTCAGCATTTCTTTTTGCAGATAAAATGTATCGTAACGCCATTAGGAACAAAAATCCAGATGATCAATTAGACGGTTTACAAAAATTAGTAAAATTAAGTCCCATCTATAAAACAAAATATTACTTTGTACGATATCAACAGCTTAATGATAGTATACAGGTGGCTCGTCGCGCTGCGAAAAATCAGTTTGCTTTAATACGTTACCAGACAGAAAAACATAAAAAAGACTTTCTAAAAGCTGAGGCGGAGAATACCAAAAAGCAAAATAAGATAGTAATACAGTATTTGACCTTAGGTTTCCTACTCCTAATTCTTGGCTTTGGTTATTTCTGGTACAGAAGACGTCAAAAGATACTTAAACAAGAAAAAGAGATTGAAGTTAAAAACACTGAAATAAAATACGTAAAAAAAGTACACGACCATGTAGCCAATAGAATCTACCAGGTAATAGATGAGATTGATAACAGGCCAGAAATGGAAAAAGATGAAGTAGCAGATAAGCTGGAAGTCATTTATCACATCACTAGAGACCTATCTTACGAAAGTAGCAATACAAAATATAAAAATGACTTTGCGAAATCACTTGACAAAATGTTTTCTTCGTACCAATCTACCAAGGTTAATATTACTATCAGTGGGAATGAGGAAAAACTTTGGAGCAATATCCAAGAAAACATTAAATCAGAAGTTTTTGTCATTTTACAGGAGCTGATGACCAATATGAGCAAGCATAGCCAAGCTACCGAAGTCATTCTACAATTAGAACGAAGCTCACAAAGTATCAACATCAATTATAAGGATAATGGTATAGGCATTCAAAAAGACACTCAATTTGGCAATGGACTTAAAAATACGGAAACCCGTATTCACAGTATATCTGGCAGAATTACTTTTGAAAACAATAACAACAACGGACTACAAGTAAACATTAACTTTCCCGTTGCCTAACCCTATTACAACTATGTTTGAAAAAGTATTAATCGCCGAAGATCACGAAACCATTAACCTTTCGCTGCAAAAAACACTGGGTGACTTGGGAATAAAACTAGACACTACAGACTATGTCTATTATTGCGACCATGCCCTAAATCGTATTAAAAAAGCCCTCCATGAAGGTAAGCCTTACGAGTTATTGATTACAGATCTTTCTTTTGACGATGATCACACTACTCAAGAAATTACAAATGGCAGAGCATTGATAAAAGCTGTAAAAGAAATACAGCCCAACTTAAAGGTCCTGATTTTTTCTATCGAAAATAGATGGTCAGTTGCCCAAGCATTAATGAACGAATTACATGTTGATGCATATGTTCCGAAAGCACGACATGATGCTCAAGATTTAAAATTGGCGATAGAAGCTATTGATCGAAACAAGAAATTCATCTCCGATAGATTAAAAAAAGATATTAGCATAGAAAGACACCACGACTTTACAGGGTTCGATCGCACTATTATCTCTTTGTTGTCACAAGGAACCAAACAAAAAGAGATTCCCGATTATCTTTTGGAAAATAACATCAAACCATCGAGTCTTAGCAGTGTAGAAAAACGACTTAATATCATTAAAGATGCCTTAGGTTTTTCTAACAACGAACAGCTTGTTGCCTATTGTAAGGATAAAAAGATCATCTAATTTCTAATTGATTTTAAATTGCTTCTTCATTCATCAATTTAATGGTGGATTGGCTACGCCTTTGCCTATTATTTTGACAAAAACAATCACCTACATACCAAACAATTAACTTAAAAAATTTATTCCATACCTCTACGGTTTCCCGTAACAATACCGTATCTCATATTGATAGTTTTGAAGTGATAAATAAATTAAATATGGAAACACAAAATCAAAACGAGACACAATTTTACAAAGACAGCAAAGTAACAGTTACCCAATCTAGATATGTTACGGACTCCAAAACCTATGCAATGAGAAATATTTCTTCTGTGCATGTCTTTGAAATAGTTAAGAATAGAAGCTTACCTATAGCTATGATAATTATTGGAGGCTTAATGCTCCTTGGAGATGGTATCAGGGTTGCTGGAGGAGTAATTCTATTAATTGGGATCTTAATATTAGTGCTTATTAAAAATGAATACGCAGTAAGAATAAGCACCAATTCTGGAGAAGCAAATAGTATAGTTTCTAGAGACAAAATCTATATACAAAAAATCGTTGACGCATTAAATGATGCAATTATACACCGAGGCTAAAACAAAATTCAATGGACCTTAAACTAAAACTAGAACAGCTTCATCAACGTGTGATCCACTTAAAAGATCAGATCAACACGGAAGAAGCCACAAAAAACGCTTTCGTGATGCCTTTCATACAAATTTTGGGCTACGATATTTTTAACCCTACGGAAGTAGTGCCCGAACATATTTGCGACATTGGCACTAAAAAAGGCGAAAAAGTAGACTACATCATCAAAAAAGACGATGAACCTATCCTCATCATCGAATGCAAGCACTGGAAAGAAAGTGCCGACGCTCACAACTCTCAACTACATCGTTATTTTCATGTTTCCAAAGCTAGATTTGGCGTACTCACCAACGGTTTAAACTATAACTTTTATACCGATCTGGAAAAGCCAAACATCATGGATGAGAAACCTTTTCTTACCATCAGTATTGAAGACTTAAAGGACAATGCCATTAAAATATTGGAAAGCTTCACTAAAAAAGACTACCATTTAGAAACCATCCTCGACTCTGCAGAAGCCTTAAAATACATCAAAGCCATTCGAAAAGAATTTGAAAAGGAGATTGAAACGCCATCTGATGAAATGGTAAAACTATTGGTGAGCCGCTTTTTTGAAAAGCCACTCACTGCTAACCGCATGGTTGCGTTTAAAGAATATACCAGAAAAGCTTTAACAACTTCCATCAATGATTCAATCAGTTATCGTTTAAAATCAGCATTGAACATTAACGAGAAAATTGAGGTACCACAAGAACAGAAAGTAAATCCGATAGACGATAATAACGATTTGCCCAAAGTAGTGACCACCGAAGAAGAAATGGAGGCCTTCCATATCGTAAAGGCCATTTTAAGGGAAAAGATTTCTGCAGAACGAATTGCTGCCAGAGATACTCAATCTTACTTTGGTGTGCTATTAGATGACAACAATCGCAAACCTTTATGCAGGTTTCATTTCAATAGCGCCAATAAATACATTGAGCTATTTCATCATGGGAAAGATGCCGGTGAGAAAAGGCTGTTGCAAAGTTTGGATGAGATTTATCAACACAGGAGTGAACTACATCTCACCATTCAAAACTATCAATAATGAAAGCACTCTTTATTTTTTGTGGCATCTGCTGTTTCATGGCTTTAGCCAAATGGCCAATAGAATATTATACTTTTTTACGAATAGTGATTTCGTTAGGTGCAATCGTGGCCATCTACCGTTTCCTTATTCAAAAGGACCATTGGTGGGCAATCATTTTCGGGATTATTTTATTCCTTTTTAACCCTATCCTACCCATCTATTTATATCGAAAAAGCCTTTGGATGCCATTAGACATTATTATTGGTTTATTGTTTTACGCATTGGCTTTTCTAAAAAAGAAAGAAATAAAAATTACTAAAAGTACAGCTAAAACAACTCCCGCAAAAATTTATACCAGAGATCGAATTATTTCACCTAAAAAATCAAATCCCTAACATGGAAACCATACAAATATCAGAGAATTTAAAAGCCCATTTTCTACGCCTTTATCAATTAGCCATCTGCGATGACAATTTCAGTTCACTAGAGTTAAAAATGCTCTACAAATTTGCCGAAGAAAGAGGGGTTACCTCAAAGAATCTAGACGAGATTTTACTCAAACCAATTGATTCAAAAAACATCATCCCACAAGAATTAGAAGAAAAGATTGACTATTTATACGACCTCACCGTAATGATATGGGCCGACGAACAAATAGATGACAACGAAAGATCTGCCTTGGAAAAATACATTAAACTTTTTGGCTTTGTTGAAGAAAATGCTACAGCAATAGCCGACTATTTTCTGGAAGCCATACAAAGTGGTAAATCCAAATACGAAATTATTAATGAACTCCAAAACTAAAATGTCATGACTACACAGATCAAAAACATCTTTCGGTTAAAATCAATCCTACCAACGACAACTTCCAATGAAAAACCAGAAATCAATACAGAAGAAGTAGAAGAAGCAAGGCGAAGAACCTATCATGAAACGGGTTTTAGAGATAGTTCTAGAAATATGGGAACACCACAAGTACTTTCCATTTGTTTGGATGCCATTTATGCAAAATTTCAGAATGAGGAAAAACTTTTAATAGATAAGCAAAGACAAGCCAAAGAACCTTATATCAACGAGCAGAAAAACAAAGAGACCGAAATTAAAGCCCTTACGGTGAGCAAGGAAAATAAAGAAGAGCAGATTACGAGAATAAACGACAATATTAAAACGGTTAAAGAAAGTATAGAGACATTAAAATTTGAAATCAATGACTTACCGAGGGATCCAGAGAAATATCATGTAAAAGCCGAAAAAGGCGCCACTACAAAGTTCTGGGTGGGATTAATTATCCTTATTCCAATAACGCTCTATCTGTTTACCTTTTACGTGTCTACCTCCTATTCGGCTTTCTTTAAGACTTTCGATCCTGAAAGCAACTTAATGGCAAATGTGCTTGATCCAAAAGCTTTTGAAAAAGCATGGGCAGACGGACCATTAGAAGGAGCCTTTGTGATGCTTATTCCTTTCGTGTTTTTAGGCCTAGGCTATCTCATTCATATGTACAGCGAAAATAAAAGCATTGCCAACTACTTCAAAATTGGCATACTCTTCTTTACCACTTTTGCATTTGATGCTATTTTAGCTTATCAGATAGAAGAGAAAATTTACGAACTGAACAAAACATTCGAATCTGCTCCTTTTGATCTAGCCATTGCATTTACTAAAATCCAATTTTGGGGCATCATCTTCGCAGGTTTTGTCGTATATGTAATATGGGGGCTTGTATTCGATTTCATCATGAAAGAGCATAAAGAAAAAGATAGAATTAAACATCAACAATACAAACGTCAGCAAGATATCCTTATTCATCAAGAAAAAATCAATGGGCTTAATAAAGAAAAAGATACACTGATTAAAGAGCTGGATAGTATCAAAGAATTGATTGCGAAAGCTCATGGAAGAATTGCTGAACTACAACGCATTATTGATGCAGTAATTATCCCAACCAAAGAATACGCATTGTACGCATCAGAATATGTACAAGGATGGGTAACCTTTATTACCGAAAAACTATTTGTTTCACGAACTGAAAATCAAAATTTAGTAAAAGAATGTATGGAGGTTTACAATGGTCATTGCGAGAGTGTTGGTGCTACTGCCGATTCTCAAAATTCAATTTACTTATCAGTAGTTTAAATTTACGAAAATGAAAACAAAATTACTCCTACTCCCATTATTGGCACTTTTAGTAACGAGTTTCAAGGCTGCCAAAGAACCAGTTCCACAGAAAATATCTAACAATCTTAACATCAGTTTACTGCTAGATTTATCTGACCGCATAGACCCGCATAAATACCCTGATCTTTATCAAAGAGACTTACAATACATTAAGTTTGTTCAAAAGGCATTTACTAACCACATCAAGGGCAAAAAAATCATCCAGTTAAATGATCAGATGCAGGTTTTCTTTGATCCAGCACCGCAAAACCCGACAACTAATGCACTGAGTCAACAATTAAAGGTGAATTTTAACAAACAATCAAGCAAGAATGAAATCAACAATATAGAAAAAACATTCTCTGAAATTCCAGCAAAAATATATCAATCAGCAATTAAGGATAAAACATTTATTGGTTCGGACATTTGGAGATTTTTCAAGAACAATGTGAAAGATTATTGTGTCAAGGATAATCATCGCAATATTCTAGTAATCATTACCGATGGCTATATGTATCACCAAAACAGCAAATTCACCGAAAAAAATAAAAGTTCATACATCACTCCGTCATTTATCCAGTCGAAGAAATTAACCAGTTCAAATTACAAGGATCTTATCGAAAAAAACAGATTAGGGTTCATTCCCGCAACGGATAATCTACAAAATCTAGAGATTATAGTACTTGGTATTAATCCTTCGAAGAAGAATCCTTATGAAAATGATGTCATTAATCAATATTGGTCTGATTGGTTTAAGGCTATGGACGTAAGAAAATTTTATTTAAAAAATACAGACTTGGCAACTAACATAGAGCCAGTCATTCTTAAAATAATCTCAGGATAACAAGTAAAATTTATGAAACCATTTCTTTTTATAGCTACATTAATAATAGCCTTCAATAAGTTTCAAACCAAATCAACTGTTTATCTTTGTGACAACGGGAAAACCAACAAATACCATCTATCTAAACAATGCCGGGGAATACGTAAATGCAATTACAACATTGTCGAAATCAGTTTGGAAAAAGCCAAGAAAAAGGGCTATGGCCTATGCGGTTACGAGTATTAGCCACATTGGTGTTGTTAATTTATAGCAACTTTGTTTTCGGTCAGTTCAAACCTGTTCCTGCTTGGCAAAAGAACCTCAGTAAAACAAGCTTTACAGCCAAGGTCATTCGTATTTTAGATGGCGATACCATGGAGGTGCTTTATCAAAACAAGCCTGTTAAAATTAGACTGGCACACATAGATGCTCCAGAACACAAGAAAAAACAAGCATTTGGTACCCAAGCGAAAAAAGCGCTATCCGACCTGTGCTTTGGACAAATAGTGACCGTTCATAGCGAAAAATTAGATCGCTATGGACGGTTAATTGCCGTGGTTGTCAACAACAAAAAACAAGTGGTCAACCAAGAAATGGTCAAATTAGGGATGGCTTGGCATTTTAAGAAATATTCCAAAGATAGGCAGTATGCCCAATTGGAAATACAGGCCAGAAAACAACAAAAGGGTTTATGGCAGTTACCAAACCCAGTGCCACCTTGGGAATGGCGAAAAAGAAAAGTCTCACTTGGTTCCAACGAGCTTCAAGGCCCTGTTCAAACTGCGCAAGGTAATCCCTAAATAAGCAGCCATATCATCCTTGCTGATCTGTATATTTAGTTTTTGCTGTAGCTCTAAAAGTTTGCCTAGCCCGTGGTCAACCGTGTACAATTGCTGAAAAGATGCCCTGCTACTTGTATTCACAATTCGCTCAGCAAGCTCATGCAACAACAACTTGTTTAGGGTAAGGTCTTTAGTCAACAACTCTTTAAAAACAGCTACTGGAATGGCGTAAGCCTCTAACGAGGTTAATGCCGAAACATTACAAAGGCAATTGGTATTCCTCAACGTTTCTATCTCACCTAAAATCTCCCCGTCGCCCATAAACTCCAAAATGTAATCCTTACCGTTTTCTTCTAAAAAATAGCATTTTGCAATACCCTCTTTAACCACCAACACTTTAAGGCAAGCCTCGCCTTGTGTAAGCAATAAATCCTCTTTTTTAAAACGCTGTAAAGTAATGGATGAATAACGCCCACTTTGGTAAAGCGCATCCATGTAGGATAAAAATTCAGTATTTGTTCTCAGCATAACAAGGTTGGGACATTTGTCCTTTTTTGCTTCAGGTATTTCCTTCACCTTTGCAACATTTACAAAGATAATGCGATGGCAAAGCATCGCAAATAAAATAATTAGCCAAATGAAGAATCAAATTACCACCATTGCATTTGATGCCGATGACACCCTTTGGGAAAATGAGCCCTATTTTAGGCAGGCAGAAGAAAAATTTTCGGTACTGCTCAGCCACCTCCCAGCAGATGATGTAATCAAACAATTGTTTGATATCGAGATGAGGAACCTGAAAATGTATGGTTATGGCATCAAAGGCTTTATGCTGTGCATGGTAGAAACACTGGCCAAGCTCAGTGGAGAGCAGATCGATAAAAATTTGATTGCAAAAATATTTGAAATAGGTCATGAGCTACTACAAAAACCCATTATCCTACTAGAAGGAATTGAAGAGACCCTACAGCACCTACATGGAAAATACAGATTGGTAATGGCTACAAAAGGCGACTTATTGGACCAGGAAAGGAAATTGGAGAAATCCGGATTGGCAAAATATTTCCATCATATTGAAATTATGAGCGATAAACAGCCCGCAAACTATCAGAAACTCATTCAACATTTGGATTGCAAACCTGAAAACTTTCTAATGGTGGGCAACTCTCGGAAATCGGATATTTTACCTGTTTTAGCTATCAATGCCTTTGCCGTGGAAGTACCTTATCATACCACTTGGATACACGAAGTACATGAAGAAGAGATTGTACATCCAAATTTCATCAGTGTAGAAAGTATTGATCAGGTAATTCCTTTGTTATAAGAAGATATGAAAACAATCAACATACAAGGGTGGAAACGCAAACACCACTTTAAATTTTTCAGTCAATTTGAAGAACCATTTTTCGGTGTGGTAGTAAATATCGACTGTACCCAGGCCTATGCAAATGCCAAAACTGAGAAAAAATCGTTCTTTTTGCACTACTTGTACAGAGCACTAAAAGCAGCAAATTCAATTGAAGAATTCCGTTACAGAATATTAGATGGCGAGGTAGTTCTTCATGACCAAATCAATGTTTCTACTACCATTAACAGATTGGATGGCACTTTTGGTTTCGGTTATTTTGACTACAACAATGACGAAAACATTTTCATTACTGATGCCCAAAAAGCCATACAGGAAGTACAAAGTACCGAAGGATTAATACCTTCTCAAGCTGGCGCAAGCGAAATACATTTTTCTGCCATTCCATGGATAGATTTCACCTCATTGTCTCACGCCCGCAGCTTTAGCTTTCCAGATAGTGCGCCAAAAATCTCCTTTGGAAAAGTTACTGAACAAGATGGAAGCAAAACAATGCCCATATCCATTCATGTACATCATGGCTTGGCCGATGGCTACCACGTAGGACTTTTTGTAGAAAAATTTCAAGCGTTGATGAATGAAGAATAACTTGTCATCACATTGAAATATTAAACGCAACAATATTGCATTATTAATTTAATCCGTACTTTCGTTTATACAATTAAGCGAATATGGAAACTTCAAAAACATACGATGTCATCATTATTGGCGGCAGCTATGCAGGCCTGTCGGCGGCAATGGCCTTGGGCCGAGCCATTAGAACTGTATTAGTAATAGACAATGGAAAGCCTTGTAATGAACAGACACCGCATTCACATAACTTTCTCACTCAAGACGGAAAGGCTCCAAAAGAAATTGCTAGCATCGCTAAGCAACAGGTATCTCAATACAAAACCATCAATTTTGTTGACGATACAGCCTTGGAAGCTGTCAAAACAAGCAGTGGCTTTCAGATCAGTACTGCCAAAGGTGATATTTTTGAAGCCAAGAAAATTATTTTCGCTAGCGGCATTAAAGATGAACTTCCAAACATTGAAGGCTTTGCTGAGTGCTGGGGAATTTCGGTCATCCATTGCCCTTACTGCCATGGTTACGAAGTGCGTAACCAAACGACTGGAATTTTTGCCAACGGCGATAATGCCTACGAGTTTGCCAAATTGATTTGGAACTGGAGCAAAGACTTGACCTTATTTACCAATGGTAAATCTACACTAAGCCCAATCCAAACAAAAGCACTTCAGTCAAGACAAATCAACATCGTTGAAAAAGAAATTGCGAAAGTTTCTCATCAAAATGGACAGCTCCAACATTTAGTATTTAGCGACGGTACTACTCAACGTTTGGATGCCTTGTATGCTAAATTAGTTTTTAAGCAAAATACAGACCTACCAATTCACTTAGGTTGCCAACTATCTGAAAGTGGCTACATTAACGTAGATGACATGCAGAAAACCACCGTTGATGGTGTATTTGCCTGCGGAGACAATACCAATATGATGCGTTCCGTGGCCAATGCCGTTTACAGTGGTAACATGGCGGGAGCAATGGCTAGTAAAGAGCTAATAGCCGAAGATTTTAGCGGTTAAGAACATACGGGTCTTGTGGAGCCTAAAATTACATTGTCAGCAATCTTTTGATGGTTTAATTTCATCAGATAGCGCTTGGGCTATCTTCATCACCTTCTTACGATGCAGTTTCTTGGCAATATCAATAGAATGAGACCGATGGATATCAGACTCATCCTTAGCTAATTTAGCCAAGGCAGCATAAAATTGGTGGAATTGGTCCAGTTCCTCCTCCGTGAGATCTTCAATATCCACCATTCTATTGCTCGCTTTTTCATGTGCGGCAATCAACTCGTTCAGTTTAAGCTGTATGGCTTTGCTATCCTTATTCTGTGCTTTCTGGATTAGAAAAACCATTAAAAACGTAATAATTGTTGTGCCCGTATTGATCACCAATTGCCAAGTTTCCGAATAATTAAAAATAGGCCCAGAAATTGCCCAGCCCAAAACAATCACAACTGCCGAAATAAACGCCGGCGAACTTCCGGTGAACCTGGTGGCGGCATTTGAAAAACGTTCAAACAATCCGATTTTATTTTTGCTCATATAAATATTTCCTCTTATGAGCTTCAATTTAGCATTTTATAATCAAATCCACATCATCGTCTTAATCATGTACCTTGGTCGCAATTTAAACGCTGCCTTTTAAAGATATGTGGAATACAAGAAAAGCAATATAAGTTCATTCCCGATGAACAAATGAAACACAAGAACAATCAAAAACGGCGTCTTTTTATCAATACATCTATCATGGAAAGCTTTCCTACCTTATTAAAAGTATGGGTAGCTAGCAGATTTCTTTCCCAATTAGGCATAATTTGCACTACCTTTTCCTCTAAATATTCATTTTCGTTTAAGGTGATGATCTTATTTACACACATTGCCCAACCATACCTCTCAGAACAATCTTGTGATGGCCTGTACAAAACACCCCTATCTTCAAAAATATTGCCCGCTGACCTAGCACTACTTACGTTGCTCACTACAGGATTGGCAGGATGCGCCATCCAATTATTGGACAGCAAATCTTCGCTATAAAAAATGTGTAGATCTTTATTAGTTGTAACACCTTGTTCAGGTTCTATCATAGTAAACATCCAGTATTTACCATGATAAAATGTAATAGTTGAATCTGCTGCAATTACATTTTGCATTAAAGTATTACAGTAACTCCACTTCAACGGGAAATCTTCGCATTGATAAAGCGCTATTGTTTTATTCGCCGTACTTTCAGGGATCATGTAATAGGTTCCCTTTAGTTTAAAAATGAAAGGATACGATAAATGGTAGGGCTCTTCTAATATTTTTCGGCTTTTTAATGGCTTACTTATATCTTCTTTAAGTTCAATTAAAGCAATGTAGCCTTTATCTTCTTTATATTTTAACTCCTCTACAAAAATATAATACACGCCATTTTCTTCAACAATAAAAGGATCTGCCCAAAATCTATCTTTAGGAGGGATAATTTTCTGATAGGTATTAAACTGGTCATCAAATCCAATTTTAATATTCTTATCAAACTTATATCGTAACTGCCATTGCTCAATGAACAACAACTCATAAACGATTTTCTTTAAGAAAGTTAAAACCCTATTATAGGCAGATAGGATAGGCATAGAACAATATTAGTAAAATCATTAAAAACTAGCGAGGTTAATGAAGATGAAGCAAGCTAATTTCAATTTATGCGCTAAAGTAGGTGAATGGGCAAATATTGTCTATCCTTTACAAGATATAAAAAACAGTTAATGGAAAACGCCGCATTTTTGGTGCGGCGTTTTGTTATTTTTTATTGAATTATAACTTATCGTTTACATTCAAGCAGTTCAAATCTTCGAAAGCTACTTTTAAACGAGCTACAAAAGCTTCTTCTGCTTTACGCAACCATACACGCGGATCGTAGAATTTTTTGTTGGGCTTATCTTCACCATCAGGGTTACCAATTTGGCCTTGCAAATAAGCTTCGTTCTTTTTGTAGAAACCTAAAACACCATCCCAAAATGCCCATTGTAAATCGGTATCGATGTTCATTTTAATCGCTCCATATGAAATAGCCTCTCTAATTTCCTCCTGAGAAGAACCAGAACCACCGTGGAATACAAAATTGATTGGTTTCTCAACAGTCAAGCCATATTTTTCTTTGATAAAATCTTGAGAATTTTTCAAGATGATCGGTTGTAACTTCACGTTACCTGGTTTATAAACACCATGTACGTTACCAAAAGCAGCAGCAACCGTAAATTGATCGCTCACTTTACTCAATTCTTCGTAAGCATAAGCCACTTCGCTTGGTTGAGTATATAATTTAGAGCTATCTACATCGCTATTGTCAACGCCATCTTCCTCCCCACCAGTAACGCCCAACTCAATTTCGATAGTCATTCCCAATTTCTTCATACGCTCAAGGTATTTTGCAGAAATCTCAAGGTTCTCCTCAATCGGCTCTTCAGAAAGATCCAACATGTGCGAAGAAAACAAAGGCTTACCTGTTTCAGCGAAAAATTTCTCGCCGTGATCTAACAAGCCGTCAATCCAAGGCAACAATTTTTTAGCCGCATGATCAGTGTGCAAAATCACTGCAACACCATAATGTTCAGCTAATAAATGCACGTGCTTAGCAGCAGAAACAGCGCCTAAAACACAAGCTTGTAGGTTATCATTGTTTAAGGTTTTACCCGCATAAAATTGTGCACCACCATTAGACAATTGAATAATTACTGGCGAATTTACCGCCTTAGCAGTTTCCATTACCGCATTAATCGTATTGGTTCCTGTTACGTTTACTGCTGGAAGTGCAAATTGATGTTTTTTGGCCTGCTCAAACAGTTCCTGTACAGCAGCTCCATGAATTACGCCTTTGTAGCCTTTTAAACTCATTTTATATTTAGTTTTAATTGTTTCGAAGTTAGGAATTTTAATCTAACTATAGATGTCATTTGGCAAATGTAATCAAAAATTACTTATTGTCAATTATACACTAAGTTTACGTTTTTTAATAGGAACTAGTGGCTAGGAGTTAGGGGCTAGTAATTGAGCACCGCCTCTTAAACATCGTCATCTCGAGCTCTATCAACTCATCCGTTCATTGGTTCACTTGCTAATCCCTAACCACTAGTTCCTAACTCCTAGCTACTAGCTATTAGCCACTACATACTAGCTACTGACCACTAGTTCCTAGCCCCTAATCCCCTACCTTCATTTTTAAGTTTGCGTTAATTTTTTTTTTCGTTTCTTTGTAGTCGCATTTTTAAAAAGTAACATGTCTTGGTTTAGAAGAGAGAAAAAAGGGATCAGTACCAGCACTGAAGAAAAAAAAGAAGCTCCAGATGGTTTGTGGAACAAATGTCCAAACTGTAAAAAAGCGCTTCACAGTGCCGACCTTCAGGAAAACAAGTGGGTTTGTCAATATTGCAGCTATCACCTCAGAGTAGGTTCCAAAGAATATTTTCAAGTACTTTTCGACAATAACGAATATACAGAACTATTTGCTGATCTTACTTCGGGCGACCCGTTACACTTTATAGACAGCAAACCATATACCGATAGAATTTTAGAAACTACCAAAAAAACAGGGCTTAAGGATGCTATCCGTGCAGCCCATGGCAAAATTGATGGTGAGGAAATCATGATTGCTTGTATGGACTTCAACTTTATTGGTGGTTCGATGGGTTCGGTAGTAGGTGAAAAAATTGCAAGATCAATTGATTATAGCCTTAAAAAGAAAGTTCCTTTCCTCATGATTTCCAAATCAGGTGGTGCAAGGATGATGGAAGCTGCATTTTCATTAATGCAGATGGCCAAAACTTCAGCCAAGCTAGCCCTATTAAGCCAAGCTAAAATCCCTTACATTTCGCTATTAACCGACCCTACCACTGGTGGTGTAACGGCTTCTTACGCCATGTTGGGCGACATTAATATTGCCGAACCAGGTGCCTTAATCGGTTTTGCTGGACCTCGTGTAATTAAAGAAACCATTAAAAAAGATTTGCCAAAGGGCTTCCAAACGTCAGAATTTGTATTGGAACATGGCTTCCTAGATTTTATCGTTGACCGTAGAGAAATGAAAGCTAAATTGGCTACATTCTTAAAAATGATGAAGAAATAAATTTGTTCAATAGTTCATTTGGACAATATGCAAAACCAATGAACTAATCATATTAGAAAAGCAGGGTTCGTACATTTAACAATGTCAGCCCTGCTTTTTGGCTTTAGTTCCTCGCTACGCTCCGAAGCTATCGCCGTCAATCAGGTTTAGAGAACGAAAATCTTTGCTACTTACTTTAAACCTAAATCCTAACAACCTGAGTTTAGCTAATGAACCTATTTGTAAAACTGATGCTGAAATAAATTCAGCATGACGAGGTGTTGATTTAGCGTCACCCTGAATTTATTTCAGGGTCAACCACAATCAAAATCAGGTTAATATTACCGTCATTGAACGCCCATTTTTTCATTTAATTCATTAACTTAACATCAAAAAACAAACGAAGGAATGAAACACATCCTCCTCTATCTCATTTTCTTTTTAGCCTCTCAAATTACATTTGCGCAAAACAAGCAAGATTCGTTAGCCATCAAACAGGCTGCTTTGGACTACATTGAATCACAACATATACCTAATCCTGCACAGATGGAAAGAGCTTTGCACCCTAGAATGGTTAAACGTACATTTTGGAAAGACAAAGCCACCGGTAAAGATTACGTTAGGGAAACCTCAACAGAATCCATGATTTTATTGGCAGAAAGTTATAATGTCAAAGGTGATAAATTCCCCAAAGCCCCCAAAAAAGAAGTAAAATTTCTAGATATATCAGAAAAAACAGCGTCTATCAAACTTATTGCCGATGAATGGATTGACTACATGCATCTTGTCAAATTAAATGGAGCGTGGAAAATCATCAATGTGCTTTGGCAGTACAACGACATAAAACAACATTAATCATCATGAGAAAAATATTATTCACTATTCTATTCGCTGGTTTTGCTATTTACAGCCAAGCACAGGAAAAACCAAAATACGACGAAGCCTTAGCCAAAAAACTGGGTGCCGACAATTACGGCATGAAAATGTACGTATTGGTTATCCTTAAAACAGGAAGCAATACAAGCACAACCAAAGCACAAACCGATAGCCTTTTTAAAGGACACATGAGCAATATGGAAGTGCTTTCCAAAGCCAACAGGTTAATTGTAGCAGGCCCGATGGCTAAAAACGAAAAACAATATCGAGGTATCTTTATTTTAAATACTAAATCCATTGACGAAGCGAAAACATGGTTAGCTACCGACCCAGCAGTGAACGCCAAACTATTAGATGCCGAACTTTTTAACTGGTATGGCTCTGCAGCCTTATCCGAATACCTACCGTACCATGATAAAGTGCAAAAAAGCAGTTTTTAGCCAACAATCAACTTATCCTCAAATCATCATATTAGCCGATTATCAATTATGTACAAAACTCTAAGAACAACACTTTACCTAGCCATCACCTTAATCTCTCAAATCACATACGCACAAAAGAAATCGACGGTAGTAGTTTGGCAACCCTCCCATCAAACCGATACGGGTGTAGATTTTAATGAGGCCCAAACCTGCAATACCATAGCAGAAGCCGCCATGAAGAAATCGGCGATGAAAAAGGAGTACAAAGTGTGGAGCTTAAATGAACCTGACCTGCATCATGCCAATCAAGGGAGCAATACCCTACTTGCCCATACTGCTGATGTAGTAGATGGTAAAATATCCGGCTATGCTTTCGAACTCAATAAATCTAATGCACTCAATCCAGATGTTTTTATTTCCTTCCACAACAACGGAGGCACTAAGCAACACGCCATTTGGGGCTTTATCCACGAAGGTGATAAATATGAGAAAGATAATCGGGAACTAGCAGCCCGCTTAACAACGGCAATAGCCTCGGTCACAGATCTAACCAACAAAGGTGTTTTTGGTGACAGCTGGCCTAACCGAAATGATTACAGATGCAAGGAAACAGGCAAGAGAGCATTTTACAGCCTAGATGAAAATGTAAACAAAGCCAAATACCGAGTGCTTTTGGAAGTGGGTGATATGGGCCAAAGCCGTGATTTCTTACTCAATAAAGACAACCTTGTTAAAATGGGCGAAGCAGTAAAAGAAGCTTTGCTGATTTGGCTCAAAGAAAAAGGGCTGTAGCCTTTGCAACATTTCTATTAATGAGGGTTTAAAACAGACTTATTGGCTACTTTTGAAGTCTATAACAAAGAAAACAAACCTAAAATGAATAGAAAACTACTTTTACCAAGTTTATTGCTATTCACTTCTTCCTTCGTTTTTGCGCAAGATAAAGTGATAGACAATATCGTTAAGGAAGCTAACGAAAATTCGCAATTAGAAAAATTAGCGCACGAGCTATTAGATGTAGTTGGACCTCGTTTGGTGGGTACACCCCAAATGAAACAGTCTAACGACTGGGTAGTGAAAAAATACGCCGATTGGGGTATTAGCGCCAAAAATGAACAATGGGGCCAATGGCGTGGCTGGGAGCGTGGCGTTACGCATGTAGATTTAGTAAGTCCTCGCTTAAGGACCTTAGAGTCTACACAACTGGCTTGGAGTCCATCAACCAATGGCAAACCTATTAAGGCGGAAGCCATTATTTTACCAGAAAACATTACCGATTCTATTGCTTTCCAAAAATGGCTACCAAGTGTAAAAGGAAAATTGGTTTTAATTTCACATAACCAAATTTCTGGTCGTCCAGATAAAAACTGGGAAGAATTTGCCACCAAAGACCTTTTCGAGAAATATAAAAAAGAAAAAGCAGCGGCACTTAAGAAATTCAACGACAACCTAGCTAAAACAGGCTTAAAAGCAAAAGATTTAGCATTAGCCTTAGAAAATGCAGGTGCTGCAGCTTTGGCTATCAACAACTGGTCGCAAGGCTTTGGGGTTGATAAAGTATTTGGTGCCAATACAAAGAAAATCCCTACCATTAACCTTTCTGTAGAGGACTATGGATTAGTTTATCGTTTGGCAAAATTCGGTTCTAAACCTGTATTAAATATCGTTTCTGAATCTAAAGAGTTAGGTTTGGTTCCTACGTTTAATACCATCGCCGAAATCAAGAGTAAAGAAAAACCAAATGAATATGTGATGCTATCTGCTCACCTAGATTCTTGGGACGCTGCTAGCGGCGCTACAGATAATGGTTCTGGCACAATCTTGATGATGGAAACCATGCGCATCTTGAAAAAGTTCTATCCAAACCCCAAACGTACCATTTTAGTGGGACACTGGGGCAGTGAAGAGCAAGGTTTAAATGGTTCAAGAGCATTTGTGGAAGACCATCCTGAAATCGTGAAAAACCTACAAGCATTGTTCAACCAAGATAATGGAACAGGCAGGGTAGTCAATTTAGCTGGACAAGGTTTTGCTAATGCCGAGAAATTTTTAACGCGTTGGTTGGCAAAAGTTCCGGATACCATTAAAAATCAAATCAAAACTTCTTTCCCTGGTATTCCAGGAGCTGGCGGTTCCGACTTTGCTTCCTTTGTAGCTGTTGGTGCACCGGGCTTTTCTTTAAGCTCAACCAGTTGGGATTACGGCACCTATACATGGCATACCAACCGCGACAGCTATGATAAAATGGTATTCGACGAGATTAGAAGCAATGCTATTTTAGCTGCGATTATGGTTTATATGGCTTGCGAAGACCCTGAAAGATTAACCACCGAAAGAGCTGAACTTCAAGTAAACCCACGTACCGGGCAAAAAGTAACTTGGCCCGAGCAGAAAAAAGCCACTCGCAAAGGTGGTGTTGATTAGTATTTAAAAAGCGAGGCAAAAACCTCGCTTTTTTTATAAAAGTGTAACACATGAGAAAAAATGTTGTCCTTTTAAAAAACACTAAGCGAATGAGAAATATTTTCTTCTTACTATTAACATTTCTTTCTATTAAGTCTGCTATTGCACAAGAATTATCTGCTGATGATTTTAAGCAAGATTTAAAATTTCTTAAAGACTCACTACCTAATAAACACAAAAATCTATTCGCAAAAATTAGCAAAGAGGATTTTACAAAGAAGATAGATGAAATAGAAATGCGTTCTAATAGTTTAGATTACGATATTTTTAGCACTGAACTTTTAAAACTTATTGTAGCTATTGAAGACGAGCACACTCGCATTTGGCCTAGTTATAAATATATTTTCCCAATAAAGCTTAGCTCATTTAAAGAGGGCTTGTTCGTTACTCAAGTAGATTCTTCCTTATCAAAACTGCTACTAGCCCAACTCATCGCAATGAACAACTACCCTATTCATGAAGTTGTTAACAAATTTAGAGCAGTAGTTCAAAGTGAAAACAAATCATTCTTTGACATCGGTTTTTTACAATTATTAAATAAACCAACCGTATTAAAAGGCTTGGGAATAACAAATAACACACAAGAAATAAACTTGACATTTAAAACCGTAAATGGCAACACGGAAACGATCATCCTAAAATCAATTACGGCAAATGACCCGCTAAACCCTGTTAAACCACCTCAATTTGGGTCTCTATTAGCTTACAAACAAAATCGTAACTATTGGTTTGACTACAATAAAGAAAACGAAACCATCTATTTCAAATATGCCAAATGTCAGGAAGACCCTTCTTATCCTTTCGACAAATTTAGCGCCGACTTTTTTAATGAAATCCAAGCGAAAAATCCGAAAAAAATAATCATTGATTTGCGAGACAATAGCGGCGGAAACTCTGGTATTTTAACTCCCTTTATAACAAAGCTACAGTCCAGTTACCTCAACAAAAAGGGGAAATTATTTGTATTGATTGGAAAATCAACTTTTTCTTCGGCTCTGATGAATGCTGTGAAATTGAAACGTAGCACGCAAGCAAAATTAATTGGACAAACCACGAGCGGAAACATTAATCACTATGGCGAGGTAAGGGGATTTGACTTACCTAAAACAAAAATTTCCGTTACCTACTCTACCAAATATTGGGAAAATTGGAAAGGTAAAAATGGCCCACTGGTACCCGACCATGATATCACTTATTCGATAGAAAATTTCAAAAATGGCATTGACGAAGCGCTAGAATACATTTATAAGGGAAAATAATAAGTCTTGTCTATTCTTCTTTTTGCTGGAACTTATAAAACAAATATCCCAAGAAAGGTAAAATCAACAAACTTCCCAACACCAAGGCCCAGCCTAAACTTTGTATCGTTTTATAGGGTCCAATAGTGGTATACAGAGAAATCACCTCTCCCCCTTTTAAGCGAATAAAGTTGGGAAAGTGTGCATAGCTAATGGCCACCAAAATCATTGTTACCTGAAAGCCAGCTAATAAGCGTAAAATTTTTATCTTTCCCTTAAGCAATAGGTACCAAAGTAACACTAGCGATAAACTGGCCAAACTTACGGCTGTTAATCCAACCTTGTTGTAAACCACCCAGTTCATTAAGGGTACATTTTCCATGGCAGCACTAAAAAATACCATCGCGCCAAAAACTACCGCGGCAATGTTCATGTACTCTGCCTTTTTAATAAAACGCTTCTTATCTTCCTCAGTTTTACATTCGCCAATTAAATAAATAGCCGCTAAAAAGCCACATAATGCCGTAGTAAATAATCCTACAGAAATAGAAAACCAATTCAACCAGCTAAAAACATAAGCATCCGCAAAATTCCTAGCATTCAGATCTATTTGTCCTGAAAGTACACTACCCGCAATAATGCCTAAAAACAATGGGGTAACAAAGCTCGAATAAACAAAAATCTGGTTGTAAACAGCTTGCATATTATCCTTCACCGCATCATAATGTCTAAACACAAAGGCGGTTCCACGGGCAATAATTCCAATGAGCATAATGGCCAAAGGAATATGCAAATGCACCGACATGGTCGTATAAATTAACGGAAAGCCCACAAACAAAATTACAATGGCAATGATTAGCCACATGTGATTAGCTTCCCACACCGGGCCTATCGCATGATACATGGTATTACGGGTCTTACTCCTATTCTTCTCCGATGTAAAAAGCTCAATAATACCCGCACCAAAATCGGCTCCGCCCAATAAAAAATATAGCAGAATGGCCAAACACAAAAATATAATGACTACTTGTTCCATGAATCGGTATTTGAAGATTGATAAAGTACAGGAACCATTTTAATTTGTCGATAAAGCAAAAAGATAACAATCAAGCTCAGGGAGAAATAAATAGCTGAAAAGAGATAAAATGACCATGCGATACCGGGCATGGGCGTTACCGCATCTTTGGTACGCATAATCCCATTAATGACCCAAGGCTGCCTGCCCACCTCTGTTACGGTCCAACCTGCTTCCAAAGCAATATATCCTAAGGGGATAGCAAATACGAATAGTTTCAGTAACCATTTGGTATTTAACACAGTCTTTTTTCGCCATAAAACCACAAAATAAATGAAAGAAATAACCATCATTACGGTACCCAGACCCACCATAATTTGAAAAGCATAATGGGTAATAGCCACCGGAGGGTGTTCATCTTCTGGAATTTGGTCTAATCCCTTTACCTCGGCCTTAAAATCGCCATGCGCTAAAAAACTTAAAGCTCCTGGGATTTCTATCGCTTTGCTAACTGTCTTATTTTTTTCATCCACAATACCACCAATCAACAGTGGAGCAGGTTTTTCAGTTTTATATAGCGCTTCCATTGCCGCTAATTTTGCTGGTTGACGTTGAGCCACATCCTTAGCTGAAATATCACCACTGATAGGTTGTAATAGCGCAGCAACAGTTGCAAAAGCAGCCGCAATTTTAAATGACTTATAATGAAATTCGGTATGCTGCTTTTTCAAAATCATTAAAGCGTGTACCCCCGCTACCGCAAAACCAGTAGCCGTAAAAGCCGCTAAACACATGTGCAGCGCTTGTGTAAACCAAGCATCATTAAACATCGCTTTTATAGGGTCAATATTAGTATACTGCCCATTCACATACTCAAAACCGGCGGGACTGTTCATCCAAGCATTGGCAGCAACCACTAAAATACCCGAAGCTAAACCACTTACACCGACTACTACACCAGTAAACCAATGAAACCATCTATTGAGTTTCTCCCATCCATATAAAAAGAACCCTAGCGCTATAGCCTCAATAAAAAAGGCTGTTCCCTCTAAAGAAAATGGCATCCCAAATATAGGACCTGCATGCTCCATAAATTTAGGCCAAAGCAGTCCAAGTTCAAACGAAAGCATGGTGCCTGAAACTGCACCTGTGGCAAAAAAAATAGCCACTCCCTTGCTCCATGCCTTAGTAATGTGCTTATAAACTTCGTTATTTGTTTTTAACCACTTGTAGTGCGAAACTGCCATAAAAAACGGCATCACCATACCAATACAAGCGTAAATAATATGAAAGCCCAAAGAAAGGGCCATTTGCGAACGGGCTGCTAAAAAATCATCCATAAGTTGGGGAATTGGACTAAAACAAATATAGGGCTTAAGCCATTAACTCGTCGGTGGTTAATTACCTTTCAGAGAGATATTTAAAATATAGAACGTTTATAAATTAAATTCTTTTTGGGAGAATCGCTTTATATTTATTACTGGAAAGAGTTCCGAGATTTGCTTACGTGTCCGAAAAAGTTATCTCCACAAAAACCTGCTACATATTTCTTTATTAAGAACAGTCATTATTCCACCAAAGACTCACGCAGTTTTAAAAACTTCGTAAGTCTGATAGGAGCATTACTTTCCACCTACCAACTCCGCATAGGCCGCATTCAAGCTCCGTGCAATACCATCGCCTTGCCACTCTGGCGCCCCAGGAATTTCTGTAGCTTTTAAAATGTCTTCCTTGGTTTTTCCAGCTTTAATTTCCTTGTCTACAAAATCAAGCAACGATTGTAGATAGTTTTTAAATGCCAATACATCGGCTTTGCCCCCTGTAATTTTTTCAGGGTCTCGGCTATGGCCAAAAACAAACATTGTATTATTGTCGAATTGGGTGGTAATCCTATCCAACACATTTACCCAATTGGCAATATTCGCTCCATTGGCCGTATCAATAAATGGGTAACGACGGTTAAATACCAAATCACCTACATGGGCAATATTAGCGTTTTCAAAATGATAAATGCTATCGCCATTGGTATGGCCTGGGCCAAAATAATAAGCTTTGATTTTTTCTCCATCAACCTTGGTCTTCCAACCATCATTTCCAAAAGTAAGGTCTGGCAGCAATTGTTTCTCCAAACTATTTGCTTTTTCAGCCGTTGTACGTTGGTTTTTCAAGGAATTTTCATGTGCCACTACATGTTCCGCCAGTCCTTTAAATGCAATATTTCCACCAGTATGGTCACCATGATGATGGGTATTCAGCAAATATTTAAAAGGTTTATTTCCCAATTTTTTCAATTCTTCAATGACATGTGGAGCAGAATTTGGAAACTGTGAATCAACTACAGTAAAACCATCTTTGCTATTCAACCAAGCGATAGTACCACCCTGCTCTATAAAAACCCCCACATTATTCCGTAAAGGTTTAAACTGATAGGCCTGCTGCAAAATACCATTTGCAAAAGCATTGGATTTATAAATAGAGAGTATGGCTAGTGCCAAAGTAGATTGCTGGATAAATTGTCGACGTTCCATATTGTAAAACAAAAACCACGACTTAATCGTCGTGGCTTAAATTTAATTAAATATTCTGATTAAAATCCAGTGCCTGGTGTAGTTCCTGGTTCATGACCATCGCTCAAAGGTTTATGCCTACGAGAATGGTTCTTGGCAAATTTGCTATCGATGCTAGATGAAGAATTTCTCTCTATATTTTCCTCGGTTCTCGTAGGTTTCGTTTCGTTAATATCAATCAGGTCGTTCCTAACTTCCTTTTCTTTCTTATCTTTATTATCCATGATCTTAAGTTTTGGTACATTTATTTAACAAAACTCTTTTGGAGATTGTTTTGTAACATAACTAACCGTTTAACGGAATGAAAAAAGCAATTTTATTTGGAGCCAGCGGTTTTGTTGGTGGTTATCTGCTTCATGATTTGCTACATAGCAATAATTATGAAGAAGTGAGAGTAGTAGTACGCAAACCCTTAGAGATACAACATTCGAAATTGAAAACCATTATAGCCGATTACGAAACTTTACCGCAGCATCAAAATGAATTGACGGCAGATGATGTATTTATAGCTTTGGGCACTACTAAGAAAAAAACGCCCGACGAAAAAATCTATTATCAAATAGACCACGATTATCCCGTACTTGCTGCGCAACTAACCAAAGCCAAAGGAGCAAAATCTGTATTTTTAGTTAGTGCGGTGGGAGCAAATATCAATTCTTCTATTTTCTATGTCAGAACAAAGGGAGAAGCTGAAAGAGATATCATTTCAGTTGATTTTGAACATACCCATATTTTCCAGCCTTCAATGATTATGGGGAGTAGAGCCGAAAGCAGGCCTATGGAAAAAGTTTTTATCGGCATATTCAGCGTGATAAATCTTTTACTGGTTGGAAAACTGAATAAGTACAAAGGAATAAGCGCCCAAAATATTGCAAAAGCCATGTTTGCAGCTGCCCAACGACCGGCTGAAAAAGTGACTTTTTACCATTGGAAAGAAATGCAGCAATTATTGCATTAATTTTTTCGGACTGCCATAGGGTTGTCAGTATGAATTTTATTTTTGCCGCAAACTATTCATTCAAATGTCACAACAAAAAATCCTCGTAGAAAAAGATTACCTGCTTAAAAAATTTAACGGGAAAGGTGGTTGGACTTTTATTGAACTCCCAGAGATAAAACCTGATAAGAACCGCTATTTTGGATGGGTAAAGGTAAGAGGATTTATTGATGATTATGAGCTTGGCCTCTATCCTTTACAATCTATGGGTAATGGCAATTTGTTTTTACCGGTTAAAGCAGAAATACGCAAGCACATTAAAAAGCAAGCGGGAGATGTAGTGAGGGTGATTCTATTTAGCGACGATAACAATGCTAACATCACAGAAGAATTAAAAGCCTGCCTGGAAGAAGTTCCTGAAGCCTATGAGAAATTCAACACCCTTTCGGCAGGCAAGCAAAAGGCTTATATTGATTGGATTTCTGCTGCTAAAAACGACGAAACTAAAGTTCAGCGCATCATCAGTACCATTGACCAAATTTTGGCATTAAAGAAATAATTAGAAACAACTATTAACTATCGACAAATATGAGCTATTGCAGCGTTATCCCAAGCATGCAACCCGACGAACGCAGGGTTTTACATTCCAACTACCATGATCATCATTATGGTTTCCCTATTCACGACGATAATGAACTTTTTGGTAGGTTAATTTTAGAGATTAACCAAGCGGGCTTGAGCTGGGAAACCATTTTAAAGAAAGAAGAAGGCTTTAGAAAAGCTTATGCTAATTTCGATATTAAAAAAGTAGCCAATTTTAGCGAAACTGATAGAGAATGTTTATTGCAAGACCCTGGTATTATCCGCAATAAATTAAAGGTAAATGCAGCAATTGAGAATGCCAAAACCATTCTACAACTACAACGAGAATTTGGCAGTTTTGAGAAATGGCTGGAAAGTCATCACCCCAAAACCAAAGTAGAATGGGTAAAACTATTTAAAAAGACTTTTAAGTTTACCGGTGGAGAGATTGTAGGCGAGTTTTTAATGAGCATTGGTTTTTTGCCTGGCGCACATGATACCAACTGTCCTGTTCATGCAAAAGTGTTAAAGAGTAATCCGAAGTGGGTTGATCAATAAATTTGCAAACCTTGTAGGTTAAATCTTATCAATAAAACCAATCAACTATCATTCAAATCGTGGCAAGAAATCAAAAGAGATTCCTCCTAACGTCGGAATGACAAAAGAGAAACAAAAAAGGGAAATCTTTTCAGACTTCCCTTTTTTATCGATTGATATTCAGATTACGCTAAAGCGTTCTGTTTTACCACCATTTTAACTTTCTCCAACGTATAGTCGATTTCTTCTTTAGTGGTATATTTACTAAATGAAAAGCGAACCGCAGGACGATTTGGATCAGCTTTAATGCCATTTAATACATGCGAACCAATATTAGATCCCGATGAACAAGCGCTACCACCAGAAGCACAAATACCGTTAATATCCAAGTTGAACAACAACATATCTGCCATCTCCATTTCAGGGAAGGACACATTCAATACGGTATACAAACTTTTATCTGCATCAGTTTCGCCATTGAAAGAGATACCCGGAATTTCGGCAATCAATTGCTGCTTCATGTAATCCTTTAAACCTTGAACATGGTTTTGGTGTTGTTCCATTTCGGCATAAGCAATTTCTAAAGCTTTGGCCAAACCAACAATGCCATATACATTTTCAGTGCCACCACGCATATTACGTTCTTGTGCACCGCCATAAATCATTGGAGGAATTTTGATACTATTATTCACGTACAAAAATCCTACGCCTTTTGGTCCGTGCAATTTATGTGCGGCACAAACAATAAAGTGAGCTTTCAATTTACGTACGTCATGTTGGTAATGCCCCATGGTTTGTACAGTATCAGCATGGTAAATGGCATTATATTTTTCACATAAATCCCCTACCTTTTCCATATCTGTCAAAGTACCCAACTCATTATTGGCATGCATCAGGGAAACAAAGCTACGCTCATTGTTTTGCAAAAGCTCCTCTAAGTGCGCATAATCTACATTGCCTTTTTCATCAATATTTACAAAACTAAGTTTATCAATTACGCCATCTTTAAGCAACATGTTTAAAGTGTGCTCTACCGCATGATGTTCAATGGTTGAAGTAATGGCATGTTTAATTCCGTATGCGGCAATACCGCAACGAATAGCCGTATTATCAGCTTCGGTACCACCAGAGGTAAAGAAAACTTCAGATGGCGATGCATTAAGCAACGTAGCCACTGTTTTACGTGCTTTTTCTACCAAGGTCCTCACCTCTCTACCTAATGCATGTATGGCAGAAGGATTACCGTAGTAATTTTGCATTACGTTGGTCATCTCTTGCACTACAGCAGGATCAAGGGGCGTGGTAGCTGCATTGTCTAAATAAACTCGTTTCATTTTTATTTGTGTGTTAGTTAGTGTTTTTCAGTAGTTAGGTATTAGTGGTTAGTTATGAGTATTCAGTTAAACAGTCCAGCAACTTTAACAACTAACCATCTTCCTATCTGATCTGTAATATTTCTTTAATATCAGAGATAATTTTTTGTGCTAAATTTTCAGCTGTAGTCTCATTTTCAGCCTCGCTATAAATACGGATTATTGGCTCGGTATTTGACCTGCGCAAATGCACCCATTCTTTATCAAACTCAATTTTAAGCCCATCTATTGTGCTATGAGGTTGTTTTTGATATTTCTCTTGCACTTTCTCCAACAACAGATCAATATCCATCTCAGGAGTTAAAGTAATTTTATTTTTTGAGATGTGATAAGCTGGATAGCTTGCTCTTAAAATAGAGATAGGCTTACCAAATTTAGCCAAATGAGACAAGAAAAGTGCAATTCCTACCAGTGCATCTCTACCATAGTGAGATTCTGGATAGATGATTCCTCCATTTCCTTCACCACCAATAATAGCATTGGTTGCCTTCATTTGATTTACTACGTTTACCTCACCAACAGCAGCAGCATTATATTGCATACCAACTTTTTCGGTAACATCTCTCAGCGCCCTTGTTGAAGACAAGTTCGAAACTGTATTACCCGGTGTATGTTTCAATACATAATCGGCCACTGCTACCAAGGTATATTCCTCCCCAAACATAGAGCCATCCTCGTTTACAAAACATAACCTGTCTACATCTGGATCAACTACAATACCTAAATCAGCATTATTTTGCTGCACTACCTTGGCAATTTCAGTTAAATTTTCTGGCAACGGCTCAGGGTTATGAGGAAACTGTCCATTAGGTTCACAGTAAAGTTCATAAACGGTATCAACGCCCAATGCTTTCAATAACGGCGGCAAGAAAATCCCTCCCGTTGAGTTAACACAGTCAATAGCAACTTTAAAGTTTGCTCTCTTGATTGCCTCTACATCTACCAAAGGAAGCGCCAAAATAGCGTCTATATGTTTTTGAATGTAAGTATCGTTTTTGATTACCTGCCCCAAATGGTCTACTTCAGCAAAGCTGAAATCAGAATTTTCGGCAATGTCCAACACCTCTTTACCATCAGCATCACTGATAAATTCACCTTTGGCATTCAAAAGTTTTAAAGCATTCCATTGTTTTGGATTATGACTTGCTGTTAAGATAATTCCTCCAGCAGCTTTTTCCATAGGTACGGCGATTTCAACAGTAGGTGTAGTAGAAAGACCTAAATCTATCACTTCTATACCCAAACCCTGCAAGGTACCCACTACCAAGTTATTCACCATTTCGCCAGAGATACGTGCATCACGTCCAATAACGATTCTTTTATATTCTGCTTTGCTGATTACCCATGAACCAAAAGCAGCCGTAAATTTCACAATATCAATCGGGGTTAAACCTTCGCCGGCCTTGCCGCCAATAGTTCCCCTAATGCCTGAGATAGATTTTATTAAAGTCAAGTCTTCTATTTTTCGTCAAAATTAAGAAAAATAAATGCTTTAACTTTAGCTTAATTATCATGATTTTGAAATTTAAACTTCAAGTAAATCTATGAGTTAAGTAGTCGATAGCTCTTGTCAATGGCTTTTGTTTAGCGTATTTTTGAATGTGCAAACAACATAAGACGCAATATTTATTGCAACATTATTGCACAAACATTATATTTGTCGTCCTAAATTTGAATAGAAATGCAACGCAAATGGTTTCAGTACTGGTTTAATTCTCCATATTACCATATTCTTTATGGTAACCGAAATGACGAAGAAGCGGAATTGTTGATGGATAATCTGCTGGCCCATTTAAAGCCAAGTATAGATAGCAAGATCATTGATATTGCTTGCGGAAGGGGTCGACATTCCATTTACCTCAATAAAAAGGGATACGATGTAACAGGCATTGATCTTTCTGAGCAGAACATTAAATATGCCCAACAGTTTGAGCAAAAGAATCTTCATTTTTATGTACATGATATGCGTAAGCTGTCGTACATTAATTATTTTGACATTGCGTTAAACCTGTTTACCAGTTTTGGCTATTTCGAAAGTGAAAAAGATCATGTGAATGCACTAAAGGCATTTAAAAAAAGTTTGAAAGCTGATGGAACTTTTGTAATCGATTATTTCAATACACAGAAAATCATCAAAAACCTTACTCATCAGGAAATCAAGACCATTGACGGCATTGAGTTTCACTTGCACAAATTTGTGGCAGAGGGAAAAATCATCAAGCACATCAATTTCGAGCATAAATTAAAGGATTATGCTTTTGAAGAACGCGTACAAGCATTTTTATTGAGCGATTTTGAAAGTATGCTCGAGAAAGCCGGCATGCAAATCATCGAAAAATTTGGCAGCTACCACTTGGAAGAATTTAATGAATTGAAATCTGACCGTTTGATTCTTATTTGCAAAAAAGCATGATGCAAGAACTTTTACAGTTTGATACCGAATTATTTTTAAAGATACATCGAGGATTAAGCAACGGCTTTTTTGATTGGCTAATGCCTTTGTTACGCAACCGCTTTTTTTGGTCGCCACTGTATTTGTTCATTGTGATTTTCTGTATCAGACAGTATAAAAAAACCGGCCTTTACATTATTGGTGGCATATTGCTGACTTTTGCCCTGGGCGATATGATTTCGTCAAGAATCATTAAACCCAATGTAAATCGTACCCGACCTTGTAATGAAATACGCTTGGCCGACCAGATTATTCATCGAGTGCCCTGTGGCAGTGGTAAAAGCTTCCCTTCATCACATGCCACTAACCATTTTGGTATTGCGGTGTTTTTAATTGGTGTTTTTTACCGCAAGTGGAAACCTATTTTACCTATCGGTATTTTATGGGCCGCCTCCATCAGCTTTGCTCAAATATATGTAGGCGTGCACTACCCTATTGACGTTTTTTGCGGCACTTTATTGGGCACAAGCCTTGGTTTGCTCACCGCATTTATCTATCATAAAATAAAACCCGCTCAGTAATGGAAATTTGGAAATTTTCGGTTTTGTTCTTTTCTGCCTTTTTAGGTGGTTTGGCTATCTTTTTGGTTAAAAATGATAAATCGCAACTTCTAAAATTAATCCTGTCCTTTAGTGGGGCCTATCTTTTTTCTATTACCGTATTGCATCTTATTCCTGATGCCTATAGTGGTACCGATGGACACGAAATAGGCATTTATATTCTGATTGGTTTTTTATTACAGGTTTTCCTTGAGCAATTCTCAGAAGGTGTAGAACATGGTCATATCCACAGACATCATCACGAACATGCTTTTCCCTATGGAATCATGATCAGTTTATGTTTACATGCCTTTTTGGAGGGTATGCCTTTAGCAAAAGATCATCACAATGAGTTTATTTTCGGAATAGCCTTGCACCATATTCCAGCAGCTTTTGCTTTGGCCAGCATCTTACTGCAAAACCATATCAAAAAAGGCCCAATTATTTCCTTATTAATATTATTTGCTGTAATGGCCCCCTTAGGTTATTGGGTAAGCTTAGGTTTAAGCAATGGAAGTTTAGGCGGCATTGAAGCCTACTTCAATAAAATCATGGGTATTGTGATCGGTATTTTCCTTCACATTTCTACTACTATTTTATTTGAATCAAGTGCCGACCATAAAATCAATAAACGCAAAATGTTAGCGGTGTTGTTAGGCATTGGGGTTGCTTTGATAGGCTTTTATGCTGGACACGGACATTAACCCCTCTCTGTCCTTTGGACATCTCTCCCCTAAAGGGTAGAGAATAGTCTTGGGAATGGCACTAGCAATGCCGTAGCGTACCTTATTATTTTATGACATTTTAACCAAAGTCCCCCATAGGGGATTTAGGGGTTAATTTTTATCTTTGCTGCAATGCACTTAGCCCAACAGGTAAAACACTTGATCAAAAAGGAAATCATTTTAGAATGGCGTTCCAAATATGCCCTTAATGGGGTTTTGCTCTATGTAGTTTCTACCGTTTTCGTTTGCTTCATGTCTTTCCAGATTATTGACAAAATTACTTGGAATGCACTTTTTTGGATCATTATGCTATTTGCATCCATTAACGCAATTGCAAAGAGCTTTCTTCAGGAAAGCAAGGGCAGGCAACTATACATCTATACCTTAGTTAGTCCTACAGCATTAATCATAGCCAAAACCATTTACAATAGTCTGTTGATGATAATCCTGACGGTAATTGCTCTGGCATTTTATTGTTTGGTGTTTGAACCCAATAAGGATATTGACATTTTAATGTACCTTTTGGCGGCCGTATTGGGGAGTTTGAGCTTTTCCACTATTTTCACTATGGTATCGGCCATTGCTTCCAAAACAGGTAATGGCGGCATGTTAATGGCCATTTTGAGCTTCCCCATTATCATTCCTGTGCTGATTGTATTGATTAAATTCGCAAAAAATGCGATGGATGGATTAGACAGAAGTGTAAGTTTAGATGAAATTGGCCTTTTGGTACTGATAAATGTAATGGTGATGACAGTTGCTTTATTGTTATTTCCTTACCTTTGGCGAGATTAAAACTAATGATTAAATGAGAGAATTAGTGAATGATTAAATTTTTAAGCGCCTCACATTATTCAATCATTCAAAATTCATTCAATCAATAATTACAAACTTATGTATAAAACCTGGTGGAAAATATTGGCCGCTGTTTTAGTAGTGTACACCGCAATTGCGGGTTTATTGTTAGATGTGCCTAGAATGGCCATTTTAAATGAAACCATCCGTAACTTATATTTTCACGTACCTATGTGGTTTGCCATGGTGGTACTATTTACAATTTCTGTGTTCTACAGTGTAAAATCCCTAAGCACACAAAGCGAGGTCGATGACATTAGAGCGGTAGAAAGCGCCAATGCAGGTGTCATTTTTGGAATATTGGGTATTGTTACCGGTGCTGTTTGGGCCAAATTCACTTGGGGCCAGTTTTGGAGTTTCGATCCAAAGCAAAACTTTGCCGCCATTTCCCTCCTGCTCTACTTCGCCTATTTTGTATTGAGAAACGCGATAGATGAAGAACAAAAAAGGGCCAAGATAGCTGCAATTTATAACATTTTCGCCTTCCCTATGATGGTGGTATTACTTTTCGTATTACCTCGCTTACAAGACTCCCTACACCCAGGCAATGGTGGAAACCCAGGCTTTAACAGCTATGATTTGGATAGCCGAATGCGTATGGTCTTTTATCCTGCCTGCTTGGGATGGATTTTAATAGGCTACTGGGTATATACTTTACGTTTCAGAACAAAAACATTAGAAAATAAACACAACACTTTGTAATGAAGAAGATTTTAACCGTACTTATTCTGCTTTTTTCGTCGCTTAATTTACTAGCTCAAAACAGTGATATTGAGATGGCCGACAAGCTCCGCGCTGATGGAAAAATTTACATTGTAGTGATTTGTATCGTCATTATTTTGGCTGGCCTGCTCTTTTATCTTTTCACGCTAGACAAACGTTTGAAATTGTTGGAAAAAAAATCGACCGACAAAAACTAATTTTAAACGCATTAGGCACGTTTTTTTGAACCGAAATGCAATAGTGTTTACCATACACTAAGCAAAATATTCTTGCAAGAATGGTTTATTTTACTGCAATTTTGCACCCGTAAAAGCATAAAACCAAAATTCAAAAAAATGGCTAGTACAGCAAATGAAACAAGTTTTTTCAGCGATGTCTGCAAAAACTTTGACAACGCCGCCAAATTCACCTCGCATCCTGAAGGTTTATTGGCACAAATTAAAGCATGTAACAGTGTATACCGTTTCCAATTCCCAATTCGCAGAGGAAACGGATTTGAAGTAATTGACGCATGGCGCGTAGAGCACTCGCATCACATGAGCCCTACCAAGGGTGGTATTCGTTATAGTGATATGGTTAACGAAGATGAGGTGATGGCTTTAGCAGCGCTGATGACCTATAAATGTGCCATCGTAAACGTACCGTTTGGCGGTGCCAAAGGTGGTATCTGCATTAATCCTAAAGATTATACCGTTGCCGAATTAGAAACAATCACTCGCCGTTATACTACCGAGCTAATTAAGAAAAACTTTATTGGCCCTGGTATCGACGTTCCTGCTCCTGATTATGGTTCAGGTGAGCGTGAAATGAGCTGGATTGCGGACACTTACATGACCATGAACCCAGGTTCTTTGGACGCCTTAGGATGTGTTACCGGCAAACCAATTGCGTTGCACGGTATCCGTGGACGTAGAGAGGCTACTGGTCGTGGTGTAGCTTATGCTGTTCGTGAATGTGTAAGCCACGAAGAGGACATGAAAAAAATTGGCCTTAAAGCTGGTTTAGGTGATAAAAAAGTAATTATCCAAGGTTTAGGTAACGTAGGTTACCATTCAGCTAAATTCATTGCTGAGTTTGGGGGTACCATTGTTGGTATCTGCGAATTCGAAGGTGCTATCTATAACGAAAACGGATTGAACGTTGACGAAGTTTTTGCTCACCGTAAAAACACAGGTTCGTTATTAGGTTTCCCTGGTGCAAAAGATTTCAAAAATTCTAAAGAAGGATTAGAGCAACCTTGCGACATCTTGGTACCTGCAGCTTTAGAAAACCAAATCACTTCAGAAAATGTACGTAATATCAAAGCAAAAATCATTGCTGAAGGAGCAAATGGTCCTTGTACGCCAGAAGCTGAAGAAATCTTCACTGAAATGGGCGGTATTATTATCCCAGACATGTATTGTAACGCTGGCGGTGTAACCGTTTCTTATTTCGAGTGGTTGAAAAACCTTTCACACGTAGCTTTTGGCCGTATGGAAAATCGCTATGCAGAAAATTCAAATGCTAACCTGATCAACACCTTGGAAAGCCTTACAGGAAAAACCATTCCTGCTGAGCACCGTTTGATGATTGTTAAAGGAGCGTCGGAATTAGAATTGGTAAATTCTGGTTTAGAAGATACCATGATCCACTCTTACCGTGAAATTAGACAAACCTTAATTGACAAGCCAGAAGTTAAAACTCTAAGAACTGCTGCTTTTGTAAATTCAATTGACAAAATTGCCGTTTCTTACATGAACTTAGGCGTTTGGCCATAGACTGGTTCTAAATAACATCAAAGCCCCGTAATTAATCTGTTACGGGGCTTTTTTGTTTATCAACCAATTGTCAAGATATAGATAAAAGGGATAGCACAATAGCCTAGCCTACATAGTTTTCCTATCTTTGCTCACTGTATTTTAAATCATACCAACACCATTTGTACAGATGAGAAAAAGTGCCATCATCGGTTTAATCACCATTGCCATTTGCATAGGCTTCTTAGTAAGCTTAAATGCCGACACCGACTCTTACGCAAACTTCAATGAAGCTGCCGAATCACAAAAAGAAGAGCACGTGATGGGCTACTGGGAAAAAAGTAAAGGCATGTATTACGATGCCGTTAAAGATCCAAATCATTTTGCTTTTTACATGAAAGATGAAAAAGGCACTGTAAACAAAGTGGTGCTTAATGGTTCCAAGCCTCAGGATTTTGAGCGCTCAGAGAAATTGGTATTGATTGGAAAGATGGAAAACAGCACTTTCTACGCTTCAAAGATTTTAATGAAATGTCCTTCAAAATATAATGACAACATGGTTGAAGTCAACCAGGACGGGACAGTTAAAGAGATAAAGGGGACAAAAGAATCAAAATCTTAATGGATATACAGTTTATTGGAGAGAACCTCCTTCCGGGCAAGATAGGCCAATTTTTCATTGTACTTTCGTTTGGCGCATCACTACTTTCAACCATTGCCTATTTTTTTGCTACAAAAAACAAAAATCTAGAAGACAAATCATGGACCAGAATCGGCAGAATAGGTTTCTGGGTAAATGCTATTAGTATTATTGGTATCGGCGCTACACTGTTCTATCTGATTTTAAATCACTATAACGAGTACAACTACGTTTATTCACATTCTTCAAAAGAGCTTCCAGTTTATTACATCGTTTCCGCTTTTTGGCAAGGACAAGAAGGTAGTTTTTGGCTATGGGCATTGTGGCAAACTGTTTTAGGTTTAATTTTAATATTTAGAGCTAAATCGTGGGAAAATGGTGTAATGACGATTGTCGCACTTTCTCAAACTTTTTTAACCTCAATGCTTTTAGGGGTTGATATTCTGGGTGCCCGTGTAGGTTCTTCGCCTTTTATCTTATTAAGAGATGCCATAGATTTAAAGTCTATGGCCCCTATTTTTGCCGATCCGGAGAATTATAAAAATTATTTGAGCTTCATTACTGATGGGAAAGGTTTAAATCCATTACTACAAAACTACTGGATGGTTATCCACCCACCAACCCTGTTTTTAGGTTTCGCCAGTATGATTGTTCCCTTTGCCTATGGTATTACAGCGTTATGGCAAAAACGTTATAAAGATTGGGTTAAACCTGTATTACCTTGGGTTTCATTTGCAGTAATGATTTTAGGTACAGGAATCATTATGGGTTCATTCTGGGCCTACGAGGCACTTAACTTTGGTGGTTTTTGGGCTTGGGATCCCGTAGAAAATGCTTCAATTATTCCGTGGCTTACCTTAATTGGTGGTTTACACGTAATTATTGCCTATAAAAATACTGGCCATGCTTATTTCACAGCAATGGCTCTAGTTCTCGTAAGTTTTATTCTCGTTTTATATGCGTCTTTCTTAACCAGAAGCGGTATTTTGGGTGAAACTTCCGTACACTCATTCACCGACCTAGGGATGTTTGGCCAATTGGTTTCGTACATTGTGGTGTTTTTAAGTATTGCCGTTTTCTTTGTCGCTTTGCGATGGAAAGAACTACCTATTACTCACAAAGACGAAGAAACTTACTCGCGTGAATTTTGGATGTTCATAGGAGCTTTAGTGGTAACCGTTTCTTGCATCCATATCATTTTTGCAACATCTGGCCCTGTTTTCAATAAAATATTTGGGACCAATAGTGTTCCGAAAGATCTCAAATATTATAACCAATGGCAGGCACCTTTTGCAGTATTGATTGCTTTAATTTCGGGGTTTTCTCAATTCTTGAAATATAAGCGTACCGACCCTCGCAAGTTTTATAGCAGTTTAATTTCTTCCTTAGTATTTTCATTGGTAATTACTGGTGCTATGGTTTGGATAACGGGTATTTACACCAACCTCATGTACATTATCCTTACGTTTAGCTGTATTTTCGCCATATTGGCCAATGCCAGATTGTTAACTGGGGTTTTCACTAAAAAAGGAAGCAAATTAGCAGGTTCGGCAATTGCTCATATCGGCTTTGCCCTTTTATTAATTGGTGCTTTAATTGCTGCAGCTACCAGTAATCCGATTTCCATTAACGAAACCAATTTTATTCCCGTTAAAGATTTCGAGAAAGCAGCCAAACCAGGCGAAAACATTATGCTTTATAAGAACGAGCCTAAAAAAATGGGCAAGTACACCGTTACTTATGTAAGCGATACCACCATTCAGCCAAACACTTACTACAAACTTAATTTTAGGATAATTGACGAGCAAACAGGTAAAGTAAAGGAAGACTTTTCGGTTAACCCTAGCATTCAGGAAAATGACAGAATGGGTCTAATTGCTTCTCCTGATACCAAACATTACCTACTGAAAGATATTTATACCCACATTACCAGTGCGGCGCAGAAAAAAGAAGAGCATGCTGAACACGAAGGACATACCGAAGAGGAAAACTACAAGGCTCCTCGCATTGTTACCTTAAAAGTTGGCGATACGGTTCATACCAGTAGTGGCATATTAACGGTAAAAGCACTTAACAACAAACCTGTGGTTAGGGACTTAAAAATTGAGAAAGAAGATTTAGCAGTAAGCTTGCCTTTAGAAATTAATGTAAGCGGAAAAATTTACAACGCTGAGCCATTGTTCCTGATTAAAGGCAATAATACTTTCGATTTTGCCCGTAAAATTGATGAATTAGGCTTAAGAGTTAGATTTACTAAAATCATTCCGGAAGAAAATAAATTTGAGATTCAAATTTTCGAGAAACCTCAACAAGCAAAAGATTGGGTGGTATTCAAATCCATCGAGTTCCCATATATCAACTTGTATTGGATTGGTACCATTGTAATGGTGATTGGTTTCTTGATGTCTATTTTCAGACGGAAAAAAGAACTGAAAACTGATCAATGAAAGTTTCCATTGTAGGTTCGGGAAATGTAGCTACCCATTTAGCTAAAGCTTTACACCATGTTCATGTAGAAATACAAGGTATCTGGTCGCACCAATTTGAAAATGCGGAGCTATTGGCCAATCAAGTAGATGCAAAGGCAATACGCCAAATTTCCGAAATTGCCAATGATGGAAGTGATATCCTTCTAATTTCAGTTAAGGATGATGCCATTGCTGATGTTGCTGCACAGCTAAAAAACTATCGTGGTATTGTGGCGCACACTTCAGGTGCAGTTACTCTAAACATCTTGAATGAGAATGTTAATTACGGAGTGTTCTATCCATTACAAACATTTTCAAAACATAAAACATTGGATTTTTCACAGGTGCCATTATGTTTAGAAGCCAACAATACACAAAGCCTACGGCAATTAAAAACCTTGGCTGCGCTCCTCAGCAAAAATATCTACGAGGTAGATAGCGAACAACGAAAAATATTGCACTTAGCCGCTGTATTTGCCTGTAATTTTCCTAACTACTTATACGGTGTTGCCCAACAATTATTGGCACAGCATCAACTTGATTTTGAAATCATCAAACCTCTAATTGCCGAAACTGCGAACAAGGTGCAGACGGCCCTACCTATTGAAGTACAAACTGGTCCCGCTATTAGAAATGATGAGCAGACCCTACAAAAACATGAAGAATTGCTCAAAGCGCACTCTGATTGGTTAATGATTTATAAACTATTGAGCGAGCAGATTAAAAAAAACAGATAATACCGTTTTTTTGATTTTGGCTGCTTACTTTTGCATTGTATTATGAGTATTTTCAAACTAAAGATAAATTTCGAAGAAGAGGGAAAAGAACCTATTGAACTCCCTATTGCCGCTGGTGAAGATGTATTAGATGTAGTGTTAGATAATGGTATTGAGCTACAACACAACTGTGGTGGCGTTTGCGGTTGCAGTACTTGTCACATTTACGTGAACAAGGGCATGGACAATATTCAGGAAATCTCTGAAAAAGAGGAGGACTTTATTGACCGTGCAGTAAGGCCAAAAATCACTTCAAGATTAGCCTGCCAGTGTATCGTTTTAGATGGTGATATTGAAGTCACTATTCCAGATCAATCGGGCTTTTTGGGACATTAAAATTCACGAGTTACGATTTTAGATTTACCATTACGTTGGTAGCTGTCAGTTAACCGATTAAACAAATCAACATTTAACCAACACAAACATTACAACAACAATATGAACAACGATAGATTTGCACTCCCTATTTACTGGAAAGACCATGAGGATATTGCCTTGGAGCTTTACGAAAAGTTTGGAGATGCCTTCGATGAGCCAAAAATCTACAGAATTAGGTTTACAGAGCTTATTGAATGGGTTTTAGAGCTTCCTAATTTTGCCGGAACCAGAGAAGAGTGTAACGAAGGTCATTTAGAGCAAATTCAATCTGCTTGGGTATACGAGTGGAGAGATAATCAGTAATTAGTAATTAGTAATTAGTGGTTAGTAGTTAGGAGCTAGTAATTGGGGCTTACCGACTAAAACCCGTAACTGACAATACGCAACCTAACTATGTTAGAAAACCTTAAAAACATCACCACTTTCGTTTTTGACGTAGATGGTGTATTGACCAACGGAACGGTAATCGCTACAGAAAGTGGCGAACTACTCCGTTCCTTTAATATTAAGGACGGCTATGCCTTACAACTGGCAGCCAAGAAAGGTTACCATATCTGTATTATTTCAGGAGGAAAGGGCGTAGCCATGCATAAGCGTTTTGATAGTTTGGGCGTTGCGGACGTTTTTTTAGGCGTTAGTGATAAAATAGAAATTTTCAACAATTACCTTCAACAAAAAGGCATTGATCCTAGCCAAGTGCTTTACATGGGCGACGATATTCCTGATTTGGAAGTGATGAAGCTAGTAGGTATTGCAACTTGCCCATCAGATGCCGTTGAAGAAATCAAAGCCATTAGTCATTACATTTCTCCCAAAAAAGGTGGCGAAGCAGCAGTTAGGGATGTAATTGAAAAAGTGCTTAAAGTGCAGCACAGTTGGCATGGAAGTACACCTTCTGCAGCAGAGGCGAGTAAATAGCAACCATTTTTGTCAGCAATTTTTGAGATTCGAAAGAACAATCATAAAGATTAAGAATACCAACCCCATAGAGGTCTCTATGGGGTTTTAATTTACTATTATCCCTCGCACAAAGGTTCTATTTGTTTTTCATTCATTATCCTCATAAAACAATGCACTTATGTGGTTATATTTCTTTCCATTTACAATTCTTATGTCTAAATGCACCAAATAGGCGTATAGCAAACTCAATAGTAAAATGAAACTTTGAACCTCTAATTCTAACCATAGTTATTAAAACACATTTTCTTACCCCAACTCACATTAGATATGTAGAGCTTAACATTTTTTAACACAATATCTTTTCTTGTTGATTAAACCTCTTGTCAATTTTATGCTCCAAAGAAAAAACAAAAACAATAATTCTAAACACATGAAAAAATTGATGATGATCTGCGGGCTATTATTTGGTATGGTAGCATTTGCACAAGCGCAACAAGGTGGTCCAAGAGGTGGTATGGGTGCTAACCCAGAAGCTAGAGTAAAACAATTAGATGAAAAACTTAAACTTTCTGACGACCAAAAGGCAAAATTAACTACCATTTTTACCGAGCAAGCTGAAGCACAGAAAAAACTACGTGAGGAAGCAGGCGGCGACAGACAAGCGATGATGGAAAAAATGCAGAAAATGAGAGCTGATCTTGAAACCAAAATAAGTGCTGTGCTAAACGATGAGCAAAAGAAAACCTACAAAGGTATGGTAGAAGAGCAAAGAGCTGAAATGGAAAAAAGAATGAAAGAACGCCAAGGCGGTAACTAATTTCAACCAATCACAAAATATCACAGAAGCGACTACCAAGTCGCTTTTGTGGTTTAATAACGTTTACACTTAAATCTTCATTTAAATAATTGGTTGCATTTTTTATTTCTAAATTTGGTTCATAATCATCATTTATGCTTCAATTTACTGCACCAATTATACTAGCGTCCAAATCGCCCAGAAGACAAGAACTTTTAAACTTAATGGGCCTGGATTTTTCTGTTGAACTAAAGGATGTTGACGAAAGCTACCCCAATACTTTAAATGCTTCCGAAATTGCGGTTTACATTGCAGAAAAGAAAGCCAAAGCATTTATTGGTGATGCCAACCATATTGTAATTACGGCCGATACCATTGTTGCCATTAATGGTGAAATTTTGGGCAAGCCTAAAGACCGTACAGAAGCACAGGAAATGCTTGCCAAACTATCGGGCAATAGTCATGAGGTTTATACAGGTGTAAGTATCAGTTACAACGGTAAAACTACTTCATTTTATGATAAGACCACCGTATTTTGTCGAGAGCTGAATAATGCGGAGATCGACTACTATATTGATAACTACCAGCCCTTTGACAAAGCTGGCAGTTATGGTATTCAAGATTGGTTTGGTCTTACTGTAGTACAAAAGTTGGAAGGCTCCTATACCAATGTGATGGGGCTTCCTACTGAGAAACTGTATGGCTATTTGAGTGGTATTTAGTTGTTTGGGAACTCGGCAACTTATTATAGCTTCGCTCTTCGTTCATCATTCCTTACTCTTTAATCTTCCTTTCTACGGCCCGTCATTCAGAGCGCTACGATGAATCTCATAATCAAAAACTCATAAGACCCTTCGCTACGCTCTGGGTGAAAACAAGGAGGTTTCCTCTTTGCTTCTTATTCCTTGCTCCCTACTCCTCGTTCCTTAATACTAATGCCTAACTCCTATTCCCTTTAATGCTCATGTCCTCCTGCGTTGCTTAACTTAGCATTCACAAAAAAGGCACCTTTTACAACAATCATCGAGTTCTTGGGAATATCGTTCAAAAAAGTTACTGCGGTATATCCCATATCAGAAACTCCTTTAAGCACTTCTACCCTTTCAAAGTTCAAATTGCCCTTACTTTCCTTTTTTGGTTTTTCTTCCTCTTTTTCATCATGCTTATGATCTGCACCCTCTTCGTGTTTTTTAGCTGTCTTGGTCGTTTGTAAAAACACATAGTACTTTCCATCTGCAGCCACAATGGCATCATTAGGAACTGCTGGAGTCATGACGTTGTTAAGGCTCACAATTCCCGTAATGTTCATCCCGTCGATAAGTCCCTGTTTATTACCATTTACTTTACAGTGTACGGCAATGGTTTTACTATCATTCTCAAAAGAAGAACCTATGCTAAATACCGTCGCATCGTATTCGGTGGTAGGATTATTGGTAAGCGTAAAATGGATCGTCTGCCCTACTTTCACCTGTGGCAAATCTTTTTCAAACACCTGAAGATCCAAATGCAGCGAACTATTATCTACCACTTCTATCACTGGCGATGAAACATCTACATAGCTGCCTATCTTTGCAAAGACATTACTCACTGTGCCACTCAGCGGGCTAGTAACCACCAAGGCCGATTTAAGGTTACCGTTACTTACCGAACTCGGATTGATGCCCATTAAAGTAAGTTGCTGATGTAGCGACGCTCTACGTGTACGCAAGGTATTTAGCTCTGTGGTGGCATTCTCTAGATTTTTACCGGCACCAGCATTCCCTTGGTTCAATGTTTTTTGGCGCTGTAATTCTTGTTCAGCCAAAGTAATTCTGCTACCAACCGTCAAATACTCCTCCTGTAATTGTATAAATTGTGGATTAGTGATGGAAGCAATCACTTGGCCCTTTCTTACATAATCGCCAATTTGCACATTAAGCGATTTAACTGCTCCACCATACAAAGAAGTTGCATTTGCTTTGTTGTTATTGGGTACGCTCAGCATCCCATTGGCCCTAATAGTCGCAGTAAGCTCCTTTCGTTCAATCGGTGCCCATTGTATACCAACCGTTTCTATCTGCTCTTGGGTAAGGGTAGCAATGCTTCCACTATCCTCTTCATGGGCTTCTTCTGTTTTAGCGGCCTCCGTATTTTTCTTATTTGCATTATCTGCTTGTTTTCCACTATTGCAAGCCGTAAGAATAGATAAAGCTGCTATGGCAATCCAAATTTTGTTTCTATTGATTTTGAATTTCATGGTAATTCGTTATTGATTAATGATAGAATAGATGTTAATGACAGATTGGTTGACTTGCTGGATACTTTTAAGATAATTAAGCTGGATATCCGTAGCCGTTTGCAGGGCATAAAGGTATTCCAGATAACTTGTATCTCCAGTTTTATAACCCAACTGCGCTGCCGACAGCATCTCTTTGGCATTGGGCAAGGCATCTTTCACAAAATATTGATACTGTTTCATGTCCTGCTGATATTGCAGTAGTGCATTTTGCATTTGTGCCATGAGATTTCGCTGCTGTTGTTGGGCATTGGCTTCTGCCGCCTGTTGCCTGTAATCCAATGAACGAACCCTTGCCTTGTTGGCTCCAAAGGTTAAGGGAATGGCCAAACCTATATTTACCGAATTAAATCGATTACCTGCTCCAAAGTATTTCTCTGTACCATTTACTGTTTGGAATCCAATTAACGATTGGTTCACATATCCCAAAGTAATATCGGGCAAGGTTTGCGACCTTTCTACCTTTTTACTCTGGGCAGCAATCAATGCCTCTTGATAAAATGATTGCACTGCTGGATGATTGGCCACTGTTGCACTATCCAATAGGTTATTGATCTGTAGTGGTGCAAAAGTACTTTGGTTGGCTAACTCAAAATCTTCTTTAGTGTTTAGCAAAGCGGCTAAACTGGTATGGGCATTGGCCAGATATACTTCATTTTGCCTTAGCAGGAGGTTAATTTCCCCCTGCTTGGCTTGTGCCGTACTTACGTCTACCTTTTTGGTATCGCCTGTTTTATACCTCAGCTGGGCAATCTTTATAAAATCGGCATAAAGACTATCCAACTGTTTCAATTGTTGATGATTGTGTTGCAAATACAATGTTTGATAGTAGTAATTGCGTACTTGGTTTTTCAATTCGAGCACGGTAAGCTCCCTTTGCAGTTGTTTACCTCTTATTTCGGCATTGATCAATTGCTTCCTAGCTCCAAATAAGGTTGGAAAAGGAATGGTTTGGGATACTTGGTACGATTGGTCAAACTGGGTACTATTGTATTGTCCCAGTTGTGCATTTAAATCAAGCTTGGGCAGTTCTCCTGCCGTTCTTTTTAAGGATTGACTAGCTTTTATCTCCAAGTCTCCCGCTTTAACCCCCAAGTTATTATCGATGGCCATTTGTATGGCTTGGTCAATATTTAGCTGTTTCTTTTGGGCATTAGCATTGAGGCTAAAGACCAGCAACCCTAAGAAGCAGAGCATAGGTAATGGCTTAAAAAACCGCTTCTCTATATTATTTTTCAAGATATGTTTCATCTGTTTCTAATTTTGATATGTAGTGTAGGGATCAGTTGCTCTTTGTTGTTTTGTTAAAAATCATATACAGCAAAGGCAATACAAATAAGGTAAGAAAGGTAGCCGTAATTAAACCGCCTATTACTACGGTAGCCAAAGGCTTCTGAACCTCTGCTCCTGCGCTGGTACTCAATGCCATAGGCAAAAAGCCCAAACTTGCCACGGTAGCTGTCATAAGCACAGGACGTAGACGGATTTTGGTTCCTTCCAACACCCGCTCGAGCATATTTTTCCAGCCCTCCTTCTGTAGTTGATTAAATGTACCAATCATGACAATACCGTTGAGTACTGCTACCCCAAATAGGGCAATAAACCCAATACCTGCACTGATACTGAAAGGCATTCCACGCAGCATAAGTGCAAACACACCTCCAATGGCACTCATGGGAATAGCGGTAAAGATCAAAGCTGCCTGTTTAAACGAATGGAAAGTAAAATAAAGCAACACGAAAATGAGTAGTAGCGAAATTGGAACGGCAATCATCAATCTATTGCTGGCTTCCTGTAGATTTTCGAATTGGCCTCCATAAGTAAAATAATACCCCGTTGGCAATTTCACCTCTTGGTTAAGCTTCTGCTGAATATCTTGCACCACACTTTGCACATCTCTTCCTGATACGTTGAAACCTATCACGATCCTACGCTTTCCAGCCTCTCTACTAATTTGAGCAGGACCTAATTTATACTCCACCGTTGCAACCTGCGACAAAGGAATTTGATTACCGGTTCCCGTGGCAATCATCAGATTGCTGACATCGTCAATACTGCCACGATGGGCGCTGTCCAAACGTACCACCAAATCAAAGCGTCTTTCATTTTCGAATACCACACCTGCACTTTTACCTGCAAATGCAGTGCTCAGTACATCGTTAACATCCTGAACATTTAATCCGTAATTAGCAATTCGTGTACGATCATAGGTCACGTTTATTTGCGGTAAACCACTTACACGTTCTACTTGTGGCGATGTAGCCCCATTTACACGCTGTATCGCTTTACTTACCTGATTGGCATAAGCCGACAGTGTATCGAGATTTTCGCCAAATATTTTTACCGCTACATCCTGTCTAATACCTGTCATCAGTTCATTAAAGCGCATTTGTATGGGTTGGTTCTTTTCAAAAAACACGCCCGGTATGGCTTCCAATTTTTCATTAATGGCATCGGCCAATTCCTCGTAGCTCCAATCAGTTTTCCATTCTTTCTTGGGCTTTAACAAAATCATTAAGTCGGTAGCTTCTGGTGGCATAGGATCGGTAGGAACTTCCGCAGCTCCCGTTTTCCCTACTACCATTTTTACCTCATCAAATTGTTTAATGATTCTCGAGGCCTGCATAGAGGTTTCAATACTTTGGCTCAATGAACTTCCCTGTGGTAAAATACAATGGAAAGCAAAATCGCCTTCCTGTAATTGAGGAATAAACTCGCCCCCCATGTTTTTAAAGAGAAAAAGACAAAAAGTAAAAACAGCAACCGTAGCACCAATTAGCCAATATTTAATTTTGATGGCTTTTTTGAGCAATGGTTGGTATCTGTTTTGCAACCAGGTCATCATCTTATCGGAAAAAGTTACTTTATGCGATGCCTTTTTGGAAAGGAATAACGCACACATCATTGGAATGTAGGTAAGCGATAAGATCAATGCACCAAAAATGGCAAAGCTTACCGTTTGTGCCATAGGGCGGAACATTTTTCCCTCTATACCTACCAGGGTGAGGATAGGGATATATACAATAAGGATAATGATTTCGCCAAATGCGGCACTGCTACGGATTTTAGATGCCGATTCGAAAACTTCCCGGTCCATTTCCTGTTGGGTAAGCTTATTTACCGATTTTCGCAGGCCTAAATGGTGCAATGTTGCTTCTACAATAATTACCGCCCCATCCACGATCAAACCAAAATCTATGGCTCCCAAACTCATGAGATTGGCGCTTACGCCGAACACATTCATGAGGCCTAAGGCAAATAGCATAGAGAGTGGAATAGCTGAAGCTACGATAAGCCCAGCCCTCAAGTTTCCAAGAAATATCACCAGTACGAAAATCACAATCAGGGCACCTTCTATTAGATTCTTTTCTACCGTACTAATGGCTCTTCCAACCAAATCTGTACGATCTAAGTAAGGTTCAATCACTATATCTTCTGGTAAGGATTTTTGGATAATTGGCAACTTCTCCTTGATGCGCTTCACTACTTCATTGCTGTTTTCGCCTTTCAACATCATCACTACTCCGCCCACAGCGTCAACCTCCCCGTTATAAGTCATAGCGCCATATCTGATGGCATTTCCAAACCTTACCTCGGCCACATCCTTAATAAAAATAGGAACGCTGCCTGTTTCATTTTTAACACTGATATTCTTTACGTCTTCCAATGAAGTCACCAAACCTATTCCCCTAATGAAATAGGCATTCGGCTTTTTATCAATATAAGCTCCGCCTGTATTTTGGTTATTTTTTTCGAGGGCATTAAAAATTTCTGAAACGCTCACCCCCATTGCCCGTAAACGGTTCGGGTTAATGGCTACCTCATATTGCTTAAGCTCTCCACCAAAACTATTTACTTCGGCTATACCTGGTGTGCCATATAATTGACGGGCCACAATCCAGTCCTGCATGGTACGCAAGGCTTTCGCATCATATTTTTTCTCACTTCCCTTTTTAGGGTGTACGATGTACTGGTACACCTCGCCCAGTCCTGTACTTACTGGCGCAAGTTCGGGTGTACCAATCCCTTTGGGAATTTTTTCATCCGCCTCCTTCAGCTTTTCATTAATGAGCTGTCGGGCAAAATAAATATCCACTTCATCTTTAAATACCACCGTAATTACGGAGAGTCCAAACCTCGATATGCTTCTGGTTTCTTCCAAATTGGGAATATTGGCAATGCTTTGCTCTATGGGAAAGGTCACCAACTGCTCCACCTCTTGTCCGGCCAAAGTGGGACAAACGGTAATGATCTGCACCTGATTATTGGTAATATCAGGTACGGCGTCGATAGGTAGTTTGGTGGCGCTCCAAACTCCCCATATGATCAGTAACAAGGTCATTGCGCCAATCACAAGCTTGTTCTTTATGCTAAATTTTATAATGTTGTCTAACACGGTAATGTCGTTTAATTTTTTTAGTATGGACAGGCCACTATCAAATAGCGGCAGTGGATAACCTTAAATGCACATGGGAATTGTTGTGGGGCAAGCCCTCCGTAGATGCGGCAAATTATAGCCACAAACAGACCGTTGGTTTTATAAACACAAAACCACAGCCCTGCCTAGGTCAAATCAGCCCAGAGCACAGGTTATCTATAAAAAAAATTAAGCGATAAGTTTGGGTGGGTTCCAAATGTTTCCGTAGTAGTTGGAAACTAGCTGATGGTTACGCAAAACGATTTTCTTTTCGGCAAAAGTAGTTTTAGGCTGCGCAACTTCTAAGAGTTTAAAATCAAAAGAGGCAAAGCTTACACTGCAGCAACTGCAATAACAAAATGGAGCGCAGTTATCGTCACTGTCTTTCTCGTGACTATGCGCCTTAACGGTTTCTACTTTACGGCCATTATCTTTACATTGGTTACTCGCATCACTACAGGGCAGCGAAGCAAGCGCCAGTAAATAAATAGCCCATATGGTAAGTAACCATTTCATTATGACACAAATATATATTATTTTATGGCTTCAGTGTTTCTTTTTTGACACTGAAAAGTAAAAGTACTGCACCTATGGCCAAAATAATCCATCCCCATTGGAAATGAATAGCCTTGCCCAAAATGTTATCTGCAAATTTAACCCCAAAGTAATGGGTCGACTTAAAGTATACCGCAGCTGCCATTAACAATACCCAAACAAATATAAATCTTGTCAATAATCTGAAAGCCTTAAGCTGTCTTACAAAAAAACATAATGCTGTTAGTGCTATCAGTGAATAAGTGATTAGGAAAAGGCGAATATCGGTTTTATACAACCCCCAGTTTACCCATTCAAAAATAATCTTAACTTGTAATATTGGACAAAAACCTGCCACAAACACTAGAATTAGCCCTAAAAGAGCCATTGTTTTATTTACAATTAGCATATGATTTATTTAGGCTGCTAACTTAAAAAAATAGATTGGGTTTTATCCTTGTATTTAACAATTTTTGGTGCCCATTTTCTAATGACCTCTTCTATTTCGGCCGGTTTAAATGGTTTGGCAATGAAATCCTGCATTCCAGCTTCCAAGCATTTATCCTTACCATCGCCGAGGGCATTGGCAGTTAGGGCAATTACTACCGGATACTCATATACACGATAATGCTTCCTGATTTCGGTAGTAGCTACCGTACCATCCATAATAGGCATTTGCATGTCCATAAAGATCAGGTCGAACTCGTTTTGCTTCACCAAATCTACCGCTAATTGTCCATTGGATGCTTTTTTACATTCGTACCCCAGCTTGCTTAACGTTTTGGTGATGAGCATGAGGTTGATCTCGTTATCATCAACTACCAAGATATTTAGTGGATATAAGGTAGAAAGCGCTACGTCCAATATAGGCTGTTTATCGTCGTTTGACTTAGCCTTTTGTCCACCACTCATTTCCTTGGTCACGATAAAGAAGGTGAAAATAGATCCTTTTCCTACAACGCTATCTACTTTTACCTTTCCTTCCATCATTGAAATAAGGTTATAGGCGATGTTTAAGCCTAAACCTGTACCTCCATATTTTCTTACGGTGGTATGGTCTACTTGTACAAAAGGTTTAAAAAGCAGCTTGATACGATCTTCTGCAATCCCAATACCTGTATCTTTTACAATAAATCCTAATCGCATAAAACCAGTTTCATCCGTGTCTATTACCTTACATTCTAAAGTGATGCTACCTTGAGCAGTAAATTTTACCGCATTGCCCAAGAAATTGAGCAGTACTTGCTTTAAACGTATCTGATCAATGTAAACAAATTGCGGAACGCTTTCATCTACCCAATACTCAATTTTTAATTGTTCCGAAGACTTTTTGGGCAAGATTGCGAATGTTTGTGCAATAAGTTCACGAATATTGGTAGTGGTTTTGTCCAATTGAATTTTTCCAGCTTCTATTCTTGAAAAATCCAGCACATCATTTACAATACGTAATAATGACTCGGCACTATGATGAATGGTTTTGGCATATTCTTTTTGCTCTTCATTCAAAGAACCCTGCATTAACAGGTTCGACATGCCCAGTACACCGTTCATAGGTGTTCTAATTTCATGGCTAATCATAGCCAGATATTCTGACTTGGCATTATTTGCAGACTGGGCAGCAAGCTTGGCGTTGTGAATTTCCTTTGCATGTGCCATTTGCTTCTGTAGCGACTTTTTCGAACGGAAATAAAGAACAATGTTCATGATCAAAACCAAAAGACCTACACTTACGACAAGAAATCCCAGGTTTTCATAAAAACCATCGTTTTGTGAAATACGAACCTTTAGTTCTTCTCTTTCTTGTTTAATGAGTTTGTCTAGCAAGGGTTGGGTTGCTCCCATTTTCCTGCCTGCTTCACCAACATCTAAAACATTCCCATTTTGCGCTAATTGACCGCTGTAAAAACGAAGTTCACTTTCTAAACTAGTTAGTGCAACATTGGCTTCCGCTTTATTTGATTCTCCTCCTTGAGATAATACTTCCAGTATTCCCTTTTCCTTGCCTAAGGTATTTAGATAATTACTAAGGCTATCCGCTTGGGCCGAGTCGGCACCAATTAGGTTGATATAAGCATAATGGGCACTGTGTAAAAGATTGCTCAGTGACACCAATTGATCTACTAGATGTTGCTTTTGTTTAAAGTAAGCTGTGTTTTCTTTGTTATAAGAAAATAGTGAAATACCCCCGCCTATGATAGCGAGGATAAGTAACAACTTAACCATAAAGTTGACAAATAATTTCTTCGACGCAGGCAGACTCATATTTTTTATCAAACTTTACAGGTTTATATGGTTATCCCTGGGTATTAATGCCCATTTTGTCTGCAAAATGCGCACAATAATCTCTCAGGTCTTCAACAATGTTTTTTTCGCCTGTAGCTCTTAAAAAACTATCGCCCATGGTTTGCAAAGTTTCGTAAAAGAAACGTTTCATTTCATCAACAGGCATATCTTTGGTCCATAAGTCTATTCTCATTGAGTTTTTATAGTTATGGTCCCAGAGGGCCAGCATCATTGACTTTGCAGCCATTTGGTCTTTGTTCTCTGAGTCTGTCGATTCCCAAAGGATATTTTCGGGAACATTTTTCTCATCTAACTCTACGGTAATCTTTATTTCTGCTTTTTTCATTTCTTTATCTTTCTATTTCTCAATCATGTTCGCTATCCGAAAACACTTATTTTTAAAACCAAGACAAATATGGCAGTTAAGACTACAAGCACCAGTTGTACTAGCCAAAGTCTTGCCAAACTTGGTATAAATTTTCTAAAAATTTGATCACTTAAAAAAGACACGAAGAAAACCATTAAACCTAAAGCAATAAAAACCCCTTTAAACTCATCGTTTGCTGGAACCAAAAGCCAACGTTTATCAATGATTAGGCTAATAACAGCCATGATACTTAACGCCGATACAATGTTTAATGGGGTTAGTTTTATTCTCAAGGCTATCTACGTTTTGGTCTGCTAATTTTCTTCGGACCTTTTTTAGGATTATTGCTAAACTGTTTCTTCTTTTCGTGGAACGCTCCCTTAAAGTCGGGATTTTCTTTCCTCTTTTGGGCATCAATTTCCCTTGCTATGGATTGTCTTTCCTCATAGGGGGTTTCTTCCACAAACACTTCCGTTGGCAATTTCACTTCTGGAATTTGTTGCCTGATCAGCTTTTCAATTTTATCGATGTAATATTTTTCTGCCTCGTTGTAAAAGGTAATGGCAGTTCCTTCATTAAATGCCCTACCTGTTCTGCCAATACGGTGTACATAATCTTCAATTACAATTGGCACGTCAAAGTTGATCACATGGCTCACTTCACTTACATCGATTCCCCTAGAGGCAACATCTGTAGCTACTAAAGCTCTAATGCTTCCTTCTTTAAAGCTGTTAATGGAGTTAATACGTGTATTTTGCCCCTTATTGGCGTGAATTACTCTTACCGCTTCTTCTCCAAATCTCCTAGAAATAAAATTGGTAATATTGTCGGCCACTGTTTTTGTTTTACAGAAGATAATGAGTCTTTTGAACTCCTCATCGTTTTTAAGTAGATGTTGCAGCAGGTTAATTTTAGTCTTGAAATTAGGTACTGCATACAGCATTTGCGTAACTGTTTGTGCTGGGGTGGCTTGGGCAGCTACTTCTATGGTTAACGGATTTTTGAGGAAATCGCCTGCAATTTTTTGAACCAAATCACTCATGGTTGCCGAGAAAAGCAGGTTTTGTCGTTTGCGAGGTACTACTTCCAAAATACGGTGAATAGAACCGATGAACCCCATGTCCATCATTTTATCGGCTTCATCCAATACCAAAAACTGTAAGCTTCGGGTATTGATATCTCCAGCGAGATAAAGATCTAAAAATCGGCCAGGTGTAGCGACTAAAATATCCAACCCTTTTGCAATTTGCTCCTTCTGCGTTTTAGGACCAATCCCCCCAAAAATCACTACGGTTCTGAGATCGGTATAGGTAGAAAACAGCCTTACCTGTTCCTCTATCTGTAAAGCCAGCTCACGGGTAGGTACTAAAATTAAAGCTCGTGGGCTTTCGCCCTGCGCATATTTCAATTTCATGAGCATAGGCAGCACGTAGGCAGCAGTTTTCCCTGTTCCCGTTTGTGCAATACCAAACAAATCCTGACCAGACAAAACCGGGCCTATGGCTTTTTCCTGTATCGGAGTTGCTTCTACAAAGCCCGCTTCTTCAACTGCGTTCAGTATTTGTCTATTGAGTTTAAACTCATCGAATTTTTTTGGCATAGCTGCAAATTTACGATTATTAGTCAGAAGTCCGATGTTCGAGGATAGAAGTTCAGAAGGATAGATATAAACTTACAACCATTTAACAATCGGAAAACGACTTTTCTTCAGACTTTCAACTTCCGACTTCCGACTTTATCTATTACCTTTGAAACATGAGCACAATCTTGATTAAAGCAGCCAGTATTGTAAATGAAGGCAACATATTCACTTCAGATCTTTTAATAAAGAATGGAAGAATAGAGAAAATTGATTCGAACATTAATGCTAACGCCGATACAGAAATCAATGCAGAAGGCTTGCATTTGTTACCTGGCATGATTGATGACCAAGTACACTTCCGCGAACCTGGTTTAACCCACAAGGCAGATATTTTCACCGAAAGTATGGCTGCTGTGGCTGGGGGAATCACCTCTTTCATGGAAATGCCCAATACGGTACCTAATACTTTAACTCAAGCGCTTTTGGCAGATAAATATGCCATTGCCAAGCACACTTCGTTGGCCAACTATTCCTTTTATATGGGTGCCAGTAACGACAACATTGAAGAGGTGCTTAAAACTGATCCGAAAAATGTGTGTGGCGTTAAGGTATTTATGGGTTCGTCGACCGGAAATATGCTTGTTGACAACGAAAAGACCTTAGAAAATATCTTTAGCAAAGCCCCTATGTTGGTGGCTACGCATTGCGAAGACGAAGCCACCATTCGCCATAACCTAGCTGTTTATAAAGAGAAATATGGAGATGATATTACGATAGACATGCACCCGCTCATTAGAAGTGCTGAGGCTTGCTATAAATCCTCATCTCTAGCAGTAGAACTTGCCAAACGTTACCAAACTCGTTTGCATATCTTGCACATTTCGACCGCTAAGGAAGTGGGCTTATTTGACAATATCCTACCTTTAGCAGAAAAGAAAATTACGGCCGAAGCCTGCGCGCACCATCTTTGGTTTAATGATACGGATTATGCCACGAAAGGCAATTTCATTAAATGGAACCCTGCTGTAAAAACCGCAGCCGATCAAGCTGGCATTTTGCAGGGCTTATTGGATGATCATATTGATGTGATTGCTACCGACCACGCTCCCCACACCATTGAAGAAAAGAATCAAGCTTATTTACAAGCACCCTCTGGTGGTCCTTTGGTACAACACGCCTTACCTGCATTGTTAGAAATGCACTTGCAAGGTAAAATCTCCTTGGAAAAAATTGCCGAAAAGGCTTCGCACAACGTGGCTACCTGCTTTAACTTAAATGAACGTGGATTTGTGAGAGAAGGTTATTGGGCTGATTTGGTTTTGGTTGACCTGAACGATCCTTTCAAAGTAACCAAATTAAACTCCCTGTATAAATGTGGATGGTCGCCTTTTGAAGGACAAACTTTTGGTGCCAGCATTACCCACACTTTTGTTTCTGGAAACTTAGCCTACCAAAAAGGAAAGTTTATGACCAGCGAAACGGGACAACGTTTAACGTTTAACAGATAATTTTTGTTTTAAATTGACATCTGTTAAGCATATACGCAACACGACTTTTGTCCTGTTAGCATTTACCCTCATCATTTTCGTTTTGGGACTATATCCCCAAGCGGTTGAAAGCTATTACAGCGAGCTGATCTATCCTGTAATTTCGATGGTGCAGCGTTGCATTGCCTCGTTTTTTCCTTTTGCCATTGGCGATTTACTTTATACTTTACTGGTTATTTACGTCATTAAAGAGGTGGTAATCTTCATCAGCAAAACAAAAAAGGACAAAGACGCATATCTGCTCTTTGCATTAAGGAGTATAAACTTTATGCTCATCATCTACCTTTCTTTTAAGGTATTATGGGGCTTGAATTATTCTCGCCCACAAATCAATGAACAACTTCAGATCAGTAAAAAACCTTACCAAAAAGAGCAGCTTTTGCGGTTGAGTAGTCTTTTTATTGACAAATTAGAAAAGCTGGGCAAAGCTATTGGCGATACGTCTGTTAATTATACGATAGAAGAGCTACAAGATCGTGCAGCCACTAGTTATAATATTTTAGCAGTGAAACAGCCACTGTTCGAATACAAATATCATGCGGTTAAACCTGTGGTTAGCGGCTGGCTCACGAGCAAATTGGGTATAGAAGGTTACTACAACCCTTTATCTGGCGAAGCCAACATTAATACCAAGCTTCCCGAATTTGTATTGCCCTTTGTAGTTTGCCATGAAATGGCGCACCAAGTGGGTGTTGCCCGTGAGGATGAAGCTAATTTAGTGGGTTATTTAACCGCTGTCCATAGTGAGGATATCCAATTTAGATACTCTGCCTATTACAATATGCTAAGGTATGTGCTGTTCGAAATCAGGATGAAATATCCAGAGGATTACAACGTGCTCATTACGCAAATACCACAACAGGTAATTGACCATTTTAAGCAGGAAAGGGAGTTTTGGGCAAAGTACAATGGCTCTATGTCGGTTTACATGGGCAAAACCTTCGATAAAATCCTAAAGCTTAACAACCAACAGAAAGGCATCAACAGCTATCAGGATATTGTACTTTGGTTGGTGAATTATCATGAAAAAGAATTAGCAGTTCTCAATTGACAGTTTTCAGTTATACCTGCAAATAAATAATGCTAACTGAGAATTACAAACTGAAGACTGGTTATCCGTGTATCGCTTCCTTATTGCCGTAACTTTTGATCAGGTTACCCTCAAATTCTAACCATTCTTTCCAACGTTTATCTACATCAACATCAATGGTATACTTACGTGCAAAATTTAGGAAGGTGGTGTAATGCGTAGCTTCAGAAACCATCAGTTCGTGATAGAATTTAGCCAGTTCTTCATCTTTAATATTTTGCGACAACACTCTGAAACGTTCACAACTGCGGGCTTCGATCATGGCAGCGAACAATAATCTATCGATAAAAGCCTGATTTCTGCTGCCGTCTTTTTTGCTGAACTTTACCAACTGCCCTACGTAATCATCCTTACGCTCGCGGCCCAAAGTATAACCACGTTCTTTAATGATGTTGATCACCATCTGAAAGTGCTCCAGCTCTTCTAATGCAATTGCTGTTAGCTCATCTACCAGATCCTGATGTTCCGAGTTTTGCGTAATGAGCGTAATGGCATTACTGGCAGCTTTTTGCTCGCACCAAGCGTGGTCGGTCAAAATTTCTTCTAAGTTAGATTCGGCAATATTGGCCCAACGCGGATCGGTAAGTAGTTTAAGTCCTAACATGGCTGCAAAATTAAAAATTTATATGGTTGAAACCTTGTAAAGTTCAAATGTTGTAGGGTTAGCTAATGGTGATTAAAAGAAATCTTCCAGCTCAATCGTAATTCGTAAATCCAAAATTGTACTTTTTAATGCACTTTTGTAAAACATGGCAACTAGAAAAGTTTTGTTCATTGGCTTGGTTTGGCCAGAGCCCACATCTTCTGCAGCTGGCACTAGAATAGTTCAGTTGGCACAATTGTTTTTGGCCAATGGCGATGAAGTACATTTTGCCTCTGCAGCATCCAAAAGCGAGTTCAGCTTTGACCTGGAAAGTTTAGGCGTTACCAATCACGACATTAAACTTAACGACAGCTCTTTTGATCAATGGCTAAGCGCATTAAATCCTGACTTGGTGGTTTTCGACAGGTTCATGATTGAAGAACAATACGGCTGGCGAGTACAGGAAGCTTGTCCAAATGCGTTGAAGATCTTAGATACAGAAGACCTACATTTTTTACGACAAGCCCGACAAACAGCCGTTAAACAAAAAAAGAACCTTACACAAAGCGATTTATACAACGACGTAACCAAGCGAGAACTGGCGGCTATTTTACGTTGTGATTTATCGCTAATCATTTCTCAAGTGGAGATGGAGCTTTTGCAAACGTTCAACATCAGTCCACACATTCTTTACTACCTTCCATTTTTGGAGGAAGAAATTACTTCAACCAAAAACTGGAATACTTTTGAGGGACGAAAAGATTTGGTTTTCATAGGGAATTATCTACATGAGCCCAATTGGCAAACTCTACAATATTTAAAGACAGCGGTTTGGCCATTATTGAGAAAAAAGCTACCGGAAGCTTCCTTACATATTTATGGGGCCTATGCTTCGGAAAAGGTGATACAATTGCACAACACTAGGGAGAAATTCCTGGTACATGGCAGGGCTGAAAACGCAAGGGAAACTATTGCCCAGTATCGCATATTGCTAGCTCCCCTACTTTTTGGAGCAGGAGCCAAAGGTAAATTTGTGGACGCCATGCAAACGGGAACTCCCATTGCCAGTACCAGTGTTGGCGCAGAGGGAATGGCTAACGGTTTAGATTGGGCGGGCATCATCAATGACAACCCTGAGCAATTAGCTGATGAAACAGCTAAGCTTTACCATGACCAGATTAGTTGGGAGCAAGCACAACAGAACGGCGTTCAAATTATTAACCAGCTATATGCCAAAAGCAAGTTTGAAACTCCTTTTCTGCAACAAATCGCCCATTTAGAAAAAAACTTAACTGAACATCGAAAACAGAACTTCTTAGGGGAAGTATTGAAACATCACACCCTACAAAGTACGAAGTATATGTCGTTGTGGATTGAGGAAAAGAATAAGTAAACAAGTATATTATCAAAATATGGAAGACATCAATGAATTAGAAACCACCTTACTAAACGGTTTAACGGAAAAATATCCGTCGTTAAAATCTCACCTCCCTCACTTAAAGGTATCCAAACGACAAATTTCTGGCTTTAGCTTATATGTGTATTTTTCTTATGTTGATTTTAACGAAGAACCAGAAATGATCAATAGCCTATTTAGCAATGGCGAAAAAATCATGATACCTACACTCAAAGATGGCTTAAGCTATGTGATTGATGTAACTGCGGGAATGGTTGAGCATATCGAATTTTCTACTTATAAAGAAAACTGGGACGGTGCCTTTGGGGAGTATCAAATTGTGGAGAGCGAAATAAATTAGTAGCAAATCATCGTTTTAAAAGTTCCGTCTCCAACCTTTTTACAACATTCAAACATTCCAGTCCCCAAAGCTTACAACATTATCGTAAATTTGCCGCATGGCAAAAATATCCATCAACCTGGCAACAGGTTCATTACAACAAGAAGAAATTATTGTAGGTATTGATTTAGGCACCACCAACAGTCTGGTCGCATTTATCAACCCAGAAAAAAATCCACAAGTAATTAACGATGCGGGCAAAGGCGTACTAGTGCCTTCGGTGATCCACTTTAACGAACAAGGCGATGCCGAAGTTGGGAATGAAGCCAAAGCTTATTTAACAACCGATCCAACCAACACTATTTTTTCTGTAAAACGATTATTAGGCCGTTCTTACAAGGATGTTGCTGAACACAGCGATATTTTTAGCTACAAAGTAATTGATGACGATACCGATGCTTTAGTGAAAATTAAAGCGGGCGATAAATTCTATACTCCTATTGAGCTGTCGGCAGAAATTTTAAAGGAATTGAAAGCCCGTGCAGAGCATGCCTTAAAAACACCAGTAAACCGTGCGGTAATTACCGTTCCTGCCTATTTTAACGATAGCCAGCGACAAGCCACCCGCGATGCCGGAAAGCTAGCTGGACTTGATGTGTTGCGTATTGTAAATGAGCCTACAGCCGCCAGTTTAGCTTATGGCTTGGGTTTAGATCCCTCTCAACAAAAAACCATTGCCGTGTATGATCTGGGCGGAGGTACTTTTGACGTTTCTATCCTTCAAATCCAAAACGGCATTTTCGAAGTGTTAAGTACCAATGGTAATACCTTTTTGGGCGGCGATGACTTTGACCGTGCCATCTTTAATTATTGGATCGAGAAAAACCAACTTGATGCGGCGGCAGTTGCAAAAGATAACGTATTCACCCAAAGTTTACGTTTGCAGGCAGAAGCAGCCAAAAAAGCATTGACGACCCAAAATCTTTACAACGAAAAGTTGGGCGAGATTTGGTGCACGCTCGACAAACAAACCTTTGAAAGCCTAATTGCAACCAAAGTACAAGAAACCATTGAAGCTTGCCAACTTGCCTTGAATGATGCTGCATTGAGCATTTCCGATATAGACGAAGTAGTTTTGGTTGGAGGTTCTACACGTACGCCTTATGTGAAAAAAGCGGTAAGTGAGTTCTTCGGTAAAACAGCCCACGACAATATTAACCCTGATGAAGTAGTAGCCTTGGGCGCTGCCGTACAAGCCGATATTTTAGCGGGAAACCGTTCTGATATTTTATTGCTAGATGTTACGCCCCTGTCGCTTGGTATTGAAACCATGGGCGGTTTAATGGATGTGATCATTGCCAGAAATAGCAAGGTACCTACCAAAGCTGGCCGCCAATACACTACTTCGATAGATGGACAGGTAAACATGAAAATTTCTGTTTACCAAGGTGAGCGTGATTTGGTAAAAGAAAACCGTAAACTGGCCGAATTTGATTTGAAAGGTATTCCTGCCATGCCGGCCGGATTACCCAAAGTAGATATTAACTTCCTGCTCAATGCCGATGGAATTTTAACCGTACAGGCCATTGAACTACGCTCTGGCGTGAAACAGGAAATTGAGGTGAAACCTAGCTATGGCCTTAGCGACGAGACCGTAGAAAAAATGTTGATCGACAGTATTACCAATGCGCAAAGCGATGTGGCTCAACGTATGTTGATCGAGGCACGCAGTGAGGGCGAGCAACTGGTTTATACTGCCGAGCGTTTTATCGAAAAAAATAAAGGATTGCTTACGGAAACCGAAATTGTAGATACCCAAACCTATATACAACAGGTAAAGGATGCCCTAAATAGTGGTGAGAAAGATTTAATTCTTAAGAAAACAGATGAGCTGAACGAATTTACCCGCCCATTTGCGGAAAGGGTAATGGATACCGCCATTGGACAGGCCATGAAAGGCAAAAAAATAGACGAGTAAAAATAAAAAAGCCATTAGTGATAATGGCTTTTTTTATGCTATCTGTTATTGTTTAAAGGCTTCTTGCATCATGCTTTGAAGCTCTGGCTTATGCTCTTCTACTACCTGGCGTCCCATATTCATTCCTTTTTCCGTTAATCCGGTAATTTTGCTGGCATATTTCTTTCCTGTTGGTGAAGAATAAAATTTAGTAAGCTCAATTAATTCAGCTTCTGTAAACTCATCAGTGTACATTTTTAAAATACGGGGCTTTAGCACTTCATAAGTAAAATATTTACCCATAAACGTTTTCATTACCTGCTTAAACTTCTCGCGATACTGCTCTGGGACACTACCTATTTGGGTACTTAACATTGCATCTACCACACCATCAAAACTGGCTTTAATACCAGAAGCCTCTACAAATTGTTCGCTGGCCTTTAAATGTTGTGCGGTTTGCGAAAAGGCAAAACTAGGTAACGCAATCAGGGCTGCAATAAAAAATCTCTTCATAAATTGGTTTAAAAAAATTGGTCGAATATAGGGATATAATTCTTACGAGAAGTAAAAATTAGTAGTTTAGTAACATAAACCCATCCCCATATTATTTACCATTATTTCGATGAAAAAGATTATACTCGTTGCCTGTTTATTTGCTTATTTCAGTACTACTTTTGCACAGCAACGCATCGTTACTACCGACATTAAAAACTTTTGGCAAGCCTATGACCAAATTAAACTGACCGCCGATAGTACCAAGCATGTTGATCTAATCAACCAACTCTATATCCAAAAGGGAACCCCTGGTTTAAAAGCGCTCATGCAGGTAAGAAACTATCAGGCACAGGGCTTTGTTAATGCCATCAAAAATTACCCCCAGTTTTGGGCATCAGTTAGAAGTAACACTTTAAAAGCTGATAATTACGCCAAAGAAATTGAGAAGGCCATTATATTGCTTCGAAAACTTTATCCAGAACTAAAACCAGCGACCATTTACTTTAGCATTGGCGCTTTGCGCACTGGAGGTACTACACTTGAAGATAAGGTGCTGATTGGTGCCGAAATTTCGATGACGGACGAAAAAACAAACACTCAAGAACTTCAAAAAAACTTTCCCCACTTACCTAGCTATTTTAAAACCAGACCTATTGATGGGTTGGTTTTTACCAATACACATGAATATGTGCACACCCAGCAAAAAAGCACCATTGGAAATACACTTTTAGCTCAGGTAGTGATAGAAGGTGTGGCAGAACTATTGGCCGAAAAATCTTTAAAAGTGGCTTCTCCCAATCCTCAAATAGCCTTTGGCAAGACCAACGATGCCCAAATAAAGGCAGCATTTGAAAAGGAAATGTTTTCGAGCTCGCTTGCCAACTGGTTATATAACAGCCCCGACAACCAATTTAAAATGCGTGATCTAGGTTATTATGTAGGTTATGCTATTTGCGAGAAATTCTATAATCTTTCGAAGAATAAAAAAGCCGCTGTTAAGGAAATGATCGAACTGGATTACAATAAAGAGGAAGACTTGGTTGCTTTTGTAGAAAAGTCGAAGTATTTCGAAAAACCTTTGGCTGTTTACAAAGAGGCATTCGAAAAATCAAGACCAGAGGTAATTGGAATTAAAGAATTTGAAAATAATAGCCAAAATGTAAGCGTGAATACCAAAACGGTAACCCTTTATTTCTCGCAGCCCATGAATGTTAACTTTAGGGGATTCGATTACGGGCCAACGGGCGAAAGAAATGTGTTGATGGTACAAAAGGTACTTGGCTTTTCGGCAGATAAAAAGTCTTTCAGCTATGAAGTAAAGCTTGAACCCAACAGACACTATCAAAGTGTAGTAACAGAAAGATTTAGAAACGAAGCCGGCATTCCTTTGAAAGCTTATTTAATCAATTTCAAAACGAAAGAATAGAAATCTAACAACACTTACGAAGTTTTAAAAACTTCGTAAGCCTACTATACCATCCAAAAACCTCATAGGTTTTATCAACCTACGAGGTTTAAAAATAAAGCCTTACAAATACTTCGCTTCGTATTCTCGTTCGTAATTCTTAGAAATTTCCGTTACTTTCAACCATTTTGCCGTGCGCAAAGATGCACTAGATGGATAATAGGAAACTACCACTTTGACTGGCTCGTTATAATTATCCGTACCTTCAAAAATCATAGATTGAATTTCATCTTTAGTCTCACTATCAACATTTGAGTATTTATAGGTTTTAAACAATAGCTTCTTCTTCATATTTACGAACTTGATCACATCTTTTCCATCGCCGTTAAGTGCTTGATAAATCCCCATGGTATTATCCAGCTTCTCCCACTTTCGCCATTCTCCATATTCTCCATTTTCCATCTTCATTCTTGTTCTTGACTTCAATAAATCCATGACGAACAACGCTGGATTTTCTTGTAAGGCAACTGTAGTTTGAATGGCTGCAATAATGATAAATAAGCTTAAAATATACTTCTTCATTTGATTAAATTTTATGGTTTAAATTAAATTCCAATAGACGTTTTACCTGTACCGCCACAAGAGGAGCAACTGCTGTAACTACCAAAAGAGACTGAGCTAGAGCCTTTTGTTTTATAGCCACCATAAACGGTAGTATGTGTTTTTCCAGACCCAAAACAGCTACCACACATTACACTCACATTTTGTTTTTGGCGTTTAGGGGCTTCACTTTTCACCTTCATTTCTTGATTGCGCAATTTATCAGTTAATCTTTGGGCGGCTATTTTGGCTTCTATATGTCCTTTATCAGCCGCTAGCAAATAGATTTTACGAGCTATTTGATCGCTCTGCTTTGTGCCAATACCCATTTCATAAAAGTAGGCAAGCACATAGGTGGCATGCCAGTCGGCACGTTCGGCGGCTTTCAAATACCAATCGAAAGCAAGCTGTTGATTCTTTTTATCGTCTCCCAATTTGAGATAATAGGTTCCCAGCGCTGTCATCGCTGGCGTATATTTATGATTTGCAGCAGCCTCAAACCATTTTATCCCCTCTTGTGCAGATTTTTCTACCCCAGTACCATTAAAGTACATAATGGCCAAATTATTCTCTGCTTTAGCGAAGCCTTGTTCTGCAGCCTTTCTATACCATTTTACCGCTTCGTCCACAGATTGCTGAACAGCCCGCCCCTCATCGTACATTAAGCCTAAGCTATTTTGCGCCATTGCAAAACCTTGTGCCGCAGATTTCTGATACCATTTAAATGCTTCTTCATCAGATTGCTTTACACCTGTGCCTGCGATATAGAAACTAGCAATGTTATTTTGTGCTTGTGCATGCCCTAACTGAGCTGCTTTTAAAAAATATTTGGCAGCTTCTACTTCCGAATTCTCTACGCCGTTACCATCCAAATAACACATAGCCAAATCATATTGAGCAGAGGCGTGGTTCATATCGGCAGCTTTACGATAATTTTTCACTGCCTCCTCGTAATTTTTCTGCTCATAAAAAGCGGTGCCTACTTTGTAAAATTCTTCAGCAGTTTGGGCCTTGGTCATCAAATTGAAAAACAATAGCGACATGAACAATAAGTATCTCATCATTATCTTTTTACCATAATTTTATGTTGGCTAACGCTGCCATCTTGGTGCACCATTTTAACTACATACCAGCCATTATTCAATGATGTAGGTAAAGAAAACTCATTTTCTTGGCTATTTATTTTCGCCAATTGTTTGCCTGAAGAGTCATATAATTCAGCAAATTTTATGGTATCATTGGCAATTCGGAAAAATTTAGCCACCGGATTAGGATAAATCATCAGTTTTTCGGCGGCTAGTGTTAAATCGAATTTCACTGTTCTGATTTCGCTATATTCAAAATCTCCATTAAAATCTAGCTGCTTCAAGCGGTAGTAATTGTATCCTTTGGTTGGCTGCTCGTCTTTATAACTATAATCAGACAATGTATTGGTGGTACCTTTACTAGCTACCACGCCAATATTTTCAAATAACCTCCCGTCGGTACTTCTTTCTATTAAAAACTTTTCGCTGTTCAATTCGCTAGCTGTTTTCCAGCTTAATACCACATCCCTCGCCGAAGCTTTAGCGGTAAAATCAATTAGCTTAACAGGCAGCGTAACAGGTACATCTCCACTGGCGATACCAATAGCGAAATCAGAGAAACCTGTAATATTTCCGGCCGTAGCTGTTACTACTCCTGCAATGGCCGTTGAGATACCATTGTCCCCGTAAAAGCCCCATGCCGAAGAGGAATTATTACGTTTCAGCACTACATAATTGCTGGCATTTGCCACGCCATTGTTATATCCTGTACCACCAAGTGTAATTCCATAATTTCCAGTAGCTAAGGCTACATTTGGAGTCACTGTCCATATCCCCGCATTTAATAAAGCAGTTACTGTTTTACCACCAGCGGTAGTATTAGGTAAGGCTCCATTAATGGTTTTACTAAAACTGGCGGCAATAGTTTGAGGTCCAGAAATATTATTCAGTTGAAGATTTGTTGGTGCGTACCGATCCGTAGTGCCTATTGGAAAATTGTACATTCCGTTAGCACTCACCTTTCTTGTGAGCTTACCTGCCACATAACTACTTGCTGAGCCACCAATAATATTATTATTGACCAATAAGGGATAAACTTCAAATGAAATATTCATGATTCCTTTGGTAAGGATTAAATCTCCATTAATTGTACCTCCATAACTTGAAGCTGTACCATTAAAATCAAGCTCAATAGATTGATTGATGGGTGTAGGAAAGTAGAATGCTAATCCTGGATTTTTAATCACTATTTTACCTGTACCAGTTGGTGCAATGGCAGCAGTTCCAAAGGTGCCCGTAAAACTTCCTGCATCGTTTATTTCAATAGTTCCATTATTGATAATGCCTAATGGTGCCGAAAAATTGACTGGCAGCTGGATTTTAGCCCCGCTGGAAATTTCTATTTTTGCAGGTGTTGCACCACTAGGGATAGTGGTTGGATAGCTAGATAACCCACCAGTAATAACGGTCTTTTTAGCGCCATCAGGAACACCATTATCCCAGTTGGCAGCATCACTCCATAAGCCATTGGCAGCGATACCAGTCCATTTGGTAATTTGCGGAACTGGTGTTAGCATTTCATCAAATTGTGCTACAAATAAATCTCCAGGATAAGTTCCGTTTGCTGTAGCCGTATAAGTGTTATTCGCAAATTTTACGGAGCTTCCATAACGCCCGCCTATGGCTATTTTATTATTTTGTCCAATTTCTAAGATATTTAATGCGCCCGAGTTCCAAGCTGAACCATTTATCTCAAAAGAATTTACCCATACATTTTGTCCGTTACTGGCATTGTATTTCATTACGAAGCCCAATGCGAAGGTGCTAGTGGCGGGTATATTAAAAATATAATCCCCTATTGCCCTGGCTGCTGCATAACCCGCTTGATGAGTGAGGACACTATACACAAATCCATTTTTCACTCTAAACATAGATTCTGATGCCAAATAAGGGGAGAGGTTGCTATATTTTACTACTGCCCCATTATGATCTAATTCAAAATACTTATTAGTGCCGGTTACAGTGGGTATCCCTTGAAAAGTTCCACCGCCCCCGCCGCCAAAAACAATGTAGCTTTTCCCCTGCTCATCAACAGTATAGCCTAATTGTACCTGTATGTTTGGAATGGTTTGTATCCATCTTTTTTGTCCATTGTTATCTAGCGATACAATAAAACTTGATAATCCTGTAGTCACGATATCTTCACCGGCTATTTTTACCGTTGCCGCACTGGCCGTAAAACAGGTAAAATAGATATTTCCTGCAGCATCCATCAAGTCTTTAAACCGTGCACCTCCATTAGAGCCTGCGTTGATGCTTTCTACTTTCCAAATCACCGAACCATCGGTTTTGTTCACTTTTAAGATATTGGTTGCCCCTTGCCCATTTTCCATTAGGATCAAGTTTCCATCTGCACTAAGGTTAATACCGCAGATTTCATATAAAGTCAAGAATTTATTCCAGAGCATGTTGCCATTAGCATCGTACTTTGCAAAAAAAGACCGTCCAGATAAAGTAGGTGTATCATCTGTACCACCGATATAGAAATCGCCATTTGCATCTACTGTAATGATCTTACTTAGCTCGTTATAACCCGTAGGCGGTGTATGTCTCTTTAACCACAGAACCGTTCCTGCGGCATTGTATTTAACGATAAAAATATCTCTGCCTGTGGGCGCTGGCAAGCTAAAAGTGCCAAGGGTAATTGCTGTGCTATATTGTCCTACGGCATAAGTATTGCCATTAGCATCTACCGCCAAATCTGTCGGTTCGCTAGCAGGTGCGAAAGATACCCCAGAGGTTGACACCCAATCCCAACCAGCGCCAGATTGCGCAGAAGAAACCAGGTGAACACCCATAATTAAAATAGAAAGTAACAGTTTTTTCATGTTGAAAACGATTAGAATAAAGCAATAGGAGATTTATTTGTTCATTTCCAGTACTAAACCATATTGGCTGGTCATTTTTAAACTGCTACTGTTAATTGTATTGATAGTCCAAGTACCGCCACCACTCAGCACAGTATAATTACCATCTGTTTTGGTAAAGGTGACTTTTGTATTGTTATCAGAAACGATGAAAGTATTGCTTTCCTTGCTAGTCGTAGTACCATTAAAAGAAACTACAAAATTAGAAGTACCACCTGTGGAAGAGGTAGCAGTTGCAGAAAAAGTACCATAAGCTGGCGATTGCAATGCCTGACCATCATACTTGCTAATTTTCCAATTTCCAGCCAAAGCCACGGTGGCTTCGGCCTCTTTATCTTTTTTGCAAGCACTAAGTGTGGCAATCGCTGTAAATAGGATGAATGATAAGTGAGTAAGTTTGGTTTTCATATCTATATAATGACCTGGTTTAAATGATCATTACAAAATTGAAAATCAGCCCTTCGGCATACAATAGAGACAAAAACTCATTTTAATAGGTACAAATACCTATAGCTTACTCTAAACCATTGGCAATAGCATACTTTACCAAACCGACAGTACTTTTACAATTGCATTTTACAAATAGATGTTGGCGGTGATTGTCGACGGTTTTCTTACTGATAAATAACTTCTCCGCAATTTCTTCGCTGGTCAATTCCTTTACAATGAGTGATAATATTTCTTTTTCCCGCGGAGAAAGCACATTCAATTTTTCATCTTGTACTTTCTGCTTTTGGTACTGTCCGTAAATAATGGGGACAATATCTTGCGAAAAGTATGTTCCGCCATTTGTAATGCGATGAAGTGCCTGAAGTAATTCACTGCGGCCAGAGTTTTTCAGGATATAACCATCAGCTTCAGCCAATACCGCTTCCTTTACTGCTTGGGCATTATTGTACATTGATAAGATAAGCACTTGAATATGCGGAAACTGTGCTTTAACCATCTTACACAACTCAGTACCCGACAACAAAGGCATGCTGATATCCGTAAGTACTAAATCGTATTTGTACGGGCTAACATTGATTAAATCAATAGCTTCCTGCCCATTATTAGCTTCTGAAACCACATGATAGTTTTGATTTTCCAACATCATTTTCAAACCATCAATCACCATTTGATGATCGTCTGCAATAAGTATATTGATATTTTCTGTGCCCATATTAAGCGGGAATGCTAATTTCTATTTGTGTACCAATTAATTTTTCCGACTTGATATTCATATCCCCATCCATTAGATGTACTCGTGCAGATATATTCTTCCAACCCATTCCCTTCGAATCGTCTATTTTCGAAGTATCAAATCCATCTCCATCATCTTTAATGGCAATGAGCATATTTTCATTTACTCTCTTAATGTCGATGGAAATATGGGACGCATTGGCATGTTTGATCATGTTGTTAAGCACTTCTTGCACAATGCGATAAATAGAAAGTTTATTCTGTTGGCCTAATGGCACCTCATCTACTTCTTGCGCTACATTTAAATCTACCTTCGTGTTTCCCGCTTCGTTAATCTTCTTACAGATATCTTCCAAGGCAGCAAACAATCCAAAATTTAAGGCTTCTGGAATAAGATTATGCGAAATGGCCCTTAATTCGGTGATGGTTTTATCTACCAGGTTAAGCGTTCCCTCAACTGTTTTATCTGACGGGCTTAAAGTAGAAACATTCATTTTCACTACAGAAAGCATTTGCCCTATTCCATCATGCAGATCTCGGGCTATACGGATGCGCTCATTTTGCTCGCCTTCAAAAACAGATTTAGTAGCAATTTCCTGTTGTCTGTAAATTTCTGTTTGTAAAAGGTTTTGCTGTTTGAGTTGATTACGTTTATAAAACGAGAAAGAAATACCACCTAAGGCAAGAAATACAACAAGGATTGAACCCATAGCTAAATTCCGCTGCTCCAATTCCAACTTTTTATTTTGCAACTCCAGATTTTGTATACGAGATTGCTTTTGCAAAGCTTTAATATTCTGTGCCTTCTTTTGCGCATCTAGTTTTTGATTGGCAAGTGCTTGGTTTTTGTTAGAAAGCTCTAAGCCATTAATGGTAATTTGCTGCTGTTGCGCGGTAAGCAGAGATTTATTTTTTGAAATTTCCAAGGCATTATTATTTAACTGCAGAGCTTTAATATCATTTTCTTTGCTTAGCAGAAAAATCTGTGCTTCTTTTTTAGAGGTTTCGTACTTGGTTTGCAGTTCGTTGATTTGCTTACTGATTTTCTCATTTAACTGACTATTTGATATCGCGTAGAACTTAGTTTTATGATCTAATGCTTTTTGATAATCCCCTTTTAAAGAATCTAAAATAGCCACATGTTTATACAGCTCTCCCATCACATAAGGTGTTACTCCTCCTTTTGAAACTTCTGTTTCACTTAAAGCAAACCATTTTGTAGCTTCTTCATAATCTTGCAACATCGTATAAGCATATGCTATATTTTGCTGGGTTAAAACAGCTCCAGATTTATCATTCTTTTGGTCAATATATTCGAGTGCCTTTTTTAAGTATGGAATAGATTCTTTGAATTTTTCTTGTCGTATTTTTAAAGCGCCCAAATTATTATAGCACGAAACCAGCCCCAACTTAAAGTCTACCTTTTCAAAAACTACCGTAGCATCATTAATCAATTTTATTGCTTCGTTATAGTTTTTCTGTTCAATATATATATTGGCCAAGTTTAGGTTCGCTTTACCACTATTGAGGAAATCTTTTTTTTCATTTGCTTTTTGAATAGCATTTAGAAAAAATTTCTTTGCCTGTTCAAATTGCCCAATTTCCCAATACAGCCTTCCTATATTTATTTGAAGAGAAACAAAACCCGGTTGGTCTTTTAAATCGGTTACAATTTTTAAGGAAGAAATAAAATGTTCAATGGCGATATCTTTCTTTCCCATTGCATTGTACATAATGCCCAATTGGTTATAATTTGATATTAATCCACCGGTATGATTTAACTCTTTATAAACTGCTATCGCCTTCTCCACATAAGGAATGCCTTGTTCATATTTGGTCATTAAAATATAGCTCTTGCCAATTCCAGTTAATGCACTTGCGTATTCTTCTTTTTTATTTAGCTGTTTTTGAAGTTGCGAAGCCTTTAAATACAATGGAAAGGCTCTATCGCCTTTTGATTTGAAATAATAAGATTGGGCTTGTGTGTAATAGGCATTAGCCTTTGCCGAAACATCGCCAACTTTATCTGCCAATAAAATTGCTTGGTTTACATAAAAAGAAGTATTTGTGGTATCTGTTTTAGCATACGCTGCTGCTATTTTATTTAGGATATCTAATTTAATCGCTGATGTTTTTGCTATTGAAAGTTCCTTTTTTAATTGTTCTACATCTGCTAGCTCCTGAGCAAACAAGCTAAAAGAACACATTACTATTAAAAAAAATAGCAGGTTAAGCGCAAATTTAATTGAAGATTTCATTGGCGTAGTTTTCAAAATTTTCGGCTAAATTTCTTCTTGTGATAAGTGTGTTATCTATTTAGCGAAAACCAACATCCTAATATAGAAAACATTAACACAGATTTTCACTATACTCCGAAAATTTTTATTGAATCAACTATCTTTAGATTTCACAAAATTTACCGAATGCAACATTTCACTAACGAAACGATAGATTTAAACACACTTCCTAAATACGAAGAAACGCTATTGACCAAACCCGACCGAAAATATTGGAAAATAATCATCATTAATTTGTCTATTTTCTTAGCATTTACAGCCATTGGTCTTGGCCTGCTTATTTTAGTTAACGGAAGCGTACGTAATTATTGGTTTCTATGGTTGTCAATCTTCATTGCTTTTGCTGTCTTGCTATATTTAATTTCCCTTGTCAGCTTTAAAAGAAGAGGTTTTGCGTTAAGAGAAAAGGATGTACTATACAAAAGCGGCATCATTGCCGAAAAAACGACCATTATTCCTTTAAATAGAATACAACACGTAACCCTAAATGAAGGGATATTTTCAAGAATGTTTGACTTGGGTACGCTACAAATTTATACCGCCAGTGGCTCCAACGGCGATATACACATCGCAGGGATTGAAATAGAACAGGCCAGAGCCATTAAAGAGGCATTGGTACAACGTTTAGTTGTTAACACTAAAGCTGAAAACGAATAATGTCTATAGATTTTAGCCAACCTCAACGACAGTCTGCTGCAGGCATCATCATTAATGGCGCTTATGTAATACAGCAGCTTATCAGAGCTTTGTTTATCCCTTTGGCTTACTTGATCATCAAATCAAATAAGGTAATGCTTACTTATACGACATTTGGGTTACTTGCCATATTGGCTATTGCGCTACTGTATGGCTATTTTTATTACCTCAGATTTACCTTTTACCTTAATCCCCTCAAACAAGAATTTGTAATTGACAAGGGTGTTTTTGGTCGTAAACATTTAACTATCCCTATAGAAAAGGTACAACAGGTAAACATTAATCAAGGCTTTTTGCAAAAAATAATTGGTGTTTATAGCTTACAAATTGATACCGCAGGCTCAGATAGCAAGGAGGTAGACATTAAGGCCATTAATGGTGACATTGCACAGGCTTTGCGACAGCATTTATTGCATGGACAGCGCACAGCAGCAGAAGAAAGTGAACTGGAAATGCCAGCAGTAATCGATGAAAATATCTCTTTAATCAAGATTAGGCCCGCTACCTTACTGAAAATTGGTCTTACCAGTAATTATGGTCAAAGCCTTGCCCTGCTGATTGGTTTTGGCTACGCCGTTTTCCATAACATTAAAGAAGTGCTCAAAGCTTTCGACAACGACTACGGGCAGGTAGAACAATTTGTAAAAAGTGGCTTTAGCCTATTTTCTATTGGTATTTTCTTGGTTGCTATTGCAATATTACTATTGGCCACCAATGTCATCAGGACTTTCGTGAAATACTTTGATTTTCAGTTAAGCAAGCACCATCAGTCGTTATTAATTTCGGCAGGGTTGTTAACCAAGAAAAACACACTACTTCATCCCAATAAGGTACAGATTACCGAGTACAGCCAAAACTATCTACAAAAGAAAATTGGTTTGTTCAAAATGTTGTTAAAACAGGCCCATGCAGGCCGCGAACAATCGGAAAAGGAAATGAAGAACAATAACACGGAAATTCCAGGTTGTAGCGCTACAGAAAAAGACGAGCTTTTAAGCATGATTTTCGAAAAGCTTCCCGAAGGCGGCGGCACGTTTAAACCAAATTGGCGCTTTCTTAACCTCCCTATTTTATTTCAAGGGCTTTTGCCTGTGTTGACCTATGGCATCTTTTACTATTTTATTTCGGAAGTAAGAGCCTATTATCCGCTGGCTATAGCTTATTTTGTGATTACGTTGGCCATGATTTATATCAGCTATACCAAACATCGTATTACTGTGTCAGAGGCTTATATCATTAAGCAAAGCGGTATTTGGGACATTTCGCAAGAAATTATAGAGCCACATAAAATACAATCCATCAGCACCTCACAATATCCTTGGCATAAAAAGTTGGATATTGGCCATGTAAGCTTGCATACCGCAGCCGGTAGTATCTCGTTTACGTACGGCAATTTTACGGAAATAAAGACATTGGTTAACTATTGGCTTTATCAGGTAGAAAGTAGCGACCAAGAGTGGATGTAGAAGAGGGAAAAGAGTAAGGAATAAAGAGCAAGGAGCAAAGATTAAAACTACAAAAATCTAAAATGAACTTAGATGTCTAAGGTGGTAAATAATTTATACTCCCCACATAATTAAATGAAGAAAGTTTATATACTAAGCGGATTAGGAGCAGATGAAAGGGTATTCCGATATTTAGATTTTAAAGATTTAGACGTTACGTTTGTGCAGTGGATAAACCCCCTACCCAATGAAAGCATCAACCATTATGCTCAAAGAATTAACGAGCAGATCAAACATAAAAACCCAATACTTATAGGCCTATCCTTTGGTGGCATTATGGCTACCGAACTTGCTAAAATAATCCGTGTTGAACAGCTTATCTTAATCTCTTCTTTAAAAACAAGGGCAGAAATACCAGTCGTTTATCGATTAGCAGGTTGGCTGCGCTTACATCGACTTATCCCCTATTCATTCTTGAAAAAAGACCATTCCTTAAACAGATGGTTGTTTGGTGTAATCCGTAAAAATGACAAAGATTTATTCAAGAGAGTTTTAGCAGATACAGATATTGATTTCTTAAAATGGGCAATCAATTGTATTGTAAAATGGAACAATACACAATTGCACCACAACTTATTTCATATTCACGGGACGAACGACAAACTTCTCCCAATTCGTAAATCTGGCAAAGTAATCCCAATTAAAGATGGTGGTCATTTAATGGTATTAGATAAAGCAAAACAGGTTAGTGAAGTTTTGCATCAGATTATCTAAATAAGTATGAATTGACGGAGCCCAACCGCTGTTTACCGGCAACTATTGCAGTTCATCGAAATTAAAACCTACAAACAAGACCTTTCTGTATCATTGAAAATATCATATACTATTCGGTTTTAATTTAATACAGAATGAAAGTTTCATTTTTTTTAGGGTTTCTCTGCCTGATTTCTTTTCACATTTCCGCACAAGATATTTCTGCTTTAAATGATGACTTTTCAGACACTTCTTCACTAAAAAAATGGTCGATATTACACCAAGTAGAGAAATGGCCTAATAAACTAAACACCCTGAAAATAGAAGATGGCAAACTTATTCTTGAACCTCGTACCTCTGGATGGTTTCAAGATGGAAATGCCCCTTTCGTTTATAAAACCGTCAATGGAGATTTTGACGTAAAAGCAAGGGTTAAATCTAGCGGAATATCGTCTGACATTGCGACAAGCCTTTGGTCGTTGGGAGGCTTAATGGTAAGAATTCCAAGAAAAGAAACTGCAGAAAATTGGTCTCCTGGCAGAGAAAACTGGATTTTTATAACCACAGGAGTTGCTGCCACAGAAAACAAACAGGTTATTGAAACAAAGTATACGATAAATAGCCGTTCTAATTTAAAACTTCGTGATGCCCGTGCCGAGTGGATTACCTTAAGAATTGTGAGAGTTGGACATGCGTTTATCATGCTTTACAAATATGATACAGATAAAGCATGGACAGTTCACGAAAGATTTTATCTACAACAATGGCCAAACCAACTTCAGATAGGTTTTAATTGCTACACCAGTTCCCCAAATGTACCTGCAAACGATAAGGATGAGATAAGCTTCAACAAAACACTACATCCAAATGAAGGCCCATTGAATATGCGCTTAGCTATCGATTACATTAGTTTTAAACGTCCGGCGATAAGCTATAGTGGAAATTCACCCTACGAAAACTGGTATAACAATGTTTATAAAAATCATTTAACAGACTACAATGTTTCTAATGCCGAAATCTTAAAATTACTTGGCGAATAACGTTATTACTTTTTGCAATGACGCTTTATATCAAAGCATCATTACACCTTTAATTTCTCCCACTTTTTTATAAATATCCACTACCTCATCAGCATTTTGCACTTGCTTGTTTACGGTAATAGCCAAATATTTACCCGTTTTAGAAGGTTTTTCAACAAACTCATCATTAGGTAATATCACTCTTAGTTCTTCAATTTTGGTATGGTCGCCGGTAATGATGAACTTAAAGGTATAAACACCTGGAAAAGTTTGCACGCTTTCTAGCTTCTCCTTAAAGTTTGCATAAACGTCGGCATTGTTCCCTTCTGGGATATCGTTAAAATCTATGTTTTTATTTAAATTGTTATTATCCATAAACATTACCTATCAAATTCCATTCCTAAGTACAACTATGCTATTTTGTCATAAAGTTAAATGTTCAAAGCATAAAGTGGCAAGTATAACTACCTATAGATGCTTTAAACTTTCAACACACTACTTTTAACTTTAATAAGCGCGTCGTTTTTGCTATTTTTGGACTTTAAAAAGGATATAAGATTTTGGATTATTTAGCAGGATTAAACCCACAACAAAGAGCAGCAGTAGAGAATACCGAAGGACCAGTGATGATTGTAGCTGGCGCAGGTTCAGGAAAAACGAGGGTAATTACCTATCGTGTGGCACACTTGATACAAAAAGGCGTTGATCCGTTCAATATTCTAGTGTTGACCTTTACCAACAAAGCTAGTAAGGAAATGCGTGAACGTATTGAAAAAGTAGTTGGCGCTGAAGCTAAGAGCATTTGGATGGGAACGTTTCACTCGGTATTTGCTAAAATTTTACGTGTAGAGGCTGAAAAAATCGGTTATCCAAGCAATTTCACCATTTACGATACCGATGACTGCAAAAGCTTAATCCGCACCATTTTGAAAGAAATGCAGTTGGACGATAAATTATATGCGCCAAACATTATTTATGGTCGCATTTCCTCCGCGAAAAATAATTTAATCTCCGTATCAGAATATCAAAGCAACGCTCATCTACAAGCAGAAGATGCTGGCAACAAGCGTCCACTAATGGGACTTATTTACGAAACGTATGCCAAACGTTGTTATAAAGCTGGGGCCATGGATTTTGATGATCTGTTGTTCAAAACCAACGTACTGCTCAGAAAGCATCCTGAAGTACTGAACAAATACCAACACAAGTTTAAATACATCATGGTGGATGAGTATCAGGATACCAACCATTCGCAGTATACTATTGTAAAAAAACTTGCTGCAGCACATGAAAACTTATGTGTAGTGGGTGATGATGCGCAAAGTATTTATGCTTTCCGTGGAGCTAATATCCAGAATATCTTAAATGTAGAACGCGATTACCCAGACTTGAAAGTTTACAAATTGGAACAAAACTACCGTTCAACACAAAACATTGTAGAAGTAGCCAATAGCATTATTGCCAACAACAAAAACCAGTTAGAGAAAAACGTATTCTCTGACAATGAAAAAGGCGATAAAATTAAAATATCAAGAGCTTTTACCGACAATGAAGAAGGTAAGCTGGTAGCCGAATCTATTATGCAGGAACGTTCTTCAAAAGGGCTAGCCTACAACGATTTTGCTATTTTATACCGTACCAACGCCCAAAGTAGGGCCATGGAGGAGGCCTTGCGTAAGATTAATGTTCCATACAAAATTTACGGGGGGCTTTCATTTTACCAACGTAAGGAAATCAAAGATTTAATTGCTTACTTCCGTTTAACCTTTAATCCAGCAGATGAGGAAGCACTAAAGCGTGTAATCAACTACCCCCGTCGTGGTTTAGGCGATACAACCTTAGAAAAAGTTTCTGTAGCAGCAAATGAACATGGCATTACCATGTGGGAAGTGATCTGTACCCCACATCAGTATTTAGGCGGACGTGTACCGAACCAACTGAATGATTTTGCCATGATGATCAAAGCATTTGCGGCAGAATCTAAAAAGTTGGACGCTTACGAATCTGCACTTTACATTGCCCAACATTCGGGAATATTAAAGGAACTGCATAGCGATGATAGTGTTGAAGGTAGAGCACGATATGAGAACATTCAGGAGCTATTGAACGGTATTAAGGAATTTGCTGAGCGTGAAGATATTGAAGACCGCAGCTTAGCCATTTTTATGCAGGATGTTGCCCTGTTAACCAACGACGATAATGATAAAGATAAAGACAAGGATACTGTTTCGTTAATGACCATCCACTCGGCAAAAGGATTAGAGTTTAAAAATGTGTATGTGGTAGGTTTGGAAGAAAATCTTTTCCCATCGCAAATGTCCCTTACTTCGAGAAGTGATTTGGAGGAAGAGCGCCGTTTATTCTATGTTGCCATTACCAGGGCAGAGAAAAAACTGACCTTAACTTATGCTACCTCACGTTATCGTTGGGGGCAGTTAACTTCTTGCGAACCTAGTCGTTTCATCAATGAGATCAGCCCTAAATACCTAGAGTTAGATGCCATTAAACAGGCCAAACCTAGCTTTAGCAGTGGTGGCTTTGATACCGAACGCAAAACCTGGAGCCAACAAAGGGAGCTACAACAAAAACCTGCTTCGCAGCAAACGGCTTTTAAACCCAAACCAACTACCTCTATTTTACCTAAGGCGCACGTGCCTACGGCTGGCTTTACACCAAGTGCGGCACATGAGTTTCAAAATGGTATGGATGTAGAACATGAAAAATTCGGTTTCGGTAAAATTGTACAGTTGGAAGGAAGACTTCCTGATGTAAAAGCAACGGTGTTTTTCCAAGGCTTGGGCAATAAGCAATTGTTATTAAAATTCGCGAAACTGAGAATTGTGAAGTAGCTTTTTAGCTGGTTAGTTTTTTGGATGGTTGGTTGTTTGGTATTGGTTTCAAGCGCTAGCGATGCTTTTTTGTCATTTAGAACAGCGAAGAATCTTATTTAATGTATCGAGACAGACTCTATCGTCGGAATAACAATAACGACGATTGCCCTTATTTACCAACAATAAACCTTCCTCTTAATTTCCTTGCAAAGGGAGAAATAGCAAGTGCGAGTACTTCTACCAACTTTTCACTTTCAACTTTCTACTCTTTACCAACTTTTCCCTATCTTTGCTGGTAACAAACCATTCCGGTGAATTTCATAACTGAAAACATCTTTGGAAGTTGAGGGTTTTCCCTTAGTCTATAACTTCTGTTTCAGTTATTTCATAATGGTAAGGAAGATCATTGAGTTATTTCGGTTTTCGCAACAATAAAAGAAATAAGTTGTGGCTGTTTTGGACAGGCCTTGCTTAATAAACCTGATGGTAGTGAAAATACTTTTTGTTACACCTGCGTACCACAAACCTGCGAGGTTTTTAGCAACGACACCAACAAAAAGATTGCAACGCACAGCAGGACTATAGCCGCCATGAAATACCTAACGCTGTTTTTCAAATTGTTATAAAATCGATATTGAAATAACCTATAACCGTTAATTTTTTTAAAATGAATTTTGATTATAATACCACCAGAAGCGAACTGATTTTGGCCGAGTACGGACGTAACGTACAAAACATGGTAAAATACATTATTACCTTGCCCACCAAAGAAGAACGTAACAAATATGCACAGGCCGTTATTGATTTAATGGGCTTTTTAAACCCGCACTTACGTGACGTTGCCGATTTTAAGCACAAACTTTGGGATCACTTGCACATCATTTCCAACTATCAGATTGATGTAGACAGCCCATACCCTAAACCTACGCCAGAAACCAAAGAGTTTAAACCAGACCACATTGGATATCCACATCAACGCATTAAATACAAACATTATGGCAAAACGGTTGAAAAACTAATTGCCAACGCCATGGAAGAGCAAAACCCGGAGCGTAAAGCGGCCATGGTACAAGGCATTGCCAATTTCATGAAAATGGCCTATGTGCAGTGGAACAAAGACAATGTTGCCGATGAGGTAATCATTAAGAACCTAAGGGAACTTTCTGGTGGGGCCTTAACCTTAGAAGAGAACGTGAACCTTCAAAAAGTGGAATTCAAGTCTCAAAATAATAGACAGAACAATAATAATCGCGGCCGTCAGAACAATAAAAAGAACAACCGTCAGCGTAACAACAATAACAACAATAATAAACAAAGACATTAACCAGAAAAATTATTGCAATGAACGCATTTGAAATTATTGGTGGCAAAAAACTAAAGGGCGAAATTACTCCTCAAGGAGCTAAAAATGAAGCCCTACAAATTGTATCGGCCGTATTGTTAACCGAAGAAAAGGTTACCATAAGCAATATCCCAGATATTAAAGACGTAAATAAACTGATTGATCTTTTAGCTGATTTAGGTGTAAAAGTTGAGCGTTTAAGCAAAGATACCTACACTTTTGAGGCCAAAAACATCAATTTGGATTTTTTCCAATCTGAAGCTTTTAAATCTAAAGGTGGTAGTCTACGTGGTTCTATCATGATCGTGGGCCCATTATTGGCTCGTTTCGGCAAAGCCGCTATTCCTAAACCAGGAGGTGATAAAATTGGTCGCCGCCGTTTGGACACCCACTTTTTGGGCTTCGAAAAACTAGGCGCCAAATTTGTTTACGACAGCAAAAAATCTTTCTTTAATGTAGACGCGACCAATCTAAAAGGAACTTACATTTTGTTAGACGAGGCATCGGTAACGGGAACCGCCAACATTGTAATGGCAGCAGTTTTGGCTAAAGGCACTACTACCATTTACAACGCGGCCTGCGAACCTTACTTGCAGCAACTTTGCAAAATGCTGAACCGTATGGGTGCTAAAATTAGCGGCATAGGCTCTAACCTATTAACCATTGAAGGAGTTAAGAAACTAGGTGGAACTGAACACCGTATGTTGCCCGATATGATTGAAATTGGTTCTTTCATTGGCTTAGCGGCCATGACCGAATCGGAAATTACCATCAAAAACGTACAGTACGACGAACTAGGTATTATTCCAGAAGTATTTAAAAAACTTGGAATTAAACTGGAGCGCAGAGGCGACGATATTTACGTTCCTTCGCAAAAACACTATGAACTAGATACTTTTATTGATGGCTCTATCCTAACCATTGCCGATGCACCTTGGCCTGGCTTTACACCAGATTTACTGAGCATTGTTTTAGTGGTAGCTACACAAGCTAAAGGAAATGTATTGATTCACCAAAAAATGTTCGAAAGCCGCTTGTTCTTTGTAGATAAGCTGATTGACATGGGTGCCCAAATTATCCTTTGTGATCCGCACCGCGCTACCGTGAACGGTATCGACAAAAAATACAAATTACGTGGTATTAGCATGACCTCGCCAGATATTAGAGCCGGTGTTTCTCTATTAATCGCAGCGCTATCTGCTGAAGGCAAGTCAACCATCTTTAACATCGAGCAAATTGAGCGTGGCTATCAAGACATCGACACCCGTTTACGTGCATTAGGTGCACAAATTAAACGTGTTGATGCAGCTGCACCAAGCCATTAATATTGACGAGAGTAGATTTACAATTTTAGATTTAAGATTGTAACGATACGATCTAAGCATATTTAGAAAAGCAGGGCTAGTACATTTCACCATGTTAGTCCTGCTTTCACTTTTAGTCCTCTCCCAATTGCATTGGCATACGGGCTAATCCGTTCAATCAGGTTTAATATACAAAAGCCTGTACTCCAAAAATCAACGTAAATTTCAAATACTATATCATCTCTATGTGCCTATGTGGTTGTATTTACTTTTATGGATTTAAAACCTTAAATGAACCACATAGGCACATAGTAAATCCAATTGGACTAAAATCGACTGCCCTATATTCGAGCCTATTTGTTCTTTAAAAATTATCCGCTATAATCTCAAAATGATCATCTATGCATCTATGTAGTTATATTTTCTCGTCAACAACTATCTTTAGATTTACACCCAAAGCTTTACTCCATAAATTATTCCTACTTTTGACGCAAAAACAGCAGCTTGAAAAATTACATTAGTAACTTAAGGAACATTGCCACCTTCGCAGTGGTACTGCTACATGTAACCGCCCCCTTTGTACTGCAGTTCAATAAAATCAGCTTTGCTTCATGGCAATTGGCCAATTTGTTGGATTCAATGCTCCGTTTTGGTGTTCCTGTATTTGTCATGATTTCTGGTGCCGTCTTGCTCGACCGTTACGAACCATTAAATACCTTCCTGTCCAAACGCTTAAAGCGGGTAGTACTGCCTTTCCTATTTTGGAGCATCATTTATTTCATTTTTGTATATGCGGACAGCTTTCAAAAATTTTCTTTGCTGGAGCTATTCCAAATCTTAATTAATAAACTACTTAAAGGCACCTATTACCATTTGTGGTATGTATACATGATTTTAGGCGTCTATCTTTTTATTCCTATCATCAGAAAATGGGTGCAAAATAGTACTAAACAGGAAATCCATTATTTTTTATTGCTATGGGTACTTACGCTATTTATCAATACCGATATGGCCAAATATATCCCAAGTATTGAAGTCTTGTATTTCAGCAAATACTTAGGTTATTTGGTATTAGGCTATTATCTGGATAAATATGTTACGGTCAATCGTCCTAAAAACACTTTGTATCTTATCTTTTTTGTATTGGGCACTGCTTTAACCTTACTGTCTACCAGCTATCTTTCCGTAAAACAAAATCAACTCAACATTACCTACTATAACTACCTATCGCCAAACGTTTGTTTACTCTCCATTGGCATCTTTCTTTTGGGCAAAAGCTTGCTGGAGGGTTCAAGCGAACTTTCTATTAACCTAGATAGACATAGCTACGGCATTTATTTAGCCCATGTATTAGTATTGCATTATGTTTATCCTTTCACAATTCATTTCACTTTTGATAGAAATTCGCCTTTGTGGCTTCTCATCTATATCATAGGCATTTCCATAATTACATATATTATTTCTTATTTACTCATCAGACTCTTAGCCATCAACAAAAAGCTACGTCCATTAATTACCTGATCAACATGATTTTAAGAGCAGCAAAAATTAGCGAAATAGACCAAATTTGGGAAATTATACAATATGCCATTGCGCAAAGGAAAGCTGATGGCAGTACACAATGGCAAGATGGCTACCCTAATGAAAATACCATACAAACCGACATCAACCAGGGCTATGGTTATGTAATTGAAGAAGAAGGCACTATCCTGTTATACGCCGCAGTAATATTCGGTATAGAGCCCGCTTACGAGGACATAGAAGGGAAATGGTTAAGCAGCAATGAAGATTACGTGGTGCTTCATCGCGTAGCGGCAGCGCCATTAGCCAAGGGAAAATCCATTGCCACAAAGTTTTTCCAACTGGTTGAAAATCTATGCATCAAAAAAAAGGTATACAGTATCAAAGTGGATACTAATTTTGATAATATGGCAATGCTTCGAATACTAGAAAAACTAGATTATACTTATTGCGGCGAGGTGTATTTTAGAGGTGCGGCCAGAAAAGCCTTTGAAAAAGTATTGCCAAGGTAATTATTTCATTTTTAACACTAGCCTTCCCATCCTGTCATTCAGAGCGTAGCGAAGAATCTCATTTAGTGTCCCAATAAAATCCTAGAGATTCCTCCCATCGTCGGAATGACAAGCAATAGAATGACAACAACAATAAAAAAATCCCCTTGAAATAATTCCAAGGGGATTTCAGGATTCAAACAAATCAAAAGATTATTTTTTCTTATCTAATGCTTGCTCAATACGGTCAGATAAATCCTCTAAGTGGTATTTGCTTAAAGTATCTGATTGCGAGCTCGCTTTGATTGCTTTATCAAGCTCACGCAATTGGCCTTTAACTACTGAAATTGCGTCAGTTTGGCTTGCGGATAATCCGGTCGGCGCACCAGCACCTCTACCAAAAGCAGCGGCTACTCCAGCCGGAGCTGCAGGAGGATTTACAATAGCGATTAACCTATCAACATAGGCTTTTTGTAAGTTTCTACGATAAACATCAATAGCTGCGCCGCCCTTCAGTTCTGTAAAGATGGAAGCGTTCAAATCTTTGAACAAGTCAGAAATTTTATAAGCATTTGCTCCATCAGTAGCTTCGGCAGCAATTAAATTACCCAAAACTCTGGTAGAAACAAGACGAGATAAGGCTGTATTTTGCAATCTAGAAACCACTACTAGTGGACTTTCGTTGATGTTATCTAAAATAGATTGGTCTAGCAACCATTTTGGCGTTGTAAATACCTGTCTGTTCAAAAACTCCATCGCTTCTTTTTGCGTTGCTGCAGGAGTACGTTCGTAAACTAAACCTTCTTGATCTACCGTTTTAGGATTCTCGTAGATACCTCCAATATTTTTACTTACGTGACCAATGTAACGACCAAATTGAGTAGTCAATTGTCCGTACATGTTACCTAGCTCATCATAGTTCTCCCCTGGTTGTTTAGTCCAGGTTTTCAGATTAGCTAAAATTACCTTTAGGTTTTTGATACCATAATCACTAGCTTTCATTGCATTATCACCTAAATCTTCATTTTGAGAATGCGGATCGTCAGGATTAATTTCAGTGCCAAACCATAAACGTCTATTTTTAGCTGCTTCAACGGTCATTTTATCTAATATTTTCATATCGGAAGCAACGGTTTTGCTATCTGGAAAATATTTGTACCCCCACTCAATTGCCCATTTGTCATAATCACCAATACGCGGATATAAACCTGATTTAGAGATATTATCTTCTGGCTGAGCAACATAATTAAAACGAGCATAATCCATAATCGATGGTGTATGACCATTTTCTTCTACCCATTTCTTATTACGCAAATTTTCTACAGGAACCGTTGAGCTTGAACCATAGTTATGACGCAAACCTAAAGTATGACCTACTTCGTGAGATGATACAAAGCGAATCAAATCGCCCATCAATTCATCGCTAAAGTTAACGGTACGAGCTCTTTTATCAACTGCAGCAGTTTGAATAAAATACCAATCGCGAACCAATTTCATTACGTTATGGTACCAGTTGATGTGGCTTTCCATGATTTCACCTGTACGTGGATCTGAAATACTTGGACCACTTGCATTAGGAATTTCTGATGGTTTGTAAACGATAGCAGAGTTACGCGCATCATCTAAGCTCCATGTAGAATCTTGCTCTTTAGTTGGCGCCATTTTACCGATTACGGCGTTTTTAAAACCTGCTTTTTCAAAAGCTTTTTGCCAATCGTTAACACCTGCAATCAGGTATGGTACCCATTTTTTAGGGGTTGCTGGATCAATATAGAAAACAATAGGTTTAGCTGGTTCTACCAATTCACCACGCTTATATTTAGCCATATCTTGCGGCTTTGGCTCTAATCTCCAACGTTTCACTAATTCTACTTCTTTAACTCCTTGAGGGTTTAAATCGAAGTCGGTATAACCTACCGCGAAATACCCTACACGAGGATCAAAATAACGGGCTTTCATCGGCACTTTAGGTAAAATTACCAATGAAGTGTTCAATTCTAAAGTAACAGAACCAGTTGGGGCACCACCACCACCAAAAGAAGGTGTGCCACCACCGCCACCCATTCCTGAACTTTGAGCAGCTTTAGCATAGGTTTTTACGGTTTTAATTTCTACGTTGGTAGGGAAGCTCTTCACATCCTGGATATAGCTTCTATCTGCCTGTTGCGCTCCAATTCCAAATCTAGATTTGAACATTGAAGAACCGAAGTAAAAAATGTCGTTATCGCTGTTGATGTAAGCAGTCACATCAATTACACTACCATTTTTACTTGGCGTATAAGCTGCAATATCAAATGAAGCAGCAATAGGCTGTATGCTAGAGTTTTTCAAAGACTGGTACATCGAAGAAGTACTGTCTGCGCTATAAGCTCTAAAGCTTACCTTACGCATGAAAATTCTATTATTAGGTCCTTTTTCAAAACGGATCACTGAGCTACCAATTTGGTCGCCGGCATAACCTTGGGCTGCACGTACTTCGGCCCCTGATTTTGAGATCCGGCTTACCACCAAAATATCTCTGTTTAAAGTACTATCGGCAATCTCAAAATAGAATTTGTCATCAATCCTATGGGCAGTAATCATGCCTTTGCGAGTAAAAGCCTTGCTAGTGATCACTTGATCATAAGGCTTTGGCTGTGCTCTAGGAGCAGCGGCAGCACCAAATGCACCTGGAGCTCTACGAGTAGTGTCGGTTGGGGCACCACCTTGAGTTGGTCGTTGAGCATGTGCAAAAGTCACCGCACCAGCAACCATTAATAGGGTAAATAAATTTTTCTTCATCAATTTTTTGAATAAGTTAATTGCGAAGTAAAAATAAGTTTAGCGCTACGATAATTTCAGAATTACGTATAACTTCTTAGTTACATCCTAAAGGATTTTGAATAAATATAAGCGAAGGGCTTAATGAAGGATCTTGAAAACCAGTTCTTTCAGCAAATCTCCATCCGAAATATTACCGGTACTATCTAAACCTTTGCTTTTTAGATCATATTCCCTAAGCAAGCTGATAATATCAAAAGTTTTTCCCGCACTAAAGGTTCTGGCAGCAGCTTCGTAATCTTTAATAAAGTACGGGCTTACCCCAAGCTCCCTCGGCGCATCGGCCTTGTTGGGCAAATAATGGTATTTTAATATTTTAGAGAAATAGGAATTAAGATTTGCCATTACCATGATCATTGGGTTGGCTTTTGGATTGCCCGCAAAATAATTGATGATCTGATTGCTTTTTACCACATTACGAGTGACCAATGCTTTCTGCAATTCAAATACATTATACTCTTTACTAATTCCAATATTTCTTTGAATGTGATCTGTTTGAATAGTAGTAGCTTTATCAATGTTCAAACAAAGTTTCTCTACTTCGTTGGCAATTTTAGAAAGATCGGTTCCTAGATATTCGGCCATTAGTGCCACCGCTTGCGGATCAATCTTATAACCTTTTCCCTTAATATGCTCTTCAATCCATGGCACCAATTTATAGTCACGCACAGGGTCGCTCTGAAAAACAACACCATTACTGTTAATGGCTTTGTAGATCTTTTTTCGCTTATCAAAATTGGCGTACTTATAGGCCAGCACCAGAATAGTGCTTGGTAAAGGCTTTTCAAAATAAGCAAGCGTAAAATCGGCTTCCTTACTGGCGCCTTCGTTACCCCATTTCAAATCCTGTGCTTCCTTTACGACAATCAGCTGATATTCGGACATCATTGGATAACGCTTCGCGGCGTTCATAATGGTAGCCATATCCGTATCCTTCCCGTATAGCACAGTCTGGTTGAAACCTTTTTCACCATCAGAGAGAATATTCTTTTCCATATAATCTACAATCTGATCTATATAGTAAGGTTCTTCTCCCTGCAATAGGTATACTGGCTTAAATTTTCTTGCTTTTATATCCTTGATGATTTCATCGGCGCTCATTGTTCAAAGTTACAAATTTTAGAATGAGTGAATGAGTGAATTTAAAATGAGAAATTAATATATTACGCTGCCTACAACATTGCAATCTCTAACTTTTTACTTTTAGCTTTTTACTTTTAACTTTGCCAGTCAATGTTCAATCCTACTCCACTCAATTTACCTTTTCATCCTTTTAAAATTACCCAAAGAGATGGTGTACATTATATTTTTGATGAAGCGAGAAAGAAACATCTGGTACTCACGCCAGAAGAATGGGTCCGTCAACACTTTATCAAATACCTGATCAATGAAAAACAATTCCCTGTAAGTTTAATGCAAATTGAGGGTGGCTTAAGCCTTAATCAAACCAGAAAGCGCAGTGATATTTTGATTTATACGAATAGTGGAGAAAAATTGATGGTAGTTGAATGTAAAGCGCCATCGGTAAATATTACACAGGCTACCTTTGATCAAGCAGCTCGATACAATTCTGTTTACAAAGCCAAATGGATTGTGATTACCAATGGGCTTAATCATTACTATGCACAAATAGACCACGAAAATAAAGGATTTCTTTTTGTAGAGGAATTGCCGATTTATAGTTTGTTAGTTTAATAGAAACCCTCAATAGCTCGTCATTGCGATACCGATTTTCATAGGGAGAAGCAATCTTACAAAGTATGATAGTAAACTCTTTTCACTTTAAGATTCTTCGCTACGCTCTGAATGACAAAGTCCCGCTATAGCAATGACGTGGCAACCTAAAACAAAAAAGGAGAAACCTTACATCTTGATGTTAGATTTCTCCTCGTAAACTCGTCGAAATGACGGCGTTTTTTACTTTAGCCTTTTCACTTTCAACTTAATATGCTCTTTGGTTATTTCCTTCTTTCCAGTTTACAAAAGCTTTGTTTACCACTTTATTACCGCCTGGGGTTGGATAATCTCCCGAGAAGTACCAATCGCCCATATGGTTAGGACAAGCTTCATGTAGATTTTCCAAAGTTTGGTAAATCACTTCTACTTCCGCTACAGTATCTGCTGGGGTAATAATTTTTGCAATTTGGTCAGAGATTTCCTGAGGGGTAAACGATGCATAAATTTCTTTTACATGGTTCACAATTTCCTCTTTAGGCAACTCCAATGAAGCTTTACATTTTTGGTAAACTTCTTCAATGATATGCTCTTGGCCTCTTTCTTTTAATAATTGGATAGCGGCATCAAAAGCTACAAATTGTCCCATTTTAGACATATCTATACCATAGCAATCAGGATATCTGATTTGTGGCGCTGAGGATACGATAATGATTTTCTTAGGATGCAACCTATCAATGATCTTAATGATACTTTGTTTCAAGGTTGTTCCCCTTACAATCGAATCATCTACCGCTACCAAAGTATCCGTATGGTTTTTGATTACGCCATAAGTGGTATCATAAACGTGAGCCACCATTTCTCCCCTATCCGCATCTTGCGTAATGAAGGTACGCAACTTCACATCTTTAATGGCCAATTTCTCTACTCGAGGACGCATAGATAGTAATTCATCAAGAGCAGTATCATCCAAAACCTCTTTGCGTTGCAATAAAGTCTCTTTTTGTACATCCCTAATGTATTTATGCAAACCATCTACCATTCCATAAAAAGATACCTCTGCGGTATTCGGAATGAACGAGAAAACAGTATTCTTTAAATCGTAGTTTACGGTTTTCAATACTTGTGGGCATAATAATTCGCCCAGTTTTTTACGTTCTTTATAGATATCGGCATCACTACCTCTTGAGAAATAGATGCGCTCGAACGAACAGGCTTTTTTCTCCAATGGTTCACGGAACATTTCTTCCGAAACGGTTCCATCCTTTTTAATGATTAAGGCATGACCTGGCTTAATTTCCTTTACGCTATTGATCTGTACTTTAAAAGCAGTTTGTATAGCCGGACGCTCCGATGCCGCTACCACTACTTCGTCGTCAACGTAATAAAACGCTGGACGGATACCTGCTGGGTCTCTCATCACAAAAGCGTCACCGTTGCCTATAATACCCGACATCGTGTAACCGCCATCCCAGCTTTTGGCTGAACGACGAAGAATGTTGGCCACATTTAGGCTATTAGATATCTTTTGAGTAATCTCTACGTTACTAAGGCCTTCTTTTTTATATTCATCAAACAAGAGCTGGTTTTCATCGTCCAAGAAATGGCCAATTTTTTCCAATACTGTTACCGTATCTGCTTTCTCTTTCGGATGTTGTCCAAGTTCATACAGTTGCTCCAACAACTCGTCAACATTGGTCATGTTAAAGTTACCCGCAATCACCAAGTTTCTGGTCATCCAGTTGTTTTGGCGTAAAAAGGGGTGACAGTTTTCAATACTGTTTTTACCGTGTGTACCATAGCGCAGGTGTCCCAACAAAACTTCACCAATGAAACTTACGTTCTGTTTCAAGAACTCAGTATCTTTCATCAGTTCTGGTGTTTCTTCCTGTATGCCCACAAATTTGTTTTGCACGTAACCGAAAATGTCTGCAACGGCATTTTGTGCCATTGAACGGTAACGGCTGATGTAGCGGCTACCCGGTTTCATGTCTAACTTAATGGTGGCAATACCTGCTCCGTCTTGACCACGGTTATGCTGTTTCTCCATCAACAAGTATAATTTGTTGAGGCCATAGAGTGCAGTACCGTATTTTTCCTGGTAATATGAGAGAGGTTTTAACAAGCGGATAAAGGCTATTCCGCACTCGTGTTTGATTTGTTCGCTCATTGATTGTGAATGAAGGTGCAAATTTACCCTTTTACACAATGAAAACCTAGTAAGAAAATACCTGATTTTCTATATATACATCATTTTTGTGTTATATTTTTGAGACAGAAAAAGTTAGACTTTCACTTTTGTAGAGATAATACTTCTTTCTAGAAAAACAGAAGCATGTTGATCGAATGCTTCGGCATCACCAGTAGTATAGAAAGCCTGCTCGGATTGTTGGCCTAAACGAGTATCGATTTCCGAATGTCTTTTCAGATAATCAACCAGACTGGCTGCCACAATATCGCCCTGTGCAACAATATTAATGTTTGAATTGAGCTGTTCTTTTATTTTAGGCACCAATAAAGGATAATGCGTACAAGCTAACAAAATAGTATCTATTTGATCAGATTGGCTCAATAACTCATTCAAATATTTCTTGACAAAATAATCTGCACCTTCATTTTCATACTCACCATTTTCTATCAAAGGTACCCACATCGGGCAGCTTTGCTGATATACGTTAGTCTCTGGAAAAAATTTGTGGATTTCAATGAGGTAAGATTCGGAACGTACCGTGCCCCTGGTACCCAATACTCCAATAGACTTACTATTACTCATATTTCCTATCACTTCTGCAGTAGGCCTAATTACCCCCAGCACCTTGTTTAGAGGATATTTTTTTGGCAAATCGAGTTGTTGAATATTGCGTAGTGCCTTGGCTGAGGCTGTGTTACATGCTAAGATTACCACGGGGCAGCCTTGAGCAAACAACCACTCCACACACTCCAAGGTATATTGATAAACGGTTTCAAAAGAATGATCACCATAAGGCGAACGGGCATTATCACCTAAATAGATATAGTTATAGTTAGGTAATTGCTCCGCAATGGCTTTAAAAACGGTTAAACCGCCAAAACCAGAATCGAATATTCCTATTGCATTTTTTTGGAAGCTCATGAGCACAAAAAAGCGGAACCAGTTAAACTAATTCCGCTATTTAATTTTATTGTTTAAAATTAAGGTTTTTTAGCTGGACCTGTAGCAGGTTTACTAGCAGCCGGAGCAGTAGTAGCGGAAATACCCAATTTAGCTTTTACCGCACCTGTAATATCTTCGCCTCCATCAAAATATACCAAGTTATTGAAACCTTGTGAAGCAGCTGTATCGAAAACATATGCCAAACCTTTTTCTTTGGAGATTGAATTGATAGCTGTAGCTACTTTTTGTTGCAAAGGAGGATATAGCTCGGCTTGTTTATCTCTTAAATCTTTATCTGCTTTTGTACGAGCATCTTCAATTCTTTTTTGTAAATCCTGTAGCTCATTTTGAGCAGCCTGAAGTTCCTTAACTACAACTTCTTTGTTTGCCTCACTTATTGTTCTCTCTTTTTCCTGAGCAGCTTTATATTTAGTTTGGTACTCAGCAATCATCTTGTCAATTTCTCCTTGTTTAGACTTTGCCAAGTTTTCAATTGTAGTTGAAACCGTTTTTGCTTCTGGCAATACTGCGAAAATTTCGTCTGAATTTAGATGACCGAACTTTTGTTGAGCGTTTACAACCTGAGTAGTTAAAAGTAATCCTGCAGCTACAAATAATCCTTTAATTAACTTTTTCATTTTTTATTTTTCCTAATATTTGTTTTCTGTGTGTGTTATTTTACCAATGTACCTGGCTTAAATCCTAGTTTAATAATTACATCGTTGCTGATGTCGTAGTTGGCACTTGCATAAATCATCATAGTGCTTTCGCTACTTTTATCAAAAACGAAGTCAATGTATTTGTTTTTTGCAACTTCTGCAACCGTAGTTGAAACTTTTTCTTGAATTGGTTTCAACAATTTAGTTCTGGTCTGGAATAAATCTCCCTCTGGACCAAACCTTTGGCGTTGCAGTTCTTTTGCTTTCTTTTCCTTTTCGATGATATCATTTTCCCTACGTTTGCGCATGTCATCAGTTAAAAGTACCTGATCTGCTTGATAGGTTCTGTACATGGCATCTACCTCTTTAAATACATCGTCAACTTCTTTTTGATATTGTTTTGATAAACCTTCTATCTGAGTTAGAGATGATTTATAATCGGGTATATGTTTAAGGATATATTCCGTATCAACGTAAGCTGTTTTTTGTGCCGATACTCCCAATGTCACTAGAAGTAAGCAGCTTATAAAAAATATCTTTTTCATATCTCCTGGTTTCTAAATTGTGTTCAATTAATTAAATCCACCTAGTTGTTGGGCTATACTAAAGGTGAAGTTTTGTTTACCTCCATCTTGTACGCCTGGAATTCTGTCAAAGGCGTGTCCATAGTCAATACCCAACAATCCAAATATCGGTAAAAATATTTTAGCTCCTATACCTGCGGACCTTCTAACATTAAACGGATTAAAATCGCCAAACTTATTCCAAGTATTACCTGCTTCACCAAAAACGGTTAAAAAGGCAGTTGCTTGTTGCGAATTAATTACCGGATAACGTAATTCCATTACATATTTAGTAAATATTGGGCTACCCGAACTTTGTGCAATAGATGGATTTGCACCCACCGGAATTACAGCATTGTTGGCATAGCCACGCATCGCAATAATCTCTGACCCTTGCAAGAAGTCGAAGCCTTGCATACCATCACCACCTAACTTAAAGCGTTCAAATGCCGATTGACCTACTGCACTGTTATACGAGCCTAAGAAACCAAACTGTGCTTGTCCCTTGAACACCAATTTGCCCACCACAGTTTCAAAAAACTGTGCTTCAAATTTCCATTTGTGATACTCGGTAAATTTATAACGTTGCTTGTCGGAAGCGGTATTGTAATTTACATTGTTAAATAACGAGTAAGGAGGAGTAGCTTGTACAGTGAACCTTAAATAAGCTCCACCTGTTGGGAAAATATGGTGATTTCTTGAATCCCTAGCAATTTCCTGGGTAATATTTAAGTTGTATGATTCTCCTGTGCTGAATAAGTAACCAGGATAGTTATTTAAGATATATTGGTTTAAGTTGATAGAGTGTACCAAAGAGAACCAGTTATCAGGCCATTTTAGTTTTCTACCCAAACTAAACGATACTCCATTTAAACGGATACCGTAGTAGTTAGCATTGCTTTTTGCAAGACCATTGGATTGCAATGAGGTAAATGCGCTTACGCCAAAACTTACAGGTTTTTTACCACCAAACCAAGGCTCCGAGAATGAGAAGCTATATGATTGGTAGTACTTACCGTTCGTTTGTCCACGTAAACTTAGTTTTTGTCCATCTCCTTTTGGCAATGGCCTATAGGCTTCTCCTTTAAATAAATTCTTTAAGGAGAAGTTATTGAAAGTTAGCCCCAGGGTTCCAATTACACGGCCACCACCAAAACCACCTGATAATTCAATCTGATCTGAAGGTTTTTCTTCTACGTGATAAACAATATCTACTGTACCATCTTGATTTGGCTTAGGTACCGGATTAGTTTTGGATTCGTCGAAATTACCCAACTGGCCAATTTCACGAACACCACGTATTAAAGCCTCTTTCGAAAAATAATCGCCAGGTTTGGTACGAATTTCCCTCAATACTACCCTATCATTAGTGATTGTATTACCCACTACACTTACTTTGTTAACGGTATATTTTGGACCTTCGTAAATACGCATTTCAACGTCTACGGTGTCGCCATAAATTCTGGTTTGTACTGGATCAACATTGAACGTCAAATAACCATCGTTCAAGTAAAGACTCGAAACATCATCACCGTTGGCACTACCTCTTAGCTTTTTCTCTAGTTTTTCTTCACTAAATACTTCGCCTTTTTCAATACCAAAAATTTTGGTCAATAAATCTGTAGAGTATTTTGCGTTACCTACCCAGCTAATTTTACCAAAATAATATTTGGGGCCTTCGTACATTTTGATTTTGATGCCTACAGTTTTATCATTATAACGATATACACTATCACTGATCAGTGCTGCATCACGATAACCTTTTTCGTGCAACTTGGCTACGAAATTAAGTTTGTCTTCTTCGTACTTTTCTTTATTGAACTTTCCGCTACCAAAAATTTTATAGAAAGCGCGTTGCTTAGTTTTCTTTAGATATTTTCTAAGCTTTGCCGATTTAAATTCCTTGTTTCCTTCGAACTCAATTTTTTGAACTTTAACTCTTTTCCCTCTATCAATATTCACCTGAAGAATCATACTGTTCTCCTGATTAGGGTCTGGTTTGGTTTTATAATCTACCTTAGTATAGAAAAATCCTTTTTCATACAAAAATTTAGTGATTACAGACCTGGTGGTGTTGTAAAGGTTATCGTTAATGATAGATTTACCTACCTTATCTCCCAGTTTCTCCTGAATATCTGTTTTTTGAGATTTACTGATTCCTGTAAACTCTAAGCCGCTTAAACGCGGAAGTTCTACTACTTCGATATCAAAATAAACGGTATCGCCATTAATTTTGGATACGTTTAGTTTAATGTCATCAAATAAGCCTTGTGCCCATAAGTTTTTAATGGCATTGGCTGTTGCTTCTCCTGGGAGCATAATGGTTTCTCCCTTTGTTAATTTAGAAAGTACGATGATAACATCTTTATCTAAATATTTAGAACCTGACAATGTTGTTCCTCCAATAATATATTCTCTTGGAGCAAAATAATCTAGGTTCAGACCATTTACTTTTAATGAAGGTGTAGCTTGTTGTGGGTTACGAATTTGAGCTAATGCTGGTAAACCCATCAATAGCAAAAATACTAGGTGATATATTCTTCTCATTTACAATCTAAAAAACGTTGCTAAGTTAATTTAAACTCCTGTTAAAAAGTGTTAAAAGAAAAATTAGTTAAGTTGTTCACTAATTTTGCCAAAGCGACGTTCGCGTTTTTGATAATTTACAATGGCTTCATAAAGGTGTTCTCTTCTGAAATCTGGCCATAGAGTTTCGGTAAAATACAATTCTGTATAGGCCATTTGCCATAAAAGATAATTGCTGATGCGATGCTCGCCACTGGTGCGGATCATCAACTCAGGATCGGGAATGTTTGCAGTAGTAAGCTTAGAAGCAAAAAGCTTTTCGTCAATTTGATCAACACCAATTTGGCCATCTTTTACCTGCTCCGCTATTTTCCTTGCGGCTTCAACAATTTCCCATTTTGCACTATAGCTCAATGCTAAGGTTAAGGTACATTTTGTATTTTCCTTGGTTTTATTCATGGCATCTGCCAAATCGTCTATACATTTTTGGGGCAACGATTTTAAATCACCTATGGCATTTAGCCTGATGTTATTTCTGTTAAGTGTCTCTGCCTCTTGGTTAATTGTAGAGATCAACAGCTCCATTAGTGCATTCACCTCATCAATTGGACGATTCCAGTTTTCTGTTGAAAAAGCATAAACAGTAAGATATTTAACGCCTATCTCTACACAGCCTTCCACAATGTCCTTTACGGAAAGCACTCCACTCTCATGCCCAAAAACCCTAAATTTTCCTTGGTTTTTTGCCCACCGACCATTGCCATCCATAATAATAGCAATATGCTCTGGTAAGCGGTTAATATCTATTTGATCTTTAAAATTCATTTACTGTTTTTGAGGTCGTTATGAGTTAAAAACACTTTTGGCTCACAAAGGTATAAGTTATGCCAATACCTACAAACATATAAGTATCTCTTTTTCTAAAATCTCCACGCTGGGTATTAGGCAAACCAATATAATTTCCTGTATTTTCTCCGGAACGATCTGACAAAATTTGCTGCATCTGACGAGTATTGGGATCGCTTGAAAGTTTACTGGCGTCGGGATACAGGCCTTTCACATCATCCAAAAAATCGGTATAGGCATTTCTGTATCCAATGTTACTCATCAGGCTCCATCTTTCACCAATTCTGTATTTCACCCCTAAACCAAACGGAACACTCAATGCATAAGTTTTATATGCTTCTCCTTCCGTTTGATAAGAAGCCAGATCGTATTCCTTTCCTTGATAAACTGCTTTTGGGTTAAAAATTACTCCACCTATTCCGGTAAAGAGATAGGGCGAAAATTTTGAGAAACCTCCCCCCGCAAAATAATCAAAGAAATTAAAGTCAACCATAAAGCTAATTTCATGGAGGTTATTGCTGAAACTAAGATTACGTGCTCTGAAACCTTCATTAGAGGATTTGGCATCATCAGCTTTAATCTTACCAAAATTATAATTTAAGGAAAGTGCCCAATTGGGGTCGAAATTAACTTTTGCAAAACCACCAAAAGAAAGTCCACTAATTTTCAATGGCTTTGTAGGATTTAAATCGCCCATATAGCCAGCACCACCTGCCTGTGCACCTATTTCCCATACTTGGGCCATAGTGTTGAAGGCAAAAAGCGTAGTTAAAACAATGGCTAATAGCGTCTTTTTATAACTCATTCTAGTAGTTACGGGTATCAATACCCCAAAGCAATTTATTCCTTAACGTAGTTAAAAACGTTTCATTGTTAAGACGAATAAGATTTATGTTAAATTTTGCTTTGTTGATATTGATTTTCACGCTCCGATCTACCGTCTCGGTTCTCGAATCGCAAGTAAGTAAGAATTTGGTACTACGTGCTTCTACTTCAAAGGTAAGCTCTACATCATCAGGCACAATAATGGGCCTAACATTTAAGTTATGTGGCGCTACAGGCGTAATGACAAAGTTTTGGGCGCTCGGCAATATAATTGGCCCGCCACAACTTAATGAATAGGCTGTTGAACCTGTAGGTGTAGCGATGATCAAGCCATCGGCCCAGTAGGAGTTTACAAATTCTCCATTCATATAGGCATGGATAATCATCATCGCTGAATCGTCTCTACGGTGGATGGTGATGTCATTCAGAGCGAAATTTTCGTCATTAAACAACCCGGTTTTAGATTCTAGGTTAAGCAAGCTACGTTTATCAATGGTATACTCGCCATTTACCAACGCCTTGATAGCCGCATCAATTTCAGATTTATTGATACTTGCCAAAAATCCCAAACGACCAAAATTAATCCCAATGACTGGAATTTGCGAATCACGGACAAATGAAAGGGTGTCCAAAAGTGTTCCGTCGCCACCTAAACTTACCAGAATATCGGCTCTGTTTACCAACTCCTTGTGTCCTGAAAAAGTGGCGAGATTATGGGGCAATACCAATTTATTCTTTATAAACTCAAAGAATTTTTGATAAACGGTAATTTCAATCTGATTGGCAGTAAGCGCATCAAATACCTCTTGTACAAAGGGCAATACGCTATCATTAAAATCCCTACCGTATAAGGCTATTTTCATGCAAGAATTATACGTTTAAATAGTTCATGAACGAATCAAATCTATCCATTGAATCGTCATCATGACTACTATTATTAAATACTGCTTTAACTTCATAATCGTAGCGCTCAAAGGCGGCCACTATTGCAGAAATTTCTGTTTTATTAATTTTTAAGGTCACTTCTAATCTGGTAGAATCGGGGAAGGTATTGATATATGAAGAAAGTATTTGTGCATTATCTGCCTCAACTATTTGAGCCATATGAGCCAACGAGTTGTTTCTGTTACTAATAGAAAGCACGATAATACCTCCTGGCTCACTTACCGAATAAAGGTTAGCTGTGAAATTCAATAGATTATTAATGGATATGATACCCAAATAATTCTTTTGCTGATCAAGTACGGGTACCGCCGAAAGCTGCAGTTCACTAAACAGTCTGATTACTTCATAAATATGGGCGTTCTCAAAAGTAAACGTATTCAATAACTTTACGGGCAAGGCGCCAATAGCGATTTCCATGTCGCGAGCTTCCATGAGCTCCTCTTCAGAAACTAAGCCTAAATATTGAATTTCGTTAACAATGGGCAAATGGTACAGTTTAAACTCATTCATACGCTCCAAAGCCTTCCGAGCGGTATCGGAAGTACGCAGTGGCGGTATAACGTTTGATATGAGTTCTCCTGCTAGCATATAGTTTACTTAAGCAAAATTCTGTCCAAAAATTTTTCCAGATGGCTATTAAATATTTCTGGTTGCTCCATCATAGGGGCATGTCCGCACTTGTCAACCCAGTTCAGCTCTGAATTAGGCAACAATTCATGAAACTCTTCCGCTACATCAGGCGGGGTCACTTTATCTTGTTTTCCCCATATTAACGATACCGGAATGGTAATTTTTTTAAGTTCTTTTGCCATATTGTGCCTAATGGCCGATTTGGCAAGCGCTAATATTCTAATTACACGCGAACGATCATTAACTGTCTGGAATACTTCATCTACCAATTCCTTAGTTGCTGTGGCAGGATCATAGAAAGTAAATTCCACTTTTTCCTTGATGAAGTCATAGCTCTCTCTTCTTGGGAATGACCCCCCGAAAGCATTTTCATATAAACCAGAGCTTCCTGTAAGCACTAATGCTTTTACAAATTCCTGATGGGCAACAGTAAATACTAAACCCACGTGACCACCTAAAGAATTCCCTACTAAAACTACTTGGTTTAATTTTTTGAACTTAAGGAAACGATGTAAATATTTAGATAAACTTTTTACTCCCAAAGTTAAAATGGGCAATTCGTATATAGGCAAAATGGGCACAAGTACGCGATAGCTCGATTTGAACTTGTCTATAGCATGCTCCCAATTGCTTAGTTCGCCCATTAAACCATGAAGTAATACTAAAGGTTCTCCTTCTCCAACCTCAATAAATTTAAATCCCTCTTGTTCAATTACTTCGTAATTCATAAATATTTTTATGTATGGTCTTGGTATATGCCACTAAGTTAATAGAGTAAATGTAATTAATGAGAATTAAAATCACATTTTAACATTTACGGTGTTTAATCGTCTTTTTAAAGGGTTATGAAAGCTGGCTTTTCACCACTTCTCCTATCAATTTACCTTCAGCTTTCCCTGCTAATTCTTTATTGGCCAAGCCCATTACTTTACCCATTTCTTTAATGGAAGTGGCTCCTGTTTCGGCAATTATTTTGGAGATAATCAACTCTATTTCTGCCCTTTCCAATTGTTTTGGCAAGAACTGAGAAATTACATCAATTTCTTCCTGTTCCACTTGGTAAAGGTCATCTCTACCTTGAGCCTGGTAAATATCAGCCGATTCTTTACGCTGCTTAACCAGTTTTTGTAAAATTTTTATTTCAGCTTCTTCATTAAGCTCTTCAGTTTGGCCTTTTTCTGTTTTTGCTAATAGCAATGCAGATTTTATAGCTCTAAGACCTCTTAATCTTACTTGGTCTTTAGCCAACATGGCCTGTTTTATTTCCTGATCTATATTTGTTGATATCATGTTCAAATGGGTTAAATGTTTATTTGTTTAACTGGTTAATTGTTTTGTTGGTAAATCTGTTAATCGTTCAGTAGCAATTAAACAAATCAACGATTTTAACGGTTAAACAATTCTAGTCTCTTTTTACTATCGTTCCTGTGGCTTGGGCAGTCGGCATAATCAGCATATCATTAATGTTAACATGTGCCGGCCTGCTTACTACATACCAAATGGCGTCTGCAATGTCTTGTGCAATTAAAGGTTCTAGTCCATCATAAACTTTCTTAGCCCTATTTTCGTCACCTTTAAAACGTACAATAGAAAATTCAGTTTCTACCATCCCCGGATTAATTTGCGTTACTTTAATGTTATGTGGTAAAAGATCAATACGCATCCCCTTACTCAATGCATCCACTGCGTGCTTAGTGGCGCAATATACATTCCCATTAGGATAAACTTCTTTTCCGGCAATGGAACCAATATTGACGATATGCCCTTGTTTTCGCTCTACCATCCATCCCGATACTACTTTGGTCACGTATAGCAAACCTTTAACGTTCGTATCAATCATCGTATCCCAATCTTCCGTATCACCTTTATCTATGGGATCAAGCCCCTGGCTTAAACCAGCGTTGTTAACCAATACATCTACATTTTTCCACTCGGCAGGCAGGGTGTCTAGCACATAATTAATGTTTTCCTTATCCCTTACATCGGCAACAAGTCTTTTGATTTTAACCCCATACTTCTCATTGAGCTGTTGCGCCTGACTGTCTAAGAGGTTTTCCCTTCTGGCAACGAGGATTAAATCATAACCTTGGGCGGCAAAAGTATCAGCACAGGCAGCGCCAATGCCAGATGTTGCCCCGGTAATTAATGCTATTTTGGCCATCTGTTTTTATTGGATTTTGCACAAAGTTATGCTTTTTCTTAAAAGCGCTTTACTCAAAAAACAAGCTGAAAGTAAAATTTCGTAAAATTGCCCGGTCTATGGGGGTGTCATATGGATGTCCTTCTCGCTTGGTAACGTCTTTAAAAGAATGGCTTACCTTGATTTCAGGCGACATTTTAAAGTATTCAAAATAAAGATCAAAACCTATAGCAGCTTCGTATGAAGCATATTTACCTTTGTTTTTCAACATGCGGTCTGCCCATGCAAAACCATCATCCTTTGGTTTTTTGCCCGCTCCTAAATCCAATGAGTATTTAAGACCCAAAAGCACATATGCCCTAAAGTCTCTACGTCTTTCTGATTTTAGTTTGATACCCAAAGGTAAATCCACAATTACAGGGCTCACCTTTTGCTCTTTATCTGGCCCCGTGCTAAAGGTATAGTCCACCAATTTATCAGCAAAAACTAAACTGGGCGTACTACGCAAATCAACATTATTATTGAGCTTATAGTTAACCACAAAACCAATCCCAAATCCTACGGATGGCTTAGGTTTAATTCCTGTTAGGGGCGGTGTTACTGGCCCCAAAGGTCCTTCTTGTGGATCTGTATTGATAAAAGGCTCCCGCCAATTGGGTTTTGTAATGATTTTATATTCTGAAAGCACATATTGGAAACTGAAACCCCAGTTGAAATCCTGTTGATCAATTCCTCCGCCCCAGTTTTGGGCTTGAACAGATTTGGCAAACAGGAAACATAAGAGAATCAATAAAGGTTTCTTCATTTAACACCTGTATAAATGGCACTAATACCAAACGTTAAAGAACGGTGTTTGGTATGTTGATAGCCAATTTTTTCCATCAAAGTGGTAAAGTCTCTACCGTCAGGAAATGCCTGTACCGACTCTTCTAAATACGAATAGGCTTTTTTATCCTTCGAAAATACTTTTCCAATAGATGGCAATATATGCTTGAAATAGAAATTATAAAACTGTTTGATTGGGAATGCCCTAGGCTTTGAAAACTCTAGAATTACCACCTTTCCTCCTGGCTTTAATACACGATACATATCAGTCAATCCTTTTTCAAGATTTTCGTAATTACGCACACCAAAGGCCACCGTAATGGCATCAAAGGTATTGTCTTCAAAATTCAGCCCTTCCGAATCCCCCTTTTGCACTGAAAAAACGTCCCCTAAATTTCGCTCTGCTATTTTCTTACGAGCAACTTTCAACATTCCTTCCGAAATATCCACTCCAATAATTTGTTGCGGCTTTAAAATCTTGATAGACTCAAAAGCGAAATCACCAGTCCCAGTAGCAACATCTAATATTTTTTGAGGTTTAGATGATAACAGTTCCTTAATGGCCTTTTTACGCCAAATGATATCAATACCTAAAGACAAAAAGTGATTGAGGAAATCATAAGTACCAGAGATGTTATTGAACATATTGGCAACTTGCTCTTTTTTGGTTTCGGTACTGGAATATGGAGTGATTTGTGGATTCATAATGTGTGGCAAAGATAGGGTTATTTTGGTTAATCGGTTAACTGTAAAAACTGGTTAATTGTATTTGACAATCGATTAACCGATTAAACGTTTTTCACAATTAACCTTATCTTTGCAACATGATTATTAAATCGGCAACCTTTGTAGTTAGTAACACCAAAGTATCGGCATTGCCTTTACCCGACATGCCTGAGTATGCATTTATCGGTCGTTCTAACGTAGGAAAATCATCATTGATCAACATGCTGGTCAATCAGCAAGGTCTGGCAAAAACCTCTCAGAAACCTGGGAAAACGCAGCTAATCAACCATTTTTTAGTTAATGAGAAATGGTATATTGTAGATTTACCTGGATATGGCTATGCCAGGGTTTCTAAGAGCAGCCGAGAGAAATGGGAGAAGTTTATTAGGGCTTATCTTACCAAAAGGGAGAATCTGCAGTGTGTTTTTGTTTTGATTGATAGTCGCTTGGAACCTCAAAAAATTGATTTAGAATTTTGTTCGTGGTTGGGCGAATGTCAAATCCCATTTGCATTAGTGTATACTAAAGCCGACAAGCAATCTGGCCCTAAAACCGATCAAAATGTAGCCAAGTTTAATAAAGCCTTATTAGGCTGGTTTGAAGAAGTACCTCCATTTTTCATCACCTCTTCTGAAAAAGGGCAAGGGAGAGAAAAACTGTTGCAATTTGTTCAAGAAGTAAATGAAGATTTTGTAAAACCAATTATTGACCCTCAATTTTATTCTGCCAGCAAATCAGAGTAATCCGTTTTTTAACACATTAATGAAGAAATTTTTCTCTCTAGTTTTATTTGCCCATTCCATATTTGCAATGCCATTTGCCTTTATTGGTTTTTTTTTGGGCGTAACCACTACTGCTAATCCATTTAATTGGTATTTATTATTGGCTGTAGTATTGTGCATGGTATTTGCCCGTAATGCCGCTATGGCCTTTAATAGGTATTTAGATCGCGATATTGATGCTAAAAATCCTCGTACGGTTACGAGAGATATTCCTTCGGGAAAGATTTCGGCTAGGGAAGCACTTATTTTTGTGATTGTTAACTGCGTGCTTTTTATTGCTACGACCTATTTAATCAATCCGCTTTGTTTTTACCTATCACCTATTGCCATTTTTGTGGTATTGTTTTATAGTTACACCAAACGTTTTACCGCTTTGTGCCATTTGGTATTAGGCCTTGGATTGGGATTGGCTCCAATAGGTGCTTATATTGCGGTTACAGGCCAATTTAACATTGTCCCGGTTTTATATTCATTTGCGGTGTTATTTTGGGTAAGTGGTTTTGATATTATTTATGCCTTACAGGATGAAGAATTTGACCGTTCTGAAAAACTACATTCAATACCATCGGCGCTAGGCCGTAAAAATGCTTTAAGACTTTCTTCCTTTCTACATGTTTTATCTGCAGCTTGCGTAATAGCTCCTATCTACTTTATGGATTTCGGTTGGCCTTATTATGCCGGAGTGGTATTTTTCTGTACCATGCTCGTTTATCAGCACCGCTTGGTTAAGCCTAACGACATCAGCAAAGTGGACAGAGCTTTTGCTACGACCAACGGCTATGCTTCTGTAGTATTTGCTATTTGCTTTTTGGTAGACGCTTATTTGAAAAGCAGATAACTAACTAATGATTAATGGTTAATGGTTAAGGATAAATGGCTAATGGCTTCTAGCTAATTTTCCGCTGATTTAGCAGATTTAGACCACAAACCGAAGAAGAGATTCCACTTGCAGAAAGCTCAACTATTACTAATTCCTAGCTCCTAACCACTAATTCCTAAACAATTCCCAACACACCCCGCTGATTCCGCAGATTAAAACCGCAGACTGAAGGAGATTGTGCCTATCAAAAACTTAACAGCTCCTAACTTCTATCACTAATTCCTAGCTCCTAACCACTAGCAACGAATACTAACCCCTAGTCACTAGCTCCTACACCGGCAACCTGTTCAGCTCAATATCATCTGGACTTACGAAAATCAACGGCACTTTTTCTACATCAACATAGCTTGAATCTAAACCGAAACTGGTTACTTCAGACAAACTCAACTTTTTAAGAATAAAATAGTAATCCATAATCGTTTCTTCATAGAAGCTCAAATTGGTAAACTTACTAAGATGTTTTTCAAGCAGAACGAACCTAAAATCACCCGCAATATTGTGCTTATTTAATGAGGTATATTGGCTGGTTATATCTACTTCCCCATTTTTAACCAGTTCTTCAACTACTTTACGGTACAATAAGTTTACACGTTGTTCAATCCTGAAACCAAGCTTAAAGTCAATTCGAATAAGTTTTCCTGGGATCAGGAATTCCACCTTGTAATCCATCGTATAAGGTTCATCCATTACATCCACATGCACCAACCAATAAACATCGGCTCGTTTGGGCTCTTTCTGAATGATGGAATAAATAATTTTCGACTCTATCTCGGTTTTGAAATTAGCACTGGTTAGATATACCAATTGCGACGAGAATTTAGGTACCGAAGTATCGTTACTTAGTTCTTTGATGATGTCATAGTAATCTTCGATCTCCACATATTTCACAAACCTATTCTTGATTTTTCTAGAGGCATACCAAGTCCACATTACACTAAGCAACACCATACTGATGAGTAGCGTTACCCAACCACCGTGCACAAATTTTGCCATGTTACCTACTAGGAAAGAAAGTTCAATAGCCATGTAAATAGCCACAAAAATCACAATTAGGTACATTGGGAATTTCTTACGCAACATATACACCGCCACTAAAATGGTGGTCATCAAAAAGGTAAGGTTAATGGCTAAACCGTAAGCGCCTTCCATGTTGTCTGATTTTTTGAAAACCAATACAATGATGATACAGCCTATACAAAGCAACCAGTTGATAGACGGCACATATAATTGTCCTTTTTGTACACTCGGATAATTGATACGTACTTTTGGCCATAGATTCAACCTTACTGCTTCCGATATCAAAGTAAAAGAACCCGAAATCATGGCTTGCGATGCGATTACCGCTGCTGTGGTAGCCAAAATTACCAGATAGAGCACCATGCTTTCCGGCACCAATTGAAAGAAAGGGTTGGAAAGTGCATCATGCGGGTCATAGCTTCCAGCATTTTTCAATACCCAAACACCTTGTCCCAAATAGTTAAGGATAAGCATCGACTTCACAAAAATCCAGCTAATGCGGATATTATTTCTACCGCAATGGCCCAAATCGCTGTAAAGTGCTTCAGCTCCGGTAGTACAAAGGAAAACCCCTCCCAAAATCAATAGCGCTCCAGGATTGGTAGCCATCAAGTGTATGGCATAATATGGATTCAAAGCCTTAAAAATCCAAGGATCGTGAATAACTTGTAGAATACCTATTACTCCCAGCGTCCCAAACCAAAACAGCATGATTGGCCCAAAAAGCTTACCTACCAAGTTAGTACCAAATTGTTGGATGATGAATAATAGGGCAATGATCGAAATTACAATAGGGATAACCTGTACTTCAGGAAATTTCAATTTCAAGCCTTCTATGGCCGAAGTAACGGTAATACTAGGCGTAATCATGCCATCGGCTAAAAGCGCAGCTCCACCAATAATTGCTGGAATCACCAACCACTTGGCTTTTTTACGCACCAACGAATAAAGCGAGAAAATCCCACCCTCACCTTTATTATCGGCCCTAAGTGTAATGATTACATACTTGATGGTAGTTTGGAGAGTTAAAGTCCAAATGATACACGACAAAGCACCAAGTACCAAATCGGGAGTAATGTGCTGCCCGGTATCAATTACCGATTTAAAAATTGCTTTTAAAGTATAAAGGGGAGATGTCCCGATATCACCAAACACTATTCCCAGTGTAACTAATAACCCTCCGGCAGTGAGGGCATTAACGTTTTTATGACTTGACACGTACTTAAAATTTGACTGCAAAATTACATTAAATAATCAGTATAAAAATCTATTTCATTAAAAAGCCAAAACTTATCCAAAAAACCGGCGTAAATAGAGGAGATATTTTACCTTGTTAAATATTGTTAAATAATATAATAACGCCTCCCTTTGTTTGAGTTCTTTGTTTATTTATTTATATTTTTGTAAAACATTTAAATGAAGACAAACAGAGTAAAAATAGCGCTCAATTTCAATATAGCATGCCTTACGGCTATGCTTTTGCTGATATGCTCTGTTGTTTTTGCTCAAAAGGTTGATACCAGCAGAATTTCCCTGAAACTTAAAGCCAAGCCCAGCAACCGATTTCCAGTTATTAAGGGCAGCGTACAACCCTACAGACCAAACGTTTACAATTATTTACCTTCTGTAAATCCAGTAGTTAACGCTAATACGACCAATAGAGAAAAGAGTGAAAAAAACCTTACCATTCTTAAAATTTATCCAAACCCGGTAGTAGAACAACTTAATATCAACCTACGCTTGGAAAAGGAAACGAGTATCTCTATTAAAATTACCGACTTGTTGGGCAATGATATTGTGACACTATCCAATGAGCGTCTGCCTCACGGAGAGCATACCAAAACCTATAACATGCCCTCTAAATTAAATGCAGGTATCTACTTCCTACGCATTATGGCTGGCGGAGAACCTGTCATTAAAAGAATATCGGTACTCTAATATCAATTTTTCTTTTGCTAGTTTTGCAATATGAAGATCATTGCAATAGGTAGAAATTACGCCGCACACGCTGCAGAGCTCAATAACGCCATCCCAACCAAGCCTATCATTTTTTTAAAACCCGACACCGCGGTTTTAAAGGACAATAAGCCTTTTTATATTCCAAGTTTTTCTAATGATGTACATTACGAATTGGAAATTGTACTTAAAGTTTGTAAAGAAGGCAAGCATATCTCAGAAAAATTTGCAGCCAATTACTACGATGAAATTGGTTTAGGAATCGATTTTACAGCAAGAGACATCCAAGCAGAGCATAAAGAAAAGGGCTTACCTTGGGAACTAGCCAAAGCTTTTGATCATTCAGCTGTGGTGAGCAATTTTTCACCAAAAGCTGACTACAGCAACCTTTATGATTTAAAGTTTGAGCTGAAAAAAAATGGCGAAACTAAACAGTTAGGACATACTGCAAACCTGCTGTTTTCGTTTGAAAAAATCATCTCCTTTGTTTCACAATATATTACCCTTAAAAAGGGCGACCTTATTTTTACTGGAACACCAGAAGGTGTCGGAAGAGTAGATCAGGGCGACAGATTAGAGGCTTGGCTTGAAGGCAAACAACTCCTTAATTTTGAAATAAAATAAAAGATGCGTCATTACATTACCTATTTAGCTGCTGTTTTTTCGGCATTTCTTTCGTTTGATTCAAAAGCTCAGCAAACCTACAGCAACAACACCTATCCATTAACCGATTTTAGGTCGCCATTGGATATAGAACCACCAGCTTTGGCTGGTTCTTTTGGAGAGCTACGGGCCAACCATTTCCATTCTGGCATTGACTTTAGAACCAATCAACGAATCGGCTACCCAGTTTATGCACCCGCAGATGGTTTCATTTCTCGTTTAAGAGTACAAAATAGCGGATTTGGACTGGCACTTTACATTAATCATCCCAATGGTTACACTACCGTTTACGGGCACTTATCTAGGTTTAACCCTAAAATAGCGCAAATTGTAAAGAACATTCAATACAAAAAGCAGTCGTATGAAATCGACGAATTTCCAACAGCCGACCTTATTCCTGTTAGAAAAGGTGAAGTTATTGCTTATACTGGAAACACGGGCAGTTCCGGAGGTCCACACCTGCATTTTGAAATACGAGATGCCAAAACCGAAGCAACAATCAACCCACAACTGTTGGGCATCAGTATTCCCGACGACATTCCTCCGGTAATACACGCCATGTACGTTTATCGCTTAAATGGAAAACCTTTTAACGAATTTACCCCAAAACAGTATTTCCAAGTTGCAGGTGGTAAGGGCACCTATAAGCTTAACCAAGTAAATACCATCCACCTCAGTGGCGAAGTTGGCTTTGCCATTGTAGCTAACGATAGACATAATGGAGCATCGGGCAATAACGGTGTATATTCCATTGAACTTGTCGTTGACGGTGTTACCGTTTACACCTCTGCTCTTGAACGTTTTACTTTCGACAATAGCAAGGCCATCAATTCCCATATTGATTACCCCACCTATGTGCGTACCAAACAAAGCATTCAAAAGAGCTTCGTAGACCCAGGAAATCCATTGCAAATCTATTTTAACTTGGTAAACAATGGCCGTATTACCTTTAACGATGGCAAATTACATACCGTTAAATACACCGTCACAGATGCCAGAGGAAATAAAAGCACTCTGGCCTTTAACGTACTAGCAGATTCAAAAGCGGTAATTAACACTCCCGATTTTCCTGTGGGCACCTTATTCGGATACAACAAACAAAATGAATTTGGCAATAATGAGGTTAAAGTAATTTTGCCCAAAGGCACCCTGTACAACGACCTTAATTTTATTTACAAGAAAACAGCCAAGCCACAACAAAATGCCTTTTCCGAAATTCACAACATCCAAAACAACCTCACGCCTTTGCATACTGGTTTCGAGCTATGGATAAAGGCCGATAGTTCCCTTACCAAGTATCAAAACAAGGCATTAATTGTAAATAGCAACCGTTCATCACAAGGCGGATATTTCGAAAACGGCTGGGTAAAAGCCAAACCTCGTAATTTTGGAAATTTCTTTATTGCTATAGACACTATTGCTCCTAATATCGTCCCTGTAAACATTGCTAACGGCAAAAATATGGCAGGTATCAGCAAAATGAGTTTTAGGATCAGTGATAATCTTTCGGGCATTAAAAGCTTCAATGGATATATAGATGGCAAATGGGTATTGATGGAGTTCGACACCAAAACAGCTAATCTTTGGCATACCTTTGATGAAAAAACTACCGCAGGTAAACATACCTTCGAATTACTTGTTGTTGATATGAAAGACAATACGAAGAGATACGCTATTGAATTTTACAGATAATCGCTGTTTGATCAATAAACAATTAACCAATTAAATTCTTAAAAAAGTTAATCTAATGAGTACACTAAAAGAAGGCGATAAAGCACCTGCATTTTCCGCAAAAGACCAAAACGGGAATACCGTTACACTCGACCAATTTAAAGGTAAAAAGGTGGTGTTATATTTTTATCCAAAGGATGACACCCCGGGCTGTACCGCAGAAGCCTGCGATTTTAGGGACAATTACCAAGGTTTACAGGCTAAAGGCATTGAGGTGCTTGGTGTAAGTATAGACGACGAAAAATCACACCAAAAATTTATCACGAAACATAATTTACCATTTACCCTTTTGGCCGATACTGATAAAAATATTGTAGAAGCTTACGGTGTTTGGGGTGAAAAAAACATGTATGGTAAAAAATACATGGGCACTAACCGCGCTACTTTTGTGATTGATGAGGAAGGCAATATTGCACACATCATTAAAAAAGTGGACACTAAAAATTCTACCGCACAGGTATTAGAATTGTTAAAGTAGTTTTTTGAGGCTTAGATTTACGAAGTTTCTAAAACTTCGTAAATCTCTCCTCTCGAACATAAACCACATAAAAAATCCTCTCCAAAAACTGGAAAGGATTCATTTATATTAATGTGTGTTTATTTAGTTCATCAGTTGCCTATCGTTTTTAACCACTGCCATTACCGGAGTAACTTTTACAATTTTAAATTCGGTACGACGGTTAAGCTGATGCTGTGCTTCAGTACATTTCACACCATCAGCACATTGGTTAAGCAGCTCACTTTCACCTTTACCTACAGCAGTCAATCGGTCGGCCGCCACTCCTTTGTTCACCAGATAATCCATCGCACTATTCGCTCTCTTTTCAGACAACCACTGATTGTAGGCTGCTTTACCTCTAGCATCAGTATGCGCAACAAGTTCCATTTTCACATTAGGCATATTAACCATAAATGCATTTACTTTATTCAAATCCGCTACAGCATCCGGTCTGATATTCCATTTATTGAAATCGTAGAAAATGTTATTTAATTTCACTGTAAAAACATCTTTGGCTCTTTCTAGTTCAAATTTAATATCGTAAATGGTAGATTGATTAATGCCTTTGGTCGAGATTTCCCCAGTTTGGCTGGTAAAATATTGCTGAGGATTCCCTTTCACAACATAATCAGTTTCCTTATCCAAGGTAAAAGCAAACTTGCCACTTGCATCAGAAAAAACAGAGCTTTGAGTTCCCTTATCTTTATTAAGCAATAATATCTCTAACCCCGCAATAGGTTGGTTAGTTCCCTTTTCAACCACAGAACCATTTACTGCATAAATTTTATCTTGCGATTTTGGCTCGGCCTTAACACCTGTGGCAAACCTATAAATATCATCTAATCCTACACCACCACTTCTGTTACTCGAAAGATAACCCGTCTTGTTGTCATCATTAAATAAAATGCCAAAATCGTCTTTCGGAGAATTAAGTGGTGCTCTTAAATTTTCAACGTCCTTGAAGCTACTACGACTACCTACCGCAGAAAAAATATCCAAGCCACCCATACCGATATGTCCTCTTGACGCAAAATAGAATTTACCATCATTTCTAACCGATGGAAAAACATCATCTTGAGGTGTATTAACTTGGCTTCCGCAATTTACAGGCTGACTCCAGCTTCCATTAGGTAGCTTTTCGCTATAGTACAAATCCATTCCGCCAAAACCACCAGGCATATCAGAAGCAAAATACAAAAGCTTTCCATCAGGTGATAATGCTGGATGCTGCACTGAAAAAGCGCCTCCACTATTAAAAGGAAGCTTGTCCTTTTCTACCCATTCATCTCCCTTCTTAACAGCAATCAATAAATATTGCTTACCCACTTCTCCCAATTTAGCTTTTTTATTATTGGCCAGTACCGATCTGGTAAAAATGAGCGTATCCAAACTTGGATACACTGCCACGGGACCACTATGAAATCCTTTATTGATAGAACCTTTTAAAATATCCACCTGTTTAGAAGAAGGTGTGGCACTATATATTTTCAAATATGGGTTACCTGTCCATCCATATACTTCCTGACCTTTTTTATTCTTTTGCCAACGATCTGAAATCAAAAGGATATTTGAGCCAAATTTGGCTGGACTAAAGTCAGAATTTTCAGAATTAAGGCCAATTTCACTTTCTACAGAAGCTCCGATATCAGGATTTTCTGCCCAAGTTTTTGCTACGCCACAAATGTTAGCTTGCCGCTCTGCTTCCTTAACTTGCGTTGGATTTTTTTGTCCCCAAGCCATATAATTACTGGCCGCTTCTTCAAACTTTCCATTTTGTTTTAAAGCTTCCGCTAAATACTTGTAATTATCCGCTGAGGCATCAGGATAGGTCAATGTTTTTTTATACCAGATTTCGGCAGCTTCTGTATTATTGATAAACCTGTAGCAGTTGGCAATTTTTTGGGCTACCTCCATGCTTGGATTGGTCTTCATGATTTTATCATAAATCTCAAGAGCATATTTATAGTCAAGTTGCCTATAAAGCTTATCAGCTTCCTTAATATCATCAGAAAATAGTACCGAAGGCAGGAGATAAATAACCAAGAAAAGAGCTGCAACCCTGAAAAACTTTTTAAATGTCATAGAAACTCTGCGTTAGAAGTACCGCGGAGTAGTTAAAGCATTGTTTCTGTAGTTTTTTCCAATTACTAACCCTAAAGATATTTCGTGGCTACCAGATGAATATGAATTTAAATCCGACAAACTGTAATCGTAAGCATATCCAATCCTAAACTTTTTGGCAACAAAAACTTCAACTAATCCAACAAGCGAATTTTGTTGAAAAGTCCCATTTAAATTGTTAGTTTTTTTCCACATATCAACACCCACTCTGTAAGACCCTCCTATCCACAACATATCCTTAAACAAAAAAGATGCGTTTACATCAAAATTACCCATAGTATTGGGATCATCACGCAACATTAAAGAGGGTTTAAATTTCACATCTTCATTAACATTTACAAGTGCTCCAACTGTTAAGAAAATGTGGACAGGTGGCAAAATGATAAATTTTGCACGTTGATTATTTTTATTTAGTGCAGTGGTGAGCAAGTTATTTGCTGAAAGTCCTGCATAAAAAATATTGTCGCTATAGTGCACCCCAATCTTTGCATCGGGAGAAAGGTAATTTTGCACACCACTAAAAGATGGATCCGTTTGGTCGCCAATAATGGCCTTATCACTATTTAACGAAAACTGTACGGCACCCACACCTACACCAAAGCTCAACCTTCCCTGTTCGCCAACAGGTAACCTATAAGCGTAATTTGCCATAATAGCCGTTTGCCCCTGTATCCCAACCCTATCGTTCAAAATAGAAAGGCCCAGCCCCACGTTATTATTGTTAAAGAAAGCACCATCAACAATTAACGATTGCGTTGTAGGCGCTCCTTTTAAACCAACCCATTGGTTACGGCTGAGTAGGTTGATATTTAAATCTTCCTTATAGCCCGCATACGCTGGATTAATCAATAAATTATTGAACATATATTGGCTATAGGTCACCTCATTTTGAGATCTGGCCACAAACGGGCTAACAACAATCAAAATTTGAAGTAAAAATCTTCTCATCGCTTTAGTTTTTTACCATAGTGATAGATCCCTTAAAAAATTGGTCCTTACTGTCTATTTTTACCCGTAGCACATAAAAGTAAGTACCTGAAGCAGCGTTTTGTCCATCCCAGTATTTAGAGGAATTATAACCGCTTACCCGATATATCAAATTACCGGAACGATCAAAAATCTTTAAATCGTTATCAGGAAAGGCATCAATATTTTTCACTTCCCATCTATCATTCTTCCCATCGCCATCTGGCGAAAAAGCGTTATAAATTTCAAGTGGACCGGCATTGGTCACTTCAGCGAACGCAAAAGGCACACTAATACCGTTTACCAACTTAGCGTCCTGCGAAACCAATGATTTGCTCAAACCCGGAAAGAAACTACTATTATCTTGTGTACTTACCGGAAAAACTCGGTCCCAATTATTTTTACTGGTCCAATTCACCAGGGCACTATATTTTTCAGTCGAAGAGGTATAAAAACTTACATCTGCAGCACCGCTACCTTTCCAATTCTTTAAAACATGATAGTAACTGTCATTAACACCAACAATGGCGTTTTCTTTACTCAGTCTACTATAGCCATCAGCAGAAGGGTCTTTGTCATAGAATGATGCACCAATGACGCTTGCATCTTTAGGCTTAAGCGTTACAAATCTCATCAAACCTAGTTTACTTGAGCCCAACGGGAATACATACTCTTTCCCCGCATCCATGTTCCTAATAAACTGGCCACTACCTGTTGTACTGATAAAACCCTTATTTCTAAGCAAAGCAGCCCCGCTATTATCAAGATGAAGCTGGCTATTGTCCAGTTGAACTTCGGCATCGTCTAGGTCCAGGGACAACCTTACATCTTGGTTGCTCTTTATCTCGAAAATCCCCAGCCCACTAAACACCAATCTCGGAAAACTTGTAGTACTAGTCCCTGAAAATATAGCTCGCTTTGCGATGAATCTAACTTTACCATTCGATTCCAGCGCAAAAACAGCGGTCTTGTTATTTACCCAGTCGCCTTCAACCACCATCTCTCCATTATTCAATACTATTCCATCATTGTGAATGCTTTTATCCCCTACATACAACAAGGCATTTTGGTCGATAAATATCTTAACCCCATTATTCACCAATTGCGCAAAAGTGTCTTTTTTGCCAATCAGCAATACTATAGCGACGAGAAAAACGACATAAATTTTTCTTTTCATCATAGCACAGCACTAATATGAAACGTAGCCGAAGGCAAATCAATTGAACTATCACTAACATTAATAAATTTAACTTCAATAGTGTTAGCACTTATCACCCTAGCATAGGCAATAATTAGCCCGTAAGGCAGTTCAATACTTGGAGATACGGCAACACTAGCGCCTATTTCCACTCCAGTAAGCGTAAAAGTTTGCTTGTAAAATGATTTTGTTGCGATAGATGGCAGATCTGCAATCAATGAAGCTTTAGAAATCGAGGTGAGGCTTGAGCCCTTTTCTCCAATTCGAACCTTACCGTCAGTAGCAATTCTTATTCCTTCTTTTCTGTTTGATGCAATGATCAGTTCTTTAGCATCGGTTGTTCCCACAAAATCACTATTCACTCCAGGAGTTGTTGTACCCCCTATATTACCTGTACCATTTCCTGTTCTTAACCAAGCCGTAGTACTTCCGGAAGGACCTTGTGGTCCTGCAGGCCCTTGCTCTCCCGGATCACCTTGATCGCCCTTTGGCCCTTGAATCCCCTGCGGGCCAATTAAACCCTGTGGACCTTGGGCACCAACCGCCCCAGCATCGCCCTTGTCTCCTTTATCACCTTTGGTCCCTTGCGCACCCTGAGGTCCAGTTGCTCCTACAGGCCCTTGCGGACCGGCAGCTCCTACATCACCTTTAGCTCCTTGAGGGCCAGTTAAGCCAATTGGTCCTTGAGGACCTACCGCTCCTACATCTCCCTTATCACCTTTAGCTCCCACATCACCTTTGTCGCCCTTAGCCCCAGGCAATCCCTGCGGTCCAGTTGCTCCGGCTGGCCCTTGTGGACCAGCAGCGCCAACATCTCCCTTGGTACCTTGTAAACCTTGAGGACCTGTTAAGCCAATTGGGCCTTGAGGACCTATCGCTCCCACATCTCCTTTATCGCCTTTGGCACCTTGAACACCCTGAGGGCCCTGCAAACCTATATCGCCCTTGGCACCTTGGGGACCAATTGGACCCGCTGGGCCTACCACACCAGTAGTTAAATTAGCGACCTCTTTCCATATGCCGCCATCTCTTATAAATACTTTTCCACTATTATTATTCAGGTAATAATCGCCATTTTTAGACCCTGCTGGTTCTGTAGCGGACACAGGCGGATTAAGCGTACCGTTCGACCAGCTTGCCCCAGGGGCACCTGTATCACCCTTATCACCTTTTACGCCCTGCGAACCTACCTCTTCCCATTTATCTACATTCCAGTTATTAAATTTACTGGTGGTGACATTGTAAATCAACAAACCATTAATCGATGTATTACTTACCCCCGTTGCCTGTAAATTATTTCGTTGAGTTTCAGTTAAGCGGGGAATCAACAAACCTTTTTCGGTAGAGTAAATTTCCAAAATTGATTTATTGTTAGGCTTTTCCGTACCAATACCTATAGAGCCATTTTGGGCATAGGCAAAAGATGAAAAAAACAAGAATGTTAAAAAAGTAGAAATCCTCATAAGCGAAAACGTTTATCTGTTGATTTTTGGGTAATAATATACTCAAAATAAGAATATATTTATGACTATAACAAACTTATCAACATTTATTTTATCTCAAACACAATATTGTGGAAAACTATAAGGCCAAAAAACATCATTCCGAGCAAAAAATCGAGCCTAAATAATTGGCAAACGGATATTTAAATTAACTTTGTTACATTACAACAATTATTTTTTTTGGATGAAACATACAATCAGTGAACTAGAAGATATCGCTTCCCAAGTAAGGAGAGATATCCTGAGAATGGTACATGCGGTACAGTCCGGGCACCCGGGCGCATCTTTGGGCTGTGCAGATTTCTTTACAGCTTTATATTTCGAGGTGTTGAACCATAACCCGAAATTTGACATGAATGGTAAAAATGAAGATCTTTTCTTTTTATCAAACGGACATATTTCACCAGTTTGGTATAGCGTATTGGCTAGAGCAGGATATTTCAATGTAAGTGAACTAAGTACTTTTAGAAAACTGGATTCAAGATTACAAGGACACCCTACCACCCATGAAGGTCTGCCAGGTGTTCGTGTCGCTTCTGGCTCATTGGGACAAGGTTTATCAGTTGCCATAGGCGCTGCGCTTGCCAAAAAAATTGATGGCGACAAATCATTGGTTTTTGCCCTTTTGGGAGATGGCGAATTACAAGAAGGCCAAAATTGGGAAGCATTTATGTTTGCTCCTCATAACAAGGTGGATAACCTAATTGCTAGTATCGACTACAACGGACAACAAATTGATGGCCCTACCGAAAAAGTACTTTCTTTGGAAAACCTTCATGCTAAATTTGAAGCTTTTGGTTGGCATGTGATTACCACTAATGGCAATGACATGGAAGAAATTGTGAAGGGTTTAGAATACGCCAAATCATTAACCGGAAAAGGCAAACCTATTTTAAACTTGATGAGTACTCAAATGGGATACGGCGTAGATTTCATGGTGGGCACTCATAAATGGCACGGTTCTGCTCCAAACGATGAGCAATTGGCCAATGCCCTTGGACAAATTAAAGAAACCTTGGGAGATTACTAAATTTAGGTAAAGCTTGCCGAGATAAAATAACGAAGCACAGCTTACTCAATCCAATTAGAAATGAAAAAATACACTTACACAGATAAAAAAGATACACGCTCTGGTTTTGGAGCCGGACTGCACGAAGCAGGGAAAAGAAACGAAAATGTAGTTGCCCTTTGTGCTGATTTGGTTGGCTCGTTAAAAATGGATGCTTTTATTAAGGATTTCCCTGAAAGATTTTTCCAAGTAGGAATTGCAGAGGCCAACATGATGGGCATTGCGGCTGGTTTAACCATTGGCGGTAAAATTCCTTTTACAGGTACTTTCGCCAACTTTTCTACAGGTAGGGTTTACGACCAAATACGTCAATCTATTGCCTATTCAGGCAAAAATGTGAAAATATGTGCTTCTCACGCCGGGCTAACGCTAGGTGAAGACGGTGCAACCCATCAAATTTTAGAAGATATTGGTTTAATGAAAATGTTACCAGGAATGACCGTGATCAATCCTTGTGATTACAACCAAACCAAAGCCGCAACTCTAGCCATTATGGACCACGAAGGCCCTGTTTACCTACGATTTGGCCGTCCGGTAATTCCTGTGTTTACTCCAGAAGACCAAAAATTTGAAATTGGTAAAGCCTGGATGGTAAACGAAGGTAAAGACGTAACGATTGTAGCTACTGGCCATATGGTTTGGAGAGCAATCCAAGCAGGAGAGGAATTGGAGAAATTGGGTATCGATGCTGAAATTATAAATATCCATACCATTAAACCTTTGGACGAAGAAGCCATCTTAAAATCTGTAAAGAAAACAGGTTGCATTGTTACTTGCGAAGAGCACAATAAATTTGGCGGTTTAGGAGAGAGCGTTGCTCGTTTCTTGACCACTACTTATTTGGCTCCACAAGAGTTTGTGGCTGTTGATGACAGCTTTGGCGAAAGTGCGACACCTGATCAGTTAATGACAAAATACAAGTTAGACCCTTCAGATATCGTAGCAGCTGCCCAAAAAGCAATAGCTAGAAAATCGAAATAACCTATGAAGCAAGTTGAAGACGCAGAGATTCTCTCTAAATTTCAGGATGAAAAAACTCGAAATAACGGCTTCAACTTGCTTTTACAAAAATATCAACAGAAAATTTATTGGCACATCAGACGTTTGGTTATCGACCACGATGATGCCGATGACCTTGTTCAAGAAACTTTTGTAAAGGTTTGGAAAAACCTACACTCGTTTCGTAGCGATTCTCAATTATACACTTGGATTTATCGGATTGCCACCAACGAATCCATCACCTTCCTTAACAAGAAAAAAAATAGGAATAACGTTTCTTTAGATGAGGTAAATTCTGAGTTAGCAGAAACACTTGCTTCTTCTTCACACTTTGATGGCGATAAAATTCAGCGCAAACTGCAGCAAGCCATTCTTACCCTTCCCGAAAAACAGCGCATCATCTTTAACATGAAATATTTTGATGATATGAAATACGAAGAAATCTCTGAAGTTTTAGGCACTACCGTGGGTGCTTTAAAGGCTTCTTTCCATATTGCCGTCAAAAAAATCGAAGCAATTTTAATAAATGAAGATTGATATTAAACCTTTTGCCTAAAAAAACATCAATAAATATGAATGAGTAAAATGGCCGAAAATATGGAATGGGAAAACGAAGCGCCACAACTAGCGAAACTGAAAAAATCTAACCCTTTTACAGTTCCAACAAATTATTTTGAGGAACTAGAAGAACGGATTAATCAGTCTGTGTTTATGAGTTCGTTGGAAAAATCAGCTAGCAATGGTTTTACCACGCCACCAGAGTATTTCGAAACGCTTAGCAATCAAATTATTTCTCAAGCTAAGCTATCAACAATGGTAAGTGAGCCGCAAGGTTTTAGCATTCCTGATGGATATTTTGAGCAATTACAGCAAAACATTGCCGCTAAAACCACCAATACCAAAAAAACAGTCAAGCTGTGGCATCAACCATTATTTAAGTATGCCGTTGCGGCCTGCTTGGTAATTATGTCTACTACCGGCTGGTTTGCCAACAAACAGTATCAGAGCCATCAGTTACGCAAAACGGAACTAGCCAAAGAACAATTGCTCTATGATATTGACGAAAGTGTAATTATAGAATATGTACAAGAGGCTCAGCAGGGAAAAACAGGCAATGTGACCGACAGTGAAATGGAAAATTATATTTTAGATAACTTCTCTACAACAGATTTATCTAATAATTTATAAATCTGGGCCAGATGGCTACATCAAGACCCATTTAGCACAATTAAACAATAAATAACAGATGAAACCATCATGGTTTTTCAAAATGAACAACTATAAATCATGATAGCTTCATCACAAATAAAAACAAATTATAAACAGATGAAAAACTTTGTTTTTGCACTATTGATCTTCGTTCCCTTTTTGGCTTCAGCACAAGGACCTAAAATGGGTGGCGAAAAAATGGAAGCCAGAAAAGTGGCTTGGCTAACCACAAAGCTAGATTTATCTGCCGAGGATGCAAAGATTTTTTGGCCTATCTACAATGATTATGTGAGGGAACTCTCAACGTTGAGAAAAGAACGCACCCAAAAAATGATCAGCTTTAGGAAACTTAAGGAAATTGAAGATTTGGATGACGAAGAAATTCAGACCTTAATTTTAAACGATTTCAACTTCAGACAGCGAGATTTAAATATCGAACGTAAGTATTACAATAAGTTCAAATCAAGTTTACCCATTAAAACGGTAGGGAAGTTTTACAGAGCACAAGAAGCATTTAAAAAAGAGATATTGCAACAGTACAGAGCGGCAGTTCCCGCACCTCAAAATAATTAGGTCACGCAAATGATTAACCGAAGAGGACGTCCTTTAAAAGGCGTCCTTTTTTATTTGGCATCATTTCCAAAAAAATGAACCTTAAATCCGCTACTTTTGCAACATGCTTACCCAACGACAACTTTTTTTAAAACATAACGCCCAAACTTCTACCACTCCCTTAATGCTTGAATTTGTAAAAGCTCAAGGAGTTAATCTATATAACACAGAAGGAAAAGCTTATATAGATCTAATTGCTGGCATAGGGGTAAGTAACGTAGGCCATTGTCATCCCAATGTGGTAACCGCTGTGCAAAAGCAGGTTGAAACCTACATGCACCTCATGGTTTACGGAGAATTTGTACAAAGTCCGCAAGTTAATTTTGCAACTGCTTTGGCATCCGTTTTACCCGATCAACTTAACTGTACCTATTTTGTCAATTCCGGTGCTGAAGCCGTTGAAGGTGCTATGAAACTAGCCAAAAGATATACGGGAAGAAAGGGTTTTATAGCCTGCAAAAACGCTTATCACGGCAGTACACAAGGGGCAGAAAGCTTGATGGAAAGTGATTTCTATTCAGCTGGCTATGGTCCATTCTTGCCGCACGTTGATTTTATCACGCACAACAACCTTGTTGACCTAGCGAAAATTACCGACCAAACTGCCGCAGTATTTATTGAACCTGTACAGGGGGAAGCTGGTGTTAGAGTAGCTGATCAAGCTTTCATGGAAGCTTTAAAAGAGAGATGCTTAGCCACTGGCACATTACTAGTATTTGACGAAATTCAAACAGGTTTTGGCAGAACGGGAAAAATGTTTGCTTTCGAACATTATAACATTGTACCCGACATTCTTCTTTTGGCTAAAGGTATTGGCGGCGGAATGCCTATTGGCGCTTTTATCAGTTCAGCAGAAATCATGTCGGTATTGTCATTCAACCCTATTTTGGGTCACATGACTACTTTCGGCGGCCATCCCGTATGTTGTGCTGCCGGACTAGCCACTCTAAATACACTGTTAAATGAAAATATAGTAGCTGATGTTGAAACAAAAGGCGCTTTATTCAAAGAACTATTACAACATCCAGCCATCAACGAAATACGAGGAAAGGGCTTGATGCTTGCCGTAAGTTTTGATAGTTTTGAAATCAACAAAGCAATTATTGATGCCTGCATTGAAGATGGTATTATTACCGACTGGTTTTTGCATTGTAGTGATGCCATGCGCATTGCCCCACCCCTCACCATTAAGGAGAATGAAATTAGAACGGCATGCAGCATCATTATGAGAAATATAGAGAAAATTTGCCCATCAAAATAAACTGGGATGAATGTACTAATTGTAGAAGACGAAAAAAGCCTAGCCTTAGAAATCAATGATTTTCTAAGTAAGGAGGGCTATATTATAGATCATGCCAGAAGAAAGTCTTCTGCAGAAGAGAAAATTTTCGTTAACAGTTATGATTTTATTCTGCTTGATTTGGGCTTACCAGATGGTGATGGCTTTGAGTTATTAAAACTGATTAAAGGTTTGAAAAACCGAGATGACGCCATCATCATTCTTACCGCAAGAAGCGCGGTAGATGACCGCATTAAGGGACTGGAAGAAGGTGCTGACGATTATCTGCCAAAACCTTTTTCTTTGAACGAGCTCCTGGCAAGAATGCATGCCGTAACCCGTAGAAAACACAAGCTGGAAAAAAATGACATCCAAGTACATGATTTTGTATTGGATATCCAAAACAGGGTGGTAACTTTTAGAGGGGAAAGAATTCATTTGACCAAAAAAGAATTTGAGATTTTAAATTATCTGGTATTAAATAAAAACCGGGTAGTTTCACGCACCAGTCTAACCGAACACGTTTGGGGCGACATTCTAGAGGTCAACTCCGATTCGAACTTTGTAGATGTGCATGTGAAAAATCTTCGCAAAAAGCTGATGTGCCATGCCAAGACTGATTGGCTGGAAACCGTAAGAAGTATTGGTTATAGAATAACGCTTTAAAGATGAGATAAAGATGAGACTGCAAGAAAAACTTACCTTATATAATGCCGCCACCAAAATTGCACTCATTTTTATCCTTGGAACTATTATTCTATTTTCCTTAGAAAAAATCTCCATCAACCACTTGGATAACCGGCTATCTAAAAAAGAAACCAAACTCATCAGGAACCTCAATGATAGCGAAGTAGATAGTTTACTAAATGCCCAACAGACTTTCACCGATTATAACATCTTAAAAGACGAGTTTATCGTACTCACGCTTATTCCAAAGCAACAGACTATTGATCCCACAGAAAAATTTAGTACCGGAGACCGAGAAATTATGGGCGATATTGAGGCCTACCGCATTCTCACCAAGCAATTTGAATACAAAAACAAGTATTACCAGCTAGAGCTAGGCACTACGGCTGCTGGGGCCATTTCTATCAAAAAATCGCTGGGAATCTACATGTTCATTGTGCTGATGGTTTCACTATCCATTACATTGGTAACCGATTATGCCTTTACCAGATTCTTGCTCAAACCTTTCTATAAGATACTGGACCAAAAAATCAATAAGGTTAACGACCCCATCACCTTTGATTACAGTAAAATTCCTACCAACACCACTGATTTTGTGCTTTTGGACGATAGCATTAATGGCTTAATGAGGAAAATCACAGACTTGTTTCTGCTCGAAAAGCAATTTATAGCTAATGTTTCGCACGAACTGCTTACCCCTATTTCCATTTTAAATGGCAGGTTAGAAAACATTCTTGCGTCTGAAACACTGGCCGAAGAGCATGAAGAAAAAATAATGGCCTCTTTAAAAACTTTAAGTAGGTTAAAGTCTATCATCAACAGTTTATTACTAATTTCCAAAGTGGAGAATGAACAATATGTTAAAAAAGACCAGATCATCATCAAACAAGAGCTTGAAGATATCTATGAAGATTTAACAGAACGTATTTCAGATAAACGGATTACCTATGAAAATCAAACTAAGGAGGATTTTATTTTCTTGGGAAACCAACCACTAATCCATACATTATTGGTCAATATCATTAATAATGCAATAAAATACAGCAACAAAGCAGGAAAAATCGTCATCACCGACCAATTAACTCCGGACGTTTATGTGCTAAGTGTCACCGATAATGGCATTGGTATGGAAAATGAAATTGTCAAAAAAGCTTTCCATCGCTTTGAAAGGGAGAACAACGAAGAGGTCAGTGGCCTTGGACTAGGTTTGGCCATCTGCAATAGTATCGCTAAATTTCATCATATTTCGCTCGGTATTTCCTCCAAAAAAAATGAAGGCACTAGAGTTAGTATCACTTTCCCGCTTGAAAAGCATATTTAAAAAGCATTTTTTATAAGTCTGTAAAACTTCATGATTTCTTCATGTTGATAGATGAACTTAGTATTGTTAAACAACAACATCGTTCACTAAAAATAAAAAGAAAATGAAAACAGTGAAATTTTTAATGGTTGCATTAATTGCAGCATTTACAGTAAACTTCGCAAACGCACAAACTTCACCTGCTGCTAAAGCGCCAGTAAAAACAGTTGCTCCTGCTACTAAAGCGGTAGAGAAGAAAGCTGAGAAAAAAGCTGAAAAAGTAGAAGCTAAGGCTGATACAGCGGCTAAAAAAGTAAAGCACAAAGCACATAAAAAATCATAGTACTTGTTCCTAGTTAGTACAATGCGCAGCGGCCTTGCCCTGCGCATTTTTTGTTGCACTATTTTTAGCACTTCTTGCTATCTTTAAACAAATAATTCATTAGAAAAATGGAAATCATTCAAGAGAACGACGATAGAAGAGGCTTATTTAAAGCCATAGAAGATAGCAAAGAAGCTGGTGTAATGACCTACACTTGGGCTGGAAGTACTAAATTCATCATCGACCATACGGAAGTTAATCCTGATTTTAAAGGCAAAGGAGTCGGCCAACAAATGGTGATGAAAGCAGTAGCATACGCAAGAGCCAATCATTTAAAAATCATGCCATTATGTCCGTTTGCCAAATCAGTTTTTGACAAAAATCCTGATATTGCAGATGTGCTATTTTAAGTAGAAAATTACCTAAATGAACCACATAGACACATAGTGGACTCATAGTATTAACAAAATGTTGTGGTTTTTTCTCTTTAAAAACTAATCCACTATAATCATAAAACAATGCGTCTATGTACCTATGTGGTTATTTTTTCATTTAACTAGAACGGAAAAAGGTAGTTAACTCATTTTCTGGCGCTTAATCAGGTAAGCTTCTAAAATATGATTAAAGCCAGCGTTAATATCAGCATCCACCATATCAATTTTATATTGGGCGCATTTTAAGGCTAGATTTTTCCTATAAGCCGTCATTTGCGATAAGTAAGCATCTTTCACTTTAGATGCATGGGCTTTCAAAACAGCACCAGTTTCCATATCTACAAACTCATAAGGCCTGTTTTCAAAATCAAAATCTTGCTCCTTGGCCTTATCGGTAACATTAAAGACAATTACCTCATGTTTATTAAATTTTAAATGTTGTAGGGCAGAAAACAGTTTATCCAGCCTATCACTGCTATCAGCAGTTTGTAGCATATCACTGAAAATAACCACTAAGGAACGTTTATGGATAAAGTCGGCTATTTGATGCAAGGCCGAGGAAAGATCGGTTTGCACATTCAATTTAGAAGCCGACAATACTTCTTCCAATTTGGCAAATAAAAACTTTTGGTGTACGCTGGTAGATTTAGCTGGTGTATTTAATTTGAGTTCATTGGTAAAAAGGCTTAATCCAAATGCATCTCGTTGCCTTTTAAGCAAATAAATTAAAGCGGCAATGCTTTGCACCGCGAAAGTAAGTTTGTTATACTTATCATTTGGAAAATACATCGACGAGGAAACGTCAAGTACAAACTGACATCTCAAATTAGTCTCTTCTTCATAACGCTTGCTGAATAGCTTATCTGTTTTGGCAAACAGTTTCCAATCAATACTTTTAACGCTATCACCATTATTATAGAGCCGATGTTCTGCAAATTCAACAGAAAAACCATGAAAGGGACTTTTATGCAATCCAGTAATAAATCCTTCCACTACCTGCCTTGCTAAAAGCTCCAAACTACTTTCAAATCTAATTTCTTCTGGTTTTTGCGATGTTTGCATACCCTAAAACTAATGAAAAAGATTTTGTTTAGCTTTGTTACACACTAAAAAACATCATATGAAAAGAATTTTATTTTTTGTTATTGGCGCTATGATAGCCAATAGCAGCTATGCACAAACCGTGCAAGGTGGAAAAATAAACACCGAAAGTGCCAAGCTTGCCAACAAATTGGACACTGCAAAAAAACAAGAAGGTTGGACGGTTAGAGGTACCAATACCCTTTTGCTCAACCAAGCGGCTTTCTCTAACTGGGTTGCGGGTGGTATTAACTCCATTGCATTAACCGGACGGGCAGATTATGAATTTAATCTTAAAAGAGGCAAAAACCTCTGGGAAAATCGCCTTTTAGCAGGGTATGGTCTACGTTCTGAGGAGAACAATAAAGCCACCAAGGTGGAAGACGTAATTGATTTAACTTCGAAATATGGCTACCAACTTGGTACAAGCAATTGGTATGGTGCCGTTGCCTTAAACCTTAAAACGCAATTTGCAAAAGGTTATGATTACGGCAAACCTGAACAAAGCTACATTTCCAATCTGTTTTCTCCGGGTTATGTTACATTGGGCTTAGGTCTTGATTATATCCCCAATGATAATTTCCAATTTAGCGTTCACCCATTAACTTCAAGATTTACCATTATCGCCGACAAAGCCGTTTTTGACCCCAATAGAGATGGTATTCTTACCGAGGCTTACGGCGCAAAACCTACCGAAAGCTTGGTTTACCAATTAGGTGCTTATGTAGGCGGCAGGTATAAAGTGAAATTGATGGAGAATATCATGCTTGACAACCGCTTTGGAATTTTCACCAATTACCTGGAGAAACCTCAAAACATGGTATTATCGTATTCAGGTATCTTGGATATGAAAGTGAATAAGTTTATTTCTACCCAAATTACAGCCGACTTATTTTATGATGATAATCAAATTGGCAAATTGCAGTTGAAAGAAACTTTAGGTGTGGGCTTAACTTATAAGTTTGGCAGATATTAATTCAAGCAAAAAAGCTAATAAAAAAACCGATGTACTATAAAGCACATCGGTTTTTCTTTATATGAAGATGAATAAATCCTATTCTTATAATTGGCCGTCTAATTTACCTGCCAAAATCGATTTTGGCACTGCACCAATTTGTTTGTCAACTACCTGACCATCTTTAAAGTACAATAAAGCTGGAATATTACGGATACCAAACTGCATTGAAATTTGAGGGTTGTTGTCAACATTTACCTTACCAACCAAAGCTCTACCTTCGTATTCCTTAGCAATTTCTTCTACCACTGGACCAACCATACGGCATGGGCCACACCACTCTGCCCAAAAATCTACCAAAACAGGTTTATCTGATTTTAATACTACTTCCTCGAAGTTAGCATCTGTTATTTCTAAAGCCATATCTAAATTTTTATTATGTACAAATATATTATCAATTGTGGTGCCATCAATAGGCAAATGTCAATTTGACACTTTTGTGTCCTACAACACCCTCTCTGCCCGTTATTAACTCCTAGCTCCTAATCCCTATTTCCCTAACCTCTAGTTACGTGATTCAGTCCCTACCGGTTGATTCCACATGTTTAAAGCGTAGACCGAAAGAAATTTCATCAGCAAAAAGTTTGAGACTAATTCCTAACTACTAATCACTAGTCACTAACACCCTAGCTCCTACCTAATTCAACCTATAATCCACAAAGTCCAACTTCTTGATTTCATTCAGAAACTGATTATTTGGATTTATTTTCTGATTCTTGGATGGCAGTTCAAGCTTCAGGCCTTTCTCCACATCATAAACCTCAAAATTGAGCTTACAGTTTTGCGCATCTGCATTTTCCCTATTTTCGTCTAAAATCGCCTGTATTTGCTGCATAAAACTATCGTTCACAATTTCGATAGGGAAAAATATAGTTAACGACTTGGTAAGCTTATCTCTCAGGCCAGCGAGTAAATCAATGGTCGTAATTTTAAACTCCCAATCTCCTTCTTTACCAAAGCGCAGCCCCAATTTACCACGTATCTGTAGGAAATATCCCTCGGTTAAAAATTGCTTAAATTTCAGGAAGTCATCACCAAACAAAGCAATTTCACAACTGTCATCGTAGTCTTCGAACGTGAAAATCCCGAAAGGCTTGCCTGTTTTGGTGATCCGTTGAGAAGCCATGACCACCAATCCCCCCACTACCAATTCACGATTTTTCAGATTTTCAAATTCCGCCATAATCTCTTCATTTGAATCGCCCATTCTTACTTTATTGATGATACTCAAATGCTTCACTTTATGCGGGCAATATCTGTCCAGTTCAAAACGATAATCATCCAAGGGATGTCCAGAAAGAAAAATTCCAATTGCGTCTTTTTCATATTTCAACTTATCAATTAAACTCCATTCTGGTGTCATGGCAAAAGATGGTTCCAAAATCAAATCTGCTTTTGAACCGCCGAATAATGACGATTGAGAGGAATTCTGGTTATTCTGGAAGTCGTTAGCATATTTAATCAGCTTTTCGATACCATTTAGTTTATCGTTAGGGCCAATGAAGAAAAACTGCGATCTGTTAAAGCCAAATGCATCAAAGGCGCCACCATAAACAAAACTCTCGTAAGCCTTTTTGTTAACGATACGGGTGTTAGAACGCTTCGCGAACTCAAAAACCGTAGGATATGGTCCGTTTTCCGTGCGTTCTTCAATGATACTTTCTACTGCTTTCTCCCCCACTCCTTTTACTGCAGATAAACCAAAACGAACTTCGCCCTTGGCATTTACCGAGAATTTCATTTCCGATTCGTTTACGTCTGGCCCGAGTACTGGCACGCCCATTTGTCTACATTCTTCCATGAAAAAGGCCACTTGCTTAATATCACTCATGTTATTGGATAGTACCGCAGCCATATACTCAGCTGGATAATGGGCCTTTAAATAAGCAGTTTGATAAGCAATCCAGGCGTAACAGGTAGAGTGCGATTTGTTAAAGGCGTAAGAGGCAAATGCCTCCCAGTCTTTCCAAATCTTTTCTAAAATCTCGGCTTTATGACCTTTTTCTGAAGCTTGTTTTACAAACTTCGGCTTCATTTTATCTAATACGTCTTTTTGTTTTTTACCCATGGCCTTACGCAGAACGTCGGCCTCGCCTTTGGTAAAGCCAGCCAATTTTTGCGACAAAAGCATCACCTGCTCTTGATAAACCGTAATTCCGTAGGTTTCTTGCAAATACTCCTCACAGGCATCCAAATCATAGGTAATAGGTTCTATACCATGTTTACGTCTAACGAAACTAGGAATATACTCCATTGGCCCTGGACGATATAAGGCATTCATGGCAATCAAGTCACCAAAAACCGTTGGCTTTAGCTCCTTCATGTATTTCTGCATACCAGGACTCTCGTACTGGAAAATACCTACCGTTTCGCCACGCTGGAAGAGCTCATAAGTCTTTACATCATCTATAGGAAAATTATCGGGGTCTAGATCAATATTAAATCGCTTTTTGACAAGCTTTACGGTATCTTTAATTAGGGTCAATGTTTTTAGTCCCAAAAAGTCCATTTTTAATAGACCCGCGCTTTCCACCACCGAGTTATCAAACTGCGTAACGTACAGATCACTGTCTTTGGCTGTAGATACAGGTACAAAATTGGTAATGTCATCTGGTGTAATGATTACCCCACACGCGTGGATACCCGTATTACGTACCGAACCTTCCAATACAATAGCCTGCTGTAAAGTTTCGGCCGCCAAGTCTTTACCCGAAGCTAGCGCTTTAAGCTGATTAACATTTTCAAATTCGTCAGGTCTGAGTGCTTCTTTTAGCGCCTTATCTTGCAAATTGAAAATTTTGGCCAGCTTCATATTCGGCACCAGTTTAGCCACTTTATCTGCCTCGAAGAGCGGCAAATCTAATACCCTCGCCGTATCTCTAATGGAAGATTTGGCTGCCATGGTACCATAAGTGATGATTTGCGCCACCTGACTAGAGCCATATTTTCCAATTACATAATCCATTACACGGCCACGACCCTCGTCATCAAAGTCGATATCAATATCGGGCATGGATACACGGTCGGGGTTAAGGAAACGCTCAAAAAGGAGATCGTATTTAATGGGATCGATGTTGGTAATCCCCAAGCAGTAAGCTACGGCCGAACCCGCGGCAGAACCACGGCCTGGTCCAACAGACACATCCCTATTACGAGCCTCGGCAATAAAATCCTGTACAATCAAAAAATAACCGGGATAACCTGTTTTTTCAATGGTAGCCAGCTCGAAATCTAAACGCTCTGTAATATCAGGCGTAAGTTCACCATAGCGTTTTTGGGCGCCCACATAGGTTAAATGGCGAAGGTATTTATTCTCCCCTCTTTTTCCACCGTCAGTTTCGTCTTCAGCCACCAAAAACTCCTCAGGAATGTCAAATTTTGGAAGTAATACTTCTCTGGCAAGTTTGTAAGTTTCTATTTTATCAACGATTTCCTGTACGTTGATAATGGCCTCTGGTAAATCGGCAAAGATTTCCTTCATCTCATCTGCCGACTTGAAATAATATTCTTGGTTGGGCATGCCATACCTAAAACCTCTACCACGACCAATTGGCGTGGCTAGTTTTTCGGCATCTTTTACACAAAGTAAAATATCGTGGGCATGCGCATCTTTTTTGTTCACGTAATAGGTATTGTTGGTGGCCACCATCTTCACCCCATTTTGGGCAGACATTTTCACCAACACTTCATTTACACGGTCTTCGTTTTCTTGGCCGTGACGCATGAGTTCAATGTATAAATCGTCACCAAACTGCTCTTTCCACCAAAGCAATGCCTCTTCTGCTTGCTTCTCACCAATATTTAAAATCTTACTTGGCACCTCTCCATACAAGTTGCCTGTAAGTACGATCAAATTCTCTTTGTATTGCTCAACAATGTTTTTATCTATTCTAGGCACATAATAAAAACCTTTGGTATAGGCTATTGATGACATTTTTGCCAAGTTATGATAGCCTTGCTTGTTCTTCGCCAAAAATACGACTTGGTATCCATCGTCTTTTCGGGTTTTATCGGTGTGGTTTTCACATACAAAAAACTCCACACCAATAATAGGTTTTAATATAGTTGCTGTTGGTGCTTCACCTTTTTCCAAGGCTTCCGCATTTTTGGCTTCCGCAGCTTTGTTATGATTAAGTACATTGCTTACAAAATGGAAGGCACCCATCATGTTGGCGTGATCGGTTAACGCTACTGCAGGCATACCTTTTTCGGCAGCAGCTTTTACCAATGCAGGTACGCTAATGGTACTTTGCAAAACCGAAAATTGGGTATGATTGTGCAGATGAGCAAATGCTGCATCGGCCAATGCAGCCTTATTGTCCTCTAAAGTTTGTTTAGAAACACCTCCTGTATCTGCACCTTTTCTTTTCCTTATTTCATCTGAAGCCGCTTTTAGGTTGACATGTTTTAAACCTACCGATTCTATCGTGAAAGGATTGGCTTCCTTGAACTTAAGGAAATAATCGGTATCAACTTGTAACTCTTCCTTGGTAAAAACCTGTTGTTTAATCAATTCCAAAAAACAACGTGTAGTGGCTTCCACATCGGCAGTGGCATTATGCGCTTCGGCAAAAGGCACCCCAAACAAATATTGGTGCAGTTCTGTAAGGTTGGGCAATTTAAATTTACCGCCCCTACCTCCAGGGATTTTCAACAATTCAGCGGTAACTTCAGTACAGGTATCCAACACTGGCATATGGGCCAATAGGTTCTCCTGTCCAAAACGATACAGTTCGCAGCCCATAATATTAAGGTCGAAACCGATGTTTTGTCCTACAACAAATTTGGCTTTCCCCAAAACCTCTTTAAATTTCTCTAATACTTCGGCCAAGGGAATCCCCTGCTCCTGTGCCAACTCGGTAGAAATACCATGGATACGTTCGGCATCGTAAGGAATGTTAAAACCTTCGGGTTGTACCAAATAATCTTGGTGCTCCAACAACCTTCCCATATCATCGTGCAACTGCCAGGCAATTTGTATACAACGCGGCCAGTTATCCGTATCGGTAATTGGGGCGTTAAAATTACGCGGCAAACCTGTTGTTTCGGTATCAAAAATTAAGTACATAGCTAAAAAATGAGGATACCAAAATTAACGAAAAATATAAGGGATTTCGTCAGCTAATTATCAACATATAGCCAAGTTGTACTTGGAGGAACTTTAGATTTTATCCGACCTATTTTTCCGTTTTTATTCGGTAAATTAAATTCATAATTTTACTTTCTTTAAGATAAATTAATTATTGCTCAATGGATTTTACGTTTAACGGTTACGGGCTAGTTTTACTATTTTTTGGAACCTTAACGGCCATTTTAGCAATTTACATTTATAAACGGGGCACCAGTGTGGTGAGGTGGTTTGGCCTAATGATGGGGTCCAATGCCATTTGGTCTATCGCCTACGGATTTGAACTCTCGAGCTACCATCTCGAACAAGCGCTGTTTTTCATCAACATTGAATACCTTGGCATTGCGACCTTACCGTTAAATTGGTTTTTGTTTTGCCTTGCTTTTTGCAACAAAGAGTGTTGGTACAAGAAACCGCTGAATCTCACTTTATTGCTCATTGCCCCTATCACCACTCTTTTTATGGTGTGGACAAATCCGATGCACCATTTGCATTACAAAGACGTAAAGATGTTCTTTGACGGACCTTTCCCCATGATTAAGATATATCCAGGGACTTGGTACCATATTTTTACCGTTTACTTTTACTTATTGCTGGCCTGTGGCTGCTATCTGATTTTCAACAAATTCAGGAGTTCGGACCCTATTTACAAAAAACAGAACTACAGCATTCTTATTGCTGCCCTATTACCTTGGATTGGCAATATCAGCTACCTCATTGGTTTAAGGCCCCTAGGGTTTATAGACATTACCCCTTTCGCATTTATTCTCACCACTTTTCTCATTTTATTGGGCATTTATAGGTTCAGGCTTTTCGACATTGTGCCCATTGCCAGAGAAAAAGCACTAGAATTAATGGATGATGGCTTTTTGGTGTTGGATAAAAAACACCGAGCCATAGACTATAATTCCTCCCTGTATCGATACATCAACCTCTCAAAAAATCAAAAAATTATTGGACAATCAATCGGCGAGTTGTTTCCAAAGCATATGGATTTTATCCAAAAAATAGAAAGTGGATTTAGCGGAAAAATGGAAATGCAAGCCTTTGTAGGAGAGGAAATCATCTATTTTGAAGCAGAAATTTTATTGCTTAATGAAAGCAAAATTAATGATGCCTTTACCATTGTTAAGCTACAAGATCTTACCTCAGCAAAGAAAGATGCATTAATTGCCAAAGAACAGGCTTTGGAACTGGAAAAAGTGAACCAACTTAAAGACCGCATTTTTTCCATCATTGCACACGATTTGAGAGGCCCACTGGTCAATCTGTCGGAGATTTTAAAGATGGTTTCCTACAACCAAGTTAGTCAGGAAGAATTTGAGAAAATTTCACCTGAATTAAGTAAGGACATTATTTACACAACCGATTTGCTTGAAAATGTGCTTCATTGGTCCAGAAGTCAGCTACAGGGTTTTGGCATTCAAAAAGAATTCTTCAATGTGCGCAACATTATCCTCAACGAAATCAACTACCACCTGCCCTCGGCCACACTCAAGAAAGTGAACATTTTGCATGATGTTTTTCCTAATGAAATTGCCTATGCCGATGTGCTGATGTTTCAAATTGTGATCAGGAATATCCTCAACAATGCCATTAAATTTTGTAATGAAGGTTGCCAAATCGTTATTACGGCAAGCTATCAACGCAATCATATGTTAAAAATATGCATCCAGGATAATGGTGTGGGAATGTCTGACGCGACCTTGGAAAAACTCTTTAAAGACGAAAATGTATCTTCTAGGGGAACACAAAATGAAAAAGGCACCGGACTTGGCTTAATGATCTGCAAAGATTTCATGACCAGAAACGATGGCGAAATCAGCGTTTCAAGCCAATTGGGGAAAGGGACAACGTTTTGTCTACTTGTTCCTACGGGCGATTAAAAAAGCTATCCTATTATTTGGAGCACGGCTAAGAACACCTCCACAGCATTAAACTGTCTGGAATCCCGCCCCTCTGAATAACAGAATAGCTTTATGTTTTATAAGAAATCAAAAAGACTATTTACCTGTGACTTGGTTAATTGCCTGCTGTTCTCTTAATTCGTCGACATTATTTTTATTGCCGAATTTCTCTGTTTTGTTCGCAAAATAATCTAATATGCCCACTATAGTGTCTAAATTATCTGCTACTCTTTGGTGCATATCGGGCAAGTCTTGCTCAAGTTTTTTATCACCAAGCTCAATATTATCAACTTCTATTTTCCCTATTTTTTGTATGATGGCCTGTTGCGAGTGCTGCAAATCTTCCAGCTCCCTCACTATCTTTTCCATCAACTCGAATTTCTTTAAAGTTTCCATAAATTCTGTTTTTATTTAAATGATAAACTCTCTTTAACAACCCTTCCATGTCGATTTTGTTTGATTTTATGTTTTTTATAGGCGAAAGATTTGCATATCCCACGAATAACTAATAATTTAGTTTTCATGAAAAGCATTTATATTTCCTTTGTATTTTTATGGGTTGCAACATTTTGCAATGCGCAACAAGTTGTTTTAGACAAAGAGAAACTTTTAGAGTTTTACCAAAATCAGCGCTATGCCGAAGCGGCAACTTACCTTAACAGCATTTACCCTTCAGAAACCAATGATGTGAAAGTACTGGGTCAAATTGCCTATTGTAATATGATGGCGGGAAAATTAGTGGATGCAGAAAAGAATTACCAAAGGATAAACGAAATACAGCCCAAGCAAATACCGATATTGTTCAATTTAGCTAACATTAACTCTAGAAGAGGCAATAATAAAAATGCCATGTTGTATTTACAGGAAATTATTGCTTTGGACAGTGCCAATTTTAATGCGCTTAAGCGTTTGGCAGATTACACCGATAGTTTGGCCCTAAAGGTGAGATACTTGCAAAAGGCTAATAAGCTTAATGCAACAGAGGCTGATGTAGCTTATGATTTAGCGGCTGGTTACAGGAAACTGAAAATACTTCAACCTGCCTATGATGTACTAAAAATTGCCATTGCGGCCGATACCGGAAATTTTGTACTGCAACAAGCCCTACTGCCAGTGGCCAATCAATTGAATAAATACAATGAGGTAGTGAATGTTGGCGAGAAGCTGCTTAAAAACGGTGCTGATGCAAATGTGGTTGCAGATGTGGCGAAAGCTTATTTTTTCTTAAAGAATTATAAAAAAGCCATTAGCCTTTACCAAATGTTGGAAAAGACCAGCATGCAAACGGAAAGCACCCTATATTTTACTTCACTTTGTTTCCGTGAGCTGAAAAATTACGACCAAGCGGCTAGCTATGCTAAGCAAACCATTACCGAAGGCATTTCGCCCAATATAGCTGCTTATTATAATTTGTTAGGTGGTATTTATGAGGAAAAACAACTATTTACCGCAGCGGGTAATGCTTATAAAAAGGGATTGGAATATCAGGTCAATAAAAATAGCTATTACAGGTTGGGCTTGCTATATGATTTGAAATTGAAACAGACCAAATCTGCATTGGCCTATTACAATCTTTATTTAAAAAGCAAGGAATTGGATAAAGATGATGAGCCACAGGTGGAATATGTAAAAGGTAGATTGTCGGAGCTTAAGCGTTAAAGCTTATTATTCATATGAATTCTGGATATGAAAAGGCAATACTTGGGCTCGAGTTGGCTCAAAAATCAATTTAGCAATCAGAGCTCGAGTTATTTTAAGTCTTCGAAAACAGGCTTTACGTCTACCCAAAATTCATCGAGCGCAATGATACGGGGTTTTAAAAAAGCAATGATATCCGGCCATTGCTGTTGGTTATAAACACTTACGTTTGGCAGCAAAAGTTCTATTCGGGCTACTTGCTTGCCAAAAGCGTTGGAAGCTTGCGGCTGCCAATCCCACTCCTCGTTTAAGGTATTTTCCAGCAATCGTTTAAATTCTTCAAACTGCTCAAAAAGCAGGGCCCTCACACCTTCATCTGGATGGGCAATTTCAATGGCTATGCTGGCATGCTTTTTTTCAGCATCCATACGGAAGAAGATATGTTTTACGCCAGTTTTATAGTTCACCCAGTTCACGGGCAACCCTTCTACACCTGGAATTGGCTTCATGTACTGGCCAAAACTAATCCAAAACTGTTGCCTTAATCTGGCGGCTTCTTCCCTGCTGAACATTTTTATTTTACGAAGTTTAAAGTGAAAAGTATAAGTTTATAGTGGAAAGTATAAAGTTAAAAGTTTGTAGCGGCCCTATAAAAAATCCCTTTTGCCTTCTTTGTGAAACTCTTCTTTTCTTAGCGATTAAAAATTTAACGCAAAGGTTTTTAAAGTATTCGCAAAGTGCGCAAAGTTTAAAGTACCACCGAAACAAATTTTAATAGCCGCACAAGCCTGTATTATTTAAACCTGATAGTAGCCGACACCCCCGAAATGAAATGAGGGAGTAAAGGCGAATAGCAGGGCTACTTTTAAGCGATGGAATGCTGCCGTTATTTTTCTAAAAAATTAAGATTTCCCCATTAAACGGGCTACGTATTTACCTATAATATCGAACTCCAAATTCACCGGATCGCCTTGTTTTACTTCCTGCAAATTGGTATGCTCATGGGTATAGGGGATAATAAAAACCGAAAATTCGTCGTCAGCAGAATTAACCACGGTTAAGCTGATGCCATTGACACAGATTGAACCTTTTTCGACTGTTACATTACCTTTGGTTGCATCATATTTAAAACGATATTCCCAGCTTCCATCCAATTCATTTACCAAAATACAAGTAGCCGTTTGATCTACGTGGCCCTGCACAATATGCCCATCTAAACGGGCATTCATTTGCATGCAACGCTCCAAATTCACTTTAGCACCCACTTTTAAACTTCCCAAATTGCTTTTCTGCAAAGTTTCCTCAATAGCGGTTACGGTGTGCGTATGGTCGTTTAGCGATACCACGGTTAAACAAACACCATTGTGTGCAACGCTTTGGTCTATCTTTAGCTCATTGCTGATAGCGGATTGAATGGTGTAATGTACATTGCCGCCATCGTGCTGTATATTTTGAACGGTACCTAAGGTCTCTATAATTCCCGTAAACATATTTTTAGTTTAAAGGGCAAAAGTAAAAAGTAAAATGCAATAATGTTTAGTGTACTGCTTTTTTTGACTTTTATGTTAATATGCTTTTCTGTTTTTAACCCAATTGCTTTTATGGGCAGCCGAAGCCAACAAGGGCTGTGCAGCTGCTTTTTGCTCTTGCAATAGCAGTACGGCACTGATGGCAGCAATTAATGCTTCGTGTTCATCTTCGGCTTTAAGGCTATCGGCCGTAAAATATTTGCTTACAAAGTGGGTATCAAACTGGCCCGAAACGAAGGCCGGGTGTTGCATTACAAACTTGCCAAAGTTCAAAGTTGTTTGTATCCCTGTAATATCATACTCCAAAATTGCCCTAATCATACGCTCTATGGCTTCTGCACGGTCTTTTCCATGTGTAACCAATTTGGCAATCATTGGGTCGTAATAAATAGGGATTTCCATGCCTTGTTCAAAACCGTCATCAACCCTTACGCCGTTTCCTTTTGGGGTTTGATAGGTTTGTAGTGTACCAATATCTGGCAAGAAATTATTCAAGGGGTCTTCGGCATACACCCTTAATTCAATGGAGTGTCCGTTTATTTTGAGGTCTTCTTGTTTAAAACTGATGGCTTCGCCACGGGCAATTTTAATCTGTTCTTTTACCAGATCTAACCCGGTAATCATTTCCGTAACTGGATGCTCTACTTGCAAGCGGGTGTTCATTTCGAGGAAGAAAAAATCAAGGTTTTCATCCAAAATGAACTCGACCGTGCCTGCACCTACGTAATTTACGGAACGGGCTACGTCAACTGCACATCTGCCCATCTTTTCCCTAATTTCGGGAGTAAGTACTGATGAGGGTGCTTCTTCTACCACCTTTTGATGGCGACGTTGTACCGAACATTCGCGTTCGAAAAGGTGCACAATATTTCCGTGGGTATCGCCCAATACCTGTATTTCGATGTGTCGGGGCGAGGTCACGTAACGCTCAATGAACACTGCTCCGTCGCCAAAGGCTGAAGTTGCCTCGCTAACGGCCAATTGCATTTGTTCTTCAAAATCGTTTACGGTATTTACAATGCGCATGCCCTTACCGCCGCCGCCTGCCGCCGCTTTAATCAAAATAGGAAATCCGACCTCAACTGCCCTAACCTTGGCTTCTTCTACATTGGTAATGGCTTCCTCGGTACCTGGAACCATTGGGATGTCATATTTTAAAGCCGCTGCTTTTGCCGAAAGCTTGTTACCCATAATTTCCATGGCTTCGGGACTTGGACCAATCAACGTTAATCCCGCCGCTTTTACTTGTTGGGCAAATGCCGGATTTTCTGAAAGGAAACCATAACCTGGATGGATGGCTTCGGCACCGGTCTGTTTACAGGCATCGATAATTTTGCTTCCTACCAAATAGGATTGATTGGAGGCCGCTGGGCCAATGCAAATGGCTTCATCGGCGTAACGAACATGTAACGAATTACGGTCTGCTTCTGAAAAAACGGCTACAGTTTTAATGCCCATTTCCTTTGCCGAACGCATAATGCGAAGGGCAATTTCACCACGATTGGCAACTAATATTTTTTTCATATCCTTAACAGATGTCGATATCATTTGGTTAGTGGTACAAGATGAAGAAATTATCGTTAAATGGCAAATTTGTTTTAGGGACTAGTGGCTAGTTGTTAGTGGCTAGTTTTTAGTTGTTAGTAATTAGGGATTAGGAACTAGTAGTTAGGGATTAGTAGTTAGGGATTAGTGGTTAGAGTGTTTAATTGTTTTGGAGATTGGTTAAGACAACTGGCTGCCGAAAACATGCTGTAAATTATTATATTGTGTCGTTATTGTAATTTGTCAGCTAAATCTTTCGGTCTCCAAGCTTTCGGACTTCCCGACTAATTAATGAACAAGTGAACCAATGAACTATTGAACCCTTAAAAAATGCAACTCAGCTTAAACGTACCTGCCCTTTTTTTCCCGGCCATTAGCCTTATTATGCTAGCTTATACCAATAGGTTTTTAGCCTTGGCTACTTTAGTAAGGAGTTTAAAATCAAAATACGAACAAACCGATAATGATATTGCTCTACAAAAACAGATTAAAAATTTACGTTATCGCTTAAAGCTCATCAAAAACATGCAGGCTTTTGGCGTGGTGAGTTTCGCCTGCTGTTTGTTCTGTATGCTATTTATCTATCTTGAAAAAAACGTTACCGCCGAAGTCTTTTTTGCTTTGAGCTTGATTTTCTTTATGGTATCGCTATTGATTTCGCTATTGGAAATACAACTCAGCACCAAAGCACTCGAATTAGAATTGAGTTCTATCGAAGAAGACGAATCTATCGTTAAAAAAATCAAGAAAAAGTTCGAGTAGCCTAAACGTCTAGCTTGCCAATAACTTCAATGGCTTGGTCAATCATGGCCACTGAAATATCCAAATGGGTAACCAAACGAATGGTTTTAGCAGAAGTTGGATTGCATAGGATCGCCTTTCTGCCCAATGCTCTCACCACTTCATCGGCATTTAGTTTATTTGCCACATCAAAAAGCACAATATTGGTTTCTACGGGCATTACTTGTGCCACATAATCGGTTTGCGCTAAAGCATGTGCCAAGGCCTTGGCATGCTGATGGTCTTCGGCCAAACGATCCACCTGATGGTCTAACGCGTAAATTCCCGCAGCGGCCAAAAAACCGGCCTGTCTCATTCCTCCGCCCAACACTTTTCTTATTCTACGAGCTTGTTGGATCATGTCTGATGAACCCAACAATACCGAGCCTACCGGTGCACCCAAGCCTTTAGAAAGACAAACCGATATCCCATCAAAGTAATGTCCATATGCTGCTGCCTTATCGCCAGTAGCTACCAAAGCGTTAAAAATCCGGGCACCATCCAAATGTAGTTTCAATCCCTTAATGGCACATAAATTATGGATGGCTTCAATTTGGTCCAAGTGATAGCATTTACCGCCGCCCTTGTTCACCGTATTTTCAAGTACTACTAAACTACTTTTCGGATAGTGAATGTTCTCCTCGTTAATTTCTGGTTCAATCAATTCTGGCGTTAAAATGCCCCTTTCACCATTCAGCAAACGCACCGAGGCCATAGAATTGTAGGCAATACCCCCACCTTCATAACGATAAACGTGTGCCGTTTGGTCGCAAATTACCTCATCCATAGGCTGGGTGAAGCATTTAATGGCAATTTGGTTGGTCATGGTACCTGATGGGCAAAACAAGCCGGCCTCCATATGGAACATATTTGCCAACTTGGTTTCAAGTGCGTTCACCGTTTCATCTTCGCCATATACATCATCCCCAACTTTTGCGCTCAACATGGCATCTAACATGCCGGGTGTAGGTTTAGTAACGGTGTCGCTTCTGAAGTCAATTTTCTGTTCCATGGTTTTATCAATTTTTTTCCAAATATGCCATAATGAAGATGGCAAAAATCTTTTTAATGAAAAAATTACATTTTCCTTTCGCACATTTTTTCCACTTTTTTTCGTCAGCTTTCCCCAAGCAGTATGCAGTTCAAAAAAGCCCTTATTAGTGTAAAAAATACACTTTACAAAAAAACCGCTTCATTTATCTGCAATCAAACGTTTGAATCCTCCCTAGGTTAACTAATAAAAAACTTAATATTAATTTTTTATTTCCAATAAAGGCTGATATATTGCCAAACTTTTATACAAAATTTACAACTTAACAAACCAAAAAAATGATAGTTATTGCAGATGGTGGATCTACCAAAACCAACTGGTGTTTAATTAATGAGGCGGGTAGGAAAATTCACTTTAACACCGAGGGATACAACCCTTATTTTGCAAAGCAAGATTACATTGAAAACTCCCTAAGAACCACTTTACCGGACAGCTTAGATCCTACAAAACTGGACGAAGTTTACTACTACGGAGCTGGCTGCTCTACCGATGCCAACAAAAAGATTGTAGCTGATGCCATGCAAAAGGTTTTTGTGAACGCAAAAATAAACGTTGACCACGATTTGCTTGCTTCATGCCGTGCACTTTTAGGTGATGAACCTGGCTTTGCTGCCATTTTAGGTACAGGAACCAACACTTGCTTATACGATGGTAAAGGCATTGCCCTAAACATCGATTCATTGGGTTATTTCCTTGGTGATGAAGGTAGCGGTAGCAATATCGGTAAACGTCTGTTGGCCGATTACATGAAAGGCTTTATGCCAAAAGGCCTTAGCGAAAGTTTCTTTAACATTTATGGTTTAAGCAACGAAGATATTTTCGACAACATTTATAACAAACCCCTACCTAACCGTTTCTGCGCAAGTTTCAGTAAGTTTTTATACGATTTCAAAACCGTTTATACCGAATATGCAGAAGATGTGATAGACACTGCTTTTACTGCATTCTTCGAGAAATTGGTTATTCACTATCCAAACTATAACAAGCATTTGTTAAACGTGGTAGGTTCTGTGGGCTACAGCTTCAGAGACCGTTTGAGCGTTGTTGCCGACAAATATGAGATGGGTGTAGGAAAAATCATCCGTTCGCCGATAGATGACTTGGTAGAATATCACCTAAGCAAAAGATAATCCATTACGGATTTAACATAGCAAAGCCTCGATCATATCGGGGCTTTTTTGTTGGGCTGGTTTTAATTTGAAAAAATACTTTACTGCTAATCGCCTCCGCAAGTCCCGCTTTCCATTCCAATCTTTTTTGTGGCAGCCAATGCCTTTAATTTCCTGTCATCTTAACTTATGGAAGGATAACAATCGCAAAAACGCTTCGACGGGCTCAGCGTGACAAACAAAAAGGATTTCCATTTCAATCGGGTTTAGTCCACAAAAAGCAACGCCTACTTACCTAACCGCCTTAAAGGCTCATAGCCAATAAAAAAAACCTCACAGGTTTTAAAAACCTGCGAGGTTTGATATCATATTTATATCTTGAAGGGCCTAGATAGACGAAGTCGAGATAACAACAGGCACACAAAGCACAATCACCCATCCATTTCCAATTACTAGCTCCTAACTACTAGTTACTAATCACTAGCCACTAGCTCCCTAGTCCCTAAAAAGAAATCTCTTTTCCGAAAAGCTTATTGTATTTGCGTTTATCGAATTTATAAAGGGTGGCCGCACGGAACGAAACGCCTCTTTGTTTTTCCTCTAGCTCCTTCAGTACCTTAAAGCTCAATATCTTCTTTCTGAAATTACGTTTATCCAATTTTTTACCCAAAATCAGCTCATAAACACTTTGTACCTGAGTAAGGGTAAATTTTTCTGGCAATAGCTCAAAAGCTAAAGGCAAATGTTTGATCCTGCGCTTTATTTTTTCCAGACCTTTATTTAAAATATGCTGATGGTCGAAAGCCAACTTAGGCAAGTCGGCCACATTGATCCACTGCGCTTTTTTAGCATAACTACTTAAAGGCTTCAGAGGTTTTTCGCCACCTAAACGCAACATGGCATAATAAGCCACCGAGATTACCCTACCCTGCGGATGTCGGTTAACCTCGCCAAAAGCATAATATTGTTCCATGTAGATGTCGCTCAATCCAGTGAGCTCCTTTAAAATACGTTGGGCCGATTGGTCCACGCTCTCGTCCTTATTTACCAAGTTGCCAGGCAATGCCCACCAATCCTTGAAAGGCTCTTCATTTCTCTCGATCAGCAATATCTTGAGCTCGCTGCCATCGAAACCGAAAAGCACACAATCTATAGATACTGCAAAGTCAAAACCGGGGGTTATTTCTGTCAAAGCAATGATTTAAAATGTTCCAAATTTGAAACAAAATAAAGACACTTATTTCGTTAATTCATAAAATTTTTGAAAAAAAATTACTTAGTGTAAAAAATACACGTTATATTCGTATAATCAGAATGAAACCAAATATCAAGAACATAGCAGTACTGACCTCAGGAGGCGATGCTCCAGGCATGAATGCCTGCATTAGAGCTGTTGTGCGTACCGGAATTTATCATGGCAAAAACATGTTCGGTGCCATACAAGGCTACCAAGGTTTAATTAATAACAACATCATTCCCATGAATGCCCGTTCTGTAAGCAACATTTTACACATGGGCGGAACCATCTTAAAAACGGCCAGATGTTTGGAGTTTAAGGAAGATGCGGGAATGGAAACAGCCTTCAAAAATTTAAAGGAAAAAGAGATTGACGGATTAGTGGTAATTGGCGGTGATGGAACCTTTACAGGCGCTAAAAGATTTGGCGAAAAATTTGGCATTAATGTCATTGGCGTACCTGGAACCATAGATAATGACCTTTATGGCTCTGACTTTACTTTAGGTTACGACACAGCCATTAACACCGTAATCGAAGCCATTGACAAAATCAGAGATACGGCAGATTCACACGACAGACTTTTCTTTGTGGAAGTAATGGGCCGCGATTCGGGCTGCATTGCCCTACGTAGTGCCATTGCCAGCGGAGCCGAAGCCGTGTTGTTGCCAGAAAGAGAAACTTCTTTAAAAGAATTGATCACCAAGCTGAAAGTAGGTGCTTCAACCAAAAAGTCATCTAGTATCGTAATTGTTTCCGAAGGAAATAAATACGGAGGTGCCTATGATATTGCCAAAGCGGTAAAACGCAAGTTTACCCATTACGACACCAAGGTGACCATTTTGGGACACTTGCAACGTGGCGGTAGCCCTAGTGGTTTCGATCGAATTTTGGGAAGCCGTTTGGGCTTTGCAGCAACCAATGCCCTTATTGCCGGCGAAACCATGAAAATGGTGGGACTGAAAGGCAATGAAATTGGACTAACGCCATTGAGCGAAGCCCTAAGCGGATTAAGTAACTACAAGCTGGAAGACGACCTGCTTGAAATGACACATGTTTTATCCATATAGCATAAATGATAGCAGTAGTATATAGCGGTTCCAAAAACGCTTGCTGGAAAATTTCGCAAGAGGGTAAATCTATGATTGAAACTCATACCGCAGGCATTAATCCTTGCTTTAATGATGCTAAGCAAACGCTTCAGATCCTGAGCAAGAACATTACCTTGATCCACAACGCCGAAAGCATTAAGAAAATCTATGTTTTTGCTGCTGGTGCCTCAGCCAAAGAAAAACAAAAAGAATTGGCCGATACCCTGGAACAGTTTTTTGTGAACAGCAAAATAAAAGTAAAGGATGACTTATATGGTGCTGCCATTGCGGCCTGCCATGATCAAACGGGTATTGTAGGTATTTTGGGCAGTGGTGCCAATTGTGCCTATTACAATGGCAAAAAGCCAGAGAAGAACAATTACGGCCTTGGCTATATTTTGGCCGATGAAGGCTCTGCCAATTACTTTGGCAAAATATTGCTGAAAAACTTCTTGGAAGATAAGCTTCCGGCCGATTTAAAAACGAAGATAGAGGCGCAATACCATTTAGACCGTCCAAACATTTTGGAGCGCGTTTATAGAAAACCTCAGGTACAAACCTATTTAGCCTCTTTTCTTGATTTCTACCTCGAGAACAGAAACCATAAGTTTATACAGCAATTGATAGCACAGGGCTTTGAAAAATATATCAGTACCTATATCCTACCTACCCTTGAAAAACATCCTAACGAAGACATACATTTTGTGGGTTCGGTAGCCGGACATTTCCAAGACCAGCTTAGGGAAGTAGCCGATCAGCACGGCATTAAAATCGTGTCTGTTACCAGGGAACCCATACATAACATATTAAACTATTACACGAATTAACATTACAATGAAACCGTTTTGGTGTCAATCAAAACAGCTTCATCACCATTAAAAATAAAATAAATAGAGCAATGAAAATAGGAATTAACGGATTTGGCCGTATTGGCCGTCTAGCCTTTAGAGCCGCGGTAAAACGTAACGATATCGAAGTAGTTGGTATTAACGATTTAGTGGAGCCAGATTACATGGCTTACATGTTAAAATATGATTCTACCCACGGTAAATTTGATGGAACAGTAGAAGTAAAAGATGGTAATTTAGTAGTGAACGGAAAAACAATCCGTGTTACTGCTGAGAAAGATCCAGCTAACTTGAAATGGAATGAAGTAGGTGCTGAGGTAGTGATCGAATCTACGGGTTTGTTCTTAACTCAGGAAACTGCACAAAAACACATTGATGCAGGTGCCAAAAAAGTAATCATGTCTGCTCCTGCTAAGGACGACACTCCTACTTTTGTAATGGGTGTAAACCACAAAGAGCTTAAAGCTGATCAAAACATCGTTTCTAACGCATCATGTACCACCAACTGTTTAGCGCCAATTGCTAAAGTATTACACGATAAATATGGCATTTTAGAAGGTTTAATGACTACTGTTCACGCGGTAACTGCTACTCAAAAAACAGTTGATGGTCCTTCGGCTAAAGACTGGAGAGGTGGCCGTGGTGGTTTCTCTAACATCATCCCTTCTTCTACTGGTGCTGCTAAAGCGGTAGGTTTAGTATTGCCTTCATTAAAAGGTAAATTAACCGGTATGTCGTTCCGTGTACCAGTTGCCGATGTTTCTGTAGTAGATTTAACCGTTCGTTTAGAAAAAGGTGCTTCTTACGAAGAAATCAAAGCTGCCATGAAAGAAGCTTCTGAAGGCGAATTGAAAGGTATTTTAGGTTATACTGAGGATGAAGTTGTTTCTTCAGATTTCCTAGGTGATGCTCGTACTTCTATCTTTGATGCTAAAGCTGGTATCTCTTTGAGCGACAACTTCGTAAAAGTTGTTTCTTGGTACGATAACGAGTGGGGTTACTCCAACAAAATCATCGACTTAGCTCAAGAAGTAGGTAAGTTCATTTAATCGTAATATCCCAACCAAAATAGCAAAGGCAGTATCTTAGGGTACTGCTTTTTTGTTTTATGGGTATTCCTATCCTTGCTTGTTATTCTGAACGCTGTGAAGAATCTCCCTCAACAACCCAGGCCGTGACCGAAAAGCACCTACACGAAGTAAATCTCTGACAATCCACTTCGGATGACAAATCAACAATTAACCAGTTAAACAATTAACCCAAAAAATCCTTCGCTTCGCTCTGGATGATAAGGCAGGAACCTAACACCCAATGAACTAGTGTACCAATGAACGCCTCCCTAAAAAACCAACCAACCAACCAACCAACCAACCAACTAACAACCCCGAATGTTAATTAAAGTTAAATACAACATGAACAAAACTATTTTGCTTAACACTTCACAATGCGATTAGTATTTTTGCGTTTAAATCATAGTTTTTGCGGTGGATAGCTGCAATATTTACAATAATTGACACTACTTTATAGCATGTTTGCATAAACACGCAACGCAAAGTCACAGAAATGTCATAACGAATGACAAAATAAAATTTTCTTAGTGTATTATTTACACTAAGAAAAATAATGCCTACATTTGTATCGTTGGTTTAAGAGCCGACATTTGAAAATTAGAAATTCCTCCTTAATTGGAATAAAGATCAACCCGTTCATACAGGTTTATATTTGGTTAGAAAGAGAGACAAGTCTGGATGGATTGTCTCTTTTCTTTTTTATAGGCCTCTGAGTGCTGCTACAACTTATAGCTTCGTTTTCTTATTACTTTCACTCTAATCTCCAATGTTTATAGTTTAATTGCAATCAAGCTCATATCCTTATGTTATGCATAGTTTTTATTCCGTTCTTCGCTATCCCAATCAATTAGATTTTTATTTTGATCTTCATATGACCAATGTGATTTCGTATTGTCATTGCAATAAAATCCCTCAAGGTCTAATCTTTCTACAATATCACCTATTGTTTTTCTGTCTGACGACAAATAAGTAAAACGGTTGTCGAAATCTGTTTCAAATAAAATTTTATTGTCAGGTGTTAAAATTCGTGTGTGACTTTCAGGAAGACTATTCTTTTCATTAATCAAGTCTTGAATATCATAAGATGTCCTTTCATCGCTAATGTCTGAATAATGGAAAACTTTATCGTATCCATAAGACTTTAAAAGTTCTAGTGTTGGATTTGTTAGTATCTCTGGATAATTGTCCACCTGTGCTATAACGTAATTATTCGTATCAATAACTGTCATTAATTTTACCCATCCATCTTTATCTGCCGTACGTCTTGCACAGTGAAGAAATGCTAGTAATCTGTCAAGTTCATTTATATCTTTTAGCTGTGCTTCGTCTACTATCTCAGTCCAGGTCAGCCGTGTTGTATTTTTTACAATTTCGTCCTTTATGGGCCATTTTCCTGTTACAAATTTAATGTCGCTGCCGTCCTTAATTTTTAGGAATGGGTGTAAGATTACAAATGTAGCTTCATATTCTGCATAGTGTTGCCTTATGGAATTGCCGTCATTCTCGACATATTTTGCTTGTATTGGTGTCTGTAGTTCCATTTTGAGATGCTGTCGTTAAAAATTACGCATACCAGATTGCGGCTTTGCGTTGTGGGGATTTTTAGCACAAAAGCTCAATCGAAGAACGAAAGTTGAACATTTGCACACATGTTCAATCGAGGTCATTCAGACCCGCTTTTGGCAATATCTTGTTGATGGTAGTTTTTATTCTTTTATCAAAATAAACACCTTTGTATCTACATTTAGTATTTGTGTTTCATTTTTCATATCAAAAGCGCTGTTGTATTCCCAATGTGAATGTCCGCAAAATAATGTTGTTGTATTTCCATTTTCTAATATTTTAGTTATGTTTTTATCTCCTTCCAAATTCTTGTCTAATATTTGAGGAGACAAATGAGTTAATAAAATATTTGGCTTCTTATTCAATAAATTTGATAATGCTTTTAAATAGTCGGTTTCCTGTAACCTGAAGTTTTTGTTTCCTCGTCCAATAATTCCGCTTAATCCTCCAATTTTTAATCCTTCAATTTCAAAAATTTCGTTTATCAACAATTTAGCATTCTTAATTTTATGCAAATTTTCGATGTTGTTAAATTTATCGTGATTTCCTGCAATCCCAATTGTCTGACCAAAAACAGAAGCAAACTTCTCCCATACCTTTGTTGGATCTCCACTTTGTCCTCGTTTAATTAAATCTGCATACAGGTCGCCACATAAAAAAGCAATCGTTCTATTTCTGTCAATTTCTTGAAAATAAATCTCAAAAATTAGTTTCAAGTTGTCGGCTAAAATTTCACCTAAAAGAACACTCTCATTATTTTGTATTACGACACCTTGCAAATCAGATGCAACAACAATTGCTACTATATTTTCGGGAAGTCCATTGATTTTCCCCTTATAGATTGGCAGACTATATTCAGATGGTTCAAGGCTATTTTGAGGAATTGTCAAAAATGAAATCCTCTCAATCGGTTCTTCCTCTATGTCTGTAATATGCAGTGTTTTCATAAAATTACCGCCAACGTTTTGAGGCTTTGCGTTCGGGTGGGTTTCGGAGCACAAAACTGTCAATAAGAACTGAACATGAATAGAAGTACAAAGCTCCAATTTTGCACGTCAGCCCGCCTGACGCAAAACCCGTGTTAGCTACAGTTTTTTTCCTTTCTTGATTATGTTTCCTTCGTTGTCATAAATGGTTGTATAGTCGTCATTGTAAGTCCGACTTGCCACGCCAAGTTTGTCAAGAAGAGCATTTGCTTTTTTTCTTGTGGTAACCCAAGTCTCGTGATTGTCGATAAATTCCAATTCCCAAATTTCGGAAGGAATGTCGTCCGTACTTTTTTTAAATTGTAGCAACTCGGCCTTGAAAGATTTGTCAATTAAGCCTTTTCTGAAAATTGTGTCGAAGCAAACTGGTGTAAACGCATAGTCAATTTCTGATTCAAGTTCGGTCATTGGATTAAATACAGGCCCAGCAAGTTTATCTAACTCTTTTGATGTCAGCGAAAAAAGAATTAGCGAGTTTATCAAGTTCGTATAATAAAAATCAACGTGCTTATCATATTCAATTTCGTCCTTGTCGACTGATGATTTGTCTGTCGATGTCGGTTTAATTCCAAATATTGATTTCAAGTTTATCTTCATTACTGTCGTTCGTCAAAATTGTAGCTAACTTATATATTTATGTAGTTTATTACATAAAGTCAACCAAAGCTGGTCGTGTTTGTGTAACTCAACTAAATTAACACTCTAAAACTTTACGAAATACTAGTGAAAGGATTGAGAGCATAAGTTAAACTAAATTAACAGAATACAATGTTAATTGCAAATGACAGAGTGAAACGATGGCGTGATGTTTTGCGCTTATTACCTTGGCGTAGTACCGATCTTCCTAATCATATTTGCACTGCCTAAACACAAGTACCACAACACTAAAGTTTAGCACTACCATTAATAGCAATTAATTATGTTGATGTTGAACTCTTATACTAATGTCTAACCAAAGCGATTTAGCCCCGCTTTGGCAATACCATTTTTGGCGGTAGTTATTTGTCTAAGTTTTTCTTCAATCTCTTTTACTTTTCCAATCCAATAACTCTTAGCATCTTCATTGCTAATTGCACCTTTTTTTGGTTTCAGGCTATTGGGAACTTGGCTAATAAACGTCCAATTTTTACTTACATCCCTATCAATTTCTTTTTTGGTTGTTGGTTCTTCACGTTGTCTCCAAAAAGTTAATTGAGCTTGATAGCCCTCTTTTAGTTTTTGAAAATAAGCAATTAGTCTTTCTGGGGTATTCGGGATGTAGCCTGGTCCCGTACATCCGCAGGAATGAAAAGTTATACCTACTGAATATAAAAGTTTGATTTGCCCCCATCCTTTGATATCTGACTTTTTGGGTGCTTCAAAGTCTTTACCCATATCAGCCATTAGTTGTCCGCATTCAGGGCATTTTGCTTCTGTCAAATGAAGGCCGCCTTTGCCTTCAATGTCACTCAATAATCTTCGCTTAAAAGTCTTACGGCAATTAAAGCAAGCGTAATGAGGTTTATAATTTGTCATTGCATATCTGCACATATCGAAGTCACGTTTTTATCAGATTATTTTTTGTCGCTTGTACGGTACCTGTTAAATTACCTTCAACATGATCATATACGCAATATATACAAAATCAACCATACCAAACACGAAGTTGTTTTGATAAACAACACGTCACATACATTATTAGAACTTTCGTATTCTGTATTCATTTAAAAGATCAGTTATGTATCACGCTAGACCAGCTTAGCTTCCCTCGTTAATTCCTCTTTCTCAAGACCAAGTTCCTCAGCAAACCAATCTGTCAGTAGTTTTTCAGTTTCCTTTCTATTAAATGTCTTTGAATTTCGCCTTGATTTTAAATAGTTTTCTCTGGTCATTTTTTCAGCCAGCTGCTCAACAATTTGCAGGTCAAGCTCATTACCAACCTTGCCTGCTAACCAAAATCCCGCTATTGAAAATACAATACCCGAAAGTCCTATTTTCCAGCTAAAATATAAAGTTATGAGCCCTCCAAACAATAAAAACAAAAGTGTCCATGTTACCCAAGCCGGTGGACTCAAAATATTCAACTTAAAGCCCAAGGCTTCTTCCAATTTTCTAACTCTTAAACGTCTGTTTTGTGGTGGTAAAATATCCGCAAGCAAAAGGTCGGTCGAGATAATCTTATGGTCAACCTGCAGTGTTGATGAAATGGCATCACGGAGTTTATAGAATGCTTGTTGAGAGGTACAGTCGTCAGCGTGGTTAAGCTGAATTTTGTTCAAAATATGATCACAAAGTCCTCCAAAGGTATCAATATGGACTAACTCATTACCAACGAACTTAATGTCAAAAGATTTCTCCACTTTCCCAAGTAGCTCTTCAATATCTTCTGGATCGACGTTTTTAAGCCCGTAGTCTGTCATCGCATTACTGGTAACTTATGCCTATTAAATTATTTGGTTATGCTAGAATTTCGAGCTGTTAACTGGGTCTAAACTAGCACTAACATTTCAATTTTACAAATGAAACATACGCCTACATTCTACCAAGTTTCAGTTAAAAATCCCCGTTCCATTCCCTTAATCTTTTCCAAGAAATCATCTGGTTGCTCATAAGGATTTACACACAAACTTGTTTGTATTTCCTTCAGCTGAATTTCATCATCAGTTTGATGGGTATTGCTATTTAAGCTCACCCACAACCCATCATCCTTAGCAAACACGGGCAAGGTGATATTAAAGGAAGCCGATTGAATACCCAAAGTTGTTAGAGGAGCTATGGCTAATATTGGCACATTCATTTCGCCTGTGGCAGTGCCAGCAATAGAGATACTTTTAGGAGTTTGGCCATCTGTTTCAAAATAGCGACCCAGTAGCTTTTGGTTCTTTTCGTTTAAACTTGCAGCAGCGCTCAATACCGAATTGCGCAAGGCGAGCATAAAATCAACAAAAGTAATCACCTCTCTCATGACTGTTGATGTCCTTTTTTGAGCGTTTCAAATTTTTCCATCGCGTTTTGCAATACCTCTTTATTTTCTGATTTCATCGAGATCCCAGCCTTACAATTTTCACAATGAAAAGCTGCTCCATTTAATAGGCCATATACGTCTATTTTTATAACTACGTGACATACTGGACAATTAAGGTTAACTATACTCATATTAATGGCTAATTGGCTGAACACTCTTGGTAAAGGCTTCTATAATGGTTACCATGCCAGCCGGTAATGGTACGAGAGCGGCGTTAAGTGAAACGTCCATCTTAATCCCCTCTTCTTTAGTACCCTTAAGGATTTTCCCCAATAACTGCGGCTCTCCTTCTGGATTATTTTCCAAATGGCTAATATCCATTTCAAATTTCACCTCTAATTGATTAACAGCCAAACTACTTAACGGTATAATGGTAAGCAATGGCAAATCGAAAGAGGTAGTGCCTTCTACTATTTTAGGAGATTGGTCAATTTCACCTGGTACCGCCGGTGTGATTACGTTTCTGGTCAGTTCCATTTTAACCATTTTAGGCGTATAGCTGTCACCATTTTTTGTAAAACAGTATGCTAATAAAAAATCAATTTGTGCCTGTGACATTTTAGCATTGGCTTGTGCCGCAGCAATAAGTGGCGCACTCATCAAGTCTGCCAATTGCTGAAGGCTTTCTTCCGGCGTTATTTGTTCCGTCATGATGTATAGTTATTTGAGAGAAGATTTTTATTTCTTGTAATGATCCGTTAATTACTCCTAAACTAGGTCTTTAGATGAATATTTACAAATGTTTGCACAGCCTTCAATAATATATGTTGTAAAACACGCAACATTCCCTTAAAAAAGTTGTCGTTTAATTAATGAGGATATTTGAAACCATCAAACCAGGTCATCCATTTCTACAACAATACATCAGCTATTACTACCTTGATATTGCTGATGATGAGGATTATTGTAACGAATATATCTGCTATCCGCATTACAACAATACCATTTCGTTATATAAAAGCCATACGACTTCATTACAAAACAACCATTCGATAGTTAGTTTTGAAAAAGATGCTGCTCCTCTTCAAATCTTCACTCCATTAAGGGAAAATATCCTAAAGGTTACACAACGAGGCCCCGTTTTTAAAGTTGGGATTGTCTTCGAACCTTTTGGGATCAATCAATTTTTACGCAAAAAGATCCCCCTCAATGAAAGGGCTTGTTCTCCTGCATTTCATTTTTTCGACGAAGGTTTTGTGCGTAATCTTTTCAACGGGTATCAATTTACAGCTATGGCTAACCTGTTGGATGTTCAACTGCTCAAGCTATTTACTCCAATGGAAAATCCCTACCTCACCAAAGCCATAGAAATTTTCAGTTCAACCACAGATGAAGTGGGTATAGATGAGCTTGCGGAAGTGAAATTGGGCATTAGTAGGAAGCATTTAAATAGGCTATTCAAGCGATATATTGGAGTTACTGCGCAAAAATACCGCAGCATTGTTCGTTTCAGACAATTAATAAACTGCAAGCTTCATCAAAATGAACCGCAAAATCTAACCGCGTTATCGCACCAAGTGCACTACACCGATCAATCCCACTTCATTAAAGCTTGTAAACAGCTCACGGGTTTAACCCCTTCTCAATTTTTTAAAGATGGTGAAATGATAGGGTCCGAAGACACTTTTTGGAGCTTCGCTAGATAGGTCACAATTTTACAATTTTCGCCTTTCATGATCGGTTACTTTTGGGATAGTAATTTAAATCAGCATGAAAAGATATCTGATCATAGGTCTGTTACTCCTTGTAGTAGGCCAAATTAAAGCACAAACCTATGCCAAACTTGCCGATAGTGCCCTACGCATCATGTGGGCTGCAAAGGATACCCTAGGTTATCGTCAATCCTTAAACGTATACGAAAAAGCCTTTAAACTATATCCTAAACAAATTAATGCACAAGCTTTATACAAAGCAGCGGTTATAGCCGGAGAACTGAATGAATTGGATAAATCTTTTGCTTATTTAGAACAATTACTGTCCATTAACACCCATTTAACGACTACTTGGAGCTCGCTAACGGGTAGATATGTTCAATCAGAATATAAAAATTTACTAAGTGATCAACGCTGGCCCATCATTGCGGAAAAAGCACAACAAATGAAGGCCGCTTTTCTTAAAAATTTAAAAGATAAGCAAGAAGAGTTTGAAACCGGAAGCTTAAAGGACCTTGATTTTACCAAGGGCAAGGATGGCAAACAAGCTTACCAATTGATTAAATCCTATCAAGGTTTTCAGCAGAAAAAAGCCCGCAACTATTCCATTAAGTTTAGGGTGGTTGATAGTACCTATACCTCTTATTTTGTGAGTTTGCCGAGTAGCTACAATCCAAAGAAAAGCTATCCCTTGCTCTTCTTTTTACATGGTGCAGTACAGGGAAATAGCTTGGCCGAATATCAGAATGAAACCATATTGGGCGATTGGAACAGGTACTACACCAAATACGCAGCGCTAAACGAAGTGATCATGGTTTACCCCAAGGGCTCCAAAAAATACAATTGGATGAATCCCGATGAGGGCTTTTTCATGGTGCCCGCTATGCTAAGGGAAATTAAGCAAGCAATTAATGTAGACGACAATAAAGTTTTCATTACGGGCCATTCTAACGGGGCAACAGGTTCCTTTTCTTACCTCATGAAGCAACAGAGCCCATTTGCAGGTTTCTATGGTTTTAACACCCAGCCCAAAGTGAGAACTGGTGGAACATTTATCCTTAACATTGCCAACCGTTCTTATTTCAATGTATCTACCGATCAGGACTATTATTTTCCTCCTGATGCGAATGATAGTTTAAACGTGATCATGAAAAACATCAAAGCCGACTATCAGGATCACCGATATAACGGTTGGCCACATTGGTTTCCGCAATTTGATGAGTCGGAACCCGTTTACCCGATGATTTTTAAGGACATTGTCACCAGAAACAGGAACGCTTATAAACCAAATATTTATTGGGAATGTGATGATGTAAGGTATGGCAGGGCTGATTGGCTTCAGATTAACCAATTAGATACTTTAACCCAAAATGCCCCTTGGCACCATCCCATCAACTTTAACATTTATAAATTATTGAGCTATAAAAAAGACAGTTTGGTAACTACCGATACCTTGGTGAAGGCTTTTAACTTCCCCCGAAAATCTGGCGTGGTAAAAGGTACTTACCAAAACAATGTGTTTCGCCTCGAAACTTCAGCCGTAAAATCCATTACCGTATTGATTTCGCCCGAAATGGTGGATATGAACCAACCTGTAACGGTATATGTGAACGGCGTTAAAAAGATGGTGAGGAAACCTATTTATAATAAAGAGATCATCATCGCAGGTTTTAAGGAAAGTTACGACAGGAAAGCGGTTTGGGTAGATCAGTTTAAAATAGAACTTTAGAGTTAGCTCATTGGCAAATACTACCCCTGCAAAAATAGGTTTAGCATCTATTGGTTTTGATCATGGAGAAGACATAGAACATTTCCGAAGCAATCTGCGAACTTCGTTGGCTGTAAACCTTAGTTTGCTCCGGCGTACCATCCGACACTTTAGGGTCTTCGAATATGATGGGTATACGTTTTTCTGCTCCTGCTACAAAAGGACAACCGCCATCAGCCTGTACGCATGTCATTACAGCAGCAAAACCCCGCTTGGGATTAAATAAATGATCATAGGTTTTGGAAAAACCGACAATAGGCATAACACTATCAGCATACTTGATGATATAGATGGGGTTATCCGCCTCACTAAGTTTATCGATGACGAAACCAGTATTAACTAAAGTGTCTACCACCTTAGGATATAGCGCCGTAGCCTCGGTACCTCCAGAGCAACAAAATACCCTGGGAATATTGTAGTACGACGCAGCCACCTGTGCCCATATTTGCGAAAGGTGGCTACGCCTTGAATTATGTGTACAAATAAAGTTAATGTTAACATCAAGGTCCGCTGTTACCTTATGCTGCACATATGCAACCAGTGCACTCAGCGTTTCCTTACGTTCATTGCTAATAGGCAGCACCAAAAGCTCGGCAATGCTTTTTTTGATGTCTTTGTACATGGTTAACAACAACCAGAATTAGGCGAACATGCTGCTTTACCCAATACATTTAGGCTCAGTTTCTGTTTAGTATCAGTAACGCCACAAGCATCCGTCGCTAAACAAGCAGTAGTTTTTGTTTTAAGGATAAACTGCTTTCCATTAAAATCCAATTCATACCTGCCTATTGTATCCCCTTGATATTCAACTTCCACGTCCAAATCTTCCAACTTTAATACTTCCTCAGATAATTTGATGATAGAAAGCAACTTTGCGGGCTTTAGCCTGTGTTCATAATCATTAGCATCCCACAATTGAAAACTAATAGCGTTTTCATTACGTACAGTTCCGCCGCAATCGATAAAACGTTTGGTTACCAAACCTACTTCTGTGACATGGAAATGCTCTGGTACATACTTACCATTCTCTAATTGAAACTCTACGTTGTCTAACCCCGTTAAGCTTGCCTTTACTTGTGATAGTTTCATCTATTTATTGTTACATTGCAATATTACGATATATATAGTTAAAAAAACTCAGCAGCAACCTTTGGAGGTAACTTCATCAACCAAAAAGTTATTGAGCAAACTCTTGATATTAAGCCAAACACTTTCGTCTATACAATAGCAGATACTGGTTCCTTCTATACTTCCCTTAATAATACCAATTCCCTTAAGTTCTTTTAAATGCTGCGATATGGTAGCTTGTGCAAGGCCCAGCTCCTCTACCAGATCATTACAGATACAGGCCCTTTGCTTAATGATATGCTGCAGGATAGCAATACGTGCAGGATGTGCCAATGCTTTTAGGGTATTAGCCAATTCGTTTTGTTGCTCCGTAAAAATGCTGCTCTTAGTAAGTCCCATATATACATCGCAATATTACGATAAATAAATTTTAGAATACAATCAAATTATTCAATAAAGACAAATTATTGACAATGGAGGACGCTTAGCTAATGCTAGAGGCCTTTTTTATGTTATTCATTATTTCTACATCAAGTCCTGCGGCTTCAACATAAATTTCCCCAAATTCTGCTGAATCTGTGACACCAATACCACCTTCTGGCTTTAATTCAGATTCATCTCTAAGAACAACCCGAAAATTAAAGTTGTCCATGTTAGATACTCCCTTCTTCTCAAAATGTTGTTGAATTGTAGCCTGATACTTTCTGTAATTGTCATTTGCGATTAAATCACCACCAATAACTCCCATACTTTCATCAGTAACTGAGAAAATCACCTCTCCAATATTATCTTCGTCTATATATAAAAAACCTTTCATTAATCTTCCTCCTTCAATCGTAACATCTAGCAACTCATTCCCTATTTTGAGCAGGAGCAAATCAATGGTTCATTATTATCGCCAGATACAACAATACTCACAAGGCAACGGAATAAATATCAAAAATGTAAAAAGTGAAATACCTGTGATGTTTCATTTTCTGGCTACAAGTCACTTTTAATACCTTTTTTTTCAAACCAAGATAGCAGCTTCTCTTTTAATATTTCTTTTTCATCATTATTTAGGATACTTTCACTAGGAAAACGTTTCAGTTTTTCATCGAAATATACCAACATATCATACCTTTTAACACCCGACATTTCTACGTAAATCTCAACCAAAGTTCCCTGTTCAATATAGTAAATGTAACCCGATCTTCCATCCGATTTAAAAGTGAAGCCATCTTTACGAAGCAATTTCAAAATACCATGTTTTTCCCATCGCTCATTGCGCCATTTATCCCTATTCTCTTCTGAAAATAGTGTTGAATCGAAGTCTACCATTCTATTCTTTACTCGTTATTCTATTCACTGTCTGCAGTATTTCTATAATATCGCTATGCAAAACAGCTTTGCTTTGAAACTTTGCATCAATGATTTGTTGTGCCTCTAAATTATCTTTATAAAACTCTTTTAGCTCGGTTTTAAATTTATCAAGTCTCATGGTATTGATCAAAAAGGCATAGGTACCGTCTGCTTTTTCAAAAGTATAGAAAGTGCCAACAACAGCTCCATTTTGATTTACCGTCTGAGCCCAATAGAGAGAGCTCTTTGGGCCTATAACTAGCGACTGAAGAAATCTGAGGTTATTTTTTGCGTTGAATGGTTTTGCGTAAAATTGATACTGTTTTCCATTTAATAAAAACTCAAAGCTATTGATATCCTCGGGCTTGAGTGTGATAGCTCCCTTAATACTGTCAACAATTTTCACCTTAAAAAACAGTTTTGATAAGTCCTCAGCCACGAAAATTGAACTCGGCACTATAATTTTAGCATTGATGGTATTGTTAGTTTTGGTGACATAACTCCCCGAAACCGTATTTTGCGCAAATGAGTAGCAGAATGAGGTTAGGCAAAGGAATAATAAAAGAGAATGTTTCATTATATTATAGATTTATGGTAAGTTATCAGTTAATATCAATTTTAGCTTTTGCTGCTTCGGTCTCTTGTACTTTGCTCGAGGCCTAAATAAGTTCTTATTAATGGTAATTGACATTTTACTAAATAATATTCCCATATTTATCTAATTCTGTACCACATTTTGGACAAGTTGTTCCACCATACAACGCTTGTGAAATATTTTTTGGTAAACGTATAAATGGTTGTTTCTCATTACAATTTGGACAGTAAACGGTTTTTAAATTTATCCCGTTCTTCGCTTGATTTTTACTGGCTTTTCTGATATATATTATAAACCAGATTAATATAACAGCATATAGTCCATATAAAAACCAATTTGTTCCTTCTTTTTCTATCCTTTGCTGTCCAAAAACTTCAACGGTAAAAAACAAGAATATAAAAAATGGAGCGTGCTTTAGGTTCATAATTCTTTATAATTTTTTATTTAACATGTCTATGGTATCGTTTATAAAATATAATCGATGCTAAAATCTATCCCCAACCAATCGTCTATGATAATTGATCTGACCCAAATGATAATTCAAGTGCGTACTTAAATGCACTAAGAAATATTCGGTAGAAGTACCTTCTTGCAACACTACCAAGGGATATTCCCGTTGCATCATTTCATCTGTTACGGCAGGCAACGCATTCTTGATTACGGTAATGGTTTCATTTACCTTGGCAATCAGTTCTTCTCGAGGCACGTCCTTTTGTGAAAATTCCAGTTCACGGTTCCTCACATAACCCGTCTGACCAAGCTCCTTGCCAATATAAGTATTCAAATTGCCGATGAGGTGCAACACTAAGTTCCCTGCCGAATTGGCAATTTCCTTTTCCACACGCCACAAATCGGCTTCGTTACGATAAAGTTCCAGTTCATTGATCACTCTTTTCAAATCTCTTTCAAAAAGAGCCATTAAAGTATAGTTTAGCATCAGTTTCTATTTAATTCCTTCCAATAATAATTTCTTAATCAGTACAATTTGCCCTAAGTGATAATAACTATGCTCAATCATAGCTTGGATATTACGATTATAGGTGCTGTATTTTTCATCTACAAAAACATCGCTCAGTTTAGCCTTTGGCATTTTTTCTACCCATATAGCAAATTCTTCGGCATCACGCCAAAAGGTCAATAGAAAAGCTTCCCATTGTGCCTGTGAAGTCATAGGTGGAAAATCGAAACTATATTGGTCCTTAATATCCAAAGTACCTCCCTTAAACACTTGGTTAATACCGTTAATGTAATAATGCACATGCTGGGCCAAGGCCGCAATAGTATTTAAACTGCCTACTTGGGCTGTAGCGGTTTGCCAGTCCAAATGTGCCAATTGATCGTGATAATTGGTATTGGCAATCCAAGTGCCGTTCAAAATTACCTCAGCAAATCTTTTTGCTATTTCTTTAGTGCTTTCCATTAGTATCTTACTTTTTCGATAGAAACTTCTCGATCATGGGAACCACAAACTCAGTATCCTTGGTTTGGGGGCTTAAAGTGGTCACTTCGCCAATATATTCTCCATGTCCGCCGGGAATAATGGCCAGTTCCGAGCTGGCAATCTGTCGGTGTAATTGTAATGCATGTTCAATAGTAATCACATCCTTATCTCCAATGATAATGAGCGTAGGCACTTTAATGGCGGCAATCTTTTCATCTTCGATATCCTTAAAAACCACCATTCTTTGTGCATCCTTATCGTGCATGGCCTGTAAGCCCTTTTGGCTTGGTGTCACCTTTAAATAAGCTTCCTTTAAAGGGGCCGGCATATTATCCAGCGAGGCCTGCTTCATGAAATCCCAAAACTGGGGCGGTACACCACTACGCTTGGCCAAAGCTGATGCTAAAATAATTTTGTTAACCAACTGTGGATGACGAATAGCGATTTGCATGGTAGTTGTGCCTCCGTTGCTAAACCCCAAAAAATCGGCCTTGGCAATATTCAGGTTCTCCAACAACGCAGCTACGTCATCAGCATCCTGCTCAAAAGTGACACCTGTATCGCGATCACTGGTACGACCATGCGCCTGCAATTCTACCGCAATGACCTTTCTGCTTTTAGCGAATAATGGGATTACCCTTTCAAAATTAGATTGAATGGTAGATCCACCTCCATGGATCAGCACCAAAGGCTGCCCTTCTCCATAAATTTCATAATACATGTTGATCCCATTTACGGTTGAATAACCACCGGTAAAAGAGATGCTATCTTTTTCGCTTGACATACTTACAGAATTTTTAGATTGATTTTGGGTGCACGAAGAAGTTAAAATTAACATGCCAAACACCAGTAACATGAACAAATGCCCTGTGTACATAATTTGTCTATTCATTGCATTTGCCATAATCGGGTTCAATTTAACACCAAGATAAAAGTACCTTTTGATAATCGCAAACAAGCCGTCAACTAATGAAGCAATTATGTTTTGGAACGCATGTTTTCGCCATCCTTAAAATGCAGCCGTCTGAAAACCAGCCCCGAAAGAATGGTTAAACCTCCAATGACCAAAAAGGTATAGCGAAAAGCATTATGGATTTCATTATGAATGAGCTTGGCATCGCCCTGAAAAATCTTAAGTACGATAAGCCCAAAAGCTACTCCAAAACCAATGGCCAATTGCTGGTTCACCGAAACCAGGGAATTGCCGCTACTGGTATGGTATTGCCTTAGATCGGCAATAGAAATGGAGTTCATAGCTGTAAATTGGATAGAGTTGAAAAAACCTAGGGTAGCAATAATAGGCACGTACCAATAAATAGAGGTTTGGATAACCGGAATGGCCATGCAGCAAATCAACAATCCTATCAAAAAGGTGTTTACCATCAAGGTAGTTCTGTAACCAAAAGTCTCGAGTATTTTGATCACTGCCGATTTACCGAACATGGCGGTGAGGGCCATTGGAGCAATGATCCAACCAGAGGTAACAGCCGATTGCCCATAGGCTATTTGAATCATCATGGGCAAAAGCAAGGGTACCGAACTGATGCCCAAACGGGTAGCCAAATTGCCTACTATGCCTACCCTAAAGGTACGCACCTTAAATAAGTTGAGCGGAAAAATGGGGTTATTGTCTTTACTTGCATGTCGATAATAGAAATACAACATTAAAAAGCCCAACAACAGCACCGTTAATACAGGGGTAACGTGAACGGTATTGCCAAAAAGTTCTAAAGCTATGGAAAGCAACAAAGAAGCCGCAGCAAAAATGAGAAATCCTTTCAGATCAAAATCGATAATGGCAGACTTATAGTCGGGCATATATTTGAGGCTTAACAAAATCCCAATCATACCAATGGGAATATTGATGAGGAAAATCCAATGCCACGAAAGATAATCGACCATGTAACCGCCCACCAAAGGGCCTAATACGGGACCAATTAGCGCCGGAACAATGGCAAAGTTCATGGCTTTGAGCAACTCGTTTTTGGGAAAGGTTTTAATAAGTGCCAGCTTGCCTACGGGCGTCATTAAACTACCACCTAAGCCTTGTATCATCCGTGAAATTACCAATTCGGTCAAATTACTGGAAAGGGAGCAGAACAATGAGCCTACACTGAACAAGACCAGGGCAAAGATGAATATCTTTTTGGTTCCAAACTTATCAGCCAAGAAACCGCTTACGGGCATAAATACTGCCAAAGTAAGCACATAGCTGATAATGGCGTTTTGCATGTTGAGCGGTGATTCGTTTAGATCTTTGGCAATGGTAGGCAGCGAAGTATTAAGGATTGTCGAATCCAGCATTTGCATAAAAATAGATGTAGCCAAAATAATTGGCAGCAATTTTTTAGTGCTAGTGCTATGTAACCTTACTTCTTCCAAATGCGCTAATGTTATTGTATGTGTAAAGCTACGGTTTCCGCTACATTTTAAACGCCATTTTTTGTCATTTTGTTTAAGGAATGACAGACAAAGTGAAAACGACAAGCCTCTTATTCTTCCTTTATCTCCTCATTCAGAAACCTCCAATTGGGATTTTCCATTACGATCAATGCTTCCTTTTTTGCTCTCGACCATCCTTTGAGCTCTTTTTCCCTATCAATAGCATCATTGATGTATTGATAACGTTCATAATGCACCAAATAAAAGCATTTATATTTTTTAGTGAATGATCTTGTGCTTTCGCCTTTTCGATGTTGTGCAATCCTAATTTCCAAATCATTGGTTACGCCAATGTATAAAACGGTTTTATAACGATTGGTCAAAATATACACGAAATAGTTGTGTTGTTTTATCATAGGTGTAGGTTTGATTAAAAATAATCATAAATAATGAAATGGAGATGATGGGTTTTTATACTTTGTCACCTAGAGCGCAGTGAAAGGTCTTTTCTTGATGCAATAGAGATTCCTCGATATACTCGGAATGACAGGCAAGGTGTAGAATGACAGGAAAAAATGTAAACAAGCCTACAGCATTATTCCTTTTACCAACTTCTTTTCATGAAACAGATTTTGTTTATATTTAGTTAGATATTCCTCTCATCAATGTCCATTCCCTTTTAAAAGTCCGTAGAAGTGCATAGTTATAGTATTTAGCTTCTGTTCAACTTGTATATAGCTTCGCTATCACCCTATTCCAATAGTCCCAAACATTGAGGCATATGCAACCTCTTTTCGATATCACTATCCAAATAATAAAATAAGGTAAGAAAGTGGATACTTTTATTCTTTTAGAATAAAATTGCCAACAACTAAGAAACCAATTCACAAAATTAACCCCTATCCCCCAAACACTTAAGATTCCCAACAGCCTCTTATTTTGGCAAGATCAATCATGAGTTGACCTTGTGGCATCATCAATCCTTTACTAATCATTTGATAGGCCCGCTCTCTGTTGATTGCGCTCCACCTGCTTCTTCTTGGGTTTCGGGGACCAAAAGTGAGATAATAGCTTTCATGATCTCTTTTTTTGCACAAGCTATCTATCCATCCAAAGCAAAGGGCTTCTTCAGTAGCTTCACTTAGGCTAATGCTTGATACCTTACTCTTTTTGGTGTATAGAATAAGCCATACCGAATTACTTGTTTCATAATTTTCGGACAGCCATTTCCGCCAATCTTTTCTACTAGGGGCATATACTGCCATTTTTCCATCTTTAGTTTCCATGATTTGAGTTTGATGAAACGAAATTATCATGGCCTACTGACAACCCTATGGCAGTACCAAAAATCTGTTAAAAAAAAGAATAAAAACCAGGCAATAATGATTACATCAGTAATTTAAAAAGGCATTTGTAGTCATTACAGATGCCTTTTATTTTACAGTGCAGAAGCATCATCAGAATGCCTCCCATTTAGGTCTTCTTCTTCGGAGGTCCTCCGCTCTTCTTCGCTTAAACCTTCTTTCCTGGTCCAACCAGCTTGTCTTTTAAATTCACCATCTTGGCCTATTTGAGGTTCCATGTTATTTTCTTCCTCATTCAGCACCCTTGATTCTGCGTCTTCACTTATATCATTTTTGGGCAATTGGGCTTCGCTCTTGAGCTCTTCTTGATTAAGACCCTCGCCATCTTTATTGCCCCTGGCAGATGTTGGCATATCACGATCTGACTGCCGCTTTACCTGTCCTGAATGTTTTGAGGCCGAATCTTGTTCAACGCTATCATATTGATTTTGATTTTCCATGTTATTCCTGTATTAGTGATTGATCCTGTTGTTTAGAAATGTTTTTTAATTTCCAAATCTTGGCCATTCTTATTTGGCACATGGCCTTTGATTGGCTTTACCAGCCTTTGTATTTACCCGGGGGCAGGCTGTTTTTCGTATAAAGTAAAACCACTCCACGGGGGAGTGGTTTACACACTAACATACAATATTATAAAGAGTAATTATTCACTTGACCATTCGTCTTTCCAAGCAGAGCTTGCCACTGCGGGGCCATTAATTTGAATAGCTTTTTTACGCTTGTCCACTGGCCCCTTCAATTTTTCGGCATTGGCCAAATCGCGTTTCCAATTGCTACCATTTGCCTGTTTTATACGTCCCTCTGCACGTGCCATTATTCCATTGACCCAACGTCCGCAAGCTTTACGAGTTTGCGGAATAGCATAAATCAGAGCAATTCCGGCCAAAGCTGCTACTCCCACAGCTACCACCATTTGATGGCTATTGGACTTGGTTCTTAAAAAATGATTGCCAATCATGGTTATGATTTTTTATTTTAATCTCTGTTGTTTTTATGCCTTGGCCATGTCTCTTAATGCTTTCACGGTATCATGGGCCTTATTAATAGACCTTGATTGATCCGTAACTTTCTCCAAAGCTTCGCCGCTAAGCGCTCCCTCAGCAATAGCAGTATGGTAAGCCTTTTTAATGGCATCTTCACCCCTTTCGGCCTCTGACAGAATACTTTCCCTGTCTCTTCCTCCAAATAAGGCCTTTACGTCAATCCAAGCACGATGTAATGTTCCTGCAACACTATTGCCTGTTTCAGGTTCTCCTGCGCTTGCAGCCACTATAGCGGTAAGTTCTTGACTAAACCTACGGCTTTGCGCCGCATACTCCTGAAAAAGCTCTTTTAAATCCACATTAGCATCGTCGATATCCGACAATACTTTTTCAAAACCAGCTATCCTGTCATTATTGAGCTCAATTAGCTCATTTAACCATGTATTTGATGATGTTGCCATATGATGTTCTTTTTAAATTTTAAAGTTTAATTCCGGGTGTTCTCCTGAGCAGCCTTTAAGACCTCCATTCAAATGAAGAAAAGAACAAGACCTAAGCTCCCATCCGCTTTTGGCCTCGTCCTTTTCCGAAAACAGAACAACAAAACATGGCCAAGGTTTAGGGCACTTTTAAATTACGTATTCAGCGAGGAAAGTACTTGTAGAAATGGCTGTGTTAACGGGCTATTTACGGTTTATTCGATATTGTTCCTCTCAGCTAGGATATAGCGAAGGGTATTTTGGCATTCTAAGAGATTCCTCGCTACACTCGGAATGACAGGGAAAAAGGAGGAATGACAAGAAGGAGCAATGACAAAAAGGATATATCCAATTATCGCATTCTCATATCATTAAACCACCTCATTACCACCTTCAAATTATCCATTTCTTTTTTCCATATACTCAGAAGGCATATACCCATAATACTGTTTAAATGCAGTAGAGAAATAAGAAGGTGAATTAAAACCACACATATAGGCAATTTGGGCAATGGTGTAGCGTTGGGCCTGCATCAATTCTACTGCTTTGGTAAAACGAATGCGCTTAATAAAATCGGTAGCCGATTCGCCGGTAATGGCCTTAAACTTCAAATATAGATTAGAACGACTCATGCCTATTTCCCTGCTGAACTTATCTACCGAAAAATCAGAATCCGACAAATGGTTTTCTATAATGGCAATGGCTTCCTTCAAAAATTCTTCATCGATAGTATTAAAAGCAATGTTCTCGGGAACAATCTCCTTGCTTTCGGCATAGTACTCTTTTAACCGTTTACGCGATTTAAGAATATTGAGCAATTTTGCCTTCAACAAGGGCGGCGAAAATGGTTTGGTAATATAGTCATCGGCGCCCATTTCCATTCCTTTTAATTGCTGCGACAGTTCAGTTTTTGCCGTGAGCAAAATAACTGGGATATGGGAAGTATTAATATTCTGTTTAATGCGCTTGCACAAATGCAGCCCGTCAAGTTCAGGCATCATCACATCACTCAACACCAAATCTACGGGGGTATTTTCTAAATATTGGAGTGCCTTTTGCCCATCGGTAGCGGTTTGGATCTCAAAGCTATCTCGCAAAAATTCCTCCAGATAGTTTAAAATCTCTTCATTATCATCAACCAATAAAATTTTGGCGGTTTTAAAGTTTTCATCCCGCAGTGGCACTGTTTCTTCATCCGTTTCTTCTACCAAGCCCAATTCCTCTGCCTTACGCTCAAGGTCGTCGGCATTTTGTTTGGGCTTAGTATCTTCGGTATAATAATGTTCTGGCATGGGCAGTTCTATTACAAAGCTACTTCCCTTATCCAATTCGCTTTCTACATAAATACGACCATGGTGCAATTCGACCAAACGTTTGGTGAAAGCCAAACCTACGCCCGAACCTAAATTGGCCTCGCCACCATCAACCTGATAAAAACGATCAAATACTTTATCCAGTTCCTCAGGGGCAATACCCATTCCAGTATCACTAACCTCCAATACCACAAAATCATCCTTTACCGACAAAATAACGCTGATTCGTTGTTGGGGCCTAGTGTATTTAAAGGCATTGGACAATAAATTAAAAAGCATCTTTTCCAAAGCATCCCTATCAAAAAGTAAGGACAGCGATGACATGGCGGGCTGATAGGTATAGTGGATGTTGTTCTTTTCGGCCAATGGCTTAAACGATTCGTAAATTTCCTGTACAAAGCTTACCATATCGCCACGGGTTACCTTTAATTTTCGGGTACCTCGCTCTGTCTTCTTAAACTCAAACAGTTGATCTACCAAATGATATAATCGTTTGGCATTAGAAAACATCAGTTCATGTTGTTTACGTAGCCATTTGTCTGTACCTACCCTTTCCAACATTTCTTCTAATGGGGCTAGCATTAGGGTTAAAGGAGTTCTTAGTTCATGGGAAACATTGGTAAAAAAATCCATTTTTACCTGATTGATATAACGCACTTTCTCCTTATCCAAACGTTCCATTTTGAGTTGGTGCAAGGTGCTCATACGTTCGGAGACAATACGGTAGGCAAGGTATGACAAACCAAGTATTAGTCCGGCCAATAATAAATAGAACCAGGTTGATTTATACCAAAGTGGTAGAATTTTAACTTCCAGCTGCTTAACATTGCTCTCTTCGCCATTTGGCCCAATGGCTTTTACCCAAAAGGTATAGGTACCTGCGGGCACATTGCTATAGGCCACTTTAGGGTCTTCGGTAGGTTGCCATTCTGTATCAAAACCTTCGAGCTTATACAAATAATTGGTACGGTTGGCCGACAGGTAGTTAAAGCTATTGAAATAAATATTGAACTGCTTGCTTTCAGGGCCCAAGGTAATTTTCGAAGCTTCATCAATAGGACCTTCCAAAATATCTGTTCCGTCATTAGAAACCACATTTTTGCCGAGCACTTCAAGACCTGTTAAACGTAATTGCAATTTTACGGGTGCTTGTTTCACCCAGGAGGGATGGAAATAGGATATTCCCTTAATGCCTCCAAATAGCAACATGCCATCCGAGGTTCTGCAAAATGCATATTCGTTAAATTGGTTGCTCTGTAGACCGTCCTTTTCATCAAAGGTATGCACACTGCGCTGATCGGGATTAAATTGTACCAAACCATGGTTGGTAGAAATCCATAGGTTACCGTTCTCATCGGGCACAATACCATAAACGGTACCATTTACAAAGTCTTTTCTGGTGTCGTTGGTAATGAACGAACGGCTCGCTTCATGGTATTGACTGATGCCCCTACGGGTACCTACCCAAATACGGCCTTTTTTGTCTTCGGCCACGCAATTGATCACGTCATCTGCTAGTTTGGAATTGGGCAATAGGCCAAACAACAAGTTATCAGGATAAAATTGGGCAATACCGCTTGTAGTACCAATCCAAATACGTTTCTTACTGTCTTGGAAAAGATAGGTAATTTCATCAGAACGCAACCTACGTCCGGCATTATCCAAAAGGAAATGGTTAAACACTCCTGTTTGGGGATTAAACTGATCTAGGCCAGAATAGGTGCCCACCCAAATACGGCCCTTATCATCTTTAAGTAGGCTATATACCAAATTACCTGCAATACTTTGTGGGTCCGAATCGTTGTGCAGGTAGTGCTTAACGGCTCCGGTACTTTTGTTTAATACATTAAGTCCTCCGTTATGGGTGCCAATAAGCACTTGGTTGTTGGGGCCAAATACCAGTGATTTGATGTTATTGGTATTCAAGCCGTTTGAATTACCTTCTTTTGCGGTGTAATAACTGATGTGGTTACTTTTCCGGTTCCAATAGTTAAGACCTTTATCGTTGGTTCCTATCCAAATATTGCCCTCGCCATCTTCCTTGATTACACTTACCACTTCGTCATTTAGGGAAAGTTCGCCTGTTTTTTGACTTAGCAGGTTAAATTTAATATGGTTTTGATGGTAATAGTTTACCCCACCGTAATAGGTGCCTAGCCACATGCCGTTTTGTCTATCTCTAAAAATACAGCGAACTGAGTTTTGGCTAAGGGTAAAGGGCTCCGAAAGCTGGTGATAATAATTTTGGAAAGTTCTGCTTATTGGACTATAAATAGAAAGTCCACGAAAAGTACCTACCCACACATTTCCCGATTGGTCTTTACAAATGGTTCTTACGTTATTATCGGCCAGAGTATTTGGGGCAGCCGAATGCTTGTCTACCTTTACCAAGCCTGTTTTGGCATGCAGGGTTAATAAGCCATTGCCTTCTGTCCCTACCAATAATAGGTCACCATCTACATAACCACAGTTAACTTCGGGCTTGGCTATGCCCAGATCAATTTTATCGAGCTTTAGTTTGTTGGCAGATACTTGATATAAACCAAGTTCTGTTCCCATTATCAAACTATTTTTCCAATAGCTGATAAACGAAACATGTTTGATGCCATAGGCCCTTACATCAACATTAAGGGGGACAAACTTTTTTGACGTTTTTGAGTAAGAGAAGATATCGCCTCCGGTAGAGCTTGCCCACAGATTTTGATGGTCATCTTCAATGATACTGGAAATATTCCATTCGCCCGCTGTACGAGCTAATTGATAGTTCTCAAAATTGTCGGTAGCATAATTGTATTTACTGATTCCTCGGTTACCTCCTACCCATAGTTGCCCTTCTTTATCTACATACAGATAACTAATATAGCTTGAGGCAATACTTTTAGGATCATTACTTGGACGATAAATGGCAAAACGCTTACCATCATAACGGTTTAAGCCATCTTTGGTAGCCATCCATATAAAGCCCAGGGTATCTTGCGTGATAGAAAAAACAGTGCTTTGCGAAAGGCCTTTTTCTACTGAGATATTACGGAAATGTTTTTCGCTTCGCTGGGCATGAGCTTCCCTAACTCCCCACAGCGTCAAAAACAAGCCTAAATACAAATACCAAAAATTAGCCCTACTTTTCATCAAACATCTATTAATTTCTTTCAACATGTTAAGCATAAGCATCTAAAAAAGCCGCTTAAGGTCTTCTGCTAAATGTAGGAAGCCGCCAATGAAGGCGGCTTCCAGAAACCAAATATAATTATTGTTAATATAGGATAAACTTTTGGGCCAATTGTAAGCCATCTCCTTTTACCGTCGCTACGTAAACTCCACCAGCCAAATTCAACGGCAGGTTATATTGGTTGGCTCCCGTTGCAATGTTCACGGTTAGCTTGCCCACTACACGTCCGGTAATATCTGTAACATTGATCAATCCTTCTTTCAATGCTTTATCGCTGTTTAGCGTAATGCTTACACTCGTACAATTTCCTTTCACTATTAAATCGGTTTGCGATAACGAAACGAAGGCCACAGCCGGACCATATTCTGTACGGTTACCATTATTATCTACCTGTATCAATTTGTAATAATTATTCCCTTTTGGAGCATTACTATGTGTAAAACTATATTTTGCACCATTTGGAGCAGTGGTTGGGCGTTGACCTATCTGATTAAAATCCTTGCCGTTGGTAGCATGCCATATTTCAAAGCGGTTGCTGTTCTGCTCTGACGCTGTTGTCCAGTTTAAGGCTACGTGGGTGCCTACAGCTTTTGCACCAAGTGCTGCAGAAAGTGTTACAGGGAGTACTGATGGCGTAAGTGCATTTGAATATACATAATCATCAAAGTAAACCACAGATGAGGTGGCATGGCCTACCGAATTGATAAAGTTCATGTCTTCTATCACGTTGTTTGATGCCAAACCTGCTGTAACTGCTCCAGCCAACACCTTTGCTCCATCCACCCAAACATCGTAAGTACCAGGGGATAAATTGTTGGTTCCAGTAGTCTCATAAGATTGGCCAGTAGCTTCGTTATTCATAAAAACGGTTACGGTATGGGTAACATCCTTTGAAATGGAATTTGCTCCACCAATAAAATCATTTCCTACATATCCACTGGTAACGCTCGAATAGTGATTAATCACTACTCCAGCTCCAATTGCAAATCTTAGCACCACCAAATTTTGACCTACATTAGGACCTAAATTTGCTGATGCCGCTGCAGCACCATTCCCGAAAGCAAACACATAACTACCCGTAGCGGAAGTACTGGGCACATGAATTTTAAATTTTACTGTGGCTACCTTGGTTGCTCCAACCTGATCGTATACTCCAAATTTCGAATTGATATCAGTAGTTGAACCTGTTACAAATTTCAGATAACCTCCAGTAAGACCAGCTATTGGACTATTCACCAATTGAACATTACCAGCTGTGTTATTTCTTGAGGTGATACCGACAGTCCCCATACTCGACAAAGGAATATAGGGCGAACCTGTATCCAAAGGCCACTGAGGGGCGGTGGAACCACTAGCGTACAAAGGAGCAATTGTTGCTTGGTTGGTAGTTCCAAAATCATAAGTTGTTTGAGCCTTTAGCTGTAAAAACAGAGACGAAAAGGCAATAAAAAGTAGAGTTTTTTTCATATCACTCGGGGTTTTAGTCATAGAAGCGTTTCACTTCAGTTTAATTGGTTAGGGCGGTATTTACCGCCAATCAAAGCTAAAAACCCATACTACTACCCCATTTCAATTTTGGTTAAATAACATTCAATTTTGGTTAAACTGTTTTTCTTCCATCCATGCGTCATTCCCGCGTAGGCGGGAATCTTAATGCATGATAGCATCTTATAAGACTTACGAAGTTTCAAAAACTTCGTAAGTCTGAAAATACTAAAGCATTATGATACCCAACCGAGTTGGGTATGACGATAGTCGAGCTAGCAATGACCTGTCCCCTCTCCTTTTCAAGGAGAGGGTTAGGGAGAGGTTTTTGAAATAATATCCCTCTCTGTCCTGTGGACATCTCTCCCTTAAAGGGAGAGAGAAACGCTTGGGAAAGTTTCTGGTAACTTTAAGCTACTTACCTATCAAAAAAATCCCCTCTGCCTTACAAGGAGAGGGGATTGGTATGTGGTTAAATTATATCCCTGCGTTAAATGTATCGCCATTTTGCTTGCACCAATGTTTCAAGTAGCTGCGCATACTTTTCAGCTTTTTAGCGTAAGCTTTATCAACCGCCAAGTTCTTCATCTCTCCGGGGTCCTTACTCAAATCAAATAGCTGTTCGCGGATTTCACCTTTGTTATAAACAATATATTTAAAGTCTCTGGTAATTACTGCCCTACCGTTAATGCCCATCAGCTGTTCATTATCTGCAAAATCAGTTTCTATCACCAACGTATCCCTTAATTGTTGATTGGGAGCAGCAATTCTTTTGCTAAGGTCAACTCCCTTAAGGTAACTTGGCAATTTTACCCCAGTAAAACCGCCAATGGTGGGAATAATATCGATACCGTTACACACCAACATGTCATCCACTCGGGGTTTCCATTCGCCCAGCTTAGAAACAATGAAAGGTACTTTTGCAGATTCTTCGTATAAGATCTGTTTTTGGTTCCAACGATGTGCGGCATAGCCATCGCCATGATCGGCAGTAAAAATAATGATGGTATTTTTCTCAAGGCCGTATTTTTTAAGCGAAGCCAGCAACATGCCAATATAAACATCAACTTTTTCAACTAAGCGGTTATATGCCCAACGGTATTGACGCCATTGATCGCCTGTCCAATTAACGGTTGGGTAAGTTCTGAAACTTACCTTTTGCTGCTCCCGTACAATTTTAGGCTCATCAGCTGGAATGTCCCAGTTGGCTGGTAATTCAGGGCATAGGTGTGGCGGCGGTGCATCTGCCAACACATCCATCTTCATGGCATCGCCTCTCGCCCATTCACAAATATCATGTGGATTTAGGAATGAAGCTACTAGCAAAAACGGATTATTCTTATTTTCTTTTAGGAAACGAGCGCAAAAGGAAGGAGTTGCGGCATCGTTATAATCCAAAAAGTTGGTATTCTCTATATAATCAAAACCATGTTGATTTACCTTGGTGGTAGGTATAGGCAAATGCCATTTACCTACATAACCAGTTTTATAGCCTCCATTTTTTAGTATCTTGCCCATTACCAACAAACTGTCCGACCATTGGCCATCTTTTTCCGGAGCATTACCTACAAAGCCTGTCTCGTATGGCATTTTCCCACTAAAAATGGCAGTACGTGATGGGGTACATAAAGGTTGAGCGCAATAGGCTTTGGTAAAACGTACACCATTAGCAGCCAACCTGTCCATAGCTGGGGTGTTTAGGTTTTTATTACCTGCATTGCTCATAGCATCAGCGGTTTGCTGATCGGTCATAATCACCAAAATGTTCGGTTTGGTAGAGGTTTGCGCCTTGACACCGATTGCCGAAAAGCACCATAGTAATAGGTATATAAAACTCCGTCTTTGCATTTTAACTGGAAATAAAAGCTTCTTAAAGATAATTAAATTTAGTTTTTTGGACGTTTATACTCCCTGGCAAATTTAGTCCAAGCAGCCCTTTGTTCAGGAGTCATGATTTCCTGCTCCTTTTTGCTTTGGGCACTGCTAAGTTCTTCCAATTTTGCTTTTTTCTGTTCGTCTGTCAAGTTTGCATCTTTGATAATTTCTGCCTTTGCCTTACTGGTTTCCAGAATAAGGTCGTGCATTTTTTGTTTGTTTTCATCCGATAGCTTAAGTGAAGTAAACACAGAATCCCTCACTTCTTTCATGCCTTTTGGTTTAGTTTGGGCAAATAGTGCCGAAGCTGCCAAAATCATCAGACCTGTTAATAGTAATCTTTTCATTTTATTTAGTTTTTAGTTTAATATCCTGGGTTTTGTCCAATTGATTTGTTCACATCAGTTTCACTTAACGGAATGGGGTAAAGTTCATGCTGATTTGGTCTGAAGTTAGTTGCCGACACATAGGTATAGTTTGTTCTAATAATTGATTTGGTATAGGCAATTTTTGCACCCAACATATTCCAACGAATTAAGTCTCCCCTACGTCCACCCTCGAAGCTAAGTTCAAGTGCCCTTTCTTTTACAATGGCATCAAAAAATGCTTGTTTATTCAATCCGGCAGCCAAATCTGCATCAGCATTGGTTGGCTTTGGCAATAGGTTAGCTTTAACTACCGCAACACTTGCATAAGTAAATACCGCCCCCGTGCTTGCCGCTGTTGAATTACCTGAGGTATGGGTTGGAGGGGTATTGGTAGAAGTGCCCGCAGTAGCTACCCTGTAGTAATTGTTTCCTTGTTTTACATAAGTACCAACAGTATAAGCTCTGGCTGCCGCCCAATTAGCCGTGTTATCAGGCCAAGGGTTTGTTACCGTTACCGTAGGTACGCTTGTATAACCATAACCAGCGTTAATGGTATTAGGGTAGCCTGTTGTCACAATGGTCATTGGTCCTAAAGCGCCAGTAGATGAAATTAAGTTTGCGCCACCAATGGCTCCCGTTCCGCCACCACCGGCAATGGTGAAAGTGGGAACTGCCGAATAGCCGCTTCCAGCTGAGGTTATTTCTATGGAAATACTATTGCCTGGGGCATTGATTCCATAACCTCTTCTTCTCACTTCGTTAATGGCATCGTAAGCCGCAGTATTTGGTCCTTCATTTAATTCGTTTTCCACTTCTGCCCTCATTAATAATACGTCCGCATAACGCATTAATACGGTATTGATATGGGTACTCAATTGTTCCTGTAAGGCACCTGTTTGGTATTCTCTGCTCCATTTGCCCACTCTCCAATTCTCTTCACCTCTTGAAGCGAGGTAAGGAACTTTTAACCCTGCCGCATTGATCTGATAGGCAGCCACAGAAAAATCACGACGAAGATCTTTGGTATCAAAAGAATCGAAGAACGGTTTAAGCACTAAAACCCTTGCATTAGCCTGTCTATAAACTCCATTAGCAGTGGTTGGTGTATTAAACTGGCCCACGGCATTACCGCCAACACTTGAACTGGCCTGATTGAAAAAAGCAACCTCAAACAAGCTCTCTTTTGGCTCTAAAATGTACTGGCATTGATTTTTGAATACTTTGGTATAATCGGCATTAAGCGAATACAAATTACTACCGATCACGTCATCAATCTGCTGTTTTGCTAAGATATAGTAAGTTTTATAATTGGCGGGTCTTTCCATAGCTCCTACACCTGCGCCCTTATTGCGCAATGAATATCCTCCAGCATATAAAGCCACTCTGGCCAATACTGCTTTTGCACCCCATTTATTGATTCTCTCATCTGTTGGCAAAGTAGCTGGCAACACTTCTGCCGCTTCTTTCATGTCTTTAATAATCTGATCATAGATGACGTAACGATCTGTTGGAGGAACATCAAATTTTTCTCCAGCTTGAGATGGCGTTAACTTAAGGGGCACGTCGCCAAACAAGCGAACCAAGTCAAAGTAGTAGTAGCCACGTAAAAATTTTGCCTCCCCGATTAAACGGTTTAGTACTGCTTTTTGGGCTGCCGTACCATTGGTGTAGGTAGCCATTTGAGGAATTTGAGCCAAAACAACATTGGCTCTTCCAATACCTTGATAAAGGGCTATCCAAGTTTGGTCTAAAAATGCACTTTCTTTGGTAGGCGCATAATGAGGTATGGCTCGCCATTGATTGGCGTCCACATTTCCATCAATCTGCGAAATATCGGTATCATTATCGTAAACCAAATTAATATACCAACCATAGGTACCTTGTTGGGCAAGCGACTGGTATACTCCCAAGGTTGCCATATAGGCCTGATTTTCATTCTCAAAAAAATTGCCACTGGTAAATGACGAATAAGGTTCTACCTCCAAAGCTTTTTTACAAGATGTTGCAAAAAGTGATAAACAGATTGCACTTAACAACACTTTATTATTTATGAATTTCATTTTCATCTCGATTATAATTATAAGGATAGATTAATACCTGCCACAAACGATTTTGCCCTTGGATAGGCGCTAAAATCTACACCAGGAGTTAATGGATTTCTCATCACGCTTACTTCTGGATCATAGCCGGAGTAATTAGAGAACACATGCAAGTTATAAGCTGTAACGTAGATACGGGCATTGCCGATTTTTACTTTACTCAACCATTTTTGCGGCAATGTATATCCTAAACTGATGTTGTTGATACGTAGGAAAGAACCATTTTCAATCATTTTATCATACAAACGTCTATCCTGTGTACCAATGGTGTTTGCAATGGTCTTGCCCTTGTTCAGTTCTTCCAATTCTGCAGGCGAAGCAAGCTGCCCGTTAGCGTTAATGGTTGTCCAACGGTTAGCCATGTAAGCAAAGTCGTTACTGTATTCATCCAAAAGCTGCATATTGAGCTTATTGGCATTATATACTTTATTGCCAACCGACCAGTTAATGAAGACACTTAAATCAATCCCCTTGTAGCTGAAAGTATTGTTAAAGCCTCCGGTAAACTTAGGGTTTCCGTTACCTAATATGGTACGGTCCTTTTCATCTATTTTACCATCACCATTAAGGTCTTTAAATTTGATGTAGCCTGGCCTTACCGTAGTGGCATCAGTTACCACACCACTTTTAAGGGTATAGGTATTGTTGGTAGCATTGTAATCAAAATCGCTTACCTGGTACAAACCATCTTGAATGTAACCATACATGTTCCCTACCGCTTTGCCCACCTGCAAAATATAATCATTGGTGGTGGTGTAGCTAGGAACCACCATAGAAGTTTCATTATCACTTAAACTCAACACCTTGGTTTTGTTAAAGGCAAAGTTTAAGGTACTGTTCCAGTTAAAATTGGCATTGCGCACATTTACGGTATTCAAGGTAACCTCTACTCCCTTGCTAGAAGTAGTACCAATGTTTCTTAACTGCGTAGCAAAACCAGAACTTGCCGGAATGCGGGAGCTGAACAATAAATCTTTAGAGCGGTTGCTGTAAACCTCGGTAGTTAACGTAATTCTTTGCTTAAACAAACCTAAGTCTAAACCAATGTTAGCACTCTGTAAAGCTTCCCATTTTAAGCCCGGATTGGGTAGGCTATTTAATGCTACACCTGTAGCTGGTTGATTATTTAGCGCATAACTTACGTTTCCAAAAGTACCAAAAGCCAAATAATCACTGATTCTGTTATTGCCTGAAGTACCGTAGCTAAAACGTAGTTTCAAATCAGAAATGGCACGTACAGATTTCATGAAATCTTCCTGAACAACTTTCCAGGCTACCGCAGCAGAAGGGAAAACACCCCAGCGATGGTCAGCTCCAAATTTAGAAGAACCGTCTACACGCAAACTAGCAGTTAACAGGTACTTGCCTTTATAGCTGTAGTTGGTTCTACCAAAGAAAGACAGCATCTTTTCATCTTGTGCAAAAGAATTTGGAATAGCAGAGATTGTTCCAAAGCCCAAATTATCCCATCCCACGTTTTCGGCAGGGAAAGCAGAGGCAGAAGCAGAGAAACCTTCGGTATAATTATAGATATATTCTTGTCCTACAGAAACATCAAATTTATGTTTTTTGTTAAAGATGTTAGCATAGGTAATGGTGTTGTTGTAATTAAAACGACTAGCGGCATTTTGGGCAATGCTTCCGAAAGCGCCCCCACTTCTAACGGCAACAATAGACCTCGCATCGGTAAAGGCTTTGGTTTTATTGCTAATATCCGAATAGCTCACCAAACCACGATACGTTAAGTTTTTAAGGAAACTGTATTGCAAACTGCCGTTAAGATTTAGCGATTTTAAACGATTGTTTCTTTGGTTGGCTTCGGCAGCAGTTTGTGGATTTTGGAAAGTAGGTGCATTTGGATTGGGATCCAAAGGATCTGCGTCTTGGGTCAACAAATCTTGATCGCTTCCGTTTAAACCGATAACAGGTCGGTATTGCAGAATATTTTGCAAGAAGCTTAAACGTGCATTTCCCCCTTCGGTGGTACCCACACCGGTAATTTGCTGATTGGCATAATTAACAATAGCATTCACCGTTAGCTTTTTGCTTATATTATGGTTGACCGTTAGCTTGGCGATGTCTTTTACAGAACCGCTGGAAAGCATAATGCCTTCATCTTGATTATGCGAATAAAAAGCATTGAACTGCGTTTCATTGCTACCGCCATTTACACTAAATTTGTGATATTGGCTCATTGCCGTGTTTCCAAAAAGTACATCCTGATAGTTGTTGCCCACTCTATTTTCATAGTTCTTCTTTAAATCAGCAAACGTTCCGTAGGCAGACAAAAACTTCTGTTGAATAGCGGCCGAAGAATTCGCGGCATATTCATATTGTGCCAAAACATACTCATATCCCGATAGCATAGGCAGTTCGTTGGTGATTTTCTTAGCTCCTACATAATTGTCATAACTTACTCTCACCTTACCAGATTTGATTTTCTTGGTAGTAATCAAAATTACGCCATTGGCTCCACGGGCACCATAAATAGATGTAGAAGAGGCATCTTTCATCACATCGATGGATTCGATATCCATAGGGTCTAGGAAAGAAAGTCCATCAGTTTGCGGTACACCATCAACTACATAAAGTGGCTCATTACTTTGGGTGATGGACATTCCTCCACGCAAGGTAATTTTTGGCTCCGAACCAGGAGTACCATCGGCCATGGAAACCTGTGCTCCGGCAATACGTCCCTGTAAAGCCTGTGCAACGTTTTGTACCGGAACTTTTGCAATCTCTGTCCCTTTTACAGAAGAGATGGAACCAGTCAAATCGCCCCTAACGGCAGTTTGACCGTAACCCACTACCACCACTTCGTTAAGATTGTTCTGTTCATCCTGCAAACGGGCATCAACAGTAGTTCGTCCGTTTACCTTTTGTTCCTGTGTTTTAAAGCCTAAGTAACTAAATACCAAAGTAGCGCCAGCTTGAACTTTAATTTGATAGGTACCATCATTACCAGAAATAACGACATTGGAAGTTCCCTTTTCGGTAATGGTAGCTCCAGGAACGGGTTGGTTAGTTTGATCTCTGACTATGCCCTTGATCAAGGCAACATCCTGTGCATACATCTGCAAAACGCAAATGATGAACAAAAAAGTTAAGGAGATTTGTTTCATGTTGGGTTAGTTTGTTTAATTAGCTCTCAAATACCAAAATATATGTAGCCGAGAAAGCATAAGCTTTAATTGCCAATCAACTCAAAACAAATTAAAAATTAAAGGACAACCCTTCGCTATTCTATCGTTTGCTAGCTGAACAGAACTCGGTCATATTTGGTAGGAGCGAAAATAGCAATAGGTATTGCTTATCATCTTTCAAATTTGATTAAAATACTATCAAATTTAATTAATTGGCCTTATTTAAAGCTCAATGCAATACATTTCACGAGCTAGATGTAATTGTGATTAAGCTACATTGTCTTCAACTAAATCTATTGTTAGCCATCATTGTCTGCTCAACTGACTGGCTTCATACCCAACTCGACTGGGTATCATAATGCAATAGCAGGCTTTACTACCGCTTTAGGTTTCCCGCCTACGCGGGAATGACGTACGGATGAAAGTCTGAATAGAATAAACCTCTCCCTGCCCCTCCAAGAAGGAGGATATTGTAAATCGTTATTTAATGTACTGAGAATTCTCCCAAGCGTTTCTCTCTCCCTTTAAGGGAGAGATGTCCATAGGACAGAGAGGGTCGTTTATTCAAAAACCTCTCCCTAGCCCTCTCCTTGAAAATGAGAGGGAATTGGTCACTACTATGCAACAGGCAGAAAGGTTTTATTAAGGTTGCTCCCATTACCCAATCTGATTGCCGTCATTGCCAGTTCGACTGGCAATCGTAATGCTTTAATATTTTCAGACTTACGAAGTTTTTGAAACTTCGTAAGTCTTATAAGATGCTATCATTGCATTAAGATTCCCGCCTACGCGGGAATGACGCATGGATAAAAGTTTAAACATAATAACCTCTCTCTTCACAAAAAAGAAAGGATCGTGCAAGACATTCCAATCCATTCACCAAAATCAAAAGCATTATATCGAAAATCAAAAGCCCATGGAAAAAGCTTCCGCTAACTTCACCTTTCGTTAATTAACAAAAGATATAAACCGAATTATTCAGCTTTAATGAAAAAGACCTTTAGGATTTTACTAACGGCTACTGCTATTGCCTACGGTGGATACGCCCATGGCCAAACTGATCAAACCCAAAACAAATGGTTAGCAAAAGCTACCGACGTAATTGCCTATCAATTAAAACAAGCGAGCAACAAATACAAACCTGGTAAAAATCCACGTTCAACCAACCCTGATGGATCCGTAAGACTAGTCAATTATAGGGATTGGACTACTGGCTTTTTCCCCGGCTCGTTATGGTACGGATACGAGCTTACGGGCGATAAGGGACTTGCTGAGCAGGCTAAACGTTTCACCTTAGCTCTTGACTCGGCCAGATATATTAAAGATACACACGACCTTGGTTTTATGCTATACTGCTCTTATGGCAATGCCTACCGTATTACCGGCGACAAAGCCTATTTACCGGCATTGGCCGATGGCGCAAATCATTTATACCAACGTTTTGACAATAAAGTTGGCGCTATTCGTTCATGGGATTTTTCTTGGTGGCACTTCCCTGTAATCATTGATAACATGATGAACTTGGAGTACCTTTATTGGGCCTCAAAACAGTTTAACCAGCCTAGTTATACCGTTGCAGCTAACTCCCATGCCTTAACCACCATTAAAAATCATTTTAGGAAAGATTTTAGTTCTTATCACGTGGTTGATTATGATCCTAAAACCGGAAAAGTATTGGCTAAGCGTACGCACCAAGGGGTTACCGACGAATCTGCCTGGGCCCGTGGACAAGCTTGGGCGCTTTATGGCTATGCCATGTGCTATGAAAACACCAAAAACCCAGCTTTTTTAACGCAGGCAGAACAAGTGGCCAAATTTATCATGAACCATCCGCGTATGCCTAAGGATAAGGTTCCGGTTTGGGACTTTGATGTACATAACGCATTAGATGTAGAAGAAAAAGCGCCTAGAGATGCCTCCGCTGCCGCAATTATGGCTTCGGCCCTGCTTAATTTAAGCACACAGGTAAAAAACGGTCAAAAGTACTTTAACTATGCGGAAGAGATGTTACAATCGCTATCTTCCGACAATTACTTGGCTAAAGCTGGCGAAAACAACTTCTTTATCTTAAAACATAGTGTTGGTGCCTTTTTATATAATTCGGAAATAGATACACCTTTGGATTATGCAGACTATTATTATCTTGAGGCCCTAAAAAGATATATTGCCATTAAAGGGCAAAATAAGCCAGCCAAGAAATAAGATTGGTCATCCCTATTCAATCCTCATGAACTTGCTAAGAAAATTTTTCATCAGCATTACGATATTGTCCCTAGCCCTTCATAGTTGGGCACAGGAGCAAGCCATTACCAAGGAGAGCTTTGCCAGTATCAATTTAGATGACCCTGCATTACAAAAGGTTAAAGCAACCTTTGTAGCCGCTAAATATGAGGCTGCCGCTAAGGCATTGCTGCAATACTATCGTGAACGCACAAAAGTTCGACACCTTAATTTTAACAGTGATGATCATTTGAAATTTGCTGGCAAAAAGGTAAATGCTGAAACACAACAACTGGCAGATGACATTTTACTGCATAAGTTTAAGCCACATAAAGGCTATCCAAGCTATGATTATGGCCAAGACATTGATTGGCAGTACCGTCCGGTAAAAGACCAATTGCTTACCACCTTTTTGCATAGGACTGCCTTTTGGGAAAGTTTGGGCCTTGTTTATAGAAGCAGCGGCGATGAACGTTACGCCAAAGAATGGATTTTTCAGGTACGCGACTGGATCAAGAAAAACAAACAAGGCGCTTATGCCGATGATAAGGACTATGCCTGGAAGGCTTTTGTGGTTTCTTTTAGGCTTAACCATTGGAGCGGACTATTCAACCTGTTCCTTAACTCATCTGACTTTAGTCCCGCCTTTTTAATGGAGTTTTTAAAATCCTATAACGAGCAGGCCAACTATGTGATGGCCAACTATACCGATATAGGCAATCATCGTTTGTACGAAGCTTTACATCTGATGTACGCTGGAAGCAATTTTCCAGAATTCAAACGGGCTTCGGCTTGGCGGAAAAGTGGCATTGAAGTGCTCAACGCCGATATTGAAAAGCAAGTACTACCTGATGGCATACAGTTTGAACTTTCGCCAGGTTACCATATTGGCACCATTAAAATCTTTTTGGATGCCTTACAGATAGCCCAATTGGCAGGCATAGCAAATGAATTTCCCAAAAACTATAGCCTTTTGGTAGAAAAAATGGTATTGGGCGTAGGCAAATATTCGTTTCCCGATTATACCTATCCATTATTTGGCAATTCTTTTAAAACCAACAAAGAAACCATGCTAAAAAACTATAAGGAATGGGCAAAGGTTTTTCCAAACAATAAAGTAATTGAATATTATGCTACCGATGGTGCGGCTGGACAAAAGCCCAACTACTTATCGAGTGCCTTGCCAAATGCTGGTTTTTATGCCTTTAGAAATGGATGGAACACCAAAGCAACCGTGATGCAGATCAAAGCAGGCCCTCCAGCTGGGTTCCACTCCCAGCCTGATAATGGCAACTTTGTACTTTGGGTAAAAGGCCGCAATTTCACACCCGATGCAGGTAGTTTTGTATATGCCAATGTTGGTGGGCAGGAGAATACCAAAAGGGATTGGTACCGCAGTACCAAGGTACACCAAACACTTACCCTTAACAACAGGGATATTGTAAATGATGCCAAGCTCCTAAAATGGCAAACCAGCGATACGCTCGATGTATTGAATTACCTTAACCCGAGCTATTCCAACCTACAGCACCAACGTGTTTTCTTGTTTGTAGACAAAACCTATTTCATCATTCTAGATGCGGCCATAGGCTCAGAAACTGGTACACTTGGCATCCACTTTAATTTAAAAGAGGGTAACGAACCATCTTTTGATATTGCCAATCATCGCGTGTATACCACTTATACCGACGGGAACAATCTGCTTATCCAGTCCTTTAATAAAGAATCAAACTTAAAACAGGAGGAAAGCTTTGTATCCTACGAGTATCAAAAAGAAACGCCAAGAGCCGCATTTGCATTTGAAAAACCAAAGACTGATAACGCTACGCAAACCTTTACCACGGTAGTTTATCCTTATGAGGGCAAACTACCGCCTGCTATTAAAATTATCCCAAATGCTATGCATAATTTAGCTAAAGGTGATATTGATCTAAACGTTAGCGTGGCAGGTAAAATCAAACATATCAAACTAAAACTTTAAACCAATATACCAGATGAACAAAAAATCGATATTATTATGTTGCGCCCTCTGCCTATTTGTGCTCTTTTCCAATGCACAAATCAAAATCAGCAAAGAGAGCTTTCAGGTCATCAACTTGGATTACCCTGGATTGGAAAGTGTTAAAAAGAACTATGAAGCTGGCAACTATGAAAAGGCCGCTGATGCCTTGTTGAGCTACTATAAGGTTAAAAATGAAAAAAAGGAACCTGATTTTAGTAATGCCGAAGCTGCCATAGATGTTAAACAGCCTTTGAACAAAACCACCAAAGCCACTGCAGACAGTGCTCTTTTACATCGTTTCCAACCCCATAAAGGTTATGGCTTTTTTGACTATGGAAAAGATATCAATTGGCAAAACTGGCCAATAAAAGATAACGAGGTACGTTGGCAGCTTCACCGCGTAAAATGGTGGCAGGCCATGGCTTTAACTTATTACAGTAATAAGAATGAAGCTTACGCCAAAGAATGGATGCTACAGTTTTTGGACTGGGCCAAAAAAAATCCACTGGGATTATCCAAAGACAACGACCGTTTTGCTTGGCGTCCGCTAGAAGTGTCGGACAGGGTGCAGAGTTTGGTGCCTACTTTTGACATATTCATTAAATCGCCAAATTTTGATGCTTCCTTTTTAATGGCCTTCTTAAATAGCTACCACCAACAGGCCAATTACCTTCCTCCTAACTATGCAGACCAAGGCAATCACCGTTTATTTGAAGCACAACGCGTATTGTTTGGAGGAGCTTCTTTTCCAGAATTTAAAGATGCTCCAGCTTGGAGAAAAAGTGGCATAGAGGTATTGAATGCCGAAATTAAAAAACAGGTTTACCCTGATGGGATGCAGTTTGAGCTTTCTCCAGTTTATCATGCCGCCTCCATAGATATCTTCTTAAAGGCTTATCGCTCTGCGCAAAAAGCAAACGTGGCCAATGAGTTCCCAGAAACTTATAAAAACACGGTGGAGAGCATGGTTTTAGCATTTGCCAGCATCACTTTCCCCGATTATAACGCACCAATGTTTGGCGACTCGTGGGTGGCCGAAAAAAGAGCGAGACTGAAACAGTTCAATAGTTGGTTGGAAGCTTTTCCTAAAAATGAAGCCATCCGCTATTTTGCCACCGAAGGGAAAGAGGGCAAAGCACCTAATTTCCTATCCAAAGGCTTAACTACTGCGGGTTTCTATACTTTCCGAAATGCCTGGAAAGACCCAGCTACCATCATGGTACTAAAGGCAAGCCCTCCGGGCGAATTCCATGCGCAGCCTGATAATGGCACCTTTGAGCTTTGGAAAAATGGTCGCAATTTTATGCCAGATGCTGGGGTGTATGTATATAGTGGCGATGCCGAAATCATGAAACAAAGAGAATGGTACCGCCAAACGCGTTTGCACAACACCTTAACACTCGACAACAAGAATATGGTGATTACCAAAGCGCAGTTAAAGCGATGGAAAACGAGCCCTGCTTTAGATCAGCTTACATATACAAACCCCAGCTATCCTGAGCTTGAACATCAACGTACGGTACTTTTTATTGATCAGCAATATTTCTTGATCATTGATCAGGCCATTGGTAAAGCTACTGGAAAAATAGGTGTTCACTTCCATTTAAAAGAAGATAGCAAAGCTTCTATAAACGATAGCCAAAGTGGTATACAGACCAATTATGCTGATGGCAACAATTTATTGATCCAATATTTAAGCAAAGATAAAGCAAGCTTGAGCACCGAGCCAAGCAAAGTTTCCTATGAATATAGAAAGGAAATGGAGCGACCAGCCTTTGTGTTCGAAAAAAGCAAGGCCGATGGCAATACGCAAACCTTCGTTTCTGTGGTTTATCCTTTTCAGGGACAAAAAGCACCAGCGATTAGTGTGAAAGAAAATGCCGGAAATGATTTCGCTAAAGGCAATATCAACCTTACCATCACCATTGATGGCAAAGCAAAAAACATCAAATCATTGTCGAACTAATTAGTGGTGAAATGGAAATGAAGAGTTTTATTTATCTAGCCATTGCAGGCATCATTACCTGTACCGCATGTGGTAAAAGTAGTCAGCCAAACGCTTCGCCAGAGCCAAGAACGCCGAGTAATCCAAGTAGCCAAACGGGTACTATTGGCAATAGTGATACCATTTTAAATGTGACCTATGAAACAGGTGCTTTAAATGGGGGCTATCCAGATATTATTCCCACCAAGGCTACCGCTAGCGATGCGGCAAGCCTAATAAATCCGGGACGTAGCGGCAATTATGCCATTGCGCACAAAGTGACCTTGGGAAATCCTGATTATTATTCTAATGAGGCCTATCGTAGCGAAGCAGATGCCCTTAACATTAACGATGCGTTATTTTTTCCGGGGCAGGAACGTCGTTACGAGTTCAGTCTCTACCTTAAAGATTGGGAACAATGGAACGCTGCCAATCCGCCCTATGGTGATAATATTTTCCAGTTAAAAGTATCGGGGGGCGATCCCGTTCCTGTAAGATTGCTCACTAAACGACACGCCATTGTAGTAAGGTACGACGCTTCTGGAAATGCTATTGTAATTCCCGATTTTCGTCCCCAAATTAACAAATGGATCGATTTCCGTATAGATGTGAAATGGACCTTGGATAACACCGGATATTTTAAAATATACACCAAGTACCAAGGTGAGCAGGACTTTACGCTACGCGTTCAAAATGTGAATGCCCGTACCTTTACCGGCACGCAATTGTCTAATGGACAAAAAGGCTATATTAAATGGGGCGTTTACCGTGAAGCAGGGGAAGATAGTAATGGGAATGTGATTTTAACCGACAATGTTCTTACCCGAGTGGCCTATCACGATAACATTAGGATCATTAAACTGAATTAATGATCATCTAGTTAGATTTGCTATGATGAGACTTACGAAGTTTTAAAAACTTCGTAAGTCTTAGTACAGAAAGTTTATTTAGTTTTTCTAGCCTTTTCCAAAAGCCATTGCACGACATCAACGGCAGCCTTATCGTTTTCAAATCTGACAGGCAACCTCCCATTAGTGTATTCGTTGTAAAGCCAAGGATCACCCACCGCTAAAACTGCTCCTTTGCCATATTTTGCGGTCACCATGGCATTTTTACCATCTTTAGTGGTCAACAATGGTACTGCCGTATGTTGAATGGCTATAGATGCCGCATTTTTGATAAAAATGTTTTTAGAGGTTTTAAACAAACCAACTCCAGCAGTAGAAATACCTCCATCATCAAAATGCTCGTCGTTTTTTACGGCCAAAATAATATCGCTATTGAAGGTAAATCCAAATTTTGCGGCAAGTATATTAAAATGTTTTAAATCGGCATTGGCCTCATCATTGCCCATTAACAACAATACTCCACCAGCTTTTACCCAATTGGCTATCAGTTGTGCACTTTTTTCGTCCATATAGTTAGGACTTGGGCTATCGCCCAAATGATCAGGATCTACAATAATGTAGACATCTGTTTTTTTAAGGTTCTGCATGGTAGGTGCTTCTGTTAGCGTAGTTAATGCCTTTGCACCATTTTTCAAAAATGTTTCTCCAAGGATAGAAAAACCCGACATTTCTCGATCTGTCCATAAATAATGGAAATCTTCCGTTTTACCGTCTTTCGTTTTTCTGGTTTCCTTATTGTAGTAATTATCAACGGTAACGGTTTGTGCGTATGCAGTTAAACCCATAGACAACGCGCTTAAGGCGATGCAAACTTTCTTCATTTTAATCATTGGATGAGTATCTATTGTTAATTCGTTATATGGCTATACCTTCCTCTAATTTAGTAGGCAGATAGATCGTTTCAAAATCTGTTTGGTTGGGATGTTTGATCAATTCCAGCAATTGCTTTACTGCAGCTGTACCTACTTGGTAGGCAGGCTGAACAATTCTAGTAGGATTTCCTATGAGGATATCGGAAAGTTCGCTATTGCAAAATCCAATCAGCGGTATGTTAATCTGTAATTTGTTCAAACACCTGATGGTAGTAGTCGTAAAAGTATCGGTAGTGGCAAATATGGCATCAAATTGAGGTTCGTTTTTTAACCGCATGGCAAATACTTTTTCCAACTGTTGCGCCAACTGTTCCCTGTTGGTAGGATCCACGTTAACTACTTCGCACACATGCTCGTTTGGCGCAAGTATTTCCATTGTGCTCATGAAACCGTCTACCCTTTCCCTGCTTAACCATACTTCTTCCAAACAACCAATTACCAATACCCTTTTAATCCCTTTGCTCAAAAGATGTTCGGCCGATGTTTGTGCCCCTAAAAAATTATCTACCGCAACCTGATGTGTCTTTATTTGCTGGCTAATGCGATCAAACAATACAATGGGCAGTCCCTTGGCTTGGTGTTCAACCAAATAGCTCAGATCAAAACTATTAAAGCTTGGTGAAATCAGGAGTCCATCGATACCATTATGCAATAGTCTTTCTACACATTCCTTTTCTGCCGTAAAGCTTCCCTTGCTTTGCATCACCAAAAATTGATAACCAGCTTGGTTACAACCCTCATAAACACCGTTGAGCACTTGTGCCATAAATGGTTTATCTATGGCACAAATAATTACACCAATGGTTTTTGTATTTCCTTCCCTTAAACTTTTGGCATATCGGTTTACGGTATATCGTCTTTCTGTTGCATAACGCTTTACCCTTTCCTTGGTTTCTTTGCTGATCTGGTAATTATCAGACAAGGCTCTGGAAATGGTAGACGTGGAGAGTTGAAGTTCTTTAGCTAGTTGTTTAATCGTTGTCTTTCTCATCACTCCTAATTTTTTACCAAGATGAATGGCTAATACAAATTTAGCTGCAAACCACTATCATCAATTTCGATTTCGTTGAAATCACTATCAACTTTGTTGAAACTAGGAAAGGTTGTAAAAAGTTTTTAACCTGTGGTTGGTGTTATCACCATACCACATTAACGTCAACTGGTGCGGTGATAGCACCGATCAGAAGAAAGTCGAGCTTTGCAGTAACTATTAATAAACGCTAAGGCCAAATGCCAGACTGATCTTCTTCAAAGGTAATTTGGGCAATAACAGCATCCGCCCTATCATCTGTATAAATGCCGAAACCATTTACAAAAATACCCTTAGCCCCATCTTTCACATTTCGCATGGCATATAAAATAGCTTCATCATCGGGGTCATTCTGCCCGGTAAAGCGATAAATCTTATCTATGATAATGTCGGATAGGTTCACTTTCTCACCACCATCCCGATAGGAAATGTTTTCTTCCAATAGATTAAAATCCTCTACATAACCTCTCCCTCGCAACACCTCCATTACTTCCGACAATGTTTTTTCAGTACGTATCATCAGCCAACAAATTTAACTACCATGATAATTTAGTTAAATACGTTTACAATGCAAAATTGTAGCCTACCCTAATGCTCACGAATTTGATATCGTAAATATCATCTTTCATATCTGAACTTTGGTATTTTACGCCCAACTCAATTTGATTGATCATATAACCTGCGCCAACAGCCCAACCAAATGCTGTTTCGCTACCACTGGCTTTTACACCCGATGCGCTTTTACCAGCAACCCTATTGATAGAAATACCTGCCTGTGTATCTAAAATGATTTTACCAAAAAGATAGCGATAGCCTGTGTAAATCGGAATGGCCGAATAGGAACCACTTGCCCCCGTAGGAAGGTCTTTCAATCCAAATCGGTTGTAACCTGCCTCCAAAGTCACCTGATGTGGGCTACTTTTGCCGCCAATACCATATATGCCCTTTAAACTACCACCAAAACCTGTATTGGCTATTTTATTTAATTTTTCGGTTGGGAAAGCTACACGAGCACCTACCTGAATAGCATTTGTTCCCTTTTGGGCACTAGCTACCGAAAAGACAAAAACCGAAGCTGAAAGGAGTAAGAGTTTCTTGATCATTTGCTGTTAATTTTTATGGTTTTATTTAAGTTTTATTTTTTCTTGAGTCAACCGTATGCATAAAGACCTCTTGCTTTGGATAGGGTATCTGAATATTGTTTTTAATAAATAGCTGATTGATTGCTACAATCACATCACTTTTGATTTCGGCAAGCTGCTTGGTTTGTCGGCTCCAATAAAACACCTGCATTTCCAATGCCTCTGGGCTAATGTCTTTAAAGAAAACGGAAGGTTCTGGATGCTTTAATATCCGATCGTCGGCCTCCAACAAGTCTAATATACCTTTTTGTATTTGCTGAAGGTTTGCGCCATGGGCAATATGAACAATAACGGAAGTCCGGCGCTTGCTGCCGCCACTTGACCAGTTCACCAAATGCGAGTTAAGCAAATCGCCGTTGGGCATCACAATCTCAGCACCATCAAAAGTGGTGATGACACTACTACGGAACCCTATAGATTTAACGGTACCGCTTTTACCCGCTACTTCTACTTCATCTTCTAAATTTAAAGGCTTTTCAAAAGCAATGACCAACCCACTTACCAGATTATTGACCAAGGACTGCAAACCAAAACCAATACCTACACCCAAAGCACCCAGCACAATTGCAATCTTATCAATAGGGATGCCTACCGCTGCAAATGCCAAAAATAAGCCTAAAAGGATAATGGTGATACGAATTAACAATATCCAACTCCCAATGCCCTTTTTGCCGTCCTGTTTAGAGAAAGTCCTTTTATCTACCGCAAAGAAAGATACTATTTTAGAAGTAATCACCGACGCCGATACGACGAAGAAGAACAAAATTAAATTGCTGATGCTGAACGTATAACTTCCTATAGACCGTTGGTCGAAGAAGAAATCACGTACAGGCTCTACAATAAAAGCATAAGCGGGAAAATTACGCCCGAACAAAATTAACCAGCCGATAACTAGTAGCACATAAAACAACATGGGTGCTTTTTGCCCCACTTTATCAAAATTCATGAAAAATAGGCTTTTGTCCTGTCTGGCGTAAAGGTTAAAGGCCAACTGTAAACCTTGGTTAATGAGCCTCACCGTCCATAAAAACATAATAGCAATGATTACGTTCACATAACCCGCCACCAATAAGGATTTAGCCAAATTGTAGCTACCGAAAATGTTAAACAATAGGGCAAACACCTCTAGTACCACCATCAGCCCGATGGCATAAACAATCAGACTTTCCTTTAACTCTTCACGTTTTCCCTTTTTAAAAATCAAAAAACCCAATACCAAACCTGCAACCGACAAAAAGAACATGTACCATCTTTCAATACCAGAGGCTTGAAGAAAGAGGTTATCAATGGCTGATAGTACAAACAACGACAACATTCCCAACCAGGCATACATCCAAAATTTAGTGATATAGCCCCGCAGCAATAAGGTAAGTGCAACCGCTGCAACCAACCAAAAACACATACTAAAAATAAAGGGTGGTGCATTGAACAGAAACTGTCCTAGGTTTGCAATGATGAAAATAGCAGAAAGTAATGGATTCCTAATGATCAAATGCTCCTTTTCAACAGGCTGACTTTCTGTTTCTTTATGATAAGCACTTTTAAGCGACCATACAAAGCAATAGCATACCAAAATCAGCAGTAGGACACAAGTTAATATACCCACATTGCTGAAGGTAAAAAAGCTTAAAATCAACTGGTTTTTTTGTGCCGAATAATCAAAAATTTGTCCAAATGGTCTAAATATTTCAGAGGATTGCCAGAGATAACTTAATTCGGGATGAAACAGCTGATTTGACATCTGTTGCTGAAAATGAGTGACCTCATCAAGGTGATTTTCTAAACTATAGGTCTGCAAACTAGCTTGATTTTGCAACGTTTGGGTCTGCATGATGGATTGGTCAATCACACTATCAATAGGAGCTACTTCACGAGCCAACACCACCAAGGTTTGCATGTACTTCGACAGCTTTAAGGAATCCTTAGGAAAGCTAAACAGCTCCTTGGTTTTGGAAAGAGAATCGATTTGATATTTAAACTGCGAAAGTTGCTTTTTGTGATTATCTAATTTGGTTTTCTGCAAATTACACCGTTCCAATAAAGCATTAAGGAGCTTTTGGGTAGATACTAAATTCCGATAAGTTCTTGGCGTTTCCTTGTTGGCAAACAGCCCATCGCCTGCCAGCTTTGCGTGCTCGGCAATTAACGAGAGTTCATTTTTTGCCGCTAAAGTATCTAAACCTGTACGCAGATAAAGTTTGGCTTTTTGAATATTTTTCTTAATCTCTACCAAAGTAGCCTCTTGTACTTGCTCGGCTTTATCCGCTTCAAAATCTGCCACACTACTAATGGCCGAGCTTTTAGCAAAATCCTGCATCCTTACTACAAAGCTTTTTGAATTCGCAGTGTCTTTTTGACTTGATTTATTGGTTTGGCCATAAGCCATACCAAATAGCCCCACTAAAAGAAGTAAAAAAATGAATAGACGTATTAGTTGAGGCTGCATATGAAATCAAATAAATAGAATAGTCATCATCTACTCAATGCTATGAAAATAAAAAAATATTCGCTAAAAGAGTAATATTTAAAGTCTTAAAAGGTAAATTTATAGCAAACAAAAATAATCAGCTCATGAGCAGACCTCTCCTATTGCTGTTAGCGCTGTTGCTCTCTATCAGCACTTTTGCCCAAACTCCTGTCGATGTAATCCTAAAAGTAAATGGCGATGAAATGAAAGGTAAAATCACTAAAATTACCGACACCGACCTCACTTTTATTTACAGTGGTGAAACCTTGGAATATACGGTTAAAAAATCGGATATTTTGAAAATTACCCATTCAAGCGGCAGGGTAGAAATTATTAATCAACCTCCCTTACCTTCTGATATTCGTAAAAACGACCAGATTGTGATGAAAGGTACCCCTGCCGACCATCATAATCGTATTGCGGTACTTCCTTTCCATTACTTGATTGAGAACCAACCCGGTGCTGATGAGATAGGCTTGAGCGCACAACAAGACACCTACGCGTTTTTATCGCAACACTCCACAGGCTATACCTTAATTGACCCTAGAACCACCAATGCTTTATTGGCAAAAGGTGGTGTAACCAAGGAAAATATTACGGGCTTTACCATGAACGAACTATGCAATATTCTTGGCGTAGAATATATTATTGATGGTACCGTTAAGCAAAACAAAGCTTCACAAACCAGTTACACCAGCGACAATTCGAACACCAACGTAAAAAGAAATGGGAACGATAAGGTGACCAAGGTAAACTCTTATGGTTCTACTTTCTCGAACGCCGAACAACGCTATGATGTTTCGGTGAGCCTGAGCATTTACAACGACAATAATGCCAACATCTACAACCAGAGTCACAGGGCATTTTTCTCCAATACAGATGGTGGTTTTAGCAGTCCATTGCAATACCTGTTGAAACGTTGCCCATTATATCGTAAATAACTAAAGCTCCTACAACATGAAAAGACTGTTGCTTGCCATCATGGCGGTTTTATTAGGCTATTCTGCATTTGCACAAAAGAGCCTAGTGCTTCAAGCCTTAAAAAAGTATAATGTTAGCGAAGAGGTATTGAACCCAAATTTGAAAGACAATCTGGAAAAATATGCGCATGAAGTACAAAGAACTGTGACCGTTAATGACAAAGACAAAGTGTACATTTCCACTTTTGACCCAAACAAACAAGACCCACCGCAATGGACTTTGGTTTCGGTAAACGGCAAAAATCCATCAAAAGGAGAACAAAAAGCCTTTGATAAAGAGCACAATCTGAAAACCAATTTTAAGGTTGACGATAACTCTTATAAAGTAACCAAAGATGATGGAAATACTTTAGAAATTACTTATCAATATGACCCAACTACGATAGATGGTGATCACGGCTTTTTCAAGGACTGCCTATTTACGCTACACATTAATGCTAAAACGGGAAGGTTAAAGAAAATGACCGAAGTAAATTTGAAGGACTTAAGAATCAAAATCCTCAAGGCTATCAAACTCACAACCGAAGTAACCTACCAGTACATTGAAAAGGATAAAACCTATGTACCTGTTAATGACCGAGTGGAGGTAGTGATTAAAATGTTGGGCAACGAAATGCCAATGATCACTACTGACAAATACACTTTGAAACCGTAAATTTTAAGATAAATTTAAAGGGCCGTTGGAGTATATTCAACGGCCCTTTTTTATGTTTTGCTCAATAAGCGAGATTTGTGGTATAGATAATTAAACCTGGCAATATGAAGTACTGAAATACTCTGCGGACACTCTACCTCACAGGCTTCTGTGTTAGAACAATGCCCAAAACCTTCCGCATCCATTTGTTGTACCATGGCATCCACTCGTTTAGCTGTTTCTAACTTACCTTGTGGCAATATGGCCAAATGAACTACTTTTGCAGCGGTAAACAGCGCAGCACTAGAGTTTTTACAAGTGGCTACGCAAGCACCACAACCAATACAGGCTGCAGCATCAAAAGCAGCTTCGGCGGTTTCATGGCCTATAGGAATGCTATTGGCTTCGGGTGCCTGTCCTGTAGAAGCAGAGATAAATCCTCCCGCTTGTATAATTCTATCGAAACTGCCTCGATCTACTTTTAAATCCCTTAAAACAGTAAAAGCGCTTGACCTGAAAGGTTCTACATAAATGGTATCGCCATCATTAAAGCTCCGCATGTGCAATTGGCAGGTCGTGGTATTGGCCAAAGGGCCATGGGCACGACCGTTAATCATCATACCACATTGCCCACAAATCCCCTCTCTACAATCATGATCAAATTCAATGGTTCTTTCCCCTTTTTCAATCAACTGCTGGTTCAACATATCCATCATCTCTAAAAAAGACATGTGCGTAGTTACCCCATCCAATTGATAATCAACAAGCCTGCCTTTTTCCGAAGCATTTTCTTGTCGCCATATTTTCAAGTTCAACTTCATTGTTTCCTTTATTTATAGCTCCTAACTGTTAAACTCACTCTTTCGAAGGTTAAAGGTTCTTTGTGCAACACGTGTTGCTCATCTTCACCCTTCCATTCCCAAGCAGATACATAGGCGTAATGTTCATCATCACGCACCGCTTCGCCATCAGCTGTTTGATACTCTTCCCTAAAATGTGCCCCACAAGATTCTTCTCTTTGCAGTGCATCCAAACACATCAGCTCGCCAAGTTCCAGGTAATCGGCCACCCTTCCCGCTTTTTCCAATTCACTATTCAGATGTTCGTCGCCTGTGAGCTTTAAATCAGTATAGAATTTATTCCTAAGGGCTTTAATTTCTTCAATGGCTTGTTGCAACCCCTCTTTACTTCTCGAGAGCCCACATTTATCGTAAAGCAGTTTCCCCAATGTTTTATGGAAATAATCGACCGAGAAATTACCTTTAATGTTCATTAACTGTTGAAGCTTCGCTTTTACTTGCGCTTCGGCTTCATCAAACGCTGGGTGCGAAGTTTTTATTCGTTGCGCTTTTAATTCATCGGCCAAATAATTCGGGATGGTATAGGGCGCAATAAAATAACCGTCTACACAAGCTTGCAAGAGCGAATTGGCCCCCAATCGATTAGCCCCGTGATCCGAGAAATTGGCTTCGCCCAAGGCAAATAAACCTGGAATAGAAGTCATCAATTGATAATCTACCCAAAGTCCACCCATGGTAAAGTGGGCCGCTGGCGAAATCAACATAGGCTGCTCATAAGCATTGATCCCTGTTATTTTTTCGTACATGGTAAATAGGTTGCTGTACTTCTCTTTGATCTTCTCTCTTCCCTGCGCTTTAATGGCTCTTGAAAAATCCAGATAAACCGCATTCTTCATTGGGCCTACTCCAAAGCCTGCATCAATGCGTTCCTTAGCTGCACGTGAAGATATATCCCTAGGGGAAAGGTTTCCAAATGCTGGGTAACGACGTTCCAAATAATAATCTCGTTCTTCTTCGGGAATAAGTCCCGCCTCTCTTTGTTCGCCCGCTTTTAAAGGCACCCAGATCCTACCGTCGTTACGTAACGATTCGGACATTAATGTTAATTTGGATTGCTGCTCTCCTGATTGTGGTAAAGAAGTGGGATGGAATTGTATCCAGCTGACACCCGACATTAACGCCCCTTTTTTATGCGCCCGCCAAATGGCCGAACCATTACAGCCCATGGCCAAAGTTGAGAGGTAATAGATTTTACCATAACCGCCAGTAGCCAATACTACTGCATCCGCAGCGTGTCGTTCTATTTCTCCCGTTACCAAATCACGGGTGATAATGCCTTTGGCTTTTCCATCTATCAATACTAAATCCAACATTTCATGTCGGGTGTAGGTCTTTACCTTTCCCACACTTTCTTGTCGCATTAAAGCCTGATAAGCGCCTAACAATAATTGTTGTCCCGTTTGTCCACGGGCATAAAAAGTTCTGGACACCTGTACACCACCAAAGGACCTGTTATTCAAATAACCTCCATATTCCCTCGCAAAAGGCACCCCTTGTGCCACCGACTGGTCAATTAGCGCTAAAGAACATTCGGCCAAACGATATACATTAGCTTCACGGGAACGGAAATCACCGCCTTTAATGGTATCATAAAACATCCGGTAAACGCTATCGCCATCATTCTTGTAATTTTTGGCGGCATTCACCCCTCCTTGAGCTGCTACCGAATGCGCCCTTCTGGCGCTATCCTGAAAGCAAAAGGATTTAATTCGATACCCCTGTTCGGCCAACGAAGCAGCGCAAGAAGCTCCAGCCAAACCGGTACCCACCACAATTACTTCCATTTTTAGCCGATTGGCAGGATTAACCAATTTGGCCTTCTCCTTAAAATTGGACCATTTATCTTCTAAAGCTCCTTCTGGAATATTTGCATTTAAACCGTTCATGTCAGTTGCTTAAATAAACATAAATTGGCATGGCCATAAACCCCAGCGTAATGGCCAGTGTATAAACCCATGCCACCCATTTGGCCAACTTCACATATTTGGGATGATATAATCCTAAAGTTCTGATGGCACTGAAAAACCCGTGTAATAGGTGAAACCCTAAGGCTATCAAACCCGCTTCATACAAAATCACATACCACAGTTCCTGATAGGCACTCACCACAATCGTGTATAAATCTTTTTGTCCATGCACATCCAAGGGTAATTCCGTAAACTTATATTGATACCAAAAATCTTTCAGGTGAACAATCAGAAACAAGAAAATAATGGTACCCAATACACCCATGTTACGACTGTACCAGGGGCTCACCGCTCCACGTTGGTCATAAGCATATTTTACCCCATTGGCCTTTTGTTTCTTGAGAGAAAGAATAATGGCATAAACCACATGCGCAATAATGGATAGATAGAGCACATAAGAAATAATCTTGATGATGATATTGTTGGACAGGAGCTGCGAATACCAATTGAACTGGATTCTTGCTTTTTCGGCAGGGAGAAAAAGCTGTAGATTGCCCAATACGTGTATGACCAAAAACACGCACAAAAAAAGTCCGGTTAAGGCCATCCAAAGTTTATAGGTCTGTGTAGTTCCCATAGTTTTTACCATAATCCAATAACTTTCCACCAAAGCCCACCAATTACAAACCAAATTAACAAGAAGAGTACGCTAATGAAGAAGCCGTGTTTCCACCAATCTTTCATATCTACATAGGTACTACCAAAGAAAATAGGCGCTGGACCATGTCCATAATGTGTTAAAGAGCCCATCAACGTAGCACAAGCGCCCAAGAAAATAGCCAACATGGTACCGGGTACGCCTACCGAAATACCCACGGCCAAAAACACCGAATACATGGCCGCAGCTTGTGCCGTTGCACTTGCAAAAAGGTAATGACAATAAGAATAGACCAATATGATGATCGGAAAGGCGAGTTGCCAACTAAAGGAGCTCATTTTAGTACCTACCAAGTTGCCGAACCAACCAATAAAACCAAGGGAGTTTAAATAGGAACCCATCATTACCAGTGAAGAGAACCAAACAATGGTATCCCATGCACCTTTTTCAGACTTTACATCATCCCAGGTTAATACACCACAGAGCAATAGGATGGACAAACCGATTAAAGCACCAGTGGTCGCATCTACCGCAAACAGGTTTCCAAATATCCACAGTACTAAAAGAATGATAAAAGTAGCCACCATTAACCATTCCTGTCTGGTTACAGGCCCCATTTCTTTTAGCTTTTCTGCCGCTAAACGAGGAGCATCTGGTGTTCTTTTCAATTCAGGGGCATAAAATTTATAAAGGAAAAGTGGTGCCAATATAAAACAGGCTAAGCCGGGAATTACCGCTGCCATGAACCAACTGCCCCAAGTAATATTGATGCCCAAATCTTTGGCAAACTTTTGTGCCATAGGGTTACTGGCTGTAGCCGTTAAAAACATTACCGAGGTAATCATATTCGCATTATAGCTGCTCAATGTTAAAAAGGAACCGATTTTCCTATGACTTTCTGCATTCTCCGGAGTAGAGCCCATGTTTACCGCAATGGACTTCATGATAGGAAAAATTACCCCACCAGCCCTTGCGGTATTGCTAGGAATAGCCGGAGCGAGAATTAAATCGGCAGTATTGAGGCCGAAAGCCAGTCCTAGCGAACTCCTACCGAACATGCGGATAAAGTTATAGGCCAATCTGGTACCCAATCCAGTTTTAATAAATCCTCTGGCAATAAAGAAAGCCAATCCAATTAACCAAATGGTTGAATTTCCAAAACCACTTAAGGCATTTTTAATGGATTGCGTAGGATCTCCGGGTGCCAATACTTGTGTAGCTGCACAAACAGTCATCCCGATCATGGCCATAGAGCCCATAGGTGCTGCCTTAAGGATAATGCCGATAATAGTGGCCGCAAAAATGGCCAGTAAATGCCAGGCATTGGGCTTAACACCTTCTGGAACTGGAATGAACCAGATAATGAGGCCAATAACTACGGTAATGGCCAGCGATTTTAGGTTAACTTCTTTCATAAATGAGGGTTTAAAAACGGACCTGCAATTGCAAGTAATAAAGATGACTATTGTAAGTGGTGCTTAACGGAACATTGCGATCATACAAATTGAGGGAAACCCCTGTTTGGATGGCAGCATAAAAGTCGTCGGCAAATACCAGTGAGATATTGGGAACAATATTCCTTCGCACATTTTTATCAAGCTTATAATTCAGATCAAGGTGTTCGTATCTCGAAGAGAACTCAATCCCTCTCAAACGTGGCAGATTGCAATTATAGCGCAGGATTGGAAACACATAAAAACCATGCATCCGCACTTTGGAAAGACTTGGAGCATTGGTGGTAAAAGTATTGAACAATGAAAGGTTGCTACCATTTTTATATTCGCCGCTCAACGAGAGTTGCCACCTGTTTCCAAATTTGTGAGTAGTCACCACATCAGCTCCCCAAGCATCGCCCTGGCCTTTACCCATGCTTCCCACAGCAGCATTCACCCCTACAATTAACTTCTTAGCCAATTCCGCTTCTATCCGACCGTAAAAGTTTTTGGCATCATCGTTATCGCTAGATTCGTTTCTATTATTTCCATTGTAAACCCCTACATAATACCTGATGGGCATTTGGCCCTTTGAAGTAACATCGCCAAACAGAGATAAACCTATTTGGAAACTTTGCCATCCGCTGGCGCCAAAAGCATAATATTGATTAGAATAGTCGAAGGTCCTGATGACATCTACAGGGAGTGCATCCTCAATCCCAAAGAAAGGTCTAAATTGTCCAGCCTGTACCTGAAAATGCTTGCTTAAAGTATATTTCACATAAGCATTTTCTAAGACCTTATTGGCTGGATTGGAACTAAATTCCGCAAAGTTGAACATGATGTTCGCGGCAAAATGGTCATTTACATTACCTTTTACCTGAAGCCGCACTCTTTTTAACAGAAAGGCATTGGTGTTTTTACTCGTCGATGCGTCATTAAAATTCTTCCCATTGATATCTACATTATCGGAAAGGGAAGCAACAAATCTGGTCTGTAACAGACCCGCAAAACCAATGGAACGCTTATATGTGGAATAGTTGGTAATGGTATCTCTATCAATACCCGAAATATCAGTTTGCTGGGCGATAGCTGACAGTGAGAAAATGAACAAAAATGAAAGTAGTAGACATTTTTTCTTCATAATGAGCGTATTTGAATTTGTTAATCTGCCAGACCTCAAATCACTAAATCTCACCAAGCAAACAAGAAGCCCGTGCTACAAGATAGCAATAAAATACTACTTCTAAAAGGAATATTTTATGATTAACAAAATGATTATACGCAATTCATCAGATCAATTGATACACCTACTGAATGGTTACGGCTTTGGTTGGATCTACCTCGCAAGAAGACTTGCCTTCCGTAAAAGTGACCCTTGCCTTAACGGTATATGTTCCAGCCGATGCATATAGATGATTGCCCGTGAGACCCGTCGTTGCTTCTGTCGCCCCATCTCCATACTCCCACTTAATACCGCTTATCTTTTTTTCGCCCCAATATTTTACTTCTGTTGAAACCTGCTTTGCGTTATTTGGATTAACCGTAACATGAACGCTTAGCTTCAAACTTTCTCCAAAGCAATCTACAATTCGTTCTGAGGATTTTTTACAACCTACAAACAACATACCTATCATCAATACACCCATCATTAGCTTCCCAGTTTTCATCATCGTTGTTTTAATGTTTATCATTTTTTATTCATTTATACTCTTTATAACACATAGCCAAGTTCACAGATAAGGAGTAACAAATTTAAGTATCGTTTTTTTTGCACAAAAACATAGTACAATGAAAGCTCAATTCCCATATTATTTAGATAAAGGGAATTGAGCTAACTACTCATGGAAAAACTACCAAGGCAATGAAAAAGTTTTAACAAAGGTGAAACACTTGATGGCTTCTATCACACCTTCCTTAATTCCCAAACCTGAGTCTTTGATCCCGCCAAACGGCGAACTTTCTATGCGATAGCCAGGAACCTCGTTTACATTTACCGTACCTACTTTTAATTCTTTTACAAACCTCATGATGTACTGCATGTTGTTGGTTACTACGCCCGAAGACAAGCCGTATGCTGTAGAATTAGATAGCGCAATGGCATCATCAATATCCTTAAAAGTAAGGATAGGTGCCAATGGGCCAAAAGATTCATGCACAACCATATCAGCATCACGAGGGACTTCATCAATGATCGTTGGCTCTAACAGAGCACCTGTGCGCTTACCGCCCAACAATACTTTGGCCCCTTGGGCTACTGCTTTTTTCACGACAGTTTCCAAATAAATGGCCGAAGCCTCATCAATGACCGTACCCACTTTGGTATCGGCCGCTAAAGGATCTCCTGCCTTGTATTTCTTTGCCACTTCCAAAAACTTCTCCAGAAAATGCTCTTTAACCTGCTCATGCACTAATATCCGTTTTACGGCAGTACAACGTTGACCACTGTTACGAAACGAACCCTCTGCAGCCAAATAAGCAGCCAAATCCAAATCTGCATCTTCCATGATAATGATCGGATCGTTTCCGCCCAATTCCAAAATCACTTTTTTATAACCAGCAGTAGCCGCTATTTTTTTACCTACGGCTACGCTTCCCGTAAAAGAAACGATATCTACCCGGTCATCCTTAATTAAAGGTTCGGCAATTTCATTTGTTGGCCCCAATAGCACACTCAGCATGCTATGCGGCAAACCTGCTTCATACAACACTTCTACAATTTTAATAGCAGTTAGAGGTGTCTTTTCAGAAGGTTTTAAAATTACCGGTGTCCCTGCCGCAATGGCCGGGGCTATTTTATGAAGTACTTGGTTTAAGGGATGATTAAAAGGCGTAATACAAACCGCTAAATTTAAAGATTCACGGTGGGTAAATATTTTTCTAGCTTTGCCTTGCGGCGAAATGTCGCAAGAGAAAATCTGTCCATCATCTTTTAAACACTCCATTGCTGCAAAAAAAAGCACATCGTGTGCCCTACCTGTTTCATAAAGCGCTTCATGTAGGGCCAGACCTGCTTCATTGCTAATCGTGGCGGCAAATTCTTGCTTGCGCTGAACCAATAAGGTTCGGGCTTTGTCTAAAATGGCATAACGTTCATATTTTGATAATGATACTTTATCGCTTATTGCTATATCAATGGCCCGCTTTGCATCCTCGGCGTTGGCCAAAGCTACAGCTCCTACCAAGCGACCATCGTATGGGCTCCTTACCTCTAAAGTATTCTCTCCCTTAACCGGTTTACCCGCCACATAGCAAGTGGCATTATTCACTTCCTTGTTCTCCATCAACCTTCCCTCCTTTAGTTGGTACCATTTACCGTAAAATCGAAAATATCGAAGTTTCTAGGATCTCCAGAGGCTTTCAATTTGTAGGTTTGGTTTAAGGGATGAGAGATAATCATAGGCACCATTTCCTCATATCTGCCACCGTGAGAACGTAACGTACCGTCTAAAGCAGAAATATCATGATCTTTTGGACGACGGCCTACTACCACATCTCTTGCAGAAAGCACTACTAAATCGCCGATACGATCTTCTGGCTGCTCCAATAAGGCAACTGCCGATTGTTTATCATGAACTTCGGTAATACCTGCCTGTAACGACAACCAGTTTTTCACTTCATTAATTCGTGTTTTATCATCTATATGCACCACTACATACGAACCCAAGGCACCATGATGTTTCACATAAGGGTCTGTAATTGGGCAAATCACCCTAAAGCCAGCACCAAATTGTGCTTCCAACATGTCTTCCACAAAAAGTACATTTGGCGAACCGTCTGCTTTGATTTTGGCATTCATCCCATGATCTGCAGTTGCACCAATTACCGCACCAAGGTCTAACATTTTCCCTATCTCTTTATCCATTTCTTCATAAAAAGCTAAGGATTCTTCTGCTTCCGGCGCATACGTATGCTGCATGTAATCAGTTAGCGACAAATAAAGGAAATCGGCTTTGCCTTGTTGGATCAATGCCGTTCCTGCACGCAATACAAAAAGACTAGCTTCCAGGCTATAAATTGCTGGTGTAGGATAACCCACTACAGCTTCTGCATTCGCAATTCCATGGGTACTTTCTTCTGCCTGATTAGCTTTTTCCGCAGAGAAAGCAATACCATTTAATTTATAGGATAAAATGTCCCTTAACTTTTCCTTTGCCGTTACTACCGCTACTTTTCTGCCTGCATTTGCAGCTGTAGCCAAGATAGTTTCTGCTCTTAAATATTCCGATGAATTCATCATCACTTCCTGATCCTTGGCCGCATCGTAAAAGAAATTGCCAGAAATACCATGCACGGCAGGCGTAACCCCCGTTACAATAGAGGAATTATTTACGTTAGTGAACGAAGGAAGTGCCCCCCTTACCATACCACGGTAGCCCACTCGGCTCATTTTTGACAGGTTCGGTAAACGATTATGCGCAGCGGTTACATCCAAATATTCATCTGCCGAGCCATCTATACAAATCACCACGATAGGTTTTGCAGCAGGACGGAAAGAAATGTTGTTGATGTTAAATTCTTGTGTTGAGATATTTTCCATTTTATTATGTGTTGTTTATGATAATTGATTTACGATTGTTCTGTTTGTCCCTGCAAATTGAGGACAGCATTTTCTCTGTTTTTGTTATAAGCTTTTGCGGTAGTAGAAATGGTGATAGCGCACAATAAAGAGATGGAGGCAATGGCCAGAAATACATAGGAAGTATTTCCGGTAAGGTCTATGATTTTACCTAAAAAAGGTTCGCCCATAGCGGCAAATAAATAGGCGCACATGTTCATAAAACCAATGCCCGTGCCCATGTATTTTTTTCCCAGAAGCTCCGGGCACATTGGCCAAAAATTAGCTTGCACACCATACACAAAAAAACCAGAGCCAAACATGAGCAAGGCATTGAGCACGAGATGATGGGAATTGGTAAAAAAGATGATCAGGGCAAAAAATGCGCTGATGGTCATTCCGGTGGCTATAGACCGAGGTCGATCTCCTTTAAACAGCGTGTCGGATAAATTTCCAAAAGTTAAAGCACCTATGGCCATCCCAATGGGCATTAAAAAAGTAACCCAAAGGTTTTGAGGAGCTGCCTTCCAGTTTTGTCCCAAAAAATGTACTGGCACCCAAAAAATCAAACCATAACGGGCCATATTTTGGAAACCAATAGCTAAAGAGGCGACCAAAAAGGTTTTATTGCTCAATACTTTGGAATAACGTTCTTTCCAACCACTGGGTTCTTCCTCTCCACTTTCGACAAAATTTTCGAAACCTTTGTCGCTAGGCTTATCTCTAGCCACAAAGAAAAATACAATTGCCGCAAATAGTAATAAAAGAATTGGCAAGCGAAACAAGTATCGCCACGAAAGCTCCTGCTGCAACAAAATAATGGAAAGCAAATAGGTAATTGCTGATGAACTCCCCGCAGCCATGGTATAAAACCCAAAGGCTTTACCTCTTTCTTTTCCGCTCCACCAATTAGCAATTAATTTACCTCCTGGCGCCCAAGCCATCGATTGGAAATAGCCATTTAGTGTCCATAACACCAACACTACATAGAAATTTGTAGCATAGCTGATGCCTATATTAGCCATAATGGATAGCAAAGCACCAAGCGGCACCATTTTTCTTGCTCCAAAATGATCAGCTAAATTGCCATTCACCAACTGTCCTATGGCATAGCCCATTAGCATGGAAAAGCTGATCCAGCCGATAGCGGCGAAGGAAATATTCAGCTCCGCGGCCATGTCCTTTGCTGCCCATCCAAAGTTGTGTCGGCCTGTATAGAAAAACAGGTAACAAAACATGGTGACGAGCAACATCAGCCACTGATTTTTTCTCAAATTTTTCATCGCTAAATTCTTATGCCTACACGAAGTGGTTTATTTGCAACGGCATATTGAAATGCCTTTTCGGCTTCTTCCAATGGGAACTCCTGTTCCACCACGGTTTCAAATGGATATTTCTGCCAGTTATGCTCCAAGAAATTGAGCGCATACTTGAAGTCGTCGAAATTATAGTTGTGAATTCCTTTAATGGTATGCAGGTTTCTAATGAGCTGTTCGGCATCTATGGCTACCTTACGGGTATTGAAAACCGCACCCACCCAAATGGCCGTGCCACCAATGGCCAGCAACTTCAATCCCAGCTCCATTGCATCTGGCGAACCACTCATATCAAACACTACATCGACCCCTTTTTTAATGAATTTGGATTTTAGCTTATCGATAGCATCATCTGCCATTCCTCTGGTATTTAACAGGAAATCGGCTCCGAAACCTTTGGCATGATACAATCTTTCATTAGAAACGTCGGTAGCACCTACAAAAATGGCTCCAGCTTCCTTACACATAGAAATACATGCTATCCCCAACAGTCCCATTCCTAAAACCATTACGTTTTTACCTTCCAAATCGCCGGCAAGCCTAATGGCGGCAGCTACCGTGGCTATGGCACAATTAAGTGGTGCAGCTACCGGTAAAGGCATGGATGATGGTAATTTTAGAACTCCCGTATTTTGACGGAGCACACAATACTCTGCCAAGCCTCCATGAAAGGCATCTTCTTCGGTAATACGTGCATGTCCGTACTTAAACAGATCTGTTCCTTTTTGCGGAATACCTTCTTTGGCATAAACCGACCTTGGATTGCTGGAAAAAATAGACCAAGTCACCAAATCGCCAGGCACTATCTGTTTACCATTATCGTCAAAACCGGGATGGGATGGGTGAATTTCCAAAATCTCTCCCACAATTTCATGTCCTAACACCGTTGGACAGGCTTCCTGACGCTGTCCACAATAAGTATGGATATCACTCCCACAAATAGTGGTATATTTGTTTTTCACCAAAATTTGGCCATCTGCCAAGGGCGAGAGTAGGTGATCTTCGTAACTGAGAGACATACCACTCCCATTAAAGGCAATTAGCTTTCCTTTTTTCATAATTTTCGTAATAATGACTAGCTTATTTTATCGAACTGGCAATACTTCTTTAATTTCTTCTCCGATTGGATTTTTACTGGTAAAGGTCAAACCCAAAAATGCCGCAAGGGTTTTGGCAATTTGGTTTTGATAGATTTGTCCTGCCTTTTTTATTTCTCCAAGTGGTTTAGTATCGGGCCCCATGGCGGCAAACCAAACTTCATCACAATGTGGAATTGAATTTTTATGCGACTTCCAAGAACTGCCATCGCCCCTACCATGATCGGTAGTGATCACCAAAGTGGTTTGATCTTTATAGAAAGGGTCACTTTGCAGATAATTCCAAAGGTCTTCCAAAATGGCATCGGTACGGTTGGCCGCATCTAAATACAAATCATATTTTCCTTGGTGGCCAAAGGCATCGGTATCGATTAACGCTAAGTATAATACCCTCGGCTTATTTTGCTTGGCATATTCTTTGGCCAAAGGATAAGTGACGGCATCAATACGCTCATCAGGGCCAATTACTTGCGGTGCCAATTTTTGCTGCCAATTTAAAAACTGTTGTAAAGGAGTAATGTTAGGGTCTTTGAACTCGGCCCACCCCGCATTGATAGGTAATTTACTACGCTCTTGATTAAGGATACGATAATAGGCATTCCAGCCTGCGAATACGGCAACCTTACCTTTAAAGGCTGCTTGTTGGTTGATAAACTCCAACACATTTACGTTATGATTTGGTGGAAAGGTATTTGAATTCACCAAAGTATCGGGATAGCCCGTGAACATTTCGTTATAGCCGGGATAGGAAAACCAATACCTGTTTTTTACGTTCATGAAATTTCCTTGATTGCGATTGCCGTAAAGCTGTCCTTTTTTGGCAATGGTTCCCCATAAAAAAGGCATCAATGCTTCTCGTCTCTCTGCTGCGGTAGCTCTCCAATATTTTTCTTTTACGTTTTTTTGGGTAATGAAACTTTTGGTGTTGATCAACTCTTCATCAGCACCAGCAAATAGTTCCTTCCAGCGATAACCATCGAGCGTAACCACCACCAAATTTTTAGTTTTTTGAGCGGAGGCATTCATAGCCATGCCCAGCAACATCATCAATACAATTTTCTTCATACCGGTTTAATATTTTCTAAATAAGAAAAATTTACATTCCAAAAGCAAGGATAAAATCGTTGTTTATTTGGATGAATATTTCTTATTCAACAAAACAATATTCGAAAATTTATTTCATAAAAAGAAAATTTATTTTCAAATTAAGAAATTAAAAACAAACAAAAACACCAAAAAATCAGTATTTAAGCTCAAAAGCACATTTTAACATACGGAAAAATATTTTCTTAATAGGAAAATAAGTTAAACTAACATTAATTAAATAAAAAGCTTTCTTTATGAGAAAATAAAATTATCCTACGCAAAACGGGTATTATTCACGAGTTCTTTTATTTTTGCGAAACAACTTTGAAGTTTTGAACAAAAAATTAAGCTATAACGAAATAGGCGCCATCATCAGAAAGTACCGAAAAAGTCAAAAGCTGCGACTAGGCGAACTTTCGACTTCTTCGAATGTAAGCATCGCCATGCTTTCGAAAATTGAAAATGGCAGGATGATTCCAACCATCCCTACTTTGTTTGCCATTATTGGCGCTTTGGATATTTCTCCGGATGTATTTTTTGGCGAACTGAGCAAACAGGATACTTTTCCTGGTTACATTTTCATGCCCAAGGAATCATACACACCTTATGTAAAGGAAGAAAATGCAAAGGGTTTCCATTACCTATCCATCCTAGAACACCCTATTGAAGGATCATCGTTACAAGTTTCACTGCTACAGCTTGAGCCAAAAGCCAAAAGAAAAGCGGTAAAAACATTGGCCTACGAATATATTTACCTTATTTCTGGGAGTATAGACTATATTTTAGGAGAACAAACCTTTTTGATGAAACAAGGGGATTCTTTGTTTTTTGATGGCAACATCAATCACGTTCCTATCAACAATACACCAAATGCTGCCACCTTACTGGTATTATATTTATTCAAAGAAAGCAAATAGAATCTTTACCCCACCATATAATTCACCTCAAAACCTCTATAGCTTAACATCTCAGCGGTGTGCGAAACAACCAATTTTAATTGAAAGCGGTCTATTAAAGCTTTTGCTTCTGCTATGCCTTTATGTAAATCTACAATTCCCCTTATCTCCACACCGTTTTTGATGATTTTAAATTTTCTCGGTTCAAACTTTTCAATAAACTTTTGTAAATCTACGTTTGGGTTAAGCATAGTTATTTCCATATTTTATTTGTTGTTTTTATTGCCATAAAACAAGCATCCTTGGATTAATGCAATGTTCATTTATTGTTACCATTTACCCGTTTAGGGGCATTTAAAGCATGAACAGCAAAACCTATATTTTGTTTGGAACAGATTTTAAACATATTGCCACCTCCTATCGCAAAAAAGCCATATTTAATGTGAGCTCAACATCAAATATGGCTTTTGAAAAAATATAAATCAGCCCTTAAGATACCTTACTATCTTCATAGGTCGGGCCATATAAACCAGGAGGCCTATTGCCTGTAGCACGAAGATACACAACCATTTCACCTCTGTGATGATAAATGTGGCTGAACAAAAAGCTACGTACTACCACCGCTCTAGGCATTGGACCAAGCACCGTGCGATCGCCTACCTTCATGGTCCAAGGCTGCGGTAAACTTTCCTCTGTTGCTGATTTCATGGCAGCTCTCGCTTTTTCCACATTTTGCTCAAAAAGCTGTAATGTAGCCTCAATATCGCTCGGTTCCCCCCGCTCTAGACTATCGGCTGCCATATCATATACATCTTTCCCAAAAACACCTACATACCAGTAATAAATGGTTGCAATGTGCTGAGCCAACTGGCCCATCGTCCAAGAAACTGGAGAAGGTTTATAGGCAATATCTTTTTCGGGAATAGACTGTAGCAGTTTTCTCGTGCCTACTACCTCATGTTCAAATTCGGCAATGAGAGATGGTAACATCATTGTATTTCGGTGTTAAAGTTTTCAATCCAAATGCAATCGCATTTTCAATTGCACAGAACCTTAAAATACGGAAAATTTTATCTTCCCATACAATAAATAACGGTTGCAATCACCAGCAACAAGAACAAGGCTCTTGAAAGATCGCCTCGATATTCCCTCGTATTCATACAGTTGACTTTAAGAATAAACAAACCAAACACTACTTTGTTTGGCAGGTTAAATACTGAACGAAAAAAACGAGGAAATAATATGATTTAACTCGATTTAGTTGTCAACGTTACAACCACATTACTTTTTCAAATTGGCCTTGATGAAAAGCAATTGATACTTAATCGCATCAGACCAATACTGCCAGTTATGCGCACCCGGGTTGGTCATGAAAGTATGCGGAATATTTTGGTAAGCCAACTTCTCATGCAGTTGAACATTCACTTTGTAAAAAAAATCTTCCGTTCCGCACTGAATGAACAAAGCTAGGGAATTAGGTGTTAGCAAATGAGTAAGATTGATGACAGAATTGCTTTCCCAATTATTGGGCTTAGCGGCATAGGCCCCAATACGCTTGGCAATGTCCCAATTGTTTGGGAAAGGGCGCAGATCCACGCCACCACTCATGCTTCCCGCCACACTAAATACATCTTGATGTTTAAAAGCCAAATAAAGTGCCCCATGGCCGCCCATACTCAAACCTGTAATGGCACGTGCCTTTTTGTCGGCAATGGTCTTGTACTTATCGTCTATCCATTTTACCAATTCCGTAGCTACATAGGTTTCATATTTGCTCTCAGGCTGCTCGGGACTGTCAAAATACCAGCTGCTAAAATTACCATCAGGACAAACAATGATCAACTGATGCTGATCGGCCAAATCCTTAATTGCGGGCACTTTTTTAATCCAATCGGCATAATTACCTGAGTAGCCGTGCAACAGATAAACTACTGGGAAACGATCTCCATTACTGTAGCTAGCTGGGGTTACCACCACGGCCTTGATCTCCTTTTTCATGGAAGCACTATAAGTTTTAACCGTATCCACATCGGCTGCAAAAGTGTTCAGTGCCGATAGCAATAGCAACAAGCTCAGTAATTTTTTCATCTGATTTTATTAGTCTGTTAGTCTATGATTCAATTTTTTACACAGCCACATTTTGATGTACACGTCAATCCAGCAATTCCCCGTGTTCAAAATCGCTTTTGAAGATAGTATTTTAGCTGGAATTACTGAAAACTTCCACATAAAATGGATTTATTTGAATAGCTAGCATTTATATTTTTTCTTTACCAACACCAGCTTCTTCTGTTTCCTTATCCTCTTCTAACAATTCAGTTTGTATGGAAACCCCCTCCCGTCTTTTTGAAACAGGAATGGTCGCACCTCCCGAAAGTCCCACACCGAAACTTGCGAGCACAACCATTACAACAACGCCAATTAAGCGCAGTGCCTTTTTTATTTTTCTCATTAAATATTTTCATTAGTCTTACAAACACCTGCCTTACAGCGGGTTTAACTTTCCAAGCGGAATGGACTAATGAACTGACTGAACGGCTATAAGAATACAGATATGAATTGGGTTCACCTGCATAAACAACAAGCTTTTATATTGCACAAAAGACTTCCAGAGCATTTCCATACGAATTTTTAGCAATAATGAAAGACAGAGTGAACAAACGGCAACACAGCACCACCATTGAAGTCGCTCATGAGAAGCCAAAAAGGATGACTCCTGCAATTGAACATCATCTACAATACGCCATTCGGTATGCACTTTTTGAAAGCGCATATTGGATTGAGCCGGAATTGCAGGCGTAAAAAGTAATGAAAGCACCATCAAGAGAGTCATTATCCCTCTCATTAAACTGGTTTGCATTATTAGCGCGTTTTGCTCTTTCACGAAATCAAAGATAATGATATCACAGGAACAATTGCCGAAAACTAAACTGGCACACGGTTCTAAAGTCCAATCAACCCTATGAGGCAAACAAAGCTAATTTGTGTATCTAGGGTTTAAAAAAATGATAAATTCATTTCGATTATGTTGAAAATGACCATCAGAACTTGCCAATAGACCTAACATGTTCGTACCTTAAAATTATGAAGAAACAGCTATATTTATTTATGGTGCTATTTGTTGTATTTGCAACAAAGGGCTATTCCCAGTTCAAAACCGATGTGGTTTGGAAAAATGTGGACGGCGTATCGATGCCTGTGCCCCCAAAGGTACATCCGAGGCTATATATACGTGAACAACAGGTGCCTGACCTGAAAAACAGAATGAACGACCCTGAACTGAAAAAAGTTTGGGCCGATCTAGTCAAAATGCAAGAAGACTGGAAACCAGAAGACATTCCTGAAATTAAGGACTTTAGATTTTATTTTAACCAAAAGGGGTTGACTGTAAGAGTTGAGCTAATGGCATTGAAATACCTCATGACCAAAGACCCTAAAATAGGCAGGGAAACCATAACCTCTATTATAGACACCTTGGAAACCGCTACTTTTAAAGAGGCCGGGGATATTTCAAGGGGGATTGGCCTGTTTATGGTAACGGGCGCCATCGTATATGATTGGTGCTACGACCAACTGAAGCCGGCAGAAAAAACACGTTTTGTAAAGGCTTTTGTACGACTGGCCAAAATGTTGGAATGTGGCTATCCTCCGGTAAAAGATAAATCTATTGTGGGGCATGCCTCGGAATGGATGATCATGCGTGACCTGCTTTCGGTGGGCATTGCCATTTACGATGAGTTCCCTGAGATGTATAATCTGGCCGCAGGTCGGTTTTTCAAGGAGCATTTGGTTGCACGCAATTGGTTTTATCCCTCGCACAACTATCATCAGGGCATGTCGTACCTGAATGTAAGGTTTAGCAACGACCTCTTTGCGCTTTGGATATTGGACCGTATGGGTGCCGGCAACGTGTTTCACCCTGGACAACAGTTTGTACTTTATGATATGATCTACAAGCGTCGCCCCGATGGACAGATTCTGGCGGGCGGGGATGTAGATTACTCCCGTAAAAAACCAAAGTATTATTCGCTGCCGGCCTTTTTGGCGAGCAGCTATTACAAAGATGAATACTTGAATTACGAATTCCTGAAAGACCCACGAGTTGAGCCGCACTGCAAACTGTTCGAGTTTTTATGGCGCGACACCAAACTGGGCAGCCGCAAACCAGATGACCTGCCTCTATCTAGATACTCAGGCTCCCCATTTGGCTGGATGATTGCCCGCACTGGTTGGGGACCAGAGAGTGTGATTGCCGAAATGAAAATCAACGAATACACCTTCCTAAACCACCAACATCATGATGCCGGGGCTTTCCAAATTTATTACAAAGGTCCACTGGCTATCGATGCAGGTTCATACACTGGTTCTTCTGGCGGTTACAACAGTCCACACAACAAAAACTTTTTTAAACGCACTATTGCTCATAACAGCTTGCTGATTTATGACCCGAAAGAGGTTTTTAACATCTCGGGATATGGAGGTCAAGACCAGACAAATTTTGCGGCCAATGATGGCGGACAACGTTTACCTGGAAAAGGCTGGACTGCCCCACGCGACCTTAAGGAAATGCTTGCGGGAGATTTCAAAACTGGAAAAATTCTTGCCCAAGGCTTTGGACCCGACAATCAGACACCAGATTATACTTATTTGAAGGGAGATATTACCGAAGCCTACTCTGCTAAGGTGAAAGAAGTTAAGCGTTCTTTCATGTTCCTGAATCTTAAGGACACCAAAGTCCCTGCGGCTATGATTGTTTTTGACAAAGTAGTATCTGCAAACCCTAACTTTAAGAAATTCTGGCTACTACATAGCATTGAACAACCCGAAATAAAAGGTAATCAGATTACCATAAAGCGTACTAAAAACGGTGACAACGGCATGCTGGTTAACACAGCCCTACTGCCTGATGCAGCAAATGCCGACATTCAGTCTGTGGGTGGCAAAGGTAAAGACTTCTGGGTGTTTGGCACCAACTATACCAACGACCCTAAACCTGGAACGGATGAAGCACTGGAGCGCGGGGAATGGAGAATAGAAATTAGTCCTAAAAAAGCAGCCTCCGAAGATTACTATCTAAATGTAATGCAAATTGCAGACAACAACCAGCAACAACTTCATGAAATCAAGCGTATCGATGGCGACAACATCGTTGGTGTACAGCTTGCAGATAGGGTGGTTACTTTCAGCAAAACATCCGAGACCATAGACCGTTCTTTCGCCTTTTCTGTCTCGGGAAAAGGAACATTCCAGTTTGTAATCACTGATCTTCTGCCCGGCACCTGGCAAATCCTGAAAGATGGAAAAGTATTTAAGCCAGCTATTACCGCGGGCGGGGATGAAAAAAGTCTGCACTTTACGGGAACTGAAGGAAGTTATCGTTTTTTAAGATAATAACTTCTCTGGCACAAACAGATGCTTGTACCTATGCTAAGAACCTAAGCCCAATATGCTAATACTTGCGCTAGCATGAAAGATTAGACAATTTAGTTTATCGATACACCATATTAATTTTATCTTATGATTAAAAAAAAGGTCCACCGAATATTCGATGGACCTTTTTTTAATAGAAAATCATAGATTAGAATAATGTAAACTCAACACGGCGGTTTTGTTGACGGCCTGCAGCAGTTTTATTCGTTGCAATAGGCTGGTCAGGACCATATCCAGTAGCCTCAATTCTAGATGCATTCGCACCTTGAGACACCAAGTAAGCTTTTACAGATTCCGCTCTTTCTTTAGACAAACGCAAGTTCAGTTCTCTTGAACCAGTGATATCAGTGTGGCCAGCTAATTTTAAGCTGAAGTTCTTCTCTACCAATAATGCCGCAACGGTATTTAAAGTAGCATAAGATTTTGATCTGATGGTTGCTTTACCCAAGTCAAATTCTAAGTTTTTGATGGCCTCATCCACTACCTTACGGTCAGCTTCAGTTACCACTACCTTAGTTTCTTTTACCACTTCTCTTTGTACCTTGATAGGACATCCAGAACCATCAACCACAGTACCTGGGGCAGTTCCTGGGCATTTATCAAATTTGTTTGCTACACCATCATTGTCGTCATCGCCCATATCCTTCGCATATTGCTCCCTATCACGTTGTGCATTTTGCTCGGCAGTAGATAATGCCCTTCTCAATGCTTCACTTTCTTCTTTAGATTGGATACGAAGTGCTGCCAATGAACTGTAGTTCTGCAACTGTGGTTTTGATTTGCTACCCAAAGCAAACTCCAAACCTGCGTGCGCATAAGTGAATTTATCGTTGGTGGCTCTGTTCACCCCATCAAATGTTGATGATTTTACGAAATTGACATCATAGCCTAAATCTAAGTTAATGCCTTTGGCCAAACCAAGTTTGAAACCAATACCCGTAGGGATGTACCATCTTTCGTCATAACTTTGGTAATTGCTCACTGAACCCGCATAAGTAGAGGCGTTAGAAGACATATAACCAGCACCCGCTTTTACATAAGGGATCAAAACCGCATTTTCGTTGTTGATATTGATGTTAGCAATGTTATACACCGCGGTTACCGCACCAGCCCATTCCATTCGGCTTGCAAAACCAGAATTGCCTAAATAAGTTGGATTGCCAGCAGCATCAGTAGCTCCGGTCCATGCTCTTAAACCTTGAACTTTACCCGCTAAAAACTCAGCTTGGATACCTAAAGAAGGTAAAAGTTGCTTTTTGATATAACCACCATAGCCAAGGCTTTCCTTTGTGGTTTGGAAATCCCTAAACTTTCCATCGAACAATGTTCTCGGGCTAGTTACTCCGGCATGTACACCTATTGACCAGGTACGAAATTGTTGCGTAGAAAAACGTGCTCCGTCTGTTGATGACATATCCTGCGCCATCACTGAACCTGAAATGCCTACCAAGGCTATTAGAAGTGCAGATTTTGTAATTTTTTGTTTCATATATTTTAATTTCATAGACTGGGAATCGCCCCATCGGCCAATTAGGAGGGAAAATAGTGCCAAATGAAATCAAAAATCACACAAAAAACATATAATCAACAAGTTAACAATTTGTAAAAATTAATTTTAGACAGGCTTAATTGTCCTTAAAAGTATACAGATTGTTGATTTGACTCGACTTGCTTTAATGGCAAATTGCGCTTTACGAACAAAGGAGTTATCAATATTACTTCAAATCATCAAATTCAATCCAATCATATTCTGGTGAGCTTTCAAGCAATTGTCTAAGAATAGCACCGTGACCATTTCCAAACAACACCAAAATCCTATCATCCGAGCTTTCGGTTATCTTCTGAAGCTTTCTGAATATGCGTAGATTTCGACTATACCAATTAATAGCAAGAACATCTGCACCTCTTTTATCATCCAATTTGAAATCTCCTATTAGATATGCGCCATGCCCATAATAATGATACTGGCGAGAATTGGTTCGCTTAAAATACGTTAACAAATCTATTTTCGAACGTAGCTTATCTTCGCCAACATACCAAGCTTTATACATTTTACTAAAAGGATCATCGCTTTGATAGTCGTAATCCTTAAACATTTTATTAAAATAAGTCGAATCTAATGTCATGAGATCAGAAGTCATCGAATCGTCATCAATTGCATAAACGGTATCCAAACCCATTTCACTCGCAACCCTCAATCCCAGCTGGTAACGTTCATCACGTTTCATCCTATAAGCTCCTTTTTTATACTCTCTCAATTTCTCCGTTGCTTTCCATTCTGGAAAAGCTTCAATTGCAATTTTTGTGGGTTTAAATTTTTTAATATAATTCACCAGATCAGTAACTTCTTTTTTTCTCGTTTCCGAAAGCACATCCACCTTATCACTGTTAGCGGTAACATGGGCATCCAGTCCCGGATAATCAAAATGAAAAGACCCAACAAACAGCACCTTTGCTCGCTCTTTTGGAAAAAATGCTGATGGCGATATTATTTCAGTCTTTTTCTGGCCAAAAACCAAAGGATTGTTGAATAGAAACAGGAAAGACAATAGTAATTTTGCTAAATAGGTTTGCTTCATTTTAAGTTGTTTTAAGTATATCTTATAGGACGAGGCCTTGCACCGAAACGTTGCATGGAGAAATTCAGCAACCAGGAATAAACAGTATCAATCTTCCCCGGATATCTAAAACAAAAAAGCCCTGCATTGCTACAGGGCTTTAGGAAGTGGGCGATACAAGGGAAAACTTGAACCAACTTATTTATGATTTGAGGGTTTTGGCTGATTTAAGACGGAATTAAAACGAGGATACGAGGTAAAGTTTGAACCGCTTTTGAAACAACATAAGTAGTTATTAAGAAGTGTAATATTACAAATATACCTTTCTAAGCTTTGCAATTTAAATTCTGTCAGTACGAAGCCAATACAAATGTCGTTGTTTCATTTTCTATTTTCTGATGTGTTTACTTTTAATTGCATAATCGCAATCATGAGCTTGCTTTAAAGCCCCCTCCTCGGAGCAAGCTGGGTTTATTATCTGTTCAGACAGAACTTATAATGATTATTTACTCAGGGACTGTTATAATCTGTATTTAATTCATCAATCCCACCAAACAGCTAAATAAAAAGGATATTCATTTGGAGAGGCCAAACCACTTTCATACGAGCCTGCGCCAGCTTCTGCTTTAAAATAATGCTCTGCACTGATAGTAAGCTCATTTGGATTTCCACTACCTATATCAGCATATCTTACCACTCCATTTAAACTAGCTGATGCTGTAATTCTATATTTTGCCGCAGGAATATCGTTAAGGTAATAGGCTTGTCCAACACCATTAATAATAGCAAATTTCCTTACCAGTATTTTTCCATTGGCGGGCGTTCCGTCAATAAATTTGGTATTGGCCAAAGGTGTAAGCGTAATGGCAACTTCTGTACCTGCCGGCATTTGTTCTACAAAAGAGTTATAGTTGATAAATTTTATGGTGCCGCCAAAATAACCTGTTCCATTTTCCTTACTTGCAACCCTATCGGGAATACGACCGGTTAATTTCCATACAAAATTTTTCGTTACGCCGCTTGGCGGTACGCTAAAAGCATCGTAATCGGTATCTTTTTCCATCCCCAACCTTATTTGATAGGTCTGGTTTTCAAAGGTGGTTTCTTTCCATGCGTAAATCTTATATCCGCCAATAGCACTTACGGCTATGCTGTATTTACCTACTTCATTACTGGTAGCGGTATAATGGATGTTGTTTCCGTTAGGATTTTCTACTCTTATACGGGCATTTTGCACAGGGTTACCCGCCGCATCTTTTACAGTGCCACTAATGGTGTATTGTTTAGTGCTTGGCTTATCTGTATTGTTTCCCTTTTTACAGGAAATGAAAAGTGCACTCCATAGAAAGAAAATGCAAATAGTTAATTGCTTCATGTGTGTTTAAATTATACTGTTAATTAATTGTTTATTGGCGCAACCATTCTATGGCCTTGTTTACGGCAATATCGTTACCAATATCGTTGAAGGCATCATTACCTTTAATGAACAAATTTGGTTGTATGGTTTGTGGAAACGGTATTTTATGCGGGTCAGTAATGCAAGCGGTTGAAATAAGGAAATAGGTTTTATTGTTGTTAAATACAAAACCGTTGGTCGCATTGGCCAAGCCTGCCGTGCTATCACCTAGTAATAGGGTATTGTGGCGTTGACTAAAGACTGCCGCGGTAATTTCTCCCGAACTTGCCGTACCTGCCCCAATAATTACTGCTACTTTTGCATAGGGCATACCCGTGATTTTATTTTTAATAGCTGCCTGTAGTTTACCATCCATTAGAAAATTCCCCTTGCTAAAAGCAGCCTCATCACTATTTTTACCATTCTTATCACGATAGTAGCTTACAATGCCATCACCAAAAAACATGGCCAGACCTGTTAACATGGGCCTTATATTTCCTCCGCCATTTAAACGAAGGTCGATAACCCATCCTTTTGGATTGTGCTTTTGAAGTTTAGCCACTTCGTCATACAGCCAATTGGCATACCAGTCTATCTGTTCTTGTTTGTTTATGCCCATAAAGGGCACTGAAAAATAGGCAATGTCTCCAATCATCCTGCCATCAATACGTGGGCCACGCGTCCAGGCTACCTTGATTGAGTCGGAATATCTTTTTATAAGTTCAGAATTGTCGATTTTGTAAGAATCATCACCATGATAATAGGCTGCATGTTTATCGCCGAGTGCATCGAAAGCTATTTTTAGGGCTTCAAAAGTTTGCACCTTTGTTTTGGCAGTTTTTGCTTTTTCAAAAACTTTAGTTCTTGTTTCGTCCCAGTTAACCGAATTAACGTACAGGGAGTGTTCTTGTAAAATAGAGAGGCACGAGTCGATATGTACACGTATAGAATCGGCTATTTGGGCCATTGCAGAATAATGGACAAATGCGAACATGCATATAGCGATGATAGTGTATTTATTCTTCATCTGTTTAATTTGTTTTTTTGATTTTAAATTTGCCCAAAAGGTCTCGATTGTTGGCTTGTTAGGGTATGTAAGCTCTCCAAGGTATCTACTTTTGCAAACACTTGGCAAATGGACGAAGACGGTGGTGGAACAGAGTTCATCATCTGATTTCTAGCAAGACAATTGTGCTTTCTTGCGCTTGTCGTAATCAAGCGTATGTGTGCCGCTTCCAGTGCGGCATACATTTGGGCATATTTATAGGGATTCATTCAACTGTATTTTTAATACAGCAAAATTATACTCAACGGCATGCCGTAACCATAGGCAGTTCGGCTCAATTTTATAGGCAGTACTGCCTATTTAATGCACTATGTTCTCGATAGCAAAGCGCAACAAACTGTTTTTACCGTTCAGGTTTAATTTTTTGGTAATATTCATGCGGTGGTTAGAAACTGTTTTCTCGCTGATGAACAGTTCTTCTGCAATTTCTTTGGTAGATTTGTATTGCGCTACTTTTTCCAGAACTTTCTTTTCTGATTGGGTAAGTAACGTTAACTGCGAGGTTACCTCTAAGCGGCTACGGTTTTTATTTTTTAGCAAGAACGACGACATCTCGGGGCTAATGTATGATTGACACTTACTTACGGAAGCAATGGCATTGATAATATCTAAAACCGCATTTTCTTTGAGCACATACCCCAAAACTCCTATTTCTAATGCTTTTAAGAAAGCATCCTTGGCTTTGTGCATGGTCAGTAAGATAATTGCCACATCGGGCTTTTGCGCCAATATACGTTCGGCAACTTGTAGGCCATTTGCTCCAGGCATATCAATATCCAAAATGGCAATATCAAACTCGCCTGCCAGTCCCACATTAATGGCATCTGTACCGTTGTAGGTTTTATACATTACCTGAAAATTTTCGGTATCTTCTATTACTTCTTGTAGCCCTTTCAAAAAAATGGGATGGTCATCAGCTATCAATATCCTTACTTTTTCATTCTTCATGGCATATTTCATTTGTTGTTGGAACTAAAAATTCAAACGTTGTGCCTTTAGGGCTGGTAACATTAACATACATTGTTCCTTTTAATATCTGTAAGCGTTCTTTGATGCCCCTTAGTCCAAATCCCGCATGAGGTTTGCAGATATCAAATCCTACACCATCATCAGTAATGGTTATTTTTACATTTTGTCTATCGAGCTTTAAACTAATGTGGATGTTTTTTGCACCGGCATGCTTAATGATGTTGTTAAGACATTCTTGGACAATACGGTAGATATTGATCTTGGCATCATTATCGAAAGCCGCATCGATATTATCTATTCGGATACTATAATTGATTTGTGCCGCATTGCAGGTTTCATCTATCAAGCTATTGATAGAACTACTGAGGCCCAATAAATCCAGTTGGTAAGGTCTTAATGCATAAGAAATATTCCTGATTTCTTGTATGGCCTCTGCCACATTCTGTACCAGGGTTTCATCGGTCTGTGTCTTATCCTGTACCGTATCGCCCCGCGAAAAGCCTCTTAATATCCTATTTTTTATCAATATCAGTTTTTGTCCTAAACTATCATGAAGTTCTGAAGCAATTCTTTTTCTTTCGGCCTCCTGCATATTAATCAGCTCTCTAGAAAAATGTATAGCTTGTTGATAGGCTTGCTCCTGTAACCGTTCTTTTTCCTTTTTATAGAAATTAAATTTACTGGCCAAGGCAAACGACAACACAACAGCCTCAATAGCCGCTCCTATAAACAAGGATGAATCTGTCAAATAATTTTCTTCGAGCCACCCTCTCATCTTCAGTTCAAATACAATACTCATCAGTATTAGCGAGCCAAAGCCCACAATGTAAAAAATGGCAGGTGCAAAACCGTTTTTATATGCCATTACAGCCGTTAAAATCCAATAAATAAATAGCACAAAGGTGAGTATGGCTGCCATCAGTATGGCCAACCCATGCCAGCCTGTTAAGTAACATATCAAGGTGGCTAGGCAAAAACTTATGGCCAACCATCTCATTTTATAGAAAAACGGCGCATTTTCTCGGGCCTGTAAGAAAGAGTTGGTAAATAGGATGCTGAAAAGAAAAACTATGGGTAATATAATAGTGGTGTTAAGCCAATCTAGCCAAGGCACAAAGAGCTGCAGGTGGCCTGCTACCAAATTGATATGGAGTATAGAGGTAGAAATATAACCGATATAGTAGAGATATACTTTTTCTCGCAATGAAAAATATACGAACAGGTTGTATAGCAACAAAGCGATGGTTATAGCTGTGAAAAAACCATCTCCGTAGAAAATTGGCATGCTGTCTTCGTACAGTTTTTGCATGGTGCTGATATGCATAGATGTACGGATGAGCGTTTTGCTGGTTGCCCGTACATATATTTTTATTTTATTTCCCTTTGGAATAGTTATGGGAAAAATGAGGTTGCTGGACTGTATCATTTTCAGATGGAAATTATTATCGCCACTTATTGTTAGCAATTGTGCCTTGCCATTTTCGCTAATCTGGTAAACGCTAAGACGGTTCATAAAGCCTTCTTTAATTTCTAGATACCAGTTGTTGTGAGTGCTGTTGTTTTGCACCTCAAAACGATACCATATTGCCTTTGAGAAATTCCCGAGAAAATCTGGCACTTTATCCGTAGCTCTTACAAACTTGTTGTTTTGCTTTTTAATTTCCTCAAAAGTTAAGGATGCATGGCGGTCTTCAAGATATAGTGGATATGAAATTGAATAATTGTGAGTCGTATCAGTTAATGTGATCTGCTGTGCGGCAACCCGCAGGTAAGTTGTTACAAAACATATACATAATAACAGGGCTTTCATTATTCTCCAAAGATAGCATGCTTGAATATTCCTTTATATAGGTAGTACTTCTTATTTTTCAGATGGGCTTAGTAGAGGATTGTTTTTTTAACCAAGGTTTCGGGAAAAATAAAATAGTTATGATTATTCAGTATCCCAACAAGGCTAGAATCAAAACAGGCCTTCATTGCCTTAATCGAGGGATAAAAAACGGGGTAAAAATAAAAACGTCCTTCATGATATGATGAAGGACGTTTGTGGTGCCTGCTGGGATCGAACCAGCGACACAAGGATTTTCAGTCCTTTGCTCTACCAACTGAGCTAAGGCACCTCTCGTTTTGGGATTGCAAATGTAACTTCTTTTTTTGAAAAGCAAAATGAAAATTAAATTTTACCGACATCGTTCCGATAAAAAAGCTTAAAAACAAAAAAGCAGGCCTATATCTTAAATAAGGTATAGGCCTGCTTGGATCCTAATACTTCACTACCGTTTTATCATTTTTATAATTTCACTGCTCCAATTATCCGCTATCCTGAGCACGTAGATTCCAGGTGACAATTGCTCTGTATTTATGTTAAGTATATTATTTCCAGCATTTACATGCCATTGCTGTTGTATCATTACCTTACCAGTGGCATCTATTACTTTTAAATCTAGTTTTTTACTCTCGACATCTGTATAACTCAATACCGCAGTAGATCCAACCGGATTTTCTTTCAATCTTAACTTCTGGTTTTCAATACTAAAATTCAGACCCACAATCTCGCTGTAGTTACTTCTTCCGTCTAAATCTATTTGTTTAAGGCGATAGTAATTTACACCCTTAGATGGATTATGATGCGTAAAAGTATAAGAATTAACGGAAGTACTGTTACCATTTCCGTTTATAAAGGCAATATCTTTGAAGTCATTTCCATCTACCCTGTGCTGAACAGCAAAGCCTCTATTATTAACCTCCTGAGCGGTAGACCAATAAAGTTTAGCGTTATTGTAAGCCGGTTTAGCTGTAAATGTTAGAAGATTTACCGGCAATGTATTCAGCTCATTATAAGTAATATCATCCAAGAAGAAATTATAATTGGGCGTTCCCAATCCCCATACCAGCTGTGTAGCTCCCGAAGTAAAACGGGTACTGTTGTCCACTGCTGTAGCCGCAGTAATCCAATTCGTATTATCTGTAGAATATTCAAACTTTAGATTTACCGGATTAGTACCAACTACCGATGCTCTGTACCATACATTTTCTCCTACACCTAATTTGAGTGTACTGACCTGATTGTTGACATAAGCCGGCAAATTAGTTGCATCTGTAGATGGATAAATCCTGAACTGCACATAGCTGCTTGCGGTTTCCGTTACGGTATAGGCAATAAATAGATAACCCTGCATCATTCCTTCAACATAACCCGTAATGTTTGTTCCAACAGGTGCATTTCCTCTAAGCAATACGCCGTTTTTATACTGAGATAACGACCCTACAGCCTGTTTCCAAGTCACAGAATAATCAGTGCCGTTATTAGGAAATAGGTTTAAATTCATCACACCCGTTGCATTTCTTTGCCCGCCGCTGTAAGCTTTAAAACGATTACTCACATTAGCATCTTTATCCATATAACTTACCACACCGCCTGTTGCGTTGTTGGGTGAAGATACGGTGATGCTATTAGCAGGTGGATTAGTTGCCGCCGCAGTTGCCAAATCATTACTAAAATCATATACCTTGGATGACACTACGGTACCACTAACAGATAATTGTTTACTGGTAGCATTGGCAGAACTAACAGCAACATTTTCGTTGTAATGATTAGCGGCCAAACCTGTCTTCAATCTAATAAAAATTAGCGTTGAATCTACTTTAGCATTTGAATTAGCTACTACAATAGACGAACCGTAGCCTTCTGCGTAACTTCTTGAGAGTTCGAAATTAGCTGGAGCAGTAATGGTAACCGCATTGGTAATTGGCTTAGCCCAAACATAAAATGACCTGATTGGAGGTATGTTGGTATTGGTATTATAACCAAATCCGTTAAGGGTGGTAGTTGAGGTATACAACATTGCCTGTGCTGAAACGCTACCAGCAAGCGCTATGTTTTGTGTATCTACACCTGTTGCGGTAATGGTGATATTGTCATTGTAGCCGCCTGCCACCAGACCTGTAGCCAACCTTACGTAAATTATGGTCGAATTGACACCTTCGTTGATAGGTGAAAGTGATATTGAAGAAGTATAACCTGAGTTTTCGTTTAACGAAATTTCGTAATTGACCGGTGCACTAATATTGATATTTTGGGAAAGTGCTGAGCCGGATACGGCAAAAGAGCCAACTACTGATGGTCCATTTGGAGCCACATAACCAAGACCAGCCAACGGTGTTGGAACCGTTATTGTAACCATGGGCTTACTTACGGAGCCTCTAAGGGTTACCAACTGATCGAAACTACTGCCAGCAGTGGTGTAAGCTGCCGTAATACGACCTTCGTAACTGCCTGAAGTCAGTCCAGATTTTAAACGAGCGTAAACCGTAGTTGTAGCCAACGTTCCAGCACTTTGAGGAATGGCAACTGAACTTGCAAAACCATTATTGGCATTTAAGGATATTTCAAACTGACCTGCCGCTGTTAAAGTTATGCCGTCTGAAAGTTTGGCACCACTTACCTCAAAAGATTGCACTGTAGATGGACCCGCCCCTTCTTTATAACTGTACCCAGTGAGACTGGCGGCCGTAAAGTTTATTTCTGCCGCTTCTGGCGATTTACTAAAAGCAATGTCATCCAAATAAAAATTATCTGGAGTTGAAGACAGTCCCCAAACAAATTGCGTTGCTCCACTAGTAAATGCAGGGGCAGTATTATCAATAGTCATGGTTCCCAATTTCCAGTTAATGCCATCGGCAGAATATTCGAACTTGAGCAAAACGTTGGTAGTACCAGAAACAGAAGCCCTGTACCATATCGGTTTGTTGCTCTCTAACGCTATGATGGCACTAGTGTAATTAAATGCACTAATAACACCCGAGGCTGTTGATTTATAAATGCGGAACATCGTAACATTAGCACCATTGTTATTAAATGCATTGAAAAAATAACCTTGCTTGATTCCTTGCGTGTATCCTCCAGAACCACTAGCCCTAAGCACCACTCCATTTTTATACTGTTTTGTAGCATCCGAGAGTACTTGTTTCCATGTTACGGAGTAATCTACAGCGTTTGTTGGAAAAAGATTTAGATCTAGCACACCAGTAGCGTTGCTCGACGCTCCCGTTCCATAAATTTTAAGATAGTTACTGGTATTGCTATTGGCATCGGTAAATGAAACTACCCCAGCAGTTGCTCCATTACCTGCACCTATTGTAATGTTATTTGCCGGCGGATTAGCGGCTGTAGTTGTCGCAGCATCATTGGTGAAATTATAAACTGTGGTTTGTGTCACTTCGCCTTTTAGCGATATTTTGGTAGAAATTTCGCTACCTATCGTCACGTCGCCTATGTATTTTCCGTAAGGTAATCCTGATTTTAAGCGCACATAGATATCAGTTGTAGCAATTGAATCGTCAACTTTGTTTAGTGTAATGGTATTGGTAAATCCCGTAGCCGGGTTCAATGATATTTCAAAATTCGACTGGGCAGCGATTGGCAAATTGTCTTTTACCGACTGCGCATTAACGCTAAACCGTTGAACAGCAGATGGACCATTTCCTTCTTCATAGCTTAAATTCTCAACAGATAAGACATTTACTGATAATTTAGGTGCAAAATAGCTGATATTATCTACAATCCAGGAGAAATTAGAAGCTCCCAAACCCCAAACCAACTGGGTATTTCCGCCAATATAGCTGTCATCGGTAAATTGGGTAGTACCTGCTCCTTCCCAATTCAAGCTGTCTTTAGAGCATTCGAACGTCATTTTATTACCATTAGCAGTTGCCCTATACCAACAAGGGGTGTTGGCAGCTACTATGAACGACGAACTATAAGCTGCTTGAGCAACAATGCCGGTTTCGTTAACAACATAAGGGCGCAACGTTACAGTATTGTTGGTATTATTTTCGGAGATAAACAAATATCCATGTTTTAAGCCTTTGGCATAATTAGACAACCCAGCTCCTCTTAACAGAAATCCTTTTTTGCCTCCGTTGGTTCCGGCATACTCTTTCCAAACCACACTATAGTTATCAGTGGCTGCAAATAGGTCTAAATCCATTACCCCTGTTCCATTAACGGATCCATTGCTGTAAGCTTTAAGCATATTGCTGGTATTACTATTTGCATCGGTGTATGAAACAACACCTGCAGAACCATCCCTAATTGTAGTAACAAGGGCGGCAGGTGTGCTTGCAGTGTTAGTGGCCACATCATTACTGAAATGATATTTGTTGACACTACTTACCGCTGCTTCCACCACTATGTTATCTAGTACCAAACTATTTACCGCTGATGCATTGGCCCTAAATTCAATGATATTATTACCCGCATTTAAATTGATCAATTGCGTATTTACCTCCCAATCGCTAGCACTTACAGTTTGCGTGAAGTTTGGTGTAATCACTTTTATCCCGTTTACATACAAATCTACCGTATTGATATTTCCATTTGTTGCAGTATACCTAGTTTGCAACTTATAACTTCCAGGCTGTAGCACATTCACTGTTTTTCTCACGGCTGCTCCTGCGTTGTTACCGAAATTTAAATAACCTTGACCGGTATAATTACGGACAGCACTGTTGTACCCAGAGGTAACGATGTTGGAAGTATTCTTATATTCAAAAATTTCTGCTTCGTACTGACGAGGCCCAGCAAAAGCAGCAGGTTTTTCTGGAGCGACCAAAACTGCTGGTGTATAAGATGTTAAGCGACCAGTTGCTGTGCCAGAAGCATTGATAGTGATATCCAATGGCCCATTATGTTTTACTGTTAACGTAAACACACCTCCGGCCCAACTGGGAATAAGCGTGCTTTCCTGATGATTTGCACGTTCGTGATAAGACCAAGCTGGCTCAGAAGTACATCCATAAACCTTAATCACATTGGTCATTAAGCCCGTGTTCAATACGTTATCATAATTATTGAGGTAAATATTGAGCTCATTTGGTTTTTCTTTGATGAGGCCAGAGGTATAACGGGAAAGACTTAACTCTACACTATCTGCCGTATTGTATTTAAATGGAATACTTCCGGTAGCCACTGTGTTGGTTTTAAAAGGGTTATAAACCACCCAGTTATTTTCGTGCCTACCTGCATAAATATTCCCACTATATGTTTTAGGGAACAAACTATTAAATTCAGCAACTTTACTTATGCTGTCTGGCCAGCGGGTGTTGTATGCAGAGCTATTAACTTTTAGTTGAAATGAGTTAGCTGTGGCATCGGCCAAATCGGCATATACCGGAATGGTGGGATATCTTCCACTTCTTTTGAAAAAACTTCTATTGTCTTTTAAAGTTCCATCGCCCCACATGCGATATAAAAAATCATACAAGCCAACGGGCGAACTATATTTGTTATCGTCGCTTCCAGCATTTACATCCTGTTTTATGAATACCTTTGTACGATCAATAACTTCCTGACGGGTGGGAATACGCAGACTGCCGTCTACCACTTTTTTAAATAAATCTACGCTTACATTATCAAACTGCGGAAAAGTAGTCCAATTACGTGATGAGTAGCCGTTGGTAGTAGTAACCGCTGTAGTTTCTCTAAAACATTGTGTCCAAATAAGCTCCGGCCCATCAATTACAGTTTGGCCAGTTAAACCCACGTGCTCTAAAAATGGTACGCCAAAGGTAGCCATCGTAAAATTCTGGTGAGTACCAGTAGCGTCTGTCCAGCCCGAATCATCGTAACGGATGCCATAATTGCCACTATAACCTGCAAGCCAAGCACCTAAGCAAATACTTTCCATATCATGCTGGTAACTGGTCATGGTATATTTTTCACAAAGAATATAGTTTTTAGCGTATTGTCTAGATGCGGCGGCAAACGCAGGGTTACGCTTAACCATAGCTATGGGATTGATACTGGCACCTTCGCTTCCGCACCAGCTTACCACAAGATAACCACCATATTTATTACTTATCCTCAGCAAATTGGTCAGGTGGTTCATACGGTCGGCCCAAGATGCAGAAACAGGATCGGGATCACCAAATCCCCAGAATTGCTCGGCATAGTTGAAGCCCAAAAAATTAGGATAAGTCTTATAGAATTCTTCAAAAAGGGTTAAATCTTTATCAGAAAATTGGGTCATACCACCACTGGCGGCCTGCACCATTGCCCAAACTCTATTCTCGGCACACACACGCATCCAGGATTTCGCAATCTCTTTACCATATTCGGCCACCTGAAATTGCCCTGTTGTGGTATTATGACTAATAGACAACGAAATGTTGAACACCACGTAGGGCTTGATGTCGGCAGGGATAAGATCGATGATTTTTTGAGGATCTGCATAATTCCAAGTATCAATATGTATCAGATACATAGGTGCTTTGGCCGATACGGGCCTTCGTAAGGGCACATTAGAAGATTGAGCGTAAGTTTGATGATGGATAAATTGGAGTACGAGGCATATTATTAATGCCACCGTCCTACCTCGTGAAAAGGATAGAATTTTGTTCATAGTTTTTAAATTTGGTTAAGATTTCAATAGCTAATAAGCCGCTATTTTAAACCAAATTTAATGTGACGGGAACTTTCAAAACATATACAAATGTCGCTTAATTAGCTACTTATGTTGAACAAACCCATTTTTAGAATTTATTTTAAGCACATTTGTTCAACGCAACGTATCATGTATATTTCGGCGGTGTTTGCTGCCGATTTTCTTTAGCTTCCTTTCAATTTTTAGACGAGCTATTACGAGATACCGTTTTTAATCTAAACAAAAAGCAGCTGCCTCTTTGTAAGGTGCAGCTGCTTTTGATAATAATAAAGTTAAAACAACAAGCTTACCAGAACTTGACGTATAACATAGTTAACAGAACAAGTGTAATTACGATTAAACTTAAGGTAACGTTATCCACTTTAAACATTGCTTTTTCTAATACAAAAGCTTTTGGATTTACTTTTGGACCAAATAAGCTAATACCGACCATCACCAACATCGTAAATCCGAAGGCTATACCCATACAAATAAGAAAAGGAATTTCATAACCTCCTTTACCGTTTGGATAAGCTGTATATAATAAGGTTTCGTTACCAAACCAAGCCGGAGCATAGTTGTTAAATACCACCGACAGGATAAAGCCTGTTAATAACCCCGCTATTGCAGCAGTTCCGGTTGTCCTTTTCCAAAACATACCAAGTATGAACATGGCGAATACACCAGGACTAATAAAGCCCGTATATTTCTGGATAAAGGTAAAACCACCTTCACCGCCTATGCCCAATAGATCGTCCCAAGTAAGTAAGATAGAAAATACTATTGCTGCCAAAATAACCATCTTGCCTGTATTTACTAATTTCTTTTCACTTGCGTTTTTGTCGAGGTATTTCTTGTAAATATCAAGTGTAAAAATGGTAGAAATACTATTTGCCTTTCCAGCTAACGAAGCAACAATTGCGGCCGTTAGCGCTGCTAGCGACAAGCCTTTTAAGCCTGTAGGCAAGAAACCCAACACTGCCGAATAAGCGTTATCCGCATTGAAATGACCACCAGGTGCCATTTCGGCTTGCAATGCGCCGTTTTTGTGGAGCACATAAGCAGCAATACCTGGCAACATTACAATAATTGGCATTCCTAATTTTAAGATACCTGCAAATAAAATACCTTTACGAGCGGTTTTTAAATCGGCACCTAACGCCCTTTGGGTAATGTATTGGTTACAGCCCCAATAGTTCAGGTTCACAATCCATTGACCAGCAAAATACATCGCAATACCTGGCAACATCAGGTATTTGTTGATATCCTCTTGCGAAGAGTTGGGGCCAGGTTTATCCAGTATCATTTTAAAATGCTCAGGCGCATCTTTCATCATCACCTTAAATCCTTCTAAGGCTTGTTTACCTAACCCAAAGTGTTCACTTACCATAGTTAAGGCAATGTATGTAGTAGCAAGCCCTCCAATAATCAAAACCAAAACTTGTATTACATCGGTAAAACCAATTACTTTCATGCCACCAAGGGTTATCACCAAGGCAAAAATGGCAAGGGCAATCATAATAAGGTGGAAATTACCGCCGCCAGCCAAGTTGCTAATGGCTAAAGCGCCTAAGTAAAGAATTGAAGTAAGGTTTACAAATATGTACAAAAACAACCAAAAGATAGCCATAATTAAGCTCACCGTTTCGTTGTAACGGGTTTGAAGAAATTGTGGCATCGTAAATATCTTGTTCTTAAGATAAACCGGTATAAACCATACCGCTACGATGATCAGTGCAATGGCAGCTACCCACTCATAGGCTGCTACCGCCACCCCTACCACAAATCCATTTCCGCTCATGCCAATAAATTGCTCGGCAGAAATGTTAGAGGCGATAAGCGAGGCGCCTATGGCCCACCAGGTTAACGAACCTTCGGCCAAGAAAAAATCGTGACTACCTGAGGCTTCTTTATTTTTTTTCCGATTGTAAATCCAGTAACCGTAACCCGATACTAAGACAAAATAGATAACAAATACTACAATGTCGATTGTTGAAAAATTTCCCATTTCTATTCGATTTATTTAGATTGTAGTTGATAAAAAGCTTCGTTCCAATGCAATTGGTTTCTAAAATGATCTAGCTTGGTATCGGATCCAATGTTAACACATTCAATTCCGGCGATATTGGCAAAATCTGTCAAATGTTCTTTAGTAAGACATTGACTGTAGACAGTATGGTGCGCACCGCCTGCGTAAATCCATGCGGCACAACCGGTTTTCATATCGGGCAGTGGTTTCCATAATACCCTCGCTACGGGTAGTTTTGGCAAATCATGCGGTGCTGCAACAGCTTCTACTTCGTTAACGATTAACCTAAAACGATTACCCATATCAACCAAAGAGGCATTTAATGCGTTACCGCCGTCAACGTTGAAAACCAAGCGTGCCGGGTCGGCTTTTCCACCGATACCTAATGGGTGTACTTCTAATTTTGGTTTGGCATTAGCTAACGCTGCATCAACTTCCAGCATGTGAGAACCTAGCACCATGGCATTAGCTGGGTCGAAATGGTAGGTATAATCTTCCATAAATGCACTGGTACCATTTAAGCCAAGCCCCATTACTTTGCTCGCCCTTACCAAGGCTGCAGTTTTCCAATCGCCTTCACCGGCAAAACCGTAACCATCTGCCATTAAACGTTGCACCGCAATACCTGGTAATTGTATCAAGCCATGTAGGTCTTCAAATGTATCTGAAAAACCTTTGAAATTGCCATCTTCTAAAAACTTACGTAAGCCTAGTTCTATTTTTGCGGCTTCCAATACCGACTGGTGTTTTTCGCCACCTGGCTTTAAACTAGCTTCCATTTCATAAGTTCGCTCATAAACTTGCGCCAACTCTGCTACGGCTGCATCAGAAATATTGTTGATAACGGCAACCAAATCGCCAACGGCATAGGTATTTACCGAAAATCCAAATTGTGTTTCAGCTTCTACTTTATCGCCATCGGTAACAGCCACAAAACGCATATTATCTCCAAATCTGGCAAATTTAGCGCCTTGCCAATCGTGCCAACCAGCAGCTGCACGGGCCCAAACATCAATTTCTCCTAACACTTCTTCATCTTGCCAGTGGCCAACCACTACCTTGCGGTTTTTTCTCATGCGGGTAACCATAAAGCCAAACTCGCGGTCGCCGTGTGCGCTTTGGTTTAAGTTCATGAAATCCATGTCAATAGTATCCCAAGGTAAATCACGGTTAAACTGGGTATGGAGGTGCAACAATGGTTTCTGAAGCACATTCAAGCCCCTTATCCACATTTTTGCGGGCGAAAAAGTATGCATCCAAGTGATGATACCAATACAATTTTTAGCTGCATTGGCTTGCTGAAGTGTTTCAAATATCTCTTCTGAAGATTTCACAATAGGCTTAAAAACTACAGAAACGGAAATTTTAGACGAGTTGTTAATGCCATCGGCCACCAACTGAGCATGCTTGCTAACTTGTTTTAAAGTTTCTTCGCCATATAAATTTTGACTGCCGGTAACAAACCACAGTTCAAGTTCTTTTAGATTAGTCATTAGTTTATATTGGTTAATAAATTGCTGAATTTTTCAATTCTATTGGCCATAGTATGAATTTGGCCCATGTTTACGTTCGTAATGTTTTTGAATAAGTGCTGGTTTTAACAGCGGCGCGTTGGGATTAATTTGCCTAGTTAGATAAGCCATTTGAGCTATAGTTTCTAGCACGGCACTGTTGTAAACGGCCTTTTCTGCATTTTTGCCCCAGGTAAAAGGCGCATGGTTGCCCACTAAAACCATCTCCAGCTCGTTGTAATCTAACGAAAGCGAATTAAAATGATTAATAATCTGAAAACCAGTTTCATACTCGTAATCCCCTTTAATCATTTCATCGCTCATTGGGGGCGCACACGGCACATCTACCGTAAGATGATCGGCGTGGGTAGTGCCAAAAATTGGGACTGGTAGTAGCGACTGTGCCCAAGCAGTAGCGTAAGTAGAATGTGTATGCACAATACCGCCAATATTAGTCCAATTTTTATAGAGTACGGCGTGCGTTTCGGTATCAGAAGATGGCCTTAAATTGCCCTCGACTATATTGCCTTCAAAATCTACAATTACCATTGCATCAGGGTTAAGTTTAGCGTATGGCACACCACTAGGCTTAATGGCAAAAACTCCCTGACTTCTATCTACCGCACTTACGTTTCCAAATGTAAAAAGAACCAAGCCAAGTGCTGGAAGCTGCATATTCGCTTCGTATGCTTCTTCTTTGATATGTTGATACTTGCTCATTATGATATTAGATTTTCTGTGAAATTTCCCAACGCTTTGTACTTGGTGTAGTGTTTGCGATAGAATTCTTGTTTGTTGGTGTTTGGTGTATATATTTTTTCGAAACCGGCACCAATAGCCTTCACAGCTTCTTCGACATTTGTATATAAGCCAGCTGCCACCGCGGCGAAGATAGCAGCGCCCAAAGCACAAGTTTGCTCTGATTTTTGAATTTTTATAGGCATCTCTAAAACATCGGCCATCATTTGCATGATATACGAAGATTTTTTTGCCACTCCGCCTATTCCTATAATGCCTTTCACCGGCACGCCCTCTTCCTCAAATCTTTCTACAATGCGTTTTGCGCCAAAACAAGTGGCCTCGGCTAGTGCCCTAAATATTCTAGGCGCATCAGAACCTAAGCTTAACCCCATTAAACTGCCCTTTAATTCTTGATTTGCATCTGGCGTACGACGACCATTTAACCAATCTGTAGCAACCTCAACACCTTCTTCTTCGCTTAATTGACTGGCTTGCAAACTTAATTCGGCAATTATTTTGTGCTCTATTTCTTGCCTTAACTGCTCTGCTGTCTCGGAATTTAGCAAGCTAGAATGTTGCAGTTGCTGCAGAGGCCACGCCAATAAATTCTTAAACCAAGCATAAACATCACCGAATGCCGATTGTCCGGCTTCGAGCCCCAACATGCCTGGTACCACTGATCCATTAACCTGACCACAAATGCCATTTATTGTTCTATTACCGATGTCTTTGGTAGGTGCTATTAAAATATCGCAAGTGCTTGTGCCCATAATTTTACACAAATAGTAAGGCTCTATTTGTCCTCCTACGGCACCCATGTGGGCATCAAAGGCACCTACACCAATTACCACGTCATTAGGTAAACCTAAACGCTCTGCCCATTCGGCACTAATTGTTCCCGCAGCTTCTGCAGCGGTGTGGGTATCTTTAAATAATCTAGCTGTAAATCCATCTAGTAAAGGATCTAATTCGGCAAAGAAATTATTTGGCGGTAGGCCGTCAAATTCTTCGGCCCATAAAGCCTTATGACCGGCTGCGCAACGGCTTCTTTTAATTTTTGAGGCATCATTTCCGCCAGTCAATAAGAATGGAATCCAATCGCAATGTTCAACCCACGAATAACATGCTTCCCTAACCGCCTTATCTTCGCGTAAAATGTGTAACAACTTGGCCCAAAACCATTCTGAAGAATAAATGCCGCCTACATTTTTCAAATAGTTTATTGTATAATTTTTGGCATGGGCATTAATTTCTGCCGCTTCTTTAACAGCCGTGTGATCTTTCCATAAAACAAACATAGCGTTCGGATTAGTTTCAAAACCAGGCGTTAGGGCTAAAGGTGTTCCTGTTTGATCTACAGCTATTGGAGTTGATCCGGTAGTATCAATGGAAATTCCCTTGACATTTTGGGCGACATTTTTATCGCCTACCTTTGCTAAACATTCCTTGATGGTAATTTCTAATCCTTCAATATAATCTAAAGGATGTTGCCTAAACTTATTGGCAGATGGTACACAGAACAGCCCCTGCTTCCACCTATTATAGTAATGCACCGCCGCAGAGATTTCCCTCCCACTAACTGCATCTATAACAATTGATCGTACAGAATCAGACCCATAGTCTATACCGATAACATATTTGGTTGTATTCATATTTTTTTAAACGTCAAAAAAACGTTTATCTTTATTCTTAAAAAAAGACTTACTCGAAATCGTTGAAAGCAGTTGTTTATGCTTTGATTTTCGAAAATAACCTAATTAGGAATGGAGTGCAATACAACAGGGTTTAGGATGACATTATTACCCTATTTATGTTCATTAGTATCAGCCTAACCCTGCTGGCTAAACAAAATGGACCTACAACATGAAGTTTGTATATCACTCGATAGTGAAATTAGAGAATAAAACTTTCGGGGTTAGGGATAAAATTGATGAAGGATTGAAACTTCGCTTTATATTTATGTTTATCTAGCTCGTAGTAAAAAGCGCCGCGTCTAGAACTAGATTTATCTTTTTCTGTCAATTTGATCAGCAAGCCAGTGGAATTTACTTTTCTGATAAAATTTCTATTATCTATTTTGGCATTATAAACCTGTTCATACAAGTTTTGGAGCTGTGGTATGGTGAATTTTCTTGGCAGCAACTCAAATAAAATAGGATGGAAAGCTGCTTTATATCTGATTCTATGCTTAGCTTCCTCCACCATTTCATCATGGTCGAAAATTAGTTTAGGAGCTTCGTTCAATAAAAACCATTGGGCCTGAAAAGTGTCGCTGATTTGTTGGCGATATTTGTTGATATCAATCAAGGCAAAATAAGCTATAGATATAGTTCGCTCCATAGGATCGCGTCTAGGCTCCCCAAACGATTTCAATTGCTCCAGATATACATTCTTTAAACCGGTATATGCCAACAAGATTCTTTCGGCAGCGCCGTATAGGTTTTCATCGTCATTAATAAAACCACCTATCAAGCTCCATTGATCTTTCTGAGGCGCTATAGCTCTTTTAACGAGCAGAATTTTTAAATTATCACCATCATAACCAAATATGATACAATCTACCGCTACTAAAACATGTTTTTGGTCTTGATACGTACTCTTTAAACCCATACTTTGTTCTTTATTCTTTTGCTTAACACACAACCTCCAAGTTAACCTTTTAAAATGGATAGCTAAATTTTATTTTAAAACGTTAAAACGACGTTTATTTTTTATTATCTTAGCCTTAAGATAACCAAATTTTAAACCTCATGAAATTAAATTTCAACCTCCTTCTGGTACTACCTTTCTTTTTAGCTTGCACAGCTAACCAAAATGATGAAAAGAAATTATCTTCGGCCAAGGTTAGCGAGCAGAAGATACTAATTGATACGACTGCCTATAATTTGACGATAAATGGCAAAAAGACCAAAATTTTTGAGCTAACCAATCAAAATGGCGTTAAGTTACTGATTACCAATTATGGTGCAAGAGTTGTATCTATCATTGTACCTGACAAGAACGACCGTCCTACCGATGTTTCTTTGGGTTATGACAGTGTAAAAACCTATCAGAAGAAAGACGAACCTTATTTTGGTGCTATTATTGGCCGATTTGGCAATAGAATTAACGAAGGTAAATTTACCTTAGACGGAAAAAACTACCAGCTGCAACTTAATGATGGGAAAAACACGCTTCACGGAGGGAAAGATGGATTTTTTGGAAAAGTTTGGGACGCCAAATTAGTTAATAGGAATACCTTGCAACTCAGCTACTTTTCTAAAGATGGTGAAGCGGGTTACCCTGGCAATGTTAACACTACGGTAGTATACACTTTAACCGATGATAACAGTATAAAAATAGATTACACGGCAACCACCGACAAAACAACCGTGCTAAACCTAACCAATCACACTTACTTTAACTTAAATGGTGAAGGAGATCATTCTATTCTTGACCACGAACTCAGCATTGCCGCCAATAAGTACACCCCAGTAAATGAAACTTTAATCCCTACTGGCAAAATAGAATCGGTAAAAGGAACCCCTTTTGATTTTACAACGGCAAAAGCAATTGGAAAAGACATCGAAGCAGATAATGAGCAATTAAAATACGGAAAAGGCTATGACCATAACTTTGTGCTAGATAAAAATGATGGCAAAACACCAATTGCAACCGTTAAAAGCATTAAAACTGGCATTAAAATGGAAATTTTCACTACCGAACCAGGATTACAATTTTATAGTGGAAACTTTTTAACCGGAACCACAAAAGATGGCAAGGGAGGCAAATCTTATTCATTTAGGTCTGCTTTTTGTTTAGAAACCCAACATTTTCCAGATTCGCCAAACCAACCTGCCTTCCCTACAACCGTGCTGAAACCCGGACAAACATATACAACCAGCACCACCTACAAATTCTTGGTAGATAAAAATTAAAAAATACTTTACCACTTGAGCTCGACGACTAACGCTGCTTAAACAGTTTCTTGAAGCTAGTCCAGAAATCAATTCTGGACTAGCTTTTAACTTTGTTTTAGTTCGCACGCACACCGATAACACCTACACTAATAATCAAAAAACCAAAAGAACTAGTTAAATAAAGGTTTCGAACAGTCCTAATTTCAGTCCTTAACATTTTAAAGATTGTACAGCTATTGCAAAGGTTTATTGGTTTGAGGCCCTAAATAACTTTGAGGTAGTTTATCCATGTAAACAACAATTTTCTCCAATACCACTGCTGGATCAACCATCCAGATTTTAACGGTGTGCTTTCCCGTAGTTTTAAAAAGATGTTTTGAGGTAATTGTTCTAGCATTATCCATTACAGCATTTGACCAGCTTGCATCGGCTCCACTTGCGCTTGGTATGGCAATAATGGTTAAAATTTGCGGCTGTTGGTCGTCAATGGAAATCGCCAATTTTAATCCTTCAGCTTTAAAGTTCAAGGTAGGGCCAACCACAACATCTATTTTTACTTCTCCGGTTTCGGTAAAAAACACCGGATATTCTAAAGTGGGACCTGCTGCAGCCTTTACCGAATTAGTTTGCATCGGAAATATCGTCATACCAGCTTTTTCTCGACCATAGCCAGGAATAGCCTCCCATTTAACGCCATTTACAGCAATATTCCTTGCGGGTTCATCGGCCTCAATAGCTATTGGTGCACCAAGGCTTGCAAAACTACCTTTTGCTTCTACCAGCTGACTCAAAGTAGCTTTTTGTGCCATTACATTTACCGTTACTTGCGTGGAGTCATCAGAAATCACCACTTTACCTTGATGGCTGCCCGACGTTAATAAATCCCAATCAATAGTTACCCATAACCTTGTGTCATTTGTGCCTAAGACTGTTTCATGTTTTAGCTTGATCCATTTATCGGCCTTAGCCAAAAATTTGATCTGACCATCACCTTTGGCAAAAACATCTATATAGGACTGTTGGGCATTGATGGACTCGAAACGAGGAAGTATAGCTTCGACGTCAGCCAAAGGCCAACTGTTTGTTGATCCATCTATCGCTACGCCAAATTGCGAGGTAGCTTTCACTTCCAACACTTCCATTTTTGGCAAAATATTCTTGCGGGGGTCGTTCCAAGAAGTGTAACCTATTCTGGTTTGGTCCATCATGTGATTCCATTTTCCGCCAGATATTTCATGGTTATAGGTATCGCTAAGTTTTTGATCTGTATTAAAAAGGTTAATAGCAAGCTGGCGCTGATAATTTGCCGCAGCCCTACCTTGTTTATAATAAAGTCTGTTTTTTGCTACAGCAATGTACATTTCGGTCACGGTTTTCATTGCCTTAATTGGATAAAGCACCAATTGATAATAGGCATCTTTATAAGCTTTAGGCAACCTTTCGTTTACTTTTTCTGCTCTATTCTCCAAAGCATTCCATTCGGCCGATACCCTTTCTGCTTCGTTGTAATTTACGATACTGAATGTATTTGGTGTTAACAATTCTGGCTTGCGGCGGGTGGTGTACTTACTGTATAAAGTGGTTAGTGCTGCAATTTCCTTAGCTTCTGACAACCCAAATTCACGTTGTGCCCAATTCACTACAAAATCGGCTATTTTTTCTTTTCCCAACGCTTTGGGATCCCAGGCTAAACGCAAAAAGAATTCGATAGGCAGCTCCATAGGCTTTAAGTCGCCAACATTAACAATCCAAATACGATCTACACCATATTGGTAGGCCAAAGTCATTTGTTCCCAAACTTTAGGCAGTGATGTTGTATTTAACCATTTATAACTTCGTGGTGCGCCCACATAATCAAAATGGTAGTACATACCGGAGCCTCCACTCCTTTTGCGCTCTTCGGCAGTAGGCAAATGCCTAATATTTCCCCAGTTATCATCGGCCCATAGCAATGTTACATCATCAGGCACTTTCATCCCAAAATCATAATAATCTTTCACTTCCTTATATAAGGCCCAAAGTTGAGGAATCTCATTTGCAGGGCGCCCCATACTTTCGGAAAGTATTTTACGCTGGTCTGCCACGATATTTTCCAGCAGTTTTACGTTTGATGCCATATCTCCACCTTCTACCATTGGTTCATCACCATCGCCACGCATACCTATAGTTACCAAGCTTTCGTAGTCCTTATTTCTTTTAACCCCATCTTCCCAAAATGTGGTTAAACCTTTTGGGTTTGTTGCATAGTTCCAAGCACCTTTGCCATGTTTTTTCCATTCCTGTTGCGAACGGATCATTGGCTCATGGTGTGAGGTTCCCATTACAATTCCGTATTCATCTGCCAAGCGTGGATTTTCTGGATCGTCTTCATTAAATGCGTTGCCCCACATTGCAGGCCAAAGGTAATTTGCACGTAGCCTAAGCAATAGTTCAAACATATGTGCATACATCTTACTGTTTAATCCACCAAATTTCTCGTTTGCCCAGCCTGTCATTGCAGGTGCTTCATCGTTAATGAAAATTCCGCGATAGCGTACCGCTGGCTCACCGGAATTATAGGTACCCGCAGTTGCATAGGCCGATTTTTTTGTTTTAGGGGGCACATCTGCCCACCAGTACCAAGGCGATACTCCCAATTGTTCAGATAGCTCATAAGCACCATAAATCGTCCCTCTTTTATCACTCCCTGCAATTACCAATGCTTTATCTACTCCCGGGAATGGACGGTTGACTGTACTGATAGTGAAGCTTTCCCATTTTTGGTAAATAGACGCCGTATTTATTCTACCTTTAGCTGCAAGCTCATCTATAAATTTACTTTTACCTAGTGTACCAATTAAAATTACCGTTTTATGGTTTTTAATCACATTGGTTAGCTGTGGTGATACCCCGCTTACACGTTTGAAATCTTGCTGCAAATCATTAATGGCTCTTACAACCCCTTTGTAATCTTGGGCATCATATAATATAGGTGCTGCCAATGCGTTTTGCACCAACACAAAATCAGATTTACCTTGTCTTTGGGTTGTAACAAATGGTTTTTTTAATCCTAGACTGTTTTGAGCTGCAGCGTATTGCGTAAACGAAAAGATAAATGCTATAAATAAATAAGATGTTAATAGACTAGCTCGCATAATGTGTAAAGGCAATATAAATTGATTAGAAGGAAACTCTTTAAAAGAGAAAATAAATATATAGCAATAGTCTGGAAACAAAAGTATCCAGACTATTACAAGTTTAGATTTCGGCTTATTTTATTACGTCGAAATACTGAGGCGCAATATTTCTATCTCTGACAATTAAGGTATCAGTGGTAGTGTATTTGATATTTAGCGTTTTAAAATCTACGGTGTAATTTAAATAGATCGCACTACGATCGGTTCCGCCGATGCTGTTCTTTTCGCCATTAGATACAAATTTACCGCTGCCAATAATTTCTACATTTGCAGTATTGCTACTAAGTGTACAGTTTGTAGCATCTGTAAAATTAAAAACCACGTTATAGGCTACATTATTACCTGCATTATTTTTGATGGTTAAAGGCAAGTAACTATTGGTAAGCGAAGTAGCTGTAATACTAACCACTTGGTTGTTTTCTACATATTGTGCGTGTCTAGTCACTTTACTTGCTACGCCATTATTTACAATATCATCAACTCCTTTTCTTAAATAATTGGCGTGCCACGGATTAACATACTTGATAGCGTAAAGCACATAGTCTTTTGGTCTTACAGACCAATTTGAAGGAACCACACGAGACGGATTTGCTACCGATGGAGTTCCCGCTAGGATACCATTGGCCCCGACCACTTTAGTCATTACCAGAGGAATGACATAATTTCTGCTAATTGCTTTTGGATCCGCAAAAAAATCGTCGGTCAACTGTACATCAACCCCACCTAAGATACTTCCCTTAGGGATTTTGATTTGATTAGACAATAAGCGATAATATTGGCTAGGCATGGGTAAAACCTGCGCAGAATTGTCGCTATATTTTAATCCATTGAGCAATGTTTCATCAACGGTAACATCTATCAAAATATCTTCGTTATTATCGTAAACGCCGCCAACAGTAGCCTTAATCGATACCTTACGTTGGTTGTCTAAAGTATTGTCTACAAAGGGGCTTTCGCCCAAAACAACTGTTCTAAGTGGGTATTGGTTGGCGAAATAAACCGTTTTAACACCGTAATCGGGAAAGACAGCATCACCATTTTTACAAGATCCAAAAAGGCTTGCAAACAGTGCCGAAACTATATATATATTTCTAATTTTCATGTTGTTCAAATTTGGTTATTACCATCTACATTATTTCCAGCCTTGATTTTGTAGTAATTGGCTGTATTTCAAAACTTCAGAATTTGGAATAGGCCCATAAATCATATAATTCTGAAAGCTTCGGGTTTCAACATTAAAAGGAGTAGTTAAACTCACGCTAACATTAAGTCCTTTTGCAGTTTCATTTAATTTTGCCAAATCTACTTTCCAGCGTCTTAAATCCCAAAATCTAAAGCTCTCGAAACTTAATTCGAGCCTTCTTTCATTTCTAATTAACTCACGCATTTTTGCTACATCGGCTTTGCACTCTTCCAAATATGGATCGGTGTTTAAGCCTAATGCCCTTTTTCTGATGGCTTTAATTACATCGTATGCCGAATAAGTGCGGGTACCTGTACCTGTTGGCCCCCAAGCCTCATTTGCGGCCTCTGCGTAAGCTAAGTACATTTCCGTGTAGCGAATACGAGGGTTAATGTGATTTTTACCTGTAATAGATACAGGGTTCCTATTAACATCCATTCTTAATCTTTTTCTCATGTAATAGCCAGTTCGAGAAGAGGTACTACGTACGCCAATTCCGTCATCGGTACCAGAGGCACTTCCAGTTTTAATTACGGTATTGCTCACACCAGCTGTGGCCCCGTCGTAAATAATGTATTTGCCCAACCTCGGGTCGCGGTTTGCGAATGGCGAACTTGCATTATAGTTTGCACTTGCGTGGCCAATAGGGTAGCCATTAGCCATTGGAAAAGCGTCTACCAAATTTTGGGTAGGGTTCATCAGACCACTTCCAAATAGCGATGGTGGAAAATGTTGCGACTCCTGACCACTATCGCCCGTAGCCAAGTTATCTCTCCAGATGGTTTCCGGAGTATTTGCTCCGTTTCCAAGACCGTCAATCTCGCTTGTATTCGCATAATATGTTACCCCTGTAGACGGCAAAGCTCCCACTCCTCCTTTATAATCAATTACCCTGCCTGCATATTCAGCGGCGTTGGCCCATGCGGCTGTATTCGACACATTTGTAAAAGCCGGACTAGCTGCCAACAATGCCGTTCTGGCTCTAAAAGCTTTTGCAATTAATCCGTTGAACAGTAAACGAGGGTATACGCCCATTACCCTGTTATAGGTTTCGTAGTTTTGGGTATATTTCTTAAAACGTTCAGGAATTTGGGTAGCGTTGCTGATGTCATTATATTCTACAGGCAAGTATTCTTCGGCACTGTCTAAATCTTTATAGATTTGCTTTACACAATCGTCAAAACTAGCTCTAGGCAAGTTAAAATTCGACTTAGCATCTTGATAAGTCGTTACAATTGGCACGCCCAAGAGTTGGCCATTACTACCTACCCCGCCATGATTGCGCAAAAGAAAGTAAAGAAAAAGTCCTCTTAATCCAAATGCTTCGCCTCTCATTCTCACGTTAAATAGTTTAGCAGCCTCTGGATCCATAGCCCATTTAACCTTATCAGAATTTTGAAGGAAAAGGTTAAGATACTGCATAGCTTCGTAAGACTGGTTCCATACAGAAACTGGATTGTTGTTAACTGTCCAAGAACCTTGCGCCATTTGGAGAAAACCATGCGTTAACTGATTGGTTACCGCATCATCCGTTGCAATTTCAGTATTGTCGTAGTAAGAAGGAATGTAACGGTATGCACTGTTCAAAAATCCTTGAGCAAAGTTTACATCAGTGTACATTTGATCGATAGTCCTCAGGTTGTCTGGCTGAGGCTCTAGCACCTTTTTGCAGGCCGAAAGCAAGATTACCGCAAAGGCCATTAATAATATTTTATGTTTCATATTGTTACAATTAATAGGTGATTAAAAAGATGCTTTAGCTCCTAAATTGAAGAAACGGGTTTGGGGTGCAGCATTAATATTCGTTTCCATCAGCTTGCGCTCGCCAGATATCACCAATAAATTATCGCCTTGAACGTATACATTAAGTCCTGCAACAAAAGAATTTTTAAACAATTCTTTTCCAAAATCATAACTTAATTGTACTCTATTTAAATCAAAGCGACTGGTTTTATACATCCAATAAGTAGAATTTTGGAAGTTGTTGCTGCTATTAGTGGTCAAACGTGGCATGGTTGCAGTGCTGGCTGTGGCTTCCGTCCAACGTCCCCAAGCTAAGTCAGAGTATCTAGTATTGCTTCTTAACCAATAGTAAGAGCTATTTTTAAAACCTATTGCGCCTGCACTACCCGAGCCCAATGCGAACAAAGTAAATTTCTTATACTTTAAAGTTAGGTTTACGCCATAATTAAAAGGCGAGGCAGACCATCCTGCTTTTCCTAGATCTTGCGCATCTCTGTAATCGATTATTCCATCGTTGTTGATGTCTTTGTATTTGATATCACCTGGCTTTACCGTTCCGAAAGTTTGTCGGGCATGGGCATCAATTTCCGCTTGGTTTTGGAACAAGCCTTCTGCGATATAAGCATAATTGGCATCTAACGCGCGACCTTGGCGGGCCAAATACGGTGCAGTTGTATCAATTGTTTCGTCGCGGCGCAAAGCTTTGCTATCATAGTACATGCCTGCAACACCCAATGAGTAAGAAACCTCGCCCAACTTATTGTTTAAATTAACAGAGAAATCAAACCCGGTACGTTTATCCTTATTAAAATTAATCCAAGGGCGAAAATCGCCAGAACCTTGAAAATAACTTGGGTAAATGGTAACTCCACGCGATAGTAAACCATCAGTTACTTGCGAAAAGTAGTTCATGTCGAAAGAAATCAGATTCTTAAGTATCGACCCGTCCAAACTTACCCTAAATTCGTTTCTTTTAACAAATGTTAAATCGTAGTTAGAAGCCTGTCCAGAGAGTGAAGTTGGACCACCAGCACTACCATCACGCCAGTTTAACCAACCACTTAGCGTACCAGTATTACTGTAGAAGCCTTGGTAAAGGTAGTAGCCTGCTCTGGTACCGCCGGTAAGGTCCATATCTTGCACAATAGAGGAATAAGAACCAGAAAGTTTAAGATCGTCTACAAAAGAAACATTGTTTTTAAAGAACGACTCGTTACTGATGCGCCAGCCAACGGTAACAGCCGGCGACAATGAATTTCTATGCCCAGGCGCAAGTTTAACAGAATGCACTAATCCGGCAGTAAAATCTAAATAGTATTTGCTACGGAAATTATAGGCGGCCTGAAAACCTAGGTTAGTATTCAAAGTTGGTTGATACACGCTACCACCATCATTGTCAATATCGCTAGAGAATTGGCTCTTGTACCACCAGCCCAATAGGTTGGCCGATACGTTGTGGTCATTAGCGAACGTACGGTTGTAGGCAAATTGTGCCATTGCCGATGTGGTTTGCGTATAGGTTGATCTGCCTACAAATTCTGTGGTAGAGTTTTTGTCTTCATTGAACTTGGTTAAGCCTACGATCATATCATTACCAGCCGACCATTTTGGTTGGTAGGTAGCATAGCCAAGCGAGTAGCCTTCAGAATACACAGAGGTGTAATCCATACTGGCTCCAGTTTTAAATACTAGACCTTCCAATATCGAACCCAAATCTGCCTTTAGATTAAGGTTATAAAGAAACGTACTGTTTTTTGTGCGGATATAACCTGCAGCTAACATATCAGAAAAAGCATTTGTAGGATTGGTACTTACACCGCCCAAAAGATATTTACCGTCTATGATGTGATTACTATTTTTTACAACAGTTTGTAAGGACGCATTGTTAGGATCTAACTTATCAATTGGAATTAGCGGAGAATACTTGTTGAGATAAAAATCTACCGTTGAGGCACTGCCCCAAAAATTTCCTCTACCAACATAATTTTTATTGGCAATAGCTACGGCATCGGCAGAAGCGGTAAGCCATTTGGCAATGTTCATATCTACATTACCTCTTACACTAAAATTAAAATCGTTGTTGTTTTTTTGCTCGCCATACTTTACCAAACTATTATTGTAAGACAAGCCTACGTTGGTATAGTAACGTGCAAAATTATTGCCACCAGAAATTTCCGTAGTAATATCAGAACGATAGGCCACTTTTCTGACAAAATCAGAACTGTAGAAATCAATATCTGGGTAAAGAAACGGATTAATGCCTGTACGTGTACTGTCTATTCTCCCCTGCGTATATTTACCAGTTGTAATACCATCGTTGGTCAATGCTTCGTTGTAGAGTGTCATGTAATCGGCACCTGGCAGGTAATTTGGATAACCCTTTGGCACGAATATACCAGAGTTGGCCCTCACATCAATTTTCATATCGTCACCACCGTTACCTCGTTTGGTAGTAATTAAGATTACTCCCCTAGCTGCCTGGCTACCGTAAAGCGCTACTGCACTGGCAGCCTTCAATACCGAAATAGATTCTACTTCCGTCATTCTAACGTCCGAAGCACGTCTTGGCACTCCGTTTACCAAGATTAATGGCGATTGTCCCCAGATGTTACCGGTAAAACCGCCTACAAAGCTTTGTAAGTTATCTAAACTGTAGGTACCGTAACTTTTATTCATGAGCTCTGCTACGTTTACTGTTGATACGCCGCCCAAAACATCCTTCTTTTCGATGGTTTGAAACGCCACATTAACCAAGCTATCTTTATCTTTCTTGGGTACAATTTTTATGGGCTTACTTTCTTGTTGCTGCGCAAGGGCTCCAGTTATGCTAACCACACCAAAGAGCAAGCTTAAGCAAAAGGTATGTATATATTTTATGTTCATTTCTTTTAGATTAAATTACCAGCCTGGGTTTTGTTTAAACTCGCTATAGATACTTACATCCTTCAAAAGGAATGGAAACCAATAATGGCGTTGCCCTAACTGTCTTTCGAATAAAACTGTCTCACGGAAATTTTTAACCTTGGCATTTTTAGGGTCCGCATATATCTGAGCGTTAGGAGTGTCCCTATCAAACTCAATGGCTTTCCTTAAAGTATAAGGGCGCTCGGTGAGTAATAACCATCGCCTTAGGTCGTTAAAGCGATGCCCTTCAAAAGATAACTCTACGGCACGCTCGCGTCTTACTTCACCTAAAAAGCTGGCAGTAGAACCTAAGAACTTAGCGGCAACGCCGTTCACGCCTGCACGTGCACGCACTTTGTTTACGGCATCAACTGCAGATAGTGTATAACCAGCACCTACGCTCTGTGGCGAACCATAACCTGTTGCAGTAGCTTCTGCATATAGCAGGTAAACATCTGCTAAACGCATTAAACTTAGTACCAGGGTATTATTATCTCTATATCCATCCTTATCGTTAACCAGTTTTGATACCAGTTTGGAATTCATGTAACCAGTCCAAACTTTAGAGTTGCCATCTACAGTTCTATAAGTACCACCAGTATACAAACTTGCATATTGTCTTAATAAATCATTACCAACAGAGGAAGCATTTAGCACACATTTTTCGCCGTCTATCACGTAATCGTTGTAAAATCTAGGATCTCTGTTTCTCCATGGATATTCTGGGTTGTAACCACTTTCGCTATCGGGTTTCTCCGGATCAGGAATTGGCAAACCGTTAGCCATGCCGTAATAATCTGCATAATTGGCCGTAGGGTACATTTTAATTCCTGATGGGTGGATAGTTTGTGGACGATAATCGTTCACTTGGTTCCAGCGCCATCTATTTGTAGCACCAGATAAGTTTTCTAAAAGTATCGCCTCTTTACCGCCAGGTAACTGGCCGCCTTTATTGTAGGTATAAATTAACTCGCGATAATCAGCAAATGGCACTAGCTGATATCTACCTGTTGATTCGATAAGTTGTAATGCCTGAGCGAACACATCAGACGCTTTTTTACAGAAATCTGTATTGTAGCCGCTGTTACCTGTAGACTCGAGATTCATTAAAGGGCTACCGGCATAAAGGTAATTTTTGCCCAAAAAACACATGGCCATAATTTTATTGATACGCTGGTTGTTAAGACCAGAAGTAGCAGCTCCAGAAGGGATTTTGTCCCAATCAACAGGCAGTAAATCTACAGCCTTTTGCATATCCTCAGCCACCTTGTTCGCACAAGCTTGGTAGCTTAAACGTTTCAGTTTTAACACTTCATCTACGGGTAATGCTTGGTCTATGTAAGGCAAACCACCCCAATATTGCATGAGCATAAAGTGGTAAAATCCTCTAAAAAAATATAACTGACCGGCAATAAGATTTTTTTCTTCTTGCGTTGCCTCTACCAATTTGTCTAAGTTTGCCAAACCTACGTTTGCTTTTCTGATCGCATACCAGGACAATCCCCACAATCTTCCTTTTGTCGTATGGTTGGTACCATCTACAGGGTCTCCTCCATCGCCCAAAAAGCCATATTCAGTGCTATTCCAGGCCATGTAGTTACCTTGGTCTACTTGGTAAAGCAAACCTCTGGTATAGTTGTTTCCCGCTTCCCAATGTTCTTCTTCGCCCAGATTAAAAGAGTTATGAAAATTGTTTGAGCTATAAAGTGGAATACAGTTATACATTTCTTCTACAAATCCTTGAAAATTTCTAAAGTTCTTGTACGGATCTGTTTCACGGATATCTGCTAACTGCGTACGTTCCAAGTATTTTTTACATGAACTTAGTGTAACCACACCCATCACTATGATGAACGGGAACAAGATGTTCTTAATTAGATTTCTCATCTTTAAATAATTTATAAGGTGATATCAAGACCAAAATTGTAGCGCTTAATGGTTGGATAAGCTCCTCCAGCGGCAACTCCGCTAAAGTTAGACTCACGGTCATCACGTAGTTTTGACCACAGCACCAAGTTGTTTCCGTTTATATACAACCTAAGGTTCTTAATTCCCATTCTGTTAATGAAATTACCCGATAGGCTATAAGCAATCTCGGCATTTTTTAGACGTATGTAAGAGGCATCATATAGGTATCTGGTACCGTTAAGGCCAGTGGTATTTCCAACCCCAAACCTTGGCGGCGAAACCTCTCCTCCTCCATCTTGCAGGTACCAGAAAGGCCTTTCTACAAATACGATATTACTTTGCCCTTGGTAGTTAGGGAATTCGATATCCCTGGTTACGTTGTTAACACCATAGAACTGCACAAATATGCTTAAACGCTTCCACTCGAAACCTAAGTTTAAATTGTAGGTGTTTTCAGGATTTGAAGTAAAACCATAAGGGGCGCTGTCTCTATCGTCAATTACACCATCGCCATTAAAATCGATAATATTATAATCGCCAGGAAGCTTTAACTGGTTGTTGCTCAACCTAGTGGTACTTCCGTAAATATCATCCCAACTTGCAAGAAATCCTTTGTTTATAAAAGATCTGTATTGCCCAATGGCATAGCCTTCTTGCTTTTGGTAAGCAGGCATAAACTCCGGATCGTCTCTAAAATTGGTGTGGCTAACAGCACGTGTTATGGCTGTACTTGCCCAAACACGAATGTTTTTATTAAACGAATGGTTAAATTTGAGTTCAAACTCAACTCCTTTAGTCGAGGCTTTTCCAAGATTGGCACTTGGCGCTAAGCTACCAAAACCATAAAAGGTTGGTATGGCACGAGAGTTACCAGAAATCATGATGTTGTCACGTTTATCTTGAAAAAAGTCAACATTTCCCGATATTTTCCCTTTAAGGAAACTGTATTCTATACCTAGGTTACGTTTTTCAACTGTTTCCCAAGATAAGTTAGGGTTACCCATTGAAGATATTCTATAGAAAGTATAGGGTGTGTTTGTTAGTGCGCTTCCCGTGCTACCCATTTGGGTATTTCCGTTATAAGTGTAGGAATCTAAAAATGGCCATCTTGCTGTATTAATATTATCATCGCCAATTCTACCCCAAGATGCACGAACCTTCAGCAAATCTAAAAACTTGATATTTTTCATGAACGACTCGTTAGTAATTACCCAGCCGGCAGAAAAAGAAGGGAAAAGGGCAAAACGGAAATCGGGGCCAAATTTTTCTGAGCCGTTGTAAGCACCGTTAGCTTCAAACAAGTATTTTGATTTATAGGCATAAGTTGTACGGAATACCCAGCTTTCGCGAAATCTTGGAAAACCACTGCCAGTAACATTCCTTTGTCTTTCTACCAAACCTAAAGCCGTTACGTAATGATCTTGTCCAAAGGTACGATCGTAATTAACATGAAATTGGTAGTTGTTATTGCGATACGTTAAATCTTTGTTTACTTCGCCCGCTACCAAAGCCCATTTCACTTGGTCTGAAAAATCGAACTGTGTTCCTGGGTCTTTTTCACGCTCGTACACTACATTTCCTGTTAAAGGCGACACATATTTACGTTGAGCAGGATTATTTTGATCATTGATACCACGTCTTCTTTCTAGAAATGAATTATCTAAAGAAATGCTCGCTCGCAAACTAAGCCCTTTGGTTATCATATCTAATTTTTGTTGCAAAACAAAGTCTGTAGTAAGTTGTGTACTGGTTCTATACTCAACACCCGAATAAGCCAACCAAAAAGCAGCATTCGGCTGATCCTGAATAGATTGCGAATAGTACCCATAGGTTCCATCAGAATAAATCATCCTAAATGAATCTGGTGCCGTGCGATAAGCAGAGGCCCAATAAGACTGATCCCCATCGGGCATATCATAAGGGACCTGTCTTACACCATTAGAACCATATAACTTAGCAGATAACTTTGTGGTTTTGGTTAAGTTAAAATCTAAGTTGCTTCTTACGTTAGTTCTATTATATCCAAAATGTGCGGTATAACCTCTATTATTTGGAAAAGATTTGAATAAATCGCCTTCTTTTGCAAAATCCAATCCAACGAAATAATTCACAAATTTAGAACCGCCAGATACGTTAGCCGAGGTGTTATACGACATGGCGTAATCATTGAAAAGTTCTTTTTCCCAATCTACGTTCGGATAGCGGTCCCACTCGGTTGCATTTAACGGATTGCGATACTTATCAATTACCTGCATTGGTGTATAAGAAGACCATCCAGCTTGGTTAACAATAGACTCTCGTTCAATAATTCTGTTCTTGATCATCAACGCGTCATAAGAGTCGTATTTTGCTGGTAATTTTGACGGTACTTTCATAGTTGCGTTAGATCTAGCGAAAACCTGCGCCCTACCTTCTACACCTGTTTTGGTAGTTACCAAGATTACGCCATTTGCTCCCCTAACACCATACACTGCCGTTGCAGAAGCATCTTTTAGTACCGACACACTTTCTACCGAAGATATATCGATAGAACTTATTGAACGTTCAATACCATCTACTAAAATTAGAGGCGAACTGTTATTGTTCCAAGTGCTGCGCCCTCTAATTAAGATTTGAGGGTCTTCTGCTCCAGGCATACCTGTTGTAGATGTAGTTACTACGCCTGGCAGGTTTCCGGTTAGGGCCATACCTAAATTGGTAACACCCCCAGCACGTTCAAGAGCCTTGCCAGTAGTTTGCGTAACTGCGCCAACCACAGTAGACTTTTTTTGTTGTCCATAACCAACCACTACTACCTGGTCTAGTAATTTATCATCTTCTTTTAAAGAAACTACGATATTATCCCTATCCCCTACAGCTACTTCCTTAGAAACCATACCAACAAAAGCAAACACCAGTGTGGCGTTAGTTGTTGGCACCTCTATGGTAAATTGGCCGTCTGCATTAGACATTGCGTTTGTTTTTGTGCCTTTTAGGGTAATGGTAACCCCATACATGCCTTCTGCGGTCTTTTCATCTATCACCTTTCCTCTAACCAGCCTCTTTTGCTGTGCAAAAGCAGTATTAAAGATAAATAGTAAGCTAGCAATCGATAAAAATATCTTCAGCATCCATCCTTTCTTAAATGAATGAACAAGATATTCGTTAGCACATAGTTGTGTGTAATTTTTCATCATATTTGATCATTTAAGATAAAGACTTGATTAAATCTTAATTTCATAGCAAGCGAAAGCTGCGTAAAATAGCGGTTGTATTCCTTAATCATACGTTATTTATATTTGAAATTTGGTTTATTTTAGTTGATTTTTTTTGCTTAAAGACATACACAATCTATGCAAGAAAGAGATGTCTTCTCGAGAGTCAAATTGGCGGTTTCATAATATGGTTTATATTGGTATTTTTTTGGTTAGTGTTTTGCTGCCTAAAATGAAGCAAACATTTTAGGCAGGTATCATTATATGTTTTAAGTGATGAGCGTTAGTTTAGATGTTATGGTTCGTTCTTAAAATTATTGCTACAATAAGCTATAAAAGTGACTTGGTTCTAATATTTGGCCGTACTAAAGTAGGTACACGACGTTAATTCAATTAGCACAAATGTTTAAATGTATACATCAGATGTTTTACTGACCAAACGGCTGTCAAACAACACCATAGCACACTTAAAACAGCTTTTTTGGCACACCAACTAGCTTTTAACTTAAGGTTTAAAGCTTGATTTCGCTAGCAGATGTTGCATACAAGCCTATAAGCGCACCGGTAAAACCACCTGCTACATTTGTAGACAAAATATCGCCGGAAACTTTGCCACCCAACGCAGTCAATTTTCCATTCGCCACGGCATAGCTAAATGTATAATCATCGCCTTGACCCGCCACTTGCAATTTAATAGGCTTACTAACATCAATTTTCACTTTGTCTATAATGGTTGATTTGTTGTTCTCTGTGCGCTGCAATAAAAGGTAGTAGGCATTGTCTTTTTGGGTCACGCCAAAAACATAATTGAAACTTTCCTTTTGCAAGCAAACTATGCCCGCTAAATCTTTGTTCGATTTAGGCTTGTAGCTCATCGTTACAGTAGCAGAAAAATTGTTATGCTGCTGCCTTTGAAACAGTGCAGATATAGGCTTTACTTCTTTTACATCTACAGGAAACGGCTTTACAATTAAACCCTTTGATGTAGTTGTTGCAAAATCTTCTCTTGGGCCACGCAATCCAATCCATCTATAATCTAATTTTTTAGACAAAAATGTATCGCTGAAAGTAAAGTTGCCATTTGGGAAAAAACCATTTTTCCCTGTATTGTTTACTACCCCTTTAGGCATGTCTAGTTTAGTTTTTAATGGTTCTAAACCGCCTTCAAAAACAGGGAATTCACCATTCCAGTTTACCGGTAGTATATAGGTTTCTCGGCCAATGTTTACACGATTTTTCTCATTTGGGCGAATACCTAAAAATACGCCATAATAGCCACCTTTTGGACCCTCTACCAAATCTGCGTGGCCAGCCCAATCTATTTTATCTACTCTGTTTGAAGGCAAATGACGTTGACTTAAAATTGGATTTTTATCTGCTGGACGATAAGGGCCTTTTACATTATCGCTAACAAAGACGACTTCGCTATGCCAGCCACCGGTACCACCTTCTGCACACATCAAGTAATACTTATTATTCTTTTTGTAGATATGTGGCGCTTCAATCCAAATTGGCTTTTTGCTAAGATCTACGCCACCATTTACAATAATTTTATCTGTACCTGCAATGACTTGGTCTTTCTGTAAATCATACTCCCAAATTTTGATAGCCCTATGCCCGCTGTAAAGTTCCTTTTCTGGTTCATCATTGTGCACTACATATGCTTTGCCATCATCATCAAAAAACAAAGAAGGATCTATACCGTTAAATTTCAGTTTATAAGGATCGCTCCAGCCTTTTAAAGGGTCTTTTGTTTTAACTACGATATTACCCATGCCGCCGGCAAACTGGGTAGTAATCATATAAAAGGTATCATTATTTTTATTGTATTTAATGGCGGGCGCATAAATTCCTGCACTCATACCCGCATCTTGTACTTTTAATTGCGAAGGTCTATCTAAAACGTGGCCCAGTTGTTTCCAGTTAACCAAATCTTTTGAGTGAAAAATTGGCACACCGGGATAAAAAGCAAACGAAGAAACCACTAAATAATAATCGCTGCCTTTGCGGGTAATGCTAGGATCTGGGTAACAGCCCTGCAAAATTGGGGTATAAAACTCACCTGCTTTTAAAGGGTATTTATTATAGATATCGTCATTTCCTTTATATACGTAATTACTAAACAAAGGTGCTGGCGAAGGATCGGCTTCTCTTAGTAGAGCTTTATCTTTTCTCCATACGGCACTCGAAAAGAAAAATGCCGAACAGGCAAGTAATGCAGCCGATAAAGTTTTTTTGGGGAATGAGTTGAACTTCACATTTTTAGAGCCTATTAAAGACTTCTCGGTTAATTTGGGCATAGTATGTTATATTTGGTTATAGTGATTTAACTTCAATCAAAAAGACTTAAAATTGTCTTTCTGCATTAGCTAATTTCATTTCCGAAAATAGTTATAAGCTATTTTCAACTATTGAACATTTTGTCAAAATACTAGCATAAATGTATAATTGACGTTAATTAATATGTAAACAGTGATTTTATTCGCCTTTTTCTCATTTTTCCGAAACATGCAGGTAGTCTACATCTACATATCCGCCTATTTGTTGAGTTGCGTAATTAAATAATGCGAATCTATATCCCATAAAATGAGGTATTGTATAGGTCATTTTTAAGGATTTACCAATGCTATTCCAATTCTTACCGTCTAAGCTGTAATAGAACTGGGCGGTATCTTTTCTATTTTCGAAATTGCAAACTACCTTAAAATATATTCTGTCCTGCTTCAGGGCTATTGGAGCAGTTTCATTAATTGAGCCTGTAGCAGCATCAACGAAAATGATCGCTTTACTACCATTGTGTACACGAACGCCAATTTGCCCAAAGTTTTTCTGCAATAAGCCTAAACCTGCGAAATCGCCATCTTTCATCTTAGAAAGATCCATAGCTGTATTTGCCGAAGAAAAGGGGCCGAAAGTACGTTGCGTTAATGTGTTTCTGGCGGTTAAAAAACTGGTGTCTATCCGGCCAGTGGCAAGTCTTAAATATCCTTTTCTTTTACGTACCGACCACAAGCTGTTATCGGGGTTATGGTTCCATTGCCAAGCTAATGGCAAATCTGGATCATTGGGTTTACGATTGAAATCATCTGATGCAACAATAGCAGAAGCTATCATGCCTTTATGAATAGGGAGGTCCAATGTTTGCGGGATTTTCCCATCAATACCTAAAACTGGCCATTCGTTTTTCCAAGTAACCGGTACCAAATACGGAATACGGCCTACAGCACCAAAATCTCGAAATAGGTAGGCAAACCAATTTCCTTCGGGTGTATTGACTAAACCGCCTTGGGCAACACCTAAATCTTGCAATGCCACTTTACCTTCGTAAGGTCCAAATAAATTTTCTGCCCGATGCACAATTACGGTACGCATACTGCCCATAGGCCAAGAAATATTAAAAAGGTAATATTTGTTATTTATCTTAAATAGCTGCGAACCCTCCGCTGGCAATCCACCGTTTTTTCCCGATGGAGTACTTGCATTTTCAATAATCACTTGCTCTGGAAAACTTGTGTCGATACCTGATAAATCACTCTTTAGTTGAACTAGTTTGATTTTACCACTTCCGTAAATCATATACGCTTTATCATTTTCGAAATACAAGGAATGATCGTGTAAACTTGGCCTAAAAGACTTCATTTGCCAATTACCTTTTTCGATATCCTTGGTTTGAAAAATATAGGTTTTGCCTGTGGTTTGTGAAAAGGTACTTACGTAAAATATGCCGTTATGGTACCTCAAGCTGCTTGCCCATGTGCCATTGCCATAAGCATTTTTCCCATTGGCCAAATCCATTTTATCGCCACCATCTAAACTATTATATGCATAGTTCAACATGGTCCAATTTACCAGATCTTTTGATTTCATGATGGGCAAACCTGGACTCATGTGCATTGTTGTACTACTCATGTAATAGGTATCTCCAACTCGGATAACGGAAGCATCTGGCACGTCGGCAAAAATAACTGGGTTAACTACATTAGATTGTTGGGCATTTGCTTGGTAACAATTTAGCAGAAATAGGAACAGCAAACAGAAATATCGTATTTGAAACAGCATGATATAAAAATTGAAGATAAAATTATTTGCTATAGAACAAGGCTTTATTTACTGGCTTGAACAATAATTGGGAGAAATTGTACAATCCATTTTTCCATACTTTGAAATCATGGCCGCCGGGCTCTATAAAGTAGATATGTGGTACATTTACCTTGACAAGGTATTCATGTGTACGAGCGCTGTTGTTTATTAAATTATCTTTATCTCCACAAGAAATAAAAAGAACTTTTAACATTTTCTTTGCTTTATCTGGATCAGGAATAAGTTCTTCAGGCTGCTTGGTATTTGGTGCAGCAGAAAAAGCGCCCACCCAAGCAAATTGATCAAGATTACCTAAACCGAAATTTAACGATTGCCCGCCGCCCATAGACAGACCAGCAATAGCACGATGTTCTCGGTCTTTATAAACTTTGTATTTACTTTCGATAAAAGGAATTAGATCGTTGAGCAAATCTTTTTCAAAAGTAGAAAAGGCTTGGATTTTTTCCTTATCCATTACGTTGCCAATAGGACGATCGTCTTTCATTGCTCTTCCGTTTGGCAAAACAACAATCATAGGCTCTACCTTGCCTTGTGCGTATAAATTATCTAGAATAAACTGTGGTCTGCCACCATACAGCCACTCTTTCGGATCGCCCCCTATACCATGTAGTAAATACAACACCGGATAGGTTTGTTTTTCGTTGTAACCCGGCGGCGTATAAATTAGGGCCTTTCTACTATTGCCCACAGTTTTAGAGTTGTAGGTTATTGTATCTATTTTACCATGAGCAATATTGTTTTGAAAAACATCAAAACCTTGTGGCCCTTCGTGAATAGTTTGTTGAGAATAAGCAGGGAATGCCAATACAGAAAGTACGGCAACTTTAAAGCATAATTTTTTAATTGATTTACTCATTTTATCTTATTTAAATAAATTAACTGGACTATAGTAAGAAGCCACGATCTACAAATTTTGTTAGCAAACATGCTGTGGCCTTATTATTGGTGTCAAAAGTGAACCAGACCTTTATTTTTGACGAAAATCTTTTTAACCGCGTAAATTTTCACTTACTTTTTGACTTCTTTTTAAGCAGCGGGAGCATTACTTCGGCATAGCGCTTCCCTAATTCGCGATATCCTGCAATGTTAAAATGCAGCAAATCATCAGCTACGCCACATCCTTCAGAAGAAACAACATGTGCCGTTGGGACGGTTTGAGGCAATTTATCTATAATTTCGTTCATGCTTGCACACTTTCCATTTTGCGCCTTGTGTACAACTTCGCCCGCTAGTAGCGGCACTTCATTTGGTTTTAGATTTAAATCGTTAAGGATATTATTGTAAACGTCCTTTACTTTCTGCGGCCATAACTTATCACCGGTATTAGACTCTCCCTGATGGATGAGGATACCCTTAATAATGCCATCTTTTTGCGCAATTTTTGCCATAGTAATCAACCTTCCATAAGGATTGTCCTGATATGCTTTTAACATGCCTTTCATCCAATCTGGGGCAGTAGCGGTGTAAGATCCATAATTGTTTTTATCAAACAGTTCAATTTTGCTGCCGCCAACGGCAACTACTATGGCTCCTACGCGCACTTTTTTTGGCAAATTATCTACTAAAGTACGGCCAAAGTAATCTACGGGAGTAAGACCAGTGTTACATCTGGTTAATGGCGGTATTGCTGTGTACCACTTGCCCATCTGCCTACCTTTATTATCACAATCTACGGCTTGCAAAACCTTAAATCGTGCATTTATGCCACTGGTATCTTGCGGTTCAAAATTTGCATTACCTTCCATATTTGATTGTCCTATACACAAGTAAATATGAAAATTGGGATCTTGTGCCTTAACGTTAAGAGCATTAAGCATCCAAAACCAGGTAAAGAAGGAAAATAAGGTCAACTTTTTTGCCATAAGATGGTGAGACACCTTATCATTTTCGATTTTGTTCATTTGGTTAGTTTTTTTAAATCCACCACAAAAGAATTGGATAAAAGAGCCATTCTAGTGTTGTTTAGCTAAAATAAAATTAGCTATTCTGTAAGCCTAAACAGGGAACTTTTCGTCATTAATACGAGAAATATGTTTATTATATCTTTGTATTTACACATTTTGCAGTAATTATAGCAACTGACGGTGCCCTAAGAAAGTGGTACGCTTCACTGCAGATTTCGATACCCGAAAACCGGAATATAAATTGAACTTCGGCAAAGTGGGATAACTTCAATTCCCTTTTTATTGATCAGTGCGAAATGGCGATGCCGGCAAATTTTCTTTATTGTACAAATTTGGGTTTACGGGGTTGTCTGCCCAAGCGTAACGAACATATTTTGGAGAAGCGATTTTTTCAGCATAAACCACTACTTGGTTACCAATAATTTCAGCTTCGGCCCATTCAAACTTTTTATCCTCCCCAGCAATTTCAAACGCAGACAGCTTTTCACCATCTATGGTTTTAAGACCAGAGCCTAATTGATCGAAATTAAGATATATTTTATTGCCCTCTACTTTCGAAGACTTGTAAATTGGACCTGAAAACACCAAATTGCCCTCACCATAGTTATACCTTCTTGCAATTAGTGCCAAACGCTCGCCAACATCTTTTTTATTATCCGGATGGATGTCGTTCCATTCGCCCAAATCTATGGTAACCGCCATTCCGGTATGAGGCACTTTTAACGTCTGCAGCGCCGCTTCACGCATTAATGCCCAGCCGCTTTCTGTTGGCAAGTAACGCATATCCCCAAAATTTGGCAGTTGTACGTAATAAAATGGCAAATTGGCTTGCCCAAATTCAGATCTCCAATTTTCAATGAGGTTAGGAAGTAGTTTTTTATAGGCTATGGCATTGCCAATATTGTTTTCTCCTTGATACCATAAAACTCCCTTTATAGCGTATTTTAAAGCTGGCGCTATCATGGCGTTGTACAAGGCCGTTGGTTGTGCCTGTTCCTGAATTCGGCTTGGTCCCGCTTTGGCAAATGGTTTAAAAACCTCGCCAACTTTGTACTGCCATTCGCCCTTTAGGTCAATATTTTCTCCATTCGCTTCCAAAATGTAAGGTTTATCTGGAACAAAACCACCTTTGCCAGATGTGTTTTCAACCCTTATTACGATTAGATTTTTACCGGGCTTTAGCGCACCTATTGGCAGCATGTATCTACGCTGTGGGTATTGGTAAAATGTTTCGCCAATTAATTTTCCATTGATATAAACTTTGTCTGCATCAATAATACGCCCCATCTGTAATCGTGCGGGCGCAGTGGTCATCGTTATCGGGACATCAATTTCTTTTCGGAACCAAACCACGCCATCTAAATCGCGTATGCCTTGGTCTTCCCAAAAACCGGGCAAATAAAAACCACGCCAGCCTCTCGGTTGATAGCCTACTTCGAACCACTTCGGTATTTCGGTTAGGCCTTTATCATTACTAACGAGCTTTGGTTTTGAAGCAACATCTGCCAAGTGGTTAATTTGGTTTACCCTAAGGGTATCCTTGTTTTCGGCAATTGTCTTTTCTACAGTTTTCATATCCTTAAATCCCCCCTCTCCTGTCCAAGCTTCTATGCTGGTGCCGCCCACGCTGGCGTTAATAATGCCAATTGGTATATGGTGTTTCTGATAAATATTTTTTGCAAAAAAATAAGCAACTGCAGAAAAATCACCTATCGACTCGGTGGTTGCCTTTTTCCAACTACTTCTCGGAAAATCTGATGACGGACCAAGTAAATTGGTCGCTGTAGGCACCCAAAACTGCCTAATTTGATCATCATTTGCGTTGGCAATATCTTTTTCATAAGTAATATTGTGTATTCTCATTTGATGTACCATGTTAGACTGACCGGCACACAACCATACATCGCCAAAGAGGATATCTTTCAGTACAATGCTATTTTTCCCTTCTAAACGCATACCATATGGGCCGCCCACTTTCTGTGGAGGTAAACTGATTATCCACTTTTTGTCGGCACCTGTTACCGCAACATACTTCTTACCTTTAAAGATCAAGGTTACTTTTTCATTGGGCGAAGCCCAGCCCCAAATATTTAATTTAACATCGCGTTGCAAAACCATCCCATCGCTAATAATATATGGCAATTTTATTTGCGCCATTGCATAAAAACTGCATAGAAAAGTTAAGGTGATAAACGTTGCTAATCGCTTCATTTTATTTTTAGTTTTTTACTTTGATATCATCTATTTTTAAGCCCGAAGTGGAGCATTACTCATTACTGTCCAACTTGTTTTTTGAAGAATAATCGTCGAGCTTTCTTTTTTGGTTAATGTATTCCGAAGGCTGCATGTTATATTTGGCCTTAAAGGACTTTGCAAAATAGTTGGGCGTAGCAAAGCCTACCATATAGGCTATCTGAGAAACATTAAGATCGCTTTTTTCTAACAGCGCTACCGCTTTCTCCAACTTAACGGACCTAATGTATTCTATCGGAGATAAACCCGTCAATTCCAATATTTTATGATACAGCGAACCTCGGCTCATGCCTACATGCTTACTTAAATCTTCAACAGATAGCTTGGAGTTATTAAGGTTTTCTTCTATATAAAGCATCACTTTGTTCAAAAGCCTATCGCTATGCGATTCTATCACAATTTCCGGCGATTGAACCTTGATCTGTTTGGTATAAGTATCTCTAAGCTTTTGATTGAGATCTAACAGGTTTTTGATTTTGGCGTTTAAAATTTCAAAGTTAAATGGTTTTGTAAGATAATCGTTAGCTCCGGTTTCCAGTCCCTTTATTTGCTCTTCTTGCCCTGTGATTGCCGTAAGTAAGATGATAGGTATATGGTTGGTGCGTTTATCTGCTTTTAGCTTCTTACTAAATTCTATACCGTTCATATAAGGCATATTAATATCGCTTACAATAATTTGTGGATGATTTGCCAAAGCCTTTTGCCAACCTTCTTGACCATTAGCGGCCTCATAAACCCTGTAATAGCTTTTTAAGCTGTCTTTCAAATAGAATCTGAAATCCTCATTATCCTCAACCAATAATATGACGGGCAACTCTGTGCTTTCTAACTGACTTGCGGGCAACTCTTCAACTTCCTGTACAGCAGATATATCGTTAGAAAAGTCTATGGTTACCTCTTCCGCAAAATCAGTTTTTTCGAAAGGAAGCCTGATGGTAAACACACTGCCTACATTTGGCTCACTTTGCACCGTAATATCGCCACCGTGCAGTTTTACAAACTCCTTAGCTATTGATAAACCAATGCCACTACCTTGATTCAATACGGGGGCTATACCATCTGCCTGATAAAAGCGGTCGAAAACTTTGCTTTGTATTTCTTGAGGTATTCCTATGCCAGTATCGGCAACTTTAATCACAATTAACGATTTGCCTTTCTCTGAACTTTGCTCCAACGTTTCTAACTCAATGGAAATAGTACCTCCAGTTGAAGTAAATTTAAAAGCATTGGAAAGAAGATTGAATAACACACGCTCTATTTTATCAAGATCAAACGCGACATTTAGATACCGTAACTGGCTCTTAAAAACCAACTGTATCTGTTTCCGGTCACTCAAGTCGTTAAAGGATTCCAACACATCTTTAACAAAAGCTACAATATCTGTTTCTGCAATATCCAACCTCAGCTCACGTTCTTCTACTTTTTTGAAATCCAGTATCTGGTTCACCAGATTTAATAGCCTTTTAGTGTTGCGTTTAATCATCTGCAACGGTGCTTTTATCTCTGTTTCCCTTTCGACCGAAAGCAATTTATCCAAGGGACCCAAAATAAGGGACAAAGGTGTTCGAAATTCGTGGCTAAGGTTAGTCAAAAACTTGATTTTAAGTTGATCCAGCTCCCTAAACCGCTCTGCCTCCTGGCGCTCTTGAATTCTGGCCTGATCTGCCTTCATCTTCTCCTGCACCGATGCAAATTCCTTCCTCAGCTTCTCTATTCCTCTATGGCGGATATACAACAGTGTTCCGGCTATGATAACAAAATAAAGAATATAAGCGTAAATGGTACGCCAAAACGGAGGTCTGACATGTATCTTGATAGACGTTTCCTTGCCGTTCCAAACGCCGTCGTTATTACTCGCTTTCACATGGAAAACGTAATCTCCAGGATCAAGGTTGGTATACGAAACAGACTTTGATGTACCTGCCGCTATCCAATCCTTATCAAAACCTTCTAATTGGTATGAATACTGATTTTGCTCTGGGGCCGTATAATTTAGGCTGGCAAAACTTAGGCTGAAACTTTGTTTATAATCTAGGTAAATGTCTTTGGCCACCGAAATATGCTCGCTGATAGGACCATCATCAGAAGGCATAACCGATGTATTGGAGATTTTAAGGTCGGTAAAAATAACAGGTGGCAAATTTTTGTTTTTACTAAAGTACTTCGGATCGAAATAATTGAATCCATCTGCACCTCCAAAATAAATCTCACCATCAGCAGTACTTAATCCGGCGCCCAATACGAAATTATTATTCTGTACACCGTTGTGGGTGCCATAATTGGTAAATTTATGGGTTTTTCTATCGAAACTGCTGATTCCTTTATTGGTGCTAACCCATATTCTTCCCTGCTTGTCTTCTTCTATAGCCCATACCGAAGCGTTATTTAAGCCCTGTTCTTCTGCATAGGTAGTAAATTGCTTGCTGGCACTGTTGTACAAACTTAGACCGCCACTAAATGTGCCCACCCACATGTTCCCTTTGCTATCTTTTAAAACGGCTGTGGCCAAATCGTTAGGAAGCTTGCTATTAAGCTTATTCAGCACACTGAAGGTATTCCTCTTATCATCGAAAACGGCAATTCCAGAGCCATAAGAGCCTACCCATATCTTACCTTGATTATCCTGTTCTATAAATCTTACAAAGTTGTTTCCTGGGTAATCAATTTCGTTAACAGCTTTTGGGTTTTTACAGTATTTAACCAAAACTTTGTTTTCTTCATCCAGAACATTCACCCCGCCGCCATTTGTTCCCAGCCAGATCTGCCCGCTGCTTACTTCTTTCAAACAGAATACATCGTTAGAGTTTAGTTGTCCAAGGGACGAGCCTTGCTTAAATTGGGAAATATGCTGGTTGTTAAGGTCCATAACTACCAGGCCATTTGAATAGGTCCCAATATAGAGCTTTTGCTTTTTGGTAAGTTCCATAGCCATAATGGATATACTATTTAAAGCACTACCATCAGGAAGTTTATTAGAATAGCGGGTAAAGAGCTCTGTTTTCCGATTAAAAAGGTTAAGCCCACCACCATCGGTACCTACAAAAATGTTTCCTTTATATGCTTCAAAAGAAGTAACCACAGATCCGTTAAGTCCATTTTTGTCGAGCATATTGCTTTTCATCAAATGGAAGAGGTTAAGATTGGTATCATATTTACATACACCGCCATGAAAAGGCCCCAACCAGTAGATTCCATCCCTATCATAATAAATACAGCCAATAGATTTTCCGGTAAGGCTATAAATATCCCTCGAATTTGGCTTATACCTATTTATTTGGCCATTCTTAAGGTTCATGATATACAACCCGTCATCAGTGCCTACCCAAAGTTCATCATTGGGAGCGACAACCAAACTCGCGATGCTAATATTCAAAGGAATCGCCATTCCTCCAAGCTTGTTTTCAAAACGCACGAAATCCTTACCGCCAGAAGGCAAGACAAAAAGCCCCCTGGTAGTTCCCACCCATACTGCGCCAAATTTATCTTCTACAATGGTATTGATAGATTGGTTTTCTAGACCCAAATGATCAGCCGCTTGATTACGGAAGAGCGAGAACGATCGCTTTGTTCTATCCAGATAGTATAATCCGTTGGTAGATGCCACCCATAGCCTGCGCTTGCTATCTTCATACAGATAATTGAAAGTTAGCGACGGGAAAGCGCCCTTCTTGTTCACTTGCTTTAGGTAATTGGTAACTTTCCTTGTTGTTGGAGCAATCTCATCTACACCATTAAATGTTGCTACCCAAATCTTGCCTTTATAGTCGCCACAGATAGAACGTACAACATTACTGCTTAAGGCATTATCCTTATTTGCAGGTAGGGTAATAAAGGAATCGTTCTTACGGTCTAACAGACTTAGCGAACCACCGGAAGTACCTACCCATAAATTTCCGGTCCTATCTTCGTACAATGCCCTGACGTCATTGGACTGTAAGCCGTTGGTATCATTCAATTTGTACCTGTAAACGGTAAAGCTACTTCCATCAAATTTATTTAAACCATCTTCGGTTGCAAACCACATTAAACCATATTTATCTTTCAAAATAGCATTTACTGTATTGGAAGACAGGCCATCTTTAATTTGCAACGAAGTAAAGTTTATTTTAGGCGGTTGGGCATACGCAGAAAAGAAACCTAAGACAAAGTTTATAAAGCAACTTAAAAGTATATTGGTACTACAATGGTTCAACATTTTTATTTGGTTATTCTTAAAGCCATCTTAAAATTAAAGAAGTTTCAAGCATTATTTCCCTTCTACGATTAAAATAAAGGGAGATTGTTATTTGGTTATTTTATGCTACAATGAAAATAGCGTGTTAATTACTAGCAGTTTTCAATTGACGACGATAGCGAAGTTAAGCTACTCTACCACATATCACGGATGATTTTGTTAAAAAATCGTACACATATGTCAAATTCATAGGGCCAATCCGTAAAAAGCACAACTATTTTTAAATCTACATTCAACGTAACAATTAAGCCACAGAACATTTTTACCCTATCTTTAACCATATCTGCGCCCAGACAATTGATAATATGTTGACTTTCGATATCCGAATTAAACAGGTATGAGAAAAAAAACAACAACACTTATTTCTTTGGCTTTAGTGGCCATAATTACCAGCTCTTTGAGCTCTTTTACCAAACCTACAAAAGGACTTAAAGATTATTACAAAAAATATTTTCCCATTGGGGTAGCCATATCTTCTCATGACATGACAGGAGAAAACAGTGAGCTAATAACTAGAGAATTTAATAGTATTACCGCGGAAAATTCGATGAAAATGGGTCCAATACATCCTTTTGAAAACGTTTACGACTGGAAGGTTCCCGACTCAATGGCATCATTTGCAAGAAAGAACAATTTAAAATTCAGAGGGCATTGTCTGGTATGGCATACGCAAGCCCCACATTGGTTATACAAAGATAAGGAAGGAAAAACGGCCACTAAGCAGCTACTATTGGAACGACTGAAAAGCCACATCCACACGGTGGTAAATCGCTACAAAAATGATATTTATGCTTGGGACGTAGTAAATGAAGTCATTGCAGACGACACTTCGTTTTACAGAAAATCGCCTCTGTATGAAATTGCGGGTGAAGATTTTATTGAGATGGCTTTTAGGTATGCCCACCAAGCGGCCCCTAAAGCTCGCTTGTTTTATAATGATTATAACACCGAGCAGCCACACAAACGTGAAAAAATCTATAAAATGGTTAAAGGTTTGCTAGCCAAAGGGGTTCCTATCCATGGTGTGGGTTTACAAGGTCATTGGTCTATAAATGATCCTAGCAGAGCAGAAATAGAAAAATCGATATCGTTATTTGCCGATTTGGGTTTAGAAATACAAATTACCGAGTTAGATGTGTCTGTTTATAGTGGTGCCGAAGGAGGAAGAATTATTAGAGGCAAAGAAAGGAAAGAGGTGGAACCATTTACAGCAGAAATGGAAGAAAAGCAGCTGCAACAGTACAAAATGATTTTTGAGGTTTTTAGAAAATACAAAAAGAACATTACTGGAGTTACATTTTGGAACCTATCAGACCGTGCAAGTTGGCTTGATGGCCGGGGACGCAAAAACTACCCCTTGCTTTTTGACAAGAACCTAAAGCCTAAAAAAGTGTATTATGAAGTCATTAACTTCAAAAAATAGCCCAAAAGCTAATGGGCTTTGTTACTTAAAGCCCTAACTACTAATAAAAACCAAATATTCATCATCACAAATAATCAACTACAGTTTTAATAAATCATTACTGTGGTTGATTATGATGTTTTATCCCTAGTATGAAAAAATTCAGAATTTTATTATGCTTATTATTTTTGTGCGGACTCTACAGGGTAGCGCAGGCTCAAAAATATCCATTCCAAAACCATAAGCTTACCTTCGAAAAACGGGTAGATGATTTAGTTTCCCGCTTAACTTTAGAAGAAAAGGTTTTGCAAATGCTCAATACCGCTCCCGCTATCCCCCGTTTAGATATTCCTGCTTATAATTGGTGGAACGAAACATTACATGGTGTTGCACGTACCCCATTTAATGTTACGGTATATCCGCAAGCTATTGGCATGGCCGCTACATTTAATACAAAAGCGCTATTTCAGATGGCAGATTATTCTGCGTTGGAAGGTCGAGCAATTTACAATAAGGCTTTAGAACAGGGCAAATCTGGCGACCGTTACTTAGGCCTAACCTACTGGACACCAAATATTAATATATTTAGAGATCCTCGCTGGGGCCGTGGCCAAGAAACCTATGGCGAGGATCCGTACTTAACGGCCGCACTTGGAGATGCCTTTGTAAAGGGCCTGCAAGGTAACGACCCTAAATATCTGAAGGCCGCTGCCTGTGCTAAACATTATGCTGTACACAGTGGACCAGAGCCCCTGCGCCATGTATTTAACACAACGGTAAGCAGCTACGATTTGTGGGACACCTACTTGCCAGCATTCGAAAAATTGGTAACACAATCTAAAGTTGCGGGAGTAATGTGCGCCTATAACGCTTATCAAGGTCAGCCTTGTTGCGCCAATGATTTGTTGATGAACGATATTTTACGCAAAAAATGGAATTTTAAAGGCTATGTAACTTCTGATTGTTGGGCTATTGACGATTTCTTCAAAAACCACAAAACCCACCCCGATGCCGCTACTGCAGCTGCCGATGCCGTTTTTCATGGCACAGACCTAGATTGCGGAACTGATGCTTATAAGGCATTAATTACCGCAGTTCAAAAAGGAATTATCAAAGAAAAAGACATTGACGTATCTGTTAAAAGGTTATTTATGATTAGGTTTAGGTTAGGTATGTTTGACCCTGCTTCGATGGTAAAATATGCCAATACACCGATATCTATTTTAGAAAACGCAGACCATAAGGCACATGCACTTCAAATGGCCCGCCAATCTATGGTGTTGCTGCGCAATGAAGCAAAAACACTTCCCCTCTCTAAAAACCTTAAAAAAATTGTTGTATTAGGTCCAAATGCAGATAATGCCATTGCTATTTTAGGAAACTATAATGGCATTCCTTCAAAATCTACCACTATTTTAGAAGGCATAAAAAACAAAGTTGGCCAACATACCCAAGTTGTTTACGAACAAGCGGTAAATTTTACCAACGACACCATTTTACACTACATTGATCTTCAAAAGCTATATAAATTTGATGGCAGGCCAGGTGTTAAAGCCGAATACTTTGACAATACTTCACTGAGCGGAAATCCTGTTTTAACCACTATGGAAGTTAACTTAGAAAACCATTGGCAAGAGGGTGAAAAAATTGGCAACAAACTAAATGCAAATAACTTTTCGGCCCGTTATACCTCAACATTTAAGGCCCAAAGCAATGCTAATTTAACTTTTCAGCTTAATGCTGATGATGGTTGCCGTTTATTCATAAATGGCAAAAAAGTGATTGATGCATGGACGCGCAACCGTTGGGGCACCAAAACTTTTAACCTGCAAACGGTGAAAGACTCTACTTATAACCTAGTGGTAGAATATTGGCAGGGAGAAGGCGGTGCCAATATTAAACTTGCTGCTGGCACCTACGTAAAAACCAATTTTAATGACTTAGTACAACGCCATTCAGATGCCGATGCATTTATTTTTGTAGGCGGCATTTCGCCACAGTTAGAAGGCGAAGAAATGAGGGTTGACTATCCTGGCTTTAATGGTGGCGATAGAACATCCATTTTACTTCCCCAAACACAAACAAATTTAATGAAAGCTCTAAAAAGAAGTGGAAAACCTGTTGTTTTTGTAATGATGACGGGCAGTGCCATTGCCATACCTTGGGAAGCACAGCACATTCCGGCAATTGTAAATGCGTGGTATGGTGGCCAAGCTGCCGGTGAGGCTGCCGCCGACATCCTATTTGGCGATTATAGCCCTTCAGGACGATTGCCTATCACGTTTTACAAAGGCGATGAAGATTTGGCGCACTTTGACGATTACAGCATGGAAAACCGTACTTATCGATATTTCAAAAAGCAACCGCTATATGGTTTTGGTTATGGCTTAAGCTACACCACATTCGGCTACAACAATTTTAAAGTACCCGCCACGATAAAATCAGGTGCTGGCACAGAAGTTTCTGTGACGGTGAGCAACAAAGGCAAGGTCAAGAGCGACGAAGTGGTGCAGCTATATCTCGTAAACACACAAAGTACCATCAAAACGGCTGTAAAAACGCTAAAAGGATTTCGACGTATCAGCCTGTTGCCGGGCCAAACTAAATTGGTGAAATTTAAATTGACCGGTAATGATTTAGCTTACATTGACCAAAATGGAAAGAGGAAATACTACAGAGGCAAGTTGACTCTCGCTATAGGTGGCAACCAACCTGATGAACACTTACCAACCAGCGGAAACATTTTACAAAAAACCATTCAGCTTAACTAAAGCAACTAATTATGAACAGATTAGTAATTATCATACTCATTTTGATAGTTGGCGTAACCAATCTAAAAGCCGAAGATGGCTACCAATTATGGTTACGTAACCGAACGCATACTAATGTTAAAGTAAGTACCAATTTAAGTTCTAACACGATTAATTTAGCCATCAATGAACTTAAAAACGGATGGAGCGGCGATGAAAATACTATCGTTAAACTTAGTCTTTCCAAAAATGCCAAGCTTAAAGATGATGGTTTTTCCATAAACGAAAATACCATTATCGCAAAGACAGAAATTGGTCTGTTGTATGGTGTTTACGAAATGCTTAGGCTCCAATATTTGGCCAAACCCCTCCGCAATGTGGTTTCAAATCCGTCGTACCAGCTTAGAATACTTAACCACTGGGATAATTTAGACGGCAGTATAGAAAGAGGCTATGCAGGAAATTCTATATTTTGGATGGGGAAAGACGGACTAGAATTTACACCAGATGCCATAGCTCGATGGACTGATTATGCTAGGGCAAATGCTTCTATAGGCATTAACGGAACGGTGCTCAATAACGTTAATGCATCGGCAAAGGTATTATCTCGTGCGCACTTAGAGAAGGTCAGAAAAATTGCGGAAACTATAGCGCCTTATGGTTTAAAAACTTACCTGTCGGTTAATTTTTCATCGCCGGTACTAATTGGCGGTTTAAAAACAGCCGATCCGTTAAATCCAGAAGTACGTTTATGGTGGAAAAACAAAGTAGCCGAAATTTACAAGCTCATCCCAAATTTTGGTGGCTTTTTAGTAAAAGCAAATAGTGAAGGCCAGCCTGGCCCACAAGACTTTGGCCGCACACACGTTGACGGCGCAAACATGATGGCCGAAGCCCTATCGCCTTTTAATGGCATTGTAATGTGGCGGGCCTTTGTTTACAATCCAACGCCAGAAGATAGGACTAAACAAGCCTATAAAGAATTTTTACCCCTGGATGGAAAGTTTAAAGACAATGTAATTGTACAGGTTAAAAATGGTCCTTTAGATTTTCAGCCCAGAGAGCCGTTTAGCCCGTTATTTGGTGCTATGCGCCAAACGCCAATTATGCCCGAACTTCAAATTACACAAGAATACCTAGGTTGGTCTAAACAACTGGTATACCTCTCTCCAATGTGGGAAGAATGCCTTCAAAGCGATACTTTTAGAGATGGAAAAGGTAGCACCGTTGCCGCTTGCACCGATGGCACATTGCAAAAAGCAAAATTTACTGCTATTGCTGGCGTTGCCAATATTGGTGCTGATCAAAATTGGACGGGACATACTTTTGCACAGGCCAATTGGTACGCCTTTGGTCGTTTGGCTTGGAACAACAGCTTAAATAGCGAAGTAATTGCCGATGAGTGGATTAAACAAACATTTCTTGACAAGAAGAAGAGCACCAATGCCGACGTGGTTAAACTGATAAAAGATATCATGATGGACAGCCGAGAAGCTGCAGTAAATTACATGATGCCGCTAGGTCTACATCATTTGTTTGCAGAAGGCCATCATTACGGGCCGGCACCTTGGTTTACCAACCCTAAAATTAGACCAGATTGGACATCTGTATATTACCACAAAGCCGACAGCATAGGCTTGGGTTATAATAGAAGTACCACTGGCAGCAATGCGGTAGAACAGTACAATGAACCTTTGCGCAGTACGCTAAACAACATCAACACCTGCCCAGAGGAATATTTGCTATGGTTTCATCACGTGCCGTGGAATTACCAACTAAAAAGCGGAAATGACCTTTGGACTGAATTATGCATCCGTTACGACAATGGCCTACAGCAAGTTAGAGGTTTCCAAAAAAACTGGGATAGACTTCAACAAACTATTGACAATGATCGCTTTACAGAGGTACAATCTAAACTACGTACCCAATGCAGAGACGCCCAGATTTGGAAAGACGCTTGCCTATTGTATTTTCAGAAATTTAGCAAAAGGGACATTCCCTTTACTATCGAGCGTCCGGTACACGATTTAGATGCCATTGTGGAACTTACTAAAAGTGCAGATTACCATTAAACGCTAACTCAAAAAACTTAGCTTATAAAGGCTTCCTCTAATTGATCAATCCAAAATGAGGAAGCCTTTCTTTTTGACTTTTAGTTGGCTGGTTTAAGCAAACGGATGTAATAAACAGGACTGGTAGCTGTATTCTGTAACGATTGTATTTTCACCCTGATAGCATTTTTCCCCTTCAACATTTCGGCAGGAATATCATATTCTTCGGTTTTAAATTCAGAGACGTTCCATTTTCCGCTATTGTTAAGCGATAATAATTTCTGATCGTCAATATAAATATCGAAAACTTTGCTCCCCCATTCTGCCCCCCAATATTTAAGTGATAGTTTAAGTTTTTGCAAGCCCTTTGTATCTAACAAATAACTAAAGTAACCTCCATTATTGGCCGATCTCCAAAAATTATCGTGCATATTACCGGTTTGAGATCCGCTATGCATCATTTTATGGTCTACTTCAGGTTGCTGTTCGCCAGGTGCAACAAAATCTATGGTACGCTTTTCTACCAAAAGCTTTTCGCGCTCTAGGACCTCCAACGAATCAAGGTACTTTTGATATTGGCTTTCATTTAATATCATCCAATACATCATATATCTCGAATCGTGAATTTTGTAAAACGGTTCTAAAGTAAGCTCTTTAGAATTAATAACCTTTAAATTGGCAAAAGAGAACTGCATTAGAGCATCCTTTTTTGGGACCACATTATCGGCAATCTGCTTTAAATCTTTGGCTATTAATATCGGCGCTTGATTTACAGGCAATTTCTCTCCGCTAGCAATATGCCCCCAACGACTTTGATCGGCTACTAAACCTCGTAAATTTTGTGTTCCAGTTTTTGCCGCCAATAAGATTGGTCCTCGAGTAATGGCACTATAAATTGGGAAATTTGGTAGTGGTTCTAATTTTGTCTGCATTGGAAATTCCACGGTAACCACATCTCCTTTTTTCCAAGTTCTAGTGATTGGAACATAAGAAAAAGGCGTAGGCTGGTTTGAGACCTCTTGGTTGTTTACGCTAATTTTTAGTTGTCCTGGCAAAACCCACGATGGGTACCTTACCAATAAAGTAAAAGTTGCTTTGCCTTGTTCAACTTTAATCTCCGTACGCTCTGCTTCAGGGAAATTGGTACTTTGCACAAGTGTAATACCTTTTGCTTTCCAATTTAGTGCCGAGGCGGCAAAAAGGTTCAAATAGAGCGAGTCGTTACGATGTGTGTAGATCATTTGCGCCAGCTTTCCATAATTCTCCATCCCGCTACCTACGCAGCACCACATTGCTTTATTAGGTGCCGAATATACCCTGTAATGCTGTGGCCGAGCCGGTGTAAAATAAACATAGCCACCATGCTGCGGATGCTGTGCCGATAAAATATGGTTAAACAATGCTTTTTCGTAAAAATCTACATACTTGCCTTCCGGTTGCTGTGTAAAGAGGTTTTCTGTAAGCTTTAACATATTGTAGGTATTGCAACTTTCAGGACCTTCTACATCGCTAATGAAGTCAGCTGCGGCAGCGGCACTTGGAAAAAATTCCCTTCTGCTATTCCCACCCAACGCCAAACTGCGTTTACTGGTAACGGTTTCCCAGAAAAAACTACCCGCCCGCTTATACTTGGCATCGTTAGCCAAGAAACCAATACGTTGAAAACCAACGGCCTTTGGCACCTGCGTGTTGGCGTGTTTGTTATCTAGGTTATCTACGTTTTTAGCCATAGGCTCCAGAAGCTGACCATGTGAAAAACGCTTCGCCGCCGTTAAATATTTAACATCGCCAGTGATTTGATAAGCATCGGCAAATACTTCGTTCATCCCACCATGTTCGGTATCAAGCATTTGTTGCATTTGCTGATCAGATAGTTTTGAAGTAATGGCAATACCCCAGTCGCAGAAGTTAAGAAACAGCTTTTTCGCCAAAGAATTATCGGCATACATCCAAGCATCACGTAAGCCGGCATACATTTTATGTACATTGTACCAGGCTACCCATGTACCATGGTAAGGTCCAAAATCGCCATCTTTAAATGTAGACCAAACTTTGGCGCTATTTGGTACGCCGCCTAAATAGCCAATACCCCAGTCAGAATTATTCTTGCCGTTCGCAAGCTGGCATTTGGCCAGTTCATCAACCATGTAATTTAACCTTCGCTTACTTTCTTGATCTCCGGTAGCGGCAAAGGTGGTGGCCAATGCAGATAAATAATGTCCACCAACATGCCCATCAAGGCCATCCCAATTTTCATAAGAGCTACTTTTTGGCGTTAAACCTGCTTGTTTAAAATACGGGGCAAGCAGTTTATCTACATCATATTGGTACAAGGTTTTTGCGTTAAGCGTTTGTGCGCTTTTTAACGGCCCATCTAACAACTTTACATCTTGTAAACGGAATTGGTTGGTATATAATTTGTCTTGGGCTTTGGTTTGGCTTCCAACAGCTGTAAATAACAACATACAAAGTACTTTCACTAGAGTTTTTCGATCATAATATTTTTTCATCATCTCTTAAAAATTATTGTTTTATTAAAAATGTATAGCTTTTACCTTTTTGTGTGCTTACATCGTACAATTGGCTAGCTGGAATTTGAATTGTTGACACTGGAGCTTTTGCTGAAATTAACCATTTAACTTTATCATCAGCGTCAAAAAACTGGTTACTATTTTTTCCATTTGCTTTTATAAGCTCCTTACCATTTAGGCTTAACCTATTGGGCACCCTAAGCCTTAAATTACCGCCCAAATTAGACTTGATGTGCAATTTTACTACTTTACCATGTTCCCAGGCCAAATCAGTAACTTCGAAGCCTCCTTTAGTACGTAATCCACTAACATTACCCATCTTTTTCCACTCGTCGGGCAGGGCTGGTAAAAGTAATATTTCATCACTACCAGATTGTACAAGCATTTCGGCAATGCCAGAGGTACAACCAAAATTTCCATCTATTTGAAAAGGCGGATGCGCATCAAATAAATTATTATAAGTACCGCCACCATCTTTGTTTACACCTACCGGACTAAGTTGATTTTGGATAAGTTTATAGGCGTGGTTTCCATCAAGCAACCTGGCCCACCAATTTACTTTCCAGCCCATGCTCCAACCGGTAGAAACATCTCCACGTTGGATCAAAGTCTTTTTTGCAGCCTGATAGAGTTCGGGTGTGTGATAGGGAGAAATCTGATGAGAAGGAAACAGTCCGTAAAGATGTGACACATGCCTATGTCTATCATGAGGATTGTCCAAATCATCCATCCATTCCTGCAACTGCCCGTACTGCCCTATCTGCATTGGCGGCAATTCATTTCTCATTTGTTTCAACGTATCTATAAACTGTTCATCTTTTTGCAAAATTTTTGCGGCGTTAATTACCGAAGTAAAAACATCGTAAACAATTTGGTTGCTCATGGTTGTTCCTGCATCTAATGAGGAACCAAAACGACCTTCTGGCGCATTTTCAGGCGAGGTATCTGGATTAATGACCATAAATCTTGTTTTTGGATCTCTTACCAGAAAATCGACATAGAACATGGCAGCTCCCTTTAAGATGGGATAAGCCTGCTTAAGAAAAACTTTATCGCCGCTGTATAGATAGTGTTCCCATAAATGCTGACTTGGCCAACCACCACCATGTACCCACAAGCCCCAAAAAGCACCATCTACAGCTCCCGTCGCTCGCCAAATATCAGTATTGTGATGCGCCATCCAGCCTCTGGCACCATACATCTTTTTAGCCGTTTCCTCTCCCGTTACCGCCAGTTCCTTTACCATCTGCAAAAAAGGCAAGTGCAACTCGGCCAGGTTGGTTTTTTCGGCGGGCCAGTAATTCATTTCGGCATTAATATTTAAGGTGTATTTACTGTCCCAAGGTGGAAATAACTTATTATTAAAAATACCTTGCAAATTGGCTGGTTGCCCACCAGGCGCAGAGCTAGAGATGAGCAGGTATCGTCCGTACTGAAAATACAATGCGGCAAACTGAGGATCGTTTACAGCCGCAAACTGCCTTAACCTCACATCAGTTGGGAGATGCTCATATTGACTAGTGCCCAAATTTAGCTTAACACGATTAAAAAAATTGCGATATTTAACACGATGTTGCTGATAGCTTTGCTGGAACGACTTCGAGGAAGCATTTTTAAGTAAATTGGCCACCTTTGCATTTTCGTCGCCGCTTAAATCGTTATAGGAAATAAAATTGGTGGCAATAGCAATATAGATGGTTACCGTATCTGCATTTTTAATCGATATTTCTTTTGCTTGCTGCGATAACGTTCCACCCTTATTTTTAAATTTTGCTGCACCCTTAAATTTAACCATGCCCGGCACACCTTCGTGACTCACTGTGGTACCGGAAACGGATATGTTGCCCAAATTGTCGGCCGTTATTTTAGCATTTGGCTGTACTGTTGCAAACGATGAAGTAAAACTGATTGCACCCGGCTTATTCGCCGTAAGCTCAATTACAATGACACCATTATCTAATGATGCCAACGCTTTACGATAATACGTAGTGCCCTTTACGTCGTAACGCGTGGTAGTAATGGCATTAGCAATATCTAAATCTCTGTAATAATTTGAATATTTCTCGTGCCCCGAAAAATTAAAATATAAATCACCAACTGGCTGAAATGCCTGCCCATGAGATTTTTTACTGATGATTATGCTATTGGCTAGTTGTTCTGCTTGTTTATGTTTACCGTCAAAAATCAGTGCTCTAATTTTTTGCAACGAGTCTAAGGCCCGTAAATTGTCATTTCTGTTGGGACTACCACTCCAAACGGTGCTTTCGTTAAGCTGTATGATTTCTTTTTCTACATTTCCGTAAATCATTGCACCCAATTTACCATTACCAATGGGCAAAGCGTTTTCCCAAATATTGCCTGACGGAAAATTATACCATAATGTTAGCGACCTATTGGACTGACCAAACCCTTTATCGGCTATAAACAACAGCAGGATGAATAAAAGCAATTTGTTCATATAAAATAGTAAAAGTAAGCAATAGCAAAATCAAAGCCTACGGACTAACAGTATCTATTGATGTAGCAACATTGCCAACGTTTATAATTGGTCAGTTATATACCGGTATTAACGGCACAAAATTATCACTACAAAACTAAGCGCATACCAAAGCTGTTGATGGAAGCTTTGAATATATTGATGGGAAAAATGTTCAAAATTGACATCAAAGGCTTAAAACGAACATTTTTTTGAAAATCTTTGGTGAAATTAGTGCTAGCAAAAAATGACGTGGACAAAGGATGTTTCAACACTGATGGACATCTTGACGAGCCCAAGCTCATAAACCAAATATGAAACATACATTAAAAGAATTAGAAGACATTGCGTCTCAACTCAGAAGAGACATTGTAAGAATGGTACACGGATGCCAATCTGGACATCCCGGGGCATCGCTTGGTTGCGCAGATTTTTTTACCGCATTGTATTTTGAGGTCATGAATCACAAAACCAATTTTTCTATGAATGGCGATGGAGAAGACTTATTCTTCTTATCCAACGGACATATTTCGCCAGTTTGGTACAGTACCTTAGCACATGCAGGCTACTTCGATAAAAGCGAATTGGCCAGTTTTAGAAAACTGAACTCTAGGTTACAGGGCCATCCCGCAACACATGAACATCTTCCCGGCATACGTATTGCATCGGGTTCATTAGGCCAAGGTTTGTCGGTAGCTATAGGCGCCGCCTTAGCTAAAAGGCTCAATAGTGATCCTTCCCTAATTTTTGTACTATTGGGCGATGGTGAACTGCAAGAAGGCCAGAACTGGGAAGCAGCCATGTTCGCACCTTTCAACAAAGTAGATCATCTAATAGCGACTGTTGACTACAACGGTCAACAAATTGATGGCCCAACCAGCAAAGTACTTGCATTGGATAGTTTGCAAGCTAAATTTGAAGCGTTTGGTTGGCGTGTAATTAATACCGATGGCAACGACATGGCATCTATTCTGGAAGGTTTGCATTATGCGAAAACTTTAACAGGCAAAGGAAAGCCAATTTTAAATCTAATGAGTACTCAGATGGGCGCAGGTGTCGATTTTATGACCGGTACCCACAAATGGCATGGCACTGCGCCAAATGATGAACAGTTGGCGGCAGCATTAGCACAATTACCAGAAACATTAGGAGATTACTAATTTCAAGTATAGCGTACTGAGATGTGCGAGATAATTAAATCCCAATACGCTTATACTCAATAGTAAAAAAATGAAGAATTGCGGAGCAAAACTAGAACCGCAATTAACTATTTAGAATAATGAAGAAATATACTTACACAGAAAAAAAAGATACCCGGTCTGGATTTGGAGCAGGCCTACATGAAGCTGGAAAAAGAAACGAAAATGTTGTGGCTTTATGCGCCGATTTAGTTGGCTCGCTTAAAATGGATGCTTTTATCAAAGATTTTCCTGAACGCTTTACCCAAGTTGGCATCGCCGAGGCTAACATGATTGGTATAGCCGCCGGAATGACCATAGGTGGAAAAATTCCATTTACAGGAACTTTTGCCAATTTTTCCACCGGTCGCGTTTACGACCAAATCCGCCAGTCGGTTGCCTATTCGGGCAAGAACGTAAAAATCTGTGCCTCACATGCGGGTTTAACACTTGGCGAAGATGGCGCAACCCACCAAATTTTAGAAGATATAGGCTTGATGAAAATGTTACCCGGAATGGTAGTAATCAATCCCTGCGATTACAACCAAACTAAGGCCGCAACTATTGCCATTGCCGAGTACGACGGGCCTGTTTACCTGCGTTTCGGGCGACCAGTAATTCCGGTATTTACGGACTCCGACCAAAAATTTGAGATTGGCAAAGCTTGGATGGTTAATGAGGGTACCGACGTTACGATTATCGCCACCGGGCACATGGTATGGAAAGCCATTGAAGCAGGTGAAAAACTAGAAGAAATGGGCATAGATGCAGAAATCATTAACATACATACCATCAAACCACTAGATGAAGAGGCCGTCCTTAAATCAGTAAAAAAAACAGGCTGCGTAGTAACTTGTGAAGAACACAACAAGTTTGGCGGCTTGGGAGAAAGCGTAGCCAGATTACTTACCACCACTCTGCCCATACCGCAAGAATTTGTAGCCACTAATGATACCTTTGGCGAAAGCGGAACACCAGACCAATTAATGTCTAAATATGGCTTAGATGCCATCAATATTGTAGAAGCCGTACAGAAAGTAATCAACAGAAAAAGTAGCTAGGCATGAAAATGGCATAAATCATATGTCGGCGCTTATCAGAGCAGATGATGAATTAGATGTCATGAGCAGATTAAAGGGATTGGCAGAATTAGATCAGTTCATGGAACTTATGAAATGATTAAGAATATAAACACTAAGAAACTGTTTTAATTTCAATGGATATTAAATAAATGGCGGTGATACTACTCATGTCCGCAAGGCAAACTTTAGCATGCTCGCCAAGCAGTAACGGAAATTATTCCTTCCATTTTTAAACAGCTTTTTATAAAATCTTTTAAAATGTATTTATTAGGTATTGATTTGGGCACATCTTCCATAAAGGTATCAGTTATAGATGCGCACACACAACAATGTGTCGCCTCTGCCCATCATCCAGAAAAGGAAGCCGAAATTAAGTCGCTACAGAGCGGTTGGGCCGAACAATCGCCCAAGGATTGGTGGGAAAATACCCAGATAGCACTATTAAAATTAAACAAAACGGGAAAGTACCAATCCCAGGATATTAAAGCCATAGGCATTGCCTACCAAATGCATGGCCTAGTTGCTGTAGACAAGCACTTAAACCCACTTAGAGACAGTATCATTTGGTGCGATAGCCGGGCGGTAGAAATCGGAGAAAAAGCATTTGATGACATTGGACACGAGCAATGTTTAAGTCATTTACTAAATTCTCCAGGAAATTTCACTGCTGCAAAGTTAGCCTGGGTTAAACAGAACGAACCCGAACTTTATAGTCGTATCCACAAGGTAATGCTACCTGGAGATTATATTGCGATGATGCTGACCGGCAGCATTACAACGAGTATTCCAGCCTTATCCGAAGGTATTTTTTGGGACTTCAAAAATGACGAACTGTCTAAAGATGTAATACAGTATTTTGGTATAGAAAAAGACCTCATCCCAGAAATCAGGCCGCTTTTTTCAAATCATGGAGAAGTAAAACCGGACATTGCGGCAGCCCTAGGTTTAAGTGCCGGCATTCCCGTCGCTTACAAAGCCGGAGACCAGCCAAACAACGCATTGTCGTTAAATGTATTAAAACCTGGTGAAGTTGCTGCTACTGCTGGTACTTCGGGCGTAATTTACGGGGTAAGCGACCGTTTAGATTATGATCTTCAATCGAGAATAAACACTTTTGCTCACGTTAACTACACTCCATCTCAAAAATATACTGGTATTTTACTATGTATAAACGGTGTTGGAAGCATGTATCGTTGGGCCAAACACAACTTTGCACCCAACATAGATTATAAAGACCTCAACACCTTAGCTGCTGAGTCGCCCATTGGCAGCAATGGTATAAAAGTTTTGCCTTTCGGCAACGGAGCCGAACGTATGTTGGGGAACAAATATACTAGCGTACAATTTCACGGCATCGATTTAAATAGGCACAACCAATCTGATATATTCCGCTCGGTACAAGAAGGTATTGCCTGTGCCTTTAGATATGGGTTGGATATCATGAAAGAAAACGGCATGACACCGAATGTAATCCGAGCAGGCCATGCCAACCTGTTCCTTAGTCCGGTATTTGCCCAGGCATTTGTAGACCTTAGCGGCGTAACATTAGAACTTTACGACAATAATGGAAGTGTTGGTGCTGCTTTAGGAGCAGGTATTGGTGCAAATATTTACGCAGATGCCACCGAAGCATTTAACAAATTTGGATACATCAAAAAGATAGAACCTCTGCAACAGCAGGCAAATGAAGAAATTTATTTGGCTTGGAAAGAGATATTAATTAAAGCAATCAATTAAAAACATACAAACGTAATGACTAAAATAGTAACAGGAACCCAAGAGTTCTTCAAAGGCATTAGCCAAATTAAATTCGAAGGCTTAAAAAGCGATAATCCACTAGCCTTTAGATGGTATGAAGCCGATAGAGTTGTAGCTGGAAAAACAATGAATGAACACTTCAAGTTCGCTTGTGCTTATTGGCATTCATTCAATGGCAATGGTAGCGACCCATTTGGTGGAGCTACCCATATTTTTCCATGGGAAACTAAAAGTGACCCGATAGAAAGAGCTAAAGATAAGATGGATGCTGCATTTGAATTTATTACTAAGTTGCAAATTCCATATTACTGTTTCCACGACGTGGATGTTGTTGATTACTGTGATGATATCATGGAAAATGAGCGCAGACTACAGACATTAGTTGAATACGCCAAACAAAAACAGGCAGAAAGTGGTGTAAAACTTTTATGGGGCACTGCAAATCTGTTTAGCCACAGGCGTTACATGAATGGAGCAGCAACCAATCCTGATTTTCATGTATTGGCCCATGGTGCAGCGCAGGTTAAGGCAGCCTTAGATGCGACCATTGCACTAGGAGGCGAAAACTACGTATTCTGGGGAGGCAGGGAAGGCTACATGAGCTTACTGAACACCAACATGAAAAGAGAGCAGGAGCACCTGGCAAGATTCTTACACACCGCCAAAGACTATGCTAGAAAACAAGGATTCAAAGGCACTTTCTTTATCGAGCCTAAACCATGCGAGCCATCTAAACATCAATATGACTATGATGCTGCTACGGTTAAAGGTTTCTTACAGGAATTTAATTTACTGGATGATTTTAAACTAAACCTGGAAGTTAACCACGCTACTTTAGCCGGACACACTTTCCAGCACGAGCTACAAGTTGCGGTTGATGCGGGCTTATTAGGCTCAATTGATGCCAACCGAGGTGATTACCAAAATGGATGGGATACCGATCAATTCCCTAACGATATCAACGAATTAACAGAAGCAATGCTGATTATACTAGAGGGCGGGGGTATTAAAGGCGGCGGCGTAAACTTCGACGCCAAAATCCGAAGGAATTCTACAGATCCTCAAGACCTGTTCTACGCACACATTGGCGGAATGGACATTTTTGCCAGGGCATTGATTACCGCCGATGCAATCTTACAGCAATCGGAATACAAAAAAATTAGAACAGACCGCTACAGTTCGTTTGACCAAGGAAAAGGTGCTGAATTTGAGCAGGGAAAACTAAATTTAGAAGACCTTAGAAAAATTGCGATTGTACTGGGCGAACCTGAAGCTAAGAGTGGCCGCCAGGAGTATTTAGAAAACTTAATCAACAGATATATTTAGGCATTAAGCTACTCCCCTTTGTAAAAAAGCCTGTTTTAAAAAATTAAAACAGGCTTTTTTTATTGAAGCTTATGCACCGTGAAGACTACAAACCAACTTTGGCTTAAATCGAGGCATGCCCCGTACATTCATTGATTTTTAATACGGCGGAAAGCTAATTATCAGCAATTATTTTTTACCATTTGGCTCTATTAGTGCAATGGTTCCATCTGTGTTATGTGTAAGTTCTGTTACTTTTATATTTCTTAAATGGGTTTTCCCAGATAGCTGTGTATCATGATAGAACAAATACCATTTCCCTTTAATTTCAACAATAGAATGATGGGTTGTCCAACCTTCTACCGGCGTCATAAACGTACCTTGGTAAACAAACGGACCCCAAGGGCTGTCAGCAACCGCTGAGGCCAAGAAGTGTGTATCTCCGGTAGAATAAGTAAAATAGTATTTACCATTGTATTTGTGCATCCAAGCACCCTCAAAAAAACGACGGTCATGATCTTTCGTTAACAAAGGCTTCCCATCCTTATCTAAAATTACTACATCCTTCACCTTTCCATCAAAAGACGCCATGTCTTTACCCAGTTTAGCTACCTTGGCTGTTAAAGCTGGTTCATTTTCCTTTCCAGTATCAGTCTTAGAGCCATTGGCATCATATTTACCATCCTTCCAACGTTGTAATTGGCCTCCCCAAATGCCACCGAAATACATATAACTGTTACCATCTGTATCTGTAAAAACAGCGGGATCTATGCTGTAACTTCCGTCTATTGGTTTAGCGGCAGCTTTAAATGGGCCTTCTGGTTTTTCTGAAGTAGCTACGCCTATTCTAAACACATCGTTTTTATCTTTAACTGGAAAATACAAGTAATAGGTTCCATCTTTATAGGCGGCATCTGGAGCCCATAATTGCCTGCCGGCCCAAGGAATATCTTTTACAGACAATGCTACTTCATGTACGGTAACCTTACCGCCAATACTGTCCATACTGAGCACATGGTAATCTCTCATGTCGAAGTGATCGCCATTGTCATTCTCTTTTACGCCTGCCTCAATATCATGTGAAGGATAGATATAAATTTTACCGTTAAATATATGGGCCGATGGGTCAGCGGTGTATATTTCGCTGACCAAAGGCTCTGAAAGATAAGTTTTTTTCATTGCGGTAGTAGCTGCATTTTTTTCGTTGCTACCGTTGTTTCTTTGCTGACAAGAAGCACCAACTGCCGCAATTAACGTAAGCGATAGCATTACTTTGGCTTTAATTTTAAGCATATTTTTTGAGTCTAAAATTTGACGTTGATTGATTAATTAAGAACAATTAAAATTGAGAGCGTTATTTAGCTGATAAGCAAAAGAATTAAAATCCGATCGAGTTACCGCCATCAATGGGCAGTACCACACCTGTTACATATTTAGAATGATCTGAACATAAATAATAAACCGCCTCGGCGATGTCGTTAGGCTCACCCATATGTCCCATTGGCGTACGCGAAAATACTTTTTGCTTTCTTTCAGGATCGGAATCCAAGGCTTTCGCAGACATGGCGGTTTTGATGAAGCCTGGAGCCACACAATTAATACGTATTCCCATTGGAGATAGTTCCGTGGCCATAGCTCTGGTCATTCCTTCCACCCCTGTTTTAGCTGCAGAATAAGCTATAACTTTCGGTATGCCATACTGCGCAGCCATTGAACTGATATTCACAATTACACCACTGCCCTCCAACAACATTTTTTTCACAACCTCCCTACTTATCGAAAAAACGGCCAATAAATTGGTTTGTATGATGTTAAAAAAGTCTTCATCAGTAACTTCTACAAAAGGCTTTTTTAGGTTGATACCTGCATTATTTACCAAGATGTCTATCTTCCCATAGGTAGTATAAATATTTTCTATCAGTGCTGGTATCTGGGCCGTGTTTGATAGATCGGCCACATAATAAGAAACCAATTTACCCAATACGCCTGCTTGGGCTTTAAGCTGATTCTCATTACGGCCTATCATTATCACGTGAATGTTATTGGCTACCAATTTACTGGTTATGGCCAAGCCCAAACCAGATGCGCCTCCGGTAACTATTGCAATTTTGTTCGAATTTATCATTCACTTTAGTGGTTAAAATTAGTTAGGACACTAGGCTACCTTAGCATTTAAGTAGCAAGCACCTTATAAGTTAAGTAACTGGCTTAAGATAACGCTGGCTGGTGATACCAACCAGCGCACCACTTTTTACAAATCAACTTAACTGATTTTTCGTTCTAGGCCAATTGCCTAATTATTTACTTTTCCTTATTTGTGCCTACAGCGTAAAAAATCAACTACGGCAGTACAAATCGGAAAGTTTATTTATTTTACTGGTGTTAACCTATATAATCCGGCAGCATGTTGAGACAATTCTTGTCCAAACTTTCCTTCAAAAATACCTAAGTCTTTATGGCTCCATAAATCACTTATTTTTACTTTCCCTTTAATGCCCAAAGATTTAAAATCAACATCTACAGTAGCTGTTTCAGGCATATTTGCTCCGCCCCTATCAACCATTACCCCAAAAACTACCGAAGCTTTATCCTGCGTTACATAGCCCGTAGCCGAAAACGTATCGTAACCTTCGGGCAAATCGTAAACAATTACCGACTCTGCATGGGTACCAATACCATTTGTTGGCTTCTCATTTATAATAATCGGTTTATTATCTACCGTTCGGTTCACTCTAACTTCACCCCAACCAGCGGTAGCACTAAGCCATTTTAAATCGGTAAGTTTAAGTTCGCCCTTAGGTCCGCTTAACATAGGATTGGCCCAAACCACATGATCCCAATCAAAACCATTGCCGCCGTCTTTCACAAAAAGTATCAGCCTTTTGCCTCCCTTTACATTAACTTGCACGTTTTGCGAAGCTCCTTTTCCTGCAATTACGGGACTGGCGTAATCCGCATTATTAAAATCGAGGTTATCTCCCTTACTTTGTGCATTAAACAGTGCCAAGTATTTATCTTTACTATTGGGGATATCGGCCGTCCAAACGATTAGATTTTTTTCTCTAGAAACCTGGCGGTTATTGGCGCTATACTGATTTACCTTTAGCATTTCCTTATTGGTCAGCATTTCCTTGGTAAAATCATCAAGTTTGGTCATATCGCCACCAAAAATTAACGGCGAACGACCTATGGCCCATAAGCTCATTAAGGTACGTTGCTCATTTTTGGTAAAATTGGTTGGCCTTTTAAAATCAACCACTCCAATAGGAAGCATATCCGCATCAGGGAAATGCCCTGGCCCACGGTAAGGTGTCCAAGCATCCAATCTTTCGAACATCGCTAAAAGCAAGCCCCATCTATCCCAAAAATCATCGGTAATGCGCCACATATTAGCATGTTCCTTTACGTGTTTACCCGCACTAAGCGGTGTAGCTCCTGGAGATAAACTTAACACAATGGGACGTCCCGTTTTGTCTATCGCCTTGCGTAAGGCCTCTACTTCTGCCTGTTGCACGACATCGTACGGTCGGGATATATCATCGCACTTGATAAAATCGACGCCCCAATCTGCATACATCTGTACAATAGAATCGTAGTAGGCTTGTCCCTCTGGCTTGGTAGCATCCACGCCGTACATATCTGGGTTCCATGCGCAAACAGAATTAGTTAGGGCAATGTCTTTTGCCCTAACTTTAGTGCCCAATACGGGGGTGTTCTCTTCTACGGCTTGCCTAGGTATGCCACGCATAATATGGATACCAAATTTTAAGCCTTTGGAATGTACATAATCTGCCAAGGGCCTAAAGCCCTTACCATTTGCTGCCGACGGAAACTTTTTCAAACCCGGAGTTAAACGCCCGTAGCTATCCATGGTAAGTACGGCCTTAGGATTATAGTAATGGCCCTTTGCCTCGGGTTCGTACCATTGAATATCAACAGTAAGATACTCGTAACCGCTAGGCAAGAGATATTTAGCCATGGCATCGGCCTGCTCTTTCACCTGCTGCTCGGTTACCGTTGTTCCAAAGCAATCCCAACTGTTCCAACCCAACACTGGAGTCTTTGTCCATTTTTTAAATTCAGATGATGAGATATTCTGTGCACGGACACTTATTGAAAATAAAGCCGCTAGGATAAATAATATATTATTTTTCATTTGATTTGTCGGTTTTTAATCTTCAAGGAAGCTGAAAAGCGCTACTTTCTAAATGTCCACCAATCGAAATCGAACAAGTTATTGCCTGAACCCACGAACACTAAATACAAATCGTGTACGCCTTTAAGATTAGCTACCTTGCACGATTGCAGTTTCCAATTCTCGGCACCGCCAGTTGATTTAACTTGTAGCACGCCTAACAATTTTCCCGTTTTACTGCCCACACGTATCTCAATTTTTCCATCACTATTTGCCGAAGCTACGCTGGCATCAAAAAATTTGGCACCCTTATTAAAATCTACACTTCTTACTTTGATATAGTCGCCGCCATCAATTTTAGTTACCCAAACGGCACCTTTATCGTTTTGGTCAGTTTTTAAACCTTCAGACCAAGCAATGGTTTCGGCTTCTACACGTTGGTAAGGATTGACATTGGCAGCGCTTTTAACAACACCTTCTTTAGTAGGGGTTATTAAAGGTATTGAACCATCTGCATTAAACTGAAAGGGCTCTACACAAACGGAACGCTTAAAACCTGTACCTCCAGGCAAACCAGCATCGTGGTAAAACAAGTAGGGCTGCCCCTTAAATTCGATATATCCGGGATGGTTGGTGAATGCGCCCTTATTTTTAATTACGTGCATAATGGTATCACCGTATTTCCAAGGTCCCAGCGGACTATCAGCGGTTGAATATGCCAAATGTTCTGGTACGCCACCCGCCGGGTAAAGCATATAATACTTAGCTTTTCTTTTAAATAACCACGGACCTTCTTCATACGCCGCAGTACGATTATTAATTTTCTTTTCGCGATAGCCAAAGTTCTCATCTTTTAGCGTTTCTTTAACGATGCCCGTTTTTTGGTCGTAGGAAACCATATCAGCGTTTAACTTAACATGCCATAAATCTGGATTGCCCCAATAGAGATAAGCCTGTCCATCGGTATCAATGAACACAGTTGGATCTATATAACCATATCCTTCCAATAAGGGCTTACCCAAGGCATCCTTAAAGGGACCAGTAGGACTATCTGATACCGCTACGCCGATAGCATTGCCACCATTAATTTTGTTAACCGGCAAATAGTAATAGAACTTGCCATTTCTGTAGATACATTGTCCAGCCCAAGCATCGCCTCTGGACCAGCTGAAAGTTTTGTAAGATAGTATAGCGCCGTGGTCGGTCCAGTTTACCATATCCGATGACGAGTAACAGCGCCAATCGTTCATGGTAAAGAAGTTTTTAACGGTTACATCCTCGTCATGACTCGTATACAGGTACACTTTTCCATTATGCACCATAGGTGCCGGATCTGCGGTATAATAGGTTTGAACGATGGGATTTTGAGCGGCCAAGTTTAAGGACAGCCCCAATGCGAACAATAGTAAAGACCCAATTTTTATATTTCTACTTAGCATAATATACTTTTTTAACGTTATTTTTTTGGCGAAAACTTATAAAACAAAACCCCGTGCGCTGGCACTTTCAATGCTAATTTTGATGTTTTTGTATCAATATTGACCACTTGTTTTTGCCTCCAAATATCACGGATAGCGAAACGGCCTTTTAAACCGATGTTACTGAAGCCAGCATAAGACATTTCCACTGGTTCTATACCAAAATTTGCGAATGCTATGGCCTTACTTCCATCTTCCAGTTCTTTTACGTAGATCTTTAAATCGCCGATAGTTTGTAGACAAGTACCTTGCTTACCCAATGGGTCCTGATTTACCTCGATTACCTCGTCGTTAGTTAGCAAGTTAAGTGTAAAATCATCTAATTTTTCCATATCGCAGCCAATTAGCAACGGAGAGGCAAAAATACTCCAAAGGCTAATGTGCAAATATTGTTCGTCTGGTTTTAACTTGCTCGGATGAGGATTTCCCCACCCTACATGGCCAACCACTAACATATCGGGATCGTTCCAATTTCCCGGCTTTGCGTACGGCGCAGCTTTATCTTGGGCCAATGCAATACCTTTAACACTATTCCAGGTATCGGTAATATCATTAGTTGTTCTCCAAGCATTTCCATGTACAGAATCTCCCCATTTCCAAACATCAGACATTCCGTATTGGCAAACGCTATACACAATGTCGCGTTGTTGGGCCCTTAGGTGATCGCCCATTACCTTAAATGGCTTTATGGCGGTACTTAATTTATCACCACCTCTATAGGATAATGATGATACCTTGGTTGGGTCGTTATCTGGCAATCCATCAATTACGTTACCATAGCTGCACCAATCGTACTTCAGGTAATCAAAACCCCATTTCGCATAAATTTCCGCATCTTCCTTTTCGTAACCATAGCTGCCGGCACAGCCGCCACAGGTCCACGGTCCGGGACTAGAATAAATGCCAATCTTCAGGCCAAGATTATGTATATCATCTGCAAGACCTTTCATATCAGGAAAACGCAAATTTGTTACTATATTACCTTTTTCATCACGAAATTTACCTCTTAAAGATGGGTCTTTCGAATCGCGATTATTCTCCCAGAAATCGTCAATATTGATATAAGTCCAACCATGATTAATCAGCCCACTACTTACCATTGCATTTGCTGCACGTCTTACTTTATCTGCCGATACTTCATGGGCAAAACAATTCCAGCTGTTCCAGCCCATTGGCGGAGTAAGCGCAATGCGATCGCCACATTCAATTCTAAATTTTCTCTCTGCCGTACCCTTGGCATTTTTAGCTTTTAGGGTTACCACATAACTACCTTTTTGATTTAGTTTTCCGGTGATTAAGCCCGTTTTTGTGTTGATTTGCAATCCTTTTGGCAAATTCACCGCCGAAAAACTCATGGGTCTATCTCCAGTTGCAGTAACCAAATGCTGAAACGGCGAACCTGGACGCACACCAAATACCTTTGCACCCGTTAACCTTGGAAAAGCTGATGGCTTTGGCGTGAGAATATATGGATCACTAGGTATCGGGTTATAGGTTTTAAAGGTACTAACGCCAATCGCCTCAAACTTAGCATCGGCCCAGTCAACATGATCATAATAATCGCCGTTACCGCCATCTGTTACCAATAGTTCTATCTTTTTAACATTGGTTAAATCTACAGCAACTGCTTTTGCAACATCACCTAAACGCATTACGCCACTACGCCATAATTCTTTTCCATCGGCATTAATCACAAATTCGGCGGCAGGTTTTTGTCCTTTTACCTCATCGTCTATACCCACCATTGCGCTAAATGATTTCGCTTTTCCGTCAAGGATAATCATCAACGAACTTGTGGCATGGCTACCGAAACCACGTTCAAAAGTTTTTCCGGCAATGGTAATGGGCTTACCATCAACAGATTTATTTCTTTTAGGTGTACCGTAGCCTTGTGTCGCATTGCTTAGATCTAATTGGTCTAACCAGACTGTGTTTTGAGCAAAAGCGGCCGATTCTACGGAGATTAAAATAGCACATAATAGTACTTTTCTGATAAAATTCGTCATTTTCTAGGTTTTAAGTGTGTGTGTATTTATTTGTAAAGCATTAGTTTATAAATCTATTTCGCATGGAATTTCCACCAATCGAAATAAAAGAGCTCTTTCTCCCCCTTAAATACGATATACAGATCATGTACGCCTTTTATTTTTTTAACGGGAACCGAAATCGTTTTCCAAACATCTCCTTCGGCTTTGTCCAAAACATCTACTTTCGCAATGGTAGGTCCATCTATACGATCTACATGGAACTCGATACTCCCTCCATTTAAGCCTGCTACACTAACGTCCAAAGACGTGGCGCCTTGTGCGAAATCAACCCCTTTCACCTGTAAAAAATCTCCGTTATTGATACTCGACAGAAAGATTTTTTCGGATACTTTCCTTCCTTTATCCCAAGGGATATGTCGTTCCCACTCTACTTGAACATCTGTCTTCAGTCCTTCACTATAGGCCATAGTTTCGGCCTCAGTACGCAAAAATGGATTTAAAGTACCTACCTGATCTACGTTTTTGGACCAAAAGGGAAGCTTCTGAATTGTCCCATCTGGGTTATAAGTCAGTTTCTCTACACATACCGATCGTCTTTCGTAATGTTTGGACATATTTTGCTTCAGAATGGCATAATTAAAGCCGAATACATAAGGTTGCCCTTTATAATCGATAATACCTGGATGATTACCGCTTGAACGCTTATCCCCATCCATGATCATTCCTTTATATTCCCAAGGTCCTGTAGGAGAACTGCTCATGGCATAACCAATACCCTCTGGACAGCAAGTGGAAGCATAAGATAAATAATAGCGTCCATTTCGTTTCCAAACCCAGGGACCTTCTTGATAATGATACGGATCTGGCTGTCCCTTAACTTTTGCAAGTTGTGGATCTTTAATTATGGCCCCCGAGTAAGAAACCATATCGTTGTTCAGTTTTACGTAATACAAGTTCGGATTTCCCCAATACAGATACGCTTGTCCATCGTCATCAATAAACACAGTTGGGTCTATATCATCGCTACTATTTTTGATAAGGGGCTTACCCAAAACATCCTTGAATGGCCCGTATGGGTTATCGGCAACTAAAACGCCGATACCAAAACCCGGCATAGGCACATACATATAATATTTGTTATTCCTCTGGGCCACTTGCGGCGCCCATGCTCCATTATCAGTATTCACCCACTTGAAATCTTTTAAAGAAGCTACCACTCCATGATCTCTCCAATTTACCATATCAGTAGAGGTGTACAAAAGCCAGTTCTGCATTTTAAAACCAAATGCATCATCCTCATCATGACTAGTATATAAAAAAACGGTATCATTTATCACGATCGGCGCGGGATCGGCAGTGAATTTAGTTTGGATAATAGGCCGCTGTGCCTTTGCTGGCCAGACCGAGAGAGAAACCATAACGATAGGTACTAAAATCTCTAATAAAAATTTGTTCATCAGTGTTTAAAAATATTTGGTTTGGCAAAATCCGAAGCTTATAACATGCAATGGAAATGATTATCGACAAATTTATGCGACTATGCCCAACAAGCATGATACTTTTGTACTGTTAACTGTCACTTATGTTAAATTGTGCTCCTTTTTTAAGATTGCAAGCGCTATATAACTACACTGCCTCCTATTCGAGCGTATCAAAAAAGCGAATCCAACAATAAATGAACAAGCCACTGATAAATGTATGGTGCGGTTACCTTTGAAGTTTTCTTTCTAATATCCATTAAGAAAATAATTAGCCAACTTAAGCTCAACTTTTAAACCTACGCCCTCAGGGTAATTATTCATTAATGCTAATTTTTTATCAAAAGGTTCCCTTTTTAACCCATATCTTTATAAAAAAAAGAAGCGTATGAAACAAGGATTACTAATTGATATGGACGGTGTGATTTATAGCGGCGAGGAACTTATCTTGGGGGCCGACAAGTTCATAAAAAAACTTATAGAACAACAAATTCCATTTGCATTCATGACCAACAACAGCCAACGTACCAGCTTGGAGGTAGTGAGAAAATTGAAGGGTTTAGGCATTAAGGTAGATAAAGGGCATGTATACACTAGTGCCATGGCTACCGCAAAATTTCTTTCAGATCAAAGCCCAAATGGAACTGCCTATGTACTTGGTGAAGGGGGACTGTTAAGCAGTTTGCATGAATATGGCATAACCTTGGTAAACACAGATCCCGAATATGTAGTATTGGGTGAAGGTAGAAATTTCACACTAGAAATGGTACAAAGAGCCGTTGATATGATCTTAGCTGGAGCGAAGTTCATTACCACCAACCGGGATCCCTCTCCAAAAAAACCCGGCTGGAACAATTTGGGCATTGCAGCTACCACGGCGATGATAGAAGAAGCTACCGGAGTAAAAGCGTTTGTAACTGGAAAACCCAGCCCGGTAATGATGAGATCTGCCCGTAAATTTTTGGGACTGGAAACCAGTGAAACTACGGTTATCGGTGATACGATGGAAACCGACATACAAGGGGGTGTGCAGATGGGCTATAAGACCATCTTAGTTCTCTCGGGAATAACCAAAAAAGAAACACTGGGAAAATATGCATTTAAGCCAGACCTAGTGACCAGCTCTGTAGATGAAATAAAATTTCCGCTCTTATGGTGGTAAAAATAAATCTATGACTTGGGTCCATTTATAGATTATGTATGTAAAGCAGCAGATTTTTTTTTAAAACAATGATATAAAAACTTATCCTTTAGGAGGCTTAAGATATAATCCCTAGCTATTTGAACTACATTCACTAACCTAGCATCGGATGTATTCTTTTCCATTACTCAGCATATTTGGTTACGACATCAATTTTAGTTTGTAAAAACCATAGGTATGTTTATACAAAGTAAATAGATTACCAGCTATCAATGCTAATAGAATCTTCCCTATTGTGAAAAACGGAGTGGCCATCCGGCCAAACTCCGTTTACTTATTAACTACTAAATATTAATTTCTATTCATCATTTTTTAAGCGTAAGTACTTATTCTTACTCTATTAAATACTTAGCAAAATAGGTTCTAAGCCGCTTTTGGAAATAGGACTTGGCTGCACCTTCGTAGCTGTGGCTTTGCCCCGGCAGCACCATCAGGTCAAAATCCTTATCAGCTTTGATTAGTGCATCCGCCATCCTATAAGTATTTGCCGGGTTCACATTTTCATCTACTTCTCCGGTAACCAGCAGTAAATGCCCTTTTAAATTTTTGACTATATCTTGGTTAATTGACATTTTATTTTCAGCGCCCTGATAAGTCTCGCCCCAAGTGCGATTGTAGATTCTATTGTCGTGATTACCTGATGAAGCTACTCCCACCTTATAAAAATTAGGGTATTTGCACATGGCCGCCACGGTCATCATACCGCCGCCAGAGTGACCGAAGATACCCAGCCTCTTTAAATCAAAATAGTTATATCTGTTTGCCAATTGCTCTAACGCATGTTTATCGTCGTCAATAGCGTTATCACGAAGATTGCCATACCCATATTTGTAGTAGGCGGCATTGCGGATAGGCGAACCGCCACGATGACCAACTACCACTACAATAAAACCCAGTTGTGCCAAAGCCGTATTGTTGTACCTGTCTAACACGGTAAAATCAGACCAAACAGTTTCAGTTTGTGGCCCAGGATAAACTTGCGAAATGACCGGATATTTTTTATTAGGATCGAAATCAAAAGGTTTCCACATCAATCCGTATAAATTAGTCACACTATCTTTAGCCTTTACTACAAATGGCTCAGGATGTTTCCAACCATAGGCATACAGCTTACTTGCATCGGTTTTGAATATTTCGCACATCAAAGTACCATCTGTTTTGCGCAGCACTGTTATTGGCGGTGCATCAATCCTAGAATAGGTATCTACCAAATATTTTTGATCTGGCGACATGGAAACTTGATGCGTGGCATTTTCAGGCGTCAGTAATTTTTCGGTTTTACCATCAAGGCTAACCTTATGAAAAAATGCATAATACGGATTTACACTAGCCTGCTTGCCATATGTATACAGATAGGCAAAACCTTTTGCGGTATCGATGGCCGTAATTTTCCCGGCTGTAAAATTGCCTTTGGTAATATGGTTAAGCAGTTTACCATTCGCATCGTATCTATAATATTGTCCCCAACCACTCCGATCGCTCCACCAAATAATCTCGGTCCCCGATTTTATGATGGAAACGTTAAAAAGATCTTCGTTGATAAAGGGCTTACTTACTTCATGGATAATGGTACGAACCTTGCCATTGGCTAAATTTACTGCACAAAGCTCCATTTCATCTCGGGTACGTTTACGCCGCAATACAAAAAGTTCTGCTGTGTTACCGGGCGAAGCCACCACCTCCAATTGCTGGTCTGGCCATCGCTGAAGGTCAATTTTTTTCATCGACCTGTGCTGTGCATCTCCAATAAAAAGCTCAAACTGTGCAACGTCCTTATCCCCTGGCAGTTCATATTTGTAGGTGGACACCCTGGGTCTGGGCAAAGTTGCTGAATTTACAACAGACATGGTTTGTACCTTTCGTTTATCTACCCTGATCGCATAAAAATACCTATCATTAATCCATTTAGCTATCGATGGATAAGTTTTGTCTACGGCGTAAATACCTTTTTCATCTACACAGAAAGAATAATAAGGCTCTGCATCAGCACTTAATTGTACCTCATTCTTTTTATTTGCAGTATCTGCCATGTATAAGTTATGAGCTCGTACGTACAATTCCCATTTCCCATCTGCAGAAGTGCCAAATTTTGGATACAGCTTCTTCGTACCATTATTAGTGCCCTGCTTAAGCTGCTTGCTGGTGTAATTATAGTGGTAAAGCTGAGTTCCATACTTTACTTGCACCGTGGTTTCGTCGTCAGAAAAACTTGGTAAATAAGACACCTGCTTTTGATCAAATTTACCGCCTATAAAACTTTGTAACTGTTTAGCAATTGCAGCTTTATCAAAAAGCTCCTGCCTTTTACCGGTCTTCATATTAACAATGTAATATATCGTATTTTTCTTCGGCATTGCCGAACTATCGGTTGGTTCTGGCAAAGCTACCATTTGGGCGTTTGGCTCGTCGGTTACAAACCAGAAACTAGGCGTTTTCTTTAAAAAAAAAGGGACAATCTTAAGCGTGCCTATCCGAATTGCCAAATTGTTGGCATCGTATTTCTTTGCCGCTCCGAAATTGGCGTGCTGTGCAAAAACAGAAACAGCGCAGCACCAAATCAACAGCGCTATACTAATTTGCTTTTTGCACATATCTTTCTTTCATACTCTTGAATAAATTGATCAGGAAGGGGTTGCTCGAAGTCCTAGAAATTTCGTCTGAAAGGGCAGCAATTTGTGGAAAATCGTAACCTTTAATTGATCTGCCGAACGTAGTATAATCAAAAAGGATGCGGCGGTTATCTTCAGAAAAAGAACCTAAATGTTTTAAAAGCAGCGCCGTTACCGTAGCTATATCTTTTTCGCCCGCAGCTATGGCAATATCCATCATTACCAATAGCTGCGCTTTATCTGGCATTTCAGTATTTCTGATTTGCGCTTTATACAGTTCATAGTTACTCTTATCAAAAGGCTTAACCTTTACATAAAAGCCATTAAGTGTCCAAGAGGCGATCTGTCTGTAAACAGAAGATAGTTTTTTATCTACCGTATCTTTGGTGTTTTTTGCAGCAAAATCTCTCCAATGATCTGTTAAATATTTAAAATTCGGGCTAAACAAATCTGAAAGATACATGGTGTACCTATTTTGCCCAAACAGGAACCAGTTTTCTGGACTTGCTTTTTCTTGCGGAGTAAGAATATCCATTAACTCGGCATTAAGCTGCTTTGCTTTTGAAATTTCCATTACCTTGATTTTTTGCTTGATATAAGCTCGCATAAATTCTGGCGACCGATCGCCACTCTCATATTGTGCGTTCAGTTTAGCCACATCACTAACCGTTACACCTTTTGCTGCATTGGCCAGAAATTCCTTAGCCGACATCCCTCCTACATATTTGTGTTTAATTTTTCCGTCGGCTTCTACGATTAAGTAAGAAGGATAGGCCTCTACCGTATAAGTTTTACGTAAAGAAGGTCCTTCACCTTTTTCCATATCTATTTTAATATTGATGAAATTCTTATTGTAGAAATCAGCTACGCTGTCTTGGGTAAAAACATTCATCTCCATTTGCTTGCAGGGAATGCACCAGGTGGTATAGCAATCTACAAAAACTGGTTTATTCTCTTTTTTCGCCTTTGCTAAAGCTTCTTGAAAAGTCAATTTTTCAAAATTGATGGTCTTAGTTTGCGCTTTTACGGCGATACCTATTAAAAGTATCAGCGCCATTATGCTTAAGTTTTTCATTCTATTTTGCATTTTGTTCACTATCTACCAACATCTTCATTAATTGAAAATGTTCTCTGGTTAATAAATCAGTATGTGATTTAGCCATTTGATCTATACGGATGGATAGAGAATTGGTGTAAGCATTAAGTATTACACTTATTTCGGTCAATCCGGCAGCTACTTTGTTTTTTGATGCCAATGCCTGTAAGCTTCTAATGAATGTAGCCTGCACATTACGCTGGTAGCTGGTTAGGCCTATTTTTGAATCAAAGTTGTGGAAAATATAACGATCAATGTTTTGGAATAAGTCCTTCGTACCAAAAACGTCTTGCTGACCAGAACTTTCAGACTCTAAGAGATTTATAAGCAAATCGGTATTTACCAATGCGTTTACCACCTTAACAGCGGTTTTGGTCACTAAGGTTTCTGTGTTCGATCCGTCGGTAAGTTGTGCCCTATCATTTTTTGTCCACGCTGGCACAGCTTTTAGAACATTTTTATAGAGAAAATCGAAGGTTGCTTGCTGACGAGCTTTAGAGATATAAACCAAAGGAACATGATTATAGCCCTTCATTACTGTAAAGCGTTGTTTGCCGCCAATATTTGGAAGTACACTACTTACATATTGATCATAAGTCATGATGAAATTTGCAGCCAATAACATGTAAGTATCCCAAGTATCGTCTTTCATTTTAGTAGCAATTCCATCTAATTGTGGATAAAAGGCGCTAAGTCTTTCGATACCTAACTGAGCTGCTTCTATATTATTTGATGATAAATCTTTAGCTTGCGCCAAGGGGTTGCTTTTATCTTCTGCCGCGTAATAATAAACAGGATTGATTTTACCCTCTTTCAAAAAATCAGGTTTTGTCTTCGTATCCTGGAACTGGCGGTAAGCCCAATTAATTGCAAAATGATCATAGGCGCCAATACTAGGTACAACTAACTTGCTTTTAAAATTCTTTACCGGCATCATCAGATAATTGAATTCCAAATCGTCGGTAATGGAAGCAGAAAAGCCGTGCTGCATTACCCATTGCGGATTGCTAACTTGTTGCACTGTATAAGCCGCACTACCTGCGTAATTTGGCAACATTCCCAGCACTTGTGCCATAGCCTGAGTTACCTTAAATTTTAGGATATCATATCGCACTGATGGCGAAGATGCATCTTTTTGAATACGAGGATCTAAACTGCCACACTGCACAAAATATTTCTGCAGCAAATCATCTATCACATTATCTGAAAAGGTAATTTTTGCGGTTTTGATTTCTCCGGTACGAGGGTCTTCAACTGTTTCAACGGCTGCCTTGTTTGACACCCCGCCCCAAGCTACCAGTATACTCCCTTCTTCCATCAGTTGTTGTTTGGCGTTATCTGGCAAAACAACCTTAATAGTGTTCTTAAATCCGGCAGTTTCGAAACATTTATTCCATTCTAGTATTCCCTCTTTCACTGCATCCATTAAGTATTTGGGGATAGATGGATGAAGATATGCCACTATTGTACGTTGTGGCTCTACCAAGTGACCAGCTTTATATTTAGCTACATCTTCGGGCTTAACTAGTACATTCCATTTTTTAATGACATTGACTTTTTTAGCAGCGTAGCCTGTTACACCAAAATCTGTAAAGGAACGTGTATCGAAACCAATTCTTCTATCGCTTAGTTTTATTGGCATTGGTGTGGTTGATAGTTGTTGCAATACCAAACCGATTTGGAAAGTTGACGCTTGGTCGAACTGCTTTCCGTTATAGTCTCTCCCGCTGTTATTCTGCGATCTGTATACATTGAAAGCTACACCATTGTTAATTGCACTTACACTTTCTACCCCAGACCTAGTGGCATCTGGATTAGCAATAAGGTTATAATTTTTGAATGAGAAAAGCTCGCCGCCGTCTATCAATTGTTTGGTGATATCGATAATGTAACTACCCGTATCTTTTCCAAAAGCCTCAATTTTAAAAGTAAAGCTAATGGGCTCTAGGGTCGATCCGCTTAACAAATTGGCCATAGGTACATTGTCTACAGCTTGCTCACTGTAATTGCTTCTAGTTACATACAAACTTTCGCCCGGACCTTTGGTGAACTTTAGCACACCAGATGATTTAGAGATCATAGCAGCCCCATAACGGATATCGCCTACTACAAGAATATCTCGATCTAATTGCTGTGCGCCAATTTGAAGAAAATACTTATCATCTAACTGGTAGATAGGAAAATGCCCCGTAACCACTTGCATTTTTTCTTTGAAAAATTTATCAAAAGCTAAGGGGGTGTTGGGTTTGCCTTGCTGTGCAATGCCTTGAAAAGCACATGCCAAGAACAGTATTGCTATGGAGAATATTTTTTTCATTTACTTATTTTTTGTTTTCAGCATTCATTAACTCGTTGGCTTTTTGCCTTTCCACTGCTCAATCATGGCTGTTATAGCACTTAAATGTGCTTTAGACGATGTATCTGTTTTCTTCTGCAAGGCCATATCGCAATTATCCTTTATTTTTTCTATCTGCTGCTTTAAAATAATAGCCACATCGTTATCATAGCTTGCCGGATTAAATACGGAACTTAATAATTTGTTCACGTAACCTCGCTGCAGCATTTTCTTATAATCGGAAATTGGTGCGCTATTATCCAAATCCATAAAAATGCCTTTATAGATATCATCAAAAAATTCGCTCACCGCATAAGTTTCCTGACCTACTATACGCTCGTTCCTAGAAATGGCAGAAAATTTAAAGAAGACCTTACCCAGAAATGTCTCATAATCTGCAGCTACTGGACCACTAAAAGCGAACCTCGTTTTGTCTACAACATTTTCTGGGAAAAGCCATGTAGGCTCTTGGAAATAATAATCGTTGATGAAGGTCATCGCTTCCTTTTGCGTTGCTCTGCCAACTGGTTGATAGTTTGTTTTCTCTTCGATCATTAAAGCTTGGTCGGCGTATCTACCACCAATATTTTTTAGTACGTGGGCTAAATATTCATTATACCTGCTGGCAACGGCACTATGCATTCTTTTCATCATGGTATAATTTTCGTCATCGTCATTTTCAAGCCAAGCTTCCAAATTTTGCATGATCAGTTTTAAATTTTTGATACCGAGCGTACCTGCCTTCATGGCGTTGCTGCCCATATCTTCAGACTGTACCCTTGGATCGAAAAAATCTCCCTCTGGGAAATAAAAATATTTGGGATCTTTTCTCTTTTGGCTTACCCAATTCTTCAGTGCCTCAGCTTCCTGTTCTACGGTTTTATACTGAGAAAAATATTTATATCCCCATTCGATCGCATATTCATCATAAATACCAATTTTAGGTAAAAGCTCTTCGGCAGTAAACCCGTCTTCTGGCTGCGCTACATAGTTGAACCTCAAATAATCCATAATTGAAGCTCCAAAACCGTGCTTGGCCACAAAAGATCTCTTACGTACACTATCTACATCGTAACTGTGGCTGCCCGCAAAATCATGTCTAAGCCCAAGCGTATGGCCTACTTCGTGTGTAATTACCATCTTCATCAATCTGCCCATAATATCTTGTGATAAAGGCAGCTTCCTAGCTTCAGGATCATTGGCCGCACACATGATGAAATACCAACGTTGCAGCAAATCTGTGATGTTGTGAAAAACTGCTACGTGCGAACTGATGATCTGTCCAGAACGTGGATCGACCACCATCGGCCCATAAGCATTAGCCGTGGTAGATGGTTTATAAGAAATTACTGAATAACTTGCATTGTCTATAGAAAAATCAGGGTTTTCTTCTGGTGTAGGTTCCATTTTTGCCATTATTGCGTTCTTGAACCCAATTTTTTCAAAAGCACCCTGCCAAGCATTAACACCGGCAATAAAATATGGGCGCAAATATTCAGGAGTATTTTTATCTACGTAAAACACGATAGGCTCTGCTGGCTCTACCAATTCTCCGCGTTTATATTTTTCTATATCTTGTGACTTTGGTTCAATTTTCCATCTGGCAGCTAAAAGCCTATCTTCTGCTTTATTTAAATCTTGTCCGTAGTCTTTAATCACCCTGGTAAAATAACCTACACGTTTATCTGCAAGTCTTTGGCGCATGGGTTGGGCGGGCAATAGATACCAGCTTGCACCAATTTCCCACATGGTTGGGCCATTCATCTGCTTGTCTTGTTGTGCAGGCTGTTGGGGCTCCGTAGGTGTAATACTCTGCGGTTTTGGGGTTGCACTACCAGCGCCATAAGCCCTTACCGAACGGAATACAATGTTGTTCTTATAGGCAGCAATACCGATAGGACGCGACAGATTAGCCTGATACGGACCAAGCCCCAATTCTTCTTTTGCCCCACTAAGTGACAGATAGTGCATATCGCTATTTAACGAAGCGGTAATGTCTATCAATGTAGATCCCTCGTTTTTTGCCACCGGCACAAAAGAAGCCACAATAGGTGTTAATTTGTTTTTAAGTGTTGCTTCATATGTACTTTTATCATTAGGAGACATATAGAACTGTGACTGTTCCATATTTATCACCCCTTTTTTACTTTTATTAAATTTAAAGGTAGACTCGTGCACCACGTCTCCAGCAAAGCCAAAACGCCTTCTCGTATCCCTAGACACTTGAGCAGAACCTTTGTTGATGACAACCATAGCTAGTATGTCCCTGTTCAACAAGGTATCCGGAATTTCCAGATAATATTTGTCTTCTTGCTGGTATATGTTAAAGAGTCCCCTATATTTTGTTGCATTTGGCTTAACGAATGTTTGCACCGCCGGAAGCGCTGGTATTGTTTGCGCCATTAGCGTGGTACATAGGCACAGCTGCCCTATCAGCAACAACTTTTTAAGTAGTTTCATTGATGTGTGTTAAAAAGTACCGCCACGGATCCCCGTGACGATACATTTGTGTGTATTGATAAAAACCTTTACAATCCTCTAGATTTGTTGCCTATGGCTTGGAGATCTACCTGATAAGTGTTGATGAAGTAGTTTCTCACCATGTTGTAGCGCTTTTTGATTAATCCGTTGGTATCCTTTGTGGGGTTTAAAATGCCTACCGCACTCGTGTTCGTATTGGCTACAGAACGATTCAGGTCAGCTTCAGATAAAGTAACCATGGCCATTACATAGGCATTCCAATCACTTACCGGAGTGATGGACGAAGTATAGCTTGGAATAATTCCCTTGCCATAGGCTACTGCCTGACTTGCATTGCTAGTGCTATAATCTGCGCTGTTGATAAACTCTGTGCTAGGCTTAATTAGCGCACGCTCATTGATACTTTGGAAAAATACCTGATTTACCCTGGCGAGGAAAGCCAACTTTTCGGCATTACTCATCTGATTTATCGTAGCATCGCCATAGTTTACCGCAATATTATCATAGCTATAATAGGCCGGCACTTTTTTAATACCTTTAGTTGCCGTGTAGGTTGGATTAAAAATATACGCTGTGTAGATCGAATCCACTTTACTACATAGCAAAATCTTAACCGGCAAAAACTGCTTAAGGAAACTCTGGGGATAAAGACTGAAGAAGCTTTTATCTAGCAAATCAAGTTGTGCTGGTATAGCACTTTGTTCAGCCGCTATCACTTCCGCACCAACACTCCAACTACCGGCAGAACCCACCACCGGCTTTCTCCATCCAGTTGGCGTCCAATAGGCATCGCGTTCGTTAAACTTATATAGCAGATAGCTGCCATAATTTTCATAATAATTCACTATAGTTTGGTCAAAGGGATTGTTTCCTTGTGGCACGTGATAGGTTATATCAATATCAGAAGGCGCTAAAGCTTCTTTTTCTTTTTTACATGAACTCATGCCAACAAGGATCAGGAGTACATGTAATATGTTCAAATAAATTTTCATGAGATCAAATTTTGTGATGATGAATTTATCTTGGATTCTGAATTAGGCTAGGATTTGCCACCATAATATTGAACGGGATTGGCAAGGCAAATAGCGGACTGTTGGCTGGCAATGTGTAGGTACTGGTTACATTATCGGTTCCGGTAAACACGTGGGTTACGTCCATTCTCCACCGCTTCAAATCAATGAAACGATGTCCATCTTCTAGTGCCAGTTCTCTTCTACGCTCTTCTTGGCAAAATTTATACAATTCTTGTGCATCAGTGATATTTATCGGCGTGTAGGCCGTATTCCTTGTATCGTAACGGCTTCTGCGCAAGGTGTTCAGGTCGGCTAGTGCAGCTGTTCTATCTGCCGCATCACCACTTGCTAAATATTTCTGGGCATAGGCTTCGGCACGATTGAGATAAAGTTCTGCTACTCTAAAACCTCTAGATCCATACTGCGCATTTAGTGTATTTTTAGCTGTACGATAGGGAAACCTATTGCCACTCACCGTAAAAAATTGGAAGTAGTATTGGTAACGGAGATCCCCGTAATTCGAAGTACCTGTACCTTTATCGTACTGGGCAATTAAATCCGCAGATACTGAAAACGGAGGCAATGATCGACTGTCAATATTTACGGTAAGCAAATCTGGATGAACTCCTCCATAAACCCAAAGCACCTCTGGACTAGCAGCATTGTAGATTCCGTTGGCGGCGATACTTCCATTAGCAGCCACTTGACTAGCTAAAACCGTCAATGTAGCTCTATTCTGCAAGGCCCTTGTAGCGGCTTGGATTGCTTTATCATAATCACCCGCCATCCCCCTATAAAGATAAAAACGTGAAAGCATCCCATTTGCAAGGTCACTACCTATCCTAAAGGCATTGGTGGGGTTATAATTATTTCTTAAAAGTTCTTCTGCCGTAGTTAAGTCCTTTTCAATCTGATCATACACTTCTTTTAATGAGTTTCTAGTTAAACCACCATCTTTTACTTGGCTGCTCAATACCAAAGGCACGCCCAAAGCCGTGGCAGGATCTATACCAGGTGCATTGTACATTTTCGCATAAGTCGTGACTAATTTGAGATAATAAAATCCCCTTAGGAACAAGCATTGCCCCAAAATAGCGTTCTTTTCCACCGCGGTACCAGAAACCCTGTCTAAGTGATCGATTATCACATTACAGCCCTTAATTTTAAGGTAAACGGTTCCATAAAGATTGCCAGGATCACTATTTGAATTAATAGCGTCGAACATGGTAGGATTAAAAGTGAACATTTGGCTAGCTGCCTGTAATGTGGTCAAGTAAGCTGGAATGGGCACCCCGTTCACATTCACCAGGGCGTTGTTCTGTATATCGTCGGTGAGTGCATCAAATGTCTCCATTTTAGCGACATAAGGATATGCCTCACTGTACATCAATGCCGTTAAATCGTCCGTTGATCCTGGACGCATTTCGTCCTGGCTATACTCCTCTAAAAATTTCTTACATGAGCAAAAGGTCATGGCCAAGAAAATGAGGTTATATAAAAATATTTTTTTCATCTTTTTACAAACTTAGGTTCAGGTTGATGGTATAATTTCTAGTCCTTGGTTGACCTCCTAAGGCCACTTCAGGGTCTATTCCCTTAAAATCACGACTGTTGATCGAAAACGGGTTGGTCACGCCGCCTGTTATCGCTACGCTTTTACATTTTAATTTTTTAACAACATCTTCGGGAAGTGAATAAGTAACCCTGATATCGTTGCAGCGCAGACTGGTCGCACTAACCACCCTATCTGTACTGAAATTATAGAAGTTATATACATTCCTGTCCGGACGTTGGTCCTTGTTTGGAAGCTCCACTACCGGGAGCGTGCCGTTAGGGAGTGCCGGTACAGTAGCATTCGGATTATCAGGTGTCCATCGATCTAAGATCTGACGTGAAAGGTTCTCATATTCTGTAGGCAGACCACTGTTTGTAGCCGCATAATTATACAAAGGAGGCAAAAAGCGGCTTCCACCTACCTGTAGGTAAAAAGAGCTGCTGAAAGTCAACATCTTGTACCTAAAGTTCATACCCAGACCAGAAGTAAAATCTGGATCTAGCTTTCCTACGTATTTCATGAAAGATGTAGGATCATTGGGATTGGCCCCTGGAGCTACCGATAGATCGAATGTTGGTTCTCCATTTGCAGGATCGATTCCTGTGTATTTAAACGCGTAGAAAGCAGAGACCGGCATTCCAACAGCATTCATCTGCCCCATTGCCGCTGTTTGCCAGCTGACCACCTGAGGGCCAGTTTTGGTAATCTTATTGATATTCTTCGAAGTATTTAAATTTACCGACCAAGTAAAATTCCTGGTTCTCACAGGTACAAAATTAGCCGTTAGTTCGTAACCCGTGTTGTTCATTGAACCTCCATTGATCAACATCGAATTCACACCATATTCGGCCGGCACATCCAAACTCGTGATCAGTTCCCTTCCACGCTTGGTATAATACTCGAAAGAACCACCTATCTTGTTGTTGAAGAGACTCCAGTCCAAGCCTAAGTTTAGGCTCATGGTCTGCTCCCAACGCAAATCACCGTAAGGAAGACTGCGTACGGTTAACAAAGTCTCACCAGTAAAAACGTCGGTACTGTTGACAGTGGCACCAGTAGGTATTTTGATAATCAGGTCAGGGCTTACGTTAGCGGCGATGTTGCGCTGATAACCAAATGAACTTCGCAAACTTAGCCCACTTAACCAGTTATTGGCCACAAACCATTTCTCATTTGCAATGTTCCAACGGAAACCACCCGCCCATACAGGATTGAACTTTTCATTGGTAAATTGCCCGAAACGGTTAGACCTATCATTTCTAACACTGAAGTTGACCACATACCTACTATCATAAGAATAACTTGAGGTGATGTAAAGTCCCATGGTGTTCACCCTTCTGTCAATGATGGTTGGAATAGAGACCAATAACGGGTTCACTGTTTTAGCTGTAGTATAGGTTAATGGAAGTGTGGCGAAAGACTTTCCCCTGTCATGGAGATAACCGTAATCTGTAGACTGGAAGCCTTCATAAGATGTACTATTGGCCTCCCATCCCAACATTGCTGCCACAGTATGTTTTTGGCCAAATGTTTGGCTAAAAGAAAGATTATTGCGCCAGTTCCAAGTCCGGCCCGTATTCATCACCTGATTGTATTCTCCGCCTACGGGCAACCTAGAATTGATATATGCTGGATCAGAGGGCTTGATACCATATTCTGCAAACCTCAAGGCCCTAGATACATATTCAGTTTTTTCCGTAGCGTAGGTTGAGCCGTTGGTTGCCGAGCCATTATAACTAAACAACGTCTGTAAACGTAAATTTTTCAACACCTGGTAATTGACATCCATCACCGCATTGGTGGCTAGCACGGTATTGGTGTTACCAGTTTGATTTCGCTCATTGATAAAATTAAAGAAGTATCCAGATCTGTTTCTATAAAAGCTAAGTTCGCCATTGTCCTGATAGGCAGCAATCGCCCTGTTCATCTTGCTAGCATAATCGTAAGGACTTACCTGATAAAATCCATTGGTGGTGGCTTTCGATGCAGATAAACGTAGACTTAGCGTAAGGTTTTTCCGCAAGTCAGATACGATAGACAAATTGCCACTAAGGCTACGGCTATCGTTACCGATTGCTGTACCGTTGCTGGTATTGTAACCAAATGAAGTAAAATATCTGGTTGAAGTACTCCCGCCAGAAATACCCAAGTTATGCGACATACTGAATGGCTTTCTGAATAGAATGTCGAACCAATCGGTATTTACAGTTTCCAAGGCGGCCACTCTCGCGTTAAATTCTGCTTCGTTGATGGTCTTCAGATAAAGATACTCGTTCAGTGCACCGGCATAGCCAATGTTATTGTTCACTACTGGAGAAGTTAGACCACGTTCAAAAATCTCCCTAGAAACGGCTACACGTTCCTTCGAGTTCATTAAATTAAGCCTGTCATAATTTACCTTTTCGGTTACACTTAGATTGGTAGAATAATTGATTGCCGGTGGCCCTACCTGCCCTTTTTTGGTAGTAATGACAATGACACCATTAGCCGCACGCACACCATAAATGGCCGTTGCCGAAGCGTCTTTGAGGATAGTGATGTCTTGAATGTCATTGGGATTTAGCCAACGGATAGAATTTCCAACGAAATTTCGAAGGTAATCGAAATTATCTGTGGTAACACCACCAGCAGTATTCAATTCCTGGGCCTTAAACGGAAGAGGGTCTTCTTGGATAACTCCATCCACTACCCAGATTGGTTCTTGTGTTCCTACCAAAGTAGAGGTTCCCCTTACCCTAACGTTCTGCTTGGTGCCTATCATCCCGCTAGGATTGGTTACTACCAAACCAGCGAGTTTACCTTGTAACGCTTGCTCTAGTGTATTGATACCGTTAAAATTAAGTTCTTTTGCTTGGATGGTAGCTACAGAACCTACTACATCGGCTCTTTTCAACGTTTGGTAACCTGTTACCACCATTGTTTCCATTTCGTTTACGGCGTCAAATAAGGTCACATCTAAGGTAGTTCTTAATCCAACCGTAACCTCTTTGGTCTGCATCCCGATAAAGGAAAAAATCAAAGTCGCCTGTCCTTCTTCCACCACATCTATCTTATATTCTCCGTCTTTATTGGTTACGGTACGCACATTCAGTTCTTTAGACAATACCGTTACTCCCGGTAGCGGACGCTTACCTACATCAATTACCCTACCGGTAACCGAACGATATCTTACTTGCGTATTTGCCGTTTTAACTTCAGCCGTTTTCTCCTTTACAATAATGGTTTTATTTTTGATGGTATAGCCTAAAGGTTGATTTTTGAAACAGGCCGCCAATGCTTCGTTTAATGAAACCTGTTGTACATTGATGGTTACTGGCTTGGCATCATTAATTTGTGATGAGGTGTACACAAAATCAAAACCTGTTTGCTTTCTGATCTCTTTAAAGATGTCTACTATTTTTGCATTTGTTTTTGAAATGGTGACAACTTGGGCGTAGCTGGCCCTAACTTGAAAGGCGAAAACTGCAAGAAAGACGGTAACAAGTCTTAATATTCGCCCCATAATTCGACTGGAAGAACAAGCTTGTAGCCTACCCTCCAATAAAATGGATTTTTTCATATCTTTGATTGAATACCCGCTGCTAAGCAGCATATTGGTATCCTAGTTTGTTGGTTATAAGGTTTAGTTGATTAACGCAATTTTCTATCCTAACCGCTCGAACTTTTAGCCGGGAGTGCTTCGAACCACTTCCGGTTTATTGATCTAACGGTGCTTATTACACTACGGCATAACGACCACCCTCCTTCCTTCAATTTTAAAATGTACAGCTCCGGTTTCTTCTAAAGATGCCAATACTTCTGTAATTGGTTTACTTCGGGAAATGGTACCGCCAAAACCTTCTGCGGTAACAGTACCTTGATACACAATTTCGACATTGTACCAGCGTCCAATTTCCTCCATAACTTGTGTTATCTTCTCGTTTGCAAATTGGAAATTGCCGTTTTTCCAAGCAATAGTTTCTTCTACATCTACGGTAGCCGCAGTTATTTCGTTAGCAGTAGCTACCGCTTGTTGCCCTGGCGTAATGGTTTTTTGTTGTTTTCCGGCAAGTACCCTTACGCTACCTTCAATTAGCGTAGTTTTAACACTAGGTTCGCCTTGGTAACTCCTCACATTGAAATGGGTTCCCAATACCTCCACTTTTTTATTGCCAATGGCAACAATAAATGGTCTACGCTTGCTTACTCCACCTACTTCCATCTCGGCTTTTGCAATTTCAAAATAAGCTTCTCCACTTAATTGCACCTGTCTTTCTAAAGCACCTGCAAAATTAGATGGCAATACAATACTACTAAGCGCATTTAGCCACACTTTTGAACCATCCGGCAAGGTTACCTGATAAGTGCCTCCTTTCGGCGTACTCAGTACCATCTCTTTGGCATCACCTATAGCCTCTTTATCGTAAGCTAAACTGGTGCCGTCTGTATATAATAAATCCGCAGCAGCAATCACAAGTCCTTCTTTATTCTCTTTAAGTTCTACTACCTGTCCATTGCCAAGTTTCAACGTTGCCGTGCGCCTGCCTGGCTCTATTGGCTGGTAACTGACAAAAAGGCCATCTGTAAATTTTTCCAGCCCACCCTTTTGATAGACCAAATATCCTACGGCCAATACCAACACTGCAGCCGCTGCGCCAGCCCATTTAAAGTAAGATTTTATTCGCAATGGTTTGCGCTCCTGCTTTTCAATTTTTACCATCAGCTTTGCATACAGCTCGGCACCCAACTGTTCCGAATCCAGCTTGTTTGCCACATTTAATTCCAATTCTCCGTCGTCGAATGATGCGTACCACCGTTCGTAAAAATCAATTTCTTCGGGTGTGGCCGTTCCATTAAGCCTTTTGTTGGCAATTTCTTGTATATAGTTATGTTCGTTTTTCGATTCCAATTTGTGATGCGTTTAACCTATAGTCGCACAACGACTACAGCACCCTACATCAAAAAAGAAAAAAAATTATTTGGACAGAAGATAAAGGATAAAGGGTAGGCCAACTTGTAGCTTTCCCCTTAAAACTTTTAATGCTCTAGTGATATGGGCTTCGACCGTCTTTTCCGACACGCCTAGTTCTTCGGCTATTTGTGCATAAGATTTATATTGTTCCCTGCTCATTTTAAAAACCAACCTGCATTTTTCGGGAAGCTGTTCAATGTGATGATCTAATTGCTGCCGAAGTTCACGTTCAGAAAACCATAGCTGCGTACTATCTACTCCAGCTTCGTTAGATAGATCTGTAACGTTTACCACTTTTTCCTTTAAATAAAGCTTGCGCTGCCTAGTAATGATCTGGTATTTTGCTGCAGTGCTGAGGTAGGTATTTAAACTATATTGTATTTCTAAGCTGCTGCGCCGTTTCCATAAACTAAAAAAAACATCCTGCACTACTTCTTCGGCTTCAGCTTGGTTTTGCAAACGATGAAATGCCACGGTAAATACTTTGTCCCAAAATCTCCGGTATATCTCAGTAAACGCAGTCTGATCTTCACCCCTAAGACGAGTAATCAGTTCTTCATCGGTACAAGCTTCAAGGGAGGACATGTCTTAAAGTTATTATTTGCAAACGCAATATTAAAAAATATTAACGAATTAAAAGCCAATCAAATACTTTGCTAAGCAATGCTTTTAGTTACATACATTCATTTTTGCTTCACAAAGTTTTCCTACTATTTTGCCCAGGATTGTAGATTTTCTCAACAGGGACCATCATCTTTCGTTCCAAACTATTCACCCGACCCATTGTTCAGCTTTTGCAACCCCATCCCAAACATAATACGATATTTATAATTTGGATTTTGGAATATGTCTTATTTACCAAATGGGGCCGTTTCAACAAGGATTCCGGGGGATTCTATCATATGATTGGACTACCTAAACGCCTTGGAGTTGAATCCCACGATCGAGCAACCGCTCGATATCGAAGTACTCAGAAATAAGCCTCGTAAAGGCACCGATAATGTGCCCCAAGAATGCACAGATTTTCCATGCCCGTGAACTGACTGTCACAGAGCCTTTGGTGCCTCAGATTTTAAAGCTCTAAAATGGATAGCGATAAAAGATGTGCTAAAGGAAATGAGGCTGCCCCAAATAGTCAAATCTCTACTTCATTAAGATTCGACCTCTAAAGCGCAACGCAAAATCTTTACAAGATTGATTTTCAATCATATAAAAAACAAAATATGTTATTTACATCTTTATACATACCAAAATAGCCCTTGTTCTTTACAAGCAATTCGAAAAGACATTGATCTGTTGTTGCATTACTTTTGACCATAAAAGGTCAATCCTATATTCCTGTGAGAATTTCTTCCTGAATTAAATTCTTATGCTTATTGCCCCAAGCACTTAATTGCTTCCAAATAGGCACCAGTTCACTTGCAATCGCTGTTAGTTCATAATCTACCCTTGGAGGGATTTCTGCATGTACGGTTCTTTTTACCAAACCCGCTTTTTCCAATTCGCGGAGCTGCAGTGTCAGCATTCTTTCCGTAATTCCCTTAATTCGATTTCTGATTTCGCTAAAACGGAGTTTCCCATGTTCAAGTTTACACAGAATGAGCAATTTCCATCTTCCACCGATTTTACAGATGGCATATGTTAGATCACATTCAGCAATAATGTATTGCTCATTAATGCTATTTGTTGAATTTTCCTTCCTTTTTCCCATTACTTACAAATTTGTTAGTACCATACAATTAATTGTGTACAATGCAAATTTATGGCTTCTATTTAGTTTTGCCTAAATACAATATGAAAAAGCTTATCGGAGTACTTATGACAGCGGGACTGATTTCCTGTAGAACAATTAACAGTAATAACAAAATGAATAAAATTGAATTGACCCCAGAGATAACCAAAGTAGTGGACAATCTCCAAAAACTCCATGTATTTGACGGCAAAAACGCTTTAGATATTGGCCGAAAAGGATATGAAACGATGGCCGTTCAGCTTGGTGGCAAAAAAGAAATGGTTAGGACAATCGAAGAATTTGAGATTCCTCAAAAGAACCACAAAATTCCGGTGAGAATCTACAGACCCAACGGAAATGAAAGTAAAAAATCGTCTGCCATCATTTATCTTCATGGCGGTTGGTTTGTTTCGGGAAGCTTTGAAACCCATGACATTATAGTTCGCCAATTGGCCAATGCTACAGGAGCCGCCGTTGTCTTTGTTGATTATCGTTTGGCTCCCGAGAATCCATTTCCCGCGGGTTTGGATGATGCCCGATCAGCTACTGAATGGATTATTGATAACGCAGATTATTTAGACCTCGATAAAAATAAAATCGGAATTATCGGCGACAGCGCGGGAGGAGCATTGAGTATAGGTATTTCAACACAACTTGGCCACCGATTGAAGTTTCAGGTACTGATTTATCCAGCGACAGATAATAATTTAAACACAGAATCATGGGAAGACTACGAAAATGGCCCAATAATTAATAAAGAAGAAGGAATAAGGGCCTGGAAATGGTATTTGTCCAGTCCCAAAGACCTACAAAACCAACTGGCAATTCCTTCATTGATCAAAGATTTTAAAAATACACCACCAACTTTCATTTTATTAGCTGAACACGATCCCTTACGGGATGAAGGGCAACAACTGGCTGAGAACATGAAAGCATCCGGAGTTCGGGTTAAGGTTTTAGATTACAAAGAGATGGTTCACGGTTTTATGCACATGGGAGCTGTTTTAAAAGAAACCGGAGAAGCAGTTCATCAAATCGCAGCATTTACGAAAGAAAATTCAAACTAATCTCCCGGAGAATCTTATATGAAAAAGTATGCGTATATTGGTTGTTTGGGCTTTATTGCTGTTATCACTACCGAATTCGGGGTCATTGGAATTTTACCACAAATTGCTCAACACTATAAAATAAGTATTGATAAGGCCGGTTACCTCTTAAGTGCCTTTGCCCTGGTCATTGCCCTTACGGGCCCCTTTATGACCTTACTGGCTTCGGGTTTTGATCGTAAAAAGATTATGCTCACCTCCATTGCCATATTCCTTATCACAGGTTTTGTCTCCTCATTTTCGCCTCCATTTTGGATTTTAATGTTGGTGAGGATTCTTCCCGCATTTTTACAACCCGTTTATATTGCCACCGCTCTATCTGTTGCTGTTTCCAATGCCGATGATCATAAGAAAAACGAATTGATGAGTATTGTTTTCAGTGGAATAACCCTGGCAATGGTGACTACGGTCCCTTTTGCCACATGGATTTCTAGCCTGTGGTCCTGGGAATATTCATTTATAATCCAAACAGTTGTAAGCTTTATTGCCTTGGCCGCTATTTATTTTATACTTCCTTCAATGCCTGTCAGAAAGAAAAAAGCCTATGGAACACAATTGAAAATCCTGACCAAGCCTACATTTATCTTAAGCACTGCGGCCAACTTCTTCATGATTACTGCATGGTTTTCCACCTATAGCTATTTTGCAGATTATTTGAATAAAGCAAAAGGGATGAACGAAACTATGATAAGTTATATGCTGTTTGTATTTGGAATTGTTGGCGTTTTTTCAACCTGGCTTGCAGGAAAAATGCTTAACAGGAATGTGATCAAAACAACGGCTTTTTTCCTTTCTGGAACTTTAATAATTCCCGTCTTTTTATACTTTTCGAACGGCAATTTGTTACTAACTATCACTGTAATCGCAATATGGGGCTTTATGTACTCACCAAGTTTCCTGAATGCATCTACCTATATGATCTCATCGGTCCCCGATTCTCTGGAATTTGCAAACAGTCTGGCAACCTCATTTGGAAATCTGGGAGTAACATTAGGAACTACCCTAGGTGGCTGGATGATTGTAAGCAAAGGCGTAGCATACAATCCCTGGATTGGATTTGTGTTTGGTTCGCTGGCCTTTCTCATGATGATTTTAAGGAACTTTTATGAAACGAACGTGACTAACAAGGCCGTTTAGTAAGATGGCTGTCCAAAGTTATCCTCCTGGCCAGAACGATAACTTTGGACAGATTTGAACTTTTCGACTAATCTCGGATACTCTGCTCCATAGGCATGAAAAGATTTTTCGATATGGAGCGGTGCCAAACCTGTCATCTCCGGATTCTTGACTATCAAATAATTTGTGAGTGCATAACCCTTAACCAATATTGTTCGTCTCCCTGATAAACAGCATTTTAAGGAACAAAAAAAAGCGGACTAAAACTGATTTATCAGCTTTGTCCGCTCTGGTGGGCGGTACAAGGGAAAACTTGAACCGTCTTATGGATGATCTAATGCTTTTGATTAATTTAAGAAAGAAACAGAGTAACGATACTGGGTAAAGTTTGAACCTTCGGAATTATACATGCCGGAAGAAAATTAGCAACAAATATCCTAATATTGTACCGCCGTAATTTTAACTGGGCCTTTCAATCCCGAAGGTTCTAAAGGGCTTTTGGGTTGATATGGATTATCGTTTGTCCAAGTCCCCCTCTGCGCTGGCGGTAACATGCTATCTCCTATCAAACGGTTTACCCAAGTATTAGCTACGCTGATTTCAATCATATTATTTCCTGGCTTCAACGCATGGGTAATTTCCGTTCGCCAGGGAGCCGTCCAAACCCCTCCAACATTAACACCATTTACTTTTACTTTGGCAATCACGTTTACCTCACCTAAATCCAGATAAATTCGTTGCCCCTTAACTGGTTTATTGATACTAACCGAATTGATATAAACGGCGGTTCCAGAGTAATATTTGATTTTCTCATTTGGATGAAGCGTCCAATCTATGAGTCGGTCAAACATTATCGGCTGCGCTGGACCACGCATTGCTGGATCAAAAGTTACTTTCCAAGATTTTTCAATTGGGGCTAGCGTTAATTCGCTCGGATTATTCAGTGATTGATTATTTCCATTTCCCACCGCTGGTTTTCTAAAAACGATGAAGGTGCTCTGAAATTTGTCCAGTCTCAAGGGAATTGAAGTCATTCCATTCGTTTGGTTAAACTGTGGTAAAGCCCTAGTTGAACCATCGACTGGATCCCAAATTTCGGGCTGCATCCCACTAATTCTAAATTCAGCGACAAGATCTACCTGTTTATTCCGCTGATTGCTTACGAAATAAATATCTGCCCCACGTACGTACCTATGGATGAAAAGTGTCGAATCACCTTTGTCCGAACTAAAGTCTGGTGCGATTTTTAAATTATCTAGTGCTGTGGAAAGATCTACGCCTTGCCAGACCAGTCCTTTTCCAAAATTATGGGATTTAATAGTTGTACCATTGATATCGCCCCAAAGCTCCCTGGCCATCTGCTGTACCTTCTGATCGGCAACAGGGTAATTTTCCAAGCTCGGTGATCTACTAGGCGGTGGACCCAAGATGGTTGCCCCGTCCTTAACCAAGTCTTTTATTTTTTCCAATAGTTCCGGCCTCATTGTTTCCAGTTTCGGCAACACCAACAAACCATAGTTCATACCATCTGGTAGAAATAGACGCCCATCTTTGACTGTCAGCCTATCTCTAATCACTTCGCCGTTGATATAATCGAAGGAGTAGCCTTTTGGAATCGGTGGATCGGTAATGCCTGTCATTTTAGGTGCGTCTTCGCCAATAAAATAGGCTACATCGGCTACATACTTCCCTTGTTGGAGCATGAAATTGCAACGTTTCAAATAGGCTGTAAAAAGATCCAGATAATCGAACCATGTATTATGCCGATTAAACTCCGTACCAAAGGTCGCATTCACCCCAGGTAACCTTTCATCCGGCTGGTGGATGTAAACATGCAATAGCGAATTATTGATGCCTTCAGTAAAGAACCGGTCGCCCCTTTGCTTAATATCCGCCGGATACTTCATGAACGCTTTGCCCCCCGAGGTGAACGACTCTGCTGAAACCCTGTTCTTCCCGTAGATATGTGCTGCCGAAGAGGCCGCCCTATTCTCAATATCTCCCAAGGCGCCCTTTGCCCAAAACTCCCCCGCCACTTCGTCTGACTGTCCGCCATACTGTAAAAACTCACCCGGAAAACCCCAATGCCCATAGTTCTCCAGCCATGTCTTAAGACCATGCTGATTGCTAATTTCCCTCAGTCCGCCCACATAATCGTAGGCAATCCTATCTGCAATGAAACGCCTTAGATCCCATAAAAAGCGATCTGAAATTTCTGGCGAACCAACCACTTTACCATGCAATGCAGGCAAATAAGGCAAAGCATCATAACCATACCGCAACTTGAATTTCTCTATCAACCCGTCTGTCCAGTTCTGTCCTCCTGTTTCGTAACTGTCCTGCACTGCCACTTTCCAAGTCCTTCTATCTGCCGCCGGTATACGTCTCAAAATTTCACCAAGGAAAGCATCGAAATGTGATTTCACATGTTCCTTGCTCATCTTATCTACTTCCAATCCCGTACCTTCTTTAGATGCCGGACTGTTGTTCACTCCAGTGGGCGCCATGCCCATTCTCATAATTACCCAATCACCTGCAGGAGCATGCCACTTCAATTTTCCTTCAGCCCCCATGTAAACAGACAAATCCAGCACTTCTTTAGGATTAACAAGCAAATTTCTATCCCCAACTAAGGGCTGTTGTGGCCACTGGTATTCATTCCAATATGGCAGGGGTGTCTGGTACATCTTAGCCAATGTCTTTTCCGGATACCGCTCTACTTTGGGCATAGGAGAAAGTACAAATTCTCTAATTCCATATTTAGGGAAAGACTGTTTGTCAAGTATACTTTTTTGCAAGACGAGACGAAAATGCTTCGAAGTAGTGGCCGGGATAGAAATCACAACAGGTGCATAAGGGTCAAACCCTACATTCAATGCACTTCTTCTTCTATCAATTTCAAAAGTGTTTATGGTATGATAACCATCTGTTTTTTTCACCTGCAGTTCGGCAGATGCAGTCATCTGATATTTAGCGGGATAAATACTAAGGCTCCGAGCGGTAAACTCTTTTTCCGTAACGAAATCTATCGCTATTTTACTTGTATCGGTAATGGTAATGCCCGTCGAGGTATCTTGATCTATAAGATCCTGTAAGTTGGCAATTTTGGCTGTTGATGTTACTATCGGTTTTAAATCGCCCAACGTCTTTCTATATTCATTGGGTGCTCTAAATGCTACCACACGAACGTCCTGAAATTGTGGATGTGGTTTGGGCAATGAAATTTCCACTTCATTTCCGCCCTTTACCAATGTTTCCGAAGAGGTCAGGTATCTCATGGACTGATCTGGCCTGATCCAAGGTCCGCCAGATTGGCTCCAACCCGGACTATTAAAAATACCGATCTCGATATTCAACTCACTAGCCGTTTTAAGAGCAGTATGAAGAATTTCCCACCATTCTTCGGAAAACAATTTTACTTTTCCGTAAGCAGTAGAACCGTAACCTATATTTCCGATAAATGCTCTGTTGATCCCCACCCGCTTCATTGCCTCAAGGTCTTTGACCACCCCCTCTTTTGAAATATTATCCGACATCCAGTACCAGTACGTACTGGTTTGAATACTATCAGGCGGCGATTTGAAACCTGTTTCGATATCGGGCAAGCCTTTATCGGAAGCTACATTTATTGAGGGCGCATTTCTCTTTACCATACATGCTGTTAGCATGGCGAGGCAAACAAAAGCACTGCGCAAAGATAGCTTCGTGGTAATTTCCATACGATTTCCTTTCTATTGAGAACGACTATTGATATTTGATTTTCAGTTGGTGATTTCCCGCTTGTAGCCCCTTGACAACTACCAAATTGTTAATCTTTTTGATTTTGACCGGATAACCGTTCAACAGCACTTTATTCTTTTTTCCACGCTTTAAAGGAAGATAAACTTCCGCCGTAGTATTGCCCGGTATAGAGACACTGACTTCAAAATCATTTTCGGACTGGCTGTAAGAGGCTTTGATCGCACCCTTTATCGTAGGCACGGTAATGGAAGCGTGTGCCAGCCCAGCAATCTGTGGCTTGACTACAAAATTCTCCCAGCCTGGACTGATAGGCTCTATGCCCATCAGCTTGCGTGAAATAATATTTGCCGGCGCTGCTCCCCAGGCATGGTTCCAATCCTGATTAGGTTTGAACTTGTTGTCCCAAGCCTCCATGGTAATGGTACTGCCCGCTCTTATCATATTGAACCAACTCCTATCGGTTTGGGAAGTAAGCAAAGAAAGACCATACGCCCCATCTCCCGCATTATAGATTCCATCCAATAGAAATTGGCTGCCATAAACACTACAGGCCATACCCCTCGACCTGATATGAGCCATCACCGTCGACTGATCCTTGTTATCTACAATGCCCAGCGCCAATGCAAAGGCGTTGGCGTGCAAGGAAGCATGATCCGTACCGATGCCGTCTACGAATATTTGTCTTTTATTATCAAAAAACATCTTATAGAAAGCTTTTTTTGTTCTTTCTGCTGCTTTTTGATATATCTGCGCATCGGCAGTTTTACCCAAGGCGGTTGCAATCTGTTGCATGACAACAAGCGCCCTATAGTGGAAAGCATTGACCACCGAATTGTATTTGGTGAACACAAAACCGTCTGTTTCCGTATTCCGTGGCCAATCTACAATATCCTTTAGGTTGTCATTGTTGAGATGGATTGCCTTTTTAAAGTCCGCGGTGACCTTTCCCGTCAAGGTACTGATCAAACCCGTAGAGTCGGTTAATCCTACTAATGTTTTTGCCTGCAAATCTTTGTAGTAATGCGCTATGGAACGGCTGTCACCCGTGTACAGGTAATCATTCCATGCCATCAGCACCGACTGAAGGTGCCATTCGGTGGGCCAGGTCGGATTGGTGATCAGATATTCGTGGGAGTTTCGAGCCATGCTGAACTCCTTATCTACCGCATAATGGCTCAGCTGATTGATATAGGCATCGGCCTCGTAGGGAATGCGTTCGCGATCGCCATCCACATAGATGCCTAGGAATGAAGTTGCCTTTATGGAATATTTGCACAGATCCCATATGGTATTCAAAGTACTGTCTGAACTATGAAAAAAAGAACCCTCATCGTCAAACTTATAATGGACAAATAAACGTGTTACCGCCTCACTAGCTAGCGGATACTTATAGTTCTCCACTTCCAGGTACCGGAAAGGCAACACTTCTCCTATATAATCGGGCATTTTTATGGCCACTGGCCTGGTGTTATACGCATCCTTATGGATATTGAGCTGATAGGTATGCTTTCCTTTCTCCAATATCAGGGCATATTTTGCATAACGTACCTTGCCGGGAGGTCTGCGGTTGATATTTCCATTGCCATCCAACATTTCGCCCAAGCGAACTATGACGGTGTCGCCTCCTATTTTCGAATAAAGTTGCAGTTTAAGCTGAGAGAAGGCATCCTTGCCAAAATCGATCTGATAGAGACCTTTGTTTTCCTTAATTGATACAGGGCGTTGCTCTGTAATTTGAAGTGGATAAGATGGGTTTTTGTAATCAACCAGCTCATCCGCTGTGACAAAGGAGGCCGTTGAAGAGAAAGGGCTAACCTCATTCCGATTGTTCCAAACCTTCACTTTCCAATAATATACCGTATTTGGTTTAAGTGCTATCCCTCTAAACAAGATACCTGTAGATTTCTCGGCGGCTACCTTCCCCGAGTTCCAAACATTACCAGTGTCTTGATCCAGCTGTTTGATATTATCGGATATCAGCAATTGATAGGCAGTTTGCTTTTGAGCCTTAGTCGCTGCCTTAAGTTCCCAGCTAAATGCTGGCTGGTTATTATAAATCAATACAGATTGGATATTTTTATTGGATGTATTGATTGGTGGAACATTAGTAAAATATCCATTTGCCGAATAAAAACGATCGGCAGCAACCAAATCGCACATCAATTCGGTAGGTGATTGCATCGGAGCCACTGTATCTCTTTGCGACCAGCCTTTGAATGAAGTTAAAACAGCTAATATTAAAATCGATAGTGATCTGCTCTTCATTTTTTATAGCGCTCTTTCTTGATCCATTCAATGCAATCGTCTATCCATTGCACTTTAGCTTGATTATTGTTTACTCCATAGCCGTGGCGGCCTTTCTCGTAAAGAAACAGTTCAACCGGAACATATTTCTGTCTTAATGCCGCGGCAAAATAAAGACTGTTCTTCACGTCTACTGTTTTATCGTCCATTCCAGAGGTGAGATAGGTAGGTGGAGTCTGCTCGGTTACCTGTAACTCGTTGGAATACTTCAAGATATTGTCGTTTGTCAGTTCGGGACCAATTAAGTTCATTCTGGAAATTTTATGGGTCAGCGAATCTGCAAAGCTGATTACCGGATAGACCAGTACCATGAAATCCGTACGTAGCGAAGTCCCTTTGGGATTATACAGTTCGGATTTCTCAAAGTGTGTGCCTACCGTAGACACTAGATGCCCTCCCGCCGAAAAGCCCATCATGCCCAACCGGGAAGGATCTATCTTATATTTTTTTGCATTTTCCCTTACATATTGAATTGCCCGCTGGGCATCAGTCAAAGGAACAATTTCCTTGTGATCCATCGCTTCTACTTTTGGGAGCCGATAATCTAAAAGAAAGGCGGTAATACCAGCTTCCATCAATTTTTTACAGGCAGGAATGCCCTCTACACGGTTGGCACGGCCTCCATAAGAACCACCAGAGCACACAATCACTGCCGTGCCCCTTGCCAGATTCTTCTCCGGTTTAAACACCGTCAACTTGGGCGGCTCTGCATTATTTTTAGCAAAAGGAACTTGCCCTTCTGGATAAAGCGCTATCACTTCCTGTCCAAATAAGCTAAACGTAGCAAACAGAAGGGAGGTGATTAAATAGAGTAGCCTTTTTATCTGGTTTTTCATCGTTAATCGTTATTTAAAAGAAATTTGTTGTTTGCCCCCTGTTAACAAAACCTTTTTCTCGCCGGCGATAAACTCACCTTTCATACCAGTAGGCAAGTCGACGTTTGCCGTATACGAACCATCCTTCAATTTTATATAGCTCACCTTAATTGGTCCCAATGGATGTGGCATTTCACCAGAGGCATCCCTTAAATCACCCAAATTTGGCTGTATAGTAACTGTTTTGAACCCCATTTCCCCGGGTGCTATCCCACATACGGTGGCCAAAAAATCATAACATGGACTAGCGCTCCAAGCATGGCAGTCTGAACGTACCGTTGGTGACAATGTTTCAGGAAAGGTACTTAATCCCAAGGATAACATTTCTTTCCAAGGGCCTAAGGTTGAAAGGTACTGATTGCCCATCCCTGCCTTTTTTAAAGCAGCCGTATAATAGAATCTAAAATAAAGGGTGCTTGAGGTAAGGGTGGTATCGTTCATCACCTTTTCCATTACTTGCTTTTGCTGCTCGGGCGGAATGCAATCGCTCAAGATCCCCCAAATGTTAGCATGCTGACTGAAGGCGGTTTTATCTGGCGAATCTGCCAAAAGCCCTTTTCCAGCGTCATAACAACTTTTAAAAACGGCTTCTTCTATTTTTTTGGAAAGGGCCGCATAGTAATCCGCCTTTTGTGTTTGTCCCAAATAATTGAACAGCGTTGCCGCTTGATCCAAGGTGTAGGCATAATGCAGCGAAAGAATGGAAGAGTTCCCATCTATACCGCCCGGGGGAATACCACTTGGTGAAAAAGTCCAATCCACGAAGTTCCAATAATCGGTTTTACCCAATAATCCCGTTTTTGGGTCCAAACGATATTCGAACCATTTCAGTATAGATTCCATGGGAATCAAATATCGATCGACAAAAGCTTTATCATCACGATACCAGGCATAATCGTAGACCATTGAAATCCAGAAAAGCGAAAATGGCGGAATAAACTTGCCTCCTCCAGCGGGATAGGCATCTCGGGTTAATCCATCTGGTACCCTGGATTGATGAAACTGTTCGATGGCATTTCGTACGAGCCTGTCGTCGCCCGAAACGTACAAGGAAATTAAAGCCTGTATTCTGGTATCTCCAACGTATTGCAATTGTTCGTAATAGGGGCAGTCCATATAGGTTTCGTTGGCGCATAATCGGGCAGTACGCCATCCCACATTCCAAATCTCCTCCAAACTGGCATCATTAGATTTGAAACGGCCATTTTCTTTTAATGGATAAGCGGTGAACGTCGACTGGAGCTTATCCAAGGTCAATGGTTCACCTTTGGTTTCAATATCAAATTGTATATAGCGAAAAGTGCGCATCCATAACGGCCTGAACAAGCGATTTATACCTCCATCGGCTAGAAACACATCATAATAACCTTTAATGTGTTTTCCATCCACTTGATTACGGTTTCCTTTGAGGTTATTTTGATCAAATAGTGATTCGGCATAAGTAATTTGAACTTTCGCATTTTCGCCACGGCTAAAAGTGATTTCGGGATACGCTGTGGTTAAGTTTTTGATATCGAACAAAATGGTGGCTTTGGTATTGGCCGGAATGGTAATTGATCCGTTTTTTTCAAAAGTCTTTGTGATTTTCTGAGCATCCAAATTCAGCAGACGTACTATACCATGTATGGGTTCCAGTTTTTCCTCCATCATTGGGATACTTCTAGGAATAAGATTACGTTTTACATTAAAATACCTAGGTTTGGGCTCCAACAACGGAATCGACCAATTACCATCATTATAGGCAGGCTGCTCCCATCCAAACGGGTACTTTTTAAAGACAACGCTATCGCAACTTCCAACAATATAAGAGGCCAGCCTCGATGCCGGAAATGGCTCGGGAAAATAGGCTTCATTTTTTATCACCTTCCAACTTTTATCGGTATTTACGAGTTTTTCCTTATCACTGTTACCTTGCAGAATAAATCCTGTTTGGAAAGATACCTGCGCAGCGGGCGCTCCGCTGCCCATGTTCCACAACAACACGGCCAGCACATTCTTACCCGCTTTTAAGTTCGGTGCAATGTCGATAGTCTCATAATACCAATTTCTTAAATCTCCCCGTGCCGAACCAAAAACGACAGGCACACCATTCACATACAACCTGTAGCGTTGGTCGCCGGTAAGATGCACCACAAAACTTTCGGGCTTGGCGTCCAGCTCAAACGTCTTCCTTAAGTGGTACACGCCATAATCTTTGAGACCGACCCCAGGACAGGCAATCCACTCGGCATTTAAGGATACCGTAGGATATACAATGGATGGCGATGTGACCTGGGCCTTTGAAAAAACAGTAAAGAGTGCTAGAAAAACTATTGGCAGCAGTTTCTTAGGCTTATAAAAAATAGTTGAGTAGAATATTGCCTGCATAAATTCTTTAAAACTGAAATCTGATCTAATCATTACCACCGTTTTTATTTAATAGTTTTCTATAATGAGCCAGCGTAGTTGCTATACCGACTTCCTGTTCATCCTCATAATAGGTAGTAAGGTAAACCGAAGCACTTTCAGGGTTATCGGTTACAAATTTTTGCCATTGCGCAAGGGTATCATCAAAGTATTTCAGATGCGCTCTTAACTTGACCAAGTCTACCTTTCCCTGCTTTTCTTCTGCATAGGCATTCAGCATTACTTTCCAGGCCGCATCGAACAATTGAAATTTTAGCCTTCCGTAAACCGATGAAATGTAAACAAATCTTTGTGTTTCTTTATCTTTAAAGTGCAGCTCCTTGGAAAGTTTTTCAATTCTTTTCCATATGAACAACGCTTCTGTTTTTTCATCGAGGTAAGCCCTAATGCGGTTATCGGCAATGATTTTATCAAAATATGGTCTAAGGAAGTATAGCCCGGAAATGGTATTGTCCCTGGTCCAGTTCATGTATACCCCTCCCATCATGCTATACTGTCCTTTCATCACGCCATCAGCCGAAAGCAGACATATTTCCCTGAATTTAGGAATATCTTTTTCATCCAGTCCCTTATTTCTGGCAAAGTCATTAAAAATTTCCTCTTCGGTTTTATTAGGATTCTTTGCCCATTGAGCCATGACGATGGCATTCAGTTCGTTCCAAAATTCATTAGTGATATAGGGACCATACCATCCCCCGCCTCTAGACCAAGTCCATACGCCCTTGACCAGCGGATTATTCTTTACCTGATTTAGTGAGTAAGGCATTTTTGTTCCGGAAGCCTTCAGCTCCTCAAAGCCATCTATCACTCCTTTTCCAATATAATTTGGATGTGCACCCTTACCTTCATACTCACGTTGTGCCTGGACTTCCACAATCTGCTGATGTTTACCGATGCCTATACAAGGATTAAATGGAATCCCATATTTGGCTGCTTCATCTTGCCAATAAACATTGAACTTTGAATAATCTGGATCGCCCTGGGTAACAGCGGAACGCCAAAAATCAACGATGGTATGCTTGATTGAAAAATATAGATTTTTATGGGGTTTAACCTGCTCAGTCACTTCCAGATAGTATTTTGGCAACGAATGGAATCTACCGAAATCCCAAGTACGGTAAAACAACTTTTTATTTCTTTTCTCACATACCTCTTCCCTTAAGATATTGATCAGTATAACGTGGTCACTATAACCGTTTACCAAGGGGCTGCCTCCTTTGTGATAGGGGGCGTCATGTAGATAGGTTTCACCGGTCCGGACAATCAGACCGTCCATTTGCGTATATCTGTCAAATATCTGATTGATCAACGAACGGATTGCCTTTTGCGTAAAAGTTTTACCGATATCAACCCGTCCGCTACTGTTGCACATTTCCGCTTTATATTTTTGGATAAGTTCTTCGGGAAATACCAGCATATCCAACATGCAATAAACATTTAATCCGGCCTGTTTTGCTTCGGTATATTTCTGCTGAAGCACTGTATTCTTATCCTCTACCCATTTGCGCCGCTCTGTATTTTCAGGAAAAATATTTTTATCAAAATTTTGCCAATCGAGGCCGAACTGTGCAGCTTCAAAAAGGAAAAACACCTTGGCATCATAGCCTGAGGCCTTTAAAAAGGAAGGGTCTAAAAATTTTGACTTCGTTTGGGGCTCTCCAGGATTATGGTGCACCATATCCATAGTCATTAATTGCTGACCAAACAGTGGCTCGAAAAGAAGGTTAAGCATTACGCTCAATGAAAGGATTCGGCTAATTAATCGCATTGGTATCATTTTTACTGGCCTATTTGCCAATGTTCATTGCTTACTTGTAAAGTTTATAAAGTTCAGATCCGGCAAGTAGGAAAGCGCCCACACCGTACACATCTGTACTGTCATATCCAGCCTTTACGGGCTTGTCGCCGATAGGCTGTACATAGCCCAGCTTACCGTTAGGATGGATGGAGGATAAAAGTGCAGCCCAAGCCTTTTCTACCACAGGCTGATATTTTCTTTTTGACAAAAGGCCGTTATTGATGCCCCATGCCAACCCATAACAGAAAAAAGCGGTACCACTGGATTCTTTGAGATTAAAGGTTATCGGATCATACAAAGAGGCATGCCAGCTGCCATCTGGCTGCTGCAGTGAGGCTATCTTTTTGGCCATTTGCTTGAATTGTTCTTGATAGCTCCGCCTACTTTGGAAGTCTTTAGGCATATTGTCCATCATCCTGGCCAAACCAGCTAACACCCAGCCGTTGCCCCTAGACCAAAAAACCTTTTTGCCATTGGCTTCCTTACGATCAAAGAATCTCGAATCTCGATAGTAGAGACTTTCGTTTTGATCATATAGATAGGCAGAGGTTTTCCACCACAAGGTATCCGCCTTTTTCAGGTATTTCAAATCTCCTGTCGCTTTTGAGAGCATTGCCATGGACGGCGGCCCCATAAAAAGGGCGTCGCACCATGCCCATTCCCTATGGTTGATTTTTGGCACTACTTTGAGTGACTCGTTGAACTGCTTTTTTACAATGGTATCGGCCAGTAGTTGCCATTTAGCAATCATCTTTCGCTCCCTGTGTTCCATATACATGGCCACATACATCTGCGCAATGACATAATCATCTGCAAATAATCTGCTCGGACCAGTGTTCCAGTTCAGTTCTTCTCCAATATTGTATAAGAACTTATCATAAGCTGTGTGGTTATCAATCTGTTTTAAAGCGATAAATCCAGTATACATTGCACCGTTTTCCCATTCTGTTTTAGGAAGTTTAATGATACGCCCTTCCTTCCATTCATTCATCTGCCAATGCGCTACCCTATTCATCACCTTCAATACAGAATCTGGATTACGATTTCCATCACCGTAGGCTACGGTGTTTGCAAACAGAAAACAGATCAATATCGCTCCTAAAACTTTTTTGATCATATGCTTATTTAATATTTTTTTACTTTATGTTTATTTAATGGCTTATTTACTTTTATAGTAATTGCCCACACTATTACCTAAATCATCTCCTTTTGGAAACTTGAAGGCTATTTTTGTGCTCCCATTTTCCTGGATAGCATCTGGACCGTTGAGCAGCTTATTAATAGTGATGTTTAAACCTTCTTGCTGTTGAATCGGATCTGACAGTAAAAATTGATAGCCATTATCCTTCTCCTGCAGCATCATGATTACCGGGCCATCAGAGGACAAGCTAAGCCCTTTGCCCAAATCAACTAAGCCTTGTTTATACATTACCACAAAATATTTCTCATCACATTTTACCACCTGTACATTTTTATCGTTACGGACAACGAGGAATTTATTGTGTACTGCCTTTTTCCTAAAACCCTCTAAGCTATGCTCCGGACTAACTATATAATAATAGCTATCATCCTTCGGCGATGTGCCGTGGTTTAACCACAAGCTAAAAATGGGCTTGCTAATCACTTCTTTGCTGCCTGAGGCATTAATTGAGTTCCAAGTGCCTGTCTGTACCGCATTTTTGACTGTGAGGCTTCCGCCGTTAGGAAAGCTATAGCCTACGCCATCATGATAAACCCATTGCAAGTTGTTGCTCGTAATTGTCTTCAAACTATCGGTAAGTTTTATTCCAGTTAAATCTGTCTCATTGCCATATCTTGTCTCTCCTATCAAGTAACATTGGTTGACCGAAGTGGCCACTTGCTGCGTTCTGATGGCATTAACCCCTGCACCTAGGCACAACATTGCTCCATCGGCAAAAAAATAGGCCTTTTTTGCTTGCACACCGTTATAGGAATGTTGGTAGGCGATTGCACCGACCTTACCATCGCTTATTCCGCCGGCAAATTCATTACTTCCGAAAAGATACCATGGCAAAACGGCCGCCGATTGGTTCATCACCGCCGTAGTACCAGGCACCCGTGTCCAATCCCATATCGGAAAGATATCTTTGTACTCTTCGCCCGTTCTAAGGATGTTGGTGGCCCCCAATGGAAGATTATATCCTTTCAAGTTTTCCCCATTAAGCATTTCGGTACCGTTGGTACGCGTTGAGATTACTTTGGCGGATAGATAATAATCCGGTCCATGATAGGTCATGATATCCGATTTCCAGAAATACTTGTTGCCCTGAAAAGACAGCGGAAAATCGGCTCCGTTCAAGTGGGCCTTCCAGTCTGTAAAGGACTTGGACTGACTCCTATCATTGATTGCCATCTTTTCCAGAACGATTGGATCAATAGAACGGATAGCCCCTGGACGAGAGACGTTACGACCTATGGTACCAAAATCGACAGCATCTTTGTAAGATAACAGCTGATGGCCGTAAAGCAGCAGCTCAGAGAAGATTTTCTTTTTTTCATCAGAAAAAGTATTACTGAATGGGGTATTAGCGGAAAGAGCCATGATTGACGCTACGCTTTCAGCAAAACCCATCCCGTACCCTCCGGAGTATAGCTGGGGACGATGCTGATGAAAACTATTGTCAATTTTAATGCCCTCTATGCCCTGTTCCTCTGCAATAATCAGGGTGGAGGCTACACTCCGGAAACCTTTATCTACTAGTTTCGCATCATTCTCGACACATCCTTTGGCTATGGTAATGGCAGATACCCAAACCCTATTCATTCCACGATGGGCCGGATTATCGGTCAGATCATGAACATAGGAAGAATAATGGCGGAGATCCCTTTCGGGGATCTCCGCTTTCATTAGCAATAAACCGACTAGATAATCCTGTGGCGCTCCAATTTCGTTGAACCACCAATTTCGAGATTTGGGCTTCTTACTGAGATAGTAGTCATACGCCAACAAAATCTTTTGCTTCAGACGAGCGCTCCTATAAAACACACTACCGCTTTTGGCATGGGCAATGGCCAGTAACCTCAGCCTTTTCAGGTGTTCGCCCGCTGGAAAATCGTTCGATACCGAAGTATAATCAATTCCTTCCCAGCTTCCATCCGCTTTTAAGCTTTCTATGATCTCCCTGACTTTTACTTCGTCAACCTTCTCTTTCAAATGATCCTCTCTCAAACGTTGGGCTATCATCTCTACATCATGTTGCACGGCCTGGCCATTTTTCTGTTGCCCAAAAACCGTATTACCGCTTACAGTAATTAGATGCCAAATTGAGATAATGATAAAAAGCCTTCTGACCATTCCTTATTTATTAATATTCAACACCTTATGAATAAAAAACTTACATCAACAACGTATCTCTGTATAGTTTAAAGCTTGAGTAATTTTCTAGCTTTGGTTTCCGAATCACCTTTCAACTTGATGAAATAGACTCCCGCAGGATAGTTTGCTACCGAAAAAGAGGTCTGAGCTTCTCTCGCTATTTTTTTAGCTTCCAAAACCTTACCCTGCAGATCAACCAATTCTATCGTACGGTAAATCCCGATGCCAAAGGTTACATTTACTACCTGTGATGTAGGATTCGGAAATATCTTTACATCCATTTCATCAAGCGTAAAAGAAACGGACCTTAAACCTGCATCATTAATCTTCCCATCCCTGTCGATCTGTTGCAACTTATAATAGTTTACGCCATTTGCAGGCTTCCTATCATAAAATGTGTAGTCGTTTTGGGTAGAACTGTTACCCGCTCCTTTCTTCTCACCAATTTTAACATATTCTCCACCATTTACCGATTTATAAATATCAAACTTATCGTTATCACTTTCCGACATCGTTGTCCAAGCAAGCTTTGCAGAATTTCCTTGGCGAACAGCGGTATAGTTTACAAGCGTCACAGGAAGTGTTGCGTCCGCGTAGGTATTGATAATGCTACTCCCCCTATACTCTGCCAGTGGCAACGTAACAAGAATATCTGTATTTCCCGCAGCGTAGTTGGCGTTTGGTCCAGACAGGTTTTTATTGATAGTCACCTTTATTGTTGTTTCCAGATGGGCAGGATCAGCTACAGCTACTTTATAACCAGTTGCTTCTTTTTCCAGTAGCACGATGGCTTTTTTGTCCGAGGAAATAATGGTACCATCTCCCATATCCGCCGTTCCTGGAGTGTAGAAAATCACCGCATATTTATTCACCCTGTCATTCCTCACGGCCTGTAGGTTACTGTTATTTTGTACGATAACGAAACCATGGTTATTTACCGAAGCTTCAAAATCAACCAGGTTTTTATCTGGAACTACGATATAGCTATAACTTGCATTAATAGGATTGTTGCCATGATCTAGCCACAGGCTAAACACATCCTTTTGTACGGTAGCTGTTGAACCCAATGAATGGATGTCTCTCCATCTGCCGCTCTGCTGTTGGCTCTGTACCGTCACGTTTCCCCCTGATGGAAAAATATAGCCAACATTTCGGTGATGCACCCACTGTATGTTATTTGCGGTAGCGCTATTTCCGCTGAATACCTGAGTACTGCCATCGTTTAGGGTAATATTTCCGGAAAGCAAAGCCTGGTTTACAGAAGTATTGATTGGATTGGAAAAATTACCGTTAATGCCAGTGCCGAGACAAAGCATCGCATCGCCCATCATAAAATACGCTTTCTTGGCCTGTAAGTTCCTGTAATCGCTTTCAAAAGCAATTGCACCTGATTGCCCGCTGCTTACCGCACCCCCGAACTGGTTAGTTCCAATGAGGTAATCGTTCAGTGCCGTAGCAGATTGGTTTCTTTCAGCGGTGGTTCCGGGTACCCTAGTCCAGTCCCATACGGCGTAAATGCGGTCATACTCAAATCCATCGCTTAGGATATTGGTTGCGCCCAATGGTAGGTTATAGCCTTTCACATTCTCGCCATTGATTGATTCGGTACCATAAGTGCGTTTGGAAATGATTTTTGCCGAAAGATAATAGTTGGCTCCACGTTGGGTCATGATATCTGAATTCCAGAAATATTTATTGCCGCGATAGGCCGTAGGATATGGTGCACCAGAAGTGTGTGCGATCCAAGCATCGTAGTCTGCAGCCTTGGTAGGATCAATAGCTTTCATCCTTTCCAATACGTTTACCGGAACAGTCCAATAGTTTGTTGGCCCTTCAAAGGTAACTCCCCGTCCAGACACCCCAAAATCCATCGTGTGTCGATAGCCCAGCAACTGATGTCCCTGCAGCAGCAAATCAGACAATACCTGTCTATTTTGCGAAGTAATGGAATTGATGAAAACCGTGCCTTCAGATAGTTCTATAGCATTAGCAAAATCTGTTAAAATGGACATTCCATAGCTTCCAGATTGTATTTGGGCGTGGTGTTGGTGGAAACTGTAGTCTCTTTTTACCCCTTCATCTCCTTGTACTGGTACGATAACCAGCACCGAATAGATGGCTTTGAAAGCCTGATCTATAAAGTTGTAGTTATCCTCTATACATCCCTTATAGATACTGATATTGGCCACCCAAGCAAGATTTTTGGCATCTCCCAAAAAGGAGTTGACCTGATCTCGAAGGTTTCGCTCCGAATAATTGACCAGTTCGGTTTGCGGCATTTTTCCTTTCAGCAAAAGCAAGGGAACCATATAGTTCTGTGGCCCACCGATATCATTGTACCACCAGTTACTTGATTTGGGGTTCTTGGTCAGGAATCCATCATAGCCCAACTTGATCTTGGACAACATATCCGCAGAGTCATAAAATGGATTACCAGGCATTCGATATGCCCTTACCATATCCTTTAGCCTATTCAAATGTACGCCTGGACGAAAATATTGGTCTACAGTCGTGTAGTCTACATCACTCCAGGTACCGTCAGCCAGCATCGAATTATAAGCACTGGTTACGCTGGTGATATCAAATGCAACAGCGAGTTCTCTTTGTTCAAGGCGTTCGGTAATGGTATTGATACTTGCCTGCTGTTGAGGCGTAAGCGGTTCGGGATCCTGCCCGAAGACTTCAAATTCGGCAATACGGTATCTTGAAGTCATACCCTGAGGGATGGTACCACGTCCGTTACCACTAAAGCGAACGTAACGTGCTGTTACCGTACCCGAAGGCGTAATCTCATCGGTAGTCCTAAATGTCGTTCCTCCTCCCCAAGTGTAAATGGACGACCAAGTAGTGGCATTATTAGACACCTGTACCTGATAGGCATTTGGCGCATAGTTATCTGCATACTTTAGTACCACCTTGTTGATTTTATACCCCCTACCCAAGTCGATATAAATCCACTGTTTGAAGTCGGAGCCATGTGAAGACCATTTGGTAGCCACGTTACCGTCATTAACATTGGTGGCAGCATATTGCGGTGTGGCGTCCTCTACGCTTTGGGCAACAACGGTTTTATAGAGTGCAACGTTAGTTTGCGAAAAACTCTCGACCGATGCCATACTGCCCAAAAACATCAGTACAAGCGCTGCGATGATACATTTTTTCATAAAATTCAGTTATTAGTTCTCTAGGGGCAAAAAGCCCTAGTGGTTCGAGAAAATGAAACTGATGCGTCCCTATTTGGGTACGCATCAGCTAACCAAATTCCTGTTAATAGTATCCCTCGTTTTGAGGATAATTCTTTGCCCCACCAATTACTCGATCGATCTGTTCCTGAGGAATTGGGCGCAACACGTGATAAGGCTTAATGTTAGACGCTGCACGTGTGTTGTATAATTTAATTCTCTCCAACAACTTACCAGTTCTTACTAAATCAAACCATCTCATATATTCGGCATTCAATTCCCTTGCCCTTTCATCCAAAATAAAATCGATGTTCAATTGGGCAGAAGTAACCTCCATAGCCAATTTATTTGCTGCCGTCACCGCGGGGTCAGTAGAGACAATCGCCGCACGTTTTCTTAGTTCATTCACATAAAAGACAGCTTCTGTAGGTTTATTATCCATCATCAGCGCCTCAGCTGCGATCAGATAAGTTTCTCCCAACCTGAATATGATCAGGTCTTTAAAACCATTCACGTTGTTGGCATCTAATCGCGTAGGGTCAATATGTTTAGAAGACATTGGGAATGAAGTGCCACTCTGTTGACTTGGAGAGATGATTGTGTATTTGGCTGCATTTCTTTCTGCCTGTGTGGGCTCATAATCCGTCATGAGTATAGCCAAATCGCCCAATGCCATGGTCACAGATTTACCACTAATCGTGTAGGTTCCCGGCTTGTTACAATACCATCTGGTTTTAAAAGATTTTTCCCAACGGGAATCGATGCTCTTGTTGTACAGACCCTGCATATATGGGGTTGACCTATAGTGGTTGTATGGCCTGCCATTGGCAAGGTCACGTTGCATACCAGGCAGGTTGTCATATGCCGTTCCAAACCATAGGTGCGAATAGTTTCCAAGGTTGCTTACAGATCCACCCGCAAGCGGGTTGGCATCATACTGACAAGAAAATATCACCTCATTATTTTTACCAGGAAGGAAAATCGAGGCGAAATCTGATAATAGGGTAAACTTGTTAGAGGCGATTACCTCTTTTGCCAAAGTCGCTGCTCTGGCATAGTCTGTAGCTTCTTTAGCCGTCGAACCAGCCTTTGCCAAATATACTTTTGCAAGCGAATGCCTAGCTGCCCAGGTCGTAGCTCTGCCATAGTCAGGGGTAGTCTGCGGCAAATTCGCCACCGCAAAATCCAAATCGGCTATAATTACTTTATAAACGTTGGCGATAGGCTCTCTTTTTGCTTCGTTGGAGGCACTTTCGGTTGGTGTTAACGGAAGCGATATTGGCCCGTAAGTTTGTACTAGCAAGAAAAAATAATGCGCTCTCAAAAAACGTAGCTCAGCTATCCTTGTATTTTTCAACTGGGTAGGCATATCAACCGTTTCAGCAGCTTTCAACACAGAGTTACAGGTGTTGATTGCAGAATACATGGCGGACCAAGGACCTCTGGATGCAGTACTGGCTGGGTTTAAACCCACATCATAATCATTAACGTAAGAAGTACCAGCGCCAAAGGTGTACTCATCACCGTAATTGGTAATCCAAGCGCAATCCTGTGAGGTGCCGTACCATTTCCTCAGTTGTGAATAAGCAGCTTTTACGCCGTCCTCCACTCCGGCAGGTGTATCGTAATACAGGTTTGATATGGGACTTCTAACGTCTTCTTCCAATAATTTCTCACAAGACGTAAAAAGCAACATACTAACGGCAATGGCTATATATATCTTTTTCATATTCATAACTTTCAAATTAAAAATTAACGTTAAGTCCCAATTGGTAATTAATGGTAGCAGGATTATCTAAAATCTCCGGATCGATACCATTATGGTTTCTTACATAGGAAGAAAATACAAAGGGATTGGTTACATTAAAATATACCCTTAAAGATTTTGCTCCGATTTTGGAAACTGCCATTTTCGGTAGTGTATAACCTAAATTGATATTCCTAATACGGACAAATGAGCCATCAAAATATTTCATCGTGCCTCTATATAGAACTGAAGCTGGACCTTGACCTGCAATGGGCTGTGGATAAGCATTAGTAGGATTGGTTGGCGTCCAATAATCAAGTTTGAGGTGATTATATCGGCCACCAAAAGCCACCGTATTTTGTCCATCATAGAGCGGACTGCTAATAGTCTTATTTTGTACCCCTACCACAAAGACAGCTAAATCAAAACCTTTGAATGAAAAGTTATTGTTGAAACCAAAAGTCAATCTAGGATCTGGAGAACCTATTATCGTCCTATCAGCCGTGGTGACCTTACCATCACCATCTTGATCTTTCACTCTAATTTGTCCAACCTTTGAACCGAATAGCGTAGCTTGCGCTTGTTCTCCAGTTTGCCATATGCCTATCTTCTCGTAATCAAAATATACATTCAATGGTTTTCCGATAAAGCGTCCTGCCCCCACATCATCAACTTTACCTAAAGCCAACTCTAAAATTTCGCCCTTATTGATTCCCGCCGTGATATCGGTACTCCATTGGAAACCACTTTTAGAAACTATATTTTGTGTAGACAAGGAAATATCTATCCCCCTATTGCGGGTTGAACCTATGTTTGTAGTAACACTTCCGAAACCTGTTGAAGTAGGCAAGGGAGCAGGCAACAACAAGTCTGTAGTTTTAGTTTGGTAAACATCTATCGACCCGCTGATTCGTTGATTAAAAAATCCAAAGTCTACCGCAACATTTGCAGTTGTCGACGTTTCCCATTTTAAGTCTTTATTAGGCACATTACTCGGTGCAAAGCCAAAAGCTGAAACTCCATCAAAGTCGTATGCCGTGCGAACTAATTGTGCCAAGGTTTGATAAGGAGTAACGGCCTCTTGGCCAACCGACCCGTAACCCAATCTCAATTTCAGGTTGCTTAAATAAGATACGCCTTTTAAGAACTTTTCTTCGGAAATATTATAAGCAAAACCCGCGGATGGGAAAAAACTCCATTTATTGCCTGGAGCGAACCTAGAAGAACCGTCAGCTCTACCCGTCAAGGTAATAGAATAACGGCCATCGAAGGCATAATTGACCCTTCCCATGTAAGAAAGGATATTCCATCTTGTGTATCCGCTACCTACTCCAACTATAGTTCCAGCAGACCCTAAATTGTGATAGGTCGTTGTCTCTACAGGTAGGTCTCTTACGGATATGTTTGAGCTTTCATTAATTCTTTGTTGAATGCCATATAGGGCAGTTACATTTAATTTGTGCTTATTCTTGAAAACCTTATCGTAGGTTAACTGGTTATCAAGCGCATAGGAAAACCAATAGGCTTCAGCAGTACTTGCGGTAGGAGTAACTCCCACACTGACAGAAGTGGAGTTAAAACTACCTCCACGAGTACTACGTATATCTGGACCGAAATTAATCCTGTACTTAAGCCCAGTTAAGATTTCAGCCTCTGCAAAAAGGCTTCCTAATACCCTTGTCCGTTTTTCGAGATTTATGAATTTATCTTTTTGGGTTGCGAGCAATGGATTTGGCATAGCGGGATCATTAATTGGATAGACCATAAACTTTCCGTCACTATCATATGGCTGTCCCAATGGCGAACTGATCAAGGCACCCGCATAAGGGTTATAGTTAGCGCCATCTATTTCTGAATAAGAGCCCAACAGGGACATTCCCAGTTTTATTCGTTTACCTAAATTTTGGTCAACGTTGATGCGGGCAGTATAACGTCTGTAATTCTGTCCTATCAAGTACCCTTCATCATCAAAATAGCCCAATGAAAGATTTATCTTCGTTTTATCTGTTCCGCTAGAAATTCCTAATTCATGGTTTTGTGTGTGACCTTTCTTTATAATAAGGTCTTGCCAATCGGTATAACGACCCAAGGCCACCGATTCCCTTTCTATAGGATCTTTAAACAGCACAAGTTCGTCCGTCACCGGCGGCGCTAGTGCCGCATAAGAGTCACGTACAAATTTTACAAATTCCTCTCCGTTAAAAATTTCAGCACGACGAACCACGTCCGTGATACCATAATAAGCATTATATCTTACATCTGTTTGGCCAGTCCTACCTCTAGCAGTAGTAACTAAAATTACACCATTTGCTCCTCTGGATCCATAAATAGCTGTGGCAGAAGCATCTTTCAACACCTCAATGGATACTACATCACTTGGATTAAAATCTGTAATCGCATCGTTAACAGGTATACCATCAACTACATATAACGGATCGTTTCCAGCGGAGAATGATCTATTTCCTCGTATTCTTATGCTCGGTGTCGTTCCAGGCTTATTGGCACCGGTAGTAACATATGCACCGGGAATCCTACCTTCTATCATCTGAGAAATATTGGTTACGGGAACTTCTCTTAATGTTTTCTCCTTAATGGAAGAAATTGAGCCCGTAACATCTCTCTTCAATTGGGTACCATAACCTACAACCATTACTGCATCTAGGCTGCTGGCATCTTCGTCAAGGGTGACATTGATGATATTGCGTCCATCGACCACGACTTCTTTAGGTTTCATTCCTAAAAAACTGAAAACCAACACAGCTGATTGATTCGGGACATTGATGGAGAAATTACCCTCGAGATTACTTAATGTACCTACTTGAGATCCTTTGACCTTTACGCTGACCCCAACTAAGGACCCGCCATTGGCATCGATAACCTTTCCGGTCACCTTAACGTTCTGGGCATGGCCCAAGGTGTAGCAAAGCATGAGAAACAGGAACAGAGCCTGCTTACACCCGTCCACAACAAATTGTGTAATTCTTTTTTTCATAATGTTTATACTTGGTTATTTAGGTTATCACTGGAGAAAAACAATGACGCTTTCGTAAAGTCTACTATTTCTTTTCTCAGGTGATTTATTAGATAGTTTCAAATTTATTTAAGCATTCATCTGTTTTATAATACGTTTTTAGCGTTTTGAAGTACGAAAACATCAGTCTGTATCGACATTCTCCTGATTAACTCTAGGCAGGCCCTCCCGTTATGGTATGGACATTTCCACAAACCGACCTTATATTGTCCCGGCATCGGCGCATTGTTTCTATCAACCCCCCAAAACCATTCGCCATGCTGATGGTCGATCAAACTCTTTTTGACAAATGCCCAGCAATGGTCAAACCGTTCCATGTAGCCCTTTTTACCAGTAAGCTGATAGGCATTGTACAGCCCAACCAGCGCCTCTGCCTGAACCCACCAATGTTTCTCCCCATTCAGATGTCCGTTTTCCATTTCATAATTCATTCCACCATTCCCATCAAATCCCTTAATTGCCGCATCTACCATCTGTACGGCGATCTTCGCAAACTGATCCACCAGCAATTCATCTCCTATTATTTCGGCCGCTTCCAACAAAAGCCAAGATGCTTCGATATCGTGGCCAAAAGAAATCACCTCGGATTTGGACCGCCAATTTTCATCAAAAAAGAGCTTTAGATGATGGGTGCTTTGGTCGATGATTCTATGACCAAATATGGCGAGCAGCTTTTCGAGTTGTCTGCGCAGACCATCATCAGGCCACACACCGTAGAGATTAGTAAAGGCCTCAAGCAAATGCAGATGAGTATTCATCGTCTTCTTTTCGTTGGCATCCTTATCGCTCAACCGTTGGTCTTCCAGCGGAGACCAGTCTTGAGAAAACGCTTCAAAATAGCCCTGCTTGATTGAATCGTAACTGTGTTTTTCCAAATCAGCATATAAATTTATAGCTAAACTCAATGCATTTTTGTCGTGGCTTGCCTTATAATATTCAGCTAATCCGTAGATAGCAAAGGCAATGGCATACACTTGTTTTTTAGAATCCTTAGGATTACCCTTTGCATCGATGGACCAATAAACACCGCCATGTTCTCTATCGATAAAGTAATGGGAGAAATAGCCGTAAGCCCGCTTTGCCAACTCCAGGTCTTCTGGTAAACGACTATAGTTGTAGGCAGCTGAGAAAAACCATAAGATGCGGGCATTCAACACAGAACCTTTGTCAGCACCCTCTACCACGCGGTTATCATTTTCCACCTGACCATAAAATCCTCCATTTCCAATGTCTATTGGCACAGTGGACCAATAGCCCAAAATATTGGATAGCTCCTGCTCGAATTCGTTCAAAAGATCAACATTCATTACTTCCGATCTTAACTGTTGACTGATATAGCTTTAGTCCCCCAATTTGAGACTGACTCTTTGTTCTTATCGATCAATGCAATAATTTTTTCGACCGATTTTGCGGAACTTAGTCCATCTTCAGGTGTGTTGACAACATAATCAACCAATTGGTCAACAGTGGAAATAGCTACATGCATGCGAGTGTCAGAGGAAGCGTAGTAAATAAATACTTTACCGTCACTGTCGACAATCCAACCATTGCAGAAAACGACATTAGAAACGTCACCCACTCTTTCCTCTCCTTCTGGCGCCAGAAAATAACCACCTGGTTTATAGATTACCTTGGTCAAATCCTTCAGGTCGGTCATAAATGCATAAAGAACATAACGTAGGCCAGCGGCTGTATTCCTTACACCGTGTGCCAGGTGAAGCCATCCTCTTTCTGTTTTTATTGGTGCTGGCCCCTGCCCATTCTTTGCTTCATAAACAGTGTGGTATTCCTTTCTATAAAGAATATCTTCATGCTCGATCACCGGATATTCCATGCTTTCTGCTAATCCAAATCCTATTCCGCCACCAGATCCGGCTTCGATAAAACTATCCTGCGGACGAGTGTAAAAGGCATACTTTCCGTTTACAAACTCTGGATGTAATACTACATTACGCTGCTGCAATGACGTGGTTTTCAAGTCAGGCAAACGATCCCATTTCTTAAGATCTTTGGTCCTGATAATGCCACATTGCGCCACCGCAGCCGTTTGATCTCCGACTGGCGCATCTGGATCTCTTTTCTCGGTACAGAACAAGCCGTAAATCCAACCGTCTTGGTGTTGTACTAAACGCATATCATATAGATTGGTATCCGCTTCCTGGCAAGTGTCAAAAACAACTGGCTGGTCCCAAAACCTAAACCCATCGATTCCATTATCACTTTCGGCTACTGCAAAAAAAGATTTTCTGTCTGCTCCTTCAACTCGAGCCACCAACATATACTTGCCACCGAACTTGATCGCCCCCGCATTGAATACCGCATTAACTCCTATACGTTCCATGAAATATGGATTGGACTCTGAATCGAAGTCGTATTTCCAATTTAAGGGGACGTGGCCTGCCGTTAACACTGGATGTTTATATCTGCTGAATATACCGTTCCCCTCGGCTTCAATTTGATTTTCCCTGCTCAACAACGCTTCCTGCGCTTCCTGAAGCTGTTCCATGCGATTTCTAAAAATGGATGTCATGCTTTATTGTATAAAATCGTTATTATATATTCCAAATAAATTTCATTGAGGAGGTTTACGTCTCCTTACTTTTTCTTCTTAATTGTAATTCCTCCGTGATGGAAAACATGAAAGAATCACTTAGTTTATAAAATGTTATAAATCCAGCAGATAGCAATGCGCCCGCTGCAGGTATAAAACTCAACATCATTCTAATTCCAGTCTTCGTTTCAGCGGATTGGGCCACGTTAGCTTCAAATCCGTAAATTGCCAACAACCACCCTGTGAGTGCTCCCCCCAGTGTCCATCCTAGCTTCTGCGACATAGAAGACGAAGAAAAAATCAATCCCGTAGCCCTACGACCTGATTTCCATTCAGAGTAATCTGCAATATCAGCGTACATAGACCATAATAAGGGAAAGATACTTCCAGCACAGATGCTTATCAAAAACTGAAAAAGAAAAATCAGCAATAAATCAGTCTCGTTAAATATATAGAACACACAGCTTAGCAGCGTTGCTATCAGCATCGCATAAAGAAATGTCTTCTTCTTGCCTATCCTATCAGAGATTGGTTTGGCCAATATTACTCCGACGATATTAGCGCCTTGTCCTAATACCAGATAAAGTGTACTATAGTTTACAATGATATTAAAGGCGGGTAGCTGAAAAGCCTGCTGGTCGGCAAAATAATATTTAAAATAATAGATGGCCGAGCCGTCTCTCAGCGAGTTGAAAATCAAGGTAGAAACACCTGCCCCCAAAAGAATAAACCAAGGCTTGTTAGTAGCCAAATTTTTCAGGTCCGTCCTTAAAGAAGTTTTCTGCTCCTTCGGTGGCCTTACCCGTTCACGTGTCCAAGCAAAAGTCAAATAGAATAATCCAGCAGCTATTATTGCATAGACAACCATTGTGGATGTCCATCCAGTTTGCGTATCTGCTCCTGCTGTATTTCCGAACCAGTCAACCAGCGGTTCGGCAGTCGCCAAAACCAAAATACTTCCGGCAAAAGCAAAAACGAATCTGAAAGTAGATAGTGCCGTACGCTCCTTGATATTGGCTGTCATCACCCCCATGAGAGATGCATATGGAACATTGATCGCCGAATACACCATCATCATTAATGTATAAGTGATATATGCGTAGGCAATCTTCCCGCTTGCACTCAACTCTGGACTTACAAAAGTCAGCACACCTACAATGCCAAACGGCAAAGCCACCCATAATAAATAGGGTCTAAATTTTCCCCATTTGGTATTGGTCATATCTGCAAGTATGCCAATAATAGGATCAAGTGCCGTATCCCAAATACGGGTAACTAAGAACATAGTGCCCACAATAGCCGCCGAAACGCCAAAAACATCAGTGTAATAATAGAGCAGGTACACCGAAAATATCTTCCAGAACATGGACGAGGCAAAATCGCCAAACCCATATCCAATCTTTTCTTTAAGTGTTATTTTTTCGTTCATGCAGTTAGTCTGGTCATTGATCTAATGGTGGTTAAAATTTGCCGAAGGCACTTGCCGACCACAACGGCTAATGGAATTCAAAAGTAGTTCGATGGTAAAGATTCAGCCAGTAGATTTTTATCAAAGTATAATACAAAAACACTACTGATTATTCTCTTCAAAACATCAAATAAATACCCGCGTACCCGAATAATTATCCCTGAATTCCTTAGGAGTCGTGTTTTTTTTTCGTTTAAAAACACGGTTAAAGTTGGAGATATTATTAAAGCCACAGCTATAAGCAATCTCTGATATGGTATTGGTCGTATCAATAAGCAGCCTGCTGGCATGCGCTACCCTTATCTCGTTCAAACTATCTATAAATGTCTTTCCAGTACGCTTTTTAATAAAACGACTAAAGGAAACTTCCGGCATATTGGTAAGCTTAGCAACGTCCGACAGTTTTACTTCCTGACTATAATTGAGGTTAAGGTAATCGAATACCTTCTCGATTCTTCTACTGTTATAATTAGAATTTTCGTTATTAAAGGCAGCATCTGAGAGGGTCAGCATATTTCTGGAAATAGAGAGGTCATGAAGGATCGACAAGAGTTCTAGAATCGAATCGAAACCACTCTTTTGGGACAGTCCAAGTATCCGTGGCTTTATGGCCTTGATGGTATCCTCAGAAAAAGCAATCCCTTTTTTTGATCTTTCAAAAAAATTACGCATAAAACTCAGCTGGTTCCTACCTAACATCGTGTCATCCAAAAGATCCTTATGAAACTGAATGGTGACTTCCTTGATCTCAGCTGACTTACACTCATGGGTAAACCAGGCATGACTCAGATTGGGTCCCAAGAAAACCAACTCCAGGTCATCGATTACATGGATATGGTTGCCCACAATCCTTTTGGCATTTTTTGCATTTAGGATCAGGTTTAACTCGTACTCATCGTGGTAATGCAGCGGAAAATCGAACTGTTTTTTTGTCCTAGAGAATAGGGTAAAGCAATCATACTGGGTTAGCGGCGTAATTTCTCTTTGCGTATTCATAAACTGATCATATTTTATCACCTAAAATCAATCTAATTATCTCTGGTAATCATTAAGGAAGTAAAAAAGCGGAGAGTCTCGACCCTCCCGCTTTCAACCAAATGAGCTGCTTATTGATAATAGAACAGCAGATAACTTTCTCAAGCATTAAATTTTTGATTAAAGCTTTTATGATTTATTTCCTCATTTCTTATAATTTTCGTCAGAGCATTATTTAATACCATATCGACAAGTAGTAGCCATTTAGCCACCAAATCCAGTTAACACTTACTATCCACAATACCATTTAAAGGGCACACTGGCACAGTACTTCCTTTTTTCTTCTTTTGATCCGAGTACTGAAAAAACATATCGGCGAATCCGACGGATTGAAATAAAACTCTCATACAATCTTGGTAAACTTGGTTATAACTTGGTTACCGAATTTACGAACACATGATTGCCCAACTGTCATGTACTGTTATGCAAACCAGTAAACCGCAGCTTAAAATCAAAATAAAAAGGTTAAGGGGGAAATAATGCCTATGACGTATTTGATGAACTGTTGTATCCTACAATAAAAACAACAGCCCTTTTGCAAACAATCAAAAAGTAGAAATGAAGTTGACTAACCCATGATCATTAAGCGCAAGCTTTTGGACTACTATAATCTAAGAGATAAATAAATTTCAATTCACAATACCAACACGACACAAACACCTAAAAAACAACAAATTTACCATAAAAACAAGAAAAACTGAGCGACATTCATCATCCAGTTTTTCAAATCAAAATGATACCTACCGGGTAATAACATCCTTGTAGGTATCTTCTCGTCAATCTTCTATCTTAGAATTTTTATGCCTTTGGGCGCATCAATGGTTGTTCCGATTTTCCCGTTGGCTTCTTTGATATGCTTGATTTTCACCACTCCCTGCGGTGTCGGAAATGTACCTTCTACAAAGGTAAGATTTCCAAGATTTGGCCTTATCCTGATTGCCTTTGCGCCAGGTTCAACGATGCTTACCCCCAAGACATGTTCGGTCAACCATGCCGTCGGACCAGAAGCCCAGCCATGCGACAAACTATGCCTTAATCTTTTATAGCAATAATCTCCGTAGCACAAATGCACGTCAACTTTCGTTTTGTCCGGCATCTCATCAATTCTACCTCCGTTTTTTAACCACTCAATATTGAAATCTTCCCAAAAAGTGGTTGCTCCCAAATCCAACATACCGCCCCAATATTCCTTGATATTATCGATGGCCTCCTGATACTTTCCGGCCTTGGCCTTGGCCTGCAACATATAATATCCGTAAAATGTTGAAAAATCATTTACACCACCTTTTGAAATGGCCTCATCTGCAACATTGGCGGATATCAACCCAGCTAATCCAAGCAAAGCTGCCGCCTGCTTAGAGTCGGCAATTTCGGGAACGTGCCTTGCTAGTGTACTCACCGTGGCCCTGCATTTTTTGGCCATTTCGTTATCCCCCAACACCTCACAAAGCTCGGCGCCCGCAGTTAAGCTCATCACCATCAACGCTTGTAAACCAGCATGTATAGCCTCTTTATTTCTGCTCGATGGCCAATCTAAAAAACGCGTTCCGTCAAGCTGCTCCCAGCCATCCGAGGTTTTAACCATCAACTGATTGAGCAGCCCCACTAGATAAGTTTGTTGCGCTTTTAGGTATTTTTTATCTCCTTGATACCTATACCAATCGCGATGGAGCATGATCCACCACATCGAGTAGGAACTAATGCCGTTCATCCAAGCTGGCAATGGGGTGGCGTCACGTATCAGATCCAAGCTTTTCGGCACCACCTCATTATATCCGAACACACTGTTGATGGTCATTACTTCCGGATGCATATCCCCTACCCAGACCAAGCGGTCTCTTTTAATGCCATCCCAAAGAAATTGCTGCATATTTAGATGTACGGTATATGCCCCTGTTTCCCAAATCTTATTCAGTCGTTCGTCGCTACTTTTAAAACTTCCCAAATAAGGAATATCACGATAGATAAATATTGCCCTAATCTCCTTTAACACCAATTCAACGTTAGGGTCTAACAGGTCTATCCTCACAAAACGATATCCCGAATTCCCCACCTCAATGCCACCCAACCACGGTAGTTCGAGCTTAAAATCCCGCATACCATGATCATTCATTGCGCCACTCGCCGTGTCGATATCGGCTAGTGTTTCGCTTACGGACTCTCCAAATCTTATCCGAACTTTCACAGGGCTCTTGTCTTTCATATAGCCCGTAACCAGTTGTAAACCGCCATGAATCTCCGTACCAAAATCCAAAATTATATAGGGATTACGATTCTTATCGCTTCTCATTTTTGTGGATTTCCTATTGATCAGCTCGGCCTGTCCATTACCCTCCTTCAAAAGCCCATTGGCATTTTCAATCCATTTGCCCGTTGAGTCTGATTGATGCACAATGCGAACGGGGGACATATAAACTCTTACCCTTGGATCTTTTTCCCTACCTTTTTTTAAATTTTCGGTAAATACCGATGGTTGTTGAGCGTAAGTGTAGGACAACACAACAAAGCTGGCAATAATGAAACCTATAAAATTTTTCATGTTCGTCTACTATTCAAGGTTACAACAAATCCAGTTAACACTTACTATCCACGATACCATTTAAAGGACACACTGGCACAGTACTTCCTTTTTTCTTCTTTTGATCCGAATACTGAAAAAAAACATATCGGCGAATCCGACGAATTGAAATAAAACTCTCATACAATCTTGGTAAACTTGGTTACAACTTGGTTACCGAATTTACGAACACATGATCGCCCAACTATCATGTACTGTTATGCAAACCAGTACGCCGCAGCTTAAAATCAAAATAAAAAGGTAAAGAGGGAGATAATGCCTATGACGTATTTGATGAACCGTTGTATCCGACAATAAAACAACAGCCCTTTTGCAAACGATAAAAAAGTAGAAATGAAGTTGACTAACCCATTATCAATAAGCGCAAGCTTTTGGGCTACTACGATCTAAGAGATAAATAAATAAATTAAGTACTTAAACAAACGGAACGACGTTATTCAGGTTAAAATTCAAAATTTATAATTGGCTTAAATTTTTTCTTGGCCTTTAAAATTAGCTCCTTTTGAAAGTGAGGATTTATCCCTTTGATCGTATCATTACTCTTAAGCATTGTTTCGGCCATGCTTCTATAATATTGATCGAGAATAACTTTATTTCTAAACCGGTTCTGTCTAAAAAGGAAATCGCTTTCCTTAGTAAACCCTGACGTAACAGCTTCCTTATAAAGTTCTTCGGTTACGACAATTGAGATTAAAAAATCATATAAATGCTGCAATGTATTCAATTTTTGTCTAATCGGCAGGTAATTGTAGTAGTCCAAAAAATCTTTTAAGCGTACACTGAACTTTTCCTTACCTATCCAATACGTCAACAATTTATCCTCCTGTCCCAACAAAAGGCTCTGCTTTTTTAAAAGCCCAGTACTATAATCAGCCCATAATTGTTTAATACTTGACGTATCGAATTCGATACCCCGCTTTAACTCTTCTACATAACGATGATTGGCAAGAATCTGATGATGCATTTTAAGCGTAGTTGATATCTTATCTTTTTCCAGATCAAAAGCTCGCTGTTCATTTTTTTTTATTGCTTTGACCCTTAAAAGATAATGGCCCAATCTGGAGTTTATCGGATGGGAAACCTCTCCCTCCTTCAAATTCCAAATTCGTTCAAAGGCAAATTTTGATACCGGCCATATCAGTGTGATTTGCTTGAGGCTCGATTTCAAGCTTGGATTGGTAAAAGGATCTTTACCATTTACCAAAAAAAATTCCGCTAAATTGTCGGTATTGTCGAACTGGAAATATTCAATCTCATATTTGATTTTCCGTTTTTCATAAGCTGACAGCAATTCCTGTTCAGAGACTGCTTTCCCGAACTTCGATAAATAAAAAGATGAAGTCGGCAGTGCGATCATATATTTTGACATCACCTGTACTGCAACATCTACATTTTTATTCACCAGAAGTCTATCGTGGGCATCGGCAATTAATAACATACGATCTATATAGTTGCTCTTCCAAAGATGAAGAGTGTCATGCGGAGGCTGAGCCCCATTTACTTTCTTGTATGCTGCAACATATTCGTCGAGTAGAAAGTTAAATTCGCTTTGTGAAACCGCGATATCATTTATTTGCAATGCGACTTTACTAACCTGACCGTATGCAGAAAACACACTGATGTACAGACTAAAAATCAAAAACACCATAACTCTCATAACTAACTCCAAAAAAAATCAGACAGCTTACACTGTCTGAGTAATCATTATTCCAGAACGACTTTTAATTGAACTATTACCAGTTCGCAGCAAATAGCGCAGATGCGTACTCTCCAGGAGGAGCATCGAGTTGAACACACCCTCCAAAAGAAACAGTAGCATTCGCCTGGACAAAAACAGTGTCAAAATCTTCGTGGAAAAAACCCATATAGGGTGCCTCTGCCCATAATGCTGAACCTGAATAAAAATATGACAGTGCCCAGCATTCTTCAGATGATACTCGCGCTTCAGCGTTTAACTCAACGGTTTTTCCCTCTGTTCCTCCATATACATCAAATCCATCGCAGTGAGCTACAGTACCCTCTCCATTAGATATTCGATAAACAGCAAACGACTGTGCAAAACAAAAACTTGTTACAAACAATAGTGCGGCGGTTAAAAACAATCTCATGATCTTAAAATTTAAGGTTTAAAATTTGGTTATTTATTTCCTTCTGGAACATGTAATCAAATTTAATTCTACCACCAATAGCATTTTAATACTATTATTTCAATTCATAATACCAACACGACACAAACACCTAAAAAACAAAGAATTGACTGTTAAAAACAAGAAAAGCGATGGTCGTTTAGCATAAGTGTAGGATAACACAACAAAGCTGGCAATACATGAAACCTATAAAATTTTTCATGTTCGTCTACTATTCAAGGTACAGCCTATTGAACTAAATGCTTCGGAAAATCATCAATCCGCCCGCAGCAAACTTGTTCCATCACCTGCTTCAATTGACGTTTTAGAATAGCCATAGCGTGTTGCCCACCTTCTTTACCTAGCGCCGCTGTGCTGTACATAAATGTGCGGCCCAAAAAAGTAAAATCAGCACCAATGGCCAAAGCTCTCGCTACATCTGCACCCGATCTGATACCACTATCCATCATTACCTTTAGCTGAGTCTTAAATGGGGTAAGGCTCTTGAGAGAAGCTATAGCGGATTCGGCCGAATCCAATTGTCTTCCTCCGTGGTTTGACACAATAATGCCATCGGCTCCCAATTCTACAGCCAGTTGTGCATCTTCAGGGGTTGTCACCCCTTTAATTACCAACTTTCCTTTCCATTGATCCCTTATTGCCGAAATCCGCTCTCTGTTCAATCTTCCTGAAAACGTCCGATCCATGAAGGCACCCAGTTGTTTCATATCCAAGCCTTTTGGCATATATGGCGCTATGGTAGCAAAGTTAGGCGTACCATGCACGAGGGTTTCCAAGGCCCAATGGGGTCGGCCGACAATCTGTAGGATATTTTTTAATGTCATGCGTGGTGGCATGGCCAAGCCATTTCGAATATCACGCGGTCTGAAACCAAAGGTTGGAACATCTGATAGTATCACCAGCACGTCACACTCCACCTCTTGCAATCTTTTGATGATATCATTTCTTAACTGTTCTTCGGCCGGATGGTAGAGTTGGAACCAAAATTCACCATCGGTAATCTTGGCTATTTCTTCTATTGAACTTGTAGATACCGTACTCAAGATAAAAGGAACCTTGTGCAGGTAGGCTGCCTGCGCTAAAATTTTAGGGGAATTAGGCCAGATCAGTCCCTGTAAACCTACAGGAGCTACCCCAAAAGGTGCCTGATAAATCTTACCAAAAAGCTCCACCGTCATATCCGTTCCTCCATAATTATCCAAATAGTAAGGATTTAATTTCACGTCGCGAAGTTCTGACGTATTACGATAAAGGTTGATATCTTCATTACACCCCCCATCGAGGTATTCGAACGCGAAACGTGGAATTTTGCTCATGGCCCTCCTGCGCAAATCGTCGATACCAGGATAAGCTTGGTTATATTGTAGGTTCATTTTCAATTCTTGTTGGATGTGGTGTGTAGAGTTTAAGTTCGATGATGTCATTGGGCAAGGGCTTAGTGTTCCATACCTCATGAATAACCAAGGCTGCGCCAATAGCCGTTGCCTGCGGCATATGCGCGGCATAAACCTCGTAATTAGGGAATATGGCAGCCAGCAAGTTCATAAAAACTGCATTTTTACTAAATCCTCCGTCAACGAAAATTCTTTTAGCGGAACTACCATCAAGTACCAGTTTAGTGGAATGGTACTGCTGTATCACCAGGTCTAACATCAGCTGGTCGTACGCAGCCATTTCATCCTTAAACTCGCGAAGGTCTCTTTCAGCAAAGGGCAGCGATCTCCAATTTTCTGTCTTGACGTTTACCGTGCCTAGAGGCTTTACTCGGTCCTGATCGTAATCAGCATTCCGAAAGCGCAACACGTCACAACCAAAATGATTGGCTATACGCTTTATTTGTTGTTCGTAAGCAAATCCAGAAAACAACCGCGACGCCTTTACCGCCTTACCTTCATATTGCATGTAACAAAGTACGTCCTGACTGAGTTCTTCTGAAGTTAACGCCCGCTGGTTGAACGGATTAAGTGAAATGCACCAAGTACCTGTTGATAATAACACAAAAGGTTCTTTAAAGCTTTTGAGATATGGGATAAGTGCGGCAGAACTGTCGTGCAGTCCCACTCCCACGTTGTAACTGCTGCCGGGAAAGGTTGCAGGTGAGACATGTTTTGATGGCATTATAGGTGCCATTTTTTCTAATATGGCTTCTTTGCTCACCCACTGGTGATAATCATCATTCCCAAAGTCCCAGAAATTGGTATGACAGCCCAAACTGGTTTTATCTGCATATGCCTTTCCGCTTAGCAGAAAGCTAAGATATTGGGGCAAGTGCAAGGCATATTTTACACGCTCAAAAATTTGCGGCTTTTCCTTCTTTAACCTATACAGCTGCATACCGGAATTCAAACTGTCTAAAACCGGCGAGGCAGTCCTAGCGGCGAAAGCTTTCTCGCCGCCATATTTTTGATAGAATTCTCTTTTTAGTTCTTGCGGATAACTTTTCAAGTAGTTTTGAAGCGAGGTAAGCGGCGTTCCGTTGTCATCGATGTAGACTAAACTTGCACCGTAAGAAGCAAAGTTGATGGCCCTTAGCTCGAATTTTTCATTAGCAAAAACCTCTCTCAGCGAGTCGAAGATGGAAAGCCTAAGACTATCGAGGTTTTCGCAAGGATCGCCATCTTCATCTACCGTTTCGATGAAACGTGCCGAACGTTCAAAAACGACACGGTATTGCTCATCAAAAAGGAAAAGCTTTTTGTTGGTCTTTCCCACATCAAAAACCGCTACTACTGGTATCTTTTCTTCTCTACGCATGGTTCTATAGCCCGGTGGCAGTTATGTTTTTTCCTCTTTGACCTATCAATTGCTCGCGGCAGCCTAAGGATCTGTAAAGCTGTAATGGGTTTAAAGCGGCGCCGGCCTGTATCCTAGCCTCGGCAACCAGCGTTCTGAAATCCGTTCTGAAAGTATGTTGGAGTATTTCCTGCGCCTGTACTACATCGTTACACTGTTGTGCATGCAGCAAGGCTGCCCTATCCACCATCAGGGCTTGGGCATAAGCCAACATTATGGCCTCTACCGATTGCAGCAAATCTTCCAAAGGATCTTTCACATTATGGGAAGCGTCGATCATCCAAGCCAGATCTTTTGCGTGGTTCATTCCCTTTGCGTCCATGCCTTCTACCAGCTCATTGAAGATCAGGAATAGTTGGTAGGGCTTGATACTGCCCGCCGTCAGATCGTCATCTCCATATTTAGAATCATTAAAATGGAAACCGCCCAATTTGTTTTCCATGAGCAGCAGCGCAACAATTTGTTCAATGTTGGCATTAGGGAGATGATGCCCTAGATCCACCAATGTTTTCGCCTTAGGCCCCAGTTTATTGGCCAACAGCATAGATTGGCCCCAATCGCCGATAGTAGTTGAATAGAAATTAGGTTCAAAAGCCTTATATTCCACCAATAGTGTCCAATCTGAAGGTAATGCGCTATAAATCTGCTGTAAACTGTCGAGAGTATTCTCAAAAGCAGTCCTAAAGTTAAGCTGGCCAGGGAAACAAGATCCATCGGCCAACCAAACCGTTAGCGCCTTGGAGCCCAAACCTTCACCCTGTTTAATCACCTCTATATTATGTGCAATGGCCTGCTGCCTTACTGCTTTATCTACATGTTGTAAAGAACCAAATTTATAGCTCAACGGGGCGTTTGGCTGATCTTGGAAGGTATTTGAATTTACGGCATCGAAAAGCAGCCCATTTTGGTCAGCTAACTTCTTTATCTGTTCAACATCCGTTGGAATATCCCAGGGAATATGCAGGGAGATGGCTCCACTTGCACCATTCAGTCGATGTAGCAGACCTACATCTTCTATTTTTTCTTCCAATGTTCTAGGTTCCCCACCGGATATGGCAAACCTTCCAAAACGGGTACCGCCTGTACCCAATGCCCAACTTGGAATTGCGATTTGAAATGCCATCAGCTTGGCTATCGCTTTTTCTATGAAGATCCCTCCCCAATCTTCCTTTAGTAGTGCTAATTTACGTTGGTGTACTGTCCATAATGTCTCGTTGTGTACGGCAATATCTTTGTGTTCAATCTTCATCGGAATTATATTTGGTATAAAATAGGCTACCAAGGGGACGGTACTACTGCAAACCTATCCCCTTTATGTAGCGCCAAACTAAAAATTTCTAAACTTATCTTACGAAGGCCATCGCTACTCCACCATCCACGTTCAGTACATTACCCGTAGATTTATGCATCAGCCCACCTACAAATGTAAAGCAGGCATTCGCGATATCTTCAGGCAATATCATTTGATTTAAAAGTGTGCGTTTTGCGTAGTAGGCTGGCAGTTCCTCTACAGTAATACCGTAAGCTTTCGCCCTACCTTCGGCCCAGCCGCCTGCCCAGATATTACTATCACTGATTACCGCATCGGGATTGACAACATTAACCCTAATACCATCGGCACCGAGTTCGGCCGCATTTAATCTGCTCAGATGAAGTTGTGCGGCTTTTGCACTACCATAACCAGCATTGTTTGGTCCACTTACCAATGCATTTTTGCTCACAATATTGACGATGTCCCCCCCTGTTCCCTGCTTTTTCATCACTGCAGCGGCAGCCTGGGTGACCAAAAATTGACCTTTCACCAAAACATCATACAGTAGATCCCAGTCTTTTTCGGTGTGACCTTCAATAGGCTTGGAAATGGAAAGGCCTGCATTATTCACCACAATATCGACGCCGCCAAAAGCCAGAGCAGCTTTTTCAAACGCCATTTTAATATCTGTTGCGCTCGTTACATCTAGTTGAGCAGCAGCATAGGCATCCCTACCAAACTGTTTTTCAAATTCTTCTCCAGCTTGCGCTAAACGTTCGGCATTCATATCATTCAAGATCACGACTGCACCTTCAGAAACAAATTTCTTGGCAATAGCCTTTCCAATACCACCTGCACTGCCAGTCACCAGTGCAATTTTTCCCGTTAATGGCTTTGGTTTAGGCATACGTTGTAGTTTTGCTTCCTCCAATAACCAATATTCGATGTTGAAAGCTTCCTGATGTGGTAAAGAGGTATATTCGGAAACGGCCTCTGCGCCTTTCATTACGTTTATTGCATTGATATAAAACTCTGCTGCTACCCTAGCCGTTTGTTTGTCCTTCGAAAAAGTAAACATCCCGACACCTGGGTATAGGATCACCACCGGATTGGTATCGCGTATGGCGGGACTATTGGGATGTTTACATTTCTCGTAATAGTTGGTATACATCTGTCTATAAGCCTCAAAGGCAGGCTCAAGCTTAGCCCTGATTTCCTGAGCATTAGACAGATCGGCGCTTGGGTTTAGTTCCAGCACCAACGGGCTGATCTTGGTTCTCAAAAAATGATCTGGGCAGCTTGTCCCCATAGGTGCCAAACGCGACAGATCTTTGGAATTGATGAACTCCAAAACTCTACTGTCGTCTGTAAAATGACCGATCATAGATTGACTTGACGAGCATAGTCCCCTAAGTATAGGTGCAATTGCCGCGGCTTGGCCGCTACGCTCCTTCGAAGGAAGACTTTCAATCCATTGCCCACCAAAAACTGGTCTCTTCTTCCCATAATTTTCGTTTAAATACTCCGAGCATTTTTCAATGACCTCCAGCGTATTTACGTAGCTTTCATAGGCGGTATCTCCCCAAGTGAAAAGACCATGGGAACCTAACATGATGCCACGTATTCCCGGATTTTCATCTAAACATTTTTTCAACTGCAGACCTAATTCAAACCCTGGCTTTTTCCACTCTACCCAGCCAATGCTTCCGCCAAAAAGCTCCTGCGTAATTTTTTTACCGTCCTTTGCTGCCGCAATAGCGATAGCAGCATCTGGGTGCAGGTGGTCGATATGTTTGAACGGTAGAAACCCGTGAAGTGGTGTATCGATAGATGGTGCTTTCGAATCCAGATCAAAAATGCAGTGGTTGAACAGTGCAACCATTTCATCTTCATGTTCCACCCCTCTGTAGATATTTTTCAGGCTACGCAATCTATCTACATAGAGTGCCGCCAAACCGCTTTTCTTTAAAGTCCCCAGATCCCCTCCAGAACCTTTTACCCACATCACTTCAGTTTCTGAATTGGTAAGCGGATCTTTTTGCATCAACTTGCAGGACGTATTTCCGCCTCCATAATTGGTAAGGCGCAAATCGGCGCCCAGTAGATTAGAACGATAGATCAGTAACGCCACCTCATCACCAGCCAATTTGGCTGCAATTTCCTCATCCCATAGGTAGCTTACGTATTTGTAACTTTTTTCTTTAACAGACATTTATCTAAAAATTATGATGGTAATTGAATTATCTAATTGAATTGCCGTACCCCACAATAAGTACAGAAACGATGATGGTCAGTATCCCTACGATTACTGTAGTTAACGTTTTTGTGGAAACGCCCTTCCATTCCTTGAGCAGTAAGCCCCATACATTTGCAATGAGTATGATAAAAGCCATATGCAATATCCAGGAACTGGCGCCATTGCCCATTTTACTCTCTCCCATACCGTAAAAAAAGAACTGGAGGAACCAAGTCGTTCCGGCTAATGCCGAAAAGAAATAGTTGCTAACCAATGGTGTTTTTACATTGATATAGTCGCCAAAGGTGCGATTGCGGGCATTTAAAATCGTACACCAAATCAAATTGGTCGTCAGTCCTCCCCAAAGCACCACCACATAGGTGATATTATTCTGGAATAGAAAATTCCCAGTTTCCGTTGGGTTTGCTGCTTTCCACCAGCTATTGGCCACTTCGGCCAAAGGCTTGCCAGCTTCTATACCAAAATTAAAACAGGCGCTCAATATTCCAGAGATAATGCCAACGGCAAGTCCTAAACCGAACCTATACTCTGTTTTAACCTTTGCCCCATGGGGATCCGTAGCTACTGCGTCAATTTCCCGCTCCTTCATCATCCCCGCCCTACCACAAATCACTATTCCCAGCACGCAAACCAAAAGTCCAAGCATCACTGTTCTGCCCCACTGGGTATGTATGAACATTTCGAAAGTATCTTTGCCAGCTTCGGGGAAAAAACTAAAGTAGATGGATGGTAAAATAGAACCTAACACCATGCAAAGCCCCAAAATAATACTACTTCCAAGCGAGACGCCCAAATACCTTACACCGAGGCCATAGGTAAGTCCTCCAATGCCCCATAGTACTCCAAAAAAATAGGTCAATCTTAAAGTGCTTCCGCTAGCTTCCACAATGATTTCCCAGAAATTTGGAATGGTCAGAAAAGCTGCTAAAGGTGGGACGATTAACCACGAAAAAATGCCTCCAACAATCCAGTAGCTTTCCCATGCCCAACCTTTGACCTTTTTAAATGGAATGTAAAAACTACCGGAAGCAAACCCTCCGATAAAGTGAAAAACAACTCCTAAAAATGCGTGCATACGTAATTTATATTTTGGTTTTCTAAAATTAATAACAGCATGTTGCACAGCTGTTATGTACTGTTATGTGCTGATATAGTTGTAGCTTTTTTATATTTGGATAATGAAAACTTTAGACCTCAACTCCTATATTGTCATCGATGAGTATTCGTCTACCCCAAAATATAAGCAGCTGATCAACTCTATTTATTTAGCCATCGAGAAGGGAATACTCGCAAAAAACGACCCTCTTCCTTCGATCAATGAGTTAAGTTTTAAGCTAGAGCTTTCTCGGGACACTGCCGAAAAAGGCTATCGTCAGCTACGTAAGCTCGGTATAATCGAGTCGGTGCCGGGAAAAGGTTATTTCATCAACAATACTTCGCTCGGCAGCAAACTAAAGATATGTTTATTGTTCAATAAATTGAGTGCCCACAAAAAGATTATCTACGATTCCTTTGTACAGAACCTTCATGAAGAGGCTGTGATAGATCTTTACATCTACAACAACAGTTTTCCTTTGTTCAAAAAACTGCTCTTAGATAAAAAGGAAAGCTATACACACTACGTAATCATCCCACATTTTACCGATTCCAGCGAATCTCCCGAAGAAATAATCAATCAGATAGATAAAAACAAGCTGGTGATGCTCGATAAATGCATAACCAACTTAACTGGTGAATATTCAGGTGTTTATCAAAATTTCAGGAACGATCTTTATGATGCGCTCTGTGAAATGTTAGAATGCCTATCCAAGTATAATACGCTCAAGCTGGTATTCCCTCAACAGAGTTATTTTCCCAGGGAAATTGTGGAAGGTTTCCGAATGTTCTGCAATCAATATGCATTTAATTACGAAGTGATTCATCAGCTAGAGGACAAGCACATTATGGAGGGCAGTGCATTTGTTACGCTCACCGAAGATGATCTGGTAATTTTGGCAGAAAAAGCAATCAAAGCAGATCTGGCAATAGGCAAACAGATAGGCATCATTTCCTACAACGAAACCCCCTTAAAAAAATTAATCCTGAATGGGATCACCACTATCTCTACCGATTTTGAACAATTGGGAATCCAGGCCGCTAAAGCAGTTTTGGATCAGCAAAAAAAACAGCTTTATGTTCCTTTCTATGTCAAATTGAGAAATTCCCTGTAGCTGTATTAACCCTAGCATCAAAGGCATAAGAAAAGGGGACCTTCAATTTTTGAAAGGTCCCCTTTGCAAGATATTACCTGAACTAGTGTTTCACAAATTTTTGTTGCCCTGTTTTCCCACCATCATTGATACGAAGGAAATATACGCCAGCGGGCAGTTCATCAATTTTCACGACATTGCCAGTCACTGATTTTTGTTTCTGTCCAGAAACGTTGTACACGTCAATTTTTGCATCTTTTGAAATTCCGTCGACAGTGACCGAAGAAGTTGCAGGGTTTGGATAAACCACCAGCGCTCCATCGTTGGAAAAAGTTTCCGTATTGCCGCCCTGCACTAAATTGTTGCCGATCACGTCTATACTTGCCATTCCCCCGCCTCCGCTCACGATCGGAAAAAAGCCTGTACTTGTCCTTCCTTTTTCATCACCAGAAAAAGTTGAAAAAGTAATGGTGGTTTCACCTCCCGAGTAAACCGTACCTGTTCCGCTTAAATTAAGGTTCAGCGTAATTTTAATATCGGAGCCGGTGTATTCTGGATCAGAAACTGAGATACGGTAATTTGCAGAGTATTTCTTGATCTGCACAATGGCCTTTCTATCCGACTTTACCACTAATCCATCCGGCATAGTCACCTGTCCGGCACCGTAAAAAACCGCCGCATATTGTTTATTGGTCCCGTTGTGATAAATAGCTTGTACGGTTGCAGTGTTGCTTGCCAATTCGAAGCCATGATTAGCGTATAACGTTGTCATATCGCCAGCAGACTTGTTAGGTGCCACAATATAATAATACGTACGATTGGTCGGCGTAGGACTGTGTCTCACGTAGAGGTTAAACATTTGGGTAGTTACATTGGCAGTACTACCGCCGTCGCTAATGCTTGCCCATGTACCCGTTTGGGCTTTATTAGTAAGCGAAAAATATCCTCCGTTAGGGAACATATATCCCACCTGTCCATGGTTTACCCAGTTCAGCTTATTGGTCGTAAGCGAATCTCCGGAAAAGGTATATGTACTGCCATCGTCCCTAATGGTAATTCCGCCGTCCAGCTTGGTCTGGTTGATTGTAGTGACAATTTCGTTCGATTTTGATGCCGTAATACTGTTACCCACACACACCATCATGTTTTCCATAAAGAAATATGCCTTATTTGCCGTAACTCCCCGTTTGTTATCCTGCTTGAATGCAGTAATCCCTACCTCGTTGACTGAAAGGCCTCCGCCATAGGTATTGGAGGCAGTGACATATCCATCTACCGTTCCAAAAGTTGTGGAAGCCGCTGCCTCGCTCATTTCAGAAGTGGTTCCAGGAACACGCGACCAATTCCAGCTCGGAAAGATATTATGATATTCGTTGCCAGTAACCATGATATTGGTCGCACCGAAAGGCAAATTCCAGCCTTTTAGATTCGAATCCTTGATCGCTTCTGCACCTGTATTACGTGAGGAAGCAATCTTTGCCGACATATAGAAATTAGCCCCGCGACTGACTACCATGTTGGATAACCAGAAATGTTTTGCTCTTGAAAATGGGAAAGCTGCTCCGGCCAAATGGGCCTTCCAGGCCTGATAAGATGCATTATTTGCCGGATCATTTACCGCCTGTGTATCCAATAATCCTGGGGAGATTTTATTTAAAAGACTATTGGGACCGCTTACCGATCTGCCGACGATATCAAAGTCCATCGTATTGCGGTAGCTGAGGTTGCGAAGCCCTCCCAACATCACTCCCCTTAGGTTATTTTTATGCGTTGTGGTATAAACTGAATTGAAACTGGTGCCTGCGGCAATATTGAGATACTTAATCTCATCGTCAACGAATATCATTCCATAGCTGCCTGTTTGGATTTGTGTTCGATGCTGGTGAAAACTGCTATCAATCCGGATGCCCTCTGCTAGGCTCATATTGGCAATATTTAACCCAGCCACCGTACTCTGGTATCCTTTCACAACCGTTTTGTAGCTGTTCATCACCAATCCTTTTCGAACCATTGTAGTAGAGACCCACGATCGGTTAGCCCCTCGATGATCAGGATTATCTGTTTGATCGACTACAGTTGCCGCATAAGTCATCAAAGAATCGGCAGGTATGGCTCCTTTCATCAACAATAAGGCCGCAACCACATTATTCGGCGATCGAACTTCGTTATCGTGCCAGTTAGATGATACGTATTTCGCGTTGATGAAATGCCTCATCGCCAGCATAAACTTCGCCGGTACATCAGGATGGTTATACAAAACATTAGAGGGGTTACGGTAGGCTTGTGCCAACCTGTTTAGCCATAGCGTATGTCTGGTCCAGTTGTCCCCAGTATAATTTACGCCAGGCCACTGCCCATTTGCGGTCATAGTGGTGAGGAAAAAGCTAAGATCCTGCGTTTCCTGTTGTGCATATTGATTGTATAGCCGACCGAAAACAGTATTCATGTCCGACTGTTGGGTACTGGTCGGATCGCCGTCACCATATACCTTGAAATCGGAAATCCGATAACCCGCCGTATTTGCTCTGCCACGTCCATTAAACCTAATATATCTGTACCAACCGTAGGTTTCGTTTATCGTGAGCAAAGAAAGTGTGTTCGTAGGGGGAATCGTCTTTATCGTCGTCCAGGTGGTACCATTTGTGGAACCCTGAATGTCAAAAGTAACGGCATACCTTCCATCGGCAAATTGAATAACCACGTGGTCAATGTCCCGCACGCTTCCAAGATCTACCGTAAGTGTTTGAATGTAACCACTTGAGGTCGAAGACCAGAAGGTAGTTGTACTGTTATCAACCGCGTTTGCGGCAGAATAAGACCCTTCTGTTGAGGATGCCGACGCCGGCTTATTCAGCGACAGCAAGGTTTGCGCTCCTGCAGTGAAAGCAATGCCAACGGTCATTGCCAATGCAAGAAGCATTTTTTGTAAATTTCGTTTCATACATATTTGGTTAAGGTTAGGCCTAATAGTGCTTCTTTACCGACCCAGTACATAGGCCTCTATAGTGAGCTGGCGAGAAGATCATTTCGACCAAATTCAATTAATTAACCAAATTTAAACCCGAAAAATAGTTGACAACTAATACGTTACTAGCGAAATATAATACGAATACGACACTTGGCTTCAGCATAATGGCGCTGAAAGGATTCTGCCAAATGCCAAACAAATAATGAAGTTTACAGCGCCGATTCGTTGGAACCGTACTATAAAGTGATAAAATATTATTAATCAATACGAGCATGCTAAGTTATATTTGAGATTCGTGACAATGTCGATTGAGTAGTAGACTAACCGAAACCATTTTATAAAGTACGATATATATGAAGCGTCGATCTTTTCTGAAGAAAACAGCGGTTGCAGGGCTGGTGACATGGATTACCCCTTCTGCCGTGCTGTCCCAATTACATGTCAATTCGACGATAGCAAAGCCTTCTTTTGCTAATCCGGGAACCGACTATGCTCCCCACACCTGGTGGCACTGGATGAACGGCAATATCTCCAAAGAAGGTATTACCCTAGATTTGGAAGCGATGAGCAATATTGGACTCGGTGGCTTTCAGATGTTTGAAGTTGGTACGGGGATTCCAAAGGGGCCGATTTCCTATCTGAGCGACGAATGGCTGGATCTGATGAAGCATACCATCAAAGAATGCAAACGTCTAGGACTAGAATTCGCCATGCATAATTGCCCGGGCTGGTCTTCGAGCGGAGGTCCCTGGATTACGCCAGATCTCTCCATGCAACAGTTGACCTGGAGCGAAACTACGGTCAAAGGAGGAAAAAGATTCAACGATGTACTGGCGGAACCTCCCAAAATACTGGATTTTTATAAGGACTCGGCCATTATTGCCTTCCCATCGCCTAAAAGTGAAAAGACACCATGGACGGTACAGTTAAAAGAGCTTAGGGTAAACGGAGAAATTATCGATACGGCACAGATTAGTGCCAATGGTTATTTCAATCGGCCGCAATCATTTGGGAAAACAGATTCGCAAGGGGTAATCGATTTCATTTTCCAGGATCCTTACCCATTGGCATCGTTAACGATGCTTTCCTCAGGAAATGGCAAAGTCGTTCTGCAACAAAGCAAAGATGGAGATACATATGAAACCGTACGAGTACTTACCGACGCGAATCCGGGAAATCCCAATTCCTACCCCAGTTACCTGACGGCCAGTTTTACCAAGCAACATGCTTCTCGATACAGATTAACCTTCCAGGGAGTTCTAAAGATATCATCACTTTTACTTTCCGGAACTGCCAGACTTGATAACTGGTTGACAAAAGCTAACTTTCCAGGAAGTAAAGCCATACCAACATCTGCCACGACGGGCTTTTCAGATGAAGACGCTATTGTCGCCTCCTCGATTATCGATTTGAGCGTCCTGCTAAAGGAAGATGGGAAGCTCGACTGGGTTGTTCCCTCTGGGGATTGGACCATTTTAAGAGTCGGACATACACCGGTTGGACGGATTAACAAATCAGCTCCCACTACAGGAACCGGATTGGATTGCGACAAATTTACAAAATCGGCTTTTGATTATCATTGGGACCGAATGTTCAAGTCGATACTGCCTTTAATGCGCTCACTGGAGGACGGAAAGATAGGTCTGTTGATAGATAGCTATGAACTCGGACTGCAGAACTGGTCGGCCAGCTTTCCGCAGGAATTTGAACAACGTAAAACATATAGCCTATTACCTTTCCTACCGGCACTGACTGGGAGGATCATAGATGATGCGGCAACTACCGAACGCTTCTTAAGGGATTTCCGACAGGCACAGGGCGATGTAATGGCAGACAACTATTACGGCCGTTTTACGGAACTTTGCCATGCCAACAACATCGTCTCCTACACAGAACCTTACGAAGGCGGCAACTTCGAAGAAATGAAAATTGGCCGGGCAGTTGACATCAGCATGGGTGAGTTTTGGGCGGGACATACCATGTTATACAACAACAGTGTTTTAGACAGGACGATGAAGGTGGCCGCCTCGATTGCCCACTCCAAGGGACAATCTATCGTGGGCGCCGAGGCTTTTACAGCAGAACCAGGCTCTGGCAAGTGGCAGCAGTACCCTTTTTCGATGAAGAGTTTGGGCGATTTCATGTTTACCAAGGGACTAACCCGTATCATTTTCCATCGCTATGCCCACCAACCACATCCTAACGCCCTGCCTGGAATGACGATGGGGCCATGGGGAATCCACTTTGACAGGACCAACACCTGGTTTGCAAAATCCGGGGAGTGGATACGCTACCTTACCAGATGCCAATACCTGCTCAGAACTGGTCATTTTGTAGCCGATATCGCCTACTACGTGGGCCAGGAAGTTCCAGGTCGCACCATTAATCCCGAACAGACCAAGTGGGCGCCGCCTGCGGGATACGACTATGACCTGATCAACACGGAGTGTATCCTCAAAGAATGCCGCATGGAAAATGGCAGGCTCCACAATGGCCACGGCATCAGCTACCGCGTACTTGTCCTTCCCAGTACTGAAATTTTATCACTCGCCGTACTGGAGAGACTAGCATCATTTGTGGACCAAGGACTTATACTCATTGGCGAAAAACCCCAGCAAAGTTTCGGCATCAAAGATCGCTCTGCCGAAGGGAAGTTTGAACGATTGGCGGATAAGCTCTGTGGAAAAAGCGAAAAACAGCTTAATGGAAAGGTCTTCCAAGAACCAGAGATGAACAGCATTCTGTCCAAACTTGGCTTGGCTCCTGACTTCGAATATACTTCGGATCATGCCGATGCCGCTATCAACTTTATCCACCGAAGCGAGAAGGATCGGGATATCTACTTTGTCGCCAACAGAAGGCGTCGGACCGAAGATATTGTCTGCCATTTCAGGACGTCCCTACAGTCTCCCGAACTTTGGGATCCCTTAACGGGAAAAACGATCAGCTTAACCTTTTTTGAACGAAAAGATGGCACCGTACGGTTACCGTTAAAACTTCAACCTTCTGGTTCGGTATTTATCATATTCACCAAAAAGCCATCTGCAACGGGCTATCTATCTTTAGATTTCAATGGGAAACGAATCTTGGATGTCAGCAAAAGCTGGCCCAAGTCACGCGGTTTATACCCAACAACCCATAGTAATTTTACGGTCACCTGTCTTGTCAAACCCGAGACCGACATTTCCCTTAGGGAAGACGGTTTCTATGGGGACCGCAGAACGGCCAACTACGCGGTATATCCCGCCGCTGGAGAGCTTTACTATGGACAGGGGCACGCCTGTAGCGGATTTACCGTTGGAAGGAATGGCATTGCCCTATTCGAGCGTTCAGGCAGTTTTATCGAAGCTGTGCTTTTCGTGGGAATCCCTATAGCTGGGTGGTCAAGATTAACGATTGTTTACGAGCATAATACTCCTACGGTATACTTGAACAACAAAGCGATTAAAACCGGAAACCGCTCGGAAAAAATCGTCCATCCGTCCATTTGTGAGGCCTATCAGGATGATCTTGCCAGTTATTACAATGGTGAAATCTGCGATATCAAACTGACAGACTACGCCATCAGGCTCGATGCCATCAGCCAGTTGAAATTAACGCTTCCCACTATTGAAATTGATCAAAACTTCATGCATAACAGCGATGGCAATATGCTATGGCTGTGGAAGAATGGCATCTATAGTTTAACAAACCAACTGGGCCAGAAACAAAAATTTCAAGTGTCACAGCTACCTGAAAAGCCCTTGGAACTAAAAGCGAACTGGCTGGTAAAGTTTCCTACAAATTCTGGTGCGCCAGACCATATTAAAATGCCATACCTCCTGCCCTTACAGCAACATGAAGATCCTGGCGTGCGCTACTTTTCCGGCACAGCCGAATACCTCCATGAATTCTCCTTTACTGCACCTGATTATCCACACTTGATTATTTTAGATCTGGGACGAGTTGAAGTTTTAGCTGAGGCTAACTTGAACGGAATATCGTTTCCTGTGGTCTGGACGCAACCGTATTGCCTTGATATCACCAAAGCAATCAAGAATGGTATCAATCGGCTGAGCGTAAAGGTTACCAACCTATGGCCCAACCGACTGATCGGAGATGAACAACTACCAGAAGAGAATGAATATGCAGTGCCGGCAAATGACAGCAAGCTGGCCATCGGAGGGGCCGGTGGGATAAAAAAACTCCCGGAATGGTATACCAAAGGACAAACTAAACCTAGTGGAGGCAGAATCACTTTCAGCACATGGAAACATTATGATGAGCATTCCCCGCTGTTAGAGTCTGGACTACAAGGGCCTGTGAGAATCACAGTAGGATATTTGCAGGAGTTGACAAACAGGTAAGATAATTCACTTTTGAAAGCTTAAAACATCGAACCGCCAAATCGCGTGAAACAAATAAACATATCTAACTGACAAACAGAAATATAAATCAAAAAAATAGAGATAAATCAAACTGAATTTCAGCTACCCAGTATAGTTACCCCAACAAGGCTCGAACCAAAGCAGGCCTCCATTTGCTTTAAACGAAGACTAAAAACAGACTAAAAATAAAAAATGCCCTCCATGATATGATGAAGGACGTTTGTGGTGCCTGCTGGGATCGAACCAGCGACACAAGGATTTTCAGTCCTTTGCTCTACCAACTGAGCTAAGGCACCTCTCGTTTTGGGATTGCAAATGTAACTTCTTTTTTGAAAAGCAAAATGAAAATTAAATTTTACCGACATCGTTCCGATAAAAAGCTTAAAAACAAAAAAGCCCCGCATTGCTGCGGGGCTTTAGGAAGTGGTGCCTGCTGGGATCGAACCAGCGACACAAGGATTTTCAGTCCTTTGCTCTACCAACTGAGCTAAGGCACCTCCGTTTGGGAATGCAAATGTAGTTTCTTTTTTTGAAAGGCAAAATTATTTTGCAAAAAAATATCAATTAATTTTACCTAAACAGCCTTTCTTCTTAAAAACCAACCAATTAATTTACAATTAAAGTTCTACTTAATTCATAACCATTCTAAATTTTAAAAATTATGCATGCATAATAATATGTTTTAAATCGAAATATTTTAACTTCGTTGTACCATTACCCTACTAAACTATGGTTGCACAAATAATATTCGTCTTATTGGTTGTTGCGGGCTCTGCTCTTTTTGCGTACAACGCTCGCAAGGTTATCAGGAACATTAAACTGGGTAGAGCTGCCAACCGCAGCGACAAACCTCAGGAACGCTTAATGACCATGCTGAAAGTAGCTTTTGGCCAAACCAAAATGGCCGTAAGACCCATACCCTTTCTTTTACATTTGGTGGTTTACTTAGGCTTTGTGATCATCAACATTGAAGTTTTAGAGATTGTGACTGATGGCGTATTTGGCACCCATCGCGTATTTGCTGGTATAGGTGGCCTTTATAATTTTCTCATTGGAAGTTTTGAGCTTTTGGCTGCTGGAGTTTGGTTAGCCTGTGCTATTTTTCTCATTAGAAGAAATGTGGTAAAGCTAAAACGCTTTTCGGGAGTGGAAATGAAAAGCTGGCCAAAATCGGATGCCAATTATATTTTAATTACCGAGATTTTATTGATGTCCGCCTTTTTACTGATGAATGCTGCCGATGCCAAATTACAGGCTTTGGGTGCAGCTCATTACCAACAGGCGGGTACTTTTCCTGTGAGTACGTTATTGCAAGGTATACTTCCGGATAACATTAACACTTTAATTTTTATTGAGCGTTTTTGTTGGTGGTTTCATATTGTAGGTATTTTCGGTTTTTTAAACTACCTACCTTATTCAAAGCACTTTCATATTATGTTGGCCTTCCCTAACACCTATTTTTCAAATTTGAATCCAAAAGGGGAATTTACCAATATGGACAGTGTAACCAACGAGGTTAAGGCCATGCTTGATCCTTCGTTTGTACCTGCCGAAACTGCTCCAGGGAAATTTGGCGCCAAAGACATTCAGGACCTTACTTGGGTGAATTTATTGAATGCTTATACTTGTACGGAGTGCGGCAGATGTACCTCGGTATGTCCTGCAAATATTACTGGTAAACTGCTTTCGCCACGTAAAATCATGATGGATACTCGCGACCGCATGGAAGAAGTGGGTAAAAATATTGACAAACATGGCGCAGATCATCAGGATGGCAAATCATTGTTGGATGACTACATTACAAGGGAAGAAATTTGGGCCTGCACTAGCTGTAATGCTTGTACGGAGGCCTGCCCTGTAAATATTGACCCATTAGGCATTATTGTGGAACTGAGAAGATATGCGGTAATGGAAGAGTCGGTAGCTCCAGCTAGTATTAATGCAATGTTGGGCAACGTGGAAAACAATGGTGCTCCGTGGAAATACTCGCCTGCCGATAGATTTAATTGGACCGAAGGAAATTAAGGAGTAAGGATAAAAGACAAGATTAAAGACAAAGACTAAGTATAGTAAACGGTAAAGTCGACGGTTGTTTAAATACTAATTACTAACTACGAAATACTAAAAAAATGGAATTCAAAGTACCAACCATGGCCGAATTAATGGCCGCAGGTGAAGAGCCAGAAATATTGTTTTGGGTAGGTTGTGCCGGAAGTTACGACGAAAGGGCTCAGAAAATTACCCGCGATATCTGTAAAATCCTACATCATGTTGGACTTAAGTATGCGGTTTTGGGCACTGAGGAAAGCTGTACTGGTGATCCCGCCAAAAGGGCCGGGAACGAGTTTTTGTTCCAAATGCAAGCCATGACGAATATTGAGGTACTTAATGCCTACAACATCAAAAAAATTGTAACAGGCTGCCCTCATTGTTTCAATACAATTAAAAACGAATATCCTGGATTGGGCGGTACTTACGAAGTAATCCACCACTCGCAGTTGATACAAGACCTTATCAACGAAGGTAAACTAAAGGCCGAAGGTGGCGAAAGCTTTAAAGGAAAGAAAATCACCTATCATGACCCTTGTTATTTGGGACGGGGGAATGGTGTTTACGAAGCCCCACGAAAAGCGTTAGAAGTTTTGGATGCTCAATTGGTTGAGATGAAACGCTGCAAGGCGAATGGCCTTTGTTGTGGTGCCGGGGGAGCGCAAATGTTTAAGGAGCCTGAAAAGGGAAATAAAGACGTGAACATTGAGCGTATCGAGGAGGCTTTGGCTACCGAACCTCAGTTTATTGCTGCTGGTTGTCCGTTTTGTATGACCATGCTAAATGACGGTGTAAAACTGAAAGATAAAGAACAAGAAGTTAAAGTATTGGATATTGCCGAGATTACCGCTAGGGCTAACGGCTTGTAAGTTAAATTAGACTTAAGAAACTTCGTAAGCCTGAAAATATTAAAGCATTACTATTACCAATCAAGTTGGTAATGACCCAAGCTACAACGATCCAAGGTTAATTATTAGCTGCCAAACCTGTTTGGGATAACTGCCTAAATTTACTGGCCAGTTCGTTCAGCTGCTCTTCGTCAATATTTTTTACAGGTATGACCAGATAGGTAGACATGGAGTCGATGGCCCCTTGCCTATCATTACGTGTCTGTACAATCACATCGTCATTTTTGGTCCGCAGCCAAAGCTCGCCGCTGTTGGTATTGCCATAGTAGTCCATAGATTTGAACCTAGATAGGTTAAAGGCAAAAAACTCTTCCTTTCCGCTTACATAAACCTTCCTATATCTGCAAAAACCAGTGTTAGTAATGTTCAATTCGTAACGTTTTAGGGCTTCGGTTTGCCCATCTTTGTTATAGTATTTATTCAACCATTGATGGATAAACGCACGATTATCCTCCGCTGCGGAAAATGCAGAGAACAACAAAAAAGCTAGGCCAAACAAAAAGAAAACGAACTTTTTTAAGTCGAATGTAAACTTTTGCATGAGAGTTCCGTTTTAAAGTAGGTAAGTTAATTATTTTGATATTTTTGAGTTATGATTTTTTCTCCACAATCTAAAGTTTGGATCTACCAAAGCAATCGAAGATTTACCGACCAGGAAGCGACGGAAATACAGGATATCTTGAACAACTTCGTTGACCAATGGACCGCTCATGGCCATCAGTTGAAAGCAAAGGCCGAACTGTATCACAACTATTTTATTGTGCTTGTGGTAGATCAGGAAGTTGCTAATGCCACTGGCTGCTCAATTGACGCTTCTGTAAGAATCATCAAGGAAATTGAAAGCAAATTTGGACTGGATCTTTTTGATCGTTTTAATATGGCCTACAAAATTGATGACAATGTTCATGTGGTAACCAAGGAAGATTTCGAGACGTTGATCAGCATAAAAAAAATAGGCTTAGATACCATTGTATTTAACAATTTGGTACAGACTTTAGATGATTTTGAGCAGAAATGGGAAGTTCCTTTGCAAAACAGTTGGCATAAAAATATTTTCGCTGAACAGTTAGGTAGTTAGTTTGGTACTAATAGTTGGTGGCAAGGGATTAGCTATCACTGCCAAAATTCTACAGCATTGCCTTTTAAACCCGATTGAAGAGAAATCCTTTTTGCTATTTACTTTTATTATCCAGAGCGCAGCGATATTACATAAAGAGATAGATTCCTTGTTCCTCGGAATGATAGCACAAAAGCAGGAGCAAAAAGATTGAAACGTAAAGCGGGACTTCACTTACCTAGCTGCACCAATATTGCTTTTCTAATTATTTTCAACTCGTTATAATATTCTTACTTTGTTGATTTCCAATTCTCTACTGCGCTCGAAATGACGAAGAATGAGTGACCTGTGCTACTTGTTCACTAAACACTAACCGTTAGCCACTAGTTATCAGTCACTAACCTCTAGTCCATGGTTACCGAGTCAAAAAAACAACTGCCATAAATATTTGTTATCTTGTAACAAATACTATTTATGAAGCGTTGGCTAAAAATATCCCTAAAAGTAATAGGCGGATTGTTACTCCTGCTGGTTTTGATTTGGGTAGGTGCTGCCTACTATATCAATAAAAATAACAAAGCTATTTTAGCTAAAATACTTGACCAAGTTAACACCAAGGTGAATGGTAAGGTTAGGGTTTCGCATATGGAAACTACCTTACTGAAAGGGTTCCCGGGTGTTTCTGTTTCACTCAAAAATGTTTCGCTGCAGGATAGTCTTTGGCATGTGCACAAGCACGATCTTTTGAAGGCAAAGGATATTGATGTAACGCTTAATGCCTTGTCGTTACTTGTGGGTACGATCAATATCCGAAAGGTGGCCATTAACAATGCGAGCATGTATCTCTATACTGATTCGAACGGCTATAGTAATACGAGCATGTTTCGTACCAAAGACCAGAAAAAAGCAGCCGAAAGTGAAGGAAGTTCCAATGCGCTACAAATAAGGATCATTGATCTTAATAAAGTTGACCTGGTGATCGATAATCAAAAGCGTTTTAAGCTTTTTAGCTTTTTTGTGGATGAACTGAAGGGTAAGATCAAATATCCGGCAAACCGCTGGGATGGCGACTTTAAGCTAAAAACCCAAGTGAGAAGCTTTGCTTTTAATACCAGAAAGGGAAGCTTTTTAAAAGACAAAAGTCTTTCGGGGAATATGCGTGCCCATTATGATGATCAGGGCGAAGTAATCATTATCGATCAGAAACCGCTCAAAATTGGCGATGATATTTTCCATATTGGGGCCAATATTAATATTGCAGAAAATAAATCTGCATTTTCTATTGCCATTAAGGCCGATCATATTTTGTATCCTAACATTGCTGGGCTATTGGCTCCCAATATTTCTTCGAAACTTTTAAAGTTTGGGATAGAAAAACCGATAGATGTTACGGGCAGTATTATTGATGATGGCGACAAGTCGCACAAGGACCCGTTGATCAATGCGAAAATGACGGTAAAGGACAATAAGGTTTCTATTCCTTCAGGCGATTTGACGGATTGCTCTTTTATTGGCTTTTTCTCTAACCGGGACACGGCCAGCAGACCCATTGGCGATCCGAATTCAATCATCCGGTTTTATGGTTTGAAGGCCAATTACTACAATGCTCCTATTAGGGTAGATACCTTTACGGTTTCCAATCTGGAAAAGCCTTTGGCCCAGGGTTTGGTTACTTCTTCTTTTGAACTGGCAAAGCTCAATAACTCTTTTGAAGAGGAAAGTTTTAAGTTTGAAAAAGGTACGGCTGACCTGCGATTGTTCTGCCAAGCGGATATTGACAATTTCTTGTTCACCAAACCGGTAATTCATGGCAAGGTTATGATTAAAAATGCAGACATTTCTTATTTGCCACGTAACTTAAAACTTGTGAATAGTTCGTTAGACCTTAATTTTAACCAAAAGGACCTTAACATTACCAATAGCAGGTTTCAGTTGGGCCGTAGTATTCTGAACATGAACTGTTCTATTGAAAATTTCCTGAATTTCTATTATACTGACCCTGAAAAGATAGAGGTTAACGTTAATTTAAGCAGCCTACACCTATACCTTAGCGAGTTTTTACCGCTTTTAGGTCCCCGCAAGGCAAAAAGGAAAAAGGCTTCGACCAAAAATGCGATTAAGGAGGCTTCGGAACAGTTAAGTACGGCGCTTGAGATGTCAAAAATGCACCTCAAATTGAAAGTGGACCGTGCTGTTTACCAAAAGTTTGTGGCCCATAGGGTAAATGCTGATATTTCTTTAATTGGGAATGGAGTTTATTTTAATAAAATTGGGGTACAGCATGCGGGCGGGCAGGTTAACGTGAGCGGAAAAATAGAGCAAATGGGTGCGGTAAACAGTATGAGGTTTAATGCCAATATTGCCAAGGTTAGCGTGAAGGAGTTCTTTTATGCGTTTGATAATTTTGGGCAGCAATCGGTTACGAATAAAAATTTAAAGGGCTTTCTTTCGGCCAATGTGAATGCTTCGGGCAATGTAACCTCTAAGGGAAACATGGTTCCTAAGTCGATGTTTGGCAAGGTTAATTTTACCTTGGACAAGGCTGCTTTGGTAGGATTTGAGCCTTTGGAAAAGGTTGGCAAGTTTATTTTTAGGAGTCGCAATTTATCTAATGTACAACTAGAAAAGCTAAATGGTACGCTTACGCTACGTGGCGACAAGGTAGATATTAGCCCAATGAAAATCAACTCAACAGCTCTCAATTTTGATGTAAAGGGGGTATATGGGTTTAACAGTGGGACTAACATTGCATTAGACATCCCACTGAGAGACCCCAAGAAAAGTGCCGACATTGTGGATAAGGAGGAGCGTGAACTGGCCCGTATGAAGGGTATTGTATTACATCTTAAAGCCGTAGACGAGAATGGTGAAATTAAGATCAGGTGGAATAAGAAGAAGGATAGGGAGTAAAAGTCAGCATCGATTTAATTTTTCTTTTTAAGTAGGATTCCAATTGCTTTGCCTAAATTTTTATAGGTTTCCTGCTCCTTTTTTTTCTTTTCGGCCTTAGCTTCGGCTATTTCGTCTAACCTATCTTGTTCAGCCTGTTCCTTTTCTTCCTTTTCTTGCTGTAAAACTGTAGCCGTCTTTGCATTTATCAACGTACCATAATACTCTTTCCCAGCGGTTCCCAAGTCTCTGTACAAATAGAGTTCCCCACTGGCGTTGCCACTTAATAATTGCGCCAAAGTTAACTTTGAATAAACCGAGCCTACACCAGTGTAGTTATAGGTATTTATTTTATCATGATCATCTTTGTCTGAATAGCTAAGTACACGTGTGATGCGAACATTTTTATTTAACGGATATGCAGTGCCCGTTATATCTGTTAAAAAGGTGTATGTGGTTGTTTCTTCACTTGTATAGTATTTATCTTGTTTCTCATTCCAAGAAAAATAACTGTAATTATATTGAACGGCATTAGCCGAAACCTTAATAGAATAGCTTGACCTCCCCGTTTTTGTTTCCTCCCATTTAGACCAACCGCTCCACGCATTCATTGTATTATCCCAAGTATTTTTACACTGCTTATTAATAAAATAAGTGAGTATTTGTGCATTTGCACTAAACCAAAACAAGCCGAATGCAAAAAATAATATTACTTTTTTCATGGTGCTTAATGTTTTAAAATTGAATCAATTGCCCCCTGAGAAATTATTTGTTGCAACTTGACACATCGTATTTAATACTCGATGTTGCTTTCTCATAAACTTTCTTTTTGTAGGAAATTTCGGTTTGTAAAGCTCTTTGTGCATCGGCTTCCGTAGTATAATCACAAAGAACAGACACTTCCACAGTTCTACGTTGTCCATCTTTAATACCTTGGGTTCTATAATAGGCTATATCTTGGTGTGTTGCACCCAAAGTACCAGCAAAATCTACTTCAACAGTTACACTGGCCGTACCACCATACTTTTTATCTGCATGGTTTGCCACAAAACTCATAAGACCAATAGCAATGGTTACTATAACCATTAAACTTACTACTTGCTTTTTCATATCTGATTTTTTTTTTCTACCTACTCTGTTCAATATCCGATTTTCGGCGACACTCGTTATTTAATCTCTCACCACTCTGGGCACAATGCTCCAGCTCACTTTAGGCAAAGTTTTCGAACTAGCTTTCATATATATCATATGGCTATTTTTATCCATAAATTCTGGCTCAATTATCTTCCACTTTTCATAATTGGGATATGACCCGAACAATATCTGTCCTTGAAAACTACATTGGTTATAATTACTTTCCCAAGGAGAAAAACCATTACTCACATCAACTAAGCTTCCTCCTACATTTATTCTATCACTTCCTTTATTCTCTATAAAAATGGTTACCTTATATTTTACGCCACATTCTCCCGATCCCATATATATAATACTGTAGTATATTCTTAATCCGTTTGAATTATAGATACTCTCGTTTTCCAACTCAGTCCCAACACTCTGGGCATTGCATACATTAATAAGACATGCGGTCAAACAGCAAACAAACAAACTAACTTTCAGCATTTTATTTATCATGACCAGCTATTTGAAAATAGAAAACCAATTATTAAATCACACTAATTCCGTGTCACCAAATAGTGTTGTTTATCAATAATCATTTCGATTTCATGGTAACAACCATACTTGGCTATTACAAAGCTAAATACCATATGTAAGCGAAAAAATAACTAGTAATAGCTATTTTATGATTAGATCCAGCCTTCTTTAATGGCTTTACGAACAAGATCTAGAGGGGTTTTCACATTGGCTTTGGAAAGGATATTTTTTCGATGAGCATTAACTGTATGAAGGCTAATAAATAATTCTTCTGCTAATATTTTGCTAGATTTTCCTTCAATTATTCCTTTTAAGATATCTCTTTCGCGTTTAGTAAAAATATCGTAAGACTTTGTAAAACTTGGGGTGTTTTGGATATTGTAATAAGATGGTTCACCGTCGAGACCAATGATTGAAAAGCAAGGCTCACCCTCTAGTTTTATGTGTGAAATATCAGTCTCGAAACATAGGGTACGATAATAATTATGCTCATCATAATCTATCTGTACAGCTTGATGTAACATCCTTCTGTAAGTACCACAGCTAGCCTTCATCCTCAAATCGTATTGCACTTTGTAAAAGGGAATCTTTTCAAAAGGTAGAGACTTGAAAAATTCAACTACTTTATACTCAAAATTCAGAAAAAATGACTTATCATCAGGATGTATCTTATCCATCATAAATTCTACAGACATCTCTTCTGGTTCATAACCCAAAACTTGCTTAACGCCACTGCTAATAAAATCAGCGTTACCTGTGTACATATTAAAAATCAAGTAATAGTACGCCCCAGCCTGAAACACGTTAAGGAGACGCTGGTGCATTTCTATCTGCTGCTGAAGTTTAACAGGGTCGGCTGCAGTTTCTTTATTTACTACTGTTTTCCAAAATTTATGGGCGGTAAGAAAATAATTCGAAGTCGTTCCTTTCATAACAGGTAGCCAAGCGAAATAATAGGGTACTTACTTTCTCCTTAGTGAGAGCGATTTAACTAAACCAATTTAAAAATTTTCTATTTGATTTAGAAATTAAAAATCCAAAGGGCCCAGTCTACGCATATTCCTCATAATGAGGTATTGCCTATGTCTGATGTACTGGGTGGCTTTGTTGGGGTTCCAGCGTAATGGGTTAGGGAAACAAGCGGCGAGTAATGCGGCCTCTGAACGGCTCATTTTTCTACAAGAGTGACCATAATATTTTTGGGAAGCGGCTTCGGCCCCGTAAATACCATCACCCATTTCAATCACGTTCAAATACACTTCCAAAATTCTTTCCTTGCTCCATAATACTTCTATCAACAGGGTAAAATAGGCTTCAAAAACTTTTCTAACGTAAGACCTGCCGGGCCATAAAAATACATTTTTGGCTGTCTGTTGTGAAATGGTACTCCCCCCTTTGATTTTCTTTTTGCCTTTTTTGAGATTGCTTTCATAGGCTTTTTCAATAGCTTTGATATCAAAGCCCATGTGTTTTAAGAAAAGCTGGTCTTCGGCAGAAACTGCGGCACGTTTCATATTATCCGAAATCTCTTCAAATTTCACCCATTCTTTCTTGATTTTCGCAGGCTTTTCATCTGCTTTACGCTCCCAATTACGCTGTACCATTAAAAAGGTAATAGGTGGATTGATAAAACGGTAGGCGACAACCCAAATTACCGAGAAGATGAAGAACCATAGCAGCAACTTACCTACTATGATAGCAATGCGCTTAAACAGCGGCTTCTTTCCTTTTTGCTTTGTTGATTTTCGAGCCATTGCCGTAAAGTTAGGAATTTTAAATATTAAGCGGATATTAGTTGTACAGGTTATACGTTACAGGTTTTTATGTACCATCTCCATTTTGTGGCCTTTGAGAATACTTAAAAAACCTTTGCAGTTAAAGTTTATTAACGCAAAGAAGTAAAGAGTTACACAAAGAACGCGAAGAGTAATCGTAATTCTTGATTCCTAAATCGTAATTTTGTTCATGCTAAAAAAAGAACGTTACCAGCATTTTGTGGAGCATTTTTCGACCAAGCAACCACATGCCGAAACTGAACTTCATTACAACAATCCCTACCAATTATTGGTGGCTGTAATTTTATCGGCACAATGTACCGACAAGCGGATCAATCAAGTAACTCCTGCGCTCTTCCAACGCTTTCCCAATGCGAAAGCACTTGCCGAAACGACACCAGATATTGTGTTTGACTATATTAGAAGTGTAAGTTATCCGAACAATAAAGCCAAACATTTGGTAGGCATGGCCAATATGTTGATTAACGATTTTAACAATGAAGTACCTTCGGATGTTAACCAGTTGCAAAAAATGCCTGGCGTTGGTCGTAAAACGGCCAATGTAATTGCTTCTGTAGTTTACGATGCTCCTGCTATGGCAGTAGATACCCATGTATTTAGGGTAGCCAATCGTTTAGGACTCACGAAGGGCAAAACTCCTTTGGCTGTAGAAAGGGATTTAGTTAAAAATTTACCGGAACATACTATTGCAGTAGCGCACCACTGGTTAATTTTGCATGGCAGATATGTTTGTGTAGCCCGTAATCCTAAATGTGATGTTTGCGAAATCTCCTATTTCTGCCAATATTACGAAAAGCTTCAGAAAGCTAAAAAAGTGAGCAAAACCTGAAAATCAAAAAAATATTTATAAAATTATTTGCATTTAATTAAAACATTTCGATATGTTTGCTAAAATTATTAGTTAAACATAATTAAATATTTGCCGAAACGTATTATTATATTTATTCCCTGAATTTTAAAGACATGAATCCAAACACAGACAAATTAAAAGCGCTACAGCTTACTTTAGATAAACTTGAAAAATCATACGGTAAAGGTTCTATCATGAAACTTGGTGACCAAGCCGTAGAAAGTATGGAGGCTATCTCAACTGGTTCTATCAGCTTAGATATTGCCTTAGGTGTAGGTGGTGTTCCTAAAGGCCGTATTATTGAAATATATGGGCCTGAATCTTCTGGTAAGACTACCTTGGCTACACATATTATTGCCGAAGCTCAGAAAAAAGGAGGTATTGCAGCCATTATTGATGCGGAGCATGCCTTTGATAAATTTTATGCTAAAAAATTAGGAGTAGATACTGACAACCTATTGATTTCGCAACCTGACAATGGTGAGCAGGCACTGGAAATTGCAGATAACCTGATCCGTTCCGGCGCCATTGATGTAATTGTAATTGACTCGGTTGCTGCTTTAGTTCCAAAAGCGGAGATTGAAGGTGAAATGGGCGATAGCAGAATGGGCTTACAAGCTCGTTTAATGAGTCAGGCTTTACGTAAATTAACTGGAACTATTGCAAAAACAGGATGTTGCTGTATCTTCATTAACCAGTTACGTGAAAAAATTGGGGTGATGTTCGGCAATCCTGAGACCACAACAGGTGGTAATGCCTTAAAATTCTACGCTTCTGTACGTTTAGATATTCGCAGAACTTCTCAAATTAAAGATTCCGATGAGGTTTCTGGTAACCGCGTAAAAGTAAAAATCGTTAAAAATAAAGTAGCTCCTCCTTTCCGTTTGGCTGAATTTGACATTATGTTTGGAGAAGGTATTTCTAAAACTGGTGAAATCATTGACCTTGGTGTAGATTTCGGTATTGTGAAAAAAGCTGGTTCTTGGTTCTCTTATGGTGACACCAAATTAGGGCAAGGTAGAGATGCCGTAAAACAGTTGTTATTGGACAACCCTGAATTGGCTGACGAAATAGAGGCTCGTATTAGAGAAGAAGTAACCGGAGAACAATTGGAAGAGAACAACTAGGAGTTAGTTAAAACATAAACAAAAGGCCATCATTTTAAATAATGGTGGCCTTTTTTATTGGAAGATACTGGCGCTTATTACGAGTTTTTCGGAGCAATCTAAAGTATCGTACCATTAAAGGCTGGTGCCCTGTTCCATCAGAGGAATTAGCTAAGCAAATTATTATTGGCCGAACAGACAACGGTCGATTTTCGTAAAACGATGAGGGCTTGAGTAGGCTTAAGAACTTAAACCATATTTGAACGTTTTCCAACTATCACAACAATCTATTTCAACCGTCTAATCGTTATCAATAAAGCTCAAATTAGCATTTACATATTGAGGCTTTTGAATTTGAGTTTTCATTTTCTTAAAGGTTTCTGTTGGGCCGCTGGTGGCAAAAAGATTCACCAACCAAACAGGAATAGTTCCTCCAGGATCTACTTCTAAGGTATAATCTATCTGTATTGAATTATTTTTTGTTGGCGTTAAAATCCACTTACCATTGGAATGATTTACCCGCACTATATTTTTCTTTACGGGAAGGTAAGTAGCTTCGGTAGGACCATTAATGGTCACTACTTTTGTTCGAGGGTCTTGGCTTACGATTAAATGAGCAATAAAATCACGATTGCTCAACGGCCAAGGTATATCAACTTCTGAATAGTAGTACAGCTCTGAAGGGGAAACTTTTCTAAGCAAAACACTTGATTTAGTACCGTAAACCCACTCTTCTCCCGCATCTACATCCATAATTAAGGCAACCATTTGCGAAAGCTTGGCTGGCAAGCTGCATTTTACCCTTATGCCTTTTAAGCCAGAAGAGGACACTGTTTTGGTATAAATACTGATACCGTCTTTAGCTCTTTTTAATGTCCAATCGGTCTGAGCATTTACCGAGTGATAAAAAAGCGAAAGTAAGAAAGGAAATAACAGTCCTTTATACATTTGCTATACGTTATAGCTATTTAAAACTTGAAGGTTTTGGTGCTGCCTGTAAACCTTTTTCTTTTACGAATGAAGAATCAAGCCTAACAATGGTATATGCAGCAACAATTGCTCCTACCAACAACAACACCAATCCTAAATAATTTTTCTTCTTGTCTTGTTTAATGGTCCAAATTAAAAAGATAATAAGAGGTATTGCCAATAAACCAAAAAAGATAAAACTTTCTGTCTGCATAATTCTAAAATTAAAAATTCATTCTGGCCATTGGTGCTACTTCCTGACCAACAAAATCATTCTGTAAAAACTTATGATAACCTGCAATAGCAATCATAGCAGCATTATCTGTACAATATTCAAATTTAGGGATAAACACCTCCCAACCTAAACTGCCCTGTAAGCTCATTAGCGTATCTCTTAAACCAGAGTTTGCCGAAACTCCGCCTGCAATTGCAATTTGATTACAATGATACTGTTTAGCTGCCTTTTTGAGCTTATTAAGTAGTATATTGACAATACTGTGTTGTACGGATGCGCATATATCGGCCAGGTGCTCCTCCACAAAATTGGGATTTACCTTTTGGTTATCTCTGATAAAATAGAGAATTGCAGTTTTAAAACCACTGAAACTATAGTTTAAGCCCTGAATTTGTGGTTCGGGGAATTGATAGGCTTTAGGGTTACCTTGTTTGGCATATTTATCAATTAATGGTCCTCCCGGATAAGGAAGGTTCAAAATCTTAGCAGTTTTATCGAAGGCTTCTCCCGCCGCATCATCCAAAGTCTCCCCTACTATTTCCATGTCAAAATAATCCTTTACCAATACGATTTGAGTGTGACCGCCTGAGACCGTCAAACACAAAAAGGGGAATTTTGGCATCGGTTCATCTATGAAATGGGCCAAAATATGGGCCTGCATATGATTTACCGAAATTAGCGGAAGATCTAGGGCCAAAGCAAAGGATTTAGCGAAAGAAACACCCACCAACAGTGAACCCAACAATCCTGGCCCCTGTGTAAAAGCTACTCCATCAAGTTGTTTCTTTTCTATTTTGGCAATAGCCAAAGCCTGCTGTACGGCAGGTACAATATTTTGTTGATGTACCCTGGAAGCCAACTCAGGAATTACACCTCCATAATTTTCATGAATTGTTTGGTTTGCAATAACATTGGCAGTAATTTTGCCATTATCACAAATGGCAACCGAAGTTTCGTCGCAGGATGACTCTATAGCTAGGATGACAGGCACTGATAAGATATTTTAAGCTACAAAATTATCAAAAAACTATTAAAAATACTTCTTTGGATTATCGCTTCGATCATTATTTTGATTGCGGGCGTTCTTTTTTCTCTACAGTTTAAGCCTGTACAAACCTATGTAGCTAAAAAAGCAGCCGATTATCTTTCTAAAGAATTAAAAACTACGGTGAGTATTGGCGGTCTTTATGTGAGACCTTTTAAGTCGGTTGTACTGGAGGATTTACTGGTTCTAGACCTACAAAAAGACACTTTGGCCAATTTCCCCAAATTTTTGGTGGACATTGATCGATTTTCGCTCAAGCAAAGGATTTTGGACATCAATACCGTGCAAATCAACAATGGCACCTTCTTTTTAAAGGACCATAAGGATGGTAGCTCTAACCTCGATTTTATTATTGATTATTTTGATAGTCCTGCTCCTAAAAAGCCTTCTAAGAAAAAGAAATTCGAAATCCTTTTTAGTCGTATCATCATTAACAACCTCCATTTCAAATACAAAAACCTCAAGCGCAATGAAATAGAGGAAGGCATCAACTTCGATGATATTGACGTGAGGGAAATGAACGGCATCTTTGAGGGGCTGAATACCAAAGACCACATTCTTCAGGCAAATATTAAAAACCTAACCTTAAAAGAAAAAAGTGGCTTCTACCTTAAAAATTTAAGTGCTTTTACTACGGTTGACAGCAATGCTATTGAACTCAAGGACCTGATGTTGGTAACGAGTAAAACGCGTCTTACCGATTATTATCAGATGAAATTCAAAAGCTTTAAAGATTTTAAGGACTATGAAAATAAGGTGAGAATGAAGGCCAACTTCAAAAACAGCCATATTTCATCTAGCGATGTTGCCTACTTTGCTCCAGCGCTCAAGAAAATGAAACTGGATGTTGAAGTAGATGGTCAAATTACCGGGCTGGTAAATAATCTGCGAGCAAAAAAACTTTCCGTAAAGGCTGGACGGGCCACCTATGTTAAGGGAGATTTCAGTTTACAAGGTCTTCCAAACTGGGATGAAACCTTTTTGGATATGAAAATCGAACTGGCGGGCACCAATAAAAAGGACCTAGATGAAATATTGACAGACCTTACCGGTAAACGCGTAAAATCTATCCCTGAAATCGTGAACAAGTTTGGCAACATTAACTTTAATGGACACTTTACGGGTTTCCAAAATGATTTTGTGGCTTATGGGGAGTTTAAAACCAAATTAGGACGCTTACAATCGGATGTAAACATGAAAATTGACAAGAAGGGTATTCCTTCTTATACGGGAAATGTAAAAACCTACGATTTTCACATTGGAGATTTGATTGGCGAGAAACTTTTGGGTAGAATTACGTCGGAGCTTTACATTAAAGGTCGTGGTACCGAGATAAAAGAACTGAACGAGGAACTGAAGGGCCAGATCAGCTATCTTGACTTTAAAGGCTACAGGTACAGAAACATCAATATCAATGGTACCTTCCAAAAGAAGTTTTTTGACGGCAACCTGAAAATCAACGATAAAAATGTTCAGTTAGATTTTGATGGCGGGGTAAATCTAAATCCTACATTACCTGTTTTCAACTTTAAGGCAAATATTAGAAATGCCAAACTAAAAACCTTAAAACTTTATAAGGACTCGCTAAAAGTAGACGCCATTTTTAGCACCAATTTTTCGGGAACCAACCTCGACAATATTCAAGGCCGATTGCTATTACAGGAAATCACACTTAACAACCTGAGAGGAATATATAAGGTAGATTCGGTATTTCTTAGTGCCAGAGGGATTGGCATGGACAGGAGCTTGAACATCTCTTCTGATATTTTGGAAGCCGGAATAAAAGGCCAATACGATTTGGCGACTATTGTTTCTTACTTTAAAACGATTGGAAAAACCTACATCCCTTCACTTAAAACACAAATTTTCAACTATAAAGCACAAGTTTTCGATTTTAGATTGAAAATCAAAGATTTTGAACCTATTGCAGAACTGGTTTCCCCAGGTTTAGAGATTGACCAGGAATCGCTATTGGTAGGTTCTTTTGATTCGAAGAACAATAAAGCCACATTAAGTGGAATTGTCCGACGGCTGAAATACAAAGGGGTTGTGGCCAATAACATTATTATTGATCAAAATACTTCGCCCCAACAGCTTACAGCGATTATTTCTTCTGACAGGATTGACCTTAATGATAGCCTTTATATTAAAAATATTAACATTTCGAATATCCTAAAGAATGATAGCCTTTCTCTGAACGTTAAGCTTTCTAATGCTGACGATGCCAATCAACTTGACCTCAACGGCTTAATTGAGTTTTCGCCCGATACCGCCAACATTAGTATTTTGCCTTCCAACCTTAAAATCAATAGAGAGGATTGGAACATAGAGGATAAGGTACAGATAGGCTTTAATGGTGGAAAAACGAAAATAGAGAACTTCTCATTGAACAATGGCAAGCAGGATTTAAAAATTGATGGTATAATTTCAAACGATCCAACCGATGCACTTTTTGTAGTGTTGGAAAATTTTAATCTTAAAACTATTAATCCCTTTGTTAAGGGAATGGGCATTAACTTTGCAGGTATTGCCAATGGGAAAACCAAAGTACGCAGTGTACTGAAATCGCCTCAAATCACCGACAGTTTGCATATTGATTCTTTAAGCTTCAACAATACTTATATCGGTAGTTTAACGGACACTTCTTCGTTCAATAGTACTTCTAAGTTGGTAAACGTGTATACAAAAATCAATGCTGCCGACAGAGAAACTTTCAACATCACGGGCAAGCTTGATATTGAACAGATGCAAATTGACCTCAAAGTAAAACTTGATGAAAGTGAGCTAGCTATCCTCACTCCTTTTGTAAACAAACTGGTATCTAACTTAAAAGGTAAAGTATCTGCCGATTTAACCGTTAAAGGGTCTTTTGACCAGCCTCTAATTAACGGAGATATTGAATTGGATAAGGCACAACTTACGGTAAACTATCTTAAAACTACCTATATTATTGATGACCGGGTTAGTGTTGAGAATAGTACCATAGGCCTAAAAGAACTCGTTCTGAAAGATCTTGAAGGACATACGGGAACGGCCAACGGCACGGTTGACCTTAAAAATATTGATAACCCGAACATACAAGTAGAGTTAGAGGCCAATGGCTTAATGGCGCTAAATACCACTTCAAAAGACAATGCCATTTATTTTGGTAAGGCCTACGGCACCGGAAAGTTCTCATTTAGGGGCCCTACTAATGATATGTTTATTGACATTAATGCAAAAACTGAAAAGGGAACCGTATTTAATCTTCCACTGAACAGCTCTGAAACGATTACCGACAAGGATTTCATCACTTTTGTAAGTAAAGATACCACCAAGGTCATTAAAAAGCTTAGCGGCTTTGAAGGGCTTAGCATGAGTTTTAAGTTATCGGTTGATCCTAGTACTACTGTTAACATTTATACCATATTAGGCAAACTTAGCGGTACCGGAAATGCTGACTTAGAGCTAAACATTACCAAGGTAGGCGATTTTGAGATGAAGGGAGACTATATTATCGAAAGTGGTGTTTTTGACTTTACTGCTAGAGAGGTAATTAATAAACGATTTGATATTAGACAGGGAGGAACCATTAGATGGACGGGAAATCCTGTAAATGCTCAAATCAATCTAAAGGCCATTTATACGCTTAGAGCTGCACTTGGGGACTTATATCGCGCCGCAAACCGTGATGGTAGTAGCAACGCTACGCAAACGGCACAAACGGAGGTAGAAATGGGCCTAACAGGACTGCTGATGAAACCAGACATCAAACTGGATATCTTTTTCCCAGCTAATCCTGCAATCAAGGAAGAGCTACAATCGTACTTTAATGACGGAAACAATCTTAATACGCAATCGCTTAGTTTAATTATACAGCGCAGATTTGCCCCTGGAACTGGCTCTACAAATCTAAGTCAGCAACTTGGATCTGTTGGAACCGGTACCGCAACAGACTTGATTTTCAACCAATTGAATAATGTACTATCAAGTTTAAACCTTAACTTCGTAGATATTAACATCCGCTCGTTCAACGAAGCAAGTGCTTCTTTCAAATTCTTTAACGACAGGATTATTGTAAATGCGGGCATTACCGATATCAGTAAAAGTTCTATTGATAATTCCATTGGATTTAGAAACGAAGTAGGCCGTGAGGTGGAGATTTTAGGACTGATCAAGAAAGATGGCAGCTTAGTGGGTAAAATAGCGAACAAACCTCCTACCATACAGAGTATTTTTGCAAACCCTGGCATTAACCCTTATCAAAACATTACTTCTATTGGATTGATTTATAATCAGCAGTTTGACACCTTCACCGAATTGCTTCAAAAAATATCGGGCAAGTATCGTCGTGAAAAAAAGAAAAAGGAGGCAGAGAAGGAGAAGCAGCGTTTAGATAAAGAGGCGGTATTGAGGGAGAATAAGAAGGTACAGAAGAAATAGTTTTGATAACCACATGCTTTAATTCCTTAGTTATTTAATTTTTTTTACCACCTTAGACATCTAAGAGCATTTTAGTTTTTTATTACCCACGCTAATTTTTTTTACCACCTTATACATTTGAGAATATTTTGGCTTTTGAACCATT
>NZ_JBCNMT010000003.1:0-504183 GCF_039594775.1 Pedobacter sp. | reverse complement strand
GTACAGGGGATGGGGTGGCCTCCATGTGGTAGGGTAGTGGCGCATTGGTATTCGGTAAGAGAAAGAGGTACTGCGATGTCTATTTGGAATTTGGCACATAATGTAGGTGGCTTTTTGGTGGGGCCTTTAACCGTATTGGCTTTTGAGTTATTTGCTGATTGGCATGCAAAGCTTTATTTTCCAGGGTTAGTGGCAATCATATTTGCGCTTGTAGCTTTTTTGTTTGTTAGGGATACACCACAATCTGTTGGTTTACCAGCTATAGAAGAATATAATAACGATTATCCCAAAAGTTATGATGCCAAAACACAGGAAAAGGAATTTTCGGCTAAGGAAATTTTCTTCAAATATGTGTTTAATAATAGGTTGCTGTGGTTTATTGCCATAGCAAATGCTTTTGTTTACTTAGTGAGAAATGGGATTATCAATTGGGCCCCTACGTTTTTACAGGAAGCTAAAAATTATACTCAGGCTGAAGCAGCCTGGGCATCTGGAGGCTATGAGTTAGCAGCTATTCCGGGTACTTTGCTTTGCGGCATTATGAGTGATAAGTTGTTTAAAGGAAGAAGAGCGCCCGTAACGATCATTTATATGTTTTTTACTTTATTAGCGGTTATTATATACTGGAAAACTTCAAATCATCATTTATTGCAAAATATTTCCCTTTGGGCAATTGGTTTCTTTATTTATGGTCCGGTGATGCTAATTGGTGTGCAAGCTATAGATTTAGTGCCTAAAAAGGCGGCAGGTACTGCTGCTGGTTTAACAGGCTTATTTGGGTATTTTATAGGAGATTTGTTGGCAAATGCTGCTTTGGGTGGTTTGGTAGACAGCTATGGCTGGGATGCCTGTTTTATAACAATTGCTATTTCTAGTGTTTTAGCCATTTTCTTTACCACCTTTACTTGGAATAGAGAAAAGAAAAATTTGGCGAATCTCACACCTTTATCTCATTAATTAAGAAGACTATGATCATTAATAATAAATTTTTTGTTATTGCTGCTTTAAGTACGCTATTATGGTTTAATAATGCGAATGCGCAAACTAAGCCTTACGATACCGCTTACCGCCCTAATAAATACAAAGAATTGGTGCAGAAATTTAATGCTGATCCAATTGCCAAGAAAGAATATGTTTTTTTAGGAAATAGTATCACTGCCGGAACTGACTGGAGCAAGTTGTTGAATTTGCCCCAAGCAAAAAATAGAGGGATATCTGGTGATATTACTTTTGGTGTATTGGAGCGTTTGCAGGAGGTAATCGATAGAAAGCCTGCCAAAGTTTTTATTCTGATAGGTATTAATGATATTTCTAGAAATATCCCTGACAGTTTAATTTTGAAAAATTATAAGAAGATGATTTCGCGTATTAGAGAAGGTTCAAAGAAAACGCAGATTTATTTCTATACGATGCTGCCCGTAAATGCCTCTTTCGAGAAATTTAAAAACCACTATGGTAAAGATGAACATATTCTGTACTTGAATGAGGAAATTAGAAAACTGGCGGCGAAAAATGTTACGATTATTGATCTTTATCCTCACTTTTTAGATGAACAAAATAGGTTAAAAGCTGAATTGACTAAAGATGGTTTACATTTAATTCCAGCGGGCTACCAAGTATGGGCCGAGGTTTTGAACAAAGGTGGTTATTTGAAGTAGCTTATAAACAGAACATCCCGCAAATATTTGCGGGATGTTCTGCTTTGAATTGTGTCAAACTGAGCTTGTCGAAGTTTTAATCTTGTAGTGACATTCCGATAAGTTCAATGTGGTAAGGATTTTATGTTTATATTTTTCCTTCCTCTGCTTTTGGAGCTTTTTGAGGTCTGCCTTTTCTTTCTTTAAAGCGTTCTTTCATTTTGCCTCTCATTTCTTCTCTTGAAGCTGCCAGTTTTGTTTTTTGTTCTGGGGTTAGCACGGCATCAATTTTATCTTGATGAGCTTTCATAGCGGCTTTTCTTTCTTCAAATTTGGTCTTCATTGTTGCCTCGTCTTTTTGGCGCAAGGCGTCATGTTCCTTAATTCTGTCCAGTTCTATCTGTTTGATTTTAGATTTCTGCTCATCATTTAAGTTTAGTTTCTGTTGCATGGTACTGGCAGCTTTTTCTGCTCTTTCTTCAGCACTAATTTTACTTTTTGCAGGTCTTTGTGCGTAGCTTGTTGCAAAACCTAGTGCAACAAAAGCTACAGTATACAGTAATTTTCTCATCTCAATTTTAATTAAGTTTCATTTTACTATTGAGATAGGATGGTAGGCTATTGGTTTAAATAGCCTGTTGTTAAAAAATGTTAATTCTTATTTAACTGGGAAATTGATTTTTGCATTTGGGCCATCATGGTAGATAATGTTTCAATGGTTGGTTCTGGTGTTGGGTCAGGCAGAGAGGTAGAGAAATACGCTTTTGCCTTCCATATTTCTAGAATATCTTCAGCAGGAATGGCGTAAGGGTCGTAAACCTTATTATCTGAAATTAGTTTGAGTTCTCTGTCCTCTTTGAATTTATTTCCAGCACGTTTGTATACTACGCCTTCATTTTTGCTAATGATAACATAGGTGTCGCCAATTTTGATATCATTCCAGTTTTCCAGGTATTCTCCTATGATGATGCTGCCGGACTGTATGGGAAGCATCGAATCGCCATTAATTTCAAAAGCTCTGTAGGTACCTTGTTTAAGAGAGGGGATGGGAAGCTGAAATCTAGGTAATTCTTGAATGTACTGAGGATCAGAAAAGCCATTTAGGTAGCCGGCGCTAGCTTTAACGGGAACTAGTTCGATATTTTCGTTATCGTCCTTATCTACTGAAATGCTTAGTACCCTCAAGTTAGAACCTTGGCTCTTTGGCTTAGGTTTCCAATTGTCGTTTATTTTTTCGTTGATGAATTCATCAATTGTCAATTCGAAATATTCTGCTATTTTTTTTAGTAAATCATATTTCGGTTCTGCTCTATCTTCCTCATAGGCACCTATCAAAGATCGCTTAATTTCCATGTTATCAGCAAATTGTTGCTGTGTTAAGCCGTTTTTCTTTCTTAAGTATTTGAGGTTAGCTGAAATGTTAGACATATGAAAATAATTTAAAATAAATTTGTTTTTACTAAAATTGTTAGTATTATTGTGCCAATAAAATTAGTAATTATAATTTGTATCGCCAAATATTATCTAATATAATTAGTTTTTAACCATTAGCTGTAGCAATTATGAAAAAGATCGTTTACATCGTTACCGACAGAAACAGAACCACTTTACATGTAGGCATGAGTGCTGATTTAATGAAGACACTTGATTTCTATAAGAAAATGCCAAATCTCTTTTTCGATAGTGCACAGCAACTTACCCGTTTGGTATATTTCGAAGAATTTAGAACCGAAGAGCAGGCCTTAAACAGGTTTAAGATGGTGAGTAGATTTACAAGAGCTCAAAAGGAAAGATTGGTACGCTCATGTAATCCAGATTGGATTGATTTAACTGCTGGTTTAGATTTTGAAAACATGTACATGCATCAGAAAATTAATAACCAATCTTTGTTGCCATTTACTGTATAAAACAAAAGAGCGCTAAATATGATTAGCGCTCTTTTGATATACTTGTTTAATCTAAGCCTACCAGCCAGGTGCAAAGGTTAAACCAAATACACCACCTTTTATATCCTTACGAGTGAAGGGGAAGGCATAATAAGGTTCTAATATCATTGCTCCAAGCACGTTAACCCTTAGCGATATGCCCGCACTTAAAGCAGGAACGCGTTCGTAAGGTTGTCCATCAGGCAATACTACATTACTAGGTTGGCTTTTAAATACTACTTTAGAATCTTCTGTCCAAGCTACACCGGCATCAAAGAATAGGTTAAGATCGGTAAACAAGAATTTAGAAGGTATTTGTGCTAGTTTTTTTGGACCAGTAAAAGGTAACCTTAATTCGAAATTAAATACGGCTAGTTTACTTCCAGAAAGTTGGTTGATGTCGAAATTGCCAGTATTTAGGTTTTGATTGTTGTAGAATGAGTTAGGTTCATAACCTCTAATTAGGTAATTATAGCCAGCATAAAGTGGATAAAGGTTTTCTCCGTCTCTGCCCAAACGCATATAACTGTAACCGCGTAAGGCAAGAGTAATCGGTTTAAATCTGAAGTACTTTCTTAAATCGGCGGTTACAGCCATAAAGTTATAATCTCCAAAATATTTTTCAGCACCAATTCTGTATCTAAATCCATCTAGTGGAGCAGTAACGCCAAAAATTGAATTATCACCCACAAAATAAGCGTTGGTTTGTAAAATATTGAAGCTTTTCAATGGTACCCCTAACGCATTTTCCGCATCACTTTTATTTACACGTTCTCTATCTGAGCCTAGATAATAGGTGAGGTATTGTCCATCAGGACTTAATGCATAGTAATTGTTAAAACGGTCTAGGCGATAGCTGTATCTTGAAAAACCACCACCTACCTCAAAACGATGCACCTTATTGAAAGGATATCCAGCAAATAAATCAACCCTATCTTCAAAGGTCCTTAAAATATTGGTGCTGATAACCCCCATATCTTGCCCATTGCTGTCTTGTTTGGTGCCTTGGGTCATAAAACCTGTAATGTATGGGATGTGCGAAATGCTTGAGCCCCAGTTGATACGATTGGCTTGGTTTACGTAGCCTACCATGCCACCAAAATCATAGATTTCGCCATTAATGGCTAAATTGGCTACAATTTGGTTTTGCCCTACGATGTCACTAAACATCCCCATTACACCGCCTTGCATCCCTGTGCCGAAACGGCTTGTTGTTAAGCCAACACCACCGCTATTAGCTAAGTAATCCAACTTGAATTTTGGACGATAGGGGATGTTCCTTAGCGAATCAAGATGAGTGCGTTCAAACCTATTGAAATTACCAAGATTTGAGTTGACGATATTTACCCCAACATTCTCTTTTGGTGGTAATATTGCAGCATCGAAATTAACGTCATTAGCATTTACATCCTTAGCTTTAAAATTGCTATAGGCAGAGTTGTATAAGGTATAACGTTGGTAACGATAGTAGCTATAAATAATGTCATCATTTCTAGAAACAGTAATAGCTGGGGAGAACTCCGTAATACCACTAATTCCTGTGAAATAATCGGTTAACTGTTTTAAGTTGCTGTTTTCTAGGTTATACTCGTAAAGGTTTCTGAACCCATCTCTGTTAGACAGGAAAAAGATACGTTTACTATCACCAGAAAATTGAGCATTAAGGTTATTTGCTCCTGGGAAAACTGGAACGTTGCTTAATGCTTTGGTGGCAATGTCGTAAATAGTTAGGTTAATTGGGTTTACGGCATTTTGGTTTCTAGCTTGTAGCGCTGCACGATCCGAAGAAAAAACAATTTTTTTGCCATCTGGCGAATAGCTTGGGGCATAATCTGAATATTCGTCGTTAGTGATTTGGGTAACTTGTTTAGTGTCTAAATTGTAAGAGAAGATATCACTTTGACCTTCTACCATCCCAGAAAATGCAATGTCTTTTCCGTTTGGAGACCAAGTGAGGTTGCCGAATTGTTCTACATCGCCCATTTTTTCCCGCATCAATGTCTTGCCATTTTCGATGTCAATAATCATTAACTGGTTTCGCCCCTTGCTAAATATACTAAAGGCAAATTTCTTACTGTCTGGCGACCAAGCTCCAGCAGATTCCAAAAAGTTGAAATCGTCAATATGAGAATTGGATATCTGACTGCTCAATTTCCTAATAATCTTTCCGGTTTTTGCATCGGCGAGGAATAAATCAATGCCAAATAAATCCTTTTCTGAAAGAAAGGCCAAATATTTCCCGTCTGGACTAATGGCTGGAGCAACGTTCATATTACCAGCATTTTTGTTATCGATAATTTTAGTGCCCGAAATCCTTATTTGAGAACTATCTGCTTTAAGCATTGGGCGATAATGTTGTTCAATGGCATTTTTCCATAAGCCTGATAGGGTTCTGTCATCATAACCAAAAGTATATCTGATGCCATTTTCATAGCCAAATCTGGCAGTTGCTTTAAATAACGGTACAATTGTCGTATCGCCATAAAGGGAGCCTACAAATGTCCAAAAAGCCTGTCCATAACGATAAGGGAAATATTTATTGGAGTTGGTAAGGTCTTTTAAAGAGGGGATATCTCTATTCAAAAGCGCATCACGCATCCACATTGAGGTGAAGGCATCTTTCTTACCTACTGATAAGTATTCTGCCATACCTTCGACCATCCATAGCGGCGTTTGACCAATATTTTCCAACGGGATAGAATCTTTTTCCAATAGAATGTGATATTGGAATGCGTGCACCAACTCGTGGCCTAAAACGTGCCTAGTTTGGCTGCCAAGCTCCATAATGGGCATAATTACCCTATTTTTGAAAGCTTCGGTAACACCGCCAGTTCCTATGCCAATTTCACCTTGTAAGGCCGTAGTTTGTTGGAAATCGGGATGGTTGTTGTAAAGGATAATTGGATTTTTCTTAAAGAAAGTATCTCTGAAGATTTCTTGGTGCATTTTATACCAAGTTTCCGCATCCTGCGCAAATTTTTTTACAATCTTTTCATTTTTTAGATAGTAATAAATTTCGAAATGTGGTGTCTCCATCACCTTAAATTTCTCGTTCTTGTATCGAACTTTATTTTGTCCGAAGTATTGGGCATTTGCAGTGACCACAAAGGTCAGCATGAGGAATGCGATAAAGATAGATTGTTTTAGAAAATTGTTCATAAATGAATAATTTAAGGCTTTTGGCATTTTCGTGAGCATATTTAAATTTAAGGAAAAGCTTACTGATTGTTGTTCTTCTTCTCTTTTTCTTTCTCCTTTTGCTCTTTCCTTTGCTTTCTTCTTAATTCTCTTTCTTCTTTTTTGGTTAATGGAACAGTGGCTACAGGTTCTTGTTTAGGTTGATTTTCTGTAGGTTTTTTCTCTTCAACTTTAGGTTGTTGCTGTTGTTCAATTTTAATCGGTTCTGGCTGGTCAATAATCGGCACATCCACTTCCATAGAGTCAACAGAAACAGAATCGGTTTGTGTAGTGTCTATCTGAATTCGTGGGCTAGGGCAGTTGTAAGTGCGTGTAATTTCTACTTTCGCCTTAGGGAAAGGTCCATAGGTGTATCCGCTATTGGGGTCTTGATAAACTTTCTCCATAAATTTAGCGAAAATAGGAAGGGCAGTTCTTGAACCTTCGCCTTGCTCGCCATTTTTAAAGTGCGCCGTACGCTCATCGCAACCTACCCAAACACCAGTAACCAGATCTTTGGTGATACCCATGTACCAAGCATCAACATAGTCAGACGAAGTGCCTGTTTTACCACCAATTTGGTTGTTTTTCTTGAATAAATCCCATTCCCATAATGCTTGCGAAGTACCTCTAGGCTCTTCGATACCGCCTCTAAACATATAAAGCATTAACCAGGCAATTTCTTCGCTTAAGGCACGTTTGGTTTTGGCCACAAATTCTTCAATCACATTGTCGTTTTGGTCGGTAATCTTCTCCACTAGGATAGGTTCAACCTTGTTACCTTCATTTAAGAAAGTTCCATAAGCTTTTACCATTTCATATACCGTAACGTCGTTAGAGCCCAAACTTACAGATGGAACGGATTCTAAATGGCTATCGATACCACATTCATGCGCCCACTTTACCACGTTATCCCAGCCAACTTTTTCGGTTACCTGTGCCGTAATGGTATTAACCGAGCGACCCATGGCCCAACGTAAAGACATTTCTTGATAGCTGTAACTCCAATCTGCATTTTTTGGTTCCCAGTATTTGGTTTCGCCTTTATCCTGATAAGCAATACGTACAGGTTTATCGGTGAATTTATCGCATGGGCTCATGCCGCTTTCCAATGCCGCTAAATAAGCAAAAGGTTTAAAAGTTGAACCTGCTTGGCGTTTAGCTTGGTTAACATGGTCATATTTGAAAAATTTATGGTCAATACCACCCACCCAAACCTTTATTTTTCCACTTCTAGGTTCCATGGTCATCATTCCTGTGTTCAGAATTTTGCCATAGTATCTAATGGAATCCATGGTCGAAAATAAAGTATCTCTATCGCCCTTGTAAGAAAAGATTTTCATCTTTTTCTTTTTGTTGAAATAGGCTTCTACCGAATCAGGTTGGTTAGGGAATTTCTTTTGCAATAGTGCGTAGATAGGCAGTGATTTTTTAGCCCTATCGGGATAATCTACCTTCTTACGCTCGCTGTCTTCCCAAGGGTCTTCATTTCCCCATACACTATAAAATCTGCGTTGTAGGATACGCATTTGGTCTTTAACAGCTTCTTCTGCATAGCCTTGAAGTTTAGAGTCAATGGTAGTGTAGATTTTCAATCCATCTTCATAAAGGTTGTAATTATTCTCATCACACCATTTCTCTAGATATTTGTCTACGGCTGTTCTTAAATATGAATCGTTTTCGCTACCCTCATCATCATTTCCAGCTTCTATGCCTATTGGCGAAGCTTTATATTTTTCTAGTTCGGGTTTAGGCAAATAATTGTACTTGTTCATTTGGGAAAGCACCACATTTCTTCTTTCCAATGATCTTTCTGGATTTTTAATAGGATTGTATGAAGTGGTGGCTTTTAACATACCTACCAATAAGGCCGCTTGAGGTACACTAAGCTGGCTAGCTTCTTTGTTGAAATAGATACGTGAAGCAGTTTTGATGCCATAGGTATTGTTGCCAAATGATACGGTGTTAAGGTACATGGTCAATATTTCATCTTTGCTATAATTGGATTCGAGCTTGATTGCAGTCATCCATTCCTTCAATTTTGGAATAATGGTTCTTATCAAAGGAATGCGTTTAGCTAGGCCCGACGATTTATTGTAGCGTGTTCGGTAAAGGTTTTTGGCTAACTGTTGGGTAATGGTACTGGCGCCACCTTCTTTGCCCATGCCTACTACTGCGCGACCTAACGCTTGGATGTCAATACCACTGTGTTTATAAAAACGAACATCTTCGGTAGCTACTAAAGCATTTACGACGTTTTTGGAAATTTCATTAAACGCTACTGGTGTACGGTTTTCTTTGAAGTATCGCCCAATCAATTTCCCGTCGGAAGTGTATAGTTCCGAACCCACACGCTGCGACGGCTTTTTAATGTCTGAATAGGAAGGGGAATACCCGAACAACCATAAAAAGTTGATTTGCAGTGCACAAAAGAAAAGGATGATAAAGTATATAAAGATGATGAAATACCTAAGATATCTATTTTTGATTTCTTTAAACATGCTATAAAGATGATAAAACCGTAAAAAAATATTTGTTAAATAGTGTTAAAACAAACAATACAAATTAACGTATTTAATTTTCTTAATTTTAGTTCTATCTTTAAAAATATCCTTATAAATGCATCTATTTAACTATTAACTAATTAATATGACTATAAAAACAAATACCGAGAAATATCTGGTTAAACCAGACAAAAAAATAAAGATTGCTGATTTTGATACGGATTATAATGGCCATTTGGATAAAGAGGCTGGCAAAAGCGAATTAGACAGGGTTAAGGAAGCGCTGGCCAAGTATCAGGAAGTTTTGTATGCCGCTGATTCACGTGCGGTATTAATTATTTTTCAGGCGATGGATGCGGCAGGCAAAGACGGTGCGATTGCACATGTGATGTCTGGTTTGAATCCACAAGGGTGTCAGGTTTATAGTTTTAAAACACCAAATGCGGAAGAGTATGACCATGATTTTTTATGGCGACATTATAAAGCGCTTCCTGAAAGGGGGAGAATAGGTATCCACAACCGCTCGCATTACGAAAATGTACTGGTTTGTAAGGTGCATCCAGAATATGTTTTATCTGAACGGTTGCCTAAATATGATTCGGTAGAAAAAATAGACAAAGATTTTTGGAAGAATAGATATGAGAGCATCCGAAATTTTGAGAAGCATTTAACGGATAACGGTGTCGTGATCTTGAAATTCTTTTTGCATGTATCTAAAGATGAACAGAAAAAACGCTTTTTGGATAGGATAGAAGACCCTGCGAAGAACTGGAAATTTTCTTCTGGAGATATCAAAGAAAGAGCTTTATGGGACAAATATATGCAAGCTTATGAAGAAGCTTTGAATGAAACCTCTACCGATGAAGCACCTTGGTATGTTATTCCTGCAGATAAGAAATGGTACACTCGATTAGCTGTGAGCCAAATCATAGCAGAGAAATTAGAGAGTTTAAACTTAGAGTTCCCTAAATTGCCGAAAACAGAAGTAGAAGCCTTGGCGGGTTACAAGGAGCTATTGTTAAAAGAGAAGTAGGCTTTATTCCGTTTCCCATTTTTCTTTAAAGATGTTTTCTAGCTGTTCAATCTCATTGTGGTAAATGGTGTTTTTCCTTTTGCCAAAGTAAAGCGTGTTTTCCAGTGGTTGTGTGCCCTGCCAAACCATTTTTACTTTTTTGTTTTCAATAGCTTCTTTGCAGAGAAAGTCAGGAACAATAGACAAGCCGTTTGCATTGCTTAAACAACGCAATATTGAGCTGATATTAGGCACAATATAGTTGGGACGAAAATCCGGATGCTCGCCAAAATTCTTAAGCCAGAAATTTTTGAGGTGCTCCATATCGCCGGCGGTGCTGTACCATAGTTGTTGCTTTAAAAACTGTGTGGCTTCTTGAAATTTACCTTCTTTTAGCCATTGTTGCAATAAACCTATCTCGGTGTTTTTTCCTGCTACCAACACAATTCTTTCTTTAGAAAATGCATCGTACAACAAATTTTTCTGGTTGCCTTTTTGCGGGGTAATAATAAGGTCTAATACTCCGCTATCCAGATCCTGCTGCATTTGCGGATATTCACCAAATTTAATGATCACATTAAAAGGAAGTTCAGGGATATGCTCCTCCAAGGTGTATTGAAAGGTCTCAAAGCACATGCCCACACTAATGGTTGCTCGGTCGGCTTGCGAGCGTTTATGGAAATGTTGCTCCGCCGTCTCCAGTTTCTTAATTGGATCAATAATGAAATTGTACAGGATTTTCCCCCTTTCGGTAGGGACCATTTTACGGGCAGCTCTGTCAAATAATTTATGTCCTGTATAAGCTTCTAATGAATTGAGGTGCAAACTTACCCCAGGTTGAGAAATATAGAGCGCCTGAGCAGCTGCAGATAAGGTGCCTGTTTCATATATGGCCTTGAAAGTTCTCAACCATTCCAGATTTAATTGCATAACTATAATTATTATGATACAAATATACAATTTAAGTTATTTTAATTATATAAAAATACTTGAGACATTTGCATCAGTTTAAATAAAATTGACATGCAAAAAATATTCATTATCAACGGAGGGCAGTATTTTGCTCATTCTGGAGGGAAATTCAATACTACTCTAACTTCTTGGACCTTAGACTTTCTAAAATCAAATGGATATGAAGTTAGAACTACCAATATCAACGATACTTATGAACCTGTTGACGAAGTGGAAAATTTTAAATGGGCAGATATAATTATTTATCATACACCTATTTGGTGGTTTCAGGTACCCAATAAATTGAAGCAATATATCGATGAGGTATTCACTGCGGGACATCAAAATGGTATCTATGCCAGTGATGGACGCTCAAGGCAGACACCGGAGATTAACTATGGAACTGGTGGCTTAATGCACGGTAAAAAATACATGGTAACCACAACCTGGAATGCGCCCGAAACTGCTTTTACTCTGGAAGGAGAGTTTTTCGACCAAACTTCGGTAGACAAAGGGGTGCTGTTTGGTTTCCACAAAATGAACCAATTTACGGGAATGGCCCGTATCCCTGGATTTCACTTCCATGATTTGGAGAAAAATGCTACTCTTGAAAGAATTTCGAACTATAAGGAAAAGTACGAGCAACACTTAATGGAGCAGTTTAGTGCGGTAGAGCAATTGAGTTAGTAGTTTTGATTTTAGCCACAGATACATCAATTTAGAGGTTCAATAAATCTGTGTAGCTGTGGCTTTCTAACCTTATTTTGTTTTGGTAGGTCTTACTTCAATTTTAGAAGGAAGCACGTTAGGATTCAGGTTCAATAAATCAACTACCATTTGTCCTAGATCTTCTGGCTGTATTTTCCAACCGTCTGCTTCATTAGGTTGGTGATCGTTGAAATGTGAAGTCACCGAACCAGGCATAATGGTGGTGGTTTTAATATCATGTTCTCTTAAATCTAACATGGCAGCCTGCGTAAAACCAACTACACCAAATTTAGAAGCATTGTATCCAGCGCCGTTTGCAAAAAAGTTAGTGCCGGCTAAGCTCGCAATGGAAATATAATAACCCTTATTGGCTTTAAGCTGTTCAACGCTCGCTTTTAATGTATGAAAAACCCCAGTCAAATTGGTATCTATCATAGCATTCCAATCTTCTAAGCTCAATTGGTCAATAGGTGCAAATTTACCTAAACCAGCGTTAGCAATCACAATATCCAATTTGCCAAAATTGGCAACAATTTGTTCAACAGCTTTTTGCTCGTCTTCAAAATTTCTAACATCAGAGGCTATGGCCAATACATTATCACCACCTAAATCCTGCTTCGCTTTTTCTACGTCTGCTTGCTTTCTGCCAGAGATGGCAACTTTTAAACCTGCTTTAACTAAAGCTTCGGCAATGCCGAAACCAATTCCTTTTGTGCCGCCAGTAATGTAGGCTACTTTATTTTCTAAACTCATAATTTTCTAATAAAATTGAAATCAAAATTGCAAAATCAATAGGTATTCAATGTTTCCTGTATGTAAAATATACTAGTAGTTAGGGGCTAGGGGTTAGTAGCCAGTCAAATAGTCTATTATTAACCACTTCCGAAGGTTCGGGACTAACCACTAACCTTTAGCATCTAACTACTAACAGCTAATCCCTAACTCCTAGCCACTAGTTCCTAATTTCCAATTTTCTCCTTCAACCTCACCTCGTCCGTTAAATCTAATCTTAAAGGTGTGATAGAAACGTAATTATGTTCCATGGCCCATCTGTCGCTATATTCTTCCGCTTGCTCTAATGCCTTTACTGAAATCCAGAAATTTTTTCTTCCCATTGGGTCTTCCCCCGGAATTACCGTTCCATCATATAAAGTTACCGATTGCCTTGTCCATTTGATTTGAGTAGGATGTTGCGGAAAGTTTACGTTATATAGTGCTATTTCGCTGGTTTCAAATAAGATTTCGAGACATTGTTCTACAAATGGTTTCAATATTGAAAAATCTGGTTCCGTTTTTCCTACTGGCGTACTTAAGGCAATTCCCTTAACTCCCAATAGTACTGCTTGTTTGGCCGCCGCCAAAGTTCCCGAATGCCACATCGAGTTTCCCAAGTTTGGTCCCATGTTTATTCCTGAAAGTACCACTTGAGTATCTGGATACATATGCAGGCCTAAAGCCACACAATCAGCGGGTGTTCCATTCACACGAAAGGCCTCAATGCCCTCGAAAGTGATGGGTGATTTTTTATAAGTAAGTGGTCTGGAATGGGTAATGGCATGCCCCATGGAAGACTGTTCCACATCTGGTGCTACAATTCTAACCGTTCCAAAACTAAGTGTAATTTGTGCTAAAGCGGCTATCCCTGGGCTGTAAATCCCATCGTCGTTGGTGATTAATATATTCATTGCCAATATTTTTTTGGTGATGTATTAAAAACTATTATAAGCCTCTTATTGTTGACAAGAAATAAAAATAGATTGTCGAATATGAAGATTGAGCAGACCAAAATACAGTTAATTCACAACCCAACAGCAGGAGCCGAAGAGCACGAGGCTGAGCATTTAACGGAAATGCTTCATGCGGCTGGTTACCGTTGCAAATACGTTTCTTCTAAAAAGAAATTTATGAAAAAGATTGCTACGGATATAAAGTATATGGTAGTTGCGGGTGGCGATGGCACAGTGCGAAAGGTGGTGTTGGCGCTGCTGGATAAAAAACTGAAATATAAAAGACCTCTGGCCATTTTGCCTTTGGGTACGGCAAATAACATCGCCAGTTCGCTAGGAATTGAAGAAAACCTGAGATTGAATGCCGAATCGTGGAAGCAGAAAAAATTACAGAAGCTAGATGTCGGCGTAGCGAAAACACGTAAAGAAGAAATGCATTTTATCGAATCCTTTGGCTTTGGTCTTTTTCCAGCCTTAATCAAATGGATGGATGAACAGCCCAAAACACCATTTGAAGATCCCAATGAAGAAGTATTGGAAGCCCACAATGCGCTATTACATTTGGCGAAGCACTACCAGCCGATTCCGGCTACAATACTGCTTGATGGCAAGGAGCTTAGCGATGAATTTCTGATGATTGAATTGCTGAATATTGCTAGGTTGGGACCTAAGTTAATGTTGGCTAAAAATGCTAACCCAGGCGATGGCATGCTCGAGCTTGTTATGATTAAGGCTAAGCAGCGCCCGTTGATGATTAAATATTTAGAGGAGATAGTGGAAGGTAAAAAGCCACCATTTCCAATTAAATCCATCCCTGTAAATCAATTTAAAATCAAATTGGATACGAAGGACATCCACGTGGACGACGAATTAATAGAAACCTCACAGCATACTTGGGACATTGGGATTTTGCCTCATATGATTGATATTTTGTTAACGAAATAAGTTTAAGTTATTGATGTACTTTAAATTGAGATATGTTTTGCTAATCGCATGTGCGTTATTGACTGCATGTAAAAGTGGCCCATTTAATTTGTTAAAGCCGTCTTCGCCACATGAGCAGTATAAACGAAAGTTATTAAATGCAGGTCTTGATCAAAGTGCAATGGGAAGTGGTTGGATCAACAAGGCCAATACACTATTGCAAAATGCAACGATCGTAAAATTGCCATACAAGGAGGTGGGTTATTTCGCTACTGATAAACTGGATGGTGCTAGTTTCAAGTTTAGGCTGGAGCAGGGCCAGAAGCTAACAGCTAAACTGAGCAAACAGTCAATAAATAATTTTGCTGTTTACATGGATGTATGGGAGCAAAAAGATAATGGTGATTTTAACATGTTAACTTTTGCAGATAGTGTAGGTGCAGATTTGCAATTGGAGGCAAAGAGAAGTGGCGACTTTTTTTTACGGTTACAACCTGAGCTTCTAGGTAGCGGATCTTATACCCTTGAGCTGATTGTTGGTCCATCTTTAGCTTATCCTTTAAAAGCAGTGAACCGAAGACAAATTCAAAGCTTTTTTGGGGTGGGACGGGATAATAATACCCGGCAGCACGAAGGGATAGATATTTTTTCATCTTTTAGAACACCAGTAATTGCTGTTTCCGATGGTACCGTTATAGGCGTGAACGAAAATAATTTAGGCGGTAAGGTGGTTTGGTTCAGACCAAAAGGCAAAGACTATACGGTTTATTATGCCCATTTAGATGAACAATTGGTAACTCCGGGCCAGGAAGTGATGATAGGAGATACGCTAGGGTTGATGGGAAATACAGGCAATGCTAAGACTACACCGCCACACCTCCATTTTGGCGTTTATACCAGCGGTGGTGCAGTTGATCCACTTCCTTTCATAGATCCATTAATTACGCCAATTCCTGCTATTAATGGCGATATTGCTAAATTAAACACTACCATGCGTACAGGCAAGTCAGCCGAAATCTCAGATCGATTGCCCTTGCAGCAAACAGAAACGTTAAAACAAAATACGATAGCTCGTGTGCTGGCCGTAACCAGCAATTATTATAAAATAGAATTGCCTGACGGGAAATCTGGTTATGTCACCAATAAATCTCTCGTGGATACAAAACCTTTAAAAGCACTTAAAATCACAGCAAGCAATCAATCTTTGTTAGATTATCCTGATATAAGCGCAGGCGTTAAAACCAGCTTGGCAATTGGAAAAACTGTAAATGTGATTGGGAATTTTGAGGACTTTCAACTGGTTAGCACTACAGATGGAAAGGTAGGATGGATACCTTTGAAATAGGAACAGTCAAAAAATGAATTTTTAATTAAATGTTGCAAAAACCTGCAAAAACTTGTAATATCGATTATGTTTCTTACATTTCTTATTTATCTTTATCATTCAATCAAATAAATAACCATGAAATTGTTTTCCTTGCTAGCTGTTGCTACGTTATTATTCTCATGCTCGCCAAAAATTAAGGCAACCAAAACTGATACAGCTAATTCAAGTATCAAGACAGGTGCAGAACAAACCGAACTATACTTGCCTTTGTTAAAAGGAAAAAGGATCGCCATATTGGCCAATCAAACGTCAATTATTGGTAAAACTCATTTGGTAGATAGCTTGCAGAAATTGGGTATTAAAATAGTTAAAGTATTTGGCCCTGAGCATGGTTTTAGAGGAAATGCAAGTGCCGGTGCTAAAATTGCGGATGCCATAGACGAACGTACAGGAATTCCTATCATATCCTTATACGGAAAAAAGAACAAGCCAAGTAATGAAGATTTACAGGATGTAGATATTTTAATTTATGATCTACAGGATGTTGGTGTTCGTTTTTACACCAACATTAATGCGTTGGCTCGCTTAATGGAAGCTTGTGAAGCCAATAAAAAGCCCTTACTAATTTTAGATCGACCAAACCCAAATGGCTATTTAATTGACGGACCTGTATTAGACATGAAATATAAATCTGGTATCGGTATGTTTCCAATTCCAATGTCGCATGGCTTAACCGTAGGCGAGTTCGCGCAAATGGTAAATGGAGAAGGTTGGCTAACCAATAAGGTTAAAGCTGATATCAAAATTATTCCAGTGGCCAATTATACACATGATACGCCTTACACATTGCCAGTGCCACCATCACCAAATTTGAATACGCAACAAGCTATTTTATTATACCCAAGTGTATGTATGTTTGAGGGTGTTTATGTAAATCATGGTAGAGGAACTTATAATCCTTTCACCGTATTGGGTAGTCCGGCTTACAAGGGAATTTACAGCTTTAGCTTTACACCGAAAAGTATCAAAGGAATGGCAGAATCACCAATTTTTATGGATGAAGTTTGCTATGGTATCGATTTGCGCAATTACGATACTGAACTTTTGAGAAAGAGCAAGAAGATTAATTTCGGTTGGATTAAGGAACTTTACAAAGCACACCCTCAAAAAGAAAAGTTTTTCGAATCTAAATTCAGCAACCAAATGAACAACATAGAAATTCAAATTGGTCGTGGCGATTTTAGGCAACAGATCATTGATGATGTACCTATTGAAACTATACGAGCAGGTTGGGAGCCAGGTTTAAAAGCCTACAAAAAAATGAGGTTGAAGTATTTGCTTTATCCTTAGTGCCAATCTGTTTCAGATTTAAGGCTTACGAAGTTTTATAAACTTCGTAAGCCTCTCTTAAATTTTAGTAAACCTTTTGCTCAGTTATCTCTCAGTATTTAAATGTTTCGATTAAGATTTTAGCAATATCCCTAGTTACCTGCGTAGGAGAGTTGCAGTCGCAATTGCTCAAACCAATCACATAAATATCTTGTTGGGGCAAATAAACGCCCATGGTTTTAAAGCCAAATACACTTCCGCCATGTTCACGAGATGGGAAGCCATTAATTTGACTGATGTGCCATCCATAACCATAATTAATGGAAGAACCATTGTTCAATTGATAAGCGGTGAAAGCCTTTTTGCTACTGCTAGCTTTGAGTAAAGTATTTTGGTTTAAGGCATTTTGCCATTTTAACATATCGCCTATGGTAGACATTAATGAACCAGAAGCATAAGGAATGGTAAAGCTGATTCTAGTTTTGTTAACGTATTGATTGTTGTTTTGCTGATAGCCATAAGCTCTATTTTTAATGATGGCCACATCACTTGCATATCTAGAATTGGTCATGCCTGCTTTGGTAAAGATATTTTTCTGAATGTAATGCTCATAGGTGTCTTGTGCCGTTAACTCAATGATATAGCCCAATACTGCATAACCCGAATTGTTGTATTCAAATTTCTCTCCCGGTAAAAAATCTACAGGTTCGTTTTTAAAGAAATCTACCAGTTCCTTGGGGCTTAGGTCTTTTTGGTCAATTTGTGAAATGGATTTCATCTTGGTGAAATCCTTAATGCCCGATGTATGGGTGAGGAGATGATGGATGGTAATTTTATCTCCGTTGGGATAATCGGGAATGTATTTGGAAATGGGGTCTTGAGTGGAAAGTTTAACGGCTTCCTCTAACATTAAAATGGCGATGGCCGTAAACTGTTTGGTGATAGAGCCCAGTTGGAAAACGTTTTGGATATTCATATCTACTCCCAATTCGATATTGGCCTTACCGAAAGCTTTTTGATAGATAGGTTGTCCTCCCTTGGCAATTAGAAAGGCGCCGCCAGGACCATCTTTATCTTTGAAGACTGTTGAAAGTAAATTGTCTATTTTGGTTTCGAGTTGCTGAGCAAAGGTTGCGGTTTGAATAAATAGGAACAAAAATCCTAGTAATAATTTCTTCATCTTGTTGTATTGTGTTGTTAAGACGCAATGAAGTGATATGCGGTTACACTAAGATTGATGCAGGAGGGAATTTAGTTTTTTGTACTCTCTTGAGTAAGATAAACCTGATGGTAGCGCCTGCCTTCGGTAGGCAGGGATATCCTTTTGTTGGTGTCATCTTGAGCTTGTCGAAAGATTGGTTTTTGATAGATGCTTCGACAAGCTCAGCATGACAAAGATTGAAAGGCAGTAGCAACAAAAAGATAGCAGCGGACAGCAGAACGAATGTTAAAATGAAATACTGTAATTGCTTTTCAAAAAAAATAGCCCGAACAATTGTCCGAGCTATTAGTGTTTTAATTTATTTTAAGAGGTTTACGAAACAGATTGCTTCGGGCCTCGCAATGACGCGTTGGGTCTAAGCAGTTGCTTCTTCTTCCATATAGCTTTCTAACGGAGGACAAGCACAAATTAATGAGCGGTCGCCATGACTATCATTCACTCTACCTACCGAAGGCCAGAATTTATAAGCGGCTACGTAAGGTAGTGGGAAAGCAGCAGTTTGACGGCTATAATCGTGATTCCATTCGTTTCCAGTCACTACTGCGGCAGTGTGAGGAGCATTTTTCAATGGATTATCTACTTTATCTAAACCACCATTTTCTACTTGGCTAATCTCGCTTCTAATGGCAATTAAAGCATCACAAAAACGGTCTAATTCATGTTTAGGCTCACTTTCAGTAGGCTCAACCATTAAGGTTCCAGCTACTGGGAATGATACCGTAGGAGCATGGAAACCATAGTCCATTAAACGTTTTGCAATGTCAACCACTTCAATGCCGAAGTTTTTGAAGCCACGGCAATCTAAAATCATCTCGTGTGCACAACGACCATTTGCACCAGCGTACAATACTGGATAATGTTGCTCTAAACGAGCTTTCATATAGTTGGCATTCAAAATGGCATATTTAGTCGCATTGGTTAAGCCATCAGCACCCATCATAGCGATGTAAGCGTGAGAAATTAGCAAAATGCTAGCCGAACCCCAAGGTGCTGAAGATACTGCGTGGATAGATTTTTCTTTTTGAATATCTACTACTGCGTGACCTGGTAAATATTTTACCAAGTGCTCAGCCACACCAATAGGACCCATACCTGGACCACCACCACCGTGAGGAATACAGAAAGTTTTATGTAAGTTCAGGTGGCAAACATCAGCACCAATGTTAGCAGGGCTTGTTAAGCCTACTTGTGCGTTCATGTTGGCACCATCCATGTAAACCTGTCCACCGTTTTCGTGAATTACCTTACAGATTTCGATAATGCTTTCTTCGAATACACCGTGGGTAGAAGGGTAGGTTACCATTAAGCAAGAAAGATTTTCGGCATGCTCTTTAGCTTTAGCTTTCAAGTCTTCTACATCAATTTCACCTTTTTCGGTAGATTTTACCACTACAATTTTCATTCCAGCCATCGCTGCCGAAGCAGGGTTGGTACCGTGTGCCGAAGCAGGAATTAAGGCAATGTTACGGTGGTGGTCACCACGGTCTTGGTGGTAAGCTCTAATCACCATTAAACCTGCGTATTCACCTTGAGCACCAGCATTAGGTTGGAAACTCATTGAAGCAAAGCCAGTAATTTCGCTCAACCATTTATCCAATTCATCAAATACAGTGTAGTAACCTAAAACTTGGTCGCTAGGCGCAAATGGGTGAATTTTGCTAAACTCTGGCCAAGTTACAGGGATCATCTCTGTAGTGGCATTAAGTTTCATGGTACATGAACCTAAAGCAATCATCGAGTGACAAAGTGATAAATCTTTAGTTTCTAATGATTTAATGTAGCGCAACATCTCATGTTCCGAATGGTGCGAGTTAAACACTGGGTGAGTTAAGTATTCGCTGGTACGTTGTAAAGCAGCAGGAATAGTGGTGCTTACATTGTCAACCACCACTACGCTATCCGTAGCAATAGCTTTTACTTTAGAGAAAATGCGAACCAATAGACTAACATCCTCAAAATTTGTTGTTTCGTCTAAGGAGATGGTTGTTTTGTCACCTTTATAGTTAAGGTTGATGTTGTTATCTAAACAATCTTTATGAATAGCACCTTTTAAATCGCCAAGTTCAACTTCAATCGTATCAAAATAAGCTTGGTTGTTTACTTTGTAGCCAATTGCTTTTAACGATTCTGCTAATGAAATTGTCAAGCCATGCGTACGTTCAGCAATTAATTTTAAGCCTTTTGGACCATGGTAAGCGGCATAAAAACCAGCCATAATCGCCAATAAAGCCTGTGCGGTACAAATGTTAGAAGTGGCTTTGTCTCTACGGATGTGCTGCTCACGAGTTTGTAGCGCCATACGCAAAGCATAATTGTCGTTACTATCAATAGTTACACCAATAATACGACCTGGGATAGAACGTTTGTACTCATCCTTAGTTGCAAAAAATGCCGCGTGAGGACCACCAAATCCCATTGGGATACCAAAACGTTGCGTAGTACCCACTACCACATCAGCGCCCCATTCTCCTGGAGGAGTTAATAAGGTTAAGCTTAATAAATCGGCAATAACGGTTAATTTAACGCTTTGCTCGTGTAGGACAGTTGCAAAATTGCTGTAGTCGTAAACTTCACCATTGCTTGCTGGATATTGAACAATTGCACCAAAGAACTCAGCAGTAGGTTCAAAAGTTTCGTGGTTGCCAATTACCAACTCAATCCCGAAAGGATTAGCTCTGGTTTTTAAAATATCAATGGTTTGAGCAAAAATAGCTTCAGACACAAAGTACTTGTTGCCTTGCTCTTTTTTGCGCAAGCTGTATTGCATAAACATGGCTTCAGCAGCGGCAGTACCTTCGTCTAATAAAGATGCGTTGGCAATCTCCATTCCAGTAAGGTCAATCACCATCGTTTGGAAATTCAACAAAGCCTGTAAACGACCTTGTGCAATTTCAGCTTGATATGGCGTGTATTGGGTATACCATCCCGGGTTTTCAAATACGTTACGTAAAATTACACCAGGGGTGATGTTGTCATAATAACCCTGTCCAATAAATGATTTGAAAACTTTGTTTAAAGAAGCCGTTTGTTTAAGGCTACTTAAATAATCAACTTCAGATTTTGCTTCTGGAAGGTTTAAACCTTGCTTTAACCTGATGGTTGCAGGAACCGTTTGCTCAATTAACTCGTCGATAGAATTAACGCCTACGGTTTCTAACATTGCCTTAGTATCGGCCTCATTTGGCGCAATATGGCGGTCTTTAAAGTTCTCTTGGTAATGGATGTTTAAGCTCATTGAATGCTAGCATTTTTAATGCCCGCAAAGGTAAGTATTTTGCGGCAGATATTATCGTAACAAATCCTTAATAAAAGTCATATTAGAGCTGATAAAATCTATGGTTTTTATAGAGAAGAGGGCGGGTATAGATTGGTGGTTAATATCAAACGTTTGAGTAACTTTCCGTTAATTATCTGATATATGTAGTAGTATTTTCTACTAAAGCCGTACACATCTTCTCCGTATATTCTTTTGTTGTTTATAATCAGTTCTATCAATTTACGCCACTAATACAAATAGAAAAAATGTAGTTCTTTTCATATCTTTTGATCATTTCAATCTATACAAATAAACTCTATTGTAAAAATTAAAGAAGTCTCGGTTTGAACTAGAAATATTGTTTAAATCGTCTATCAATTGTTGAGTTTCTTCTTGGCTTCCAAAATGTATCACTGGCATCCGGAATTTGTTTAATGCTTGGTCATAAACTATTGATAATAAAGACTTATGATTCCATGTGCTAGTGGGCTTTTGGTAACTAAAGAATGTTGTTTGCGAACCTATACTGGAAGGAGTTATCAGGTTAAGATTTGCCCAACCATCTCCATAGTTATTGCCATTGTTTGTGATGTATGGCTTATACCAATTACCATCTTTTATTAAATAATCTTGATTAAGTGCGAATGTAACTTGCGCCATCACAAAATAGCTGCTAAATGCAGACCTCTTCCATCTTTTTGCGTTAAGGAAACTATCTAGTTCATTTTTCAAATCATCTTTATTGTTCCTGGTAATTTTGCCTGAAAGGTCTACGGTAAAGCTGATATTATTTATAGATAAAACGCCGTTTTTAGATATTTTTCCTTCTTTGAATTTCAATTTAATAACATCGTGCAGCTCTTTGGAAAAATTAGCGTAACCTTCTCTTGGTTCTAAAGGAATTGGAGTTGGGTGAAAATCAAAAATAGTATCAGTTCTTCGATGGCTAACGTTTACTAATACACTATCTATGTACCTGTCAAAATAAATAGACCCATCTAATTTTAAATTGGGATAATTTTTCAAAGCCTTGTTTAGTATATGATGAATAAGTTTTACTTGCGATGAGGGCAACATACTTATAATATCACCTTTAATTTCGTAACTGTTTGAAGATTGAATTTTATCGATAGTGAAACCAGTGCCTAAATCACGAATATTTGTGCCAGCTAAGTGTTTTTCGAGTACATTCTTAACCTTCAATAAAGTATTATTAGGCTTGGTTTGTTGGTGATCTGAACCAAATGCACATGCTAAGGAAAATGATAAAACTAAAATTGATAAGAATTTTTTCACATGCTCTCGAATTATTTAACGAAAGATACTTTGTTTTTGAATATTCGAATAATAGATTTCTCCATTTCGCTATACTACAGTCGAAATGACGGACAATGCTTTTAATCCTTATTACTAATCACTTGCTCCTAACCCCTAAAAAACTATTTCCTTACTCTCCAACCTTCTTCCTTATCAAATTTCAAGCGATAGGTTTTGGTTAGAAATTCGCTGTTTTCTTCGGGTTTTCTTTGGAAAGGAGCGAAGGGGGTATTGGTTTTTTTTAAGGATACGGTTACTTTGGCCGTAGCATCATTCACTTTGGAAAAGTCAACAGGTTTTTCGTCGGTGAGCTCATAAGTTACCGCTTTAACCGTAGCTTGGTTTGCATCTTGTTTTAGTACAAATTCACTAGCTTTTTGAGTGAGCTTGGCACTATACACGTAGCTGCTGTCTTTTGATAAAAATTTCTTTTTAGAGCTAAGCAAGGTCAGGGTAATATAGCCCTCATCAGCTAAATGGCGATAATTTTCTAGTTCGGTATATTCCTTTTCGCTATTAAATTTAAGTTCTCCAAAATCAAACTTAGTGGTTTTGTACTCAGGATTTCCTTTCAGGTAAGTGGTGATTACTTTTCCAGCTTCATCTGCATTAATGGTAGAAGTGTTTTTACAAGCGAATAGGGCGGTAGTTAGTAGTGCTGCAAGTATGGTCTTTTTCATAGTGTTTATTTTATGGCTACCTCCCCCTGCCCCCTCCAGAGGGGGATATGCATGTTGCTTATGCGCTTAGTATCTCCCTTTGGAGGGAGAATTAAAGAGGGAGGTTTTTTACGCCTCTTTATTCAATTTTCTTTTAAAGTTATTCGCCTTCTTTAAATTTTCCAAATTTGGAAGAATCATTGATGATAAAATAATCAAAACACCAATCCAACGAATAAAGCTCACCTGCTCGTGCAACACCAATGCCGACATGCTTACCGCTACAGGAAGCTCGGCAGAACTGAGGATAGAACTTAAAGTTAATCCAATCTTAGGAATACCAGAAGCAAAGCACAAAGGAGGGATTACTGTTCCGAAAATGGCTAAAATTAACCCCCACTTAAACAAACTACCCCCTAAAGCACCGTTGATTAAGAAATGGGGAGGTAAAACTAAAAAGATTAAAATGCAAGCGCCGGTAATCATCAGGGCACTTTTTTGGATAGGCGGATATTCGTTGCCTAAATTGCCATTGAGTAATAGGAAAGTAGCATAGCAAAGTGCGGCAACAAGTCCGTAACCAATACCAAGTAAGCTAAGGCTACCGCCCGTATTTTCATAATAGCCACTGGCAGCCACGGTACCCACTAAAATGAAGATGATGGCTAGGATTTGAAGCTTGCTAGGTTTCTTTTTGAAAAAAATAAATTCTAATAGCGAGCTTATCCATACAAATTGCATGAGCAAAATAATGGCTACAGAAGCTGGGATGAGTTTTACGCATTGGTAGTAAGTTAAGCTCACTAAACCTGTAACAGTACCCGCCAGCATTAATTTAAGCCAATGGGTTTTAATAACAGGTTTTGGCTGGTCTTTACTTTGGGTTTTACGCTGGATGAAGTAAATACTCCATAAAAGAATAACCCCAAATAGCGCCTGTGTGCCTGTCACGTCGCCAAGGGTATAACCTTCTTTGTAGGCCAGTTTTACAAAGGTGGATAGGATACCAAAGCTACAAGCGCCAAATAGTACTAATAAAATGCCTCTAAGCATTAAGTTGAAAGTTAAAAGTAAAAATTAAATTGGTTAGGGATTAGACTTAGTTTTAATTACTAACCACTAGTACCTAACTCCTAGCCACTAATCAAGTTGTGCCAAATAACGTTTAATGGTTTCTTCTAATCCTAAATACAACGCATCGCTTACTAGCGCATGGCCAATGGAAACTTCCAATAAGTTAGGGATGGTTTGTGCAAAATATTTCAGGTTGTGCAAATCCAAATCGTGGCCTGCGTTAAGTCCAAGACCTAGTTCGTTTGCTTTGATGGCAGCTGCTAGGTAAGGGGCAATGGCTTTTTCTCTATCGGCATGGTAATGTTGAGCGTAAGCCTCGGTATAAAGTTCAATTCTATCAGTCCCAGTACTTACAGCCGCTTCCACCATTTCTACCACAGGGTCAACAAAAATAGAAACACGAATGCCTGCATTTTTGAAAACTGCAACCATTTCCTTCAAGTAATCTTGATGTTTGATGGTATCCCAACCATGGTTAGAAGTAATTTGGCCTTCTGCATCGGGAACTAAGGTTACTTGTGCGGGTTTGTTGGCCAATACAAGGTCTACAAATTTCTGTTCTCTGCAGTTGCCTTCTATATTAAATTCCGTAGCAATAACAGCTTTAAGATCAAAAGTATCTTGGTAACGAATATGTCGCTCATCGGGTCGGGGATGTACCGTAATTCCTTGTGCACCAAAACGTTCACAATCTAGAGCTACTTTTACCAAATCAGGGTTATTACCACCTCTGCTATTGCGCAAAGTGGCTATTTTGTTAATGTTAACCGATAACTTTGTCATGCTACAAAGATATGGTTTAGCCACAGATACACAGATAAAAATTGAAACTGATTAGTTTATTGTAGGTCAATTTGACGAACACCTTACCAAGAAACTGTTCAAAATTCAATCAAAGACAGGATATAGACAGGAAGTCGTGGTCAAGTTGAATGTCTTCACACCAGGTTTTTTGCAGAAAATATGGTTTAACCACAGATACACGGATAAAAAATTGAAACTAAAATCTGTGTATCCGTAGCTGTAATGATTAAGATTTTGGTTTTGAAGTTTTCTTTTCTTCCACCAATTGGATTGATTTGGCTTTAAACCTACCGTCAACCACTTCTCCGGTAACTGTTGCTTTTCTAACTGCATTGCAAAAACCGTCATCAGCATGGGCATCTCCAAAATCATCGATTTTTCTGCCATCAACAAAGTAAGAGGTGCCATCAATTTTTACAGCTAAATCACAGCCTTTACCCGGCATTTTGAACATGCATTCGCCACAGGCAATTTCTACGGTTTTTTTCTCTACTTTTTGAGCAGATGCTTTGCTAGGAGTGGTTTGTGCGTTTGCTAAGAAAGTGAAACTTGCAAATAATATCAGTAAGCTTAATTTTTTCATTTTTTGGTTGTTAGTTCATGATATATGCAAATATGATAAATATTAAATAGTAACAAATGATTTTCGTCAAATACCTAGGGATGCGGGTAAATGCTTACTTTTTAACGACGAAACATCTTTGCGTTCTTTGCGTCACTCTTCTTTTCCTTTGCGTTAAGATTTAATCGCAAAGAGTTTTGAAGTATTCGATAAGAACGCAAAGGTTGGCATTACTGAACTTTGTCAATCTTTTATAATGCATTGCATCGATAAGATTGACAAAGTTGACAGGCTCAGCATGACAAAAATCAACTCAGCATGACAAAAAACTAATTAATCACCTGCTGTAAATGTTTAACTTTCTTTCGGTAACTCCAATAAAAAACAATAGGATATACAAATAAATTGAACAAGGTATTGGTGATTAAACCTCCTATGACTACTACCGCTAACGGTTTGGAGGCTTCGGAACCTATCCCTGTAGAAAGTGCAGCTGGCAGCAGCCCAATAGCGGCCATTAAGGCGGTCATAATTACTGGTCGCATGCGGTTAGCTACACCGTCTTTCACGGCATCGGCAAAAGTCCAAGTAGGATGGTGTTTAAGCTCGGCAATGTTGCTTTTGAACTTGGTGATCAAGATTACGCCATTTTGTACGCAAATCCCAAACAATGCAATAAATCCTATCCCTGCGGAGATATTAAAGTTGATGCCTGTTGCCAGTAGGGCTAAAATACCGCCAATCATAGCAAAAGGTACGTTGTTGAGCACTAGTAGCGAGTCTTTTGCATTGCCGAATAAAATGAACAGGATAAAGAAAATTAGCAATAAACTAATAGGAACGGCTTGGGAAAGCTGCTTGCTTGCCCTTTGCTGATTTTCAAAGTCTCCTGCCCATTCTAAACGGTATGGCTTTGGCAGCTTAATAGCCGCGTTTACTTTTTGTTGTGCTTCCGCAATTACACTTCCCATATCCCTTCCTCGGATAGAGAATTTAATAGCACCGTATCGGGTATGTTTGTCACGGTAAATCATGCTTGGGCCGGTAATTTTTTTGATTCGGGCAATTTCGCCCAATGGTACTTTTGAGCCCGAAATAGTAGGCACGCGTAGGTTGGCGATGGCTGTTTCGTCATTCCTAAAATCTTCCGGATAACGGATAACCAAATCAAATTTTTTCTCACCCTCATATATTTGGGTGGCAGCTTTACCTCCAATAGCCATTTCTACTACAGCATTGGCATCGGCAGTACTTACGCCATATAAACCCATTTTACGTTGGCTAAGGTCTATCTGTAGCTCTGGTTGACCTAGGTTTCTTAAGATTCCCAAGTCTTCAATACCATCAACGGTTTTAAGGATGTTGTAAATTTTTTCTTCTTCCTGTTCAATAAACTCAAAATTATCACCGAACAATTTCACTACAATGGAGCCTTTTACCCCCGAAACGGCTTCTTCCACATTATCTGAAATAGGTTGGGAGAAGTTTAAGCTAATGCCTGGAAATCCTTTGAGTTTTTCCTGCATGCGTTCAATCAGCTGTTCCTTGGTTTGTTTACGCTTCCATTCCTTTTTAGGATAAATGTCTACATGGAATTCCATGTTGTAAAAACCAGTGGCGTCAGTACCATCGTTAGGTCGCCCTGTTTGGGAGAGTACCTGCTTTACTTCTTCGAAACTCAAGAAGATTTTACGCATTTCGTTGGATAGCTTTTTGGTTTCATCTAATGAAATACTGAGTGGACCGGTAGCACGAACGTAAATGGAACCTTCATCTAAATTCGGTAAAAATTCACTTCCCAAAAACTTGAAACTCGTCACGCCAATAATTAAAATGACAATTGAGGTTATGAATGCTATTTTTTTGAATTTAAAGCATTTATCGTAAATTTTTAAGGTGTGCTTGGTGATAAATTCTAGAAAGAAATTATGTTTTTCCCTTACGTTCTTTTTAAGGAGCATACTGGCCATAGCTGGTACTAAAGTAAAGGTAAGTAACAAGGCTCCCAATAAGGCAAAGCTTAAGGTCCAAGCTAAAGGTGAGAACATTTTACCCTCTACTTTTTCGAAGGTGAAGATGGGCATCAAACCTGTAATGATGATTAGTTTGGCAAAGAAAATTCCTTTTCCGTTTTCCAAACAAGCCTTTTTGATGAGGCCTAGCTTGCTGATTTTGTTGAACTTCTCCATGCCAACAGCCTTGGCCTTATGGTCGAGCACTACGAAAATGCCTTCCACCATCACGACCGCACCATCTATGATGATGCCAAAGTCGATAGCACCCATAGAAAGTAAATTGGCTGACATTCCCTTTAGTTTTAAACAGATGAAGGCAAACAATAGGGCCAAAGGGATGACTACCGATACAATCAATGTTGTGCGCCAATCGGCCATGAAAAGGAAAACAATCACGGTTACAAATAGTATTCCTTCGAACATGTTGCCCATTACGGTATGGGTAGCAAAATTCACTAAATCTTCACGGTCATAAAAGGCTTTAATTTTAACATCATCAGGTAGGATGTTGTTGTTAATGTCTTCAATTTTTACTTTCAGCTTTTTAATCACCTCGCTTGGGTTTTCGCCTTTGCGCATTACCACAATGCCCTCTACCACATCAGGGTCGTAATCTCTGCCCACTTGTCCTAAGCGTGGCAGGGCCGATTCGGTCACTTCTGCAATGGTTTTTACGTAAATAGGAGTACCATTGTAGTTGTCTACCACTACGTTTTTAATCTCTTCGATATTGTTGAGTACCCCAATCCCTCGTACCACATAGGCTTGTCCTCCTTGTACAATCACATCGCCACCCACGTTGATGTTGCTTTTGGAAACTGCTTCAAAAAGTTCGGTTGCACTGATGTTATATTGAATGGCTTTTTGCGGGTCAACGGTAATCTGGTAGGTCTTTACTTCACCACCAAAACTCACTACATCGGCAATGCCTGAAACGGACAACAATTCACGTTGAATAGTCCAATCTTGAATGGTTTTAAGCTCCCTGATGGTTTTTTTATCGCTGGTAAGCGTGTATCTGAAAATTTCGCCAGTAGGTCCATAAGGAGGTTGAACTTCTGGTTGTACGCCTTCGGGTAAATCTGCTTCCTCAATATGGTTGTTGATTTGTACACGGGCAAAAGCGTAATCTACCTCATCATCAAAGGTAACCTTCACAATGGATAAGCCAAAAAGGGAAGAGGAGCGGATACTGGTCCTTTTTTCCGTTGGGTTCATGGCAATTTCCAGCGGACGGCTTACGAATTTCTCTACTTCTTCGGCACTTCTACCAGGCCATTGCGTAATAATCGTGACACTGGTATTGGTAACGTCGGGAAAGGCCTCAATGGTGGTTTTTTTGAAGCTGAAATAGCCCGCCAAAATGAGGATGAACGTGGTAAAGAAAATGAAGTATTTATTTTTTAGGGAAAACCCGATAATGGTTTTGATGAACTTGTTCATGTTGGATTATTTTTAAAAAATAGACTTGTGAAACAGACCCTGAAACGAGTTCAGGGTGACGGTAAATTGATGCTTCGACATGCTGAACTCGTTTTACTTCGTAGCTTTTCACTTCGCTACAGGTCAGCATCAGTTAGCAAGGGCAATACAAGGCTACTTCAAACTTTCAAAAAGGAATACCTGCTTAGAAGCAATCACCTTATCGCCCGGATTTAAACCTTTGCTTACATAAGTGCGACTACTGGTTTTACGACCAATCTCTATTTCTTGGATGCGTACTTTTTGTTTGCCGTCCAATACTAGCACGTAGTTTTTATTTTCGTCGAAAATAACCACCTGCGGATTTACGGAAGGTAGGTTGATGTCTGACTTTGCCATTACTTTTACCGTAGCCATCATGCCAGGTTTTAAACTTAAATCCTTATTGCTGATGCTCACACGAGCATTAATCACCTTACTCTCATTGTCTATCGTTTGGTAAATGCGTTCAATTTTACCATGGTACATTTTCTCTGGGTACGACAATACTGATACTTCTACGGCATCGCCTTCCTTGAGCATGCCAAGTTCCGATTCGTAAATATTGATGACTGCCCAAACGCTGGATAAATCGGCAACTTTGAAAACTACCCCCTCATGGTCGGGACGTAACTGCATGTGGCTATTTAAGTTCTTTTCCACTACATAACCGCTAATTGGCGAGGTAATTTGATAAGCCCCTTTACTGTTGCCGCCATTTAGCTTTAGCACGCTTTTGGCCCTTTGTAACTCCGCTTTTTTAATCACAAAGTCGTTCTGTGCTTCTTCCATTTCTCTAGCAGAAGTTAAGCCGCCTTTATAAAGCTCTTCCGCTTGTTTCAATACCCTTTCCGCATTTTTTAACTCAGCATTGGCACTTACTACTTCTTTGTCAAAACCAACCATTTCGGCGCTGTTTACACTGGCCAATAGTTGTCCACGGCTAACCCTGTCGCCAATTTTTACATTCACGTTGCCTACGATACCGCTCACCATGGGATATACTGAGGCTTGTAGGTCTTCATTAGCCGTAATTTTAGCGGAAAAGTTCAAATCGGTTCGGTTGTTGGGCGATTGTACAGTATCAATCATAAGCTTACTGAGCAGGGAGTCGGTGATTTCGAACTGTTCTTTTCCCGCGGGAGCATTTTTGGTCGTACAGCTTTGTACCATTAGACCTACCAATGAAAGAATGAAAAAGTATTTTTTTGATGATGTAAAATTAGACATGCTGTTATTTGTATATGCTGGTTCCTGTAACAAAGTTGATTTCCTCTTTGGCATTGTTGCGCTCAAAAAGTAGTTGGTTGTATTGTAAAACGTGGTCCTTGTAGGCTTCGTAAAAATCTAGGAATTCTAATAAGCTGATATTTCTTTTGCCGAAGTTTATGGTCACCTCGTCGATGAGTTTTTGGTAGTCGGTACCAAAATTATTATCCATACTAGCGTAAAGCTCCTCTACGCGATTGGCATTTTGATAGGCTTTAAAAACTTCGTTAGCTAAAGTGTTTTCTAATTGCTGGTGTGTTGCTTGCTGTGCTTCAATGGCAATTTTAGCTTTTTTAATCTCTCCTTGATTTCTGTTGAACAAAGGAATAGGCATGCTGATTCCAATCCCTGTGTATTTCTCGGGATAATTGCCTTTTAAATCGTAAGCTAGGGAAAGCTGTACATCGGGAACGGCATTGGCTTTTTGTAATTTTAAGTTCTGTTGCGCGTAGGTAATGGCCATTTGTGAGTTTTTAAGATCGACCCTGTTGTTCATGGCCGAATCTAATAAGGTAGCGTAGGGAAGGAGCGTGGATTGCTTTGGCCGATCGGTTTCTACAATAGTTTCTATCACCATGTTTGGACTGATCTGAGTGATAAGCTTTAGTTCAGTGCCTAAATCAGCAATTTCGGTCAGCATTTGTTGACGCTCTACCTGCAAGTTGTACAATAGCGATTTGATCCGGATAATATCTTTTTGGGCGATATTGCCCAAGGCCAATTGTTTATTCGAAACCTGCAGCAATTGCTCCAATGCCTTAATTTGTCGGCTATAGGTTTTGACAGATTGCTGCAAGCCGTGAAGTTTGAAAAAGTTATGGCGAAGCTGGTAGCGTAACGTGCGCATCAGGTCATAATACTCGTACTCTTCCATTTTGACGGCTGTTTGCGCCAGCTTGATTTGCTTGTTACGTTTGCCAGCCAACTTAAATAACTGCGAAATCTGTGTGTTGAACTGTCCGGTAGCGAAGGAAGTTTCGAGAAAGCGCTTTGTTTCGTGGTTATAGAAAAGGTTTTCGTGACTGATTTCGGGGTTGTCGAAAAGCTTTGCAGTAATCACATCGGCCTTGGCCTGTTCTATTTCATATTTGGCCAGCAAAAGCTGATAGTTGTTGGCCAGAAAACGCTTTTCGGCATCAGAGATACTTAGCTTGAGCGTATCCTGTGCAGCCGCAAAACGGGAGCATGCTAAAAAGCAACATAGAAAAAATACCTTTATTTTCATTGCCGCCAAAACTATTCCGAAGGAATTAAACGCGAATTAAATCGAAATTAAAAAGCGATTAAAAACAGTTGTGTATAGCTTTATAGATAAGCAAACCGAATATAAAAGGTAGTGCCTTGCTCGGTAGATTTGAAGCTGAGTTCGCCTTTGGCCAGTGTGATAATTTTATGGGCCATGTACAAACCCATGCCATTTCCTTTGGGTGTATTTTCCTTACTGGAGGTATAAAACGGTTGATAGATTTGCAGAGCATCGTCTTGATGGATGCCCACGCCTTGGTCTTTAATGGCCACTTCGAAGCCTAACTCATTTGCACTTAAAATGCAGTACACATCTTGCTGGTGAGAAAACTTAAAAGCATTGGCAATGATGTTATTGAAAGCTATTTCCAATAGCGGTGGGTTGAATACAATCGTCAGTTTTTCGCTTTGCGTTGGTAGGTTTTCCATTTGGATGTGTAAGGTAGCTTTTCCCGCATTTCTTCGCTGCCATTCCATTTGCAGCCGCCATAAAAGCTCATCTATCCTGATGGTGTCTGTTTGCAAATTACCTAGTTCCAAATCGGCTTGCGCCAAACTTAAAAGACTATTAATGGTGGCATTCATTTTATCCACGTCTTCAATCACCGATCGCAAAGCTTTTTGATATTCTTCTGTGCTTCTAGGTTGGTTTAAGGCAATTTCTGCCTCCATCAGTAAGCTGGTGATGGGAGTTCTTAGTTCATGAGAGGCATTAGCCACAAAGGTTTTTTGAAGGATGAAGGCCTGCTCCAAATGGTCCATTAACTGGTTGAAGTTTTGCGCCAACAGGTTGATTTCATCTTTGTTGTTCCCTTCCTGTACACGATAATCCAAATTGTTGGATTTAATGTTTTTAACATCGGAGATGAACACGTTCAATGGTTTTAAAATGCGATTGGCTATCCATCTGGACGATAACAATAGCCCAATGGCAATTACAAAAAAGGTCGCAATCATGCTGATTCGTAACTTGCCGATCCGCGAATAGGTGCTTTGGTCAATGGCAGAGGCCAGAATTACAAAGTCGCCCTGGTTGTCCCTGTAGAAAACACCGACGGTCTGTCGCATGCCTTCCTTAAATCTTACTTTGCCTACTTTACGCACTTGATTAATCACGTCGCTGGTCCAAAACTGCTGCTGGTCTTTAATAAAACGAGGCCTATTTTTGCTATCATAAATACGGACCACTTCACCGTGTAACGTTTCCAAGTAGGCAATTTTCACGCGTCTCAGGGAATCGGCGGAAATTTCATCCGCTTCGAGGTATAATTTAGCATTGATAAAAGCCCTGTCGTTAAGCCTATCGTAAAAGTCGCTTTCCAGAAATTTGATGAAGATAAAATAGACCGTAAATAGCACCGCCAATAATACTGTAGTACTAATCAAGGTAAAGTAAAGGGCTAAACGGTCTTTTATTTTCATTTTACGGTTGTGGCAACAAAGATAGGTATTCCTGTTTTAAGGGGCTTGTAGCAGGATAGAAGCTATTTCAGGATATAACCCATTCCAATTTTGGTATGGATGAGTTTTCGTCCAAATCCCTTTTCTATTTTATTGCGTAAAAAGTTAATGTAAACGTCCACTACATTGGTTCCAGTATCAAAACTCACTTCCCATACTTGCTCGGCAATGTATTGACGGGAGAGCAAGCGGTTGGGGTTTCTCAGGAACAATTCTAATAAGTGGAACTCTTTGGCAGTGAGCTCAATGAGTGTTCCAGCTCTTTTAACTTCTTTACTTTGGATATCTAGAACTAAGTCTTCAAACTGTAGCTGGCTGTTGGATTGCTTAATGTTCCCAGAAAGATTTTGTCGGCGCAACAGCGCTTCAATTCTGGCCAATAGTTCCCTAAAATGAAAAGGCTTCACCAGATAGTCATCGGCACCCATTGCCAGCCCGTTTACCTTATCATCTATGGTGCCCAATGCGGTGAGCATTAAAATTGGCGTATGGTTTTGCTGCTCACGTAACTGCTGACAAATAGCTATGCCGCTAATTTTAGGCATCATGACATCTAAAATGAGTAACTGAAAACTTTCAGATTGGAAAGCATTTAGTGCACTTTGTCCATCAGGATACGTATTTACTTGGTAGCCATTTTCTTCTAAGCCACTTTTAATCAGCAAGGCAATCTTCGGGTCATCCTCGGCTAATCCAATTTTGTACATGTGCTTGTAGATTAGGGTTTGGTCCAAAAGTAGTAAACAATTAGCTAATCAATTAGCCGACCTTCAAAGATTTCTTCACTACGGTCGAAATGATGGTACGGGAATAGACAATACTAGATGATGACGTGTTAACGAAATAAACTAATAAACGAGTGAGCCTATGAACAAGTGAACTAATGAATCTCGAAGTGTCGGGACGATAGCCTCTAACTACTAGTGCCTAATCAAAAAAACACCCCGCTCGTTGGACACCCCTCTAAAGAGGAGAATTTTGAGCCTACGTATCTAACTACTAGCTCCTAACCCCTAGCCACTAGTACCTAAATTTATCTCCCTTATGTCATCTCTGCTATCCATCATTGGAATATCGGAAAAAGTCGATATATCTTTGTGCCATGGATCAGGTAGAACTATTTAAAGCATTAGCAAATAAAACTAGACTGCAGATTTTAATATGGTTAAAGTCACCAGAGGAGCATTTCCCAGATTACGAACCTGCTTGCGGATCAACAGATGTTGGCGTTTGCGTGGGCTACATCCAAAAGAAATCGGGCTTAACGCAGTCTACTATTTCCGAGTACCTATCAACATTGCATCGGGTAGGACTGGTTTCCGCTACTCGGGTAGCGCAGTGGACCTATTACAAACGTAATGAAGCAACCATTGCTACTTTAGGCAACCTGATTGACACTTTATAGAAAGAAGACATGAGCGAAAAAAAATTATCAGAACTTCCTTATTCAGTACTGGATTTGGCGGGCGTTATAGAAGGACATACCATTGCCGACACCTTTAAAAATAGTGTAAGTTTGGCCCAGCATGCCGAAAAGCTAGGTTACAATCGTTATTGGTTAGCCGAACATCACAACATGATCAGCGTAGCCAGTTCGGCAACTTCGGTATTAATTGGCCATATTGCGGGCCATACCAAAAGCATTAGGGTAGGTTCTGGCGGAATTATGTTACCTAACCACACGCCCTTAATTATTGCAGAACAGTTTGGTACATTGGCTACGCTTTATCCCGATCGTATAGATTTGGGCTTAGGCAGGGCGCCAGGTACCGATCAATTGACTGCCTTTGAAATTAGAGGCGAGCGTTTTCACTCACCACAAAATTTTCCGCAGGATGTATTGAAATTACAAAAGTATTTAGGCGACGATAATTACGACAGCAGGGTAAGGGCTATTCCAGGTGAAGGCACCAATGTACCCATTTGGATTTTAGGATCGAGCACGGAGAGCGCACATTTAGCAGCTTCTTATGGCTTGCCTTACGCTTTTGCCAGCCATTTTGCGCCGACCCATTTTTTTGAGGCCATCCAAATTTATCGTCAAAATTTTAGACCTTCTGAGGTGCTACAAAAGCCTTACGTCCTTTCTTGTGTAAACGTAGTTGCCGCTGATACTGATCAGGAAGCAGAGCGATTGTCGACCTCTTTAAAGATGTTGTTCATGGGCATTGTGACCAATAAGCGTCGTTTGTTACAACCTCCGGTAGATAGTATGGATGGCATTTGGAGTGATATTGAGGAAGCTGCGGTAGAGCAAATGTTAGATTTTACTTTTATTGCTGGCCCCGAGAAACTGAAAGAACAGCTTCAATCATTCCTAAAACATACTCAAGTGGATGAATTGATGGTCACTTCGCATATTTACGACCACCAGGCAAGGTTAAGGTCTTACGAAATTGTGGCCGAAACCTTAAAATAACGGCGGCTTTTGCAAATTAAGCCTTCTGTAGTTCATTGTTTAGCTATAGGAGGCTTTTTCTTTTTGCTCCTTCCACGGTCATTTACTTGATGTTGCCGTTTACGATAACGTTTCCGTAACTATTTTGCCATCATTTTATAGGGCTTGTATCTTAAAATATGTAATATTGGCTATCCTTATATAGATAGAATGAGCAATCAAAAACATAAATTATTACAGACCTGGCGTTGGTATGGACCAAATGATCCAGTTTCATTACAAGATGTAAAACAGGCTGGTGCTAGTGGCATCGTAAGTGCTTTACACCACATTCCGCATGGCGAAGTTTGGCCTGTAGCAGATATTTTAGAACGCAAAGCCATTATTGAAGCGGCTGGACTTACCTGGAGCGTAGTGGAGAGTGTACCCGTTCACGAAGCGATTAAAACCCGTAGACCAAATGCCGAACATTATCTACAGAACTACAACCAATCGTTAAGGAATTTGGCACAATGTGGATTGAAAACCATTTGCTATAATTTTATGCCGGTACTGGATTGGACGCGTACCCAACTTGATTTGGAGATGCCAAACGGCGCAAAAGCCCTTTACTTTAACTGGACGGATCTAGCCATTTTCGATTTGTTCATCTTTAAAAGGGAAGGAGCAGAGGCTGATTATACCCCTCAAATTGTAGCAAAGGCAAAAGCTAAATTTGCGCAAATGAGCCCCGCTGAACTAGCTGAACTACGCACTAATGTGTTAATGGGTATTCCCAATGAGAAGGAAATTGAATTAGAAGCTTTACGTGCGAGTATTGATGAATATAAAGTTATTGGCCATGATGGGTTAAGGGCTAATTTAGCTTGGTTTTTATCGGGCATAGCCGAAACCTGTACCGAGTTGGGCATTAAAATGACCATTCATCCCGATGACCCTCCATATCCTATTTTAGGCCTACCTCGTGTAGCGAGCACTAAGGAAGATTTAGTAAGTATTTTGCGTAGCGTTGACCAACCTTTCAATGGCATTTGCTATTGTACGGGTTCTTTAGGCGCAGGCACCAAAAATAACTTGGTAGAGATTTTTGAAGCGGTTAAAGAACGTGTTTACTTCCTGCATTTACGCAATGTGGCTAAGGATGAGGAGGGTAACTTTTACGAAGCCGACCATCTTGGAGGCGATGTAAACATGTACGAAGTGATGAAAGTAGTAACGGCCGAAAATGCGAAGCGTACGGAGCCCATTCCTTTTAGACCTGATCACGGTCACCAAATGTTAGATGATTTGAATAAAGTAACTAACCCAGGTTACTCAGCCATAGGCCGTTTGCGCGGATTGGCAGAATTACGAGGATTAGAGTTAGGTGTTACCGGCAATTATTAGAAAAAGATTTTTCAACTTTTTTTAGATTATTGTGTAGAAATTATATCTTTGCACCACCATAAGGGAAACGGATAACAATTCGTTTTCATTATAAGGGCCTCCATAGCTCAGCTGGATAGAGCACCGGTTTTCTAAACCGTAGGTCATAGGTTCGAATCCTATTGGGGGTACACTTTTAAATAGCTAACAATTTGATTGTTAGCTATTTGTGTTTTGTGGGTTGCCGTTTTACAGCTTTTTTTGTCAAAATAATTTCTTGTTGATTTCTCAATGTTTTGATTTTCAAACATTTAAAAATCGTTAATTTTAAACGTTTTTTCTATCGATTTTTGCATTATTTTGACTGTCAATTTATTAAGATTTGGCCTGTTTTTTATCAAAATAAATCGAGTTCTGATACCATGAGCGGATTAGCTTAGAACTTTTTTTCTGTTTTGTCTCTGCTTATTGCAATTTCTGCTATGATTTGAGTTATAGATTTGATGAATTTTTCATCTTTATGGCACTTGTTTTTTGTTTCTTCAGATACTCTCTATGTCTTGACAAATTTAATCTTGTTGTTCTTAAATCTGTCTCTTCCTAAAGGTAATAACTCCAATTGCAATTCCAAGCTGCATGTGTCCATTGGGGGTGCCGTCTAAGCGGCTGAGCGAGATCAAGCGGCAGACGAAGTTCTCCAAGCTACTCTTTTTGGAGGAGATGAGGGAGGAGTGCCTGCGGAGCTTTGAGAATGAAGACCGGTATGGCAGTGGCCGTTGAAGGTGGCCAGATCAGATGGGCTTGTGTTTTGACTGTAAGGCTTTCTTTGTATATTTGGCCTACCATTTAAAATTCAATGATGCTCCAACTTTCCGATCTGCAAGGCAAACTTGCGAAAGCTTTCTTTTTTAGTGTAGTGATAGGTTTGTTCTCTTTTGGCGTGACCTTCGCCCAGAACAGGGTCTATCTGCCGGATGGTACGCTGTTTAGGGTGGATACGACCAAGGTCAGGACGCTGAAGGAGTATAGCGAGGCTACGGGCAACAAATACCTGGGTACGGATGATGTGCCCGACAAAGACAAGACGATCTTTCTCTATAAGCCGCTCTCCTATGAGCCGGTACTGGTCATTGCCAGGGATTCTGTGACGGTACGCAATGCGATGAAGCTGGTCAATAAGGCCAAATACCAGAAGTCCTACCGCTTCAGGAGCGACTTTGAGGCTTTGGTAGATTCGGGCTTTGTGCGCAGTGACATCATCAAGCTGTTGGGGGAGCCAGACGAAGAATATGATAGAGAGGAAGTCTATACGATATTGAGCTATAAGGGCTTTTCTATCCAGTGCATCAAGAGTACCTATCCCGAGTATACGACGATAGACAAGCTGACAATCTATGACATTGCCGGCGCCAAGAAGAGCGGGATCGGGATTGCCGAATTTGGGATCAATTTAAGCGAGTACGATGACGATATCGTCACTGGCTTTCGCGCTTCCTTCTATAATTTCTCTCCCAAGAAGATCAAGTACATCTACATCACGGTAAGGGCCGATAATGCGGTTGGCGACATGGTCAGTGCCAAAACGGTCAGGGGGATAGGACCGATTCCCAACGGTGAGATGGGTTCCTATAATTATGATTCTACCTTCTATTCTAAGATCATAGAAACGGTGAGGATCACTTCACTTAAGATCCAGTACTTTGATGGCACGACCAAACTGGTGACGGGACCGCTGTTGAAGGGAAGTTTTGTGGAGAAATAATTTTAGTTCTAGATTTTAAACCTGATATCATATGGATAAAGTATTGATCGCTAAAGCGACCATATTTAATAATGAACTTAAATCAAAAGGGTTGACCATAATTGCTGCTGAAAGTATTACAGCTGGACTTTTAGCTAGTACAATTGCGTCCGTTTCCGGAGCTTCTGCGGTTCTTAAGGGAAGTATCGTAACTTATAGTGAGAATCTAAAAATGAATCTTTTAGATGTTAATCCATTGACACTTGGAAGTTATACGGCTGAATCTCGACAAACAACCGATGAGATGTGTTTGGGGCTGAAGAAACTTTACCCCGAAGTTTCAATTCATGTAGCTATAACAGGAGTAGCATCTACGCCCGTAGACGATAATTACAAAATAATTAACCCTGTTGGCCAAGTTTTTTTGAGTATTCTTTATGCTGGAAAACTATATCGATTCGAGCAAAAAATTGAAGGAGACGAGGTTGATCAAAGAAATTCAATAAGAGCGAATACTGTCATTTATATACTTGAAAAAGTACTGGAAATAATCACGGAAAAATTAAACTAATTTAGCATTAATAGTAGCTTATAATAGCGTAAATCCTAGCAACCTACCAAATATCTAAAATGAGAATTGTACAACTTTCCGATATTCATCTTTCTTCTTCTAATCTAACTGACTTGCGTAACTTTTATCTGGATGCACTAATAAAAGACCTTAAGTCATTCCATGAAATTGTCCCTATTGATGTTATCCTATTTACTGGAGATCTGGTCGATAAGGGGGGAGAATCCTTGATTGATAAAAACGTAAAAAATCCAGAGAACCGCTATGATATCTTTGAGAAAGAAGTTATTGCTCCAATTCGAATTGCTTTACAGTTAAAAAATGAACAGATATTGTTGATTCCTGGAAATCATGATGTGGAAAGGGAAAAGATCGATAAATATTCTGAGAGTTTTCTCCTTAGTTTGGATAAGGAAGGTGTCAACGATGAGCTATTACCTAATCAAAAAGAGTTTAGAGGTGTAAACCAAAGAATACAAAACTTTAAAAGCTTTGAACAGAAATTCCATGAAAGTAGTGCCAATTACAATTATTCGAACAATGAGTCTACTACAGTTGTATCTAATATAGGCTTTGCACTTTTAAATGATTCTTGGAGATGCTCTTCAGATTTAAAGTCGGAGAATCATTTCATGGGCTACAATCAGCTTTGGAACGCTAACAAATCTTTCAAAAGTGCAGACACGGCATTCAATATTGCGGTTTTCCATCATCCGCTTGCTGCTTTTAATGATAACGAACGGGAAGAGATAGATAGTATTTTGCAGTCGCAATCGTTTGACGTGGTCTTTTTCGGTCATAGTCACAAATATGAGTCAAAATCACTGACATCGACATCTGGTGGGTATTATGCCATAAATGGAAGGAGTGCATTCGACAATGCTGATGAAAAACACAGTCAATACCAACCAGGGTACGTTATTCTAGATCTTAATATAGAAACTAGGGATTATGCTTTGACTGCTCGAAAGTTCATTAAAAAAACTGGTTATAAATTTGATATGGACACTGATTCTGTCACCGGAGGAAAGGAAACGGGGATTTTACCAAATACGAACAACTATACTGAGTTCGCTAAACCTGAGCAGTCTAACAACGAAGATAAAAAACTTCCTAATAGCTACTCGGCTGATGTCCATAAGATTGTAGGTTTACTGATCGGAAAATCACTTTATCCAGAACCTTATATGTTTGTTAGAGAACTGGTTCAAAATTCCGTTGATGCCTGTAATAGGGTAAGGGATAAAAATACTGCTATTGTACCAAGAATTACCATCAATGTTAATCAACGCGAAAACTTTCTGGAGGTGGTGGATAACGGAGATGGAATGACTAAAAATATTATCAAAAACCATTTTTCTGTTATTGGTAAAAGCATAAGCCAGGAATTTAGCGATAGTTCTGGGAATTTTGATCTCATATCTCAGTTTGGCATCGGGTTCATGAGCACTTTCATTGTTGCCGAAAAGGTAGTTGTTGATACCAAAAATGATGATGACGAACAGATTGTTTTTGAAATTAATGATGTGTTTAAGGGGTTTAACTACCTTAAAAATTACGATAATGTGCGATCTGATTCTGGAACGAGTATACGTATTTATATGAAAACTGGATATGCTCCGAGAGAAGCCTTGTCACATGCAATCTCATACCTCAGACATATTGAAGGATTGGAAATTAAGCTCGATAATGCCGTAATGGATGTGCCAAACAGTTGGAATTTGGAAAAATCGCTGTACAGGTACGAAACAGAAAGTTCTTCTCATGTAATTAAGCTTGGAATTGGCCCTGAACCTATACAAATAATTGCTTCTAATAGTGGATTTAAGATAGGTGTGGACTTACCCGAGATCATACCTCATAAATTCCCGTTTATCATTGGTGGTGAGGTCAACTTTCTTCCGAAGGGAATCGATTTTGATATGTCCAGAACGAAGATAATGCCAACCAAGAAAGCTCAGATGTTTCGTAAGGAAATGTCTGTGTCATTGAGAAAACTTTTAAGGGAGGCCCTTGAAGGGGGGAAAGAAAAACTCATAAACGCAGTATTGAATTACTTATATTATTATCTGCAGTTTTATGAAGCTAATAATGCTCAGATGCAGGCTTCTTATACGGACTTTTATTCTAAGGTAGAGCTCATCAATATGTGTTGTGACTATACCAATTTTCATCATGAAGGTCAGGTTTTACCTCTGAGGGATATTATTTCTTCAATGAAGGTGCGAGGTTTGAACCATATGTTTTTTTTCAATAACAATAACACAACAGATTATCAAACAATTGCCATTCAATATTTACAGAGCAAAGGCTACTTGGTTTTCGCAAATAGGGGTATAAATGTAAGTTTTCGTGATACCCCAACAACAATCAGCCTACAGGGTGTGATGATGCAAATTGCTTCCCACCACAACTTCAGGCTGTTAGATATTAATCAGGTTCCAGCCGATATTTTAGTAGATATGAAAATGGATTTGTCAGTCCTCCCTGAAAGATTACAGAAGCTGTTGCCAGAAATTTCTGTTCGTAATAACGTCAAAATTGAGGTAGGTAAATTTGGGAAACTGCCCAAAGCATCAGTCAGGAATAAAGATAACATCTTTCTTAACTTTGAGCATGAAACTTATCAGTCGCTAATTGCGATGATCGACGATCCCGAGGATCAGTTTCAGGTCTATTTGTTGGGTATTTTAGGATTGCCGATAATTTCTTCTTAGATTCCATTAATTGAGAGCCGTGTGAAATAGATCGAGAATGTTTGGTAAACGGCACAATTGATTTATTGGTTAGATTGATTAGAAGTAAGCCTCTCAATTTATCAACGCGAAATACTGTGATCGGGTTCTTTCCTACTTTTGAGATTGACGGTCGGATAGTAGGAGAAGCTGTTACTTGAAATCCTCCTCTAGGCTGAAAAGTAAAGCAATAACGACTTCCTTTAGTGTCGCCTGGTTATGTTCCATTAAAAAGCTTTGGGCGACCAGTCCCCTTATCGTCTGGTCTTTACCTTCATCTTGGTTTTCCAATAGGGAATATGCTATATAATAGATCTATTCCTTGATCCTTACCTTAAAAGTTCTATAGGTGAACTTACTCTGTTGATTTTTTTCCTTGGCGTTTAATAGGTCGCAAAAAAACTCCTCAAAATCTGAACTGTTAAGCGTAGAAAAATCGAACTTGGCCATTAATGTTTTGTCCTTACATTTTAATTTTACAGGATTTGATAAAGTAGTTTATCCTCCAATATTTTTTACCTCAAAGAAAACTTCCTTAAGCCACCTGCTTTTATAGTTCTCCAATCGTGTGTGATTGATTCTCTCGATAAGTTGCTTGAAAAGCTCCGGTTGATTGCTTTTTAATGCCACCAATTTCTCTTTTATTTCCTTGCGCATTACGCTCGGGCCAAACTTTCCAAAGCCTGGCCTGACGTCGTACTGTGGAGGGGTGTAGCCCAAAATCTCCAAAATCGAGATATAGGTTTCCTTATCAATTTCGGTCTGCTTTCTATTCTTCAGGAAATAGTTTTGATAGTCACTGTACAGTGTAATCATGGTTTTGTAAAAGTCTACCGTATGGTGGAGCTTCTGTTCTTCACGTTCACTTGAGATGGTTTTGCCATGTTTTTCGAACATAGGCCTGAAATCTTCCGGATTTCTCACCAAGATGAGTGGCCAATTCAGACACCATAACTTTTGGGGTCCGGCCTTGGTAGGCACATCATATTGAATACAGTGGAAGTCATTTTCCAAAAGATCTTTAAACTGGTAGTCTGCCATACATTCTTCGATGATGCCCGGCTTGATCACACAACCGCTCCATTGTTGAATGGTCTCCAATGTATAGGCTTCGGTTAGTGCCTTTCCAAATATTGTCCTGCCCAAATTGGTTTCCTTTACCGTGATCTCTCCCTTACTGATTCCTCCACGCAAGGGCATATCGGCCATAAAGCCTGCTACCAACATTTTGGAAACTAAAATTGACAGGTGCATAAACGAGTTCACATTGGTGTTTTCCGTCCACATGACTATAGAATCGGAAACAATCGTGCAATGCACCTTGCCCAATCCTTCATGTAATGCGTACTTGTCAGAGAGTTCTGTGGTCTTGGTGACTATATAATCTGAAAAGGTGTCGTAAAGAGATTCTAGGGCTTGGTGTTGATTGTTGTCAACGATCTGTTTAAAGCCTAGAATATCGAGAAACGCTACGTAAGATTCCATTTGGTAAGAGTTTTAAGTGGCTAAATATATAAAAAATCATAGCCATTTGAATAAGGCCTTGGGCCTGGTCTGTTGGGGTTCTGTTCCAGAAAAAAAAGAAATGAAATCGATATATCAGATTGGAGGCAGACCATTCAATATCGAAGCCGAACAACATAGCATAGAAAGTTTAAGGGTCTTAAGGAACCACTTAATGCATTTCGATCCTCCATCACTGGTAATTACACTCGAAGAGGTGACCATTTGGTTTAACCAGATTATTGATATTGGCAAGGTTCTGATCAAAATGCGGCAAGCATTAGGAATAGAGGTCTCGGAAATACTCCTCAATTTTGTTCTTCAAGAGGAAGCTATTTTTATTGCGCCAGACTCCAGTGCTAGAAAACCGCTCCAACTAGATAGCGGTGATGGGTATCAATCATTGGTTTGGCCAAAAGGCTAGTGATAATTTTGACTAATCATAATTATGCTAAATAACTTTTATGGATATCTAACTTAAACTTACTCAATATATCACTCTTCTGCCATCAATGGGAAATCCACACTGGAAATGATGAGATGGTCATGTACTGGTAGCTCCAATATACTGCGCCAGCCTCAACCAATTGATTAGTCTCCTTGATATCCTGATAGCTTGGCTTGAGATTTTCTCGGTGAAAAACATACATGCCAAAATAGATTTAGACCATAATTTACTGACCTTTGGGCAGGGGGTATAATTTCAAAAAAACTATTTTTCACATTCGCCAACTTTTTTGTTCTAAAATAGTCCTGTTAAGGCATGCACTACTTTGGCAAGACTTAAATTTAGAGGGAAATTATATGAATTTTTTTCTCTCCAAATCTTCAATTATAGGATCTATAAGTGATAGAAAGCGATTTAAATGTTCAAAGTATTCCTCATAAGGGGTACAAAAGGAAACAGCACTATTGAGTTGTTTCCTTTTTTTATGCCTTAAAATTTGTAAGTCCACTGGAATCATGCAGAATCTTACGCGGCAAACAGATTATTCTGTCTGATTCAGGCACTCTTAAATAGGTTTGATTTTGTTAACTTTGTATCATGGATACAGGTATTTCTGGACTAAATTGGGAAGAGTTAAAACTGAAGGGTTTTAAAGTTCATAAGTTATCGTCCTCAAATGAATTGCCCGTACGCACTGGTAGGCGTGATTATTATAAATTGGGCCTCATCCATGGAGAAATAAGCATAGAGCAAGATGGTCAGCTAAGCGATATTAAGGGCGCTTTTCTAATTTTCATCAATCCAAAAGCGCCAAAATCGATTGTTCGAAAGGTGAACAGAACCAGTGGTTATGCTTGCATTTTTACCGAAACATTCATGAGCAATCGAGAATTAAGAGACTCGCCCTTGTTCAATATTGAAGAAAACCCGGTAATTCAGATAGATAGCAACCAAGCAGCTTTTGTGGATCATATTTTCCAGAAAATGGTGGCAACCTATGAAGGGGATTATGCACATAAGGTAGAATTAATCAAGAATTGCATTGCCCTTATTACTCATGAAGCCTTAAGGATACAGCCCCCTCAACACAGTTCTGCCGAAAAAAATGGCGCCAGCCGTATAACGCATATGTTTTTGGATATGCTTGAAAAACAGTTTCCGATTGAGCACACCACAGACGTACTACAACTTCGGACAGCCCAAGATTTTGCCTCTTCACTTGCCGTGCATGTAAACTACCTTAACCGTGCCGTGAAAGCCATAACGGGAAAGCCCACTTCTGTGCACATTGCCATGCGTATTACCGCGGAAGCTAAAGCGCTTTTACAACATACAGATTGGAGCGTTTCTGAAATTGCCTACGCATTAGGTTTTTCCTATCCTGCCTATTTCAATAATTTTTTCAAGCGATTAACTGGCAACACTCCTAGTTCAATTCGGAAGGTTTGAAAATTATAGTTATTGGTTTGATAATCATTTAACCAATGCTGTGTTTTGAACGAACTTTGGGTATGAAAATTTTAGTTACAGGAGCAACAGGAAAAGTAGGGAGCAGGTTTGTTCCCCGCCTAATAGCCAAGGGCTATGATGTTACGATATTAATACGGAATGCAGCCCAGGCCATTCCGGGCACCAAATATGTGGTTGGCGATTTGTTTGAACCAGAAAGTCTGCCAGCGGCAGTAGAAGGTATAGATGCAATTATTCATCTAGCAGCCTTATTCAGAACCTTTACAGATGACGAGGGCATTATTAAAACCAATCATTCAGGCACCATAGCTTTAGCCAATGCCGCTGTTGGTGCCGGCGTAAAACGATTTGTTTTTGTCAGTACCAGTAATGTGTATGGGTCGGGCTACGGTCATCCAGCAAAGGAAAACGACCTAGTGGATATAAATGATCCAAGGGCTTATGCAGCCAGTAAAATAGCTGCCGAACAAGAATTGCTGACCATGAATTTAGACGTAAGGATACTGCGCTTGGGTTTTGTATATGGCGACAAAGATCCACATATTGATGAAATTATGCCGATACTCAAAAAGTGGGGACGTCCTGCAGGATATAGAATGCACATGGTACACCATTTAGATGTAGCGCAGGGTTTAATGTTATTGCTGCGATTGGATGGATTAAATGGTCAAATATTCAATATTGCTGATGATGCTCCCATCACCTTATATGAACTTGCAGAATCTGTTGGCAAGGTGGGTGATGTGTTCGATAATGCACCTACAGTATTAAATGATCCCTTTGAGGGGACGATGGATAGTGCCAAGCTGAGAAAATGGACGGGTTTTCGTCCACTGGTTCCAAGCTTTTACGTTGCTTCTGATCTGGATATACTGTAGTTTAATAAACATTTAGCTTTCCGAAATTTCTAAAAACCTTAAAAGTGGTTCAAAGAATTTCCCATGCTCGGTACTGCTCAAATAAACCTGCTAAAGGAGTTAAAAGGACTTTGAATACTTCAAAGTCCTTCTTTTATTAAAGATTATCGTTTTAATTGCTGTTAAGCCCGCTCAAAGGATTTCTTCTTAAGATTTTACAAATCAGCAGGATAGGGGATTGGGGTTGAGCTCTTATTATATCCAATACTTTTCAATACTTTAAATTAGTATTGAAAAGTTATTCTCCTATGTCAATTCCGGATTTCAGCAATTTAAATTGCTGAAGATAGCTTGATGGTATCAATTGTGTAATAAGAAATTTATTTTATTCTAATCAGATCTAAATCACCAAAATCAAAACTAAAGTCGATAGATGGTGAAATTCCTTTCATTTTGAAAGATCGAGCTTTTTCCTTTTCTGTAAAAGAAAAAGTAGCAAATGCATCGCAGTTCATATCTCGGTATTCCCATTTTATGGCAAAGATATTCCTATCATAAAAATACATAGGGCCATTTAATTTCGGTGAACGTAAGCTTCTAATCCAAAGCTGCTTTCCCTTCATAAAAATCTCCATTTTCCCAAACCATTTGTCTTCATACATCCCTATGTAATCCTCAGTTTTAATTTTGATATTCTTTACGGAGTCTACTTTTTCCCAAACTTTCTTCGTTACTCCATCAGCATTACTTACGTTTTTTATAAGATTTCTTGCCCTGTTATCAATCCAATTTGCATCGTCCAAGCCAAAATAGCTATCCGTAATTGCCCGTGTAATTGCGAAAGCAAGGCTTCCGCCACCACTTTCAGTATTTGTTAATACTACAATGCCTAAATTCAAATCAGGGACTAAAGTTACTTGTGAGAGCATGCCTGGCAAACCCCCAGTGTGCATAGCCACCAAATTCCCCTTTACATCGTTCAGGAGCCAACCTAAACCATATCCGTTAAAATGAGTATTATATCTTTCAGATACGTAGTTGGGTAATACCGTTTGTATCGTCCACATTTTGGCACTATTTGCTGTAGAGAATAAAGAAGACTTCAAATCATTTCCATACTTACCCTTGTTGAGCTGCATGATCATCCACTTTGACATATCATTTACATTAGAATATATACCGCCTGCGGGGCTGATCATTCCAATATTGAAACGATTAATTGTTTTTAAAGTGCCCGTTGCTGTTGAATGTGGTGTTGCCAGATTTTTTATTTCATTGATTAGAGAATCGCCAACAAATGAGTTGCTCATTTGTAAGGGTAGGAAAATGCGTTTTTGAATAAAGTCTTCAAAACTTGTTTTACTTACTCTTTTAATAACTTCGCCCGCAATAATATAGAGTAGGTTATCATAATTGTATTTTGTTCTAAATGCTGATACTGGTTTGAAATTCTTGAAAATCGTGGTTATATCTTTTGCAGTAAAATCTGATCCATCCGGAAAAAAAGTCAAATCACCAGCTCCAAGCCCAAGGCCACTTCTATGAGTTAGCAAATCAACTATATTAAAGTTGTCGGTTACATATTCATTGTACATTTTAAACTCTGGAATGTAATCCTTTACCTTATCATCCCATTTAATTTTGCCTTCGTCGACCAATATGGACAATGCAGCCGTTGTAAATGCTTTACTATTAGAAGCAATCTGGAAGTTTGTAAATTCATTGGTTAATTGTTTTGTATCAACCGAGCTTACTCCATAGCCTTTTAGATGGATCACTTTCCCGTCTTTTACAACAGCTATTGCAGCTCCAGCTACTTTTAGTTTAGTTATTGCTTCTTTCATCAGCGAATCAATCTTAAAAGAAGATAGCTGCGAAAAGCTTTTTAGGCTGGCGAAAAGAATAGCGAAGGTGATGACTAGTGCAAATTTTATTTTTTTCATATCAATTGACTTTAAGATTAATGTTTTGAAAACCAATACTTACCATAAGAGGTAAATCTCCGAACAAAGTAACCTTAGAAAAAATTATCGAAATTGTAAAAATGTTACCAACTAAGTAAAAAGCCAAACATTTTTATTGGCCGTATTTACATTTTTAAAGAAAAGATTTGGATTGATTTTAGTGAAAGATTTAAAATCCTTAATAAGGTGAGCTTGATCGAAAAAAAGATTCTCGTACGACAGTTCAGTCAGGCTTTTTGATGTTTGATATTTAATTATTGCGTTTCTGAACCGGAATATTTTTCTGTACTCTACTGGAGACTTTCCTAAGTACTTCCGAACTAAATTGTTTAAGTGCTTTCTGGAAATGTGATGTTTTTTGGCAATGTTGGCTATTTTGATGTTGGACTCAATGTCTAATAAAATAGCTTTCATGAATGTTAGGTCTTTCGTTGTCAATTTTGATAACCAGTAATTTTCAAGGGCTATTATTTGCAACGGTCTTTCATCAATGTGAAAAATTTTGTTCATTTCATCCTTAAAATCTGAAAATTGGGGTATAAATTCTGTCATCTTTTTTTGAGAGAACATGGCTTCCAGATTGTCTACAAAATAATTAATCCCGAGCGGTTTGAAGTAAATGGTAATCTCTTGGAAGGGACTTTCATAATTTACTTTTATTGGGTTTATATAATGATAGGCGAAACTTGAATTGATTTTATAATCATAAGATGGTTGGATCAATATTTCATTTTTATCGAGTTTGATTGTAGAATTAAGGTTTACAGAAACAATGCAGTAGTTGTTTGGGAAAGTCATATAGCTCGTATCTGCCTCATTTCCATTATCATTAAGGAAATAATAACCTTCTATGAACTGTTTTAATATATCATTTTCCGGGGTGTAAAAATGTATTTTCAACGTATTTCAATTTGATAAAAAACTATTATAATAGACACGCAAAAAATATGAACGTGACATGATACATTGATTTTAGATTTGCTTCGTTTTTTTAGGGAATATTTAAGGTGAAAAATGCAAAATGCTTGTTAATGATTCTGTTAAGGATGTAGATCGAGCTTTGATTTTTTCAAGGAATGGCTTTTACTTAAAATCTTTATCCTTACTTTAATTCAGACTATCTTTTTAGCTAAATTGTATTTGAAAATAAGCTATAACTCCTCTTTTCGCTCAAGATATTCTGTTGGCATACATCCAAAGAATTGCTTAAACGCAGTTGAAAAATACGAGGGACTATTGAAACCGCACATATAGGAAATTTCGGATATGGTGTATCTTCTTGTTTCAAGTAAGCTCACCACTTTTTTGAACTTTATACGTTTAATGAATAATGAGATTGACTCGCCTGTAAGTGCTTTGATTTTTAGGTAAACATTTGCACGACTCATATTGAGTTCTTGGCTTAGTTTATTAACTGAGAAGTCGTATTCGTTTAAATTGTCTTCAATAATTTTAATGGCTTTTGTTAAAAACTCCTGATCAAGTGGATTGCCAGCAATCTTCTCTGGTTCAACCTTTTTTGAACTTGCGTAGTAGTCTTTAATGTTTTGCCTTAATCTTAAAACCGCCGTAATTTTAGCTTCTAATAACGAAATAGAAAATGGTTTGGTTAGGTAATCATCAGCGCCATGATCAAACCCTTCCATTTGCTGGGCCCTTTCGTTTTTGGCTGTCAATAGGATAACAGGGATATGACTGGTTTCTATATGTTGTTTGATGTGCTTACAGAAACTAAGTCCATCCATTTCTGGCATCATCACATCGCTGATGATCAGGTCAGGCTGATGGTTTTCTAGAAGTTCAATGGCTTGCAGACCACTGTTGGCCAGTAGGAGGTTATATTTTGTGCCAAAATAGTTTTTTAGATAATCAATGATATCATGATTATCGTCAACAAGCATGATTGTTTTTTGGCCTTCTTTTGAATTGTCTGCCGTGTTGTTAAAAGCAGGCTGTTCTACAGGAATATTGAGCTGGGGTTTGTCATTATGCCACATGGCTGCTTCTACACGTTCATCATCGGCATATGCACTGTCGTTGATAGGTAGGGAAGTTCTGAAAATTGATCCTTTTCCGAGCTCACTTTTTACTTCAATTTGCCCATGGTGCAGTTCCACTAGATTTTTCGTAAAGGCGAGGCCAACACCAGATCCCAAATTGGTTTGCTGCCCATCAATTTGATAAAAACGGTCGAAAATTCTTTCCAGATGTTTTTTCTCCATTCCAATGCCAGTGTCTTCAATTTCCAATACCACATTTTCGTTGGCTACATACAAGCGAATGGTAATGCTATGGTTAGGCGGGGTATATTTAAAGGCGTTTGAAAGTAGGTTGTAAAGGATATTTGCCAATGCATCCTTGTCAAAAAAGACATCCAATTTATCAATTTGGCTTTCAAAAAGATATTTAACCTCATTTTTTTCGGCCAATGGCTTAAATGAAACATATACATCTTCTGTAAAGGCTACCAAATCAGTTTTGTCGACTCTTAATTTCCTTGTACCCATTTCTACCTTGCGAAACTCAAAAAGTTGATTGACCAATTGATAAAGGCGTTTGGTGCTCATGAGCATCAATTTGCAAAGCTCTTGAAGTCTATTGCTGTCTACCGGAGCTGTTGAAAGTTCTTCGAGTGGGGCCATAATGAGCGTAAGTGGTGTCCGTAACTCGTGAGAAACATTGGTAAAGAAATCCGTTTTAAGCTGGTTGATGTATTTTATTTTTTCCTGTTGGATGCGTTCTACCTTTAATTGGTGTAATGCACGTAAACGTTCGGTAAGTACCCGATATAAAAATATGGTGGCGGCTATGATCACCACTACAAGTATAAAATAGAACCAATAGCTTTTATACCATATGGGATTTATTTTGATAGATAGCGTACGAACAGGGCTAAGCTCACCCAAAGGACCTACGGCTTTTACATAAAATGTATAATTTCCCGGCTGTAAGTTAGTGTATGTAGCTTTTGAAGTGCCTCTTGTCTCTTGCCAATCCTTATCGAAACCTTGTAGTTTATAAAAATAGGTTGTTCTATTCGTGGAAATATAATTGAACGTATTAAATAAAATAGAAAACTGCTTTTGCTCGTGGTTGAACTGTAGGGAAGAAGTTTGGTCGATATGCTCGTTAAGAATTCCTGTACTATCTTTTGGAGTGACGGTATTGTTGAACAATTCCAAACCGGTAAGGGTCACTTTTAATTTTAGGGAATTCTGATTGAGTTCTTCGGGATAAAAATAGGTTACGCCATCAATTCCCCCGAACAGCATCATGCCATTGGCAGCTACACAGGAAGCAGATAGGGTAAATTGACGATTTTGCAGACCATCATTTGAATCGAAAACCTGACGTTTTCCAGAAGTTGGGTTGTATTTGATTAAACTGGTATTGGTAGTGATCCATAGATCCCCCTTGGCATCGTTTAAAATGGCATTGATATTTCCTTTTGGCAAATTGTTGCGTTTTTCGTAGGTAACGAACGTCTTATTGTTTTCGTCAAAAAGATTTAGCCCATCCCTGGTTCCAACCCAGATTCGTTTTTCTTTATCTTCGGCAATAAAGTTGACGATCTCGCTACTTAGCAAAGCCGGAGAAAGCTGCTCGATAGTCATGTTGTCTGGGTAGAAAATATTTACCCCATTTGACGTTCCTACCCAAATGCGATGCCTACTGTCTTCGAGAAGGTAAGTGATTTCGTTTGAAGTGAAACTCTTGCCCTGTCTATCAACTTTGATGGTTTTAAACCCTTTGTTGACATCGTCAAATAAATTTAATCCTCCAGATCTTGTTCCCACCCAAATACGTCCAGCATGATCTTTAAGCAGGGCATAAACCATATTGTCTGATATGGTAGAGGAATTGCCAGCAATATTTTTGTAGACCGTTACTTTCTTCGTTCGCGGGTCGAGTACATTTAAACCCGCGTTGTGAGTACCTAATAGCACATTGCCGTTATTGGCAAAAGCGATGGATTTGATGTTATTTGAGCTTAACTGATCGTCTACCGTGAAGTAGGAGATAGAACGTTTGGAAGGGTTCCAATAGTTTAAGCCCTTATCATTGGTGCCAATCCAGAAATTACCATAACCATCCTGTTTGATTACGTTAACTACGTTATCATTAAGGGCAGTTTTGATAGTTCCTTGCCCTAGGAGGTTAAAGCTAATTTCGTTTTTATGGTAATAATTTACACCTCCATAGAAAGTGCCCAACCACATGCCCATTTGATGATCTCTATAAATGCATCGAATAGAATTTTGGCTGATGGTTGTAGGTACATATGGTTGGTGATAATAGTTTTCAAACTGTTGCTTAGTATTTAATATAGAAAGGCCCTTGAACGTACCCATCCAAATATTTCCCCCCGCATCTTTTCCTATACTTCGTACTTCATCACTAATTAAACCAGGTATTCCGTTTCTATTGTTATAATTAACAAAACTTAAATCCTTGGCGTTAAGTTTGCTTGCACCGCCCCCTTGAGAACCTATCCAAAAGTCGTTGCCATCGGGAAATATAACAAGGATTCTGAACTGGTCCATGCCCGTTTTAATTGGCTTAATAGAGCTGTTTGAGCTATTGAGTGCCCACATGCCTTTTCCGGTGCCCAATAATAGTTGATTTTCCCAAACACAGAGGCTATAAATTTCCGAAATACGGTATCCCGGAGAGGAAAGTTTTAGGCGACGAAACTGATTGTCCGTTGGTTCTAATTTAAATAATTCTCCCGTAGTTCCCGCTGCCCATATGGTGCCGTCTTTGGTTTCGATAATTGAACTGATGAACCATTCTCCGGGTTTAGCTTTCAGCCGATAATTTGTAAACCGATTGGTATGGTAGTCGTACAAACTTACACCTTCATTGCCACCTATCCATAATCTTCCTTTTTTGTCTGTAACCAGACAACGAATATTGTAAGATTGGATGCTGTTAGGGTCTGATTTTGAAGGACGAAATACGGTAAAGCCTTTGCCGTCGTAACGATTTAGACCATCTTGTGTACCCATCCAAATAAAACCTAGTGGGTCTTGTGCAACTGTATATACCGTGCTTTGTGATAGGCCTTTGTCAACCGAAATGCTCCTGAAATTTCTGGCATCTCCCTGACCGAAAGCGACATTGCTGCAAAGGAACAATATCAACGAACAACATATATAAATTTTCCTGATCAATCTTTTGTATACAAATCTTCAACAAGGGTGAATATACATCAAACTTTTTTGAAAAATAATGGGATAGCTTATAATTAAATTGAAGCTATTTAGAAACTGTTTAAATTTCTTTTTCATAAAACACAGGTGTCATGTTGAGCTTCCCGATTATTCGGGACAAGTTGTCGAAACATCATCTAATAAGTAGTCTTCGACAAGCTCAGACTGACAAGTAAAAAGCTCGACCGAAATTTAAACAGTTTCTTAACCTCTTTTAAATACATCCTTAAGCTTTACCGTTTTATTATTTACCAATGGACGAGCATATAAAGCCAGTAAAAAAATATATCCTAGTGTAATGTAAAGGAACATTAATCCGTAACGTAAGCCGATTAGATCTCCAATAAATCCTACCACAAACGGAACCAGTGCCCCACCAAAAATGCCTGAACAAAGGATACCCGAAAATGCACCGTGATGTTTACTTAAAGAATTGAGCGCTAATGAGAACACCACAGAAAACATCACAGAAATAGTGAATCCTGATACGGAGAATGCGTAAAGGGCAATGTGTTGACTACCGAATAAGGCTATGGTAAGGGCAATGGCAGATAGAGCGGCGGCTAGTTTTAATACTAATTTCGAATCCCATAATTTTAAAACAACAAGCCCCAATAGGCAACCTATGGTCATCAATCCCCAAAACCATGCTACCGCATTAATGCCAACAGTATCTGGGTTAGCACCATGGTAGCGTTTTAAAAATTCAGACATCCAATTGGCCAATGATTGTTCTGTACCTACATAGGCTACAATGCCCAAAAAAAAGAACCATACCCTGCCTTGTTTTAGCAGTTCTATATATGCTGAGGCTGTGCCGGCTTTTTCATCGTCTTTTAATTCTACACGTGGTATTTTTATTAGACTGAGCAATACAAGCATGAACAGAAAGATAAAGCCAAATAGCCAATACAGGGCTGTCCATTGCAATCCATTTTTTACTAGGGAATTTAATGCGCCGAGCAGGGGATTGTTGGGCGATTGTCCACCCAGTGCTTTCATGAGGTAAGCGTACACAAAAGGACTTACAAATGAAGCCAATCCAAAAACCAGTTGCCCCATTACGGAGTAAAAAGCAAAATTTTCTTCACCACCGGCAGTGCGCATCAGTGGGTTGATGATTACCTGTAACATGGCCATGCCAATACCAATAATGAACAGCGAAGCAAGGGCCATGCTGTATTGTGGGTTAAAGGCAAAAAGTAATGTTCCTATGAGATTGAGTGAAAAAGCAATCAGCATTGATTTTTTTTCGCCCAGCTTTTCTATCATCACCCCAGCGGGTATTGACATTACACCATAGGCCAGAAAGAAGGAAAAGGGTAGGAAAGCTGCCATGGTGAGGCTTAGTTGATAAGTTTCGATAATGATGGGCATCAACGGGCCCAGTATATTGGTTACAAATGAAATTACAAACCAAATAATTAGTATAACACCCACCAAAAAGCTACTTCTCTGTCTCATGAATCTTTAATTTTTTATTGCTGTGTTTAGGATTTTTTCTGCTTCTGTATCTTGGTACTGCTTAATTGAAGCATTTAGTTTTGCCTTCATTTCTTTTACAATAGGTGCAGCAGTCTTACTGTCGTAAATGTTGTGTAGTTCATCAGGGTCGTTTTGAAGGTCAAACAATTCCCAACTCTCCACTCTTTTGTAAAATCGTATCAGTTTATATCTATTGGTTTTAATTCCGAAATGTGGAGATACGGCATGTTCACCATTTTCGTAGTAATGATAATAGATGGCATCACGGGCAGTATATCGTTGTTTTTTTAATAAAGGGAGGAAAGAAAGCCCTTGCATTTCAGTTGGTACCACTGCGCCAGCTGCTTGTAAAAGCGTAGGAGCGATATCGATATTTAGAAGAGGTTGATCAATACTGGTACTAGGTTTTACTACTCCTGGATAGCGCATGAGCATTGGTGTACGAAAGGACTGCTCATACATCCATCGTTTATCAAACCAACCATGTTCGCCCATATAAAATCCTTGATCTGAAAGGTAGATGACGATGGTGTTTTTTGCCAGTCCGCTTTTATCCAAATACTCCAATGTTTTGCCAATGTTACGGTCAAGTGAGGCCGCTGTAGACAAATAGTCTTTCATGTAGCGTTGGTATTTCCATTCGGTAAGCGCACGACCAGTTGGTTTTTCCTTTTCGAACTGCATTTTTATTTTGTCGTAATAGGCATGCCACTGTTTTCGCTGATCTTCGGTCATGTCACTAATATCACCCGAATGGTTCAGCGGTTGACCATCGTACATCTTCAAATCATTGCGTAGGGTCATTGTTTTTTCAATGCTCATATCTTGTACGGCAGCGGCTTTACGGGTTTTGTAGTCGTCGTAAAAATTGTTCGGCAACTCAAATTTTATGCTGTCATATCGACCAAGGTCTTCCAAAGCTGGCATCCAAGTGCGGTGGGTAGCTTTATGGCCAATAACCAAGCAAAATGGTTTCGAATCGTCACGCTTTTTCATCCATTTTTCAGCTTCCTCCGAAATAATATCCGTTACATATCCCTGAAATTTCTTCTTGGTATTATCCATTTGTATAAAATCGGGGTTGTAATAGCGTCCCTGATCGGGTAGGATACTATAATAGTCAAAGCCTTGTGGAGTATTGTTGCCCAAGTGCATTTTACCGATCCAAGCCGTTTGGTAGCCTACCTTTTGCAACTCTTTGGCAAAGTTGTCCTGATTAAAGTTGAAATTGGAATTTTCATTATCCTTGAAACCATTTTTGTTGCTATATTTTCCAGTAAGGATAGCTGCTCTGCTAGGCCCACAAATGGAGTTTGTTACATAAGTTTTGGTGAAAATTGCTCCTTCTTTAGCCAATCGGTCAATGTTTTTGGTTGGCGCCCATTTACTTCCATAGGCACCAATGGTTTGATAAGCATGGTCATCGGAAATAATAATGACAATATTGGGCTGCTGTGCTTTAACTGCGTAACTGAAGGTTAATATGCCTAATAATAGCATATTAATGATGAATGTATTCCTGTATTTCATAAAACGCTGATGATTTAAAAGTTTCAGTCTAGGTTTTTAGTTTTTTACGTGGTCAAATACTTTTGCAGCACAGCCTAATAGGCCTGCTTTGTTACCTAAGGTAGCCGCAACGATATTGGTATATTGTACGGCCGCGGGCATCGCAATACGAAGTACACGAGATTTGATTTCATCTATGTAAAAACTGCCAGCTTCGCTAATACCGCCACCCACGACTACTTTTTGTGGACTGAATACATTGACCAAACTGGCAATACCGGTAGCCATATAGTCAAAATGTTGTTGTAGGGTAGCTTTAGCTATGGAATCGCCTTCGCGATATTTTGCAACAATGCTCCGTCCGTTTATTTTATCTCCTTCGGCAACAGTTCCACCAGCATCACGAAAATCTTCGATTAGGGCCAATATGGAGGCATAAGCTTCAAAACATCCTTTAGCGCCACAGCTACAGGGTTTGCCTCCATGGTTAATGATGATATGACCTAACTCTGCACCGCGATTTTGGTGGCCGCCAAATATTTCCCTATTAATGAGAATGGCTCCGCCAATACCGGTTCCAACGGTAAGGAATACAATATTTTCACTATCATTGGCGGCGCCATATTTCAATTCACCGTAGCCCATCATGTTCGCATCATTGTCTATCCATACAGGATAACCTGTTTTTGCTTCGAGGATTTGGGCTAGGGGAAGGTTGTTAAAACCCGGAAGATTATCGGCACCGCCAATCACCACATTTTGGTCTACAATACCGGGAAAACCAATCCCTATTCCTTCCACCGAATTATTTACGGCTATTGCACATCGCGACACCGCATCTGCAATTGCTGTAATCACATCTTCTTCTGTGCTAATTTCTTCTAAGGTTTGCAGAAATGAGTGTACAATTTCACCATTTTGGCCTACTACACCGCACTTCAGCGAAGAGCCGCCCACATCTATCCCTATTGCAAATTTCTCCTGCATGGTAATTTATTTTAGATAATCGTATGCAGTGTCCAATTTAAAACGTTTTTGCATTTCTTTGCTAGGTTTTGGTTTTTTGTCAACCTCGCTAAAGTAAGGAGCAGTATCCCATACCTTGGTGTCGCCAGCAACTGAACGTGGATCTTGGGTTTGGATCAGATAGTTATCCATCTTTTTAAGTAAATCAGCTTTTATGGCTGCATATTTCGGTTCATTGGCAAGGTTACGTAATTCATCGGGGTCATTTTTGATGTCAAACAATTCTATTTCTGGACGTTTCCCCATTCCCAAATCAAAAAAACGTTTAACCTTAGGGTCATCTTTATGCTCCATGATATAATATTTGGTCTCGCCAGGCCAATTAAGCATGTAAGGGTCTATATCGCCATAAAAAGGAGGGTCTCCAGCCGGCCATCTGTTGGATTCATAGTTTTTTATCAATAAGAAGTCTTTGGTTCGTATGGCTCTGCCTGGGTAACCTAAACCATACTGGCGAACAAAAGCATGTCTTTCGCGTCCCAAAACCACAAATTCACGTTGATTTGGTGCTTCTGTATCTTTTTGCACAATTGGCAACAAGCTTTTGCCGGTCATTTCTTTAGGTATAGCTACCTTTCCCAGTTCCAGAAAAGTAGGAGCAAGGTCATTTAAGGTAACTAAATGGTCGGTGATCAAACCTTGTTTAAATTTGCCAGGCCATGAAATGATTAGCGGTACGTGTGTGCCGAAATCGTAAAGATTAGCCAATCCACGTGGCATTTGCCATCCGTTATCGCTACATACCACAATCACGGTGTTTTCGAGCTCGCCGCTTTTTTTCAACTCAGCTAATGCTTGTCCTAGTTCCCTATCAAACTGTTCTATGGCTGCATAATAATCGGCAATATCACCTCTTACAGCTGGTACGTTTGGCAAATAACCTGGTACCTTTACACGATTTGAGTCGATACCAGCCTTAGTACCAGAACCTACGCTGTAAGGGCGATGAGGCTCGTGGCTACTGATCCAATAACACCAAGGTTGATTGTTTTTCTTTACTTGTAAGAAATCACTGAAACTGTTGAAAGGATGACCTGCGGGATTATGTTTGCGCCCATTAGCTTCGAAGCTTCCGGGGCCCCAACCTTTGCCTTGAAAACCCACTTGATAACCATCTGATTCTAAAAGGTCGGTATAAATTTTATATTGCGTGGGCATGATGCTCCATAGGTTCGAACCTTCTCTCAATCTCCACGTGTCCTGTCCCGCCAACATGGCCGCACGAGCTGGGGTACAAGATGGTGAGCTGCAAAAAGCATTTTCAAATTGTACGCCTTCTTTAGCTAGTTTGTCCATATTTGGGGTGCGTACAATGCTATCGCCATAAGCCCCTACATGATTCCATGATTGGTTATCCGACATGATCATCAGGATATTGGGACGTTTAGCTGTTTCCTTCTTTTCCCCGTTGCAAGCCATTAAACTTACTAACATGAGGTATAGGGGCAAGAGGAACTTTGCGGATTTTTTCATATTTATTCTGTTTTCGTTAAAAAATATTCTTGAAGGTTGTTTTGTCTGAGACTACTGTAATACCTCGGATAAAGGAATATTAGCAGCGGACACTACTCGTTTTTTCCCTTTAATTGTTTCTTCAAGTACAGTGTTGTTAGCTTTGATATTCAGTGTTTCATCTCCTTTTTTCACTAAAAGCATAGGAGGCTTTGTTGCATCTAGTTGCGCTTCTATTTTGATATCGCCTATTTGGTATATGCCATCGTTTACTTTAACTACTTTTTCTACGAGCTTACCAGCGTCGTTTAATTGTAGTACAGCCATAAAGCGCATGTTTTTTGATTTCGTTTCTGTTTGATAGGATAGGTGATATTGATTTTTAACAGATTTATATTTCTTTTTAAAGTCAATAGCTGGCGAAAAAAACTGATCGGTGAGTGTTGCCGTTAGTTTAGTGGATCCCGTTACAAAAGCTTCGGCATAATTGGAGCCACTAGTTAAGGTAAGCAGCTTTTGATTGTTGAGCTCGGGCTTATCCATGGTATGTAGTAAAAATGTCCATTCCGAGGGCTGTTCAGATTCTAATACATCGTAAATAATAATGGTACCTGGCCTTAAAAACACTAAATGCCTTTCGAATAACTTTAGCTTGGCATCTCCATAGCCATTTTCGGGTGTTGGTTTGATGTTGTTTTGTGACAAAAGATCTATAAACTGTTTATCTAAAATTGGTTTGTAGGCTATGGTGGCATCACCACATACATAACTGATGTTTTCGCCATTAATGAAACGTTTGATCCAGCCATAGCCTTCATGTCCAAAAGCTTGTCCCATACCATTTACCAAAATGCCATTGTGCGCTCTGGTATGTCGGTAGGAACTTAAGGAATGTGGATCGGCAAAAGAAGTATAGTAACCTGTAGAATAAAACACCGGCTCGCCTTTGCGGGAAATATTGAAGCTGTTTTGGTTGGCGTGCATATGGCCTTTGGCGCCAAAAGGAGAGGATCTAAAATATACCGCTGTATTATCAGCGCTGTTGAGCACGTTGGTATGCATGGCGGTTTCGCCTACACCCTCAAATAGTCTAGCTTGAGGTACATTTTGAGGCGCAGCTACTTTACTTGCATCAAAGCGTATATTATTTACAATTTGATACCATGGTTCTACCTTTTGTAAAGACTTACTGGGGGGTTGTTCTTCTTCTCTTTCTTGTCCTTGTTTTTTCGATTGTAGTAGGGCCGATAAACGATATAGGGCTTTGGCATCACGGTTTTCTTCTCCAACGGTCAACATCATTTCATGACCTACATTGCCGTAGTACACGCGGTCGTGCATATCGCCGAAGCCAGAAATCCTGCCATCAACTGGAGCGAAATAAAGAAAATAGTCGGCCAGATTTTTATACCAAGGCATGTTAAATACATTGACTTTGCCTATTTTTTTCATTAATATGGCCATATCTACCATGGCCAATTTGTTCACGCCAAAATAGCCAATACCTTCAGACCAGCCGCCTTCTTGTGTAGCTAGGTTAGGAAAACGACCCAAAAAGAGTTCGTAGGTATATTCAAGCATGGCATGGCTTTCGGGCAACTCATGTGCGGTGGCAAGCGCCGCAATAAAATTTCCGGCAAGTTCCATTTGCCAAAAGTGATTTTCTACATGTCTGGCTTCAATTAGGCCAGGCCAATCATTAAGGCCATGCTGTAGCTGTTTGGCTATTACTTTTAATAGGTCATCTTTCTCTTTTTTAGAAAGATTGGCGTAAAGTACATCGTATCCTTTTGCCAGTGCAATCATTACCTTAGAACCTAAAAGATCGTCGGTAGGCCAGGTGAGCAATATGTTCATCCTTTCCCTTATTTTCTCCAACATCTCTTTGTTACCCGATAAAACATAGGCTTCGAGCAGATTTTGATAAATATCAAGTTCTTTTCCTGCTTTGATATTCAAGGCTCTTTCCTCTGCTGGCGTTTTGCCTATTACACTACCAGTATATACAGACATTTTTAGCGCTTTTTCTCCTGATGCGATGATGCTTTTATACAAAGGATGCGAAGGTGCATCTTTTCTAATTTGCTCCATATCCCTTCCTTGGTTCATCACCCTTGGGTGCTGCTTGGTAATATTGCTCAGAAACTGGTCAAAGCTAGGCGTTTCAAAGTTGTTTGCCGAGGGGTCGATTAAAAAGGAGTAAACGCCCCTTGTTTCTATTTTTGTACTTGCAATGATCTCATATTTCCAATACCATTTACCTACAGCCATTTTTTGGTGCGGGTTGAAAAAGCAGTATTGCTGTGGCTTACTTTCTATGGTTTTGTTTTTAGGGAAAGCAGCGTCTTGGCTCAGATAAATTTTGTATCGTACGTTTCTGCCGCTATTCTTTTTTTCCGATGCCCAAAGTAAACTAGGAGGATTTGTTTTTACCGTTACATTGTTGGGTTGCGCTGTTATTCGCCACTCTTCAATCACCGCATTTGGTAGTGTTGTTACAGCGGTATTTGGCTTTTGAGCAAATAGGCCTGTGGCTATAAATATACATGTAAATGTTTTATAGATATATCTTGTCATTTTGTATCATCGTTTAGTACCAGAGTTAACACTATTTGGTAAATAACCTCCTAGATTTACTTTACTTATATCAACGCCATCCTGGATTTTGTCTTTTTATGGCCGTATTTACATCCATTTCATTTTGTGGGAATGGAAAAAGTTCGTGCTTTCCAACTACGAAATTGGTTCCGGCAAGGTATGGGTAAGTTGCTCTGATGGCTCTTACTTTAACCAGCGTCTCGGCAATCTTTGTTCCCAATAGATTCCAGCGAATTAGATCGGCCCTACGCATGCCTTCAAAGCAAAGTTCTTTTGCACGTTCATCTACCAGAATGTCGAAAAATTGCTGTTTGTTTAATCCCGTAGGTATATCTACCGCACTGGTGCTTGGCTTGGTCACCAAACTTGCTGTAATTACTGCTCCAGAGCCATTACCGCCTGTTATGGTTACAGTTGGGGCCGAAGTATAGCCATAACCACCATTGTTTAAAGTAAGTGTAGCAATTCTATTTGAGGTTCTGGTGGCTACTACCGCTGAGGCATAATTTCCACCACCACCTGTAATTTCTATAGTTGGATTGGCTGTGTAGCCCGCTCCACCGTTGGTAACAGTTAAGGCAATGCTATTACCTGTCATATTTAATCCATAAGCACGTCTTCTTACCTGGTTAATGGCATCTAGTGCCGTGCTATTCGGACCTTCATTTAATTCATTTTCTACCTCTGCACGCATTAACAGCAAGTCGGAGTAGCGCATTACAACATAGTTGATGTTGGTATTTACGTTTTCTGTTGGGCTATTTGTTTGGTATTCTCTACTCCATTTTCCAGGTGCCCAATTTTGGTCTCCGGTACCGGTAGTTAGGTATTGACGGCTGCCTGTCGCATTGATGCTGTACCTTGCTACTGCAAAATCTTTTCTAAAATCTCCATCTTGAAATAGCTCATAAAAAGGTCTTATAGTAGCTTGCCTTAAATTTGTTGAGGCATAAACGCCCGCTGCAGTAGTAGGGGCATTCCAAAAACCTATACGAGAGCTGTTTGGTGTCTCGCCTCCGCCACCAGTGAGCGAGAAAAATGCGATTTCAAAAATGCTTTCAGTAGGCTCAAGTAGATGTTTACATTGATTAATAAATACTTGAGGATAGCTGGCGTTCAGTTTGTAAGGGTTGGTAGCCATAATGTCGTTGATCTGCTGGCGGGCTACTGCATAATATTCTTTATAGTTGTCGGGACGTTTCATTTGACCATCGGCACGTAAAGAATAACCGCCTGCAAATAGCGATATTCTGGCCAATAATGCTTTGGCTGCCCATTTAGTAGCACGTTCGCTTGTTGGCGAGGTAGGGGGCAATGCTTCGGCTGCTTCCAACATATCTTTGGTAATTTGTTCGTATATCTTATATCGGTCTACCAATGGGTTTTTGATATCATCACCTACGGCCGAACTCTTTGTTTTAAATGGTACATCGCCCCACATACGAACCAATTCCGAATAATAGAAGCCACGCAGAAATTTGGCTTCGCCTAAATACTGGTCTAACTTTGCTTTTTCTTGGGCAGTACCATTGGTATACAAAGTCATTTTAGGGATCCTCTCAATCACCACATTTGCACGGTCAATACCTTGGTATAACACGTTCCATGTTGATGAATAGATATCGGTTTCTGGGATGCCGGTATAATGTGGGATTACTCGCCAGCTATCGGCCGAGTTGCCAGAAATTTGGCTGATATCACTATCATTATCTAATACTTGCGGAATGTACCAACCGTAAGCAGCCCACGTAGATGCAGAAGAATAAACGCCTAGTGTGGCCATTTCTGCTTCTGCGGTACTCGAATAAAAATTCTCGCTGCCAAAAAAAGAATAAGGGGTTGTTTCCAATGCTTTTTTGCAAGAACAAATGGAAAAAGAGATCACCGATAAAAATATTAAAACTCGGTGTGTAAATATTTTCTGTTTCATAAAAATAGTTTTTTATGGTTTTTATCCAATTTGGGTTGTGAATCGTTTAAGGCTACAATGTTAAATTAAGTCCAAAGACAAAAGATTTTGCTCTTGGATAGGCACTGAAATCTACACCTGGTGTAATGGCATTATTTACTGTACTTACTTCTGGGTCGTAACCAGAGTACTTCGTGAAAACATGAAGATTGTAAGCTGTAAAGTAAATGCGGGCATTGCTAAGCTTTATTTTTTGTATCAGTTCTTTTGGAAAAGTATAGCCCAAACTTACATTGTTGATACGTAGAAAGGAACCATCCTCGATAAGGGTGTTATATGGTCTGTCAGAGACAATTCCTACATATGATGGTACCGTTTTCCCTTCGTTTAAGGCCGCCAATTCTGTTGGGTCGGTTACACGTGCACCTGCCGCGTTAATGGTTGTCCATCTATTGGCAAAACGCTGTAAGCTATTTTTATATTGGTTGCTTAAAGCCGAATTATTAAGTACATTGGCATTATAAATATCTCCACCTACGGAGAAGTTCAAAAACACGCTCAAATCAATTCCTTTATAGCTGAAAGAGTTGCCAATACCACCTGTATATTTAGGGTTTGCATTTCCAATGATGGTACGGTCGGCATCGCTAATTACCCCATCTGGAACGCCATTAGGGCCGCTAATGTCTTTGAATTTTTGGTAACCAGGTTGTACGGTACGATTATCTCTTAACACACCGCTTTTCAAGGTATAGGTATTGGTTGTTGAATTGAAATCAAAATCGCCTACCTGATATAAGCCGTCAGTGAGGTATCCATACATGGTGCCCACTGGCTTTCCAACCTGTAATATAAAATCGTTGATGGTGGTGTAACTAGGTACAATTTTAAAAGTTTCGCCTTCGCTGAGCTCCAAAACCTTGGTTTTATTAAAGGCAATATTAAAGTTAGTGCTCCAGTTAAATCCATTACCGGTAATGTTAACCGTATTTAATGTGAATTCTAAACCTTTACTAGATGTTTTTCCAATGTTTTGAAACTGACTTGAAAATCCTGTGCTACCGGGTATGCGAACATCAAATAATAGGTTTTTTGAACGATTATCATACCATTCGGTAGTTAGGGTGATACGTTGTTTTAGGAAACCCATATCTAAGCCCACGTTGACCGATTCGTTAGCTTCCCATTGCAGAAATGGATTTGGAAGGTTATTCTGGAAGGCAGACAGTACATTGGTATTGTTGATTGGATACAATCCAGTAGTATAGTTACCTAATGCGGTGTAGTTTGGAATACGATTATTTCCTGATTGTCCATAACTTACACGTAATTTAAGGTCGGAAAATACAGGCGCTTTTTTCATGAAATCTTCATTGATTAAACGCCAAGCCAAGGCCACTGATGGGAAATAGCCCCACTGATTGTTTATGCCAAATTTTGAGGATCCATCGGCACGTAGGGTAGCGGTTAATAAATATTTATCTCCATAAGAATAATTTAATCTTCCGAAGAATGAAAGCAACTTATCGTCTTCGGCATAAGAGCTTGGCACACCTACTACGGTACCTAATGAAAGATTATCCCATCCGTTATTTACTGCAGGGAAATTAGATGCACTGGCACGGAAATTTTCACTGTAATTGTAGATGTATTCTTGCCCAGCCGTTAAATCTAATTTGTGTTCTTTAGCAAAGTTTTGACTGTAAGTAAGGGTGTTGTTGTAGTTAAATCGGATATCTTTGGCATCGCTGATGCTGCCGAATGGTCCTCCACTACGTATGGCTACAATAGACCTGGCTTCATTAAACTCCTTATATTTATTGTCTTTAAGTGTATAATTAACTAAGCCACGATAAGTTAATCTTTTGCTCAATTTATATTGTACGCTTGTATTCGCATTTAGCGTATTGATGATACGGTTTCTCAACCTGGTTTGTGCACTCACAATAGGACTTTGGAAAGCTGGTGAGCCTGAATCCTCAAATGGGTCTGTTTGTAGGTCCAAAAGCTGGTCGTCATCGGCATTGAGCGAGTTTACTGGTCTATATTGCAGTAAGGTTTGCAATACGGCAAGTCTTGCATTACCACCTTCGGTAGGGGGAAGCCCGGTTATTTTTTGATTTGATACATTGACAATGGTGTTAACCGTAAGGTTTTGACCAACTTTTTGGTTTAAGGTTAGTTTTCCAATATTCTTTTTTGAGGCGCTATTGATCATGATTCCTTCATCGCTATTATTGGCGAAAAATAGGTTGAATTTAGTCTCTGCACCGCCGCCGTTTAAGCTAACTTTGTGGTATTGATTATATACGGTGCTTCCAAAAACTTCCTTTTGCCAATTTTTGCCTGGTCTATTGCCATAATTGGCTTGTAGCTGATCAAAAGCTCCGTATCTGTTTGCAAAACTTGTTTCTAAAGCGGCATTCCCAAGTGAGCGCTCATAGTCTAACAGCAAATATTGGTAGGCATTCATCACTGGAATTTCATTCGTTATCTTTTTTGCACCAACATAACCTTCATAGTTAATGGCTACTTTTCCGCTTTTGATTTGTTTTGTGGTAACCAATACCACACCATTGGCACCTCTCGCACCATAAATTGCAGTTGAAGAAGCATCTTTTAGAATATCTATACTTTCTATGTCCATTGGATCTAGAAAAGCAAGGCCGTCTGTTTGCGGTACACCATCAACTACGTATAGCGGTTCGTTGCTTTGGGTAATTGAAGTTCCACCGCGGATTTTAATAGATGGGTTAGCTCCTGGAGACCCGTCAGACATGGTCACCTGAACGCCAGCAAGACGTCCTTGTAAGGCCTGGGCAACGTTTTGAACAGGAACCTTTGCTATTTCGGCTCCGCTTACAGATGCTATAGCGCCAGTAAGGTCTTTACGCTTTTGGGTACCATAACCTACAACCACGATTTCGTTAAGGATTTTATCATCCGTTTGCATAGTGGCTTTAATTTCTGTTTTGCCATCTAAAGCAAGTTCAAGTTTACGGAAGCCCATAAATTGAAACACCAATACGCCGTTGCGATTGGCATTAATGGTAAAGTGACCGTTGTTGTCGCTAACTGTAGTTTTATTAGTGCCCTTTACGGTAATGGTTACACCTACCATGGGTAAGGAAGTGTCATCTACAACTGTACCTTTAATAAGGTTTGGATTTTGGGCCTTTAACAAGACCGTACATCCTACAGTGATCAACAATAGTAGTAATAGTTTTTTCATACCTCGTTCGTTAAAGAAAGTTTATATAGGTTGTTAGTTTAGGTCAAATTTAGCTGACGGGTGTAGCAATGACTTTCAATTATTGCTAATAAAATATTGATTTTTGATAATTGTGAAATTCTCTGGAATGCTAAAAGGTGTTCGTCGGAATAGGGCTGCTCAAGCGCTCTAGCTAGTTTAAAACAATATTTTTACTGCTAGTCATTAAAAGTATTGGATTTAATTATCGATGTAGACAGTGAGATGGAATTTTCAAAAATCAAAACATTTATAGCGAAAACCTAAACAGTCAGATTTGGTGTAGGGCTACTTTTGTGATATAATATTCATCAAAAACAAAAAATATACAAGCCCTAATATTTCTATTATGACTTTACGATTTTCAATCTGTTTATTCGCTTTTCTTTTTCCAAGCGTTGTAATGCAAGCGCAACCCAAACCCATTACCGGAGCTCCTCAATGGCTGGAAAAATCAGTAAAGGTTGCTTCTCAACAATTGAAGGCAGCGGCTGATGCCTATCAACCGGGGTTCAATCCTAGATCTACAAATACGGATGGATCTACACGCTTAGCAGATTATAAAGATTGGATCACTGGTTTTTTTCCAGGATCTTTATGGTACGGCTATGAACTTACTGGTGAGGATAAGCTGGCCAAAGACGCTAAACGTTTTACTTTGGGTCTCGATTCTCTTCGTTATCTTACCCACACTCACGATTTGGGCTTTATGATCTATTGCTCTTATGGTAACGCCTATCGTATTACAAAAGATAAGGGCTACCTGCCTGTTCTTGAACAAGGAGCTGTAAACTTAAGTGCTCGTTTTAGTCCCGTAACTGGTGTTATCCGTTCTTGGGATTTTGGAGAGTGGAAGTATCCGGTAATTATCGATAACATGATGAACCTAGAGTATTTGTACTGGGCTGCACAACAATTTCGCCAGCCTAAATACACAAATATAGCCAGTACCCATGCCCTTACCACCATCAAAAATCATTTTAGAGCGGATAATAGCTCTTATCATGTGGTAGACTATGATCCAAAAACAGGAGCTGTTCTCCAAAAAGGAACGCATCAAGGGTTGACTAATGAATCTGCTTGGGCACGTGGTCAAGCTTGGGGATTGTATGGGTACACTATGTGTTATCAAAACACTAAAAATCAAAAATTTTTAGCTCAGGCTGAGAAAATTGCTGCCTACATAATGAACCATCCAAATACTCCAGCAGACAAGGTACCTGTTTGGGACTATGATGTGCACAACGTAAAAAGTGAACGAGCACCCCGTGATGCCTCGGCCGCTGCTGTGATAGCTTCTGCTCTAATCGAACTTAGCACTCAGGTAAAAGATGGTAAAAAGTACTTGGATTACGCAGAAGATATATTGAAATCACTTTCAGGAGACCAATATTTAGCTAAACCAGGAGAAAACAACTTTTTTATATTGAAGCATAGTGTTGGAGCGTTTCTTTTCAACTCTGAAATAGATACGCCGCTTGCTTATGCCGATTACTATTATTTGGAAGCGCTTAAACGATATGCGGAAATTAAACACTATTATAAAAAATAAGTGATTTAAATGATGAAGACACTGACCATGCCAATAGGGTTGAGGTAAATTCGGGGGAAACCTGCAGCCTTAGGCATGGCCTTTTTGGAATGGATTATCATCTTTACAAGATTTTTCGGCTATTTTTAAACTCATAAATATGAAAAGTATGTCTTACAAATATGGATTACTGGTCAGTGCTATTGTCTTAATGTCGGCATGTAATTTTGAAGCAAAAGATAAAAGTGCTGAAAAGAAAAAAACACACCATTCCATCCAACGTTCGGCAGATGGAATGGTCTTGATCGAGGGCAATGAGTTTGCCATGGGAGCTATAGATGAGAGCTTTGGGGACGCATTGCCTGTACATCAGGTTAAGGTGAACAGCTTTTGGATGGATGAACACGAAGTGACCAATGAGCAATTTGAGGCATTTGTAAAAGCTACAGGATATATTACCGATGCCGAAAAAAAACTCGATCCAAAAGATTATCCCAATGTTCCCCTTGAGAAACTGGTTTCTGGCTCGTCCGTTTTTAGTCCGCCAGACCATAAAGTTCCATTGGACAATCCCCTTAATTGGTGGAAATACATTGCTGGCGCCAGTTGGAAAAATCCATTTGGTGATGGGCGAAGAATTGAACCGAATAAACCAGCAGTACACATAAGCTATAACGATGCCCAAGCATATGCCAAATGGGCGGGTAAAAGATTGCCAACAGAAGCAGAATGGGAATATGCTGCGAGAGCAGGTGCAGAAGCACAGCCTTATTATTGGGGCGGTGAATTGAAGCCTGAAGGTAAATGGGTTGCTAATATCTTTCAGGGGAGGTTTCCCGATGCGGATAGTAAGGACGATGGATTTATAGGCCTGGCACCTGTAAAATCCTATCCGGCCAATGCTTTTGGATTATACGATATGGAAGGCAATGTTTGGGAATGGTGTAGTGATTATTACCGCCCAGATTATTACCAAAATAGTCCCAAGGATAATCCTAAAGGTCCTACAGATAGTTATGATCCCTATGAGCCTGGATTGGAAAAACACGTACAACGTGGCGGTTCATTTTTATGCAGCGATGAATATTGTAACCGTTACAAAGCCGGTAGCAGGGGCAAGGGCGAAACCTCAAGTGCTTCTAACAATTTGGGTTTCAGATGTGTGAAAGATGTGAGCGGAAATTAGTTTAAATGCTCAAAAGTGTTAGGGAAATACCAATAAAAAACGAACTGGCTAGCGCATTTTCTCTATCAGTACTTTTAAAAGAACTTTTATAAAAGCATTATCTGTTCGACAAAGAATTGGGTTTTGCACTTAATTGTCTTCCGCTTTTCCAGCATTATTATCTTCCAATCGGATATAGATTTTTTCCAAAGCCTCTCCAAGTTCAAGGCTAGTTTGTAATAGTTCCTCAATTTCAACTGTTTGTTTGCAGTCCAATTGGTGTTTGGCATATTGTTCCAATAGGCCGCTTTCGATTAGATAGTTGATGTCCATGTTGTCTCCCCTTAATCCATTGATGTAGGGCAAATGTTGTGCAAAAAACCTAAAAAAATAAGTATGTGTCTGATTAATTGACTGTTAAATTAAATCGAATATTTTAAATTATCACTATATTCCTATTTATAATGGTGAAAATTATCTACTTTTTTACACAAAATGAGCATAGAAGCCAACGGCGGAAATAAAATTTGTCTTAAAATGGTGCAACCTTGCCACGATTAAGAGGGTTTTGATGATGACCATTATATATTAAATTTAGCAAATTTGTATCGTTAAAAACTCAATATTGAAAACTATGGCCTGGAACCCTGAACTTTACGATAGCTTTAAAGATGTTCGATATCAACCATTTTATGATTTAGCCAACCTGATAGCGCCCGCACAAAACTTAAAAGCCATCGACTTAGGCTGTGGCACAGGAGAGCAAACGGCTATATTAAGCCAAAAGTTTGAAGGTTCAAGCTTTGTAGGTGTTGATGCTTCTACAGAAATGTTGGAAAAGTCAAAAAGGTTCGAAAATGAAGACTTACATTTTAAGCTAGGTAGTATTGAGGACGAAGCGAAATTGGCTAAACGATGGGACCTTGTTTTTAGCAATGCAGCCTTGCAATGGGTAGATGACCATGAAGCTTTATTCCCACAATTGATAGGCTTGCTCAATTCAGGTGGACAATTGGCTATACAAATGCCGGTGCAAAAGGAAAATATCCTAAACCAGATTTTGTCTGATTTGGTAAGGGAAGAGCCTTATGTTTCCTATTTGAAAAACTGGAATAGAGACTCTCCAGTATTAACTATGGACCATTATGCCCAAATCCTCTTTGATCATGGGCTATCTAATATCCAGATTTTTCAAAAAGTATATCCCATTATTGCTGAAGACCATGAAGCGCTTTATCAATTTATTTCGGGCACTTCTCTAATTCCATATCTAGATCGTTTACAAGGTGAAGAAAAACAGGCATTAATTAACGAGTTTAAAATAAGAATAGCTGCAAAATTTACTAAACTACCTGCAATCTATGCATTTAAACGTATCCTTATCTATGGAAAAAAAGCATAAGTAATGATTTCTGCAACATATAATTTGTGTTTGCTAATAAAATTAGTAAAATTTGCAGTATGCCAAAAGGAACTAAAAGTGCTGCATCGTTAAATCAACCTACTTATACCATTGTAGATATTGAAACTACGGGTGGAAGCGTATCCAACAGTAGAATTACTGAAATTGCCATTATATGTCATGATGGTACAAAGGTAACCGACCGTTGGAGCAGTTTGGTTAATCCAGAAATGGATATTCCCTTACACATTACGGCATTAACGGGAATTAGTAACGAGATGGTGGAACAGGCGCCTACTTTTGAAGAACTAGCTCCTCAAATATTTGAATGGCTTAATGCGAAGGTATTTATTGCACATAATGTAAATTTCGATTATTCATTCATAAAAACACAATTGGCAAATTATGGATTTGTGTGGGACGTACCCAAGCTTTGTACCGTTAGGCTTTCCCGAAAATTGTTGCCCGGCTTTAGTTCCTATAGCTTGGGTAAGCTATGTGCTAATATAGGTATTGCCATTACCGACCGTCATAGAGCTCTTGGTGATGCCGAAGCAACTGCCCAGTTATTTTCACTGCTATTGGCTAAAGATGAACAGCAATTGATAAAGGGGATGTTGCGACGTGCATCACCAGAGCAGCGTTTGCCAGCGCATGTGCCTTTAGGCGATTTTCAGGCACTACCTCAGCAACCTGGCGTTTATTATTTCCACAATCAAGAAGGTAAGGTCATTTACGTTGGAAAAGCCGTTAACCTTAAAAAAAGAGTGGCTTCACATTTTGTAGGTCATAATGAAAGTGCAAGGCGACAACATTTCTTAAAGGAAATTCATGGGATTTCTTTTGAGCGCTGTGGTTCCGAACTCATGGCTTTATTGTTAGAATGTTCAGAAATACAGCGTTTATGGCCAATATATAATAGCGCATTGAAGAGCGCCGAACCTAAATTTGGTTTGTACCATTATATATCCGTGAGTGGTTATAGTCATTTAGCAGTTGGTCGATTACCCAAACAACTAAAATGTGCTAAGGTTTTTGATAGAGAAGTAGATGGGCTTAATTTTTTAGCCTCGCAAAGCAAGGCTTTCGATATTGACCAACGTTTTTGCAGATATGGTAAAGGAAGTATTTTTAAAAGCCAGCAAGCCCTACCTGATTTAGAAACCCATAATGCTGCCATAGAGAAATTGTTAGATAGCATTGGCGAGCAGCAGCCTAGTTTTATGTTGTTGGATACCGGTAGGGAGCCTAATGAGCGAAGTTGTATTTGGATAGAAAATGGTGAATTTTATGGTATGGGCTATTTATCACCAGGAGAACAGTTGTTTGATATGGCTGGGATTAAAGATTGTTTAACCCGTGTTAAAGGAAATCATTATATGATGCAGTTGGTAATGACCTTTGCACAACGCTATCCACAAAACATAAAATTGATCAGCTAAAAGTTAAGCGCTAAGTACATTTCCCAAAAGTAGCGTTTTGATATGCTCGTCTAGTTCAACGGGTACTTCTTGTCCGCTAATATTAAGGAGTGTGTGTTGAGCCGAATTGTATTTTTCGATATAAGTGCCGTTTTCTAGATTGAATTTTAAGAAACCTTCTTCAAAATACCTTTCTTCTATTTCTTCAGATGAGTCCATAGAACGGAAAGTAAGTTTTGAAATTTCCCAACTATTCTTTTCTACCCTTAGCCATTGAAACTTTTCGCCAATGGCCGCATACTCGCCTAGATCGTTCCTTTTAATTTCGGCCAAATACAGGTCATCGCTTTCAAGAACGTACAGATATTCGAATAAGTTGTGAGTGAGGTTGCTCATAGGGTTACTAAATTACTGCCTTTAGGGCTAATCAAACGCTTTTTTTTATCCACAGGCTTTAAGGGGATTATTGCAAGTGATTGAGAATTTTTCGCCTCAAATAAAGCAATTAAATCTACAGTAATTCTACAACAAATTGCTTCGGGTAAAGGTTTGAGATTGTAGCTGATTATCTCAATTACTCGAAGGCTTATCGGAAACAATACCTGTTTTGGAAATTAAACACCTGGTTAATAACAAAAAGTACATTTTTGATTTGAAAAATACTGCTTTTGAATGAACAATTGGCTGTTACTTTTGTTGCTTACACAACACAAAATGAAACTTAATGAAAAAGAAAGTTTGGGTAATTGAAGATGACCCTGATATTGGAGATGTGATTTCTTTCTTGCTTAATGATGAGGGATATGACGTATCCTTATTTCCCAACGCAACCTCATTTAAACAACAATTGCCAAATGCCGATGCAGATGTAATGGTGATGGACATTATGCTGCCCGATGGAAATGGGATTGATTTATGCCATGATGTGAAAACCAGAGGCGAGCTAAAACATGTGCCTGTATTGATGATGTCGGCCAATAAAGCCATGTCTGATATGAATGGTTACTATAGAGCCGACGATTTCATTGCAAAGCCATTTGATATCAATGAATTTGTAAGAAAAATTCGCCGATTGATTAGCTGACTATATATATAACTTATTCGGCCAAATACTTTCTCTTGTATTCCAACGGTGTTATACCCGCAACCTTCTTAAAATGCCGATAAAAATTGGACACGTTGTTGAATCCACATTGGTAGCAGATCATATTGGTGGGATGCTTATCTTCAATAAGCAACCTGCAGGCGTGACTTACCCTAATTTCAATTAAAAAATCATAATAGGTCTTTTTAGTCATCTGCTTAAAATAGCGGCAAAAAGAAGTGACGCTTAAATTACTGATCGAAGCCACCTCCTGCAAGCTAATTTCTTTTTTAAAGTTGGTGAGTGTATAATTATAAACCTTATTCAACCTGATCACATCCGATTCGTCAGATTGGTATTGTACATTGCCTGGATTAAGCACAGTATAGTCATCAGCCTCGGCTAGGGTTTTCAAAATAGATAAGAGTACAATCAATCTGTCTAAATTTTGCGCATCCTTTGCTTGCAACATCAATTGTGCTAGTTTATCTCTATGCTCGCCTTTCAGTAGCATACCCTTTTTAGCTTTTTCAAAAAGCTTAGGAATCAGATAGGCTTCTGGTAGGTTCAGAATATCCTTTCCAAGGCAATCGGGCAGAAAATGAATAACAATGGCCTCTACCTCGTGACTGGGATTACTTTGGAAATATTCATCACTACAACGCCAGGTATGTGGCAAATTATCGCCCAAAAGAATAATCTCTCCTGAGGAAAAGTTGCTGATGTTATTGCCGATAAATCTTACTCCTTCACCTCTGATCACATAATGTAGTTCCAGCTCTGGATGGTAATGCCATATCTTGCCAAAATTTTCCTGAATATCGTGCCTAATGCTAAAAGAATTTTGAAGGCTAACAGGCACTTTATGAAAGTGTGGTTTCATGGTACTCGCTTATATCTGGTTGTAATTATTCCTTAATTATAGCTAAATAATTTCGAATATTGCCAAATTGAATAGTTATTATGATAATATCCTACAATAAATAGCTAATAATCCGCAAGAAATACTTTGCCCCAAAGGGCATCTTTGTAAAGTAACATTGTTACGGCCAAATATAGAGTTGAAAGGGGTATCCCATTGTCGGCATTAAATAAACCAAAGCCACAATCACACTATCTGGCCTTTTTAAATAGCAACCAAAACATTATTAGCAAATGAATAAAGAGATATTTTTAGTAGCCAGTGGCGATTTAAGAATTGCAGCTAATCAAAATTGCTGGGCAACACAAGACCAAATGGAAAAGGCGCTAGCCGCCGTTCTTGAGAAATTTGGTTATAGCATTAAAAGGGCACATGCCTACGATCCTGAAAAAAAACATGGTTTTATCGATTCGCAACGTATGGGCATTGAGGTATTCAAAAACATTGATAAGGATGCACCGCTAATTGTAGCCGAAAGTGTTTGGCAGTATAGTCATCACGTATTAGCAGGGTTAACCACGCATCGAGGGCCAATTTTAACTTTGGCCAACTTTAGTGGACAATGGCCAGGTTTGGTAGGTCTGCTTAATTTAAACGGTTCTTTAACCAAGGCGAATGTAAAGTATAGCAGTTTATGGAGCGTTAATTTTGATGATGAGTTTTTTCTAAATGGAATTAAAAGCTGGCTGACAAATGGCGAGATTCAACATCCAGAAACACATGTGAAATCATTTGCTTCAGTTAAAATTCCTGCCGAAGACGAAAAGCTTGGACGTGACTTTGCTGCAAAATTAAAAGAAGACAAAGCCATTATGGGCGTTTTTGATGAAGGCTGTATGGGTATGTTCAATGCCATTGTACCTGATGATCTTTTGCATGCTACTGGAATTTTCAAAGAACGATTAAGCCAATCGACCCTTTACGCGAAAATGCTTACAGTAAGTGATAGCGATGCAGAAAATGTATTGAGCTGGTTACTAAATAAGGGGATGAAATTTGACTGGGGAACTGATGATGCTACTGAATTGACCAAAGCCCAAACCCTTACTCAATGCAAAATGTACATTGCCGCCTTACGTTTGGCAGATGAATTTGGTTGCGACACCATCGGTATCCAATACCAACAAGGTTTAAAGGACCTGGTTCCTGCTAGCGATTTGGTAGAAGGCTTATTGAACAACCAAGACCGTCCGCCGGTTTTTGATGAAAATGGAAAAGAATTATACGCCGGCGAAGCGTTACCACATTTTAATGAGGTTGACGAATGTGCCGGAATAGATGGTTTGCTAACCTATAGATTATGGCAAAAACTAGGTATGCCAGGAGAAAATACCCTGCATGACCTACGCTGGGGTGAAGATTTTAAAAGCGACAAGGTGGATGAATTTGTTTGGGTATTTGAAATTTCGGGTGCTGCGCCACCAGCACACCATATTGGAGGTTATGCAGGATCAGACAGTATCCGTCAGCCCGCTATGTTCTTTAAATTTGGTGGTGGTTCATTAAGAGGAGTGGCCAAACCAGGTAATTTGGTTTGGAGTCGTATTTATGTCATCAATAACGAATTACATTGTGATTTAGGCGTTGGAAAAGCGGTTGAATTACCAAAACAAGAGACAGAAAGAAGATGGAATGAAACCAACTACCAGTGGCCAATGATGCATGCCACTTTGGATGGAGTAACCCGCGACCAAATGATGGCCCGTCACAAAGCCAACCATATCCAAGTGGTTTATGCTACAAATGAGGCTGCGGCACACAAAGCATGCAGAATTAAAGCTGCGGCTTTAGAAGAACTGGGTATTAAAACGCATTTCTGTGGAAAGGTAGACGTAAACGGCACCAAATTTAATTAAGGATGGACAAAAAATATGTCATTGGCTTAGATTACGGAACGGACTCGGTGCGAGCTTTATTGGTTGATGCCGAAAATGGCGCCGAGATAGCTTGTTCCGTAAGCCTATACAAAAGATGGGCAGAAGGCAAGTATTGCAATCCGGAACAATCGCAATTTAGGCAGCATCCCCTTGATTATATTGAAGGGATGGAAGAAAGTATTAAGGATGTTGTAGTACAAGTAGGGCCCTTGATAGCCGCCAATGTTGTGGCCATTACCATTGACACCACGGGTTCAACACCCGGGGCAGTAGATGAAAGGGGTACGCCTTTAGCCTTATTGCCCGGTTTTGAAGAAGACCCAGATGCCATGTTTGTGCTTTGGAAAGACCATACGGCTCTAAAAGAAGCGGATGATATTAATGAGCTAGCTAAAAAGTGGAACATTGATTATACTAAATATTCCGGTGGACTGTATTCTTCCGAATGGTTTTGGTCTAAAATATTACATATCACCAAAAAAGGTGGCAAAGTGGCTCAAAAAGCCTTTTCGTGGATGGAGCATTGCGATTGGATGCCTGCTTTTTTAACTGGCAATAACAATGTGCTCACCGTAAAACGTAGCCGTTGTGCCGCCGGACATAAAGCCATGTGGCATAAAGAATTTAACGGTTTGCCCAGTAAAGAGTTTTTAGGAACCTTACATCCGGATCTGGCTGCACTTAGAGATAGGCTGTATAGTGATACCTATACTACCGACGAAGTGATAGGTCATTTATCTGCTGAATGGGCACTCAAATTAGGTTTGCCCCAAAGTGTAAAGGTAGGTGTAGGCGCTATCGATGCACATTTAGGTGCTGTAGGAACAGGAATTGAAGCTTATAGTTTGGTTAAGGTAATGGGTACTTCTACCTGCGATATGGTAGTGGTTCCTAACCAGGAGTTTACCGGATTAGTGAACGGAATTTGCGGACAGGTAGATGGTTCTATCCTCCCTGATATGTTGGGAATGGAAGCCGGGCAATCTGCTTTTGGCGATGTATATAGCTGGTTTAGGCAAATATTAGAATTTCCAATGAAGGAAATTTTAGCTGATACCCTTAGCAAAGACCAACTAAAGGCTGCAAGCGATGCTATTTTGCCTAAACTAGCCGAAAAGGCAGCACAAATTCCAGTCACAGAAAATGACTTGATTGCACTGGATTGGATCAACGGTCGTAGAACGCCCGATGTTGACTTGACCAAAAAAGGAGTAATTGCTGGCATTACGCTTGGAACCAGTGCACCACACATCTTTAAAGCATTGGTTGAAGCCACAGCTTTTGGTTCTAAGGCCATTATGGACCGTTTCATAGCACAGGGCGTTGCCATTAACCAAGTCATTGCTTTGGGAGGTATCTCTAAGAAATCAGCTTATGTAATGCAAACCCTCGCCAACATCTTAAATGTACCCATTAAAGTAGCAACCAGTGAGCAGGCTTGTGCCTTAGGTTCGGCCATGTTTGCAGCCGTAATAGGTGGCGTACACCAAAATATTGCCGAAGCACAACAAGCCATGAGCTCCGGTTACGATGCCGAGTATTTGCCACAGGCAGAGAAGGCGTCAGTTTATGAGAAATTGTATCAGCGTTACCTTACGTTGGGCAATCAATAGTGGTTAAATAATAGTAAGAGGATTTTAAAGCCCATCTATCATTAGAGTATGGTGAATAAGGCTTACGAGGCGCTCAAAACTTCGTAAGCCCTTCCTCTTTACATTTAAGTACTTTCCTGAAATTTGATAGATTCTAGATACTTCAAATAAACTTTTATTAGTTTTGTTACAATGGAAAAGAAGAATTCAGGAACTGTAGGCGTTAAAGAAATTGCCCGATTGGCCAATGTTTCTATTGGAACCGTAGATAGAGTATTGAACAATAGGGTAGGTGTTTCCGAAAAAACCAAAGCCAAAATCCTGAAGATCATTGAAGAACTGAATTACCAGCCCAATATCTTTGCTAGACGACTTGCCTCTAAGAAAAAACTGAGATTTGCCACCCTAATTCCTCAAGTATCGGAAGAAACTACTTATTGGGAAGCGCCTTTGCAGGGGATTAAACAAGCCGCCAATGAAATTAAGGATTTTGGAATTGAAGTGATCACTTTTTTTTTCGACCAAAACAATAAGGAAAGTTTTAAAACCAGTGCTTCTAAAATAGCTAGTGGAGAATTTGACGGCGTATTAATGGCGCCAATGTTCGAGGAAGAAAGTACTGCTTTTATTGAGCAATGTAATCATCAAAAAATCCCTTTGGTGTTCATCAACTCTGATATTCCTGGGTTTAACAACTTGTGTTACATTGGACCGAATCTATATCAGAGCGGTTATTTGTCGGCACATATTGTGAATTACCTTTCACCTAGTACTAAAAAAACATTGATTGTAAATATTTCTAAAGAAATAGATTTACATCACCACTTGTTACGAAAAGAGGAAGGTTTTAGGAATTACTTTGAGCAAAATGGCCATAGCAATGAGCTTACAAAAATAGATATCCAGCAAACCGATTATCCACATATCAAACAGAAGCTTGCAGATCAGTTAAAGAAAGATCGTTACGACGTTGTTTTTGTAACCAATTCAAGGGTGGCCACCGTAGCCAGATATTTCGATGAAAATAAGATAGAGGGCATTAAATTGATTGGTTACGATTTCCTTGAAGACAACATTCACTATCTCAAAAACAAAACCATCGACTTTTTAATTTGTCAAAAACCACAGGAACAAGGCTACAAAGGGGTAATGAGCTTGTATGATCACCTAGTGCTAAATGCCAATATCGAAAAAGAGCAATTTATGCCAATAGATATCATTACCAGAGAGAATTTTCAATACTACAGCAACTAATATTCACCATTTTCCTACCTTATTTGAATCAAAAAAATTAGCAAAAATTTGGAAGTAGAATAATAATTACTATTTTCGTGTACGTTACCGTTAACCAGATATAACTGTACTCCCAATTTTGTATGTACAACAGGCAGTGCCTAATTGTATAATTTAAAGATGAATATTAACCGCCGATTGATGATATTCTTGGATTTGTAATAATCGTTCCCGATAGGGGTAATGATGAGTGCTTTTCTATGATTGATCTGCAATGCGAAGCTGAACTGATGAAAGATAAAAGTCTAGATTTCTGTAAGAAGATACCAGTAGATGCCGGGGCATGCCATCTTCAAAGCTTTTTTAATGAATTGATGATGTTAAAAACCGTTCAAATATTTTATTTTCATTTTTCGTGTACGTTAACGAAAAAATTTCTTTGGCTGTTGAAGCTTTTTCGACGTTTTCAGTCTATAACTACAATGTGCCCTAGTCCGTTTAGTTTACCTTTAACCCTAACAACCTAATGTCTATTATAAAACTATTTAAAAAGAATATGCGAATAAAATTCTATCAACAGTTGCTCTTTGCCGTGTTCCTGATTTTCGCAATGCAAAATGTTGCGTTTGCTCAGGTAAACGGTACCAAGACCATCTCTGGTACTGTAAAGCACGAAACCACTGGCGATGCCTTACCAGGAATCACCATCTCATCTGTGAGTACTGGTAAAACGGTGATTACCGACAAGGAAGGTAAATTTAAAATACCTGTAAGTGGCAATAATCCAATACTTTTAGTCAAGTCAATTGGTTTCAAGGCCCAATCAGTAGCGGTAAAAGGCCGTGATAACTTACAAATAGCCTTACAGCCCGAAACAGTGAGCCTTAACGAGGTAAATATTACCGTAGGTTACGGTACCCAGAAAAAGAAAGAGGTAACTGGTGCGGTAGGCTCTGTATCTGCCGATCAGTTAGAAACCCATCCCTTAGGAGATATCAACACCAGTTTGCAGGGTAAAATTGCAGGTTTGCAGATCACTTCAAATTCCGGAGAACCAGGCGCAGGTGCTACAGTTAGAATTAGAGGTGCTTCATCGGTAAACGGTAGCAGTCAACCTTTATATATTGTTGACGGTGTGCCGATCAACACCGAAACTTACGCCGGCGGCTTAAATGACGATGGTTCTACCTTCAGTCCTTTGGCGGATATTAATCCGGCCGACATCGAATCCATCGATTTCCTAAAAGATGGTACGGCTTCTATTTACGGTTCCAGGGCCTCAAACGGGGTAATTTTAATTACTACAAAGTCTGGTAAGAACTCCAGGAAACCTACTTTGAGATTTTCGGCCAATACCAGTTTAGCAGAATTAACCAGAACGGTAGGGGTATTAAATGCTCCCCAATGGCGTAGTGCTTATATCGATGCCATTTATAACAGTACGGGTCAAATGACCACCAAGCCGTCGGTAATCGACTCGTTGCACCCTTATTATTCTAAGTCGATAGATTGGCATGAAATCATGTACAGACAAGCACTTCAACAAAAGTATGATGTAAGTGTAAGCGGTGGTTCGTCAGATAACTCCATCAATTATTATTTAAGTGCTGGTTACAAGAACCTCAATCCAATTGTTAAAGAAACTGATTACGAGCAAGCTACAGCAACTGCAAAGGTTTACTATACCTTTAACAAAACCATTTCGGGAAGCTCATCTTTTAACCTATCCAATACAGATTATACCAGAATTTTAACTGGTTTAAGTGGACAAAGTGTGGTGTTTCAGGCACTGAGTACCATGCCTGTTTACAACCCTTACGATCCAATTTCTGGACAATTGATTCCACTATTTGAAGGCAGTAAACCAAACCCTTTGGCTATTGCGCAATTGGCAGCCAACAGGATCAAGCGTTTCAGAATGTTCGGTAACCAAGAGTTTAAGGTTTGGATAGCTAAAAATCTAAGATTTAGCACCAATCTGGGTTTTGATTATGAAAATAGCGATCTATCTAATTTCACTCCAACAAGTTTGCTTCCACAAGGTCAACTAAGTAGTTCTTATTTACAGACTACTAAGGCATCTTCCTTCATTAATGAGAATACCTTAACCTATAAATTAACCTTAAAAAACGACCATACTTTTAACTTCTTATTAGGACAATCCTATCAGAAGTTTAACAGAGATAACCTTGACTTAGTAGGTAGAGGATTACCCGATGCACAATTGACCAACGTGGGTGCAGCTTCGGTATTATCTACCTATGTGCAGAATATCTCGCAAAATGCGCTACTTTCTTTCTTTGCAAGAGCCAATTACGATTATAAAGGCAAATACTTGTTTTCTGCGTTAATTAGAAGAGATGGTTCATCGCGTTTTGGTTCTGATAACAGGTTTGGTTACTTTCCAGCAGTCTCGGCAGGTTGGAGATTTAGTGAAGAGCCTTATTTCAAGAAATTCCAGTTCTTGGACGAAGGTAAGTTACGTGCCAGTTTTGGGGTTACCGGAAATCAATCTATTGGTAACTACGCAGGGCAAGGTGGCTATATCAATAATGGTTCTTACTTAGGTCAAAATGCAGTGATTTTATCAGGTATTCCAAATCCATCTTTAAAATGGGAATCAACACAACATAGCAATTTAGGTTTGGAACTCTCTTTCTTTAAAAACAGATTGAATTTTGTGGGCGATGTTTATTTGAAAAAAACGAAAGACCTATTGTTTGATGTAACTGTTCCAGGAACTACGGGCGTAACTACCGTACCAGGTAATTTTGGTTCGTTACAGAACAAAGGATTCGAAGCTACGTTGACCAGTGTGAACATTGTAGCACCATTTAAATGGTCTTCTACTTTTACTTTCGCATACAATCGCAACAAAATCCTTTCATTGCCAGATGGACAAGATTATCGACCAAATTTATTTAATATGGCTAGGGTAGGCCAACCAGTGGGCGTTTTCTACGGATTGAAAAAATTAGGTGTGTATGCGAGGGACGAGGATAATGTTTACAAAAGAGATGAAAATACAGGCGTTGTGATTCCTTACCGACAAGGATCTGCAAATGGCAAGGTGTATAAAGGTGGCGATATGATTTGGCAAGACCTTAATGGCGATGGCATTATCAACGACGACGACTTACAGATCATTGGCGATCCTAATCCTGATTTTACAGGTGGTTTGTTCAACGAATTCAGCTATAAGAATTTCAGTCTTAGCTTCTTATTTACTTACAGCTTTGGTGCAGATGTTTTTAACGAACTAAAAAGAAGTCTTGATTCTTCGCCAATAGATCAGAATTTTTCAACAGACCAGTTGAGAAGATGGAGAACGCAAGGAGATGTGACCGATATTCCTCGATTGGTAAAAACCGATCCAATGTTAAATTATGCCGTTTCAGATCATTTTGTAGAAGATGCTTCGTTTATCAGATTGCAAAATATTGCTTTGAGCTACAAATTGCCTAAAAACTTATTATCAAAAGTGAGAGTGTCGGGTGCAAGTGTCGGTTTTAGCATTTCCAACCTGTTTACATTGGGTTCATACTCTGGTTATGATCCTGAGGTGAGCTCGTCTACCAACTCACTTGCTGGTGGAGTAGATCGCGGCGCATTCCCAAGAACAAGATCTTATAACTTTTCTCTAAACATTAATTTATAGTGCTATGAAGAATCAAAAAACACTATTTACATATATGCTATTGCTGATTTTGGGACTTAGCGCTTGTAAAAAGGCTTTGGAGCTTAATCCCATTACAGAATATGCAGACGCAAATTTTTGGAAAGAAACATCACAGGCCACTGCCGCATTAAATGGTGCTTACACCTTATTGCAGGCTGCCATGGGGCCAGAAGGAGTTTTTTATGGCGAAGCTAGGGCAGATAATGTAGCTCAAAACTTAACCTCATTAAATACCGAGTCGTTAAACTTACTTACCAATAATGTAAACCCGAGTTTAAGGATCACCAACTGGAGCCAGTTGTATGCGGTGGTGAACCAAACCAACCTTATTATTAAAAATGTGAGGTTAATGAGTCAAAAAGGCCTTTACGCAAATAAAACAACCGACTATAACCAAGCTTTAGGCCAAGCCTACGCACTAAGGGCACTTTGTTATTTTAACATGACCAGAATTTGGGGTGAACTGCCTGTTGTGACCCAGCCATTAAAAGATGCGACCGAAAATTACTACGTAGAAAGATCAGATACTGCTAAAGTTTATAACCGTATAGAATTGGATTTGGATAGCGCGGCAGCTTTATTGCCTACCAGTTATTCGCCGTCGCAAACTACAAAAGCTCTGTTGACCGCTGGTGCCGTGAATGCAATTTATACAGATTTATACATGTGGCGTCATCAATACGAGAAAGCATTAACTGCGTCTCAACGGATCATTAGCAATACTTCCAATTACTCGTTGACATCGTTAACAGATGCTACGGCATTGGAAAATACAACCTATGCCCGACAGTTCACCCATGGTTTTTCTACAGAAAGTATTTTTGAAATTGATTTCAATTTTGCAGAACGTGGCGCCAGGTCTTTCTACATCCAGGTATATGGCGATATAGGTTTCCAACCAGCATTTCAGGTCAGCGTGCCTTTAATGACTAAGTTTTCACCTAGCGATAAAAGAGCTACCATCAGCTATAACGAACGTAGGGATATCACCAAGTTTTTTGATAAAACCAACTTTGTGAGAAGCACTATGGATGATAAGAACATCATCATGTACCGTCTTTCTGACATCCTATTGCTACGTGCAGAGGCTTTAAACCAGCTAAACAGACCTGCAGATGCTATTGCCATTGTCAACCAAATGAAGGTGAGGGCAGGAGAAACCGCTTTGCAACCTAGCGATTATAACAACTTGAACAAAAGCCAAGTAGAGGATATCATTTTAAACGAACGTTCAAAAGAACTTTGTTTTGAAGGTAAGCGCTGGTTCGACTTAGTGAGAACCGGTAAGGCCATCAGCGTAATGCAGCCTATTAATGGTTTAAATAACGTAGACAACTATGTATGGCCAATTTTCTTGAACGAAATCAGATTAAACCCATTGTTGAAACAAAATTCATACTATCAATAAATAATCAACTTGTTATGAATAAAAAATTAATCATCATTAAATCTTTAGCTATTGCTTTAGCTTGCACTAGTTTAAGTTGTGGCAAGTTTGAGTTCCTTAAAAACGAACAGCCGGAAGCGGTAGATGCAGGCACCAACTTAAAGGGAATGACCTTTGCTGATTTTCTTAATATAGATCATAGCTCAGACCTTACTAATTTAAACCTTTATGCTGAAGCGGTAAAGAAAGCTGGACTAGCGGAGTTTTTAAACCAGCCAGAAAACTATACCGTATTGTTTTTAACCAACCAGGCAGTGAACAATATGGTGAGCAGTTTAGGTTATACGAACCTTAACGACGTGCCAAGCATCGTATTGCGAAACATTCTTTCTGATCAGATTTTTAAAGGAAAGTTGCGTTCGTTTGATTTGGCCATTGGCGAAACCAAAAAGTTTGAAACCATTAACGGAAGCTCTATCTATTATACCAGAAGTGCCACTAGTTCAAACGAATATGTATTGACCGCTAATAATTCTACTGACTTAACCTCTCCTCCGGCAACCATTAGAAGCCAGAACCTGGAATTTAAGAATGGAATTGCACATGTGACCGATCAGTTTACCTTTTACAAATTGAGAGATGCTGTGCCTGATGCTCCTTCGGGCTCAGTGGGTGCGCAAACCGACATTATTAATGTAACCAAGGATCTTTTTATCCAGAACGGTACGGCCAACAGAAATAAAAACTTCAATAATGCTACCAGCATTGATATGAAAAATTCGAACGGTAAAGATGTTTCTGTGGATAGAATGGGGTTGTTTCAATTCCCTTTGACTACGCCTAGTTTTGGGAACAAGATTGGATTAGCTAAAATCAATTTCTATGTATATTTCACTGGCTTAGCGTCTTCATTAACGGCCTACGCTGGCGCTGATACCAATTTTGACGAAACGACCGTAACTTGGACAACTGCACCTACCTACGACCGCGTGAGTTTAGCCAATGTGTCGTTAGCTGCTGGGCAAACAGGATGGGTCACTATGGATGTAACCTCTTTGGTAAGTCAACTTTATGGTAGCAACAAAACTTTCCTCAACATTTTGATGAACCACAACAACGATAACTTTGTGAAAGTTTATCCTAGAGAATTCGATTCAGGGAAATATAAAGCCTATTTAAGTATTTCTAGTCCACCGGCAACCATTTTAACATTTGGCAATGCAGCACCACTTAATGTATCTGCAAAAGACGGCTTTGCCAAACTGACCACCACGCAGTTAAAAATGAACGGGGCCGATGATAAGAACATCAGCTACATCATCAATAAAATACCTGCCAATGGTTATTTAGTGAAGTACGGTATTCCGTTGCCAGTAAATGCAAGCTTTTCACAAACTGATTTAGTAAACGGCTCCATCAAGTATTTGTATTCAGGTACCGGAAATGCTGATGAAATCATCGTAGAAGCTAAAGATAACAATGGTGGTTTCTATAATACACCACTTAAAATCACTGTAAACATCCAATAAAATGAAGGTCAAAACATTTACGCTCTTATTTCTTGGTATACAGTTTTCTGCGTTTGCATGTAAGAAAGCAAACGTGTCGGAAGTAGCAAATCCTAGAAAGGGAAGTACTTTTTATGTAGATGCTAAAAATGGTGACGATAGCAATAATGGAAAAACACCAGCTAAAGCATGGAAATCGCTACAAAAAGTAAATGGCTATCAATTTATGGCCGGCGATTCGTTGCTTTTTAAAGCCGGTGACCGTTGGGCAGGACAGTTGACGCCTAAGGGTTCTGGCGATGCTGCCAATCCAATTGTAGTTTCCATTTATAGCGGCACAAAAAAAGCATTGTTAGAAGGTGAAGGAAAAGTATCGGAAGTATTAAAGTTGGAAGATGTAGACTATTGGGAAGTTAACCATTTGGAAATTACCAACAATGCCACCACCATAGGAAGCAGATTGGGCATATTGGTGAAAGATAATGGTGCTTCGAGAAAGCATATCCACCTTAAAAACCTTTATATTCATGATGTGATGGGCGATTATTCTTTCGAAATGAAAGGAAAGAATACAGGTGGAATTGGCATTATTGGTACTGCCGAAAGTAAGTTCGATGACCTCCTGATTGAAGATTGCGAAATTGCTAACGTAGTGCGCTTAGGTATCTTCACCAATTTAACGGATGGCAAAAAAGCTGTTAAAGGCAAAAGACCTATCACTAATTTGGTCATCAGAAGAAACAAAATCCATCATTGTGCAGGTGATGGGGTAATTGTGAGATATACTTACAAAGCTTTAGTTGAACATAACGAAGTTTGGGAAACACACAACGCCGACGAAGAACTAGTAAGGTATGGAGTGGCCTTATGGTGCCGTAGTACAGATGAAACCATTTTCCAGTACAACGAAGTGTATAACACGAGAGGCGGTAAAGATGGACAGGCATTTGATGCCGATGAAGATGCCTACCGTACTGTGATCCAATATAATTATTCCCATGATAACGAAGGCGGTTTTGTGCTTATTACCAGTACTTCCGAAGATGCCATTATTAGGCACAACGTGAGTGTAAACGACGGTATTAAAGGTCTACACGTATTCGATTTTCCGGTTTGGGCAAACCATGTGAGAGGAACCGCCATCGCCCATAACAATACCGTAGTGCTCAACAAAGCGCACGAAGCTGTAGTAATTGCCGATGAAGCTTTAACTACTTCCAAATTCTACAATAATATCTTCTATCACGAAGGACAAGGAGAACTGGTAGTTAAATCAAGTGGTCAAACCGCTGTTTTCAATAATAATGTGTACTTCGGTTACGAGAAATTTTATGTAAAAGATGACAAAGGAATTTTTACTGACCCACAATTGGTAAATCCGTTAAGCTATGGTAAAGGCTTTGCGGCAACCACTGGTTTTAAACTGAAAACAACTAGCCCAATTTTGAATAAAGCAATCGCTAAAAGCGAAATGGAAGGCAATTACTGGTTGCCAGATTTAGGTGCAAAGGACTTTTTTGGTACCACACTAAACTTAAGCAAGTTCACGCCAGGCGCTTATCAACAAAAATAAACAACCAACCAAAAACTAATCAACAATGAAGAAAAGACTACACATTACCACAGCATTGGCCATGCTTATAGGAATGGCCCACGCACAAAATAAAACTTGGGGCGAAGCAGGTGCTTTTGACAATAAAGGCACTATTTGGAGCTACAATTTAGGAAAAGGTACAGGCAGCGCAGAAGAAAAATTTAGTAGCGGAGAATCGCCTAAAACCTCTGTTTCGTCTACTGCAACCCCCGGATTTTTAGCCTATCCATCTTCTGGATTTGCTGCTGTAACTACAGGTGCCAATGCTGGTGGCGCCGTTAAAATAGAAGGCAAAGATGCAGCTGCTAAATTAGTATTGGAAGCCTCAAATAATGCCAGTGCGAATAAGTTTGCAGTATACGATATTTCCAAAGCCAGTCCCGTATCCAGCCTGTTTTTTAATATTTCCTTTAAAAGTGACAATGACCCAACTAATGGTGCCGTGGTTTTTGGTGTAGGTAATGCAAGGGGCAATAATATTTTTAAGAATACGTCCTCTCTTACTGGAGCAGATGCAACGGGTGTATTTGCAGGGTTACGTTGGGAATTTAGTACTAATAAAGCTGTTTTCTTTTCCTATCGTACCTTAAACAATGGTGCTTATGGATATAAACTAATCAATGCCAATAGTTTCACCAAAACTGGTGAGCACCAAGTAGAATTGTACATCAACAATGGCGCAACAGCGCAGAAATATACCAAACTAGGTAAAGCTTATGACTTGGCGCCGGCCACTTTAAACATTTGGGTTGACGGTAAGTTGATCACTACCGAAAGTGGTGCAGGTATTCCTGCAAGTGGCGAATTGGCACCAGAAGCACCTTTAAATAGTTTCTTGTTTCAAGGCTATCATAGCAAAGGTTCGGTGCCTAATGCGCTTACGCTCAGTTTAGGTAATATTCAAATGAGCGCTGCTAAATAGGGTTACAGTTATGAAAAAGAGATTTTCATTTATTGTCATTTTACTACTAGCGCAACTTTTTAAAGTTGATGCACAGGGCGTATGGCAAGGCGAAGGCAACCCGCCATTTAACTATGACTTTGGCAGCGGTACTGGAAATAGTGGCAGTACTTACAATGCAACGGGAACCGCAAAATCGTCGGTTGCTACAAGCACCACTCCGGGATTTTTAGCTTATCCAACAAGTGGTTACGCTAGGGTGTATACTGGGGCAAGCTCCTCAGGTGGTTTTACCGTTAATAGTTCACCGGCATCTGTAACGTTAACTGCGAGTAATTCTACATCTGCTCCCAACAAATTATCATTATATAATATTCAAGGGCTGAGTGAGGTCACCAGTACATTCTTCAAAATGTCTTTTGACAATACCACTGCAACCACCGGCGCCATTACTTATGCTTTTGGCAATAGCGCTGGCGCTACTGAAGGAAATAATATCTTTAATAATGGGGCCATTTTACAGGGAGGAAGTTTTCCTGGTATTTTCAACTATTTGAGATGGGATATGACGGCAACAACCATTACTTTCTCTTACCGTGGCACTGATGGTTCAGCCATAACTATCAATTCTTCTACGTTTAGTAAAAACGGCGGCGATTACGATATTGAAGTGTACGTCAACAACCATACTAATGCACGAGAATATGTAAGAGGGGCTACTACCTATACATTACCATCGGGTACTTTTAATATTTGGGTAAACGGTTCAAGAATTACAGGTGCTTCATCGTTAATCAACTTTCCACGCACTGGCGAGTTAGCTCTAGGCCAAGAATTAAATAGTATATTGATGCAAGGAGTGAGAAGTACAAGTGGAGCCCTGGCTACTGCCAGATTTGGCAATTTCGATATGAAGTTTATTCCTACAAGTACATTGCCTGTCAATTTTGTAGATTTTACAGCTACCAAAAAGACCAATAGTGCTTTCCTCAAATGGCAAACTTCCTCAGAGCAAGACAACGATTATTTCGAAGTATTGAGGAAAACGGCCAGTACTAACGGTTTTGAAACCATTGCTAAAGTTGCAGGCACAGCAACATCTGCGGCACTAAATGATTACACCTACACAGATTTTAATCCAGCAGTAGGCGACAACTATTACCAAATTAAACAAGTAGATAAAAATGGCGAAAGTAGGGTATTTGAAAAAGTTGCTTTGCTTAAATTTGATTTAAACAGTGACATCCAATTCTCTAAAACAGGTGATGCCATTCATATTTCCGCTATAGCCAATGTTGAAGGAGATGGAAATGTGCTCATTACCGACCTTTCGGGAAAGAAAGTATTGAACCAAAAAATCCGTTATCAAAAGCAGCTTAACAATTACAATTATAACCTAGCCAATATTCCTACAGGACTGTACGTTGCCCGTATTGTGATGGGAAGTCAAACCAAAAGTTTCAAATTTATTAAATAGTATTCAGGTGAAAAAAGGACATATTCTCAGTATCATTCTCATGCTCTTCGCAAGTTTGGTTTTAGCACAAGCTAATCCTAAAAACAATGACTTTTCGGTGAAAGGTTTTCATTTAGACCTTAGGATACAGGTGATGAAAATGCCCGCTTTAAAAGCTTTTGCCAAGAAGTTGAGCGAAAATGGCGTTAATACCCTGGTAATGGAGTGGGAAGCTACTTACCCATTCAAAAATCATCCGATGATTGCCAATAGGTTTGCCTATACCAGAGAAGAAGTGATTGATTTTGTGAATTACTGCAAAACCATCCATATTGATGTGATCCCATTACAACAGAGTTTTGGCCACGTAGAATATATCCTACGCAATTACCGATACAAAAATCAAAGAGAAGACCAAAAAGACTATTCGCAGGTAGATCCCCTACAGGAAGATTTAAACAAGGCGCTGTTTAAAGATTTGTACACCGATTTGATTTCTACGCACAGCTCAAATTACATCCACATTGGGGGTGATGAAACTTATTTGCTTGGACATTCAGAGAAGTCAAAAAAGAAAGCCCAGGAATTAGGCAAAGGCCGTTTATATGGCGACTATATCAAATTGCTTTGTGATTTAGTGGTAAGTTTGGGTAAAAGACCCGTGCTATGGGCTGATATTGCCATTAAATATCCAGATGCATTAAAGCTTTTACCTAAGCAAACCATTTTTATTGATTGGAATTATGGCTGGGATACCAATATGTTCGGAGACCATAGCAAGTTATTAGAAAGCGGTTTTGAGATATGGGGTTCGCCATCCATCAGAAGCCATCCAGATAATTATTTCCTAACGCAATGGGAAAAGCACTTTAAAAACATTAAAGATTTTATCCCAACAGCCAGAAACTTTGGCTACAAAGGAATGGTGATGACCTCGTGGTCTACCTCAGGATTATATTCGCCTGTGTTTGAAACGACAAGAGATATCGTTGATCTTTATGCCATTAGACGAGTATATCCAATTACTGGCTTTAACATGCTCATCGATGCTTATTTCGAAGCTTTAAAGACTAAGGAACCGTTAAACATTGCCCAATTTGCCAAAAATTACAGCCTTAAAACTTACGGATTTAATGAAGCACAAAGCAAGACCTTTTGGGAGGCGCTAACCAAAGCTCCCTATGAAGTTAACCAAGGGGTGGTAAGCAATAAAAATGTAAGTATCAATCAACTACTCGACAGTGCTAAACTTGCAGCAAAGCAATTTGATGAGCTAAAACCTTTAAAGAATAAAGAAGAATTTGAGCACTATCGCTTAATGGCTGATATAAGAGTGCAATACCTTACTTACATGGCTTTAGAGATTGAAGTGAATAGCGTAGACTTTAAGGAAAGTAGGGTGCCCGAAATCATTAAACAACTAAAACAATTAGACACTGCCCAGCTCGATAAAAGATTTATCGCTCTGAATAAATATGCTTTGTACGATGCAGAGCTAGATCAAGAAAACCAATTGAGAAATGCAAAAATTAAGCTCCTGATCCAACGATTGTCTAGAAGTAAAACGAATAATTAAGATGAAGTTCCTATATACCATATTGCTTAGCTTGGCTAGTACCATTGTGTTTGGACAAGTAAAAAAAGCGCAAGATTTAGATTTGGCTATTACTTGGCAGCCGCTAGAGAATAACTACCTGAAAGATGAACAGGGTCTATCTGTATTAGAAATCAAGAACGTAGGTAAAACGGCTTTGCCAAAAGCAGGATGGAAGTTATATTTCAATTTTATTAGGGTAATCACGCCAAAAACTGCTAATCAGCCGTTTGATGTTACCCATCTCAACGGCGACTTATCTTGTTTTACTCCTGGAAAGGACTTTGAAGGGCTTAAACCAGGAGAAAGCTTAACATATGAAATGCTTTCCAACTCCTGGATGGTGAATACTTCTGATTCGCCTCAGGGCTTCTATCTGGTTTGGGATAACAATAAGGAGATTGTACCCTTTAAACCAGTAGCTTTCGTAGCTCCCCCCGATCAAAAAAAGTTTTATAGAGTTGGTGGCGACAAGGAAACAACACCTGAAATGATTTTTCAGGCTAATCAACACATTGTTGATATCAATGAAAATAAACTAACTAAAGTATTTCCTACACCGGTAAGCTATATAGAAAATAACGAGTCATTAACTTTAAGCTCGAACCTAACCATTGGCTATGAAGTAGGTTTTGAAAACGAAGCCAATTTATTAGCAAATGACCTCTCTAAGTTGTTTGGAAAGAAAATAAATGCAAGTAAATTATCATCAGCCATTAAACCAACTATCAGTTTATTAAAAGATGCTTTGCCAAATGAAGCTTATTCGTTAAGCATTAATGAAAAAGGGGCGATCATCAAAGCAGGAAGTAATTCGGGTGTTTTTTATGGTATCCAGTCCCTAAAAACGATGATTGATCCAGCCGCATTTGCAACCGACAAGATTAAAACAATTGTTTTAGCTGGGGTAGAGGTGAAGGATAACCCTCGTTTTGGCTATCGTGGATTTATGCTAGACGTAGCCAGAAACTTTCAGCCAAAGGCGCAAATATTAAAGCTTTTGGATGTATTTGCACTATACAAAATCAACACCCTGCACTTTCACCTTAATGATGATGAAGGTTGGCGCTTAGAGATACCATCGTTGCCTGAACTCACTGGCGTGGGGGCTAAACGTGCGCATCTCGATGCTGAAGGAAGCCACTTGCAACCCGCCTATGGATCTGGACCTTATAGAGACAAGTTGCCAGGAAGCGGCTACTATAGCAAAGAAGACTTTAAGGAAATTTTGCGTTATGCTACAGCTAGGCACATTCGGGTAATTCCTGAAATAGAAACACCGGGTCATGCCAGAGCCGCCATTAAAGCTATGGATTATCGCTACAGAAACTTGTTGAAAAAAGGAAATAAGGCCGCGGCAGAACAGTATCTGCTCCATCATCTTGAAGATCAATCTGTATATCGCTCTGTACAAAAATGGAACGATAATGTGATAGATGTGGCCATGCCATCAGTGTATAACTTTTTAGAAGCCGTAACCGACGACATCATCACCATGTATAAAGAGGCCAATGCCCCTTTAGAAACCATCCATTTTGGTGGCGATGAAGTACCTAAAGGCGTTTGGGAGAAATCACCTGCGTTTAATGCCCTAAGGCAAAGCGATCATAATATTAAAACCACTGCAGACCTTTGGGATTACTACTTCGGCAAGGTAAATGCCATGTTGAAAAAGAAAGGTTTGTACCTGTCTGGATGGGAAGAAGTAGGCTTGAAGAAAGCCGTAGAAAACGGGAAATCCAAATGGTTGGTGAACGATAAATTTGCCAATCAAAATGTACATGTAAACGTATGGAACAACTTGCTAGGCAATGAGGATTTGGCTTATCGCTTGGCCAATGGCAATTATAAAGTTGTGATTTCTTTTGTAAGTACTTTCTATTTTGACATGGCTTACTATAAGAAATTTGAAGAGCCAGGTTTTTATTGGGGTGGTTTTACCGAACTCGACAAACCTTTTAGCTTTATTCCTTATAACTATCTCAAAAACCAACAGAAAAACTACTTGGGTAGGCAACTGAGTGAAAAGGTGCTGAACGAAGCGCAAAAGCTTACCGCTGTTGGTAAAAATAACACTGTTGGTTTACAAGGACAAATATGGTCTGAAACCATCAAAAACAAAGACCATTTAGAATACTTGCTCCTACCAAGATTATTGGCTTTGGCGGAGAGAGCTTGGTCAAAAAGTCCAGATTGGGCAGAAGAAACCGACGAAAGCAAAGCCAAAACACAATATGAACAATCACTTTACAGCTTTTACAACCAATTAGGCAAAAGAGAATTAAAGCGCTTGAACCATTATGCAGGCGGCTTTAGTTACCGTATTCCTGCACCAGGTTTAAAAGTAGAAGGTGGTAAGGTGTCGGCCAATGTACAATTGCCAGGTTTTACCATCAGATACACGACAGATGGCTCTATACCTACCCTCAATAGCCCACTGTATACGATGCCTGTAAATGCAAACAATCAGCTCATTTTTAGAACATTTAATCAGGCAGGTAGGGGTAGTGCAATTTCAAAAATAGATAAAGTAAACAACGATGGAGCAAAATAAAGCAGTACAGGTAAGCAGTTTATCCAAAAGGGATAGTGCCGTATCTATCGCCATTATAGGACTATTGTTCTTTATCTTTGGTTTTGTAACGTGGATCAATGCCATCCTCATCCCATTCTTTAAAATAGCCTGTGAGCTTAACCATTTCCAATCTTATTTAGTAGCCTTTGCCTTTTACATTGCCTATTTGGTCATGTCGCTACCGGCAGGCTACTTACTTAAAAAAGTAGGCTTCAAAAAGGGGATGATGTTTGGTTTTTGGGCCATGTGTATCGGTGCCTTATTATTTGTACCTGCGGGCTTAACCAGAACCTACGGCATTTTTCTTACAGGCTTATTTACTTTAGGTATAGGATTAGCCATTTTGCAAACCGCAGCCAATCCGTACATTACTATTTTGGGAGCGAAAGAAAGGGCCGCCCAACGTTTCAGCATCATGGGCATTTGCAATAAGTTAGCGGGCATCATTGCGCCTTTGCTGTTCTCAGCGGTAGTGTTACGTCCAACCGACAGTGCGCTGTTCAAGCAAATTGAACAAATGCAGGGCCTGGAAAAAGCCGAGGCTTTGGACGCACTCATCCAAAGGGTAGTGATGCCTTATGGCGTGGTAGCCGGGTTGCTATTGCTCTTGGGGTTTTTCGTGCGTTTCTCGCCATTGCCCGAAATAGATACCGACAGCGAATCAGAAGAAGTTTCAAATACCAATGTAGGTAAGAACAGCATACTAGATTTCCCTTATTTGGTATTAGGGGCATTTGCCATCTTTTTCCATGTAGGTTCACAAGTAATTGCGGTTGATAGTATTGTGAACTATGCCACCCATCACGGAATGGATTTTATGGAGGCCAAAACCTTTCCATCCTACACTTTAACGGCAACCATTATAGGTTACTTGTTGGGCATTACATTTATTCCCAAAATATTAACTCAGTTAAATGCTCTTAAAATTTGTACGCTGCTAGGGCTTACCTTAAGTTGTTGTATTCTGCTGTTTTCTAAGCAAATCACCTTATTTGGTCATCAAACTGATATTTCTGTTTGGTTCATTGTATTGTTAGGTTTCGCTAATTCCATGATATGGGCGGGTGTTTGGCCGTTAGCGCTCGATAACCTTGGTCGATTCATCAAAACTGGAGCTTCCTTGCTCATCATGGGCCTTTGCGGCAATGCAATTATGCCGCTTCTTTATGGCTATTGGGCAGATCAGCATGGACTAAGAGAAGCTTACTGGGTATTGATACCGTGTTATGTGTACCTCATTTTTTATGCTTTCTATGGTCACAAAATTAAAAACTGGACCACAAATAATAAGTTTTCATGAACAATTACATCAAAATATACAATGCCAATATCATTACCCCCTTTGGTTTACTGAAGGAGGGAACAATGATTATTGCCAACGGAAAGATAGCGGAGATCAGTGCTCAAAATATAGCAGTGGAGGGGGCATTGGAAATCAATGCCAAGGGCAATTACGTTGCTCCCGGCTTTATCGATATGCATGTACATGGTGGTGGCGGCCATGATTTTATGGACAATACATTAGATGCCTTTTTAACTATTGCCAGCACGCACGCTAAATACGGCACTACTGCTTTAATGCCTACTACGCTGAGCTGCGAAAAAGAAGACTTGCTTGCCACACTCCACATTTATGAGCAAGCGTTGGCCGTAAATACCAAAGGAGCAGATTTTGTAGGTATCCATATCGAGGGGCCTTATTTCGCCATGTCGCAAAAAGGTGCTCAAGATCCGCGCTACATCAGAAACCCTGATCCTACCGAGTATCAGGAAATACTGGCCGCCTCTAAACATATTAAACGTTGGAGTGCCGCACCTGAACTGCCCGGTACTTTGGAGTTTGGTCGGACCCTGCAGCAAAACGACGTTTTAGCTGCCATTGCCCATACCGACGCCGTTTATGAAGAGGTGGTGAAAGCTTATGAAGTAGGTTTTACACATGCTACACATTTCTACTCCTGTATGTCGGGTGTATCAAGGCGTAATGCCTTCCGCTATGCGGGAGCTATAGAAAGTGCCTATTTACTGGACGATATGACTGTAGAAATCATTGTTGATGGTGTGCATCTACCAGCACCGCTGTTAAAACTGATTTATAAAATTAAGGGCACCAACCATACCGCACTCATTACCGATGCCATGCGGGGAGCCGGTATGCCAGAAGGTAAAAGCATATTAGGCAGTTTAAAAGATGGCCTCGAAGTCATTATTGAAGATGGCGTAGCCAAGTTGCCAGATCGTACGGCATTTGCGGGCAGTGTGGCCACCGCAGATCGTTTAGTAAGGAACATGGTTCAACTGGCCGAAGTTCCTTTACTTGATGCCGTAAAAATGGCCAGTGCAACCCCAGCAAAAATCTTAAATATACAAGATAGAAAAGGAGAGTTGGTAAAAGGAAAAGATGCCGATATCGTCATTTTCGATGAAGATATTAATATCCAAACCACTATTGTAAAAGGAAATGTGGTGTATACCAAAGAGGAAGTAAAAAATTAAAGCCGATACAAAGGAAATTAGAGTGAGAAGATTAGAGATCCCTTTTTTAGAAACAAAAGACACCCAAAAAGTAGACAAACTTAACCAGTTGATGGACCGTTTGCCTGCCGTGCCTATAGATTGTAATCCTTGGCCAGTCTATCAGGCCAATGTACAGGCCAAATTTGCCATGGCACACAACGGACAAGCCATTTTATTGAAATACATAGTTGCCGAAAAATACCTTGCTGCCAACGAAGTTAACAATGGAAATATCCATAACGACAGTTGCGTGGAGCTCTTTATTGCTTTTGATGAGCAAGGCTATTACAACCTAGAGTTCAATTGTTTGGGTTTTACCAAAATAGGTTATGGCAGTGGTCGCAACGATAGAAAGTTGTTCCCCATAGAAGTCATTAAGCAGCTTAGTTTTTCTTCAAAGATCAATGCCAATAGCACGTTAAATAGCGATGGTGGTTTCGATTGGGAAATCATGTTGGTAATCCCTAGGGAAATATTTTTGGAGCACCAACTGAGGTCATTTAGCCACCTCAAAGCAAAAGGTAATTTTTATAAATGTGGTGATGGTTTGCCACAACCGCACTTCCTAACATGGAATATGATTGAGGCCGAACAGCCAGATTTCCATAGGAAAGACTTTTTTGGAGAACTTGCCTTCAGTTAACTGACCGTTGCATTTATAATTCAATACAAACAACCATGAACATCGATAAAGAAAATAAGCTAGACATAAGGATATACAATACCCGTAGAGAAATGGGAGCCGCCGCCGCAGAAAAATTTGCCAAGGAATTGAACAAACTGTTGAGCACAAAAGATGAAGTTAACGTGGTATTTGCCGCCGCACCTTCACAAAACGAATTTTTAGAAGCCCTACGATATGAAAATTTAGATTGGCAACGTATTAATGCTTTTCATATGGACGAATATATTGGTCTAGCTGCTGATGCACCGCAAGGTTTTGGGAACTTCTTGAAAGAGCGTTTGTTTGATAAATTCAACTTTAAGTCGGTAAATTACCTTAATGGCAATGCCGAAGATATTGCAGCTGAATGTGCACGATATACTGCATTATTGCAACAGCACCCAGTAGACATTGTTTGCATGGGTATTGGCGAAAATGGTCATTTGGCTTTTAACGACCCGCCAGTAGCTGATTTTGAAGATAAACACACGGTTAAAGTGGTAATATTAGATGAAGTTTGCAGGCAACAACAGGTAAACGACGGTTGCTTTGCCAATTTAAACCAAGTGCCCAAACAAGCACTTACATTAACTATCCCTGCCTTGCTGAGTGCTCGTTACATTAATTGCGTTGTACCGGGGCCAACAAAGGCTAATGCTGTAGCAAATACTTTAAACAGGCCAATAAGTACAGAAAACCCCGCTACGATATTAAGAAACCATCCGCAAGCAGTGCTATTTCTAGATTTAGACAGTAGTAAATTGATACATTCATAGCATTGGCAAAATATTAGCTTGAGTAATTAAACCTCGTAGGTTTCTAAAACCTACGAACCTGAATTCGACCAGTAATTAATCTATAAAACTGATGCTGAACTAAATTTGCTTCGCAGCTACTCCGTGGTCAGCATGAAGGAGCATTGATTTAGCGTCACCCTGAATTTATTTCAGGGTCAGCTATGCAATAAAAATATTTAAACAACTATCAGTCAGTTACATCTTGCCCAATATATCTATAAATGCTAAACCTCGCAGGTTTCTAAAACCTGCGAGGTTTTTTAAATAGTAATAATGTAGAACAAAGCCCCAGCATCCACTGGAGCATTTGTCACTAACCTAAACAAAACTATCTTTCAATTTACTGTTGATCATACTTGCCGTAGTAATAGAGGCCACTTACCCTAAAAACAGTTAGTTTCTTATTGGAAAGAAAGCCAAGTTCTACATTGCTGCCATTAATGTATTTAAATCCACTACCACCAATGAGGGTATAAGTATTCGTGTTTTTATCGATACTGGCAAGGTCAGTACCTGAACCATAGGCAGTAGCTCCAAAACTGTAGCTTAATCCAGTTCTGTTAACCGTTTCACCCATTTTGTATTCATCACCTTTAAAGGTTTTTCTCGACAATTCATTCGTTGTTTTAATTGGCAAAAGTTCACCTGTGGCTTCATACTCCATAGTAAGTGCTTTGTAATAGGCAGAAGTAACTTTCTTATTCTTATCTAGCGTAAACTTAGCGATACGGGCATTGCCGCCAGTTACTTCAAAAATCAGTTCCGTATCGGTAAGGGTATAGGTACCTGATAAATTGTTAGCAGATGAATTGATAAATAAAGCTTGGTTGTCTTTTAACAATTGGATAAAAAATACGCTGCTGTACTTGCTTCCTGTTTTTTGGGCGAGGGTCCCCGCAATATAATGTTCGGTGATTACAAAGGGTTTTTCCGGTTCATTCTCTTCATGAGAGTGGTCTTTCTTACATCCACTGCTCATAAAGGTTACGGAGAGGATGATGAATAAGGTCTTAATTGGTTTCATATGTCTTATTGTATTTTAATGCTTAAACCTTTAATGGTTTGCCATCCCGATTGGTCGGTTAACCTGATCAAGAAATGGTAATCGCCCGGGTCAATGTTAGCGGGCACGTCTATTTCCTGTACAATTTGATAGGTTTTCTGTCCGCTAGGGATTGGGAAATCTTTGATGTACAGTAGGGGATTGACGGGTGTTTTTTTGGCATCCATATTACAGGCCAATACCTCGGTGCTGTGGCTGTGATGATCAAAATTATGATGTATATCTACACTCACTGAACCTAATGCCAAATTATCTGACAGGTCAGCCCTGAAAGTGAATTTTTCACCTCTTTTAATGACACTACACTGCTTTGGGAAAGCATTAGCCGCATCAATGGAGATTGTTGGATAAATGGTATCTACTTCCTCTTTGTCTTTTTTACAACCACTTATAACTGTTAATAATACCAGTACAGAAAGGCCGCTTAGTTTCAATTTGTTCATTATTGATTAGTATTTAGATATTAGTAGTTAGTAGTTAGTATTTAGTATTTAGTATTTAGTATTTTGATGTTAGTAGTTAGTGTTAGGCCTACTTGTCATCCTGCCTGTGCCTATTCTCTGGGAAGCAGCATCCCATCCCTGTCATCCAGAGCGAAGCGAAGGATCTTTAAACAGTTTGGTTAACTGTCGATTTGTTTAATCGGTTAATTGCTTATTTGCACAGTCTTTCCTAAGTACTTTTCTCTCCCTAAAAGGGAGAGATGCCCAAAGGGCAGAGAGGGTTCATTAAAAACCTCTCCCTAGCCCTCTCCTTGAAAAAGAGAGGGAATTGGTAAGTTGCTTAACCAATTGTTAACTGCCAACTGATAACTGTTTTATTTCTTATCAAAATGGTCCTCCACCTCAATAGATTTGCCAGCTTGATCAATAACCTTTACATGAATGTGGTAATGGCCATTTGGAGCTCCGGTAATGTGCACGTGTTTGTGGAATTTATAGGTAGTTTGTCCAACCATGGCTACATCGGTGAATTCAAACTCTTTGTGGTAAGTGCCTCCATGTACTTCAACCACTACTTTGGCAATTTTGCCAGGAGCATTTACGGTAGCATCTAAATGAATTTCATCATTGCCTTCGTATTCCACTTCTAAGTTAGCTACTGAAGGTAGAGTAGGGTCAACTACAACTTTTAAATCTGATTCTATTTTAGTGATTTTACCTACTTGGTCTGTAACGGTAAGGGTTACTTTGTAATTCCCAACGGCTGCTGTAGCCGGCACATCAATATGTTTATGGAATGCTGCATTTTTTAAACCTTTTAAACCATCGGTATAGGTGGTGCTTAGTTTCCATCCGTTACCGTTTACAGGATTAATTTCCAGTTTTACCTCAGCAATATTTCCTGGGGCCTCAATAGTAGCTTCCACATGCAGGTCATTGCCAGGATAAGCGGTTTTGTTATTGTTACTTCCAATCTCTAGGTCTGTAATTTTAGGAGCCTGTGTAATCACCTCATCGTTGTCTTTCTTACAGGCATTTAACACAGTTACAAAAAGTAGGGCTACTAATAGAAATTTGTTTGTTTTCATTGTGATTAAGATTTAATATTAAATTGTTAATGAGTATGATTTGTTATTCGTAGTTAATAGTGATGGGAATTGACTTATGCGTGCTGACATTGTAGGTAGTGTTGTGGTATAGGATTACCAAGTTGTACTGCCCCGAAGCCCATGCTTTTTCGCCTGAAATAACATTACCAATGCCATCTTTTTCTACTCCGATAAGGATAGCGTCGCCACCCCATACACCATTCACATTTTTTAGCGTGGTGATGCTGGAAGCAGGACCAAGACCTTTGTGTTCTACCTTAGAAATGATAATTCCTTTTTTAAGGTCCAATTGGCTTATTGTTTCGGGGAAATAGTTTAATTTTCTGTTAATGAGCACGGTATAAAGGGTGCCATCACCTTGAATTTGTTTGATCTGTGTACGTGCGGTAAACTCATCATTCTTTTTAAATACCAAAGGATTTTCTACATAAGTATTCATGTAATAGATCATGGTGCCATTTCTCGAGAAAATATCCCGGTCAACAATGGGATCTACAGGCATGTTTGCCGCATCTATAATCACAAAATCTTCCTTCAGCTCCAGCTTAGTGCCGTTTTCATCATTTACAATGAAAAGAAAATCGTAGGTGCCTTCTGGTGCTTCGGTAGGGATGGTAAAGTGCTTGTGTACGTTCGTGTTTTTAACGCCTTTAAATTCGTCCCAAGTCAATTCAAATTTCCAGTTGGCAGTATAGGTTTGACCTGTTTTCTGTAAAATCTTTACCATTACAGAAGTGATTTTATCACCGGCCAATATATCGGCATTGAGGTGAAAATCTCGACCTCTTATCGCACGCTTATTATTTGCGTAACCAATTTCAACGTTTTGAACGGTAGGTTTTACCAATTCAGGCTCAGGTTTGTCTTTTTTACATGCGGTAAAGGTGCCTGTTAAAACCAGAAAGGCTACCAGCATATGTTTTGTTTTCATTTTAATGGTTTATTAGTGATTTATTTAATTTTAAATGGCATTTTAATGGATAGGATGATGTTGCGACTGGCTTCGGGCAGTTCAATTAAACGATAGAAGCTGGTATGGTTAAGGTATTTGGCGTTGAGCAGGTTTTGCACTTGTAAGTTCAGTTCAAACATCTGTTTGCTGACATTTAGGGTGGTGCCCATCTGTACATTTACCACCTGATAGCCCGGTGTTTTTTTCTCAGGAGGCACAATATTGTTCTGCGAGGCGGTAAGGCGATAATCAACCGATAGATAGCTGTGATGAAGTTGGTCTGATAACCTTGGCAACCATGTAAGATTAAGCAATGCCGAAGGCGCTGGAGAGAAAGGCAAAGTAAATCCTTTCTTGCCGCCAGATAGCTGCTCGCTATATAGGTATTCTCCCAAAATCTCAGAACTTAGGCTTGGTAGCAACTGATAATTGACCTTCAATTCAGCACCGTAGCGCATCACACGGCTTTGGGTGTATTCGAATACCTGATTGCCTGCGCCGTAATAATAATCGTGGTAAGGGGTTGGATTAAGATAGATGTAGTTAGGGAAATAGTTGTAGAAAGGACTGAAACTTATTGCCCATTGCTTTTCGGTATAGCTAATGCCCAAATCGGCTTGGTAGGCTACCTCTGCATTTAAGTTGGCATTCCCTTTCTCATAGCTGAAATAATGATAGTTCACGCCATTGGCCGCTAGCTCTTTGGCAATAGGCATTCTGAAACTCTTGCCTATGTTTACCTTTAAACCTAGTTTACCTGGGTTATAATTCATACCTGCCGACCATACAAAACTGTTGAAATCTCTGCTGAAGCTAGCGGCACGAGTTAAGCGCTCAATGGTAGTGGTATTGCCCTCTTTTTGTTCAGAAGTGAACCAATCGTCATATCTTTCAAATTGAACATGTCCATAATCGTAACGTAAGGCACCATGTAAAATGAGCTGATGGTTCACTACATATTTATCGTACACAAAAAGTCCTGTATTTAACTGTTGGAAACCTGGTATTAAAAAGCTCCAACCGCTAATACTGTTGTCTTGATGATCAGTGTTTAAACCTATTTGCAAGTGGTGGTGGTGCAAGGAGAAGCTATGCTTTAAATTGCCCGAATAAATAAACTTGTCGTATTCCCTTTCTAAATGTTTTGGAATGCTCATATCAACAGGGTAAATAGGCGGCATATAGCCATGGTTCACATAGTGGTTAAATTCCTGTCTAAAGTTTCGCTGAAAACCTAGTTCTACCTCGGTTTTACTGTTTGTATGGATGAACTCTGTGCGGCTAATGAGTTTAAAATGGTTGACCCTTTGGTAGGGCGATAGCAGATCACGGTTAGATCGGTCATGTAAGGCCTGATCAACCCTGCGAGGTTCTAAACCATGAGCATTGGCAAAAAATCCACTTTTGGCATAGCTGTTACTGGCATGTAAGGAAGTTTTAAAGCGCTCGCCTATGTATCCGCTACTCAAATGCAGTCCTGTTTCCCTGCCTGCGGTATTGCGTAATCTGTGTTGATGTAGGCCTACGGCAAAGTCATATACGTATACGGTATCGGTAGGTACACGGTAATCCGCATAGTTTTGGTAGGTCAATCTGCTATCGAAAAACCACTTTTTGTTGCTGCCAAAAAGATTAATGGAAGTACCGTAATGGTTGTTGTTAGATTTACCGATCAGGTTAACGCTGCCCCCCAAGCCTTGTTCCATTGCAATGTTGATAGGCTTAAGGTTAATGGCTCCTCCAATAGCATCGGCCCCGTATAAGAAGGATGATGGCCCTTTAATGACCTCAATTTCCCCGGCAGCAAATTGGTCAATCTCCAAACCGTGATCGGCACCCCATTGTTGGCCCTCATGTTTAATGCCCTTATCTACTACTACCACTCTGTTAAAGCCTAAACCTCTAATAAGGGGTTTCGATTGTCCTGAGCCAATTCCTATGTTGCTAATGCCAGGTAAGCGGTCGAGTGTTTGCATCAGGCTGCCACCCAAATGCTGCTGTACAAAACGCTGATCTATTACGTCAATGCTTCTAGCTTCGCTACTTTTTCTGATGTTTTGGCTATTGCTATTAATTTCTACGGTTTTAAGCTCCGTTACTTCTGGTTTCAGCTTCACATGGATATGTTTATTGCTGGCGGTAATTTGTATGTGCTTTTCGTAATCGGCATAGCCCGGAGCATGCACGGTTAGCACATCATTTCCCAAAGGAATGTTTTTTAACACTGCAGTTCCATAGGCGTCTGTATGTGCAGACGAGTTGTGTAGGGTTACTTTAGCATCTTTAACAGCAGTTTGTTGAGCGTTACTTACATACACCGACACTTCGGTGCTCTGCGCTAAAACATAGCTGGCAAACAAGCAGCTAGCAAATAATGCATACCATTTTTTCATTAGAAACAATTGGTCTTAGCATTTGATGTGCAGCAAGCTTAACACCAACCATAGGTTAACACTTAGCGGCATACCACACCAAAAAACAAGAATAGATTAGAGAAAGTGCCCAAGGGCCTTTTCGGTAAAAAATAGGGGATGATCAAACAATACGATACCCTGTGTAAGGCTGCATTGTCAATTAAAAGAATTAAGCTAAAAGGCTAGGAGGGCCTTTGTTGGAAAAGTTCTGAAGAGTGAACTTATAAATCCTGGTATATACAAAGCTATTGAGCTCGGCACATACCTGTGTAGGAATATCAAGTGCAGGAGCATAGCTCATGAGTATTTGCTTGCCTTTAATGTTGGCATTATATTCACAAATGAGACATTTCTCACTGGCATCGGTAAATGATTTTTCTGTATTGTTTTTGCTGAAGAAGGTTTTGGCATGATGGGAGTGCAGGGTTTGCACTAAAGGAATGGCCAAAAACAATATCGTTAGTAGGAATGCCGCAAATTGATTTGCTGCCCTTTTACGATATGTTGCTCTTCTTTGCATTATTGACACAAAGTTGCAATTAAATATTGGCTAAATGAAATAGAATTTGAAAATTTTAAACCAAACACCACTAAATAAAAATAGCTGTAATGAGGTAAGTAACATCTTTACAGCTATTTATACGCAATAAATTAATACAACTATTTTGTTGCTTCCTTTTCTGTTTTTTGGGTAGTACGTGGTTTGCTTACTTTGGCTGGCGCAGCAGCAGCCGTAGTTTCCGCCTGTTTTTCGGGAGCTACTTTTTCTACAGGTTTGATATTTTTATTGATTTCCTTAGCAAATGCTGACGCTGTTTTCTCTATCAGTTTCTTTAGCTTCTTTGAAGGCTCTGCAAATTTACTGGCTACGGTAGTGAGTTCAGCAATCAGCGTAGCTTTAATAATTTTCTCTGCTTTTTTGCGCTCAGCTTTAATTTGTGCTTTCTGTTTATCTTTCTTCATGGAATGGGCTTTTCCGCAAAACTAGGGCATTAGCACGTTAAGTGTATATTATCATTTTGTTAATGTTAACAGTTGGGCTTAACATAGAATTGATACTAGTAGTTAGGTACCAGGAATTAGGGGCTAGGAATTAGGAGCAACGAACAAGGATTAAGAAATAAAGATTAAGGAGCAAAGACCTAGACGTAGATCTACATATGGTACTGATAGTGATATTGGCCATGCTTGTCATTCCGAGGGAAGCAAAGCGATGAGAACCGCGAAGCAGCTACAAAGTAAATCTCTGGGTAATAGTAATGAAGACGTAGGAACAAACAATTAACAAACTAACCAGTTAACCAGTGCTTAAAGATCCTTCGACAGGCTCAGGATGACAAGGACTGCGCTCCTCGATGAATCGGGACAGGCAGGATGACAACATAGCAAAGGAATGAACTAACTACTAGCTACTGACCACTAACCACTAATCCCTAACCACTATTTCCTAACCCCTTAGCACCTAATTCCAAAATATGACTTAAATCACTTTTTAATGTGACCTGTACACTGCAAAAAGGGGGGTGCGCTCAATAATTTTGACGGAAAAGTACAACACTCATTTTATATGCCCCATCAATTTCATATCCCGGTTTTAGGTTTAGGTTTTTCCATTGATACTCCTTTAAAAGTTGCCCGTTACGGTATTTCGTCGGTAGTTTCCATTGTTGATGATGAACTGACCGAACGCATGCGTAAATACCATTCGCAGTTGAACCAGCTTCCATACCATCCTATTGATAAAAAGGTAGAAGATAGCCGTACCAAGCGTATCAAGGCTTATTTGAATTTGCTCAATCAATTGGTTGATCAACAGTTTGAAACAATTAAACAACAGGAGTTTATGCCTGGGAACGAGATATGCCGTTATTTTGAATTACTGCCCGATGATTCGGTAGATAAGCACGGTTATGAGCTGATGATGGAATATCCAGAAGGGCAAAGGAAAAAGATATTCCAAGACCGTTTAAGGGAACGGATGGAAAAGGGCAATATTGATGTGAACATTATGGCCAAGGTAGATAAACTTAACTTTGATCAGGATGGCACATATTTAGGTGATGAAAACACAGATGCTCTGGCCGCACTTAGAGCTTTTGCGGAAAGTGAGTTAAGTGCTTCGGTAGTACTTTCGGCTGGAATGAACCCACGTTTGTATAGTTACATCGAGAAATTTGAAGGTTTTAATCCCAATAAGGAAGGCAAATTTACCAAACGTATCATTTTAAAAGTGAGCGATTACCGTTCGGCATTGATACAGGCCAAGTTCTTGGCCAAAAAAGGACTATGGGTGTCGGAATTTAGGATAGAATCGGGCTTAAACTGTGGTGGACATGCTTTTGCTACAGAGGGCTTCCTGCTTGGACCTATCTTGGAGGATTTTAAACAAAACCGAGCACCCATGCGCTTAGAGCTGGAAGCGCTTTATCTTAAGGCCCTGCAGCAAAAAGAGATGGCTATTGATCAAATGCCTCAGCAGCGCATTACCGTTCAGGGTGGTATAGGTACGGCACAGGAAAATGAATTTTTGTTAAAATATTACCATTTGGATGCTACGGGCTGGGGCAGTCCGTTTTTACTGGTGCCTGAAGTCACCAATGTTGACGAGCAAACTTTACAACAATTGGCACAAGCAAAGCAGGAGGATTACTATTTAAGCAATTCTTCGCCGTTGGGAGTGTTGTTCAATAATTTTAGGTACAGCAGCGCCGAGCAGCAGCGTTTAGATCGTATTGCCGCTGGAAAGCCTGGAAGCCCATGCACCAAAAAATACCTGTGTACCAATACAGAATTCACTAAAGAGCCTATTTGCACGGCTTCTAGTAAATACCAAAAACTTAAGCTTAATGAACTGAAGGCGCAGCATTTGGAAGAAAGTGCCCATCAGAAAGCTTACGAACGTATTACGGAAAAGGTATGCCTGTGCGAAGGTTTATGTACCTCAACCTATATCAAAACCCACATGCTAAAGCCAAAGGAAAGCAAGGCCGTAGCCATTTGTCCAGGTCCTAATTTGGCATTTTTCAATAAGGTTTATTCTTTAGACGAAATGGTGAAGCATATTTATGGCGGTGTGAACTTATTGGAAAAAGTACAACGTCCGCATGTGTTTGTGAATGAACTGAACTTATATATTGATTATTTGCAGACTGAGATACAACGTTATTGGGACGATATCAACGACAAGAAAAGGAAACATTTGGATAATTTTAAGGAACAGTTACATAAGGGAATCCATTACTATAAAGGCTTATTTGCAGAATTGGCCAATGTGAATGTGTTAAAGGAGCTAAGTTTATCGGAGAAAAGGTTAGAGAAAGTGGTGATTAATGGTCAATAACTAGTGGTGAGTGGTTAATGACGAGATAGGAAAGGAATTTGCAATTGACCAGTTAACCGATTAAACAGCTAACCTGTAAAAAACACTCCGTCCGTTGGGTACCCTCTAAAGGAGGGGAATTCTACCAACTGCTCATCTAACTACTAATATCTAACTACTAATCCCTAACCACTATCTCTTAATCCCTAAAAATTTTAACTTTGAACTTCAATTCGAACTGAGTACATGGAAAGAGCCAAATTGTTAAATGCGATTATTGAGAATGCTATTGATGGAATCATTACCATTGACGAGTTTGGCATTATTGAGCACATTAACCCTTCGGCACTTACCCTGTTTGGCTATGATCGTAGCGAACTCATTGGTAAAAACGTTTCGGTACTCATGCCGCAGCCTGATAAGGCTAGGCACGATCAATATATTGCCAATTATCGTCATACCGGCGAAAGGCATATTATTGGGATTGGTAGGGAAGTACAAGGTCAACGTAAAGATGGTTCTATGTTCCCTTTCCGATTGGGAGTGAGCGAAGTGAAGTTCTCGGATCGGCGCATCTTTACGGGCTTTATCCATGATCTAAGCAGACAAAAGGAGGATGAGCTTAAGATCAAGAGCTATACTGAAGAGTTGGAACAAAAGATCAAGGAACGTACGCAAGATCTTATTCGCTCCATTAACGAACTGGAAACAGCTAAAGAACATGTAAGTGCACTTTTTGAAAAGGAAAAGGAACTTAACCAGTTAAAAACTAGGTTTGTATCTATGGCTTCTCATGAGTTTAGAACACCATTGAGCTCTATTCAATTATCGGCGTCGCTGATTGATAAATACAGCTCTAAGCACGATGAGGCGAATGTTGAAAAGCACACATCGAAGATTAAAAATGCCATTAATAACCTGACGACCATTCTCAACGATTTTCTATCTCTAGAGAAATTGGAAGCAGGAAAAGTAGAGCCTAGAGCCAATTGGTTCGACATTATTTTTTTTGCTGAAGAAATTGTGGAGGAAATGCAGTTGATCAGTAAACAAAATCAGCTGATTGTGTATGAACATACGGGCACTAGTGCGCAGGTATTTTTAGACCATAATTTGTTAAAGAACTGTATCATTAACCTTATTTCCAATGCTATTAAGTATTCGGGCGAAAATACCATGATCCAGTTTAACACCATTTTGAAACAGAACGAGCTGATTGTAGAGGTGAAGGATAATGGTATTGGTATTCCGGAGGTGGATAAGGTGAATTTGTTTGAGCCTTTTTTCAGGGCGCATAATACGGGCGATATTCCAGGAACTGGCCTTGGGCTCAATATTGTAAAACGGTATGTTGGGTTAATGAATGGTACGGTGGCGTGCCAAACGGAGCAAAATAAAGGGACTACGTTTACTTTGAAGTTTAATTTTGAAAAAGAGTAATACTCAGATGCAAATATTCAAATGAAAATGGATACGTGCTTTTAAGCCAAATTACAATCCCTTAATAAGCTACTAACCGACCTTGGCTTTTGCGGTATTGATGCAATTGCATTAGTACTGGCTTTAAAAGCAAAAGACGCAGTCGGCGACTTTTCCTCCATTTTGGTCGCTCAAAATGGAGTGCCAATGCCCGGTATAAGGGCAGGCAAGGTAGTGTGAAGGCAAATAATAGAAACTATGATCTGGCGATAAGAAAATTATCGCCTATCAACATAAATAAAACATCATGAAAAAGGTACTGGTTATAGAGGACAACGACGATATTAGAGAAGGCACGGTTGAGGTATTGACCTTGGCAGGCTATGAGGCAATATCGGCCAAGAACGGTAAACTGGGAGTTGAAATGGCCCTGAGCTCCTCACCGGATATTATTCTTTGCGATATCATGATGCCCGAACTGGATGGTTATGGAGTGTTGTACCTGCTCAGCAAAAATCCCAAACTGGCCAGTATTCCTTTTATTTTCATGACGGCAAAGGCCGAAAGGGCGGATATGCGCAAAGGCATGGAAATGGGGGCCGACGATTATTTGACTAAGCCTTTTGACGACCTGGAACTGTTTAATGCCATTGAGAGCAGACTGAAAAAGAAGAGCCAAACCGTGGGCTTTAAAGCTGCACCTAAGGATCTGCATACTATTTTCTCGGAACTGAAACAAAAGGGAAAGGGCAGAAGCTTTGCCAATAAACAAGTGATCTATGTAGAAAATGATGAACCTGGCTACCTATATTTCATTAAAAGTGGACAGGTGAAAACTTATAAGCGCTTCAAGGATGGCAGGGAGCTTTCTTCCAATATTTATAAGGATGGCGATTTTTTTGGTTACGAGAGCTTGTGCTGTGGGGTTAGCTATGCCGATAATGCGGCTACCTTAACTGATACGGAGCTGCTACTTATTCCCAAAGCCGATTTTATGGATGCCTTATTTAACCACCAGGAAATGGCTACGGCTTTTATCGAGTTATTGTCGGGCAATATTAGATTTAAAGAGGAGCAGATGCTTAAATTGGCTTATTTCTCGGTACGTAAGCGTGTAGCTGAGGCTTTGGTGCAATTGTCCAGGAAATTTGCCCTGGCCCATGAAGATAGCTGTACGTTAAAGATTTCTAGGGATGACCTAGCGGCTTTTGTAGGTACCGCCAGTGAAACGGTAAGTCGTATGCTGGCCGATTTCAAGGAGGAAAAGCTGATCGAGAAGCATGGTAATGCCATTTATGTGGTGTCTATTGAACGCTTGAGCAATATTAAGCAGTAGATTGTAGTGGCTAGTGATTAGTGGTTAGGCCTACTTGTCATTCTGAGTGCAACGAAGAATCTCTTTTACACACTTGTTATCCGATTAATCGTTTCACTGGTTCATTAGCTTCCCAAATTCCCCTCTTTTAGAGGGTTGCCCAACGGGCGGGGTGTTTCTTGATGGTTAACTGTTTAATCGTTTAACTGGTTAATTGTTAAATTGGTTAACTGATAACTGTTAACTGAAAACTGTTCATTGGTTCCTTAGCTCATCCCGTTCCCATCGCGTCATTTCGACCGTAGTGGAGAAATCTAATCATATGAAGATTAGCCAATCGTGAGATTTCTCCTATCGTCGAAATGACGGTAGCGTGTTTATAGGCGTTAGTTCATTGGTATTTGGATGGGATGTTCCCAAAATTCCCCTCTTTTAGAGGGGTGCCCAAGGGGTGGGGTGTTTTCTTACTGGTTAATTGATTATTCCTTTCCTACATGTCATCCCGATTGTTGTGGTTGTCATCCTGCCTGTCCCGATTCATCGAGGAGCGCAGTCCTTGTCATCCTGAGCCTGTCGAAGGATTTCTATAAAGTATAAGCGAAACCCTGGCAAATTATGGGTGACATCAAACTGTCCACCACTGTTTCTGTTTTCCTCCATGCCGGAAGGGCATCTTCATTTTGTCTTGATACAAAACGAAGCAAAAAATCAAGGCTGTATTGCCTTCCTCGCACTGGTCTGGCGAAATGGTTAGGGCGAAATTAGAAGGTCGTCCCGCTGCCATATCCCCAAGCTCCGACTGCCTAATTTCTTGTTTTGTGCTGTTTCTGCGTTACTACACCCATTTCACCGCCCATTGCTTCGGAATCCAATAAGGCCAAGGGGGGAGTAGCAGGGGTTGGTTGGTACACTGGTTCAATTGACAATTGTAAACTGTTAACTGTTCATTGGTTCCTTAGCTCATCCTGTTTCCTATCGCGTCATTTCGACCATAGTGGAGAAATCTAATCATATGAAGACTAGCCAATCGTGAGATTTCTCCTGTCGTCGAAATGACATTTGATTATTTATCGCATAAAATATTCTTCGACAGGCTCCCCGATGAATCGGGACGGTCTGAATGAAAGGAATAAGTTTTAACTTAGCCTTTCTTATGCATTTATTCAAAAGCAGTTTATTTGTACTTGTATTGATTTGTTTCATGGTAGCATGCGGAAATAGTCAACGAAAACCTACGCAGCTTACTTACGTGAAATATGTGGCTTATCGGCAAAGCGACACTGCTATGGTATTCCTTAATCAATCTAAGGAGATATTTAGCGGTACCCTAATGATTAATCAACACGGGGTTTACATTGACTCTGGTACGGTAAAAGGATGGGTAAAGGGCGATACTTTAATTGGCGAGTTCCACTATTTGCACTATCAGCTGGAATGGAAACGTAAGCCTGTCGCTTTTTTGATGAAAAACAACCGTTTGGTCATGGGCGAAGGCCTCACTAAAATGACTGTTGGCATTCCACATTTTGACCCTAGCGTTCCTATTGATTTTAATGAAAACAAGCAGTTTGTGTTTGTGAAGGGGGATTAGTTTTTAGGGACTAGGGGTTAGTATTTAGTAGTTAGATATTAGCAATTAGATGGGTAGCTCGCAGAATTCCCCTCTTTTAGACGGGTGCCCAACGGGCGGGGTGTTTTTAATGGTTAACTGGTTAATCGTTGAATTGGTTAATTGTTCATAAACCATTCCTTTCCTACATCGCCATCCTCACGTATGCGGGATTTTAAAGCGCAATAAAATAACTCTACAACTGTTTTACGATGGCCAGTTGGTCTGGCAATGACGGCTAATCACTATTTTATTGAAGTATTAGATTGCTCGGCACGGCGCTTTTCAATCTGTAGGATATTGTTCTGTATGTCTTTCATGATCCACTTGGCCCACCAGCTTGCATAAAAGTTAAAAGTAGTATTCAACTTAAAATGGCTATAAAGATGTAATCGGTAAGTGGTTTTGTTCAACTGTTCCAATTCATAGGTGCCGTTCAATACATCAAAGTACTGTCCGCCAATGAGCACGTGCTTGTCTAGAGTGGCCGAGGGTATTTCATTGGGATAAGCTTTAATGGTGAAACTCATTCTTTTTTGGTCTACATATTCGGTAACGGTTTCGTGGAATACCAAACCATTGGTGAAAATGGCTTTACGATAGGCACCTACACCCAAATAATTCAATTCCGCTTTTACGGGTCTAGGGAAACCTAAATTTCTGGTAAGCCAACCTTTATCCTGTGCTTCGGGTATTTCTTTTACTCTGGTAACGTGCTCCCATATCTGATCTGGGGCTGCTTCAATGTCTATATAAGTGTAGGCTTTATAGGTTCCAGAAATGGCTACAATCATTTGTTCTAAAGGAGAAATGAATAGGGGAAACACCACGAAAAGTGAGACATATAGTTTATTGTCTTTCTTTTTAAGCATAAAATAGCCAGCAAGTAGGCCACCTAGTGACGAAGCAAGCATGGACAGTGGTAACACCATTATCCAACAGGCCCAACCTTCTATGGCCATTAATAGGGTTAACAGAAAGAAACAGAATATCGGAATCCACGGGACAATTATTCGGTAGCTTAGTTTTCTTACTAATTTGATGTCGGAAAAATAGATGGTTAGATAGCCTACAATGGTGGGTAGTAGAAATAGAAAGGAAATTGACATGACCTTATAAAGGTCATCTAGTGTTTCTACACCAAAAAATAGTCGTAATAATAAAGCGTAAAGCGTAGGGATACCAATAACGAGGAGTATTGTTTTTAATTTGTTGCTCATGGATAGAGACGTTTAATGATGATGGTAAATATAGGGATTAGTTTATTGGTTATTTGTTTGACTGGTTAATTGTTGTTCCTTTCCTACGTCGTCATCTCGACCGCAGTGGAGACCGCGAAACAGCTAGGAAGTAAAACCTTTGAACTATTTATAGCTTTCCTCTATGCCGGAAGAGCATCTTCATTTTGTCTTGATACAAAACGAAGCAAAAAATCAAGGCTGTATTGCCTTCCTTGCACTGGTCTGGCGAAATGGTTAGGGCGAAATTAGAAGGTCGTCCCGTTGCTTTGTCCCCAAACTCCGACTGCCTAATTTCTTATTTTGTGCTGTGTCTGCGTTACTGTATCCATTTCACCGCCTATTGCTTCGGAATCCAATAAGGCCGAAGCTAGCAGTAAAAGAATGGTTGTTTATTGGTTCCTTAGCTCATCCCGTTCCTAACGCGTCATTTCGACCGTAGTGGAGAAATCTAATCATATGAAGATTAGCCAATCGTGAGATATGACGGTAGCGTGTTTATAGGCATTAGTTCATCAGTAATTAGATGAGCAGTTCCTAAAATTCCCCTCTTTTAGACGGGGTGCCCAACGGACGGGGTGTTTTTAATGGTTAACTGGTTAATCGTTGAATTGGTTAATTGTTCATAAACCATCCTTTCCTACATCTTCATCTCGATTGTTGTGGTTGTCATCCTGCCTGTCCCGATTCATCGAGGAGCGCAGTCCTTGTCATCCTGAGCCTGTCGAAGGATCTCTATAAAGTATAAACAAAATCCACCAACTGTTTTACGATTGCCAGTCGGGCTGGCAATGACGGATGATTAAACGGATAAGCATTGTAGGGAGGGGAAGCGGTTTGCGAACTGTTTACTGCCTATTGTTCATGAGTTATTCTATCAATCAATTGTTGGATGAAGGAAGCTTGTGCGGGGTTGATCTTGGTAAGGGCAGTAGCGGTATCAAACCATTTTCCTTGGTCTACTTCCGGTATTTCTATCAACTTGCCTGTACGTGGTGGCCATGGAATGGTAATGTGGTTGCTCACTATATTGTCGGCATCTATATTGCCTTGTACAGCCCAAGCACTAACGAGCTTGCCTCCTTTTTGTTTGATGGGGTTTAGGGGGATAAAATCGCCCTCAATGTTTTGGCCAGTTTCTTCCTTAAATTCTCTCTTAGCAGTTGCCAGTGGGTCTGCTTCGGCAGTATATTCGCCTTTGGGAATAGACCATGCGCCAATGTCCTTATTTTTCCAAAACGGGCCACCGGGATGTACCAAAAATACTTCTAGCTGTTGTTGGATACGGTATAGGAGAATGCCTGCACTGGTTTTCATGGGGCTACTTTTCTGTTAGGGTAATCCATACCGGGGCATGGTCGCTGGTTTTTTCCCAGCCACGCACATGACGGTCTACACCGCCCGTTTTTAATCGGTGTTTAAGGGGAGGGCTTAGCAGAAAGTGGTCAATGCGTAGTCCTGCATCTCGACCGTAGGCATTTCTAAAGTAATCCCAAAAGGTATAGATTTTCTGATCAGGGTATAGGGTACGTATGGCGTCTGTCCAGCCTTGGTTAAGCAATTCATGGAAAGCCGCACGGGTTTCGGGCCTAAAGAGGGCATCATCTACCCAACGCTCAGGTTTGTATACGTCCAAGTCGGTAGGCATTACGTTAAAATCGCCAATCAAGATAGCTGGAAGTTGTTTGTCTAACAATAATTTAGCTTGTTGCTGCAATCGGGCAAACCACTTGAGCTTATAATCGAACTTTGGTCCAGGGGCAGGGTTCCCGTTGGGCAGGTATAGGCAACAGATCAACAGGTTATGTACTAAAACTTCCATATAGCGACTTTGCAGGTCCTCATCGTCGCCAGCAAGTCCTCTTTGAATTTCTTTCATGCTGGGGTCTTTGGAAAGCACGGCTACACCATTCCAGCTTTTCTGTCCGTGCCATAGGGCATAATAACCTGCGTCTTCAATGGCTTGTAAGGGAAATTTCTCTTGTGGTGCCTTTAATTCTTGCAGACAAACAATGTCTGGTTGGGCTTCTTGTAGCCAGCGCAATAGCACGGGTAGTCGGCCGTTAACCCCGTTTACATTATAGGTAGCTATTTTCATGTTTAATTGATGCGGTATGTTCTAAGTAAAAATAATGCTTTTATGCTTAAGGATTGTTATGGTGTGGATACTTCGCCGGGGCGGGTACTTTGCGACCCTGTTTGATTCACCAGGTTAACGAGCTTGGTAGTTGGTACTTGTTGTTGCTGAATAATGGCCAAGGCGTTGCTGGCATAGGTCTTTAAATCGGTATGGTATAGGTTTTGCCCTTCCTTGAAAATGTTGGTGAAGGCTGCTTGTAGGGTTTGCAGTTTTTGCAATACTTGTTGGTCTAAGGTAGGCGAGGAGAGTTCTTTAATGGCATCGAGCTCCTTTTGTTGCGCTTTGGATAGGTTACGTTTTAGGAGTATGCCTTTGCCCTTGGCTATTTTCTCCATATCGGCCATTAGCTTCTGATAGCTTGGACTAATGTTCTTAACCAACGCACGCAACTCGGGCAATTGGCTTTTGGCGGCAATGGTAGCCAGTTCTGTAGTATATAAGCTTTGGGAATGCACGGAGATGATGAAGGCTTTTTCGTCGCCGTCCATGTTCACGTCGGCGGTACTTATTTGCGCCTTGGTGGTGGCGTCAATCACGGAATCGGTAGGTGTAACGGCGGTATCCCGGTGTTCTCTATCGGCGGAATTACAGGCTAGGGTTAGGGTTAAACCTATGGCTATGCTGAGGGTGGTGATCGTTTTCATATTTTAATAACGGATGAGTTGGTTGGTTGTTTGGTTTTTTTAGTTGTTTAGGGGGTAGTTGGTTCATTGGTTCATTGGTCATTCGTTTAACTGGTTAATTGTTAAATTGGTTAACTGATAACTGGTTAATTGATTATTCCTTTCCTACATGTCATCCTGAGCTTGTCGAAGGATTTCTATAAAGTATAAACGAAACCCCGGCAAATTATGGGTGACATCAAACTGTCCACCACTGTTTCTGTTTCCTCTATGCCGGAAGGGCATCTTCATTTTGTCTTGATACAAAACGAAGCAAAAAATCAAGGCTGTATTGCCTTCCTTGCACTGGTCTGGCGAAATGGTTAGGGCGAAATTAGAAGGTCGTCCCGCTGCCTTGTCCCCAAGCTCCGACCGCCTAATTTCTTGTTCTATGCTGTTTCTGCGTTACTACACCCATTTCACTGCCCATTGCTTCTGAATCCAATAAGGCCGGGGTTAGTAGCAGGGGTTGGTTAACTGGTTAATTGTTAAATTGGTTAACTGTTAACTGTTAACTGAAAACTGTTCATTGGTTCCTTAGCTCATCCCGTTCCTAACGCGTCATTTCGACCGTAGTGGAGAAATCTAATCACATGAAGATTAGCCAGTCGTGAGATATGACGATAGCATGTTTATAGGCATTAGTTAGATGGGCTGTTCCCAAAATTCCCCTCTTTTAGAGAGGTGTCCAAGGGGCGGGGTGTTTTCTTGATGAGAGGGTAAAAAGAAATTTCATCCCAATGCCATGAAGGATGTTTTACTGTCCATCGTTGTTTCTCTGTTTCCTCTATGCTGGAAAGGCATCTTCATTTTGTCTTGATACAAAACGAAGCAAAAAATCAAGGCTGTATTGCCTTCCTTGCACTGGTCTGGCGAAATGGTTAGGGCGAAATTAGAAGGTCGTCCCGCTGCCTTATCCCCAAGCTCCGACTGCCTAATTTCTTGTTTTGTGCTGTTTCTGCGTTACTGTATCCATTTCACCGCTCATTGCTCCGGAATCCAATAAGGCCGGGGTTAGTAGTAGGGATTGATTGGTTGTTCATTGGTTCCTTAGCTCATCCCGTTCCTATCGCGTCATTTCGACCGTAGTGGAGAAATCTAACCACATGAAGATTAGCCATCGAGAGATATGACGGTAGCGTGTTTATAGGTATTAGTTCATTAGTTCACTTGTTATTGGTCAATTGATAATCGTAAACTGTTAACTGTCCATTGGTTAACTGGTTGCTTGTTTAATTGTTCCATAGATAACCTCGATTGATTATTGATAACTCGTAACCAGCAACAGAAAACTGAAAAGTCTTGATACAAAAATTGGAAGCCAGAGCATTAGCCCCAGTTCCAATTTTTCAATAACAAGCTCCTACGGTAATGGTACATTTCCCGTATATAAACTGTTGGCTATCTCTTTGCCATCGGCACTAAAAAAGGTGAGGTAGGTTTCTACGCTACGTCCCGCAAAATCGCTTACATTTAAATTAAACAATTGCTTTTGTCTGGTATCAGCAGGATTTAAGATACTGCAAATGGCCAAATCAAGCTCTTCGCAATAAGCGGCAGCCATACATAAATCACTTTCTAATGCTTTGCCGCTTCCGGCATTGTTTAGCCAGGTAAATTTTACTGTCGAACCTCCCTCGGCCACGGCGGCAACATTACTTGCATTGGGTAAATCGCCCCGACTAAGCAACACCATATCGTAAGCAATCTCAAAATCAGGATAGGTACCTGTCACCCCATTTTTAAGGTTGTATGAAAGTGCCGCATTGGCCGGCGTCATGTTTACCGCTAACTTTTTATAGCCAAGGGTAATTATGGGGCTCATTGCTCTCACAAAATGTACCATTAATAAAAAACGTTCGCGTTGTTTGTCCTGTTTTACAGTACTTGTTGGACGTGTGCTTGGTCCTTTGCCACGCATGTATCTAATGCCGCGCCAGCGTGCTCCCACTACGGTACCTACTGTACCTGAAAAGGCTCCTAAAATGCCTTGCTCAATTTTTCCCATATTAATTTTGGTTTAAAGGTTAAAAAATTAATTAATTGAGGTAAAGGTAGGTTTGTTGGTTTTAATATTTTGATAATCAATATATTGTGATGTTGTTTTGCCTAAATATTGCCGCATTTTGCCTAGCTTTTCACCCTCTATGCCGTGTTTGCTTAGCTACTTACCTTAAAGCAGCCCACATTTGCCCTAAAACCTCGTGCTATTGCCTAGCTTCTTCGGCAGTTAAGCGAGCTTCTTCGACAAAGGTGTTTTATTTTCGCATGAATATTGCGGGGTATAAATGGCCTAAAATGTTGCTTTAACTAACAATAATGGCCCTATCCGGTGTCGAAATTGAAGTAGATCTTAATTCATACCCATTCGGCAATTGCCGAAGCAGTCTCGAATATGTCTCGAATAAGGTTCGAAGCAGACCCGATAGAAGTGGGAGCTAAGTAACTACTTTGATGAATAAGGGATATTTTTTTGTAATTGTACTGATGTTTAGTAACTTGTATATCCTGTGACTAACCAAAATATCTACTGTAATGGATTTTAATGAAAATTACGGGCGCTCTAAAGGGCTCAAAAAGGTGGTGTTCAGATCTGAACAACCTATTCAATATGTCAATGAGATATTGGACAAATACCAAGTCATGACATTCCTGAACATTAGCGAACGTACGCTTAGGACCTACGTGAGCGAGGGCTATCTGGTCCGTTCTCTCATTCGTGGCAAGTCTTATTATCGGTATAGCGATTTGCTCGAAATGCTTGAAAGATTTAGGGAGAGGTAGTATTTTTTGGATATCTATTATTTTAGATAGTCGAATTTTGAGTAAAATGAATGTAGATTAACTTTAGTTGTATTTATTATTTTTATCTTGCAATATTAACATCTATAAATTAAATGCAGGCCTCAAATTTCAACTTTTTAACAGAAGAATTCCCTTTGCTGAATAATTTAGCTCAAGCAGCTGAGTATAATTTATACCAAGATCCTAACACTTCTTTGTATAAATTAAGACAGTATGGCGAATACATGACTGAACAGATATTTAATATCTATGGAATAGATTTGCCTGAAAAGAACACTTTCCAAAATAGAGTTTTTCTATTAAGAAGCCAAGGAATATTACCTACTAGTGTAGAAGATTACTTTACTATTCTTAGACATAAAGGCAATAGTGCGGTACATCAATTTAAAGGTACTACAGCCGAAGCTATAGCTTCTTTATCTGCCGCATTTAAATTAGGCAAATGGTTTTATGAATCATATTCTGTAAAAAATGTAGATGTTAAGGCAATAGCATTTGAAGTGCCTGCTAATTTAGATACGCGACATGCCCTACATATTTTAGAAGGAGAGCTGTCAGATATTAGGGCGCAATATGAAGCATTGTTACAGCAAACTAAAATTGTTTCCATAGCGCAGAAGGCAATTTTTACAGAAAGAGCAAAACGTTCTGCTTCTAACCTCGAATTGAATGAAGCACAAACTCGGCTGCTTATTGATGATCAATTAAATAAGGCTGGCTGGGAATGTGATTCAATTCATTTAAATTTTAAGACTCATAAAACACTTCCTCAAAAAAATAAGAATATGGCCATTGCCGAATGGCCTTGTGGTGGTAAATGGGCTGATTACGCTTTGTTTGTAGGCGAAGAGTTATATGGTATAGTTGAAGCAAAACGTTATGCACAAGATATTTCTAGCAACCTTGATCAATCTAAGTTATATGCTGAACATGTTTTAGAATCAGATGACTATAAGCTGCTTGGACAATGGAATGTTTATAAAGTACCCTTTTTATTTTCAAGCAATGGGCGGTCATATATAGAACAGCTAAAAACCAAATCGGGAGTTTGGTTTTTAGACATACGCAATGTATATAACAAAGCTAATGCTTTAAATAATTTTTATTCACCAAGTGGATTAAAGGAATTATTTGAACGGGATATTGAAGCTGCTAACCAACGTTTGAAGGCAGATGATTATGACTATTTAAGTTCTACTAGCGGTTTATCGCTCCGGCACTATCAAATAGATGCGATTAAAGCAGTTGAAGATAAGTTACAACATGAAAACCAAGAAGACAAAAAGGCCTTATTGGTAATGGCCACAGGTACTGGTAAAACCCGTACCATTGGTGGTTTAATTTATCGAATTATCAAAGCAAATAGGTTTAAGCGAGTTTTATTTTTAACCGATAGAACACTTTTGGCTACTCAAGCCAGAGATGCCATTTCGGATAATAAAGTTGAAAATTTACAGTCTTTTGCTTCTATCTATAAAATTGCTGACTTAGATTTAAAAAGGCCTGATTACGAAACAAGGTTACAGTTTGCCACTGTACAAAGCATGGTTAAGCGTGTGTTTTATAGTGATGAACCTTTGCCCGTGGATGCTTTTGATTGTATCATTGTTGATGAAGCGCATCGTGGCTATATTTTAGATCGAGATTTTGTAGAGGATGACTTGGAGTTTCGTAGCCAAGAAGATTATATAGGCCAATACAAGAAGTTACTTTTTTATTTTGATGCCTGGAAAATTGGTCTTACAGCAACCCCGGCCTTACATACTTCTCAAATTTTTGGAGAGCCAGTGCATTCTTATTCTTATCGCGAAGCGGTGATAGATGGTTATTTAAAAGATCATGAGCCTCCTTATACTATTAAAACCGAATTAAATGAAGGTGGTATTCATTGGGAAAGAGGAGATACGGTAAACGTTTATGATCCAGAGACCAATAGTATTGAAGAGCTGGCCAATATAGCCGATGATATCGATCTGGATGTAGATCAATTTAATAAACGTGTACTTACCCCATCATTTAACCAAACTGTATTAGCTGAATTGGTTAAGGAACTAGATCCTGATGGAGAAGAAAAGACACTGATTTTTGCTGCCAGAGATTCACATGCCGATGATGTGGTACGTATCCTTTATGAAGAGTTCGAAAAAATTGGCATCGCTGTTCATCAAGAAGCCATTAAGAAAATAACTGGTAGTATAAAGGATCCTGCAGGAGAAACCAAAAAGTTTAAGAACGAAAAATATCCGAACATAGTAGTTACTGTTGATTTATTGACTACAGGTATAGACGTACCAGCCATTTGTAATTTGGTGTTTCTACGAGCCGTTAAATCGAGGATCTTATATGAACAAATGATAGGAAGGGCAACACGTTTATGTGATGAAATTGGCAAGGAAAGTTTTAAAATTTATGATGCTGTTCAATTGTATCGAGCAATGAAAAATAAAACACAGATGATTGCAGTTTCGAATCCTAGTGTTAGCTTTACCCAATTGACCAGAGATTTACAACAAATAAATACAGAAGATCAATTTTTACGATTTAAAGAGCAACTGATAGCTAAGTTACAAGGTAAAAAGGGTAAGATAAAGGGTGATGATCTTGACAGATTTGCCTTTTTAAGTGATAATCGAAATCCTCAGGAATTCATTAATGTTATTCGCAGTTTATCAATGCCTGAAGTTAAATCACTTCTATTGGATACAGCAGGTTTATGGACTTTTCTTGATGAAAATAAAGAAGGTAATCGTAAAATTTATGTATCTGACCATCAAGATCGGTTTATTACCATGGAGCGAGGTTATGGTTATGGCAATAAACCTGAAGATTATATTGATAGTTTTAAAGCATTTATAGAGATAAATAAAAATAAAATCGCCGCCCTTGAATTGATCTGCACTAAACCAGCGGATTTAGATCGTAAATCATTAAAAGAATTAAAGCTATTATTAGATAGTGAAGGATTTAACGAAACAGCATTAAATACCGCCTGGCGAGCTAAAAATATGGTCGATATTTCAGCTGATATTATCGCCTTTATTAGAACCTTGGCATTAAATACAGAATTGGTCACGCCGCAACACCGTGTTAAAAATGCCATTGCTAAAATAAAAACGGCTAAGACCTGGAATAAAACCCAGCTTAAATGGATTGAACGATTTGAAAAACAACTTTTAGCGGAAACTATTTTAACCAAGCAGGATCTTGACCTACAGCCTTTTGTAAATGAGGGGGGCTTTAAAAGGTTAAATAGCATTTTTGAAGATGATTTAGAAAATTTATTACGCCAGTTAAATGGCTATCTTTTTACTGCCTAAAATCATTTAAAAACAGCATTTTTGTGATAATAAACATCCGTTAGTTACACTAACGCTAATAAGATTTGAATAATGAGCGCACAGGAAATAGCAAATAAACTTTGGAACCTTTGTAATGTGTTACGTGATGATGGGGTAACCTATCATCAATACTTAAATGAGTTAACTTATATCTTGTTTCTCAAGCTGTCGGAAGTTAAAAGGTTTGATGATCAGTTACCGCCAGAGTATCAATGGCAGGTATTTGTGAAAGAAACAGATAACCTAAAGAACTTCGACCGATACCGTGAGTTTTTAGCTACGGTAGCCGCTAAAACTACCAGTGATAGCATTAAAGAAATTTATACCAATGCATCTACTACCTTAACTAAGCCCGTTAACTTTAATACACTAGTTAAAGCTATTGATAAACTAGACTGGTACGAAGAAAACGATCGTGACGTGATGGGGGATATCTACGAAACCCTATTGGAGAAGAATGCGAGTGAAAAAAAATCGGGTGCAGGGCAGTATTTCACCCCAAGACCATTGATTAATGTAATGGTTGATTTAATGGCACCCAAATTAGGTGAGAAATGGAATGATCCTGCTTGTGGTACTTTTGGTTTTATGATTGCTGCCGACCATTACCTGCGAGAAAAATATGATTATCTCTATACTTTAGAAGGTAAAGCCCGTACCTTTCAGTTGGAAGAAGCGATGAGTGGTGTAGAACTTGTAGGGGATGCGCATCGTTTAGCTTTAATGAATGCACGCTTACATGGCATGGAAAGCCGTATATATTTAGGTGATACCTTAACAGATTTGGGTAAAAACTTAAAAGGTTATGATGGGGTATTGGCTAACCCTCCCTTTGGTACCAAGAAAGGTGGTGAGAAGCCAACCCGTGATGATTTGATTTATGTAAGCAGTAATAAACAATTAAATTTCTTACAACATATTTACCGCTCCCTTAAAAAAGATGGGAAAGCCAGAGCAGCTGTAGTTTTACCAGATAATGTGCTTTTTGAAGATGGCGATGGCCAGCGTATCCGTAAAGATTTAATGGAAAAATGTAACCTACATACCATTTTACGTTTACCTACGGGTATTTTTTATGCTGCTGGAGTAAAAACTAATGTTTTGTTCTTTACAAGAGGTAAAAAGGAAGAAGGTAATACTGATAAAGTATGGTTTTATGATATGCGTACCAATATGCCAAGCTATGGGGTACGTACGCCTTTTACCGAAAAGGCATTTGTCGATTTTATTATAGCTTATACGGGTGGGATTAATGCTGACGAAGTGATGAAGGATTTTGATGGTAAAATTGATGATGAAAAGAGGGCAGCTATACAAGACGAGCGTTGGCAATGCATTACACTGGATACGATAAAAGCGAAAAACTATAGCTTAGATTTAGGTTTAATTGCAGATAGCTCTTTAACCAAAGCTGAGGATTTAGGTGAGCCTTTAGACATAGCTAAAGCCGCTCTGTCCGAATTGAATTTGATACAGAAAGAATTAGAAAATCTAATTAAAGAGTTGAATTAATGGCTGGTAAAGGTGATATTAATAAAAAGTCAATACAGCCAAGTTTTCATTACAATTGGTTGTTTGTTAATTTTGAACAAGCTATAGAGAAAACTAATATTATAACGAAATTAAGTTCTAAAGAATATTCTAATGAAGGCGTATTTCCAGTTGTAGATCAAGGCGCAAATTTAATTTCAGGTTACGTCGATGACGAAAAAGTTTTGTATAAAGGAAATTTACCAATTGTCATATTTGGCGATCATACTAGAAATATAAAATTTATTGATTTTCCATTTGCAATTGGAGCTGATGGAACAAAAGTATTAAGTCCTAAGAAAAATATAAATATTAGGTTTTTCTATTATTATTTAAAAAGTCTAAATATTCCCGATTTTGGATATAGTAGGCATTTTGCTGTCTTAAAAGAGTTGGATTTTCCAATTCCTCCATTAGCAGAACAAGAACGTATAGTAACTAAGTTAGATACCTTATTTGCGCAACACGAGGCTATTAAACAAGCTTTAGAACGGATACCACAATTGCTAAAAGATTTTAGGCAACAGCTATTAACGCAAGCTGTAACGGGTAAGTTAACAAAAGAGTGGAGAAATAATTCGGATTTTCCTTTATTAAAAAAAATTGCCGAAACACCTCACAGAAGTTGGAAATTCAACTTGCCGGAAGACTGGTCAATAATTTCTTTTGATCAAGCTGCAATCATTAAAAGTAATTTAGTCAATCCAAATTTATATTCAAATCATATTTTAATAGCTCCAGATAATTTAGAAGCTAACACTGGTAAAATAATTAATAAACCGATTGTTTCCGAGATAAAACCTATTAGTGGAAAACACTTGTTTCAAAGTGGATCAATAATATATTCAAAAATACGACCTTATTTAAATAAGCTTGCCATCGTTGACTTTAGCGGCTTATGTAGTGCAGATATGTATCCAATCTTAAATTCCGAGCTGACAATTATTGAGTTCGTTTTTTATTATATGATGAGTAATGAGTTTTTAAATTATTCAACAACTGCGGGAGAACGCAGTGTATTGCCTAAAATAAATCAAAAAGGACTGAATGAAATTCCGTTTCCCTTACCATCATTAATAGAACAAAGAGAAATTATTAATCGAGTAGAAAGCTTATTTTCCAAGGCGGATAAAATAGAAGAAAAATACAAAGCCTTAAAAGCTAAAGTAGCCACTCTGCCACAAGCCATTTTGCATAAAGCTTTTAAAGGCGAGTTGGTAGAGCAATTACTTACAGATGGAGATGCTAAAGATTTATTGGAAGAAATAAAAAAATTAAAGACGTTAAGTAAAATGAAATAATAATTATAAATAATGTTCTCAAATGAAATTAGAAAATCTATACTCACTTAGAAAAAATTTTACTGTTATAGGTATCAGTGGTAGAGTTGGAAGTGGATGTTCAGCAGTTGCAAAAAGAATAGCAGACCCAAATTTTGTTTTAAATTTAGAATTGCGAAAATGGGGTTTAAATAACGATAAACCAGATGATATTAAGCTTAGAATTTGCTACGATTATCTTAAACATAAGAACAACTATCTGCCTTTTACTATTATAGAATATAAGTCAGTAGTCTTTTTACATCTTTTACATGAAGCTGTTGCTGAAACAAAAGAAAAAGTCAGCGCTATAAACAAAGTTTGTGAAATTATCTGTCAAAATGGTGTTAATGGAAAATTTGGAGATAAGTTTAAAAACAGATTTGACACAAGTGACGATTTTAGTTCAATAAGAACAGAACTAGAAAAAGATGATTTGTGGTTTACCACATTGATACAATTAGATGATTTAAAATCTAAGTTTAAAGAGAAATTAAATGACCCCAACTTCTGTAAAGAATTTACTTCTTTCTTCTTTGATTTTTTACAAAAGTTAGCTATTGACTTCTTTAATCTTTTAAATAATATTGATATTACAAAAAGGTCTAGACTTCTTCATGACCTATCTAATAATTTAAGGATTTATGGTAGTGTGAAAAACCTAAATACTGTTGCTAACGTGGAGTTGCAAAATATTTATACTACTGCTAACACTATAAATAGAATTATTAAATGCGTTAGGCAATCTGGTTCACCAACAAAAATTGTAATAGATTCTTTGAAGAACTCTCTTGAATTAATGTATTTTAAAGAAAAGTATTCAGCTTTTTATATGATTTCCGTTAATAGAGAAGAGGAAGCTAGAAAGAAATATTTGAACAAAAAGTTTAAGAAACAACAAGAACATGTTCAAGAACTATTGAATTTAGATGAGGCCGAGTATGCTAGTAATCATTTTTCAAAAGGAATGTTTGCTTCACCGGATGTCGAAAATTGTATTCAAAAAAGTGAATTTCATATTTCTAATATAGACGATGCTTTTATCGATAAACAACTAGTTAAGTTGTTAGCCTTAATACATCAGCCAGGAATTGTAACCCCTAGTGCTATAGAAAGATGTATGCAAATTGCCTATAATGCAAAGCTAAATTCAGGTTGTATTTCTAGACAAGTAGGAGCCGTTATTACAGATGCAAATTTCTCTGTTAAATCGGTTGGGTGGAATGATGTAGCACAGCATCAATTACCATGTAATTTACGGAATGCTACACATTTAATTAACGATATTTCACCTAACCACTTTAGTGATTATGAAAAAAATGGTTCTGTTAAATTTGGAATAGGTAAAGAAGAAAAATTTCTAACACTATTTAAAAACGACTTTGAAAGTTTAAACCCTGATGATTTAGAAGGTAGAAATTGTAGTTATTGTTTTAAAAGTTTCCAAAACTCTTATGAGGGAGAAAAAAATCAAGTCCATACACGATCATTACATGCAGAAGAAAATGCGATGATGCAAATCGTTAAGTACGGAGGAGAAGGAGTTATAGGAGGAGTTCTTTTTACTACCGCAAGTCCATGTGAATTATGTTCAAAGAAAGCATTTCAGTTAGGAATTAATAAAATCTATTATATAGACCCTTACCCAGGTATCGCAAGGCAGCATATTTTAAAAAATGCTGTCAATAGAGAAAAAAATCCAAAGTTATTTCAATTTTATGGCGCGGTAGGTAGGGCATTTCATAAATTATATGAACCATTTATGGCTTATAAGGATGAGTTAGCTATTTTATCAAATATTAGCCCAAGTAACCCAACAGTTGTAAAACAAAATGGAATTAAAAAACTAAGAGAGGATAAGGATATAATAAGTGAGGTTAATCAAGATAAGTATAAAGAGATTTTGAAAAAACATAACGATGATGAATTAAGTGCTTTAAAAGAAATACTGGAAAAGGGACTGTCTTAAATAGTTGGATTTCCTGTTATTTTTAAGACGATAAAACTAGGTTTAATTTAAAAATTAAAATGATTTCAGCAGGTACACAAACTCAAATTACTACTATTTGGGATCAATACATTTCAGATAACAAAACTGTACTGGATACTAAAGGAGTACCCTACGATGATATAGACAACAACAGGTTAAAAGCTATTGTTACTTTGAAAGCCATTGTTCAGGAATTTATTGCAGGAACTATAGATATTGCCGAATTTAAAACGGCTGTTGACAGTTTCAATAAGCAACATAATTTTTGGGGTTTTACCTCTATTAAGGGGCAAATGTTTTTTAACCTTTTACTTAAAACAAGTGAAGGAGAGGTTGAAATGCAAAAACTTACGACGCTTTTAAAAGGATGTGTAGCTGAACCTAAGGATTTACAGGATGCTTTAAATAAAATTGAGGCATTAGATAAGTATGTTTCGGCCATCTTTAATAAGGCGCCTAATAAACGTAAAGCTCCTAATCCAGGGAGCATTGGCTATTTTCTATCTTACTTTTGGCAAATACATGATCCGCAGCAATGGCCCATTATGTATAGCTCTATGATTGTTTCTTTTACCGATATTGGTTTATGGGAAAGTCCAAAGACACAGAAAGAAGCTTATAGAGAATTTTACACTTTAAACGAAGAAATCAAGTCGATTTTGTCGAAACATACAGGTCATGTAGTATCTAATTGGGACGCTGAACATGCTTTTTGGAATTTTAGAACGGTAACCGCTTATCCTAAAAAAGAAAAGCCTGTAAATATACCAATAGTGCAAACAGAAATAACTATGGAGCAGTCTGTCTCGGCATTAACACAGGCTAGTTTTGATATTTACGATTATGTGCCAAGAATTACAGCTAACCTTATTGCATTAGGAAAAGAAATCGAAGATTCAAACTCTGGAAAGGGTAGCAAGTATGAAAAAGCAGTTTGTGAGGTATTTAAACAGTTAGGATTTGTAATTGAATCTTTAGGACAGGGTAAGGGTAGAGAGCCAGATTTAATCGCTATCCATAAAGAGGATAATGTAGCTTTTATAGTAGATGCCAAAGCTTATGCTAATGGTTATATGATGGGGGCTTCAGATGAAAGAGCGATGAGGGAATACATCAATTATTATTGTCCTAAACTCAAAAAGGAAGGCATACAGCGTATAGGGTTTATTATTGTGAGTAATGGCTTTAAGTCATCTTTTGACAGTTTTGTAAATGATATTACTTGGCGTACGGATATCAAGCGATTTATATTGCTCAGTTCCGATGCATTGTTACATTTGTTGGCTTATCGCATTAAAGATCAAAAAGACTTATCAGAAATTGTGGAAACGATGATTAGTTTGGGAAAAACAATTACAGCCCAAGATGTTATTCAGCAATTTGATGATATTTAAAAATTACGCTTATTGCTTTTAGGGTCAAAGCAATTATTTAAAAGACCATATTAACACCTCCATGTTTGCCGAATTAAATAAATATAAAGAAAAAGGCATTTTTGTTTTTAATCAGAAGGACAGACTTTCATCTGTATGCAATGCGCCCAAAAGCGGTAGTGGCATATATTTAATTTACGCGACGGTTAAGGGAAAAAGAGAGCTCATCTATATTGGTATATCAGGAAGGAAGAGTGAAAAAGGGGAAATTATCCATCGTAAAGATGGTTTGCGGGGTCGGTTTTTAAGAGGTAAAACAGATGGGGTGCTGAGAAAAATTGCCTGGCCCAATAGAATGCTGGCCCAACAGATCAAAGTTATAGAAATACGTTGGTATGTAACCTATGGTGAGCTTGACCAAGATTTTCCGAGAGATTTAGAAGTTTCATTGCTCAGCCAATACCAATTGCAACACGGCAGATTGCCCATATGGAATAAAAAGATTTAACGCCTTTCATGAAACAACATCAACTGGAGAGTAAATATTCGAGTTTACTTTTAGACCCTAATTTTATCAAGCTGGAGCTTCTATACCAAAAGCCCAATATTTTCAATGCGCTTAGATTGGCCCATCGCGAAATTAGACATTCTAATTTTTTGGGCTGGTTATTGGATCCCAATCAAACACACGGTTTGGGAACCAAATTTTTAAAACTCGTACTGTCGGATATTCTATTGGATGAAAGAGCCAAAGATGTGTCGGTGACTTCCATAGGCAAATTGAAATTGGAGAAGGCCAGGGTGTTTAGGGAATGGAAAAACATCGACATCCTGATCAAAATGGAAAATTTGGTGGTCGTTTTTGAGAATAAGATATGGTCTGGAGAAGGTAACCGTCAATTGGAAAGGTACAAAGAAACCATTGATAAGGAGTTTAGGGACAGTAAAAAGGTGTTTGTTTTTTTAACGCCCTATGGTTTAGAAGCCAGTATGAATGAGGCTTATGTGAACTACTCCTATGCAAGGATTGTATCCATTTTACAGTTAATTACCAGTTCATATCATGAAGCCATATCGCCCTCGGTAATGGTTTATTTAAATGATTATATCGAAACTATCAAAACAAATTTTATGGGAAACGGAGAAGTAAATAATTTAGCCAGAGAGGTTTATTTAAATCATAAGGAACTGTTCGATTTCATCTTGAACCATACGCCTAATCCTTTGAATGAGCTGCAGAATTACTTTTCTAAGAAATTGGGTTCGTTTGGATGGGTGAGGAAAACCTGCCAAAAGAACTATGTGAGGTTTTTACCGCAATCGTTACAGGATGTTATTCCCAACAATAGCAGTGCTTGGAAAAATGAAGCCTTTTTGTTCGAGTTTTTAATTAAAACCGATAGCATTGTTTTTTATTTCACCATTGCTCCGGGCGATGAGAAAACGAGAGCAACGCTGAGGGCGGCCTTGCAGCAGTTTGATCAAAATGATATGGACCCTACAGAGCAATATATTTGTTTTTACTGGTTTCCTAAGGAGTTGAAGGACATTGAAACTTTTTGCCATGATGAGCTGGCTTTAGATCGTTATTTCCATGACTTTTTAGAAGAGGTAAATAAGGTGGTAAGGAAAGCCGAAGGTTTGATATTGGAGCATAAGGAAGTGTTACGAGCGATATATTAATATTCGGAGTGGTAAACAGAGATGTCCTCTTTGTATTAGGTTATGATATAGTGAATTATAGAAAATAATATCATTATATTTGTTAACCATTAATTAAATGCTCCAAATCATCTTCTATATCAATAGGGTTATCCAACAAGATTTGTTTACCACTTTTGGTATAATTTCTATATTATATCCTTTAGGATTCCTATTTCCAAAAAGAGCTCAGATGAAATTGTTGAATAGGGTATTTTGCAGTTTTACTATCTGTTTGGGGCTAGTGTTTTTGGGCTTGTGGATCATGGTGGTGATCGGGGCCTTAATGACCAGTGAAGAACCAGATAGTGCAGCAATCATCAATAGGATGTTTGGACCTTATTGGTTTAGTTTTTGGCTACAGCCAACTTTATGGATAGTGGCCACTCAATTACTGAGAAAACCTAAATTTAGGTACCACCCGTTTTTAAGACCAATGATTGGTTTGGTATTGTTGGTTCCTTTGGAGATTGTGATGATACTGTATACTTCAAATCAAAGGGAGTTTGTTGGTGTTGATTTTTCGTTGGATCCATTGACCATTGCGGGAGCTTTTTTACTGAAATCGAATATCTTTTTTTGTTTAACGCTGCTTTATTATAAGACTTTTGAATATGTACGACGATTGAAACTACAGTGGAAAGCGGAAACGGAGTGATAGAGTTGATGCTATTTGGTTTTTACTGTATCTGCTGGTTATTCGTCATTGCCAGCTCGACTGCTAATCGTATAACAGTTGGTGGGTTTTGTTTATGCTTTATAGAGATCCTTCGACAGGCTCCCCGATGAATCGGGACAGGCAGGATGACAACTACGACGGTCGAGATGACGTTGTAGGAGAGAAATGAGCAATTAACCAATTCAACGAGGGAATTTGGGGAACAGCCCATCTAACTACTAAATACTAATATCTAACTACTAAATACTATCCACTAACCACTAACCAAGGACTAACCACGTTTGTGACGAATATCACTTTTTCCAATAACTACGCTCAACTCGTGAGGATGGGGGGCTAGCTAGTTTTGTAGGTACATAACAAGAACGGATGAAAGCTATTGCCTACAATATTAAACCCGAGGAAAAAGAATGCCTAGTACTGGCCAATCATAAAAAACATGATATTACCATTATAGCCAACAGCCTAAGTGGCGAAACACTACCTTTTGCACAGGGCAAGGAAGTGCTGATCGTGTTTAATGAAGACCCACTGAGTGAAGAGCTGATCATGGGCTTAAGCGCTTTGGGCATTAAGTACATTGCAACATCGTCCTTTGAAACCAAGCATATTGACCTGATTGCTGCCGGAAAGGCAGGCCTTAAAATTGCCAATGTTCCTTTTAGGGAAGGTGAAGATTTTGCTATGCCCCGTATGCAACAGGTGGTCAAGAACTTAGACAATTGGGCTGCAGGCAAATGCGTAGGCAAGGCTTGTTGCTGTCCAAACGACTGTGGAGCATCACTTAAAAAAAAGGAGCAAAATGGAAACCACTGAGCTTTTGCGCAAGTACAACATTGCCGCTCCACGATACACCAGTTACCCCACCGTACCTTATTGGAACAACCAGCACTTTAACGAGGGGCAGTGGAAATCGAGATTGTTGAGCGCCTATGCCCAACACAGAGAAGAAGGGATCAGTCTTTACATTCACCTGCCTTTTTGCGAAAGCCTATGCACCTATTGTGGCTGCAATACCCGCATTACCAAAAATCACGGGGTAGAATTGCCCTACATTGAAGCCTTGTTACAGGAATGGAAAATGTATGTAGCCTTATTGGGCGAACAGCCCAAGATCAAGGAGATACACCTGGGCGGCGGTACACCTACTTTTTTTAGTGCCACTAATTTACAGCAACTGTTGCAAAGCATTGCCGGAGCGGCCCAGTTTGATACCGAAGCGGCCTGTTCCTTTGAGGGACACCCCGATAATACTACCGCCGAACATCTGCAGACCTTATACAGCCTTGGGTTTAAACGCCTAAGCTTGGGCATACAGGATTTTGATCCCAAGGTGCAGTATATGATCAACCGTTACCAAACACCTGCACAGGTAAAACATATTACCGAGCTGGCCAGGAAGATGGGCTATCAATCTATCAACTACGACCTGATCTATGGCCTACCGGGACAAAACATGGAAGGGTTGACCAGAACCATTGATGAAGTGATCGGCTTAAAGCCAGATCGTATTGCTTTTTACAGCTATGCCCACGTGCCTTGGATCAAGGCCGGACAACGCCATTTTACGGAAGCCGATATTCCGCAGGGTAACGAAAAATTTGCCCTGTACCAAAAAGGCAGGGAAATGTTGGTGGCAGCTGGTTATGAAGAAATTGGCATGGATCATTTTGCTTTACCAACAGATAGTTTGTTTATTGCCTATCAACAAAACAAGTTACATCGCAACTTTATGGGCTACACCGATCAGCATACGCAGATACTGTTAGGGCTTGGAGTGTCCTCTATCAGCGATTGTGGAACTGCCTTTGCGCAGAATGCCAAAACTGTAGAAGAGTATAAGCAATACATTAAGGACGGTGTTTTGGCAGTGCAGAAAGGGCACTTGCTTGATGCGGAGGATTTGAGCATTAGAAGGCATATTTTGAGCCTGATGTGCCAGAACAGTACTTGTTTTGAAACCGAGGTTCCCGCCCAGGTAATGCAACGTTTGCAGCCCATGATCGAGGACAGGTTGGTGGCCATTAGAAACAGGGAAGTAAAGATATTGCCTTTGGGCAGGTCTTTTTTACGCAATACCTGTATGGCCTTTGACGATCGCTTATGGCAGCAACAGCCGCAAACGCAATTGTTTAGTGCAGCTATTTAATTCGAATATAAAATTACCACCTACACAGATAGAATAAACAATAAGAAATACGGATATCATCTATGTATCTATATGTTTCAAATAATAGTACAATAATTGAAAAATGCAAACTGATGCTGAACTAAATTCAGCATGACGGATGGTTAATAATCGTCACCCTGAACTTGTTTCAGGGTCTACTGGATAGAATTTAAAAGAATAGAAGATAAGGGCTATGTAACTATGTGTTTCAAATAATAGTACAATAATTGAAAACTAAATCATTAACCACATAGGCACATAGATGATGAAATGAAACCTATAGAACTGATGCTGATTAAAGTGCTTAGCAGCTACTTCGTAGTCAGCATGACGGATGGTTAATGATCGTCACCCTGAACCTGTTTCAGGGGCTGTTTGATAGAATTTGAACTAAAATCAATTAGAAGGAAAATGAGCAATTCAACCGTCATACATCAAAGTTCAGTTTGCTACCACTGCGGCGATCAATTGCCCGCCGTTAAATTAAGCTATGATCAGAAAGACTTTTGCTGCATAGGTTGCCAAAGCGTTTATCAGATCCTATCTGAAAACAACATGTGCAATTATTATGCTTATAACGATTCTCCTGGACAACGTGTAAAGGAAGAAGGTCATTATGAATATTTGGACGAGGCACCCATTATTGCACAGCTGATCAACTACAAAGACAAGGAAAACACCATTGTTACCTTTTATATTCCGGCCATCCATTGCAGTTCGTGCATTTGGTTGTTGGAACATTTATACAAGATCAATCCCGCTATTTTTAGTTCACGTATCGACTTTTTAAAGAAAGAGGTAACCATTAGCTATAAGCACGAACAAGTTTCGTTGCGCAAAGTGGTTGAAATACTGAACCAGATAGGCTATGAACCCCTTATTAGCCTGCAGGATGTAGTAAAGGAGAAGAGCAACTCGGTAAATAAGCAGCTGATCTGGAAAATTGCCATTGCCGGTTTTTGTATGGGCAACGTAATGCTGTTCAGCTTTCCCGAGTATTTCGGCCTATCGGCCTTGGAAAAGGAATTCCAACACTTATTTGCCTGGCTAAACCTGGCCTTTTGTATTCCGGTAACCTTTTACTGTGCCAAAGATTACTTTACTTCGGCCATTGCCAGTTTAAAACAAAAATTTGTTAATCTAGATACGCCTCTAGCGCTCATTATAGCAGTACTGTTTATCCGTACTGCTATTTCAACCGTATTTAACACAGGGCCAGGTTTTGGCGATACCCTTACAGGATTGGTATTCCTGTTGCTAATGGGAAAATGGGTTAAACAGCGTACCTATCATCATATTTCGTTTGATAGGGACTATCGCTCTTATTTTCCCATCGCCATTACCACCCTTGAAGATCACCGGGAAAAACCGGTAGCCATTAGCGAGATAGTTGTTGGGGATCGACTATTGATCCGCAATGGTGAATTGGTGCCAGCCGATGCCATCTTAATGAAGGGAGATGCTTGGCTGGACATGAGTTTTGTAACTGGCGAAGCCGAACCCCAGCAGAAGGTTTTGGGTGAAATTGTGTATGCTGGAGGTAGACAGATGGGCGAAGCGATAGAGCTTGAGGTGGTAAAACCGGCTTCGCAAAGTTACTTAACCGGTTTATGGAACAAAGAGTTTTACAAGAGCGATGTTAAGAAACAGAACTTTAACGATAGCATTGCCAAGTATTTCAGCATAGGGGTATTTGTAATTGCCTTTGCCGCTACAGCCTACTGGCTATGGCAAAATGATAGCATCAAGGCATGGTCGGCCTTTACCGCCGTGGTGATCGTGGCCTGTCCTTGTGTATTGGCCCTAAGCACGCCTTTTACCCTGTCGGCCATTCTTTCAGTATTCGATAAAAAAGGGTTTTATGTAAAAAATACCGATGCTTTAGAGCAATTGGCCGCTATTGATACCATTGTTTTCGATAAAACAGGAACGTTAACCAGTACCCATCAGTCTGAAATCAGGTTTGAAGGCAGTTTATCGGCAGGAGAGAAGCTATTGGTAGCCTCGCTGTTATATAATTCTTCGCATCCATTGAGCCGACAAGTGCTTAAAGTACTTAACCCTAGTAAAATTTATGCCATTGCCAAATATAATGAGGTGTTGGGCAAAGGAATTATGGGGGTAGTAAATGGTAGTATGGTTTATGCAGGTAGTAAACGTGCCATGCCTTTTGATGTGCCCGCCAAAGACCATAGCGGTGTACATATTGTAATAGACGAAGAGTATAAAGGTTGTTTTACCGTAGACCAACAATGGAGAGAAGGGATTGCTCCGCTGATCAATGAGCTAGATAATGATTTTGACCTTAAAGTACTTTCTGGCGATACAAACAAGGACGAAAAGCTGTTGAAATCAGTATTTAAACCCTCAACGCCTTTATTATTTAACCAAAGTCCACACCAAAAGCTAGCCGAAATAAAAGCCCTACAGGCAGGCCATAAGCAGGTGATGATGTTGGGCGACGGCCTTAACGATGCAGGGGCGCTTAAACAGGCCAATTTTGGAATTGCCATTACCGATAACATCAACAACTTTACCCCAGGCTGCGATGCCATTATGAAAGGCAGTGCTATAGGCTTATTGCCCAAATTTATCCAATTGAGCCGCGATGGGCTAAAGACCATTAAAATAAGCTTTGCCATTGCCACTGCCTATAATTTAATTGGGGTTTACTATGCCGTACAAGGCACTTTATACCCCTTGGTAGCCGCCATATTGATGCCCATTAGTACCATTACCATTATCAGTTTTACCAGTTTGGCCACCAGGTATTTTGCAAGGAGGAATGGGTTGAAGTAGCTAGCAGTGCCGAATTCCCTCTCTTTTTAAAGGAGAGGATTAGGGAGAGGTTAACCCTCTCTGCCCTTTGGGCATCTCTCCCTAAGAAGGAGAGAGAAGTAAGATGAGCGGCAGAAGGTTAATGAACAATATTCAATTAAACTACTAACCAGTTAACAGTTTTCAGTTTACAACAACCAATTAAACAATGATTTAACAGACTAACCCCTAATCACTAGCCACTAAAACAATCAGCGGACAAATCAGGGTAATCTGCGGGAATAAAATTAAAAGGTTATACAGGAGATTTACTTCGTAGCTGCTTCGCGGTCTTTGACAGGCTCAGAATGACAAGGACTGCGCTCCCGATAGATCAGGATAAGCTGAATGACAACAATACCTGTTAATGAACCAGTGAACAATTGAACTAATGAACAAATCCTAATCACTAACAACTAATTACTAAAAATCGAGGTAATCTGCGGGATAAGAGTTTAAACAACTATATAGAGATTCCTCGTCGCTGCACTTCCCTCGGAATGACAAACAAGTTTGAATAACCAGTTAGACAATCATAGATAAAACAATTACCAATAAACTAATACCTAACCACTAGCAACTAACCCCTAACCACTAACAACTAGCAACTAACAACTAACAACTAACTCCTAATCCCTAAAAACATGACCATACTATATTTTTTAATCGGCTGTAGCGTACTGGTGGCATTGATATTTCTGGGGGCTTTCTTTTGGGCGCTAAAAAACGGTCAGCACGACGACGTTTATACGCCCAGCGTACGCATACTTTTTGATGATGAAGTGGAAGCCGAAAAAAGTGATAAAGATCATATTTCCGACTAATGCTCATCATGAGCCACGGGTAGTGGCCACAATAACTTTGCTTCAAACATTATAACAAATCTATTTCTAATCATTATGCAGCTAGAAAAATTTACCTACGACAACAAGATCGTTCGAAATTTCGGTATCGCCACCATTGTATGGGGCATTATTGGAATGCTGGTTGGACTGCTTGTTGCCATGCAACTATTTAAGCCCGAAATGAACATGGGCAGCCAGTACACCACTTTTGGTCGTATTAGGCCATTACACACCAACGCGGTAATTTTTGCCTTTGTGGGCAATGCCATTTTTATGGGCGTTTACTACTCGTTACAACGCCTGTTAAAAGCCCGTATGTTTAGCAACGTGTTAAGCAATATCCATTTTTGGGGCTGGCAGCTCATCATTGTGTCGGCGGTAATTACACTGCCTTTGGGCATTACCTCCTCACATGAGTATGCCGAGCTGGAGTGGCCCATTGATATTGCCATTACCTTAATTTGGGTAGTGTTTGGGGTGAACATGTTTGGTACCATTATCAAGCGTAGAGAACGTCATTTGTACGTGGCCATTTGGTTTTACATAGCCACGTTCGTCACCATTGCGGTATTGCATATCGTAAACTCTTTTCAGTTGCCTATTTCGTTCCTAAAAAGTTATTATGTTTTTGCCGGGGTACAGGATGCCTTGGTGCAATGGTGGTACGGGCACAATGCGGTGGCATTTTTCTTAACCACGCCGTATCTGGGAATGATGTACTACTTTTTGCCTAAAATGGCCAACCGTCCGGTATATTCTTATAAATTGAGTATCCTGCACTTTTGGTCGTTGATCTTCATCTACATTTGGGCAGGACCACACCATTTGTTATATACTTCGTTACCAGGTTGGGCACAATCATTAGGGGTAGCTTTCTCAGTTATGCTTATTGCACCAAGCTGGGGCGGTATGATCAACGGATTGTTAACCTTACGCGGCGCCTGGGATAAGGTTCGTGAAGACGTAACCTTGAAATTCATGGTAGTGGCGCTAACCGCTTATGGTATGGCCACCTTTGAAGGGCCTATGTTATCCCTAAAACAAATTAATGGGATTGCACACTTTACCGACTGGATTGTAGCACACGTACACGTAGGAGCTTTGGGCTGGAATGGTTTCTTAACCTTCGGTATCTTATATTGGTTAATACCACGTATTTATAAAACAGAGCTGTATTCTAAAAAACTGGCATCGTTCCACTTCTGGATTGGTACCCTGGGTATTTTGTTCTATGCTATTCCAATGTATTGGGCAGGTTTTACACAAGGTTTAATGTGGAAAGAATTTACACCAGAAGGATTATTGAAATACGCAAACTTTTTAACCACTACCTTACAGATCATTCCAATGCACATTTTACGTTCTATTGGTGGTGCATTGTACCTATTGGGCGCTATTGTAATGACTTACAACTTGGCTAAAACCATGTTAAGAGGTAAGCTAGTGGCCAATGAAGCAGCAGAAGCAATGGCTTTGGAAAAAGTGGTTACCCACGAAGATGCTGCAGATAAAAAATGGCACCGAGTATTGGAACGTAAACCAATGAAATTCATGGTGCTTTCTATGATCGTGATTTTAATTGGCGGGATGGTAGAAATGATGCCAACCTTTACCATAGAAAGCAATGTACCAACTATTTCTAGTGTGAAACCTTACACACCACTTGAACTGGAAGGCAGGGATCTATACATCAGAGAGGGATGTGTGAACTGCCACTCGCAAACCATCCGTCCGTTTAGATCAGAAACCGAGCGTTACGGCGAATATAGTAAAGCAGGGGAGTTTGTTTACGATCACCCGTTTTTATGGGGCAGTAAGCGTACCGGACCTGATCTGCACCGCATAGGTGGTAAGTATTCTAATGCATGGCATTATAACCACATGCTTGATCCTACATCTATGTCGCCAGGCAGTATTATGCCACCGTACCCATGGTTAATTACCCAAAAGTTAGATGTTAGCCAAACGGAAGCCAAGATTAGGGCCATGCAAACTTTAGGTGTGCCTTACAGAGAGAATTTTGATCAAGTGGCACAGGCAAAGCTGAAAGAGCAGGCCGAAGCCATCGCGGCCGACTTGAAACAGAATAACATTGAGGTGAAAAGTGATCGAGAGATCATTGCCCTGATTGCTTACCTACAGCGTATGGGTACCGATATTAAAGCTAATAAAACCACTATTCCATCTAACCAGTAAAATTATGTTTAAGCAAATAAAAGATTTGGCAGGAGGTGAGTTTTACCTGATCGCTTCACTGCTGATATTCATGGTTTTCTTCATTATGGTAGGCATTTACCTCATTAAAATGAACAAGACCCATATTATAGAAATGAGTAACCTACCTATTAACGAACCTCAACCTGATGAGTATGAAGAAGTTTAGTTTATTGATAATGATGTTGGTGTCCACCTTGGGTACCTTCGCACAGGGAGCCGCAGCTGCAGCAGAGGAAACACCCGTAGTGATCCCAGAACCATCGTTGGGGATCAGCACTACCGAACTGTTGATCATTACACTTTTGGTATTTTCCATTATCCTGCTATTTGTGGCCATTACCTTATACAACAGCTTTAAGGTAATTTATAAGGAAAAATTAAACCCTACACCTTATGTGAAACACCAAGAAAAGGCTTTGGATTATGAGGAGTGGAAAAAACAAAAAGCAGATAGGCCAACCATTTGGACCAAGTTGTTGAGCCTAAAGCCGCTCTCGGCAGAAAAGGACCTGGAAATTCCACATGCTTACGATGGCATTAAGGAATTGAATAACCCTGTTCCTACCTGGTTTAACGTATTGTTTTATGGCACACTCATTTTTGCAGCTGGCTATTTATACTATTATCATATTGGCGAATACGGTGAAAGACAGGATGATGAGTATAAAACCGAAATGACCAAGGCCGATTTAGCCAAACAGCAGTACTTGGCTAAAAATGCCTCTTCGGTAGATGAGAATAGTGTAAAGGTAGACCCTTCGCAAATTGAAGTAGGTAAAGGGATATTTAATGCCAATTGTGTAGCCTGTCATGGTCAACATGGAGAGGGCTTAGTTGGCCCTAACCTTACCGATGAATTTTGGTTGCACGGTGGTGGTGTGAAGGACATTTTTAAGGTGGTGAAATATGGGGTACCTGAAAAAGGCATGGTAAGCTGGGAAAAGAACATGAGTTCGGCCAATATTAGTGCGGTAACCAATTACATCTTATCACTGCAAGGTACCAAGCCGGCTAATCCGAAAGCACCTCAAGGTGAGAAATACGATCCAGCGGCTGCTGAGGGAGAAACCGCGGCCAATTAAGGTCTTGTCATTCTGAGCGTAGCGAAACGGAGAAATTTAGACTATTTGTCATTCCGACGTTAGGAGGAATCTCATAGATATCTCATAGAGATTCTTCGCTTTGCTCAGAATGACAAGTAGGAGATGAGGAAGTAACGACAGGCAGTAGTAATGAAGAGCGAGTAATGGCAAAACAACAAAACAATGACCAAAAGATTGGGGGCAGAACGTTCATTTACCCTAAAAAACCTCAAGGTAGTTTATACAACAAGAGGAAATGGGTGAGCTACGTATTGCTCCTGCTTTTATTTTCGAGTCCTTTTATCAAATTAAACGGCGAGCAATTGGTGTTGCTCAATTTTTTGGAAAGGAAGTTCGTTTTTTTCGGCCTGATCTTTACCCCGCAGGACTTTTACCTGTTTGCTTTGGCCATGCTGATCTTTATTTTGTTTATTGTGTGCTTTACGGTAGTTTTAGGCAGGTTGTGGTGTGGTTGGGCTTGTCCGCAGACCATTTTTATGGAAATGGTATTCAGGCGCATTGAGTATTGGATTGAAGGTGATGCCAACCAGCAAAAGAAACTGGACGCACAGGAGTGGAACGCCGAGAAAGTATTTAAGAAAGGATTTAAGCACTTTTTGTTCCTAACCATATCATTTCTCATTGCAAATATCTTTTTGGCCTACATCATAGGCTCCGATGCGTTGTATAAGATCATTACCGAACCTATTGAAGAACATACCGTTGGTTTTATCTCTATTTGGATTTTTACGTTCATTTTTTATGGGGTATTTTCCTATGTAAGAGAAGTGGTGTGTACCGTTATTTGTCCTTATGGAAGGCTACAGGGTGTGTTGTTAGACAATAAAAGTCTAATTGTGGCCTATGACGAAACGAGGGGCGAACCAAGAGGGCATATACAAAAAAGCCAAGACCAAAGTTTAAAAGGTGATTGTATTGATTGTGGCCTATGTGTGCAGGTTTGTCCAACAGGTATTGATATCAGAAAAGGAACGCAATTGGAATGTGTAAACTGTACCGCTTGTATTGATGCCTGTGATGAAGTGATGCTGAAGATCAACAAACCTAAAAAGCTGATCGGCTTTTATAACCATGATTTTATTAAGAACAGAAATCCTTTTAAGGTAGGAGCTAAAGCCTACGGTTATTCCGTTATCTTAATATTGGTGATCATTATTTTCTCCTCGTTAATTTATAAAAGAGAGGATGTGCAAACCACGGTATTAAGAGCAAGCGGAACTTTATATCAGAAAAGACCGGATGGGAGCATTGCCAATTTATATAATGCTGAACTGATCAATAAAACCAATAGAGATATGAAGTTTATATTTAAGTCGGCAAATGAACTGGATAAAATTCAATGGATACAGGCCGATACTATTTTGCCTAAAGAAGGAACGGCACATTTAACCTTCTTTTTAATTAAGAAAGCCAAGGATATTGAAGAGTTTAAAACAAAAGTTAAGTTTGAAGTAGAGGCAGAAGGGAAAGTGATCAGTAGTACAAGTACAACCTTTTTTTCGCAACCATAGTTGAATTTACGATTTTAGATTTACGAATTACGATTGAGATAACGATGTAGGAAAGCAATTAACAATTAAGCAGTTAAACGATTAACCAATTAAACAATAGAAACTCCCGCCCGTTGGGCACCCCTTTAGGAGAGGGGGAATGAGAATAGCGTGACGATTAAACATATCCAAATAGTAATATCTAACTACTAACATCTAACTACTAAATACTAAATACTAAAAAAAAATGAACTGGGGCACAAAGATAGTTTTAGGAATGGCGGCATTTATGCTGTTTATTATTAGCATGGTGGTATATATGTTTAAAACCCACGGTAATGATGCTTTGGTAGAAGACGATTACTATGAGAAAGGCATTAACTATGACCAGGAATATGCCGCTAAAAGCAATACTTTAAATGACGATGCAGTACCTATCATTAAGATCAGCAAAAGCCAGGTGATTTTGCAGCTAAAAGATGCCGCTGATTATGAGTTGACACTTATGAGGCCATCGGAAGCAAAAAAAGATGTGAACAGCAAGGGCAAAACCATAGGGGATGCCCACTTGGTTATTGTTGATGCTACTCATTTAGATAAAGGCTTATGGTCGTTAAAATTGAAATGGCGTACCAATGGTAAAGATTATTTGTTTGTAAAAGAAATCACCATATGAGTTTACTGCCGCTTGCTTTTTTGATGGGTTTTTTGGGTAGCATACATTGCGCTGTAATGTGCGGGCCGATCGTATTGGGCCTACCTTTAAATGGCTACCATAGCTGGCGCAATGTGTTGCAAGTGGCACTCTATCAAATTGGAAGAATTGGCACCTATACCATTTTGGGTTTATTGGTTGGCTTACTTGGAAATACGTTCTCTGTTTTTGCAAAGCAGGAAACTTTAAGCCTAATCATTGGCATTTTGCTAATTACTTTTACGGTATTGCAACTTACCGGGAGGTATACGGCCTCTTTACAGCGCTTGCAGAGCCGTTTGGTGGTGCCTATAAGCAAAGTAATGGGAAAGGTATTTAAATTGCCGCTATGGGGTTTATTTGCAGGCATGTTAAATGGGCTGATTCCCTGTGGAATGGTCTACTTAGCTTTGGCAACAGCACTTAGTTCGGCAAATTCAGGTTCGGGAGCAGGTTTTATGTTGCTTTTTGGCTTGGGTACCGCTCCCTTAATGTTATTTGTTTCTTTGGGTGGTGTTTATTTAAAGAAGTATTTTAGGTTCAATAGCCAAAAATTAATACCATGGTTTGCCTTATCTATAGGTGCACTTTTTATTTTAAGGGCTGCCAACCTAAATATTCCTTTTTTGTCTCCGCATACACATAGCGCTTACGGTACGGTGGAAAATTGCAGATAGATTTGTAAAATCTATTTGACCAAGCTCAAATACCTACATTTAGGTATTGGCTCTTTTTAAAATATTGTACATATTTGCCGGCAACAAAAAACTATCTAAATCTCACCATGTTAAAAAAAATCAACGCCTCGATTTTTCTATTGCTTATTACCCTCTTTTTATTTTCTTCCTGCGATAAAGATAATTATAACAAAAAACTAGGGCAATATGCCGTTGGTGTTAAATATAATGGCAATAAAACCATAAGTCTCCGTTTTTTCATTAATGGTGTGGAGAGCGGCTTGCTTGAGCTTGTGGCTACCAATAGACCTAGTCCTGTTAATGATTGTAGGGATCTTAAAAAACCTAGTGAACTTGTGAATGTATTTGTGGTTAAGGACGTTCCTGTAGGTAAGCATAAGCTTGAAATAAAAACAGAAACAGGTTTGTTATTGGAGACCTTAGAATTTAATATGTTAGACAAGGAGTGTGTGTTTCAACAAATTGAAATTCAGTCGAATAAAATAAAAAGCCAGCCTAGAGATATTAAGCTAGCCTTTTAAATATTTTTAACGGATACCTTATATGCCCATCAGGGTTGAATGCTTGTGCAATAAGGTCTGTAGCTCGTTAGGGTATAAAGGCTTTTTCAATAGTTTTAACACCAATGGATTTGCTTCTGCTTTTTTAATATCCCCAAAATCAAGTGTCGAAGACAGGATTGCCAATTTACAATGGTCCAAAAACTCTCTTGAGAAATTCTTATATACCTCTAAAAATTCGAAGCCATCCATTTCCGGCATCTGTATATCCAATAGAATAAAATCAGGCCATAATTCGGGCTCGCTAAGATTTCTGTTGATATAATCAATTCCTTCCTCTCCTGATTGGCATAGGATAATCTCTTCAAAAAAGCCCGACAGTTTAATAATTTTATAGTTGATTTTTAGGTCAATATCATTGTCGTCAATCAGCAACACTTTTCCAGTCTTATTTGGCATTTGGTATGGTTATTTTAAAGGTGGTACCATCTTCTATATTTGAGCTAACGTTAATTGTACCATTAATCTTATTTAAAGCTTCTTTTACAATGAAAAGTCCTAGGCCACTTCCGTGATGCATTTTGCTTTTAAAGAATTGGGTAAAGATTTTTTCGAGGTGCTCTTTAAGGATACCCATTCCATTGTCGTTGATATTGATATTTGCATGATGTTCGGTGACATCAATATCAATATTTACCGTTTTGTTAAGCTCATTGCTTTTCTGATACTTGATGGCGTTGGAAATAAGATTACTTAATATTACTTCAATTCTGAAAGCGTCACCTACAAATTTAACATTTTGGTTAATATTTACATTAAATCCGGTATCCTTATCGGAATAGGTATGTAGTTCAATTAACTCGTTAATGAGTTGTTTAAAGTTTATTTCACTATGGTCAGGAACATCTTTGGTGTTCTTGTAATATTGTAAGGTTTTTTGGATATAATAGTCTAGTTTGTTGGAACAGGTTTCTATCAAACTCCAATATTCACCACTAGAATGATATAGATCTTCCATTTTTACCAAATTGATAATCCCGATAACGGATACCAATGGTGCTCTTAACTCATGCGAAATGCTATAGATGAACCGGTTGAGCTCGTCGTTTGTTTTCTCTAGCTCGGTCATCTTGTTACGAAGGTCTATTTTCGCTTTATAGGCATCGTACGCATTTTTGATAGAGTTGTGAAGCTCCAGATCGTTCCATGGTTTGGTAATGTATCTATAAATATCGCCATGGTTAATGGCGTCTGCTAGGGCCTCAATATCGGTATAACCGGTTAAAAGGATACGAATTGGATCTGGATGTGTTTCAACAATGCTCTTAAAAAACTCGACGCCAGTAGTGTTTGGCATTTTCTGATCGGCAATCACTACATGTACATCTACATTTTGTAGGATCAGAAGACCTTCTGCTGCTGATATTGCGGTATAAATTTCATACTGGCGCCTAAAACTTGCCCTAAATGCTTGAAGGTTGTTTTCCTCATCATCTATATATAAGACACGTACTGTAGGTATGCTCATTTTGCCGTTTAGTTTATAATGTATTTACATGCAATGTAATAATAAATTCTGTTCCTTCACCCACTTTGGAAACAACATCTATGTGTCCTTTATGTTTTTCGATGATACTGAATACGATAGATAAACCTAGCCCAGTGCCTTCGCCAATGTCCTTAGTAGTAAAGAAGGGCTCAAATATCCGATGTTTAACTTCTTCGCTCATGCCAGTACCACTATCTTTAATACTAATGTGTACTTTCTGGTCTTCGTACCAGCTTTTAATGGTAAGAAATTCTTCTTCTTCCTGTACTTCCTTACTTTTTATGGCCTGTACCGCATTAGATACCAGGTTCATAAATACTTGGTTGATCTTACCAGGCATACATTCTACCTTTGGTAGATTGCCCAGTTCTTTAATAACAGTTAGGTTGTCGGGAAGGGTGTTTCTAATCAGTACCAGAGTAGATAAGAGGCCTTCATTTAGGTCGATAGCCTTCATGTCGGTCTCATCAACACGGCTAAAATTACGAAGGCTTCTAATGATTTCGGCCGTACGTTTTGCTCCTTCACTAATTCCCGAGAGGAGAGAAGTGATTTCGTTATTGATAAAGTCTAGATCTATTTGCTTTTTATAAGCTTCAATGGCATCTATCTGAGGTTTAATCTCTTTTTCGAAATCAATACCTTCATATTTCTTAATGATGTCCTTAAGGTCATCAATATCTAACTGTAAGGGCTTTACATTGGAAGTTACAAAATTGATGGGATTATTAATTTCATGTGCTATACCTGCCGTAAGCTGACCTAATGCAGCCATCTTTTCCGCATCTACCAACTGGGATTGTGTAGATTTTAGATTGTTAAGTGTCTCGTTAAGCGCCTGATTGGTATTTTCAATCTCCTCGGTACGTTCTTTTACCTTTTTTTCGAGTATTACGTTTTGTTCCTTGATCAAGTGTTGATTTTCCAACGAAGCCTGTAAAGCCTGCGCCTGCGAGGTTTCATTTTCTTTCTTGAAATAATTGATCTTATCTGCCAGTGCAAACGAAAGCAGCATTACTTCAATTGCCGAAGATATCTGTAATAGATAAGTGGTAAAGGTATTGTAAGGCAGAGCACCGTAATCTTTTAAAATAAACAAAACAGCTCCAATCAATAAAATTGACCAGGCGATAAGATAAAAGCCCGCTGGTTTAAAATGTTTTTTGAAGTAAACGTAATAAGATGAGGATAGCGCAATAACCACTCCTAAAACGGTAGTGAGCTGCATGGTAATAAAACCTATATAGGTATCGGCTATAAATAGCAGTACAATGTTGCTTAGTGTTAACAGTATGAATACCTTAATGAGCTTATGGATACGAGGCGCAAATACCTTTGTGTTGAGGAAGGAGGTGGTAAATAAACTGGCAAATACTAAACCTAGTAGGGAATAAAGTACTACTGAATAATGGTTGATCGGGGAACCTGCATGCCACATGTATTTTGAACCGTAGCCCTGTATAGAAATTTGGGTCAACCAGGTAAAGAAAATATAAAAAACGTAAAAAATGTAGCTTCGGTCTCTTACTACGATAAATAGGAAAAGGTTATACACAAACATAATTAACATTACTCCTGTGTATATACCGAAAATAATATCCTTTAGTGCATATTTATCTCGTAATTCGTTTTCATTAACAATAGAAATTTTGGTGATAAAGGCTTCATGGGACTTTAATTTAAGGAATAATGCATCGCCTTTTTTAATTGTGTCGGGAAGGAGATATGCAATTCCCTGAGGCCCTTTTTTTACGCTATCTCTAAAAAAACTGAACGGTTTAGTTAACAAAGGTTTTTGGTTAGCTTTCTGATAGTACATTTCACCGGCCAAAAACCTAGCCTGCTCTATGAAAAGAATATTCCTGCTAAACGTAAGGTCCTTTTCAGCGTCGAGCTTTACCCAAAAGGTAGCATTGTCTACCCCAAAATTAAAGATGTCGGACTGTATTTGGGTAAAAGTTTTTTTATCAACTTCGTCGATTGCCAGCTTGTTGCTGCTGTCTTTGTAATATTGTGCTTTGAAGGGTAATGTGTCAATTTCGGCCGAAGCGTAGCTTTTGCTACTCCCAATAAATAGGATGGATATAACGATTAATAACCTCTTAAAAGTAAGCGTTGTCATGTTCTGGATAGGTCGAATGTTAAGTTTACAGCATCGCCCTGTTTGGAGGTTATTTCAGTTTTGTAAACAATATCTCTCCTCATTTCAAAAGCTATTGTTCTTTGGGGTTCCAAAGTTAAGGGAAGATCAATAATATCGTGATTGAACAAAACCGTTGCCGTCATGTCATCTTTAGGGTAATAGAATTTTCCATTGTTGCCTAGATCAGTAACTACTCTAAAACCACCTCTTACCACATTCCTGTAAGTAGCGGGGGCTGCTAAACCAAATAGGGTAGTAATGCCTATAAATTTAGAGTAGGCCACACAGGCAGTACTTAGATGAAGGCTTCCAATGCCCAAACCTGCAATTTCGAATGAGTTCCACACACCAGCTACCTCTCCGGTTCCGGCATCGGTATAATCATCAACCATTTTGTAGATCTTATCATCCATGTAACCCACTGCTTCTTCAATTGGTAAGGGATTTTTTCTATTTGCTTTGTGGATTCGGCCACCACCTAGGGCTTTTCCAGTATCGGCATCGGTAACCAGCATTACATATACGTCCGGATTTGAAACCCAGTCTGCCTTTGCCGAAGTAATTTGAGTAATCCCAAATATCTCTAGCACGCGTCTATGTCCCTCAACAAACTGCATACAGGCTGCTCTATCATTTATAGCCCTAAACGCTGTGAAGTTGATGTTCTTTATATCTGAGTTATGCTCTTCCAATGGAGAAAATTTTATTGTTCGACTTTCTGATGGTTCTTTCCGGAGATGCGTTAGCCTTAAAAATCCTAAACATAAATGCTGGGATTTGGTTTTTAGGCACGTCAAAAATAATATTTAACTCTTTTTCTGCTTTAATTAATTCAATTCTTTTTTCTTCCGCTAAAGGTAACTTTTTCTCTATAGAATTTTTATAAAAAAAGATCAATGGAACATTAACAGGATGTATTTGAAATTCTAAGTTGGTGGCTCCCAGCCACATTCTTTCGGCAGCAATGCCACAATTTATCCAAGATGATACATTGCTGTTTGGGATGCTGATGAGTCCAATGGCTGATGAGGTATTGAATTGCTGGGCTAGGAGACGACCAAAAGCGCTTCCGCCCTTAATTTTTTGTAGAAAATCAATCATTCTACGGTCACGCAACATACGAATGCCTGATTGGTCGTTATTGCTCAAATCTAAAGTATGTATACCTATGCCATCTTCTCTTTCAGTAGCTTCGGTAGGTGTCCAGCGCATTTCGCGGTTAATAAAGTCCTCATGGGCTTCAGGAATAAACATCCTTAACAAATCGGCCTGGGTTGCTATTTTAGATAGCGCATTGATTTTTTCAGGATCTTTAACAAAAGTTAGTTGAACACCTTCGGTCTGCGCAACAAGTGCATTAAGTTGGTCTATCTCAGCTTGGTCAATTTCTTGTTTTGGCAGTGCTTTTCTATTGGTATGTCTATGGTCTATTTGTTTTTGAAGCGCTTTTTCTTCTTCTTTTGGTCCTTCACCTTTGCTAAAGGTAAAAACAGCTAAGTGTTTGGGAGCCAGTTGTGGTGTGAGTTGCCAATTTACTTTTAAGTTTTGGATAGCAGCGGTTAACAAAAGATTTTCTATGGCAGCGCCAATGGAGGTGTACGACGAAATGTATTGCGGGTCTAAATATGCTCCGGTAGCACTTTCCTCTAAAAATAAATGGAGCTGTTTGTTTTGGTAATGAAATCTCCATGGCTGGTTATTACCCCCTGACGGTGCTTTCTTAGCCGCTTCAATTAAGGATAACAGACTTTGCTCAGGTAATTCAATTCCTGTATTGTCCCAGTTGTTTAAATTGTTCTGGGCAATAAAAGTTTCTATTTCAACAACAGTTAATGGAGTTTTTTCATCGGTAGGTAGTTCATGTTGGGTTTCGGTAGATGGATCTGCGATGAGCTCATCTAAATCTAAAAAGAACCTGCCTGACACTTTAAGGCTGTTTAGCAATATTTTTCTAGAAAGATCTGCACTTACACCACCACCAAAGGTAACGGCACTGGCCAACTGTGGCCAAGTAGAAATGGTGGCCATGAGTTCAACCGCTGAAGCTTTCATGCGAGGAGAAAGGGTCTCCAATCCTGTTACTGCAGTAATGTAGGGAATCCTTTCGTCGAAGGTTTTTAACGAACTGAACTTATCCATATCCAAATGTTCTACCAATCCATGTAAAATAGGTCGGTTTGGATCAAGGTCAAAACGTTCGATATCGATGGTTCCACGGTCGCTACCCTCCATAAGTACAGGTATTTGTAGCTGTCGGGCTATTTTCCTGCTGTTGATTTTGATATCAAAGCTGTCGCATTCATCTATCAAAAGATCTAGTTTGCCACCTTCGGTAAGAAATTGATGGATATTTTCATCAGTGATGCCCTCATGAAAACAAACCACATTTAAATAAGGATCTATTTCGGCAATTTCACGAGCAACAATCACTGTTTTCTTTAGCTGTATATGATGTACGCCTGTTCTTATTCTATTGATGTTACTAAGGTCAAGCTCATCAAAGTCGGCAATTCTCAATTCCCCAAAGCCGCGTTCCATAGCTAGTGTTAAAGAAACAGATTGCCCTACGGATAAGCCCATCACGCCAATTTTCTTGGTAGCAAGTGTTTGTTGTTCCTCTTCGGTAATCTTATATTTATTACGATTGGTTCTCACTATGGTAAATTCATCCTCATTTAAAAGATGAATTAGCCTGTTTGACCACGGATAGTAGAACCAGGTTCCGTACTCGTGATCAGGGATGTCGTTGAAACGTTTTTCAACTGCAATATCTATATTGGCAGGGGTTAAGGCTAAAAAAGGTTGCAAACATTTTACAAGTTCTTTAACCTGTAGTCTGATGGTGTCGTAAACCTGTAAATTAGGTTGTTCTTTTATGATTTTATTGAACTGAGCGAGGTCATCTTGATTGCTCAAATTCAATTTGATAGGCTTGTAGGTATCACTGAATTTTTGGGTTTGCCCAATAAGCTCTTTTAACGAGTGGGGTGCGGCTTTAGAATGCATTGTATGATCTAGGAAAAATAAAATATTGCGGAAGAAACATGTTTTTCAAGGCTAAAAGACTAAATTAGTTTTTTAGAATTACATTAAAAAAGTATTTTTAACTTTTTATTAGCAAAGAAATGACAGCGAATATCCTTTACGTTGATGATGAACCACATAATTTGAGCGCTTTTGCGGCAACCTTTCGTAGAATGTATAAAGTTTTTACGGCGGAATCGGCAGAAGATGGCAGAAAGATCCTAGATACAGAAGATATACAGGTAATCATTACTGACCAGAGAATGCCTAAAACTACTGGGGTTGAATTTTTAGCTTCTATTTTAGAGAAATACCCAGAACCTATACGGATGATTTTAACAGGTTATACGGATATTGATGCTGTTATAGACGCTATTAACAAAGGGCAGGTTTATAGATATATCCAAAAACCTTGGATGGAAGAGGATTTGAGGATAAACATAGATAAGGCCATAGAAATTTATACGCTCAGAAAAGAAAATAGAGAATTGACTGAAAAACTTCTGATTGCTAACCAACAGCTAGAATTTATCGCTCGCCAAAACCTATTGTCGTAACCGTTCTCCAGCTTTATTCCGATATGTTTATCAATAATAAGGCTAATTGTACCTGATTGTTAATGTTTTTATTTTTTTAATGAAGATTTTATACCCATCTAATGTTCTTATTTTAAGTTAGGATGAAAAGCAGGGTTTTGTTTGTGACATTCTTCATGTCGCTGCTTTTCAATAGCTTAAATACTTACGCTCAATCTACCTCTAATAGGGGTACTGACTTTTGGTTGGCCTATACAGGCCATATAGATGGCTTGGTGTCACGCATGACGCTATTTTTATCATCTGATGTGAACACAACCTACGAAGTAAAATCGGGAGGAAAGGTTATTTCCAGCGGCAGTATTTTGGCCAATGTGGTTACCCCTGTTTTTATCGATCCAAACAAACATGGTGTTTACATTGGTTCATCTAACCTTAAAGAGATAGATAAAGGGATCAATGTTACTTCGGGCAAGCCCATTTCGCTATATTGCGTAATTTCTAATAATGCCCGTACAGGATCTACCCTGGTATTACCTACACCCTCACTTGAGCAGGAATATTATGTGTTTTCTGAACAGAATAAAGGAGGTACAAGTTCTGCTGCATATTCTCAATTTGCCATCGTTGGTACTAAAGATGGTACTGTTATAGATATTACGCCTACACAAACGAGCTCTGACGGTACACGGACAGCAAATAATAAGTTTCAGATTACTTTAAATAAGGGAGATGTTTATCAATATCAATCAGTTTACGATTTAACAGGTACTTTGATCAAAGCGGTTAGTGGTTGTACACCAATAGCAGTTTTTTCGGGAACGACCTGGTCTGCTTTCTGTGAAGTTGGAAATTCAAGGTTACCTAATGGTGGCGATAATTTATTTCAGCAACTGTTTCCCGTAACGGCATGGGGACGTAATTTTGTCTCGGCACCTTTTTATAATACCTTAAATGGAAATACGGATATTATTAGAATCATTGTAGCAGAAGACAATACAACTATTAATGTTAATGGAAGTACTACTTTGGCCAATGGCACTTCACTATCAAATCCATATAGAAAGGGCAGTGTGATTACTTTTTACAGTACTTCGCCCAATGTAATTAAGGCTTCTTCTCCAATTGCTGTGGCACAGTTTCAAACTTCGCAGACTTGTAATTTAGCAAATAGTGCTCAATCAAACCAGGGTGGTCCGTATCTAGGGGATCCAGAGATGACCATTCTTAACCCTATTGAGCAGACTTTAAAGGATATCGCCGTTTATTCTAGATTGAATAGTGTGCCCGGCGTTAATACCAATATCTCTAAATACTTTTTGAACATCATTATCAAAACAGTCGATATTCAGGGATTTACTTTAGATGGAAGCCCCATTTCTACACTATTTAAGCCTATAGCCGACGGTGAATATAGTTATGCTGTGGTAGATGTAACCAATTCGAGCGATCAGCATCGTTTAATTGCCAGTGGTGGTTTTGTAGCTATCGCCTATGGATATGGATCCGTTGAATCATATGCTTATTTAGCAGGTACGGATTTGAAAAACCTAAAAAGTAACATACAGGTTTTTCCTAATGGGGGGAATGTGGCATCTAGCAACTTTTGTTTAGGTACAAATTTAGATTTTGTGCTTAGGCTACCTTATATTACAGATAAGATTACTTGGAACCTCAACAATGGGGTTAAAACAGAAGTGATCAATACGCCGAGCTACACTACCCAAGTAGAAGATGGTCAAACGTATTATCTATATAAATATACTGTACAGCCCAGTTATTTTGCTACGGCTGGAAACTATGTATTAAGAGCTTTAATACAAAAGCCTGCTGCTGCTGTTTGTGCAATAGATGAAGAGATTTTCACTGTTTTTGATATTTTCTCGCCGGCAATCAGTGCGCCCGCATGGGCCTGTGTAAAAACTGATGTTCAGTTTACAGATATTTCCCCTAGGACAGGAGGAAATATAACTGCTTGGGAATGGGATTTTGGCGATGGCGTAAAGTCCACTCTTCAAAATCCAAAACATAAATATGCTACTACGGGAACTAAAACCGTAAAACTAAAGGTAGTAACTGATATGGGCTGTAATTTGTCAATATCTAAAAATATAGATATCATCGTTGCTCCCAAATCGGATTTTACCGCTACAGGGCCATTTTGTATTGGTAATGATATTAAGTTTGTGAATCAAACTACCGCTGTAAACTCTAATGTAGCTAGCCAAGTTTGGGATTTTGGAAATGGGGAACCTAATTCTTCAGATCAATCTCCAATTTCGAAATATAAAGCGGCTGGAAACTATCAGGTAAAGCTGATTTCAGTCTCGTCAAGCGGTTGTGCTGATACCATTGTGAAAACTATTACGATTGTTGAAAATCCGGAAATTACTTTTAAAGACCCGGGTTCATGTGTGGATGATATTGTTCAATTTGACGCTACAGCCGTGAAAGGTAATTTTGTGGCTTGGCGCTGGGATTTTGGTGATGGTGTGAGCAGTTTGGTGCAAGACACTAAGCAAAAACCTAGTCATAAATTTAATGCAGCTGGTACCTATGACATTAAATTAGTGGGCACTACCGATCAAGGATGCTCTACGGTATTTACCAAACAAGTTACCATTAGTGGAAGTAATCCAAATGCTATTTTTGAAGTTAAGGATCCCGCTAATTTATGTGCTAATAAAGAAGTTGTTTTTGAGAATAAGAGTAATATTTCTTTTGGAAAAATAAGCAAAATTGAATGGATATTTGACTATGAGAATGGGGGACAAAACACAATAGTCACCGATGATAATCCAACCTTAGGTAAAACATATTTGCACAAATATCCAAACTTACCCGCAAAGAAGGACTATAAAGTAGTGATGAGAGCTTATTCAGGTCAGGGATGTTTCAAGGAAAGTGCTCCAGTAACTGTTAGTATTTACCCGGCACCCATATTAAAAGTTAGCGATATTTCTTCGATTTGTGAAAACGCAGACCCTGTTCAACTGGTTGTTACCGATGAAAATATAGTGGCAGGTAGTTCCACTTTCAGCGGAACTGGTGTTTCAAGTAGTGGAGTGTTTAGCCCAAGGGTCAGTGGCCCCGGAAACTTTAATATCAAGTATGTATTTACCTCAAACCATGGTTGTATAGAAGAGAAAAATATCAATGTGATTGTAGATAAGCTTCCAGAGATTGAATTACATCCAAATATGGATATTATATTTGGCGGACAAAAGCTTGTTGATGCCAAAGTAACGGAAACCGCTCCTAACATTAAATATAAATGGATGCCTTCAGAAGGACTGAGCGCTGATAATATTTTAAACCCTATTGCAAAACCTACCAAAACAACCAAATATACCTTAAAGGTAACTTCCAATGGTTGTGAAACCATTTATGAATATGTAGTGAATGTACACGAAAATCCGAGTATTCCTAATGTTTTTAGCCCCAACGGCGATGGTAAAAATGATACTTGGAACATCAAATATTTGGAAACCCTTGTACAGGGCACTATTTCTATATTCAATAGGTATGGACAAAAGGTATTTGAAGCTTCGCCTTACACCACTCCATGGGATGGAAAGCTAAATGGTACAGATTTACCCGTAGGTACTTATTATTATATTATTGAACCTAATAATGGCCGTAAAAAATACACTGGATCAGTGACCATTTTAAGATGAGGAAGTTAGTTGTTTTTATAGCTTTAAAACTGATGTTGTTTACGGCATTTGCGCAACAACGCCCACATTATTCACAATATGTTCAGAATATGTCGGTGTTAAACCCAGCAGTAACAGGTATTTATAAAGGTAGGGATTTGAGATTTGGGCTACGTACCCAATGGCAAGGCTTGGAAAATGCACCCAAAACTAGCTATGTAAGTTTTAGCATGCCAATTTCTTTTGGTGGTGATATGGCCAATTATCGTTCCAGTGATTTAGGCGTTACCGAGCCAGTAGACAAAGACGATATGTTCGATTATTCTGGTTCTATGGCTCATCATAGTATTGGTGCTTTATTTATTAATGATAAGGCTGGTCCGTTAAATCGTATGACCGGAAATTTAACCTATGCTTACCATTTAGCGGTAGGAGAGCGAAGCAACCTATCTGTTGGAGTTGGTTTGGGCGTAAATAGATTGGGATTGGATGCCCAATCGTTGGTGTTTGACGAACCAGATGACCCGGTAACGGCTAGCTCTGGCCAAATCAACAAGTTTACCCCCGATCTAAATGCTGGTATATATTTCTATTCGGCTACTTTTTATATAGGAGCCTCTATGCAACAGATCATTAAAAATAAGCTAGCTTTTGATGGCTCTTTTAACACAGGCAAAGAAGTGCCACACTATTTTTTAACTGCCGGATATCAGTTTTGGATGGGCAATAATTTCTCTTTAACTCCTTCGGTAATGTTAAAGGCGGTTAGTCCGCTACCTAAAGCTTTTGATTTAAATGTGAAATTTGCCTATCGGAACAATTTTTGGGTAGGGGGTGGTTATCGCAAAAATGACGCGTTTTTTGGGAACGTGGGTTTTAATGTTGCCAATATAGTAGGGGTAAGCTATGCCTACGACTATACAACGTCGGAGTTAAGAACTGCCTCTTCGGGTTCACATGAAATTGCACTAAGGCTACTTTTTTAGCCATAGTTAATGAATAGGAATTTTTACAGCTCTTTCCTTAGCCTTGCTACCGGAATATTCATTTGCTCACGATATTTAGCTACAGTTCTCCTGGCAATATTATAGCCATGCTCTTTCAGAATTTCAGTTAAGCGTTCATCGGCCAAAGGTTTGCGTTTATCTTCTTTTCCAATACAATCTTCCAATATCTTTTTCACTTCTTTATTGGAAACTTCTTCGCCGCTCTCTGTTTGTATCGCCTCCGAGAAGAATGATTTTAGCAAGAAAGTGCCAAATTCTGTTTGAACATATTTAGAATTGGCTACCCTTGATACCGTAGAAATGTCCATGTCTATTTTATCCGCAATATCTTTCAAAATCATTGGCCTCAACTTGCGTTCGTCGCCAGTTAAGAAATAATCATATTGATAGTGCATAATGGCATTCATGGTTTTTAACAAGGTTTGTTGCCTTTGTTTAATAGCATCGATAAACCATTTCGCCGAATCAAGCTTTTGCTTTACAAACTGCACAGCTTCCTTCATTTTCTTGTCTTTTTGTGCAGCTTTGTCATAATGTTCAAACATATCCATGTACGAACGGCTCACCCTTAATTCAGGCGCATTTCTGGCGTTTAGTGTAAGTACCAATACACCATCATTATTGGTGATATGAAAATCGGGAATGATTTGCATTTGCTTGGTAGTTACCTGGTTTGAATCGCCAGGTTTTGGGTTGAGGCGTAAAATTTCAGCCACTACTTCTTTTAGCTCCTCACTATTAAGTCCAACAGCACGTTCAAGTTTATCATAATGTTTGCGAGTAAACTCATCAAGATGATGTTCTACAATTTCAATCGCCTTTTTAATAAGAGGGTTAGAAGTGTCTTTCTTCTTTAACTGCAAAGCTAGGCATTCCTGTAAATCTCTAGCTGCAATTCCGGCTGGATCGAAACTTTGGATAAGCTTTAGCATTTCTAGCACATCTTCTTCCTCAACCATTACATTTTGGGAGAAAGCCAAATCGTCAATCATGGAAGTGATGGGTCTGCGTAGGTAACCGTCATCATCCAAACTACCAATAATCTGTTTACCGATAATGAAATCTTGATCAGAAAGGGGGACTAAGTCCAGTTGTTGCTGTAAGCTTTCGAAAAACGTGGTCTCAATAGCGATAGGAGTTTCTTTTTTATCCTCCTCGTCATCACCGTTATTATATGAAGTGCTGTAGTCATTAGTGTTATCATCTTGCAGATAATCATCTACATTAAATTCATCAATGCTTGTGTCTTCACCACTTTCACCATCAAAGTCATCTCTCTCGTCTTGTAGGTCGTCATATTCACCTTTTGGTTCTTCTAACGTCATCAAACTCGAATCTTCAAGAGCAGGATTTTCCTCCAACTCTTCCTTTATGCGAGTATCTAAAGCTACTGTAGGTACTTGCAACAACTTGATAAACTGGATTTGTTGAGGCGATAGTTTTTGTAATAACTTTTGCTGAAGATGTTGTTTTAGCATATTTGGGATGAATTCGAGTTCCAAAAATAAACAAATGCTTTAGATTTTTGTTGGTTTAATTTGATTAATTAATCATCTTTTCAGTAAGTTTACAATAACTAAAATATATTATCTAACTAAAAACATGTTTACTATGGGATTTGTAAAAGAATTTAGAGAGTTTGCCATCAAGGGCAACGTAATGGACTTAGCTGTTGGTGTGATCATTGGTGGCGCTTTTGGCAAAATCATCGATAGCGTAGTGAAAGACTTGGTGATGCCAATTGTTTCGGCCATTATTGGACAGCCTGACTTTAGCCAGCTATACATTGTACTTAAAGGAGAAGTACCAGCTAATACTGCTTTAGAAGAAGCTCGTAAAATACCGGAAACTGCTATTTTCGCTTACGGTAATTTCATTACAGTAGCTATTAATTTCCTACTGTTGGCTTTGGTTATCTTTTTAATGATCAAAGGAATTAACAAGCTAAAAAGAAAAGAGGAAGTTGCACCATCAGCGCCACCTGAACCATCTAAAGAAGAGGTTTTATTGGGTGAGATTAGAGATTTACTGAAAAATAAATAAGATACTTGAATTAAGCATACCCTTTCCTTTTGTTCCTTAAAGGAGGGTATGTTTTTTTATGCCCTAATGTGATAATAATAATATGAAAAAACTGATTTTAATCTTTACATTGATGTCTAGTACTTACGCATTTGCCCAAAATAAAGCAGAGCAAAGTCTTTTAACCGCCGTAGAAAAATTGAAAAATGCCATGGTGAGTGGTGAACGTAAAGACCTAGAAGATGTAGCCGCTGCTGATTTAAGCTATGGGCATTCTGGCGGAAAGGTAGAAGATAAAGCTACTTTTGTGGAAACTATAGCTAGTGGCAAGTCTGATTTTGTAAGTATAGATCTAAAAAATCAAACCGTTAAAGTTACTGGCAACACAGGCGTTGTACGCCATGAGCTACATGCCAAAACTAACGATGGAGGCAAACCCGGCGAAGTTCATCTTGGCATTTTACTGGTTTGGCAATTACAAGGAAAAGATTGGAAATTATTGGCCAGGCAGGCTTATAAATTACCTCAATAAATTTATCTGATATAGAGATTTGTATCTAAAATTTTCTTCTCAAACTCTTCAATTGGATATTTTGCTTCAATAATTTTGAGCAACATTTCGGTAGCGAGGCGACCTATTTCATAGGCGGGTTGCCTTACCGAAGTAAGCGAAGGATTAAAAAGATCCAATACATCTGAATTGCTAAAACCAGCAATGGCCATATCATTAGGTACAGCTATATGCAGATTTTTAAATACACTTAAACAGCCTGTACTTAATCTGTCGCCTGCAACAAAAATGGCATCAGGCTTATCTTCCAGGGCCATTAATTCCTTAATCGCTGTTTCTGTTTCCTCGTAAAGCATACCACCATGAGGACAGTATTTTACATAATCTTCTCTAAAAGGGATGCCATGGTAGGCCAAAGCTTTTTTATAACCTGATAAGCGTTCTATGCTAATAGAAAGGTAACTGGAACTTGTGAGATGGGCAATTTTTTTGTAGCCCGAGTTGATCAAGTAGCTCGTTGCATCGTAAGCCCCCTTTTCATTATCGGCAATTACTTTATGGGTTACAATTTCATCAGCTACACGATCAAAAAAAACAATGGGTAAGCCCTTATCATGTAGGGATTTTAAGTGCGAAATATCGGAAGTTTGGGAAGATAGCGAAACTAAAAGTCCATCTACAGACCTCGAAGCCAAATGGTTTACGTTGATTACTTCTCTTTCGTATGATTCGTGTGTTTGCGAAATGATAACATGGTATCCTTTATCATACGCAATTGACTCGATTCCATCTATGGCCTGCGAAAAATAACTATTGGCTACTTCACTCACCACTACACCAATAGATTTACTTCTGCGCTCCTTTAAACTCAGGGCAATAGGATTGGGCTTATAGCCAATTTGTTTTGCGTAATCTGTAACCAGTTTTTTAGTTGCAGGACTTATTTCATAGGTGTCTCTCAACGCCCTGGAAACAGTGGAAGTGGACAAACCAAGGGCTTTAGCTATATCTTTTATGGTTACGGGCTCGAACATGCTTTGTAGTCTAAAATTACGGAGTTTGTTATGGTAATTAGGTATCTCAAAAATAGTACTATTTCTCTATACTATTAAAGATATAATTTTTGCTTGATTTTGGCAACGTTGTCGGGAACGATTGCATAGATTTATACCTGCCTTCCCGTGCTATATCTTAAAAAAACGTTGTAGAATTGTTAAAGGATGGCGCTAATCCCATCCCCCTATAACCAAATTTTAACCGTATTGTATGAAAAAAATCTTGCTGTTTTTTTGTGTATTGGCTATTGGTATCCAAATAGTGCATGCGCAAACGAGGCCAGTAACAGGAAAGGTAACTGAAAAAGCTACCGGATCTCCACTTCCTGGCGTAGCCGTAACCATAAAGGGAACAAAAAACGCGGTGTCTACCGATGCCAATGGTATATATAAAATCTCAGTCCCTACTACAGGAAATGTAATTTTAGTATTCAATTCTATTGGCTTCAATAGTTTAGAGGAAACAATTGGTTCTAAAAGCCAAATCAACGTGGCTTTAGAGGAAAGCGCAACAACACTTAACGAAGTGAAAATTGTAAACATCGGCTACGGCACGGTAAAGAGGGAAGCTATTACTGGTGCTGTGTCGTCTGTAAGCGCTGCAACCATCGCGGCTGCTCCCGTATCTTCGGCATTGGAAGCCATTCAAGGTAGGGTTGCAGGGGTTAACATTGCCACCACCGAGGGCTCTCCCGATGCAGAAATAAATGTTCGTGTGAGAGGTGGTTCTTCTATTACCCAAAGTAACGAGCCATTGTATATTGTAGACGGCTTTCCTGTAAATACTATCTCAGACATTGCACCGCAGGATATCGAGAGTATAGACATTTTAAAGGATGCTTCTTCTACTGCTATTTATGGTTCTAGAGGTGCTAATGGTGTAATTTTGGTTACCACTAAAAGTTCAAGAGATAGTAAAACAAGCATCTCTTACAATCTATTTGGCGGTTTTAGAAAAATTGCAAATACTTTAGACGTATTAACCCCAGCTGATTATGTTTTATGGCAATATGAGCATGAAAGACTAACTACACCAGGTACTGGTTCACTATCTGGCTACACAGACTATTTTGGAGCGTATGAAGATATGGATTTGTATCAAAATATTGCTTCAAATAACTGGCAAGATCTAGTGTTTGGTCGTAGAGGTAGTACCATTAACCATAATTTAAGCATTATGGGCGGAAGCGATAAAACAAAATATAGCCTAAGCCACAACTTTGTTAAGGATAGAGCAATCATGATGTTGTCAGGCTTTCAGCGTCAGAACATTAACTTCAAGTTAAATCATAAGCTTTACAAAACTCTTTCTCTAGATTTAGGTTTACGTTACTCTGATAGCAAGATTAATGGGGGTGGTGCTAATGAAACAAAAGAAATTTCTTCAGCAGATTCTCGCCTGAAATATGCTGTGTTGTATCCACCTTTTTCGGTACCTGGTTTAACTACAGCAGATAACATTGAAGATGATTTCAATTTGTATACCCCAACTACAGCAGTTAGTGATAATGATCAATTAGTTACTCGTAGACAATACACGTTCAGTGGCGCCCTAACTTATGATATCAACAATGATTTAAAATTTAGATCAGATGTAGGTTATGAAGTTGGAAATAATACAAATGATCGTTTTTATGGACTCACTACTTATTATGTGAGAAATGTTCCAGCTGCGTTGAACCAAAATCAGCCCGCATTAACGATTGCAAATTCGCAAAGAATATCTTTAAGGAGCACAAATACTTTAAACTATAATTTCAGGAAGCTTTTGCCAAGCGACCATAATTTAACCGCCTTAATTGGACAAGAGTATTTGAAAGTTGAAAATTCTACACTTACAAATGTAATTCATGGTTATCCAACAACTTTTAGCTTTGATGATACTCGTCATTTTACTACGTTAGGTACACCATTTTCTATCGATAATGCTTTTGCTCAAGATGATAAACTGTTATCGTTTTTTGGTAGAGCAAATTACGATTACAAAGGTAAATATTTGTTGAGCGTAGCATTCAGAGCTGATGGTTCTTCCAAATTTGCTCCAGGTAATCAGTGGGGATATTTCCCATCTGTATCAGCTGCCTGGAGAGTTATTCAAGAAAATTTCATGTCTGGCACGAAATCTTGGTTGTCTGATTTGAAATTAAGAGCAAGTTATGGTGAGTCTGGTAATAACAATATCCCTACTGGACAAGTATTACAAGCTTATTCTAACAGTACCACGTCTTGGATTAACGGTGCATCTAACTTTTGGTCGTTAGGTAAAATTATGTACAATCCTGATTTGAAATGGGAAACCACAGTATCTCGTAACATTGGTCTAGATTTTGGATTATTTAATAACAAAGTGACCGCTACGGCCGATGTTTACTTGAACAATACGAAAGATTTGTTAATACTTTATCCAATTACAGGGGTAGGTTACGAAGCACAGTATAGAAACATTGGTGAGACCCAAAATAAAGGTCTTGAGCTTAGTGTTAACTATCGTGCCATACAAAAGAAGAACTTTGATCTTGGTTTTAATGCCAACATTTCGTTTAATAGAAACAAGGTAGTTTCATTAGGAGCCATCGAGAATATTAATGGTACCTCTGGGTGGGCATCAACTGCAATAGGAGAAGATTATAAAGTGCTAGCCGGAATGTCATTAGGGCAGATTTATGGTTATAAAAGTGCTGGTAGATATGAAGTTTCTGATTTTTCAGGGGTAAATGGTTCTACTTGGACTTTAAAAACAGGTGTACCAAGTTCTAGTTCGGTAGTCGGTAATATCAGACCTGGACAACATAAATTAGTAGATATTAATGGCGATGGTATAGTAAATACCAGTGATAGAACAATTATTGGTAACGCATTGCCAAAACATACTGGAGGTTTCTCATTAAACGGTCGTTTGTTTGACTTTGATTTCGCAGCTTATTTTAACTGGAGCTATGGTAACGATGTATATAATGCTAATAAAATTGAATATACGTCAACCGGAAACACCAGCTACAGAAATTTAATTAGCCAAATGGCCTCTGGAAGCAGATGGACCAACCTTCGTAGTGATGGAACAATCAGTAATGATCCAGCCGAATTAACTGCAATGAACGCTAATACTACTCTTTGGTCACCTTACACAAATTATGTATTGTCGGATTGGGCAGTAGAAGATGGTTCTTTTTTAAGACTTTCGACAGTAACTTTGGGTTATACCTTACCTGCAAGTATTACAAATAAGATTCGCTTGAAAAAAGTGAGATTCTACTCTTCTGTCAATAATGTGTTTGTTTGGACAAATTATTCAGGTTATGACCCTGAAGTATCAACCAGAAGGAGTACAGGTTTAACTCCTGGTGTTGACTACTCGGCATACCCAAGAAGTAGGTCAGTTGTATTCGGTTTAAATGTTAACTTTTAATGCGAAGCGTAATGAAAAAAAATAATTATATAGGTTTGTTTTTAGCTGTATTAGTGATGTTAAGCAGCTGTAAAAGAGCATTGGATGCACCTTTGAAATCTTCGATAGAAGATAAAGAATTGTATTCTACGGTCCGTTTGGCTGAGGGTGTAATCACTGGTATTTTGCAGACGTTTGCAGAAACCAATTCATATAGAGGTAGGTATATTGCACTTTATGGTTCTAATACAGATACAGAGATTTTATCAGGTATTACTTCTTTCACTACCGAAAAATCGCGTATGGGTAATTATAATACCAACGTAAACAACACTCAAATGAATGCCAGTACAAACGTATACGCGATGCTATATTCAGGTGTTGAACGTGCTAATTTGGCAATCAGAGGATTTAAAGCTTACGGTGATATAGACAACAATACACAGTTAGCCCAGCTTTATGGGGAAGTATTAACCTTGAGAGCTTTTATGTATATGGACTTAATTAAGGGATGGGGTAACGTGCCAGCTAGATTTGAGCCTGTAACTAATGCAACCTTGAACTTGCCAAGGTCTGATATGGATGTTATTTACAAACAAATTCTCGCTGATCTACTTGAAGCTGAAAAATATTTAGCTTGGCCAAATGCAACTGCAAGGACTAGTACTGTAGAAAATGTTAATAAGGCTTTCGCGAAAGGACTAAGAGCTCGTATAGCTTTAATGGCCGGTGGTTACAACATGCACCTCGACGGCACTACACGATTAAGCACCGACCCTGAACTGACAAAAAGCAAAATGTACCAAATCGCTAAAGATGAGTGCTTGGCGCTGATCAACGAAAATCGTGGAGTTTTGATGCCTAGTTTTCAAACAGTATTCCAAAATTTATGTAAAGAGATTACAACGGCAGGACAAGAGTCAATGTGGGAACTTCCATTTGCCGAAGGTAGAGGCAGGGTGATATTTGACTTAGGAGTAAATCATGCAAGTGTTGATAAATATACCGCTCAAGCTCGTGGTGGTTCTGTATTGGCCAACCCAGCAGTATGGTACGAATATGATAAAGAAGATACACGTAGAAATGTAAGTGTTACCCCTTATGGATGGGGTGCCGCTACGGCTTCTACTGCCGTTCAAAAGATATCTACATTGAGCACGATGTATTTAGGGAAATATCGATATGAATGGATGACAAGAAGAGTGACTTCTACAAACGATGACGGAATCAATTGGATGGTCATGCGTTTTTCGGATGTGATTTTAATGGCTGCAGAAGCAATTAATGAAATTGACGGTCCCGCAGCAGCACTTCCTCAAGTAAAGAAAATTGTGGATAGGGCTTATGGCAGCAATACAGCAAAAGCAGCAGCGTATATGACTTATGCCGCTTCGTTTAGCGATAAGCAACAATTCCTAGAAAATGTAATCATGAAACAAAGAGCTTTAGAGTTTGTAGGTGAAATGATTAGAAAGCAGGATTTAATTCGTTGGAATAAATTAGATGCAGCATTAGCAACTAACAGAACAAATTTGCAGGATTTGCATAATAAAGCAAATAATTATGCCCAATGGCCAACAAAAGTATATTGGAAGTTAAATGCTGATAATGAAACCATTGATATTTACGGTTTAGATAAGGGAGATACAGATGCTGTTGGTGCTGCTAAAGTTGGTTACACAGCCGTAGACTGGAAACTTTCTTCAACTACGTCTGGCACTTCGGTAGAAACTTGGAATGCACTTTACGTAAAACAGCCAAGTAAGCAACCTCACTGGCCTATTTGGCAAGTGTTTTTAGATGCTTCCGATGGCAAACTAAATAACAGCTATTTAGGACTTTAATTTGACTGACAATGAAAAGAAATTTTAAAAACATATTTAATATTGCATTGGCAGTTTTGTTACTAGCTAGTGGTTGTAAAGAAAACGAGTTGGGAGTAGTTGAACCAACTTTTGCCAGATCATTTGCAGTGAGCGGTTTAAAAGTGGTCATTTCAGGTAAGGTTAATGCTGTTTTTACTTGGGAGAAAATTAAGAACACAAAATCTTATACCATTGAAATTTACCAAACAGCTGATTATACAGGAACGCCCGTGCGTACTGTTTCAAACATCGCAAATACATTAACAACTTATACGGTTACAAGCTTGAGCGGAGATACACAGTATTACGCAAGAATAAAATCTGTAGGCAACGATGGCTCTAGTGATTCTAAGTGGGTAAATATCGCATTTAAAACCGAGCCGGAGCAGATTTTTCAGGATATCACATCTGATAAATTAACTCCTAATTCAGTTACATTAAATTGGCCTGCTGCTTCTACGGTTACAAGTATTAAAATAATGCCAGGTGATATCACCAAGGTTTTAACAGCTGGAGAAATTGCTGCTGGACAAGCTACAGTTACGGGTTTATCTCCTTTAACCACTTACACTGCAACTATTTTAAATAATACCGCCGTAAGAGGAACTAAAAATTTTACTACGCTTCCAAATCTACCAACCGGAGCAGATGTAGTTTACGTAACTTCAACTGATGATTTGGCTGCTAAAATTCAAGCAGCTACCGCAAGTACTAGGTTTGTAATTTTGCAAGGCACAAAATACAATTCTGATCTTACCGTTGTACTCCCAGCTGGATTAGACATCAGTATTATTGGGGAAGCTGGACCTGTAAAACCAATAGTTTCGTTTTCATTGATTACATTACCTAGTATAGGAGGTAAGCTTCATTTTGAGAATGTTGATTTAACGGGTTATGCTAATGGAGATGTTACAGGTACTAAGCGTCAGTATTTAATTAATCAAAGTACTGCCTCTATTATGGAGCAAGTATCTTTTGAAAACTGTACCATCAGAAATCTTGTAAACACTCCTTTACGTTTGCAGAGTTCTAACGTGATTACTATTAATAAAGTAATTGTAAATAACTGTACCGTTGATGATATCAGTAATAATGGAAGTAATGGTGCTTACGCCTTTATCAATACGAATGTTGCCACAGGTAAGGTCAACAACATTACCATCACTAATAGTACATTTTCTAATATTGGTTACGGATTGATATTGCACAACTTGGCACCTTCAGTTTCAGTAGCGGTAGAAAACAATACCTTTTATAATATTGTAGGTGATGCTAGATACTTAATTGACTACAATGCTCAGATAGTTTCTACATCTTATACTTTCAAAAATAATATTTTAGGAAAAACCTATTCTCCTGCAAATACAGGAAGAGGTATCAGAGGGGGAACTACGGCAACCTTGGAGAATAATTACCAAGCATCTGATGTTACATTTTCGTCAAATGCCATCCCTGGAATAAATACTTACAGCGGAACAAGTGCAAATTTATTTACGGCTCCTGCAACCGCAAATTTCAAAATCAAAGATGATACTTTCGCTGGTAAATCTAGCGCAGGTGATCCAAGGTGGAGATTATAATAAAAAAGATGGGGCTTCGAGCCCTATCTTTTTTTTAATCCTTTTTAAGTTATGTTTCGTCAATTTTTTTTAGCTTCTTATTTCTTATTCGCATTTTTAATTCCCATGAAACAAGACAAAACAACTGTCTTCATCATTGGAGATTCTACAGCGGCAAATAAGTTAACAACAGCCTTTCCCGAGACGGGCTGGGGAATGCCATTTACCTATTTTTTTAATCAAAGTGTAGAGGTAAATAACTTGGCAAAAAATGGACGTAGCACCCGTACTTTTCTAAGCGAAGGTTTATGGGCAACAGCTTTGTCGACCATGAAAAAAGGAGATTATGTGTTCATTCAGTTTGGACATAATGACGAAAGCAAAGAAAAGGTAGATCGTTATACTACTCCAGAACAATACAAGGAAAATTTGACCAAGTTTGTCAATGAAGCTAGAGCGAAACAGGCTACTCCAATTTTAATTACCCCTGTATCCAGAAGAAAATTTGATAAAGAAGGTAAAGCGCTTGAAACCCATCAGGAGTACACTCCCTTGGTAAAAGAAATTGCGGCTAAGCTGAATGTGCCTTTAATTGATTTGGATGAGAAGAGCAGAGTGCTTTACCAACAGATGGGCGAAGAACATTCTAAATTACTTTTTCTTCAATTACAACCCAATGAGCATCCAAATTATCCTGAAGGCAAAGTAGATAATACACATTTCAGCGAATTGGGCGCTCGAAAAATAGCCCAAATTGTACTTCAGGAAATCAAGAATTTAAATTTGCCTTTAGCTAATCAGATAGTTAAACCAATCGTTAAAAAGTAATGAATACAAAAGGATTATGTAGTTTGGTGCTCTTATGTTGGTGTAGCTTCTTAGCTATAGCCCAAACTAAAACTGCATATGACTTTGTAGTGGCTCAAGATGGCTCGGGTAATTTTACCACGGTACAAGAAGCCTTAAATGCTGTGCCAGATTTTAGGAAAGTAACCACAACCATCTTTATCAAAAATGGTATTTATAAGGAAAAACTTAATCTTTCGCCATCCAAACACCTAGTCACTTTAATTGGAGAAAGTGTTACCAAAACCATTTTAACTTACGACGACTGGGCCCAAAAGAAGAATATATTTGGAGAAGAAAAAGGTACCTCAGGTTCTTCAAGCTTTTATGTTTATGGTCCGCAGTTCACTGCACAAAATATTACTTTTCAAAATACAGCTGGTCCGGTAGGTCAGGCGGTGGCTTTATTTGTAGCTGGTGATAGGGCTCGATTCATTAATTGCAGGATGTTGGGTTTTCAAGATACGCTTTACACGTATGGTTATGCCAGCAGACAGTACTATTACAAATGCTATATCGAAGGAACGGTAGACTTTATTTTTGGTTCCTCTACAGCGGTCTTTGAAGATTGTGAAATCTTTTGCAAAAATGCGGGTTATGTTACTGCCGCATCTACACCCGATAGTACTAAATATGGCTACGTGTTTTTCAATACCCGTATTCATGGCGACGGATCTGAGGCCTCATTTTATTTAGGCAGACCATGGCGAACTTATGCCAAAACGGTATTCATCAATTGTGATCTAGGAAAGCAAATCAAGTCAGAAGGTTGGCACAATTGGAATAAACCAGATGCCGAAAAAACATCTTTTTACGCCGAATATCAAAGTAAAGGGGCAGGGGCTAATAATGCTGCACGTGTAAAATGGTCTCATCAGCTTACCACAAAAGAAGTAAGCGAAAATTATACGCTCGAGAAAATTTTTAAGGGTTGGAAACCGCTGGAGTAGCCTTAATTTCCAACATCATAAAATCTATTCGGAACATGAAAAAACTCATATTCTTCTGCTGCTGTTTTGTCGGATTTTTGGCTTCAAAAGCACAAGATTATCCCAAGGAATTAAAAGTAGCCAAGGATGGTAGTGGAAATTATACTACTATTCAGGAAGCCGTAATGGCAGTTCGCGATTACAGCGATGTTCCAGTTAATATTTATATCAAAGCTGGAGTTTACAAAGAAAAGTTAGTTGTTCCAGCCCAAAAGACCAAAATCAGGTTGGTAGGTGACAACAAGGATAATACCATCATTATTTATGATGATTATTCGGGAAAGGGAAACATCAATACCTATACTTCACACACTGTTTTAATTCAGGGGAACGAATTTATGGCAGAAAACCTAACTTTCGAAAATAGTGCGGGGCCAGTAGGGCAAGCGGTGGCTTTACATGTAGAAGCAGATCGGGTAATCATTAAAAATTGTAAGATCATTGGAAACCAAGATACACTATTTCCGTCAGCAGATACCAGTAGACAATATTATGTAGACTGCTATATTGAAGGCACTACCGATTTTATATTTGGTGCGGCTACCGTCGTTTTCGAACGCTGTCATATCCATAGTAAAAAGAACTCATACATCACCGCTGCATCTACTACGGAGCATCAAGCTTTTGGCTTTGTGTTTTTCAACTGCAAGCTAACCGCAGAACCTGCGTTTAAAAAGGTTTACCTTGGTAGACCATGGCGACCATTTGCCAAAACCGTGTTTATTGACACTGAAATGGGCGACCACATTTTACCGCAGGGTTGGAGTCCTTGGAATAAGAACGATAACCATAAACAGAGTTATTATGCAGAGTATGGTTCCTTTGGCCCCGGTTATGTTGCTGGCCAGCGGATTGAGTGGTCGCATCAACTCGATAAAAACGAACTCAAAAAATACACCCTTAAAAACATTTTCTCAGGTAGCAACCAATGGCTGCCAAAGACTAAATAGACACAAAAATGAGAAGAAATCAACTATACCTATTGCTAGGCGCATTCGTCTTTTTAGGTTGCTCCAAAAAGAAAGATAATCCTACCGTTAAAACTGATCCTGTAACTGGCAATGATAAGCCCACACAGGTGCAAGAAACAGCCTACGCTTTTCCTGGTGCTGAAGGTTATGGCAAAAATGCCACTGGAGGCAGAGGAGGAAGGGTGATTAAAGTGACTAATTTGAATGATGCTGGCGCAGGAAGTTTAAGAGAAGCTATTGCAGCCTCCGGTCCTCGGATTATTGTCTTTGAGGTATCGGGAAACATTGTGCTCAACAGCCGATTACAAATTTCAAATGGCGATGTAACCATTGCGGGACAAACAGCGCCTGGTGATGGTATTTGTATTCAAAACTATGAAATGAACGTAAACGCCAACAACGTCATCATTAGATATGTGCGTTTCCGCATGGGCGATTTGACAAAGAATGAGCAAGATGCACTTTGGGGACGTTATAAGGAAAATATTGTGATTGACCATTGTTCAATGAGTTGGTCTATCGATGAGTGTTCGTCATTTTATGCCAATAAAAACTTTACCATGCAATGGTGTATTTTGTCAGAAAGCCTTAACAAGTCTTTCCATGAAAAAGATGACCATGGCTATGGAGCCATTTGGGGAGGTTCTAGTGCTACTTTTCACCATAATTTATTGGCGCACCATAACAGTCGCAACCCAAGATTTGATGGTGGAAGCAGAGCAGGCACAGGTAAAAGCCCTTATGGAATAGATAAAGTAGACTATCGCAACAATGTCATTTATAATTGGGGTGCAAATAGTAGTTATGGTGGCGAAAATGGCGAATATAATATTGTGAATAACTATTATAAAGCTGGACCAGGTACTTCGTCGAGTAAAAGAAATCGCATTTTGGAACTTTATATGGAAGCAGATGTAGCTACCTATGGGCCTGGATATGGAAAGTTTTATGTGGCGGGGAACGTGGTAACTAATAGCACTGCGGTAACAGCAGATAATTGGAACGGTGGAGTTGATCGGAATTCTGGTTTAAGCACTGCTAATTTTGCATTAACCAAACAAACAAATCCATTTACTTCTGAGCCAATTACCATACACTCCGCTGAGCAAGCTTACAATATGGTATTGCTTTATGCAGGAGCGAGTTACAAGCGTGATGCTGTGGACACTAGGGTAACCAATGAAGTGAAAAATGGAACCGTAACCTATAATGGTTCTAAAACTGGTTTCAAAGGAATTATTGATTCTCAAACTGATGTAGGCGGATGGCCGACATTAAATCAAACTGCAGTTTTAAAAGATACTGACGGAGACGGAATGCCAGATGAATGGGAAATTGCCAATAAGTTGGATCCTAATAAGGCTAATGCAAATGGCCGAGATCTGAGTTCGGCTTACGATAACATTGAAGTTTATATCAATAGTTTAATCAAGGCCATTACTGAGGCGCAATACAAATAGACTTTGAGGTATAAAATGAAACAAACACTTATCATCCTACTGACCGCCCTCTCTTTAAATACGTTTGCCCAAAAGGAAATCTCAAAAGTTTGGGTGCCTGATTTGGGAAATGGAACCTATAAGAATCCTGTGATTGATGCAGATTATTCTGATCCTGATGCAATAAGAGTAGGTGATAAGTTTTATATGATCGCTTCGAGTTTTGATGCGGTACCCGGCTTACCTATTTTAGAATCGACGGACTTGGTGAATTGGAAGTTGATTGGACATGCCCTTAAAAGACAGCCGCCGTTTGAATTTTTTTCTAAAACACAACATGGAAATGGGGTTTGGGCGCCCGCCATACGCTACCACAACAATGAGTTTTACATTTACTACCCAGATCCTGATTTCGGTATTTATTTAACTAAAGCAAAAAATATTAATGGACCATGGACAGATCCTAAACTGGTGGAAGCTGGAAAAGGTTTGATAGATCCCTGTCCACTGTGGGACAATAACGGTAAGGTGTATTTGGTACATGCCTATGCAGGCAGTAGGGCTGGAATTAAAAGTCTTATTGTAGTTAAGGAAATGAACGCAGCTGGCGATAAAACCATTACAGAAGGAAAAATAGTGTTTGATGGACATGAGCAAGATCCAACGTTAGAGGGACCAAAGTTTTACAAACGTAACGGCTATTACTATATTTTTGCTCCCGCTGGGGGAGTTTCCACCGGCTGGCAACTAGTACTGCGTTCAAAAAACGTATATGGACCTTACGAACGTAAAGTTGTGATGGACCAAGGAAAATCACTCATCAATGGGCCGCATCAAGGAGCTTGGGTAGATACACCCAATGGCGATGATTGGTTCCTGCATTTTCAGGATAAGGATGCTTATGGAAGAGTGGTACATTTACAACCCATGAAATGGATCAAGGATTGGCCAATAATTGGGATAGACCCGGATGGCGATGGAATCGGTGAACCAGTATTAACCCATAAAAAACCTATTGTAGCTAAAACAAGTGCTGTTTTTACACCTGCAGAAAGCGACGAGTTCAATGGAACAGAACTTGGTTTACAATGGCAATGGCAGGCAAATCCAACGGCCACTTGGTCATTTTTAAATTCCGATAAAGGTAGTTTAAGATTATATACCGTTAAAACTCCTGATAGTGCAAAAAATCTTTGGGACATACCCAACATATTAATGCAAAAATTTCCGACAGAAGAGTTTACCGCCACCACTAAGTTAAGTTTTACTGTAAATCCCAAATTAGAAAATGAAAAAGTAGGATTAACGGTTTATGGTTTAAGCTACGCCTATTTAGCCCTAAAGTCTAAAAAGGACGGCTTATACCTAGTTTACTCGGTTTGTAAAAACGCAGATAAAGGCAAGGCCGAAGTTGAAAAAACACTAATGAAGTTAGATAACAAGCATATTTACCTGAGTGTTAAGGTTGCTAAAGGAGCCAAGTGCCAATTCAGTTACAGCACAAATGGCAATACATTCACTACTATCGATGATGTTTTTGAGGCGGCTCCCGGTAAATGGATTGGAGCAAAAATAGGGTTGTTTGCCACTCGCGAACAACAAACTAATGATAGTGGCTATGCTGATTTTGATTGGTTCAGGGTAACCAAATAATAGATGGCAAAGTGGCTAATTTATTATTTCCAACTTGTCATTTGGGAACGTTTGCATAGTTATTTTCGGGGTTTTAGTTCGTTTACTGGCCCAAACTGCGTAGACTTGTTATAGAATATTGTTGCGGATTGCGGGTTGTTAGCCGTACGTTTCAGGGATAAAAGTACGCGTAACACAAAGCAAGCGCCTCATAACTTTAAGAACCACTTATAAATACACATATGAACATGAAGAAAATTGTTGCTTCAATATTTGCTGTTATAATTGCTGCTCCAACGTTTTCGCAAGCGCAAACGAATACAAAAAAGGCCTATTCTTTTAGTAATTTACCTGTTGTAGCTCAAACTTCTTTCAAAAAAGATACTTTCAATATAGTTAACTATGGAGCCAAAAGCGATGGGGTGACTTTAGTAACTAAAAATATTAACGATGCCATTATTGCTTGTAATAAAAAAGGTGGCGGAGTAGTATTAGTACCTAAAGGCTTGTGGATCACCGGACCAATTGAGCTGAAAAGCAATGTCAATCTGCACCTTCAAAAAAATGCCATTTTGCAATTCACCAGAGATTTTAGCCAATACACCTTAGTGCAAAGTAATTGGGAAGGGTTACCACAAATGCGCAACCAATCGCCATTATGGGCTACCAACCAGACCAATATTGCTGTAACTGGTTATGGAATTGTTGATGGTGGTGGTGATGCTTGGCGAATGGTAAAGAAAAGCAAGTTGACAGAAAGCCAATGGAAAAATTTAGTGGCTTCCGGTGGTGTATTATCGGAGGATAAAAAGACTTGGTATCCGTCGCAAAAAAGCTTAGATGGATCAAATATAAAAGGTAATCCCGGAGAAATTAGAAGCGATAAAAATGCCGAATACTATGACGCTATTAAAGATTTCTTTCGCCCAAACTTATTGGTATTTACATCATGTAAGAAAGTGTTGTTGGAAGGCGTGACCTTTCAAAATTCAGCCGCTTGGAATATTCATCCATTAATGTGCGAAGATGTAACAGTGAGAAATATTTATGCCAAAAATCCATGGTATGCACAAAACGGTGATGGGATTGATATTGAGTCGTGCAAAAATGTATTGATTGAGAATAGCACTTTTGATGTGGGCGATGATGGAATCTGTATCAAATCTGGCCGTGATGCTTGGGGCAGAAAACGTGCCATGCCGACAGAAAATGTGATTGTGAGAAATAGTACAGTTTATCATGCCCACGGTGGTTTTGTGATTGGAAGTGAAATGAGTGGTGGTGCCAAAAACATTTTTGTTTACGACTGTACTTTTATTGGTACCGATATAGGCTTGCGTTTCAAAACCACAAGAGGTAGAGGCGGCGTAGTAGAAAACATCCATATTAAAAATATCAGTATGATGGATATTCCTGGTGAAGCCATTTTGTTTGATATGTATTATGCCGCTGTAGATCCAATTGTGCTAGTTGGCGATAAGCGTGAAGCTCCAAAGGTAGAAGCCTTGCCAGTGACGGAAGAAACACCTGTTTTTAAAGATTTTTATATTGACAACGTGGTTTGTGACGGTGCTGAAAAAGCCATTTTTGTACGTGGCTTACCCGAAATGAGTATTACGAATATTAACCTTAGCAATATTAACATTAAATCTAAAAAAGGAATTGATATACAGGAAGGCAAAAAGATTAATTTAAGTGATGTAAAGTTGACCATCGAGCATGGTAACCCACTGATTAATATCCAAAATGGCAATGATGTTACCTTGAAAAATATCCGTTATAACAGTGCCGATTTACTTTTCAGAATCAGCGGTGATAGAAATAACAACATTAAAACTTCAGGACTAGATGTTTCTAAAGCTCAACAGAAAGTTGAGTTTTTAGCCGGAGCTCAAGAAAAATCATTGCAAATCAATAAATAAGTACATGAACAAGGTTTTTAATTATAGTATTGTAGCAGTCGCATCATCAATCTTATCATTTAACGCAACAGCGCAAACACAGCCGCTTTCGCAGCAAATGGCCGCTACGGTAATGAAGATATGGAAGGATTCTTTAAATCTTAACCCCGAAGTGCCCAAGAAGGTAAAATGGGCCTATGACCAAGGGGTGGTATTAGAAGGAATTGACGCCGTTTGGCGAAGAACAGGCAATGGTGAGTATTTCAAGTACATGCAAAAAAGCATGGATTTCTTTGTAACGAAGGAAGGAGTAATTGAACGTTACAAGCAGAGTGATTATAATATCGATAACGTTAAAAATGGTCGTATTCTGCTCACCTTGTACAAGGTTACCGGAAATAAAAAATACTTTACGGCAGCAACTACGTTATGGGAGCAATTAAAACAGCATCCAAGAACCAAAGAAGGTGGTTTTTGGCATAAAAAAATCTATCCTTACCAAATGTGGTTGGATGGTTTGTATATGGGCCAACCTTTTTATGCAGAATATGCCGCTTTAGTAAAAGACGAAAAAGCTTTTGATGATATTGCCAATCAATTTGTATGGATGGAGAAAAATGCCAGAGATACGAAAACAGGTCTGCTTTATCATGGATGGGATGAATCAAAAGCCGAAGCTTGGGCAGATAAAACCACAGGTAGATCACCTAATTTTTGGGGAAGAGCTATGGGCTGGTATGGGATGGCCATGGTAGATGTGTTGGAAAACTTTCCTGAAAATCACCCTCGTAAAAAGGAAATCATAGCTATTCTAAATCGTTTTGCGCAAGCCGTTCAAAAAGTACAAGACCCTAAAAGCGGCTTATGGTTCGATGTTTTAGATAAACCTACAGGAAAAGGCAACTATTTAGAGGCATCTGCGTCGAGCATGTTTGTGTACACCTTTGCCAAAGCAGTTAGAAATGGTTGGTTGCCTGCGTCATATTTTGCAGTGGCTGACAAAGGTTATAAAGGCATTCAAAAAGAATTTATAGAACAGCGAGCTGTAGGGATGGTTAATCTGAAAGGAACGGTCGAAGTATCGGGGTTGGGTGGCAAACCTTACCGCGATGGTAGTTATGAATATTACGTAAGCGAAAAAGTGATCACCAACGATCCAAAAGGGGTTGGAGCTTTTTTGTTAGCCGCTAATGAAATGGAAATAGCAGCTACACCAAAAGTGGGGAAGAACAAAACGGTGATATTGGATTCTTATTTCAATAACGAAACAAAGAAAGATCAAAGTGGCAACGATCAGTCGTGGCATTACAAATGGGACGAACGCCCTAATGGTGGTTTTTCTTTTTGGGGCGAACAGTTCGAAAATTCGGGCTTTAAATTGAGCACATTGTACCAAGCGCCAACACAAGCTAATTTAAAAAATGCCGCTGTTTATATCATTGTAGACCCTGATTTCGAAAAAGAAAATCCGAAGCCAAATTTCATTTCAGCAACTGATATCAAACAAATTAGTGAATGGGTAAAAACTGGTGGGGTGTTGGTATTGATGGGGAATGATGCACCTAACGTGGAATTAACCAATTTCAATAAACTTGCCAACGTTTTTGGGGTGCACTTTAATGGCGATAGTAAAGGAACAGTACCTGTACCTGCTAATTTTGAAACCGCAAAAGTTGTTGTTCCTGCTGGAAATGAAATTTTCAAAACAAAAGATTTGTTCATCAAAGAATATAGTAGTTTAAAACTATCGGGAAATGCCAAATCTATCCTAAAGGATAAAGACGGCGACAACGTAATGTCCGTTACCAAGTTTGGGAAAGGCACTGTCTTTGTAATTGGTGATCCGTGGTTATATAACGAGTATGTAGATGGTAGAAAACTACCGGCTAATTATAAAAACTTCGAGGCAGGGCAGGAGCTTATCAATTGGCTGGCGAAGCAAATTGACGTGAAGAAATAAAAAACAAAATGAAAAATATATTCATTATTCTAATTGCTTGTGTTGGTCTAAGCGGTTGTGCAGCAGCACAAAATACAACTAGTACAAGCGTTAAAACTGACAGCATTGCTGAAAAAATGCTAGTTTATCAATTGAGCAATGGGGGGTGGCCTAAACAATTGGAAGACAAAAGTGTGGTGAAATACGAATATCCATTAACAGAATCATTGTTGCAGAAGATCAAGGCCACATCAGCTCTTCACGCTACCATCGACAATAATGCCACCAGCAGGGAAATCAATGCTCTAGTTTTAGCTTATAAACAAACGGCTAACAAAGCTTATCTACAAGCTGCTGAAAAAGGAGTCGATTACCTTCTAAAAGCGCAATATGCTAATGGCGGATGGCCACAATATTATCCCGACAAAAGTAGTTATAGGGCTGAAATTACTTACAATGATAACGCGATGATCAATGCACTAACAGTGATGTTGAACATCGTTTATCAAATCAATGGCTTCGAAGTAATTAATACTAGTTATTTGCCTAAAGCAGAAAAAGCACTGAAAAAAGGCATCGAATGTATCTTGAAAACACAGGTATTCCAAAATGGGAAACCCGTAATATGGGCAGCCCAATACGATGAAAATACCTTAAAGCCAGCTAAAGCTAGAGCTTTCGAACCAGCATCATTAAGCACGGGAGAGTCAGTGGGAATCGTAAGGTTTCTCATGAAGCTGAAAAGTCCTTCAACAGAAATTAAGACAGCTATTAAAAATGCAGTAGATTGGTTCGATAACACCAAAATTGTAGGCTATAAATATGGAAATATAGCCAATAATGATAAAGGCTTGATAGCGGATGCAGAGGCAATCAGTTGGGCTCGCTTTTATGATTTAAGTACCAACAAGCCTATCTTTGGTGATAGGGACAATTCTATTAAATCTAGTGTGGAAGAAATTAGTAAGGAACGAAGAGTAGGCTATGCTTGGTACGGTACATTTGCGCAGAATTTACTAGCTAAAGAATATCCTAAATGGTTAAAATCTAACGGGGGATAATAAGCATTTGAGTGTTTATATATCATTCCGAAGATAGGAGGAATCTCAAACTATGGCTAAACGAATTCCAATTTTCCTATTAATCCTTTCAAGCTTAAGCATCTTTGCTCAAAAACAATACAATGTTCTCGATTGGAAAGGCGATGTTTCCCTAAATACCTATTTGGTGCAACACATGAGGAAACAATATGAACAACGTTACACAGCTTTTTCCGAAGCATTAAAAACTAAAAATCAAACACTTGCTTACATCGAAACCGTAAAGCAAAAAGCAAAGATGTTGTTTAACAAAATGCCTCAAAAGGCTCCGTTGAATGTCCAAATAACCGGCATCGTCGAACAACACGATTATAAAATCGAGAAAATCATTTACCAAAGCTTTCAAAATCACCATGTAACGGCTAATTTGTATCTTCCAAAAACAACAGGAAAACTACCTGCTGTATTATTGTTTTGTGGCCATGAAGATCTTTCCAAAGCAACGGAGAGTTACCAAAAGACAGCCATTCTGCTAGCAAAAAATGGCTTTGTGGTTTTTGTAATCGATCCAATCTCACAAAGTGAGCGAGTTCAGTTAACACAGACAAATGGAAAAGCATTGACCAGAGGCGCTACCACAGAACACACTTTGCTCAATCTATCTTCTAACTTATTAGGCACTTCAGTTGCTGCCTATGAATTGTTTGACAACCAGTGTGGTTTAGATTATTTGTCGACTAGAAAAGAAGTTGACACTTCGAAAATTGCTTGCGTTGGCAATAGCGGTGGTGGTATGCAAACCATTTACTTTGCAGCTATTGACAATAGAGTGAAAGCAGTAGTGCCGTGCAGTTACTTAGCGAATCGCGAAAACACTTTGGCCACCACAGGAGCTGCCGATGGATGCGCACAAATTCCGAACGAGGGAACTTTTCATATGGAAATGAGCGATTATTTAATTGCCGCCGCACCAAAACCCACATTAATTCTTGCAGGTCGTTACGACTTTATCGATTACAATGGTACGTTACAATCATTCAATGACTTAAGAAAAGTCTACACAAATTTAGGTCATCCAGAAAAATTATCACTGTTCACCTTTGATGATGGTCATGGCATTTCAAAACCTAAAAGAGAAAAAGCGGTACAATGGCTTCGCAAATGGTTTTATCATGATGATCGATTAATTGTAGAACCTGATTTGGCAACTTTAACAGATAGCGAATTGTTTGCCAGTTTAAAGCAGAGAATAAACTTAAGTTTTCCTGAAGAGATAACTGTTCAAAAGAAGAATGAGTTGCTTTTTGAACAATACGCTGAATCTCGTAAAGCATTTGCGAAATTGGATATTGCACAACGTAAAAAGGAGATTCAAAGTCTATTAAATCTCAATTTGAAGCCTCAAAAACTCAATGTCGAAAAAGTAGGTGAAGCCCAAGTAAAAGCATTGTTTTTTGAAAAGCTGATTATTCGAAAAAATGATGAAATTCCTTTGCCCACTTTATTAGCTTATCCCAAAAACAAGGTTAAAAAAGTAGTGATATGGTTAAGCGATGAAGGTAAGAATAAGCTGATTGATAGTGTCAAGCTATCTGATGAAAATACGGCCTTTATTTTTGCCGATTTACGAGGTACGGGAGAAACTACAGATAAAGCTGAGATGAACGATCCAAAATATTTCAGCAAGGATTACCGTAATGCGATGTTGGCTTTGCATGTTGGCAGGCCGCTAATTGGACAACGGGTAGAAGATGTGGCTACACTTTTAGATTTTATTTCTAACAATGAAAAGTTGTCAGGAGCTGAAATAGAAATCAATACAAAGGGAAATGTTGGCTTAGCAGCATTGCATGCTTCATTTTTCAGACCGGAAATTAGCCAACTACATTTGTACCAATGTCTAGAAAGCTATCAGCAAGTTCTTAAACAACCTCTGATCAAGGACCGATATGGTTTAGTGGTCAATAATATACTTGAGTATTATGATATTCCCGATATGGCTTCTTGGATAAAGTCTGCGGAAATCTCTTTCCATAAATAATTTAACTTTTATCGAGCCATTTTCCTAAAACTGCAGTCTATCTTAAAACAAATAGACTCATGAGATATACACAACTTAAAATTAGATATGCAGGAATAGCCTTGCCGCTATTCCTGCTAATTGTTTTGTCTTTTAAAAACAGTAACAGAAAGCTCGAAAATACCTTTACTTACGAAGGGAAAAACTATAAACCCGGAGATACGGTTTATGGCTTTAAGGGGTATGTAAAACTGGTAGTTGGCGATGAGGATGCACCCTTGATATTAGGCGTTCCACATGATGGGACAAACATTGGCAGTCCCGAAATTCCGGAAACAGGTACTACCGGTAGAGACATTAATACCTTACCGCTGGCTTTCGAAATTGCTTCAAATTTTAAATCTTCTACTAAAAAACGAGCATGGATTGTCATTAACACAATAGCCAGAAAGCGCATGGATCCCAATACATTTCCAAATGACGTAGATAAAAGATATACCAATGAAGATGCAAAAAACAGCTATTTAAGCTATCATGGCTTGTTAAAAGCAGCCATTAGCTATATGGCCGAATATCAAAAGAAAGATAAAGGGGCCTTGTTTCTTGATTTACACGGACAGGCGCATACCTACCAAAGTCCTCAAACCTATGTTTCAGTGAGTGGTAAATCCCTTGAAAGTAAATTTATTGACCAAACAGAATTGGGTTATGGTTTAAGTAATTATGCCATTTCACAAAGCGATGAATATTTGGATAAATTGGCTGATTCATCATCTATCGCAGCTATTGCCAAAGCTAACCCCCAAGTACGTTTTTCTGAATTGATTAGAGGTCCCTATAGTTTTGGAGGTTTATTAGAAAAGGAGAAAGTAATAGCAGTACCTGGACCTAATTTAAAAACACTTGAGGCAAATGCTACTTTGTTTGGAGCAGATACCGATGGGAATCCCAAAAGAAGACCGTATTTTAACGGAGGATATTGTACGCGCAAATATGGCACCGTGATTTTAGGCCCAACTAAAGGTTTCCAAGACAAAATATCTTCTATACAAGCTGAAACACCAGGAATAACGGTTAGAAATAATGGCAATATAAGAGAGATAGCGGCAGAAAGATTCAATAGAGCAATTGTAGCTTACTTGAACAAATGGTATGGATATAATTATAAAAGCAAATAACCGAAGTCTTACTCTTCTAAACTAAAGTTCTTAATCAGTTAAAATTTAAGTCGTTGCAAATAAAATGCAACGACTTTTTTATTGCGTAAAAATGGGGAATCTAGCTACCGTTTTTATGGTATGTTAAGAGAATATTAAGCGGTGTAAATGGGGAAAATAATACTCATAAATATAGCGTTTATACGGTATTTTAAAATAACTGTGGAAATAATTTCACTATGTGTAAAATAACATTTATTTTCGAAACGATAATTCCTTAAAATGTTAGTTTTTTTGGATGATTTGGGCCAAACACAATAATTAGTTTACACGCATTTTGTTGAAATTTTATACCTCTCGGAATAAAGTCGTTGTACAAATGAGTGCAGATATTTTTAATTAGCTATGCTTGAAAATAATGTACTGAAATTTGACATATTTAAGCGATGCCTTACACTAAGTAAAGGGTTTGGTGCAACCTTATGCTTGTTATTGTTCTTTTTTCGGGCTAATGCACAAGTGTGTGGTACTTCTGGCATTGATGGTCCAAGCACAAACACTAATCCCATTAATACCTATTATCCGATATCTGGCGATAAAACGTTAAACGCTGGACAAACCTCTATTTTACTGGAAGCTGTTCCAGCTACAGATGCCTATGGCAACAATTACGGCAACATCGCCATTCGTCCGGGTGACCTGATTTTGATCATTCAAATGCAGGATGCATTGATCAACTTCAATAACAGTAATTTATATGGTAGTGGGACTAACAATAGCGGAGCCGATGCCTTAGGTGGGACTGGATATACTGATATCGGCTTTTCGGGAAAATTCGAATATGTTATTGCGTTGAACATTGTGCCCATTACCGGTGGTACATTAAATTTTCGCGGAGCAGGTATAGGAAATGGTGTGGTAAATACCTATGTGAATGCGGCGCCAACGGCTACTCGTGGACAAAGAAGATTTCAGATTGTTAGAGTACCACAGTATTCTAATTTAACGCTTACTGCAGACATTACTACTGTACCTTATAACGGTAAAGCAGGCGGTGTTATCGCTTTTGATGTGGCTGGCAACATGAATTTTGGAGGTTTCAAAATTGACGCTTCTCAAAAGGGATTTAGAGGAGGGTTCGGTCCAGTAGCTACTTCTAATCGAAACAGAAATGACGTTTATGTAGGCAATTCATCAATTACCACCTCAGTAGGTAAAGGTGAAGGGATTGCCGGTACACCACGTTACATGTTTGACGGTTATAAAGATTTCGACAATATAGATGAAGGATTACCCGGTGGCTCTTATGGTCGCGGTGCACCAGCAAATGGCGGAGGTGGCGGTAATGATCATAACTCCGGTGGTGGCGGAGGAGGAAATGGTGGTTTTGGTGGTGTAGGTGGTCGCGGCTGGGAATCTTATAATTCAAGTAACAATACTTATCCCAATGGAGGAAGACCAGGAAGTACTGTTCCAGTAGATGTAACACGCCTGATCATGGGTGGAGGGGGTGGTGGCGGTGATGCCAATAATGCCACTACAGGAGTAAAAGGTGGTGTTGGTGGGGGAATTGTACTTGTCAATGTAGAAAAAATTACCGGTGCGGGCTTGATCATGGCCAACGGGGGCGAAGGCCAACCGGGTGTTTTTGCTAACTCTCCGGACGGAGCTGGTGGTGGTGGTGCTGGAGGTACCATTTTTGTTAGGTCTTTAACCAATAGTGCCGGAGCAAATTTAACGCTGCAGGCTAATGGTGGACGTGGTGGTAATACTTTAAATGATGGTGGAGATGAACATGGTCCCGGTGGCGGTGGTGGTGGTGGGATTATCTATCACAATGTTCCAGGTGCTACAATTTCAACCTCGATTACTGCAGGAGCATCAGGTCGAACAAATAACGGAGCCGGTATTACCCATCAGGCAGAAGGTGGTACAGCTGGTCAAGTGCTTTCATTTACAAGTGCCAGCTTACCTCCACACTTACAAGGTGGTGGTCAAATTTGTTATCCAACACTTACAACGGTATTAACAGAAGCCAATCCAGGCATTCCGGGAAGCAGGAACCCAGGAACTACTGCTACTTATACATTAACAATTACTAACGGTACCTCTGGCGGAAATGCCGGTGGTGTGCAAGCTGAGTTAAAATTGCCAACAGGGTTTACCCTAACTTCAATCAGCGCCAGTCTGGTAGGAGGAGCCGCAGGTGCTACTGCTCCCCCGGTAACTCTAGTTGGTGGTGTTTATTATATAGGTTCTACCAATCTTGCCGATGCATACAATATCCCTCCAGGTGCTCAGGTAATATTTACCGTTAATGTAAGTATTGCCAACAATGTAGCCGAAGGAATGCACCATGCCAGTGCACAAGCTACTTATTTAGATCCTACGCGTACTTCGGCAAACCCAAATAGACGAGTAACAGCCGCTACAAATGCTTTTGCCGGAAGCAATACATCCTATGAAACGGGTGGTGCTGGTAATGTTAATGGCACTAACTATAACGGTAATCAAGCGGCATCAACTGGTGAAGATGTGCATATTAATGCAAAACCTCGTCCTAACAATTTTGAAGTTGATGTAATTGAATGTGACATAAAAGCCGCAGGACAGCTTACGGCTACCGATCCTGATGCGGCACATACACCTTCTACTTTGGTTTATACTCTAGAAGGTACTTATGATACTTCAAAAGGGACACTTACTTTAAACACTGATGGAACCTTTGTTTTCTTGCCGCTAGTTAGATTTTTTGGAACCATTACCATACAATTTAGGGTAACTGATCCACTAGGTGCTTATGACATTGGTACATTAACCATTAATCAACCCAAGCCACTATTAGATTTAACAGAAACGATTACTCATATCAGTACCTATGGTGCTAATAATGGCGCAATTTCTATTGTTTCTTCTGGAGGCGTAGGGGCCCATACCTATCGTTGGGTATACCCAGATGGTAGCATAGTAACCACTCGAGACATTAGCAATCTATCCCCTGGACAATACACCTTAACCGTAACAGATGCAAATAATTGTAAGTACTCAGAAACATACATTGTCCGTGAACCACCATTGGTGACACTTTTACCCGTACATAGTATCTGTTTAGGCGGGACCAACATTATTTTGCCTTACACTGATCCAAAAGTAAATCCAACGACCTACAGTATTGTATGGGATGGTGTAGCTCAGAGCGAGGGTTTTATAAACGTAACCGATGCTGCATTGCCCCCAATTGTTGCGCCGGCTACAAGTGCAAATATTAATGTAGCAGTGCCAAATACAGCACCTGTTGGAACTTACAATGCAATACTACGTGTAAAAAACGCAGCTGGCGACAGTAGTGGTAATCTTTCATTTCAAATAGTAATTACGCCATATCCATCAAAAGCAATCATACAACTTGTCAATTAACAATATTATTAATAAAACATTACAAACAAACCCCAAAACAATGAAAACAACAATTACCCGCACCGTATTAACTACCTTAGTTTTGCTTTTGGGCCTAACTTTCTCCAGTTACGCACAAACCTATTACAATGTTTATCTATGTGATAATGGAACGGTAAATCTAAGGCCAAATGAGCCAAATTTAGCTAATTCAGATAAAGTATATTGGTATTTAGATGGTAATCAAGTTGCGGTATTTACTTATTCCGGTACAGGTTCAGCTAACTATGCTGTTCCAGCCAACTTGCCAGTAGGTCCGCATAATTATACTTCTCGTATCGAATCAGCTGCTGGTTGTTGGGGAGACCTTTCTGATCCATTTTCAGTCTATAAGCTACCAACTAAAACCCTGGCATTAAGCCCGCCAACCAATACAACTTATTGCGAAGGCAATAGTGGTTCCGCTGCTAATTCACAAATTACTGCTACAGCGAGTCCTGCCTCGCCACTACCTGACGGTATTGGTTATAGCTATACTTGGTCGGCAACACGCAACGGAACAGCAGTAACTCCAATTACCGACATTGGTTCTGATAATGCGAGTACCACAAATCAAAATGTATTTACCTTAACTACCGTTAATCCTGGTTCGTACGTATTTAGTGCAACTGTGAACTACGTACTTTTACCAGGCAACCCTGGTGTATTAGAGCAGCAGAATGGTTGTCCAGTAAATGCAACTACCACCCAAACAATTACGGTAACACCTAAACCAGGAAAACCAACGATTTCTTTGGCTAACTAATAAAGCGTGAAGCTCCGGAGGTTAATATACTTGGTAATATTGCTTTTGCAAATAAAAATTGTAAAAGCACAAACCACCAATCCGGTAAGAATAAGGCTGGGAGGATCGGCAACGTTAAAAGTCGATAATCCAGGTGGCACATTTTCTTACCAATGGTACAGGTATGGGCAACCTATATCCGGAGCAAACACTGCTATGTACAATGTCACTACCGAGGGCAAATATCAGGTAAGGGCTATTAGTCAAGAGGGATGTTCATCGGATCTGTCCGATGTAATGGATGTAATTGTTGAATTTTCAGATTTGGAGATAAAAAAATCGTCGGAGGAGAAATTTGTTGGCCCTAATGAACCTTTTACCTATACAATTACGGTTCGTAATATAGAAAATACAGATAATCCCAATGTTCAGGTGACTGACATTTTTCCTCCGAATCTGAAGTTTATCACTATGGATAGACCTACGCTTGGTACTGCTGAATATGTTAATGGGCGGATTATTTGGACCATTCCTTTACTAGTATCGGGTAGACCGCCTGAAAAATTATTGGTCAAAGCACAAGGAATAATGGCAGGTGACGTTGTCAATACCGCCACTGTTGTAGGTGGTGATCCAACGTTGAATGATCCAGAATGGAATAATACCTCCACTGATATTAAAAAAATCATTGGCAACATCAAAGTGCCAAATGTGATTACGCCAAATGGTGATGGTAAAAATGATGTATTTAAGATAGCGGGTATTGAGCTTTATAAAGAAAGTAGCTTATCTATTTTCAATAGATGGGGCAATGAAGTATATAGAAGCCCAGTTAAATACCTCAATAACTGGAATGGCGATGGTTTGAGTGAAGGTACATACTATTATGTGCTCAAATTAGTGTCGAGAGAAGGCAATCAAAGTGCCGTAACAGGTTATATTACATTATTAAGAGATAAATAGGATGGGAAGAAGAAGTTGGCATATTATCTTTTTGTTTTCAATGTTAAGCTTTGGCAGTTTTGCACAACAAGATGCGCAATACAGTCAATATATATTTAATGCGATTTATATCAATCCTGCGTATGCGGGTTACCGGGAGCGATTAAATCTCAATGCTACTTATAGAAACCAATGGACCGGTATTAACGGTGCACCTAAAAGTTTCTCATTTGCTGCCGATATGTTAATGCCCAACGAAAGAGTCGGCTTGTCGCTTATTTTATCGTCTGATCAATTGGGTGCACAGAAAAACCTCTCGGCCTTTGCTAATTATTCCTATCGTTTTCCTGTTAACGAAGATGAAACGAACAGACTGGCCTTTGGCTTAGGTGCTGGGTTTCAACAGTTCGGTATTTATGGCGATATGTTGGAGCCTGGTGATCTGGGTGATAATTTTATTCCAACGGGTACAGTAAAACAAATTGTACCAGATGTACGTGCAGGGGCTTTCTTTTCAACCCCCCGTATGTACGTTGGCGCTTCGGTAAATAATATTATAGGGAGGTTTTTGATGGACAAGAAGAAATTAGATTTTAATTTTCCTACCCCCAGACCACATTTTTATCTAACAGGAGGTACACTTATTCCACTAGTAGAATATGAAATAGATTTTAAGCCATTTTTCCTGATCAAAGACGACATTAATGGACCAACCGTATTGGATTTAAATGCATTCTTCTTGTTTAAGCAAAAAATATGGATCGGTGCCGGTTACAGAACTGGCGTTAAGCTATACAATAAACCAGCGGTAGTGGGGAATACCAGAAATCCAAATGCCTTAATTGGAATGGCTGAAATATTTATCAGTGAAAAACTTAGACTAGGCTATTCTTACGACCATAGCATAGGTAGTTTGGCGGGTTATAGTGGTTCCACCCACGAAATATCGGTAAGTTGGAATTTCATGAACGAAAGAGAGCGTCGTGTTAATTTCTGCTATTTCTAAAGTTCGTAACTAACTCCTCTTTCGGGAACCTCCACCGCATATCCTTCCCCTTGTAAAGCTGCTTTGAAAGCCATTAGGCTACTAGCCTCCCCATGCACCAAAAATACTTTTTTCAGTTTAGCTGCATCCTGCTGCCTTACCGTATTCATCAGGTCATTATGGTCGCCATGTCCACTCAATAAATCAGTTCTCGCTATTTTGGCATAAACCATTAAATCTCTGTTTCGCAAACGGATGATGGGGTCACCACGCAACAGCCGATCACCCAAAGTGCCCTTGGCACAATATCCAATAAAAAGAATGGTGCAGTAATAATTTTGGATATTGTAATAAATATGGTCTTGAATTCTACCACCTTCCAACATCCCGGCCGAGGAAATAATGATGCAAGGATCCAAATAATTGCTTACGGCTAGGCTCTCCTTTTGCGTTCGCAAGTAGGTGAGGTGCTCAAATTCAAATTCATCTCCCTTGTCCTCATAAAAACTTTTGGCCTCATCACTCACATATTGATGGTGCTTCCGATAGATTTCTGTCGCATAATTAGCCAACGGGCTATCCACAAAAATCTCTACAGGTGGGAGTAAGCCTTTGGAGAAAATCTGGTTCAATTTAAAAATCAAAGATTGAGTTCTGCCGATACTAAATGCAGGAATAATCAACCTGCCAGGATTCTTAATACAAGTCTCATTGATTACTTCTATCAATTTATCATCTAATGAAGTATCATTGCTATGCAAACGGCCACCATAAGTAGATTCGCAGACCAAATAATCCACTGCAGGCAAAGGCTCTGGATCTACTAATACAGGATAATTCTTTCGGCCGATGTCACCCGTAAAGGCAATTTTTTTAAAAATACCCTCTTCATTGATGTTCAAAATTACGGAAGCAGCACCAAGCAAATGTCCCGCCGGCACAAAGGTTAGCTCAATATTGCCATTAATTTTAAAGGGCTTGTGAAAACCAATGGTTACAAACCTATCCATGGTTTCCATCACATGTTTTTGAAGGTATAGAGGTTGAGGTCCGCTGTGTCCTCGTCTTTTACCTCGATGTTTTTTGTTTTGCTTGCCTAAAAAGATATTTACAGAGTCGAAAAGTAGAATTTCAGTTAAATCTGCAGTGGGACCTGTACATAAAATCTGTCCTTCGTAGCCCATTCTGATCAATGTAGGTAAATTACCAGAATGGTCAATATGCGCATGAGTTAAAATAACTAAATCAATCTCTCTAGGATTAAATGGAAAGAATAAATTTTGTTCCTGATAGGAACCTTTTTCGTAATCCAGACCACAGTCAATTAAAATATTATAGTTATTTAGCTGTAAAAGGTGCATACTTCCCGTAACCTGCTGCGCAGCACCCCATATCGTTAACCTCATTCGTCGCAATCAAAATAAGCGTACAAGATATGTTTTTTGTATTGAATAGCCGACAATCGTTAAATATTTTTAGAATGCTTATGGATAGCTTACCACCTGATTAACTTTACTATTTACCAACATTAACAAAAGATTGTTTTAGCTTTATACTTGTTTTAAGATGTTGATTTTCAAATTTTTATATCAAAAAAAATATTTAACAAAACATAGCTTGTGATTTAGAGAATGATACTTTGGCATAGTTTTTTCGAAAGTTTAGTCAGTTGGGCGTAAAGCAATAAAAACAACAAGCAACTATTTTTATGATGCGATATGCCTTAATTAACTAATTAAAACTAAAGGAACAATGAAAAATATATTAGCAATCGTCGCAATTGGTGCAACAGTTTTGGCCTCTTGTGGCAAAAGTGATAAACAGATTGAATTAGAAAAACAACAAGCAATTGTTAAATATAAAGATAGCATCAAGCTGGATAGCTTTAAACGTGCGGAAGTAGAAGCCGAAAAACGTAAGGTAGAAGAAAGGCATCAAGCAGAATTAGCTGCTGCCAGACGTAGCGCCTCTTCAAGCTATAGCTCTGGCCGTACCGTAACTACCTCTTCTGCTGGGGTAACCACAACTACCCAAGCGAAGAAAAAAGGTTGGAGTGATGCTGCTAAAGGTACAGCTATTGGAGCTGGTGTTGGTGCCCTAGGTGGTATTTTAATTGATAAGAACAATGCCCGTGGTGCTATTATTGGTGGTTTAGCTGGTGCAGGAGCTGGTTATGCCATCGGTAGAGCCGAGGATAGGAAAAGTGGTCGAGTACAGAAAAAACAATAAACCCTATCATATATCGTTAAGCGCCCATATTCAAAAAGTATGGGCGCTTTTTGTTGAAGTATATTTTTGATTTGACGGAATAACTACCTTATTTATTTATAAGAAACATTTCCATTAAAATAGTGTTATCATAATTAAAAAATAACTTATTAAGTTTGCCATTGTCCCATAACATTCATGCATATGAAAACCGATTTAATTGAAATTTTTCAGACCATTAGAGCAGGTATGCAGCCCTATGAAGCATTAGGTTTTACCTCTAGGCTTAATTCAGAAAACGAATATGACCTTTGGAGCGAGAAGAATATCGTTTTATTGGGCCGTGAGAGAAATGAGATATACTTTGCTGGCTTGAAAGTCCTGAAAAGTGATGTTACGCTTCATTTTATGTTGCTTTATACCAATCCAGAAGTAAGAGATATGGTCCATCCAGATTTGTTGAAATTACTTAAGGGGAAATCATGTTTTCATATCAAAAGGATCGATGATATATTAATGGGGCACATTGCCGATGCTTTAGACAAAGGTTACAAAATCTATAGACAAAACGAGTGGGTTTAAATCCGTTATTTCAGGAAGATTTCTTTTTAACCGTACAAAATAAATATCACGCTGTAGAAGAAATACAAACACATCCATTTTATGTGGTGGGAATCAAGGGACGAGTGTATGTCAATCTTTTACCGTTGAATGCTAATTTCCTGCCCCAACAACTTCTATCGCTACAAGCTGTGTATGCGCAACAGGGGATTTTTCTCGTTCATCTTTGGGAAGACGTTTGGAGCAAAAAAAGAGAACAAGTATTGAGCAGGATACATTCTTTTTGTGGCTCAAACGAAAGTTTACATGGTCGAAAAGGGAAAATAGAAGAAGTAAATCAGGAAACTGCCAAGTCTTTTTTAGAACAATATCATTTACAAGGTTATATCAAAGCGAAATACAATTTTGGACTTAAGTTTAATGGCGAAATTAAAGCTGTGGCTTGCTTTGCGGCATCTAGGCCTATGAAAAGTAAAGGAGCGTATTATAAGTCCGCAGAATTGGTACGTTTTGCTACCCAAACAGGAGTAACCATTGTTGGTGGCTTAGGTAAACTTATTGCGTATTTTTTGGAAACCGTAAATGTAAATGATTTGATGACTTATGCCGACCGAGATTGGTCGCTAGGCAAAGGATACGACAAAATAGGCTTCAAATTATCGGGAAGTACAGAATCAGTATTTTTTTATGTAGATACCAATACCATGACAAGATACTATGCACATCGTTTGCCAAAAAAAATAATCACCGCTTATGAAGCGCAAAATGTATTAAATTTGGATAGTTTTTTGACCAGTATCGATTGGGTCAAAGTATTTAATACAGGAAATCTCAAATATCACCTCTATACCAATGTCTGATAAAAATTTGTTAATTGTACTTGGTGCAACAGCGGTTGGAAAAACCAAGTTGGCAGTACAATTAGCGCATTCTTTTAATGGCGAGATCATTAGCGCAGATAGCAGGCAAGTTTTTAAGGGCATGGATATAGGAACCGGTAAAGACCTTTCTGAATACGAAGTAAACGGTCATAAAATCTTATATCATTTGATTGATATCAAATCAGCAGGACAACGATATCAGGTAAATGCCTTTAAGAATGATTTTTATGAAGTTTTCGATAAGTTACAAACGTTAGGAAAACTTCCAATTTTATGCGGGGGTACTGGAATGTATATCCATAGTTTATTACAAAACTACGAGCTGACCGCAATTCCAGTAAATGAACAATTAAGAAAACAACTCCTTTTACTTGATAAGGATGAACTACTAAGTGAGTTGAATAAATATCCCCTTAAACTAAGAGAACAGGCAGATATAAGTTCACACAAACGATTGATCAGAGCCATTGAAATTGCTGAATATTTAAGCCATTACAATCTCCATACAAAACATAGGACTGAATTAAAACCGTTGGTTATTGGCTTATACAATGAAGTCGATACTCGAAGAAATAAAATTCTGGCAAGGTTAGACGAACGTCTATCTCACGGACTCATTGAAGAAGTACAGGGATTGCTTAAACTGGGTGTGAGTGAAGAAATGCTAATTTTCTATGGACTGGAATACAAGTTTGTGATTGCCTACCTAAAAAAAGAAATCAATTTCGACACGCTAAGAGAACGTTTGGGCATTGCCATATGTCAATTTGCTAAGAGACAGATGACTTTCTTTAGAAAGATGGAAAAAGATGGCGTTCAAATTAATTGGATAGAAGCGGTTGATGACCGAGGCTTGGTCCAGAAAAAAGCTTTTGAGTTAACAGCGCCATATTTTAATCAAAATTAATTGCATCTTCGTTCCATGAAGCGGAAAATAAGGCCAATCATTAAATGGACAGGAGGGAAGTACAGAGAATTTGCCTTGTTTCAAGATCATATTCCTGAATTTGAACGTTATATAGAGCCTTTTTTTGGTGGAGGGGGAGTTTTCTTTGCCCTGCAACCTCAAACTCCAATAATAATTAATGACAAAAGCCAGGATCTTATTCGGTTTTACCAACAAATTAAAAGTAGAGCTTTTAAAAACCGGCTTAATCAGTATGCCGACGCTTGGGATGAAGTAACCACTTTATCGGAACTACTCTGGGAAAGCACAGGTCAAAAGTTCTGTGAATTTATAATTAACGAAAAAGAGCCTCTAGCACTAGTGGTTTCCATTGAAACAGAACTTCCATTGGCTTTGGCAAGCCTGACTACCTTAAGCAATAATGACTTTCTGAAAAATCCAACCGAATTTTATCTTCACTTAAAGAAGGGGATAGAGAATAAGGCCTCACGCTTACAACGTATCAGTGCAAAAGCAGGTAATACCTTTGATCTGCTTGAACTGAAAAAGCATTTTGAAACCGCACTAAAAAGTGGTACCTATCTTTTTTTCAGAACCTTATTGAATAAAAATACGAAGAGACATTTCCTAAGTGAAGCTGATGCTGCTGCAAATTGGTACTTTGTAAGAGAGTTTTGCTACGCCTCCATGTTCAGATACAACAAGAAGGGAGTATTTAATATTCCTTATGGCGGCATTTTATATAATAGAAAGAAATTTAGGAAAAAAGCCAATTCTATATTTACCAAACCTCTTCAAGCTTTATTTCAAAATGCTGAAATCTATAATCAAGATTTTGAAGCCCTGTTAGCGAGTTTAAGCTTAACATCTACAGATTTTATTTTTTTAGATCCCCCTTATGATAGTGAGTTTTCTGAATACGATCAGAATAGTTTTACGCTAGATGATCAAAAAAGATTGGCAAATTTCCTGATTCACTGTGTCGCCAAATGGATGGTCGTAATTAAAGAAACCCCTTTTATTCTTGAATTATATAACCACCCTGCTGTTAAAATTACCACTTTCGACAAGAAGTACGTTTATAATGTAAGGGGTAGAAACAACAGAAAAGCAACGCATTTAATCATTACCAATTACTAGCAGATTCTTTATAAGGTGATAGATTTGTTTGGTATTTAGTACATTCTTTAATTAAGAACTCTTGTCTATGAAATTTAAAATCAACTTTATTATTTGTTGCATAATGGTTTGTTAAACAATTATTTATACTGTGTCTGTTGACGTTTTTAAACGTATAATGGCATGTTGTTTGAACATTTTGTCCCGATTGTGTGTTGTAACAAAAGCAATCACAAATGTTAAACAAAAGATGGGACCTCATTCAATTGAATAATGAATAGAAATCTCATCAATTAAATTAAAAACAGATGAAAAAGTATACAAAATCATTAGCTATTGCAGTAGCTGCATTAGCTATCTTCGTAACTACAAATGTTCAAGCACAGTCAGAGCCTACTAATCCTTCTAGACAAAAATTAGGCATTGGATTAAATGCGGGTATTCCAACCAACTCTGGTTCTAGTTTTGCACTTGGAGCCGATTTACGTTATCAAATAGACATCGATAGACAGCTATCTATTCCAATTACTACAGGTTTTACTTCAATTTTCAATAAAGATATCACCGTTGGTAATACCACTATTGATGTAAGCAATTTTAATTACATTCCTGCAAAGGCTGGTTTAAAATTCTTTTTTAGTGATAGTGGATCCGGAGCTTATGGTTTGGCCGAAGCAGGTGCTGCATTCAGTACCAATACCGGAGGCGGTACCTGGTTTACTTATTCACCTGCAATTGGTTACGCTTGGAGCAACGGTTTAGATCTAGGAGTTAAATACGAAGGCCTTTCAAAAAGCGGTACCAATAATGGCTATGTAGGTTTACGTTTGGCTTATGGTTTTAAACTATAATTCTTAGGTTAACAAATTATAATTACAATATAATATTATTGAGCTCCGATAATTTTATCGGGGCTTTTTTTGTGATTTTAGAATTATAAATGCTAATTTGAGCACAAAACAAAATATGCTCTTAAAAGATTGTTCTGCCAGATAACAATCTATAAAAACATAACAAGTATGCAAATAAAAAGTTATTTGGGGTTATTAGCTGTTGCCATATTGGGGGCTTGTAATAGCGCCAATAAATCTACAGAAACAAAGGATAGTATAACGGTATCTGAGAGCGATACCACAAAAGCAGTTGCACTAGGTTTTAAGGATGAAAAACTGCAAACTATCTACACAAGCTACATCAAATTGAAAGACCAATTGGTTGCTAGTAATTATAACGATGCAAAACCTGCCGCCGTTGAGTTAGCAAGTTCATTGAAAGGCCTCACAGGTTGTGAAAGTGCCACAACAATAGCCCATAAAATTGCGGAAGCTAAGGACATCAAAGCACAACGAGCAGCTTTTACAGATTTAAATGTAGAATTAATCCCTGTTTTTAAACATGCTACACTAACTTCCGGCACCATTTATTTACAACATTGCCCAATGGCCAATAAAGGTGATGGTGGTGATTGGCTAGCTAGTGAAAAGAATATCCGGAATCCGTACTATGGAGATGAGATGATGGAATGTGGAAGAGTAGCTGAAGAAATTAAAGCAAAATAACCAAAACAGAGATTAAAACGAGGTTAGAACCGTCAAAAATGTGTAACAACCTTATGTTTGTTTTAACGTAAATTTTAATAAAAGGAAATAACTACTTATAATTATATAAAATTTTAGATATATGTCAACTACTGCAGAAATTAAGATAGACGGAGCGACTTATGAATTTCCGATCATTACCGGAACGGAAGGAGAGAAGGCTATCGATATTTCAAAATTAAGAGATCTAACAGGTCACATTACATTAGATTTTGGATATAAGAATACAGGCTCTACCAAAAGTGCCATTACCTTTTTAGATGGTGAAGAAGGTATATTGAAATACCGCGGATATCCTATTGAGGAACTAGCTGAAAAAGCGTCATTTTTAGAAGTTGCCTATTTATTGATTTATGGAGAACTTCCTTCTCAAGAAAGAATAGAAAAATTCCAGAAAGACATCAGTATGCACACACTGATTCATGAGGATATGAAGAAATTTTTTGATGGATATCCGTCAAAATCACATCCTATGGCGCAGTTGTCATCATTGGTTTGCTCACTTTCAACATTTTATCCTGAAAGTTTAGAAGCCAACCAATCAGAAGAAGAAAAAGACCTTACCATTATTAAAATGTTAGCCAAAATGACCACCATAGTGGCTTTCATTTATAAAAAATCGCTGGGTCACCCGCTTATCTATCCTAAAAATAAATACGACTATATTACCAACTATTTGTGGATGACTTTTGGTCAACGTACCGAAGATTTTGAACCAAACCCAGTAGTGGTAAGCGCGATGAACAAGTTGTTGATCTTACATGCCGACCATGAGCAGAACTGCTCAACATCTACGGTTAGAATTGTAGGTTCGTCTGATTGTAACCTTTACGCTTCTATTTCAGCAGGTATTTCCGCGCTTTGGGGACCATTGCATGGTGGCGCTAACCAAGCGGTAATCGAAATGTTGGAGAGAATTAAAGCCGACGGTGGCGATACCGATAAATGGATTGCAAAAGCTAAAGATAAAAATGATCCATTCCGTATGATGGGCTTTGGTCACCGCGTATATAAAAACTTCGACCCCCGCGCTAAAATCATTAAAAAAGCATGCGATGATATTTTAGAAAGTTTAGGCATTAATGATCCGGTATTGGAAATTGCTAAAAAACTAGAACAAGCAGCATTAACAGACCCTTATTTTATTGAACGTAAATTGTATCCAAATGTCGATTTTTATTCAGGCATTATCTATAGAGCATTAGGATTCCCGTCAGAAATGTTTACAGTACTTTTCGCTTTGGGCCGTCTTCCAGGATGGATTGCTCAGTGGAAAGAAATGAGAACGAACAAAGAGCCTATTGGCAGACCACGTCAAATATACGTTGGTGATGTTGACAAGCATTTGTAATAACCAAGAACTCTCTTTACAACCAAATATATAGTTGTTAAGCCGGTGGATTGCCGGCTTTTTTATTGCCTTATTTTTTGTTGTCCTTTAAGATTATATACGAAAGTAACCCCTATGTGCCTATTTGGTTTAATAAGCAACCACATTGGCACATAAAAACTCAATCGTTTTAAAAGATATTTTGAAATGATATCCCCTCAATTCACGTTAAAATTAAAAAGGCTATATAGCTTTGAAACCTATATAGCCTTTAAACAAAAAAAGTGTTATGTTAAATCGTGATAAAACTAAAAGCGATAACGATGATAAAACAAAGTGTGAGCAACATGCTATAGCAAAATATCAAGAAGAACATTTTGAGTACCGTAATCCATCGACTGCTTCGATAAAAAGTTCTAAGAGAACGATATATATACCATGTTATATACAAAAAGCCGATAATGCCTATTAGCCACTCTACATTCATTACAAATCTTGTAAGCCATACCAATAAAGCCGACACGATAAAGCTTAAGAAAATAGCAGAATGAGTATGGAAAGAGTAAATAAGATGTTCGTAATAAAAGCGCTTCTTTCTAATGTAAACCAATTTTAAAATCAACGCGAAAAGGGGAAGCAATACAAACATCATTTTAGGAATGAGCTTGATAAAATCTTCTTTAATTTTTTGTCCGGGATCTGGATACTTATTAAACTGTATACTCTTTTTAGAAAAGTAGTTTATGATAAAATTATCACGTTGTTCTTTAGGTAAAGCACGTTGTTTCTTCTCGTATTGTTCGATAGTTTCATCTCGAGCAAAAGCGTTAAATTTACTTTTCTTTAAAGGTAACGAATCAATGTTGATTCTTGCTTCGCCATTTTCTTTAATATCTTTTTCAACTTCCCTTAAAATACTATCCTTTTTTGATCTGTTTATGGGTAAGTATTTTAACACCTGTTTTACTTCATCTATATCATCTGAAACCAACGTATCTTTTTCCAATTTTTCAGTAACTGCAGCTGCTTTTACTTCCGATTCGTGTTTTTTCTTCTCGCTACCGCTAAAAATGATAATAAAAAATACAATACTAATAAAGATATATAGTTTAATGGGATGAAGAAAAGAAGCTCTTTTTCCAGCAACATAATCTACAGTAAGTTGGCCAGGCTTGAAAAGCAATGGCTTAATGGTGCCAAAAAACTTATGCTCAAAATGGAAATAATCTGCAATGGCATGGGTAATCATGTGCCAAGCATCTTCCTTTAGTTCTATATTTTCCTGTCCACAATGAGGGCAATAGGTCTCTTCAACATGGTGGCCGCAGTTTAAGCAATCTTTTTCTTTCCTAAGCTTTACGGATGACATCTGGATTTAAATATTATTAGTGACTGATTTTATTGATAGCTTCTTCTTCGGCACGGGTATGTTTATGCTTGAACATCAAGGCAAAGAATATGGTGATGATGAGTGCATAGATTGCAAAAACAAACCAAATTCCTTCCCAATTTTTAAATCCATTTCCAAATGTAAAATACTTACCAATGATAAATCCACTTAACGAACTACCTATGATGGAACCGAAGCCGTTGGTCATCATCATAAATAATCCTTGAGCTGAAGAGCGTATTTTGGAATCAGTAGAAGTTTCTACAAAGAGAGAACCCGAAATATTGAAGAAATCGAAAGCCATTCCATAAACTACATTTGATAATACAATGGCTAATAATCCAAACCCAGTTGGAGCACCAATGGCAAATAAACCAAAACGCAGAAACCAAGCGAACATACTGATTAACATTACTTTCTTGATGCCGAACTTCCGTAAGAAAAATGGAATTGCAAGAATAAATAATGTTTCAGAAACTTGAGATATGGATATTATGATGGTTGAGTACCTGACTACAATGGAATCAGCATATTCGGGTATATTTTTAAAATCTTTAAGAAAGGTATCTCCATACATATTTGTGAGCTGTAAAGAAGCTCCTAACAACATTGAGAATATAAAAAATAATGCAATGTTATAATTTCCAAATAGTTTAAAAGCATCTAGTCCTAATCTCTTGGTAAAAGAAGTGCTCTTTTCGGATGATTTTTGAGGTTCGCACTTAGGTAGAAAAAATGAATAAATACCCAAAAAAATGGAGCCAACACCAGCAAAGTAAAACTGATTAGAATTTATGTGATTACCCGTAAAGTCGGATATGGCCTGTCCAATTTGTTTTCCAAAATCCCAAGGCGAATAAACATCACTGAAAAGATTTGTAAACCACATGGCTACTATGAAGCCTACCGTTCCCCAAACTCTAATGGGAGGGAATACTTTAATTACGTCATAATTACTTCTTTTTAGCAAAGTATAAGATAATGAATTTGACAACGATAGTGTCGGCATATAACAGCACATAGCCAATAACAACACCCAAAAGAAAGTTGTAGGTTCGGTAGTATTTGCTAGATAAAACAATACAAAACCATAAATGATGTGTAGAATACCATATAGTCTTTCTAAATTCAGCCATTTATCGGCAATTACACCCATTAACGCAGGCATAAATATTGCAGCGATTCCTAAAGTTGAGAAAACTGCTCCAAATTCTTCACCTGACCACTTTTTAATATCAAATCCATAAGTCCCAAGTGTCGTTAACCACGCACCCCACACAAAGAACTGCATGAAGCTCATGATTGTTAAGCGTAGCTTAATATTCATCAGTAATAATTTCGTTTAGTTTTGAACGGTTTGAAGATAGGACTTTTTTTTAGTACATGACAAATTTAAACTTGTTAGCACAATAGATTTTTTACTAGCGTAAGTTTTAATAGATTTTTTCGCCATAAGTAGTTGCAAAAACTGCCTTAAAACCAGAAATGCAGGTTATTTACCTGCATTTCTTCTATTAATTTCGTCTCTAATCCGGGCGGCTTTTTCATAAGCCTCATCGGAAAGTGCTTTTTCTAATTTTTGCTGTAATTCTTCTAAAGATAAACTTTGATATCCCGACACTGGGATAGGAGATTGTGTTTCTTCTGGAGTTTGTCCGCTCGTGATGCTTTCTATATTTTCGAGAAATAGAAAATCATTTCCTTCAATCACAATTCCAGCAGAAGCAAGAATAAATTCGTAAGTATAAATAATCGCATTAAATCTTACCGCAATGGCAATTGCATCCGAAGTACGAGCATCAATTTCTACCTGTTCTCCATCCTTATTACAAATCAGTTTGGCAAAAAATACGCCATCAACTAAATTATAAATTAGTACTTCAGTAATTTCTACCTGATAGGCTTGGGCAAATGATTTAAATAAATCATGAGTAAGCGGTCGGGTAGGAGACATTTTCTCAATCTCAATGGCAATGGCTTGTGCTTCAAATGCCCCGATAATGATCGGCAGCCTTCTTCGCCCATTTACTTCTCCCAATACAAGTGCATATGCACCAGATTGTGTCTGGCTGTACGATAGTCCTACAATATCAAGTTTAACCTTCTTCATTCTTAAAAAATCAGCGCTTCAATGTAGTTGATTAGCCTTTATGTGCTTTTAACGCTGTAATTATTTTAGGAACTACTTCAAAAGCATCTCCAACAATACCATAGTCAGCTACCTTAAAGAAAGGAGCTTCTGGATCTTTGTTGATTACCACAATTACTTTTGATGAACTTACGCCTGCCAAATGTTGGATGGCGCCTGAAATACCAATAGCAATGTACAAGTTTGGACTAATGGCAATACCAGTTTGTCCAACGTGTTCAGAGTGAGGTCTCCAATCGGCATCAGAAACTGGTTTTGAGCAAGCGGTTGCAGCTCTCAAAAGATCTGCCAATTCCTCCACCATTCCCCAGTTTTCAGGACCTTTTAAGCCTCTACCACCAGAAACAACAATTTCTGCATCAGGTAGCGAAACTTTATTGGTAGCGCGTACAATTTCTTTTACAATAGCCGCTAAGTCGCTTGATTTTACTTCTGGGCTAAAAGCTTCAATAGCAATATTGGTAGGATTTTCCTTTATTCCAAAAGCATTTGGATTTAATGCAATTACTTTGTTGGCCGAAGTTAAGGTGGTAATGGCAAAAGCCTTTCCAGAGAAAGCCGTTTTCTTTACCGAAAAATCGCCAGAAGGTAGCTCAACAGCACCATCAATTAAACCAGCTTCAAGTTTTACTGCAACTCTTGGTGCTAAACCTTTTCCAGAGAATGAGTTAGAAAGTACCACAATATTAGCACCTTCCTTTTTCGCAGCTTCAGCAATCACAGAAGCATAAGCTTGATTTACAAAATTCTTAAGTTGATCTGCCTCTACTTTTAAAACTTTGCTTGCACCATATTTTCCAAGTTCATTAAGCTCACCATCCGAAACGTTGCCAATAGATATTGCACTTAAGCTAGTACCTTGTTGATCGGCAATGGCTTTGGCATAAGATACCGCTTCGAATACTGATTTTTTGAACTTTCCTTCAACTTGTTCTACATATACTAATACTGACATATTAATCTATTTGAAATCCCATCGGGATGTTTTTCTAATTTAATTTTTTAAATAACTAAGGTTTGTGCAAGGATCATTAGATCACTTTAGCTTCGGTATGTAGTAAGCCAATAAGGTCTTCTGCACTTTCAGCAGGAATTAACTTCACCGAACCACGAGGCGCAGGAGTTTCGAACTTGCTGATTTTGCTCAGTTCTGGAACATCTACCGCTTCCACGGTTTGTAATGGCTTAGTACGTGCAGACATGATTCCTCTCATATTAGGGATTTTTGCTTCTGCAGTTCCTTCAGCGCAGCTTGCTACAAATTTACCACTTACGGTCACTACTTCTTTTCCACCTTCAATTTCACGCTCAACAGTTGCAGTAGAACCATCATAATCTAATTTCTTAATAATAGAGATAGAAGGAATATCTAAGAATTCGCCAATCATTGCAGCTACTTGAGAACCATTGTAATCAATAGATTCTCTACCGCATAAAATGATATCGAACTCGTTAGATTTTGCATATTCCGCTATTTGTTTCGCCACAAAATAAGCATCTCTCGGAGTTGCATTTATTCTTACCGCGTCATCGGCGCCAATAGCTAGGGCTTTTCTGATGGTTGGTTCGGTAGCAGCTTCGCCAACATTTACTACGGTTACGGTTCCTTTTCCACCTTCGCAAAGCTCAATAGCTCTAGAAAGCGCAATCTCATCATATGGATTAACGATGTATTGTACACCTGCAGTATTGAATTGGGTATTGTCACCCGTAAAGGTTATTTTTGTGGTCGTGTCTGGAACGTTACTGATACAAACTAGAATTTTCATATTTATATATTTGATTAAGGTAAAATTCAGCTATGTCAATTAAATTATTGCACTGGTTGATATGTTATATATTTGCCAACAAATTTAAGAACCCAAAGATTCTACTTTTGTTTGTGCAATTTAAGGAATGTAATCCTTAAATGTATTTTTGCAAATCTAATTAAAAAAGCAAGGAATTAAAATGCAAAACCAACGATTAGCCAAGTTATTCGATTTTTTATCAGCCGATCCAAATGACAGTTTCATACTCTATGCCATTGCAACTGAGTACAATGTGCAAAACGATACTGAAAATGCACTCAAATATTACCTAGAGTTAACACAAAAGCACCCTGATTACGTAGGTACTTATTATCACTTGGGCAAACTTTATGAAAAGCTTGGCAACAAGGAAGAAGCGATAAATGTTTATCAAACAGGAATGCAAGCGGCGAGACAAAAGAGAGATATGCATGCCTTATCGGAGTTACAAGGAGCATATAATAGTGCTGCAGGTTTAGATTACGAAGACGACTAAGCAATTCAATAAACGATCAGTTTACCAAGTTAATGGCCAAAAGACAACTTCTCTTCATTAGAAACGTGTTCTTTTTCACTTTCTCCGCTTTTGGTGGGGCTCAGGCACATCTTTCGCTGTTGTTACGTTACTTCGTGAACAACATTAACTTCATAAGCGAAGAGGAACTGTTGGAACTGAATGCGCTAGCGCAGGTTTTGCCAGGGCCTGCATCGACCCAAACTTTGGTAGGGATAGCCTACAAAGTGGGTGGACTCAAATTAGCCATTATTACTTTTTTGATTTGGATTTTACCATCGGGGGCAATAATGACCTTGGCTGCAATTTGGTATACCTTATTGGACCAGAAACACAAGTTTGCTGAAGCTTTAGAATATATACATCCTATTGCCTTGGGCATTGTGGCGTATGGAGCTTTTCAGTTAGGCCAAAAAGTATTAACTACTCAAGTTTCCATATTTTTAGCGATTGGTGCCCTTGTAGGCACTCTGGTATTGCGAGAAGCGTACGTATTTCCATTGGCTATTTTAATTGGTGGTATGGTATCCTCAGCTATTGGTACACCTACTGAAGAAACCGAATTGAGGGTACGGTTATTTGCGAACATCAATCCTAAAAAATTAGGCTATTTTATTGGCGTGCTTCTTTTTATGGCCATGTTGGGCGCTCTCATTAACCGAACATCACCTTTCAGTTTACCAATTAGGTTGTTTGAGAACTTTTATCGTAATGGAATTTTTATTTTTGGTGGCGGACAGGTTTTAGTGCCAATGATGTTTACTGAGTTTGTGCAAATGAAAGATTACCTCAGTCAAACAGACTTTCTTTCCGGTTTTGCATTTCAACAGATATTACCAGGGCCAACTTTTTCGTTTACCAGCTATATTGGTGCTTTGGGCATGAAACACGGTGGATACGGCATACTTGGTCAGGCAACCGGTGGCTTATTAGCAGTTTTAGGAATTAATTTACCAGGCTTGATTTTAGTGCTTTTTATTGTTCCATTTTGGAACGATTTGAAGAAAATATCCAGAATTAAACACTCACTTTCAGGAATTAATGCAGTAAGTGTGGGTTTTATTATTGCCGCTTTTGTGATGTTAATAGCCCCAGTAGGATTAAATTGGCTATTTTTGAGTATTGTACTGGCGACATTTTTATTGTTGAATTTTACAAAAATTAGTCCAGCGCTAATTATTATCGCAGGTTTGGTTTTGGGATATATCATTTAGTTTACTATGAACAAGTTTGTAAAAGAAGAAGTTAGTTTTTTAAAAGGTGCCAGAACACGTTGGCAAGAATTGAAATATGTGTTAGGAGTAATCTTCCAATTCTATAAAGGATTTAGAAAACTGCATTTTGTTGGTCCATGCGTGACTGTTTTTGGTTCGGCCCGTTTTAAGGAAGACCATCCTTATTATGAAATGGCTCGTAAAGTATCTGCCGAAATTTCAAAATTAGGCTTTACCATCATGACAGGCGGAGGCCCTGGAATCATGGAAGCTGCCAATAGGGGAGCGAAAGACGCTGGAGGTTTATCTGTAGGATGTAACATTGTATTGCCGCATGAGCAGCATGAAAATCCCTATTTGGATACGTCGGTAAACATTGAATATTTCTTTGTAAGAAAAGAGCTTTTAAGAAAGTACTCATATGCCTTTGTGGTATTACCTGGTGGTTTTGGTACTTTGGATGAGTTTTTTGAAACTTTAACGCTTATTCAAACAGGCAAAGTAGAGAAATTTCCTATCGTAATTATGGGTAAAGAATTTCATCATGAAATTTATTTACATATTGAAAGAATGATGGCTGAAAAAACCATTAGCCCTGAAGACATGGATTTACTATTGTTTACGGACGACATAGAAGAGGTAGTGAGCCACATTAGGAAGTATAGAGAAACTGCACCAATATTTAAATTGCAATCGCCTAAAAAAGCTTGGTGGATTTTTGGAGAAGAAAAACCAGATGCAAAAGCGAGTTAATTACTTTTAAGACTTACGAGGTTTTAAAACTTCGTAAGTCTGGCATCATACGTTTCGTCATTTCGACGATAGGAGAAATCTAACAATATATTTAGCGCTAATTGCAAGATTTAGCCTAGTTGATTTTAGCACGCTTCAACGATATCACTTTTCTTAAAAATCGGAACAGGGGATACCTCGCAATGACATGTTTTTAAAAAGTAAATAAAAATGGCTTATGAATATTTCATAAGCCATTTTCTTTTAAAATATCTTAAAATGGTGGGTCATCATCTGGCATATCATTCATGCTTGATGGTCTAATGATGATATTCCCAGGAGGTCTATCAAAATTCTCTGAAGGCATCATGTTGTTATCACTTCCTGCGGAGAAACTAGAAGGAGGGAGAAAGCTGTCTTCCAAATCGGCAAACTTCACGTATTTACCAATAAATCTCAACGGAACAATACCGGTTTCACCGTGACGGTTTTTACCAATAATTACCTCACCTACGCCAGCATTTGAACGTCCGCTTTCATCTTCCATGATGCCGTAATACTCTGGACGATAGAGGAAGAGTACCATATCCGCATCCTGCTCAATTGAACCAGATTCACGTAAATCGGATAACATTGGACGTTTACCGTTTTGACCCGGCCTGCTTTCTACCGCACGACTTAACTGTGAAAGTGCAATTACGGAAACATCTAACTCTTTTGCTACCGATTTCAAGGCACGGGAAATACTACCGATTTCCTGCTCACGATTACCACCGCCTTCGCCTTTACCATGCATTAACTGCAAGTAATCGACAATTACCATTTGGATATCGTATTGTGATTTTAACCTACGGCACTTGGCTCTAAACTCAAAGATGTTCAATGCTGGTGTATCATCAATTAAAAGGGGAGCTTCTGAAAGTCGGCCAATTTTACTGTGTAATTGTTGCCATTCCCATTCCGCTAAATTACCTTTTCTGATTTTCTCCTGTTCAATTTCGGCTTCACCAGAAATTAGACGATTTACCAACTGAACGGAGGACATCTCCAAAGAGAATACAACAACCGGCTTTTGAAAATCTACCGCGGCATTACGAGCGCAACTCAATACGAACGCCGTTTTACCCATCGCTGGACGAGCAGCAATAATTACCAAATCCGATTTCTGCCATCCACCAGTTACCCTGTCTAAATCTGTAAATCCAGAAGGTACACCCGTTAAACCATCAGTTTTGGTTCGCAATTCCTCCAAAGAAGCTAATGATTGCTTGATAATCGCATCCATTTTTTGCGTATCTCTACGTAAGTTATTTTGTGCAATATCAAATAGGTTTTTTTCGGCCATATCCAATAGGTCGAAAATATCGGTCGTATCCTCGTAAGCATTTTTGATAATTTCTGTAGAAATTCTAATCAGCTCACGTTGAATATATTTTTGAGAGATAATACGAGCATGAAACTCAATATTTGCCGCCGAAGACACACGGTTGGTCAAATAAGTTACATAATAAGCGCCACCAATCATCTCTAAACTACCATTGGTACGTAGCTCGGTAGTTACCGTTAAAATATCAACAGGTTTAGACTTTTGGAAAAGCGCTTGTATGGCTTCAAAAACTCTTTTGTGTCTTTCGTCGTAAAAGAGCTCAGGTTTAAGTACATCAATAACGGCAGATAAGGCATCTTTTTCCAGCATTAGCGCACCCAATACCGCTTCTTCCAAATCGGTAGCTTGCGGCTGTATTTTATCTACTGTACTAATGGTGTTGGCTAGTCGGCTTTTTCTGGCTGATAATGAATATTTGCCTTGTCCCTTTTGTTCGTTATCCATGCTCATAGAGCAAAAGTAACTAAAATAAGAGCGTTTTGTTGGAAGAAGTTTTAAGTCGGTTGTCAACAACTTGAATGCTAATCTGATGATTTTTTTCAGTATATTATAATTATAGCATAGTTGTAAACAATTTTATGTGGATAAGCTTGTATTGAGCTTTTAATAATTACTTTTGCACAATATTAATAGGCATGGATAATTTTAGAAGACCGCAAAGAATCAAAGAGAATAATGAGTTTGTTTTTGGTATTAGAGCTGTAATTGAAGCTATTAAAGCAGGTCGTGATATAGAAACGATTTACGTTCAGAGAGGTTTGTCTGGCGAGTTGTTTTTGGAATTGAAATCTTTATTAGCAGGTTCTTTGATTCCAATGAGCGTGGTTCCTATAGAGAAGTTACATAGAATGACTCAAAAGAATCATCAAGGGGTTATTGCGGTGATTTCTCCCATCACCTATCAAAATATTGAAGATATCATCCCGGCGATTTACGAGAAAGGAGAGACGCCATTAATTTTAGTATTAGACAGTGTTACCGATGTTAGAAATATGGGGGCCATTGCTCGTACTGCAGCTTGCGTGGGAGTACATGCCATTGTAGTTCCTTTAAAAAATGCCGCTCAAATTAATGCTGATGCCATTAAAACCTCTGCAGGAGCATTATTTTCTATCCCAGTTTGTAGACACGCGAATTTGCATAAAGTTTGTTTGTTTTTACAAGATAGTGGTTTGCAGATAGTGGCTTGTACAGAGAAAACCAATGATTTAATTTACGCTCCTGATTATGCGATGCCCACTGCGATTGTAATGGGTTCTGAAGACGAGGGTATTTCTAATGATTTATTAAGAGTAGCCAACCACTTGGCTAAAATTCCAATGGCTGGAAAAATCGAATCTTTAAATGTTTCGGTTGCCGCTGGTGTAATTTTATATGAAGCGGTTAGGCAACGTGTGACGGGTTAAACAAACTTCCCGCCAAATTTTGCTTTTACATCAGCTACGATATTTTTAACGTTTTGCTCTTCTGCCCGTTTACAAATTAACAGGGTATTGTTTTCCTCTACTACAATATAATCGTGCATTCCTTGCAGAATAACCAATTTCTCTTTAGGCACATTTACCATACAGTTGGAAGAATCGTACATCATGACATGCTCTGATGGAATTACGGCATTGCCCACGTAATCCTTTTCCGCCATTTCGTAAATAGAGGCCCATGTGCCTAAGTCAGACCATCCAAAATCTGAAGGTAATACAAAAACATTATCTGCCTTTTCCATGATTCCAAAATCAATAGAGATATTGGTGCATAGTTGGTAAGCGTTAGCTATAAAAGATTTTTCATTATCGGTATTATATACCGACCTACCTCCGGTAAAAATCTCATGCATATCTGGTAAATGTTTCTGTAATGCTCTGTTAATGGCACTGGCAGACCAAATAAAAATACCGGCATTCCAAAGGAAATCACCACTTTGTAGGAAAGATTTGGCAAGTTCTAGATTTGGCTTTTCTGTAAATGTTTTTACTTTGTGAACCTCGTTATTACCAACTAAAACTTCATCCGTGTATTGGATATAACCGTAGCCGGTGTCTGGTCTATTTGGCTTAATGCCTAAGGTTATTAAGCAATCAGACTGTTCAGCAACTTCCATTGATTTCTCAATTGCGCTAATAAAAGCTGCTTGGTTAGCAATGGTATGGTCAGATGGAGCAACAACAATTACCGCATTTGGATTAATTTCAGCAATTTTCGTAGACCCATAAGCAATACAAGGAGCGGTATTGCGCATTAGCGGCTCGGCCAAAATCTGATTTTCGCTTAGTTGGGGTAGCTGTTTCTTGATCAGGTCAACATAACTTTCATTGGTAACAATGAAAATGTTCTCAGGTAAACAAATTTGCAGAAAACGTTCGTAAGTGCTTTGTATAAGCGTTTTACCAATACCAAAAAAATCGATAAACTGCTTCGGAAACTCTGTGCGGCTAACTGGCCAAAAACGGCTTCCAACGCCGCCAGCCATAATTAATGCATACCTATTTTTGTTCATGCTAAGGGCAAATATATGTTTTTATACGATACCTTCTTGTAAAAGATCGTGTAAATGCACCAAACCAAAATAGCGACCTTCTTTGGTCACCAAAATCTGTGTTATATTGTTCTTTTTAATAATTTCCAACGCTAGTAAAGCCAATTCTTCACAGTCTATTTTCTTGGGATTGGTGTTCATTAGGTCACTGGCTTTGATATTTTCCAGATTAGTATGCTTCTCCAGCATACGTCTAATATCTCCATCGGTAATAACACCTAAAATCTCTTCCTCCTCAGTAACAACAACAGCACCTAAACGGTTTTTGCTAATTTCAATAATGATATCCTTAACTGGTGCATTTGGCGAGATTGAAGGCTTCTCGTTTTTGACCGCTAAATCACCCGCTTTTAGATATAATCGTTTTCCCAACGAGCCTCCTGGATGATATTTGGCAAAATCTGCTGATTGGAAATTTCTTGCTTGCAATAAACAAACAGCCAAAGCATCACCCATTGCAAGTTGAGCAGTAGTACTGGTAGTAGGCGCTAAATTATGTGGACAAGCTTCTTTTTCTACCATGGTATTTAAAATCAAATCCGCTTGCTGAGCCAAATCTGACTTAGTATTCCCCAACATTGCTACCAGTTTATTTCCTGATAGTTTTAAAAGAGGAGCTAGCAGTTTAATTTCTGGAGTATTACCACTTTTAGACAAACAAAGCACGACATCGTCTTTTTGTATCATTCCCAAATCACCATGTACCGCATCTGCTGCATGCATGAAAATTGCTGGTGTTCCGGTAGAGTTAAACGTAGCTACAATTTTTTGCGCAATGATGGCACTTTTGCCAATTCCAGTCACAATTACACGCCCTCTACTACTCAAAATAGTGTTAACCGTCTCTACAAAATCATCGTCGATATAGTCAATAAGCCTTAATATGGCTTCAGATTCAAGCTTCAGTGTAGATGTAGCCGAATCAATTATAGATTTTTTACTTTCCAAAGAGAATTTATTAGTAAATTAATACTTTAATTACTGCAAAATTATGTTATTTTGAACAATAATAGCACACAATATTCAGCACAGGAAATGGACGTCAAGAAGTCTTTATTTGATAACCTTCAAACATTCTTCGGTTTCGATAATTTTAAAGGTGATCAAGAATCGATTATCACCAATATATTAGAGGGGAAAAATACATTTGTAATTATGCCAACAGGTGGAGGAAAGTCCATCTGTTATCAATTACCGGCTTTAATGAGCGACGGTACTGCCATTGTTATTTCACCGTTGATTGCCCTGATGAAAAATCAGGTGGACCAAATTAGGGCATTTGGTGGAAACGATAGCATAGCACACTTTTTAAATTCGTCACTAACGAAATCGGAAATTACACAGGTAAAAACCGATTTGTTAAATGGACATACCAAATTGTTGTATGTAGCCCCTGAATCTTTAGCCAAGCAAGAGAATGTTGAATTTTTAAGATTATTGAAAATTTCTTTTGTAGCTGTAGATGAAGCGCATTGTATTTCTGAGTGGGGACATGATTTTAGACCAGAATATCGAAAAATCAGACAAGTGATTGCTGGACTAGGCGAAAATATTCCAATTATTGCGTTAACCGCTACTGCAACACCTAAGGTACAACAAGATATCATTAAAAACTTAGGGATGTCTGATGCAACTCTGTTCAAATCATCATTTAACAGGCCAAACCTTTTTTATGAAATACGCCCTAAGAAAAACATTAACAAGGAAATCATTAAATACGTAAAATATAATCCTGGAAAATCGGGAATTATTTACTGTTTAAGCCGCAAAAAGGTAGAAGAGGTAGCTGAGAACCTGAACATCAATGGTATTAAGGCCTTACCTTATCATGCCGGACTAGAGCCTAAGGTTAGGGCCGAAACGCAGGATAAGTTCTTGATGGAAGATGTTGAGGTAATTGTTGCTACCATAGCCTTCGGGATGGGAATTGATAAACCAGACGTAAGATTTGTAATTCACCACGATGTGCCAAAAAGCATGGAAGGCTATTACCAGGAAACGGGAAGGGCTGGTCGTGACGGAGGAGAGGGAGTTTGTATTGCCTTTTACTCGCAGAAAGATGTAGAGAAGCTGGCAAAATTCATGAAAGATAAGCCTGTTTCTGAACGTGAAATTGGCACTCAGATTTTGAAGGAAGTGATAGATTATGCCGAGTCTTCTGTTTGTAGAAGAAAGCAGATCTTGCACTATTTCGGAGAGAATTTTAATGAAACTGGCTGTAACTGCATGTGCGATAACTGTAAGAAGCCAAAACAACAGTTTGATGCGGAAGAAAAGCTATTAACCTTATTGAAACTGGTTGAAAGCAGTGGAGAGAAGTTTGACGATGCCCATTTGATTAATGTATTTATGGGACATGAAACAGCTCAAACCATTGCTTATGAACATAGCAAACTGCCTGAGTTTGGTTCAGGGAAGGAAGATGGAGAGAATTTATGGAAATCATTGTTGAGACAAGCGGTTTTAAATAACTTTTTGGCAAAGGATATTGATAATTATGGATTATTAAAGCTTACCAAAATTGGTCGCGAGTTTATCGAGAACCCTTATAGCCTTAAGTTCATATTGAACGAAATAGTGGACATGGCAGGAGAAGAGGATGAAGATGAAGTAAAACAAGCTACTGCTGCTTTGGATACCCAATTGCTACAATTGCTAAAGGATTTGCGCAAGAAGATTGCCAAACAAAAAAATGTCCCTCCATTTGTAGTATTCCAAGACCCTTCTTTGGAGGAAATGTGTACACATTATCCAATTACAAGCGACGAGTTGAAACAGATTTCGGGTGTCGGTAATGGTAAGGCCCTTAAATTTGGAGCACCTTTTATTGAGTTGATCAAGAAGTACGTAGAAGACAACGATATTGACAGGCCTGTGGATTTGGTGATTAAAACTCAGGCCAATAAATCAGCTTTAAAAGTCTCTATCATTCAAAATATTGACAGACAAATTAGCTTAGAAGATATTGCCCGTTCAAAAGGCATTACCTATGCTGATATCATCAAAGAAGTTGAAGCGATTGTGAACTCAGGCACTAAACTTAATTTAACCTATTACATCGATGAAATGATAGATGAAGATAGACAAGATGAGGTTTTTGACTACTTCCAATCAGCTGATACCGATTCAATAGACCTAGCATTGAGAGATTTGGGTGAAACCGACTACACCAGAGAAGAAATCCAATTAATGCGCATTAAATTCATGAGTGAGTTAGGAAATTAGGTGGTGTATATTAAGACCTTTTTTGGCTCAGCTATAAGAAAGTCTAATTACTCATATCTAAATACTTAATACTAAAAGCGAAAATGATAAACTACTTAGATAAATTAAAACATACAGATAGTAACAATTTCTTTTTAATGGCGGGTCCATGTGCCATTGAGGGCGAAGAAATAGCTTTACGCATTGCCGAGAAAATAGTAACCATTACTGATAAGTTAAACATCCCTTATATTTTCAAAGGGTCTTACCGAAAAGCGAACAGAAGCAAAGGCAGTTCATTTACTGGAATAGGAGATGAGAAGGCGCTAAAAATATTAGAGAAAGTAGGTAGAGAATTTGGTGTGCCTACCGTTACTGATATTCACGAAAGTGATGAAGCGGCAATGGCTGCAGCGTATGTAGATGTGCTTCAAATTCCAGCCTTTCTTTGTCGTCAAACAGATTTATTATTGGCTGCAGCGGCCACTGGAAAAGTGGTGAACGTTAAAAAAGGACAGTTTCTTTCTGCGGGTTCAATGAAATTTGCCGTAGAGAAAATTCAAGAAGCGGGAAATCAAAAAGTAATTTTAACCGATAGGGGAAACACTTTTGGTTACCAAGACTTAATTGTTGACTATAGAGGTTTACCAGAAATGCAAGGTTTTGGTGTACCTGTAGTGATGGATTGTACGCATTCTTTACAACAACCCAATCAAAGTAGCGGGGTTACTGGCGGTAAACCAGAACTGATTACCACCATTGCTAAAGCTGCCATTGCAGTTGGGGCCGATGGCTTATTTATTGAAACCCATCCCGACCCAGCAAATGCAAAATCTGATGGTGCAAACATGCTTAACTTGGCATTATTGGAAGATTTACTGGTAAAGCTGATTAAGATTAGACAAGCTGTCATCTAAAAAATGCTTAAATCGGGTGTCTTTTTATCTGCTGAATGGCGAAAACTAGCTTTAGCCAACTATGAAGTTGATCAAAAGATATTACAGAAATACTTACCGCCGTTTACCGAGTTGGATGATTGGCAAGGTAAATACTATGTAAGCTTAGTGGGCTTTATGTTTATGGATACCAAGCTTAAAGGTTTTGGTATCCCATTCCATATTAATTTCGAAGAAGTTAATTTACGTTTCTACGTGAAGTACAACGAAAATGGTACTTGGAAAAGAGGAGTAGTTTTCATCAAGGAAATAGTTCCTAAGCCTGCCATTACCTTTGTAGCCAATACCATTTACAAAGAAAACTACCAAACGCTGCCCATGAAACACAAATGGGTACTTAATGAGCAAGAATTATTAGTCGAATATCTTTGGAAGACCAAAAACTGGAATAAGTTTTCTGTAATCACCCATCCTATAAGCGAAGCTATGGAGATTGGTAGTAAAGAGGAATTTATTACAGAACACTTTTGGGGCTACACTAAAATAGGCCCAAACCTCACTTCAGAATATCAAGTGGAGCATCCAAGATGGGAAGTTTATCCTGTTAAGGAATATGATATTAAGGTGGATTTCGGTGCTAATTATGGAAATGATTTCAATTTCTTGAACCAAGCTCAACCAGCATCAGTAATGCTAGCCGAAGGTTCTCCGATTAATGTGTTGAAGGGGAATAAAATATCGAAATAAATAAATTAGTACTTTGTTGTAATGAGAACAATTCCTGATTTAGCGTGAGGAAATAGTTTCCAAACCTCTTCTTTTTTGATAAAGATAACACCTTTCACTACGTCTTGTTCAAACTTTATAGATTTTTGCTTAGAAGGTTCTATAAAAATCCCATCAATAATATTAATTAAACTATCCGAACTATCAATATCTTTTTCGAAGGATTTTATGGCTTCATCAAGGCTATAAAATCTATTATTTTTATTCTTTTGAAAAATATTAAGCCTATAGTTTTGATTATTTGCGATTACTTTAGCAACATTATCCTTGTCTAAATAAAAGGTATCTAAATCAATTAAATCCGTATTGTTAAGATATATTTTATAATGTTTGAATTTTTCAATGATTTTTTCTCTACGATACGTAACTTCTCTAGTTCTACACCCAGTTAGAATAACTAAAACGAATAGAGCATAATAAAGATATTTAGCATTCATTTTCTGGTTTATATTTTAACCACTAAAAACTCTGTTCTTCTGTTTTTCTGTTTACCTTCTTCTGTAGCATTATCAAAAGCTGGCTTTTCTTCACCATATCCTTTATAGGTAAGCTGCTTTTTGTCGATTCCTTTAGCAATCAAATAATCATATACTGCTTTCGCCCTGTTTTCTGAAAGCTTCTGATTGGCCTTTACCTCACCAACATTATCAGTATGGCCCTGTATTTCTATTACCATACTTGCGTTACTTTTAAGTGTTTCGGCTAGCAGGTTTAGCTCCACCATTGAAGTGGGTAAAAGTTCGTATTTGTTAGTGTCGAAAAAGATGTTATTAAGCAGCACTTTACTACCAACATTAATTTTATCTAATAAAATCTCCACTTCATAAGGTTTATTGGCATCGGTTGGCTTAATATCGTAATGGTTTGAATATAACAGGTAACCATCGGCCAAGATATTAAAGGAATATTGCTCATTAGCAGGCATTACTGCCATAAAATCGCCAGTACTTTTATCTGTATATTCATTATAGGCAGCTTCCTTAGTTCTTAAGTTGATAATCAAAACAGAAGCCTCCAAGGTTTCCTTAGTTTCTCTATCCCTAATAATTCCTTTCACATAAGTAACAGGATTAGGTTTTACATTTTCTGGCAATTTAAAACGGTAAATATCTACATCACCGAAACCACCATTTAAATTAGAAGAAAATAGACCTTCTTTTCCATCAGCACTTACGACGAAACCAAATTCGTCATTAAAAGTATTAATAGGATAACCTAAGTTAACTGGTTTAGAAAAGGTACCATCCGCCTGTAGTTTGCTGTAGAAAATATCCTTTTGCCCGAAACCTGGCCAACCATCAGACGAAAAGTATAAAGTCTTTCCATCTGGGTGTATAAAAGGAGTGGCTTCATCATAAGGCGTATTGATATTGGGACCTAAATTGGTGGGAGTGGTCCATTGACCTTCGTCATTCATCACAGACTTCCAGATGTCGTAACCCCCAAAACCACCCGCTCTGTTGCTCAGAAAGTACAAAGTACTTCCGTCGGCACTGATTGAGGGTTGAGATTCCCATTCGGGTGTATTAATGGTTGGCCCTAAATTAACTGGTGCGCTCCAATCTTTACCTTCGCGACGACAAACGTATAAGTCACAACGCCCCGCGCCATCAGGGCGATTACAGCTTGTAAAAAACAAATACCTACCATCAGGCGATATAGATTGTGCTCCTTCGTTAAAATTCGGTGTATTGATATTCTCACTTAGAGATACTGCTTTTTGCCACTCGCCATTTTTCTTTACTGAAGTATAAAAATCTTCATTTCCTTGAATGTTTCTGGTAAAGATGATTTGCTGTCCATCGGCAGTAAGCGCAGGAAAATAATCACGATGTTCGCTGTTTACATAAAACCCCATATTGAACGGCTCATAAGGTACGGGCTTTTTAATGGCTTCAATAGAGAAATTACAATCGATGATATACTTTTGGGCTTTGTCCTTGAATTTTTGGTCGGCATTTGCAGCATGTGCCAAAAAGAGTTCGAAGTTCTGTTTGGCCTCTTTATAATCACCTGTTTGCAGTTCTGTTTCGCCTAAGTTGAAATAAACATTAGCATTTTCTACAGCGGCAGATTTTACCGCCAATCGATAATTTTCCTTTGCTTTTTGTGTATTCCTAAGTCGTTTGTAAACATCGCCAAGCTGTAAATAAGCACGTTGAAACTTAGGGTCTGCTTTTACAGCATCATTCAAATATTTGATTGCTTCATCAAAAACATTTTGTCTTACATACTGTTGGGCATCTTCAAAGCTGTTCTGTGCTTTTTTTATGGCAGATTGACCGTATACAAATTGGCTTAAACAAAGAAATATCAGAAGGAACTTGCGCATATCACATGATTTTAATTCGAACGACTAAAAGCCTAACGGAATTCAGCTAAGCAAGTTAGCAACAATAAAACAAATTAGCAATGCAACAAGCTAAGGGATATTCAGGAATTTGTGTGTTTGCAGCGAAATTTCCCACTTCGGATTGGCCATCACGTAATCTACGATCAGTGGAGTTACTGTTTTAGCCTTTGACCACTCTGGCTGTAAATATAACTTGCAGTTAGGTCCAACCATCTCAGCATATTTCTCTGCCCATTCAAAGTCGCTTTTGTTGAAGACAATTACTTTTAATTCATTTGCAAAAGGAGCGATATCTGGTCTAGGCGCTTTAAATTTCTTAGGAGATAAACAAATCCAGTCCCATGAACCTGAAAGGGGATAGGCACCTGAAGTTTCAATGAAGGTTAAAATCCCTTGGTCTTGGAGTTTTTTTGTTAGATAATCCAAGTTGTAAATTAAAGGCTCACCACCAGTTACTACCACTGCTTTTCCCGGATAAATAGCTGCCTTAGCAGCAATATCGTCGGCGGTAGTCAATGGATGGAGTTCTGCATCCCAGCTTTCCTTTACGTCACACCAATGGCAGCCCACATCACAACCTCCCAAACGGATAAAATAAGCCGCTTTTCCTGTATTGAAACCTTCGCCCTGTATGGTGTAAAATTCTTCCATTAAAGGAAGTAATGTGCCGTCTTCTGGAATTTGATGTGCCATAAATTTAAGGGCACAAAGGTAAATAATTATGCTATAAATACATAAGTTCTGTATCTTGCTAAAGTAATTTTAATTGATTGATGAAGTGGACTAAACTTGATATTGAAATACCAAAAGATGATTTTGTAAGCCTTATCAAATTGGAAGGAAAGAAAATATGTCTGGTAAAACATCAAGACAAGCTTTACGCAGTACAAAATATCTGCCCGCACGCTGGTGGAATATTAAGCGGGGGGTGGTGCAAAAATGGTCATATCATTTGCCCCATACATCGTTACGAATATAGTTTGCAAACGGGAAGAGGAGCAGCGGGCCAAGGAGATTATATTGACATATATCCCGTAGAAGAAAGAGCAGATGGTATTTATATTGGCTTGAAAGAGAGTTTTTGGAAGAGGTTGTTTAGTTAAAAAATGAACCACCTAAGAACATCTAAGTAGCACGTACTATAAGATTAAAATGTCTATTGTCAAAAACCATTAAGAAATTAAGATAATTAAGGATGTATAACGTGCATAGAAACTTAATGTCCCTTAATGCCTTAATGTTTTAAAAAAAACTAAAATGCTCTTAGGTGTCTTAGGTGGTTAAAATATCGTAAATACGAAGATTAATATATCTCTTTCCTCGCGGAAGCCAATGTATTCTTCAATAAACCAACGATAGTCATTAAACCTACACCACCCGGAACCGGCGTAATGTAAGAAGACTTAGGCGCTACATTTTCAAAATCTACGTCACCGTATAATTTATAGCCCGATTTGGTTTCTGTAGAAGTCTCTCTATTGATTCCCACATCAATCACAATAGCACCAGGTTTTACCATATCAGCCGTGATGAAATTCTTTCTACCAATGGCAGCAATAATGATATCGGCTTGTAAAACTTGCTCTTTTAAATCTTTAGTCTTGCTATGCGTTAATGTAACGGTACAGTTTCCTGGATTAGCATTACGAGCCATTAAAACGCTCATTGGGCTACCTACAATATTACTGCGGCCAACTACCACGCAATGCATTCCAGTAGTATCAATATTGTAAGCCTGTAACATCAACAAAATACCATAAGGCGTAGCTGGAATATAGCAAGGTAAGTTGCGCATCATTCTACCTAAGTTAATAGGATGGAAGCCATCTACATCTTTTTTAGGGTCAATCGCTTCGGTAACTTTTTCCGGATCGATATGCTTAGGTAACGGTAACTGGACAATTAATCCATCAACGTCAGCATCGGCATTTATTTCTCTAACCTTTTCCAGCAATTCAGCTTCAGTCACAGTACTATCATAGCGGTATAAAGAAGACTTAAAGCCAACCTTTTCGCAGTTCTTCATTTTGCTAGCTACATAAGTTTCGCTACCACCATCGTTACCCACTAAAATGGCAACCAAATGAGGTTTTCTACCTGTTTCGCTTAAAAATTGAGCTGCTTCTTCCGCTATTTGTACTTTAACTTTTTCTGATACGTATTTTCCGTCTAATAATTGCATTGGTTAGGTATTATAGTATTTAGTATTTAGATAGGGCGTAGTTGTCTCAATACTAACTACTAATATCTAAATGTCCAGTTAGTCTAATTTTAATACTGCCATGAAAGCACTTTGAGGTATCTCTACGTTACCCACTTGGCGCATACGTTTTTTACCTTTTTTCTGCTTTTCTAACAGTTTACGCTTACGCGAGATATCACCACCATAACATTTTGCCGTCACGTCTTTACGCAAAGCACTAATGGTTTCACGGGCAATAACTTTGGCTCCAATAGAAGCCTGTATTTTAATCTCAAATTGCTGACGAGGTAAAAGTTCTTTCAGCTTCTCACAAATCTTTTTACCAAAATCATAAGCATTTGAACGGTGAATCAATGATGACAAGGCATCTACTGGTTCTTCATTCAACAGCATATCTAATCTTACCAAGTCAGATTTACGATAACCGATAGGGTGGTAGTCAAATGACGCGTAACCTTTAGAGATTGTTTTCAATTTATCATAGAAATCAAATACAATTTCGCCCATTGGCATTTCAAAAATCAACTCAACCCTGTCCGAAGTCAGGTACGATTGGTTAACGATGATACCGCGTTTTTGGATACATAAACTTAGAACTGGTCCAACAAACTCGGCTTTGGTGATGATATTTGCTTTGATGAAAGGTTCTTCCACATAATCCAATTTACTTGGGTCAGGCAAGTCAGAAGGGTTATTTACTACGAATAAATCGCCTTTAGTACCATAAGCATTATAGGATACGTTGGGCACGGTAGTAATTACCGTCATGTCAAATTCACGCTCCAAACGCTCCTGAATAATCTCCATGTGAAGCATTCCTAAGAAACCGCAACGGAAACCGAAACCCAAAGCAGCTGAACTTTCTGGCTCAAACACAATAGATGCATCATTTAACTGCAACTTGTGCATCGCTTCTCTCAACTCTTCATAATCTTCTGTATCCACAGGATATATCCCCGCGAATACCATTGGTTTTACCTCTTCAAAACCTTGAATACCTTCTGTGGAGCCATTTTCAACGGTAGTAATGGTATCACCAACCTTTACCTCACGTGCCTCTTTAATCCCAGAAATGATATAACCCACATCTCCAGTTTTCACCGAGTTACGAGGAGCCATATCTAGTTTCAAAATACCTACTTCATCGGCAATATATTGTCTTTCAGTATTGATAAATCTTACTTTATCGCCCTTTTTTATCTCACCATTTACCACCTTGTAGTAGGCAATGATTCCTCTAAAAGAGTTAAAAACGCTATCAAAAATTAAAGCTTGCAATGGTGCCGCTGGATCACCTACTGGAGCAGGTACGCGTTCCACGATGGCTTTTAAAATATCGGGAATTCCCATACCTGTTTTACCAGATGCAGGAATAATATCATCTCTATCACAACCAATCAAGTCGATAATTTGGTCTTTTACCTCCTCTGGCATAGCACCGGGTAAATCCATTTTATTTAAGATTGGAATAATTTCCAAATCGTGTTCTAAGGCCAAGTAAAGGTTCGAAATGGTTTGCGCCTGAATACCTTGAGAAGCATCTACAATTAGCAATGCACCCTCACAAGCAGCGATAGAACGTGAAACCTCATACGAAAAATCTACGTGTCCTGGCGTATCAATCAAGTTGAACACATATTCCTGACCATCAAGTTTATAGTTCATCTGTATCGCGTGGCTTTTAATGGTAATGCCTCGCTCACGCTCCAAATCCATGTTGTCCAACAACTGCGCTTGTGCTTCACGTTGCGAAATCGTGTTGGTATATTCTAATAAACGGTCGGCCAAGGTACTCTTACCGTGGTCAATATGTGCAATTATGCAAAAATTACGTATATGCTTCATCTTTGTGCAAAGATAGCTTTTTTAAGCAAATTTTAACAGGCAATAATTGGGAGAAAAATGAGCCTTAGAAAAGCTGGTTTGGTGGTTCTTTTGTACCGAAAGCCCCGCTTTCCGTTACAATCTTTTTATCACTTCTGTCATCCTGAGCTTGTCGAAGGATTTCTTCGTGGCAAATACGCTTCGACAAGCTCAGCGTGACATGCTATTGGTGGAAGCAATGATAAAAAGGATTTCCACTTCAATCGGGTTTATATAACAAATGAATTGCTATTATCAGTTTATCCTTTCGCTAATTTGTCCGTCATTGCGAGGCACAGTATGATTAAACGAATAACCTACTGCGCCGTTACTTCTTTCATCCTCGAAAAAGGGTAGCCATTGCAGCCTTTTCTTGGATTTTTCCTGTCTGCTGCTGCCGTTTGTTCCGCTTCTGCATCCGTTTTTGCTTTATAAGCGGTAAGACAAAATCCCCATTTCCATGGCTCCATGCCTTCAAAAGTCATAAAATCAATACGGGTATATTTATTTTCGTCCGCTTTATGGCCGCTGCCATTTTTGGCAATCACATATTGTTCGGCTACATTCCACTTAATGATGTGGTATTTGATATTTGGATGCTGCACCCACAAAGTATCATTGATCGAATACCAAATGCCATAATCGTCTACAAAGGTGCCTTTTACAAAACTAGGCGCATTGGTTTGAGCGATGGCGGTAATGCCTAAAAAAACAAAGGAGATTATGGTTATAAAGGTCTTTAGCATTTTTATTTACGGAATTGATTTTGATTAGACCTCGTAGGTTTTGAAAAACTACGAGGTCTTTTTTTATGTTTTATATCTGATTTATAAAAAATTAAGTATTCCCTTCAAAACCTTTACTTTATCTGAATCGGTTTGCTCATAATTGAATTCATCCACATCTTTGTCACCCATTTTACCTATGGCGTTTTGGAAATTCATTTTGCTAGCAAACTTAGCTTTAGCAGTGGTATGAAAACATTTTGCACCAGTAACTTTTGCAATCTCCAATAAATTATCACTATTTACCCCAGCGCCAGGCATCATTTCAATCCTATCATCTGCTTGTATAATCAATTGGGCAATTTCATTGGCGCCAATTGCTGCATTCGCTTTTCCACCAGAAGTTAAAATCCTTACAAAGCCCAAGGCAATAATGGTTTCCAAACTTTCTTCCAGATTTCGGCTCATATCAAAAGCTCTATGAAAGGCAACGGGCATAGGAGAGGCCGTGGCTATTATTTGTCGACACCTGATTTCGTCTACATTTCCATCTTTATCAAGTATTCCTGCAACTACGCCATGGCAAGCAATTTGTTTGCAAAAAGATATATCTTCTAAAATACATTCAAATTCTGCTTCCGTATATAAAAAATCGCCACCTCTAGGACGTATCAATGGCCAAACTTCTAATTGGAGATTTTCTACACACCATTTGATTTGACCATAGCTTGGAGTAGTACCACCTTCGCTTAAGTTTGCACAGAGTTCAATTCTATCAGCCCCACCTTTTTCCGCTGCAATAGCCGATTCAATGGAGTTGGCACAGATTTCTAAAACCGCCCCAAAATCCCCTAAAGGGGACTTTGCTGTTCTCTCGTTTATATTTTGCGTCATGTTATAAGTCCCCTTTAGGGGATTTTGGGGTTAATAGTGACTTTTCCCCTTAATAATCAAATCTTGCTTTTGGCTATCGCAAACTGCAAAAGTAAAACCTTGTTGAATAGCGTAGGCACCATATTCGCCATTTTTGCTCAACGCCAAAAACCCCACTTGTAGGTCTTTAGTGCTATTGGTTTTCTTTTTAATGATACGCATCACAGCCTCTTTACAGGCTTCTTCAGGTGGATATCCTTGACGCATCAGTTCAACAACCAAAAAAGAGCCCACATTACGAATCACTTCTTCACCAACACCGGTAGAAGTTGCGCCACCCACTTCATTATCAATGTATAAACCAGCGCCAATAATAGGACTATCGCCCACACGACCATGTAGTTTATAAGCCATTCCGCTAGTGGTACAAGCACCAGCTAAATTACCTTGTTCATCAAGCGCCAACATACCGATGGTATCGTGATTGTATTGATTTCCCGGTAGCCTTTCTGGGGCCGCTTTATCGTAAAGCTTATTCTCGATATTACTTACAGGATTGTATTTAGCTGTTTTAAGCCATTCTAACCAATCTTTTTTACTTTTTTCCGTAAGCAGATTCTCTCTCTTAAAACCTTGTTCTAAAGCAAATTGTAAGGCTCCATCTCCAGCAAGCATTACGTGGGGTGTTTTTTCCATCACCAAACGAGCTACGGATATAGGATGTTTGATTTCTTCTAGGGCTAACACTGCTCCACAATTGCCCAAATGGTCCATAATACTGGCATCTAGTGTGACAATGCCATCTCTATCTGGTAAGCCTCCATAACCTACAGATTGATTTTTTACATCGGCTTCCGCTACTTTAACACCGCTTTCAACAGCATCAAGTGCTTTACCATTTTTGCTGAGTGTTTTCCAAGCCTCGGCATTTGCCGCCACCCCAAAATCCCAAGTAGAAATAACTATAGGCTTGTTTATATTGCTACTACTGCTACTTTTAGAAATGCAAGCTTTGCTCAATGTCACAACAGCCGCAGAAAGTGCGGTGGTTTGAATAAATTTCCTCCGATTATACATAATAAGTTAGTTAATCTGAAATTCGTCAGAATCTTTCAAAAAAGGAAATTGTCTTCTAATTTTTTCTAATTCGGTATAGTTAATACTGAAAGTATAAAGGTCTTCGTCTTCGGGTTTATAGTAAACAGTATTGCCCAAAGGATCAATGCACATGGAGTGTCCACTGTGGTAAATCTGGTTACCATCATGCCCAACACGATTTACGCCAATAACATAACTTTGGTTTTCAATGGCTCTGGCATGGATTAAGGTTCTCCAATGTGATGAACGCTTATCCGGCCAACTTGCTACCAATAGCAAAATGTCATAGGCAGCATTTTTATTTCTTAACCAAACAGGAAAACGTAGGTCATAGCAAACTGCCAAGCGTATTTTCCATCCTTTTAGCTCAACAATTACCTGCTCGTTACCTGCCGAAAAATGTTTGTCTTCTTCACCCAACCCAAAAAGATGGTGTTTGTCGTAATATTGGTATTCGCCATCTGGTTTTACCCAAACCATACGGTTATAATAATTACCGTTTTCTTTAATAATTAAACTTCCGGTAACTACGCAATCATAGCTGGCAGCGGTTTTTTTAATCCATTGCATGGTTTGGCCATCCATATCTTCTGCCAATTCCTTAGCTTTCATGGTAAAACCAGTGTTGAACATTTCTGGAAGAACTATTAAATCAGTTTTCTCACGTACGCCACCCGACAATCGCAAACCTATATTCTGCAAGTTTTTTTCTATGTTTTCCCAGAATAGATAGGCCTGGAAAATGGTAATTTTTAAGTTTGGGATGTTGAGGTAATGAGGTTCCATGAGCGGTTAATAATTATAGTTTAGTTAATTTTTCTACTGCTTGTTCGAGCGTGCTATCTTCCTTGGCAAAACAAAAGCGGATGACTTTGTTGTCAATCTTTTTGGTATAAAACGCCGAAACGGGAATGGCCGCCACACCAACGGCGCTCACCAGTCGCTTAGCAAAATCGGTATCTTTCTCATCGCTGATATTTGCAAAGCTCACACACTGGAAGTAAGAACCTTTACAAGGTAAAAGCTCAAATTTTGTTTGTTTAAGAAGTTTCTGGAAATAATCTCTCTTCTGTTGAAAAAAGACAGGAATTTCCTGATAGACGTTAGATGACTTTAAATAATTAGCGATACCTGCCTGCATAGGGGTATTAACGCTGAAAACATTGAATTGGTGTATTTTCCTAAATTCCGACATCAGTTTTTCTGGTGCCAAGCAATAACCAACCTTCCATCCGGTAGCATGCAAAAGTTTACCAAAAGAGGCCACAATCAGGCTTCGCTCCGCTAATTCCGGATATAAAGCTACGCTTTGATGTTGTTCGCCATCAAAAATGATATGCTCATAAACTTCATCACTTAAAATAAGAATATCGGTATCTTTAGTTAGTTTAATCAACGCCTCTATATCCTGCTTACGCAAAATACTTCCCGTAGGATTATGCGGTGTATTGATGATGATCATTTTGGTGTTTGCCGAGAACAGCTTTTTTACCATCTCCCAATCAATTTTATAATCGGGAGCCTGTAGTTCGAAAGGTTTTACCAATCCGCCTAATAATTTGATAGTAGGAGCATAGCAGTCGTATGCTGGCTCGAAAATAATCACCTCGTCGCCTGCGGTAATGAAGGTGTTTATCGCTGTAAAAATAGCTTGTGTACCACCAGCGGTAATAGTGACCTCGGTTTCTGGATGATACTTTGTTCCGTAAAGCTTCTCGATTTTTTCCGAAATCAGTTCTCTCAATGAAAGTAAACCTGCCATGGGTGCGTACTGATTAAAACCACCTTTCATGGCCTGGCTAATTTCATCGATAAGTTGTTTGTCGGTTTCATAATCAGGGAAACCTTGTGATAGGTTAATGGCTTGATGGTCTGCGGCAAGTTTAGACATTACTGTAAAAATAGTAGTGCCTACGGTAGGTAATTTCGAGTTTATATTCATCATCTGCTACGAAAATAATTAAAATTGTTGTATTGTTTAATTGTTGAGATGCTCATCTACCTTGACGTTGAAAAATAGCAATCTAGTACTTACGAATTCCACAATTAATCGTTAAAATTCGTACTTTAGTTGCTATGACTTTTAAAACCAAAGAAAGCAGATTATTGCTCGTTCTCGGGGCGTTTTTTGTAGCAAATACCCTGATGTCTGAATTTATTGGCGTAAAAATATTCTCTGTAGAAGGTGTGCTGGGAATTAAGAAATTTGACATCAACATGTTTGGTGTTCCAAATTTGTCATACAATATGTCGGCGGGCGTAATTACTTGGCCCATCGTCTTTATCATGACGGATATCATTAATGAGTATTTTGGTGTAAAGCAAGTTCGTTTTCTTTCCATATTAACGGCCATTTTAATTGGTTTCTCATTTTTTGTGGTATGGATGGCGATTAAATTGGAACCTGCTGATTTTTGGTTAACCCAAGAAGTAAATGGACAACCCTTAAACATGCCCAATGCTTTTAATGCCATTTTTGGACAAGGGATGTGGATTATAGTCGGTTCCATTACAGCATTTTTGATAGGTCAAATGGTAGATGTGCTGATTTTCCATAAAATAAAGAAAGTTACGGGAGAAAGAGCGTTATGGTTAAGAGCTACAGGCTCTACCTTGGTTTCTCAACTGATTGATAGTTTTGTGGTAATTTTCATTGCGTTTTATCTTAATCCAGCTTATCACTGGAGCTGGCAAATGGTGGCGGCTATTGGTTTGGTAGGCTATACTTACAAATTTGTTGTTGCCTTATTGGTAACACCTATTTTATATGTTGTACATGCTATTATTGATAAATACCTAGGTAAAGATTTAGCTCACCGAATGATAAAAATGGCCGCTAGAGGCTAGTGCCATGGAGCAGAAAACCATATTAGCACTTACTTTTATCCGAAATGTAGTTGCAGCGCTCCCTGCAACGTCTGAAAAGTTGTGTTTCGATACACCAGCCTTTTACATTAACAAATGTTTATTTGCTCGCTTAAAAGAAGATGAAGAACATTTGGTGATTTACACAGAAGAACGGGAGCAGTGGATACAAAAAGACCCTCAAACATTTATGATTACGCCACATTATGTAAACTATAAATACATGCTGGTTAACTTAGATAGGGTAGAGCCCGATACATTGAAGGAACTGCTTATTACTGCTTGGAAGCAACGAACTAACAAAACACTGCTTAAACAATATTTAGCAAAATCTATAACCTAAACAAATTTCTTGTGGCTGCGTTGTATAGCATAAAAACTATCGTATGGCAACACAGGCAGACAGTTTAGAGAAAATACTTTTTGGAAATGAGGATTGGTTGTTCATTCCAGAGATCATGCTCCGTACCCTCATTATGTATTTGGTGGTACTCGTTAGCTTAAGGATTTTAGGTAAACGTGGTGTTAAACAACTCTCTATCTTCGAATTAGTGGTAATTGTAGGTTTAGGCTCTGCAGCTGGCGATCCCATGTTTTATAGGGAAGTGGGTATTTTATCGGCGGTAGCTGTATTTCTAGTGGTGGTGATTGCCTACAAAATCACGTCCTACTTCGTTAACAAAAGCAAAAAAATAGAAATTCTTTTAGAGGGAAGTTGCACTTGCGTGATAGAGCATGGTAGGTTTGCCATTGAAAACTTTAAGAAAGAAAGTCTGGCACAAGACGAATTCTTTGCTGAGCTACGCTTAAAAAATGTTTCACACTTAGGGCAAGTTCATTTGGCCATTTTAGAAACTACAGGAAGCATTAGTGTATTTTACTATAAAGACGATGAGGTTAAATATGGCCTTCCCATATTACCTGCATTATTTTGTCAAAAAGTAGAGGAAATTAAGCATAAAGACTATTACTCATGTAGTTTCTGTGGTTATACCAATCTAATTGCCCCCTCAAAGAAAGTAATTTGTAAATCCTGCGGTAGGAATAAATGGGTAAAATCAATCAGTATTTTAAGGGTCACTTAATTCTGTTTTTCACAAGAATACTGTTAAATTGCGGGCAAAGTGAACGGTGATATGATTTATTATTTATTATACTATGGAGTTGAAAGTTTTAAGTTTGAGCAAAAGGATTTTGAGGAATTATTAGTACAGGCTAGAGAACGAAATGAAGGTTTGGGAATTACCGGAAAACTCATCTATTGCGAAGGAACCTTCATACAGGTATTGGAAGGGAATGAGTATTCCGTTAAAGAAGTTTATCAATCTATTGAAAAAGACTCACGCTTAATCGCTACCAAAATTGTAGCGGAAGGTTTAGTTGGAGAGAGATATTTTAAAGACTGGAGCATGGATTTTAATCAAATATCACTAAATTCTATTAACGAATTGGAAAATTGCAACCATCCCAATGTTGGCGAATATATATCCAATGCACCCGCAGTTAAATTATTAAAATTACTGAATGCTAAATAATTGGTATTCTGCCGGCTTGCACTCAGGGCATTTCGATACGAGGGTACAACGAAGAGAATTGAAAATCAACGAAGTTAAATCTAGCAAAACGCTATATCTAACTTGAACCTGGCTATTTATTATTTATAAAGTCGTTAGATTTCTCTCTATGTTAGAAATGACGCGACTATATCACATAATTCAGATAAATCATTAAATTAGATTAAAGAACCACTGCTGTTCGATTAATGATAAATGCCAAATAAAGCCAGATGAAAACCAATTATATAGCCTTGTCGGTACCTATTTTCTTTATTCTTATAGGAATCGAACTAGTCTACACCTTTTACAAAAAACTAAAATACTACCGATTGAATGACTCCATTGCCAATCTAAGTCAGGGGATAGGCTCACAGTTAGTAGGGCTTTTCATGAAATCGGTGCTGTTTGTAGGTTATATGTACATTTTTGAACACTGGCGTTTATTTGAAATTCCCAACACCATTTGGACTTGGATTATTCTATTTATCGGGGTAGATTTCTTTTACTACTGGTTTCATCGGATGAGCCATCAAATTAATGCGCTATGGGCAGCACATATTGTCCATCATCAATCAGAAGAATATAATTTAACCGTGGCATTAAGACAATCGTGGTTTCAGGGGTGGTTTTCATGGGTATTCTATCTGCCTTTGGCACTCATAGGCTTTGATCCAATTATGTTTTTAACCTTGAGCTCTTTTAATACCCTCTATCAGTTTTGGATTCATACCCGTACCATTAAAAGCATGGGTTTTTTAGAGTATATCCTCAATACACCATCTCATCATCGTGTACATCATGGCTCTAATCCTAAATATATCGACAAGAACCATGCGGGCACGCTCATTATTTGGGATATGATGTTTGGCACTTTCCAAAAAGAAGAAGAGGAGGTTTATTACGGCATTACCAAGCCATTGGCCAGTTGGAATCCAGTTTGGGCAAATATACACTACTGGAAAGATTTGATAGAAACGGCAAAGAAATCTGATAGGATTTCAGATAAAATCAGGGTATTTGTAAAACCTCCAGGATGGTTTCCGGAAAAATTGGGTGGATTTCAGTTTGCTCCTGAAATAGACATCATCAATTATAGAAAGTTCGATACACAAGCCTCTATGGCAACCATGATGTATGCTGTTTTGCTTTTTCTTTTGGCACTAGCTTTAGGTTCTTATCAATTGTTTTATTTTGACAAGTTAAACTTAACTGTTAATATGCTATTGGCTGCTTTTACGATTATCAGTATGCTTACTTGTGGAGCCTTATTGGAAAAGAAACGATGGTTTGTGCCCATTGAAAGCGTAAGATTCTTGCTCGGCTTTTTCATGCTTTACTTTTTCTACAATATTGGCTTTGATGTTACTTGGATAGGGGGCTTAACGCTGATTCATTTGTTGATGGTTTTTTACTTTTTCTTCATCAAACCCAAATACCGAAATGCTTAATAAATATTCTCAATTTAGTTTCGCATTTGCTATCATTTTTTTTGCGGAACTACTAGCTGTAACCAATAATTTAAGTGAACTAAGGTTTGTCACCAAGCCTTTAATCACCATTTCGCTAATGATATTTATTTATTTGACCATCAAGAAAAAAAGCCGTTTTACCAGCAAAGTAAAAGTGGGGCTTTTTTTTTCATTACTGGGTGATGTGTTATTGATGTTTTCTGGCCATCACCAGCTTTATTTTATGCTTGGGTTAAGTGCTTTTTTAATCGCTCATTTGTTTTACATTGCGGCATTTTACGTTGACTTAAGAAACAAGGTAGAGAACGAAAAACGTTACGTGCTACCCATCTTTATTGTCTTTGGTTTTTTCTGTATATCCTACTATTATTTTTTAAGGCCGTATTTAGGCAGCATGAACATTCCAGTATTAGCTTATTGTTTTGTGATTACACTTATGGGTATTACGGCAGCTTTGAGATATGGAAAAACAAATTATAAAAGCTTTCTTTGGATTTTACTGGGTGCAATTTTGTTCATCATTTCAGATGCTACTTTGGCCTACAACAAGTTTGTAGAACGCCTAGATATGGGTGATTTTTGGGTGATGACGACTTACATGTTGGCTCAGTTTCTCATTTGTATGGGAACCATTGAACGCAAATATATTAAGCCTAACTAATTTCAGCTCGATAAGTTAAGGGTTCCTGTAGATGATAAATTACTATGTGCCTATGTGGTTTATTTAGGAAGCTCTTGCGTTTTTGATAAAGATAAAATATAACCACATAGACACATAAGAGTGCATGCTAAACAGGTTCCGATTTTATTAGAACAATAGCGTTTGCTAGGGCTGGAGATAGTTAAAAATCACAAAACGCTTATCCCGAACTCACGTTAATTAATTTTCCTTTTCTTTATTTAGCACGGTAAATACCTGCAACAGTCTTTCTCCATTATCGTCGGTTAAAGTAAGTACATGCTTTCCGGGGGCAGGACTAACAGCCATTTGATGATAGTTTTTAGTAGTGCCGATATACTGCTCGTCAATATGCCAATGGATGGTGGCATTAGCGCTTCGATGCGCCGCATTAAAAATAGCTTTTCCTCTATTACCATCTATTTCCAAAGGAATGTATACCATCGCGTTAGGCTTAGGGTAAATCATCTCCATGGTGGACATGTTTTCATTTTGGCAACCTTCCATAAATGGAGGCAAAGTTCTGTAGTCGGCATTTTTAGCTTTGTAATAGTATTCCATAGTAGGAGGTAACACAAACCAGCCTTTGTGCTTCATTTGACTAATGCTATAACATTGATTGTTTACCTGATAGCTTTCTGTAGCATCTAAATGCACCAGTTTATGATATGGACATAGTGTTGTTTTTTCTCCAACAGGCGGAACCCATTGTACTACTTTTGTTTCACAAGTTTTAGATGCCTTGTAACCACTTTGCTTACACACCACTATTTTTTTGAGTTTGGTTTTTGGCATTTCAAACCATTTGGAGGAAGGGAGCAACCTAAAGATATCAAACATTAGTGGCGCAGCTGCTTCTATACCAGTAAGTCCAGGTCTACCTTCGCCATCGGCATTACCTACCCAAACACAAACTACATATTTTGGGGTAAGCCCAACCGACCAAGCATCCCTGAACCCAAAACTAGTTCCTGTTTTCCATGCCACGCGTTGTGAAGAACTGAATTGCTGCCATAATCCTTCGTCACCAGGCCGCATTACTTCTTCCATGGCATTAAAGGTGGCCCAAATACTTCCATGGTCTAGCTGAGAGGTTTGTTCTATATTTTCTTCCGTAGATTTACCATTACTGACATAATACGGAGCGGCATAGTCGGCACTATTGTACTTGCCTTGGTAGGTATTGTAGTGGTTTAAGGTACGGGCCATTCCCAAATAGGCTTTACTTAAATCCCACATGGTCACTTCGCTACCTCCCAAAATAAGTGATAGCCCATAGTGGTCGGCAGGTTTGTTTAAGGTAGAGAACTGTAGCTTTTTTAATTTATCATAAAACCGCTCATACTTATACTGTTGTAGCATTTTAACTGCAGGAATATTTAAGGAACGGCTTAGCGCCCGGTCTGCTGGAATAGCACCATCATATCCTAAATCAAAGTTCATTGGCGAGTAACCGCCAATTTGCGTAGGCACATCGGGAATGAGGGTTTTCGGCAATATAAAACCATCGTTAATCATGCTCGCATATAAGATAGGCTTAAGCGTACTTCCAGGACTACGAGGCGCCCTAATCATGTCCACATGGCTTTCCATTTCTTTGAGCTGGGGCAGGTAACAGTTCCCAACGTAACCCACCACCTTGCCGTCGGCTACACTCAAGATCAAGGCTGACAGGTTATTGATGCCGTTGGCGCTAAATTTTTGGTGATATTGTGCTGCTACACGATTAAGCTCTAACTGCAAGTCGTAGTCGATAGTGGAAGTAATTTTTGTACTGGGTTCGCCCAACTGTTTGATTTCATCTTTAAAACGGTTCAGCAAATGTGGCGCATGTTGTGGCAAAGCCAGTGGTGCAGTAGGAATGGGCTCTGCTTTTGAAAGCTGTGCCGTACTACGGTCAATGAATTTGGCTTCTACCAGCTTATCTAACAGGTTGTTCCTTTTGATGATGAGTTTAGTAGCATTTTTACCTGGATGAACCAATGAGGGGCTATTAGGCAATACGGCCAAGGTGGCCATTTCACCCCACGATAATTGTTCAGGTGCTCTGCCATAATATCGCCAGCTGGCGGCTTCTAAGCCTACTACGTTACTTCCGAAAGGTGCGTTGGCGGCATACAGCGCTAAAATTTCATCCTTTGAATAAGTCATTTCCAAACGTGTAGCCATCCACATTTCGGCTATTTTCTGTAGCAAACTGCGCTGCCTTTTTCTAGAAAGGCGGATAACCTGCATGCTTAAGGTACTGGCTCCACTAGCCACACTTTTAGCTTTAATATTTTGAACACTCGCTCTAGCTACTGCGACCAAATCTACCCCAAAATGATGATAGAAACGCTTGTCCTCGAAAGTGATGATACATTTTGCAAATTTCTCGGGCACACTATCCGATACTGGAAATCTCCATTGACCATCCTTGGCAATCGAAGCGCTCAATAATTCTCCGTTACTGGCTTCAATGACAAATGAAGTGGGGGTATTAAATAACGGTTTTGGGAGAGAAAACCAAAAGAAAATAAAGAGTGCCAAAAACAAGGCATCAACATATATTATGGATTTAATCTCTTTTTTCATTTTGGTTTTAGTGATAACATGTTTAAGCCACAAATACACAGATAATCGTATTTGTGCATCTGTGGCAAAAATAGCGGTAACATTTATTCCTTGTGGTTGATATATACCAAAGGAGACGCTAATATGGAAAGAATTGTTATGATCATTAAATTTTCAGCGGGCTTTGTACGCTTTATATTTACTAATATTTGGCCTAGGATTTAGGAAATATTTCCGTCATTTCGACGAGGAACGAGGAGAAATCTAGCGACTTGTTAGATTTCTCCCAGAGGTCGAAATGACGGAACTCTATTATTTATACACCTCTACCCAAGTACCTGGAGTGGCTGCGCTAATGTTATTGTTATACATCGCTTCACATTGTACCGTAGAAAGATAGAACCTTCCCAAGTAAGATGCATTTAACAATACCCTAAATGTTTTAACCTCGTTTTCTCTTAAACTGAAATAGGTGAGTACCCTGTCATCCCTGATGTCCTGATAGTCATAAGCAGAAGAGGTAAAGGCACCTTCATTATCATGCAAACGAGTGTTGATGATTTCCCATCCCGACGGGAAAATCTGTGTGAGTGCCATTTGTTCATATAAACCTTGGTGTCCAGTATTCTTTACGTTTACTTCTGCATAAAAATCCTGTCCCTGTTTTAGTTTCGCAGGATTTAAGACCTGTCCTTTCATGGTTTTATATGTGATTTCCATGGTTAATAAATCAGGATGATTTGGTAGGAAATCATTTTGTCCAGTAGCAGGACGACCTTGTACAATTAAACGAGCAAAGAGTACGCTGTTACCTTTATTGGTAATGCTGGCGTTATTACTCCTGAAAGTAATTGGCGTACTGCTGTAATACTGATTGTTGTTGACATTGCCTTTTACACCATCTAACATGTATTGGAAATTCAGTTGTCTCGCAGATTTCTGTTCGCCACAGAACTTTGCAATAGCCAACAAACTGTATGCGGTTGTTTGCGTGCTGTACCATTGGTCTTCGCCTAATTTAGCAGCCACTTTATTGAGCAATTGCAGTGCTCTATTTCGTTGTCCCATCAGCGTTAGGGTTTCCATAATCATGGCCTGGTCTCTCAAATCAGAACCGTAAGTGCCTCCCAATTGCTGATAAGCTTCCACCTGTGTTGGCAAACCTTTGATTAAATTGTTAGCGGCTGCACTTTGACCTGCCATTTGGTAGGCCGCTGCCAAACGCCATTTAGCGGCATCTGTGAGGTATTCAAAAGCTCTTAACCTGTTCATGGCGGCCATTTCTGGTTTCTTGGCCAAGGCCAATACATATAAACGGTAAGCTTGGCTTAAATCTCCTCCATAGAAATTATTGGCATTAGGTGTCCAATTATTAGCCTTGCTTTTTTGGTAACGGATTAAGCCATCGTATAAGCCCACTGGAAGCGCATAACCGCTTTCTTGCGCTTCAATTAAGAAATGACCAGCATAATTGGTTCCCCATTCATCGGCCGTATTATTTCCTGGCCAATAAGCTAAGCCACCGTCAGTAGTTTGAAAACCTTTCAGCTTATTAATTCCAGCTTTGATATTCCGTTCTACCTGTGCCTTTTTCTGTTCGCTTAGGGCAGACAATTTATCCAAATACAATTGAGGGAAAATACCAGAAGTTGTTTGTTCAACGCAGCCATGCGGGTATTGGATGAGGTACCCTAATCGTTTTTCTAAATTGATAGGAGGGATAGAAGATACTTCCAACGTACCGCTATTAGTTCCTGCGGTACCGATAGCCTGATAATTGCCACTCCAAGTTTGTCCTGGTTGTATCACTGCCGAAACCACATTGGTTACTATTGGGTTTGGATTTCTGATATCCAATTCCACATCAGAAACAGTTTTCTCTTTTCCACTTTGTGCTATGATTCTAATTTTGGCAATACCTGTCCGATTTGGTGCTGTAACATTAAAATAGGTCAATTGATCACCAGCCTTGGCAAAAGTTAAGTTTTGCTGATTGGTTTGGTTAATCTGTAGATTGCTAGTTTGCAAACTCACCGACACATTTTTGAGATTATTATTCGTAGCGAATACGTTTACTGGTAAAGTAAAGCTTTCACCTGGACCAATCACCCTTGGAACTGAAGCCAAAAGCATGATTGGCTTTTTAACCTCAACGGCCTTCTCTGCATGACCATAAGCACCATCGTTACCTGCTACCACCATCACTTTTACAGAACCAATATATTGAGGCAAAGTAAATTTATGGGTTTTCTTTTCGCCTTTGCCCAATTGGTATGGTCCCATGAATTTCACCACAGGCTTAAATCTGTTTGCTTTGGCAGGGTTAACATTCTTATTCACTGCACCGTCACCACCTATGCTTAATATACGTTCTAAATTTCCGCCCCATGCGCCCAACACTTGGTCAAAAAGGTCCCAAGTCTTAACCCCCAAACCTTCTCTTGCATAGAATGAAGCATGTGGGTCAGGAGTTTTAAATCTAGTAAGGTCTAATAAACCTTCGTCAACAATGGCGATGGTATAGGTCATGGCCTTGCCTTTTTCCTCACTAATAGATAAGCTACTTTCCACCTCTGGACGCAGTTCTTTGGCAATGCTAATTTGAGGTTTTAATATCGTTTCAGGATTTTCGATGGTCAAAGGTATTGCCCCATACATCCTAATTGGCATATCATTAACCGTTTGGCTATGTGGCTGCAATAACGTAACATTCGCAAATACATTAGGAGTCATGTTTTTTTCCGCTTTGAAAGTGAATTGAGTTTGACCTTTTTTAGTATCTGTCCAATAAGTTTTTACCACCCTGCTGCCATTTTCTATCGAAATTAATGCCCTACCATTTTCAGGAGAAGGAATCGTAAGGGTGATGTCTTCACCTACATTGTATTTCGATTTGTTGGCAGTAAACGATAACATCGAGGCTTCGGTAGGGTTGTTGCCTCGTTCGCGTTGTGCCCATCCTGGCCAATCGATATACACTTCTCTCGCTGCAAAATGACCTCCGCCATTGGCACCACCTACAATAATCAGATATCGTCCCCATTCAGGTTCGTCAACTCTTAAATTCCATTTGGCCTTTCCGCCAACCATTTGTACCTGCTCAACTTTAATGAGTTTGTTGTATTCGTTTTGTGTAAAGTTGGCAAAGCTTTCTTCATTGTTTTGTTCCCACCACCAACGCCATTGGATTTTATAAAGGGCTACAGTAACTGGTTTATTGGCATTTAACAACACGCCATCTCTATTCACATTCACAATATCCACCTCGTGATTTTTGCCCGTCACCAGCATGCCCGTAAATTTATCGCCTTGAGGTGCCTTTATACCAAAATAGTTATCGTAAACATGATAGGGGATACTGAAGTTATCAATACTGAAGTTACCGCCTGGTTCAAATACTTTGGTAGTAATATTAGCTCTTAAAATACCTGGTGCAGCGGTCATGTTGTTTAAGTTGGTATTCACTAACGCTACGCCGTCATCATTTAGAGTACCTTCAAAAACTGTTCTCAATTGTGTGTCAAATTGAACAATAGGATTATCAAAAGAATAGTCTTGGAAGTTTTTAAAGGTAGTGGCATCCTTGCTCAAGTTAATATCGACCTTTGCTTTTAAATTCTGTGCCGGCGTACCAAATAGCCATTTTGCAGATAGGGTTGCTGCTGAAGCTTTACCATTGCCCAAATATTTTTTACCACCAAGGTCAAAATTGATTTTGATGCGGTTTGGTGTGACGGTTTCTATTTTAAGATTTTTGGTAAACACGGCGCCACCAGCTTTAAATTTAGCTTGCCAACTACCAGTAGGGGCAGTGCTTTCCGTAGCTGTTTTAAAGGTGTAAAAACCATTGATAGGCTTGGCGTTGCTCAGTTTTTTTATCAGCTGGCCTTTTGGATTATAAAGCTCAAACACAACCGGATAGTTGTCTGGCAATTTCTGAAGTTTATCTTCCAAGATGAAGGAAAGGTAAAGACTGTCGCCTGGTCGCCATACGCCACGTTCACCATAAATAAAACCTTTGATGCCATTTTGAACAATATCGCCACCTACATCAAATCTTGATAACGGTAAAGAATTGCCATCGTCTAATTTAAGGTAGCCACGTTCATTACCGTTTTTAGCCACTAATAAAAATGGTTTTCTCTTTAACGAGAAAGTAGCCATTCCGTCTCCGTCGGTTTTCACCGTGGTTAATACTTGTTTTTGGTAATCCAACAGCTCAATGCTTACGCCACTCATCGGTTTTGCCGAAAGTAAATCTGTGGCTACTACCAACATGCTTTCATCGTTTCCTCGTTTAGCAATTAATCCAATATTCGAAGATAATAAGTTTCTATGTGCCCATCTTTCGCTGGTATAGTAGGACGGCGAGCATGGATTTTCACGTTCGTTCCAACGATAGCCCTTAGGATAATAATTATTGTAATTGTTCCAAAAATCGTCATCCTCATCTATTTTCTGACCATAATCATAGCCATCGTAACCATCATATTCACCATCTCCTTCTTCGTTACCAGCAGCAGTTGCTTGCGTACAACTATACACACTATATGCCTGCTTAAACATGATGCTTACACGATACATTGCACCTGGCTCAGTTTTAATGAGTTGATCTAAGTCTAGTGTAAAACGGTTCTTTTTATGTAGGTCTAGAGATTTATCTTCGTTAAGATGGATAGTCTTTTGCAAAATAGGTTTCGCTACGCGACGTAATTCATTTCCTTCTTTATAATTGTTGACCTGAAAAAATTGAGGAATGTTTTCTTGGTATATTTTGATAATCGTCACGTCAACCGCTTTAAGGTTAACGGCTTCAAAAGGAAGTACTAATTTGCCAGAATTAGGTAGGATAGTACCTGCGCCTGCAATGGTTACCGCTGGTTTTTTGTTTTCGAAAATGACATTAGCGGTTTTTGCGCTTTGTAAGTTAGTACCGTTAATATTGGTAATGCTCTGATTAACTATTACGTTATAATTACCTTCTAATGCATCGGGAGCATAGGCTTTAATTTGGCTACCATCAATGGTAAACCTTAAATCGCCCAAACTCGCTATAGCTACCAACCCCGCTAAATCTTGTGTCACACTAACAGGCTCAGAACATTGAATTAAGACGAAATCTTCCTGTTGTTGAACTGCTTTGATCGCTAATACCTTGAATACATTTAAAGCGGGCACTTCCAATGTTACCTTTCCACTATTATCGTCGGCACCAATCACATTACCATCCCATTTTAAACTAAGACTTTGCTCGCTTTTAGTTTTGGCGATGCTATCAATGGTAAAGGTTGAAATTTGCTTTTGAGGATTATGGCTCCACTTTATTTTTAGTTTTTGGTTAAAATCTACTGTTAAAGCCTTCTCAATGTTTTGTGTATCTTCCGCATCCGCAGTATTAATTTCACCCGTCAACTTCATTAAATTGAGCGAGGTATTATTTTGTGATACTAAACCATTTTCTGTGAGTGACAGGGCAGGTTTAATGACTTTGAAATCAAACTCAAACTCTTCTAATCCCTTTTCAACAGGTAATACTTTATCCAAGTTTAGCGTGGCCTCATATTTTTGGTCTGGCTTTAAATCCTCCTCTGGTCTAAATTCCAAAGTTTGGGCATCTATCCAGTAGGTTTTACCTTTAATATTAGGGGAGAAATCAAATAGATTTTGCTTTACTTCACCTAAATCGGCAATATTGCTCACCGAACTGGCAAGGTGGACACGGATATTGCTTTTTTTTGAGACAATACCAGAGGTATACGCATCAATGTATTTAGCAAATTGTGTGTGGTCCTGTTTTTTATTTTTTTTAAGGAGGAAATAACCCGCAGTAACGAGGATTAAAACTAGAGCGCCAATTAAAATAACTTTAATGTTAGGGCGTTTAGAACTGTTTTCTTGATTCATAAGAGTGTAGTGTGAGTACGTAATGAAATTAACGAAAAAAGGGTAAAACTGTTTCGTATGTGGACAAAAGAGTTGTCAACAACTCACAGTTTTGAACATAAAGACGACTATAGGTTGCTCTCTTAGAGACTTAAGAAATTTTAAAACGGCGAAGCCATTTAGGTTAGAACCTTAGACTTACGAAGTTTAACTTTATTTGTTTGTTTTTTTTGAAAGGTGAAGTTGAGGGCTTTGCCGTTTAGAAACTTCGTAAGTCCTAATAGTGTAGAACACCCCGCCCTTTAGACACCCCTCTGGAAGAGGGGAATTGAAATTGGGCATAAAACCTCTCCCTAGCCCTCTCCTTAAAAAGGCGAGGGGATGGAACAGTACAAAACAACAAACTAGTAGTGATATATATAAATAGTAGCTCCTTACTCTCTCCATTTTAAAGGGAGAACCGAAGTGTAACGAGCTCATTGATGCCGAAATAAAATAAACGACTATCAATAAATGCCCAAAGGGCAGAGAGGGTTTAAATAAACCTACTTAATCATCACGCCAGGTTTATTCAGCACTGGAATTCTAATCAAATTGCTATCAATAATACTTTCGGGAAGGAAAATGAATTTCTTATCGTAAATGGTGTTACCAATGTAATAGCTCAACCAATATTCATTGGTGAGACCAAAAACAGCGGGGTCAATGGCTTCTACACCAGCGTATCCCTGTGCTTCAACATCACCTATAAAATGCCTTAATAATGAGGTTTTAACTTCCTTACCATCTTTCTCGCCATAACCTTTCGAAGTAATCAGTACGTTAGTGATCGGTTCGTTCTTTAAATTCACCAAGTAAACGGTCCAATTTTTCACTTCTGGGGTTTCGCTCATTAAGGCAACGGCAATGGCAACGTCTTCTACGATATTTTCAGGTAAGTCTTTTTTCATAATAGAGAGTAAGGATAAAAGAGCAAAGAATAAAGACTTGGTTTTGTCCTTAATCCTTGCTCTTTATTCTTTTAATTACTTTTTCTTAGCTACCGCTTTTTTAGCAGGAGCTTTCTTTTTGCTTTCAAAAGCATCAGGTTTTTGAGCTATAATGAGCGCTTTTACTTCATCCAAAGAAATATTTGAAAGTTCCTCTGCCGTATATTTTTGTTTGGTAGCTGGGTTATTACCAAGTTTCAGCATGTCCTTACCAAAGCGTATAAAAGGTCCCCATCTACCATTTTCAATTGCTATTTTATGTTCTGTCCATTGCTGGATAAAACGATTGTTTTCTTTCTCAACTTTTTTGCTGATTAATTCCTCAATATCCTTTTGAGAAAGGTTGTCGAAATTATAAGCTTTTGGCACATTGATAAACAACTCATTCCATTTAATAAATGGTCCGAAACGTCCTTTACCTTTAGTTACAGGCATATTTTGGTAATGGGCCACAGGCGCATCAGCATCTAATTTTTCGCTAATAATTTCAATTGCCCTGTCGTTATCTATGGTTAATGGGTCTACATTTTTAGGAATAGAGATAAAAGCATCGCCCCATTTTACATAAGGTCCAAAACGTCCCAATCCAACAGAAACCTCTTTACCTTGGTAATCTTCCAATTGGAAAGGCAACTTAAATAAATCCAATGCCTCTTCAAGTGAAATGGTACCTACAGATTGCATTTTGGTTAAGCTGGCATAACGTGGCTTATCTGCTTCATCATCACTAATCTCTCCAATTTGCACCAATGGACCGTATCTGCCTACTTTGGCATAAACGTTTTTACCACTTACAGGGTCAACGCCCAATAAGCGTTCACCTGTTGCTCTATCAGCAGTTTCAATCGTGGTTTCTACTTCATTGTGAAATGGTTTGTAAAAGGAGTGGAGCATGGCCGTCCATTCTTGCAAACCCTGTGCAATTTCATCAAACTGCTTTTCAACATTAGCGGTAAAGTTAAAATCAACAATACCTTTAAAATGCTCAACTAAGAAATCGTTTACTACTTCCCCAATATCAGTAGGGAAGAGCTTAGCCTTCTCAGCACCTGTAATTTCAGATTTCTTTTGTTTGGTGATGTCACCATTGCTCAACGCAAGCGATAAATATTCTCTCTTTTTGCCATCCCTGTCTTCCTTCACCACATAACCTCTATTTTGGATAGTTGAAATGGTTGGCGCATAAGTAGACGGGCGGCCAATGCCAAGCTCTTCCAGTTTCTTTACCAAACTAGCCTCTGTATAACGTGCTGGCGGTCTTGAGAAACGCTCTGTAGCCAACATTTCCTTTAATGAAAGTTCCTGACCTCTGGCTAATGCGGGAAGCATGTTGTTTTCGTTCTCGTCTTCCTCATCATCGGTCGACTCCAAGTATACCTTTAAGAAACCGTCGAACTTTAATACTTCGCCTTCTGCACCAAAAACTTCGTTACGAGTGCTTACACCAATGTCAACGGTTGTTTTTTCAAAAATAGCCTCACTCATTTGCGAAGCAATGGCACGCTTCCAAATCAGCTCGTACAAACGTCTTTCTGAAGCATCTCCGTTAATGGTATGTTGGTCGAAATAAGTAGGGCGGATGGCCTCGTGAGCCTCTTGTGCACCCGCAGATTTCGTTTTGTAAACTCTTGGTTGGTGGTATTGGTTACCATAAGCCGATTTAATTTCGGCAGCAGCAGCAGCAATGGCAGTTTCCGATAAGTTTACCGAATCGGTACGCATATAGGTAATTTTACCATTTTCGTAAAGCCTTTGCGCAATCTGCATCGTACGAGCAACCGAAAATCCTAGTTTTCTGGAAGCTTCCTGTTGTAAGGTAGAAGTGGTAAAAGGGGCTGCTGGATTACGTTTAGCGGGTTTAATCTCTAAGTTATTCACCTTGAAATTAGCTCCGATACAATCTTGAAGGAATTTTTCAGCCTCTTCAGCCTTTTCAAATCGCTGAGGCAATTCTGCTTTTACAATTTCTTTCCCTTTACCCGTAGTAAATTGTGCGGTAATCTTAAAAGCAGCGGTACTCTCAAAATTATTGATTTCACGTTCTCTGTCTACGATTAAACGTACGGCGACTGATTGTACACGGCCTGCCGAAAGTGAAGGTTTTACTTTTTTCCAAAGTACTGGCGAAAGCTCAAAACCAACCAAACGGTCTAAAACCCTACGGGCTTGTTGTGCATAAACCAAGTTATAGTCAATACCTCTTGGCGTTTCTATTGCTTTTAATATCGCAGGCTTGGTAATTTCGTGAAATACAATACGTTTTGTTTTCTCTGTTTTTAACCCTAATGTTTCAAATAAGTGCCAAGAAATAGCTTCTCCCTCGCGGTCCTCATCGGATGCTAGCCAAACCGTTTCGGCATCCTTAGCTAATTTCTTTAATTCGGTGACCACCTGCTTTTTATCAGCGGGCACCTCATAAGTTTGCGAAAAATTATTGTCAACGTCAATGCCCATGTCACCCTTAACCAAGTCGCGAATGTGGCCGTAGCTAGATTTTACTAGGAAATCTTTTCCAAGGTATCCTTCTATGGTTTTCGCTTTTGCGGGTGACTCAACTATCAATAAATTTTTTGCCATTAATTAGGGGTTTTTGTGCAAATAAAACTATAAAATCAACCAAATTCAAAATTGGTAGCGTTTTTTTTGAAATAAAATTTTAAAGCAGGCCAAAATTAGGAACACTAGCCGTTCATTTATTAGGTTACATTATTAAGCTGTTTTATGGACCTCTTAAACCTGGCTGAAGAGATTAAAATATCGCTTGGGAAGCTGAAAGTGGCTATTATGATTATTCTAAAATCAAATTATTTAGTTGTAAAACTATCTAACTGCATCTTATACATAAAGCCTCGGCGGGTTCGGCCTGTAGAAATATCTTTATCAATAGCTTTTACTTCCTTAACCACCAAACCTATATTTTTGGCATAAGTCTCTAAATAAATATCCTCTCTAATCAAATTCACTTCCTTGTATTGAATAATATTTAGCGTCGAATCAAGTTTGTTAGTTCCTATCGTCAATGGCGCATCAATGTCAGTAATCTCATGACGCCAAATATCCAAATCGTTATAAAGGTTGCCATTCCATGTCGATTGCAAGGAAGGGGGAAATACCAAGCGCACATACCTTCTATTATCCAAAACCTCTTCAGCCCTGTTATTTATAATACGACGGGTAATGAGCTTTTGGAAAAACCAATCTTGCGTACTGGTTTTCTTATAACGTTCCACCCGGTAAGCCTCATAACCTTCCATATCTTTAAATTTACTTACTACAATATCCTTTAGCTGAAATTGGAATAAGGTAGTAGAGTTGTTGAAGTCGTTATAAACGGTAGAATCTACATTATAGATAGTTTCCTGATTTACTTTTAGCGGAAAATAATTTAAAGCAAAATCAGGCTTCGATAAATTTGTCTCCTTATTGCAAGAAGAAAACCACAAAGCACTAAAGAATAGTACAAGACTATAGTATGATAATCGAGCAGATTTCATTTAACCAAATATATAAATATTTTGAGGCATCGTTAAAAAAAAAAGCAAAACTTCAAACGAATACCTTTAATATATATTCACTCATGGCCGTTGGGCCTAGTCCTTTTCTCTTGAAGAAAAGTACCAAAAGTACAAGGCTGATTGTACAGTGTTGCTCCAGCTCATTAAAGCTTTAATTGCGCTAGCTGAGCCGTGTGTAAGGTTTAGCTCAATCCCAAATTCCCCTCTGCTAGAGGGGTGCCCGAAGGGCGGGGTGTTTAAAACAGATACCGTTGAAAGACTTACGAAGTTTTCAAAACTTCGTAAGTCTCGTAAAAGTATCACCAGAATTTTTACCTAGAAGCTACAGTTCATTTAAACTTAGCATCACAGAAACAATCTTTTTCTCCCTATATTCGTTTTATATAAAAAACTAAAAATCATGCTTAATACTTTATTATTGTTTTTGGGCTTAATAACAGCGCCAAATCCACCAAAAGATATTTACGGTTTTTCTTTTAAAACCTTAGACGGTAAAGAAGTAAAGCTTTCTAAATTTAAAGGAAAGAAAATTTTAATTGTAAATACCGCTTCTAAATGTGGCTACACCAAACAGTACGAAGATTTAGAAAAACTACACAAGCAATACGGTAAAGAGGTTGTGCTTATTGGCTTTCCTTCAGCAAATTTTGGAGGACAGGAATTAGGTAGCAATGCAGAAATTAAAGAATTTTGCACTAGTAAATTCAACACCACTTTTTTAATTGCTGAAAAGAGCGATGTAAAAGGTGAAGGTATTACACCATTGTTCCAATATTTAACTACACAAACCAATCCTGATTTCACCGGTGATATTAAATGGAACTTTGAAAAATTCCTTATCAACGAAAAAGGAGAGTTGGTACACCGTTTCCGTTCTGCCGTTAAACCACTTGATGAACAGATTGTAAAAAACTTTTAATCTAATAGATGCCTTACGAAAAGCTTCGATTTCGTAAGGCATCTATCTTTGCATACACGAATTCGCCACTCTATAACGCTAACCAATTACCTGTGAATCTATATCCATATTTAATTCTTCTTGTTTTCTTTGCCGTTGCCCTTTATTTCATTTTTAGGAAGAAGAAAGTCAATCCTAGCATTTTAAGCAACGAGGATAAACAGCTATTGCTAGAACATGTAGAGTTTTATGCAGCACTTAACGCTGATAAAAAGAAAGTGTTCGAAGAAAAGCTAGCCCATTTTTTAGGGGGTATTAAAATTGAAGGAATTGGCGTTGAAATTTCTCCGTTAGACAGAATACTGGTAGGAGCAAGTGCCGTGATTCCGATTTTAGGTTTTGACGAATGGGAATACCGTAATCTTGGTACGGTACTATTATATCCAGATACTTTCAATAAGGACTTTCAGTTTGCTGAAGGTGAGCGAAACATTATGGGCATGGTGGGCGACGGTTACATGAACGGACAAATGATACTGTCCCAATCGGCTTTAAGGCATGGCTTTAGTAAAAGTGCAGGCAGAGAAAATACCGGCATACATGAATTTGTACACTTATTGGATAAATCAGATGGTGCCACTGACGGAGTTCCCCAAAATTTCATGAAACATGGGTACGCTATTCCATGGGTGAAAATGATGCACCAAGAAATACAAAAAATTGAAGATAACCAGTCGGATATTAACCCTTATGCCATTACCAATGAAGCGGAGTTTTTTGCAGTAACTTCTGAATATTTCTTTGAAAATCCTGAAAGAATGAAAGACAGACATCCAGCTTTATATGATAGTTTGAGTAAGATTTTCGGGCAGAAATTGGCCTAGATCCCTTTTAGGGAGAGATGCCAAAGGCAGAGAGGGTTTTGAATGTCGCATAGTCCAAAGATTTCTCCATTTTGCTACGCTCCAGTCGAAATGACGCTACTTTTAAAGTCAATGCAATATTCAACTCTATGTTCATAAAGACCAAAACGTCACTTACATAAAAGGCGCCTTTAAGCGCCTTTCTTGTTATTTCTCAATTTCTTTTAAACTATCCATTTTCTTATAAGCCAAGAAACCTTTGATATCTTCAAAGTGCTCACGTACACGTTTGTTGCCAAACTCAAATACTTTTTCAGCCAAGCCATCTAGGAAATCCCTATCGTGAGAAACTAAGATTAATGTACCATCAAAGTCGCGTAAAGCATCTTTGATGATATCCTTTGTTTTCATATCCAAATGGTTGGTAGGTTCATCCAGAATCAACACATTTACTGGCTCCAGTAAAAGCTTAATCATAGCTAAACGTGTTTTTTCACCACCAGATAACACTTTTACTTTTTTGGTGGTATCGTCGCCACTAAACATAAAGGCACCTAATAAATCCTTGATTTTCACACGAACATCGCCAACAGCAATTTGATCTATCGTATCAAAAACCGTTAATTCTCCATCTAATAATGCCGCTTGGTTTTGAGCGAAATAGCCAATTTTCACATTATGCCCCACTTTTAATTCACCTTCGTAGTCAATCTCACCCATAATGGCTTTGATCATGGTCGACTTACCCTCGCCGTTTTTACCTACAAAAGCCACTTTCTGTCCACGCTCAATCACCATCGAAGCTTTCTCAAACACTAAGTGCTCACCATAAGCTTTGGTCAATTCTTCTACAATTACCGGATAATTTCCAGAACGGGGAGAAGGAGGGAATTTCAAACGTAGGGCAGAATTATCTACTTCATCTACTTGAATAATTTCTAATTTCTCCAGCATCTTCACTCTTGATTGTACTTGAAGAGTTTTAGAATAAGTTCCCTTAAAACGATCAATAAATTCCTGATTGTCGGCAATAAAACGTTGTTGCTCTTCATAAGCCTTTAATTGATGCTCACGACGTTCTTTGCGTAATTGTAGGTAGTGGGTGTATTTTGCTTTATAATCGTAGATACGGCCCATGGTTACCTCAATGGTTCTATTCGTAATATTATCTACAAAAGCACGGTCGTGAGAAATTACGATTACCGCTTTGGCAGAGTTGATCAAAAAGTCTTCCAGCCATTGGATACTTTCAATATCCATGTGATTGGTAGGCTCATCTAGTAAAATAAGGTCTGGTTTCTTCAATAGGATTTTGGCCAACTCAATACGCATGCGCCATCCACCAGAGAATTCTGAGGTTTGACGGGTAAAGTCAGAACGGAGGAAGCCCAATCCCTTTAATACTTTCTCTACTTCTGCATCATAATTAACTTCCTCAATGGAATAAAATTTTTCGCTAAGTTCTGATACCCTTTCAATCAATTTCATGTAATCGTCAGTATCGTAGTCTGTACGAATATTAAGCTGTTCGTTTAAGCTTTCTAGCTCATCACGCATCTGATAAACTTCACTAAAGGCCTTTGAAGTTTCTTCAAAAACAGTCACATTGTCTTCAGTAAGCAAGTGTTGTGGCAAATAGGCAATAACTGCATCCTTAGGACCAGACACATGTCCGCTAGTTGCTTTACCTGCACCTGCAATAATTTTTAACAGGGTAGATTTACCCGCTCCATTTTTGCCCATAAGGGCTATCTTATCGTTTTCGTTGATGGAAAAAGACACATCGCTAAAAAGCGTTGTCCCGCCAAATGATACCGAAATGTTATTTACGTCGATCAATGTAATTCGTCTTTTTTAATGAGCCGCAAAGATAGTTGAAGAAATCGTTTTTAATTAATAATCTAATCGTAAATATTTATCTTGCTAAGGATTAGTTTAAGGTTCAAACTAGGTAAAATTAAAATGAGGAATTCTTAAAAACAACCATTTTTAATGATGAAAAAATATTTATTTGGTTTTGGGCTAATAGTTCCGATGTTGTTTGTTTATAGTTTTAGCGAATCAAAAAAGTCTATCGCTCCCCAACAAAAAATAAAACCAGCGGATTTTATCCCCAAAGGATTTGTGCTTTTTAATACCATAAAAGGAGATCTTGATAAAGATGGATTATCTGACGAGGTGTTAATTGTAAAAGGAACTGACAAAAGTAAAATCATTGTTAATCGCTTCGAAGAGCGGGTTGATCGTAACCGAAGAGGCATCATCATTTTACTGAATAAGAGGGGCCGATACGAGCTCTCAATTAAAAATTTAGATTGCTTTTCATCTGAAAATGAAGATGGAGGTGTTTACTTTCCGCCAGAACTTAGTGTACAAATAGAGAAAGGAAATCTTTACATTCAATATTCACACGGTAGATATGGTTATTGGCGTTATACTTTCAGGTTCCGCAATGCCGATTTTGAGCTCATTGGCTACGACTCCAGCAACAATTTCGGTCCTAGAATTGATCGAAAAACCAGTATCAATTTTTTAACAAAGAAGAAATTGGTAAAAGAAAATACAAACCAAAATGCCGAGAGTGGTGATGAAGTTTTTAAAGAAAAATGGTCTAAACTTCCTGCAAAACCGTTGGTAAAACTATCTCAAATTAAAGACTTTGACGACTTAATTAGCGGTGAATAAGTGTTTAACGATGGTTGCGTAAGACTTACGAAGTTTCTGAAACTTCGTAAGTCTTTATATAGATGCTTCAATTACACTAAAAAGCCACCACCTAGCAAATCGTTACCTTCGTAAAACACAGCAGATTGACCTGGAGCAATTGCAGAAACCGCATGGTCAAAAACTACACGCATTTGGTCTTTCTCTTGTACAATTGTACTTAGAGTACCTGCATCTTTATAGCGTATTTTGGTCACTACGTTATCCAAAGGTTCGTTAATATTTTCGTATTTAATTAAATTAACATTTCTAACCATCGCTTCACGGCGTTCCAATTCATCGGCCCTGCCTAAAACAACGGTATTGCTTTCCGGCAAAATTTGGGTCACAAACATCGGCTCGCCAAAAGCAACACCTAAACCTTTACGTTGTCCAATGGTATAAAAAGGGTAGCCTTTATGCTGACCGATCACCATTCCTTGAGTATTTACAAAGTTTCCACCTGCTACACGCTCTTCCAAATCTTCAACTTTGTGTTTTAAGAAAGCACGGTAATCGTTATCAGGTACAAAGCAAATCTCATAACTTTCGCTTTTTTTAGCCAGTTCTTCTTGGCCCATATCTAAAGCCATTTGTCTAATTTCAGATTTAGCAAAACTACCTAATGGAAATTTGGTTCTGGCCAAGTTTTCTTGAGATACTCCCCACAACACATAAGATTGGTCCTTGTTTTCGTCTTTACCTTTAGAAATTACATAACGACCACTGTCTTGTTGACGGATATTGGCATAGTGCCCAGTAGCGATAAATTCACAGTCAAGCTTATCTGCGCGTTTTAATAGTGCTTCCCATTTGATATAAGTATTACACAATACACAAGGGTTTGGTGTTCTTCCTGCTAGATATTCATCCACGAAATTGTCGATTACAAAATCACCAAATTCATCTCTGATATCTAAAATATAGTGAGGGAAGCCATAATTTACGGCAAGCGTACGGGCATCGTTGATGCTATCTAAGCTGCAGCAGCCAGTTTCCTTACTGTTACTACCTGATGTAGCGTAATCCCAAGTCTTCATGGTTAGGCCAATTACTTCATAACCCTGCTCGTGCAACATCACTGATGCTACCGAACTATCAACCCCGCCACTCATGGCTACTAAAATTCTTCCGTGCTTGCTCATTGTCGTAAATAAGAGTGCAAAATTACGTAATTAGTTTAAAACTGCCTCATTCGGAGGTCGTGACAATGTCAAAAGTAGCTCAACTACCGCTCGATTTTCTAATTTGAAGTTCTGTATCCAGTAAGATGGTCTCTTCGGGACCAATATCTTTACCCTTGATCAGACTAATGAGCGTTTGGGCGGCCAGCTCGCCAATTTGACGTGAAGGTTGACGTACCGTACTCAATGAAGGATTTAAAACAGCTGCTAAATCCGAATTACTGAATCCTATCAATGCAATATCTTTGGGTACCGTAAATTTATGTTCCATTAGATAAGCCAATACTTTAGTGCTCAACAAATCGGTAGCCGTAAATATAGCTTGTGGTTGTTGTTTAAGCAATTGTTCCATGGCTTCGGCCACATTTTGATCTATCTGTTGAGCAGTATCGCAAAAGGCTACCAATTCCTCCCGGTAAATAATTCCGTGGTCTTCAAGTGCTTTTTTATAGCCTTCAAAACGCTCCGCTGTGGTCGTTAAAGTTGCGTTGCTATTCAGATGCGCAATTCGGGTGTAACCATTAGAAATCAGATGTGTGGTAGCCTGATAGGCGCCACTTAAATTGTTGGCGGCAATTTTATGAGCCGTCATTTTTTCGCTAATTCTGTCGAAAAGGACTACTGGAAATCCCTGTGATTGCAACTCCTTTAGGTGGCTAAAATCAGCAGTTTGGTAGGAGGGAGAAATCATGATTCCATCTACACCGCTAGCATGCAGCAAATTAATGCAGGCTTGTTCTTGCTCATAAGACTCTTTGCTTTGCATGATGATGATCTGATAGCCATTTTCAGTACAAATCTGGTCAATGCCATCTAGCATTTGGGCTACAAAGTTATTGTCAATAGAGCAAATCACAACCCCTATAGAACGTGTTTTACCAACTTTCAAACTGCGGGCCATACGGTTGGGCACATAATGGTGCTCTCTGGCATAGGCCAACACTTTTTGTTTAGTTTCCTCTCCAATCTCATGGCTATCAGTAAGTGCTCTGGATACCGTAGAAACCGAGATATTTAATGCTTTGGATATGTCACGTAGGGTAATGCTCATTTTCACTATAAAGATAGGATAGTTTAACAAGCTGTTTAAAATTTCATTCAAAAATATTTCAGTGATATGATTATTTCCTTCAAAATGAATAGGCAATTGAAGGCTCAAACCTCGTAGGTTTCGAAAACCTACGAGGTTTGATAACGCACAAACACTTCTACAAGCTCAGTATGACAACAACGAAGGACTGAAGTAAACAGGTATTGCCGTCCATTTATCTGCCTAGGGTTCAATTGCATACTACAGTGTTGATAAAATGAAGTGCTGCATGTATTTTAAATTTAGGATATTTAACCTCCATTTTATTCAGATATGAAGATAGTAATTGCCGAAAAACCCTCTGTAGGACGTGAGTTAGCCAAAGTTTTTGGGGCTACAACCCGTAAGGATGGGTACATTGAAGGCAAGGGCTATTCGTTCACTTGGGCTTTTGGACATTTACTACAACTGGCCCCACCACAGGAATATGGCTTTTTTGGCTGGCGCAAAGAACATTTGCCGATGTTGCCAAACAAGTTTAAACTTTCCATCCGCAAAATAAAAACCAAGGATGGGATGGTAGAGGACCCTGGAGTAAGAAAGCAGCTTGATACCATAAAAATGCTGTTTGATGAAGCTACAGAGATCATTGTAGCAACAGATGCTGGGCGTGAGGGCGAACTGATTTTTAGGTATATCTACTCTTATCTAAAATGCAAAAAACCATTTAAACGTCTGTGGATTTCTTCACAAACAGATGAGGCTATTAAAGATGGATTTAGAAACCTAAAACCTGGCACTGAGTACGACACCTTATTCAGTTCGGCACACTGTCGTTCTGTATCTGATTGGCTGGTAGGCATGAACGCCACGCAAGCGCTAAGTATTTCGGCAGGGAACAGGAGTGTGCTTTCTTTGGGTAGGGTGCAAACACCTACCTTAGCCATGATTTGTGCCCGTTACCTTGAAATAAAGAACTTTGTTCCTAAAATATATTACCAGATTGGTATCCAGCTAGACAAGGATGGCCAGTTATTCAAAGCTATCTCTGTAGATAGTTTTGATGCCAAAGAGGAGGGAGAAGCCATCTTTGAAAAGGTACAGGATGTGGCTTCTGGTTTTAGCAATGGTGGAAATATTACCGCAGTGGAAGCTAAACCAAGAAAAGAACCACCTCCACTTTTGCACGATTTAAGTAGTTTGCAACAGGAAGCCAATAAAAAGAATGGTTTTACCGCTGACCAAACTTTAAGTTTATTACAGAACCTCTACGAAAGTAAATTAGTGACTTACCCACGTACGGGAAGTCGCTACATTGGCGACGATATTTTTGCTACGGTACCTGCATTAATTGCCAGTTTAACTGACCATGGCCAGTTCGCTAAATCTGCGGTGGCCTTGCAGGAAATGACTTTAAACAAAAGGAGTGTAAATGCTAAAAAGGTAACCGATCACCATGCTATTTTAGTAACTGGCGTTAAACCTGGCAGTTTAAGCAAAGACCATCAGGCTATTTTTGATTTGGTTGCTGGACGCATGTTGGAAGCTTTCCACCAGGAATGTGTGAAAGAAGTCACTAAAATTACTATTCAATCGGAGATTGTTTTTGTGGCCAATGGGACGGTTATCCGCTCTGCAGGATGGCGTTCTGTTTTTAATGAAGTTGAGGATGATAAAAAGGATGAGGACAATCCCGCTTTACCAAAAGTAAAAAAAGGGGAAGCTTTACCTATCGTGAACAAAGCCTTCTTGGAAAAACAAACAAAGCCGAAAGCGATGTACAATGAAGCTTCTTTATTAAAAGCTTTAGAAACCTGCGGAAAAGAAATTGAGGATGAAGAACTTAGATACGCTATGAAAGATAGCGGTTTAGGTACACCTGCCACTCGAGCAGCCATTATCGAAACCCTGCTAACTAGGGAATATATCATCCGTGAAAAACGCAATTTGGTACCAACTGCTAAGGGATTAGCTGTTTACGAAGTGGTTAAAGACAAGCGCATTGCACAAGCAGAGCTTACCGGCGCTTGGGAAAAACGTTTAGAGGAAATCCGTTCGGGAGCCTCGGTTCAAGACTTTAAGTCGGAAATTATTGATTACACCAGAAGCATTACCCAAGAGCTACTTACTGATGGCGCTGCCATTTCTCAACAGTTGGCTACGCCTGTGGTGACAGCTTAGCTTTTAACTGCGCTATGCAGACTTTTAAGCTATGTTACACGATGAACCATCATTAATACCGAGAGCGTTAAGAAGACTACTCGCTATCTCTCCCTTTGGAGGGAGATAAGGAGGGAGGACTAATATTATTTCAATCTTTCCTTCTCCTTGTCACTCGAAGAGGGGAATATTCTACAAAGCCACAGAAAAAATCTATGCTAGATAAGATTTAAGAAGCTTTTAAAACTTTCTAAATCTCAACCGCCAAATCCCAAAATCACAATTTAGGGAAACCATTACCTTCAAAAATCTGTTATGCTTAATAAAATTTATAGTTATGTTAAGCATTATCAGAGATATACCACCACACGTATTTGGCGTAAAAGCTACAGGGCAGGTCACGGCCGACGACCTTAAAAGTGTACTGCTCCCTGGACTAGAGGTACTCACCCAAAACCATAATGATATTTACTACCTACTGGTGCTGGAAACACCTGTAGAAAACTTTACCGCTGGTGCTTGGTACCAAGACATGGTAGCAGGTTTGAAGCATTTTACCAAATGGAAAAAAATAGCTGTGGTTACCGATGAAACGGCCGTAGAAAAATTCACAGATGCTTTTAGCTATATCGCTCCAGGAGAATCTAAAGGCTTCAAATTGTCACAGCTTAACGAAGCAATTGATTGGTTAAGCATAAAATTGTAAGTAATGAAATGGATTAAAAATATGACTGCAGGCCTTATTGGTGCTGTAGCCTTAAATATATTGCACGAAGTAGTACGCAAAAATGTTAGAAATGCCCCTCAAATCAATTTATTGGGAGAGGAAGTAGTCAACAAAACTTTAAGCCAAGTGGGCACACCCATTGTTGATGCCGAGGACTTACACAGAGTAACTTTGGAGGCTGACCTTATTGCCAACGCCACCTATTATAGTATGATTGGTGGAAGCGGCAGGTACATTTGGCCAAAAGCAGTAGCCTTAGGGTTAAGTGCAGGGATTGGAGCCATACAATTACCCGAGCCATTAGGTTTAGATTCTAGACCTGTTACTCGTACTACACAAACTAAAGTGCTTACCGTAGGCTATTATTTGTTTGGCGCTTTGGTAACTGCCACCGTTTTAAAAACACTCTTTAAATCATAGAAAAGGAAAAATAGATGGAAAATTCAAATGTGAGCAGAGATAGCTCTAACAATACACAGGATACAAAAGACCATATCAAAACCCTAGAAGGGAAGGAAGCGGTTGAAAAACTTAAGGATTTGGCAAAGGGGGCAGAAAACTGTTTCTTTTGTACCAGTATCAAAACCGGATTGCCGCTATCAGTAAGACCGATGTCTGTTTTAGATGTAGATGACAGCGGAAATTTATGGTTCATGAGTCAGGCAGATAGTGAAAAAAATAAAGAAATTGAAGCTGACCCACTAACTCACTTATTTTTTCAACACCATAAAAATTCGGGTTTTTTAAATGTTTATGGAATTAGTGAGATCATAGAAGATCGAAAAAAGATAGAAGAGCTTTGGAATCCACTACTTAAAGTTTGGTTTCAAGACGGAAAAGAGGATGACAAAATTAGCGTGATTAAGGTAGCACCAACGCAAGTCTATTATTGGGATACCAAACATGGGGAAGCCGTTGCTTTCATCAAAATGGCCGCTTCGGTCATCACTGGAAAAACCATGGATGACTCTGTAGAAGGGAAATTAGAATTTTGACGACGTACTGATTAACGTTGTACAATAGACCTGACAGTAGCCGATAGCTCCCAAAGTGTACGCGGGACTAAAGGCGAATGGCAGGACTGTAGTGAGCGAAGGCCTAGTGTCTTCGCTCTTCTTTTTTAAAAGACTTTGGCGTATTGTGGGCTAATTGGTAAATTGCCCTATCATGAACCGCAAACTATTTCTTTCGTCGTTACTACCAGCATCGGCCGCGTTATACGCTTTTAAAAGCAACGCTGCTGTTATCCAATCAAGTAGTGAAATCCTTAAGCATAAAAAACCTCCCTATCTAAAACAAGGAGATATGATTGGCATTACCTGTCCAGCGGGATTTATTACCTATGATGAAATTGCGCCGGCCATACAACAGATGGAAAGTTGGGGCTTTAAAGTAGCGATAGGAAAAACCGTTGGCGCCCGCGATTTTACTTTTGGTGGTACTGATGAGGAACGTTTGGCCGATTTACAACAAATGTTGGACGATACGAGCATTAAAGCCATTATGTGCGCCAGAGGCGGGTATGGAGCCGTAAGGATTATAGATCAGTTAGATTTCAGTGTTTTTAAGGTCTCGCCCAAATGGTTAATTGGTTTTAGTGATATTACTATTTTACATTGCCATTTGAATAGTAATTACCGCTTTGCAAGTATCCATTCTAAAATGTGCAACAGTTTCCCTACGGACTGGACAAAAGCCGAACCTATACAGATTGATACCATTAAATCGATAGAAAAAGCTTTAAAAGGAGAGGAGCCGATGAGCTACGAGGCCAGTTATCAAGCAAATAATAGACTAGGTGAGGCCGAAGGCGAATTAGTGGGAGGCAATTTGCGCTGTATTGAGAATTTAGCTGGCAGTGCCTCGGAAATTAAAACCGATGGCAAGATTTTATTTGTGGAGGATGTTGGTGAATACCTATACAGTATAGATAGGATGTTTTTTAATCTTAAACGTAGTGGCAAACTCAGTAAATTGAAAGGTTTAATCGTGGGTGGTTTTAGGGTTAAAAAAGATGATGAAGGCGATGGTTTTGGCAAAACATTAGAGCAAATTGTATTAGAAAAAGTAAAGGAGTTTAACTACCCAGTGTGTTTTGATTTTCCAGTAGGTCATCAAAAGGCCAATTATGCTTTAAAATGTGGCATAAAACATCGTTTAAGTGTAACGGGGCAAACTACAACGTTGAAAGAACTTGCGTAATTTGTTTTAAACTTATTTGATACACAGGGGTTTCTTCTAACCTTGAAGCCACAATTATTTCCGTGCCATTGGCTACTTCACTAAATAGCTGGTGCACCAAGTCAGGACAATTATTTTCCCTGCTTAGATGCGAAAGAAGCAGATGGCTCATAAACTCTGGTCGATGGTTTACAAATAAATCGAGCGCTTTTTTATTGGACAAGTGCCCGTTTCCACCTCTTATCCTACGTTTTAAGAAATAGGGATAATTACCCTTGTCAAGCATCTCATCATCGTAATTAGCTTCTAAAAACGCAGCGTGACACTGTTTAAAATGATAAATAAGATTTTCGCAATGGTCGCCTATATCCGTAAAAACACCAATTTTCACGTTATTATAAGCTACCGTAAAGCTATGTGGTTCAGCTGCATCATGTAATTTAGGGAATGCCACAATCTCTAAATCGCCAATCAGAATAGGCTCTGTACTTGAAAATGAATAAACCAAGTGAGAAGGCAGGATTTGTCGTCCTCCCAAATGTGTTTTTTCAGTAATATAAATGGGCAATTGGTATTTCTTGGCCAATACCGGCAAGCCTTTGATGTGGTCGGTATGCTCATGGCTGATAAAAATAGCCCTAACTTTTTGCATACTTAACCCCAAACGGCCAAGACGGGCTTCTGTTTCTTTACAGCTTAGGCCTGCATCTATCAACACGGCATCATCATGATTGCCAATATAGAAACAGTTGCCATTGCTACCAGTGTTTAGTGAGCTAATAAATAACGACATCGATACAAAGTTCGCCATTTTACCCTACTTTGCATTACACTAATTTTAAACATTATCACATTACGAAAACATCGCCTAGTAATTAACTGTTTTAATTAAAAAGCCATGGAAGAAAAATTTAACAATGCCACTCCTCAGCGACCAGCTGGAAGTCGTGCTTTGGACGGACAAATGGTACCTGTAGACTTACCCAATTTCATCAAAGAGATTAAAAATGAAACATCATACCATGAAAATGGGAAGAATGCCATTACGGTTTTTAAGTCGGAACACACTACGTTGACCTTAGTAGCACTAAAAAAAGGTGAAAAAATACAATCAGGTACTGAAGAAGGCCATTTATTGATGAACCTATATGTAATAGAAGGAGATTTAAGTTTTTCTGCAAAAGAAAAAGAGCAATATCTATCAGTAGGACAACTACTTAACTACCATTACGATTATCCATTTCAAGCTATAGCGCACGCAGAATGTGTGTGCCTACTTACCGTGATTAAATAGAAGTAAGAGATACAAAATGTGAATTGTTAAAAACTTGCGTGAAAAAAGCATATCAAAAAAATAAAGAATTGCTTGTTTATTCCGTTTAAGTGATATATTTGACCAATAAATTAAAATTATAACAATGGAAAAATTTGCAAAAGTTAAAGAAGTAGTTGCTGCTATCGAGGCAGACGTAGAGAAATTTTACAACGCAGGTAATTCAGCTGCAGGAACTAGAGTACGTAAAGCTATGCAAGATCTTAAAGGTTTAGCTCAAGAAATTCGTACTGAAGTTACAGAGAAAAAAAATAGCGCAAAATAATAACCGCTCAAAGTAATTAGTAGAAGACCTTGTTTAAATACAAGGTCTTTTTTTATAGGCTCTCTAAAACGTTTTTGTACATTTACTAAAGCAAAAAATATAAATATGATTGCAGTACAAGTTACCTACAAAATTAACGCCGACTTTGTTGAAGAGAATAAACGTAATATTGCTGCTTTTTTAGCTGATTTTAGAGAACTGCAACACAGCAAGTTTTTATACCATGTGTACGTTAAAGAGGATGGACTAACTTTTGTACATGTTTCTATGTATGAAAATGAAGAAATACAGCAACAGATTTTAAACACGCCTTCTTTTCTTACTTTTCAGCAACAGAGAGATGAGAGAGGACTAATAGGCCCGCCATTTATTGAACAATTGGCACACGTGGGTTCTTCATTAAGAATAATCAAATAAACAAAAAGTGGCGTTACCAAGGCAACGCCACTTTTTGTTTTATATAAATGCAAACCTATAAGCCGGGTTCTGTTTCCTCCTAAAAGGATTTCTATCATTAATCTAGGATAAATGTTGCCATTTACCTCTAACGACCTACCCACTAACATCGGACGAGCAGCCCTACATGCGTTAGCCTATTTGGTCTTTCAACTCCCGGGGTTTACCAACCCTGCTATCACTAACAAAGCTCGTGAGCTCTTACCTCACGTTTTCACCCTTATCCCAATGCAAGATCAGGACGGTATATTTTCTGTGGCACTTTCCGTAGTTTGGGTTTTCATTCCCAAACCCCTTCCCGTTAGGAAGCGAGATGCTCTTTGTTGCCCGGACTTTCCTCTTCAATATGAAATTGCAGCGATAGAACGGTTTGCATTGTACAAAGGTAACCTTTTTATTTCGTTTAGATTTAGAAAAGCTTTTTTTAGAGAATCTTAAGCTTATGAATTTTGCTTTAAACCTCGCAGGTTTTTGAAAACCTACAAGGTTTGTCTATTCTGGCTCAAATTCACCTCTCTTAGAGGGTGCCTGAAGGGTGGGGTGTATAAACAAAAAAGACTTACGAAGTTTTTAAAACTTCGTAAGTCTAGCCTCGCAATGACGAATGATGACCAAAATTTACCTTATTTACAATTCTGCAAATCCTTTGCTACTTGCTCATAAGTGTACATTCCTTGCTGATTGCCAAATGAATTGGTAACATACACCATAACCTGTGCAATATCAATATCGTGCAAATCCTTGAATGCAGGCATCTTTTCTTGATAAGTTTTACCATGAATTTGCATAGGTTCACTTACCCCATTTTTGATATAGCAAGCGAGTTTTTCTTTGTTAGTTTTTAAAAATACCGTGTCGGTGAGTGGGGGAGCCAACTCTCCCAAACCCTCGCCGTTTGCTCCGTGACAATTTTGGCACCTGGCCACATAAATATCCTTACCATTAGAAAGATATTTAGCCATTTCAATTTCACTTGCGCTTTGACAGGCATTAATCACTATGGCAGCCGCTGTTAAGAAAAAGGTATAAACCACCATTTTCTTTACGGTAATGCTTTTAACTTTTGACTTTTGATTTTTCACTTAATCAGTCTTTTTCGGCTAATAAAATATCCATATCGCTTTTCAGCTTTTCTACTTCTTCGGTTTTGGTACCATCGTAAGCTCCTCTAATACGTCTATGCTTATCAATAAGTACCAACCAACCTTGATGTACATAGCCGTCGGTAGCTGCTTTGTCTTCCTGTACCGCTACCAGGTAATCTTTCTCAGCTAAACCATACACGGCCGCTTTATCACCATATAAAAATTGCCATTGAGGCACATCAACGCCTAATTTTTGTGCATATTTTTTCAATACAGACGGCTTGTCATATTTAAAATCAATGGTGTGTGAAAGAAACATCACTTCAGGATTACCTTTATACTTGTCGTAAATGGTTTTCATATTACGATGCATAATAGGACAAATGGTTGTACAAGAAGTAAAGAAAAAATCAGCTACATAAATCTTGTTTTTAAAGGCATCTTGTGTTACTTCAACACTATCTTGGTTCAAAAACTTAAAGTCAGGTATTGTTTTGTAAACGGTATCTATTTTCTCATTACCATTGGCATCTTTCGTAATTTTAGCTTCACGATCCCCATAAATCGGTAATTTTTTCTCTTGAGTACAAGCTGCTCCGAACAATAGTGTTCCAAATGCAGCATATAGGATTATTTTTTTCATCTATTTAAGATATTTTTCAGGGTTTTTATCAAATTTTAATTTACAGGTCTTGTTACAGAATACATATTCCTGTTTATTGAAAGTACTTTTAATACTGCTTGACGTTTTCACTTTCATCTTACAAACTGGGTCTATTTTCAAGCTGTCGCTAACAGCGGTTTTTTGAAATTCATTGGTAGTGGCGTTGCCCTGTGTCCACCAGCCACCAAGGGCAAAAATACAGATTATTAAAGTTGTTTTCATATAACATTAGGGGTTTATGCCACAGATGCACAGATTTTACGTTTTCATAAAACATCGCCCGTCATTTCGACTGCAGCACAGCGAATGGAGAAATCTTTGAACTGGGTATTTTTTAATTTCCTTAGTAATCTTTAAAGTAAAAGACTAACATATTCAAAGATTTCTCCGCTACGCTCGAAATGACGAAGTGAGTGCTTAAAATTATTATCCGTGCGCCTGTGGCTAATTCATTATTATTTTATAAAAGGTTTAGCCTGTTCAATGGCTTTTTCTAACTGAATTTGTACTTGTTTTACACTATCCAACTGATTTTTGAAATATTGCAGGGCCTCTGCTTTTGAGCCTTTAAAATCAAGCTGGAAATTATGCATCCAATCCATCATTTTTTCGTCCGCCAAGTTAAGTTGATGGATTGAATTTTGTAACGTAATGGTATCTCCATCTTTCTGTTGGCGTTTTTGCAGCAGTAAACTATCTAACTTAAAAGTAGTTTTAATCGCTTTTTCATTAATAACCATCGCTTCATTATGTAAATCATCTATGGTTTTCTTGATAGCCAACTCATTATCTTGCTGCTGGCAGGCAGTAAAAGCTAGTAGAATTATTAAACTCAAATTCTTTATTTTATTCATTGTAATTAAATTTTAGAAGGGGATAGAAAGGTGTAACATTAATCGATTTCCTGCTTTTGCTCGTTGGTTAGCTAATTCCTGAGCAATCACATTTTGGTAATTGGCACCGATAGAGAACTTACTCACAGCTAACTCAAAACCGGTCACCAAAGCAGTGGAATAGCCTCCGGAAACATCCATTTCATATTTGCCTTGTTCTATATCCTTAGTGGCTGCTTCATATAAAATACCGGCATTTGGCGCAAGGGTGAGTTGGTGGAATAACCTAAACTTATAATACAATAGCGCATTTGTAGTCAGCTTATTTCCATATCTGTAAGCGTATTTGTTCTCGGTGTTGATTTTATAATTGGCATTGAGGTTAAGACCCAAATCATTTAATCGGATATCATAAGCGGCATTGAGGGTGAAATCGGTACTTGCCGTCCCCAACTGAAAGTTGTTAGGGTTCTCTTGAATAAGCAAACGTTCACTGGACTCGTATTTTCCTGTGGGAAGTTTAATGCCAGCGCCCACCCATAATGAGTGCACCAGTAATTTACTGTTGAGCATATTACTTTGGGTAAACAGATTATAATAACCCATTAGTGCAATGTCGCCCAAACCTTGCTTCTTACCACTATTAGCTTGCGAATTACGCTGATTGAAGTTATAAGGTATAAAAGCAAGCGCCCTAAAACGCTTTCCAAAATTCCAGCCACCCCATAATTCAGCACTTTGATAGGTTTCATCTGTAGAAAGTGGCGTAACATTTCCCTGTGGGCCTAAATGTGTTAGCAAGGTCTTATGCTGATACCTAAGCCCAACAAAACGTTTGTTGTATTCTGGCAAAATACCTATATAGTAACTGCCAACACCACAACCGCATATATCGCAAGCATGCAATGTTAAAGGACTTGATAATAAAAGCGATAGAAGTATTTTCTTAAAGTTCATTACTGTTCTGCTAAAAGTTTATTATTAATGAATTCCTCGTCATTTAAGGTGTTTAGAAAAGCTAGTAATTTGTTTTTCTCATCACTGCTTATGGCAATTCCCCTAGTTCCGTTGGCAACTAATGACGCATCGAGGTTTGGCGTGTTTTGTACCTCGCGGCTATAATGATTAAAAACGGCATCTAAACTCAAAAACCTACCGTCGTGCATATAGGGAGCCGTGTATTTCAGGTTGCGCAGGGAAGGCACTTTGAATTTGTATCGATCGCTTTCTAAAAGTGTTGCCGTATACAATCCCAAATCATTGATAGCACTTGGTGCTAAACCATTATTTCTGAAATTACCATCCGTAAAAAGCGGTTCCTTATGACAATTGCCACATTTGTTCTTGAAAAGCTCATACCCTTCAGCTTCTATTGTACTAAAACTGGCATTTTGTTCTTTACGCATCACCTTGTCATACTTGGCATTACTGCTCACGCACATCAACATGAATTGGGATAAGGCTTTCATGAAATTAGCAGTGCTAATTTGCTCAGAACCAAAAGCAACTTTGAACTTATTTTTGTAAATGGGCATCTGACGGAGTTTATTCAATACATTTTCAAGGTCTTCATCCATCTCCTCATGAGTGGTAATAGGCGCAATGGGTTGCAAATCCAAATCATATACGCCGCCGCCCCACATAAAAGCTTTGCTCCAAGCCAAGTTCATGATAGGAGGAGAGTTTCGTGTACCTAATCTGTCATCAATTCCATGGCTAACATCATGTCCATGCTGTGTAAATGCCGAGGATTGAATGTGACATGAACCACAACTGATGGTGTTATCCCTGGAAAGTCTTGGTTCGTAGAACAACATTCTTCCTAGTTCAAAACCGTCTTTGGTGATGGGGTTACTAGCAAAAGCATAAACGGGTTCTGGAAAGTTTTTGGGCCGTTGAAAGCCCAAAAAACTTGCTATTTGCTCTTTTGCATCATCACTTTTTTTACAAGCATATACAAAGAGCAGTACCAGAAAAAGGTATTTTAAATAGCTTAATTTCATTACTAGTTCTCTGTATGGTCATGTGTAAACAGTTCGCTGAAATTTTTGGCTAGGTTAGTGGAATAGGCACTGAACATTACATTTGGATTTTCCTTAATACTCAGAGTAGTACTTCCATTAAAGAACTTCATGATATCGACAAAAAGATGAATGTTGCTTTGTCTTCCTTTCCTAACCTTTGCAATCCCGGCAGCATTTAAGTCAACGGTGATGGTTTTGATGTTGTTGATGGTTGGTGCACTGTAACCACCAAATCCGCCAATATGGTACCTAAACTGCTTTTTACCCGTAGGATCTCCCAGTTGGTCATCGCTAATTACAGATGAATTACCCTCTAACTTAAAGAATATATAGCCAGAATTCCAGCCCCAGTACATTCCGCTGCCTCCGTGACCGCCACCTGCCGCAGGATCTAAAACACCCATTCTTTTATCAATAGGCATCGTGCTTCTCAAGCTATCTACCCCTAAAATAAAGGTCAATTTACTGTAGTCTCCTTCGGGCACTTTAACGGTGGCAAACCTGGTAGCTTTGTCTGCGCCATTAATCATAAAATAGGAACTATCTTGCGGAACGGTGTATTGTTGGCCACTGGTAGTGGTTACTTTAATGTTGCTCACAAAATATTGCAACAAGCTTATGCTGAAAGGTTCGCCTTTAGCATTGGTATAAGGTACAGTGGTGTTGTTAAAAGTTAATGTTCTGCCGCCAACAATATTGTCAAACTCTACGGAAAGGGAAGCGAGGTTCTTTTCATCGAAATCAGGGGCGGTGCTGTCGCTTTTTTTACAGGCTGTAAACAGGAGGGTTACTATAGTGATAATCGTTAAAATCTTTTTCATTTTTTTAATAAAAGGCATACTCGCTGCATCGACTCTTTGCATATCGACGCAACTGTTTTTAAATCAATAATTTTTTAGATTGGCTTATGGACATTAAAGTCCCATTCCTATGACGGGATTGATTCCTACTGCGTAACTTTCATTATAAATTACGGCGAATTTTACTTCCTATAGGGACAAAATAAATCCTTTCCCCTAACAATGAAGGGATATAAGGAAAAGCCAAGAAAGAAATGATTAAACTACCTTTGGTGGGTGGAAGATGGTATTGGGTTTACCTACAGGCTTTTGCTGCAGATAATGTGGAATAGTGGTTTCTACCTCGGTTTCGAAGGTTTTAAAAACCAAAAGTGGTTTTTCTGGTGCTACCGTTTCAATCACACGTTTTACATGCTCCTGCTCTTGCTTGTTTTTTTGCTCAAGCTCCTTAAGTTTAATGTCCAAAAAACACTTTCCTTCACAATGAAGTGCCGGTTTGTCTTTGTTGGTACAGAGTACGGAAGAAATGTAAGCCTTATTGAAATGGTAGGAGGTAGAAACAATCCAGTAATTAAAGCAGTTGGCCATTACACCAACCAGCAATACTGCTGCAATTAATTTTCTACAAATTTTCATTGCTGGCAAAGTTATGAAAAGTAGTAGGATAATGGCAAGGAATAGGAAAAATGATGATTAAAAAATATTGAAAGTATATTTTGCAAGCTATAGCTTGATAAGCAAATAATTATATTGACTTATACAAAATCCGAAGGATTTCAATAACTATAGAAAAGATATTATAATCCAAGATATTCGACTCCTAAGGAGTCGCACCCATATTAATGATGTTGTTTTATAAGAATTTGACCTCTTAGAGGTCACGGCTAAGTTGAATAAATCTGCAAACCTCAATTTTAGTGTTAAAATGGAGCAGAATTTTATGCTTTAAGATTATCTTTTAAAAATGTTTTACAGATTCCCGCCTGCGCGGGAATGACGCTCGGATGATTGCAAGTGCATAAGCAAACAAACCCCTAACTACAAAAGAGAGGCAATTAAATCTCACAACTTTGATTACGATGACTAATTTATTGGAAAATTCACCTTTGAACCCTGATGCTGAACTGAATTCAGCATGACGGAGCGTTGATTTAGCGTCACCCTGACCTGCCTGCGGTAGGCAGGTAGCGAAGCGGAGAGCTATGCAATAAACCGCACCTTGGCGAGTTCACCGAAGGTAATTTAGTTCAGGGTCAGCCATATATCAAAATAGCCAAACAATATAATTAACTATAATAACCAAACTAAGGCTAGCAATAGTTAACAGCACTTATAATAAACCTTTACCTTTTTTTCTTTCTCAGACCAGGCGATATACACATTCTGGTCTTTGCCCAAACGGTAATCGAAGCCATTAAGACCATTTTGTTTCAATTCATTGTAGAAAGCCTTATCAGGCACATTTTTATCAGGTTGTTCATCTGCAGTAACCGCTGGCTCCAGAAAATGGTGCTCTTCGAAAAAATAGGAGATTTCTTCTTTGAGAAATTTTATTTTATCACTCTCTTTGGTCATTTCGGCAGTGGCCAAGTAGTTCTTTAGCAATTCACTGGTTTTAATCTCCTGTCTGTAGATTTCCTTTCCTTCAAAAGATTTAATAGTAAACAGCAGTTGCCTATCCTTGCTATTTTTTCCAACGATAGCCACCGTAAAAGTATCCAGTTTCACTTTGTCGGAAAAGGCGAAAGTGCTAGTGTTCTTTAGTTCCTTATTAGTATCAGTTTTTTTTTCAGATACAGAGGAATTACAGGCGCCCAAAAGACCTGCGAGCGATAAAGCGATGATAACTCTTTTCATTGCAATAGATTTTAGGCCTTAATATAAAAATTATTTAGATATTTTTTTAAGGTCTTCAGGAGTATCGATGGCAATGGTTTCTAAGTGGGTCACTTTAGTTTTAATGCTAAAGCCGTTCTCCAACCAGCGCAATTGCTCCAAGCTTTCTGCTATTTCTAGTGTAGAAGGTTTCAATTGGGTTAAAGCAAGCAACACATCTCTGCGATAGCCATAAATACCAATATGTTTATAGAACTGATGCGCTTTTAGCCAGTTCTCCTTTTCCATATTACGAAGATAGGGAATGGTTTGCCTGCTGAAATATAAAGCTTCTTGCTGGGCATTGATCACCACTTTAGGAATATTTACATTAAAAAGTTCATCTTCGGCATGTATTTCTTTAATTAAGGTAGCCAATTGCGTAGTCTCATCCGAAAAGCAAGTACTTAATAATGCTATTTGCTCTGGACTAATATAAGGTTCATCGCCCTGAATATTAATGATAATATCATACTCAGGCATTTTCTCTGCAACTTCGGCACAACGGTCAGTTCCACTTTGATGGGTATTGGCCGTCATTACATATTGTCCACCAAAATTAGTGACTTCCTCAGCAATACGTTCGTCATCGGTAGCCACCACCACATGAGCTAAACTTTTAGTTTTGATAGATTGCTCATACACCCTTTGTATCATGGTTTTACCATAAATATCAACCAATGGCTTACCTGGAAAACGGGTAGAGGCGTACCTTGCTGGAATAATGCCAAGAATCTTCATCGTGAATAAATCGATTGAAAAATAATTAATAAAAGAATAACCACTAAAAAGATATATCCTACAGGATGGGCGAAATTAAATGTCCATCCCATCATTGGATTTCTTTTTGGAACAATCATTCTATAATCTTTTTTGTTAAAGTAAAAGATTCCCCATTTCCAATTCTCCGGATTGTCATGCTGAAAATCTTTACTCATCGCCCTTAAAATAATCCGTTAATTTCGGCTTCTATGGCTTGGATAATGGTTCCTAAGTCCTCTGGATTGTTGGTAAAATCTAGTTTGTCTTTATCCAAAATAAGCAACTTACCCAGCTTATAGTTTTTAATCCAAGTCTCGTATTTCTCATTCAGTTTCGAAAGATAATCGATACGGATACTCGCTTCATATTCTCTTCCTCTACGTTGAATATTGTTTACCAAGGTAGGTACCGACGCTCTTAAATAAACCAACAAGTCAGGAGGTTTAATGAACGACGTAATGTTATCGAAAATAGCCCTGTAGTTATCGTGGTCACGGGTGGTCATTAAACCCATTTCGTGAAGATTATCGGCAAAAATATGCGCATCTTCATAAATAGTACGATCTTGTATCACATTGCTTTTATTCTTGTCAATCTCTACAATCTGCTGAAAGCGGCTGTTCAAGAAATAGATTTGTAGGTTAAAGCTCCAACGTTTCATGTCGCTATAAAAATCCTCTAAATAAGGATTGTTATCTACAGCCTCATAAAGTGCTTCCCATCCGTAATTTTTGGCTAAAAGCCCTGTTAGTGTCGTTTTTCCAGCACCTATGTTGCCTACTATAGCTATATGCATAAAATGATTTACGATTTTTGATTTACGATTTACGATTTACCAATAGAGTAACGCTAGTCGCCTATCACAATATTAATTAAAAACTTTTAAAACCTATTAATTGACGTACTTCTTTAATTGTCTTTTGAGCACTTTCCCTTGCTTTTTCAGCGCCTAAACGAGCCACTTTCTTCAAATAGTCGTTATCATTCACAATATCATTGATTCTTTCCCTTACCGGGTTGGTAGCAATGATCATGTCCTCAGCCAGTTGTTTCTTGAAATCGCCGTAACGGATGGCCATTTTGTTGTAAAGCTCATCAAAGTGGTTTAATGTATCTGCTGGTGAAACAATCTTCATCAAATCAAATAGGTTTTGGATGGCTTCTGGTTTCTCCTGATTTTCTTCACTAGGACCACTATCGGTTACTGCTCTAGAAACCTTTTTACGAATGGCTTCTGGTGTATCAGATAGGTAAACACAGTTTGCATCACCTTCGGATTTACCCATTTTACCTTTGCCATCCAAGCCAGGTACTTTCACCAATTTCTCTGTATAGCTAAAAGCGTAAGGCTCTGGGAAATATTCTTGATTGTAAAGGCGATTAAAGCGGTTACCAAAGGTACGGGCCATTTCCAAGTGCTGTTCTTGATCTTTTCCTACAGGTACTTTGGTCGCTTTATGGATCAAAATATCAGCAGCCATCAAAACAGGATAGGTAAGTAGCCCAGCATTTACGTTATCAGGATTTCCACGTACTTTATCTTTAAAAGAAGTAGCCCTTTCTAATTCGCCCAAATAGGCATTCATATTCAGATATAGGTATAACTCTATAATCTCTGGTACATCTGATTGTACATAAATGGTACTTTCTTCTGGGTTTAAACCGCAAGCAAGATAATCTACCAATACATTTTTAATATTTCCGTGAAGGTTTTCTGGAGTAGGGTGTGTTGTTAGCGAATGCCAATCAGCAATGAAAAAATAGCAATTATACTCTTCCTGCATCTTGATGAAGTTTTTTACCGCACCATAGTAATTACCCAAATGGAGTTTTCCCGTGGACCTAATTCCACTAACAACTGTTTCTTTCATGAGGCCGAAATTAAGTAAAAAACTGAATAGTGTGAAGAATGTTGAATTTGTAAAATCAAATTTAAAAGCTTATAGCAAACGTAAATGCGCCTGTTGAACGGGATGCATAATCTTAATTGGCATTGAACCTCAACGATTTTGAAAAAAACATTTGCTACTTACCCTAAAATTGTATTTTTGATTTTAATGATTCAGCTGCTCCGAAAGATACATTGGGTTTATTGCCTATTATGCCTTTTCTTGTTTTTTATATTGTTTTGGCCATTTTATTATTGGTTCACGAGACATCCAAGATACTACGGTATCCTTAATAAGTTTAGAACGGTACATTCGTTTACTGCGGCCGCATTGTCTGGTATTTTCTTTAATTTTAAGTTTGAGAAAGCACTAGACAAGAATCAAACTTATATTTTTTGCGCCAACCACACTTCTAATTTAGATATTATCATTTTCTGTATTTTGGCTAGAGGAAGGTATCATTTTATGGGCAAAGAAGAACTAATGAAGAATCCTTTGCTTGGCATTTTTTTCAGTACGATTGACATTGCCGTTTCAAGGTCTAGTAAAATATCTTCTTTTAGAGCATTTAAAAAAGCAGCTGATAATTTAGAAAGCGGCATGAGCTTGATCATTTTTCCTGAAGGTAAGATAGACGATGTTTATCCGCCGATATTGCAAGATTTTAAAAGTGGTCCGTTTAGATTGGCCATTGAAAAAAACATTCCCATCGTACCGGTAAGCATTACCAATGTATGGAAAGTGATGTGGGATGATGGCTCAAAATATGGTACCAGACCGGGTATTGTAGACATATATGTACACGAACCGATTTTAACCAGTATCTTAGCGGTTGAAAACGATGAAGTGCTGAAGAATGAGGTTTACGACAAGATCAATAGCAAGTTATAACAATGGTAATAGATAAACAAACCGTACATAAAGTGGCCGATTTGGCAAGAATTGAAATCAAGGATAGCGAGGTAGATCACCTGACCAAGGAAATGAACAAGATTCTTACGTTTATGGAAAAGCTAAACGAACTGGATACGGAAGGGGTGAAGCCACTTGTTTATATGAATGAGGAGGCAAATGTTTGGCGAGAAGATGTGGCTAAGAACGAAATTAGTGTGAAGGATGGCCTAAAAAATGCTGCTTTACATAACGAACGCTTTTTTATGGTACCAAAGATTATCGAAAAATAATATTAGCTTGTAACATTGCGACGAGCATACTCGTCTAAAAAACAAAACAGCAATGCAGAAAGAACTCATTACCATTAAAGATATTGGCCGTAAATATGTGATTGGCACGGAGGTAATCCACGCACTTAAATCAGTAAGCTTAACCATTAATAAAGGCGAATTTGTGGCTTTAATGGGCCCTTCTGGATCAGGTAAATCAACCTTAATGAATATTTTAGGTTGTTTAGATACACCTACTAAAGGCCAATATGTCTTAAATGGCATTGATGTAAGCCGTATGAGTGATAATCAATTGGCCGAAGTTAGAAATAAAGAAATTGGTTTCGTTTTCCAAACTTTTAACTTATTACCTAGATCAACTTCTTTGGATAACGTGGCCCTGCCTTTAATTTATGCAGGCGCTAGCAAAAAAGAAAGAGATAAAAGGGCCCAGGCGGCGTTGGAAAACGTAGGGCTTGGAAACAGGGTAACACACAAACCAAATGAACTATCAGGTGGTCAACGTCAAAGGGTTGCAGTAGCAAGAGCGTTGATCAACAATCCTTCCATTATATTAGCAGATGAGCCTACGGGTAATTTAGATACCAAAACTTCCATTGAAATTATGGGGCTTTTGGAAGAAATCCACAGTAAGGGGAACACCATTATTTTAGTTACTCACGAAGAAGATATTGCTCAACACGCACATCGTATTGTACGCATGCGTGATGGTTTGATAGAAAACGATTATGTAAATGAGGAAGTAAAATCGGTTTCACCGCGTTTAAAAGCCATACAAGAAAGCGGTAACGATTTTGAGAATATCAATTAAGATTTTAATTGATACGTTGTAAGTTCTACGTCACGTAATTTCTTAGTTTTACCATTATAACGATAAAACTTACTACTTAAAACTTATAACTTTCTAAACATGAAAATATACACCAAAACAGGCGACAAGGGCCTGACTTCTTTAATAGGCGGTACTCGTGTAGCCAAACATCACATCCGTATTGAAAGTTATGGTACTGTGGATGAACTTAATTCTTATATTGGGTTAATAGGCTGTCAGGAAATAGATTCTCACCATCAATCTACCCTGAAGGAAATACAGGACAGACTTTTTACAATTGGCGCATCGTTAGCTGCCGATCCTGAAAAGTCTAAAATGAAGATTCCAGATTTACTGGATGAAGATATTGCCTTACTGGAAACCGAAATAGATCAAATGAACGAAGTTTTGCCCGAATTAAAGCATTTTATTTTACCCGGTGGAAATACAACAGTATCTTATTGCCATATAGCGAGATGTGTTTGCAGAAGGGCAGAAAGACTAACCGTAGCCCTTGCGGAGAGTAGTTTTGTTGACAGTAAAGTTACAGTTTACTTAAACAGATTAAGTGATTATTTGTTCATATTAGGCCGCAAATTAGGCTATGACGCAAAGGCTGTGGAAAACATTTGGCTGCCTAGAGTAAAATAATGAAAAAAATATTTGCTTAGCTCATTTTTTTTCACATGTTTTGCGAAAATAGAATTGACGAATTAATAATTTATTTAACGATATGTATTGGACCTTAGAACTAGCATCGCACTTGGAAGACGCCCCATGGCCAGCAACTAAAGATGAATTAATTGATTATGCCATTCGCTCAGGAGCTCCGGTAGAGGTTATTGAAAACCTACAAGCCCTGGAAGATGATGGTGAACCTTATGAAACCATCGAAGAGATCTGGCCAGATTATCCGACGAAAGATGATTTCTTCTTCAATGAAGATGAATATTAAGAAATATGAAAGTCCTGCACATGCGGGACTTTTGTTTTTTAATATAAAATTTATTTATGCTAATTGCCTATTTTTACGGAAAGTTAACGTAAATGAATAAGAAATTTTTACTCCTTGTTGCCAACCTATGTTTGTTTGCAACATTAGCTAACGCTCAAATTACCTTCTTAAAAGGCAATGCTGTTTTAAAAGATGGCACTAAAATCAAAGGCCTAATTGGCAAATTTGAAAGCGAACCTTGGTTTAATCAACGCTATATCTTGTTTAAAGATTCGGCCGAGCTGGCTGCTAATCCTAATGCCAAATCAAAAAAATATAAGGTTGATGAGCTTGAAACTTATCAGGTAGGTGAAACCATATATGATAAGATACACTTTGTGAATACGGAGAAACTTCAATTGAAAAGCCTCGGTACTAATGACCACATGTTACCTCGTTTGGCAAAAGGCAGAATGAATGCACATCAGTTTTATTCGTACCCTGATGACGTATCTGCTTTTTGGGGTACTGAAGAAGAGTATAAAGAATGGAAAAAAGGGAAACAGAACGAATTGCTAACTGGATATAAGATTCTAATTACCAAAGACCAGGATACCAAAGCCAAAGATGCTTTTGATGCTGATTTGCTAAAGTACTTTGAAGACACTCCCGAGGTTTTCCAAAAGTATCAAGCGGGTGGTTATGGTAATGAGCCTATCACGAAGAAAAAGGGCTTGGCTGCTAAAATGATTGCCATGGCTAAAAAGGTAGCTTTTAAACCACAGGAAGCCGAAGCTATAGCCTTAGCAATTAATGATTATAACGCTAAAAATACCAAGTAAGAAATTGTATTTAGAAATAGGAAGGCCTCGCATGTGTGGGGCTTTTGTTTTTATGGTATACTTTCGTTAAAATCTAAAGATCCCTCTCGAAGTTTCGGGAACATTTTTATTCCAATCAAGATGACGTGTTATGAGTATCTGGTACTGACTTAACGTTACCGTCATTTCGAGCGTAGCGGAGAAATCTTTGGAAATGCTTAGCAAATTATAATATATCTTAAAAAATTGCAATGATGACCATAGTTCAAAGATTTCTCCGTTTCGCTTCGCTCCAGTCGAGATGACGTGTTATGAGCGTATAGTACAGTTTTAAAGTTACTGTCATTTTGAAACGAAACAGCTAAGAAGTAAATTGAAAAATCAACGATGTTAAATCTTTGAAAATGCAGTTAAAGAGATTCCTCGTCGCTGCGCTTCCCTCGGAATGACAAACAGAATTAATAATACTTTTCAATCACAGTCTTAAACACTATATACTCCTGCTGTATTTGCGTAAAGAGGTAAAATGTATCTTGGTTTGGCTTTATCTTAAGCTTTTTCACTAGGTTTTCAGCTCGCTCAGGGAAATTTCTTACAATCACGTTCCCTTGCAAGTTCTTTTCCTTTTTAAGCTCGTTAGGGGAGTAAATTTGCGTTATCTTAAATATCCTGCCGATAAAGTCTTGTTTAAGTGCTTCGGAGAAATATAAATGGCTCTGTTTCCCAAGCTTTGTCAAGGCGAATGCATTGGCAATGGCATTAAAAGCACCACTTTTCATCAGTGCAGCATCAGGTTCATATAAATAGCCCGCACTTATTGCTTTTTCCATCAATGGAACATTGCTGTCATCATGCAGCGGCAGTTCAATTTGCTTAGTAGTTGTATTTAAAGTAGCACAAACAATTTTTGTTTCTGCATTAAAAACTCTGTCAATTACCCACAAAAGTTCTTTGCACTCATTTTTAACGCTTACAATGTGAATCTCGGAAACATGTTTCAGCTCCGTTAAACCAGCTTGAAGGTCTAATAATGGAGAGGTTTTAATGATGATTCGTTCGGCTTTACTCAATAACAAAGGTAAATGAAACACCACATTTGGCGTACAATCGGCCAGTTTAAATACTTTTCCACTGGTACTTCTTCTGGCCGGGTCTACATAAATGGTATCGAATGTTACTCCATTTTTTGAAAGATAGGCCAAACCATCGGTAGCGAGACATCGAATAGATTTCGCTCCGAGTAATTCAGCATTATGAGCAGAAATAGCGGATAGCTCCGTATTGATTTCACAACTGTAAACCTCCTCCATCTTTTTGGAGAAATAAAAACTATCTACCCCAAAACCAGCCGTAATGTCAATCAGGTGTTTACCTTTAGCTAAAGTACTTTTATATAACGCAGTATCTTCAGAGGATGTCTGCTCAACAGATAGGGTACTCGGATAATAAATCTCTTTGGTGTTAAACCAAGTCGGCAGTTTCTTTTCTGCTTTCTTCTTCGCCGCAATTTGATTGGCCAACTCCGCTGAACTTACTTCAGGAAAAGAAGATTTTGACAGTGCAATTTTACTCACATCAGCATTCAAATGGCTATCGATGTAAGCTTGCACTTCCTTTCCTAAGATATTTTTGTTCATTAACTAGGGATTAGTAGTTAGGGGCTAGGAACTAGTGGTTAGTAATTAGAATTACTCGGAATCACTAATTATATAACAATCAAGCAAAATAACAATGGGTTATACAATTAATCTCTATTCTTCATTACCATTTGGCAGGTATTACGGCTTTTCACTTCTAACCAGACCTTCTTATCGGTGGTAACCCTATCAATGGTTTGTTGATTATAATAACGAATGGTAACCAATTCCATGTTTTTATTGTACTTCACTTTGAAATCTTCCGACAAATCGTTAATCAGATTTTCAATTTTATGGTTGTCTTCGTCAACACTTACGGAAAAGCTAATGGCCGAATTGAGCATAGTATTCACCTTTACCTTGTTTTTATGGAGAATGGCAAAAATGTGGCTCAAGTTCTCCTCAATAATGAAAGAGAAATCTTTAGGTGAAATGGATAATAACACCTGATTAACCTTAAATATAAACGAAGGAACAGGAATAGTGGTTACCTCGCTACTAATTTCAGTGCCTTTTTCTTCGGGATGGATAAAAGACCTTACATGCAAAGGAATGCTCTTATTTTGTATAGGTTTAATGGTTTTAGGATGAATTACCGTAGCGCCGTAATAGGTTAGCTCAATGGCATCGTGATAGGAGAGTTGCGGGATTTTCTCCGTTTCATCAAACCATTTTGGGTCGGCATTGAGTACTCCTGGAACATCTTTCCAAATGGTCATTTTCTCGGCATCAAGCGCTGCACTAAAAATGGCTGCACTATAATCGGAACCTTCACGACCCAAAGTACTGGTAAAATTCTCGCTGGTTGCTCCGATAAAGCCTTGCGTTAAAACAATACCTTGCTCTAAATAGCTTGGCAATTGTTTTTGTATGGTATGGGTGGTTTTATCCCACTGTACATTCGCTTCACGATAGTTGTTATCCGTTTGGATATAGTTTCTGGCATCTTGCCAAATGGCGAAAGTGCCTTGCTGATTTAAATACGCAGCAATTATTTTAGAAGAGACCAATTCTCCAATAGAGACAATCTGGTCGTAAAGATAATCCGCGCTGTCTTCGGCATCTTCTTCCAGAAGCCACTCTATTTCTACAAATGTATTGGCCACATCATTATACACTGGATTTTTAGTATCTGGAAACAACTTACCAATCATATCAAAATGGAAAGCTTTGATATTTTCGAGCAGTTCATGCTTATTTTCATCTCCATTAATGTGTGCAAAGGCTAATTCTTGCAGCCTATCGGTAGTTTTGTCCATTGCCGATACCACCACTAATAAGTTTTTGTGGCCGTACGACTGTATAATTTGAGTAACGTTTTTTATTCCTTCGATGTTTTTGATGGATGCTCCACCAAATTTGTATACCTGCATTTATTCTGTAGGAGTTAAGATGGTTTGTGGTTTAGCAATATGGCTAAGGGCTGCAAAAGGAACAACTAGTTCGGTAGTACCTTCAGCATATGCTTTAATTTCGTATGGATTGTAAAGGAAAGTTAAGCCTTTATCGCTTACATAGAATGCGGCTGGCAAGGAGAATTTTCCATTGGTGAAAAAATAGCGTTTATCTAAAGGCTCTGTAGCACTTATATTTTCATTTTTTCTAAATATGCCTTCAGCTAATTTTAGTAAATCAGCTTTTTTATTAGGCAAAATCAACGAGTCTAACACGATAGGTTGATTGGTTTTAGGATTGTAATTAATATAGGAAATAGAAGTGTTGCCATGGGCACCGCCAGCATAATCAGAATGGATGTATTTTAAAGCGATGTAGTTGTGCAGTTGGCGTACTACTTTAATATCGATTAGCAAATACCACCATTGGGCGGTTCCAGGGTTTTCTCTGTAAAAATCATTGTAACCTCTAATGAAACTACTAGCCACGTCTTCATATGCGGTTGGGTGTTCATCCTTCCCAAAATAGTCGAACACTTGTTTTTTGATGTAATGATTTAAGCTGTCGTTTTCAAAAATAGGATATCTTACCACAGCATTTGCGGTATCTGCTTCCGCATTGACACCAGGTTTTACCAAATTATTGCTCACCACCTTTACCGAATCATAGCGATAAGTAAGGGTATCGTTCTCGGCAGTAATGACATGGGCTACTTTTTTGTCCTTGTTTTCGTTTCTGCAGGCCACAAGCAAGCTTATAGCAATAAGAGGTAAGATAATTTTTTTCATATCTATAAATTTTAATTTAGCGCTTCTAATTGCTCTTTGGAAAAGGAAGCATTTAGCCACTCGCTCTCATATCCAGCACCATACTTATCATAAAAGTTAATAGCCGGAGCATTCCAGTCGAGCACTTGCCAGTTCATCCCATTGAAGTTTCCATCTTTGGCCTCCCGTACAACGCGATCGAACAATAGTTTCCCTATGCCTTTTCCGCGGTAGCTTTCTGTTACCAAAAAGTCTTCCAAATATAAACGACAACCTTTCCAAGTAGAGTATCTCACATAAAACAATGCAAGCCCCACGATGTTTTCACCGTCAACAGCTACAAATGATTTCCATACCGGATTTTCACCAAAACCAGCTGCTACAAACTCCTCTAGTGTTACGGTTACTTCATGTGGCGCTTTTTCATAAATGGCCAATTCCATGATCAATTCCAGTAGACGAGGACAGTCTTCGGCGGTTGCTCTTCTTAATTCAATATTCATTTTTTCTTTAGGGATTAGTGGCTAGTGGTCAGCTGCTAGCGGTTAGTATTTTGACTCATGCTAACTTGCACTCGCACTGTAAACTTCCGGACTTTCCGACTTTTAACTATTTACTCCTTATTCTTCCAGTGCTTAATCACTCTCTTTCCAAAGATATTACTGCCAATTCTTACCATGGTACTTCCTTCAGCAATGGCAAGTTTATAATCAGAAGACATGCCCATAGAAATTTCCTTAAAGTATTCGACATTTCTAAAGAAACTTACTTTGATGCCATCAAAAAGCACTTTCAGCTCATTAAACTCTGCAATAGTTTGCTTCTCTTGAGCTGTATTGGTAGCAATTCCCATTAAACCAACAATGCGTACATTTTTCATGGCAGCAAATTCCTCAGAACGCAACAGTTCAATCGCTTCATCAAAACCTAATCCAAACTTGCTCTCCTCATCCGCAATATAAATCTGCAACAGGCAATCAATTATACGTTGATGTTTAGCCGCTTGTTTATCAATCTCTTTAAGCAACTTTAAACTATCAACAGATTCAATCAACTTCACAAAAGGAGCAATGTACTTCACTTTATTGGTTTGTAAATGACCAATCAAATGCCATTCAATATCTGCTGGTAACTGCGTTTGCTTATCTACCATTTCCTGCACCAAGTTCTCTCCAAAAACACGTTGACCAGCTTCATATGCTTCCATCACGGCCTCAGCAGGATGATTCTTCGAAACGGCCACCAATTTTATACCTTGGCTCTCAATTTCGTTTTTATATTTCAATAAGTTATCAGCAATGCTCATTTATCAGTATTTTTGGAGGTAAAATTAACAACCCTTTTTTAATTTGGCTAAGAAAGCTGAAGTTTTAATCAAGAAATGACGAGATTTTTGTTTATATTTTTTTGCGCAGTGTTGGCTTTGGGCTGTAAACCTGGCATTCCGAAGGATATTGTTCAACCCGCAGAAATGGAAAAAATATTATTTGATATCCATGTGGTAGATGGCTATGTATCGTCTATTCCTACACCAGATAGTGCCAAAAAAGTATCGGCACCGATTTATAAAGGCATTTTCAAAAAGTACGGTATCGATTCGGCAATGCATGCTAAAAGTATGGCATATTATTATAGCCGTCCTGATTTGTTATCGAAAATGTACGAAAGGATTAGCAATAAGCTCAACAAAACTAGAGAAGATTTAATTAAGACGCACGAAAAGCAAACGGCAGCTGAAGCAGTTAAACAAACAGCGCCGCAACCCGTAAAATAAATATGCTGTACCCTGAAAATTGCGAAGAGAGATTAGGTTTTAATGAAGTAAGGCAATTGGTGCGTGATTATTGCCTAAGCACCATGGGGCAAAACTTGGTTGACAAGATGCAAGTAATGACTAAGCACGACCAAATTGACAAGTTTTTGCGCCAAACCAAAGAATTTAAAAGCATCCTGGAAAACCAGGAACCCCTACAGATCAGTACTTTTTTTGATATTAAAGTACTGGCCGATAAGATTAAAGTAGAAGGTACGTACCTCATAGAAGAGGAGCTGTTCAAAATATACACTTCGTTGCAAACGGTGTTTTCGGTAATCCGTTTTTTTGATGAACGCAAGGAAGTCTATCCTAATTTGGAAGCACTATTTGAACATCTGCCCATTGAACGAGACATCCTTCGGAAAATAGAGAATGTGCTTGATGCTAAAGGCAAAATTAAGCCCAATGCTTCTACAGCACTATCGGAAATTACTGCCGCCATTTCCAAGGGAGAGCAGGAAGTGCGTAAAAAGATGGATTCCATCTATAAAAGTGCCGTAGCCAGTAACTGGGTAGCCGATGGTAGCTTGACCATTCGCGACGGCAGGATGTGTATTCCAATTTTGGCAGAGAACAAACGTAAAATCAAAGGTTTTATCCATGACGAGTCGGCTAGCGGACAAACGGTTTATTTGGAACCTGAAGAGGTTTTTACATTGAACAACAAGCTCCGCGACCTTGAATTTGATAAACGTAGAGAAATCATCCGCATCTTAATCGCCACCACTACCGAGCTTAGGCCATACATACCCATACTGTTATCATACCACGGATTTTTAACCAAACTAGATTTTGTAAGAGCGAAGGCTCTATTCGCCATTAAAATTGGTGCGCAAATGCCAATATTGGCAAAGGAGCCAAAAACAAAATTAATCAATGCACGCCATCCTTTGTTGCTACTTTCTTTTGCAAACGAACAAAAAAGCGTAGTGCCTTTAAACATTCATTTAAATGAAAGCATGCGTATTGTATTGGTTTCGGGGCCCAATGCAGGTGGTAAATCGGTATGCATGAAAACCGTTGGCCTTTTACAGATGATGTTGCAAACAGGCTTGTTGGTACCAGTAGACGAGCATAGTGAAATGGGAATATTTAACCAAATCTTTGCTGATATTGGCGACGACCAATCCATTGAATCTGATTTGAGTACCTATAGTGCCCATTTGAATAAAATGCGCTATTTCTTAGCCCATGCCAATCCTAAAACCCTGGTGTTGATTGATGAGTTTGGAACCGGAACTGATCCACAATTTGGTGGTCCAATGGCCGAAGCAGTACTTGAAGTACTTAACCAAAAAAAAGTACGAGGTGTGATCACTACCCACTACTCGAACTTGAAGCTTTTTGCCGGCGATACTGAAGGTTTGGAAAATGCCTCGATGTTGTTTGACAACAGCCGTATGAAGCCGCTTTATATTTTAGATATTGGTAAACCTGGCAGTTCCTACGCCTTTGAAATTGCCCAAAACATTGGCTTGCAAAAAGAGGTACTAGAATTGGCCAGACAAAAGATTGGCACCAACCAAAATAGCATTGATAGTTTATTGGTGAACCTGGAAAGGGAAAAACGTCAAGTACATGAAATCAAGGTGAAACTGGCCAATCAACAAAATAAGTTGAACCAGTTGCTGTCGGAAAATGAAAAGCAAAAATCTTTTCTGGAAGAGAATAAGAAAACACTGATTAAAGATGCCAAAGTACAAGCACAAAATATCATTAAAGATGCTAATAAGCTAGTAGAAAATACTATTGCGCAAATCAAGAAGAAGCAAGCTGATAAGGAGGCGACCAGAGAAATTAGGCAAAACCTACAGCAAGGGTTGGCCAAAAATGAAGTAAAGCCAGAACCTAAACCTGTGATGGAATTTGATGATACTGAAATTGAGGTTGGGGATTGGATACAATTGCTTGGCACGGAAAATACCGGGCAAGTTTTGGAAATCAATAAAAATAATTTAGTGGTTGCTTTTGGCGACTTGCGTTCTGTAGTAAAACGCAACCGAGTACAAAAAATCAGTAACCGACAGGTTAAAAAATTGGTGCAACGCACTTCCTTTACCAATAGTTTAAGCGATGCTGTAGCCAACTTTAGAGCTGAACTTGATCTACGCGGCATGCGTGGCGAAGTAGCTTTACAAGAACTGGAAAACTACATGGACAAGGCCGTAATGCTAGGTTTTCCATCTATTAAAATTATACATGGCAAAGGCGATGGTATTTTACGTAAACTGATCAGAACACATTTAAAACAATACTACAAACAGGTAGACCGAATGGAAGATGAACATTTGGATAGAGGAGGAGATGGTATTACCTACGTTTATATGAAGTAGCCTATGAATATTTCAGATGAAGATAAAGTACTGTACTTGGATAGTCTAAAGACTTATTTGTCTAGTTATTCGAGCATTACTTCATCTTCATTTGAATTAATTAAAGACCTCGTTAAATTCCATCAATTTTATAAAAATGAAATTTTAATCAATGAGGGCGATGTGGCCAAAAATATTTATTTCTTATGTGAGGGAGCAGTTAGGGCCTATTCAAGTGATCAGCAAGGCCACACCTATAATAAAAATATTTTCTTGGCGGGCAAAATGGTAGGCTCCATGGTTTCGGCCTTACTGCAAAAACCCTCATCGTTTACTTTACAGGCTTTGGATAAAAGCTTATTACTTGCCATCAATTTCAATAAATTCAAGCAACTTATCCATAAAAATGATGACCTGAAAAACTATTACATTGCTTATTTAGAGAGGGAATGGGTCATTGATAAAGAACAAAGGGAAGTATCTCTAGTGATGGAAAGCGCTAGCATCAGGTATCAAAAATTCATGGAGCAATATCCTAATATTGATCAAAAGATTTCATTGCATCACATTGCCTCTCATTTGGGAATTACAGCTACACAACTAAGTAGGATAAGAAAAGATTTAAAATTAGATCAAAATCAACATATGTAAATGTTTTTGTTTGATAAAGGGAAGAACTTTGACCTCATGGAAAATATCAACAAATTAAATATAGACAACCTGACTTCCTTGTGGACTAAAGTAGGACAGGCCGTTGGTCATTACATGAGTGAAAATGAATATGAATTGAGTTTGGTACAAAATTCAGAATGGCCCAATAAAATATGGATTAAACAAGCACCGACCAACGAATTGCTTATCGGCATATCTCAAAGGATGGCTTCATGTGAGCAACATTTAGTGTTTCCCCTCTGGAATATTTACCCGACTGAAGGTTCAGAAATCATACCAGCAGATTTTATCCAAAAATCAGTACAAACTGGCATGTCGCTACAGTTAGAGGAACCATTCCCTTCATCTAGCTCGTTAACCTTCAAAAGAGTATCCACTACAGCAGAAGCTAAGCTTTGGGCCGAAATTTATCCTAAATGTTTTGGTTATATGATTGGTGAAGAAATACTCATCCGAACTATGGATAAAATCGAATATAATCTTTTTCATTTCAATGACGAATTGGTAGGTACGGCCATTTATTATCCCAACGAACAAGTGGCAGGTATACATGGTGTAGGTGTTGTTCCCGAAATGAGAAGAAGAGGCTTTGCAGAAGAGATCATGTACATACTACTGAATAGAGCTATTACTGCTGGTATTTCTTACGCCACTTTACAGGCATCTGAACTTGGAAAGGGAATTTATAAAAGGTTAGGTTTTAGTGAAGATTTCATTATCAAGAACTATGTACTGAATTCAATAACTAAATCTAGTTTATAAATGTTTAACTATTTTATTGTGATTTCGGGTTAAGAAAATGCTTTCTACGCAAAATAATCGAGCTTTTAAGTGTAAAAATAAGATTTCTGCTACTAATTGTGGTTCACTCGCTTCGCGGATTACTCACCTAAGGTCACCCTGAATTTATTTCAGGGTCAGCTATAGAAATATTTTAAGAGTTATTTAACTAGCAATATGGCAATCGAATTTATGATAATTGTCAATAAGTTGGAATGTCTTAGCAAAATAGCAGCAGACCTATTTAATTGATTATAAACCAAAAGCTTCCTCTGATTGTTGTTTCCTTAAAATATTAGGGATATGAAAAAGTTATGGATTGTTTTTGGAATATTGCTCTTAAGTATTGGCTGTAAAAAAGATCGTAATAATGTTGAAGACGATACACCTGCAGATATTAAAACAAGGACACTCGTTTCCAATCTGTCCTTACCTTGGGAACTGGTTTATGGGCCCGATAACCTCATTTGGTTTACCGAAAAATCGGGAAAAATTAGCAGGTTAAATCCAGCAAACAACCAAGTAACATTATTACGCACCATTACTGAAGTAAGTTCACAGGGCGAAGGCGGCTTATTGGGCATGACTATCCACCCAAATTTCACTTCAAATCCTTATATATATGTATTTTACGGTTATGGAAATCCATATAAAAATAAGCTAGTTAGATTTACTTATAACAACAATAGCTTAACAAGTCCGCAAACTTTATTGGACAATATTCCAGCGGCCAGTGTTCATAATGGTTCTAGATTATTGATTACCGGCGATAAATTATTTGTAACTACTGGAGATGCGGCTGATACGAGTACGCCACAAAATTTGAATTCAGTTGCCGGCAAAGTTTTACGTCTTAATCTAGATGGCAGCATTCCGGCCGATAATCCCTTTCCAAATAGCCCCGTATGGTCTTTCGGCCATCGAAATCCACAAGGTTTAGCTTTAGTGGGCAATAAGTTATTTTCTTCGGAACATGGGCCCGATACGGATGACGAAATTAATATCATTGAAAAAGGCCGAAATTATGGTTGGCCAACGGTAAGAGGTAAATGTGATGCAACAAACGAAACCGCTTTTTGCAACCAGAATAACGTAGCCGAGTCCATCATGCAATGGACACCTACTATTGCGCCGAGCGGTATGATTTATTATAATTCAAACTATATCCCTCAATTTAAAAATTCGCTGCTCGTGGGCTTATTAAAAGGCACCAGGTTAATGCAGCTAAAGTTAAACGATGCACAAAATGCAATTGCCGAAACCAAAGACTTATTTGTGGGAAATTATGGTCGAGTTAGAGCAGTTTGCCAATCGCCAGAGGGCAAAATTTACCTCTGTACCAGTAATGGTTCTGGTGATAAAATCATAGAAATTTACAAGTAGGCAATAGACGATAGCTCTTTCTTAATCAACTGTTAATCTTAATTTTAAAGAACACCTTAGTGTAATGCTTACAATGTTATAGGCCACACTTTACTTTTGCAAAGCGATAGATTAATCCTATTTTAGTCGCAAAACACACCAAATATGATCAACAAAGTTGTAGCAAATGCCGATGAGGCGATCGCTGACATTACCGACGGGAAAACCCTTATGCTGGGCGGTTTTGGGTTATGCGGTATTCCAGAAAATTGTATCGCTGCTCTAGTAAAAAAGGGCACCAAAAATTTGACTTGTATTTCCAATAATGCTGGCGTAGACGATTTTGGCATAGGTTTGATGTTAAAACAGCACCAAGTGAAGAAAATGATTTCGTCTTACGTAGGTGAAAATGCCGAATTTGAACGTCAGTTATTAAGTGGCGAACTAGAAGTAGAGCTTATTCCGCAAGGAACCCTGGCTACCCGTTGTTTAGCTGCCGGATATGGTATGCCTGCTATTTTTACACCTGCTGGGGTAGGTACTGAAGTTGCTGAAGGCAAAGAAGTAAGGAATTTTGATGGAAAAGATTATTTGATGGAATATGCTTTTGATGCTGATTTTGCTATTGTAAAAGCTTGGAAAGGCGATACTGCGGGAAATTTGATATTCCGTTCCACCAGTAGAAACTTTAATCCAGTAATGGCGATGGCTGGCAAAATTACTATTGCCGAAGTAGAAGAATTGGTTGAGGTAGGAGAATTAGACCCTGACTACATTCATACCCCAGGGGTTTATGTACACCGAATTTTTAAGGGTAAAAATTACGAAAAAAGAATAGAACAATTAACGGTGAGGAACAGGTCATAATGAAAAAAGTAATTGCATTGGAAGAAATTGCTATGTTTTTATTGGCACTTTTTGCTTTTCATTACCTCTCATTTTCATGGTGGGTATTTCCTGCATTATTATTGGCACCTGATTTAAGTATGATTGGCTATGCCATCAATTCAAAAGTTGGTGCAATACTCTATAATATTGCGCATCATAAAGCCCTAGCAATTGCAATTTTCATGGTTGGATTTTATTTGTCCTCATCAATACTTCAACTTACTGGCGTTATCCTCTTTGCACATTCCAGTATGGATAGAGCTTTTGGATACGGATTAAAATATTTTAATGCCTTTAGTCATACGCATTTAGGCATTATCGGAAAAAATAAATAATATGGCATTATCAAAAGAAGGGATCGCTAGTCGGATCGCTAAAGAAATAAAAGACGGTTATTATGTAAACTTGGGTATTGGTATTCCAACTTTGGTAGCCAATTACATTCCAGAGGGAATTAATGTTGTACTACAATCGGAAAACGGTTTATTGGGCATGGGCCCATTTCCTTTTAAAGGTGAAGAAGACCCAGATTTAATTAATGCGGGTAAACAAACCATTACTACTTTACCTGGCTCTGCCATTTTTGACTCGGCCATGAGTTTTGGCATGATCAGAGCGCAGAAAATAGATTTGACCATTTTGGGCGCTATGGAGGTTTCAGAAAATGGTGACATTGCCAATTGGAAAATCCCAGGAAAAATGGTAAAGGGAATGGGAGGGGCTATGGACTTGGTAGCTTCGGCCAAAAACATTATTGTGGCTATGCAACATGTAAACAAAGCGGGCGAAAGCAAATTATTGCCAGCTTGTACCTTGCCTTTAACAGGTGTAAAATGTATTAAGAAAATAGTGACCGAACTTGCTGTTTTAGATGTATTGCCCGAAGGAGGCTTTAAGCTACTGGAAAGAGCACCTGGTGTGAGCGTAGAAGAAATTAGAAATGCTACCGCAGGAAAGCTTTATGCTGATGATGATGTACCAGAAATGGTGATTGACTAGTATATTGTTTAAGACTTACGAAGTTTCGAAAACTTCGTAAGTCTGTAAGTAATAGAACACGAGTCTATTTAAAACTATTTCAACGATTTAATAATCCCGATCACATCATCTCCGCCTAATCCCTTGTCGTGTGCTGCTTGATAAGTATTAATAATGGCTTCTGAAAGCGGGAAATTGGCACCTGCCTTTTGTGCCAATAAAATATCTTTAAGCATCAAATCCAATGCAAAAGCCGGTGGATAGCTTTCTTGCATAAGCAAAGGTGTTTTTACCTTGGTGGCACCACTTCCGCTAGCACTTTCATTGATGATTTCCAGCATATCCTTACGTTGGATACCCAATTTTTCGGATAACAAAACCGTTTCTGCCAAGCCTTGGTAAATCAGGGAAAGGAAATAATTAATGGATAGCTTGGCAGCAATCCCTTTTCCATTTTCGCCAAGATGTTTGGTCAGCTTCCCCAATTTGTCGAAATAGGGCTGGGCTTTAATAATATCTTTTTCATCGCCACCTACCATCATGATCAGTGTACCTTCGGTTGCTGGTTGTGTACTACCTGCTACTGGTGCATCTATAAATCCAGCATTTTTGGCTTTAATTTGTTGAGCGATGGTTAATGAGCATTCTTGCGAAATGGTGCTGCAATCAATAAAAAGCTTTCCTTCCAGATTTTCCTTTAATATTTCGGCATAAACTTGTTTTACGGCTTCGTCGTTGGTAAGCATGGTGAAGATTACCTCACTTCCCTGAACCAGTGCACTAATGCTTTCACAAATGGTAGCAGTGCCTTTAAAATCTTCGGTTTTGGCTATAGAACGGTTATAAACAGCTACTGGATAGCCGGCTTTAATCAGATTTTTGGCCATTGGACTGCCCATATTACCTAAGCCTATCCATCCTAATGTGGTATGTTGCATATTATTTTATAGTTATATGTAGTATGATGAATGATATTATATGTTTACACACAAAGTTAAGGGAAGACAACTAGCCTAGTAAGCATTTTAAATAAAAAAGAAAGGTTGATATAAAAGTTCCCGTCATCGGCAGGACGAAATTATCCATAGGAGGAGAGGTTCCCGCTCTCGGCAGCGGCAAATTATACACAAGATGAAAAGTTCACACCAGTAGCAGGAAATTTTCATCCTCGTTATACAAAAAAGTGCTAATAATTCCTGTCTCTTCTTTTTACTTGACTTACGAAGTTTTGAAAACTTCGTAAGTCTCATTACGCACAATGTTAGATCTTTCGCTACAATCGAGCTGACAATGTAGGTAGTGTCATTTTACAGTTTTTTTAAATAGACCTGATAGCAGCCAATACCACCGAGTGGAGCCTAGCATAACGAGGATGTAAAGGCGAATAGCAGGACTTTCAAAACCTAAATGAGCAGAAACTGGCTCTTCTATAAAATGATATTAGGAAATTACACCAGCCATAAGGGCAATAAAGTGCTAAATGTATTGTATTTTTGCAGCTTTAATTTGTATCCATTTGAAATATCCGAATTTTAAAGACCTTATCCTATTCGAAAACGAAGACTATATCGTGATCAACAAACCTCCTTTTGTGGCTTCCTTAGATGAACGCGGTGCTGCTGGCGTTGGCGAAGTAAATATCTTACGTTTGGCCAAGCTGTATACGGAAGATGCGCAAATTTGCCACAGATTGGATAAGGAAACTTCGGGTGCTATTGTGATTGCTAAAAATCCTGAGGCTTACCGTAACCTATCTATACAATTCGAAAAACGAAAAGTAAGCAAAATCTATCATGCAGTGGTTGATGGGCAGTTTCAATTTGACAACCTTTTTGTGGATTTGCCAATTTTGAACGATGGCAACAAAAACGTAACGATTGATAGGCAAGAGGGCAAACGTGCCGAAACTTATTTTAATTCGTTAAAATACTATAAGCATTATACTTTGGTGGAATGTAAGCCCGTAACGGGCCGTATGCACCAAATTAGGATACATTTGGCTACTCAACGTGCGGCCATTTGTGGTGATGTGATGTACCGCGGCAAGCCGGTTTTTCTTTCTAAAATTAAAAGAGGGTATCGTTTAACCGACGAGGAGGAGCAGCCTATTATGAAGCGTTTTGCGCTACATGCCAAACAGATTACGTTTAAAGGTTTGGATGGACAGGATATTTTGGTAGAGGCTCCCTATCCTAAAGATTTTGCAACTTTATTGAAACTATTGGACAAGTTTGATAGTTAGTCGTTAAATTAAAATAGATATTATGTACATCAAGTTTGTAAATTTTGTAGACCGCTTTAATGAATACAGGCAAAGCAAAATTTCAAACAAAAATTTCTTAATTATTGCCGCTATCCTTGTGGGGATATTGGCTGGCCTAGCTGCTTCGCTTTTAAAAGGCATTACCCATAGGATAGAACATTTTTTACAAACTGATTTACAGTGGCAGTATAAATACTACCTATATCTTTTATTTCCTACTATTGGTATTTTATTGTCGGTACTTTATGTACGTAGGTTCATCAGAAAAGGCACTTTTGAAACGGGCTTAACGCCATTGTTATTTGCCATTTCTAAAAAATCTAGCAAGGTAGAAGCTCATAATAGCTACTCGCAGATTATTACCGCGGCCATTACCGTTGGTTTTGGAGGTTCCACCGGTTTAGAAGCACCGATTGCTACCAGTGGAGCTTCAATAGGTTCAACCTTAGGCAGATTTTTAGGCTTAAGTTATAGAGAAACAACATTATTGTTGGCCTGTGGAGCTGCTTCTGGAATTGCGGGAGCTTTTAATAGCCCAATAGCTGGAATTGTTTTTGCTATTGAGATATTACTTCCTGAGTTCACCATTCCAGTTTTTATCCCATTATTGTTGTCGGCGGCTACCGCTTCGGTAGTGGCCAGATTGTTTTATAATGAGCAATTGTTTTATTTGGTTACGGAAGGCTGGCAAATGAAAGCATTGGGCTTTTATGTGATTTTAGCGGTGCTGGTGGGCTTATATTCCATTTATTTTGGCAAAGTAAACTCTACCATAAAAGGTGCATTTTACAAAATCAAAAACCCATATCAGAAAATTGCCATAGGGGGGCTGAGTTTAGGTATATTGATTTTTCTTTTTCCTACCTTATACGGGGAAGGCTATATTACCATTAACAATTTACTTAGGGGCGACTATCGCTCGGTAATTAGCAACAGTATTTTTGCTGAATTCAGCGATTTACCAGTAGTGGTGATTGTTTTCACGGTAGCCACCATCATGTTAAAATCAGTAGCGACGTTGGTAACCCTATCAGCTGGAGGCAACGGCGGCACTTTTGCTCCAAGCTTAATTATTGGTGGTTTAATAGGTTTTGTGGTAGCTTACAGCATTAATGTTTCGGGTTTAGCTGAAGTAAACACTGCAAACTTTATTGTGGCCGGCATGGCAGCCGCTCTAGGTTCTTTAATGCATGCACCTTTAACCGGAATATTTTTGATTGCCGAAATTACTGGAGGTTACATTTTAATGGTTCCTTTAATGATCACTACGGCTATTGCTTACTTAATCAACAGAAGCGTAAACCAATATTCTATTTATACCAAACCGTTGATTGATAAAGGGGAACTTTCACATCATTCTGATAAAGATACTACGGTACTTAATATGATGAGCCTAAAGACATTGATCGAAAAAGACCAGGTAGTGTTGGGGGTTGAAGATCTGTTAAGAGATAGGATAAATGACGTACTAAAATCGAAACGAAACATTTTTCCTGTGGTAGACTTAGACGGTCAATTTAAGGGTGTGATTTATGTAGAAACTATTTTGGAGCAGTTGCTAGCGGACAAAAATTCTGATTTGAAGGTTAATGACCTCATGCATACTGAAGTTATTCCCGTTACCATTAACACTGATCTTAAATTGGTATTGAATAGGATGGAAGATGATAATTTATGGGTACTACCAGTGATAGACCGCTTCGGCAATTACATTGGTCTTGTTTCCAAAACTTCTATTTTCAGCAAATACAGAGATATTTTAAGCCAACAGGCAGATTATTTAGCTTAGCGGCAGTTCTACGTAAAAGATTGTTCCACCATCAACGTTGCTTTGTAGCCATATTTTCCCTTGGTGGCTTTCCACAATCTGCTTACTAATAGATAAACCAATACCAAATGGTTGCTCGCCCGAAGTTCCCGGACGTTTGGCAGTGGTAAACATTTCGAATATACGCTGTTTATCAGCCTCTGGCACACCTATACCTTGATCTATAACAGCTACTCTTACACTTTTATCTAAGCGTTCCAACACTACTTTCACTACAGTATGGTTAGGACTAAATTTAATGGCGTTAACCACTAGATTATTAAACACTCGCCAAATCTTTTCACGACTTAACTGTAAATAAGCAGGGCCACCACTAATGAAAATAATTTTCTGTTGCTTTTCATTGGCTTTATACTGCAAAAGCTCAGTACACTGGCGCAGCAAATGCTGAATATCTATCCTTTCCTTGGTCAATACTTCATTTTCAATAGCTAAATTGGAGTTAAGTAGCTGATTGATCATTTCGATAGCGTTCTCACCAGAGCTCGAAATAAGCTGTAGCATTTCCCTATCATCTTCAATAAACCGTTTTTCTTCCAACAATAAATTGCTAATGCCTACCATTCCTCCAAGTGGATTTTTCAAATCGTGAGCCATTACTTTCATCATCTTTGCATAGTCTTTATTACGATTTTCCAAGCGTATCATTGTTTTTTTCAATTCTTCGCTATGCTTAATGGTCGCTTTTTCGGTTTTATGAGCTTGTTTGGCATTCTTAATCACCAAGAATACAATACAAATGAGCATTAAAATAAAAATAGCCGCACAAAATAGGTACAAGGTAATGTTTTCATTGGTTTTGGTCAGTACCTTTAAATCCTGTTCTGTTTGCTTATTTTGAAATCTGATATTCAAATCTACCCTAGAAAGCTCGTTTTCGGCATTTACGCTATCCATCGTTTTCGCATATCTGTCCATTAAATGAAAAGCCTCTTTATAATTACCTTCCGAAAAGTAGAGTTCACTTCTGGCCTTATCCCATCTAGGTTTAAGCAAATAATTGTCGAAAGGGGTTTCCTGGATAACTTTTTGGGCAATATTCAATAATGAATCTGCAGCCGGAAGTTTGTTTAAACGGCGATAAACATCGGCAAGTTTGATAAATGCCGTAATTTTGATTTTATCCTGAGCATAACTATCCAAAGCTACACTTTCCTCCAAATATTTTTCCGCCAGCTTTAGATTTCCACGTTTGGCCATTAAACCACCTAAATTGTCTAAGAGGACAATTCGAGACCGATTATATTGGCTAATAGTTACCATATTTTTATGGAGTTGTTGCTCAATGAATGAGAGCCCTTTTTGGTACAAAAATGCCGCACTGTCTAGCATTCCAGCTTTTTCATAGGAAAAACCAGCATTATTAAGCGCTCCCTGTTTTAAATAGAACACATTTCTAGCGTCTAGTTTTTTGGCAGTTTCAATAATGTCAAATGCTTCTAAATGATAATGTGCTGCTTGTCTAAAAAGATTTTGGATATAATAAAGTTGAGCAATCCGGGTAATGTAGTCTGCATACACCAAAGGATCATCATGCCTATTTAAAGTAGTTTTTATTCTAAAATAATTTTCTAGTGCTTTATCATATTTTTTAAATAAAACATAAACATCGCTCTTGAGCATTAGTGCCTTTGCGAAGGCCATGGGATAAAGTTTTTGATGCTCAACATCTTCAAATACAGCCAATGCACTATCCGCATACCGGTTCATTAAAACAGTATCCTTATAGTTGGTTAAACCCTTGTAATAGTAATAATTGGTAAGGTCATCTACATCGTCATCATCAATTTTTAGCTTAAGGCTATCTAAAAGTAGGTTGGTTTGGGCCAAATTACTGGTCATGTAAACGCTATCTACTCGTTTAAATTTGGGCGATATTCCTTTTTCAATTGCTATAGTTTTTTTTTCGACAGAGGTACAACCTAAAATCGATAAAAATAAAAGCATTAAAACAAAAAAACTTTTCGGTTTGAGGGATTTAGAAAGAGACAGACTTAACTTAAATATTGATGGAGTTTCCAATAATCAAAAGTATCTTAAGTAATAGAAGGCAAATCTATCAAAATATCAACAAATAATGAAGTTTAACATTTTATTAGATTGATAACCAAAACATTATTCAGCACATCAGTTTAAATACCCTTTCATTGTTGATAAGAAAATTTGTTATTCATCTCAAATTATTAAACCTTAGCGTTTTTAAAAATATCATTATGGAAGATTTAAGTGCTTTAAGCCAAGTAGCAGAGTTTCACCACACTTTCAAACATCCAATTGTTGAGCAAGCAGCTATCCCATCTAAAGTTAGAAGCAAATTAAGAATAGATTTGATTGCCGAAGAGCTAAAAGAGCTACAAGAGGCTGTGGATAACGATGATTTGGTTGAAGTAGCTGATGCTTTGTGCGACTTACAATATGTATTAGCAGGTGCTGTTTTAGAGTTTGGATTAGGAACTAAATTTAAGACACTTTTTGACGAAGTACATCGCTCCAATATGAGCAAAGCTTGTAAGACAATTGAAGAAGCAGAAGAGACAATTGCCTATTACAAGAAAAAAGATAACGTAGACGCTTATTTTAAAGAAATAGAAGGCTTATACCTTGTTTATCGTCAAGGAGACGATAAGACCTTGAAATCTATCAATTATTCTCCCGCAAACATTAAAGGGCTGTTATAGTATAACCAACAACTTATTATATGATTGAAATTAATAACCATGATGATTTTGCTTCCTATTTGGGGAATGAATTAGGCACATCTACTTGGTATAAAATTACTCAGGAGCAGATCAACAAATTTGCCGATGCCACGCTTGACCATCAATGGATACATACTGATACCGAAAGAGCAGCAGTAGAAAGTCCGTTTAAAACCACCATTGCCCATGGGTACTTAACACTTTCACTGGTTCCGTATTTATGGCAACAGATCGTTAGGATTGGCAATTTAAAGATGGAAATCAACTACGGCATCGAAAGCCTAAAGTTTGGGCAAGCAGTAACTGTTGATAGCGAAGTACGTTTAAAGGCTAGTTTAAAATCGATTTTAAACCTAAGAGGCACTACCAAAGTAGTTGTTAATATCATTTTGGAAATTAAGGACCAAGCAAAACCTGCCTACAATGGCGATGTGGTATTCCTTTACCACTTTAATTCGTAAAGAAATTCTTTTTTTTAAAAATAAATAGGTATTCAAAGTTTATTCTTTGAATACCTATTTCAATTTTAGTAACTATATTTAACGTTACCAAACTAACTGAATGTTGGCACTTCATTGTAATGTTTAAAATTCGATTACGGGCATTTTTATTTTTACTCTTCCTTATTTCTTTCGATGCTATTGCACAACAAACAGTAGTCATCAATAATAATACTGCCGAATACATTTTTAAATCGAAAGAAATTGTAGCCTTGGAAGATCCTAGTGGCGAACTAAGTTTCGATACTATTTCAAGTTCGGCTTACCACAATAAATTTGCTCCAAATATAGATTACTATCCGAAAAATTATAACCGTAGTTCTACCTATTGGTACAGAGTAAAAGTTAAGTTTAAAGAGGATTTCGAAAAATCAAGTGTCATTGAGTTTTTTGATCAGGTAACCGATCATATCGATGTTTATTTTCCAGATGAAAGCGGTAAATATATTCATGCCCGTTCTGGTGCCGACTTGACGTTTAAAGAACGTTTATATCGACATAAGAATTTCGAATTCCTAATCAAAAACCTTAAAAAAGGAGAGTACTACTACTATTTCAAAATCAAATCAAAAGATAGGGTAAATGTAATTATCGTATTCAGAACCATTGAGCGGTTTATACAATACGGTCTAACTGAATACCTTACTTATGGTTTGTTCTATGGAATGATTTTCATCTTCAGTTTTCACAACCTGTTGATGTATCTGGCCGTCCGCAGAAAACAATACCTATATTACATTTTATATATTTTAAGTGTTGGTTTGTATGAAGTATCCATTGATGGGATTGCTTTTCAATATTTTTGGCCACAGCATCCCGTTTGGAATGAATATGCTTACGGGATAGCACTACTTTGCATCAGTTCCTTTGCACTTATTTTTACCAAAGAGCTACTCCACGTTAAACAAAAAGCACCTGTTTTTTCGAAGGTGATCAACGTGGTGCTTGTGCTCCGTTTGTTGTTTTTTCTCGTTTGCCTGCTCTATAACCCCGACTGGTTTAAATATAAATTTATTGAGTTTATACCACTTTCCATTGGTTTTATAACAGGTATCTACATTTTATGGAAGAAGAAATACAGACCAGCCCGTTTTTTTGTGGTGGGCTATTCTTTTCTGTTCCTAGGCTTTATCATTAAGGTAGTCCATATTTTAGGTTATGCTAGGCATATTCCCGGTGTCTTGGGTTTCTATAGTCTAAGTTTTGGCTTCCTATTTGAGATGGTATTTCTATCCTTTGCCATTGGTGACCAAGTGCGTATACTGAAAAAAAAGAAAGAAAACGCACAGAAACAGATCATCAAACAAATGCAGCTAAATGCTGAAATGAAGGATAATTTGAACAGAGAGCTTGAAGCTAAGGTTGAAAAACGTACCATTGAGGTAAAACAGCAAGCCGTTGCCCTACAAAAGCAAAATGAAACCATTGAGAAGCAAAACTCAGAGCTACTGCTGAAAAATGATTTGCTCTTACAGCAGGCCGAAGAAATTTCCAGGATGAACGTACTGTTGGAAAAAGATAATATTAACCTTAAAACCAGCATTGAAAAGGTTACAGATGCTCGTGTAAATGCAACAGAGCTGGATTTTGATGAATTCAGTTTAAAATATCCCGATAAGGAAGCTTGTTATAAATTTCTATCGGAATTAAAATGGAATGGCGGATATACCTGCTTAAAATGTAACCATACCAATTATTGTAATGGTAAAGTACCTTATAATAGGCGTTGTACCAAATGTGCATATGAAGAATCAGTGTTACACCACACTATTTTTGAGAATAACCGTATTCCAATAAATAAAGCGTTCTATTTGGTATACCTCATGTATAGTTCCAAAGGAAGTATCTCCTCACACAAGCTTTCCGAAAAGCTTGGGATTAGGCAAAGTACCTGCTGGGCCTATGCTTCCAAGGTTAAAAAAGTAATGGAAGAGCGAAAAAAAGATATTCGTGGCGTCGGGAAGTCTGGTTGGGCTAAGTTAGTGCTTGACAAAAATGCCTAAAAGCGGTTTCTAATCTAGCGGGCGCAAACGTTTTCGTATTTTTTTATCATTATTTTTCATTGCGTTTTAAACGTATCATTTTAAAATTTAGCATACTTTTCATACTGCAACTAATCAGTTACTTACTTCATTTTATAGTTGTGATTTAAGCGTATCAAAATAGATATAATAATCTAATTATCAGATATTTATAAATAATAAACTATTGCAAATATCCTGATAACACTTCTATATTTACACTCGTCAAAACATATTTTGACGCTAACCCACTAAACCAAATTTTTAACTGTATGAGTAAAATTCTATCAAAAAGGATTTTGCAGAACGTAGCCATGGTACTTCTTTGGTGTTTCTTTCTGCAACTTAAAGCCTCAGCTAGTATTCATAAAGCTGAATCTGAAAAATCATTAAGAATATTAAAAAACAGTGCGCAAACGGAGATTACTGGTACCGTTACAGATGCGTCAGGTGTACCTATGCCAGGTGTTGGTGTTAAGGTAAAAAACACACAATTATCAGTAGTAACCGATGGTTCAGGAAAATTCGCCATAAGAACCAATAGTACTAATGCTATTTTAATATTTACAAGCATTGGTTACAAGACAAAAGAAGTACCGTTAAATGGAAAAATCAGTGTTGCTGTCACCTTAGAGGAAGATGATGCCAAGGGGCTTTCCGAAGTAGTGGTAATTGGTTACGGTACTGCGAGCAGAAAAGATGTTACTGGTGCCATTTCCAGCGTAAACGCAACGCGATTAGAGAACGAAAACCCTCAAAGTGTTGCCGACATACTAAAAGGTAACGTAGCGGGTATGAGCGTAAGCTTAAATACCAGCGCTAAAGGAGGCGGTGCATTACTGGTTCGTGGAAAATCGACTCTTACTGCTGGAAACGAACCCTTAATAGTATTAGATGGGGTTATTTTCAATGGACAAATAGCAGATATCAATCCTAATGATATTGAAAGTGTCGATGTATTAAAAGATGCCAGTTCTCTTGCTGTTTATGGCGCAAAAGCTGCGACAGGAGTAGTGGCCATTACCACAAAGAAGGGAACAGGCGCTAAACCTACCATTACTTTTAATACCAATGTTGGCTTAGCACAATTGGCGCAAAACATGCGACCATATGATGGACCTGGATTTCTAGACTGGCGTGCCGATGTAATGAGAAGCGGTGCTTCCACCCCAAGCTACCTATATAACGACCCAAGAAACTTACCAGCCGGAGTTACCATGACCCAGTGGTTAAATGGCCAAACGGGTGACCCTGTTGATTTATGGTTAAACAGATTGGGCTTAACGGCTAACGAAAAAGCAAATTATTTGGCCGGAAAAACCACCAACTGGTACGATGACATCTTTAGAACAGGTTTTCGTCAAGACCATACCTTAAGTGTAAGTGGCAGTAAAGAGGATATTAGATACTACATGTCGCTAGGTTACCAAAAAAACCAAAACTTAATTGAAGGTGGCGAGTTTAGCACCGTAAGGTTTAGATTGAATTTAGAAAGCCAAATTGCCAAGTTCATCACAGTTGGCGCTAACATTCAATATGCAGACAGGGATGAAGGTGCAATAGAAGCCGACTGGGGGCAATTGATTAACCTTTCGCCCTATGGCGATAAATATAATGCAGACGGCAGTTTGCGTAGGATTCCAACAGATGACGTTGGTTTAAATGCCAGAAATCCATTTTTGGATATGACCTACAATGGCAGATTGAATAAACAAAATACTTTATTTGGAAGCTTGTATGGTAAAGTAACCCTTCCGTTTGGTATTACTTATCAACTGAACTTTAGCCCTGGCATTGACATGTACCGCACATTCAACCATTTATCATCGCAAAACCCAAATGTAATTACACCAGGAGGCCAAGTTACCCGTGCACATGAAACAAGATACAATTGGCAAGTGGATAACTTACTGAAGTGGAACAGGACTTTTGGAAAAATCCACAATGTAGATGTAACCTTGCTAGCAAACGCTGAAAAATATCAAACTTGGTGGACACAGGCCGGTAACTCTGGTTTTATTCCTAGTGATATTTTAGGGTATCACAACTTAGCTGCCGGTGTTTTACCAACCGTAAACGCAGAAGATAAGGTGTACACCGGAGATGCTTTAATGGCCAGGGTAAACTACAGCTTAATGCAACGTTATTACCTTACTTTATCCTTGAGAAAAGACGGCTATTCAGTATTCGGTGTCAATTTCAAAGATGCCACCTTCCCAGCTGCAGCCGTGGCTTGGACCTTTACAGAAGAATCGTTCATGAAAAATATCAATTGGTTAAATTACGGTAAGTTACGTTTATCATATGGCGTTAACGGCAACAGAGATTTACGTAATCCAAGTAATAATACTGTAGAACCTTATGCCGCACTGGCAGTATTAACAACAGGAAAGTCGGTAGGTATAGATGCCAATGGCAATGCCGTATCCATTACCACGCTAGCCAATGGTCTTCGTATGCCTAACTCCAATTTGAAATGGGAAGAAACCAAAGCCTTTAATATTGGCTTAGACTTCTCTATTTTAAAAGATAGATTAAGCGGAACAGTTGAATTCTATGCCAAAAAGACCAGCAACCTTTTGGTAGAGCAAAAAGTGCCTGATTTTACAGGATACGAATATGTGTATTCAAACCTAGCAGAAATTAAAAACAAGGGGATGGACATCACTTTGAACAGTAGGAACTTTTCAAGTGACAATTTCAAGTGGAATACGAATTTCACCATGTCGTTCTCCAGGAACAAAATCGTAAAATTAGCATTTCCAGCTGATGACCTGGCAAATGGATGGTTTATTGGTAGAGATATTAACGTGGTTTGGGATTATAGAGTAGCAGGAGTGTGGCAAGAAAATGAGGTTGCCGAAGCAAATAAGTTCAATAAAGCCATCAGACCAGGCGATTTCAAACTAGTAGATAGAGATGGTAACTACGCATATGGCGATTCGGACAAAGACTTTTTAGGCTTTACAACTCCTCGCTTCATTTTCGCAATGAGAAACGAGTTTAACATCTTCAAAAACTTTGACGTTTCCTTCCAATTGCTTTCTAACTGGGGGCAATTGAAACAATTCAATACAGCTAAAAACCAACCAGGTAGTGTGGGCTTCGCTCGTATGAATTCATACCAAGTACCTTACTGGACCCCTTCAAATCCAATTAATGATTACTCACGATTAAATTCAGGAACAAGTGGCACTAGTTTTAACGTATACAGAGACAATTCTTTCATCAGATTAAATTCTGTAGCCCTTGCTTATACATTACCACAAAACTTACTAAGCAAGGTGAAAGTGAAAAATGCGAAAATTTATGCCAATGTAAACAACGCTTATGTATGGAGTAAAGATTGGAATTTCTGGGATCCTGAGAACAACGGACCTACACCAAGATATTACACCTTAGGTTTAAATGTTTCTTTATAATGTTAACTGAAATGAAAAATATAAATAAAAAAATCGCCATATCATGCCTATCGGTACTGTTTTTAGCAGATATGGGATGTAAAAAGAGCTTTTTGGATACCGATATGCTTTCCACCTATCAGCCTATCAGTTTAAATACCCCGGGAGCCATGCGATCAGCTTTAGCTGGAGTATCGCTAGTGGTAAGAGGAGAATATTTTGGCGACTCAGCTCCAATGCTAACCGAATCTATTTTTTCAGATGTGGCTGTAGAAGGCACTACCGATAAGAGTACCCCAGCACAAGATTTGGTTACCCGTATTACTCCTGATGCCAACCTGAACAGTGATGATTATAACAAAATTGGTTGGTATTGGACCAATCTATATCGTGGCATTAGACAAGCCAACACGGTAATCACCAATATTGATGTTCCCAAATATGCATCAGAAGCAGAAAAAAATGCCATTTTAGGTACTGCATATTTCTATAGGGCTTATTTCTATTACAGGTTGGTACATCAGTTTGGAGATATTCCTGTATTGTTAAAAGATTTAGATGCGCCACGTACCGATTTCTACTCTACTAAAAGAGAAGTGATTTTGGCCAGAATGAAAACGGATTTGGAATTTGCCCAAACCTGGGTAAATGATAATGTAGCCAAAGGCGAAGTGACCAAAGGTGCGGTAAGTCATTTACTAACCAAGGTAAATCTTGCTTTAGGCAAATTTGATGATGCTTTAACTTCCGCTAATAATGTCATTAATGGCGGTAAGTATGCTTTAATGATGAACAGATTTGGCAGCACTGCTGGCGATGCGTCCAAAAATGTAGTATGGGATTTGCACAGAATGGACAACAAAGCCATTGCAGCCAACAGAGAAGCATTATTTTTAGTATTGGATAGAGAGGCTTTTCGTGATTTAGGTGCTACCGCAAATGGTTCGCAATTAATGCGTAATACCGTGCCAGCATGGCACTTTGCCAACGTAAAAACACCGTCGGGCGCAACTGCCATGGTAGATGCTGCTACCGCAGAAATCCCATTAACTAGAATGTATGGTAGGGGCATTGGAAGGTACCGCGGTACCCCATATAGTACTCAATACATTTGGACTGATAATACCGACTACAGACATGCCAAAGGAATGTGGATGGATATGACGGATTTAGTTTATAACAATCCAGCCTTAAAAACCTCTTCTAATTTAGCTGATAGGGCATTATACGGTCAACCATTGCAACCTTATAATTCTTCAAACGTAGCACAGAGGTTTCAAAATGGCGCATTAGATACTATTCGTCACTGGTTTGGATGGCCACATTACAAAGTGTTCATCAACTCAACCAATGCCTTAGCCGTTGATCCTTATTGGAATCCACCTCGTGGTACCAATACCGATTGGTATGTATTCCGTTTGGCAGAGACGTATTTATTACGTGCAGAAGTTTATTACTGGAAAGGTGAGTTAGCTTTAGCTATGCAAGACATTAACGAAGTGAGAAGACGCGCAAATGCTACGTTGTTAACTGATGCCAGCAAAGTTACCATCGGTACTATTCTAGATGAACGTGCAAGAGAATTATTCTGGGAAGAGTCTCGTAAAACAGAGTTAACCCGTATTGCATTCATTTTCGCACTTACAGGTAAAGCAGCATACAATGGCAAAACCTATAATCTGGCTACTTTTTCAGACAACAATTTCTTTTATGACCGCATCATGGAGAAAAATGATTTCTATAAAAACAATGTACCAACATTACAAGGAGTTAAGTATACCATTGCGCCATACCATGTATTGTGGCCAATTCCTGCCTCAGCGCAAAGATTTAACACTACTGGGCATATCAACCAAAACAAAGGTTACATAGGCTATGAAAGTAATGTTCCTGCCAAGGACAAAATTGAATAATGATTTTTTCATAAAAAAGTAGGTTAGTTGATTGGAGGAGCATCCGTTTAGGATGCTCCTTATTAAATCATCACCACCAACATAAATCTAATTTCTCCTAATTGATCACTCGTTAAAAGCACTTTCTTGAAAACAAAACTCATTTTCCTTCTTTCATTTAGCTTTATTCAAGTCTTTTCACAACAAAAAATAAATGTAACGCCAAGAACGGTAATTAACATCAACCAAAACTGGAGCTTTGCCAAAGACCCAAAAGCCCAAGGTTATGCTTCGCTTAAATATACTTCCGTAAATATTCCGAACACTTGGAATGCTTTCGATGTTTTGGATGATGTGCCAGGCTATTATCGAGGAATAGGTTATTACAAGAAAAAATTAAAACTTCAACCCACTTGGAAAACAAAGAAAATATATCTTGATTTTGGTGGAGCAAACCAAGAAACTGAGATTTATTTGAATGGCAAAAAAATAGGAAACCACATAGGTGGCTACACTGGTTTCACCATTGCTTTAAAAGACTTAAAATTTAATGACAATGATGAAATCATCGTAAAAGTTGATAATAGCCATAATGAATCCATCGCCCCTTTATCGGGCGACTTCACTTTTTTTGGAGGTTTATACCGAAACGTTTCCTTGGTAATTGTTAACGATACACACTTTGCAGAAGAACAATACGGCACTAACGGTATATATATCCACGCAGAAAATGTAAACGAGCAAAATGCTGCCATTCAAGTAAAAGGAAATATCGTTGATTATACTATGAGAAGGCAGCTAAAAATAGTAACTACCATTACCGATGCTACTGCCCGTAAAGTTGGCGAAAGCAGTACAATCGCCACTCATACTTTTCAACTTCCAAAAATAGAAATTAAGAATCCGATTTTATGGTCGCCCGAAAGACCGTATCTATATCAAGCCATTACCAAACTGATAGATCCAGCTACGAATAAAGTATTGGATCAAATCAAAACCAATGTTGGATTAAGATATTTCAGTTTCGATGCTGAAAAGGGCTTTTCCCTAAATGGTAAACCAACGAAATTAATTGGTGCCAGCCGTCACCAAGATTTTGCCAAAATGGGCAATGCTGTACCTACAGCACTACAGGTTAAAGACGTAGAAATGCTGAAAGAAATGGGAGGGAATTTCTTACGTGTAGCACACTACCCACAAGACCAAGCCATTCTTGATGCCTGTGACCGTTTAGGTATCTTGGCTTCGGTTGAAATCCCAGTAGTGAACGAAATTACCGAAAGTGAAGCCTTTTACAACAATTGCAAAGCCATGCAGGTAGAAATGATCAAACAAGGCTACAATCATCCAAGTATCATTATGTGGGCCTACATGAACGAGGTATTACTCAAAATGCGTTATGGAAATGATCCGGAGAGAAAAAAGAAATATCTAAAAAATATTGAAAACCTTGCACAGCAATTGGAAAATTTAACCCGAAAACTGGATCCTTCACGCTATACGCTAATGAGCAACCACGGTGATGTGAACGGCTATACCAATGCGGGTTTAACTAAAATTCCAATGGTAGTAGGATGGAACCTTTACCAAGGTTGGTATGGCGGAAAGTCGGAAGACTTTGGTCCAAATTTAGACAAGATACATGCTGGAATGCCCGAAAAACCTTTAATGGTGACCGAATACGGTGCAGACGTTGACCCAAGAATACATGCTGAACTTCCCGTGAGGTTCGACAAAAGTTTGGAGTATGGCATGGATTATCATCAGATCTATATCAAAGCCATCATGCAACGACCTTTCATTGCTGGTGCTGCAGCATGGAATTTATCCGATTTTAGCTCTGAAACGAGAAGCGAAACCATGCCAGGCATTAACAACAAGGGATTACTTACCTTGGATCGAAAACCAAAAAACACCTATTTCCTATATAAAGCCAACTTTAGCCCAAAACCTTATATTAAAATTGGCGACGGCTCATGGACACTAAGATCTGGTGCTAAAACTACACAAAACTTAACCGTCATTAGCAATTTAGATAGTGCAATATTAATGGTAAATGGGAAAACTTATGAAAGAAAAGCATTTACCGAAGCCGTAGCCAGTTGGGATGTAGATCTTAAGTTGGGCAAAAATATGATCATTGCCAAAGGCTATAAAAATGAAAAGTTGTATACCGATCAAAGCACTATTGATTTTGTTCTACAACCACAAGCCTTTTTAAACGGAAGCCATTCTTTTAATATTCTGATGGGTTCCCAAAGACAATTTATAGATAATCAGCAGCAAATTTGGCTACCAAGTAAAGCTTACGAACCAAATACTTGGGGACACCTTGGCGGAGAGGCTTTTAAAATCAAAAACAGCGGACGAATGGCTTATGGTTCAGACAAAAACATCATCGGCACCCAAAATGACCCCATCTATCAAACGCAGCAAGTGGGTATAGAAGGATATCAGTTCAGCGTACCTAAAGGGAAATATGAAATCACTTTACATTTTGCAGAGCTGATGGGAAATGGTATACAAACCAATTTGCCCTATAATTTGGATAGCTTGATCGCAGGAGGTAAAGAGGTTCCGCCTCAGCGTATTTTTGATGTTTATCTAAACGGCAGATTGGTAATCAAGGCTTTAAACCTAGCGGCCAAATATGGAGTTGCTCAAAAAGTAGAAAGGAAATTTGAGTATATGGTTACCGATGATAAAGGTATTCAGCTATCATTTAAAAGCATCGAAGGAAAGCCAGTTTTAAATGCCATACAGGTAAGAAAAGTGAATTAATCGCCTATCAAAAAGGGAATATAAATACGCAAACGTTTTCGTGTTTTTTCGAGGATATTTTTTCAACATATTTCGGATAGAGGCAGGCATCATTAATTATTCAAAATAATCAACATATTTTAACAAAAACATCACAAAAACAACAACAACAAACTATTAATCAAATAATTAAAAACAACAAACATCAAAAGAAAACAATACAATCGAGCTCATAAACAAATGAACGAAACGATACCTCATGCTGGGCAATTTAATCATAACACGACAACGTACCCAGCAGACTGTTTGCTAAGTAAAAAGGGTTTTGTAGCTTACGGGGATAAAGATGTTGGAGAAAATCCAACACTCAACCAAATAAAAACTTTAAGTATGTTCAAAAAAATTAAACTGCTATTTCTATTCTTAATTGCAGTAAGCCAAGGTTTACAAGCTCAAAATTCAAAACGATTAATTACAGGTTGGGAATTTGTAAAACAAGATTTAGGAGGTATTTGGGAAGCCGTACGTCCGGTAGGCAAAGGAAATCCAGAAGAACTTCCATTTTGGCAAAAAATTAATTTACCACATTGTTTTAATGCTACCGATGCCACCAACCCTGATGTTCATTATTATCAAGGACCAGGTTGGTACCGTACAAACCTCGAAATCGAGAATCCATATAACAACGGTAGAACGCTACTGCATTTTGAAGGTGCAGGACAAAAAACCGATGTTTACATTTATACCACCAAAGTAGCTACACATGTGGGTGGTTACGATGAATGGACCGCCGACATTACAGATGCGGTAGCTGCCTTTAAAAAGCTGCCTGTTTATAAAACCCAATTTAAGGGCAAAATTCCGGTCATTATCCGTAGCGATAACAGTAGAGATTTAGAAATGATGCCTTCCAGCTTATCCGATTTCAATGTTTACGGAGGGATTTACCGTTACCTGAATTTAGTTTACAACCCACCTTTGGCTGTAGATAAGATTTTTGCCAGTGCTTCGGTTGATGCTAAAGGAAGTTTAGGCAAACTATCTATCAAAGCGAGACTGCTTAATCCAGATCAATTAAAAACTGCGACTTTAAAAATCAATGTGGTTGATCCAAGCGGGAAAAATGTTTTAAGCATCGATAAAAGCATTAATACCTTTCAAGGCGATTCTTTATTGCTAGAAACTAGCGTTAAATCGCCAAAGTTATGGTCAACAGAATTGCCTCAACAATATGAAGTAAAACTGAGCCTATCTGCCAATGGACAAACCTATCAATTGAGCCAAAAAATAGGATTCCGACATTTCGAGTTTGTGAAAAAAGGTCCATTTACTCTTAATGGGAAACGATTGTTATTACGCGGTACGCACCGTCATGAAGACCATGCCGGGGTAGCCGCGGCCATGACCGAAGAAATGATGATAACGGAAATGAAGATGATGAAAGAAATGGGTGTAAACTTCATTCGTTTAGGGCATTATCAACAATCTCGTATCATTCTTGACCTTTGCGATAGCTTAGGCATTTTGGTTTGGGAAGAAATTCCTTGGTGCCGTGGTGGTTTGGGAGGCGCGGTTTACCAAGCTCAAGGCAAGCGTATGCTTACCAATATGATTGAACAGCACTATAATCATCCTTCCATTATTATTTGGGGCTTGGGCAACGAGAACGATTGGCCTGGCGATTTCAATGAGTTCGACAAAGAGAAGATACGTACTTACATGAAAGAACTTAACAATTTGTCGCACCAATTAGACCCATCGAGAAGTACGGCCATTAGGCGTTGTGATTTCTGTAGGGATATTGTCGATGTATATTCTCCGTCTATTTGGGCAGGGTGGTATCGTGGTAACTACACCGAGTATAAGAGTGTTTCTCAGAGCGAGTTTGATAAATCAGACCGTTTCCTACACGTAGAATGGGGCGGCGATAGCCATGCTAGACGCCATTCTGAAAATCCAGACAATGCGCTTTTGAAGATCAAACAAGGTGGAGGTGCCGATGAAAGGGCAGGAGATGCCTCACTATACGGTGGCGGAGCAAGAGTAAGTAAAGACGGCGATTGGAGCGAAAGCTACATTGCCAACCTCATTGACTGGCATTTGAAAGAACAAGAGACCATGCCTTGGCTTACCGGAACTGCCTACTGGCCTTTCAAAGATTTTAGTACGCCTATTCGTCCTGAAAACCCAGTGCCTTATGTGAATCAAAAAGGAGTAATTGAGCGTGATTTCACCAAAAAAGAATCCTTCTATATTTTCCAATCTTACTGGACCAATACCCCAATGGTACACATTTACGGACACTCATGGCCTGTACGTTGGGGAGCAGAAGGTGAAGAAAAAATGGTAAAAGTTTACTCTAATTGCGATGAAGCAGAACTTTTCGTGAACGGAAAAAGCTTTGGCGTAAAGAAACGCAATAGCCAAGATTTCCCTGCCGCTGGCTTACGTTGGACCATTCCAATGCAAAAAGGAACCTATCATTTTAAAGTAGTAGCTAAAAAAGGTAAAGTAACCGTAACCGATGAAATTACGCAGGAATATCAGACAGATAAATGGGGCAAGCCAACACAACTTACCTTAAATAAAATCAACGAGGCTAATGGTATAGCTACCATAGAAGTAAAAGCCTACGATGCCAATAAAATACTTTGTTTGGATGCAGCTAATGAAGTCAGCTTTAATTTAATAGGTGACGGAGAACTGATTAAGGACCAAGGAACTTCTACCGGGTCGTCTAAAGTGCAACTTTATAATGGAAGAGCGATCATTAGACTTAAAACCAATCAAAAGAAAAGCATTGTTTCCGTAGGCACAAAAGATATGCAAACCGTTTTTCTAAACATCGAATAACAAAACCATCATGACGAAGAGCTTGAAACTATTCCTATTATCTACTGTGGCAGCCATTACTACGGCTTTTGGACAAAACACGTATAAAGTACAGGCCACAGCAGTTTTAAAGGCACAAGTATTGAAGGAAGCAGCTTGGGCCATGCACCAGCAACCCATTACTGTTACTGCAAGCAGCTCTCCTAAAAGTGCTGGCGGCAAACATGATTTCTTTTCAGAAGCCGATTATTTTTGGCCAGACCCTAAAAATCCTGATGGGCCTTATATCAACAGAGACGGAATGTCGAACCCCGAAAACTTTGTGGCCCATCGTCATGCAATGATTCGTTTTAGCGAAATTATTGGGGCATTGGCTTCGGCATATCAAATTACTGGCGATGAAAAATACATTAAACAAGCCATAGTACACCTCAAAGCATGGTTTGTAAACCAAGAGACTTTAATGAATCCCAATTTAGCTTATGCACAAGCCATTAAAGGTTTATTTACCGGTAGAAGTTGGGGCATTATCGATTCCATACATTTCATGGAAGTTGCTCAAGGGATAATCGTAATGGAAAAATCAAAATCATTTGACAAAGCAACTTTAGCTACCATTAAAAAGTGGTTTTCAGATTATATCCTATGGCTAAACACTAATAAAAATGGTATTGCCGAGAAAAATGCGAAGAACAACCACGGCACTTGTTGGGCTATGCAAGTGGCATCTTTTGCCAAATTGGTAAATGACCAGCCCATGCTCGATTCTCTGAGACAGCAGTATAAAAACGTGTTTTTACCTAACCAAATGGCCGATGACGGTAGTTTCCCATTAGAGATGAAGAGGACCAAACCTTATGGATATGCTATTTTCAACTTAGATGCCATGACCGCATTATGCCAGATTCTGTCGACACCAAAAGACAATTTATGGACCTACGAAACTGCCGATGGTAAATCAATTAAAAAAGGATTAGAATATCTTTATCCATATATCGCCGACAAATCAAAATGGACTTTAAAGCCCGATGTAATGTATTGGGAAAACTGGCCGGTAGCACAACCATTTCTTTTATTTGGTGCCAATTATTTTGGAAAGCAAACCTGGTTTAACACTTGGAAAAGCTTGGATTTAAAGCCAACTAATGCCGAAGTAATTAGAAATTTACCCATCAGGCACCCATTAATTTGGCTGTAGCTCAAATAAATAAACATAGAACTAGGACAAAACAAGTATATACACATATGAAACTTAAAATTACCACCGCACTATTATTAGCGGCATTAGGTGCGCAGGCACAAAAAATAGATGTCGCGAAAACGATAAAATCAGCAGAGATCCAAACCGATGTTTTAGTGAAAAATGTTGACTCGGCTAGAAAGATCAAACCCAATCAAGTATCACCTAGAACAGTAGAAAAAGGTCAATTTAAAATGGTGGTATCTAGAGATTGGACTAGTGGCTTTTTTCCTGCACAATTATGGTATTACTACGAATTCTCGAAAGATAAAAAATGGTTGGAACTTGCAAAAAAATATACAGAAGACATCAAAAAGGAACAATATAACAAAGGTACCCACGATTTAGGTTTCATGATTTTTTGTCCCTTTGGTAATGGATTTCGCCTTACGGGCGACACCGCTTACAAATCAGTCATTATTCAGGCCGCAAAATCACTGTCAACTCGTTTTACTCCAAGTACGGGAGTTATCAGGTCATGGGACCACAATGGTGATAAATGGAAATATCCTGTAATCATCGACAACATGATGAATCTAGAACTATTGTTTGAAGCCACCAAGTTTACTGGCGACTCTTCCTTCTATAAAATTGCCATTAGCCATGCAGATAACACCATTAAAAACCATTATCGCCCTGATTTCAGCTCTTGGCATGTGGTAGATTACGACGTAAATACCGGAAATGTTATCAAGAAAACAACCGCACAAGGCTATGCCAATGAATCATCGTGGGCTAGGGGACAAGCATGGGGTTTATATGGCTACACCATGTCTTACCGCTACACCAAAAAACCTACATATTTAGCCCAAGCCGATGCTATTGCTCACTACATCTTAAACAACAAAAGCACCCCGGCAGACGGTATTCCTTATTGGGATTATAACGATCCTAAAATTCCTAATGCGCCAAGAGACGCTTCGGCAGCAGCCATTACCGCATCTGCTTTGTACGAATTAGCCAAATACAGCAAAAATGCTAAACGTTATAAAGCAGCGGCCGATAAAATCCTGCATTCGCTAAGCACTTCTGCTTACACTAGTAAAATTGGCGACAACTATGGTTTTGTATTGGAACACAGTACCGGGCACCTTCCTGGAAATTCAGAAATTGATGTACCCATCAACTACGCTGACTATTACTACATTGAAGCCTTGTTGAGATACAAAGGGAAGTTTAATTTTTAATCATCTTCCTCTGGTCGATGTTACCGCCGACCAAGCTTTCTAAGCAAACAAGCAATTAGGCCTCAGTAATTTAGTTGCTGGGGCCTAACTACTCTCAAAATACACTACCTTTGCAGCCGCAAATGAGTAGTAAATCAAGAAAGCATTTCTCCGCCGTTATTCGGCTATTTAAAAGTGAGCACAGTGTTGATGCACTGCGAAATACTTTAGCCGTAATTCTTCCAATTATTTACTTCTTTTATTTGGGATGGCCCACAACTGCCATTGGAATAGGTATAGGCGCACTCATGATTTGCATGACCGATTTACCTGGTAACCGTAGTGATAAAATCAGGGCGGCTTGGATCACTAACCTCATTTTTACTTTCGTAGCTACCGTTACCGCCTGGAGCGCCACTGTACCAGCTTTAATGATACTTACGGTTGTGCTCATTACCTTCATGTTAACCATGTTAGGCATTGTAGGCCAACGCATGAATGCTATTGGTTTAATGGGTATTATTTTAGCCACTTTTACCATTGGGCTTAAACCTGCAAACCCATTACTTTACGGAAACTATATCTTCCTAGGTGGTTTGTGGTACTCGCTCATCAGCCTTTCCCAGATTTGGATTTTCCCATACCGTTCGTTACGCAGGGCCATTAAACAAACCGAAAGAGATACGGCATCCTTATTGAAACTAAGGGCAAAGGGCTACGACACCGAGTTTAGTTTATCAGGGTTCAACCAAAGCAATATGCGCTTACATTTAAAACTAGCCAATCAGCACGAACTGATTAGACAGCTGTTATTGAGTGACGAAAGAGCGATGCGTGAAGTGAGCGCCAAAGGAAAGTTCTTTTTAGAAAAATCGACTAACCTTATTGACCTTTATGAACAGGTAAGTGCGGTGCATTATGATTATCCATACCTGCGTAATCAATTTGTATCTACAGGAGTTTTGCCCCTTATCCAACATAGCATTGAAGTTTTAGCAAAATTGCTTACCCATCCCAACAGCGATGCCTTAAGTAACTTTGAAAGTTTACGGTTGCAACTGCGTCACAAAGTGGAAGAGCTCGATAGCGAAAAAGCCAGTTTATTACAACAAATTTTGACCAACATTGATGAAATCAGTACTTTAATTACCGCCATTCATCAGCCAAATATTACCACACCATCAAACGAAGAAGAGGTTCGTGTACGGGACTTTTTAACACCAGCACCCATACAGGTTAACGCCATTAAACAACATTTTTCGTTACAGTCGCCCATTTTTCGATTTTCGTTACGTTTATCGGCCCTGTGTTTAATTGCATTATTGCTCATTACCTGGCTTTCTGACGAACATTACAGCTATTGGCTTTTATTAACCATGGTGATTGTAAGTAGGCCAAGCTACGGACAAACCATGAAACGCAATGCAGAACGTTTTGGAGGAACTGTTATTGGATTGTCGATAGGTTGGTTGGTCATAAATAGTGTTAACACTCCATGGCAATTAGGTATCAGTGTGATAGGACTGTTCGTTTTCTTTGCCTTTAATCGTGTGGCCTATAGCATTAGCGTTATTGGCATTACGTTGGCCGTTATTCTTTGTTTAAATGTTTACGAAGGCAATTTATGGCAATTGGTATCTGATAGGGCATTATTCACTGCTTTGGGCATTGGACTATGTTTAGCCGCTACCTTTTTGTTTCCCATTTGGAATGCTCCAAGGTTAAGTGTTTTACTCACCGAGGTTTTAAAAGCAAACCATTTATATCTCCAATCAACCTTGGCGTTAAAACCCAATGAACTTACTTCAATCCATCAAAACCGTTTGGCCCGTAAATTAAGTCATCAACGTTTGTCGGCATTGAGCGAAGCCATCAAAGCGGCCCAAAAGGAACCTTTCCATAAAAAGCTAAACTGGCCGTTAATCAATCGCCTACAGCTTTTAAATTATCAGTTAAACGTACTTACCGCTACCTTGGCTTCTATGCAAAAAAGAGGGACTTTATTGTTAAATGAGATCGAAATTGTATCGATTACCAGCGCTCTTGAACAGGCATTGGATAATATGGAGACACTTGATCTCCATGAGCAGTTTAAGCTACCTTCTTGGACTAACCAACCCTTGAATTTAATGGAAGTTTCTGCACACTTGAACAAGCTTATAAAAGCTTAAAATCAATTAGACTTCGCGGGGGTTTTAGCCTAAGACTTACGAAATTTTGACAACTTCGCAAGTCTATATAACTTCTAAGAAACTATTTAACTCCATTATTTGAAGCGCAAAAACATTGCTTATCATCCCCAATAGTCCCGCCATTCATTTCTAGTCCGCACTCGCTCTACTCGCTTGCGGGCTATCCATTACTTTCGGGGCTAAAATCCAGAGGTTCACCTAACAAAACTTGAGACTTACGAAGTTTTGAAAACTTCGTAAGTCTATATTATTAGCCGATTAAAAGGAAACTTCATTCGCCAACTAAACCCGATTGGAACGAGCACGATTCCAATATAAAACATTGGAAAAAGTAAAGAGTAAAGCGGGACTGGCTGAAGCTATTTCTTACCGAAGCCTGCTTTTCAAAAAATCACTTTATTTAGCTTGTTCACTTTTCATACGCTGCACCATATACAAACCTGCAATAACTAGTACTACTCCCGCCAAAGTATAAAGTGTAAGCGGTTCGCCCATCAACATCGCAGCAATGGCAAAGCCCGCCACCGGGCAAAGGAACAACCAAGCAGAAGCCTTTGTGGGGTTATCTTTCAACAACATCATCCAAAGCAACGAAGCGATAATGGAAGCCGGAATGGCCAACCAAACTACCGAACCTATAAAAGCAGTATTGAAAACATTTGCATCAGCTTTGTAATAAAATATCGCAAAAGGCAATAGACAAATACATCCCACTAAAGTTTGCCACCCATTAATGGTTAAAATAGGGGTATCTTTCCAATCTTGCTTCGCAAAATAAATGGCACCAATAGAATAGGAGATATTGCAAAGTAGCAATAAAGCCAATCCCAAAATACTAGCGTGGCTACCATGCAAAAGAGGCCAAGCGGCCAAAATCATTCCCGACATGCATAAAGCGAAACTCAACAAGGTAACTGGCCTAATGGGCTGTCGGTACCAAATGGTACTAATGAGCATAATCAGCACCGGATTAATGGCAATAAACAACGAACCTAATCCCGCAGACACCTCTTTCATGGCCACTACATACAAACCCAAATACAAGCCCACATTAAAGAACCCGTAAATAATCATCTGCTTCCAAATCTGTTTGTCTTTAGGAATGGGCTTCCGCATAAACAAATGGGAAATGCCCAACATTAAGGCCGAAGCCAAAATAAAGCGAGGAATGGACAACACTAATGGTTGTACGGCTGTTAATCCAATTTTTGTGGCAGAAGAAGCAGATGACCAAAGCGTTACAAAGGTAATTCCCGATAGGAAATTGAGGAAGTTTTTACTGGGATTACTCATTATATCGCAAAGATATTGTATCCATAGCAAAGGTTAACAAAAACCACTCAGTTTATTGACGGAAAGGTCAGAAATGATACTTTTTCTTCCAAATAAAGCCATCCAATACATAATGTGTTGCTTGTGGAACCACCAAAAGTGGAATAACTAAGCTAAGCAAAAACTTATCATTTACTTGAGGTAAAAAGGAGAAAGGCTTAAATACCGTTTGATGTTCATTCCACACCATACTATCCCATAAACCTTCTTCAAAATATGCAAACAATATAATAGCCATGATAAAGAAAAAAATGCCATATCGGCCAAATGCCATCTTATAAACCTTTGTATGTGATTTTTGCTCGTCATTTTTCTTCTTCTCAAAGAACCAAACCAATGCCATGTATGGGATACCATGCGAAACAACGTTTAACAAAGTAAAGGTAAGATCGCCATTAAAATAAACGATACCAAAGTACCAAGATAAACCCGTTCCAATAATCAGTAAATTCTTTGGAAGGTTAATCGCCCTTTTCTTAGAAACCGAGATGATTTCTTTAAGCAAGTATATTGCAATCACTATTAGATATAGAATTTTGACGGCAGTTAACAACATCTCATTTTGGAATTGGAAAAAGTCTTCTTCTATAAACCAGTTGAAATTTCTATCACCTTTTAAGTGCCAAAAAGCAATAGGATATAAGGTAGTGCAATAAATGGTAATGGTATCTATCCACCGATCCCATTTACGAATATTATCTTGCCTGATATAGAGTTTCATGAAACCATATTGCTGCCTGATGAAATGAAAAACAGCCAAATAGGCTAAGATGCGCCAAAACCATAAACCATCTAAATTGTAAATGACCACACCCATTAAGTAGCAGATTAGGGGGATAGCAATTAATAACGTTTGATTTTTGATGAGGTTGCTTCTATTGAAATAGGTTCTATAAAGTGTACTGTAAACATGGGCCACATCTATAAAAACGACCAATATCAACCAATGCGCTACAGACATTTGGTTAGATTGCTGAAATTCGGCAGGAAATAAAGCAATCAACAGCAAACAAAAGAAGGCTGGGGATAAGATAAATAGCACATCTTTCCAAGCATTAAGAAGCCAAGGCTGTTTGTAGTTCATCATATCTCTAACACTTCTTTTGCTGCACAAATACCCTGATGAAACGCCTCTTCAAAAATTGAGATACCGCTAAGATCGGTATGCGCAAAGAATATCCTGTTATCTATTGGTTTTCTAGCCGCCTTTAAATTTTCTCCAAAGATCAGATTTGGAGTAGGAGCAATCATTCCATGTCCCCAAACCCATAAATCTATTTGTTTAATTGCCTGGTCTATTTCTGGATGAATATACCTAAGCTCTGGCATAATGATATCTAGCCATTGCTCATAAGTTCTGGTATAGGCCGCTAACCTAGAAATAGTGGGTTCAAAATCACATAAGGGCAAATAATAGGTCAACACCTTTTCGGCATTGTTCAAAGCAACATTCTGATGGGTTGCGTTTACGTAACCAACGGATGGCGTATTGTAGGCCACATTGTCCCAACATAAATCCATTCCTTTTGCATTTGGCAACTGATCGACACTGATATTGGCAATTAACCAAGGAGAATAGGAGAGTCTCTTATAATCAAAATCTGGCCGCTTAATACTCTTTAATAGTTTATGGTTAACATATTGAGGGGTTGCTAAGATAATTTTATCAGCAATGATATAAGTGCTTTCCTTGGTTGCTGTATGATAAACCCACGCCTGCATTTGTCCACTAGACATTTCATTAATTTGGTAACATACGGTTGAGGTGGTGATGTTTGCTTTCAACTTCTCGGCCATCTTTTCTGCTAGCCAACCATTTCCTTTGGACCAAGTTAGTACAGCGTTATCTTCAGCATTAGCCGCTTTTCCTCTCCTGCTAGCAAAATAGTGCAGACCAGCCCAAGCCGAAATCTTTTCTATTTTTTGACCATAATCATCTTTACAGGCATAGTTAAGGTACCAAAGTAAATATGGCGAATCATAGCCTTTTTGGGCCAAGTATTTTTTAAAGGAAATCTGATCCAATTGGGTGAAAGCCTCATCGCTGGAACTCTTTTGAATTGGAATATCAAAGGCATACCTACCGTCGCCACCTTTGGTGTGCTTTAGTGCTTCTACTTCTTTAAGGAACTTTCTAATTTGTTGTTTATCGCTATTTGGAACTCCAAAATCAGGAATCAGGCCTTCTTGCCATTCTCCATTAATAAGCAAGCGTTCCTCTGGATCAAAAGTAAGATGGTAATCATTGTAATAAGGCAGCCCGTTTTCGAAATGGGTAATTACTTCAACTTCTTTAAAAAAGTCGATTAACAATTCATCATCGGCATTGGCAATGGTGGTATAATGTGCACCAAGTGGATAAGAGGTAATTTGGTTTTTATGGTAATGTGAGTTACCTCCAGTGTGATTTTCTAGCTCTAATAGTTCAAAATCTGTTTCACCATTTTTCTGCAGCCACCTTGCGGCCGAAAGCCCACTCATTCCCGAACCAACAATCAATATTTTAACATTTCTACTTTTGGTAGGCTTTGGTAAAGTGATTTTATCCCTCAAAATATGTCCTGCGGTAGCATTTGGACCTTTTAAATTACCTGAAAAACCATAGACTTTAGATTTGATTTTTTTGATGCAGCCGTTCAGAAAAATTCCACCAGTAACCAATCCTAATCTCAACAAAAATGAGCGGCGATGGATATAGCCCGACATTGTTGCTTTATAAGACTGACGACCACTCATCTTCAAAATATTTCACTAAAATTTGGTTGTTCAGCTTGTTCACTTCAGTTTCTACCTTAGCCATATCCTTTGGAAAATGGAGCATCAAATCAAAGCTTTCTTTGGAGATGAACTTAAGACTAGGCAGGTAGTTTTGCGGCTTTTTATATTTATGATCGGGATGCATGGCCATAATGTAGCCCCACTCGCCAAAAGAAGGTACGTAATTATGATAGGGTATCGTTTTAAATTCAACACTTTCCAACGTTTTGTTTACCGCCCAAAATGATTTAGGAGCAATATAAGGAGACGTAGATTGGATCACCATTAAACCTTGGGGTGCAAGTAGCCCCTTCATGATTTTATAGAAAGAATTGGTATAAAGCTTTCCAACAGCATAATTAGAGGGATCTGGAAAATCAACCACTATAAAATCAAATTTCTTTTGCTGTTTTTTAACCCAACTGAAAGCATCGGTATTAACTATCTTTACTTTAGGAGACAATAAAGATTGTTGGTTCAACTTTACCAACATCGGGTTAGATTGAAATAGGGAAGTCATTCCATGATCTAAATCCACTAGGGTAATGCTTTCTACCTGTTTGTATTTAAGGATTTCCCTCGCCGCTAAACCATCGCCGCCACCCAAAACCAATACATTTTTAGCTTGCGGAAGCGCTTGTAATGCTGGATGAACCAAAGCTTCGTGGTATCGATATTCATCATCAGAGCTGAATTGAAGATTCCCATTTAAAAACAAACGCAGTACTTTGTTCTTTTTGGTAAGAACAATACGTTGATAGGATGTACTTTTAGAATAGATAATGGTATCGCTATAAGCCATGTTCTCCGAAAAACTGGTTATTTTCTCGGCATAAACAAAGCCAGTAATTAAAATAATGATGCTAATGATAGACGCATTGCGAAGATAGCCTGCGGCCTTTATTTCTCTCCCGAAACTCATACATACAATTAAAGCAACGGTTACATTTAAAATACCGAACAAATAAGCGGTTTTTACCAATCCCAAATAAGGAATTAATAGCAGCGGAAAAATCAAAGAAGCAAGTAGAGCACCGATATAGTCGAAAGTAAAAACTTTTGATACCAAATCTTTAAACTCAAAACGATTTTGAAGAATCCGCATGAGCAACGGAATTTCTAAACCAACAAGAATACCCGTTAAACTCACCAAACCATAAAGCACAATCCTGAACGAGGCAATACTCTCAAAAATGAGGAATAGAATACTCGCACTAAAACCACCCACCAAACCAACGAGTATCTCTATCTGTATAAACCATGAAAGTATATTTTTATCAAAGTACTTGGACAACCACGAACCAATCCCCATTGAAAAAAGATACAGACCTATAATGGTAGAAAATTGAGTGACAGAATCGCCCAAAAGGTAACTGGCCAATGTACCTGCGATGAGCTCATAGATCAATCCACAGGTAGCGACAACAAAAACAGAAATAAGAAGTAACGCAGGTAACTTTTTGTTCATATTTAACTATGGATCGCCGAACTGATAATGATAGCGATAGCAATAATGAACGCCGCAAAAACGATAGCAAGCGCTTTGTTCTGTTTATCCAATATTTCTTTCCAAAGGTTTTCTGGTGTAATTTTCTCAATTATCCAAAAAGAAACAATGAGTACCAATATCCCAATAAAAGAATATACAACAGATGCAATGATGTATTTAATACTAATTAATTCATTTAAGCTCATATTTAGTTTATTTATGGTAAAATCTATTTACATATCCAGAACGGCCTCTACTGCCTTCATATTCTGTATTCTTTTCTACTTTGTCATTGTAAAATGCATAGCCACACCAAAGGCTTAACGAATAAGCGGCAATGGCTACTATCATTAGGATGAGGTAAAATCTAATTGGCTTAATTTTCATCGGCTATTTAACTTACAAAAGGTGAATAATTACTGTTATCCCATCTTTTCTTCTCAAAGTTTCTCATTCTGTACCAACAATAAGCGGGGTATAAACATAGTGCCAAGCAGGTTAATAAAGTATTTCGCCACATGCTGGAGTTTGCTGTAACTTTCACCAATAAAACATCTCTATTAGGATCTCCTGAATAGGGGTAAATATTAATATGGTATTTACCTTTAGGAATATTCGACAACATTACTTCTGCATATCTCTCACCTTCAGACCAAGCTTCTCCCTCTGCAACTCCTGAATAATACTCGAAGCCCTTGGAGACTTCCCAAGTACGGTTGTCCTTTTCGTTAACCAGCACCATCGATGCTTCAAGCCAATTGTCTGAAACAGCGGAATTGATATAGAATTCTAAATTCGAGTAGTCATCCGTAATCTCAAAACTAGGACTAGCGAATGATTTAATCACGTCCTTACCATTTGCCTGACTATGTGTTAATTGAAAACTCTCATAAAATAATTCCTTTTCAGGTTTGAGATTTCCAATCAATAAGTGAATCAACAACACCCCTATAATCGCTATTCCCGTTAGAATAAACAATGAATTCCACTTATCAAGGTATTTAGAAGGTTGTATGGCACCTATTCCTACCTTGCTTGGTAATGTACGTTCATCTACACCAAAAGCTTCGGCAATAACTTTAGGTTCCATGTATTCACCCAAATAATAATCTGATTTATTTCCCTGCTTTTCCTTTACAATCATCAATGGCGGACTCACAAACTCAACCGCCTTGATTTTACCACCTAAAATATCTTCCCCAAATTCGCCAACTGCCGCAATAACCTCCGGCGTATATTTATTAAATAGATGAAAATCGGAGTTTAAATACCTAATGCTCGAATTGTAATTACTTGATAAATCTGCTAAATCTGGAAAAAACTCTTTTCCTCTAATGATACTCCAATGCCCATCAAATTCTGAAAGTGTGGCATAACCTTTCTGGAAGCTGAACAAACTGTACTCACGCCATTTGTACGACGTACCTCGCTCTCTTTTTTCAAAATAAGCAATGACTTTAAATTCGTCGTTATCTATAACACCAACAGAACCTATTTTGAGAACGGGAGTAAATTCTAATCTATTTAACTTCCTTTTAAATTGAAATTCCTTTCCAATGGTGCGTTTCGAATATGCCGAACAATTTTGGCATACGATATAGTCACAATCAGTAAGATGATAAACTACATTCTGTTTATCACACTGTGGACATATAATGGTTTCGCTAATAGGAAATGAAGAGAGGTTGAGTGTTTTCATTAGCGCACTATTTCATTTTTCTGCATTTCAACACCATCAAAAAAAGACAATACAGATTGATAAATGCGTTTCACTTTATCACTATTATTACGCTTATAATTAGAAAGGAAAACATCAAAAGTAGCCAGTTTATACTCTGGCCATGTATGGATAGACATGTGGGACTCTGTTAAACAGACTACAGCAGTAAAGCCACCGTTTTCAAAATCATGATAAACTTCACCCACTTTGTCGAGTTGGTTTGCTACTATCAATTGATCAAATAATGCTCTAAATTGATCAGAATTAAACAACAGATGCGTTTGGTTAGAAGTAAATTCTGATAGGATATGTAAACCAGGACTATATTTCATAAAGCGTTTGTTCCTTCAAAAATAGCTAATATTTTGAAATCTCAAAGTCTGAATAAAATTAGAACACTAACGGGTCACAATCCTTATCGGGTTGCTTAAAATCTTATGAATAGGGCATTTGTCTGCAATAATCATTAAACGCTTGATTTGGTCTTCATCCAAATCTCCAGTAAATTTAATTTCTCTTTCTATTACCGTACCCTTATCCATTTCTTCTTCGGCACAGATAGCCAAATTAACGGTGATGGTTTCTAAAGGAAATTGTTTTCTATCAGCATACATTCTTATGGTAATAGCCGTACAACTGCCCAAACTCGCCAACAATAAAGCTCCTGGAGCCATTCCTTCATCACTTCCGCCTAATTCCTCGGGCTCATCGGCATAAATAAAATGCCCGTCGGCAAAAACTTTAGTTTTATATCTCGATCTGTCCAGCTCTACTACGGCGGTAATCTGCTTTTTACTCATGTTTCTATTTTTTGCCTAAATTTATGAAATGGAACAACAAAACCACGCTAACGACAGATTAAAAATTTTTCAATCCTTTGTTGGAAAGGAAGTACAAAACTCACCTTCCAATTATATGAACTGGTTAAAACCAACCGTAATTGCTGCCGAAAAGGGTAGTCTACATTGCAGTTATGTGGTAAGAAAAGAAATGACCAATCCATATGGCATTCTACATGGCGGCGTTACTGCCGGAATTATCGACGACTTGATAGGGGCCACGGTTTTTACCTTAGATCTAGCACATGCTTTTACTACGGTGAACAATAATATCGATTACTTTGCACCCGCCAAAGAGGGAGATATAATTACCGCAAAAACAAGCATAATCAAGCAAGGAAGAACCATTATCAATTTGCAATGCGAAGTGTATTTGTCTAGTAAAAATCGGCTAATTGCCAGAGGATATTCGAATATGTTAAACGTAGGCTAACAAAAAAGAAAATTTAACAAAAAATAAAGGTTTGTAATGAAGTTTGCGTAATTGTGCGTATATTCAGTTGACAATCAACTAATCAATCAACTAACAAAACAAACCATGAACAAAAAGTTTACGCTAACCTTGTTGGGTTTGCTGCTGCTTACGCTATTTACTTACGCACAAAAAACCGTAAGAGGTAAAGTAACAGATGCATCTAATGGAAAAGGAATTCCAGGTGCCAGTGTTTCGGTAAAGGGGCAAACCGGCAACACCGTAGCAACCAGCGCCGATGGTAATTTCACCATCAATGTCCCATCAAACAGTTCGGTATTGGTTTTTAGCTACGTCGGCTATGCAACCAAAGAAGTCACCGTAGGAAATCAGTTAACGATTAATGTCGTTTTATCCGAAGATTCACAAACATTAGAAGGTGTAGTCGTTACTGCACTTGGTATTAAGCGTTCCACAAAATCAATTGGTTACGCGGTACAAGAGGTTAAAGGTGAAGATTTAACCATGACCAAAGACAATAATGTTATCGGTGCTTTGGCTGGTAAAGTGGCTGGTGCACAAGTTACGGGCTCTTCAGGCGCAAGCCTGGGTGGGACTCAGAAAATCAAATTGAGGGGAGTAAATTCCGTAACTGGTGGTGGACAACCCTTAATCGTTGTAGACGGTACACCTTTTAACAATGGGAATTTCAGTAATTCCGATGCTAATGGAGTCGATCTAGGAAACTTAGCCCAAGATTTAAACCCAGAAGATATTGAAAGCATTAGTGTTTTAAAGGGTCCAGCAGCGGCAGCATTATATGGTGCTAGAGGCCAATATGGTGCTATTTTATACACCACTAAAAAAGGTAAAGCCGGAAAAACATCTGTGGAATTTACCACTTCCAACATGATTGAGAAAGTAGGAAACTTTACACCTATGCAAAATATATATGGTGTAGGAAACAATCAAACATTTCTAACTTTTGGAGCTACTACACCACTTTCTGGACAAAAATATGTGAATGGCAATGATGAAAGCTGGGGTCCAAAAATGGATGGAACTCCAGTAAGGATGTATTTTTCATACTACCCACAGGATTCAAGGTTTGGGCAGCTAACTCCTTTTGTGCCACAACCAAATAATATCAAAGATTTTTTTGAGACTGGTTTTAATACCAATAACGGCATAACCGTTACGGGAGGTAATGAAAAAGCCAATTTAAGATTAAGTTACAACAATACTTATATCAAAGGAACCTATCCAAATACCAATCTAAAGAGAAACAATTTTGGTCTATCATCTTCAATTAAGATTACCGAAAAGTTAACAGCAGGAGCTAATTTAAATTACGCGAATAATAACGGTACAAGACCTGTACAAGGTTATCAAGGATCCTTCACTGGTGCGTCGCAATGGTTCCAACGCAACATTGATATTAACGAATTAAAAAATTATAAGTATCCAGATGGTACCATAAAAAACTGGAACGTTAATCCAAGTACAGCAGCGGCAACCACTGGTATTATTCTAACAAACAACCCCTCAGATTGGAATAACCCTTATTTTGATGCCTATGAAAACCTAAACTTAGATGATAGAGATAGGTTTTTCGGGGACATCAATTTGTCGTACCAAATATTACCAGAGTTAAAACTATCTGGATTTGTAAGGTCGGATATGTACACTCAACGTTTAAGAAACTATAGAGCTTTGGGAGGCCGTATCATCAGTGGGGCTGCAGATGCATACTCCGAAGGAAAATATCAAAACACAGAAAACAATTACGAGTTTCTAGCACAGTACAATAAGACTTTTGGAGACATCTCCTTAAATGTTAATGCTGGAGCGAACTTGCTCACTCAAGAATATTCTTACCTATCACAATCTACAGCTGGAGGCTTGGTAAGTCCAGGATGGTACAATATTGCGGCGTCAATCGATAGACCAAATGTAAGCAACTATCTAAGAAAGAAACAAGTAAGGAGTATGTATGCAATGGCTTCCTTCGGATATAAGGATATCTATTTTGTAGATGCAACCATTAGGAACGATGTTTCTTCTGCTTTGCCTAGCAATAACAACTCATATGTGTACCCGTCTGTTTCTGGTAGTATTGTATTCAGCGAATTGCTAAAATGGAAACCTTTAAGTTTTGGTAAACTTCGTATGTCATATGCAGTAGCGGGTTCCGACCTATCTGCTTACGAAATTTCGCCAATATATGTAGCGGGTACAGTTTATACTGGAACACCAGTAATTAATACTCAGACTTTACCAAGCACATTAAGAAATCCAAATATTGAACCTTCATTTGCTAATTCATTTGAAATAGGTACCAATTTGAGTTTCGCTAATAATAGAATTGGAATAGATTTCACTTACTATAACCAACTAAACAAGAATCAAATTATTAACCTAACGGTTTCGCCTGCTAGTGGATATACGTCAACAGTAATTAACGCTGGTAAAATTAGAAACAAGGGGATTGAGTTATCGTTAAACGCTATTCCTATAAAATCAAAAAACTTTACATGGAACACGATTATCAATTTCAACAAGAACAATAATAAAGTTGAAGAACTACATCCGGATGTTAAATTGTTAACGCTAGGCAGTAATGTCTATTCTAGTCAAACGGTATACTTATATGCTGAGGAAGGTAAAGAGTTTGGTTCAATTGTAGGCCCAGGATATGCCAAAGATCCTGCTACCGGAAAAATTTTGCTAGATAACGCTGATCAACCAATACGCCAATTGGGAGTTAACTTTGGATCAGCTATTCCTGATTTCACAGGAGGCTTTAGAAATACTTTTCAATACAAGAATATCGATCTAGGAATAATGATCGACTTTCAGAAAGGTGGAAAATTTATGAGCTGGACAAACATGCTCGCGGCTAAAGCGGGAACTGCAGAAATCACCGCTGCAATGAACGATAGAGGCGCCAATATTAGAGATCTCTTAACTAATGGCGGCGGTATAAAAATAAATGGAATTTATGCTCCGGGCACAATGAAAACCATTAATGGTACGCCAACAAATGTAGGAGGCCAAGAATTTACCGGCTATGTTGATGCTAGAGAATATTACAGAAATAGATTAGGTACATATATTTACGACGAATGGATCTACGATGCCTCATACATCAAACTTAGAGAAGTATCATTAGGCTACACCTTACCTAATAAAATCTTAGCTAAAACACCTTTCTCATCTTTTAGAATAGCTGCTATTGCCCGTAATCCTTTAATGATATGGCAGGATGCTCCAAAAGGTGTCGATCCTTCAGAACTATCTTCAGGAAGCGCTTCTATCAGTTGGATTGAAAAAGGAGAACTACAAACAGTAAGATCATTTGGCTTTAACCTAAGTGTTAAATTTTAACGTAATGACAATGAAAAATTCAATTATAAAAACACTAATTCTTGCATTATCATTGGGATTAGCATTTTCGGGCTGTACTAAGTTCGATGAAAATCTCAACAAAGACCCAAATAATGCAAGCAAAGCCTCTGGGACAAGGCTTATGGCAAACACTATGTTGTATCTGCCAGGAATAAGTTCTAATGCTTACGGAGTGCACTACCCACAATATTTATCACTCACAACATTTCCAAATAATGCTCGCTACATAGAAACAAACTTTAGTTTTGCTTCTTGGTATGGTGCACTTCTCAATTTGGAAACCGCATTAAATTCCACTTTGGAGCCTTCGGAAGGTCCTATAGAGCACCAAAAAGCAGTGGCAAAAATTCTAAAAGCATATATCTTTTGGCATATGACAGATAGGTGGGGAGATATTCCTTTTTCAGAATCACTTAAAGGGGATGCTAACTATGTACCTAAATATGACAAACAACAGGATATTTATAATGGTTTATTTAAACTTCTAGATGAAGCTAATGCCCATATCACTGTTATTACTGCAGCGGGAAATATCAAAAATGATATCATGTATGCGGGCAACATAGAAAAATGGAAAAAATTAGGGAATACCATCCATATGTTAATGGCTTTACGACTTTCGAAGGTTGATCCTACTACAGGTAAAGCAGAATTTAACAAAGCATTAGCCAATGGAATTATGACTTCTAATGCTGATAATTTTTCTTTTCCGCATTTAGCTCAAGCCGCTCAGCAAAACTTTTGGTTTAACTCTTTTACCAATTTGGGCAGACAGTGGTATGCGGTAAGTAAACCCATAGTAGATTACATGAAACCTCTATCGGATCCAAGACTACCTATTTTTGCGGATAAAGCAAGTGCTAGTAATGACTATGTAGGTTTGGCTTACGGTTTATCAACCGACTCTCCACCAGCAAATTTTTCTTTGTTGGGCGCAAATTTACGTAAGCAGGATTCTCCAGTTTATCTGGTTACATATGCACAGGCTTTATTTGCAATGGCTGAGGCCGCTAAACTGACTTGGATTGCCGGAGGGGATGTAACAGCAGCTACAAACTATAACAACGCCATAACAGAGTCGATTAGACAATGGACAGGTGCCACCACAGGGGCAACTGCATATTTGACAAATGCTAGCGTAATTTATAATCCAACCAACGCTATACAACAAATAGCCACTCAAAGATGGGTTCACCTATTTTTACATGGTTACGAAGGTTGGGCAGAATGGAGGAGAACTGGCTATCCAGTACTAACTGCTGCACCTGGAGCCAATGGAGATCAAATTCCTAGAAGGGAAGGATATCCAGTAAATGAACCTCAAATTAATCGAGCCAGTTATAACGCAGCAGTAGCTGCATTTCCTTATGGGGGGTCAGATGGACTAAATACGAGGGTTTGGTGGGATAAGCCATAATTAATACCTAAAATAAAAGCGCTACATTGGTTAATGTAGCGCTTTTATTTTTTATAGAATGAAATTTGAAATCTATCTAACTATTCCCAAAAAATAAATAAGCCAAACCAATAGCCGTACAAACACCAGCTAAATCTGCCAGCAACATGGTACCCACGGCATAACGAGTGTTCTTAACCGAAACTGAACCAAAATAAACTGCAATTACGTAAAAAGTGGTATCGGCTGCACCTTGGAAAATACCCGATAATCTGCTGGCAAAAGAATCTGGCCCATAAGCAGTCATGGTATCCACCATCATACCTCTGGCACCACCACCGCTTAAAGGTCTGATCAACGCGGTAGGTAAGGCTTCTACAAATCTGGTATCTGCACCTAAAAAGGTAAAGAAATTTTTAATCCCTAAAATGACCACATCAAAAGTACCGCTGGTACGTAGCATGCTAATGGCGACCAACATCCCAACTAAATAGGGGATGATTTTTACTGCTGTTTCAAATCCACCTTTGGCGCCGTCAACAAAAGCATCAAAAACATCAATCTTTTTATAAACACCACCTAATAAAATAGCCAGTACAATAAATAAAATGACACCACTGCTCAGTAAACCAGAGAACGAGGTAATTTCCTTGGAACCTAAAGTGGTAATATACCAAACCAATAGACCAATTACAGCACTAATGCTTAAAATCCATCCCAAAATAACGGGTTGGAAAATATTGATTTTTTGTTTGAAAGAAACGATTAGCATTGCAGTTAATGTACCTACAAAGGTGACAATCAAACAAGGGATAAAAATATCGGTAGGATCTGAAGCATTGGAAGAAGCTCTCAAGGCAATCACACTTACGGGGATTAAACTTAGTCCAGCTGCGTGCAAGCATAGAAACATAATTTGCGAATTACTTGCAGTTGATTTATTAGGATTAAGCTCCTGCAGGCTTTCCATAGCTTTTAAACCAAAGGGAGTAGCTGCATTATCCAAGCCCAATAAATTGGCCGAAAAATTCATCACCATGTGTCCAGTAGCGGGATGTCCTTTAGGTACTTCGGGAAATAATTTTGAAAAAAAAGGTCCCACAATTCTCGACAATAAACGAATGCCGCCTGCTTTTTCGGCAATGCTCATCAAGCCCATAAAGAATGCTAAAATACCAATTAGTTTTAAGCACATTTCTACGGCATTCCAACAGGTTTGTATGACGCCGTCAACCTTGGTTAAGTTGGTAGGATCATCGGCTTTGCCAATCACCATCCAGCTAAAAATTTCCGTTTGTCCAAAAAAGAAACATTTAATTGCCGCTACTACAATAGCAACAATGATAAATGCGGACCAAATTCTACTTAATGCCATTTGTTGTTTAGTTTTATGCGTTGAATTTAGTGTTTTTGCGGTATTTTACCGCATATACTAATGGATTTAATTAAAAATTTTGCAGCCACAGATACACTAATTTAAGTTTCTAAGCATTTGGTAATAAACATATCTGTGCATCTGTGGTAAAGAAAACTATACCGTTAAACTTCCTTCTTTGAAAGCTAAAATAATTTGCCCTTCCTTTAGTAATTCAAAATCGGCTGCTTTATTAAACTTGATTGATCCTTTTAACTCACAGTGTTGTGCATCATAAACCTCGTAAGCATCACAAAAACTCAAATCGCCAATATCTTGTATACTATAAGATTTATAAGTACTCATACCATCTATATTTGGACATTCATCATAGTTGATGCCTACGCTAACTTGAATACCATCTAAAACCAGATTATGGATAAGGATGTGGAAAATTTGCTTGTTGTTTTGAGGGATATTGAAGTAATTAGCTGTGTTCTGCTTTTCATAACTTTTACTGGCAATTGAAATTAACCCTGATAGGATAGAAGCGAAATAATATTTCCTTATCTGCTGCTTTTCTGGATCATTTAAATACCCTCCAGCCTCAATCAAGATGGTAGAAGTGCCTGCTTTTTGAAAATTATCACCAAACGCTCGAGGCTCGTATTCATCATCAAAAAGCCCGATGTGCTGAGGCAATAATAAATCAAGCTCCTTGAACATATCTGCAATTACCAACATGGCATTTTCACGGGTATGATCTACAGAAAGGGCTTTATCATAAGCTGGCGCTAAATAGGAAAGGGTGGCAGGTTTTAACGTTTCATCAACACTCCATAAGGTAGTTTGGTCATGCAAATTAAAACCAAAAACAGGTTCAAAATCAGCCCTGCTTTGCTTTAATATTTTTCCTTCGGGACTAGCGGTTTGGATAAAATCTCTATTGATGTCAATTTGCTGTGCATTTCTACGAGTGAACATGGCAGCACCATCTGGATTTACCATGGGAATCATCAACAGCTGACAGTTTTTGTGAAGCAGCTTTACTGTTTCGTTATCCAACTTCAGGAAGTTGAATAAATCAAATAAAGCCATGGTTCCTGTAGCTTCATCGCCATGCATTTGGCTCCATAACATTACTTTAGTTTCACCATTTCCCCATTTTACAGCGCTAATGCTTCTTCCCTTTACAGAGTTTCCAAGTGTGCGAATTGAAAATGTGGCAGGTAGCTGGTCTATTAATGGCGTAATATCTGCATGTTTGAAAAAACGATTGGTCAAGGTCTTTTCTTCGAAGCTAGAATAATTGGTTAAGATGGTTTGGATATTCATTTGAAATCGAAGTTAAAGAAAAATCGCCATTGCAGGTGGGGGAAGTGAAGATTACTTCCTTACTCGCAATGGCGATCTAAATAATGTTACTAAGATTTCTCGCTTTCGCTCGAAATGACAAAGTAATTAAGGTTTCTCGTCAGTTAATTCAAAACCCCAAGTTTTACCTTTTTCGGTAGCAGGAATACCACCTACCATCCAAACTGGTGCTTTGGCACCTTTCAGGTAGTAGTCGAAAAACTGCTGCTCACGAATTTGGATATCTTTTCTATTTTGACGTTGCACCAAGTTGTGTGCTTCATTATTATAGTTCAATAACCAAACTGGTTTGCCCAAACGACGCAAGCCAGTGAACATTTCAATACCTTGGTACCATGGCACTGCACCGTCAGCATCATTTGCCATTACTACTACTGGTGTATTTACTTTAGGGAAATTGAATAAAGGCGAGTTTTGGATATACAACTCAGGTTTCTCCCATAAAGTAGCTCCAATTCTGCTTTGTGTTTTCTCATATTGGAACTGACGGTTCATACCGCTTTCCCAACGAATACCACCATAAGCAGAGGTCATATTTACCACAGGCGCACCAGCCCAAGCAGCAGCATACATATTGGTTACAGTAATCAAGTGCGCCACTTGATAACCGCCCCAGCTTTGCCCTTGGATACCAATTTTAGTACCATCAACCCAAGCATTCTTTTTCAAATATTCAATACCCGAATTGATAAACTCTTCTGCTGATTTTCCTGGATGACCAACTTCATAACTAATATCAGGAGTGAAAACCAAATACCCATTACTTACAAAGAAAGGAATATTTAAACGTGATGGCGTAGGGGCAGGCGCCTGATAAGTATACAATCCGTCAGAAAGTTTCTCATAGAAATATACGATCATTGGATATTTCTTATTCGGATCAAAATTTTCTGGTTTGTATAAAATACCTTCCGATTTATATCCTTTTGGAGTAGTCCATTTCACCAATTCAGAAGTTCCCCAGTTGTAATTAGCTTGTTGAGGATTGGTACTGCTTAATTTGGTTGCCGTTTTAAAATCTTTTGAAATATAAACATCCGGAGAATTAATGTAACTTCCTTTATCGTAGATAAACAAATCGGCATCTTTAGCTTTACCCAATGAAGAAAATTTAGCTTTTTCCATCACCAATTGTTCAGGTAGTTTATTATCGTTAATCGCTTTACGGAAGATACCATTTTCTTTAGTTGCGTTATTGAAACCATCAAAATAGAGTACTTCATTCTTTTTGAAGAAACGATCGTCGCTATTACCGCCAGTATTCCTCATGCCCATCATCCTATCACCTCCTACACTAATTCTTTCTACACGAAGGGTAATATTATTTGAACGACCAAAACCAATGGTGATGTTTTTAGGAGCTGATTTTCCATCAGGAGAGAAAGCCCAAACATCATAACGATCGTTGATCAACACCAATTTATCTTCCTCGGTCCAGCCAGCCATTCCATAGCTATTAGCAAAATCAGGAACATCATTCTCTTCGTCGGCAAATTTTACCGACATATTGTTGTTCAACAACGTTACTTTAGACGTAGCCACTTGATAAGTGTACCAATTGCCGTTTTCTTTGTTGAAATAAAGAATATATTGACCTTTAGGTGATGCCTGAACATTACCGTTTAAGCCTTCAATGATTTTCTTACGGCTACCCGTTTTAACATCTACCAAATAATAATCTCTTTTGGTGCTGCCTGTCCATTGAGAAGCGATGCGGTTGCCATAATCTGTTGACGCCAATACATAAGAAGCATCACCTTCATTTACCAAGCTAGCCTCCGGCAATTTCACATCTGTTAATGGAATAACTTTAGGATCTGAACTGAAAACATCAATGGCAGAAAGGTATGTTTTTTTAGATTCCCTGTCGGCGTTCTTCAATTGCACCGTTTGCAAATAATCATCTTTATAGCCCCAAATATCAAGCTTAGCATTTTCAAAATCTACCAAAGTAGTATCTTTTGGCTTTTTAACGGGAGCAATACCAAAGAATAGCTTCGAGCCATCCTTGCTGAAGTTAACCCTTCCATCGCCACTTACCACATACTTATCTGGCAAGCCAGTAGATTCATTGTCTACTAAAATTTGAGCAGTATCTAAGGTCAATGAGTTATAATAAATGTTATAATCTTTAATTTCCTTCTTCTCTGGATCTGTTTCCCCTAAAAATGCCAAGTGTTCACTGTCATCATCAAAAGTGAACCCTTTAAAATTGCCTTTATCTTTAACCAAAGTTTTTAAGGTCCATTTTTCGGTATCTAACAAAAACACACCATGCTTAGCAGCTGCATCTTTTTTAGAGCCTGAAGCAGCAAAAACCAACAACTTACCATTTTTACTGAAAGCATAGTCAGTTACATACTTATAAGTCTTTTCAACACCTGTAGTTAGATTTTTAACGATTAAATCAGATCCTTCTTTGGATGCCGCGCCTCCACCTGGAGTTTCATCTGCAAAAAGCCAATCCAAATCATTTTTTTGTTCTGTTGGAGACGTTGATGGTCTAGCTTTTTTTGTTGTATCTAAAGGCTTTTCTAGATTATACGCAATCACAGAAGTACCTTTTTCAGGAAAAGAAAACGATTTAACGCGGGGCACTTTGGTCACGTTTAATGTAGTTAAATTTAAAATCGCCAACGTATCCTTTGTCTGCTCTTCGGGCTTTTTCTTTTTGATTTTAGCCATTCTTACTTCCTTGAAAAGTGGCTTAATAGCAAGCGCAGCAAATTTAGAATCGTTGCTAAACGTAAGGTTGGTACCTCTAGGTATTTTTATTTTACGTCCACTAGGTGTAATGGTTTCTTGAAAATAATAATTACCGTCGCCTTCTTGAGGATTAATAGTATAAGCTGCCCATACACCATTGTTCGACAGTTGTTTGCTACCTACAGATTCCCATCCATCATAAACACTATGATCTAGAGGCTTTTTTTGTGCATATACAGCGCTGCTGAATAGCACAAAAAACAAAAAGAGTTTCTTTTGCATGTTATTTTAAAAAGTCAGTTTAATTTGCTGGTTAATTTAAGTTAAAAATGATAATAAAAGTGCCGTTAAGCAAATGTTAAGGTAAATTTTACATAAGCCATGGGTATATGCTCGCACCTTTTAACCCCAACCAATTACAACATTATTCCCATAAACGAAAAAAGCACCATTACTGGTGCTTTTCATTTATTTGTTTTGTTTTGTTTTGTTGTGATGTTTCTTATTTCTTTTTCTGATTTGCTTGTTGCTGTTGTTGACGCATGTAGTCTTCTAAACGAGCTTGGAAGCCAGATTTCTTTTTCTCAACTTTTGGTTTTGCTTTATTGTCTTGCAATATCGCGTGAATTTTATCATCATTTACCATTTTTCTAATAATAAACTGTTGCAAGAAAGTCAACATGTTTGCCAAGAAGTAATAGTAGTTCAAACCAGAAGGGTAGCTGTTTAACACCCCTAAGAAAATGATCGGCATGATATAGCCAATATATTTCATTTGACCGGTAGCACCCGAAATTTGGTTGTTAAAGTAAGTGTAGATCAATGTAGAAATGGTCATCAAAATACACATTAAACTCAAGTGGTCGCCAATAAACGGTACGTTAAAACCGAAGTTGATGAAGTTATCATAAGTTGAAAGGTCTTTCATCCAAAGAAAGCTTTCACCTCTTAGTTCAAATAGGTTAGGGAAGAAGAAGAAGAAAGCCATTACAAAAGGTAATTGTAGCAACATTGGCAAACAACCACCTAATGGATTAACACCTACTTGCTTATACAACTTTAAATATTCTTGTTGTAAAAGGGTAGGGTTGTCTTCACCAACTTTTGCTTTAATCTCGTCCATTTCAGGTTTTAAAACCCTCATTTTCGCCATGGAAACATACGATTTGTAAGTCAACGGCGACATGGCAAGTTTTAAAAGAATGGTCAACACCAAAATGATCAGACCGTAGCCCCATCCAAAACCTTCCAAGAAGTTAAATACAGGTAAAACCACAAAACGGTTAATGTATTTCAATGGCCAGTAACCCAAGTCAATTTGTTTCTCTAATTCATGACCTTGGTCTTTCAGGATATTGAACTTGTTGGTACCAAAATAAAATTTGAAGCTATAGTTTTGAGCAGCTAATTGATTAAATGGCAATTGCATATTTGCATTGTACCATTTGATTTTTCCAGGCTCTGTAACTACTTTAACTTCTAAATCTCCTTTTTCGAAAGGTACCGCGGGAATTAACACCGAAGTGAAAAAGTGTTGCTTAAAGGAAAACCACTCAATTTTACCTTCTGTAAGGTCTTTTTTCTCATCCTTATGAAGATTCAAATGATCAGGAGTTTCTTCCGTATACTTAAAGTAAGGGCCTGAATGTTCCTGTTCTTTTTTAGCATCTTTTTCTTGTTGCAATAACGTAGTTTCCCAGTTTAAAGCAACGTTGTTTCCTTGCAATACTTGGTTTAAACCATTAAGGCTAATGTTAAAATCAACATTATAAGTTTTGGCAGGAACGGTATAAATGAAATCTACATATTTATCAGCGCTATAGTTGGCACGCATGGTAATGCCACTGCCAGTTTTTGTTGCCGTAAAATATAAATCGTTGGTATTAACAACTTTACCGTTGATGTTAAGTTTTAAGCCAAACTTATTTTGATTACCATTGAATAAAACCACAGGTTGTTTACCATAGGTTTCTTGGTTTTTAACCTCTACAGATTGAATTTTACCTCCCAAGTTGCTGAAAGTAACTTTTAGGTTTTCATTTTCTAAGGTATTAGTTTGCTCAGTTCCATTGATGTTGCCACCAAAAGGACCTTTTAAAGCTGCTGAGTCTACCGTTGGGGCAGCTGCAGTATTAAGCGTCTCTGATTTTGCTTGATTGTTAGCCGACTTAGTGCCTGCTCTTTTAATCGAGTCTTGAACCTGTTGTTCTCTTTTAACTTCAGCTTCTGATGGTCTCATAAAGAACACACCAGCAGCCAAAATAATCATAATCAGGAACAGACCCGTGAAGGTATTTTTATCCATTATATTGTTTTGATACTACTATTAATTCGTTTTCTTTTTCGCATACTCCATTGCAGCGGCGACAAATTTAATAAAAAGTGGGTGAGGATTAGCAACTGTCGATTTTAATTCTGGGTGAAACTGTCCACCAACGAAAAAAGGATGGTTTTTCAACTCCACAATTTCCACTAAATTACTCTCTGGATTAATCCCCGAAGCAATCATTCCAGCTGCCTCATATTGCTCTAAATACTTGTTATTGAACTCATAACGATGGCGATGTCTTTCAGATATATGTTGCTTGCCATAAGCTGCAAAAGCTTTGGTGCCTTTTTTAATATCGCAAGGATAAGCTCCCAAACGCATGGTTCCACCTTTTGTGGTGATACTTTTTTGCTCTTCCATCATATTAATTACTGGATAAGGAGCATTTTCATCAATTTCAGTAGTATTGGCATTAGCTAAACCTAACACGTTTCTGCCAAATTCGATTACGCAGCACTGCATTCCCAAACAAATCCCAAAGAAAGGTACATTGTTTTCCCTTACATATTTAATGGCGTCAATTTTACCTTCAATACCACGGCTACCAAATCCTGGAGCCACCAATACGCCATCTAAATGACCCAATTTTTCTTTTACATTCTCCGCATAAATACTCTCCGAAGGGATATATTCTACGCGAACTTTACATTCATTTTTAGCACCTGCATGAATAAAAGCCTCTGTAATAGATTTATAAGCATCTGGCAACTCAACATATTTACCCACCAAACCAATTTTCACTTCAGAAGTTGGATTTTTTAAACGACCTAAGAAATCTTTCCAGCTTTCCATGTCAGGTTCGGCCTTAGTAGGAAGCTTTAATTTGCTCAATACCGTTTTGTCCAGCTGCTCTTTATACATCAACAAAGGCACATCATAAATAGTTGATGCATCCATCGATTCGACTACCGCGTTGATGTTAACGTTACAAAATAATGCAATTTTTCTTCTAATATCCTGACTGATATGATGTTCCGTTCTACAAACCAAAATATCTGGTTGGATACCATATTCCAATAATGCTTTAACAGAATGCTGTGTTGGCTTGGTTTTCAACTCACCAGCGGCAGCCAAAAATGGCACCAAGGTCAAATGGATTACGATGGCATTATTATTTCCTTCTTCCCATTTAAACTGACGTACCGCTTCTACAAATGGTAACGATTCAATATCACCAACAGTTCCGCCAATTTCAGTAATTACGATATCATAATCGCCACTTTCACCCAAAATACGCATGTTGCGTTTAATTTCGTCGGTAATGTGCGGAACAACTTGTACAGTTTTCCCTAAAAATTCACCTTGACGCTCTTTATTGATGACGTTTTGGTAAATACGACCTGTAGTAATGTTGTTGGCTTGCGAAGTGGGAACATTCAAGAAACGCTCATAGTGCCCCAAGTCCAAGTCTGTCTCTGCGCCATCTTCGGTAACAAAACATTCGCCGTGCTCATAAGGATTCAAAGTTCCCGGATCGATATTGATATAAGGATCGAATTTTTGGATGGTTACTCGGTAACCTCTGGCCTGTAAAAGTTTAGCTAAAGAAGCGGAGATGATGCCTTTTCCTAATGAGGAAGTAACACCGCCCGTAACAAAAATATACTTAGTCATGAATGAATTTTTGGTGCAACAAATACATTTTGTTGCTTTTTGTACGGGATACAAAGGTAAGAAAATATTGCCGTTGTTTCTGCGCTGTTGATAATATATTTTTTGTACCGGCAATGTGTTGACCTACAAATGATAATTTGAAAATAGGTGCTGTTTATATCTTTTTTTGGTTTTTAAAATCAAGACTTACTTTTTCGCCACCTAAACCTTGCAGGTCCTGCCATCCGCTATTTTATTGCTTGTCATTCCTACTTTAGGAGGAATCTACTTAATTAATATCCTGACATTAGATTCTTCACTATATTCAGAATAATAGTATTACCAACAAAGTATTTTCGCTACTATCAGGTTTATTTAACAAAATTTATACGACAAACAGGTATCCAAATCTCATAGGTTTTAAAACCTATGAGATTTGTTTGAATAATAAATTTTAAATTGCGGCAAATTCTAAAAATGATGATGAAAAAACTATTCTTAACGTTCAGCTTTTTATTCCTAATAACTACAGCCTTTTCGCAATCTTATAAAGAAAATATTAATACTGAATTTAAAGCTTTTGGAGATTTAATGCGTAATGGAGAAATAGAAAGAGCATTTGACTACGTTCATCCAGATTTGTTTAAAGTTGCACCAAAAGCCGATATGGTAAAAATGTTTAACAAGCTTTTCTATTCTGGAGAATTTACATTCAAGTTTTTGGATTTTACCACAAAAAACTTTAATGAACCTTTAGTAGTAGACGGCAAACATTATGTAGTTTTTAAATACAATTCTAAAATTGCAATGAAATTTAATCAAATGGATACTACCAAATATGACTTAATAAAAATAGAACTTGCAAATAAATACGGAAGTGAAAATGTAAGCCTAAACAAAGATTCAGGTTTTTTCAATGTTAACGCAGAAAAGAAATCTGTAGCAATATCTGCAAATGGCAATACCAATTGGAAGTTCATTAATATAGAGCCAGAACAGAGAATTATTATGGAAAAGTTATTACCAAAAGTAGTTAGGGACGAAGTTTTTAGATAAAAACTCAACAACCTCGCAGGTTTTAAAAACCTGCGAGGTTTGATACAAATCTCACTGAAATTCATCTTTCACCGTTTCCCCTAAATCATACATCAGCCATTGCTTCTTCAGCACTTTATTTTTATTGCTATTCAACAGCTTAATGAAATCTTGCACACCTAATGGCTCGTTCCCATTGCCGTGGATAAGCACAATACTACCATTATTTGCCACTTGGCCTTTAGCCAACCAAGCATCACTACCTATAGGGATTAAACCAAAACCTGTAATGGCTTGAACCACCATATTATCCGAAACCAATCCAGGAAACCGGAAAAACACCGAGGGTATGGAACCATTATTCAACAAAGCTTTCTCCAATTCTAATACCTCGTATGAAATATTGGTGCCAGGTTTTAACAGAAAATTATCCGTTAAAGGTTGCTTTGGGTTATAATAATGGGTAAACGTATGATTAATCCATGTAATTTTAATTTGTCCGCTGTTTTCCAACTGCTTCAACCAATTGATGTTGTTTTGATGGGCGAGCAGGAATTTTCCCGAGATTGATAAAGCCACTGGCACAGGCTGTTCAATTTTTGCGTAAGCCATCACCAACGAAGAAAAGATATTTCTATCTAAGGGCTTGTGGGAAGGACATAGGTCAATAGTTAAGGTAATGCCCTGTTCCTTTGGAAAACCGTGTATTAACCCAGCATCTTGCATACTAAACGATTGTGCATTGGCTTTGGAAATAGCTTTAAAATAAGGTGTTTTTGAAAAAGTATGATTTAATTGCGACCAATTGGAAGAAGTTACTGCAACAGCTGAAGAATCAAGCAATAGTGTTTGTAAGCTATTGCTATTGACAGCAAGATACTTTGTTTTGCCAAGTTGATGAAATTTCCGAAGAATAACTAATTGTTGGCCTTTATAATTAGCGCTTCCATAATTAACCACATAATTACGAACTGTATTTTGAGCTCCAACATTTTGGAAACCAACAATTACGAAGAAAAGTATGCAGAAAAATCTTTTCATTCTAGAGAACGATTCAAATAGGGCTTACCGCTTATAAAGCGTAAGCCCTATCATTTATGCTTGTAAATCTTGCATAATGGTTTTTATCTTTTCATTTAGCATTTGCTCTGTAGCCTTAAAGCCATCTTTATTAGCCAATGGTTCGTTCACGCTACAATAAAATTTTATTTTTGGCTCGGTACCACTAGGACGTGCAGAAATGATGCTACCATCTTCTGTAATAAACTGTAAAACATCCGACTTAGGGAACCCCAATTCTTTAGAAGTACCAGTTTTGATGTCGGTTTCCTTATTGAGTTCATAATCTTTTAAGGTGACTACCGCAGAACCTCCAAGCGTAGCAGGAGGGTTATTTCTAAACTTCTCCATCATTGCTTTAATTTCCTCGGCACCTGTCTTTCCTTTTTTGGTAATGGCTACTAAATCTTCCTTGTACATGCCATATTTCACGTACATTTCAATCATAGCCTCAAATAAGCTACTGCCTTTGTCTTTATAAAAAGCAGTCATTTCCGCAATAAAGGCACATGAAATCACCGCATCCTTGTCACGTACCAAATCGCCGACCAAGTACCCATAGCTTTCTTCGCCACCCACAATAAAGGTCTTTTCACCCAAAAGCTCCGTCATTACCTTACCAATCCATTTAAAACCAGTAAGTGTTTCAAAATACTCCACGCCTTTTTCCTTACAAATGGCTTTAATTAAACTAGTGGTTACAATAGTGCTTACCACGTATTCTTTTCCAGTTAGTTTGCCTTTTTCTTGCCAAGCAGTTAACATGTAATTCACCAATAAGCTTCCCGTTTGGTTACCATTCAGCAAAACAAACTCGCCATCGGTATTCTTAACAGCAATACCCACACGATCAGCATCTGGATCCGTTGCCAAAACCAAATCAGCATCTATTTCCTGTGCTTTTTTAAGCGCTAGAGTTAAAGCTTCCTTTTCTTCGGGATTTGGATAAACCACGGTAGGGAAGTTGCCGTCAGGTTTACTTTGTTCTTCCACAACGGTTACATTGGTAAAACCGAATTGTTCCAAAGCTTTTGGCACCAAAGTAATACCTGTACCATGTATAGGAGAGTACACTATTTTCAAATTCTTCTGTCTTTCAATAGCATCGGGCGATACAGAAAGCGCCGTAATCTTGTTCAGGTATTTTTGGTCAATGTCTTCACCAATCAACTCTACATTGCTATCCACTCTTTCAAACTTCACTTCATCTATACTTCGAATAGCAGCCACTTCATCCATCACCATTTTATCATCAGGAGCCGTAAATTGACCACCATCAGCACCGTAAGCTTTATAACCATTATATTCCTTAGGATTGTGCGAAGCCGTAAGCATTACGCCACTTTTACAGCCCAGTTCGCGAATGGCAAAAGAAAGCTCCGGAGTAGGGCGCAAGGCCGAAAAGAAATATACCTTAATGCCGTTAGCCGAAAATACATCAGCAGTGATTTTGGCAAATACGTCCGAATTATTTCGGCTATCGTGAGCAATGGCTACACAGATCTTCTCACTTGGATATTTCTTTAATAAATAATTAGCTAGGCCTTGCGTAGCCGTACCAATGGTATATTTGTTGATTCGGTTAGAGCCGGCGCCCATAATCCCTCTTAAACCACCCGTGCCAAACTCCAAATTTTTGTAAAAAGCATCAGTGAGCTCAGTATAAGCTTTCTGATCTAACAATTTTTGAATATCTGATTTGGTAATTTCGTCGTAATTTCCGTCAAGCCACGCTTGTATGGTCGTTTGCGTTTGTTGATCTAATTGCATATTAAATTAAGGTTAATGTCGATAGGAGAAACAAATAATATTCGGTAGGGTTGGGTCAAAAATAAAAAAACCGCATTTTATTTCGATACTTTGATAAAAATTAACAGTCTTTTATTTATTTTCACGCCCCGTTACAATTATAACAAAATTCTATATTCTATAACTCAAAAATGAAAATTTTAAAATTCGGTGGTACCTCGGTTGGTAGCCCAGAACGTATGAAAAAACTGTTGGATATTATTGATCCATCAGAAAGACAGATTGTAGTATTATCAGCAGTGTCTGGAACTACAAATAGTTTGGTAGAGATTTCAAATGCGTTACTGAAGGAGGACAAGAAGAAGGGCACCGAATTAATTAAAGCTTTACAAGAAAAATATAATGATTTTGTTATAGAACTTTTGCCCGCTGGCGAATTTAGAGAGCAAGGTCAAGAAGTAGTTGATTATCATTTCAACTTTCTACTTTCTTTGGCCAACAATGTTTTTACGGCTATTGAAGATAAAGTGGTTTTGGCTCAAGGTGAATTACTTTCAACCACACTTTACCATGTATATCTAAAATCTATTGGTGTGCCTTCGGTGTTATTGCCAGCTTTGGATTTTATGAAAATTGATGAGGATAATGAACCTGTGATTCCTTATACTACAGAAAGCTTAACACCACTTTTGGAAGCAAATCCTGAAAACAAAGTGTTTATTACACAAGGTTTTATTTGCAGAAATAGCTTTGGCGAAGTAGATAACTTACGTCGTGGTGGTAGTGATTATACCGCTTCATTGTTAGGAGCGGCCATTTTAGCAGATGAAGTGCAAATTTGGACAGATATTGATGGCATGCACAATAACGACCCTCGCGTGGTGAAAGGTACCAAACCTATTTCTCACCTGTCATTTGACGAGGCTGCCGAGCTAGCTTATTTTGGGGCCAAAATTTTGCACCCACAATCGGTATTTCCTGCACAGAAATATAAAATCCCAGTACGCTTACTCAATACCATGGAACCAAAAGCTTTGGGAACGGTAATCAGCACCGAAAGTGAAAAAGGGAAAATCAAATCTATTGCTGCTAAAGACGGTATCACAGCCATCAAAATCCAATCGAGCCGAATGTTATTGGCCTATGGTTTCTTGCGTAAGGTTTTTGAAGTATTTGAGCGCTACAAAACACCAATCGATATGATCACCACTTCGGAGGTCGCAGTTTCCTTAACCGTTGATTTTACGGACAATTTAGATAAAATTCTAGAGGAGCTAAATTCTTTTGGTAGCGTGGAATTGGATAGAGACCAAACCATTATTTGTGTAGTAGGCGATTTTGGTGCCGAGAAACATGGTTTTGCCGCAAAAGTATTAGATTCGATTAAGCACATTCCAGTAAGGATGATTTCATATGGAGGTAGTGCTTACAATATTTCTTTATTGGTAAAAACAGAGGATAAAGTTGAGGCTTTGAGAAGCTTGCACAACAGGATTTTTGAGTAATCTCATTTATTAGGCAGCATGTCGATAAACCTATAAGGTCTTAAAAATTACTTTTCGAAATCAACGATAGTAGAAATAGATAAAAATAACGATTAATATCAGTACAATTGAGATACGGACTCTTCTTTCAAATTCTCTGCGGCTAATATTACCTTGACGATAGTCGATGTAGTTGCCTGCATAAATAAAACCTAAAAAGGCGAGGAAGAGGATAAGTATAAATTTCAAGATTATGTTTTCGGATAAAGATATAGCACATTTTTCTAATTTAGAAACGCCATTTTACTATTACGACCTTAACTTGCTGCGTGACACGCTGAAAGCTTGTAGTAATGCAGCCAGCACCTACAATTTTCATGTACATTACGCCATGAAAGCCAACTTTAACGACAAGGTTTTGGCACAAATTAAAGCAACTGGCTTTGGCGCCGACTGTGTAAGTGGTGGAGAGGTTAGAAAGGCGATTGAAAGCGGATTTCCAAAAAATAAGGTGGTTTTTGCTGGTGTTGGAAAATCGGATAAGGAAATTAACTACGCTTTGGACCAGGATATTTTCTGCTTCAACGTAGAATCGTTACAGGAACTACAGGTAATTAACGATTTGGCGGCAAAGAAACAGAAAATAGCAAAAGTGGCTATCCGCATTAACCCAAATGTTGATGCCCATACGCATGCGAACATTACCACCGGTTTGGATGAAAACAAGTTTGGCATTAATTCATGGGATATGCCTGCGGCGGCCGAGATTTTAAACGCATCGGCCAATTTAGAATTTGTAGGTATCCATTTCCACATCGGTTCTCAAATTACCAATTTGGATGTTTACAAAAACCTTTGTGTTCGTGTAAATGAATTTGCTGCTTGGTTTGAGGACAAAGGCTTTACGGTTAAAGTATTGAACGTTGGTGGTGGCTTAGGTATCGATTACCATCATCCAAATGCCCAAATTCCAGATTTTGAAGCATATTTTAAAATTTTTGCTGACTTCTTGGAAGTTAAACCTCATCAGGAAGTACACTTTGAACTGGGTAGGGCCTTGGTAGGTCAGTCTTCATCGTTAATCAGTCGTGTGCTTTATGTAAAAAACGGTAAGAAAAAGAATTTCATTGTATTGGATGCAGGGATGACTGAGTTAATGCGTCCGGCGCTTTACCAAGCCTATCACCAAATTGAGAATTTGAGCCAAAAATCGAACGCTGTCAAGTATGATGTAGTAGGGCCGATTTGCGAAAGCACGGATTGTTTTGGAAAAGAAGTTGCCTTACCAGAAACTTTTAGAAATGACCTGATTGCGATTAGAAGTACTGGTGCTTATGGCGAGGTAATGGCTTCAAATTATAACTTACGTGATGCCATTGTTACAGTAACTAGTGATGATGTTACTCCATCATAACCCATAAAAACATTTCTTGATGTTTTAAATATTAAAATCTTGCATTATTAGAGCCAGCGAAACGAAATAGTTAGCTGGCTTTTTATTGCCTCCGTTTGGCTGCTATATAAATAATAACTCCAGCAACCATGGCTAAAGCCCCCACGTATGGTGGCCAATTCACTGTTTCTTGTTTATCCGCTGTAATTTCAATAGCACCAGCATCAATGATTTTTTCTTTTTTGGTATAGGTAAAGCCACTCCATACCAACATAACCAATCCAACTACAATCAATAAAACACCTAATGATTTTCCCATGATATTTAATTTTATTAGGGAACAGCAATTAGTAAAAATTGTTTTATGGATTATCTGGCACTTTATAAGTTTAGATTATGATTTGAGTTCCGCTTCCGCCAATAACTTTAACGCCTTCAGTAAACTCTTTCCAAAATCGGATATAACGATAATTAGCCTCAAACGGTTCCGTCTTATAATTCCCTTTTAATCTTATGGTTAATGTAATTACTGCCAGGTCATGAATAATGTTCAGATTTTCGACCTTAGGTGTAAGTTCATTTATATTTAGATCACCTGTGCCATAAGTATTTAAGTCAATTTCTTTAGTTATTACGTCTCCATTTGGAGTCATAAAAAGCAAATCATCATGCAATAACTCATCAAGCGCTTTTATATCACTTTCCTTGATAGCTTTGTATAGTCTATCCTCTAAGTTTAAAACCTCATTCTTTGTCATCACTTCTTAGCTTTTTTATAAAGAGCTTATAAGACCTATTAGTATTCGAGTTCAAAGAAATCAGCTATACCCCCTAAATAATACTCATTAATTCCTTCTGTAAATTCTTTAAAATCTTCCTCTGGGATATTCGTTTGTACAAACTCCAAAGACGTGCCTTTTTTATCAGGGTGCAATTTGATGGTGACAATAGAAGGTTCATTTTCCTCACCGAAATACCACTGTTGAACAATCTTTTTTCCAGGTTCCAGTTCAAGGTTTTTCCCCACAATATCACCGTCCCAAAAGGAAAACTCAGCACCTACTTCTTCCGTAAATTCCACTTCGGCACCTGTCCATAATTGGATACTTTGTGCTTTGGTTAAACCTAAATAAACTTCTTCGGGAGGAGCGGGCAGGAGTATGTATTTCTTAAATGTCTTCATCAGGATTTACTGGATTTTAGGATTTATAGGATTACAAATGTCTTATTAATTTCTTATTGATTAAATATTTTTATTTTGTGATTATGATAATGAAAAACCCTCAATTCTACAAATACCTATCGTTACAATGACGGGTTATATCTCGCATTTGAATTATAAACTTTTTTAAACTGCAAACTTGTGCTACCGAAATTAATTAATAGACCTATGGGAAATTTGTAAGCCGTTACATAGTTTTTAGCTTGGGCTAAATGAGCATCTTCTAAATTAATCACAGCTTTAAGTTCCACGACCACTTGGTTTTCAATGATGAAATCTGCTCTTCTAATACCCACTTCAATATCTTCGTAAAAGATGGTCTGTTCTACTTCTCTGGCAAATATTAAACCAACTTTACTTAATTCAATAGCCAAACATCTTTGATAAATTACTTCTTGAAACCCATTACCCAAGGTGTTATGCACTTTCATAGCACAACCGTTTACCTTGTATGTAATTTCATCGATAGTCATTTTTTAAGCGTGTAAATTGTCTGGATCAGGATTTACTTTAATTAAAGATTTAAAAACGCTTTGCCTACTTGTATTTAAGATACCAACTCATTACAAAACCATAATCTTGAAAATCTTCATATCCTGTAAATCCTGATAAAGCAAAGGAAGTGGGATCTTATTTAAAGGCATTTATTCCAGTCACATCCATACCAGTAATAAGTAAATGAACGTCATGTGTTCCCTCATAAGTTACTACCGATTCAAGGTTCATCATATGGCGCATGATTGAATATTCACCCGTAATACCCATACCACCCAACATTTGACGAGCGTTACGAGCCACATCCAAAGCAATTTCTACACTGTTACGCTTGGCCATTGAAATCTGCTCGGCAGAAGCCCTATTTTCGCTCTTTAATTGACCTAAACGCCAAACCAATAACTGACCTTTTGTAATCTCGGTAATCATTTCAGCGAGTTTCTTTTGTTGCAACTGAAAGCCACCAATAGGCTTACCAAACTGAACACGTTCCTTCGAATAACGTAAAGCCGTATCATAACAATCCATGGCAGCGCCCAAAGCACCCCAAGCAATTCCATAACGAGCTTGGTTTAAACATCCCAAAGGACCTTTTAAGCCTCTTATTTCTGGAAAAACATTTTCTTTTGGCACCTTAACATTATCAAATACCAATTCACCAGTAGCCGAAGCCCTCAAGCTCCACTTGTTATGCGTTTCTGGGGTGGTAAAACCTTCCATACCGCGCTCCAATACCATCCCTTTAATTTTACCTTCCTCATCCTTAGCCCAAACTACAGCAATATCAGCAAAAGGAGCATTAGATATCCACATTTTGGCACCATTTAAGAGATAATGGTCGCCCATATCTTTAATATTGCTCACCATGCCCCCAGGGTTTGAGCCGTGATCAGGCTCTGTTAATCCAAAACAGCCCATCAACTCACCAGTAGCCAATTTTGGCAAATATTTTTTACGTTGTTCTTCTGTACCGTAAGCGTAAATAGGATACATCACTAATGATCCCTGAACGGAAGCCGTAGAACGAATCCCCGAATCACCACGTTCAATTTCCTGCATAATAATACCATAAGCAGTATAATCCAAACCAGCGCCGCCATACTCTACCGGAATAGTAGGGCCAAAGGCGCCAATTTCGCCCAAACCTTTAATCAACTGGTTTGGGAACTCTGCACGTTGCGCATAATCTTCAATAATTGGACTCACCTCTTTTTTTACCCAATCTCTCACCGTTGATCGAATCAACAAATGCTCTTCAGATAAAAGTTCGTCTACCAAATAATAATCAGGTGCTTCGTAAAGGTCTTTTTTCGCAGATTTACTCATTTTTTAAATAGGTTTAGCGGATTAATGGTTTATAAATGGTTGTCGTCCAAAGTTAGCAAAATACCTCAATCCCTAAATAAAATTTAGCTAATATTGCGCTACCAAACTTTAAATTCAAATGTATATACAAACTGTTGCGTTGAGAGATGTAAGATGTCACGCCTTTCATGGTTTCTATCCAGAAGAACATTTGATTGGATGTAATTTCCTGGTAGATACCGAAGTAACCTTTAAGCCGCATGGTGATACCGAAAATCTAGATAAAACGGTTAATTACGAAGTGCTTAACCAAATCATTCTTAAGGAGATGAAACAAACACAAAAATTGCTAGAAACTGTGGTAACCAATATCTTGGCAGAAGTAAAACGTAATTATCCTTTTATCCTTACCGCAAAAGTTGGCATTAGAAAAATGAATCCACCCATGCCGGGTGAAATAGGGCATTCTTTTGTTGAATTAAGCTATAAAGCAGACGAAGAAAAGCTTTAAACTCTCAACTTTTAACTTTCCAACTGTTCAAATTCAATCATCTTGGCACGCTCTCTATCGGGAATAGCAACGGGGCTTTTTGTCTCGTAATCATACACCACACAAACGGTTTTTCCCTTGCTACAAATTACTTCTTCGCCATTAACGGTTTTAACCATCATATATTCTAAATCAAAACTGGTATTACCAATACGCGAAGTACGTACATAGATACTGATTTTATCACCTAAATGCAGCGGTTTTAAATAAGTGATGCTTGCCTGCCCAATTACTACTCCTGTTTTTTTCCAATCCCATTGTATGGCCTGTGTCCAATACTTGGTACGACCAATTTCCATATAGGTAAAATACATCGCGTTGTTCACATGGCCCATCATATCTAGGTCGGTAAAACGCATTTCCAAATCAGTTCTATACTTAAATATGTCTGTTTTACTTTCTAAAACTGACTTTTTGTCTTTATTATTTTCTTTTTTACGCCAAAATGTCTTAAATATCATATTTTATAGGATTGGAACATGGTTTGAATAAGGGTATTTATCAATAAAAAAAATAAAAATTACGGAGGAATATAAAATGAGCTTAGTTAAATTCAACAACAGAACCAGAAACACAGCACCATACTTTAACAACGTATTCGATTCTTTGTTTAGTGATGCCTTAAATAAAAACTATGGTGTAAGCAAAATGCCAGCGGTAAACATCTTAGAAACTACAGAAGATTTTAAAATTGAATTGGCCGCACCTGGGTTAAGCAAAGAGGACTTTAAAATAGAGTTAAAAAAAGACCAACTTTCTGTTTGGGCGGAAAAGAAAAACGAACAGACTGACCAACAAAAAGACTACACCCGTAAAGAGTTTGAATATTTTTCTTTTGCAAGATCATTTGTATTGCCAGAAGGAGTTGATACAGAGAAAATTAATGCCGAATATATCAATGGAATATTGAACATTACGATTGGCAAAAAAGAGAAAGCAAAAGACGAGCATAAAGAAATTGTAGTTTCATAATACAATGGTTTGAATACCCATTTTTGGGTAGTGAGTTTAAGGTTGCAAGGGCGCATTGAAAAATGTTGCCCTTGTTTGCTTTAGCCATTTTTATAAAGATTGCTTCGAACCTCACAGTGAAGGACTTCATATAGTCTTTACGAGGCACGAAGCAATCTCATACTATTTAAATTATAAATTAAACAACCTCCCATACCTATCTGTGCAGCTGTAGCTGCCAATCTAGTTTAGAACCAAACCAAATTAAACGACACCCTGTAGGAATGAAGCGATTTTAGTAATTTTGCGGCATGCAACAAGAAATCATCGATATTAAGCGTAAAGCACTAAAAATTAACCTTAACCCTAAAATCTACGGCACTTTTGCAGAAATAGGTGCAGGACAAGAAGTTTCCAGAGCTTTCTTTAATGTTGGAGCTGCCTCTGGAACCGTAGCAAAAACCATTTCGGCTTACGACATGACTTTTAGCGACGAGATTTACGGTGCCGAGGAATCGGGCAGATATGTAAGCCAAAATAGATTGCTTAAAATGCTCGACCACGAATACACACTGCTTTTAGATAGGTTAAAAGGCGAAAAACATAAAGAAAAAACCTTTTTCGCTTTTGCAAATACTGTTACTACCTTAAATTATACGCGTACTAATGATCCTCATGGTTGGGTAGGACTTCGTTTCCAGAGCGAGCCAGGTGAATTACCTAACGAAATCTACTTCCACGTACGTCTGTTGGATACCGACGTGCAAATGCAGCAACGTGTTTTGGGAATGATTGGTGTAAACTTAATATATGCGGCTTTTTATTATGCCAACGATTCAAAGAAAATGATTGAGTCACTGGTAGACAACCTCAACGTAGGCTCGGTTGAAATTGATTTGATTTCTGTTCAAGGACCTGCATTTAAAGACGTCAACAATCTACTTTTAAACTTATACTTAATCGTTAAGGACTTCTCTACAGCCGCAATTTTTGACGTAGATGCACATCCACGACAAGCCAAAGACTTACTTTACAAAAAGGATGTGATGATTTTGAGAACCAAATATGGACAAAAATCAAATCCTAACTTTAGTTTATTTAACAAAGCTACAGACCAGTTTAAACTGATCAATAAAGTCGAAGATAACAACATGATCGTCATGATTGAGGTATTGATCACCAACGTATTGACTGCCGCACAAGAAACACCAGATGATATTGATTTAGAAGTGGTTGCAAAAAGGGCAGAAGAAATGTGCAAAACAGGCAACTTTGTAATTGTATCTAACTTCACAAGAAAAAATAGGCTGGCCAAATATTTAGATAGATGCAAACCCAAAAGTGTAGGTATGTCTACCAATATCAACAACCTAAAATTTGTATTCAACTCTGCTAACTTCGGCGAAAACTATACTGGTCACTTGTTGAGCTATGTAAACGACATGTTTAGTAGAAATGTAAGGTTATTCGCTTATCCCTTCTTGGATAAGAAAACCAATACCGTAATTACTACGGAAAACATGCCGGTATCGCCAGAAGCTAAACCTTTGTTTGATTTCTTGATTTTAAACAACTACATCACCGACATTAAGGATTATAACCAGGGAGAGGTTAAAACCGTTTAATATTTCTTCTTATGCTACAGATGCATGGACAAATATCAAGTCTGTGCATTTGTAGCTAATGATTCTTTTATGCTTTTGATCAGAAAATAGCACACCAATTGGAATCCTACATAATGCAATAGAAGCAAAGGTACCCCCAACCATGCAGCAGGTTCTACAGGATCAACAGTATATTTCTTTTGCAGCAATTGCACGCCAATACTTTTTTCTCCAGAAAATATAATCATGTTGGCTATATTATAGCCCAAATGCAATGCAATGGGCAAGTACAACGTTTTACTTCGATGATAGGCCAAACCTAAAACATACCCAACAGAGCCCGTCATTAACAACACTATTAACATCTGTACAGGTTGTCCGATAATTCCGTAGGAAAACCAGTGGTACACTCCAAAGGCAAGTGCCGATACCCAAATTGCTTTTTTAAAGCCTATTTTTTGAATAAGCAAGTAAAATATCGCTCCTCTAAATACCAATTCTTCCAAAACCACACTTTTAACAACATACCATAAACCTGAAAAAAATGAGTTCAAATGATAGTTCTTGTTAAGCAAGTATGGATTTTGAACCGCATACGAAATGACAAACTTCAAGGCAACTATGAAAACCAAAGCAGTTATTAATCCTATAAAAAAATAATTGCTCCGTTGTAAACTAGGGGTTAAACCCAAGACAGAGAAATCACTTTTAACATAACGTAAAAGAAAATAGGAGAGCAACAACGTAACTAAAATAGCGATCATTAGATTTGTTTTTCGGCAATTTTACTACATTTAAATATTGAAATTAAGCCGTCAATCAAAATGCCGTCCATATGCCGTCCTCTGCCGTCCCTCAAAAAATAGATTATTCTACCTTAGATGTGGAGCAAATAGGTGAAATGGTAAAAAATGCCAGGATGGCGAAAGGATACACGCAAAAGGAACTTTCAGACTTGGCCGGTATTAATCTAAGGTCTTTGCAACGTATTGAAAATGCAAATGTGAAGCCTCGCAGCTATACCCTTAAACAATTAGAGCATTTTTTAACCTTCGAAATTGCAGAATCTTCGTCCGTTGTACCAAAGCGGCAACCTAAATCATCAAATCTAAAAAAAGTGATTTTAAGTTTGGGCTCCGCTATTTTATCAATAATTATTGCTGCAGCTTTTTTGGCACAGTCTGCGACATTTCCGGAAACTACTTTTGAATTCTTAATTTTGATTGGTGCATTTGTGGCTTTTTACATGCTATTATTGCTACGTATTTGGCGTTAGCGTTTAGCATCCCTACTGTACAAATCCTTAAACACAATGGCCATTTGACGTTCCGGATTTTCAAGAGCTTTAAAACCAAATTGCTCATACAAACCATGCGCATCCAAAGTGGCCAATTGATATCGGCGCAAACCTTGCAAATCTGGATGGAAAAGCATTAACGACATCAGTTTCTTAGATAGCCCTAAACCACGAAAAGCCTCTTCTACATAAACATCGCATAAATATGCAAAAGTAGTCCTATCTGTAACCCAACGGGCAAATCCTACCTGCTGTTGATTTTTATAAATGCCAAAACAAAGTGAATTTTCTATGGCTCTTTGTACCAATTCAAAAGGGATGCCTTTTGCCCAGTAAGACTGTGTACTGAGGTAGTGGTGTACCGCTTTTACATCGACTAAATTGCGGTCATCTGAAAAGATAAACCCATTCTCTTTGATTTCCATTTTAGTAATCAGTCACTAGTGTTAGGAATTAGTGGCTAGGAACCAGTTTGTAGCGATGTAGATTACACTTCAATTGTAATCCGTAAATCTAAAATCGTAAACCAGCCTAGTTTCTCATGTTAATAAACTGCAAAGGCTGTCCAAAATCCTCAGCTCTGCATAGTTGAATTACTTTCTGTAAATCGTCAATATTTTTACCCTGTACCCGCACTTGGTCTTCCATCATCGAAGCCTGTACTTTGATCTTGCTATCCTTAATTTTAGCAACAATTTTTTTAGAAGTTTCCTTATCTATACCTTCCTTTACCTTTACCTCTTTTCTAATCATATTTCCAGAAGCAATGGTTTCCTTACCAAAATCCAAACTATTTGCATCCAAATGTTGTTTCATCATACGGGAAATAATCGAATCGATGATAGCCTTTAAACGCATATCATCCTCAGTTAAAATGGTAATGATATTGGTTTTCTTATCCAGCTCAATGCTGCTGTTTGAAGAATGGAAATCATAACGGTTTAAAATTTCCTTTTTGGCATTGTTAATAGCATTGTCTAACGTTTGACCATCTATTTTGCTTACGATATCGAAACTTGGCATGATATTATCTTAATTGAAAAAGAATTGATAAATTTAATTTGTCATAAAAAAACGAAAAAATACCTGTAAACCATCATGATTTCAAAAAAAACACAAATCGCGATGTTAACATTACCTTCTAATCAATCTCAAACACATGAAAACCAATAAGTCCAAAACATCAAGAAAATCAGCCAAAAAGGCGGTTAAAAAACAGTTAGAGCAAAGTTTAACGGAAAAGTTCTTAGAAGCCGTGAAAGGCTTGGGCCATAATGCAGAAGCATTGGGTGCCGATGTAGCTAAAGCCAGTAAAGCCGTAGCCAAAAAAATAGCCAAAACCTTTACTGGGGTAAAAGAGGCTGTTGAACATAAAATTGAAGACATTACCACTTCTAAAAAAGAAAAAGTGGTGAAGGCAAAAAAAGCAGAAAAGAAAGAGGTAAAGCCACTAAAAAAGATTGACAAAACCACTACCAAAATTGTTAAAAAGGCGGTTAAAAAGGCAAAGCCAGTAGCGAGCAGCGTTAAAGTAGCTCCTTTAGAAAGCGAAGAAAAAGTAGCCAAGGCTGTAAAAGCACCCATTAAAAAGCCAGCAGCTACAACTACCGCTACGATCAACGCTCCTAAAAGCGTAGCAAAAAAAACAACTGTAGCAGCTAAACCAGTGGCAAAAACCTCCACTACCAAAGCAGCAACACCAAAAGAACCGACTAAAGCTGTACAAACCAGTACTGCAAGGGCATCCAAACCACGCACTACAAAAAAAACTAATGTTAAATAATTGGTTTTTGTTAACCTACAATTAATCATAACTTAACATTAAATTTTTCAAATTTGGAAATCCCATTATTGGGATTTTTTTAATACCTAAATGGCCAAGAAAAAGCTACCATTTTTAAATAGGGAAATTAGTTGGTTATACTTTAACGAACGTGTGCTGCAAGAAGCGGCAGATGAGACAGTGCCCTTAATAGAGCGCATTAAGTTCTTATCCATCTTCTCTTCAAACCTCGACGAATTTTATCGCGTAAGGGTGGCTTCTTTAAACCGCTTGATAAATTTGAATGAAAAGGCTAAAGCACTTTTAGGTTTCAACCCTAAAAAGGTACTTGATGAGATTAAAAATATTGTAGTAAAACTGGAACGACGCTTTGAAACGCTTTTTCAGGATATTCTTATCACGGAACTTGCTCAAAAACGTATTTTCATCCTAAATTACACTCAACTCAACGTGGCTAGGGGCGAGTTTGTGCGCCAACATTTCAGGGACAAGATTTTATCCAACTTGGTACCTATTATGATTGATGTAAACAAGCCTTTTCCAGAGTTAAAAGATCGGGCTTTATACTTTTTTGTACAACTTTCCAATAATGCGGGAAAAAACCGAAAGTATGCCATTTTGGAACTTCCAGATAGCATTTCTAGATTCTTGGTACTTCCAGAAACGAATGACCTTAAATTTATCATCCTTTTAGAAGACATCATCAAGTATTGCTTGGACGACATCTTCTACGTATTCAATTATAAAGAAATACAGGCATTTTCTATTCAGCTCACCAGAGATGCGGAACTTGATATCGATAAAAATGTAAGCGACAAGTTCATAGAAGAGCTTCGCAAAAGTATCGATAAGAGAAAACGTGGCAAACCTATGCGATTATTGTACGATAGCGATATGCCATTTGATATGCTGAGCTTCTTGGTAAGCAAACTTAAAGTAGGAGCTGATGGACTTATACCAGGCAACAAATATCATCGTTTTGGCGATTTTATTGCCTTTCCAAATGTAGGTGGTAAGGAACTGGAATATGCACCAATGCCCGCGCTAAAAGTTAAGGACTTGCACCGTACGGAAAGCCTTTTTAAAAAAATAGCCGAAAAAGATTATGTAGTGCACTTACCTTACCAGTCGTACGATTATATCATTTTGTTTTTGAGAGAGGCCGCCATTGACCCCAAAGTAACAGAAATCAATATTACTCTATATCGATTAGCTGAAAACTCTAAAGTAGTAAATGCACTGATCAATGCTGCCAAAAATGGTAAAACCGTTAATTGTTTGGTAGAACTAAAAGCCCGTTTTGATGAAAGTGCCAATATTTTCTGGACCAACCGCTTAATGGAAGAAGGAGTGAATGTAAATTACGGTCTAACTGACTTTAAAGTTCACTCTAAAATTTGTTTGGTTAAACGAATTGATAAAAGGAAAACCACTTATTACGCCAATTTAGCTACGGGTAACTTCAATGAAAAAACCGCCCGTATTTATTGCGACCATAGCATTTTCACTACCAATACAGAAATTACCTCCGAATTGGTAAAACTATTTGGCGCCTTAAATAAGCGGACCGTAGCCAAAGGCTTCAAAAATCTAATTGTTTCTCCAATCGACTCAAGGAACCGCATTTATAGCCTGATTGATAGAGAAATCAAAAATGCCAAAGCTGGGAAAGCTGCTTACATGATTTTAAAAGTAAATAGCTTGGCCGACGAAGGAATAGTAGAAAAGTTGTACGAAGCCAGCAATGCTGGGGTACAGATTAAATTAATTGTGCGTGGCATTTGCTGCTTAGTTCCAGGAGTAAAAGGCTATAGCGAAAACATTACCGTTATTAGCATCATTGACAGATTTTTGGAACACGCCCGAATTTTCATTTTTGGAAACAATGGCAAAGAAGAAATGTTCCTTTCTTCGGCTGATCTAATGTCCCGTAATTTTGAGCATAGGGTAGAAGTTGGCTTTCCAATTTTAGATGAAGAGGTGAAACAGGAAATCAGAGACATTATTGATTTTCAGCTTCAAGATAATGTAAAAGCCAGAAGCATTACCAAAGCTAACGACAATAGATATCACAAAAATAGATCCACAAGTAAAATAAGAGCACAAGTTCAAACTTATACTTATCTAAAAAACAAGCATCAGTAACATGTTAAGATATGCCGCCATTGACATTGGCTCCAACGCAGTACGTTTATTAATTGCAGACATTACCCAACAAGGTGAGGGCAAAGAACCCGGTTTTAAAAAGAACACCTTGGTAAGGGTACCTTTACGTTTGGGCGATGATGCGTTTTTAGACCAGGAACTGTCTCCCAAAAAGATTGATGACTTGGTGAAAACAATGACGGCGTTCAGAAATCTGATGGATGTTTACCATGTTTCGGAATATTTAGCCTGTGCAACATCCGCTATGCGTGAGGCAAAAAATGGCAAGAACGTCATTGAGAAAGTAAAGAAATTGGCCAATATAGATATTGAAATTATTGAAGGACAACGTGAGGCCAGCATCATCTATTCCAATCATATCGAAGAGAACTTAGACATTAAGAAAAGCTATCTTTATATTGATGTAGGCGGTGGCAGTACTGAAATTTCTGTTTTCGTAAACAAACAACCTGTCGCTTCTAAATCCTTTAACATTGGCACCATTCGTATCCTCGACAATCAAGATAAGGAAGAAACCTGGAACGAGATGAAGGAATGGATAAAGCACCATACCAAAGAATTAAAACAAGTAGTGGGAATTGGTACTGGGGGCAACATTAATAAGTTGTTTAGAATGAGTGGTGAGAAAGACGACATGCCTTTATCTTTCTTAAAACTTAAGAACATGTACAATGAGCTGAATGCTTATTCCTTAAAAGAACGTATTTCGGTATTGAAATTGAACCCAGACAGAGCCGATGTAATTATTCCAGCTTGTGAAATATACCTTACTATTATGAAATGGGCAGGAGTGAAGCAAATTTTTGTTCCCAAGGTAGGGATGGTTGACGGAATCATCAACTTGTTGATTGAAGAAAATTTATAGAAACCTTGTTCGTCATTTCGAACGTAGAGAGAAATCTAGCATAGTAAATCGTTAGATTTCTCGACTTCACTGCGTTCTGCTCGAAATGACGGGAACATCAGCGACATTGCAAAAGGCTTACGAGGTTTCGAAAACTTCGTAAGCCTCTCTAAAAACTATCCCAACAAACTCGCTGCAGCCTCATCCACAAACCATTGCAAATTACCATTCACAGGATTGATCAATTGCGACGGATAGCTTGCATAGTCCTTATCAGCACCTAAAACCTTATGTAAAGCTTCGGCCTTATTAGTACCAAAAGTAATAAATGCAATATTTTTAGCTTGATTAATCAAAGGCGCTGTTAAGCTTACCCTATTGGTATTTAGCTTCTCTACCCAAACACTAGCCACCGTAGCCTCTTGATTGGTCACTAATGTAGTATGAGGGAAAATAGAAGCCGTATGTGCATCATCGCCCATGCCCAATAAAATCAAATCAAAAACAATGGCCGAATTGCCAAAATGTTGGTCTAATTTCTCTTTATAATCAGCAGCGGCTTCTTCTGGAGATAAATTGGTATCTACATAAAAAACATGGCCATCTTTCAATTCTAAATTATCAAAAAAGCTCTCTTTGGCCATTAAGCCATTGTAATCCTTTTCAAAAGGCAATACGGTACGCTCATCACCAAAAAAGAAATACACCTTATCCCAATCTATTTGTGCTTTGTAAGTAGTGGATAGCAGTTGGTAAAGTCCTTTTGGCGAACTTCCGCCAGTAAGTACAAAATCAAAACGGTTCTTTTCAGCAATCGTCTTATTGTAAATTTCAATAACGTATTGTGCTAACTGCTCGTTAAGTTCAGCTTGGCTTTTAAATATGTTTAGTTTCATTAGTCTTTCTTTTATCGTCATTTCGACGAAGAATAAGGAGAAATCTAACTCCATGCAAAGTTGCTAGATTTCTCTTCGTCGTTCCTCCTCATCGAAATGACGGTGAGGAGATTATTCTTTAATCGGTAAAGTAAACCAGTGATAGCCATCTCTAGCAATTAAGGCTTCGGCTTCTTCCGGGCCCCAGCTGTCGGCAGCGTAATTAGGGAAACTCAAGGATTTTTTATTTTCCCAGGTATGGATGATTGGCATTACCAATTCCCAAGCAGCCTCTACCTGATCACCACGCATAAATAGGGTTTGATCCCCCAAAATGGCATCTAAAAGCAAGGTTTCGTAAGCTTCAGGCGAATCGTTCTCATAAGTACCTTTATAATTAAATACCATATCAACAGGATTTAGCACCATATCCAGTCCAGGACGTTTAGATTGCACTTGCAGCCTGATACTCGCTTCTGGTTGAATGCTGATGATCAATCTGTTTTGTTGCCAAGTTTCTGCTACGTTATTAGAGAAAATGTGGTGTGGAACATCCTTGAACTGAATGGTAATGATGGATGAGGTTTGGTTCATTCGCTTACCTGTACGCAAGTAGAAAGGAATGCCTTGCCAGCGCCAATTATCAATAAAGAACTTAACCGCAGCGAAAGTTTCCGTATTTGAATGAGCATCTACACCATTTTCAGAACGGTAACCTGGCACTTCTTTACCTTCTACCCAACCTTTACTGTATTGTCCACGTACGGCATGCGAACTGATTTCTTCAGGTTTAAATGGTCTAACAGCTCTTAATACTTCTACTTTTCTATCCCTAATTTCATCAGCGTTGAAAGAAATGGGGGCTTCCATGCCTACTAAACAAAGTAACTGCAGCAAGTGGTTCTGGATCATATCTCTCAAAGCACCAGCACCTTCATAATAACCACCTCTATCACCAACACCCAATTGTTCCGTTACGGAAATTTGGATATGTTCAATATAGGTACGGTTCCACAAAGGCTCGAACAGTGAATTGGCAAAACGGAAAGCCATCATGTTCTGCACGGTTTCCTTACCCAAATAATGGTCTATTCTATAAATCTGCTTTTCGGTAAAAATTCCACTCAATAACAAATTCAATTCTTTGGCACTTTCTAAATCGTGACCAAAAGGCTTTTCTATTACAATTCTGCAATTTTCTTCATTACCAGTAAGCTTATATTGGTGTAAGCATTGCGCAATTAACGGAAATAGGTTAGGAGCTACTGCTAAATAGAAAATCACTTGAGTTTTATCACCGAAATCAGCTTGATACTTTTCAATTTCACCTTTAAGGTTCTCAAAAGTTTGCTGCGATTTAATATCAATAGGGCAATAGTGAATACTCTGACTAAAAACTTCCCATTTATCTTTTTTAACCTTTCCGCTTCTAGAGAATTCGTTAACGCTATGCAGTAGCTCTTTCTGATACTTCTCGTCGGTAAATGCCGTTCTTCCAGTGCCAATAATAGCGAATTTGGCGGGCATATAGCCTTCAGTGTATAGGTTATATAGCGCTGGGGCCAGTTTGCGCTTGTTTAAATCGCCTGTACCACCAAAAATTACAAATATGGTAGGATTAAGTTTACTTGCTTTTTTCATTTGTATTGTTCTTTGACATTAATGATGCGTAGTAACCACCTTAGACACCTTAGTTCATCTAAGTAAGCATGGTAAACTATTTATTCTTAATGCTTCAACTGTATGGGTGACTAATTTTTAACTTTTGAATTTTTACTTTTAACTTAATTTATTCCATTCTGCGTGAAAAACACCTTCGCTGTCAATACGTTCAAAAGTATGCGCTCCAAAATAATCGCGTTGCGCCTGGATTAAGTTTGAAGGCATCCTACCAGTTTTCAAGGTATCAAAATAAGTAATGGCAGCCGCATAACAAGGCACCGCAATACCAGCACTTATGGCCGAAGCAATTACATTTCTTGTATCTTTTAAACCTTTTTGAAGCTTTTGTTGGATAGAAGCATCCTGATAAAGATGCTGTAAGTTCTGTTGCTTTTGGTAAGCTTCGTAAATATCTTGCAAGAACTCGGCGCGAATGATACAGCCGCCTCTCCAAATCTTCGCAATTTCGGCCATATTTAGCTCATAACCATACTCTTCAGAAGCTTTCCATAACAAATGCATACCTTGGGCGTAAGCCGATACCATGGCAAAATAAAACGCTTCCTCTAATTGTGCTTCAAAATCATCGTGGTGTGCAATGCTTGCTGCTTTACCAAATGCGCCTTCCAATTCTACACGAAGATCTTTCAATTTAGATAAGTTTCTTGCAGCTACCGAAGCATCAATGGTATTTAAAGGAATTTCAACATCCATGGCAATCTGCGACGTCCATTTACCAGTTCCTTTAGATTTAGCTTGATCCTTAATTTCATCCACCAATAAGTTACCAGTCTTCTCATCTTTAAACAAGAAAACGTCTTTGGTAATTTCCATCAAGAAAGATTTCAAACGACCATTATTCCATTTTTCGAATACTTGTTGAATTTGCTCGTTGTTATAGCCCAAACCATTTTTAAGAATATCATAAGTCTCCGCCAATAACTGCATAATGGCGTACTCAATTCCGTTGTGGGTCATTTTAACAAAGTGTCCGGAAGCGCCAGGACCAATGTAAGCCACACAAGGCTCGCCATTTACTTTAGCAGATACTGCTTCTAACAAATCTTTTACTACACTGTAAGCTTCCTTATCTCCACCAGGCATTAAGCTAGGTCCAAAACGAGCACCTTCTTCACCGCCTGAGATCCCCATTCCAAAAAAATGGAAGCCTTGTTCCTTCAAAGCATTGGACCTCCTGGTCGTATCGGCATAATAAGAGTTTCCACTATCGATAATAATATCACCTTTACTCAACAACGGCGTAATTTCTGCAATTACCTCATCTACAATTTTACCAGCAGGGACTAATAAGATAATCGTCTTCGGTGAAGTTAAGCTTTCTACAAAATCTTCTACTTTGGCAAATCCCTTTAGGTGATGCGCTTTCCCTTCTTCTTCCAACAGGGCAAGCATTTTTTCGCTCTTATCATGTCCAGTTACAGAAAAACCGTGATCGGCCATATTTAATAACAAGTTTCTGCCCATGGTTCCCAAACCAATCATGCCGAAATTGTAGCTCTTTTCAGTGTTGTTGATACTCATTTTTATGTTGCTTTTACAAAATAATTTAAAGATTATATGATATTGCTAATCGTAAAGATTAGTACAAACCAAGAATTTCTCTTTGGCTTTCCAAAGTTTTGCACCGCCCTTAATACCATCTTGATTTGAAACAATCTTGATATTATGGTCTAGTTTAAAATTGATGTTTGCAGAGTTTCCGCCGCCAATGTAAAGTACATCGTAATTAAAAACCGTTTTATATATTTCGATGATATATTTCAATCTCTCGTTCCATTCTTCTTTACCCACTTTCTCGAAGCCTCTTTTACCAATATATTCATCGTAACTTTCTCCTTTAGTAATTGGCAAATGAGCCAGTTCAAAGTGAGGCAGTAAATCGCCATCAAAGAGTAGGGCCGTACCAAAACCAGTACCCAAGGTAAATACAATTTCTAGGCCTTTGCCCTTTACAATACCTAAGCCTTGCAAATCAGCATCATTAACCAATCTTACTGGCAGATTAAACAATTGACTGATCTGATCTGCCAAATCTACATTAGCCCATTTGTTTTCGCCTAAATTGGGTGCCGTTTGCACCACACCATCTCTTACATAGCCAGGGAAACCTACAGAAATCTTTTCAAAATCCTTTAAGTCTTTGGTAAGCTTTTTAATGGTTTCGATCACCTCTTTAGGCCCAGCTTTTTTTGGAGTAGATTCTGAGATATAATCGGTAATGATTTTACCATTGTCATTTAATATGCAAGCCTTAATATTTGTTCCGCCAATATCTATCGTGAGTACGTTTCCTTTTTTTGAAATTTTCTTTACCGACATAATTGGCTTTTTATTTTGGTGCTGATCAAAGATAGCGAGTTTATAAAGGGGAAAAGTTGTTTAAACATCAAATTTTATGGGTTTGATGAGCTTAGGCACGTTATTGATCATCGAGCCAATCACTTGCTTTGTAGTGATATCTTCAAAATAAAGCGCTTCTTTGGCTTTAATTTGCTTTTTTAGGTGGCAATAGATATAGAGACATTTAATCCAATTGATCGCTTTTCCATGATCTTTCCATAACTCAGGGTATAAAGAAACCACATTGCCGTTAATCTGTATGAGTTCTTTTTCCAATAACCCTTTAACATTTGCCAAGATTTTAGCGTTTTGTTCAGCCGAATTAACAGGTGCAGTATGTTTTTTGTTTGCGTAAAACATGTCGCTAATTTACTAAGAATTAATCTTTATTCCTCCTGAAAATGATTTTTCGTAATTGAAGTACCCCATTGGTAAGATGATGCTTTTTAGGTGTAAAAAATGGCAAACTTAAAACCGATAGGAGTGAAATGCCCGCCGAAGCCCCCAAAGCACCTCCATATCCATTAAAAAACCTACTGGTATTGAGGTAGATAATAGCGAACACCAAACCTGAGATGGCCAATTTAAAATAGCTGTCGATAATTTTTTTGGATGCCATGCCGATGAAAGAACCTCCAATAAAAACAACTGGTATGTTTTTAGTTAATTCTGCAGGCAACAGGGTTGGGAATAAATAGAAAATGGAAGCCACTAACAAAGATAATAGTGCAGACGACCTTACTGGACCTTGTTTGAGCTGGTGGTTCACATAAAAGGTAAGCATTGCGGCTGTTGTTGCGGTCAGGATAAGAACAAATACGATCATTTCTTAAATAATAGGAAAAAGATAAACGAAGTAATGGTTACTGCTGTAAAGGCTACCGTTCCTAATTTACCGCCCAAACCGTTAAACAAGCTTTTAGACACCAACAGCAAAACCCCTGCGAAAAAAGAGGCCGCCAGCACAAAATAAACGGATGACGCTATGGTTATGTTAGTCATCCCTATGAAAGCCCCACAGTAAAAGGTGGCCGGCAATTGCTTCAGATAGGTTGATTTCCTATTTAATAGGGGGATCAATGAAGCTAAGGTACCCACAATACCCGCTGAAATTACTGGCCCCAAATGGTAAATATTATTAAGAAAGTAACAAGTTAAGGCTCCAGCGGGAATCCACAACACAATCAGTACATGTTCATGTAAATTAGTACGATGATGAATGGGTACTTTTACGTAGGAAACCAAAACCAACAGACTTAAAACAATAATTATAAAAGGCGTGTAAATGTTTTGTAGTTTTTCAATAAAAATGGCAGATAAAAATAGAAGTTGTATGATTAGTGTAAGGACGATGGTAAATGTTCTAATCTTCTTTCTGGGCATTAAACAGGCTTAATTAACATCAAAAATAGGAGCTGATGTATTCAGATGATTTATTTGCGACAAGTGCTCCAAAAGAGCCTCTTGATTACGGTTCAAAGGTATCACAAAAGTAGCTAATTCTGAAATGTTTTCCCCTTAAACACCACTATTAGCACTCGTATTTGAGGAGTTGGAACAAATTTTGCGTTGTCATGACAGACCAAAACCTGTTCAACATGAAGCCTTTACGTTTACTAACCATCTCTACCTGCCTTGCTATTCTTACTGGATGTGCTGCTTCTCTTAAACAGACTCAACGAACAGACATGCTCCAACCGAACTCACTAAGTGCTTTAAATGGCACTTATGAGAACACGGGAATCACTAAAAGCAATGGGACTTATAATACTTTATGGTATCATTTGAACAGCATTGGACAAAAGGACACCACTTCATTACCAAACGCTACCATTACACTACTTGCACTGGACAATGAAAAGATAAGGGCCACTTGGAAAACCAATGGAAATACATCCAAAACCATCGAAATCAAAGGAAAATTTAAAGATGGCTATTTTGTTTCCAATGCCAAACGTACAGCTATTCCCATACCGCTTATTTATGGAGCATTCAAGAACATACAGTTTCAGCTATCCTTAAATCAGGACAATAGCTTACATTTAGACCAATTGCACAATGAATGGGGATGGGTATTTCTTTTTCTGGCCAATAACGACACCAGCACAGCTAACAATTATAAAAAAGTAAAAGAGCAATGATCTATGTTCATTACTTGAGTTTATTTGGATCAGCCTTATGCTGCTTCAAAGCTGCAGCAATCTTTGCGTCTAGTGTCTTTTCGTCACCATCAAAAGTATCTTCGAAGCTATGGCCCACTTGAATTAGCTGATTTCCTTTGGCTATACGATAAATGCTGTAGTAATTCTTTCCTGCAAAGCTATAGCTGGTAATTACCCTATATTTGAAGTTGTAAGTAGGGTTAGGCAGGTCTTCAAAACCTTTTACCCGAGTAAGTGTTTTTGCCTTTGAATTGGCCAAGAATAAATAATAAAGTTCGTTGCTTCCTCTTGCACCTGTACCTTTCATAATTAAAAAATCGGCTACACCGTCACCGTTAAAATCTGCCTTTTTAGTCTCCAACCCATACTGTATGGCTAATTTTTCTTTCCATAAAGTGATTTGCGAACCTGCTTTTTGACGAAAGAAGCGAAGCTCACGAATTCGTTCATCCGCCTGTTTGGCATTACCTTTATCAATGCCCAAAACATAAGTGCGATCATTAAAGGGATAAAAATATTTCCAATCCTCTGCAAGACTTAACCAAAGTGGCAGGACTACAAATAGCCATATTTTTTGCATAACCATATCAATTTAAGGTTGAAGTTGAGCAAGGTGATAGGTATAGAGCTTCACCTTTGTTTGCCCATCTTCTGTAGATGCCTTTATTATAAAAGCATTATCGTTTAGCCATTTTATTCCCTCAACAGTCCATTTCTTAGTTTCGAAACTTGCTTTTTCGCTAAAAAGGGTTTGAGGATGATTTCTATTACCAATCTTTAATACCCCTATAAAAGAACTGTTCCTTTGATACACCCAGTTATAAAAATAAACCAAGTACTTGCCGTTGGGCGAAGGGATAGGCAATTGCACCGCATCGTCTCCAACTGAAGCTATGGCGTACTTTTTGGCACTTAGGTCATCAACCAAAATAAGGTCACTAAAACCTATATGTTCGGCAGTATGATGACTAAAAAGGGCATGCATTTGAAGAGAAGGGTAGTACCCTGCATACTGATAGCCCTTAAATCCCTCGGTTGAATTGGTTTTTTCCTTATACTTTTTCAAGTTCAGCATTCCCTTTTTTGTGTGAATGGAGAGGTGATTGCCATCACCAAACAACTTGGGTTGCGAAAGCATGCTCTTCACTGGAATGCTATCATACTTCGTTTGGATGCTTTCCACCAAATTTAGTTTTGGAAGCTTATCAAATTGATCTGCATAACCAATAGTGACTACGTCGCTATTTTGCGCATAGCAGGAACAACTGATCAATAAAAGTAGGCACAGTATTTTCATCGTTACTTCTTTTAGCGGGCAACCACATAATAAGCGTTTTCACCAATTCTAACCAAACCATATCCTAAATCATCTAAAGGATAGTACTCCACGGCTTGTTCGATACATTGTCCATAAGGGGCCTTTGGATACACGTTATCCACCTTTATTTTCAACGTATCTTTTTTGGTAAGGATATGATAGTATTTGGTACCATTCCATACCTCTTCCGTACCTGCATCACACGATGCCTTCTCGGTCTTTTTAAAATAGACGAGTTCTACTGCTTTGGCATTTTCAGCCAATGGTACTATTTCCTTACGTTTGGCTGCCGCTTTATCCTTATCCAAGGCAATGGTTTGACGGTCAAAAATCCACGTGTACACTTTATCACTATTTTGAGAGATCAGCAAACCATTTTCAAAAATCAAGCTTTCTGTGGTTAAGTCCGAAATCTTAAGACTGTCCTTGATCACACCATCCTTATCTATTCTAAAAATTTGGTCGATAGGAACCTTTTTATTTGAGCTAGGATATTCCAGTAAAATGATGACTTCTTTACTTTCTGGGAGATAATAAGGTTTTGAAGCAATATGTATTCCTTTGGTATCTAACAGTTGTTGCGCTAAAGGCAAGCTGTGATAAGCCTGCTCTTCAATGTTCATGGGGGCTTGCTTAATCTTCTTCATCCAGTAAAACGAGAGGACACTCAATATCAAAGCTGCCAAAACATAGAAGATGAACTTGATATTGCCTTGCATTGTTTCGGGCACACCTACTTGCTGGAAACCGTACAAAAAAAGACGAACGCCACCACCTATGACCACAGAACAGACCGCAATGTATAATAAATGAGACGTTAGAAATTGCTTGATAAATATCCCGTAGGCACTAAAATCCGCAAACCTGGGGAGCTGCACAAAGCCATAAACCAACCAAAACACGAACAAAAGCACTACAAACACCAAAGAAATCAACAAGCCAGTATTTGGATAAATGATGCCGGAATTCAGCAAATAGGCACCAAAACCAATCAATAGGGTAGTAAGCACAAAGATAACCGCACAGCCAAGCACAAAAATAATCACCGAGCCCAGGCTTAAGAAATTGAATGTACGTCCGCCGAGATAATAAAAATAGGTAAAAGCTAATAAAATGACTGCAAGGAGTGCCGTTTTAAGGTTAATATTCATACTTCGTTGATAGTTGGTTGGCGTTAATCATATATTTAGCTGTGCAACTAGCGGCTATAACCGTGCCAATTCAATCAATTAAAAATGTTGTAATTATTTTTTCAAGCTGATAACGAAGTGCTTAAAACAAACTTCATAAAATACGTTCACTTAAGTTTGTGGAATTGATTAGAGTTTGTACTTTTGCCCCCGGAGAGCTGGCAGAGTGGTCGAATGCGGCAGTCTTGAAAACTGTTGACTGTAACAGGTCCGGGGGTTCGAATCCCTCGCTCTCCGCTGAAAAAAGGGATGATATAAATCATCCCTTTTTTGATTCTATCCCATTTCGTTGAGCTTTAACTATTGTCGGGATGCAACCAAACTACTTTTTGGGATGGTTCATGTTGCTGGCTGAGAATCTCACGGTACAGGTCGGGCCTTCTGGCGTTGATATAGCGATGACCACCAGCTTTTATTAGTTTTTCGGGCGTTAATATTGCAGTAACAAAACTATCGTCAAAGGTTTGGCATTCGGCCAGAATATCCCCAAATGGATCCAAAACCATGGAGCAACCATTTTTTAACTGATTGTCATCCATACCGATAGGGTTTGAAAAAACAACATAAACCGCATTGTCATAGGCCCGGGCCGGCAACCATTTCATCAGCCAGCTGCGTCCTTTCATGCCGTCGAATTCCAAGCGTAGGGAGGTTGGATCGTTTTCACGGTTTTGCCAAAGCTGGGGATCTACAAAACCTGCTCCAGGTCTGGATGAAGGGGTACACATGGTCACATGTGGCATAAAGATCATATCAGCGCCCAATAATTTTGTGGCACGTACATTTTCAATGACATTATTGTCGTAACAGATCAAAATACCACATTTCCATCCTTTGATTTCAAAAATGGTATAGTTTTGTCCCGCGGTTAAGTGAGGATTTATAAAAGGGTGCAGCTTGCGATGTTTTGCAATTAAGCCATTTTTATCTACACAGATGTAAGGCTTATATAAATTATCGCTTTCATCTTTTTCAAACAAACCCGCAAGAATGATGATGTCATATTTGGCCGCTATAGCGATCAACTGACGTGTACTTTCACCATGAGGAACAAGTTCGGCAATAGCGAGCATTTGCTGCTGATCCAAATTTCGTGCAAAGGTGTAACCTGTAATAGAACATTCATGAAAGGCAATTACGTCAACTCCCTGAGATGCAGCCTCTCGTGCTAATCGCTCGATGACCGCCAGATTATAGTCTTTATCCGCACTTTTATGCTCAAATTGTGCCGTAGCAATTTTTAATTTGTCCATATCTCTTTAATTGATCTATCGACAAAACTAATTCAAGGTTGTTAAGTGAAATTGTACAAACCCGACATTTAATCGGGACTGTTCTTAAATTGCATAAAATTTACGGCGAGCCTATTTGTGCTGTTCAGGTATTCGGAAGGTGTGATACCCGTGTATTTTTTAAACGCTCTAATGAGATGAGACTGATCAAAATATCCCGATTGATAACAAATCGCAGTCAAACTAGTTTCAGCAGTTTTATGGCGCAGCAACTTCAAAAAGGAGTGGAGCTGAACGATACTGCCAAATTTTTTGGGGCTCAAGCCAACCTGTTCTGCAAATATCCTTTCCACATGCCGCTCGGTATAACCGCTATAGTTTACAAGTTGCTCAACAGTTACTAGGCCTTTGTGGTGAGCAATATGTTGTAATACTGCGGAAAGTAAAGTAGGACTTGAAGACTTGCGCTGAATAGCTAATTCGTAAAAGAAGGTATTTAATGCATTTACTTTCTCAGTTAATTGCTTAAGATACCGAAGACTGTCATAAAGCTTTTTCGCTGGCTGTCCAAACACATCTTGCGTAGCTACAATCTGCTCTTTTAGTTCACGAGCGGAGATGCCCAGCAATTTGTATAGCCCATCTGGTTGGAATACCACGATAACAAAGGATGTCTGTTCAGTTAAAGCAAGATCTTGAAAATTACTGATCTGGCCGTACAAAAATGAAGAAGGTAGATATTGGCTGTGGTTGGTCAGCAAATGAACTTGTTCAAGAAGAAATACAATTCCGGTATTGCCATCGGAAAATAAACGCAGTGTTTTATGTGGATCACCAGCACTTTCCAAAAAGAGATAGTGTTTGATATATGGGGACAAGACTTCTGGTGGGAGTACCTGCATAATTTAATCCGTGAATTACCTCCCAAATGTACATATTTCTAGTTGACCTAAATTAAATTTAACTCGCTTTAAGTTCGAGATGAATATCAAGCGGTTCCAGCTCAAACAATTCTTCATCAACCTCTTCAACCAAGCGGGCTCCTTCTTTTAAATAGAAATCAACCGTTGCCTTGGTAGGCGTTGCCGAAATGTAGAGTTTTTCCGCTCCAAATGCTGTAGCGGCGGCTGCACATTTCCGAACCAATTTACGTCCAATTTTATTTCCTCTGTAACCATTGCTCACATATAAAATGTCCATTTTACAATAGTGCTGTTGCTTGCCTCTTCGTTTTCGGTCAACAGAAGCTACGCCTACTAGTCTATTATCAGCAAATGCGGCAATAACTTTTCCACCATCAGCAATCAGTAGCTGCTGTCGACGTATCATCTCTTGAAGTTCTTCATCATTAAAGGTATCAACCAAGTCATATACCGACTTAATGATCAGTTCGCCATTTTTATATTCGTAACATTCAAATATCTTTTCGGCCCTATCAATTTCCCTTATTCTAATCAATTCACTTTTTTTCAGCAATCTAAAAGTGATTTTTTCCATAAAACATTAACGATATCTACTGACGTACCAAGTTATATTCATTACCCGTTGTTATTTTTGTTTGCATACTTCCACTGTGCATCTGAATAGTTTTATCATCTACAATGGAATAGGAGGTTACCCTGTCCGCTAAATTTTCGTAGGCCAAATAAACTTGTTTCGAAGTGCTATCATATTTCCATTTGCCCGTACTGTTCATCTCATGGTCTGATTGTCCATTGGCTCCTATATATGCCTCCTTTAACATAAAAGTAGAATCTGCATTAAAGGTAATGGACACATTGGCTTTGGATGCTCCACCTGGAATGGTGCCTTTATAGGTGCCAATTTGAAATGCGAACTCGTCCGAAGTGGGTTTATCCTTTGCAGTGGTATCTTCTATTGTTGTGTTCTTAGCATCCTTATGCTCCGATGTACAGGAGACCATTACACTTGCCCAGAAGGCAAATGCCATTGCAATAAATGTTTTTTTCATACCAAAAAGATTTAATTGATAAGACATTAAGTTAGCAATTTATAGTCAAATATCAGGGATAATTCGCCTGTCTATTATATACAGTAGTTTCGTTAGAAGGTTTTTTATCCCCCCTGACAGGTTTTATAAGGCTCTTTTAAACTTTATTTAACATTTTTTTAATCAAAGTTTGCAAAATTGATTAGAGTTTGTACTTTTGCCCCCGGAGAGCTGGCAGAGTGGTCGAATGCGGCAGTCTTGAAAACTGTTGACTGTAACAGGTCCGGGGGTTCGAATCCCTCGCTCTCCGCTGAAAATAATTTAACATCTTTTAATCTTAAGAGATATATAAAGCCTGCAAAATTCAGATTTTGCAGGCTTTTGTGTTTTATATCTACATCTTCAATATTTTCAAAACCGCTATTCTTCTAATTCTGATTTATGGAATAGGGCATCGTTTCATGGTCCTATAAACAAAGTAAATTAGGTCTTTCAAACAAAGTCCATCACCTTTGGGCGCTCTACCTTTGTTTCAATAAAACAATAAAAAAATGAAACAGAACAATTATCAGGGAGCTTTGCAAAAACCGATCGGTTCAGGCTTCAATGCTAAATCAACAACTAATGAAGTCATCAAAGGTATTGACCTTACTGGAAAAATCGCTATCGTAACCGGTGGCAATACAGGCATCGGACTAGAAACTACCCGTACATTGGCAGCAGCAGGAGCAACGGTGATAGTACCTGCAAGAGACCTCCAAAAAGCAGAAAAAAACCTTCAAGGAATTACGGGCGTAGAAATAGCGGCCATGGATTTAATGTCGTCAGTATCCATCGATACCTTTGCTAACGACTTCTTAGCCTCGGGAAGGACACTGGATCTATTGATCAACAACGCAGGTATTATGTGGGTACCATTACGAAGGGACGATAGGGGCATCGAATCGCAATTGGCAACTAACTACCTGGCACAATTCCAACTTACGGCAAAGTTGTGGCCCGCACTAAAAAAAGCAGATGCTGCCAGAGTAATCAACGTTTCTTCCCATGGGCATCATTTCGCACGTTTCAATTTCGAAGATCCAAATTTCCTGCATAGGGAGTATGAAACCTTGCAAGGTTACGGGCAATCAAAAACGGCAGTAAACCTTTTTTCAATGGAACTGGGCAATCGTGCCCAATCCTCAAACATCAACATATATGCTGTACATCCCGGCTCTATAGGTGGCACCGAATTGGGAAGAGAAGCACCATTGGAACTATTTCAGAAAATGGGCTTTGTTGATGAAGTTGGAAATATGCTTCCTGAGATAGCAGCATCATTAAAAACAGTGCCGCAGGGTGCTGCAACAACGATATGGTGCGCTACCAGTCCTATGTTGAATGATGTTAGCGGGGTTTATTGCGAAGATGCAGAGATAGCTTCGCTATGTGCTGATGTGCCCTGCCAAAAAGGTGTAAACCCATATTCGCTAGATGAAAATAATGCCAAAGAACTATGGACGATGACGGAAGAAATGATGGAATTGAAATTCAACCCTTAATCAATTAAAAAAAGCAGGACAATGAAAAATTTAAAAGATAAAGTTGCCGTAATTACGGGAGGTAATAGTGGTATAGGCTATGCGGCCGCAAAAAGACTAAGAGAGAATGGTGCCACGGTCATTATCACTGGGAGAAGAAAGGAAGCAATAGAAAAAGCAGCGACCGAACTTGAAGTGAAGGGTATGGTAGCCGACCAATCTAGGTTAACCGATATTGAAGACCTTGCCGAGAAGGTAGGGGAGCAATTTGGAAAGGTTGATATTTTGTTGGTGAATGCTGGTATTACAAAATTCTCCAGCATTGAGCATATTGAAGAAAGCTTATTTGACGAAGTAATGAATGTTAATTTCAAGGGGGCCTACTTTACCTTGAGCCGCTTTATCCCGCTGCTCAACAACGAGGCCTCGGTCATTATGCTTTCCTCAACATCAGCAACCATATCACCACAGAGTGCCTCTGTGTATGCCGCAAGCAAGGCAGCCATCAACGCGGTGGTAAAAATTGCGGCACTTGAACTGGCACCACGTAAAATACGTGTTAATGCCGTAAGTCCAGGCCCCATTGCTACGGAAATTATGGATAAGATTGGATTAAATGACGCGCTGGAAGACCAGCTATTGCAAAGCGTGCCCATGAGAAGGATGGGCAGTACCGAAGAAGTAGCCAGCATGGTCCATTACCTTGCAAGTGAAGAAGCTTCCTTTTTAACAGGTGCCAATTTTCTAGTCGATGGAGGACAATCCATTTAATGACCAATCACGATATACCAAACAGAAAGGGAAGACAATCATTGATTTGAGCTTCCCTCTGTAATTAATATGATCTTTTGAACAAAGTAACAATGCTAATTTCTATTTTTATACTATTGGTTTCATACCTCAAAAACAAAATTATGGAATACCAGGCCCGTTATATTACCGACGATATTAAACTTTCAAGTTACGATGATAAGTTCTTTAAATCCGACATCATGTTTGAACATCACATGCTCGTGTGGTTTCTTTCGGGCGAAACCAAAATCGTACAGGCCAATGCGACCTATTTTTTTGAAAAGGGCGATATCTTCCTCATCCCAAGGAACCAATTAGCCACCATTATCAACTATCCTAAGGATGGGCACCCTCATAGAACGGTAGTGATGCACCTATCGGTAGACAGGCTCAGAAATTTTTATGCAGACAAGAATATCAAACCTGTGCCATTGACATCACCGAAAATCTACCAATTTAACAACCATCCATTATTGGAGAGCTGCCTCACATCACTCATTCCATATTTCGACATGAAAAATATTCCCGAAGATATTGCCTCCATTAAAATCACCGAGGCCATCAGTATTTTACGGACACTGGACAAGAGCATTGATCAGGTATTGGCCAATTTTGAAGAACCTGGAAAAATTAATCTGGTCGATTACATGGAAAAGAATTTTATGTTTAACCTCCCTATGGAAAAATTCGGCTATCTCACCGGCAGAAGCCTTACTACCTTTAAGCGAGATTTTAAAAAGGCATTTAGTGCAACTCCTCAGCGTTGGCTAACTCAAAAGCGGTTGGAACTGGCACATTACCAGCTTACCGAAAAAAGGAAGAAACCCTTGGAAGTATGTTATGAAGTAGGTTTTGAAAACCTGTCACATTTCTCCTTCGCCTTTAAAAAGCACTTTGGGTTTTCGCCTAGCCACTTATTAAGTAAGGTTTAACGGTTTTCTAAAATGAAAGAAAGAGGATATCTCTTCAAATAGCGCAAGTTTCGGATTTTCCTTCTATACCCTCTCAACTACTTTTGCCTGTAATAAAAATCATGGTTATGGAAAGTATAGAAACACGATTGGCTAGTAAAGACTGGAAGGAAATAGCTAGAGAACTACACAGTAAGGGTTTTGTTATTGTGCGAAATGTCCTGAGCGAAAAGGAATGCGACACTTTGATTGCCGAATACGATGCAGATGACACTTACCGAAAAACCATCAATATGGAACGTTACCGCTTTGGACAGGGCGAATACAAATACTTTCGATACCCGCTACCACAACTGATCACTACACTACGGGAAAAAGTATATGCTGAAGTAGCACCAGTAGCCAACCAATGGATGCAGGAACTGGGCATTAGCAAAAGGTTCCCCGATACTCATGAAGAGATGAAGGCACTCTGCAGGGAACACGGACAGGAAAAACCTACCATCCTTATCCTTAAATATGGCGAAGGTGGTTTTAATACCCTACACCAAGATCTTTATGGAGAAGTTTATTTCCCCATGCAAATGGTTTTTATACTTGACCAGGTCGACAGGGACTATACGGGCGGCGAATTCGTAATTACTGAACAAATGCCCCGTGCACAATCTAAGGCGAATGTATTGAAACCCAACGGTGGCGATATGGTCATTTTCACTACCCACTTTCGTCCAGCGAAAGGGAGCAAGGGCTTTTATCGTGTAAATATGAAACATGGTGTAAGTACACTTCATAGCGGCAACAGGCACAGCTTAGGCATTATTTTTCACGATGCCCTTAGCTAACCAAATAGGGAGGTGATAATGATCAGGCATATTGATTTTGGAAAAAACGAGGAGGAGAGAAGAAGAAACCTAACTTCTTTAATCCGCAAGGGGCAGATTTTGTTTGCAGGCTATAGTAAGGGAAAAATATATGGCCTGCTCAATTGCTCCTCAGGTAAAAGAATGAAAATCGAAAACAGGGTTTTCTTTAAGGATGAAGCCGAAGCACTGAGTAGGGGCTACAGGCCATGTGGCAATTGCCAACCTCAGAAATATAAGGCATGGAAAAATGCGCACTAGGTTACTATCGTTCAAGCTGGTATTTAAGATTGACCGTTAAAATGCCTCAACAGGATGCCAGTAGTTCTTTTGATGCTACAATAAAAATTAGCCCTTATTTTTAAACAAGTTAATGGTGTAATCCAGTAGCTTGGAGTCACCACGTTCGCCATGGCCCGGAATGATCAGCTTTACTTTTGGATATGCCTTTTTAACCTTCTCTACGGTGTTAGACCACGCCTCAACATTGGCATCGCCCAAATAGCCTTTAGTAGCATCCAGTTCTTTGATCAAGCAACCACCAAATAAAATGTCTTCGCTCGGAAAATACCCCACCACATTATCTCTTGTATGTCCTTCTCCAAAAAATTTGGCCGTAACGGTTTGTTTACCCACCTTAAGCATTAGGGCATCTGTAAAACCAGTTTTAGGAACCGTAAAACCCTTTTCCTTAGCAAAAGCTATGGTTTTGAAATTGGCATAGGACGGGATATTATGGTTGTGGAAGGCTTTTAACCCGCCCAAACAATCATCATGGAAATGGGTGGGGATAATAGCTTTTATTTTAAGGTGAAGCTTGTCCGTAAACCATTTGATCAGCTCCTCCGAACTTTTATCATTGGTTGGCGTATCAAATATAACCGCCTCTTTATCATTGCTCACCAATAGACCGTTACAGGGAACCTTTCCAAAATCTTGCGTCTGCAAATATGAAACATGCTCATAAGCGTTGCTAGAAATCTGCGTAATGATCAAATCGTCAGATTGGTAAACTACCTTAGGCTTAAACACTTCACTTTTTTGGGCATTGGCTATAGGTATGCTCCACGAAAGCAGTATTACCAAAAATGTTTTGATGAGGTTTTTCATTTGTTTAGCTATTAGTATCGGCAGGTTTGTTTTTAAAAAGATTGAAATTGGGCCTAATGATCTTGACACTTCTTTTGGATAGATCAACGCTTGCATTAAGCTCAAAACCAATCAATAAAATCAATGAATTAAGGTAAAGCCAAATCATGACCACCATTAAGGTACCAATAGAACCATAAAGCTTATTGTAGGCGCTAAAATTATTGATGTAGAACGAAAATCCCCAAATGGTTAAAAAGGCCAAAATAGTAGCCAACCACGAACCTGCACTAAAAAACTTCCACTTTTTAGCATGTGCAGGGCCATAACGGTAAAGAATAGATACGTTAATGAAGTATAAAATCGCTAAAAGTGCCCAGCGGGTAAACCTGATCAGGTAAATGGTTAAATTGCCTTTATATTCGATCTCTTCTTTTAAATAGTTGATGGTGATTTCGCCCAAGGCCATGGCAGCAATACAAACAATCATAGACAGCACCAAAACCACTGTCAACACCAAAGCAACCAATCTGCGTTTCAACAGCGTACGTGTCTCTACAATCAAGGAAGATTTGTTAAAAGCCATCATCAGGTTATGCACCCCATTAGTCGCAAAAAATAGGGATAGGATGAAACCGATAGAAAGCAAGCTTCCGTTTTGGATGTTCACGATGTCATTAATGGTAGCCTCGAATGCTAAAAATGCATTGTTGGGCAATACCAAAGCTAAAAGCGACATTAGCTGTTCCTGAAAACCAATTCTTTTGGGAATATAGGGAATAAGGGTAAACAGGAAGATGATACCGGGAAATATGGCCAGCATAAAATTATAGGCCAATGACGATGCCTTGTTCACCAAAGTATCTTTACCAACCTCTCTAAAAAAAAAGGTAGCAACGGTATAGATAGGCAAGGGGCTAAAACCGGGAAGCACGCAAATTTTAGTCCAGTCTATAAACATAGCGTAGGGCCTAAATTTTAAAAGTTGCTTATGTAACCAGTTCATGCGTAAGGGTTAACGGTTTTATTGTAGTTAGTTGGTTAACCGTTAAATCGGTTATTAGTTTAGTTGGTGGTTAATCGGTTAATTGTTTAATCGATTAACAAGCCAGCACACCTACAATTCAATCTAAAATCAAAAATACTGCCTTACATTCTTCATGAACTTTTCAGGTGGATGGCAAGGTCTGCGTGTTACTTTATCTACAAAAACCAAAGTAGTTTTACCAATGTTAATCAGTTCCTTCGCTTCATTATAAATTTCGTATTCTACATGTAAGCGCACACTTGGCAGCTCACGCACAATAGATTTAATGGTCAGCACCTGATTATATAGCGCTGGCTTTAAATACTTAGATTGTAGCTCCAGTATGGGCAGCATCACACCATCTTCCTCCATAGAGGCATAAGTCATTCCAGAACAGGCTTCAAAACACTCGGTACGGGCTATTTCATAATATTGAGCATAGTTACCGTGGTACACTACACCCATTTGATCGGTTTCGGCGTATCTAACTTTAACTTGGGTCTCGTAAGTGAACATTATCTATAAATATTTCGCTGATTTAAGGCTTCTCTGTATTTTTTGGCGTTAATGTTATGCTCCTGAACGGTAGCAGCAAAATTATGGTAGCCAGAAAAATCTTCTTTGGCACACATGTATAAATAGTTATTGTTCTCTTTGTTTAAAACAGCATCAATGGCATTAATACTAGGCATATTGATAGGTCCTGGAGGCAATCCAACATACTTGTAGGTATTATAGCGAGAGTCAACGCCCAGCAAAGCACCGGTTACACGCTTAACGGTGAAATCGCCATTGGCAAAAATTACCGTAGGATCGGCCTGTAACAGCATACCTTTTTTCAAACGGTTAAGGTAAAGTCCGGCAATAGTAGGCATTTCCTTATCAAATAATGCTTCGGCATCAACAATAGAGGCCAAAATGGTTACCTTAATTGGGTCAAGGTTCAATGCAGCAGCTTTTTGTCTACGCTCATCGTTCCAAAACTTCAGGTATTCAGCATTCATTTTTTTAAAGAACTCTTCCCTTGAGGTATTCCAATACATTTCATAAGTATTGGGAATAAACATGGTATACACATTTTCGGTGGTAAACCCATATTTCTCTACAAAAGCCGCCGAATCTAATAAACGCATAAATGCTACTGAATCTGGCTCTAGATTTTTAGCCAATAAACCCGCTAAACCTTCAATTTTTCTGATATTCTGGAATTTTAGTTTTACAGCTTCCTGATTACCAGCCTTTAACATGTTGATCAAAGTACGGTTGTTCATGCCTGCTTTCAAACGGTATTTACCTGGCTTTAATGGACCTTGAAGGTTCATTCGCTCTGCAGCATCCCAAAAGGTGCCAATATCGTTCAAAATCTCTTTATAACGTAGGTCGGTAACAAGGTCCTCAAATACGTATCCTGTTTTCACATAGAGATATTTTTCTTTGGCAGTTACGTTAGAAGCAAAATAGATATTGTAGAATTTAAAGGCAAAAAAGCCTCCAATAGCAATTACAATAGCTAAAATGACAAGGGCTATTTTAAGTTTGTTCTTATTAGTGCTCATGGGTTGTTTTAAGGTTTTTTATTTGATAGCGTTAAATTAATAGGGGTCCCGATGCGTACTTTTGTAACGCTATCAGCTGGTAATGGAAATTGACTAACAATTACTGCGTTAGCAGTATCGGTAATGGTTCCTTCATAAGTAATGGTTCCAATGGTCAACATGGCACCTTTTAAAGCAAACTTAGCTTCATCTAAAGCAAATCCGACCAAATTAGGTAGTTCTACTTCTTCACTGCCACGACCGTCGCCAAGTACAAAACTAATTCTTGAGCCTTTTGGCAAGCTTTCGCCAGGTCTGATCGGTTGGCCACCAAACAGGGCTTCCAATACCACATCTCTAGCTACATCTGGCTTATATGTAGTATCGCCCAGCTTAAGACCATAGCTTTCAATAATAGATTTGGCTTCGCGTAGCGATTTAGTTTCCACATCCGGGAACCTTACATTTGGCGCATTATTGGTATTAATGGTCAAATAAATGGTCCTATTGTCCTTCACAAAAGTTTCGGGATCAGGATCTTGGTCAGTTACAATACCTGGAGGTTGGTCCATTACATATACCGAATCGATTTCATAACGTAAACCAAGACCTTCCAGCTTGCTAATGGCATCTTCAATTTTCAGACCTTTTAAAGAGGGAACATTTAAACCTTCGCCATGTTTGGTGTAGTACCGTAAACTAAAGAAAGCAATCAGCAATAGACCGATGAAAGTACAAATTGCCGCTATAATATTCGTTCTGAATGACTTGGTTTTAAGGTACTCGGTAAAGTTGCCCATTCGCGTTCCGTGTTTTTTTAAAATTAAGCCCAAATTTAGCTTAAAAAAATATTTATCTTAAATTAAAAACAAATCTGTTTAACTAATTTATATTTTTGACCATCACTTTTTAAAAACGCAACAAAAGCCTTTTTTAGTTTCGTGATCAAAATTTAAATCTAAACTTAAAGAAATGAAAAAAACCATTGCATTACTAACAGGCGGCACCACTGGCGAGTGGGTAGTGTCTGTTAAAAGTGCTGCAACCATTGCCCAAAATATCGATACCAAGAAGTACGAAGTGTACAAAATTATGTTGACCGAAAATGGTTGGTTCTATGAGCCTGCTGATTCGGTGAAAATTGAGGTTGATAAAAACGACTTTTCGTTGACGATAAAAGGCAAAAAGATTGTTTTTGATGGCGTATTTATTGCCATACATGGTTCACCGGGTGAAGACGGAAAGTTACAAGGTTATTTTGATATGTTAGGCATTCCATATACTACTTGCAATGCTTTAACCAGTGCCATTACCATGAACAAAGGCTATACAAAAGCTATCGTGAACGGTATTAAAAACTTAAACGTAGCCAAATCACTACAATTGTTTAAAGAGGATTATAGTGCCGACGACGTAAAAACGCAATTGAAACTGCCTTACTTTGTGAAGCCTAACAACGGCGGTAGCAGTATTGGCATGAGCAAGGTAAAAACAGTAGACGAACTGGATGCTGCCTTAGATAAGGCATTCAAGGAAGACAGCCAAGTATTGGTAGAAGAATTTGTAGAAGGAAGAGAGTTTTCGATAGGGGTATTTAAAACCAAGGGCAAAATTGTGGTATTGCCAACCACGGAGGTAAAAACCAAAAACGAGTTCTTCGATTTTGATGCCAAATACACCCCTGGAGTTACCGAAGAAATTACCCCCGGAGATATGAGCGAAGAAGAAAAGGCTAGGGTAGAGCAGGTAGTAGCAGATGTTTACCAAAGGCTAAACTGTCGCGGCATTGTGCGTATCGACTATTTCTTGGAGCATGGCACAGGCAACTTCTATTTTATTGAAATCAACACCATTCCTGGACAAACGGCAACTAGTTTCATTCCTCAGCAGGTAGCCGCCATGGGCATGAAACTACAGGATTTTTATACTCAAGTATTGGAAGAAACGATATAGGTTTTTCGTTATACCAATAAGCTTTGCCGTTATTCATAATTCCCCCGTCATTTCGACGAGGAACGAGGAGAAATCTAAAGATTATATATTATACGAATAGTCTTAGTTGTTAGATTTCTCCTTATAGTCGAAATGACGACAAAAGGCTAGCGTGAAATGACGGATAAGTTCTATAAAACATCTTTACTCAAACGTGAACCAGAGATACACCTTACAAATCGAATACATTGCTCGTATTGATCAAGTACTAAAGTTCATTGATGAAAATTTGGATGCAGACTTGAGTTTGGATGCCCTTGCTCAAGTAGCCAACTACTCGACCTTTCATTTCCATCGTATATTTAAGCAAATTGCTGGCGAAAGCCTAAACACCTACATCCTCAGAAAGAGAATAGAGAAAATGGCAAGTGTGCTGATGTATCAACCAGGCATCAGCGTAACGGAACTATCTTTACAATATGGTTTCAATAGCAATTCCTCCTTTACACGTGCCTTTAAGAAATACTATGGGGTTAGTCCAACGGAATTTAGACGGCAACTGCCCAGCAGATTTAGCAAGATTAGACAAATAGAAAGCAAGAATAGACAAGTCGACCAGATTTTTGAGGAATACATTTGCAACATTAATGACCTTAAAAACTGGATTAAAATGAATGCAAAAATTGAGATTAGAGAGTTTGCTCCCTTAAAGCTGGCATGTGTGAGTACTATTGGCGCACAGGGAATTTCAAATGCCTATAACGAACTTTTAAAATGGGCTGTTCCCAAAAACTTATTAGGGAAAGAAACTACCAAGATCATTACAATATATCACGATAGCTTTAAGATAACCGCTCCCGAAAAAGTAAGAATGAGTGCCTGTATTTCAGTGGGCGAGGGGGAGAAAGCAGAGGGTAAGATCCGCTTGACCACACTCAAACCAGGCAAGTGCATTGTTGGTTATTTCCAAATAGGCTTAGCTGATTTTGAAAAATCGTGGAGCAGCTTATTTGTATGGATGAATGAGCAGGGCTATCAAAAAGCCGAAGGCAATCCTTTCGAAATTTACCACAATGATTTTAGGGAAGACCCTAATCAAATCGCAAAGGTAGATTTTTGTATTCCTATTAGATAGGCACAAAGAGCAATAGCTGCATTTCCTGTATTTCTCTTGGGAGGGAGATGTACCAAGTTATCAATTATACCTTTCCTCTTGTCCCTTCATAGAGGGGGTATTGGCATGCTATACGGAACGTTCCCGTCATTTCGACTATAAGGAGAAATCTAGCGAAAAGTCATAGTCTTTAGATTTTACTTCGTAGAGCTTCGGTTCTCCTCGTTCCTCGTCGAAATGACGGGAAGCAATGGGTTGAAAAGACAACGGTTCTATTAAACCTTAGTTTTTTGCCACTTTCCTTTCTTAAATATCAGGTAAGAAGCAGCCGTAATACCCACCTCAGCTACCGGAATAGCAATAAAAACACCTGTTGGTCCCATGCCCATATACTTCGCCAAGAAATAAGCTAAAGGGATTTGGAACAACCAGAAGGCTACAATATTGATTTTGGTAGGCGTCCAAGTATCGCCCGCACCATTAAAGGCACTTATCAATACCATTCCAACACCATAGAGAATAAAGCCATAGCTCATAATTCGTAAGGCTTCAACAGCTACCTTTCTAACTTCATGATCTTCACTGAAAAAAGAAGCAAACAAATGACCACAGGTTAGAAATAAAACCATTACAATCCCCATAAAAATCATGGCATATTTAATGGTTACAAAAACAGATTTTTCGGCCCTATCCATTCTGCCTGCCCCCATATTTTGACCTACCAAAGTGGCCGCGGCATTACTCAATCCCCAAGCTGGCAATATAAAAAACATCATTAGCCTTAAAGCAGTTAAAAAACCTGCTGAACCAACTTTACCAGCCGTTGTAGCCACTAGTTCCGCCAAAAAAATCCAGCTACAAGAAGCAATTACGAATTGCAAAACCGCTGGTGCAGCAATCTTTACAATGGCTTTAATTTGATCTATTTGTGGCCTCAAGTAAGCCAATTTCACTTTCAGCGCACCACTTCCTTTGACCAAATGATAAATTTGGAACAGTACACCTGTACCACGACCAATAGCGGTTGCTAAAGCTGCTCCGGTTAGTCCCATGGCAGGAATTGGTCCAAAGCCTCGGATCAATATCGGACATAAAATAATGTTAAGCGCATTTGCCAAACCTAAGCTCTGCATGGCAATAGCTGCGTTTCCAGCCCCCCTAAAAATACCGTTGATCAAAAACAGCAACATGATGACGATACTGGTCCCCATCATAATCCGTGTAAAAGTAACCCCTTGTATTGCGGTAGTTTCCGTAGCGCCCATTAATAACAGGATATCTTTAGCAAAAATTACCCCCAATACACTGATGATAATAGAAATAGTAGCAGCTAAGCCTATGGTTTGCATGCCCGCTCTAGAAGCTGCCTCGGTATTTTTCTCACCAATTCTACGAGCCACCACTGCTGTAGCCGCCATTCCCAAACCCATCGCCAAGGAGTAGATAATGGTAAGTACAGATTCGGTTAAACCTACAATTTGGATGGCCTCTGCACTGTTAGGCAGGTGTCCAACAAAATAAAGATCCACCAGTACAAATACCGATTCCATCATCATTTCCAACATCATTGGAACGGCTAAAAGTACAATAGCTTTTCTAATGCTAATAGAAGTATAATCGATTTCAGCACCTTTAAAAGCCTGAATGAGTACATTAAAAAAATTAGACAAACGTGATTTTGCCTCGATAGGTTGTGACATATATTAAAGTTATAAAAAGATTACCATGAGACGCTGAAAAGCATCTTTAAATTTGTTTTTCTGATGTAGGAGTCCTCGCTTGAGTTAAGCTATTCTGATACGGACTGCAAAAAACTTCATGGTTCGTGATATTTTGTATCACAAATGTATACAAAAAGCTCAAATACCAAAGGAAAAAGTTCAAAACTATCTCTAAATATTATTACACTATCGATTGCAACAAAAAATTTTAGAGCATGCAACTGTTTTTCTCTTCCTATCGTCTACCTAAAAACACTAAGCGACCATTAAACCTATTAATTTTTATGAAGATTCGAATTTCCATGATCTGTATGGCCTTTGGTATTTCCTATTTACCAGTAGCGGCACAACAGACCTATAAAGGGGAGCCCCTTATTTTAGCCAACACAGATAAAATCTATGTTGCCCTAGGCAAAAAATGGTTTGTTAATGCTTGGCGTATTTCTCCAGAAATTGCACACGACACCCTAAAAATTAAACTTTATAGCAAAAATGAACGAATTGCTTTTCGTTCAGGTAAAGACAGTATCAGCTTTGAAATGAAACCTGGCGAAAGCAAATCATTTTATGTGAAGATGCAAAATGCAGAACCTGCACATACCATCATTTCCACCATTCAATATCAATGGGATAAAGTGGCTTATGCCGATAGCAAAAAACGAGATGACCTTAGGTTTTATTATGAAAATGCGGAAACCAACTATTCAGACAGTTTAAGAAAGGAATATCCTTTAGAAAAAGTGATTAAAAATGATCATAATGACATGCAAAGGATACTGTCTATTTTAAACTGGACACATCATCAGTGGAAACACGATGGTAATAATTCGCCTAAAAAGAATGATGCCATTTCTATTCTCAACGAAGTTAAAACAGGTGCCCGTTTTCCTTGCTTCGCTTATGCAATTGTACTTCGTGACCAACTTACCGCACATGGCTTCAAGGCCAGAACCATTTATCTTAAAACGAAAGATGCTGAAACAAGAAAGGGTTCTCCAGGACATGTAGCTACTGAAGTTTATTTAAATGATCAAAAGAAATGGGTTTTTATTGACGGACAATTTAACGTTATGCCTACATTGAACGGCAAGCCCTTAAATGCTGTAGAATTTCAACATGCCTTAAGCAACAATTATGACCAAGTAATTTTAGCCAGCAAAGACAAGGTAGACAAGCTAGAATACACAGATTTTGTTTATGTGTATCTTTACTATTTCGACACGGCTTTGGATAATCGTAGTCTACCATCAACAGATAAATATAAACTAGAGGGCAAATCTTCGCTCATGTTGGTTCCTGTAGGAGCACCTAATTTGCAATATATCAGTTTTTGGAACTCCAAAATAAATTATTGCGTATACACCAATTCCCTAAAGGACTTTTACGCACCACCACAATAATTTATATCGATCATTCAAAGATGAAGGTTTCCTTTGGCTGAAAAAAATATAACCATATAGACACATAGAAGCATTTTTTCAATAGGAGTTTACTATGTTTCTATGTGGTTCATTTAATTTTAAATACTGTAGGCAGCAATCATTTCGGGGGTGACTTTGCAGGAACGTTGGGTTTTCAAATCAATCATCACATATTCGAAAATGCCATCAGAACATACTTTTCCAGTCTTTTTGTTGATGATTTCGAACTGTACGTTGCTGCCTTTCTCATTCATTTCCAAAATTCCCGTCCTAACAATCATTTGATCCCCCATTTTTAAAGGACGTTTAAACGAAATGGTAACTTTGGCCACTACCCAACCGTAGCCCAATTCCTCAAATTTCTCCCAGCTCATGCCATAAAATTTGTCCATTTGCTCGTAACGGGCAGCCAATACATAATCCAAATATTTGCTATTATGCACATGGTTAAACATGTCAATATCATCTGGACGAACATTCAATTCGCTTTCAAAAATGCTATACTGGTTTTCAATCATGCAGCAAAGTTAGTGGTTTGATTGGTTAGTTTATGGTTTTTTAGATAGTGTGCAGCTCATATAACCTGTAAACTAATGAACCAACGAGCTAATAAGCAATCTAAATAAACCAATTTTACAACAAAATGATGTTCGTTATAAGCAATATTGTACTTTTGCCTAAACCTAAAGGAGAATCCATAGTGCAGTCGTTAGATATTCTTATACAAAACCCCGATTTAGCTCCATCTTTAAAAGATATTGCCCAAAAAGTTAAGGACGGTATTCGCATTACTTTTGATGACGGCGTTTACTTATATGAACATGCCGAATTAAGCTACCTGGGTGTATTGGCCAATTATATTCGTGAGAAAAAACATGGTGATTTAACCTATTTCAATAGAAACTTTCATATTGAGCCTACCAACATTTGTGTGTACGATTGTAAGTTCTGTTCTTACAGCCGTATGATCAAACAACGTGAAGAAGGCTGGGAAATGGAAGTGGATGGCATGATCGACATCCTTAAGAAATACGATGACGAGCCTGTAACGGAAGTGCATATTACGGGTGGGGTAGTGCCTAAACAAAATCTTGACTTTTATGCCAGCTTCTTTAGAAAAGCAAAGGCACATCGTCCTGATTTACACATTAAAGCACTTACTCCGGTAGAGTATTACTATATCTTCAAAAAAGCAAAACTAAGCCATTACGATGGTATGAAATACCTTAAGGATGCAGGACTAGATTCGATGCCCGGTGGCGGTGCCGAGATCTTTCATCCAGAAGTGAGAGAGAAAATTGCACACGACAAATGTAACGCCGAACAATGGTTAGACATTCATGAGCAAGCTCACAAATTGGGTATGCGTTCAAACGCAACTATGCTATATGGCCATATTGAACAGTTTTGGCACAGGGTTGACCATATGGAACGTTTGCGCCAGCTACAGGATAAAACTGGCGGATTCCAAGCATTTATTCCATTGAAGTTCAGAAACCAGAACAATCAAATGAGCGATGTGGCAGAAGTTTCGGTAGTAGAAGATTTACGCAATTACGCCATTGCCCGTATCTATATGGATAACTTTGAACACATTAAAGCTTATTGGGCAATGATCAGCAGAGAAACCGCTCAATTAAGTTTAAATTTTGGGGTAGATGATATTGACGGCACCCTAGATGATACGACCAAGATCTATTCGATGGCAGGCGCAGAAGAGCAAACACCAGCAATGAGCACCAAAGAATTGGTTGACTTGATCAAAAATGTAAAACGCAAGCCTATTGAGCGTGATACGCTTTATAATGTAGTTACAGATTATACTGACCACGTTTTTGAAGACGAGGTAAAACCATCATACTATAAATTACCTGTAGTGAATTAGATTTACGATTTTAGATTAATGAATTACGATATATTAAACAACTTTAACTAATTCCTAGCCACTAGCTACCAGCTCCTTAATAAATGAAAGAACTTTACATCATCCGTCACGGCGAAACAGAACTAAACAGATTAGGAATAGTACAAGGTAGAGGCGTAAATGCCGATTTAAACGATACAGGAATTGCCCAAGCAGCAGCATTTTTCAATAAATACAGTGAGGTTAAATTTGACAAGATTTACACCTCATCTTTAAAAAGAACCCACCAAACCGTTAAAGGATTTATAGAGTTAGGTTTACCATGGGAGCAACTTGATGGTTTAGATGAATTAGCTTGGGGCGAATGGGAAGGAAAGCCCAACACCGAAGAAGCTAGAGAAGCTTTTAGGGAAGTGGTTAGACAATGGCAACTAGGTAACTACAATGCCAAATTTGAAGGCGGCGAAAGTCCTAACGAAGTTGGTGTCCGCTTATCAAAAGCCATAGCGCATATTAAAAAACAAGACAATGAAAAGTGTGTGCTCATTTGCATGCACGGCAGAGCTATGCGCTTAATTTTGTGCATTTTACTCAACAAACCTTTTAGTGACATGGAAGAATTTCCCCACTCTAATACCACCTTATACCGCCTACAATTTGACGGAGAAAAATTTACGCTACTCGATTCTAATAATACCTCGCATTTAGAACAAATATTATAAATCGCTTTGGAAAAAATTAAAGTTTCTGCCGTTTCCTATACCAATACCAAACCGTTTATTTACGGCATACAACATTCACCTGTATTAGCACAGATTGATTTAAGCTTGGATATCCCTTCTGATTGTGCCAATAAGCTTATCGAACAACAGGTGGATATAGGCCTAATTCCCGTAGCAGCTATTCCTTTTGTGCCCAATGCACAAGTTATCAGTTCCTTTTGTATTGGCTCTGTTGGAGCGGTTGATTCAGTATTTATCTTCTCTAATGTACCTGTTGAGGAGATTAAAACCCTCAAGCTCGACCCACAGTCTCGAACCTCCAACAACTTAGCTAAAGTACTGTTAAAGAACCACTTTAAAGTAACGGTAGAATATACCACGGACCAATCAGCAAATACAGATGCGATGGTTTTAATTGGGGATAGGACATTCGGCCGTAAAGGTGATTTCAACTACGCGTATGACATGGGAGAGGAGTGGATGAAATTTACTGGACTGCCTTTTATGTATGCCGCTTGGGTGGCCAATAAACCGCTGCCAGAAACTTTTTTGAAGGACTTCGACGCGGCTTTATCCAAGGGGATTGACAATATCCCAAATGTAATTACGCAATTACCTGCAAATACTGGCATAGATATTGCCAACTACCTGCAAAAAAAACTTAATTTTAATCTTACACCCGAAAAAATAAAAGCTAAAGAACTCTTTTTAAAACTCATTACGGAGTTGTAATTCATCGCTACAATTCTATTTACTGCGCTCTATCTATAAGAAATCACATGAATAAAAAACCATTTTCTTCAGGATTCAAGCTAGGCGCTATGCTAATCGCTTGTTTCATCACCAATCTTTCTTTTGCAGCAGAACACAAACTACCTGTAAAACAAAGCAAAACCACCTCGACAACTTCTACTTCTGATTTAACACCTGTGTCAACATCAGCCGAACGAAGAGCTCATTTCAACATCATTGTGCAGTCAAACCAAACAATCTTAAGTTGGTCTACCATTGAATTGAAAAATGGCAAGTACGAAATCTACAGAAGTGACGACAGCAAAAACTTCGTCAAAATCGGTGAAAAGACCATCGTTGGAAATCCATCAGAGCCATCGCTCTATATCTTTCACGATGAAGAGCCTCTTAAGGGTTTAAACCACTACAAATTGGTTAAACAAGATAACGCAGGAAACAACACTGAAATTGCGGAAAAAAAGGTATTTCTTGATTCGAAAGTGCCAGCCATATTAAGTGCAAACCCTACACCTAAAGTAAACAGGATATAACCACTAAGTAAGATTAAATTACAGGGCCATCATACGCTTGTGTTACTTAACATTTAGCGTAGATGGCCTTGATTTTTTAATTAACTATCTACTAACTAATATTTTAATGGTGGTATTGGGATAGCAGGTATTTGATTAAATCTGTAGAAGATATGATTCCAACTACCTTTCCCTCTTCAAGCACAGGTAGCGCATGAAACTCTACCTTACTCATCATATCAGCCACCTCCCTAATGGTGTCATGCACATCTACTGTTAACGGGTTATGAACCATTACCTGCTCTGTTCTTAGCATCTGAAAAACAGTTTCATCTACATTGGCTTGGTCTTCATAAATATCGGCGAAGCTTAATCTTAGCATATCTGTTTTACTAATAATGCCTACCAATGTTCTACCTGATACGATAGGTAAATGGCCAATGTTATTTTCTTTCAACAAGGTATTGATGTGTGTTAAGCTATCGCTAACATTTGCCGTAACCAAATTCTTGGTCATGATTTCTGAAATTGGAACGCGTTGTTTCATATCCGATGCGATTAAATTGTTCATCAAATATGAAGATGATAGCGCGGATAACTAATAACGTTGGTCACTAAAAAAGCTGATTGTTTTTAGGTAAGAGGTGAGCCACAGATGCACGGATTTAATTAGATAAAACATCTGTGCATCTGTGGCTAAAAAGAAAACTACTCTATATCCCATGAGATTGCTTCGCTCAGCTCACAATAACCCTAATATTCCCGTCATTGTGAAAATTTACTCCGATAATTCGGAGAGGCACGACGAAGCAATCTCTGAAAACTAGCAATAAAAAAATGTAGAAAGCCACAGATGCACAGATTTGATTAATATACCTTAAAAAACATCTGTGTATCTGTGGCTAACAAAACATTATGAAGCTATATGACTATAATGATCAACCCTTTGCATAAAGTCATTTAAATCGAAGGGCTTATTGATATAGCTTTCGGCGTCGCATTTAGATTTTACCTTACTCAGGTGGTTGTTAGCAGACATCATCATCACGGGAATGTGATGGGTCCTGACATCTCTTTTTAATTTACTGCAAATATCAAGTCCATTACCATCGGGCAAAATTACATCCAATACAATCATATCGGGAGTATGTTCACGCATTTCTTTCCAAAAGGTATTTACGTTTTTACAAACTTTTACCTCATAGAGTTCTTCTACTAAAAGGAACTCAATAATATCTGCAATGTTGGCGTTATCTTCCAACACATAAACGCATTTTTTATCTGTTGTTTCCATAACCTTAAACTTTAGTTTGATATATAAACGTTACTTATAAATCAGTAGTTTATGTTATTTGTCCACACTAACAGAGTTTTCCACTTTTAGCTTTCATGGCAAGCAGGCCATTATCAAATAAAAAAGGCCCGAAATATACTCTCGAACCTTTTAATAACTATCACGCTGTATATTACTAGAAGCGCGAATTGAATAATTTTTATAGCTTAAGCTTTTTTTACTTTAGCCGGAGCTAACTTCTCTTCAGCAATTTTCTTCTTTGGAGCTGCTTTGGCCTTTACTTCCTTTATCGGCTCAGTTTCCGCTTTCTTTTTGGTAACAACCTTTGTCTTTTTTACCGGAGCCTCTTCAACCACAACTTCCGCTTTCTTCTTTGGAGTTGCCTTTGCTTTTGTTGGGGATACTTCTTCTGCCGGACGATTGGCCAAGTAAGTTTCCAACAATTGTTTCAAATAAAGCTCGGGCTTTGGCATATTCACCACGGTCCCAGGCTCTTTATCCTGAGATTGTTTGATGTAGGCACTCTTAATTTTACCCCAATCTTTTGAGTATAATTTGATGAACATTTCTACGAATTGCTCATGCCCATATTGCTTAGGCAACCTACCTAACACTACTTGTATCTTTTCTTCTTTACGATGTAAAATTGCCATATTATATTTTTATGTGGGGCAAATATAGGCATATTAGTTAAATAAGAATTGAGTGGAATAAAACGCTATTTGGTCTACATCTATTAATTTTGAAAGCTTAAACGGATAATGATTTTGGACCAACAAAAATACTCTATCGTAATTGCACCACCACAAACGGGACTTAACTACGTTGACCATTTAAAAGACGAATTAAATGGAGCCATAGGCTGGTACCATAGCAGAAATTCGAAAGCACATGTAACGATTAGTGAATTTACTGCCGATGAAGACGAATTAGCTAAAGTAACGGCCCAATTAAAAGAAATAGCTAGTTACGAAAATCCAATTCATTTGAATTTTGAAGGTGTGGGCAACTATGTAAATGGTGCCGTGTTTTTAAAGCCAGATGAGGCAACCAAAATAGAGGTAGGCCATTTGATGAAAAGGATACAAAAAAAGCTAAGTATCAAAAATGCTTATCACAGCAAAGAGCCGCACATTTCCATTGGAAGGAAATTGACAGAAGAAAATGTACAAATGGCGCTAAAAATTTTTGCCGAGGCTAAACTCGACTTTAATTGCGACCATTTGGTGTTAAGAAAATTCAATCCCACCAGAAAACAATATGACGTTTATTCTGATGATTTCAAGTTTGTTGGCACTGAACCCAGGTCAGCAGCGCAACAAAGTCTATTTTAAAAATCACAAAGCTACAATACCTACTTTGTCAATCTTTAAATACGCTGTGCTTTTAAGATTGACAAAGTTTAGCAGTATTGTTTGTAAACTAAACCTGATAGGAGCGAGCATCCCAGTCCTTCGACAGGCTCAGGATGACATTGGGATAAAGCGGATAGCAGGACTATTTTTGAATAAGTATTGAGGAACTTGCTTTTCAAATAAGCAATACACTTTTCACGAGTTCCTTACAGTTTTAGACTGATAATCAACATCTTCATTATTTTTCAACAACAACGGCCCTTACAGTAGGCAAATGGTATATTTACAGCTTAGTAATTTAGGATAATTTTGGCCAAAGCAAATACAAAAGAAACCCCATTAATGCAACAATACAATGCCATTAAGGCAAAGTATCCAGGCGCATTATTATTGTTCAGGGTTGGAGATTTTTACGAAACATTTGGAGAAGACGCTGTTAAAACCGCTCAAATTTTAGGCATTGTATTAACAAAAAGAGGTACAGGTCCTAATGGCGCCTTAGAGCTTGCTGGTTTTCCGCACCACTCATTGGAAAACTATCTTTCTAAACTGGTTAGGGCAGGACAAAGGGTAGCCATTTGCGATCAGCTGGAAGACCCAAAAATGACCAAAACCATTGTAAAACGTGGGGTTACAGAATTGGTAACGCCGGGCGTAGCTTACAGTGATAATATCCTGAACCAAAAGTCAAACAACTATTTGGCGGCAGTCTACTTTGATAAAGGTTTGATGGGTGTTGCTTTTTGCGATATCTCGACGGGCGAATTTTTAGTGGCGCAAGGAAGTGCCGAGTATATAGATAAGCTTTTACAGAGCTTTAAACCCACGGAAATTGTTTTTCAAAAGAGCAAACGCTTAGAGTTTCCACAGTTATTTGGCGACAAGTTTTACACCTTCCATATTGATGATTGGGCTTTTACCTACGATTATGCAAACGAAGTACTGACCAAGCACTTTGAAGTTAACTCTTTAAAAGGTTTTGGAGTAGATAAACTTACCGCCGGAATTGTAGCAGCTGGAGTGGTATTGTACTACTTGGGCGAAACGGAACATCGCAATTTACAACATATTACCTCTATCTCTAGGGTAGAAGAAGAGCGTTTTATGTGGCTAGATCGCTTTACCATTCGCAATTTGGAACTAGTAAGCTCTTCAAACGACAACGGCGTAACCCTTTTCGAGGTGCTTGATGAAACTTGTACGCCAATGGGTGCTAGGTTATTACACAAGTGGATCATTATGCCACTGAAAGAACTAAAGCCTATTCAAGAACGTTTGGAAACGGTCGATTTTCTGGTTAAAAATGAGACATTGGCAGATGAGCTTTTACAACATATTAAACCTATTGGCGATTTAGAACGACTCATTTCTAAAGTTGGTTTACAAAAAGCGGGACCACGAGAGCTACTGCAGCTTAAAAGGGCTTTATCACACATAGAAGAAATCAAGAGATTAGCCGAACAAAGCAAAAATCCTGCTTTAGAGACCTTAGCCTCTCAATTAAATCCATGCACCAGCATTAAGGATAAATTGGAAAAGGAATTACAAGCCGATCCACCTGCGCTATTGATCAAAGGAAACGTAATTGCCGATGGAATAGATGACGAATTAGATCGCTTGCGTAAAATCGCTTTCGGTGGTAAGGAGTTTTTAGTGGAGATTCAGCGCCGTGAAATTGAAAATACGGGTATTCCATCTTTAAAAATATCCTTTAACAACGTTTTTGGATACTATTTAGAGGTTACACATACGCACAAGGATAAAGTTCCAGAAAGCTGGATCCGTAAGCAAACCTTGGTAAACGCAGAGCGATATATTACGCCCGAATTAAAGGAATACGAGGAACAAATTTTGGGGGCGGAAGAAAAGATACAGGCTATTGAGGTTCGTTTATACAATGAACTGATGTTCCAGGTATCGCATTTCATTAAGCCTATCCAATTGAATGCCTATTTAGTGGCTCAATTAGACGTGTTATTGTGCTTTTCACAACTGGCTACCAAAAACTACTATGTAAAGCCATCGATAAACAATAAGAAGGAAATCGACATTAAAGGCGGTCGACACCCAGTAATTGAAAAGCGTTTGCCCGTAGGTGAAGAGTACATTACCAACGATGTATTTTTAGACAATGACACGCAACAGATCTTGATGATTACCGGTCCCAACATGTCAGGTAAATCGGCTATTTTACGCCAAACGGCCTTAATTGTGCTGATGGCTCAAATGGGCTGTTTTGTTCCAGCAAAAGAGGCAAGCATTGGCATGGTGGACAAAATTTTCACAAGGGTAGGTGCATCCGATAATCTTTCGAGCGGAGAAAGTACATTCATGGTAGAGATGAACGAAACGGCCAGTATCCTAAACAACATCTCCGACAGGAGTTTGATTTTACTGGATGAAATTGGACGAGGAACGAGCACTTACGATGGTATTTCCATCGCTTGGGCCATCGCCGAATATCTACATGAGCATCCAACGGCACGCCCTAAAACCTTATTTGCTACGCATTACCATGAGTTAAATGACTTGGAAAACACCATGGGACGTATTAAAAACTACAACGTAACCATCAAGGAACTGCAGAACAAGGTGATTTTCTTGAGAAAGTTAGTTCCTGGTGGCAGCGAACATAGTTTTGGTATTCAAGTAGCTAAAATGGCAGGTATGCCCGCTAAATTGATTGGTCGTGCGAACGAAATCTTGAAACGTTTAGAAATAGATAGAACTGAGGGACAGAGCATTAAAGACAGCATCAAGAAGGTACAGAACCAAGCTTATCAATTGCAAATGTTCGCGATTGATGACCCTGTTTTGGTAAAAATCCGTGATTCGCTGAATAATTTGGATGTAAATACGTTAACTCCTGTAGAAGCTTTGCTAAAATTGGATGAGATACAAAGGCTGATTAAAAATTAGTTTGTCAGTTACAACTTACAGGATATAAGTTTTAAATAAAGATGGCTAAACTCCAAAAAACATTAAGGACATGTAAAAAAGGGCACCAGTACTACAAAAGTACCGATTGTCCTACTTGTCCACAATGCGAACAGGAGAAAAGGCCTTCAGAGGGATTTTTGTCAAAACTATCATCTCCAGCACGCCGCGCTTTGGAAAATACAGATATTAATAGTCTAAGCAAGCTTGCTACCTATACTGAAAAGGAAATTTTAAAACTACATGGCATGGGGAAGGCAAGCCTTCCTGCGCTTAAAGAAGCGTTGGCCAGTAAGGGATTAACATTTAAACCATAAACATGATAGCCATTAAAAAAAGTTACATTTTATGTCTTTGTATAGCGCTCATTGGCTTTTTAGCTTCCTGTGGGAGCAGAAAGCATACCACAGATACCAAAGCCGCACGTGTGGCAGATGCGATGGCAAAATTGAATAGCAAGCCACTGTATCGATTCATCAATAATTGGACAGGTGTAAGGTATAAACTCGGTGGATTGGATAAAAGTGGCATTGATTGCTCGGGCTTCGCTTTTTTATTACAAAAGGATATTTACGGAAAAACCTTACCACGACGTTCAAAAGATCAAGCTGATGCAGTTAAAAGCAAGAATTACAACAATTTAAAAGAAGGAGACCTTATATTCTTTTCCTTTGGAGGAAGAGAAGTTGATCATGTTGGTGTATATTTAAATGGCGATTTTTTTGTACACGCCTCTACTACCAGAGGGGTAATTGTAGATGACTTGACCTTGCCAGTATATCAAAAAGCCATTGTTAAAACAGGAACTTTAAATTAATGAAGAAGCTAATATTAACTATTACATGTTGCTTAGCGCTTGCGATAAATGCTAGCGCCCAACAAAGAGTACTTAAACCAGGTGACACGCTTCACAACATTGCCTTAAAAAGCACTAAAGGACAGATTTACGAACTGGCTAAGCAAAAAGCAAAAGGCTTTATCCTCATATTCATGACACCAAGTTGTGACCATTGCTTAGCTTATGAAAAACGAATAGTTGCTTTAAATAGTAAATACCAACCCAAGGGTTTCCCTGTAGTTGGTATTGGACCTTATGGCGATAATGAAAAAGATTACCCGCACGACGCTATGTCTGCGATGAAAAAACTAGCCGAAAGTAAAGGCTTTACTTTTCCCTACCTAGCAGATGAAAAGTTTAGATATACATGGCTATTCGACATTAGGCAAACACCAAAGGCGGTGGTTCTAAAAAAACAGAAACAAGGCTTTTCTGTAGTTTATATTGGAAATATAGATGACCAGCCTGACGAAAAGAAAACAGCTACCAAAAAATATGTGGAAGAAGAAGTAAACAAATTGTTAGCTGGTAACGTTCATTAATTACAAAATTTCGAAATGACAAGCTCACTTTAAGACTTAAGAAGTTTTCAAAACTTCTTAAGTCTTATACCTTATAAAGAAATCATCATGCAAAAGTTTATCGTAACAATTTTACTGATATTGGTGGGGAATTACGCTAACGCACAAGTTAAATTGCTAACTTTAAATGAATTAGAACAACGAGTAGCACAAGGGAAAGACACCACCTATGTGGTTAATTTTTGGGCAACGTGGTGTGGACCTTGTGTAGAAGAGCTACCATACTTTGAAAAAGTAAATGCCGAAAATATAGGTAAACCTTTTAAAGTTATACTCATGAGCTTAGACTTTAAATCGAAACTAAAAACGGATGTAATCCCTTTTGTAGCCAAGCACAAAATTAAATCTGAGGTGTATGTAGTTAATGAACCTGACCAACAAAAGTTTATTGACCAAGTAGATAAAAATTGGTCTGGAGCCATACCCGCTACACTGATTTTAAACACTGATAAAAAAGTAAAATCATTTTACGAACAGGCATTTACCTACGAACAATTGACCAAAACAATATCAACTGCAATTAAACCTTAAATCTTCAATAAACCCATAAAGAAATGAAAAAGTTAATTTTAGCATGTTTATCAATGTTTTTGGTAAGTGCTGTAAATGCTCAAACGGGCTATCAAGTAGGTGATTTGGCTTCGGATTTTAATTTAAAAAATGTAGATGGCAAAAATGTATCCCTAGCCAATTACAAAAATGCAAAAGGCTACATCGTGGTATTTACTTGCAATACCTGTCCAGTTTCTAAAGCTTATGAAGCCCGAGTAGAGGCTTTAAGCAAAATGTATGCAACAAAAGGCTATCCTGTAGTGGCCATCAATACCAATGACCCGGTAGCTTCTCCTGGTGATACTTATGCCAAAATGCAGGAAAGAGCTAAAGAAAAAAGCTTCAGCTTTGCTTATTTGGAAGACCCTAACCATGTGTTTACCAAAAAATATGGTGCTCAACGTACCCCACACGTTTTTGTGCTACAAAAAACTGCTAAAGGAAATGAAGTGGCTTATATTGGTGCCATCGACAACGACCAACAAGAAGCTAACCCGCAGCGAGATAACTATGTACAAAATGCGGTAAATCAATTGTTAAAAGGGGAGAAACCGAACGTAGCTTCGACCAAGGCAATTGGCTGCACCATTAAATGGAAAAAAGAAGCAAGTAGATAGATTAGAATAAGGAAAAAATAAAAGGGACTTGCCAATGCAAGTCCTTTTTATTTAATACGTTTACTTCTTCAACGCAAGTGTAAGTTTAATGCTGTCGTAATTTGCCACTTCATTTACAAAGCTCTCAAAAGCTTCGTAATCATTGGCACTGAAAACACCATCCTTCATGACAAGTTTTCTACTGTAAATCAATTGACCATCCAACATTTTAATTTCGGACTCGTAAGTACCGAACTTACTTTCGGTTTTGATTACCTTTGGCACCACAATTGGAACAATCCCTTCTCCTAAGGTAAAAGTAATACTATCAATATCTGTGTACCCACGCTTAAGCTCCAACGGAAGTGTTCTATTTCTTACAGAAGGTACGGTACGCTTAACATTAAATAGGTTAGGGCTAAGCTGTAATCGTTCATTATTCGCATTACCATATCTGTCAATGCTTACTCCCAATTTTTCGATGAAAAGCGGAATATCTTTATTAGCAGAAAGCGATATCTCGTTAAATTCAATATTGTTGATGTCGTAGATATATTTTAGCGCTTTTTCTCTTTCTGTAGCAGATTTGTATATCAAATAATAATGGTTATCGAATTGCGAACCGTCAAATGTAGTATTAACCACGCCTTCAACAGTACCATTTTTAGTCAAAGAAAGTTTAGCAGAGCGAATTTGACGACTACTCGAAGCTTCAAACTTTGGAGTCTTCATCAGTTTGCCTCCATTTTTTGTGCAGGCCAATACCCATCTATCATCCGTAAAAGAACCTAAATATCCAAAAGGGGCATCTTGACTAGTACATTCCAGCCAAGTAGTATCGCCATTTAACGGAAGACATAATATAATATGATTGCCCTGTTCCATACTAGCAAAAGAAGGAATCAAATCTGTTTTATCATCTCCAGCTTCTACCACACAGTAATAAGATTCGATACCCACTACATTTAGCAAACTTTGCATATAGTTTACAAGGCCTTTACAATCGCCGTAGCCTAATTTATCCACTTCACTAGCCTTAATTGGCTGTAACCCTCCAATACCAATTTGCACACTAATGTAGCGTGTCTTTTTCTGAAAATACTCATAGATTTTTTTTGCTTTTGCTCTATCAGAAGATTCATCCTTAACCAAATCTTTAATCAATGTTATGGTTTCTGGTGGTAATGCCTGTCTATCTTTTAGTAAATGGTCATAGGTAATTTTGCCCAATCCCTGCCAATCTGTATAGCTAGCTTTTAAATTATAATAATTAAAGTTTTTAGGGGCAATTCTAATGGAAGGAAAGTAGCTTTCCGGATTTGGGGCATAAGCTTCTTTCTTTAACGCCTTAATATCCTGAACAGACCAAGACAATCCCTTTTGCTTCTCGCTATTAGTTTCTTCTGGAGCTTTTTGATAGTTGGTTGCATGAATACGAACTTCATCGGCAGGGGATTGTAAAAATTGGAAACTGCTTTTTTCAACCGAAATGTCAAAACCTGGAACAGGTCGCCATTGAGGAATGGTTAGGTTTTGTTTATTCCTCACCTCATAATTGTATACAATGGTATAAGGATAGCTGCTTACTTGCGGAATGTAATACTTCACTCGACTATCTTCAAACAATGAGAAGTCGTTCACCGCACTTTCGTCTTTGAAATTACTCAAGGAAAATTTGCTGATCTGTTTTCCAAACTCATCATAAATTTCGCCCTTAACTCCCTTTATAGAAGTATTTTTATCATAGAACAAGGCCAAATGTCCATATTTTTCTCCGCTCTTATTCAACACAGTTATCACACTGCTAACCGTTAAAACTACGTTATCAGCAGATTTCATATCTATAATTGTTTTATTATCCCGAACTATCGCATTGGCCCTATTTTTTAATGGAGCCGGAATAGTTTCAACGGAATAAACCTGAGCTTTCGATATTAATGTTGCTAAAAAGAGCAATCCAATCAAACTAACTCCTCTCATTACTCTCCCTTTGTAATTAACACATCCGATTTTTGTACCTGAATAATTCTGTTATAAAATTCCTTAAGGTAATGATATTCATCAGAAGAATAAATTGCCTTACCAAACAACAGTTGTTGGTTGACCGTTAATGTATTATCCATTACGCGAGTTTGTAGAATATAACGCCCACCTTGATTGGGCAGTGCTAACGAAAGATCTTTTGGCTGTTCTTTTAACAGAAATTTATCTGGCAGGCTAATGTTAATTGAAATCCTTTCTTCGCTGGCAGAACCTAAATCAACCGGGTAGTTTCTTTCATTAAGTTTGAAAGGATTTTTTCTAATCGGATTGATAAAGAACGGATTAAAATAGTTACCATTATGCTCGGTGTTGGCCACGCTAAATTCTACTTCATATTCCTCAGTTAGGGCATTCTCTACGCTGTCGAGGTTTGATATCTTAAATTTCTTGATTTTAATGTTGTTCAATCGTTCATCCAACTTTTCTACATACTCTTCTATCGAGGAATAGCGTTTAATTTCCTTTCTAAGGTTCATGGCATGAAGCCCAACCGTATGAGAGGTTATTTTCGCATCTATCTTACCATCTGCTGCCATTACACCAATCAAGCTATGGGTGGTTGAACTGCGTTTTGTTGCTTTAAGATCAATCCAGTAAGAAGGTTTTTTTAGGTTTATTACACGTCCCTGATCATTAATACACCTTAAAGGCAACAAACCAAATGGAGCAAGTGGTTCTGTAGCATCTAATAGATAAGTTTCGTCGTTTATATTTACTTTAGCAATTACGTAGTTAAAATCGCTGAGCACAGGATATAGTTTATTAACCACACCATTATCTCTCGTCGATAAAATAACTGCTTCAACATCCAAGTCAGCGGCAGAAAGTGCTGATATAAGTGCAAAATTAATATCGGCTACATTTCCAGAACGCTTTTCTATCACTTCCTTTACACTCGTTTCACTATATTTTCCATAATAGTTATTCCATTTTACCTGTTTTTTAACATACTCGAAAATAGCTTTTGCCTTTTGTAAATCAATTAGTCCAGCAGTAAGGCTGGGAATAATTTCCTTAAACACATCCTTACGCTTCATTTGGCTTCCAAACTCTCTACTACCTATCAATTCGTTTTCTACATCTTTCCAAGTTTTAGTATATTTCTGTGTTGACCCATTAAGGTAATACACTTCAGAAAGCTCAAAATAAATTGCAGACTTATAATTATTTGGAGAAGTCATATAATCTTCTTCTATAAAAGCTGGAACTTTTTTCATGTTATACATGAGTTTAGAACAGTCCATATCCTTACCCGAAACACGTAAACAACCAGTGCTTAATTCGGCTTTGTTCTCCGTTAACGGATAATATCCCCTAAGCGAAACATTGTATTTATAGTTGGCCGGAATAAATGCGATATAAGTACTATTCAATTTAGGGTACTCAGCCTGAAATTGCCAAGTTCTAAAATTAAATACATAAGGTGTTTCAATGGTATACTGATATTCAATAATAGAATTCTCTCTAACATTGGGCAATGTAAATTTGCTCAGTGTTAAATATCTCGATTTTTCCTCCGTAAAAACCGCTTTATTGGACATGGCGCTCTCCACATATCTACCATCTTGCAAATTAAATGTAGAAGCTTTTAAATCAGATATAAATTCTCTCTGATCATCATTTGTACCTGTTTTATGCATAGGTATAACTACATTAGCAGCCTCAAACCCTTCCTTATTAAAGATTTTGATGCGAGCATGGTAATCATAAACCAACTTCATTCTTCCTGTTTCCGAGTCGAAAGAAAAACGGGTAGTACCATATTCGTTCAGAAAAACCGCATTAGCGTTGCTATCAAGCTTGTTTCTTTCAAATAACTGCTCCTGGGCGGTAATTTCGCCAAAATTAAATTCCTGACCTATAGCAAAAAAAGGGAGTAGTGTTAGTGCGATAATGAAGATAGTGCGCATAAAAAGTTTGAATTGAAATGGTAACGCAATTTAACTTAACTTCTAAAATTATTTAAAACTTTATTTCTTTTTTGGTCAAAAAAACAGAAAGTACGCTATGTTTTTAGCAAATTTGGCTTATTAAAAACCTGATATGAAATTAAACTTGAAACGTCCGTTGGCATTTTTTGATTTGGAAGCCACTGGAGTAAACGTAGGGATAGATAGAGTAGTTGAAATTGCGATACTAAAAGCGATGCCAGATGGTTCAGAACAGCTATTGGTAAAGAAAATCAATCCCGAAATTCCTATTCCCTTAGTTACTTCCCTAATCCATGGCATTTACGATGAGGATGTGAAAAATGAACCAAAATTTGCGGATGTAGCCCAAGAAATAGCTGATTTTATTGGGGATGCAGACTTGGCTGGCTACAATTCAAACAAGTTTGATATTCCAATGCTATTAGAAGAGTTTCTAAGGGTAGGGGTTGATTTAGACATGACTGACCGTAAATTCGTTGATGTGCAGAACATTTTCCATCAGATGGAACAAAGGACCCTAAAGGCTGCCTATAAGTTCTATTGCGAGAAAGACTTGATCAATGCACATTCAGCAGAGGCCGATATCAGAGCTACGTATGAAGTGTTATTAGCCCAATTGGACAAATACGAAAATACAGAGTTCGAAGACAAGCAAGGCAATAAGTCAGTTCCTGTTAAAAATGATGTAGAAGCCTTACATACTTTTACCAACCTTAATAAATCGGTTGATTATGCAGGGCGAATAGTTTATAATGACAATGGAGAGGAATGCATTAACTTCGGTAAGCATAAAGGGAAAACGTTGGAGAGTATTTTCAATGTAGAGCCTAGTTATTATGCTTGGATGATGCAGGGTGATTTCCCTTTGTTTACCAAAAAGAAACTCGATGAAATTTGGAAGCGATGGAACAAAAAGAAAGAAGAGCAAAAACAGGCTCGTCAACAAGCACCTACTACTCATCATAAACCTAGTCATACATCTTTCAAAAAATCAGAACCTGCCAAACCTGTTACCAACGACATGTTGGAGCAACTAAAAATGAAATTTGGGAAATAGTAATAGGAACTAGTGGCTAGGGATTAGTGGCTAGTATATTGTTAGCTTCCAAACTAATCCTTACACCTAGCCACTAATCCCTAGTACCTAACTACTAGCCACTAGTTCCTAATCCCTAACCACTAAAAAAATGACATTCGAAAACAACCTTTCGTTCGCACAATCTTTAGATGCGCAAGACCCATTAAAAGAAATGCGAAATGAATACCTATTCCCGCAGCAAAATGGGAAACCATTTATTTATTTATGTGGTAATTCCTTGGGGCTTCAGCCTAAATTAGCCAAAGAGGTTTTGGATCTACAGCTTAACAATTGGCAAAATTTGGCAGTTGAAGGCTGGTTTGAAGGCAATGAGCCTTGGATGTTTTATCATAAAGAGCTTAAAAAGCTGATGGCGCCCATTGTTGGTGCTTCTCCCCAAGAAGTATGTCCAATGAACACCTTAACAGTAAATCTACATTTGTTAATGGTGAGCTTTTATAGGCCAACCAAAGAGCGCTTTAAGGTCATTATGGAAGCTGGAGCCTTCCCATCAGATCAGTATGCTATTGAAAGCCAAGTACGCTTTCACGGTTACGACCCTAAAGAGGCAATTATAGAAGTGAGTCCAAAAACTGGAGCACACACCCTTGAAACAAGTGATATTATTGCGGAAATAGAAAAACACGGAAGTGAAATTGCGCTAGTACTTTTTGGGGGAATTAACTACTTTACTGGGCAGCTTTTTGATATGGAATCCATTACTAAAGCTGGACACAGCATTGGCGCTAAAGTTGGTTTTGACTTGGCCCATGCCGCAGGTAACGTTCCACTACAGTTACATCAGTGGGAGGTAGATTTCGCTTGTTGGTGTTCTTACAAATATCAAAACGCAGGACCAGGTGGAATTAGTGGCATTTTCGTTCATCAAAAACACTTTAACGACCAAACGCTCCATCGCTTTGCGGGCTGGTGGGGATACCAAGAAAATAACCGTTTTTTAATGGAAAAAGGCTTTGTGCCTGAAGCTGGCGCCGATGGTTGGCAAGTAAGCTGTACTCAGGTAATGCCTATGGCACTATATCATGCCTCTTTACAATTATTTGAAAAAGCTGGCTTTATGGAGCCATTGAGAGAGAAGAGCAAGAAATTAACCGCCTATTTACATTACATTATTGGCCAAGTAAATGAGCAATTAGGTTACGAGCAGTTTAAAATCATTACACCTCAAAATCCTGAAGAAAGAGGTGCGCAAGTATCTATCATAGCCAAAGAACATGGAAAAAAGGTTTTCGATTATTTGGTCAAAAATAATGTATTAGGTGATTGGCGTGAACCCAATGTAATTAGATTGAGTCCAGTGCCTATGTACAATAGTTTCGAGGACGTTTTTAAAACCGGAGAACTGCTCCTAACAGTTAAATCAATAGCTAATGATTAATTATAACCCTAAAGAATGGTTCAACTTTATTTTCCGTTTCCATAAAGCCGATACCTTTTACAAGCTTTGGAAACTGATGATCAGCGTAGCAATTTTCTCTGGAATTATTGCCTATATAGAGCTGAATTACTTAAAGTTGGCCGAAACCACCTACATTAAAAATGTGGGAATGATGCACAACCTTTTAGGCTTTGTAATTTCGATGCTTTTGGTGTTTAGAACCAATACTTCTTATGACAGATGGTGGGAGGGCAGAAGGCTATTGGGAAGCTTGGTGAATGTGAGCAGAAACTTTGCAATTAGGATCAACGCTTTAAACCTCAACAAAGAAGACAAAGAGTTTTTCAAGTATGCCATTCCTAAATATGCATTTGCCTTAAAAGAACACCTGCGTGAAAAGCAATATTTTGGTAAGAATGCCATTTTAATAGAAATTGATGGTGGCAAACACATTCCCAATCAAGTGGCCGGAAGCATCACCAACAAACTTTTTGAACTTCAACGACAAGGTGCTATTACGGGGGAACAACTGATTACCTTAAGTACCGATTCTACACAATTCACTGATGTTTGTGGCGCATGCGAGCGTATCAAAAATACGCCTATACCGTATTCCTACAGTGCATTCATCAAAAAATTCATCTTTGTATATGTAATTACTTTGCCTTTTGGCTGGGTATTTAGTTTAGGCTATTTTGTAGTGCCCATTGTCCCTTTCATTTTATATGTGCTGGCCAGTTTGGAACTTATTGCAGAAGAAATTGAAAATCCTTTTGGAACAGATGCCAATGATTTACCCGTAGATCAAATTTGTGATAATATCGAGAAACACGTGGAAGAAATCCTTGATTAACCGTTGAAATAGTCAGCTGTCCGAAAGTCCGATGATATATAGAGATTTATAATTTTCAACTTTCAGACTTACGGACTATTTACTTACTGACATCTAGAATGATCAAAACAGCCTATCATCCCATTTATGCACATCCTTTGCCACCAGGACATCGTTTCCCAATGGTCAAATATGAGCTTATCCCTGCACAGTTATTGCACGAAGGGACGATAGAAGCACAACATTTATTTGCCCCTGAACCTACAGCGGAAGAGAATATCGTAACCACACATGACGCAGCTTATTGGTATCAACTGAAAGAACTTACCCTGCCTTATAAGGAACAACGTAGGATTGGTTTTCCTTTAGATGCACAATTGGTTGAACGGGAAATCAGAATAGCACAGGGCACGATTGACGGAGCCATTTATGCACAAAAAAATGGCATTGCGTTTAATGTGGCTGGTGGTACGCATCATGCTGGAAGCAATTGGGGAGAGGGTTTTTGCTTATTGAATGACCAAGCTATTGCAGCAAATTATCTCCTCAATCATCAATTAGCCAAACGTATCCTTATCGTAGATTTAGATGTTCATCAAGGTAATGGTACAGCCGAAATCTTCACCCAAGAGGAGAGGGTATTCACCTTTTCCATGCATGGCGAAAAGAATTTTCCTTTCAGAAAGGAACAATCTGATTTAGACATTCCCTTAGCAGATGATACACAAGATGAAGAATTCCTGTCGATCTTAAACGATAAGCTACCCACGGTAATCAAAAAGCACCAGCCCGATTTTATTTTCTACCTCTCCGGAGTTGATGTATTGAAAAGCGACAAATTGGGTAAACTCTCGTTAACTAAAGAAGCATGCAAACAGAGAGACCAAATCGTGTTTGAAAATTGCCTTAAAAATAACATTCCTTTGCAGATAAGCATGGGTGGGGGCTACTCGGAAGACATTAAGATCATTGTAGATGCACACTGCAATACTTTCAGAACCGCTTTTCACCTCTTCACTTAAGCAAAAGTTAAAGGTAGAAGTACAGACTTACGAAGTTTAGATACGACAAAGCCCCAAATTTTACCTAAAGACTTACGAAGTTTTAAAACGGCGAAGCCCTCAACTTTACTATTGAAAAATAATAAAAAACTAAAGTTAAACTTCGTAAGTCTACATTTATGGAATGTAGCAATTCTCTGCATCTAAAACTAAAAAGAACTATTTTGAAAAAGCTACAATTGATACTTACCAACCCTTGTTCTGAGAATTGGGATGAAATGCAGCCATCTAAAACTGGACGTTTTTGCGATAAATGCGATAAGCATATCGTAGATCTGACTCAAAAATCTGATGCAGAACTGATTGAATTTTTCAAAAAGAAAAAGGAAAATGTTTGTGGGCGATTATTACCCGCCCAACTTCATAGAAGTATTGTAGCACCTCCCCAAAAATCAAATTGGAACTGGCTTCTATTTCCCGTTGCCATAGGAGCTAGCATAATTACTCCCGTTAAAGCAATTAATCCTATAGCTACAACAGTTCAAAATGACAAACCATTTTCATTGCCTAACGAACTTCAAACTAATATTTCAAAAAAAGCTACTGTAGAAATCGTCAAAGGAAAAGTAACCAATCAAGAAACTGGGAAACCTCTGGAAGGTGTAAAAGTAAAAATTAAGGGTTTTACCAATGTTATGGCGCTAACCGACCGTGACGGAAACTTCTTCTTAACAACCAAAAAAGCTGAGCAAGCCCCGGTGCTCATTTTCTCGCTAGATGGTTATGCCCTTATCGAAAAGGCAGTAACACCCTATATGAATATTAAAATGGTAGAGATACGAATGATGATTTTAGGCGGTATCTCAACAATTAGCAGTTCCAGCGAGCCTCTTTATGTTATTTATTCTGGAAAAAAGAGTTGTGTTGCCACTAACAAACAAAAAGAAAGTTTAAATCCAGATTGGATAGAGAAAGTAGACATCCTAAAAGGAGCGAAAGCAGCTGCACTTTATGGCTCTAGGGCTGTTAATGGCGTAGTAATGATAGAAATTAAGGAGAAATACGCCAATAAGATAGATTTTTCGAAGAAGAACTAGAGCATACTTATGAAATTTAACTTTGTCAATCTTCTTTCTCATAACTCAATAGAAGATTGACAAAGTTACTTAGTTAATGGCCATGACCAGTAATCTTCAATTCATTTAAATCCAATTGCAGTTCAGCTTTGCGGATTTCCTCATCACTAAAAAACTTCTCTTTGCGTAGCTTAAATAGTTCCTTTCGTTGTGCAGCATAAATTTCCAATAACACATGATGATAAGCATGGATTTCTGCCAATTCGGTTTCATCACATTCCAATGATTCGAGATGTTTCCGACCATCAGTAATACTGGTATTTAGCCCATCGCGATAAAAACCGATGAGTTCATTCTCTGTTACTTTCTCTAAATGATGGTTATCGATTAAATTTAAGGCCAATTCATCGAGTTTTAAACGTATACCTGCCTGCTGTTCTTCGCTACGTGAAATACTATCAATTTCCTTTAACTTGATCAGCTTGATGATAAATGGAAGCGTTAAGCCCTGTACCACTAAAGTCACAAAGATGACCACAAAAGTGATGAATATAATCAAATTTCGCTGAGGGAAAGCCGCTCCATTGGTCATTAACAAAGGAATAGAAAGGGCCGTAGCCAATGAAACCACGCCACGCATACCTGCCCAGCCAATTATCAGTGGTCCTTTCCAGCCTGGTGATGGGTCTTTGCGTATAGAAGCACTCAACCAACGAGGCACAAAAGCCGCTGGGTAAATCCACAAAAAGCGCAACGCAATGGCAATGGCGCTAATGATTAATCCATATCTAATCCCATCTGCAATCGAATAATTGCCTAAACCATGAATAATTTCGGGAAGTTCTAAGCCAATCAATACAAAAACAAGAGCATTCATTACAAAAATCATCGTCGTCCAAACCCCAAGCATATTTAACCTAGTACTTCCTGTCTGAAAAATCTCATGTGATCTCCACGAAATGAACAAACCACCACTAACTACCGCCATTACTCCCGAATAATGGAATTGCTCCGCAGCCAGAAAAAGGATATAGGGGGTCATCACTGTTAGCGCAGCATCAATAGCAGGAGTAGTAGGTAAAAAACGATGAATAAAGTATACAATATGGGCTCCAGCTAAACCAATCACAATGCCCATACCAGCAACAAGAAAAAATTGGCCAACCGCTTGATGCATAGAAAAAGCTCCGGTAAGCACTGCCGCCAAGGCAAATTTGAACACAATTAGCGACGAAGCATCATTCACCAAACTTTCACCTTCTAAAATAGTGAGTATCCGTTTGGGCACCCCCATACCTTTCAATACCGTTGCAGCAGCTACGGCATCTGGTGGCGATACAATACCGCCCAATAAAAAGCCAAGTGCTAAGGTAAAACCAGGAATTAAGGAAACAGAAGTGTAGGCAATAATAGTAGAAGTAAAAAACACCAAGCCAAAAGCCAACAATGCAATGGGACGTTTCCATTTCCAGAAATCATTCCATGAAGTATACCAAGCAGCTTCATAAAGCAACGGAGGTAAAAAAATCAAGAAAATCAATTCTGGGTCGAGATGCAATACGGGAATCCCTGGAATAAAACTAATCCCTAATCCTGCCAATACAAGAAAAATAGGGTAGGCTACCTTGATTCTCTGGGCAAGCATGACCAGCAGAAATACAACAAAAAGTAACGCTAAGACTAAAAGTAAATGATGATGCATATGGTGCGAAAATAATATGTTATTAAGTTATAAAAAAGGTGAGATTTTAAGAATTTATTATCTCTATCTTCGCCTCGTGCTAGAAATTATTTATCAGGACGATTCACTTATTGCCATCAATAAACCTCACGGCTTGTTGGTACACCGCTCTAAAATTGCTGATGACGCCAAGGAATTTGCCCTGCAAATGTTACGCGACCAAATTGGCCAACACGTAAACCCTGTACATCGCTTAGATAGAAAAACGGGAGGGGTGCTGTTATTTGCTTTTCACAAAGAAGTTGAAATTGCTATGCAAAAGCAGTTTCAAGAAGGATTGGTGGATAAACACTATTTAGCCATTGTAAGAGGGTACACACCTTTGGAAATGGAAATTGACTACCCATTGGCAAAAGAAAATGGCACTCTACAAGATGCCCAAACTAGTTTTGTAACTTTACAACAAGCCGAAATCCCTTTGGCTATAGGCAAACATCCAACTTCTAGATATAGTTTGGTAGATGCCAATCCAAAAACCGGAAGAATGCATCAATTGCGTAAGCATTTCGCTCATATTTTCCACCCCATTATTGGGGATCGACCGCATGGCTGCAATAAACAAAATCGTTATTTCAAGGAGCATCTCCAAATGAATACGATGCTGCTACATGCTTCAAGCTTATCATTTAGTCACCCAATAACTTCCGAAAAAATTATCATCACCGCAGAAGTGCAGGCTGAATTTAAAAGAATGATGGAGTTGATGAATTTTTCACTTTAAAAACAATTTTCTTCGGTTAATTGTGTTATAGTAGGAATATGCCAATAAAACATCAGCTAGTTACTCTCGTATTTGCTGCTTTATTATTTAGCAGCTGTTCATCTATCTACATGCCCAGCGTACCCAATACGCCTATGCTTACCACTAAAGGCGAATTTGCCGGCGGTGCGCATATTTCACTAAAAGGAAATGCCAGTTTTAATACTGCTTATGCTGTAACCGAACACTTTGCGGTAATGGCCAATGCAGGATTTATGAACAATGAGGGCCGAAAAAAAGACATCAACCATAAAGTGTTTGAATTTGGTGGCGGGTACTTTAAAACATTTGGACCTGAGAATAATCGCATTCTTGAAATTTACGGGGGCTTGGCCACTGGTCGGAGCAAAAGAACTTTTAGGGAATATGAAAACGACATAGTGGTAAACAGCGATTTTTATGATGCCGCTTACAGCAAAAAATTTGTTCAAGTAAACTACAGCTCCAAAAAAGTAAACGACGTTAACATCTTTGGCTTTAAATTTGGGCTGAACTACGGTACTGCTTGGCGTTTGAGCTTTGTAGAAACCGATGATTTTTACAAAAATGGGGTGATGCAACCCAATGAAGACAATGTATTTCTAGAGCCGGTTTTCTTTACCAGAATGGTACTTAGCGAGCAAATACAGCTTCAATATACCAGTGGTAGCAATATTGGTTTAAAGAGTAGAAAATTTTTAAATGCGGGTCATTCTGTTTTTACTATTGGAGCCGTATTCAACGTTGGTCGCAAGCCCAAAACCAAATAAATGCTAAATTTGAAGTATGCAAAAATACTTCATTTTCTTTTGCCTGTTACCACTTATGTCGGTAGCACAAATTTCATTTGAGCAAAAAATGAAAGCTATGCCTGTCATTCAGATGGCAAATGGTGTAACCCTGACGATCGACGATCCTATCATAAATCCTCAAAAGTCAAGCAAAATAGTACTGTATGCTTTGCCCAATGGGAATACTGCTGCACAGACCTTTGGCAAAAAGCTAAAAGAAGGCGATGATTGGCATTTTGACATCCAGCATATTGGTGCACAAACTCAATTTATAAGAAACACAGACCCTAAGCACAACTACATCATTATTTATGTAGAAAACAGCTTAAAAAGCTGGCCGCAATGGCGTCGACAAATCGCTAATGCGGATCAATTCATTCATAAAATAGTAGATAGCCTTTATCACCGATACCAAAACTTGAGACCTGCCATTACGCTTAGCGGTCATAGTGGTGGTGGTTCATTTATTTTTGGTTACTTAAATACCCTAACAGAGCTGCTCCCAAGCTATATAGAGCGCATCGGATTTCTTGATGCCACTTATGCCTACGAAACAGAAAAACATCAACAAAAACTAACCAAATGGCTCAAACAAAAGCAAAGGTTTTTGCAAGTAATTGCCTATAATGACAGCGTGGTGGTTTATAACGGAAAACCTTTGGTATCGCCAACTGGCGGAACATGGTATCGTAGCAAACTGATGGCAAATGATTTGGAAAAGCTGAAATTTGCGGAAACCGCAACAGAATTAACCTGGCAAAATAAATCAGGAAGCACCTCATTTACTTTAATTAAAAATCCCGAAGCAAAAATATTTCATACGGTTTTGGTAGAAAGAAACGGCTTTATCGATTTACTTTTCAAAGGCACTAAACTAGCATCCAAAAATTACCATTTTTGGACCGAACGCGTTTACCAAAATCTTATCTTAGAGTAATGGAACTGCCAAAACTCAGAAAAATCATTCACATTGATATGGATGCCTTTTACGCTTCCGTAGAGCAGCGTGATTTTCCTGAGCTAAGGGGAAAACCTTTGGTAGTTGGCGGTTCTCCAGAAGGGAGAGGGGTAGTAGCCACCGCTAGTTACGAAGCTAGAACCTATGGTGTTCGCTCGGCAATGTCTTCCAAAAAGGCTCAACAGCTTTGTCCTTACGCAATTTTTGTTTACCCAAGATTTAGCGTTTACAAGGAAGTTTCGCGGCAGATACGTGAAATTTTCAGTCGCTATACCGATTTGATCGAACCACTTTCCTTAGACGAAGCTTATTTGGACGTCACGGAGGATAAATTAAATATCGGTTCTGCCATTACCATTGCCGAACAAATCAAACAGGCCATTAAAGATGAACTAGGATTGACCGCATCGGCCGGAGTTTCTATCAACAAATTTGTCGCAAAAATTGCTTCAGATATGAATAAGCCCGATGGTTTAACATTCATAGGGCCTTCCAAAATTGAAAAATTCATGGAGAAACTTCCCGTTGAAAAGTTTCATGGCGTAGGTAAAGTGACTGCAGAACGAATGAAAATGCAGGGTATTAGAAAAGGTAGCGACCTAAAGAAACTTACGGAAGAACGTTTGGCGCTATTATTTGGCAAATCTGGAAAGTTCTTTTACAACATCGTAAGAGGAATCGACAACCGTGCGGTAAAGCCTGACAGGGAAATCAAGTCTATCAGTTCTGAAGACACCTTTGGGGATGATTTAGATAAGGGCAGCGAAATGTACGAACGCCTGTTTCAAATTACACAGACAGTTTTCAAACGCGTCAATCAATATCAGTTATTTGGCAGAACCCTTACCGTTAAAGTAAAATTTGCCGACTTTAAACAAATTACCAGAAGCATTTCTTTTGAGCATCCCATTAACAATGAAAATGATGCCTACCAAGCCGCAAAAACCTTAATTGAACAAACAGACTTTGGAGGAAAACTGGTGCGCTTATTAGGCGTTGGCTTCTCTAATTTCCACGAAGCAAAACCGAAGCAAAGAAATAGGATAGAAGAGCAGAAGTTGCTTTTTTAGAAATAGGAAACAATCATAGTTAATCCTATCGAGTTTTCTATGTGCCTATGTGGTTCATATAATTAGAGAAAAAATTTAAACACATAGACACATAGCTGCATGATGTTGAGCAAAATAGCCAAGGATTTTTAAAGTATATAGCAGATAATTTTACAGAAGAATAGCCACTATTTTTTTGATACTATTGTGTTTTCTATTTGTCTATGTGGTTCATTTGGGCCTCTAGCGGCTAAATTAAGCCTTCTAAACAATTAATGTTTACTTAACAGGTATTTAATCTATTGACCTTAATTTTGTTATCAAATTAGAAGTAATGAAGATTAACTTTATTCTTATTGCTGTTGCCATAGTTGCCATTTTGGGCTTTATCTACTTTGTAGTAAAAAGAAACCATAAAGACCAAAAAGATTTGGAAAAAGAGCTTAACCAAAAAGAGCTAAGACCAGATAAGCACAGTGGCGATAAAATCTAGCTTACTGCGGTAAGCGCTCCACCTGCATTAACATAGGTGGGGATGACAATGCTTCCAAAAAGGCAATGATGGCCTTTCTTTCCCTCACGTTAAGCATAATCCCTCTCAACAATTTGTCATTTTTTGGCAGTAAAGGGTCTTTCTCTTGCCCTGGCAAAACCACATGCTCCGGCATTCCCATGTTGTACAAAACCATTAGACTATCCATGCTCTTCACTAAACCGTGATGAAACCAAGGGCCTGTGTGCATTACATTGCGCAACCCAGGCGTTTTAAACTTACCTACATCTTCAGGCTTTTTGGTGACATTGTACAAACCCAAATCCTGATTTTTGTTGCCATATTCCGTTAAACCAATGTTATGAAACTCCTTATCTGTAAAATACGCTCCATAATGACAATTCATACATCTTGCTTTCGTCCTAAACAGATGTAGTCCCAATAACTCTTGATCATTAAGCGCATGCCCATCTCCTTTTAAAAAGCGGTCAAACTTCGTTTCCTGGCTCACAATGCTTTGCTGAAAAGTAGCCAAGCTTTCAAAAACTCGTTGATTAGTAATAGCCGTTGTACCAAAAGCAGCTTTAAAATAAGCACGATAACCTTTAATCCTGTTTAGTTTTTTGGCTAATAGTTTCAGGTCTTGGTTCATTTCATTATGAGCCGAAATGGGTCCTTCAGCTTGTTTCACTAAGGTATTAGCCCTGCCATCCCAAAAAAAGCTCGAATAAACCCACACATTTTCTAAAGATGGCGCGTTGCGGATATTAGGCAACTGATCATGGCCCACAGAAACTTCCTTTCCATCCGCCCATCGCAAAGCAGGATCATGACAGGTAGCACAAGAAATTTGATTGGAGCCCGAAAGTCTCGTATCGAAGAAAAGTAGCTTACCCAATGCCGATACTCTCTTTATCGAATCATTAGTTAAATCCAATGGAGATGCCTGTAGCGTATCCAGTTCTTCAAAGTTCACGCTCTTATCCACATTTGGCTTGGGCCAAAACTGCCTTGGCTTCGCATATACCTTTCTCAGCGAATCAATCGTAAGCCCATCACTACTCATCCAATCGTTAGATCTGAAGGAAATAAGCAATAAGCCAATAAAAAGAAAAGCTAAACCAAGCAGCACTTTGTTCATGGCCGCTAAAATAAGAAATTCTCAGACATCAATTCCCTAACCTGATGAGGTTCAGATTTTAGCTGCAACTAGCTTTTTTGTTCTGTTTTGAAACCTAATGAACAATAGGATAGAGGCCGTTAATAAGCCAAAAGTAAGTCCATACCAAATACCTTCAACCCCCATTTTCAATTCTATTCCTAAAACATAGCCTACAGGAATTCCAATTACCCAATAAGATAGGAAAGTGATAAAGGTAGGCACATTTACGTCACCAATCCCCCTTAAAACGCCCAAGCCCACTACTTGCGTACCATCGAACAATTGAAAAAAGCCAGCCAATATGAGCAGCTGGGCAGCTATGGCAATCACAGTTTGATCGCTGGTATATATGTAAGGCAGGTAGTTATTGGCCAACATAAATATCAATGCGGTAAACGACATAAATACAATTACAATATGATAACTGGCAATGGCCGAAAACCTTAACGGACCAAAATTCCTGCTTCCAAAATTATTTCCCGTTTTAATAGTGGCTGCATTGGCAATTCCGGTAGCAAGCATATAGGTAAAAGCAGCCAATGATAAAGCGGTAAAATGGGCGGCTTGCTCTACCTTACCAATACTGCCAATTAAAATCCCAGCACCACTAAATGCACTGATTTCAAAAGAGTATTGCAACGCCACTGGCGCACCTAACTTGATAATCTTTTTAATTCTTCCAAAATCAAAAGAGAATAATTTGAATTCTGTTAAATAAGCTTTAAAGTGCTTTGAGTTAAACACATAAGCTCCCATGGCAATGGCCATCAAAATACGGTCAATCAAAGTACTTAGCCCCACACCGCTTACACCCATGGGTGTGATACCAAACATCCCTTTCACAAAGATGATTCCCAAAATGACATTGACCAAATTGCCCCAAATAGAAATCAACATGGCTTGTTTAGTAAAGCCAAGACCTTCAGTAAATTGCTTAAATACCTGAAAAATCATTAAAGGGAAAATAGATACCCCCATGAACATCAAATATGGTTTTGCATGCATCACCACATCTGGTGATTGTTTAAGATGGTCAATCACAAAGTAATAAACCACTAGCACCAAACTATACAGTACAACACTCGCAATTAAATTGATCAATAAACTATTGGAAATCAGCCTACCACACTCCACTTTGTTTCCACCACCATTAGCTTGTGCAATTAGGGGAGTTAAGCCATATGAAATTCCCAAACCCAATACCAAAATCAGCATGAAAAGACTGTTAACCAAAGAAACAGCCGCTAATTGTACGGTTCCGGCAAAATGCCCCACAATCATACCATCAGCCATGTGCACCAAGGTATGCCCCAATTGTGATAGTACAATAGGCATAGCTAAAGCTAGATTATCCTTATAATAAGATTTGTATTGGGCAAACGAATAAGTGAACATAGGCCGCAAAATTCGGAATTTTAAACGGGATTATTCTCTTGTAAACGTCAAACTAGAATTTAGTCAACAGACAAACATATCAGCTAAAACCTACTGTTTTCTGCTTTTAAATCTGCCATGACATAGTACTCCTCCTTTTCGGTAATATGGGGCAATATTACGCCAGATAGAATAAGGTTAACGATAATTTTTTGCGCTTTGCGATAGGCACTTCTGGTCAATTTGCTAAATTCCTTAAGCGTGATGCGGCCATTGGCATCAAGGTACTCTAATAGTAATTTTTCTTGTTCAGAATAGGCAATGAACGTACCTTCCTCATGGTTATCTTTTTTTAATACATCGATCAAAATTTTGCTGGCTAACACTGTTTTATCCTGCACCCTAAAATAAACCCACCATTTGCCCTGTTCATCTAAGGCATAATGAGGTTTTAGGTCGCTCTTTGGAATTTCAGCCACCAACACCAATTTATCATCTACCAAATACTCATCAAAACGAGGTTCAATAGCAGGTTTACAAAACTGGTGCGCAGCCTTGGTAATCATGTATTTTTCTTCCTCTTCAGCTTTTACACCTTTAATAGAGCCATCATCGGCCACACCAATCAATAAACGTCCACCCTGATTATTGGCAAAAGCGACCAATGTTTTGGCAATTTTTTCGCAATTACTAATGGTCTTTTTAAAATCTAAGTTAACGTTTTCGCCTTCAAGGATCAATCTTTTAATATTCATTTCAGACCATTTTAATAGTGTGCAAATCAGAACAACTTTACACCTTAATACTTTACAACTTTCAACTAAATAGCTACTCTTTGTTTTTCTCCCGGAAACTTAATCCTCAAATACACTTCGTTCATTACCGTTGCACAAAGTTCACCCTGTTTATTGTAAAGCTCCATGGGATAGGCTTTTACAAACTTCCCATATTCGTTCAGTGCATTTTCAGCCTCAGCAATCATCTCATCAGTTATTTTCAAGGTGAAATACAAACTAGTAAGTCCAGGTTTGACGTATTGAATAGAGGCACTTTTTAGCCAAACCCTACATTTATAACCTTTACGCTGCATCAATTGATCAAATAAAATAGCATAAAACGGGTCAGTGGCGGCATAAATAGTTCCACCAAAAATAGACCCATTATAATTCCTATTTAAAAAACTATTGCTGATTTTCACATCAACCCCTCTAAATCCCTTATGGAATTTTTTCACCCAGATACGCTGAAACAACAATGGTGGATATAAACTTAGTGCCCATTTCAGGGTTCTTTCCGAAACAATCATGATAGCTAAATATCAACATTTGTGGCCAAGTAAAAAAGATTTGTGCAAAACTTAACCTGAGCGTAACTTTTCCTTACAGATATACAGGCAGTACCTCGTTAAAAAACCTATTCGATCAGGTTAAAATAAAATCTGCACATCTGTGGCTTTTTTGATTATTGATGCTATATTTTGTAACATTTCTGACGTGTCCAAAACTTTTCCACAATGGCACCTAAAGTGTAGCTTATTTTGCTAAATTCGCAAGGTTATAATAAAACGTATAATCTTGTGTTCAGCGATAAGCGATGGGCGTAAAAAAACGCTTAACGTATTACGCAAAACGCAAAACATAAAAATTTATGGCAGAAGATTTAGAAAATCAAGAGAACGATAAGATTATCCCCATCAATATAGATGAGCAGATGCGTACTGCTTACATCGACTATTCGATGTCGGTAATTGTGAGTAGGGCATTACCTGATGTGCGTGACGGTTTAAAACCAGTGCACCGTAGGGTACTTTATGGAATGTTGGACCTAGGTGTAGGCGCCGGCAAACCATACAAAAAATCAGCACGTATTGTAGGTGAAGTACTAGGTAAGTATCACCCTCACGGCGATTCATCTGTATATATGACCATGGTACGTATGGCCCAACCTTGGAGCTTACGTTACATGATGGTTGACGGACAAGGTAACTACGGTTCCGTAGATGGCGACTCTCCGGCGGCGATGCGTTATACCGAGGCCCGTTTCCAAAAAATTGCGGAAGAAATGCTGGCCGATATCAACAAGGATACGGTAGATTTCCAAAACAACTTTGACGACTCGCTAGAAGAGCCAACGGTATTGCCTTCAAAAGTGCCAAACTTGTTGATCAATGGATCTTCGGGCATTGCGGTGGGTATGGCCACCAACATGGCACCACATAACCTTACTGAAACCATCAATGCTACGATTTCATATATCGACAATAGAGAAATAACGATTGCTGAATTGATGAAATTCATTAAGGCCCCTGATTTCCCAACCGGGGCCATCATATATGGCTACTCGGGCGTACAGGAAGCTTTTGAAACAGGTAGAGGTCGTATTGTAATGCGTGCCAAAGCCGAAATTGAAAGCAATAAAGATCGCGAAAGCATTATTGTTACTGAAATACCTTATCTGGTAAATAAAGCGCAAATGATTGAGCGTACCGCTGAATTGATTGGTGAGAAAAAAATCGAAGGTATTTCAAACATTAAAGACGAATCCAATAAAGATGGTATCCGTATTGTTTACGAAATCAAGAGAGATGCCAATGCCAATATTGTATTAAACAATTTATTTAAGCAAACTGCGCTACAAAGCTCATTTAGTGTAAATAATATTGCATTGGTTAATGGTCGTCCTCAGTTATTAAATCTTAAAGATCTTATCCATCATTTTGTAGAACACAGACATGATGTGATTATCCGCAGAACACGTTTTGAATTGGCAGAAGCCGAAAAACGTGCTCATATTTTAGAAGGTTTATTGATTGCTTTAGACCATATTGAAGAAGTTATCAAATTGATTCGCGCATCAAGTACTCCTGATGAAGCGAGAACAGGATTGATGGAAACCTTTGGCTTAACCGACATTCAAGCTCGTGCCATTTTAGACATGACTTTACGTAGGTTAACAGGACTAGAGCGCGATAAAATCAAAGAGGAATATGCTGAGTTGATGAAAACCATCGAGTACTTGAAATCTGTATTGGCAGATGAGAGTCTACGTATGAAAATCATCAAAGATGAGCTAACTGAAATGCGTGATAAATACGGCGATGAGCGTAGAACTACTATTGTTCATTCGGCCGAAGATATGAGCATGGAAGACTTTATTGAAGACGAAGAAGTGGTGATTACCATTTCCCATGAAGGCTATATCAAACGTACACCAGCTACCGAATATCGTACACAAAGCAGGGGAGGCAAGGGCTCTAAAGGAAGCGATTCGAGGAATGAAGACTTTATTGAGCATTTATTAATTGCTACCAACCACAACTACATGCTATTCTTTACTGAAGCGGGTAGATGTTTCTGGTTGAGGGTTTACGAAATTCCAGAAGGTACCCGTCAAAGCAAGGGACGTGCCCTACAAAACATCATCAATATTCCTAAGGAAGAAAAAGTGAAGGCCTATATCAAGGTGAAAAACTTAAAAGACCAGGAATATTTAGAGAACAACTATATTATTATGTGTACCAAAAAAGGTACCATTAAGAAAACCTCTCTAGAAGCTTATTCTCGTCCACGTGTAAACGGTATCAACGCCATTAATATCAACGAAGGTGATCAGCTATTGGAAGCAAGCTTAACTACAGGCAGCAGTGAAATAGTAATGGCATTACGTTCAGGCAGAGCAATTCGCTTTAACGAAAGCACTGTTAGACCAATGGGTAGAACAGCAACCGGTGTACGCGGGGTAACCTTAGCTCACGACAAGGATGAAGTAGTAGGTATGATTGCCATTGATAGCCCTGATGCTACCGTATTGGTGGTTTCTGAAAAAGGATACGGAAAACGTACTGATATTGAAGACTACAGGGTAACCAACCGTGGTGGTAAAGGTGTTAAAACCATTAGCATTACCGAAAAAACGGGTGATTTGGTAGCCATCAAAAATGTGACCGATGCTGATGACCTCATGATCATCAATAAATCAGGTATCGTGATTAGAATTGCCGTAAGCGAATTGAGAGTAATGGGTAGAGCCACTCAAGGAGTACGTCTGATTACTTTAAAAGGAAGTGATGAAATCGCCTCTGTTGCCAGAATTGACCATGAAGATGAAGAAGAGGAAAATGAAGAATTGACAACCGGCGAAAACCAAAACGGAGAGGGTGAAGTAAGCGATGATAGCAATAATAATACCTCAGAAAATTAAAATAATTGAATAATTTTAAACCGAAATCCATCACGATTGTTAAAAAATCAGTAATATCGTGATGGGTTTTCCCGTTAAAGAACAATAATTTATAATTACATGAAAAAATTAATTTTAAGCGTAGGCGTCATGAGTTTATCAATATTTGCCTATGCCCAAAAATCTGAAGTTGCTGAAGCAAAAAAATCATGGGATCTGTTCCAAGCAATGAATCAGGCACAAAGTCTTCAAAAGAATTTGGATAATTTAAATAAAGGCTTAGCCCATACAGATGCAGCTATCGCTAACGAGAAAACCAAAAACATGGTAGAACCATGGTCTTACAGAGCTTCAATGGCTTCTGCCATTGCTTTATTGGACACGCTTAGTGAAGCAAATTCAACTGCTAAACAAAAAATTGCTGAAGAAGCAATTCTAAAAGCAGAAGAACTGGATAAAAAAGGTGATCAAAAGGATGCAATAGCCAATGCAAAAATCAACATCACCAATGCTATACAGTCAAGAGGCATCAGAGCCTATAATAAAAAAGATTACGCGACTGCTTTTAAAGTTTTTACTGAAATTACAGAAAGGAACCCAACAGATACTTCAATGTATTTAAATGCTGGTGTGGCTGCAAAACAAGCTAAAAACTATGCTGGAGCAGTTAAAAACTTCAAAAAAGTAGTTGAACTTAATGGCCCAGACTCAAAAAATCTTTTATTGGAGGCAATAAACATTGAGTTAGTAAACTTAAAAGATACTACTGCCGGCATGGCAACAATTGACCAAGCCTTGAAAAAATTTCCAGATGACCCTGATTTTGTAGGTACTCAAACAGATATCTATATCGTTAGAGGTGAAATCGAAAAATCTCAAGAGTCATTAGGTAAATTAATAGCTAAAGACCCTAGCAAAGCAATTTATCATTTCCTATTAGGTGAAACCTACTACAAGCAAGCGCTTAATGTGCAAGCGGAAAGACAAAAAATAGATGCCAAAAAAGTAAAGGAGTATAATGCCTTAACCGCTAAAATGACCGGTCTAATTGAAAAATCATTACCTTTCTATAAAAAGGCTTATGAATTAGACCCTAAAGCAACACACACTTTAGAAGCATTAAAGCAAATTTATGCATTTAAGAATGACACTAAGAGCTACGAAGAAACTAAAAAACTCTTAGATGCTCTTCAACAAAAACAATAATATAACTGAATAATGCAGTTAAAAAGGGAGATAATTAAACTTTATCTCCCTTTTTTAGTTACTTTGTGTAAAGCTTTTTTAACCGATGCAAAAATTACTGTTCAACATACTTGCGCTGCTGTTACTTAGCCATTCGGCATTTTCACAAGGTTCCCAAATTAAAATAGCCAATAACAGCTTAGCAAAACTACAAAATAGCATAGCCCAAAAAGCCGATGCAAAAAAACAATTGACCATCATAGGAGAGGGGATAAAAGCAATTGACCTGGCTGAGAAAGATAAAAAAACTAAAAACTGGCCAGAAACATGGGCCATCAAGGCATACCTAAGCTCATACATCGCATTAATTGATGAAAACGAAGTAAATGCTGACAAATACTTTCAATCTGCCCAAGATGCCTTAGCTCAGGCTATTAAACTAGATAAATTTCAGTCCAATACTGAATTAATCAATGCTGCAGACCATAATATCCATGTTAAAAGATTGCGCAAGGGCACAGAAGCTTTCCAACAGAATGACTTCGCCGGAGCTTACGACTTACTTAAAAATGTAAGTGATTTTATGCCGACCGATACTTTATTGGCTACCAACGTAGCTATTTGCGCACAAAACCTACAACAGTATAACGACGCACTTTCATATTATATTAAAGCAAAAGAAAAGGGGGCAAAAAACCCAGCCTTGTTCCAAAGTATTGCAAACATTTATGCTTCCAAATTTGAAACAGAATTAGCCGTCAAAACCCTAGAGGAAGGCCTTATGCTAAATGCTTACCATCCATTATTGACCAATGACTACATTAATTTACTGCTAGATACCGAGCAATACGATAAGGCCACTAGAGCTATAGAAACTTCCTTAAAAACCGATAAAAGGAGTAAATTATTATTTTTCCTATATGGCTATTTACAGCAAAATCAAGCCAAGAATATTGCTACAGCTGAATTATCGTATCAAAAAGCACTAGAGGTGGATTATAATTATTTTGATGCGCTTTATCAATTAGCTCTGGCATACATTCAGAATGCTAATCAAGCCTTGGCACAAAAAGACACCAAGAGATTTACAGCAAATATCAATCGTGCCGAATATTCATTATTAAGGGCTCATGATATCAATATCAATCATAAAAACACTATCAAACTCTTAATAGACATTTACACCCGTAAAAACAGACTCGATAAAGTACAGGAACTCAAACGTAAACTTAACGAGTTTTAAATAGTCCTGTATTTCTCTAAAAGTATAAAAAATGAAGGTTGGAGAGAGGTTTAAAATTTACAAGTTAACATAACGTAAATTATATAACAAATATATCTGATATGAATACTTCCCAAAATGAATAATTATTATTCCTAAATTAGCAGCAATTTCTAACCCAATAAAACAAGTATATACAAATGAAAAATATCGCTGTGATTGGCTCAGGCACTATGGGAAATGGTATTGCACATACCTTTGCACAATTTGGTTATACCGTAAATTTAATTGATATCAATGCCGATGCCCTAAAAAAAGCCATTGACACTATTAGTAAAAATTTAGACCGTCAAGTTGCTAAAGGCTCACTTACAGAAACCGACAAAGAAAACACGCTAAAAAATTTAAGCACGCATACAGATTTGAAATCTGCAGTGGCCAATGTAGATTTAGTGGTTGAAGCTGCGACAGAAAATATAGACTTGAAACTTAAAATATTTAAGGATTTAGACGCGTTTACCAAGCCAGAAACCATTTTGGCTACCAATACATCTTCCATTTCTATCACACAAATTGCTGCCGTAACCAACCGTGGCGACAAAGTAATTGGCATGCACTTCATGAATCCAGTGCCTATCATGAAACTGGTTGAAGTCATTCGCGGTTATGCAACTAGTGATATAACTACAAAACTAGTTATGGAATTATCGCAAAAACTAGATAAAGTTCCTGTTGAGGTGAACGATTATCCTGGTTTTGTGGCCAACCGTATCCTGATGCCCATGATCAATGAGGCCATTTATTCGCTTTACGAAGGCGTTGCTGGCGTTTATGAAATCGATACGGTGATGAAATTGGGAATGGCGCACCCTATGGGGCCGCTGCAATTGGCCGATTTTATTGGATTAGATGTATGTTTGGCCATTTTGAATGTACTGCACCAAGGTTTCGGAAATCCAAAATATGCCCCCTGCCCTCTTCTGGTAAACATGGTTACCGCTGGTAAAAAGGGCGTTAAAAGTGGCGAAGGCTTCTACGACTATAGCAACGGCATTAAAGAAGCCAAAGTTGCTGCTAAATTTAGCTAAGTCAATCATTAGAAGCGCAAAAACACGGCATTAAAATACCGATAGTCCTACCATTCGCTATACTTCGCCTTTTATAAACTCAAGGCTTTGTATTCGCTACTGGCAGGACTATTTTATTTAGGTCCATGCAACATCATACCCAAATAAAAACCTACAAAAAAGCTATATTTGTTCCATGAATGAAAATCTTGACCCTTCTTCAGAGAATTTAAGCCCAACTGAACGCGATATTGAAAAAGTATTGCGCCCACAGGAGTTTGAAGACTTTACGGGACAGGATAAAATTCTAGAAAACCTTCGGATTTTCGTAAAAGCAGCCAAATTACGTGGCGAAGCCTTAGACCATGTATTACTACATGGCCCTCCAGGACTTGGAAAAACCACCTTATCACATATCATCGCCAACGAAATGGGTGTAAATATTAAGGTAACTTCTGGCCCGGTGCTAGATAAACCTGGAGATTTGGCCGGGCTTCTAACTAATTTAGACAGTGGCGATATCCTTTTCATCGACGAAATCCATCGCCTTTCTCCTTTGGTAGAAGAATACCTTTATTCGGCCATGGAGGATTTTAAGATTGACATTATGCTGGAAAGTGGCCCTAATGCTCGTTCAGTACAAATAGGACTCAATCCGTTTACTTTAGTGGGTGCCACTACTCGATCAGGTTTACTTACTGCGCCTCTAAGAGCTCGTTTCGGAATCAATTCCCGCTTGGCTTATTACGACGCCAAACTACTAACTACCATTGTATTACGTTCATCCGCTATACTCAATACGCCTATTAGCGAAGAAGGTGCTTATGAAATTGCCCGTCGTAGCCGAGGTACCCCTCGTATTGCCAATGCCCTACTACGCCGTACCCGTGATTTTGCCCAAATTAAAGGCAACGGTAAAATCGATACCGAAATTGCCCGCTATGCTCTATCAGCACTCAATGTAGATGAGCATGGTTTGGATGAAATGGACAATAAGATTCTGTTAGCCATTATCGACAAGTTTAAAGGTGGTCCTGTCGGCTTAAAAACCATTGCTACTGCCGTTGGAGAAGATGACGGAACCATTGAAGAAGTGTATGAACCTTTCTTGATTCAAGAAGGCTATTTGATGCGTACAGCCCGTGGTCGTGAAGTGACCGAAGCTGCTTACAAACATTTGAACCGAGTAAAATTAGGGCAAACGGGAAAATTGTTTTAAATTGGGTAAAAACCAATTAAGAAATTTTTCATGAAGTTTTTACGCTCCCTCATTATCCTTACTTTTCTTTTTAAATTTTCCCATGCTCAATTAAACCGTTACGAGATCATAGGTGATGTTAAAAATATCCCTGCAAAAATGGTTTACCTAAGGATAAACAAAACAAATCCTGTTGACCAAAAGATGTATCGGGCCATCATAGATTCTTCCACAATAGACAGTGGTAAGTTTATCCTAAATAGAGATACCAATATTATTGACCCACGGACCTCTACTTCGATTGATTACTGGGATACCATCAATAAAAGATATGTAAGCCTTTATTTCCAAAATCCGTATAGCAAACAAAAACATTCGAATTTCATACTAGAAAACGCAAAAATCCACATAGCTGGCAACTTAATTGATAAAAATGGTATTAAAGTCGAAGGAAGTAAAGAAACTGATTTCTATTTCAAATACATCAAAAGCCTGTATACATTTCCTGACACAAATGCGATAGAAAAGAAGATTGTACAATTCACAAAATCAAACAATAAGGCAGCATTAGAGTTAGCCTTGACAGAAAAAAAGGATAGTATTGACATCTTCAAAAAACGCATCAAAGAAATAATTATCAACAACCCATCTAATTATTTATCTCTAAGCTTTCTCGAACAAAAATCAGTATATTTTTCTGCCAAAGAGTTAAAAGAATTAAGATCTGTAATTGGCGAAAACTATATAAATACCGATGTGGCATCAAAATTAGATGCCTTTATTAGACATATTGATAAATTGGAACTTGGAGAGGAATTTCCAAGCTTTAGCTATTTTGATGAATTAGGAAAAGCTTACTCCCTTGAAGAAGTTAAAGGTAACCGAGGAACACTAGTAATGTTTTGGGGAAGCTGGTGCGAGCCATTTAGAACAGAGATATCTAACTTAAAAAACTTATACCAGCTTTATCGTGAACAAGGAGTAAATTTTGTGGGCATCTCTACAGACCATGATATCAGCAAGTGGCGACAAGCGCTCGAAGCCGAAAAAATGCCATGGACAAATCTTTCAAATTTACCCGGCGACCATAAAGAAATTATAAAACGTTATCATTTGGATAATGCACCATTGATGTTTTTGCTAGATAAAGATGGAAAGATATTAATGAAATATGAGGCCAATGTTTCACAGGTTAAAAATGCATTGTTGAAACTTTAGAATCCTGACACTAACATTCCCGTCTAAACCTGATTGTTTAATGTCATTCAGAGCGAAGCCAAGAGTCTGTATTTCGAGGATTCCTCGTTCCTCAGCATAACAGCAGAGTTTAAACATAATTTATTTTCCAAAAACAATCCATAACCCTTTATTGATTAACTTGATATACCTTTTTAATAGTCTCATTTATTAATGGTAAATTAAGGTCTGGTAAACATTCAGTTTGCTTTTTTGTTCATTATACATATGAATATAGAATTACGTAAGCTCACTATTGAAGATTACAACGACCTCAAAGAATCCATGCAACAAGCCTATTTAGATAGTGGCAATGGCGTATGGAGCAGAGCAAAAATAAACGACTTATTAAAAATTTTCCCTGAAGGACAACTATGCATCGCTGTTGACGGTAAAGTAGTGGCTTGTTCATTATCTATTATCGTAGACTACGATATATTTGGCGATAACCATACCTACGAAAAAATTACGGGAAAATACACTTTTTCCACCCATACGCCACAGGGCAATGTACTTTACGGAATAGAAGTTTTCGTTCATCCCGAATATCGGGGTTTACGATTGGCCAGACGTTTATATGAAGCCAGAAAAGAACTTTGCGAACTGCTCAATTTGGAAAGCATTATTGCGGGCGGTAGGCTACCTGGGTATCACGAATATGCAGATCGTTTAACACCCCGTCAGTACATTGACAAGGTAAAAGCAAAGGAAATTTACGACCCAACCTTGAGTTTCCAAATTTCCAATGATTTTCACGTGCGTAAGGTTTTGAAAAATTACTTGCCTGGCGATCTGGAATCGAAAGAATATGCGACATTGATTGAATGGAACAATATCTATTATCATGATAATGTTTCACCCCGATCGGCCAAAACCATTAGGCTTGGTTTGGTGCAGTGGCAAATGCGTTTGTTTAATGATTTGGATGCTTTTTATGAACAGGTAGAATTTTTTGTGGATGCGGTAAGTGGCTACCAATCGGACTTTATCATGTTCCCAGAGTTTTTCAACACCCCTCTCCTACAACCTTACAATCATTTGCCTGAGCAAGAAGCCATGAAAAAACTGGCAGACAAAACAGAGGAAATTGTGCAGCGACTACAGGAATATGCCGTTTCCTACAATGTGAATATCATTGCTGGGAGCATGCCTATAAAAGAAAATGGCAAATTGTATAATGCCACTTACCTATGTCACCGGAACGGCCTGACGGAAGATTATCGGAAAATACACATTACGCCTAACGAGAAAAAATACTACGGCATGAGTGGTGGCGATAAAATTGGCGTGTTTGATACAGACTGTGGCAAAGTAGGCATTTTGATTTGTTACGATGTAGAATTTCCGGAGCTAAGTCGTATTTATGCCGATCAAGGAATGCAAATTTTGTTTGTGCCATTTTTAACCGATACACAAAATGGCTACACTCGTGTACGACATTGTGCGCAGGCCAGAGCCATCGAAAATGAATGTTATGTGGCCATTGCTGGTTGTGTGGGCAATTTGCCCAAAGTGAACAATATGGATATCCAGTTTGCGCAATCGGCAGTGTTTACCCCCTCAGATTTTGCATTTCCAACCAATGCCATCAAGGCCGAAACTACGCCCAATACAGAAATGATGCTAATGGTAGACGTTGATTTACATCTGCTGGATGAACTGCACCATTTTGGTACGGTGAAAATTTTGAAAGACAGAAGAACTGATTTATACGAAGTAAAGCTGCTAAAATAAGCAGCTTTACACTCAAAATAGAAATGATTGGTACTCTATTTTGTCACATTATTTCTAAAAAAGATAAACCAAACAATTAGCAAAACCACTACTACAATTGGAATGATCCATTTCATGGCTTGACCTGCTCCCGCGTTGTCAGGCTCATTTACCGTAGGTGCAGGTTTTGGATTTTCTTTATGAGCATCATAATTAGTTTCCACGTCGTGCGTGACATGTTTATGTTCGTTTTCGGTATTTTCTGTCTGATTTTCCATAACTCGAGATTTAAATTTAGCAGTATCTATCAATAATTTTCATTGTTACTATCTAAACAATTAACCTTAGTAAAAGGTTTGTGGGCCAAATGGCTATCTTTGCAAAGCGATGTTCAACCAGGCCAGTAAATACAGTAACATGATCAAGCAAGAAGCCCTTCGTTTAGGCTTCATGTCTTGTGGTATTGCAAAGGCCGAATTTCTGGAAGAAGAAGCTCCAAGATTGGAAAATTGGCTCAAAAATAACCATCACGGTGAAATGGGCTATATGGAAAACTACTTTGATAAGCGCTTAGATCCTAGATTGTTGGTAGAAGGTGCTAAATCAATTGTATCGCTAACATTGAATTACTATTCAAAAGAGAAGCAGCTCGACGAATATGCTCCAAAAATATCCAAATATGCCTATGGCATGGATTATCATTCTGTAATCAAAGAAAAGCTACAGGTGTTGATGCATTTTATCCGTGAAAACATTGGCGAAGTAGACGGGCGTTGTTTTGTAGACTCGGCTCCAGTAATGGATAAAGCCTGGGCTCAAAAAGCTGGTTTAGGTTGGCGAGGTAAAAACTCCAATTTAATCAGTAAGCAAGCAGGTTCATTTTTCTTTCTGGCAGAGCTGATTATTGACTTGGATTTAGAATACGACAACCCCTTTCCTACTGACCATTGTGGTTCCTGTACCCGTTGTATCGATGCATGCCCTACCGGTGCTATTATAGCCCCCTATACCGTTGACGGCAGCAAATGTATCTCTTACCTCACCATTGAGCTTAAAAATGAAATTCCTAACGAGTTTAAAGGGAAAATGGACAATTGGATGTTTGGCTGTGATGTCTGCCAAGACGTTTGCCCTTGGAACAGATTTGCCACTGTTCACAATGAAGAGAATTTTAAACCCAAAGAAGAATTGTTGGGATTAAGCAAAAGCGAATTGGTTGACATGACAGATGAAGTATTTAAGAAGGTTTTCAAAAACTCGCCTGTTAAGCGTACTAAGTTTGCTGGTTTAAAACGTAACATTGATTTTTTAAAGCAATCATGAAAAGATTTTCATTAATACTCATTTGTCTGACTATTGGCTTAGGAACATTTGCCCAAGAGCTAAAACTGAAGCGGCGTAAATCTGATGCATTAACAGGAAGTCAATTTTCGAAGTTAATTGCCGATACCAACTTAAGCCTTTCTGTACGTGAGGAAATGATCTGGCAGGAAATTAAAAATGGAAATGTTCCTTCGTTTTTAAGAAAATTATCACCTATAGAAATAAATAAAGTAATCAACACAAAAACTTATAAATTAATTATATATACGATTCCAGATTATCTTTCCATTGGCTCCGATACCAATTACTTCTACATACCTACCACCCCAATGCTAGCACAGCGCATTGCCAACTTAACCCACACCCTATTGCCTACCAAAACCATGGTAGACGAGATTTATGCACAAGCAGTAATTAAATTAGAACCGCAGCCTATTCCTCCTAGCAAGGCAATGATCAACGTACCCGTATTCATCGCCCATCAAGAAATGATCTTAAAGCAACTGCAAGCCTTGGGAAACAATTACAAGCAAGGTAATTTAACCGCTGGAAATAAAAAGGACATCATCATTTCCAATAAAATATACGGACAAGCTACCCCCAGAGTGGTAATTTACGGATGGCATAAGCTGGATGGCAAAGCCATACAACCTGTTTACAATAAACACACCAATACCTGGGCCGATTACAGCCATGGCGTACGTTTGATTAGCGACATTGGCTATCTTAATGGAAAAAAGATAAAACTTTCCGGCATCCTAAAAGACCCAATTCTTCATGAATTGCTAAGCGATGAAGGAGTAATCACGGAAGCAAAATATCCGATAGATTAGACAGTATAAGTTATAAATAACCTATTTCAGATTGTTAGGTTTGCTCACATATTTATTTCCCTTAAGGTAAAACCTAAAAGGCCACAAAGCATGTTCCTGTGCGTAGGCTACACCTATACGGGTAGTAGCCACTATTTCATCTTCCCCGCATAAATTATCACTATCTTCAATCCAAATTTCATTGGCAGATAGGTCTTTAGCATTAAGTTGTTTATCAATCCCTAAAGCTTGCGACAATGCTCCTGGACCCGCTGTGATACGCGGAGCCAATTTTTCCATTCTTCTCCTCTCCAACATCAGTTCAACACCTTCTGTCGGTTCTATGGCTCTAATCAACACCGCTTGCGGATTTCCTACCATACCACTCACTACATTTAATAAATGATGAATACCATAGCACAGGTATACATAAGTTACGCCACCCGCTAAATACATGGTTGCTGTTCTATTGGTATTTCTTCCTCCATAGGCGTGGCAGGCTTTATCAACCACACCGTCGTAAGCTTCAGTTTCGGTAATGATTCCACCAGTAAGCTGCGCATCAATATTGGTGAACAGCATTTTACCAATCAACTGCCTAGCCACCTCAACCACATTTTCATTTCGGTAAAACGAAACAGGTAATTTAGCCATTGATAAATCTTAATATTTCCTTTAGGTATATAGCATCAATATCATCAAAATGAGATAGATATTCACTATCAACATCTAAAACCCCAACAATTTGACCATCGAGATAAAAAGGCAGCACAATCTCCGACTTAGACGCAGAAGCACAGGCAATGTGTCCAGGAAACTCATCAACATTTGGCACCACAAGCACCTCTTCCTTTTGCCAAGAAGCACCACAAACACCCTTTCCTTTCTTAATGCGCGTACAAGCTACCGGGCCTTGAAATGGTCCCAATACCAGTTCATCGTTCTTAACTAAATAAAAACCTACCCAAAACCAGCTGAACTGTTCTTTTAGTGCAGCACAAACATTGGCCAAGTTGGCAATTAAATCATCTTCACCTTCAACAAGCGCTTTAATTTGCGGAATAATAGATTGATACTTTTCTTCTTTCGAAGCTGTTTTTAAAATGGTTAAATCTTCTGCCATAGCACAAATTTAATCATTAAAAAACGGGACACATCAACAGAAATATAAAAATGGAAATGAAATGAGATTAGCGCAAAGTTTTTCGACCATACACTCCGTAAGCCAACAAGCCAAGAAAAGGGAATATCACCACAATATTTGTCCAAGCAATTTTATGTTGCCTCTTTTTTGTATTAACAGTACGTTGAGCTATATCCTTTACTGCCCAAACAGATAGCCCCATCCAAAGCAGAATGACAGCGATTAAAATAAAACCTAAAGCGTTCATTCTATAAATCTAGATAAAAACTCCACAAAATACAACTATTCAACATCTGTAGTTTGGGTAAAACAATTTCCTTAGTTTTGACCGATTAGAACTTAACTAACAACACAATGAATAAAAAAAGCTTATTAATTACTTTACTTCTCATTGGTGGTTTGAGCCATTTGGGCTACAAACTACGTGATGAAGGAATGTTTCCTTTGAGCGAAATCAGCAAATTAAACCTGAAGAAAGCTGGTTTAAAAATTGACCAAAATGAAGTATATAATCCCAACGGCATCAGCTTAGTAGATGCACTGGTTAACGTTGGCGGATGCACGGGATCATTTGTATCAGACGAAGGATTAATCATCACTAATCACCACTGTGCCTTTAGCGCTGTGCAACTGGCAAGCACTCCTGAAAACGACTATTTGAACAAAGGCTTTGTAGCCAGAACACGTGAACAAGAAATTGAGGCAAAAGGTTTAACATGCCGTATTACAGACAGCTATGAAGATGTATCAGACAGAATTTTAGGGTCGGTAGCCAATATTGACAATCCAGCGACCCGCCTGCAGATGATCAATAACCAAATGAAAAACATTGCAGCAGAAGCAGAACAAAAAGACCCAAGCATTAAAGCCGAAGTATCGGAAATGTTCATCGGCAAGACTTATGTGTTGTTCAGGTATAAAACCATTCAGGATGTAAGATTGGTTTATGTACCCAACCGTCAGATTGGTGAGTTTGGTGGAGAAACTGATAACTGGGTATGGCCTCGCCACACAGGGGATTACTCTTTCATGAGAGCTTATGTAGGCAAAGATGGCAAACCAGCGAAATATAGCAAGGACAATGTACCATTTACACCTAAAAAATCATTAAAGGTTAATGCTAGCGGCACTAACGAAGAAGATTTCGTATTTATCTTGGGCTATCCAGGCAGAACTTTCCGTCATCGCCCTGCACAGTTTATCGACTATCAAGCCAAATATGTATTGCCTTACACTTCAGACTTATATGATTTCCAAAACATGACCATGGAAAACGTAGGCAAAAAGGACAAAGCTACCGAAATCAGATTAGCGACACGTATTAAGCGCAACGCCAACGTAATGAAGAACTATCGTGGCAAACTAACGGGAATAAAAGGAATTGACCTTGTTGCTAAAAAACAAGAAGAAGATGCTGCTTTGGCTGAGTTTATTAATAGCAACAGCGACGTAAAGGCGCAATATGGAAATTTAATGGCCAACATTGACCAACTTTACAAAATCATTAATGGCGATGCCAATAGAGATTTATGGTTGAGCCAAATCTATACCTCTACCAGCCTATTGAATGTTGCAAAGAACATCAACATCTTCAAAAGCAACCTTAATCAGCAACCAGCGGCTCAAAAACAAAGTTATTTCGAGAATAATATCGGCAAGCTAAAACAGATCCTAAGCACCATTTACGAAGCTTACGATATTGATGTCGACAGACGTATTTTCAAGCGAATGATGATGGACGCCGTGGCTTTCACACCAAATCAAAGAGTGACCGCCATCGACAAAATCACAAATCGTGGAAGCAGCAATGAGGCAATGGCCAACGATTACATTAATGACGCCTTCGGATTAACAAAGCTAAAAGATCAGGATTACGTATTTAACAGCCTCCTAAAATCTCCAAAGGCCTTAACCGACTACAATGATGGCCTACTGTTATTGGAGAGCGACATTGCCCGCCAAATAGCCGAATTAAAGCCAGAAAAAGATCGCAGGGATGGCTTATTGAACAAATTGATGGGCGATTATGTGAACGTGAAAGAAAAATTCTTAAAGAAAGGCTTTATTCCTGATGCGAACAGCACCCTGCGCCTAACTTACGGATATGTACGCGGCTACTCTCCTGTTGATGCTACTTACATGGCGCCATACACCACCATTAAAGGAATATTAGAAAAAGGAGCTACCGGAAATCCTGACTTTTACTATCCAAATATCATTAAGGAGTTATGGAACAAAAAAGACTTTGGTCCTTTCGCCAAGAAAGAACTGAATGATGTTCCCGTTGCTTTCCTTTACAACATGGACACTACTGGCGGAAATTCGGGCTCGCCGATCATGAATGCTAATGGCGAATTGATTGGGGTAAATTTTGACCGTGCTTACGGCGCCACCATCAACGACTACGCTTGGAACGAAAGCTACAGCCGCTCCATAGGTGTAGACATTAGATACGTATTATGGGCAGCATCCAAAATAGACAAGGCCGATTTTCTACTCAAAGAAATGGGCGTTAAGCTCTAGCCTAGATCAAGCAACCGCAGTGCTCGATGATTTCAGAATTACAAATGGATTGATTGAGCACTGCCAATGCCAAACACATTACACAAAATTAAAATCGAAAAAGAACAATGAGAATCATAGCAGAACTACCGCATCCACAATGCAAAATCAGCATCTTCAGCATGAACCAAAAATTCATCGTGAAGTTTGAGCAGGGACCTTATGAACAGAGCTACAAAATCTCGGAATTAGACCTCACCGGAGGAGGGGTAAACGAAGTATTCCAAATTATAGACGAGGAGTTCATCGAGACCGTAGTGGAGCGCTTCAAGGCAATGAGAGGTGATTTTGTAGCCGCTTATCAAAGGCAACAGTAAGCCTCTATTTAAAAATTATAACTATCTATAAAAAAGACACTTAAATATTAAAACAGAATTTTATTCTGCATTTTAAGCATTTTTACGCTTCTTCATCAGACCATATAAAAACAAAAACTTTAATTATATAAATTTAAAAATACTGATTTACAATAATTTAAAATATACAACAAAATATAATTCCGCAATCAAAAAACGCCAAATAAATGCAAAGTTTGGCTAAAAAAGCTTCAGTTCCCGCTATCTACTATCCCACATAAAAATTTACTTTCTGCAGCACTAAAAGTGCTGTTTTACATTACCTTTGTTTCCTCAAGAAAATTTTCATGGCAAACAAAAGAAACGCTGGTGTATTCTTTATACTAGTAACTATCCTCTTCGACTGTATCGGTTTTGGGATTATTATTCCCATTATGCCCGCCCTTATTAAAGAGCTTACCGGGGCAACACTTAGTGAAGCGTCTGAGTATGGCGGATTTTTACTTACCGTATATTCCTTAATGATGTTTATATGTTCTCCTATCCTTGGCGCCTTGAGCGACAAGACTGGTCGTAGAACAGTGTTGCTGATTTCTTTATTTGGCATGGCCATCGATTATTTCTTCTTGGCATTTGCTCACACCATCTCCTTGCTTTTTCTTGGACGTATTATCGCAGGGATATGCGGGGCGAGTATTACAACCGCCTCTGCTTACATTGCTGATGTAAGTACCCCTGAAAAAAGGGCGCAAAACTTTGGATTAATTGGTGCTGCATTTGGTTTAGGCTTTATCATAGGCCCTGTAATTGGCGGCGTATTTAGTCAGTTTGGAACAAGGGTGCCTTTCATGATTGCTGGTGGACTTTCATTGATCAACTGGCTATATGGCTATTTCATCCTTCCAGAATCTTTAAAGAAAGAAAACAGACGCAAATTTGAATGGAAAAGGGCCAACCCTGTAGGCGCCTTAATGCAAATTAAACGCTATCCTTCTTTATTGGGGTTGTTAGCTGCGCTACTTATTTTATTCATTGCAGCACAATCTACCCAAACAGTTTGGTCATTTTACACGCAAGAGAAATTTCACTGGAACGAAACTTGGATTGGTTATTCACTGGGCTTTGTAGGCTTAACAGTTGCCATTGTACAAGGCGGGCTGATCCGTATCATCATTCCAAAATTTGGACAGAAAAAATCCATCATGTTTGGCCTATGTCTATATGTATTAGGTTTCATGCTTTTTGCATTCGCCAGCAAAGGGTGGATGATGTTCGCGTTTATGGTACCTTATGCCCTAGCTGGAATTACCGGTCCGGCAATACAAGGAATCATTTCCACCCAGGTGAAACCAGATGAACAAGGTGAACTTCAAGGAATCATGACCAGCTTCATGAGTTTAGCGAGCATTATAGGCCCATTATTAATGTCGTACCTTTTTGCACATTTTACCAGTAAGCAAAGTAGCATTTATTTTCCTGGAGCACCGTTTATGATGGGCGCTGTACTTACTTGCGTGTCCATTGTGATTTGCTATCAGAACTTGAAGAAACATCATTAATAAATGATTAAATGAACGAATGAGAGAATTAGTGAATTAGCTAATCGGAAAATGATTCAGCCAAATTCTTGCATATATGCAGCTATTTAAATCCTTAGTTCATTCATTTAATCAGTCACTCAATAATTCAACAATTACAACAACTCTGTCGCCAAATTAGCCAATTCACTACGTTCGCCTTTTTGCAAGGTGATATGGGCATACAATGGATGGTTTTTAGCATTCTCAATAAGATAAGACAGGCCGTTACTTTCCGAATCTAAATACGGGGTATCTATTTGATACACATCCCCTGTAAACACAATCTTGGTGTCTTCTCCCGCACGGCTGATAATGGTTTTTATTTCATGCGGGGTAAGATTTTGGGCTTCGTCTACAATAAAGAAAATCTTATTCAATGTTCTACCACGAATAAAGGCCAAAGGAGCGATTTCAATTTTTTCTGTACTCACCAGCTCATCGATTTTGTGCTGTGTTTTTTCGTCATGAGCAAACTGCTCCCTGATAAATTTTAGGTTATCCCAAATGGGCGCCATGTATGGGTCTACTTTCGACTTTACATCGCCTGGCAAAAAGCCGATATCTTTATTGCTCAAAGGAACAATCGGCCTAGTAATGTAAATCTGACGGTAATTTCTGCGTTGTTCCAAGGAACTGGCTAATGCAAGCAATGTTTTTCCAGTACCTGCATTGCCTTGTATGGTAACCAGCTTAATGGCTGGATTCAAAAGCGCCTCTATAGCAAAACTTTGTTCGGCATTACGTGGCGATACTCCGAAAATAGGTTCTTCTTCCACTAACTTTAAGCTGTGGTCGTTTACATTATAAAATGCGATTTGTTCCTTACGTTTATTTTTGAGGATATAAAAATGATTTGAGGTAGTGTATGGCAAATCTAATTGTGAGGCATCAATCACCCTGTCTTTTTTTAAATCATCCAGCAATTCAGCATCAGCAATTTTCATTATCGTTTTACCGCTATAAAGTTCTTCTACATTTTTTACCTTTCCGGTCTCATAATCTTCGGCATGTAGTGCAAGCGCCTTGGCTTTTAGCCGTAAACAAATATCTTTGGAAACCAACACCACTTTTTGGTTCGGATGCTCTTCTTTAAGCACCAAGGCAGCATTCAATATCCGATTATCAAACTTGCCATGGCTAAACAAAGTTTCCGCGTTTTGTTGGCTGGGCTGCTCGTCGATCTGAATTTTAAATCTTCCAGTACTTTGCTTATTCAATGCCGACCATTTATTAAGCAAGTTGCTTTTGGAAGCGCTATCAATAATCCGAATAAAATTTCGGGCTTCGAAGTTACGGGTATCATTACCACTTTTGAAATTATCAAGCTCTTCCAATACCAAAGCTGGTACGGCTACATCGTGCTCTTGAAAGTTATTTACTGCATTATGGTCGTACAAAATCACAGAGGTATCGAGTACGAATATCTTCTTTGAAAGCTGCTGATTTTCCTTTTTTGCCATGATCATCTAAATTTAGCACTTATCGAGCAAAAAAGATGGCAGCAAGAGTTAAAACTTTTGTATACAAAAAAACGGAGAACTGCCTCTTTCGATTTGGTTCTCCGTTTAAACTTACCTTCATTCGTAAACAATGGTAAGCTATCAATCGAATTTTACCTGATCTTTCTTAGCTTCCCTTTCTTTCGATTGTTCTGCCTTGAAATGATGTTCTTAAGCTTTCCCTCCATAGAGTTCCAGTTTTTCCCATCATTGTCCATTTTCATTGTTCAGTATAAGGTATCGCTACCAATTTGCTTCTCCATCCTTCCTTTCGGATGACCTGAGTTTTGCTGTCTTATTCATTTCGGTGTTGAACCTCTATGAACCTACCATGTTATCGAAAACATGTGTAGACTGAAACAATTTTTAATCCCGAAGATTTTAGCTTTTCAGCTTCATCATTCGTTTTGGATTTTTGTTAGACGATCAAAGTACTTCGTTTTTGATACTATCTAAATTACTACAGGCAAGCGCTTTTCGCAAGAAAATCAACTCAAATTTATTAACAAGTTATGAACCAAATATTTAAAACTAACCAACATGTTAAATAAACAAAAAACTTAATTATTTTGCTAGAATCGGCATATTGCTTCAAAACCAACCTAAGTTATTCACATACAACTTATTAACAAAAAGCACTGATTTTGCTATTTTTCGATAGCCTTAGGCAGCGTATTTTGATGAAGCGCATTATATTTCTTTAAAATTTCTAATGTTTTTTTGATGGGCAAAGCCTTCACTTCACGACCATTCCCATTGGTATCAGTAGCCATGAACAATGAATTTAATAGTGCTTCTTCCGTTGCTTCCCAAACTGCCATGAACAAAGGCGACAGTTCATCATTATTTAAATCATCTATATTCCTTACTTTATTTTTGGATTGATATGGAATTCTATTCTTCCCATAAGTAGAAAATGCTACCGCATAATCACCACTTCCGTTGGAAGAAAATGCACCTACATTACCAAAAGCGATATAAGACCTCTTCGCCAAACGTTCCAAGTTTCTGTCGGAAAGCGGTGCGTCAGTAGCGATAATGATCATACAGGAACCATCCGCTTTATAGGGCTTGCTTTTATCCATCAAATAAAAATTGTTCAATTCCCTACCCACTGGCGCACCGTTGATTTGTAATACGCCCCCAAAATTAGATTGTACCAGAACCCCTACGGTATAACCTCCTTTTGATGCAGGCAGCACTCTGGACGACGTTCCGATACCGCCTTTATAGCCCAGCGCTTCGGTTCCAGTACCTGCGCCAACGCAACCTTCACTCACCATTCCCTCTTTTGCTTCATTGATTGCTTTCAACACGTCCTCCGCACGTACATGACGTCCTCTAATATCATTCAATCCACCATCATTGGTCTCGCCAACCATGGCATTTACCGATTTTACCTGTTCGTTACCAGGTTGCAAAAGCATATGATCAATCAGCGCATTAGCCACCAAAGGCGTATTTAAAGTGTTGGTTAAAAGAATAGGAGTTTCTAAATTTCCCAACTCCTTAATTTGAGACAATCCCATGGATTTGCCAAAACCATTGCCCACATAAATAGCTGCGGGAACTTTATCCTGAAATACATTTCCGCCGTGGGGAATAATGGCCGTTACTCCCGTCCTCACCGAGTCTCCTTTAATTAAGGTGGTATGCCCCACCTTTACGCCTGCCACATCAGTAATGGCATTATATTTACCCGTACTGAGTATTCCTGTATAAACTCCAAAATCACGAGCTCTTCCCCTTTTTTCCTGCGCATTAGTAATTGTTGCCACAAATGCAACAAATCCCATCGTTAAAATCACTTTAACCTTCATATGATTGGTATTAAAATAAATTCGCTCTAAGCTATGGATATGCTTAAAAGTTTACAAATGGCAAAAGCGACTATTTCTCGCCAATTTTAAAATCTTTTCAGCACAAATAGTGTTAGATTTGTATATGCTTCAACGCCCGATTAGAGATACCCAAGACTTTTTATTGAGCAATTATTTTGCGGAGGGCCTCCGAATTAGTTTTGGTGTGCTTTGTCCTTCGTTGGTCATGGCTCATTTTGGGATGTTGCAGTATGGGATGACCTTGTCGTTGGGGGCACTTTGTGTGAGCATTGTGGACTCTCCAGGGCCAATACATCATCGTAGAAATGCAATGTTGGTCACCACTGCCCTGCTATTTTTAGTGAGTATCATTGTAGGCTTAACCAACAAAAGCGATGTTTTCACAGGCATTATGGTAGTGGTTTTCAGTTTTGTCTTTTCCATGCTTTTTTTATATGGAAACAGGGCGGCATCTATTGGCACTTCCGTTTTGCTGATCATGATATTGAGTATTGATGACGTTAGACCTTGGCAAGAAGTGATTTTTTATAGTGTACTGGTATTTATAGGCAGTATTTGGTATACTTCTCTGAGCTATGTTATTTATCGATTACGCCCCTATCGCCTTGCACAACAAACCTTAAGTGACTCTATCCATGAAATTGCTGATTTTTTGAGGGCCAAAGCTAAATTTTATTCCCACAATACCAATTATGAGAAGAATTATGCCGACCTGCTACAATTACAGGTAGATGTGCACCAAAAGCAAGACGAAGTTAGAGAAGTACTTTTTAAAACAAGGGAAATTGTACGAGAGTCTACCCCTCAAGGTAGATTTTTATTAATTGTTTTTACAGATACGGTAGATTTGTTTGAGCAGGTGATGTCTACCTATTACAACTATAAACAACTGCACAAGCAATTTGATTCAATAGGTATTTTATCCCATTACGAAGAAGCCATCAACAAAATTGCAGATTCGCTAGATGACATTGCTTTTGCTTTAAAGAGCGGAGGTATTCCAACACTAGCGGAAAATCTAGAAAACGACCTGGCAAAATTAAGACAGGAAATTAGTGATCTAGAACAACAGAAAGGAGAAACCTATAATACTTTGGGGATTATCGCCCTGCGCAATATCGAGGTAAATATCGAGAACATCGTAGGCCGTATCAAAACCATCAATCAGTATTTTAATAAGAAGGAGAAGCGTAAAATCAAGAAAGGAGATGTTGACGTTGCCAAGTTTGTGACCTCACAGGAAATCAACATTAAACTATTGTTAGACAACCTTACCTTTAAATCTTCTACCTTCCGACACTCGGTAAGGGTTGCCATTGTAATGTTTATTGGTTTCGTAGTAGCCAGAAGTCTAGATTTTGCCCACAGCTATTGGATTTTATTGACCATCCTTGTGATTTCGAAACCAGGATTTAGCTTAACCAAGGAGCGAAACTACCACCGTATTATTGGCACCATAGCTGGCGCTTTTATAGGAATGGCCATTCTACATTATGTTCATGATAAGAATACTTTATTCGTAATCCTTATTTTGTTCATGATTGCAGGCTATAGCTTTCAGCGCAAAAATTATGTAGTGAGTGTGTTGTTTATGACTCCCTATATCCTCATTATCTTCGAATTCTTGGGTATGGGTACCATGTCTATCGCCAGAGAAAGAATTTACGACACCTTAATTGGCTCGGGAATTGCCTTGTTGGCCAGCTATTCCCTTTTCCCCAATTGGGAGCACGAGAAGGTGAAGGAAGCGATGGTAGACATGATCAATGCCAACAAGTATTATTTTGCCGAGGTAATTAAGTTGTATTTCGAAAATGGTTCTGATTTAACGAGCTATAAATTAGCCCGAAAAGAGGTTTTTGTAAAGAGTTCCAATTTGGCTTCACTGTTTCAGCGAATGTTTTCGGAGCCAAAGAGCAAGCAAGTCCACATGCAAGAACTGCATCAGTTTACGGTGCTTAATCACTTGCTTTCTTCATATGTGGCCAGTTTATCGTTGTATATCAAAGAGCATCATTTCATTTGCACCAATTATCAGGAAATTAGACCCATTGCAGAAAACACCACTTATTTATTGGAAAATGCCAGTGAAAACCTCCATAAAGAGATTGTTGAACCTAGTAACGTTCCATTAATAAGATTAAAGAACCCACCTGAACCTCAACTTTCTGACACCGCAATTGTGATTGAGGAGCAGTTTGATTTGATCCAAAAAGTATCTTACGACATTTTTAAGCTTACCGAAAAAATCAAGATATAAATCCAAGTTCGATTATTGCTTTTGAGGATATTACTTTTGTTACGCACAGTTTAAGCGCCACGTCATGCTGACCTGTAGCGAAGCGAAAAGCTACTTGTAAATGTATTTCAGCAACTTTTTAGCATGAAAGACCCTGAAATAAATTCAGGGTGACGACCGATATAACTTAAAACAACACTGATATTTGAAAATAGTTAAATAATAATCGAACCCAGGTATAGCCTAAGTGCTTCACCAAACTAAAAAGTCTTTCATTTGTTGCTTACAAAAAGGAAAGACAATCATGGAAAAAGTATATACAGCCTCGGTTACCGTTATTGGCGGTAGAGATGGACACGCAAAATCAAGCGATGGCATATTTGAAACAGATTTAAGGAAACCGAAGGAAATGGGCGGACAAGGTGGTGCTCCTAATCCCGAGCAGTTATTTGCAACGGCTTGGGGTTCGTGTTACTTGGGAGCTTTACAATCCGTAGCAGAACCCGAAGGTGTTGACGCCAGCAATGCCAGTGTGAATGTACATGTATCTTTTAACAAAAATGGCAAGGGTTTTGCACTTTCGGCCGATTTAGACGTACATATTCCCGATGTTAGCATAGAAGAAGCACAAGCATTGGCAGATAAAGCCCATGCCGTTTGCCCCTATTCCAAAGCCACAAAAGGTAATATAGAAACAAGGGTGACCGCAGTTTAGTCTATATACGTCATATCGACTGAAGCGTAGCGTAATGGAGATATCTAATTCCGCGTTACGTTTCGCTCCAAATGACAACATTCTGCCTACAACAACAATTTACTAGCCAATCCCAATAATAACAAGAAGCCGAACACGTCGGTAAAGGTGGTAATAATAATAGAAGATGCGATGGCGGGGTCAATACCTACCCTCTTCAACAGTAATGGAATGCCTGCACCTGTGAAACCTGCAATAATTAAGTTTCCAGTCATAGCCAAAAATATTACCAGTCCAAGCATTAAATTAGCATCAAAGAAATAAGCAAAAGCTAATACAATGGCTCCTGTTACCGCGCCATTGATCATCCCTACGGTGAATTCCTTCAAAACTGCTCTATACGCTTGTTTATCGGTCAGATCATACAGTGAGATACGCCTTACGGTAACCGCCAGTGCTTGTGTAGCAGCGTTTCCTCCCATACCGGCAATAATGGTCATATAAGCCGATAAAATAGCTAAATGCGCTAAGGTATCTTCGTAATATCTCACCACAGCTGAAGCTAAAAAAGCAGTACCAAGATTAATGATTAGCCATGGCAACCTCGATTTTACGGCATCTACCCAATTACCAGCCAGTTCCTCATCTTCCGACACCCCTGATATTTTAAGGATATCTTCTGTGTTCTCATCTTCAAGTACGTCAATCACGTCGTCAAAGGTTACCCTACCCAATAGCTTTAAATAGCCATCAACAACAGGAATACTTGTTAAATTATATTGAGATAAAAGCTTGGCCACTTCCTCCTGATCGGTATCGGCATTCACATAAACGGCGTCAGGCTTCACCATATCCATGATTTTCACGTTTCCTTTAGACTTGATGATATCTTTTAACGATACAATTCCTTTAAAAATATTATCATCATCTACCACAAATACGGTATAAAATTCTTCTATCTCTTCACTTTGCTGAATGATCTGGTCTATCGCATCTTTTTTGGTGAGATTAATGTTCACCTTAATCATCTGCGTATTCATTAAACCACCAGCAGTTTCCTCGTGGTAGCTCAATAAATTCCTGATACTTTCCGCATCATCCTTACTTAAATCTTCTAGAATTTCATGCTGCTCGTGCGCTTCTAACTGAGAAATGATATCCGTAGCATCATCATAATCCAGCTCTTCTACAATTTCGGTACGTTTTTCGGGATGTAGTTGAATTAAAAGCTCCTCGGGATGCGCTTCTTCGCTCATTTCTGCAATCACTTCCGAAGCCTTTTCTACTTCCAACAGGTTAATGATACGCTGCCTATCCTCCGCCTTAATATTATCGAAAAGAATAGCGATTTCAGACGCGTGATATTCGGCCAAAATGCTGCTTAGCTCTTGGTCGTCGCCTTCTATTGCCTTTCTTAATTTGGAAAGATCTGTTTTATCCAATTCGAACGATTGCATTCGTCGCCAATATATTTTTCTATGATTTAATTAAGTGCCACCTAAAGCTTTCGCTAATATCGGTAATTCATCCGATAAACTATTTTCAAACTATCATTTAAAATATTCGTTTATTAAACCATAATGGCATTAATAGAATTTACCAATAAAGGCATTTACTGCAAACAGGGAAATTTTTACATCGACCCGTGGCAACCTGTAGACAAAGCAGTGATTACCCACGGCCATGCCGATCACGCCAAATGGGGAAATAAAAACTATTTATGTCATACCTTAACCAAACCTATCTTAACAGAAAGATATGGATTAATAGATAATGTAGAAACGCTTCCCTATCAGAAAACAATTGACATTAACGGGGTAAAACTCACCTTATTTCCTGCAGGGCACGTCATTGGCTCGGCACAAATCAAACTCGAATACAAAGGTGAAATTGTAGTGGTTTCTGGCGACTACAAAACTGAATACGACGGTATCAGCACCGCTTTTGAACCTGTAAAATGCCATACCTTTGTTACCGAAAGTACTTTTGGTCTACCTATCTATAAATGGGAGCCACAGCAACAAATATTCGATAACATTAAAAACTGGGTAGCGGGCAATCTTCAAAAAAACAAAACCAGCATTTTAGTAGCCTACAGTTTAGGGAAAGCACAAAGATTGATTAAACACCTAGCCGATAATCACCCTATTTACGTACACCAAACCATCGCCAACCTTAACCTTGCATTTGCCGACGCTGGCGTAAACTTACCAACAACGATTAAAATCAATCCGGAAATTAAAAAAGACGAGCTGCAAAAAGGGCTAGTCATTGTACCGCCTGCATTAGCTGATAGCAAATGGATTAAAAGCCTGATTAATCCCGCAATTGGCATTTGCAGTGGTTGGATGGCCGTAAGAGCAGGTAGAAGATGGCGCAGTGCTGATGCTGGCTTTGCGCTTAGCGACCATGCGGATTGGCCAGGATTATTAACCGCAATAAAAGCCACCGAAGCAGAAAAAGTAATGGTGACACATGGCAGTACTGCTATTTTTAGTCGGTATTTAAATGAAATTGGCATCAGCGCCCAAGAGGTTAAAACACAATACGGAGACGAAGAAGAGGCAGAAGAAGAAGTTGATGAAAATGAAATTAAAGAGGAAGGCACCAAAATATGAAGCGCTTTGCCCAACTGATACAGGAACTTGAACTAAGTAATAAAACCAACGACAAAATAGAAGCCTTGGTAAATTATTTTAGCGAAGCCGATGAACGTGACAAACCTTATGTCATCGCGCTATTTACGGGTAAAAAACCTAAACGACCAGTAGCCACCAACTTGATTAAACAATGGGCAATAGCACTTAGCGGCATTCCTGAATGGCTATTTACCGAAAGTTACCATAGTGTGGGTGATCTTAGTGAAACCGTAGCTCTAGTATTACCAAATGCTGAGCATACCATCGAAAAACCTCTACATCAATGGATTACTGAATTATTCGAACTTCAAGGTAAAGCCGATAACGAAAAGAAAGACTATGTACTTACTGCCTGGAACAGCCTAACTACGGCAGAACGTTTTATTTTTAATAAACTCATTTCTGGCAATTTTCGAATTGGCGTTTCCAATAAAATGTTGGTAAACGCCATTGCTAAACAAAGCCAACAAGATGCTAATAAAATCATGCATAGCATTATGGGCAAGTGGCAACCCAACAGCATTAGCTATAAAGAACTAACTTCCGGTAGTCATGTAAATACCGACAATTCATGGCCCTACCCCTTTTGCCTTGCCTACGCTCTAGATACCGAGCCTGAAAATCTGGGCGATACTACTGATTGGCAAGCGGAATGGAAATGGGATGGCATACGGGGGCAAATTGTAAAACGAAATGGGGAATTGTTTATATGGAGCCGTGGTGAAGAGTTGGTCACCGAACAATTTCCAGAACTACATTTTCTTAAAGATGATTTACCCGATGGAACTGTATTAGATGGAGAGATTCTTACTGTAAAAGAAGGAAAAGTTCTTCCTTTCAGCGTCCTACAGCAACGATTAAATAGAAAAAGCATCAGTAAAAATCAACTCGAAAATGCGCCGATAGGCTTTTTTGTGTATGATCTATTAGAATATCAGACAAAGGATATTAGAACTTCCGCTTTATCCCAACGCCGGGCCTGGTTAGAAAAAATCATTCATCAGCTCAGCCACAAAAACAAGGTGCTCCTATCTCCCATCATTAGCTTTAACAGCTGGCAGCAATTGGCTGAAATTAGAGAAACGGCCCGTGAAATTAATAGTGAAGGAATTATGTTGAAGAACCTCAATTCTATTTTTCATTCAGGCAGAAAACGCGGCGATTGGTGGAAATGGAAAATCAACCCCTACACTGTTGATACCGTAATGATTTATGCACAAAAAGGTAGTGGCCGCCGAGCCAATTTCTATACCGACTACACCTTTGCAGTACGTGATGGCGAAAAACTCATTACCATTGCCAAAGCTTATTCAGGCTTAACAGATAAAGAAATTAAAGAAGTAAACAGCTTTGTTAACAAAAATGCCATTGAAAAATTTGGTCCAGTACGTACCGTTAAGCCAGAACTGGTATTTGAAATTGCATTTGAGGGCATTGCCGAAAGTAAGCGCCACAAAGCAGGTTTAGCGCTGCGCTTCCCCCGTATTGCTCGCTGGCGAAAAGACAAAAAAGTCGATGAAATTAATACATTAGATGATTTGCGGCAATTGTTAAATACCAAATAACTACAACGTAAACGACATTCCTACACCCAAATTAATCAAGCTGATATTTTGTGAACCTGAAACTTCATAACTTATTCCACCGCCACTTTGCTTAACATCAAAAGTAGGCTTGGCAGCACCATAGTCCGCAATAAATCTCAAACCTAAATTTTGTGAAATATTATAGTGAAATCCAAGTCCTAATAAAATGCCAAATGATGTTGAACTAGCCGACTCCTGTGTACTATTACCATTAAATGCACCTGAAATAGCAATTTTAACCTCAGGTGAACTGGTATATTGAAGCCCTCCCAAAGTCCTAGCCATAAAATTAAAACCGTTACCAATCCTATGCATATAGCTAAAACCTACAAATGCATTAACGTTTTTCCAGCTCGTCATCGACATTCTTAAAGTCGAACCTGTAGGGGCACTGTATGCGAAATCAACACCGTTTATCCCTCCAGATAATCTACTAGTGAAATAAATATTATTCAATAGTTTATGATCGTATTCTACGGCCAAAAAGCCTCCAATTTTAGCTAAACCAGCATTTGGGTTACTGAAATTTTTATCCCCGAAATCACCTACGGGCAAACTAGGACCCGCGAGAATATTAATCGCTGATTTCTTTGAACCTTGAGCAAATAAAGTAACATACGAGACTAATAATAGAGATACAAAAAGAGCTGAAAATTTCATAATGGCTATTTGGCTTCTAAAATACCATTATTCGGCAATAATTGACAATTTTAGTTAAATGTTTGAATAATCTAACCATTTGCACATTTCGTTTGTTTATATCATTGATTTATGCAAAAAACTAAAGGCTACCGACAGATCATTTCCTGGCTTAAGACCGATAAAAGGAAGCCTTTTGATTTTCAAAAGGATACTTGGCAATATTATTTAGAAGGCTATAGCGGCTTAGTAAATGCGCCAACAGGATTTGGTAAAACTTTCTCCGTTTTTTTAGGCGTAGTGATAGAAGCTTTAAACCAAGATCGACCAGCAAAAGGTGTACAACTCATTTGGATTACCCCCTTAAGATCCTTAGCTAAAGATATCGCCAGGGCAATGAGGGAAGTGCTTTTAGCTATAGGACTTGATTGGGTGGTAGGTGTTCGCAATGGAGATACTTCACAGGCAGAGAAACTTCAACAGAAAAAAACAATGCCTGAGATATTGCTGATCACTCCGGAAAGCTTGCATTTACTGTTGGCTCAAAAAGGTTCCTCTAACCTATTTAAAAACCTAAAATGTATCGTAGCAGATGAATGGCATGAACTTCTAGGTAGTAAACGTGGCGTATTGGTGGAATTAGCTGTTTCTCGAATAAAAGGCATCCAAAAAACTCATGGAAACGAAATGTTACGCGTATGGGGCATTTCAGCGACGATAGGCAATATACAAGAAGCGCTAGATGTAATTGTCCCAGAAAAAATTACCAAAAAAATAATTGTTAGAGCACAATTAGAAAAGAAAATACAAATCAAATCCATCCTACCCGACAAGATAGAAACCTTGCCTTGGGCTGGGCATTTAGGTTTAAAATTAGCCCATAAGCTCATTCCAATTATCAATAAAAGCAAAACCACCCTTATTTTCATCAATACGCGTGGGCAGTCGGAAATTTGGTACCAACACCTGTTGGATATCGAACCCGATTTGGCAGGCAGAATAGCCATCCATCATGGTTCTATTGATTTTGAACTAAGGAACTGGATTGAAGATAGTTTACATAGTGGTTTATTGAAAGCAGTTATCGCCACCTCCTCCTTAGATCTGGGGGTCGATTTTAAACCGGTTGATACCGTTGTACAAATTGGCTCTCCAAAAGGTGTGGCCAGATTTCTGCAACGTGCAGGACGTTCAGGGCATTCGCCATTTGAAATTTCCAAAATATACTTCTTGCCTACACATGCCCTTGAACTCGTGGAAGCAGCGGCAATTAAAGAAGCTGCCAGAGAGAACAATATTGAAATCCGAGAACCTTTTGTAATGGTTTTTGATACCTTGATACAGTATCTAGTTACCCTTGCCGTAGGCGATGGCTTTGATGATAAGCAGATCTATGAGGAAGTAAAACAAACTAATGCTTTTAAGGAGTTGCTTCCCAGCGAATGGACTTGGGCCATGCAATTTATCACTTCTGGAGGCGACAGCCTTACTGCTTATAATGAATTTAAAAAGGTGGTAAAAGATGATGATGGATTATGGAAAGTAAAAAGTAGACAAATTGCAATGCGTCACCGTCTCCACATTGGCACCATCGTTAGTGATGCTATGCTAAAAGTAAAATTCCTAAGTGGTGGATACATAGGAATGGTGGAAGAGTATTTTGTTTCAAAGCTCAAAGCAGGCGATAGTTTCGTACTGGCCGGAAGGGTTTTAGAATTTGTACATATCAAAGAAATGACGGTTATCGTTCGTCGCAGTAAACAAAAGAAAGCCATTTCACCTAGTTGGCTCGGTGGACGTTTACCACTTTCATCTAATTTAGGTGCAGTACTTCGTAAAAAATATAACGAAGTGTTGGAGCATACACATCAGGACGAGGAATTAAAAATCGTACAACCACTTTTTAAAATTCAAGAAGAAAGGTCCCATGTACCTAAAAGTGATGAGCTACTTATTGAATTGATCAACAACCGTGAAGGTTTTCATTTATTTGCTTATCCTTTTGAAGGTAGATTGGTACATGAAATTTTAGGCGCACTAGTGGCCTACCGTTTAAGTAAATTAGTACCCATTACCTTTTCTATAGCAATGAATGATTACGGTTTTGAATTGCTGAGTGACACAGAAATACCTATGGACGATAGTATTGCCTACGAAGTATTCTCGCCGAAAAATCTTGCTGAAGATATCACTTTAAGTATTAACTCCACAGAAATGGCAAGACGGAAATTTCGGGATATTGCTTGCATTTCTGGTTTAGTTTTTCAAGGCTACCCAGGTAAATATATCACCAACAAACATTTACAAAGTAGTGCAGGACTATTTTTCAATGTTTTTAATGATTTCGACAAGCACAATTTGCTACTAAGACAAGCCTATGAAGAAGTATTTTACCAGCAATTGGAAGAACCTCGGTTAGCTGCAGCATTAAATCGTATTCAAAATAGCAACATCGTGATAACCTATCCCAAAAGATTTACACCATTGTCGTTCCCAATCAAAGTAGATAGCCTGAGGGCAAATATGAGTTCTGAGGAATTGGAGCAGCGTATTGAAAGAATGAAGAAAGAAGTATTTAAATGAGTTCAAAACATTATTCAAATAAAAAACCATTAGATGAAAACATTAAGGAATTAAGAAAAATTAAGATTAAAGCACCTAGAAAACTTAATATCTTTAATTTCTTAATGGTTATTAACTGCTAAACACTAGCAACTAACCACTAGTCCCTAAAAATGAAAATTTCGGTTAGAGAAGAAGAAATCATATTAGATAAAGAAAGAGCCATCTATCTGCCTAAAGAGCAATTATTAACCATTAGCGATTTACACTTGGGCAAGGCTGCTCATTTTCGGAAAGCTGGTTTGGCTGTTCCCAATAGTGTGTCACAAAATGATTTAAACAGACTGGCGAAACTAATAGAAAGATATCATCCAAAGCAATTACTCATCAACGGAGATATGTTCCATAGCAACTATAATTCAGAAATTGATGAATTCGCAAAATGGAAAGAGGAGTTCATAGAAATCGAATTTATATTAGTGAAGGGAAATCACGATAAGCAGGCAAAAGAGGTATATAAAAACTTAGCTATTGAAGTTTACGAGCCCAATTATCAAACTGATAAATTCTGCTTTATTCATGACATGGCACATTGCAAGTCAAATTTATATGACATTAGCGGGCACATTCACCCTGGAGTTAGCATATACAATAAAGTAAAACAGCGTTTAAAGTTTCCTTGCTTTTATTTTGGAGAAAATGACGCCATACTCCCCGCCTTTAGCAACTTTACAGGCTTACAGCTTATAAAAGCTAAAGAAAACGATTTAGTATTTGCCATTACACCAACCAAAATAGTAAAAGTGTAATATATTGTATTAAGCGTGCATCTCAATTAACTGTTTTAATTGGGGAGCGGGAACTGCTCCACTTTGTCGCCAAATAGCTTTTCCTTTTTTAAACAAAATAAAAGTAGGAACACCTTGTACATTAAATGCACTGGCAGCAGCTTGGTTTTTATCTACATCAACCTTAATAATAGCTGCTTTATCTCCTATTTGACTTTTCAGTTGGGTTAATATTGGTCCCATTGCTTTACATGGGGCACACCATTCTGCAAAAAAATCGACCAACACAGGCCTATCACCATTAATTAAATCAGAAAATTTAGACATAATATTATTTCTTTATAAGATGAACAAGAGTAAAAAAGAATGGTTTTGAAACTTTAACATTATTAGACTTTTCGTCATTGCGAGTTTAGGAAGCAATCTTACGATGCCAGTACTTTAGAAAATTGCTAACAGATGCTGAAATAAATTTACAAGTAGCTTTTCGCTTCGCTGCAGGTCAGCATGACGAATGTGATTATTCTGTAATCTAATAATAGATTACTTCGTCGTTCCTCCTCGCAATGACGGGAACGTATATAAAAAAAGGGAGCAATTTTCATCGCTCCCTTTTCTTGATATCTTAGTATCTTATTTTACCGCATCAATAACAGCTTTAAAAGCTTCTTTATTGTTCATGGCTAAGTCAGCTAAAACTTTACGGTTTAAACCGATGTTTTTTGCAGCTAATTTACCAATCAATTGCGAATAAGAAATACCGTGCTCACGAGCACCAGCATTAATACGTTGAATCCATAATGCACGGAATTCTCTTTTCTTAGCTTTACGGTCACGGTATGCATATTGCAAACCTTTTTCTACCGTGTTTTTAGCAATGGTAAAAACCTTGCTTCTTGAGCCCCAATAGCCTTTGGCCATGTTTAGGACTTTTTTTCTTCTGCGTCTTGCAGCTACTACGTTTACCGAACGAGGCATAATGTGTTGTGTTTTTGATAAGCGGCGCTGTGTATTTCAACAAACTTACTACCGTTCACCTGGTTAAAAATTAATTACTTACCGATGCAAAGCATACGTTTAACGTTGCCCATATCTGCATCGTTTACCAAACTAGTGTTGGTTAAGTTACGCTTACGTTTAGTACTTTTCTTAGTCAAGATGTGACTTTTGTAGGCGTTCTTTCTTGCAATTTTACCTGTTCCAGTAAGCGAAAAACGCTTTTTAGCACTGGAATTGGTTTTCATTTTTGGCATAACCTGATTTTGTTTATATAATTTATTACTTCTTTGCTGTTGCTTTTGGAGCTACGGTTAAAAACATACGTTTACCCTCCAATTTTGGCAATAACTCAACCTTACCTACTTCTTCCAGTGCTTGTGCAAACTTAAGCAACAAGATTTCTCCTTGCTCTTTGTAGACAATAGCTCTTCCTTTAAAGTGTACGTAAGCTCTCACTTTTTCGCCTGCTTCTAAAAAGCTAATCGCATGTTTTAACTTGAATTGGAAATCGTGATCAGAAGTATTAGGTCCGAAACGAATTTCCTTGATAACGGTTTGCTTAGCATTGGCTTTGATTTCCTTTTGCTTCTTCTTCTGCTCATACATGAACTTGCTGTAGTCCATGATACGGCAAACAGGAGGGTTTGCATTTGGAGAAATCTCCACCAAGTCAAGCTCTAGCTCATCGGCAATTGCCAATGCTTTTGACAAAGGATAAATTCCCTGCTCTACATTATCCCCAGCCAGCCTAACCTCTTGAGCGCGAATATGCTCGTTAATATTATGTTCTGCTTCTTTTTTCTTAAAAGGTGGACGTGGTCCCCTATTAAATCCTGGTCTTCCTAATGCCAAATGCTTTCCTTGTTAAACTGTTATTTCTTTGTTAATTAATGCACTAAATTCTGCTAAGGTCATGCTTCCTAAATCTCCCTCACCATGCTTCCGAACCGAAACCCTTCCTTCTTCCATCTCTTTTTCGCCTATAATAAGCATGTAAGGCAGTTTTTTAACCTCAGCGTCCCTGATTTTTCTTCCAATCTTTTCATCACGAAAGTCAATCAGACCGCGAATATCGGAATTATTTAATTCTTCTGAAACTTTTTTTGCATATTCTTCATACTTTTCTGAAATAGGAAGAATGATATATTGCTCTGGCGAAAGCCACAATGGGAAGTTCCCTCCGCAGTGCTCAATCAATACCGCCACGAAACGTTCCATCGATCCGAATGGTGCTCGGTGAATCATTACAGGACGATGTTTTTGATTATCACTACCTGTGTATTCTAGCTCAAAACGCTCTGGAAGATTATAATCAACCTGTATGGTGCCCAATTGCCATTTCCTGCCCAGCGCATCACGAACCATGAAATCTAATTTAGGTCCGTAAAAAGCTGCTTCACCATATTCTACAACGGTAGGCAAGCCTTTTTCCTCGGCCGCTTCAATAATCGCAGATTCGGCTAATTTCCAATTCTCATCAGAGCCAATGTATTTAGCCTTGTTCTCTGGGTCACGTAATGAAACCTGAGCTACATAGTTATCAAAACCTAAAGATTTAAAGACATAAAGCACGAGGTCGATTACTTTTTTAAATTCTTCTTTCACTTGATCTGGTCGACAGAACAAGTGCGCATCATCCTGAGTAAAGCCACGTACACGGGTTAAACCATGTAACTCTCCACTTTGCTCGTAACGATATACGGTACCAAATTCGGCAAAACGAACTGGCAAATCCTTATAAGAACGAGGTTTGAATTTATACAACTCACAGTGATGAGGGCAATTCATTGGTTTTAGGAAAAACTCCTCCCCTTCTTGGGGTGTTTTAATCGGCTGGAAACTATCTTTTCCGTATTTTTCATAGTGACCAGAAGTAATGTATAAATTCTTATGGCCAATATGAGGCGTAATTACCTGCTCGTACCCCGATTTTTGTTGCGCTTTAGTTAAAAATTGAACTAAACGTTCACGCAAAGCAGTACCTTTTGGTAACCACATTGGTAAACCCATCCCCACTTTTTCTGAGAAGGTAAACAATTCCAATTCCTTGCCTAATTTACGGTGGTCACGCTTTTTGGCCTCTTCAATCATGTGAAGATATTCAGTCAATTCACTCGCTTTAGGGAAAGTAACACCATAAATACGGGTCAATTGCTTTTTGGTTTCATCACCTCTCCAGTAAGCACCAGCCACATTCATCAGCTTAATCGCTTTGATGAAGCTAGTATTTGGGATGTGTGGGCCACGGCATAAATCTGTAAAGTTACCTTGGGTATAGAAAGTGATTTTTCCGTCTTCCAAACCGTCGATTAAGTCCAATTTGTATTCGTCACCTTTTTCGGTAAAATACTCGATAGCATCAGCTTTGCTTACACTTTTACGTTCAAAAACTTCCTTTTGCTTGGCCAATTCCAGCATTTTATCTTCAATCTGCTTGAAATCATCAGAAGAGAACTCCCTATCGCCAAAATCTACATCGTAGTAAAAGCCAGTTTCGATGGCTGGACCAATACCGAATTTTGTACCTGGATAAAGTGCCTCTAAGGCTTCGGCCATTAAGTGCGCTGAGGAATGCCAAAAAGTCGATTTTCCTTCACTATCATTCCAAGTAAGCAATTTTACTGCAGAATCGGCTTCAATTGGGCGTGAACTGTCCCAAACTTCACCATTTACTTCTGCTGCTAAAACATTTCGTGCTAAACCTTCTGAGATTGAGAGTGCAATTTGATGGGCATTTGTACCCTTTTCATACTGACGGACAGAACCATCAGGTAATGTAATGTTAATCATCTACAACTATGATTTAAAGTTTAAAAAAATTGTTTTGCAAAATCACCTACGTGTGTGATTTTATTTTGTGCAAAGATAGGGTTTTTAGATTGGATTTCATGCCCAAGTTGTATTTATTAGCACTTACAAAACTGATGCTGAAATAAATTCAGCATGACGGAGCGCCAATTATACGTCACCCTGAATTTATTTCAGGGTCGGCCAAACCAGTATCCTGAGATTGCTTCGTACCTCGCAATAACGTGGTGTATATACAAACAAAAAATGTCCCGACGATAGCCGAGACATTCAGAAAAAATATAAAATGGAATTTCTTAATTAATTACCGCTCTTGTTTGGCCTCCTTGACCACGGTTATTGTTATTTCTAAATCTAGCCATCATTGCTTCCATTTTGGCTTGATATTGCTCTGGCGTAATAGCCACTGCTTTTTTAGGAGCAGTTACATCCTTATTGCTTACACCTCTGTATTCGATACTTTTTGCAGTAGTACCACCTCCTTTAATTTCGATGGCCAAAACAGCACCTTCTGTCCATAGGTTTGGCATTGGAGAAAAGTTGAAACCTAAATCGTTGGTATACCATAGAACTGTTTCTTCCACCACATCTTTCTCCATGTCCAACACTTTTGCTTTACGAGTAGTTCTAATGATTACTTTTTTGCAATCAAGGTTTACAATTTTCTTAGTTTCCTCAGTCTTGATTACCTCAACTGTTGGTGGAACATTTAAAAATTGTACCGCACTGTTATTTTGGTTGTTATTTCTTCCCGCATTACCATTCATTGGGTTGTTTGCCGCTACTGCAAGTTTGGTAGGCATTACATAAGTAGTATCCATCATATCAAAAACTTCCACTACTTTTTGGTCAGCAAAAGTGTAATAATATTCTCTATTACCACCACCGCCAAAACCACCAAATCTAAAACCACCTGATCTACCACCGCCACCGCTGTTACTATCTTCTGTTTCTGTTACAGGCATATAACTAGCATTTGTAGCATTGTAAAGCAATTCGTAATTGGCTTTGATAGATTTTGGCATACGGGCTTTCATTTCCTCAGGGATTTGTCTACCACTAGCTTCTGCCGCTGCAACTGGGTCAATCACACTCTCAAATTGGATGGCACCAGATTTCTTTTGTGCTTGTGCATTTAACGTAAAAGCTAAAAGGCCTAAAAAGGCGATAAATATTTTTTTCATGATTTGGTTATCTCAATATAATTGAAAAACAAAAGTAAATCACTTTAGAGTAAAGCGATGTTAAAAAAGGTTAATTTCTTTCGATTATAACCAGAGTTTTACAAAAGATGGAAGCAATTAGTATTCAGTGCTTTCTAACCAGCCATTTGCCAATACATCTGCAAGGTGCATGGTTTTGATAGAAAGGTTATTTTTCTGGATATAGCCATCCAAATGCATCAAACAAGAAAGGTCTGTAGAAATGATATAATCAGCGTCCATTGCTAAAGCATTATTCACTTTTTGCTCTGCCATGGCCGAAGAGATGGCATCAAATTTTACGGCGAAAGTACCACCAAAGCCACAGCACATGTCGGTATCTTTCATTTCCAACATCTCCAAACCAATTACCTTCGATAAAAGTCGACGAGGTTCAGTCTTGATTTTACACTCTCTTAGCCCACTGCACGAATCGTGATAAACGGCTTTTCCTTCAAGCTCGGCACCAAAGTAATCTTTCTTAAGTACATTGATGAGAAAATCAGAAAGTTCGAAAATATTAGACTGTAAGCTTCTGCATTTATTGTGAACCATAGTATTGGTAAACAAATCATTATAACCTGTTTTTACCATACCTACACAGGAAGCTGATGGAGCTACGATATATTCTGTGTCCGAAAAATCAGCTAGAAATTTTGTGCCTATCTCTTTTGCCTGTTCCCAGTACCCTGCGTTGTATGCGGGCTGCCCACAGCAAGTCTGCTTTGAATTATAAGACACTTCACACCCAGCCTTTTCAAGGATTTTAATGGTATTGAATGCCGTTTCCGGATATAATTGGTCTACAAAACAAGGGATAAACAGTTCTATCTTCATGCTATTCTTCGATCTCCACTTTTAATCCACAACCACTGCTTTGGGCTGTACTTTTTTGAGAAGCAGCAAAAATACTAAACCTAAAACAAAAAACAGGGCCAATGCGATTACAGAATTACGCATACTTCCACTTAGCACTTCGATATAACCGAAGCTGAACATCCCAAAAACCAACGCAACTTTCTCTGTTACATCGTAAAAGCTAAAAAAAGAGGTGTGATCTGGACTATGTTGCGGAAGAAATTTAGAATACGTAGAACGTGATAAAGATTGAATACCTCCCATAATTAAACCAATTACTGCGGCTAATGCATAAAATTGATACTCGGTATGGATAAAGTAAGCTGCAACACAACACCCTACCCAAATTACCACTACACCTATCAATACATTTACATTGCCAAATTTTTTGGAAGAAAGATACGACATTAACATGGCTCCTGGAATGGCTACCAATTGCAAAATCAAAATGGTTGCTATGAGCTTCGAAGTAGGCAAATGCAATATTTTCTCTCCAAAAAGTGCTGCCACCAACATTACCGTTTGTACACCCATAGAGTAGAAAAAGAACGCAAACAAAAATCGTTTTAAGTATTTCATTTGCTTTACCTGTTTCCAGACCTTGTTTAGCTCCTGAAAGCCGCTGGTCATGATATTCTTCTTTTCAGCTTTGTAATCAGGACTTCCTTTTGGCAAGTTTTTAAATGGAATTTGCGCAAATCCTATCCACCAAATCCCTACTAGCAAGAAAGATAAACGTGCTGGAATGGATGCATCTATAATGCCAAACCATTCGGGCTTAAACACAAATACAAAGCAAATAATCTGTAAAATGATACTGCCAATATAACCATACATATAGCCCTTGGCACTCACATCATCCTGTTTTTCTACCGTTGCGATTTCGGGCAAATAAGAATTATAGAACACTAAACTCCCCCAAAAACCAATAGCAGCCAACACAAACATGATGATACTGAAATTTAGGGTATCGACTCCTTTTTCTGCGTTAATTTCGAAGAAAAAAAGTGCACTACAAGCGATGGCGCCAATGTAAGTGAACATCTTCATGAAAATTTTCTTATTACCACGGGTATCGGCTATGGACGACAATATGGGCGACAGCAAAGCAATCACTAAAAAAGCAAAAGCCATGGCATAACTATACAATGCCGAATTGACGATTTTATAGCCAAAGAAATAAACATAATCGATGGTATAATCGTCCTTATCGGAAGTGATTGCCGTATAATAAGCTGGAAATATGGTGGAAGTGATTACAAGATTATAAGCTGAATTGGCCCAGTCAAAAAAGGCCCAAGACCGGATTGTTTTTTTGTCGTTTTTAGTTTGCATTGTAGTTTGAATGGTAGCGGCTAAGATAGGAAAATTGGTTAATTGGTTAATTGGTTAATTGGTTAATTGGTTAATTGGCTATTGAAAATCTATAAATAATACTTCTTTCCGTCGGTTTTAATTTTACCAGCGTCCAAAAGTTCCCTAATTCGTTCTATTTTATCATTATCGGTACCTGTTTGAATACTTTTCACCAATTCATCCAAGTCGAGATGCTGGCCTTGTAATACTGTACAAATTTCAAAATCAATGGTATCATTATAGGCGGCGAGGTCTTCCTGCTTTTTCTCCGCTAAGCAAACATCACAAACGCCACATTTTTCGGCACCGTTCTCTCCAAAATAAGTCAACAGTTGAATGCTCCTACAAATGGAATTGGAGGCATATGCCAACACAGCTTCAATCTGCGTGCTTTGTATTTGCTTACGAAGCTGGATAAATTTAGCATCTACATCTAAATGCAACATATCCAAACGTGGCGTTACAAACTGTAATTGCGGTTGATCGGTTTGTGGCAAATAGGAAATCACCTGATACTCCTGTAACTTCTTCAAATAAGTAATCACATCGTTGTACGAAATCCTCAATCTATTGGACAAATCGCTCTCGCTAATTTTCACATAACCATCAAATGCACCGCCGTAGGAACGCTGTATTGTTTTAACAATGGGGTCAAAAACAGCATTTTCAATCTGGAATCGATAAATATCTTCATGTCCTACTGCAAACATCAACCTTGATGGGATAAAAATATTCTCTGACAAAACCAGATAGCCATCTCTTTCTAAAAATTTCAATGCGGCCATGGTTTTAATCACGCCAATACCAAAGCGCTTACAAAACGCAGCGAGGTCGAAATCAAAGTTTAGTCCTTGCCCTGCTCCGTAAGCCAATTGATAGAAATTGCCAAGATAGTGGTACACTTTTTTAATTTCATCGACCGAAGGAAAACTGTCTGCATACCTTGCTTCTAGTATCATTTGGTCAGCTTTGTTGGTAAGCAACACTGCAAACGCTCTTTTTTCGTCCCTGCCTGCCCTACCAGCTTCTTGATAATAGGCTTCCAAGCTTTCGGGTAAATCTAGATGAATAACGAAACGCACATTAGGTTTATCGATTCCCATTCCAAAAGCATTGGTAGCCACCATCACCCTAATTTTATCCTGTTTCCAATCCTCTTGCTTCTGAAATCTCGTATCCTTTTCCAAGCCAGCATGGTAAAAATCGGCAGAGATTTTATTTCGTTGAAGAAAATTTGCCACTTCGGCGGTTTCTCTTCTATTTCTTACATAAATTAAGCCACAGCCTTTAACGTTTTTACAAATCTCTATCAGTTTTTTATGCTTATCATCTAAGTTAAAGACAACATAACTGAGGTTTTTCCGAGAGAAACTCTTCACAAAAACCTGAGCATCTTTTAGCTCCAATTTTTCAATGATATCTGTTCTTACTTCTGGCGTAGCGGTAGCCGTTAAGGCCAAAACAGGGGTATCGGGTAATATTTCCCTCAGTTCTTTAACCTTCAAATAAGGTGGCCGAAAGTCATAACCCCATTGCGAAATACAATGTGCTTCGTCGATAGCGATGAGGTTTACATTCATGTAGGAAATGCGCACACGTACCAGCTCAGATAGCAAGCGTTCTGGAGAGAGATACAAAAACTTGATGTTTCCGTAAATGCAGTTATCCAGCAGAATATCGATTTCACGTTTACCCATTCCCGCGTAAATGGCAATGGCTTCTATCCCTCTGGCTTTCAAGTTTTCTACTTGGTCTTTCATTAAAGCCACCAAAGGTGATACCACAATACAGATGCCCTCCTTCATCATCGCGGGCACTTGAAAACAAATTGACTTTCCCCCTCCTGTAGGTAGTAAGGCTAAAGTATCCTGTTTTTTAATAACTGATTGGATAATTTCTTCCTGCAACGGACGAAAGACATCAAAGCCCCAATATTTCTTTAAAATTTCTGTTGCAGTCATAGATTGGCAAACCCAAAACTATGAAACCATCATCGTTTTTCAAAAAAGAGATTTTGGCCGCAGATGCACAAATCTTAGCTCGCTAGTCGTATTAACAGGTTTCACACTACATTTTGGAAAATCTAAAGATATATTTCAACATCTAGTCATACCAAACTTCAACAGCTCATATAAACAAATCATTATCAACACTTTAAAATCATTATCAACAAATCAAAAAGACGATATCTGTGCATCTGTGGCAAGAAATAGCTAAATTGCGAAGATTAAATATTTGTTAGTACTAAATAAGAATGAGGAAGTATTTATTAGCATCAGCATTATTATGCGCCTTGGGTTCAACATATGCCCAAGAGAAAAAAGAAACACCGAAATGGGACGTTGAAAAATACAAAGGTCCTACCAAAAATTTCAGCATTACCACCAACGAAGGCACTTGGATGAACCTTGACATAAGTCCAGATGGTAAGGAAATCGTGTTCGACCTACTGGGCGATATTTACGTGATGCCTATTACAGGTGGTACGGCCAAACTTTTAAGTGGTGGGATTGCTTATGAAGTACAACCTCGTTTTAGTCCAAATGGCAAATATATTTCGTTTACGAGCGATAGAAACGGTGCCGACAATATCTGGATCATGGATAGGCAGGGTGGCAATAAAAAACAAATCACCAAAGAATCTTTTAGGCTATTGAACAATGCCACTTGGATGCCAAATAGCGATTATATCATTGCTCGTAAGCATTTTACGGCCTCGCGTTCATTAGGTGCGGGCGAAATGTGGATGTACAGCATTTATGGTGGCGACGGCGTACAGCTTACCAAACGCAAAAACGACCAGCAGGATGCTGGCGAACCTAATGTATCGCCAGATGGCAAATACCTTTATTTTAGCGAAGATGTTTCTCCCGGACCATTTTTTCAATACAGCAAAGACCCAAATGGCTTGATTTATGCCATCCGTCAATTAGATTTAACCACTGGAAAACTAAGCAATCTAATTGCCGACCAAGGCGGTTCTGTAAGACCTCAGGTATCACCTGATGGCAAATTTTTGGCTTATGTAAAACGAGTAAGATTAAAATCGGTGCTTTACATCCAAAACCTGAAAACAGGAGAAGAATATCCGATCTACGACGATCTAACGAAAGATCAACAAGAAACCTGGGCCATTTTTGGGGTTTATCCAAATTTTGCATGGACTCCCGATGCGAAGAAAATCATTTTCTATGCCAAAGGAAAAATAAAGCAGGTTGAACTTAGTAATTTGTACGTAAGCGATATTCCATTTGAGGTAACGACCAACCAAACGGTTCAGGAGGCTTTACATTTCGACCAACAAGTGTACACTAATGAGTTTACCGCCAAAATGATCAGGCAACTGGCCACTTCGCCCGATGGCAAAACCGTTGTATTTAATGCCGCTGGTTACTTATATAAAAAGGAATTACCCAACGGAGCACCAGAAAGACTAACCAATGGCTTAGACTTTGAGTTTGAGCCTAAATTTAGTCCTGATGGGAAATTTGTAGTTTATACGACTTGGAGCGACGAATTTAAAGGAGCCGTTAAACGCACCGATTTAAAAACAGGAAAAACCATTAGCTTAACCGACGAAAAAGGCTATTACTACTCTCCTAGCTATTCCAACAAAGGCGATAAAATTATTTTCAGAAAAGGAGTTGGCAATGAAGTTCTGGGCTTAACCTATGGTAAAAACAATGGCATTTTTGTAATACCTGCCAATGGCGGAACTAAAACTTTGGTATTAGATAATGGCATTAAACCTCAATTTAATGCCGATGATACCCGTATTTTCTATCAAAGTTATGAAGCTGGTAAAAAAGCCTTTAAAAGCGTGGATTTAAATGGCGGTAACGAACGCACCCATTATACCTCTCAATACGCTACGCAATTTTGCCCAAGTCCAGATGGGAAATGGATGGCTTTTACCGAGCTGTTTAACGCCTACATTACACCAATGGTTACCGCTGGAACTGCTTTAGACCTTTCTGCGGGCAATAAATCCATTCCTTTGGCTAGGGTAACCAAAGATGCCGGAACCTATTTACATTGGAGTGCCGACAGCAAAAAACTGCTTTGGACTTTGGGTGAAAAATACTACAACAGAGAAATCAAGAATACCTTTTCATTTATTGAAGGTGCTCCACAAGTATTACCAGAGCCAGATACTGTTGGGCTTTCTATCGGCCTGAAATTAAAAACTGATGCCCCAACTGGATTAGTGGCCTTAAAAGGTGCCAGAATCATCTCTATGAAAGGTGACCAAGTGATTGAAGAGGGAACTATTTTAATAGAGAATAATAAAATTAAGGCGATTGGTAAAGTAGATGAAGTGCCTATCCCAGCCGATATTAAAGTGCTTGATGTGACAGGTAAAACCATTATGCCAGGTATTGTGGATGTTCACGCTCACTTGAGAACAAGTCCAGATGGCATTAGTCCGCAACAGGATTGGTCTTACTTGGCTAATTTGAGTTTCGGGGTAACTACTTCGCACGACCCATCGAGCAACACAGAAATGGTGTTCAGCCAAAGCGAAATGCTGAAAGCAGGAAGAATGGTTGGACCAAGGGTTTATTCCACAGGTTCTATCCTTTATGGCGCGGATGGTGATTTTAAGGTAACCATTAATAGTTTGGATGATGCTTTATCACACTTGCGCAGATTGAAAGCCGTAGGTGCATTCTCGGTAAAATCTTATAATCAACCACGTAGAGACCAGCGTCAGCAAATTTTAGAAGCTGCCCGCCAGTTAAAAATGGAAGTGGTGCCAGAAGGCGGTTCAACGTTTTTTCACAACATGACCCAAGTGGCTGATGGCCATACAGGCATTGAACACAGTATTCCAGTAGCCCCTGCTTATAAAGATGTGGTGAGCTTTTGGAATAATACCAATGTGGCCTACACGCCTACTTTAATTGTGGCTTATGGTGGCCAGTGGGGCGAAAATTACTGGTATGACCGCACCAATGTTTGGGAAAACGAACGTTTATTGAATTTTACGCCAAGGGCAATTATTGACTCTCGTGCTCGCCGTAGGACCACTTCGGAATATGGCGATTATGGACATATCGAAGTGGCAAAAGCAACCAAACAAATTGCAGATGGTGGTACCAAAGTGAATTTGGGTGCCCACGGACAAATTCAAGGCTTAGGTGCCCATTGGGAGCTTTGGATGTTGGTACAAGGTGGAATGGCCCCATTAAAAGCCATCCAATGTGCTACGCTTAATGGTGCCGAATATTTAGGGATGGGCAAGGAATTAGGTTCTCTAGAGCCTGGTAAGCTTGCTGATTTAATCATCATGGAAGATAATCCTTTGGATGACATCAGAAATTCGGAGAAGATTAAATATGTGATGATTAATGGCCGTATTTATGACAGCATGACCATGAACGAAACCATCAGCAGAGAAAAAATGCGTCCAAAATTGTGGTTTGAAATGGATAAAGGGGTAGCTTTCTCTTTACCTTATAAAACTGCTGAAACTTGGACATTTACGGTTCCAAACTGTGATTAGAAATTAGCATTGTCCGTCATTTCGACGAAGCATGAGGAGAACCGAAGCTCTACGAAGTAAAATCTAGCAAATAGTTAGATTTCTCACGATGTTCGAAATGACAGGCTAAATTTGACTGCTTAAAAACCTCGATAAATGACATCTAGAATTACACTTCTCCTCTTTTTAATGTCTTTAGTTGTATCTCTGTCCTCTTGTCAGGAAAAGTCAAACAACACTAAAGTTCCATTAAAAAACAAAAAAATAGAGAAGCCCAAATCTGTAGCGAGTAAAAAGCAAAGCCACAAGCAAAATCTGGATAGTTTAAAACTTGATAGCGTTTTAAAAGAAGCCATTAATACGGTCAAGCCAAAACTGCAGTTAAAATCGTTTTTCAGAAAATATGAGGCATTATTAGATGATAGTACAAGTATCGGAGTCGAAATAAAGCTCGGGCACCTATTTTCTAATAAAAATAAGCATGTGATGATTTGTAGGACTAATTACGAGTATATGCTTTTCGATATCTATAAAATAGTAGATAATAAAATAGAAAATGTTATAAAATTCCACAATTCAAGAAGTCCAGATTTTGCAAATCACAGTGTTCAAGATGTTAATGGAGACGGATACAAAGATTTTGTAGTTCATTGGTATCCAAGTTCTGGTTGTTGTAGAAGAAATATTTACGACGTCTATCTAAGCATTAATGGTACTGGTAGCTTCACCAATCAATATGAATTTATCAACCCAACCTTTTCTACAAAGGAAAAAGTAATTAGAGGGGTTTTATATGGACATCCAGGTGAAGTTGGGCTTTATAAGTACAAATGGAACAATTTAAAAGTTGATACCATAGAGTTTATCTATCCAGACCAATCCGACACCACAAAGCGCCATTATATCAAAACCTATAAAAGACTTTATTCATCTAAAAACGTAAAAAAAGAAAAGTTAAAATTTTTACCAAAGGAATATAGGAATATAGAAAGCTTTGAGTGGTTTAATGATTATTAAATTGAAATTCTAAATAGTACTAGATCTACTCCGTAGCTGCTTCGCGGTCTCAATATGTTCGAAATGACGGGTTATTCTAAATATTTTGCGCTATCACATAGCCAGAGGCCCAAGCCCATTGCAAATTATACCCACCCAGCCAACCCGTAACATCTACACATTCGCCACCAAAAAAGCAACCAGCAAGTTTTTTGCTTTCTAAGGTTTTAGAGGATAGTTCGTTGGCATCAATGCCTCCACGCATTACTTCTGCTTTGTCGTAGCCTTTATCACCTGCAGGTTTTACCCTAAAATAATGAATGGTTTGCTCTAAAGTTTCCATTTCTGCCCTGGTTAAATCGGCAATGGTTTTACTTAAGGATATAAATTTGCCTAACGCATCTGTAAATTTCTTGGCATAGAACCTATTTAACAAAGTTGATAATTGGATGCGTCCATTATGTTGACGTTCGGCACTTAAAACTTCTAAAATATTATCGTTAGGAAGCAGATCAATATTTATTTCCTGTCCCCTACGCCAATAGCTCGAAATTTGCAAGATGGCTGGACCACTTAAGCCCCAATGTGTAAACAAGATATTTTCCTCAAAGCTGGCTTCCTCATTACTCACCCTACAAAATACCGAGTTTCCAGATAATTGGGCAAACCAAGCTTCATCTTTTCCCGTAATGGTTAAGGGCACCAAAGCTGGGGCCGTTTCTACAATATTTAAAGCATGTTTTCTGGCAAATTTCAAAGCAAAATCCGTAGCTCCCATTTTCGGGATAGGCAAACCGCCTGTAGCAATCACTAGTTTGGGTGCCGTAATGGTTTTCTCCTTATGGTTCTTTTGGTAAGTCACCTGATATTCACCGTCGTTATTGTTAATGGAGGTCACCTCTGCATTGCATAAAATTTGTTGTTCCATTTCTTCGCAAAGCGAGGTAAACACATTTACCACATCTTTGGCATTTTTACCTTCTGGAAAAAGTTGCCCCAAAGTTTTCTCGGCACCGTAAATGCCATAGGTTTCGAAAAACCTGATGGAATCTTCTACAGTCCATTGCTTGAAGGCCGATTTTACAAAATGCTCATTGGCAGAGATAAATTGTTCATGCGTAGCCCCAATATTGGTATAATTGCAACGGCCACCACCCGAAATTAAAATTTTAGCCCCTGGCTTATCGTTCTTTTCGAGCACAATTACTTTCTTTCCCAAAAAGCCTGCTTGCACCGCACACATTAATCCGCAAGCACCAGCACCAATAATTATTGCATCGTAAGCCATTTATGAAGTATCAAGTTAAAAGGCAAAAGTAAAAAATGAGCAGGGATTATTGTTTAATTCTTTGCGTTATTAGCGGCTATATTTTTTACCACAAAGATTTTTAGAAGTTTCACAAAGGGATGCAAAGAGAAGTGATTCGTTTTTCTCTTTGCGTTCTTCACGTTTCTTTATTTCTCTTTGCGGTTGTCTTTTGTTAAAATAGCCCTGATTGGAGTGGAAATACTTTTTTGCCTTTGGAAAAACCTCATAGGTTTAATTTGCATCATACTAGTAAACCTATGAGGTTTGGAGATGGCCACAAAAAGATTGAAACGGAAAGCAGGACTTTTGTGAAAAAGTAGCACCAATGTTGCGTTTCTAATGCCAATCTAATATGTAATTTGACCTAAGCATATACTTATTTTTGCTATTTTTGTGCAAATTCAAGCGATAAATAATGGCAAAACAGATTAGCGAGTTAAAACTAGGTATTTTAGGCGGCGGACAGTTGGGCAGGATGTTGATTCAAGAAGCAATTAACTACAATTTGACCACTTTAGTGCTCGACCCAGATGCTGATGCGCCATGTAAACACATCGCTAATTACTTCGAAAACGGTTCCATTACCGACTACGATACGGTTTATAATTTTGGTAAAAAGGCCGACATTATTACCATTGAAATTGAGAAGGTAAATGTGGAAGCCTTGGAGCAACTGGAAAAAGAAGGTAAAAAAGTCTACCCTCAATCGCGTGTCATCCGACTGATACAAGATAAAGGTATCCAAAAGCAGTTTTTTAAGGAAAACGACATTCCTACAGCACCGTTTATGTTGGTGAACTCTAAGGATGATTTGACCAATGGTAAATTTCAGTTCCCTTACATCTTAAAACTTCGTAAAGATGGTTATGATGGAAAAGGGGTAATGAAAATAAACGATGTCAACGATGTACAAAATGCTTTTAATGCTCCAACTTTAATTGAAGAATTGGTTCATTTTGAAAAGGAAATTGCAGTGATTGTGGCTCGTAATGCCAATGGAGATGTAAAAACTTTTCCAATGGTTGAAATGGAGTTTAATCCGGAAGCTAATTTGGTGGAGTTCTTGATTTCGCCTTCTACCTACCCTGAAAGTATACAGGAAAGGGCCGAAAAAATTGCCAGAGACATTGCCGCGGCATTAAATATCACGGGTATTTTAGCAGTAGAGATGTTTATTACCAAACATGGTGATATTTTGGTGAATGAATTAGCTCCTCGTCCGCATAATAGTGGCCACCAAACCATTGAAGGGAACTACGTTTCGCAGTTTGGACAACATTTAAGAGCTATTTTTAACTTGCCTTTGGGAGATACTCGTTCTATTTCGAATGCGATTATGGTAAACGTATTGGGCGAAAAAGGTCATAATGGCGTTGCTAAATACGATGGATTGGAGAAAATCTTGTCTATAGATGGAGTTTACGTGCATTTATATGGCAAAAAATACACCAAGCCTTTCCGTAAAATGGGCCACTTAACCATTATTGACCAAAACCGCGAAAAGGCTATTGAAAAAGCAAGGTTTGTACAGCAAACGTTGAAAGTAATCTCTTAGGAGTAAAGAACAAGGATCAAAGAACAAGGATTTGGCAAGTGGTGCTAAACAACCAAAAACCAAATTCCCAAAAAACTAAATAAAAAGATGAAAGTTGGTATTATCATGGGCAGCAAATCTGATCTGCCAGTTATGCAAGATGCAGCAGATATTTGCAAAGCCTTTGGTGTTGATTTTGAAATTACGGTAGTTTCTGCGCACAGAACGCCAGACAGAATGTTCAATTATGCTAAAGAAGCAGCAAGTCGTGGCATTAAGGTCATTATTGCTGGTGCTGGTGGTGCAGCACATTTGCCTGGCATGGTGGCTTCCATTACTACTGTTCCTGTGATTGGCGTTCCTGTAAAATCATCCAACTCCATTGATGGCTGGGATAGTATTCTTTCTATTTTGCAAATGCCAAACGGTATTCCCGTGGCCACCGTGGCTTTAAATGCGGCAAAAAATGCAGGTTTATTGGCCGTACAAATCTTGTCTACTGCAAAGCCAGAATTAGCTGAGAAAATGCAAGCCTACAAAGATGATTTGAGGCAAAAGGTGGAGGAAACTGCCGCTGAAATGGAAGGTTAGTCCGCAAGTCAGGAAGCTAATAGTCCGTAAGTTGGGGAGAATAGAATTTGGAAGTCTGAAAGGTAAACTTTCGGACTTTTTCTGTCTTACGGCTTTCGTCTATCTAATTCAAATTAGGGTCAACAGGGAAATTGCTCACATGAGCATATTTGGGGCCTAAGTTAATAATCACCTCTTTCCACAGCTCTTCTTCATTATGAGAAAAGATAGTGTCTTGATGGTATTGGTCTGAAACAATCCAAGTATTGGTAGCTATCTCCTCTTCTAACTGGTGGTTGCTCCAGCCTGAATAGCCAAGGAAAAATTTAACTTCATCTTCCTGTATGGTGTTGTTGTTCACCAACAATTTAAGGGTTTCAAAATCACCGCCCCAGTACAAACCAGGCATAATTTCCTCGCCGCTATCCATTTTGTCAAAACAACGATGGATGAAATGAACGGTATCTACCTCTACTGGCCCGCCAATAAACACTTGAAAATCAGCCATCCATAAATCTGGAATTAGGTCCTTTACGACTAAATTACTCGGCTGATTCAAAATAAAACCAACAGAACCCTCTTCGTTATGTTCCGTCAATAAAACCACCGAGCGCTTAAAATTGGGATCGGCCAAAAAAGGTTCCGAAATCAACAATTTTCCTACTGATGGTTCTAACAAGCTTAACATATTGGTAAAATAACAAAAAATATTCGCAAGTCTCCAAATATGATTGTGCGCACAGGTCACATATTTCTACTTAAATATTAAAAACTTTATCACTAACAAAAGCTATTTTTGCTTCATGAAGGTCAGTAAAGAAATGATACAAAACTTAAGGCAAGACTATAAAGCTGCCGAGTTAAGTGAAAAAGATGTAGTTAAAAATCCAATAGCGCAGTTTGAAAAATGGTTTGAAGATGCGGTGAATGCCGAAATTTTTGAGCCTAACGTGATGACACTGGCTACCGTAGATAAAAGTGCACGACCGAATGCCAGAATTGTGTTGTTAAAAGGCTTTGACGAAAATGGCTTTAGCTTTTACACCAATTATCTGAGTCAAAAAGGTAAAGAAATAAAGAAGAATCCTTATGCTTGCTTGGTCTTTTTCTGGGCTGAACTGGAACGTCAGGTGAGAATTGAAGGCAGAATTGAAAAGTTGGACAAGGAAACTTCCGAGCAATATTTCAATTCCCGTCCGCAAGGAAGTCAAATTGGGGCTATCGCCTCGCCTCAAAGTCAAGTAATTCCTAACAGAGATGTTTTGGAACAAAAAGTGGAAGAATTGACCAAACAATACGAAGGAAAAACGATTCCAAAACCAGCACACTGGGGCGGTTACATTGTAAAACCTACATCAATTGAGTTTTGGCAAGGACGCTCAAGTCGTTTACACGATAGGATCAAATATACTTTTAGTAACGGAAGCTGGAAAATTGAACGTTTAGCACCGTAGAAAAGTAGAAAGTAGAAAGTTAAAAGTGTTAAGTAGAAAGTGCAAAGCGTACATCTCTAAATTCTAACAAACTAAAAAACAAACCAACTAACCAACCAAAAATAATGAACCAAGCAAAACATCCTAAACAGCTCTATCTTCTATTTTTCACCGAAATGTGGGAGCGTTTTTCGTTTTACGGCATGAAAGCTTTGCTTTTAGCCTATATGGTAACGCAATTGAAATTTGATGAGCCAAAAGGTTATGCCATTTTAGGTGCTTACTCAGCGTTGGTGTACACCATGCCTATGTTTGGCGGTATGCTTGCCGATAAGTTCTTGGGCTATCGACGGGCGATTATTTTTGGTGGTGTAATGATGGCCATTGGACACATTGTACTGGCTATCCCTCAGGATTGGAGTTTCTTTTACGGGATGGCTTTCATTATTTGCGGGAATGGTTTCTTTAAACCCAACGTTTCTAGCTTGGTTGGAACTTTGTACGACAATAACGACCCAAAGAAAGATAGTGCATTTTCTTTGTTTTATATGGGCATTAACATTGGTGCAGCTTTAGGTGGTTTACTTTGTGGCTACGTTGGGCAAAAAATAAACTGGCATTTTGGTTTTGGTTTGGCTGGTATTTTTATGGTACTAGGCTTAATCATCTTCATCATAGGAAAAGCTTCACTCAAAGAAAAAGGCTTGCCCATTACTAACGATTTAAACAAAAAAATAGCGGGCGTTTTAAAGGTAGAACATGCCATCTATCTACTTACCTTACTTGCCTTACCTTTAATTGTTACGCTTTTTAACTATTACGAAGCGTTGGATAGCATCATGCTGGTACTTGCTGTAGTATCTGTGGCTTATATCCTTTATCTATCGTCAAAGCTAGAGAAAGAGGCTAAATTTAAATTGCTTTCGGCATTAACCTTAGTTGTGGTTTCTACCTTGTTTTGGGCCTTTTATGAGCAAAATGCTGGTTCATTAAACTTATTCGCGATGCGGAATGTAGACATGCACGTTTTTGGTGTTGAACTTCCAGCACTTTCTGTAAACAACTTTTTGCCACCGGCATGGGTAATCATCATGAGTTTGATTTTTGCTGCTTTATGGCCTTGGCTAAATAAACGAGGATTAGAACCTTCTACCCCAGCTAAATTTGCACTTTCTTTCATTTTTGTAGCCATTGGATTTTTCACCTTCTATCTAGCCTGTCAAGCTAGCTTAGGTAATGGCTTAATTCCTTTGCTTGCCTTTGCAGGCGGGTATTTCTTCATCATTTGTGGTGAGATGTGTATTTCTCCCGTAGGCTTATCCATGATTACGAAGCTTTCTCCAGTGAACATTGTTGGTTTAATGATGGGGATTTTCTTCTTTTTCACAGCTATTGGTGAGTTTTTGGCTGGCAAAATTGGTGCTTTGATGGCTATCCCTAAAAATGTAATCGAAGCGAATAACCCAGTGCTGTCGTTGCCTTATTACGCTAACGTGTTGCTTCAAATTTCCATTTATTCGGCGGGTATCGGTTTGTTTATCTTCTTACTGGTGCCTGTATTGAAAAAATGGATGGGCGATATTAGGTAGTAATCTGCATTAAATAATACAAAATTGTGATAAAATTAAATCGTTATAATGATAAAAATAATTAGATCAGTAAATTTTATTTTTATCTTATTATTTACAATTAGCTGTGATTCAGTATTTTTTAAAAGACATGAATTTGAAAATGAATTTAAAAACCATATAGCAAATTCTGATTCTGTTTTATATGATGGAGATTTTTTACATCCAACTTATGCATTTATAAAAAATGGGAAAATTAAAGGTATAGAATTCAATGCCAATCCTGAATGTGGAAAGTATATCGGAAGATATTTTTTAGATGAAGACGAAAAAATATCAAAAATAATTCTTGACAAAGATTTTTTCAGTGATCATTGTGGAAAACCATTTGATTCTATATTCGTAATAAATCTACCTTCAAAACAAATAAAAGCCTACACAAAATCCACAGACGGAAAAAAAATTATTGATGACAAACTTGTTGAAAATGCAATAATCAACATTGATGATTATAGAGAAGAAATAAAAAAATGGCACTATAGAGAAAATTAATCTATTAATTATGCCATTAATCCTATCTAAAAGTTTTTACTTTTTTGCCATACATTACCCTGTATTTACATTGCCCCTTTTTAAAATAATAACTCGACTGGCTTTAGCTCATAATTATTGAACGCAAAACTTCAACACTCAGCCTTGAAATTAATTCAATACCATTTAACACAAATTAACGGATTAGCTTAGCAAAAACATCAGCTTAATTTCGTTACTTTCGCAAATCGAAATTCGTAAAATTTAAAATCGTAAACAACCTGTGTCCGACAGCCTAGTCATCATCCCCACTTATAACGAAAAAGAGAATATTGAAAAGATTATTCGCAAGGTTTTCTCTTTGCCCTATCATTTCGAAATCCTGATTATTGACGATGGCTCCCCTGACGGCACTGCTCAAATTGTAAAAGGTTTGCAAAACGAATTTCCCATGCTTCATATCGAGGAGCGCAAAGGAAAATTGGGATTAGGCACTGCTTATATCCATGGTTTTAAATGGGCGCTGGAAAGAAACTACGAGTACATTTTTGAAATGGATGCCGATTTCTCCCACAACCCTGATGATTTGGTGAGATTACGCGAAGCTTGCGTAAATGGTGCTGATGTAGCTATTGGCTCCAGATATGTGAAAGGTGTAAACGTCGTAAATTGGCCAATGGGCAGGGTGTTGATGTCTTATTTTGCTTCCATGTACGTACGCATCATTACCGGCATTAATATCCAAGATGCAACGGCAGGTTTTAAGTGTTATCGTAGAAAGGTGCTGGAAACCATCCCGATGGAAAAAATCAAATTTGTAGGTTATGCCTTTCAAATTGAGATGAAATTTACCGCCATTAAATACGGTTTTAATGTAGTAGAAGTGCCTATTATTTTCACCGACAGAACCGAAGGAACTTCGAAAATGAGTACCCGTATTTTCCGAGAAGCATTTTTAGGGGTTATCCAAATGAAGGTGAATAGCTGGTTCAGAAATTATAATAGATAGTTGTTTGGTTGGTTGGTTAGTTTTTTGGTTGTTTAGAAATCATTAATAACAGCTTTTTAAGCTTTCCCTTAGTGAGCTAAATATTCTTTACCCAATATCTCCTTCTAATTGGATTTGTTAGGAAAGCGATTAATCCAACAACATAAAATAGAAACGGAAAAGCGCCAAGATAACGCTGAAAAGTATATCCTGTATGATAACCATCTTCATCAAGATAAAGGAGGTCACTTAGCGGTTGCGTAAATTCATAATCTTTTAAATCAGATGCATTTGGCGCTTCAAAGAAGTAGTAACATAGCCCGTAAAGAAAAAGACATATTCCATATATCCAAGACACTTTTGACTGATAAAACGTTACAAAAATGAAAGACAAAGGCCATAGGATTTCATGGTCTCGGATACGAATACCTAGCGAAAGATTAACATAAATCCTTATCGTTAACATAGACAAGAAAAGTAACACCACACCAATTTTTAAGACTTGAATTGTCCTATTAGTTTTCTGCATTTTACTTCTCTCTAGCATTAAAATAATTGGTTAGTTTTTTGGTTGTTTAGACATTATCAAATTCGCTAATTATCCAATTATCACATCATTTCTCCCTCTTATTGCTCCTCAGCATCAAACCAAAATCCTGCTTTTTTGCCATCGCGTCTACAATCATAATCAAGCGTTTGGTTCTGGTTGCTTCTGTTTTGGCGGTATTTAACCAATTGATAAAATAGTTTTGATGCGCTTTGGTATAAGAAAGAAAATGCTCCAACAAGCCGTCTTCCTGTGCTAAACAAACTTCTAAATCTTCGGGCATTTCAATCTTAAAATCTACATCGTGTTCCAAAGAAAGATTAACCACATTTCCCTCCTCCTTCCGTAACTGTTTACGGAGTTTTGCATCAAGTGCTAAAATAAAATCTCCTCCACCCATCGGAATTAAACTTTTCCCTTGAATAGACACTTGGTCTATCTCCCCACGAACCCGCATCCCTCTTCGGTCATTGGGCTTAATCTGTTGTGCAATTTCTTCGGGTACAAAAACATAGCTCCACCCAGTTTTCTCGCCATTGCTTTCAAACTTTTCTATCTCTGCTTTGAAATTTACCATCATATAAAGTAAAAACTAAAAATACAGATTTGAAAATGATGTCCACCAAAACTCAAGAAACAAAATAGAAAGCCAACGACTAGCAAATTCGACTCAAACTAGAAATTAGCCCTAGATTTGGCATAATCCCGTCATCATTTAACTGAAATTGGCTTTTAAGCAAAATAAACCCTACTTTTAGGATATATGCAAAGCGGATTATACCATATCAATCTTGAAAATTACCTAAAACAACAGTTAGGTATCAGTTTTCGCATGCATAATATCTTCCTTTCTATTTTTCACAGCTTAGGAAATGTCTTGTTAAAAAGTTCTAAGGACTTTATACATTAATCCCTAGCTTCACAGCGAAGCAGGGACAAATCTGAAAAAAGGAAAATCATTTACACTTAATTAAACATGTTATGCGCTTGCTAAAAGCTGCTTTCATGCTTATTATTATGGTTGATGTCTTTATTATTTTCTTAGCACTTATTTTTTTACACCCATTATTGGTTCTAATTTTTATTGCAGTTAGTGCTGTGTTAAAAGGCCTATATAATCAATTTAATAAGCGAAAGCTACACAAAATTCATCCGTTGGTAAAAGACCAACTTTTTATTAATCATTAATTTCTTTCATCATGAATATTGGAATCACCAATACTCCTATTATATTAACCACAGGTATTTACGACTTACTCAAAGAGCAAATCAAAAAACACACCTTTAATAAAAGCAATGCTGAAAAGCTTGCTGTGGAGTTAAAAAATGCCAAACAGGTGCTTCGTAAAGAACTTCCTGAGAATGTAGTCGCCATCAATACTTTGGTAAAGCTAAAGAACTTAAGAACTGGCGAGGAAGTAGAACAAAAATTTGTATCTCCACAGAAAGCTCGTAAAAAGAATTCCAAGACATCTATTCTTTCGCCCATTGGTATAGCTACCTTAGGTTACACTACAGGTGCAATTGTACAATGGGAATTTCCTGAGGGAACGGAAATGCTCCAGATTTTGGAAGTTAGTAAGATGTAGGCTATTGAGTATTTCTTTTGAATAGCAATTCCTTAAATTAAACCTAACAAAAAAAAGCCTGCCAAAAATGGCAGGCTTAATTAAAGAGCGCTTCAGACAGATTAATATTTATTTTTTGATGATTTTTTGAGTGTTTACCATTGCATTTCCTATTAATCTGATAAAATACATTCCCGTTGGATAGTCACTTAAGTTAAGCTTAATTGACGTTTCGCTTGGTTTAATTTCCAGTTTTTGCAATCTTTTTCCATTCATATCTATCACCTCAAGGTGTTGGTAACTATTGTGCGGAAACGAAGCTGTCACCGCATCGTAGGTAGGATTTGGGTAGGCAATGATTTTGGTTCCATCTACAGAAAAATTTAAATCTCTAATGCCCAAATCGTGTTGATCCCCATTATCATCAATTTGATAAAGCTGATAGTAGTTCACACCAATCATTGGCTTAGAATCTATATATTGATAAACATTCACTTTGTCGCTGTTCCCATTCCCTTTAACCTCTGCAATTTTAACAAATGAAACCCCATTGGTAGCTCTATAAATATGATAAGCTGCATTGTTGCGTTCTGTAGCGGTCTTCCATTCCAATAAAGCGCCATTAGCGGTAGCCTTAGCATTAAAGCTGATCAGATTGACGGGTAGCGGATCTTCTGTAATCTGGATTTGCTGTGTACTTACTGCTGCCTCATAATTGAGATTCGCATCTTGATTAGCTGTAATAGTTACTGATCCCATGGTCATAACTTTCAACTTCCACTGTCCGTTTAAGTCCTGATAAACACTAGCGATATTTGGATTGCTACTGTTGAATGTAACTGGCAAACCAGCAGATGACGTAGCTTGTAAGGTATAGTCGGCATCGCCTACTTTTAACGCTGGAACGGTAGCAAAATTAATGGTCGGGGCAGCTTTTGAAATTTGAAGTGCAAGACGTTGTGATACGCCAAAATAGTTGTCCGTTTCTGGAATACGTACTTCCAGTTCGGTATTCCCCACTTTAATCGCCTTGATAAACGGGATGTTAGTGAAATCAATATAGGGGTCCAAATAGTCGTCTAACAAATCAAATTGAATATTTTGAAAGTCGATATCCGAATTGGTTTCTAAGGTAAAGAGACGTGTATCGCCATATTTTGCACTCACTACATCGCTTGCTGTATAAACGGTGTCGTCTACTTTAAGCACTAAATTGGCTTGCGCTTTTCCTACGGTTAATGTAAAACTTACGCTTGCTCCTTTATCATAGTCTGTTTCTGCCTGAGTTGCCGTAATAGTAATGGTTCCTGCAGCATGAATGGTTACATTACTTCCTGAAATAGAGGCAATATTGCTATTGCTACTACTGTAGGTAAATGTCCCACTACTGCTTGAAGTTGGTGTATTAATTTGAAAATCACTATCTCCGTACGTTTTTTGAAGATGAGCATAACCCGTAATTTGGGGCATACGCTTATCTACATCCACTCTAAAAACCAAGCTATCTGCTTTAAAAACCTCTGTAGCAGCTTGCACGGCCATCACAAATGCAAAACCAGGCTTTTTTATACTTACGGTGTTACCACTTAGACCAACCACTTCCTGGTCATTAATTATTTTAAAAGTAAAGGAACCTGAACTGGAGCTAACGGGATTCACCAGTTGAAAATCTTGCTCTCCATAAATTTTACGTACCAATGGATAAGACTGGTAAATAGGTTTTACACCTTCAAACTCGTATGCTCCTAAATCTGGCTTTGGCCCTAAAACCCTTTGATTACCAATCAAATCTATTTTCAATGAAGCGGGAACAATACTCAACTCTCCCTTGCCTTGTGCAGGGCTACCGTTTGCAATGCGATAATCGTCTGTAGTTTCCGAAATGAAGACTGGATTTAAATTATAAATATGATTGATTGCATCTTGGCTGTCATATCCACCAGAAATAATATTATCTCTTACTACAAAATTTGCGCTGTTTTCATTGATGATCTGCCCATTTGGTCTATTGTTCCAAACAATACTATTTCGTAAAAATCCAGCAGGAGAATTTTGATTATAAATCGCTGCCCCATTACCTACACCTGCCACCACGTTATTGGCAAACGTACAATGAAGAACATCTGAAGAACTATTTGCGGTATTTAAAATAGCACCACCATAATTTGCCCAATTCTTATAAAATAAACTATTGGTAATTTTTACATGGCTGTTAGCGGTATTAAAAACACCTGCGCCATCATATTCTGCATAATTATTGGTAAAAATGCAGTTCTGTATCTCGGCCAAACTGTTGTAGTTATAAATAGCAGGCCCTTTTTTGTCTTCGATTAATCCATTAAAACCGATGCCATTTGAACATCCGGAAACAAAGGTAAAACCATCTATCAAAGTTTGAGCATTAACATCTTTCAGATAAAGAATATGATAACTGTTGTCATCATACCTGAAATAACCTTCTTGGTCATTTTGATTTAAGTCGCCAGATAATGTGGTGACATTGGCAGCTAAGTTTCTTTCGGTTGGAGAGCTTTCAGTGCCCGCAAATCCACCAATCAATTTAACTCCAGAAGGAAGCGTAAAGAAAGAATATCTATCCCCAGATAATGATGGTACATAAGTTCCCTTAGCTACCCAAATTTGCTTCACTTGGTTATCAGCTTGGGCATGATTAATTGCTAAGTTTAAGTCATTTATTGCCGTTGCCCAGTTATCGCCAGACGTGCTGGTCTCTATTTTGCTTTTATCTACAAACAAAATTCCTTCGGGACTTGGATGAAGTGGTGGCTTGATGACTACATAGTAATCTTTAATTTGCCCACCTTTGATTACACAACTATTGGTTGGGCCATTTGCTTGGTCAGCTATCACCCGAAGTCTTAGGGGCGTATCAAATACTACTCCTGGCTGATTGATTGAAAAATAAACATAATGTATTGATATTTCGTCAGGTCCGAGTGCCTCTCTTGAAGAATAAATCAGTTCATTCGCATCAAAAATGCCATTATTATTTACATCGACAAAAACGGTCATCTTTTGTAGCTTAAAAGCTCTTAGCTCTAAAACATACGCCTTTTGGTAGTTAAGATAAGTTCCCAAATCATTTGCATAATTGACATAAGTATTTGAAGAAGTGGCATTATTGATTGCTGAGTAATGTGATAATGTATTCAGTTTCACACTCATGATACCCTTATTCGGTGATAAATTAGGATCAGTAAGTGTAGGATTACAAGATGCTGGAATAACGTTTTTTATGGTTCCGCTAATTTGTATGGCCATTTCGACTGTTGTTTCTTGCGGCGAGGAAGATTTAACTCGCAATTTATAGTGATTACCCTCAGGCAATTGATAAGGCAAATGAAAGTTAATTTCACCTGAAGAACGGGTTGTATACATCCAGCCTATCTCACGCTCATTGACAAAGTTACCATCAGCATCTGATAAGTAAACCTTGATCTCGTTATTGCTATCGAAATTTTGTTTTGATTGATAAGCGATGGTGTAAGCTTTACCTCGTTCATAACTAGTTAGGATAGAACTTTGGTCGATAGCTAAAGTGTTTCCGATCAGCTTAATCGCCCAATAATCAATCCCCGATTTATAAGCAGCTTTGTCGCCTCCGGACGAATCGCTGTATCCGGCCACCAATATGTCTTGATTTGCCAATGGGATAATAGCTTTCGCATAATCTTGCCCATACGAGCCTAAAGTTTTATCCCAGAGCTTATTTCCGTTAACATCTATCTTCACAATCCAAATATCTTCATCTCTCCAACCATTTTCACTTTTATCCCCTTTTATTCCTACGCTATTTATATTTCCTGCTAGCAAAAAACCGTCGCTAACAGCGCTCATTTTCATCAATTGGCTGGTTGCATTATTATAAGTCCCGTAGGACTTATCCCATTGTTGGCTTCCATCGGCGGCAATCTTTACGATCCAATAATCAAAATTATTCTTCTTCAATGCAGCTCTATCGCCACCCACGCCTGATGAACTATAACCCGCTAGCACATAGCCTCCATCGGGTGTTTGCAACAAATCGGAAAAAGCATCAAACCCTATACCTCCAAAGCGCTTATCCCACTGCTTGTTTCCCTGTGAATCGGTTTTAACCATCCAGTAATCGGCGGCACCTCTTGAAGCTTCTGTCCTATCGCCGCCTATACCTCCTTGGCTAGTACAACCTACTAAAAATCCGCCATCGGCCGCGGTAATCACTACCGGCATGTCTTCTACATTGGCGGATCCGTAAGTTTTATCCCAAATGATATTTCCATCGGTGTCTGTTCTGACAAGCCAAATGTCGTCAGCACCTCTAGATGGCTCCGTTTTTTGATTACCAGTATCCGTTGAAGAACTTGCCGCAAAGATCAATTGTCCATCATTAGTTATGGCTACGCTATTGAATCTAGTTTGACTTTGTAAGATATCAGGACCGCCACCATTAAAGGTTTTATCCCATAACAAATTGCCAAGTGCATCTAATTTAAAGGCCCAGGCATCCTCAAGCCCCATTTTTACAGAATTTTTATTGCCAGATATGGGCGATTTACTCCAGCCTGCAAATACAAAACCTCCATCGGGTGTTGCTTTCACATCAATAATGTAATCATCTTCCGTTCCACCAACACTTTTATCCCAAAGTTTTTCTCCAGAAGCATTAAGTTTAACTATCCATGCGTCAACTTTACCATTGCCCTGCGAAGTTTTATCCATATTAATTGGACTATTGCTAGTACCCGCTAAAAGGAAGCCGCCATCGGCAGTTGCAATGGCACCAAACAAACGTTCCGTATTTACAGCTCCATAAGTTTTTTCCCATAGAATAGCTGGTCTACTCTGCGCAAATGCGTTACTGATGTTGGCTAACCAGATTAAAAATAAAAAATGAATTTTAAAGTAATTGCAGAAATGCCTCATACACAAGTTTTTCAGCAAAACTACCTAGTTAAGGATAGTCGATATGCTCAAAAAACACTCATATATGTGCAACGATCAGAATTACTTCTTTAATGTTTTCACATCGGCAGGAAGTATTTTATAAGCTTTTTTAAATGCTCTACCAAAGTTTGCAGAACTTTTAAAATTTAACTCCGCGGCCACATGTTTCACTTGCGCACCATTTTGCAATTTTTCAAAAGCGTATCGCATTTGTACATCTCTAAAATAATCAAAAGCAGAGTGGCCCATTTGTCTCGCAAAATGTCTTCTTAGGGAAGCAACGCTCATATTTCCGATATAGGCTAACGCCGAAAGTCCAGGAAAACCATTTTTGAAATTTTGATTTAAGTGCATTTTTATTTTTTCAACCCCATCAAATTCATGGTTTACCGGCGGAGCATTCAATATGGAAGTTGGATCAGCTACAATGCTAAAAAAATCGGCAATGAGCGTGAGTGATAATTTACGTACTACCAAGGCATACACTGGTGATCGCTGAGCTTGTGTAAGTAATCTGTCCAATTCATCGAAGGTATCTTTATAGAAACTATCACTGAAGTAGGCTAAACCTTCCATTTTTTTTTCGATCACTTTTAGGAAATCAGCTTCTGGGTCTACTCCCGAAAAATCAATGCCTTTACCCAGCCATTCTTTAGTGAAGCAAAAAATAAAAGCTCTAACACCAGCATCTTGCTCAAAGAGTGTTTTATAATCAAATTCATTATTATAAAAACTGCAGATACGTGGCAACGACATGGCTTTAGCTTGCAAAGGGTCATTGTCTTTTGCTGGTACTTTGTTCACTCCACCTCTAATTAGTTGATAGGATAAACAATAATATTCAATGCTTCTATCTCCAAACAACTCAATTTCTGTATTCTCTTGTGCGGTCATATCCACCACAAACAAATAACAGCCTTCTTCTATCTTTTCATATTGGAAAGTAGTTTTCAATTGGGGACTATCGGCTATTAAAACTTGCCTTTTATCATCGTGCAAAACCGTTGGAATGGTACTTGCTGCTGCAATGAATTTTTCGGGATAGGTCATTTGCCACGAAGAAAGAGGAGTAGCCATATTTTTAGTTTGAGTTGCCAGCGGTATAAATTTATTAAAACTCTCCCTCTACTCCTAATCCAAATAACGCAAAATCGTATTTCACAGGGTCATTGGCATCAAATTCCTTTAATTGCTCAGTCAGTTCAACCGCAGTTAGCCAATCGGTTTGCTTGCGTTCGATTAAGCCGAAATGTCTTGCTACGCGGTCTACATGCACGTCACAAGGACATATTAAATCAGTCGAACGTAAAGTGTTCCAAATCCCAAAATCAACACCACAATTATCTTTCCTTACCATCCACCTTAAAAACATATTTAACCGTTTACAAGTAGATTTTTGCAGTGGCGAAGACACGTGCTTAACCGTTCTACGAGGAAAATCTGGCAAGCTAAAGAAGTAAGAACGGAAATGGTTTAAAGCTTTTTCTATGGTAAAATCAGCAACGACCAAATCGGAAGTATAACAGGTAGAAGAAGTCAATTCGTAGCCCGAAGCGATCTCTTCAACACTCAAATAATCTGTTCTATAAATTAAAGATTGGGGAATAAAAGCAGTTTCCAAGGAGTTAGACTGCTGGTAATGCTGCTGAAAGAAAGCCACAAAGTAAAGCAAATCGGTATCGTTAAAGGTACGGTGCTTAAAACCAAGCAAACTTTTCAAATCTTCATCAGAATGATGGAGCATGAATTGATACGGCTGATTATCCATTCTTGCCAATAATTCATTGCATTTATTGATGATGGTTTTGCGTTGTCCCCAAGCTAAAATTGCCGCAAAAAAAGCGGCAATTTCGATGTCTTGTTTTAACGTGTATTGATGCGGGATGCTGATTGGGTCGTTCTCAATGAAATTTGGTCGATTATACTGCGCTACTTTAGCATCGAGAAAATCTTTAATATCTGTAATTTGCATGATTTGGTCAATTGTAGAAATCGTTGAATTGGTTAATCGATACCAAATCAATTAACCAATCCTATAGTTAAACGATTAAACCTTACGCAAGTGCTTGTTCCAAATCCGCCAATAAGTCATCAATATCTTCAACGCCAACGCTGAAACGTAATAAATTATCGGTTACCCCTACTTTCTCACGTTCTTCTTTTGGAATTGAACCATGGGTCATGCTCACTGGATGATTCACTAAGCTTTCTACACCACCTAAAGATTCCGCTAATGAAAATACTTTGAAACGTGAAGCAATGCGGAAAGTTTCTTGCAAATCAGCATCTTTTAAGGTTACCGAAACCATGCCCCCGAAACCACGCATTTGTTTTTTGGCAATATCGTGATTAGGATGCTCTTCGAAACCTGGCCAATAAATTTTGTCAATTTTAGGATGGTTTTTCAAGAAATGAGCCACTTTCTCTCCATTTTCACAATGCGCTTTCATACGCAAGTGCAAGGTTTTAATTCCTCTTAATACTAAGAAAGCATCTTGAGGTCCTGGTGTGGCACCACAAGCATTGTAAATGAAGAACAAATCTTTGTATAAAGCTTCGTTATTGGTCAACAAAGCACCCATTACCACGTCAGAGTGACCTCCAATATATTTCGTTACCGAATGCATGACCACGTCAGCACCCAAATCAATTGGATTTTGTAAATAAGGCGAGGCAAAGGTGTTATCAACCGTTAAAAGGATGTTGTGCGCCTTTGTAATTTTGGCTACCCCTTCAATATCAATGATACGCATGGTTGGATTGGTAGGTGTTTCTATCCATACCAATTTGGTTTTCTCATTAATGTATGGGGTAATATTTTCTGGCTTCGATAAATCCAAGAAATGAAACTTGATACCATAGTTTTGATAAACCTTGGTAAAAATACGATAAGAACCACCGTACAAATCATTTCCCGTAATCACTTCATCACCAGGCTTTAACAACCTCAACAAAGTATCGGTAGCACCCATTCCGCTGCTAAAAGCCAAACCAAACTTACAATTTTCCAATGCTGCCAAACAGTCTTCCAGTGCTTTACGGGTTGGGTTGGTACCTCTGGAGTACTCGTATCCCTTGTGCTCTCCTGGTGATGCCTGCCAATAAGTTGAAGTTTGATAGATTGGGGTCATTACCGCACCAGTGGTTGGGTCAGGATGCTGACCAGCGTGTATAGCTTTGGTTGCAAATTTCATTTCGATATTTTTTATAACCACATAGACACATCGTTTCGCTCTACCTATGTATCTATGTGGTTCAATTTAATTATAAATTATTATTTTGTTGCACTTCAGATTTAAACATATAGCCCAAGCGCTTTCCTGTTGGATAACCACTGGCTGCTAAAGTTGTTTGCTTTTGATGCAGGGTAATATCTTTAACCGTAGCATAAGGTGGCAATTGCAAATCAGTTTCTATACAATCTAACACCGCCAATTCCAAAATATGGGTCAATACGTCTTCATTAATTTCAGCTTCGCTAAAAGCTTCGTATAAAAATCCCAATTGTCCTTCACCTTCTACGATGAAACGTTTTTCTTTATTGATTAGAATTCTGGCGACCAAAGTACCCTCATCCGCCAAGCGATTATACTTAATCGAATCGGCTAAAAAGTTATGAATGTAGATGACCCCACAATAGCTCAAGCTAGGGTTAGCTTTTACATAGCTGGTAGAATAAATCCGATGTCCTTCTTCAAAATTAAAAACGTTACTATGCATGGATAACAACAACATATCGCCAGAGAACTTAAGTTCTGCTTCAAATTGATGTGCATCTTTATAAGCCACTTCAACCGACGGATCTTTAACGGTATAATCTTGATGCAAGCGAGAGGCTAGCTTTGAAAGCGCCTTTTTTGCAATTGCAAAAACATCGACTGTATTTCTATAAATTTCCTGTTTTAAAGAGGCTTTACTTTCTAATTTTTCAAGTATCAGCTGGTAATTTGTTGTTTCCATTTTTAGATTCTGGTTAGTGGTGTTTGGTTTTTTAGGTGGTTGAAAATCCAATCACCCGAACTTTTCATTTAACACCTATAACTTAATAAGCTTTCGCAAACAATACGCGTTGTTTTGATGGGTTGCCTGTTAAAATACAAACGCCGTCTTCCAACTTATTGTCTAAAGGAATACATCTGATAGTAGCTTTGGTTTCTTCCTTAATGCGTTTCTCCGTTTCGGCGGTACCGTCCCAATGCGCAGCAATAAAACCTGTTTTGGTTTCCAATAGCTCTTTAAATTCTTCGTATGAATTTGCTTCGGTGATATGCTCGTCTCTAAATTTCAACGCTCTATTGAAGATATTCTCTTGGATTTGCGCCAACATTTGGAAAACATACTCTGCCAAACCTTCTTGTGGTACAGTGAATTTCTCCTTGGTATCTCTACGAGCAAGCTCAACGGTACCATTTTCCATATCTCTAGCACCAATTGCCAAACGAATAGGCACACCTTTCAATTCATATTCAGCAAACTTAAATCCGGGACGTTGACTATCTCTGTCATCATATTTCACAGAAATTCCATAACCTTTTAGTCTTGGAAGCAATTCATCTACAAATGATGATATTTTTTGAAGCTCTTCTTCGCCTTTATGAATAGGTACAATTACCACTTGGATTGGCGCCAACTTTGGAGGAAGTACCAAACCGCTGTCATCGCTGTGCGCCATAATTAAGGCCCCCATTAAACGAGTGGAAACACCCCATGAACTTGCCCAAACGTAATCCTGTTTACCTTCTTTGTTAGTGAATTTAACATCAAATGCTTTCGCAAAATTTTGACCCAAAAAGTGAGAAGTTCCTGCTTGCAAAGCCTTACCATCTTGCATCAAAGCTTCGATACAGTAAGTATCTAAAGCACCCGCAAAACGCTCAGTTTCTGTCTTTCTGCCTTTTACCACTGGAACGGCCATCCAATTTTCAGCGAAATCGGCATACACATCCAACATTTTCTCCGTCTCTTCAATCGCCTCTTCAGAAGTAGCGTGTGCAGTATGTCCTTCTTGCCACAAAAATTCTGTGGTACGTAAGAACAAACGGGTTCTCATTTCCCAGCGCACCACATTGGCCCATTGGTTGATCAACAAAGGTAAATCACGGTATGATTGGATCCAACCTTTGTAAGTATTCCATATGATGGTTTCTGAGGTCGGACGAACAATCAGTTCTTCTTCTAATTTCGCTTCTTCATCTACAATGATGTTACCTTGACCATCATTCTTTAAACGATAATGTGTCACAACGGCACATTCCGTAGCAAAGCCGTCTACGTGGGCAGCTTCTTTAGAAAAATAAGATTTGGGAATGAACAAGGGAAAGTAAGCATTTGTGTGACCTGTTTCTTTGAATTTATGGTCTAAAACCGCTTGCATTTTCTCCCAGATAGAGTAACCATACGGCTTAATTACCATACAGCCCTTTACTGACGAATGTTCTGCCAGATCGGCCTTTATAACAATTTCGTTATACCACTGCGAATAATCTTCACTTTTACTCGTAATACCTTTGCTCATAACTTATTTGGAACGTTTTTTGTGTTAAATATCTTGTATTGATGGCTACAAAGCTATAAATTTATAGTCACAATTTATTTTAGCACACAAATAAAACTAAATACAATGAGAGTCAATCATTTTTTCACCAGCACACTTGCCGCAACTGCCTTGTTAGTTGCGTCATGTTCTACACAAAAAATGGCACAAAACAACAGTGCCGATGATGTGTACAATACGACTGCGCAGGCTCGGGTTTACAAGTACTCGCCTCCAGTACAAACGGCTCAAATAGATACATCACATACCGATCCTAATTACAGACCGAGCGACCAAAGTTACGACATGGATTACGCCTCTAGGATTGATAGATTTTACTATGGCAGCCCTAACCGGGTATATTTTGATGATTACTACAACTTCTATGGTTACAATTCGTGGTACAACCCTTATGATTTATCATTAGGCTTTAACTACGGATGGGGCTTTAATCGTTGGAATAACCCTTACACTTATTGGGGATATTACGGCAGTCCTTATTACTGGAACACTTGGGGCCCTTACTCCTACTACAACCCTTGGTTTGGTGGCTGGGGAGGAGGCTACTGGGGTGGCGGTTATTGGGGCGGTGGCTACTGGGGTGGTGGCTGGGGAGGCTCCACTATCGTTAGAAACGAGAACTATAGGCCTAGACCATCGAGAATGGGAAGTAGTACTGCAAGACCTTCTTCAGGAAGATATGTAGGTTCTGACAGAGGAAATATCGGTGATGGCGTAGGAAGACCTAGACCACAAAGCTATAACCCAGCTAATAACGGTACTGTTTCTAGACCAGATAGAACTTCTAACTCAAATGGAGGTGGAAGACCTAGCAGAACTAGTGAAGGTAGCAGACCGTCTTCACCTACTAGAGAAAGCTATACTCCACCTTCAAGACCATCTTCTCCTCCTGCAAGTAGCGGTAGTGGAAGTAGTGGTAGCAGTAGTGGAAGTAGCCGTCCAACACGTAGTGGAGGTAGAGGCTAAGTTTGTTTTCTAAATTATTTATCGCAATTCAATGAAAAAGATATTATCAGTGTTAGTAGTAGCGGCAGCTACTGCTAACTACGCTTACGCGCAAACTACCCCACAACCTATCATATTACCTACCTATGCCGGTGATGGATTAAGGTTTTCGCAAACAAATTATGGTAGTTCAGCAAGGTTTAAAGGTATGGGAAATGCCCAAATTGGGGTGGGTGGAGATATCAGTTCCTTAGGAGGGAACCCTGCTGGCCTAGGTTTGTTTACGCGTTCTGAATTTGTACTCACTCCAGAATTTAATGGCACCAATATCAAAGCTGATTATTTGAACAATACTACTTCCAGTAATAAAAGTCAAATTAATTTAAACCAAATTGGGGTGGTATTTCACATGCCCACCTATAGATCGAAAGGCCAAGACACCCAGAAAGGAGTAATCAGTGCCTCCGTGGGATTGGGTTATAACCGCAATAATGATTACGGGTTGGAATCTAGCTTTTCAGGAACGAACAACACCAGTTCTGTTTACAATATGTTTTATGAGGAGAATGCTGGAACATTGGGAAATACACAACAAGCAAATGTAATTCGTTCTGGTTCTGTATCTGAATTTAGTATTGCTGGAGCAATCAACATCTCCAACCAAATTTATATTGGTGCTAATTTAGGCTTGGTAAGTATTAACATGAATAACGACATGCACCTTTACGAAAAAGGAAATGTAGAAAACTATGCTGTTGATTATTATCAAAACCAAGAAGCTAAAGGATCTGGAGTTAACGGTCGAATTGGTGTAATTTTCAGACCTGTTAGCGAGTTTAGAATTGGGATGAACTTACAAACACCAACCTGGTTCAATATTGATGATCGCAGTGCAGGAAGCAGTTCGGATAAAGCGGTTTTAAATGAAGAAATTTATGATTATAGCTATAACCTGCGCACCCCTCTTAAAGGCTCGCTCGGAGCTAGCTATGTAATTGCTAATAGAGCATTTATTTCTGCCGATGTGGATTTTATTGATTATTCAAGCATGCGTTTTTCAAGTATTGACGGAGTTGGTATTGGCGAAATCAATAATGCCAATAATGATGTCAAAGCGAATTACAAAAGCGCTGTGAATTATCGTGTTGGTGCAGAGGTAAAAGTAACAGATCTGGTAAGCTTAAGAGGTGGTTATGGCATTAACGGAACCGCTTACAAAGATGACAGCAAAAATTTATTTCAAAGTAAATTTTACTCTGGAGGCATTGGATACAGAGATAAGAACTATTATTTTGATGTTGCTTACCAACGCGTAGAAACCAACGCAACTTTTAGTCCTTATTTATTACAAGATTATAATGAGCCCGTTGCACAAGCAAAAAATAACAAAAACAACGTGTTCTTAACTTTTGGGGTAAGATTTTAAATTTCAAAAGACTTGAAACAGAAAAACCGATGAGCAATTCATCGGTTTTTCTGTTTTATATAATACCATACAAAGAACCACCCCGCTCTCCCATCCTGTCCACTCTTTCCGCTACGGTATTATCTTTAATCAGTTCTGGTGCATGATGAGGTTTCTTACGGGCATCTATAATTAATGGCCCTCGACAGCCCCAATGCTTATTTTCCGTAAAGTCATCTACGCCATCTATATCTGCAGCAGGATTACTTCTGGTAAAAGTTACCCAAACCAAATTATTAATGTTTTCAGCAGTGAAGCTTGCATCATCACACACCACTATCAATGGTAATTGCGAAAGCTCATTTGCTTTTAGACTTTCCTTAAGGGACGCAATGTCTTTTTTAGCTTGCTGTTGATTTGTATATGCTGGTAATTGAACCGTCAATACACCTGGCACTGCCAAACAATGATTTTCCGCCAATTTGAAGTCAGCAGGCAAACTGTTTAGAAGCTCACGTTTCTTTTCTCCTGCCGCCGCAAAAACCACCTTAGAGCCAGAGTTAAGTCCATCACCCGAGTAGTCCAAAGTATCAATGGTCGTATTGGTATGAAAATGGACATCCCTTGTCAAGTCAACCCTTTCCAGCATATGCTGCAAGAATTCGTCAATGTGATGCGTAGTTAACGCTTCATTATCTTCACTAGCTGCAATCAATAGGTATTTGGCCAAACTCAATTGGTTTTTACCCAAAATATGGTTGCTGATGGTCAAAATTTCCTGCGGCTTTCTTTCTTTAAGATATGGCGTATAACGCTCACTTCCTATGGCAAATAAAAGTGGGTGCACTCCTGCGGCATCTACTGCATTGACTTCTTTCAGTCCATGTATTTCCTGTGGAATAGCTGAGCCCGATATTTCGTGAATCAATGCGCCGAAGCTGGTGTCTTCTTGAGGTGGTCTGCCCACTACGGTAAATGACCAAAGCGCATCCTTTTTATGATACACATTATGCACCTTCATCAAAGGAAATGGATGTACCAAGCTATAATAGCCCAAATGGTCACCAAATGGTCCTTCTGGTTTATTTTCATGAGGATAAACAGTCCCTGTAATCACAAAGTCTGCATCTGCAGAAATTACAAAACCTTCCTCATCCCTAAAATATCTAAAGCGTCTGTTACCCAAAGCACCTGCAAAGGTCATTTCCGAAAGCCCCTCAGGTAAGGGCATTACTGCGGCTAAAGGATGTGACGGTGGTCCACCCACAAAAATACTCACCTTAAGCGGTTGTCCCTTCGCGTTAGCCTTGGTTTGATGCACACCAATCCCTCTGTGGATCTGGTAGTGCAAGCCAATTTCTTTGTCCTGGATATAATCGTTACCCGCCAGTTGGATACGGTACATCCCTAAATTTCCATTCATCACCCCTGGCTTATCAATATCCTCGGTGAACACTTGGGGCATGGTTATAAAAGGTCCTCCATCCATTGGCCAGTTCACAATTTGTGGAAGTGCTGAGATGGTTGTTTTTTGAAAAGTTTGCTTAAATAACGATTGTTTTAAGGGCAATGCCGATAAAGCGGTTAAGCCAGTACCTAAGTATTTAAACGGATTTTTAATGGCTTTCATGGGGTCCGAGCGAAGCTCAACCAGTTGTTGCACTTTCGGAAGCGAATCCCTGAACATAAACTTAGAGCGTTCCAAGGTTCCGAAAAGATTAGACACCGCTTTAAACGGGCTTCCTTTCACCTTTTCGAATAACAGTGCTGGTCCTTGCTTTTCATACACTCGGAGGTGTATATCGGCCATTTCTAGATATGGATCTACTTCTTCCTTAATTCTGATCAGATGGCCATGTTTTTCCAAATCGGCAACACATTCGGCCAAGCTTTTATATCCCATGGCTCAAAGATAAAACAATTTGAGTTTTTAATTTGGAAGATCTGATATTGAAAAAGCCACAGATACACAAACAATTTCCTAAATCTGCGCATCTGTGGCTTATTAAAATTTACTTATTGCGATTATTTCTTTCCCAAAAAAGAACGTAACATCCAAATGGTTTTTTCCTTGAATTGCATAAAACGATTCACCATATCGTTTGAACCATCATCGCCCGCCTTGTCGGTTGCCTCCAACAATTCGCGCTCCAGCTCAATAAGCTTGGTCATATCATCTAAAATAGCTTCAACCATCGCAGTATCAGCCAACCCGATAGTATCAATTTCTTTAATCCCCGACTCCTTGATATAATCTGAGAAACGGCTGTGGGGTGCTTTTCCTAGAGTCAATACACGTTCAGCAATTTCATCAATAGTAAGCTGAGCATTAGTATAAAGTTCTTCAAATTTAAGATGAAGCGTAAAGAAGTTCTGACCTTTGATGTTCCAATGGCAACCCCTTAATTTTTGGTAATGGATATGATAATTTGCTAGATAATCATTAAGCATATCCACTACTGGTTTAACTTGTTTCTCTGTTAAATTTATTTCTTTTGCTGACATAATATCTGTGATTTTGATAGTACCAAATTAACAAAACTAAAGGAAATAAGTTTTGGTTCCATTGCAATTTCGTACAATAGAATACAAAATGTTACCGTTTAGTTACATTGTTAGTGATACTATATATTATTCGTATAATTGTACCTCCAAAAATTAAAAATATAGATGCTTAAGAGATATATTTTAATCTGCTCGCTGCTAAGTTCAGCCGCTGCTTTTGCCAGTAAGCCGCTTGACTCTATAGGTGTAGAGAACAATAATGGCAAAAAACTGATCATCCATAAAGTAGATGCAAAAGAAAGTTACTACTCTATTTCAAGAAGATACAACGTTAATGTAAAAGACGTTCAGACGTACAACAATAATATAGCCCTTCAAATTGGTTCTATTATTAAAGTACCTACCGAAATCCCATTTAATCAAAAAACAACGACAAGTACGCCAACAATTACGTCAAATAGCTTTTTTGATTACACCGTTGTGGCTAAAGATAATTTGAATTTAATTGCGGAAAGATTTGCCACTACGGTAGCCGACATCAAAAAACTTAACAATTTAACTAGCAATAATCTACAACTGGGCCAAGTTTTAAGAGTCCCATTCAATAAAACCAATCCTTTAGCAACCAACAACACTACCTCACCACAAACCAGTAATCAGCCTCAAGAAACAAAAACAACTCCTACTACCACAGGAGTGACCGAGCATACCGTAAAACCTAAGGAATATTTGGGCGTTATTGCAAAGCAGTACGATGTGACGGTAGAAGAAATCAAGGAATTGAATGGACTAAGTTCCAACAACCTCCAAATTGGTCAAGTGCTAAAAATCCCGGCTAAAGGTACGCCTGTTCAAAATGAAACACCTGTGGTGGCCAACAAACCCATCGAAAATAAACCCGTTGAAAGCAAGCCAGTAGAAAGCAAACCAGCAACTGTTGTCAACAATGCTGTTTCTAGCAAAACGGAAGCAACCTTTGAACATGTGGTAGCTGCAAATGAGACCATTTATTCGATTGCTCAAAAATATCAACTTACTACCTATCAACTGAAAACATATAACAACTTAACTTCTAATGACCTTACCATAGGCCAAAAATTAATCATTAAAGGCGAAAAACCAGCGCCAGTAGTGGCCGCCAACAATGATAATACCGACGAAGAGCCTACGGAAGGTACTGGTACGCTTAAAAATCCGAATCTAAAAAGACCAGCTGCAACCTATGGCTTGAATAGAATTGAAGAAAAAGGTACGGGGGTTTGGATTACCGATACAGACCTAGATCCCAATAAAATGTTAATTTTGCACAGAACTGCCCCTGTGGGTACTATTATTCAAATCACTAATCCAATGACCAACCGTTCAACCTTTGCTAAGGTAGTGGGTAAATTTACCGAAAATGAAACCACCAAGGATGTGATTATTGTAATGACCAAGGCGGTTGCTGATGCGGTTGGCGCATTAGATAAACGTTTTTTCTGTACTTTAACATACGGACCTAAAGAAAATGAAAATTAAAAAGCCTGTAATTATTGGCATAGCTGGAGGTAGCGGGTCGGGTAAAACTTTTTTCCTTCATACCTTTTTACACCATTTCAAACATGACGAAGTAACGCTCGTATCGCAAGATGACTATTATATTCCTGCGGGCGAAATGACCCAGGAAGAAAATAAGCTTTACAATTTTGACCTCCCTAGTACTATTGATGATCAACAGTTCCTAATGGACATTAAAAAATTGGTCAATGGTGAAACAGTTTACAAAAAAGAATACAACTTCAACAATCCATTAGCGGTGACCAAAATTTTAGAGATTCACCCTGCTCCCATTATCATTGTAGAAGGCCTATTCATTTTACACTTCCAAGAAATCAATTCGTTAATAGACTATAGAATTTTCATTGAGGCAGACGAGAATATTGCTTTGGAAAGAAGAATACAGAGAGATGGTATTGAACGAGGCTATCCAGAAGAGGACGTATTATACAAATGGCACAACCATGTAGTTCCCGCATATAAGGAATATTTGCTTCCTTACAGAGAAACTTGCAATCAATTGATTTATAACAATTCAAATGAAGCTGACGAAATTATCCGCATTACGGAAATCATGTCTGAAGAATTTAAATCCAATTACTGCAAATAAGCATAGCGTTCATAAAAAAGTTAAAGCCCCGTACGTACGGGGCTTTTTTATGTTTAAACATTTACTAACTCATTATCTGAACTCAATAATTATATAGCTTTTTATAAGTGTTTAATTATTTTAATTTAAAACTGACCCTGAAATAAATTTACTACGTAGCTTTCCGCTTCGCTACAGGTCAGCATCAGTTTTATAGACCAATGGCCAATAAGTTAGCGTTTAATTTCAGGCTATAAAACTTTCAAAATGTTATTTATATATTTTTATTTGTTTTATTTTTTTAAAAATCGTTTATTTGATAATAAAAAAATCAACCAAGTTTAACCAACCAAATCCAAAAAACTAATTTCCTTCAATGTCTAAAGTAGCCACAGCATTACAATCTGCTAGCGAAACCAAAGCCTTAATTATAGGCCAAGACAAGCTAAAACAAACTTTTCAATTATTTAAAGAACAATTCCCTGATGCCAAAGCCATCATTGTTGCTGACGCCATTACCTTTGAATTGGCTGGAAAATCATTAGTGAAACAATTTGAAAGCAATAGTATTGACCAAGAGCCAGCTTATATTTATACCGACCCCGAGATTTATGCTGCTTATGAATATGTAGAGGAATTAGTCGCCGCCTTAAAACAACATCAAGCCATTCCCGTAGCGGTAGGTTCTGGAACCATAAACGACCTTACTAAATTGGCGGCACATTTAACCAATAGGCCCTATCTTTGCGTGGCTACTGCAGCATCTATGGATGGCTATACTGCCTTTGGGGCTTCAATTACAGCCAACGGCGCAAAGCAAACCTTCAATTGCCCAGCACCACAAGCCTGTTTGGCCGACATTGATATTTTAAGTGCCGCTCCTACTGAAATGACCGCCTCGGGCTATGCAGATTTATTTGCGAAAATTACTGCGGGTGCCGACTGGATTTTAGCAGATGCCTTAAACGTAGAACCCATCGACCCAACAGCATGGTCTATTGTTCAAGATGGACTTCACGAAGCACTTTCAGATCCTTCGGGAACAAAAAAAGGTGATGTTAAGGCGGTCTCGCAACTCACCGAAGGATTAATGCTGGGCGGTTTTGCCATGCAATGGTCCAAATCGAGCAGACCTGCGTCTGGTGCCGAACATCAGTTCAGCCATCTTTGGAACATGGAACACCATCTTAACAACGGCGAGCACGTTTCACATGGCTTTCAAGTAAGCATTGGCACTTTAGCCATTACCGCACTTTACGATTTGGCCCTAAAAACAGATTTCGAAAATTTAGATATTGACAAAGCATTAAAACAGTGGCCAACCCTAGAGGAATTAAAAGCGCAATCCTTAAACATTTTTAAAGACACTGACTTTCCAGAAATTGGATGGCAGGAAACCAATGCCAAATATAACAACCATCAACAACTGGAAAAACAACTACAAACTTTAAAAGGAAATTGGAATACCATTAAAGCTCGCCTACAGCAGCAGATTGTTCCTTTCAAAGAAGCAAAAATCCGTCTAGCTACCGTTGGCGCTCCTACCGAACCTGAACACATTGGGATCACGAGGGAAAAACTAAAAGAAACTTTTGTAAGGGCACAATACATCAGAAGAAGATTTACGATACTTGATCTTGCCGTTAGAACAGGCTATCTAAACCAGTGGCTCGACCAGCTTTTTGGCAAAGATGGTATTTGGGAAATAAAAGAGAAATAAGCGTCCCAATTGATTAATCAAGTTTAACGAATAAACAGTTAACCAAAAATGAACCAAGAAACAACAAACGTCAAAGACGAAAAAACACAAAAACTGTTTAGATATTGGCAAACCAGAACCATCATTGTTACCATGATTGGCTATGCCGTATTTTATTTTGTGCGTAAAAATTTCTCTTTCGCCATTCCAGGACTAACTGCCGAATATGGGATTACCAAAACAAGCTTTGGGATCATCATGACTTTGGTCACTATTGTATACGGCATGTCAAGGTTCCTTAATGGCATATTGGCCGACAGAATGAATGCCCGCTATCACATGTCAATTGGCCTATTACTATGCGCTATAGCTAACTTCGCCTTTGGTTGGGGAGCTGATTTGAGCACCTTATTTACCGGTCAAACTGGAGGGCCAATGTTCACCAACACCATGGTGCTCATTTTTGGAATTATTCTTATTGTAAATAACCTTATTCAAGGCAGTGGTTTTCCTCCCGTAGCTCGCCTACTCACCCATTGGATTCCTCAAAACGAATTGGCCACCAAGATGTCCATTTGGAACACCTCGCACTCTATTGGTGCTGCATTAGTAGCTATTTTGGCAGGTTACATCATGGGCTCAATGGGAACCAATATGAGCAATAACCCAGAAATAGTTGCATCTATTGCTGCCAATTTGAAAATAGATGCCACAGATGCCGAGAAAATGAAAAGTGTGATTGAATCTGCTTCTCATTACGGTGCTTGGAAGTGGTGTTTTTGGATACCTGCAGCTATTGCACTGGTAGGTTCGCTAGGGCTTTTTATTGGCTTAAGAGACACGCCATCATCGGTAGGTTTGCCAGAATTGCATAAAACACATAAAAAAGGAAAAGATTCCTCGGCTGAGTTTAAGGCATTTATCCGCAAATCGGTGTACCGCAATAAATGGATCTGGATTTTAGGTATAGCCAATTTCTTTGTATATGTAGTCCGCTTTGCGGTATTAGATTGGGGGCCAACTTTCCTCAAAGAAGCACATGGCATGACCTTAACCAATGCCGGATGGACCGTTGCTGTTTTTGAAATTTTCGGCATTGTAGGCATGTTGGCCGCTGGCTGGGTTACGGATAAATATCTGGCAGGCAAGGCACATCGCACTTCATTATATTGTATGATTGGCGTGGCCATATTTATGACCATTTTCCTTTACTTGCCAGATAGCACCCCTTCTTGGGCAATGATATTTGTATTGGCTATGTGTGGTTTTTTTATTTACGGCCCCCAAGCGCTTATTGGCATTGCTGCCGCAAACCAAGCTACTAATCGTGCCGCCGCTACGGCAAACGGCCTTACTGGATTATTTGGCTACGCCAGTGGTTTAGTATCGGGTGTTGGTGTTGGATACATGGTTGATTCCATCAATAAAACAAACCCAGGAAAAGCTTGGGACTATGTTTTCATGATGATGATAGGCATGGCCGTACTTTGCGTATTTATCTTCGCGCTGATGTGGAAAGCCAAAGCCCACGGATATGATGAGTTAGAAACTAAAGCAGATTAATTTACAGATGAAACTTTCCCCTGATATTACAGAACAATTAAAACACATTAAACATTTTGCGTTGGACATGGACGGCACCATTTATAATGGCAGTACACTTTTTCCGTTCACCAACGAATTTTTAAGCTATTTAAAAAATAATAGTATAGGTTACTCCTTTCTGACCAACAATCCGTCAAAAAGCACTGTCGACTACCTTAAGCATTTAGAAAAAATGGGGATTCCTGCCACAGCCGACGAAATGTACACCTCAGCAGTAGCTACCATCAATTATATCAAAAACCATCACCCTAGCATCAAACGATTATTTATTTTGGGTACACCAAGTATGGTTAAGGAATTCGAGGATGCTGGCTTTATTTCTACAGCAGATAGTGCCGAAGATAAGCCAGATGCACTGGTAGTAGGTTTCGACACTTCATTGGCATATTCGAGATTATGTCGAGCTGCCTACTGGGCAAGCCAACAACTTCCCTATTTTGCCACCAATCCCGATTGGGTTTGCCCTACCGACCAGCCTAATATTTTGGTCGACTGCGGTTCTATCTGTGCCTGTATTGAAGGTGCCACCAAAAGAAAACCAGATGTGGTTATTGGCAAACCCGATCCACAAATGCTAGATGGCATTATTCATGAATATGGCTTAAAACCTCATGAAATTGCGATGGTAGGCGATAGAATCTATACCGATGTAAAAATGGCTAAAAATGCTGGAGCACTGGGAGTGTTGGTACTTTCGGGAGAAGCAACTACCGTAGACGTGCAGCAATCGATGGTAAAACCTGATATTGTAGCAAGAGATTTGGCCGAGCTACAGGAACTCCTTCAACAAGCAAAAAATTAGTTTAATACCATTTCAATTTGCAGAGAAATTCAAAAGATTTCTCTGTTTTTTTTGGAAAACAAATTAGGATTACTATTCTCGATAGCCCCGCTGCCTACCGTAGGCAGGCTTTTCACTTTATCCCAATATACTTCAACAACTATTTTGTCATTCAGAGCGCAGCGAAGAATTAGGGCATTACATAATGACAGGAATGATAACAAACAATACGAGAACAATTTTTTCATGGGGTAACATTTTTCTTCTTCTGTTGATTAACCAATAACGAGTCCTTACGAGGACCAAAAATTAAAGAACAGAATGTTGAATATTAAATATCAAGATCATGAAGAGATTTTCACTTGCACTGATGTTACTAGGATTTACATTTTTTGCAGTCGCTCAAGAAAAACCGAGAGGAGATTTTCAAATAGGCCTACAAGGCGGAATTACCCAGCCCCTTAGTACTTACAAAAAAATTGGGGACACTAAATTAGGTTTTCACGGAGGTATCTTCCTCGACAAATATTTCAAAGGAAATAAATTCGGACTAGGCGTTGATGCCCGTTTCATCAGAAATGGAATTAACGTAGCCGACAGCGTACTTTTTAGCAACGGCTACATCGTTACCGATTACAAAAACAGCAAAAGATTTCAAGACTATCTATTCACCTTTGGGCCTAGTTACAAGTTCACCAAAAATAACTTTCAAGCCGAACTGTATCTACGCGGTGGCGTAATGATGCAAAACTTTCCAGAGTATACTACGACCCTCACTTTTACCAACGCATTCGGTACGACCAATTACGACACCCAATACACCGTAAATGATGCGAGCAACAAAGCAAACAGCTGGGCCGGTGTGGGCGGTTTACGATTAAACTACAAAATTGCACCTAAAATTGCAGTGTTCGCCCATGTTGATTATGTACAAACTTTCGGAACAAAATTTGGCAGCAAACCTAGTAGATTTACTATCGAGAAAAGTGTGCAACACACACCTATTGATCCTGCAGTTGGTATCAAAAGCGGCATCCTAGATCACTATAACGAAGTAAGGGTTCGAGAAAACACCCTGCACAAAAGCCTTAACGCCGGAGCTGGCGTTAAATTCATCTTCGGTGAAAATAAAAAACCAGTTCCTCCACAAGAAACCGTTACCAAATATGATGATGTGGTAAAACCGTTAATTGCTACCAAAGACCTACAAATTGTGGTTAAGGATAAACAAACAGGATTAGCGCTAAGTGGTGTTACCGTTAGCGTAACCAGCGACAAAGTAAACGAAAAGTCGATTACAGATGCTAATGGTCAGGCACAAAAAATCACAAAAGTATCTCCTGGAAGCTATCAAGTTATTGGTGAGAAAAATGGCATCAAAACACCATTATTAACCCTGAACGATGAAGACTTTAAAGGCACTTCAGCTACTATATTTAAAGAAATTTACCATGATGACCCTAGATTTACATTGGTTGGAGAAACCTTCGACTGCGTAAAAGGCATTAATTTGGCAGGTATCAGTACTGTATTAACCAATACAAGCACTAAAAGCAACATTAGCCAAGTTTCTGATGCACAAGGAAAGTTCATTTATCAATTGGATGCTCAATCAGACTTTACAGTTGTGGCCAATCATCAGGCTCGCTACTCACAAACCGAATTGGTAACCACCAAAGGTTTAGACCGAAGCAAAACATTATATGTAACATTGAAACTAGGGGTTTGCGAGCTTGCCACTGGAAGCCAGTGGGTATTGAAAAACATCCTTTACGATTTCGACAAATCCAATATCCGTACAGATGCAGCTATCATCTTAGACAATGTAGTAGCCATCATGAAGCAAAACCCATCATTAAAAATTGAGCTCTCTTCTCATACCGATAGTCGTGGTAATGATGCTTACAATAGAAAATTATCTCAGCAACGTGCCGAAGCAGCAGTAAACTATTTAGTGACAAATGGGATTAGTAGGGATAGATTAATTGCTAAAGGTTATGGCGAAACCAAATTACTAAATGGCTGTGGTAATGGTGTAAATTGTTCAGAGGAGCAACATCAGGCCAATAGAAGAACAGAAATAAAAGTATTGAATTATTAAATAGTGACTAGGGATTAGTGGCTAGGAAATAGAAAAAGACTTACGAAGCTTAAACAACTTCGTAAGTCTTTTTTTAGATTATAAAAGCATCAAACAAGCTGTTAAAACCGATGCTGAAATAAATTCAGCATGACGATTCGCCCATCTGGCGTCACCCTGACCACGAAGTAGCTGCGAAGCAAATTTATTTCAGGGTCAGCAAAACTAAAAAAAACACATCACTATAAATCGAAAATAATAATCGAATTCTTAGTACACAACTTAAACCAACTCTTTAAAAACAACAGTACTGTTATGGCCTCCAAAGCCAAAAGCGTTACTCATCGCTGTTTTCACTTCTTTATGTAATGCATTATTAAACACCAGTTGCATGCCTTCTGGAATTTCTGGATCAGGCTCAATTACGTTAATGGTTGGCGGAACCACATTATCATTAATGCTCTTAATAGCAATGATTGCTTCAATGGCTGCTGCCGCACCCAATAAGTGACCAGTCATTGATTTTGTAGAGCTGATATGCAGATTTTTAGACTCACCGAACACCAATTTCGCGGCATTCAATTCTGCCAGATCTCCAACAGGTGTTGAAGTAGCGTGTAGGTTTAGATAATCCAACTCTTCTGCCTTTAAATTAGCTTCTTCTAAAGCTAAAGTCATGGCTTTTGCCGCGCCAATACCTTCTGGGTGCGGCGACGTAATATGGTAAGCATCAGCGGTCATTGCTGCTCCCACTACTTCAGCATAAATTTTAGCTCCACGAGCTTTCGCGTGCTCATATTCTTCCAAAATCAAAGCACCTGCACCTTCGCCCATTACAAAACCATCTCTGTCTTTGTCAAACGGTCTACTGGCAGTTTGAGGATCATCGTTTCTGGTAGACATTGCCTTTAGGGCAGCAAAACCTCCAAATGAAGCTGGCGTAATCCCTGCTTCTGAACCTCCCGTTACAAACATCTTGGCTTTACCAAATCTGATGTAGTTAAAGGCATCCATAATGGCATTATTACCAGTAGCACAAGCCGAAACTGGGGTGTAGTTAATTCCCTGCAAACCAAATTTCATCGAAATTAAGCCTGAAGCCATGTTTACCAAAAGTTTCGGGATAAAGAATGGGTTGAAACGAGGATTGTAATCTCCTTTCACATAATTCTCTACTTCCGTTTCAAAAGTTTGCATGCCACCTTGTCCACTGCCCCAAATCACCCCAAAATCAAAGGGATCAATGGTGCTTAAATCAATGCCACAGTCTTTCATAGCTTGATCTGCAGCATATAAAGCATACTGTGTAAACAAATCGGTACGTTTAATTTCGCTTCTGTCCAAGTGAGCAGCCGGATCAAAATCTTTCACTTCGCAAGCTACTTGAGAACGGAAACGAGAGGCATCAAAACGTGTTACACGTTCGCAGCCACTTTTTCCTGCTACGACATTCTTCCAAAAATCAGCAACATTATCTCCTAGGGGATTAATGGTCCCTAACCCTGTAACTACAACTCGTTTCATTTTTTTATCTGTGTTTTAAATAAATTGGATGTCCCACGGGCAATGAGCCGTGTTCCTTTCCGGCCCCAAATTTCGCATTCGGCGTGGATAAATTGTCGTCCTTTTTTAATTATTTTAGTTTTTGCGGTAATTTCATCGTTTTCTTGGGCTACAGAAAAATAATCTATGGTATTATTAATGGTCGTATAATAAAAAGGTTCGTCTAAACTGAACATCGTTGCGCCCAACATATCATCAATAATCGCAGCAGTAACTCCACCATGCAATCTTTCCATTGGGTTTAACCATTCATTCCTGATTACATACTTAAACTCCAAACTGCCTTTTTCTACCGAGACCACCATAGGTCGCAACCATCTCATAAATGGCGAGGGCGAGCGGTCAAATTCTTTCCCGATGTACGACCTCATTGCTTCCAGCGCATCCATCAACTACTATGATTACGATTGAAAAAACTGTTTGGTCATGCCTACAGGTACCTGATACTGATCTAAGCTCAGGGCAGTCAAAAGCTCATCAGCAACCTCTTCTGGTGGAATTCCATGCTGCTCACCACCTATCTCTTTGGAAAATGGCGTATTTACCAAAGGTGGAATCAACTCAAAAACATGAACATTTTCCTGCTCAGCTAAACTATCACGAAGTACGTTGGTGTAGTTCTGTAAAGCCGCTTTACTGGCCGAATAGGTTGGAATACTGGCATGTCCCCTAAACGCCGCAATACTGGTTACATTAACAATAGCGCTATTCTCAATACTCAAAAGCTGAGGTAATAACAGCTCTGTAAAATGTACAATGCTCAAATAGTTAAGGTTGATCTCATTTTTCGCCAGCTCAAAAGCGTTTCCTTCATTTTGTAAAGAATGGCTATAAGCTAAACCTGCGTTATTAATGACCCAATTTAAATCTGGATGCTCCTCTTGGATAAGTTTTACTACCCTTAAACGTTCTTCCTCCAAGCTTAAGTCAGCTTGTATGGCAATGCTACCTTTCAGTTCATTAATAGTTTCATTCAGTTTATTCTTATCTCTTCCATTCACCAAAATTTGATTGCCTAAAGCGTGAAGTTTACGGGCTATGGCCAATCCTATTCCTGAAGTTGCTCCCGAAATAAAAACTTTGTTATTTTCTACTCTCATGATATTTAAAATTTAATATACCAATCGGTATATTTTAGGTTAAAAAAATTTAATTGATAATTTCTTGGTCTATGATCAATTTTACGCGATCTAGCGCCGTATTTAAATGTGTGATTTGATTAAGTGTACGAGATAGCAATATGCCACCTTCTATAAGCATGATGAAGGTGTAGGCATATGTCTCGGTTTGCAAGCCAGCCTTAAAACTACCTTCCGCTTTTCCTTTCTCTATAATGGTTGATACCTTTTTTTGCCAAGCAATAAAGTTTTCCTTAACAGTATCTTGCAGAAATAACAAATGATCATCTGCTTCCGTTGCTGCATTTAACATGGGACAGCCACCTTGTGATGCCGCTTTTTCCCAAGTAGTTTTATAAAAGTTAAGCATAGCCATCAATTGCCCGTAAGCAGTGTCCTCTTTCGAAATGGCGGCATTCATACTATCTCTCAAACGCTCGGCATTAAACTTAAAAGCAGCAACAACTACTTCTTCTTTGTCATCAAAGTTGCCGTATATACTCCCTTTGGTAAGTCCAGTAATTTTGGTAATATCTGATAGAGAGGTTGCCGCATAGCCCTTTCTATTAAAAACATCGGCTGTTTTTTCAATAATCAATTGCTTTGTTTTCTCGGCTTTACTCATATTGTTTTATCATTTAACGTAACAAACGTACAAAATATACCAATCGGTATATTAACATATTTACAAAATGAGATTGGGATTACTTTTATGGAGCAATCCCCAATCAATAACACTTAGTATTCTTGGCTATGATAATCTGTTTAATAAAATACTTTATATGCATCACAATCAGACTTTTAGACTAAGACATCAGCTCTCTGCTACTCTTTACAGTTCTGTCGCTTCGCGGACAAACTTTTTTCCTATAGATGAAAAAAGTATGCAAAAAAATCCACGGCTGCGCCCTGTTCTGCTAAAGGAACAAGCAAGGCCAATTTGTGCATCCCGAACAGGCCAAGGCCGATTTTAGTTGAACGAAGAGGATTTGCTAAGGCTAGAGATAACGAAAAATCGCAAAATGCTTATCAGAACTAACGTTAAATTTAAGTTTCTAAACTAGTCTTCTCGACTACCGTCATCAGCCATTCTCACCATTTTAGGTTCAAACTTGGCAACAACATCTACTAAATCGGTTTGTGCCGCCATCACTTGGTGGATGTCTTTATAAGCCATAGGTGCTTCATCCAATCCAGCGCCAATCAAGGTTACGCCATGGTCCTTTAAAATTGCCTTCATTTCTGAACGTGTAATGCTTTGAATGGCCTTGGTACGGCTCATTAACCGCCCTGCGCCGTGCGAAGCCGAGTTAATAGATGAAGTTTCCCCTTTTCCCCTCACCAAAAAACCTGGGGCGGTCATACTGCCTGGAATAATCCCCATCACCCCTTTGCCTGCAGGTGTTGCCCCTTTCCTATGGACAATTACCTCTTCGCCATTTAAGATTTCTTTCCAAGCAAAATTATGATGATTTTCTACTTTGGCCAGCACTTTAGCCCCGATGGCTTTAGTCAATCTCTTATGAATCACCTCATGACAAGCAGAAGCATAATCGCCTGCCAGGTTCATTGCAATCCAATATTCTTGACCTTCTGGAGAGTTTAAATCTAAATAAGCCAAGTTTGCCGCTTCTTTAGGCAACTTACAAATTTCTTTTGCCAATTTGGTATAGTGGCTAGCAATGGTTGCACCCAAACCTCTGGAGCCAGAGTGTGTTAACAAGGCTACATATCGTCCTTTATCAATATTCAACACCTCATCTCGCTCGGCAAATTCAATAATCCCCCATTCTACAAAATGGTTACCACCTCCAGATGTTCCTAATTGTGCCCAAGCTTTGCCATGCAAATTCTTCAAGAAGGGCGTTGAATTAAATGCTTCATTCTCCAACACTTCATGATCGGCTCTTTCTAAAGATCTGTATTCTTTTCCTGCACCAAACTTGGTGAAGGCAATCAGTTCCCGCTTATACATGGCATCTTTCCCAAAATAATGCTTTTCTGGAATATCGAAAATGCTTAGCGCCATTCTACAACCAATGTCCACTCCTACACCATAAGGAATAATGGCATTGTTGGTCGCCAATACCCCACCAATAGGCAAACCATAACCTTGATGGGCATCTGGCATTAAAGCGCCAGCTTCGGTTACCGGCAATTGCATGGCGATATCCATTTGGTTTCTTGCCCCATCTTCGATGTAGTTTTCACCAAATATCGCGTACGTTTTGGCATTTTCTACCAATGCAATCGTATCAATTTCTTTAGGCTGCGCTTCTTCAATCATGGCTTTTGCCAAGCTTGCCAACACAGAATCGTCCAAAAAACTTTCTGGGTAATCTTTTATTTTTTTAAACAAGGCCAAAAGCTCTGCCGCTGTAACTTCACTAAAATGCTCAGCTATAATATTCAAAGCCAAGCCTAATATTTTGTCTTCGGAATAACCGATTTTTAAAAGGTCATTTCCAGTAATATTTGTTTTCATTGTTTCCTATTCAAACCTCGACAAGCATCGTTCACTTGCCGAGGGCGTCTAAATTTAATTTATTTCACAAAAATTTGTTTCAATTGATCTACAATTTGTCCGCTGCCAGATAAACTGATGTTGTTGATTTTTTCCGCAATCTTCTCTACATATTCCATCTCCTTCAATTTGTACAACATCGTGTTTTCTTCCATCAATTTTGCGGTATTCAACAAGCTTCTGGTTGAGGCCGTTTCTTCTCTCCTTGTGATGATATTCGCTTGCGCTCTTTTTTCGGCCACTAATACTTGGTTCATGATTTCTTTCACATCGCCAGGTAAAATAATGTCCTTCACACCACTGTTGATCAATTTCACGCCCAAATCAGCAACTTTACCAGCGGCCAAGTCCATTACCGTTTCGGCAACTTTCTCTTTGCTTTCCATCAACTCGTCTAAAGTCATTAAGCCAATAAACTCTCTTAAGGCCAATTGCATGGTGACGTATAATTGTTTATCAAATTCTTTGTTGTCTAACAAAGCTTTTTCGATATCCTCAATTTTGTATTGGATATTGAAGTTTACCCTCAATTGAGCTTTGTCTTTGGTTAAAATTTCCTGACCACTGATTTCCATGCTCAATTGCCTCATATCAGCTTTGTAAACTTGAATGGTGGTGCTATTTTTCCAATAGGTATAACTTCCAGCCTCCAATACTTTATTGAATTTACCATCGATAAACAACAAGCCTCTTTCGAACGACTCAATTCTATAGGCCCTGATGTAGTTCAACAAAGGCATCTTTTCTAACAAGTTTCTGTCAATGGTTTCGTCAATATCAACGTTACTGGTATTTACCCTCACAAAATTGAATTCGGACAAACCTTTCCAGATCGCATGTCGTCCAGCATTCATGATGCCTTTAAAGTTTTTATTCTGATAAGTCAATACCAATTCATTATCGGCTACGGTTACCAAGTGAATCAAATTCACAAAGTCCGCATGCTGCAATAAAATATCTAATTCTGCCGAAGTATAATGATACTCCTTGCCCATATCATAAACCGTTACATTTTCACTGAAACCAATCCAGTGTGCACCTGTCGTTAATACTTTTTCTAATTTTCCTCTTTTAAACACCAATCCAACATTATTGGTGTTAATGGTTACTCTTTTCATGTTTTTTGATGTTAAAATTTATTTTCTATTGATTATTAGCTTTTAAAAGCGTTGTAACCGCACATTTATTTGTCTTTTTGCGGAAGTACCAAATCCATAAGTTTGTTTAAAAGTGAGGCCAGTTGATCGGTTTTAGATGATGGGATAATTTCCATAGGCAGAGCGAACCATTCACCAAAAGGCTTGACTTAAAAATCATGACTTACTTATTGGGCACCTACTGAGCAAAACACAAATTGCCTGCTGGTTTTTAATTACCATTAGCCAAACGTGGTTTTACAACGCTAGTTTTTTTGAGAAATTTGAAGTATCTCTTCTTTTCAGATGGATTAACAGTCCATTGCACTACCCTTATGCGATTCCAAATTGTGGTTTGGAAGCAGGATTCGAACCTGCAATTATGGTTGTTGCTCTACCAAACTGAGCTATTCCATTTTACTGGAAGTGGGATTCGAACCCACGACACACAACGTGTAAGACAACCTATCATTACATTTATCAGCATATCCCTCGTTAAAACTTGGACACTTTGGGGCTATACGGAAACCCTCAACATAGGATAAATCTAATTTAGCATTGCCATTCCGACTTGTGGTCGGAATATCTTTATATTATGATGAAATTAATCAAAGTACTTTTATCGACTGGCGACATTACAAAGATGCCAGCACCACTGCGCAGTATATTTGCGCATTAAAAAAATATTTACACCAAACAACACACTACACTGATATACAGATATATAATTTTATTAAATAGTTTAAAAATCTGTTAAAAACCATCAATTACGCAAATACATTGCGCAGAAGCATCCTCTTTCCAATATTTTCCACTAGCTTTATCAGCAAGTTTATTCAACCTTTCACAAAAATTGACCAAATGGCAATTAACAAGCTGGCATTAATCAGGTACAAAACCATCGACGATTGTTTAAGAAACCGATACAAGAAATGGACTTTGGAAGATCTTATAGAGAAAGTATCCGAAACATTGTATGAACTAGAGGGAATTACCTCTGGCGTAAGCAAACGTACCATACAAGCTGATATCCAACTGATGCGCAGTGATAAGCTGGGCTACAATGCTCCAATTATAGTAAAGGACAAACGATTTTATGTATACGAAGACGCCAACTATAGCATCACTAAAGCTCCCATTAACAATGCCGATGTAGATAAGATGAAGGAAATTGTAGGTGTTTTAAAGCAGTTTAATGCTTTTAATTACTTTGATGAGATGAGTGATATGATTGCTCGCTTGGAGAACAACCTCTATAAATCAACCCACGAAGGTGGAAATTACATTCAACTGGAAAGCAATAACCAATTGAAAGGGATGGAATACATTCCCAAGTTATATCAGGCTATCCTAAATAAATCGGCATTGCTCATTGAGTACAAATCCTTCAAGGCGCAGCAATCTAAAAATGCCATCTACTATCCATACCTATTAAAAGAATATCGAAATAGGTGGTTTGTTATTGTACGAACAAAAAAGGGTGGTTCACTATTGAATTTGGCTTTAGACCGTATCATTGAATTTCAAGAACTACCTAACGAACCCTTTGTATTACATGAGGGCATTGATTTTGAACGCTACTATAGCGATTTAATAGGAGTTACCAAAAATAGCAACGACAGACCACATAAGGTAATTTTAGAATTCGATAACCGAAATGCTCCTTATGTAATTACCAAACCCTTGCATCATACCCAAGAGCTGATTGCAGAAAAGGAAAAAACTACCGTATTTAGAATTGACGTGGTATTGAATTATGAACTGGAACGGGAAATTTTAGGGTTTGGTGAATGTGTAAAAGTACTAGGTCCAAGGATATTAGCGCAACGCATTAAACGAAGGATAGCAGCAGCGGCCGGTTTATACGAAACCGCAGAAAAGAACAAAGGGGAACAACAGGCTTTAGCATTGTAAATAGTACAGGTTTTTCTTTCTATCATTTAAAGCGTGCCTTGTCATTCAAAGCATACCTTGCTATCCAGAACACACCTTACATTCATAACGTATCCTGTCATTCAGAGCGCAGCGAAGAATCTCTAGGCAATTTATAAGCACATCCAAAGATTTCTCCAAAAGGTCGAAATGACGCATGGGATTAAAGACAATATACATTGAAAGATTTAACTCCGTTAAGCTTTGGTTCTCCACAGGACCGAAATGATTACAAATTTTCTCATCCAGAACACACCCTGTCATTCAGAGCATTCTTTGTCATTCAGAGCACACCTTGTCATTCAGAGCACACCTTGTCATTCAGAGCGCAGCGAAGAATCTCTTAGCCTACTTTATAAGCACATTCAAAGATTTCTCCGCAAGGTCGAAATGACGCATGGATTTAAAAACAATACACATTGAAAGATTTTAACTCCGTTGAGCTTTGGTTCTCCACAGGACCGAAATGATCACAAATTTGCCATCCAAAATACACCCTGCCATTCAAAGCATTCTTTGTCATTCAGAGCACACCTTGTCATTCAGAGCGCAGCGAAGAATCTCTAGGTACTACTAATCTTATAAGCATATCCAAAGATTTCTCCACAAGGTCGAAATGACGTATGGGATTAAAGACAATACACATTGAAAGATTTAACTCCGTTGAACTTTGGTTCTCCACAAGGTCGAAATGACGAAAAGAACAAAAAAGCCCCGATTGCTCGGGGCTTTATATCTTAAGACAACTCAAACTTATATCCTACTCCTTTTACGGTGGAAACATAGTTTTCGCCCAATTTCTCTCTCAGTTTCCTGATGTGCACATCAATGGTTCTATTGGTAACCACTACCGAATCTTCCCAGATGTTTTTCAATATCGCTTCGCGGGTGTAAACCTTTCCAGGTTTTGAAGCCAATAAATAAAGCAGCTCAAATTCCTTTTTGGCCAAAACCACTTTTTCGCCATTTTGGTAAACCAAGTAAGATTCGCGATCGATTACCAAATCGCCAATTTCCAATTTGTTTTCAGAAACTTCATCGTTACTTGCGTTACGACGCAAAATCGCGTTAATGCGACTTACTAAAGCTCTAGGCTTAATAGGCTTGGCAATATAATCATCGGCACCTACGTTGAAACCCGCAATCTCCGAGTATTCTTCGCTCCTTGCGGTTAAAAACACCATAAAGGTATTTTTAAACTCAGGAATAGCCCTCATTAAGCGACAGGCTTCGATCCCATCCATCTTAGGCATCATAATATCTAAGATGATCAAGTCTGGCTGAACCTTCTTCGCAACATTGATTCCGTCCTGTCCATTACTGGCCAAAAACACTTGGTAACCTTCCTTTTTGAGGTTATACTCAATCAGTTCCAAGATATCCGGTTCGTCGTCAACAATTAATATCTTCTGTTTAGCTGTACTCATTGCTTTTTATTTGTTACGAAAGTAAGTAGACAATTGCAATATTTAGTTAAGGTGAAGTTAACAAATTGTTAAGACTACTCTATATATTAACATAGAATTAGAGTTTAGGTAAGGTTTTGTTTAAAAAAACTTCCAATTCTTCACCTCTTAGGTCACGTGCGATGATTTTCCCCTGTGGGTCAAGCAAAAATGAGCTAGGGATAGCCTCAACCTGATAAAGTCTTACGGTAGCTCCCTCAAAATCACTCAATTCTCCTGCTTGGTCCCATGCTAAATTATCTTGTTTAACGGCTTGTGCCCAAGCATTTTTATCTTTATCTAAAGAGATACCCAAAACTGTAAAATTTCTGTTCTTGTAGGTTTGGTAAGCCTTTACTACGTTAGGATTTTCGGCTCTGCATGGTCCACACCACGAAGCCCAGAAATCTAACAGCACATATTTACCACGATAATCGGCCAGTTTAATTGTTTTTCCATCAATACTTTGGATAGAGAAATCTGGAGCTGTTGCCCCTATTTGTACGGCCTTTAATCTAGACACCTTGTCGATGAAGTTTTTCACGGCCGAATGCCCTTTTAAACTAGCGTCTACCTTTTCTGCATAATCAACCATGGCCTTTTCATTTCCTACCGGATTAACCAAGCTAATGGCATAAAAGCTCACCAAAGATTTGTTATTGTCCATAGCAAACTTAATGATCGCCTGATTAAGCTCATTCATCGCATTGTTGTACACTGGCGATAGTTGTTGCAAAAGCTCATCTCTTTTGCTTGGATCGGCGGCTACTTTCTCTTCAAACTGCTTGCTCACCTCAAAGATCTTTTGCTGAAATTTGATTTTCATCTCATTAAACTCAGCTAGTTTTGCAGCATCTTCGGCACCATCAATGGTATAATGTTGACTTTTATCGTTTACATCGGCGGTAACTTTCACTTGATCACCATTTTTGGCAATTACAATATATTCGTTAGTGAGGTAGTTAACTCTAAAGAAATCAGCTTCTGGCTTGGTGTTGGTAAATTTAAACTCACCATCTTGCGATAGGTTGGTCGAATCCAACAGCACCATGTTATTGCTTGCCATTCCATACAAATAAACCTTATTCTTTACATCAGCGTTGGTCAATTTTCCGCTAATGGTAAACTTGGTTTTATCCTTGCAAGCCATCAACGTTGCAACTACTACCGCTAAAATTAATATTGTTCTTTTCATTTAATTAGGTCTTAGAATTTTAGTATTTAGTACTTAGTATTTAGACTGAACGGTGCTTAAGCATAAACACCTTCCGTCTATAGCTTAAACCTCTAATCTTTTCAAAATCAATTCGTTTACTTTTTTGGCGTCGGCCTTACCTTTGGCAAGTTTCATTACTTCGCCTACAAACAAACCTAAAACGCCTTTCTTGCCTTTTTTGTATGCCTCTACCTGCGCTTCATATTTGGCCAACACTTCATCAATCAATCCCGAAATGGCATCGACATCTTCAACAATTAGTAAATTCAGTTGCTGCGCCAGCTCCTCTACGTTAACTTCTTTACCCTCTAAAGCGGGCAACAACTGTTGGATAGCATTTTGTTGGGAGATTTTCTTTTCATCAACCAAATTAATGGTTTGTGCCAACTGCGCTGGTTTTATCGCATAAGTAGCTATATCGATCTGCTTTTCATTAAGGATTGCCCTAATACTCCCCAGTAACCAATTTACCAAGCTTTTTTGGTGTTTAATGTCTTTTTTGGCCTCATTGTAGTATTGATATAAGTCTCTATCATCAGCCAATACTGCAGCTTCAGATAGGTTAATGCCCAACTCCACCACTAATTGTTTGGCAATTTCCTTGGGCAGTGTTGGCATAGCTTCCTTTACACGGTTAAGCCATTCATTAGAAATCACTACCGGCGGCAGATCAGGATCTGGGAAATAACGATAATCGTTCGCTTCCTCTTTACTGCGCATGGGAGATGTAGTGCCTTTATCCGCATCAAAATTCAAGGTACTTTGAATGATCTTTCCTCCTGCGCCCACTACAGCTACCTGTCTTCCAAACTCAAAATCAATTGCTCTGCGCACATTGCGGATCGAATTCAGGTTTTTCACTTCGCAACGCGTACCAAAAGCGGCACTGCCTTTTTCACGTATAGAGATATTGGCATCACAGCGCAAAGAACCTTCCTCCATATTGCCATCGCTTACATTTAAAAAACGTACCAATTGCCTAATTTCATTAAGCAAAGCTGATGCTTCTTCCGCACTGCGGACATCTGGCTCGGTTACAATTTCAATCAAGGGAACGCCCGCACGGTTTAAATCCACGAATGAATAATTATCATCCTGATCGTGCATGCTTTTGCCTGCATCCTCTTCCAAGTGGATACGGTTAATCCCGATGCGTTTCTCGGTTCCATCGGCCAATTGCACATTGAGGTAACCATTTTTACAAATGGGACTGTTATCTTGCGTAATCTGGTATCCTTTTGGCAGATCGGCGTAGAAATAATTTTTGCGATCAAAGAAATTATATTGGTTGATTTCGCAGTTAAGTGCTAGACCAATCCGCATGGCTTTTTCAATGACCTCTTTGTTAAGCTTGGGCAATGCGCCTGGCAACCCCAATGAAACAGTAGAGATATGCTCATTGGCCTCTGCACCAAATGCAGCGCTATCTGAACAGAATATTTTAGATTGTGTGTTTAACTGAACATGGATTTCTAAACCCGAAACCAGCTCGAAATTTTCGATGTCTTTTACGATGGTTGTTGTGCTCATTAATAGGTTTTACTATTCGACAAAGCTTTTTTAGCTGTTCCAAATATAGGTAAATATGTATCAATTACATGGTAAAATGGGTAACAATATGATATGGCACGATATTCGTATAGGTTTTGTCAACACGCATAAAACTAAATGATATGAAACGTTTAATCCTAATGTTAACTGTTGCTATAGTAGCAACAACATTGCACACAGCCAACGCTCAAGTTAGTTTAAATATCAATATAGGTGCACAACCTAATTGGGGACCTCGTGGCTACGATTACGTGGAGTATTACTACATGCCCGATATCCGTACCTATTACCATGTGCCTAGCAGACGTTACGTATACTATGAAGGAAGCAGATGGGTGCACAGAACTTCGTTGCCGAGAGCGTACAGGGGCTATGATTTATACAGGGGCAGAAAAATTGTAATTAATGAGTCTCGTCCTTATTTGAGGCACAATGTTTACCAAACCCGTTATGTAGAGAGATACAGACATGATAATGGCAAACATAAAGGATGGCATAAAGAAAAAGGTCATAAAGGTAAAGGAAGAGATAGAGATTAAATCCCCTCGTCATTTCGACCAAAGGGAGAAATCTAACGACTCAATAATATAATACAAATTGCTAGATTTCTCTCTACGTTCGAAATGACAAGTATACATCACAAAAAAGCTCCCGATTAAATCGGGAGCTTTTTTGTGATCAAATTCTTTACTAAAGAATAAATAAAATCAGAACCTCTTTCCTAAGGAAACGCCTATACGCGGATATACTTTATGATACGCATCTCCAAAAAACCTCCCAGCCCCACCTAAAATTTCTCCAATATAATTACTCTTAGTGATAAACTTTAGTCCAACAGCAGCCCCTAAACCTATATTGGTTTCATTATTAACAATTCTTTCATAGGTATAGATACCCGTATTTGAATTATACGTGGTCTTACTTAAATAAATGTCTGAAGTAACTACAGCGGCATTTCCCTCTATAAAAAAACCACTTGTGTTTTTACCAAAAAACATTCTATAGTATGGCACAGCCATAAACTTATAATTATCCAAAAATATGTTTGCACGCTCCCCCAAACTAAATGCTACCGATAACCCAACAGAAGATTCCTCGGTTAAAATTCTTTCGTAATTAATTTCCGGGAAACCTAAAATTGAGTTTAATAAGTTCAATTTTATTTCATTCTTTTTAATGCTCTTATCTATATTTTTTACACTATCTGTATTGTTTCCTTTGATTTCTTGCGCAAAAGACGTACAAGCTAAAAAAAAGAGCAAAAGCGCTAATAGGTTTTTCTTCATTGATTTTTAAAATAATTATAGATGATTTGGTTATGTACTACAAGAAGTTCTTTGCTTTTTCAATTGCCCTGTCCATTCCAGCAACATCTTTACCACCTGCTGTCGCGTAAAAAGGCTGTCCGCCGCCGCCGCCTTGGATTTCTTTAGCCAGTTCCCTTACAATTTGTCCCGCGTTATAATTTTTGGCTTTTACCAGTTCATCATCAATGGCTACGGTAAGTTGAGGTTTTCCATCAATCACTACCCCCAGTACCAAGAACAAGTTCTGTATGGCACCTTTTACGGCATAGGCCAAGGTTTTAACGGCATCAGCATTTGGCAGGTCTACCACAGTGGCTATAAAATTCACGCCATCAATATGTTGTATTTTGCTTTCTAGATCTGTTCTTAAAGCTACCGCACGTTCAGAAATACTTTTCTCAATTTCCTTTTTAAGCGCTCCATTATCATCAATCACCTTACTTAAGGCCGAAACAAAGTCTTTAGGATTGTTCAATAAAGCCCCTAAGTGTTTCACCAGTTCAAAATGTTCGCGGATTACGGCTGCCGAACGAAGTCCGGTAATGGCCTCTATCCTACGCACCCCTGCCGCCACTGCCGATTCGGCCGTAAGCTTAAAGAAACCGATCTGTCCGGTAGCTTTTACGTGGGTACCCCCGCAAAGCTCTTTCGAGTAATGATCGTCGAAAGTAATTACACGGACAAAATCACCATATTTTTCACCAAACAAAGCCGTTACGCCGCTGTCGATCGCCTCCTGATAAGGTACGTTCCTTTGTTCTTTCAAAGGAATGTTCTCACGGATCTTAGCGTTAACAATGTCCTCAATTTTGTTCAGTTCCTCATCAGTTACCTTGGCAAAATGTGAGAAGTCGAAACGTAGGTAATCGGCATTCACCAAACTACCCTTTTGATTTACATGGTGACCCAAAACCTGCTTTAAGGCAGCGTGTAACAAGTGCGTAGCCGAGTGGTTGTTTTCTGTTTCCTTGCGTTTCTCTTCATCAATTACCGCCCAAAACTTGCCCTCTAGGTCGGCAGGTAAAGTATCGGTAAAATGAACAATTACCCCATTCTCTTTTTTGGTATCAGTAATCTCTACCCAAAACTGGCGACTATGGTCTTCCAATCTTCCGGTATCGCCTACCTGACCACCGCTTTCTGCATAGAAAGGAGTTTGGGCCAATACAATCTGATATTGCTCTTTGCCTTTAGCCTTTACCTTACGATATTTAATGATTTCGGTTTCCAACTCACTAAGGTCATAACCTACAAACTCCGTTTCCCTATCTTCGTTTACCATGATCCAATCGCCAGTATCAATGGTGGTTGCGGCACGAGAACGGTTCTTTTGTTCTTCTAAGGCTTTGTTAAAACCCTGCATATCTACAGAAAGTCCTTTTTCCCTAGCCATCAATTCAGTTAAATCAATAGGAAAACCGAAAGTATCGTATAATTCGAAGGCGAAATTGCCATCGATCACTTTACCACCCTCGTATTTTTCAAAACGTTGGATTCCTGTAGCCAAAGTTCTCAAGAAAGAAACCTCTTCTTCTAAAACAACCTTTTGTACAAAGTCTTTTTGATGATACAGTTCATCAAAAACACCTTTAAACTGATCGGCCAATACCGGAACCAACTGGTTCAAGAAAGGCTCTTTAAGGTTCAGGAAAGTATAAGCGTAACGCACTGCCCTACGTAAAATACGACGGATCACATAACCCGCTTTGTTGTTAGATGGCAACTGACCGTCGGCAATCACAAAGGAAATGGCACGGATATGATCTGCCATTACACGCATGGCAACAGCCTCGTTCCAGCCTTTCTGGCCAGGCTCGGCACTACTTACATATTCAAAACCAGATTTATCGGAGATGTATTGGATAAGCGTTTGGAAAACATCCGTATCGTAGTTTGAGCTTTTGCCCTGCAACACACGTACCAAACGTTCAAAACCCATTCCCGTATCTACATGCTTATTTGGAAGCGGCTTTAACGAACCATCTTTTAAACGGTTGAACTGCATAAATACGTTGTTCCAAATTTCAATCACCTGCGGGTGATCGGCATTTACCAAGGATTTGCCCTTGCCATCCTTACGCTCTTCGGCACTGCGGCAATCTACATGGATTTCCGAACAAGGACCACATGGACCAGTATCGCCCATTTCCCAGAAATTATCTTTCTTATTACCTAATACGATACGATCCTCAGGCACAAACTGCTTCCAAATTTCATAAGCTTCGGTATCTTTAGGTAAACCTTCTTTTTCATCACCCTCAAAAACCGACACGTAAAGTTGGTCTTTAGGAATTTTATAAACCTCGGTTAGCAATTCCCAGCTCCATGCAATGGCTTCCTTTTTAAAGTAATCGCCAAAGCTCCAGTTGCCCAGCATTTCGAACATAGTATGGTGGTAGGTATCAATTCCCACCTCTTCCAAATCATTGTGCTTGCCAGAAACACGTAAACAGCGTTGCGTATCAACCACACGCGGATATTTTACGGCCGCTTCGCCCAAAAACAAATCTTTAAACTGGTTCATTCCGGCATTAGTGAACATCAGGGTTGGATCGTTCTTCACCACAATAGGTGCCGATGGTACAATATGATGTCCCTTGCTTTTAAAAAACTCTAAAAAGGTCTGTCTTATTTCTTTCGCTGTCATTTTCTTTTATAGGTTTTAGGTATTAAGTATTAGGTTTTAGGTTATTGTAAAAGTGCAAACATCATGTGTTACAGCTCATCACTTATAAACCATTACCCATAACCAAATCCCTCTGTGTTCTTTCTGTCTTAGTGGTAATTTTTAATGAGCAACAAAATTATAATTTTATTGTGGTTTTCTGCTAAAATCCGTTTACATTTGAACACTTTAAGTAAAATCTACAACCATTTAGTAATCAGCAGTAAATATGCCGTACAAGGAAAGAGAAATCAACAAAATGTATTATACCATGGGTGAAGTGACAGAAATGTTCGGTGTAAATGCTTCGCAGATCAGGTTTTACGAAAAGGAGTTCGACGTTCTTAAACCTAAGAAAAATAAAAAGGGAAACAGGCTATTTACGCCAGAGGACATTGACAATTTAAAGATCATTTTTCACTTGGTAGATGATAAGGGCTTTACCCTAAAAGGCGCTAAAGAACACATGAAAAGTAACAGTGGCGAGGTCAAGGAAAACCAAAAAATCATTGATTCGTTGGAACGTTTGAAAAGCTTTTTGCTTAAACTGAATGACGAGATCTAAACGTTGGTCGTTTACCATTTTTACGCTTTTTTTCCTTAACGCCTGTCAATCGAATGCCCAAAAAGATCAGGTGCTTTATCGAGACGCGGTGTTAAACTACTCGATTAAGCAAAGTGACCTGGATAAATACCTCAGCTACAGAAACATTAGCGATACCGTAGGTAAAACCAAAGACTATATCACGATCTTAAAATGGGCCATGGTCAGGCTGCATCCCCAATGGGGACCTGTGCTACATAAAAAGCAGGCCACTTATGAAGGTGCCATTGCCGATGCCGAAGCTTTCTTTATTAAAAGGCATCTGGTAAGCAAAATATTGGTGATAAAGAGTAAGCGAAAAATGTATCTTCTTAAGGATTCCAATATCGTTAAATCCTATTCCATAGCTTTAGGGCCAAATCCTGTGGGGCAAAAAGAATATGAGGGCGACGGTAAAACCCCCGAGGGCACCTACACGCTCGACTGGCAAAGATGGAACAGCACCACTTTTCATTCCTTTCACATCTCCTATCCTAACCAAGCAGATTCGGCACGGGCCAAGGCCAAGGGCCTACAGGTGGGCAGCAACATTATGGTACACGGCACCTCTAAGGGTTTAAAACGAAAAAAAGATTGGACAAATGGCTGCATTGCCCTTTCTAATCAGGATATGGCTAATTTTAGGGAGCTGGTGTTTCAGGACACGCCGATAGAAATTAGAAAGTAACCACACAAATTGTTTTGTAGATATTATTTTTTACCATAAATTGGCTATACCAAACAGCCTATGCGCAAATTTTTACTCGTTATTATTATTCTTCTGGGCGTTAACAAATCTTGGTCGCAATACAACCAAGGCGCTCGTTTAACGGCTATGGGCAATGCCAGTGCCGCCGTTTACGACATTTGGAGCTTAAACGCCAATCCTGCCGGCATTACGGGACTTAAGTCTACTACAGCAGCGGCAAACTATGCCCGTTACCTTTTTGGCGACGAGCTTAGCGAACAAAACTTTGCTTTTGTACTGCCTTTTAACGGCAATTTTGTCGGACTTAGCGTGAACCGTTATGGCATTAGCGAATACAATGAGATTAAAGCTGGATTAGGTCTGGCCAAAAAGTTTGGCGAAGCCCTTTCCATTGGCATTAAGGTAAACCTTCACCAAATTAAGATCAGTAATTATGGCGATGCCAACACCTTTTCGGTAGATGCGGGCGTAAACTACGCCCTAAGCAAGCAAATTGGTGTGGGCCTGTATGTCAACAATCCTTCTTCACAAAGCTACAAGTCAAGCAATATCGCCACCAATATTCCTACGGTCATTCATTTGGGAGCCACCTATACTCCATCTGACAAAGTGATCGTAGCCACCACCATTTCTAAAGATTTTGACCAAAAGTTTGATGTAAGCGTGGGCATAGACTATCGGTTTTACGAAATATTGAGCTTACGTGGCGGCATTAGTGCCAAGCCCTTTAAACAATACGTGGGTATTGGCCTCAACTATCAGAAATTGGTTTTAGACTTGGCCGTACAAAGCCACCCACAAATTGGTTACACTCCTCAAATTGGCCTGTCGTATGCGTTTTAGATTGTTAGCACTATTTGCAGTATTACTGATTGGCTTTGCCGCCAAGGCACAAACACAAGAAGATCAATTGATTAAAGATTTGATTGAAAGTATTGCTGAGAACCTGCCCGAGGATTATGACCTTTCGGAACTACAGGACCGTTTAACTTATTATCGCAAGCACCCTATTAACCTTAACAATACCACGGCTGAGGAACTGAAAACATTGGTTTTCCTATCGCCCTTGCAGATCAGCAATTTGTTTGAGCACATTAGGAAAAATGGCAAGCTGATTGATCTACTGGAGCTACAGAGCATTCCCGAATTCGACATTCAGACCATACAACGTTTATTGCCTTTTGCCACTTTGGAACAATCGGCCACGGTAGACAAAATCACGGGTAAAAACCTGTTAATGTACGGCAATAACGACCTGATCCTAAGGTATGGCAGGGTGATTGAAAAATCAAAAGGTTATACCGAACTGCCCGGAAGCAGGTACTTAGGTACCCCAGACCGCTATCTGTTCAGGTATCGTTACACTTATTCCAACCGGGTTTCGGCTTCTTTAGTGTTTGAGAAAGATGCTGGCGAATACCTTTTTAGGAATGCCACAAAAGCCTCTTATTTCATTCCATCTAACTATACCGATTTCATGTCAGGGCACATTGCCATCCTCAATACGGGCAGATTTAAAAAAATTGTGCTTGGCGATTACACTATGCAGTTTGGGCAGGCGCTTACCCTTTGGTCGGGCTTTGCTTTTGGCAAGTCGCCCGATGTTACAGGCGTGGTTAAACGCGATGTAGGCCTGCGTCCTTATACTTCGGCCAATGAGTTTGCTTTTTTACGAGGGGCCGCCATGACGGTAAACATTGCTAAGAACATTGATTTCTCGCCATTTGTGTCGCACCGTAAATTAGATGCTTCCCTAAGTACCGATGTAAATGGAGAGCGGGTGGTTTCTACCATTAACGAAACCGGCCTGCACAGAACCCAGTCCGAAATCAACAATAAGAACAACTTAGAGCAAACCGTTTATGGTGGCGTACTACAATACAGAACCAGTGCCTTAAACATTGGAGCGGTAGCTTACCACACTTCTTTCAACAGAACCTTTGTACCAGGAAGCGGCCTATATCGCATCCATAACTTTACAGGCAAAGAACTCACTAATGTGGGTGCGCATTATAGTTATACCTACAAAAACTTCTATTTTTTTGGCGAACTGGGCAAATCGCTAGATGCCGGATTGGCCTACGTAAATGGTGCCTTGGTGAGTTTGTCGTCAACCGTTTCGGCAGTAGTATTGCATCGTAATTATCAAAAAAACTATCATAACTTCTTTAATCAGGGCACTTCCGAAGCCAGTGAAGCTTTTAACGAAAAGGGATTTTACGCAGGCCTTAACATTAACCCTTCAAAAATATGGAGCATACAGGTTTATGGCGACTATTTTAAATTTCCTTGGCTACGGTTTAGGGTAGATGCCCCATCAGACGGTTACGAGTTTTTGGGACAAGTGACTTACTCGCCAACCAAAACCTTTAAGACCATTTTAAGATATAAATCTGAAGTAAAACAACAAAATACCAGTTTAACGGTACCTTTCAATTATCTCGATGATGTAAAGCGGGAAAACTACCGTGCCGAAGTTAAATGGGCCTTAGGCAAATCCTTCGGCTTCCAAAACCGTGTAGAAGTGGTACAATTTAAAAAGGGCGATGCGAAAGCGGAATTTGGTTACCTAGCCTATCAGGATGTAAGCTACTCTCCCCTTTCTTCGAGATTATCTGGAAATATCAGGGTTGCTTATTTCAACACTGCATCGTACGACAGCAGGATTTATGCCTATGAGGATGATGTGCTTTACAACTTTACCTTTGGCCTGTATAATGGCAAAGGTTTAAGGGGGTACGCCAACTTAAAATACCGATTGGCCAAACGCGTTGACCTCTGGGGAAGATACGCGCTATACAATTACGACAACGTAGAAACCGTTGGTTCGGGCCTAGATGAAATAAATGGCAAAATGAAATCGGAAATGAGAATACAGCTACGTTATCAATTTTAAGATGTATTGACGTTTAAATCGGAAATAGTATTTGTTAAACTATTATTTCCTTTCGGCTTGGGAATAATACTAGGTTACCATTTCCAAGAGCAACAACTATTTAGAATACTCCTTTATATTCTAGTTGCGTTAACTGTCCTCGCCGCACTCGTCCATACTTATTATCGAAAATTTAT